>NZ_JBQEOY010000001.1:0-2336458 GCF_052045345.1 Serratia sp. 22264
TTGGACAGCGCTTGCGCTGGCCCGAAGGGCGAGGCCAGAGGCCGAATCAATCCCGCACGACCCACCATTCTTTCCGATACCTCAGCCCTTTCCCCACATCATAAAATTACATAACGCACGAATCGTGTGGGTGAGTAACCTGCGTTCAGGTTCGACAAAATTGCCCAGTCAATTTTGGACAGCGCTTGCGCTGGCCCGAAGGGCGAGGCCAGAGGCCGAATCAATCCCGCACGACCCACCATTCTTTCCGATACCTCAGCCCTTTCCCCACATCATAAAATTACATAACGCACAAATCGTGTGGGTGAGAAGCTGCGTTCAGGTTCGGCAAAATTGCCCAGTCAATTTTGGACAGCGCTTGCGCTGGCCCGAAGGGCGAGGCCAGAGGCCGAATCAATCCCACACGACCCGCCATTCTTTTCAGCCTGCGCATCATTTCTATAAACACGCAACTTTCAACTCCTGACAAACCGCACCTACTGCAATCGTCTTTCTTTTGCCGGAATTCAATCCATTAAACTTTATCATCGCAAAAATGAAAATATCAGCGGACTTTTGGCGTGTTTTTAGGTATTTTGTTTAGTATATAAAACGAGTGGCGGTTGCGAAGGGGCATACCCGGGCAGCAGACACCCAGCCTAGCACAGAGACGATTGCAGCGATGAGTGAAATGTTTGATGTCAATGCGGCGGTGTACCCGTTCCCGCCCAAACCGGTGCCGCTGGACGTAGCGGAAAAGGCGTTTTATCGCGAGAAGATTAAAACCCTGCTCAAGCAGCGCAATGCGGTGATGGTGGCTCATTACTACACCGATCCGGAAATTCAGGCGCTGGCGGAAGAAACCGGCGGCTGCGTGGCGGATTCGCTGGAGATGGCGCGTTTTGGCAGCAACCACCCGGCCTCGACTCTGTTGGTCGCCGGCGTGCGCTTTATGGGGGAAACCGCCAAGATCCTCAGCCCGGAAAAGCAGGTGCTTATGCCGACGCTGAACGCCGAGTGTTCGCTGGATCTCGGCTGCCCGGAAGACGAGTTTCATGCATTTTGCGACAGCCACCCGGATCGCACCGTGGTGGTCTACGCTAATACCTCGGCGGCGGTAAAAGCGCGTGCGGATTGGGTGGTAACATCCAGCATCGCCGTAGAGTTGATAGAACACCTCGACAGCCTGGGCGAAAAAATCATCTGGGCGCCGGACCGCCATCTGGGCAACTATGTGCAAAAGCAGACGGGCGCCGATGTGCTGTGCTGGCAAGGGGCCTGTATCGTCCATGACGAGTTTAAAACCCAGGCGCTGATGCGCATGAAAGCCCTGTACCCGCAAGCGGCAATACTGGTGCATCCAGAGTCTCCACAGGCGGTGGTCGATCTGGCCGATGCGGTCGGCTCAACCAGCCAACTGATTCAGGCGGCCAGAACGCTGCCCAACCCGCAGCTGATTGTTGCCACCGATCGCGGCATTTTTTACAAGATGCAGCAGGCCTGTCCGGACAAAGAACTGTTCGAGGCGCCAACCGCCGGTGAAGGTGCCACCTGCCGCAGCTGCGCGCACTGTCCGTGGATGGCGATGAACGGTCTTAAGGCGATTGCCGACGGGTTAGAGCAGGGCGGCGCCCTGCATGAAATCCACGTGGATGCCGCGTTGCGCGAAAAGGCGTTGATCCCGCTTAACCGGATGCTGGACTTTGCCGCGCAGTTGAAAATGCAGGTCAAAGGAAACGCTTAAGTTAACCATTTGATAAGGAAGAACAGATGAGCTTTTTCAGTACCAGCAATATATTGGTGCACATCCCGCTGGGGGCGGGCGGTTACGATCTGTCATGGATTGAAGCCATAGGTACCTTGTTCGGCCTGCTGTGCATCTGGTACGCCAGCAAAGAGAAAATCATCAACTATCTGTTCGGCCTGATTAACGTCACGTTGTTTGCGGTGATTTTCTTTCAGATCCAGCTTTACGCCAGCCTGTTGCTGCAACTGTTCTTTTTTGTCGCCAATATTTACGGCTGGTATGCCTGGAGCCGCCAAACCCAGGACAATCAGGCCGAGCTGAAAATCCGCTGGCTGCCGTTGCCGAAAGCGCTGGCCTGGGCGGCGGTGTGCGTTATCGGCATTGTCCTGATGACCTTCAATATCGACAGCGTCTTTGCCTGGCTGACGCGGCTTGCGGTGACGGTCATGCAGGGAATGGGCTTCAGCGTGCAAATGCCGCAGCTGCAGCCGGATGCTTTCCCGTTCTGGGATTCGGCGATGATGGTGCTGTCGATCGTGGCGATGATCCTGATGACGCGCAAATACGTGGAAAACTGGCTGTTGTGGGTGGTGATCGACGTGATCAGCGTGGCGATTTTCACCTACCAGGGCGTGTACGCCATGGCGCTGGAATACGTGATCCTGACGCTGATTGCGCTGAACGGCTCCTGGTTGTGGATCAAAAGTGCAGCTCGCAACCATTCCCGGCCGTTATCTTCCTCGCAATAACAAACGCAGAGGGCGCCAAACTGGCGCCCTCTTGATTTTAGTGGTGATGACCCAGATGTGAATGCGAGCCGGAATGTGAGTGGTCACTCGGCTCGGGTGCCCGGTTAATGCCGCAGTCCGGCGTATCACAGTGCTGATATTCCATTTGAATGGTGACATGGCCGATACGGTAGTGTTCCAGCAGATAAGCCTGAATGCGGCGCAGCAGGCCATCGTGGTCGTTTGGCGGTATCACTTGCGCATGCAGCGTCATCAGTTTCTGTTCGCCAATCTGCCAGACGTGAACGTGATGAATATTGCGTACCTCGGGAATATTCAGGCACAGGTCTTTTTGCAGTTTGTTGATATCCACTTCTTGCGGCGTGCCTTCCAGCAACTCGTGGAAGCTCTCTTTCAGCAGCCGCCAGGCGCTGCGTAACACCAGACAGGACACCAGCACCGACAATATCGGGTCAATCGGCGTCCAGCCGGTGCTCAGGATCACAATGGCGGCTACGATCGCCCCCACCGAGCCCAGCAAATCTCCCAACACGTGCAACGCAGCGGCCCGCACGTTGATATTCTTCTCTCCCGTACCGCGGTGCAGTAGCCAGAAGGCGAACAGGTTAGCCAGAAGCCCCGCTATGGCGATGATCAGCATCGGCGTACCCATCACCGGCTGTGGCTCGAAGAAACGCCGTATCGCCTCCCACAGGATGAATACCACGATCACCAACAGGGCGGCGGCATTGAGGAACGCGGCCAGCGTGGTCAGGCGCAAATAGCCGAAGGTATGGCGCGCGTTGGGTTTCCGCTGCGAAAAGTGTACGGCCATCAGCGCCACCAGCAGCGCCGCAGCGTCGGTGAGCATATGGCCGGCGTCGGCCAGCAGCGCCAGCGAACCGGAAATCAACCCGCCGGCCACTTCGGCGATCATAAATACCGCAGTGACTAAAAAAGCGGTCAGTAGGCGTTTACTATTACTGTCTTTTGGCAGGTGTACCTGTGGGGAGTCCGTCATTATTTATCCTTATGTAGAGCGAAGTTCAGCGCGTCAGTGCTGACCAGACCGTCCAGTTCTATCAGTATCTGTTCTACTAACGCACTCAATTCAGTATAGGCGGCCTGAGCCAACCTCCCATCACGGCCGCTTTCCACCAGCAATTGGCACAGGCTTGCGGCCTCAGGCTGTTGCAACATCAGCAGGCTGCCCTTGATGCGGTGTGCGGCCTGCCCAAGGCTAGGCCAGTCTTCGCCCTCCGCCGCTTTGTCAAGCCGTTGCCGATCTTGTCGCAGCGTGGAGAGCAGCGTGGTCGCCAGGCGTTGCGCCATCTGCCGATCGTTACCGGCCATATCGGCCAGCATCCGTTGCAGGTCAGTAAGGGCTAACTGTCCTTCCAGCGCCTGCGGTTGCTGCGGTAACGTCTGAGCAATGGCGGCCAGTGAAATCGGCTTGGTCAAAAAGCGATCAATAGCCACCTGTCCCTGTGGAATGCGGGTAAATTCCTGCACGTCTGCCGAACAGAGAATAATCTGGCAGGCCGGCCGCTGATCTCGCTGTTCATCGCGTCGTATTAGCCTCGCCAATGTCAGGCCGTCCGGGCGCGGCATGTTGTAATCGATAAACAACAGGTCGAATGGCTGCCTGCGGTGCGCTTTCAGCAATGCGTAACCGTGCTCGAACAGCACGGGTTGCAGGCCGAAGTGACGCAGTTGCCTCTCCATCAGCAGCAGGTTGGTGGGGTGATCGTCAATCAGCGCCACGCGCAGCGTGGGAGGCGGCAGGCTGAGCGGTTGGTCGTTCTGGCGTGGGGGGGCGGCATCTGGGGCGGCTTGGGTTACCGGTACTGACACCTTGACTTGCGTACCTATGCCAGGCTGTGAATGCAGCTCAATCTGGCCGCCCATTTGCTCGATAATTTCCTTGCAGATAGACAGCCCCAGCCCGGTTCCCTGAACCGAGACGCGTTGTGCACCGCGTGCGCGGTAGAAGGGTTGGAACAGCTTGCCTATCTCATCGGCGGCGATGCCACAGCCGCTATCGGTCACCGTCAGCAGCAGTTCGCCCTGTTGTTTGTTCTGTTCGCGCCAGCCGATATTGACCTGAATGCTGCCGCGGGGAGTGAATTTAATGGCATTATTTATCAGGTTGTTAGCCACTTGAAGTAAACGCTCACCATCAATAACAACGGCGGCGGGAAGCTGGTGGCTGGCGGTCACGCTCAAGGTTACCGGGCGTTCGCCGATCAGCGGCTGATACAGCGCGCTGATGTGAGCTATCCAGGGTTGCAGCGCCATGGCTTTTGGCACCAGCGTCAGCGATCCGGTTTCCAGCCGGGCGTAATCTTGTAAGTCATTGAGCAGATTGAGCAAGGATGACGCCGAGCTGTAAATGACCGGCAGCCCCTCCGGTATCGGCTGGCGTTTCAGTTCCAGTTCCAGCAGGCCGAGGATGGCGTGCATCGGCGTACGCAGTTCATGGCTGATGGTGGCCAGAAACTTGCTTTTCATCCGGTTCTCGGCTTCGGCATGACGGCGTGCCTGTTCGATCACTTCACGCTCACGTTTTTCCCGCCGCTGCAAAACAAAGCGGCGCAGGGTCAGCGCCAGTAACAGCAGGATCGCTGCCGCCAGTAGCGCCAGCAGCCAGGTAGTTTGCGGTTGCATGCGGTTGTCGTTCACCGCATCTATCAGGTTGCTGCGATCGACAATCCACTCATCGCGCAGCGATTGCAGCGTTTCCGAGGGGATCTGCATCAGGTTTTTATCGAGGATAGCCAGCAGCAGGGGCTGATCCTGGCGTACGCCAAACGCCACCGGATAGGCGATATTATTGGCGGCGAACGCCAGTTTTATTGCCCCGGCATAACGTGACAGAGCGATAAAGTTCGCCGAGATCACGTTATCCACCAGCGCATCCAATTGGCCGTTGGCCAGAGCGTCATACATCGCCTTGCTGTCGGCAAAATGAATGAGCTCTTCGTTCTGCGGCACCAGCCCCTGCGCCAGATCGCCCTGCAAAACGCCGATGCGTTTGCCGGCCAGATCGCTCCAGGTAGAAATCCCGTTGGCGTACTGACCGACGTAAACCCCCCACAGCGAGCGGTGAATCGGCATGCTGGCGCTGTAACGCGCCTTAACGCCGCGCGCCAGCGGCAGAGCGGTGCGGAAACTGGCCTGGCCGGATAGCACCAGTTGGTCTGCCTGTTCGGCGTTGCGCGCCCATAGCGGAGCAAAACGCAGCCCGGTGTTTTGCGCAATGATCTTGAGTATGTCGATCGCGTAGCCGCGCGGTTGGCCGTCGGAACCGCGATAGGCGAACGGGAAGTTATTCTCTATGGCGGCGTAATAAACGGTGCGGTGCTTTTCTACCCAGCTTTTTTCCATCTGCGTCAGATCGGCGTTGCCGGTATCGAGATAGCTGGGGATCTTTTTGCTCCAACGGCTTTGAATGGCGTTCATCAACTCCATCGGCGCATCGGCGATAGCGACGTTGAGGGTGTCGATCAGTGCCGGATTGTCGGCGGCGAAGACGAAAGACAGGTTACCGAGATTGACCGTGCTTTCGATCTGATAAAGCTGGCCGAGTTGCAACTGGTCAATAATAAAGCTGGCGCTGGCTTCGTCGGCAATAAAGTAATCGCTGCTGCCGTTCAGCAAGGCATAAACCGCCTGCAGGTTGTTGTCATAACGCTGAACGTGGGAAGACACCGCCTTCAGCGCGTTGCCGGCCTGCATATCGGTCAGGGTACTGATTGCCACCCGCGCATCGGCGGAGTTAAGCATCACCCGGCGGTCATTGCTCCGGTCGCGCAGCACGCGCAGGTTACTGACGTAATAAGGCTGGGAGATTTTCAGATCCTCCAGCGCTTCGTTCTGCGGAATGCCGTACAGCAGATCGATAGCGCCGCTGTGCAGCGCCTGTTCGAGCTGCGCCAGATCGGCGAAACCGTAAATCTGAAAGCGGATGCCGGTGACCTGCTGGACATAACCGAGGTAGTCGGCGTTCAACCCGTACAGATCCTCATCCACGATAATGTTATAGGGACTGGCATTCTCGCTGATGATGCCCACGCGCAGCGTCGCGTCGCGCCAGGGATTTTTCTCGCTGGCGATCAGCATGTCCGCCGGAATATTCAGGTTACTGACCAACTGATAAGACACCGGTTGCGCCGCATACGCGACGTTGCCGAGGTTGAGCAACATCGCCAACAGCAGCAGAACGCCGCGCATCATGGCGCCAGTTCTCTAAATACCGCCACCAGTTCCAACAGATTGCTGGCGCCGGTTTTGCGCAGAATATTCTTCTTGTGAGTGCTGACGGTTTTGTTGCTGATGTTCAGCATCTCGGCAATTTGCAGATTGGACAGCCCCTTGCTGAGCAGGCCGAGGATCTGCAGCTCTTTGGGCGTCAGCAGCACTCCCTCTGCCGGTTGCGTTTCTTCCGCCATCGCAGCGGCGGGAAAACTCGGCTCCCCGGCCAGCACGGTTTCAATTGCCTGCACCAATTGTTCAAGCCGGCTGCCTTTATGCACAAACCCGTTGGCGCCGGCTGCCCAGGCCATACGCGCGTAGATCTCTTCTTCCTGCGCGGTGTAGATCAGGATCGGTTGCTGCGGGTAGTGGCGGCGGATTTTTTTCAGCAGTTGCAAGCCGTCTACCTGCGGCAGGCCGATATCCAGAATGACCAGCGAAAAATCGGCTGCGGCCAATTGGGCCAACGCCTGAACATCATCCTGAACCGCCTGCAGGCTATAAGGACGGGAAGACTTCATTAGCGCCGCTTCCAGTGCGACATGAACCACAGGGTGGTCATCAACTAATAACAGAGAAGGCATGGTTTGGCTCAAGTAACGGTATCCTGATCGCTAGCATAGCGAAAAAGGAGCCACTGCGCTCTCCCGATGAAACAGCACAATCTACTGATAATTTGGCCGTTCCGCCGGGAGGCGGCAAAGGTGATTTACAGCGCTACCCTCACAGGCTAAATTGGTTGGATCCACGCTCTGTGAAATACCGCCCCTCGATACCGAATGGAAAAGTTATGAATTACCAAAATGACGATTTACGCATTAAAGAAATTAAGGAACTCCTGCCACCGGTGGCCCTGTTAGAGAAGTTTCCGGCCACTGAACGTGCAGCTGAGACGGTGTCCCTGGCGCGCAGTGCAATTCACAAGATCCTTCGCGGTAACGACGATCGCCTGCTGGTGGTTATCGGCCCATGCTCGATCCACGACACCAAAGCGGCAAAAGAGTATGCCGAGCGCTTGCTGACGCTGCGTCAGGAACTGAGTGGCGAGCTGGAAGTGGTGATGCGCGTTTACTTTGAAAAACCGCGTACCACCGTGGGCTGGAAAGGGCTGATCAACGATCCGCAGATGGATAACAGCTTCCAGATCAACGACGGTCTGCGCCTGGCCCGTAAGTTGCTGTTGGATATCAACGATAGCGGCTTGCCGGCCGCGGGGGAATTCCTCGACATGATCACCCCGCAGTACCTGGCTGATCTGATGAGCTGGGGCGCGATCGGGGCTCGTACCACGGAATCCCAGGTGCACCGCGAGCTGTCTTCCGGCCTGTCTTGCCCGGTTGGCTTCAAGAACGGCACCGACGGCACCATCAAAGTGGCGATTGACGCCATCAACGCTGCCAGCGCGCCGCACTGTTTCCTGTCGGTGACCAAGTGGGGCCACTCGGCGATCGTTAACACCAGCGGTAATGGCGATTGCCACATTATCCTGCGCGGCGGCAAAGAGCCGAACTACAGCGCGGCGCACGTCAAGGAAGTCAAAGACGGCCTGGTCAAAGCGGGTCTACCGGCGCAGGTGATGATCGACTTCAGCCACGCCAACAGCAGCAAGCAGTTCAAAAAGCAGCTGGAAGTGAATGCAGACGTGTGCAAACAGGTCGCCGGCGGTGAAAAAGCGATTATCGGCGTGATGATCGAAAGCCATCTGGTGGAAGGCAACCAGAATCTGGAAAGCGGCGAGCCGCTGGTCTATGGCAAGAGCGTGACAGACGCTTGCATCGGCTGGGAAGACACGGAAACCGTGCTGCGCGAGTTGGCGGCGGCGGTTAAGGCGCGTCGCGCCTGATAAAACAGGGCTCAGTTTGCGGAATCTCTCTGGAATCTATGGGCCACCTGTTTTGCAAGACGAATTTTGAGGGGCAGGCGGCTTTGCTTAAGTCGACCCGATGCCTGTCGGGAAGTGTTTCCTGTACCCGATGAAAGCCGCTTGCGCCATCAATACGCGGTTTTCGCCAAACGGCGTATAATTTGCATATTATTCAAATAAACAGTGGGTTAGCGATTTATGCGTTAGCCCACTGTTACTTGATAAACCCGGCGTCGGCAACTTAACTGCCACCCATGCACTTCTGCAATTTTCCATTGACGGGTTACCGGAAGGAGGACAAGGGGTAAAGCGTGATAGCCTTATTGATACTTGGCTATGGGCGTATAGATAACTGACGCAAGCCGGGAGTGAAGGGGATTTTCTTGCAGATACTACATGAGTAAAGCAAGTCTTCATTCGTATTTTGTTTTTACCAGCTTACCATTTTTCTTCATGTGATAAATTCCATTGTAAACGCTAAATAATATATCGTCATTTCTGTCATTCTCAACAGAGAAAACCTTGTTTTTATCTATACAATTTTTTGATGTGTTCATATCATCAAAACATCGTCTGTCATACTTTCCTTCTTCTTTATAACCCTCGCCAAAATCCCAAAAGGTAATAGCAAAGAATCCATCTGGCGCAGGTTCGGGGGTTTTATATTTTTCTTTTAACATTTCTTTATTGTTTAGCCACCAGTTTATCTTTCCTTTGTCGGTAAAAGGGAAGTTTTTAACTAAAACCGAACTGAATTCCCCATCCTTATGGACAGCCACAATTTCTACAGGACGCAGTGACAACCAGAGGGAGTAACTGAGTAGTGCGCAGACAATCAGGAGTAGTGTACAAATTTTAACTTTCATTGCGCGCGCCGGGATTTTTACAGTGGTTTCCAAATTTACTATACTTGATTATGGGGGTACAGGAGTGAAGAAAATCTCGCCACCTTCACTCCGAGGTGAGAAAATACTTATTTATGATAAATTTTTATAATCTCTCCATCTTTTTTCATGCGATATATCCCATCATGTACGGTAAATAAAATATCATTGCTTCGGTTATTCTCAACTGAGAAGACTCTATTTTTATCAATGCAGTTAAATTTTGTTTTCATATCATCGAAACACATTCTGTCATACTTCCCTTCTTCTTTATAACCTTCGTTGAAATCCCAAAATACTATGGTGAATAAACCATAAGGTGCTGTTTTTGGTATGTTATACATGGTTTTTAATCTATCTTTATTTTCCATCCACCAGTTTATTTTACCTTTATCAGTGAAAGGGAAGTTTGTTACCAGTACATCACTGTAATTGTTTCTCTGATGGACGCCTACGATTTCGATCGTGCGATTAGATAGCCAGATGAAATAAAAAACCAGGGCGCATCCGATCGGGAGTAATGCATAGAGAGTTTTCTTAATTTTTGTTTCCATTTCGTCCCCCGGAAATATTCACAGTGGCTTCCATATTGGTCATAAAGGGTTTAAAACCAAATTGATAGTATCGCTGAAGCACAAACCAGATGCGGAAAAAACGGAGCCGGTTAAATTTAGTATTTGAAATGTCATCACCGTCCAGGCCGAAGTGATCCTGTACCTTGTAATGCACCATGGCCCGGTAGCGGTCATTATCAATCTGTAGTGATTTTATGGTGATATGAGTTGCCCAAGTGTCGTGGACAGTTATTCCCATGCCGTTAAAATTATCCTGTAATCTGTCAAATTTAGGTAATTTTCCTCCAAGGATAGCATCCTTTAGTTCACTTTTATTTTCTATTGGATAACATTTATTTTCCCAGTCTATATTTTTGCTTAAAGATTTCCCCAATAATAAGCGTGAGCTATTATCTGGCGATCTGTCACTCAAAATATGCTCCTTCAAAGCCGCATCCAGATGCGTACTGGTGAAGGGCGAACCCTGGCCATTCTGCATATGGGTGATCATCTTTTCGATCAGCGGCTTGTAGGGACCGTATACGGAGGAAGGCTGCGAGAGGTGACGGAATTCATCAAACAGAATTTTGGCGCACGCCTCACGGGTAATTTTCTCGTCCTCTCCACGGGAACCACGAGCCAGCGATTGTGGCTGGCTGAACGGGGTGATTTTCGTCAAGGTGAACGGATTAACCCTGGCCGAGATGTCGACCAGATTAAATGTATTCTTTAACTGTGATTCGCTTAAATCACCGCAGCGCATATCATCCGCGCCATAGTCGTCCATTCTTTTTTGGGTTTTGAATATAGTGCAGGGAAACTCTAGTGCTGACATGGTGATAAATTCCTTGTGTCGTCGTCCATTGCGGTCCTTATCTATGGATAATAGGTCATGACCGGCTGCGGTGTAAATGTTGAGCAACTCTCCCTGTCGGTTTACCGATAGGGAGGACAGGCTGTGCCATTTTCTCTCCGTCGGGTAGCGCCTGGCGTAAAAGGGAAAATTCTCTTACTGTCTCTATACGATAAAGTAAATTTTATTTGTGTTGTATTTTTACTATCTCACCATTGTGGTCTAAACGATAATCGCTGCCATCATATACAACAAAGGTAGTACCCATGTTTCTACTATGGTCCACAGAGAAAATTGCATTTTTATCAATGCAATTTTTCTGTGTTTTCATATCCTCAAAACATAACCTGTCATACTTATCTTCTTTCTGATACCCTTCACCAAAGTCCCAAAATATTACTGTGTAAAAACCATCCGAAGCAGGTTTTGGTATGTTATATTTCTCTTTCAATATCCCTTTGCTTTTTAGCCACCAGTTTATCTTTCCTTTATCGGTAAAAGGAAAGTTTCTTACTAAAACAGAACTATAGTTATTTCTCTGATGGATGGATATGATTTCTACTGGACGTGATGATAACCAGAATGAATAACTAAGCAGAGCGAAACCAATCAGTGATAGCACTGCTAGGATTTTTTTATTTTTTTCCTTCATTCCGTCCCCCGGTAATTTCTACAGTGGCTTCCATATTAGTCATAAAGGGTTTAAATCCAAAAATATTGTATCGCTGAAGTACAAACCAGATGCGGAAAAAACGGAGCCGGTTAAATTTCGATTTTGAAATATCGTTACAGTCAAGGCCGAAGTGATCCTGTACTTTGTAATGCAAAATGGCTCGGTAGCGGTTATTATCAATCTGTAGTGACTTTATGGTGATATGAGTTGCCCAGGTGTCGTGGACAGTAATTCCCATACCATTAAAATTATCCTGGAATCTGTCAAATTTAGGTAATCGCCCAAAGGATACTGCATCCGTTAATCTGCCATTATTATCTAACGGATAACATCTATTCTCCCAGTCTATATTTCTGTCAAAAGCAGTTCCTAGCAAAAGACGTGTGCTATTTTTAGAATTGTCACTAAGAATATGCTCCTTCAAAGCCGCATCCAGATGCGTACTGGTGAAGGGCGAACCCTGGCCATTCTGCATATGGGTGATCATCTTTTCGATCAGCGGCTTGTAGGGACCGTATACGGAGAAAGGCTGCGAGAGGTGACGGAATTCATCAAACAGAATTTTGGCGCACGCCTCACGGGTAATTTTCTCGTCCTCTCCACGGGAACCACGAGCCAGCGATTGTGGCTGGCTGAACGGGGTGATTTTCGTCAAGGTGAACGGATTAACCCTGGCCGAGATGTCGACCAGATTAAATGTATTCTTTAACTGTGATTCGCTTAAATCACCGCAGCGCATATCCTCCGCGCCATAGTCGTCCATTCTTTTTTGGGTTTTGAATATAGTGCAGGGAAACTCTAGTGCTGACATGGTGATACATTCCTTGTGTCGTCGTCCATTGTGGCCCTTATCCATGGATAATAGGTTGTGACCGACTACGGTGTAAATGTTGAGCAGCTCTCCCTGCCAAAATTCGGATTTTTGGCCGTTTCCGGGGTGAAAGTAATAACGGAGATAACCGCTACGTTCTTGGCCCATCATCAAAATGCCATCAGGCAGGTCCTTGCATCGGTGGCCCGTGTCTAGAGCTCGATAACATCGACCCCACGCTTGCATGCTGAGAAAGTTACCGGGTTTAGACATAAAAAAATCCGGAGTCAGGGGACTGACTCCGGATTTTCTCTTATTGACAGGATTGTTTATGTGCTCTTAAACGATCTGCATTACCGGCCAAACCGGGATCAACGGGCGAAAATTACTTCGCTTTACCCTGGTTTGCCACAGCGGCCGCTTTAGCAGCGATCTCGTCGGCATTGCCCAGGTAGTAACGTTTGATTGGCTTGAAGTTTTCGTCGAATTCATACACCAACGGCACGCCGGTTGGGATGTTCAGTTCGAGGATCTCATCTTCGCTCAGGTTATCCAGGTATTTTACCAGCGCACGCAGCGAGTTGCCGTGCGCGGCAACGATAACGCGCTCGCCGCTTTTGATGCGTGGCAGAATTTCTTCGTCCCAGTAAGGGATCACGCGATCGATGGTCAGCGCCAGGCTCTCGGTCAGCGGCAGCTCTTTTTCGGTCAGCGCCGAATAACGTGGGTCGTGGCCCGGGTAACGCTCATCATCTTTGGTCAGCTCTGGTGGGGTAACGGCGAAGCCGCGACGCCATTGCTTAACCTGCTCGTCACCGTATTTCTCAGCGGTTTCAGCCTTGTTCAGACCCTGAAGCGCACCGTAGTGGCGTTCGTTCAGCTTCCAGGATTTTTCAGTTGGCAGCCAAGCCTGATCCAGTTCGTCCAGGATGTTCCACAAGGTATGGATCGCGCGCTTCAGGACGGAGGTGTAAGCAAAGTCAAAAGAGAAACCTTCATCTTTCAACAGCTTGCCTGCTGCTTTCGCTTCGGTGCGACCTTTGTCGGACAAATCAACATCATACCAACCGGTAAAGCGGTTTTCGTTGTTCCACTGGCTTTCGCCGTGACGCACCAGAACCAGCTTAGTTACAGCCATAGCTTAACTCCTTAATAATCTGACATTTCAATGATAACGAAAATCATTATATTGCCGCGGCCGGTGGCTCGGCAATCGATAGTGTCTAACCATAGCCAATTTCTTGCCGCAAAGTAAGTGCTGTTCTGAGGAAAAGCTGAATCGATCAGGCGGGCGTCACGGGGGAAACCGGCACGGCGGAATGAGATCCGGCCGTGCCGCTGGTGAAGGGCAATCAGGCTGATTTTTTCAGACAGTTGCTCATAAAGGTTTTACGCTCGTCGCCTTTCAGGCTTTTGGTTTTGGCATCGGCGTTGCAGGTTTTCATCTTCTGCTGTTGCGGCGTCAGGGTTTTCGCTGCAGTGGAACCTTCTGCCTTCAGGCAGGTGCTCATGAAGGTAGTGCGGTCCGCGCCTTTCAGCGTTTTGGTGGAGGCTTGTTGATTACAATCAGTCATGCGCTTCTGCTGTGCAGCCTGCGCCGGCGAAGGCGTTTTTGCTGCGGTTGCGGTATCGGCAGCCATCAGGTTGGTGCTCAGCAGTAAACCCGCCAGTAATGGGAGTGCAGTAATCAGACGCATAGGTGTTCCTTCAGCTATTGACCGGCCAGAGATGGCCGAAAATTGTGACGCAGCACAAGGTGTTGTGCTTATCACCGTAGCCTGATTCTAGTGTGCGCTTTGGAATAAGGAAAGGCAGGTGCCGGTGGGGCCGGCGTGTAAAAAGGTAAGCATTTATAACAAACGGCCCCCGGCCGCATGGCAAGGGGCGTGGTGGGTCAGATAGGATAAAACTGATAATGGGTGGCACTTTGATATTGCTGCCCCGGCTTGAGCCAACAGTCCGGCTGCGGCCATTCCGGGTGGTGCGGGCTGTCCGGCAAAAACTCGCTTTCCAGCGCTATGCCGGCGTAACTGGCGTAGCTGCCGCCATCACGTGCCGGTGTGCCGTCCAGGTAATTGCCGCTGTACAGTTGCAGCGCCGGTGCGCTGGTGAAGACGCTCATCTGCACCTGACCGTCCGCCGACCACAGGTGCGCCGCCGGGCAGTCCAATGCGCCGCAGGTACGGTGCAGCAGATAGGCATGATCGTAGCCTTTTACCCGCTGCTGATCGCGGTCGCGCAGGAAATCCTGCAGCAGCGTTTTCGGGTGGCGAAAATCCATGCCGCTGCCGTCCACCGGCGTGAGTTCGGCGTTGGGTATGCCCTCGCTGTCGACCGGCAGATAACGGTCGGCAAACAGCTGCAGCCGTTGCCGGCGGGCGTCGGTGCCGGCGCCGTCCAGATTGAAATAGGCGTGGTTGGTCAGATTGACCGGGCAGGCGCGATCGGTCCGGGCCTGGTAACTGATTTCCAGCCGGTTATCGGCGGTGAGTCGGTAATTGACCTGAACCTCAAGATTGCCGGGAAATCCCTGGTCGCCGTCGGGTGAATGCAGCGCGTAACTCACCTGCTGCGTATCTTGTTGAACAATCCGCCAGCGACGGGCATTGAAGCCTTCCGGCCCGCCGTGCAGTTGGTGTTCCCCTTGATTGGCGAGCAGCGGATGCGGCTTGTTGCCGACCAGCAGACTGGCGTAGGCGATACGGTTGGCATAGCGTCCGACGGTGGCGCCAAGATAGGCGGCTTGCCGCTGGTAATCCGCCGGTGTCCGGCACCCCAGCAGCAGTTCACGCGTTTTGCCCGATTTCAGCGGCAGCACGGCGGAAAGCCAGGTCGCGCCCCAATCCATCAGCGTGACCGTCATCCCGCCGGCGTTTTGCAGCCGGGTTAGCTGGTAGGGTTGGCCATCAGGGGCCAGTTGCAGGCTGTCTGTCAGCATATTCCGGCCCCCGCTGATGCCTTGCAAACGTAAAAGGTTTCCCGTAGTCCGTTGGTTTGCAACGGATATTCGCGCGCTACCGTCTCGCGCACCGGCTCCACCAATTCTTGCGGCATCAGCGCCACTATGCAGCCGCCAAAACCGCCGCCGGTCATGCGCACGCCGCCGCGATCGCCGATAACGTTTTTGACTATCTCCACCAACTGGTCGATCGGCGGCACGGTAATGGCAAAGTCATCCCGCATTGAAGCGTGAGATTCCGCCATCAGCCTGCCCATCAGTTTCATATCGCCTGCCGCCAACGCATCTGCGGCGGCCAGGGTGCGATCGTTTTCGGTGATTACGTGGCGCGCTCGTTTGGCGACGATCGGATCCAATTCATGTTGGATCGGGAAGAACAGCTCCGGGCTGACGTCGCGCAGTGCCTTGACGCCGAAGAAGCGCGCGGCGGCTTCGCATTGTTCGCGACGGGTGTTGTATTCGCTGTCCACCAGCCCGCGCTTCACGTTGGAGTTGATGATCACCACGGCAATATTTTCCGGGACCGACACCGCACGGGTCTCCAGTGAACGGCAATCGATCAGCAAGGCATGATCCTGTTCACCGAGGGCGGAAATCAGCTGATCCATGATCCCGCAATTGCAGCCGACAAACTGATTCTCCGCCTCCTGGCCATTCAAAGCCAAGGCTACGCCATCCAGCGGCAGTTCATACAGCGCCTGCATCACCTGGCCAACGGCCACTTCCAGTGAGGCGGAAGAGCTGAGGCCGGCGCCTTGCGGCACGTTGCCGGAGATCACCAGATCCGCGCCGCCAAAATTGGCGTTGCGCAGTTGCAGGTGTTTGATCACGCCGCGCACGTAATCGGACCAAAGCTGGTCCGGGTGACTGACGATCGGATCGTCGAGCGAGAATTGATCCAACTGCCCGTCGTAATCGGCCGCGATCACCCGGATCTGGCGATCGTCACGTCTGGCTCCGGCGATCACCGTTTGGTAATCAATGGCGCACGGCAATACGAAACCGTCGTTATAGTCGGTATGTTCGCCGATCAAATTCACTCGTCCTGGCGCTTGAATGGTCAGTGCGGGCGCGTAGCCAAAGCGTTGGGTGAAAATGGTGTGGGTATGATTTTTCAAACTCATTGTTTGGCTCCGGCTTCACGGTAATGAATGTCGTCAACGGCGCGCAGACGCTCTGCGGCCTGTTCTGCAGTCAGATCGCGCTGGGTTTCAGCCAGCATCTCGTAACCCACCATAAATTTACGCACCGTGGCGGAGCGCAGCAGTGGCGGATAGAAATGGGCGTGCAACTGCCAGTGGCGGTTATCCGCGTCATTGAAAGGTGCGCCGTGCCAGCCCATGGAATAGGGGAAAGAGCACTGGAACAGATTGTCGTAACGGCTGGTCAGCTTTTTCAGCGCTACGGCCAGGTCACTGCTCTGCGCGGCGCTCAGATCGGTAATGCGTTGTACTGCGGCCTTCGGCAGCAGCAGCGCTTCAAACGGCCAGGCGGCCCAGTAGGGCACCACGGCCAGCCAGTGTTCGGTTTCAACGATCGTACGGCTGCCGTCAGCCCGTTCACGCTGCACGTAATCCAGTAACAGAGGGGATTGGTGCTGTTGGAAATACTCGCGCTGCAGGCGGTCTTCATGCTCGACTTCGTTCGGCAGGAAGCTGTTGGCCCATACCTGTCCATGCGGGTGCGGGTTTGAGCAGCCCATGGCCGCCCCTTTGTTTTCGAATACCTGGACCCACGGATAGCTGCGGCCGAGATCGGCAGTTTGTTCTTGCCAGGTGGCAATCACCCGCTCCAGAGCCGCAAGCGTCAGTTCCGGCAGGGTTTTACTGTGATCGGGGGAGAAGCAGATGACCCGGCTGGTGCCGCGCGCGCTCTGGCAGCGCATGAGCGGATCCTGGCTTTCCGGTGCCTGCGGCGTATCCGTCATCAGCGCGGCGAAGTCATTGGTGAACACATAGGTGTCCTGATAATCCGGGTTTTTATCGCCGGTAACGCGGGTATTGCCTGGGCAGAGGAAGCAGTCCGGATCGTGCTGCGGCAGCGTTTCCTGCTGCGCGGACTCCTGTTGGCCCTGCCATGGGCGCTTGGCGCGGTGCGGCGATACCAATACCCATTGACCGGTCAGCGGGTTATAGCGGCGATGGGGATGATCGATGGGATTAAAATCCGTCATTGCGGTTCCTTTTTCTTGTCCGGCGCGGCGAGTGTAATCGCTTTCATCAACTCCAGGCGCACCCTTTACAGATTAAAATGGATAACGATGCGCAAAAAGATAGCATGCCCGACGGAGTAAAAAGGTGATCCAGAGCGAAAAATGGAATCGTTTACACTTGAGGCAGCAATAAGGAACACAGGCAGTACGGCAGAGGGTTTAGGACAGAGAAAGCAGGGCAATAAGTTGGATGATAGCGTTTTCATCCATAGCGCCGGCAGAAGGGCTCCTGCCGGCTGAGAAGGTCAGGGATGTTGATACACTGGATAAGTGAATAACAGCAGGTGCGTCAGATTAAGCCCAAAATGGAACAGGATCGGCACCCACAGGCGGCCGCTCCACATCCACGCCAGGCCGTAAATCAACCCGGCGAGCGTGGCGAATGCCACCATCAGCATGCCGCCGGCCAGGTGCGCGGCACCAAACACCAGTGCTGCGATAATCAATGCGGGCCAGGCGCCCAGCCACTGGCTGAGACGTTGCTGCAGATAACCGCGAAACAGTGCTTCTTCCGCCATACAGACAAAGAACAGATTGGCCATCACAAACGCCAGGATCCAGTCCGGTGCGTGCGGCTCAATCTTCAGGCCACCGAGGGCTAAGGCCAGCAGCAGTAAGGCAGGCACTGCCAGTATCAGCGCGATCCAACCGGTTTTACCGGCGCTTTTACCGGTTTCAGCGGCAAACAACGTCGGCAGGCAGGCGAACAGCAGGAATGGCACCATCGCTTTGTCGAAATTGTAATACATGGTGAACGGCGCGCTGAGCGGGCCGGGTTTTTCACCGTCGATCATCAACTGGTTATGGAACCCCGGCACCAGGTGCAGGAATAGCGCCACGCAGCTTGCCATCACCAACACTTCCAGCAGCCCCGCCAGATTACGTTGGGCGCGGAAATGGTGCCGCAGGCCCGCCAAAGCGACAATGACCAACACACAGCCCAGACTCAGCGGGGTCAACACCCCGTGGTACATCCCCATGCCCGCCGATGCGGCCAGAACCAACCAGGCAATCAGCCGGTTAAATGGCAAAAAGAATAACGAAATCGAAAGTACGCCCCACATAACTCTATCCCTTTAAAATATGCACACGGCGCTCAATGCCTGTGCGGCGTGTGAGTATGGCGAAGTTGAACGCTATGACGAATAGTAACATAGAGAGGTTACAGCAAAGGTCCGGACAGTGATCTGAAGCGAGCTTATTCGGCAACTGTCTGATTTACCCTTTCATCCAGGCCTGCGAACGGGTGATTTCCGCCAGGTTTTGCAAAATATCCAGGCTTTGCTGGTGTATCTCCTCGCTCGGCGCCGCGCACAAATCCTGCAATACGGTAACCTGAAAACCTGCGTCGTGAGCCTGCCGCGCGGTGCTTTCAATCGCCAGTGGGGTGCTGACGCCTCCCAGCAATAGGTGATGGCAACGATGCTGCTGCAACCAGGCTAACAAATTGTTACCGGCAAAAGCGGAAACGGCGTTCTTTTCGAACTGAAAATCCACCGGCAACACCTGTAAAGCCTTGTCCCATTGGCAACCGGGGCTGCTCAAACGCAGAGCGCCGATCTGCTTAAGGTGGTTGAACAGCGGAGAATGGGGCGGGATATCGTGATAATCGTCGGCAAAACCCACGCGCACCCAAATCACCGGAATTTTGCGTACCCGCGCATAGGCCGCAGCGACATTGGTGTTGGCAATCAGGTTATGCGCCACCACCTGTTCATGACAGTGATTCGCGCGCCCCTTGGGGCCAATCAGATCCTCGATCAGATCGATAATAATCAGTGCGGCGGACATAGCCTCTCCAAAAATGAATCCTTCATCCCTTTATGATAAAAGGCCCACTGAGATGTGTTACGCAGGAAGTGTTGCCGGATATGTCATCGGATGAGTGGCAGGGCCACCCCTCCGCAGGATTATCCAGAATGTCAGGCAAGCTGCTCCTGCTGATAGCGGTAACCGTCACCGTCGGGCAAGAAGCTCAGGCGGTGGGTAATGCACTGCGGCGCGTCTTCCGCATGGTGGGAAACAAACAGCAGTTGGGTAGCGCCCTGGCCGATCAGCACGTCGACAAAGCGGCGCACCAGTTGGCGATTGAGCGGATCCAGCCCCTGCAAAGGTTCGTCGAGGATCAGCAACGCCGGATGCTTGACCAGCGCACGGGCGATCAACGCCAGCCGCTGCTGGCCCCAGGACAGGCTGTGAAACGGCGTATCGCCGCGGGAGCCGCCCAACCCCAACAGCGCCAGCCATTGGTCGGCCAATTGCTGCTGCCGGTCAGACACGGCCTGATAGATGCCGATGGAGTCGAAAAATCCGGACAGGATCACGTTGCGTACGCTTGAGCTGACGCGGTAGTCCAGATGCAGGCTGCTGCTGACGTAGCCGATGTGGCGTTTGATATCCCAGATGGTTTCTCCGCTGCCGCGGCGGCGGCCGAACAGGGTAAGATCGTTGCTGTAACCTTGTGGATGATCGCCGGTGATCAGGCTGAGCAGGGTGGATTTACCGGCACCGTTAGGACCGACGATCTGCCAGTGCTCACCGGGGTTAACCTGCCAGTCGAGATGATTAAGGATGGGGCGATCGTTGTAACTGACCACCCCGTCATGCAGCACGATTAACGGTTGATCCGTCGGCAAGGGGGCTTTCTGGGCCGGATCCTCGGTTTCCGGCAGCGCCAGGCCATCCAGATTCTCGCTGTGCGCCAATTGCGCCACCAGCGCGTCCGCCATCACCTGTTGGCGCGTGCCCTGGCTTGCGAGAGTGCAATCTGCCAGCACCCCCACCTGCCGGATAAAGTCCGGCACCTCGTCAAAACGGTTGAGCACCAGTACCAGGGTATAGCCGTGCCCGGAGAGATCGTTCAGCAGCGCGGCCAATTGGGCGCGGGAATTCACGTCGAGCCCGTCGAAGGGTTCATCCAGGATCAGCAAGTCGGGCTGCGGCATTAACGCCCGGCACAGCAGGGTTTTGCGCGTTTCGCCCGTGGAAAGGTACTTAAAACGGCGCGTCAGCAGCGCAGTGATGCCAAACTGTGCGGCCAGTTGCGCGCAGCGTTCCGGGTCTTTCACTTCTTCTTGAATGATTTCCGCCGCGGTGCGGCCGGTGTCTTCTTCGCCGGGGCTGAGCAGGTCGGTATTGTTGCGTTGCCATTCGTCGCTGACCAGTTTTTGCAACTGTTCGAAGGAGATGCGCACCTGGCGGCTGAAATCGCTGCGGCGTTCGCCGCTCAGCAACACTAGCTCATCGGCCAACGCGCGCGCCAGGGCGGATTTTCCGCTGCCGTTGGCGCCGACAAAGGCCCAACTGTCGCCAGACCGAATCTCCAGCGCATCCAGCGTCAGGGTTCGGGTATCGCTTAAGCGAAATGAACCTTGCGAAATGTGCAACGATGACATTACCTATTCCTTATTGTGCAATTATTTGATTTAGAAATAGGCGTATTGGCGGGTGAAGTCAATCGGCAAAAACGCAACATTACGTTGCGTTTAGCACAACGTGGCGACAATCACCCGGTCGGCGTTGAACAGGGCGTGCACCGCGCTGCCGGGTTGCAATTTAAGCTGTTGCAGTTCCTGATTGGCTACCGTGGCGCACAGGGTTTCGCCGCCCGCCAACGTCACCAGCACTTCGCTGTGATCGGCGCCCGGCTGGATGTTGGCCACCACGCCCGCCAGCGCATTGTCCGCTGCCCCGACGAGGGCCGGATCGGTATTCAGCTTCACCCATGGCGCTTTAATCAGCGCCAATACTTCCTTGCCGGGGGCGAGCTGCAGCCGGTCGGCGCTTTGTTGGGTGAGAGCCGCGCTGAGACGGGTTGTTCCATCGCTCAGTAAAATCTCCAGATGCTGCTGAACCTGCCGGTGGTCGCGTTCGATGACGGTGCCGAAGAACTGATTACGCGCGCTGGTTTGCAGCGAAAAGCGGGAAATTGCCGCCAGCAGGCTGTCGAGCGGCAGGTTGTCTTGCTGCAATACGTCGAAGGCTTTTTGCTGGATTTGGCCCAGCAGATCGTATAATTGGATCAGCCGTTCACCGTAATGGGTGACCTGAGCGCCGCCGCCGCCTTTGCCGCCGGTGGCGCGTTCCACCACCGTTTGCTCCGCCAACTGGTTCATTTCGTTAATGGCGTCCCAGGCGCTTTTATAGCTGATGCCCGCCAGTTTCGCGCCTTGGCTGATGGAGCCGGTATGCCGGACCTGCTTGAGCAGCGCGATGCGGCGTGGATCGGCGAACAGTTTTTGCTGGAGTTTTAGAGTAAGGAGGATTTCGGCCTGCATAACGCGTCCTGTCGGCTGCAAAAGCCTTATTGTCGCCGATTTACCGGCAAAGCGCCAAAATGGCACGTTTGGCCGGTTACAAATTTCACCTGATGTTTAAAATAACTCCGTTTTAGCCGCTATTTTGGTTTAAAATGGCGCTACGTAGCGGTGTTCATTGCCGCTCAATGGGCAGTTAAGTGAGGCTACCATGTTGGAATTATTGAAAAGTTTGCTGTTCGCTGTGGTAATGGTGCCGGTGGTTATGGCGATCATTCTCGGCCTGATCTATGGTTTGGCGGAAGTGTTCAACATTTTCTCCAAAGTGGGCCGCTCGAAAGAAAACCGCACTCAGCACTGATCGTCAGCCATCCCCATCTCAACGCCCGTCGGCGCCGTTCGGCGGGTGTCTCAAGTTATGTCTTCCCCTGCCGATAAACCGCATGACAAGCTTCCGCACAACGTTATATTATTTTTTATATAACGAAGAGTGATATTGCACATTAACTTGCGGAGAACACCATGAAACAGCAATGGACTAAATGGGTCGGCGGTATTGTATTGGCATCCGGTATGGTCATGCAGGCGTCTGCGGCAGAGAAAATTACCGTTTTTGCGGCAGCATCGCTGACGAATGCGCTGCAGGATATCGCGACCCAGTATCAGAAAGGCAAGGATGTGCAGGTGGTTTCTTCATTTGCCTCTTCTTCAACGCTGGCACGCCAGATTGAGCAGGGCGCTCCGGCCGATCTGTTTATCTCCGCCGATCAGCAGTGGATGGACTACGCCATCGACAAACAGCAGATGGTTAAAGAGACGCGGTATACGCTGTTGGGCAACGAACTGGTGCTGATCGCCGCCAAAGACGGCAAACAGGATAAAATTACGCTTAACAAACAGACCGACTGGGCGAAACTGTTGAATGGCGGCCGCCTGGCGGTGGGCGATCCGGACCACGTACCGGCGGGGATCTACGCCAAAGAAGCCTTGCAGAATCTCGGCGTCTGGACCGCGCTGGAGCCTAAACTGGCGCGGGCCAACAACGTACGCAGCGCAATGGCGCTGGTGGAGCGCGGCGAAGCGCCGTTGGGCATTGTTTATGGCTCAGATGCGGTAGCCAGTGATAAAGTCAGCGTGGTGGGCGTCTTCCCGGAAGACAGCCACAAACCGGTTGAATACCCGATGGCGTTGGTTAAAGGCCATCAAACACCGGCCGTCAGCGCTTTTTATAACTATCTGAAAAGCCCGGAAGCGGCGGCTATTTTTCACCATTATGGATTCTCCCCGCGTAAATGATTCTGAGTGAGTACGAGTGGCAGGCCGTTGAACTGAGCCTGAAAGTGTCCGCCGTGGCGGTAGTTTGCAGCTTGCCTTTCGGCATTCTGATGGCCTGGATCCTGGTGCGTTGCCGTTTCCCCGGCAAATCGCTGCTGGACAGTATTATCCACCTGCCGCTGGTGCTGCCGCCGGTGGTGGTCGGCTATATACTGCTGATCGCCATGGGGCGGCGCGGGGTGATTGGCGAATGGCTGTATGACTGGTTCGGTTTCAGTTTCAGCTTTAGCTGGCGCGGTGCGGCGTTGGCGTCCGCCGTGGTGGCGTTTCCGCTGATGGTGCGCGCCATCCGGCTGGCGCTGGAGGCGGTGGATACCCGCCTCGAACAGGCTGCCCGCACTCTGGGTGCCAATCCGTGGCGGGTGTTTTTCACCATTACGCTGCCGCTGTCGCTGCCTGGGGTCATCGTCGGTGTGGTGCTGGGGTTCGCCCGCTCGCTGGGGGAGTTCGGTGCCACCATTACCTTTGTATCCAATATTCCCGGCGAAACGCGCACCATTCCGCTGGCGATGTATACCCTGATTGAAACGCCGGGGGCGGAAGCCGCCGCCGCGCGTCTGTGCGTCATTGCCATAGCGTTGTCGCTGGTTTCACTGATGGTTTCCGAGTGGCTGGCCCGCTGGGGCCGCAAACGGATGGGTATCTAAATGCTGGAGCTGGATTTTTCCCAACGCCTCGGCGATCTCAACCTCAACGTGCGCGCGGATCTGCCCGCCCAGGGCATTACCGCCATTTTTGGCCTGTCCGGTGCCGGTAAAACCTCCTTAATCAACGCCATCGGCGGCCTGACGCGTTTGCAACAGGGGCGCATAGCGCTCAATGGTCGCACGCTGGCGGATACCGCCAGTGGCTTGTGCCTGCCGCCGGAAAAACGCCGCATCGGCTACGTATTTCAGGACGCGCGTCTGTTCCCGCATTACCGGGTGCGCGGCAACCTGCAATACGGCATGGCGGCCGGCATGCGCTCGCAGTTCGACGGCATCGTTGAGCTGTTGGGCATCGGCCCCTTGCTCAACCGCCTGCCGCTGACCTTGTCCGGCGGTGAAAAACAACGGGTGGCGATTGGTCGCGCCTTGCTGACCGCCCCGGAACTGCTGTTGATGGACGAACCGCTGGCGTCGCTGGATCTGCCGCGCAAGCGCGAACTGTTGCCGTACCTGGAGCGGCTGGCGCAGGACGTCAATATCCCGATTCTCTACGTCAGCCACAGCATGGACGAAATCCTGCGTCTGGCGGAACAGGTGATGGTGCTGGATAACGGCCAGGTGCGGGCATTCGGCGGGCTGGAAGAGGTTTGGGCCAGCAGCGCGCTGCGGCCCTGGTTGCAGCGGGAAGATCAAAGCAGCGTGTTGCGCGTCAGCGTGATCGAACATCACTCCCGCTATGCCATGACCGCCCTGGCGTTGGGTGATCAACGCCTGTGGGTCAGCGGTGTCGATGCCCCATTGGGGGCGCAACTGCGTATCCGCATCAATGCCGCTGACGTTTCGCTGATCTTGCAGCCGCCGGTTAACAGCAGCATTCGCAACGTCTTGCCGGCCAAGGTGACCGAGTGTCTGGAGGCCGACGGGCAAGTGGAAGTGAAGCTGGCGGTGGGGGAAAGCGTTCTGTGGGCGCGCATTACGCCGTGGGCGCGTGACGAGCTGGCGATCCGGCCGGGGCAGTGGCTGTATGCGCAGGTGAAAAGCGTGTCGATCAGCCGCGAGGCGCGCTGAATACGGCCCTCCCGCAGGGGAGGGCGAAGGGGTTACTGGCCCAGCACTCGCGTGCGGATCACGTCGGCGATGCCTGGCTGCAGGTGATCGGCGATCACCAGATCGGCGCGCTGTTTGATAGCGTCATCGGCGTTACCCATGGCTACGCCCAGACCGGCCGCTTCCAGCATGCTGAGATCGTTGTAGTTATCCCCGAAGGCCACCACCTGATCCATGCTCAGCCCCTGAGACTCGACCCACTGTTGCAGGCGTTTGCCCTTGCTGTTGCCGCCCTTGGCGATATCTACCTGATCGTGCCATGACCATTCGCACGCCAGCCCCAGCTCTTTTTCCACCGTTTCGGCGAAGCTGCGCAGCGCGGGAATATCGTCGTGCGAGGTCGCGAATTTCCAGATCGACTGCACCTCGTCCACCGCCTGAACCAGATTGTTGACGTGAAGCAACGTCGGGCGTTGCGCCGGGGGCAGGGTTTCCGCCCAGGCCAGCGAGCGGGTGATGTGGCCGCTGGTGTCCTGATACAGCATGGCGTCGTCCACATACATCAGGCCGTGAATGCCGCTTTGTTTCAGCATTTGCAGCACCAACCTGGCCTGCTCTTTTTGCAGTGGATCGGCAGCCAACACCTTTTTCTGTTGGAAGTCATACAGATAGGTGCCGTTGCAGCAGATCGCCGGCGTGTCTATTTCCAGCGCCTGATAGAACGGGTGGATCGCCACATGATGGCGGCCTGTGGCCACCACCACTTTGATACCGGCGGCGCGTGCTTCAGCCAGGGCCGCCAGCGACTGCGGCAAAATGCGTTTTTGGTTGTCCAGCAGGGTGCCGTCCAGATCGAGGGCAATGACGCGGTAGCTCATAGGGATCTCATTATCGTTAGCAAGAAAACTAACCCGATGGTACACCGGATAAGCGATGGATAAAACTGTACAGATTTCATCTGCAACCCGGGGTTGTTATGTCACCGATGTGAGGTAAGCTAGGGGAAACCGAAAAACCTGAAACCGGTTTCTCTTTTACTCTCTTCAAGGAGAACACATGAAGCAAATCGTTTATGTCGCCAGCCCGGAAAGCCAGCAAATCCACGTGTGGCAGTTAAATGACACCGGCGTACTGGAGCTGCTGCAGACCGTCGACGTACCGGGCCAGGTACAACCTATGGCGATCCACCCGGATAGAACCCACCTGTACGTTGGCGTGCGCCCGGCCTTCGGTATCGTCAGCTACCGCATTGAGGCGGACGGCAAACTGCAACAGGCCGGTATGGCGCCGCTGCCGGGCAGCCCGACGCATATTTCCACCGATTTGCAGGGCCGCTATCTGTTCTCCGCTTCCTACAGCGGCAACTGCGCCAGCGTCAGCCCGATCGGCCATGACGGCGTGGTAGGGGCCCCCCTTCAGCAGATCGACGGTTTAACCGCGCCGCACTCGGCCAATATCGACCCGACCAATCAGTTGCTGTTGGTACCTTGCCTGAAAGAAGATCGCATCCGCCTCTTCAACCTGAGTCAGGAAGGCAAACTGACGCCGCACGTACAGGACGCGGTGGCTACCGCAACCGGCGCAGGCCCGCGTCATATGGCGTTCCACCACAATGACAACTATGCCTACTGCGTGAACGAGCTGGACGGCACGGTAGATGTGTTCGTCATCACTGAAAACGGCAGCAAATACACCCTGACGCAGACGGTGAATATCATGCCGGACGATTTCGACGGCACCCGCTGGGCGGCGGATATCCACATCACGCCAAATGGCCGCTTCCTGTACACCAGCGACCGCACTGCGAGCATCCTGACGATTTTCAGAGTGTCCGAAGACGGCAGCACCCTGTCGCCGGTCGGCCATCATCCGATCGAAGAGCAACCACGCGGTTTCAACATCGACCACAGCGGCCGCTTCGTGATTGCCGCAGGTCAGAAATCCGATCATATCGGCGTCTATGAAATCGATCAAACCAACGGCAAATTGACCACGCTGGCGCGTTATCCGGTGGGGAAAGGCCCGATGTGGGTGAGCGTGTTAGCCAAGTAATTAATACCCGTCGCCTTTCAAGCTGCAGCGTTGTTACCTGCACTCGGTTATTCGGCCCATCCGTGGGCCGAACCCCTTCGGGGCCGCTGCAAGCAGCGTTCAAATCTGCTCCCGGCAGATTTGTCACCCCAGTCACTTACTTGAGTAAGCGCCTGGGGATGAGCGAGCTGGGCGCCTAGCTGCAACTTGAAATCCATAGGGTATGAATTATTGGAAAGTAGGCTCGAAAGAGCCTTTTATTTGCCAAAGAATCAGCTGTACTTCACCGTCAGCGTGGCGCTGCCAAGGCTGTGGAAGTGCACGTTAAAGCCGACCAGCGCGCCGCTGGAACCTTCATCCACCTCAATGCTCTCAACGTCCAATGCATGAATCGTGAAGTGATAGCGATGGCTTTCACCCTGCGGAGGGGCCGCGCCGCCGTAGCCGGCTGAACCAAAATCGGTGCGGGTCTGGATAGCGCCGGCCGGCAGACCGCCTTTGCCGGAGCCTGCACCCTGCGGCAGTTCACGCGTCTGCGCCGGGATATTGGCCACCACCCAGTGCCACCAGCCTGAGCCGGTCGGGGCATCGGGATCGTACACCGACATCACGAAGCTCTTGGTGCCTTCCGGCACGCCATCCCAGGCCAGATGCGGCGACAGGTTATCGCCCTGATAGCCCATGCCGTTAAACACCTGACGCTCCGGCATTTTCGCGCCGTCTTGCAGATCGTTGCTGTACAAACGAAAGCTCATAATGACCCCATGGGTCGGTAAAAGCTGAATGCCTAAGCTAGATCTTTTTGGCTCGATAACACAAGCGTCATTGCATCTCGCCAGCCGCCTCATCTATGAGTTATCCTCGTTAACGCTGAAGCTACATACGTGACATCAATAATTCACAGATCGATAAAAGTAATCATGATTTCATTCAAAAAACGCACGCCGTGGTTTGGTTGGCTGCGCCGCTGGGCCAAGGGCATCAAGCGCGACATTTATGCGCTGTGGCTGGCGGCCCGCGATCGGCGCACTCCCTGGTATGCCAAATTGATCGCCCTGCTGGTGGCGGGTTATGCGGTGTCGCCTATCGATTTGATCCCGGACTTTATCCCGGTGCTGGGCTATCTGGACGACGTGATCATCGTGCCGTTGGGCATCATGCTGGCGGTACGCCTGATCCCCCAGCCGCTGATGGCGGAACTGCGGGAGAAGGCGCAACGGCGTATCGATAATCCCACCGGCCGCATGGCGGCGGTGATGATCATTTTATTGTGGGTGCTGTGTCTGGTGTTGCTGGCCCGCTATCTGGACCAGCATTGGTAAGCCGTTAGCTCGCCGCTGCGGCCACGGCGGCGGTCAACCGGCTGAGCTGTTCGGGCTGAATGATGTAAGGCGGCATCAGGTAAATCAGCTTGCCGAATGGCCGGATCCACACTCCGCGCTCGACAAAACCGCGCTGCAACTGTGCCACGTCAACCGGTTCGCGCATTTCCACCACGCCAATCGCCCCCAGCACTCGCACATCCGCCACTTTTGGCCGCGACAGGAGCGGCAAAAGCTGCTGTTTTAGCTGCGTTTCGATGGCGGCGACCTGCTGCTGCCAATGGTTCTCCGCCAACAGCGACAGGCTGGCTTCGGCCACCGCGCAGGCCAGCGGGTTTCCCATAAAGGTCGGCCCGTGCATAAAGCAGCCCGCCGCGCCATTGCTGATGGTTTCCGCTACGTGGCGGGTGGTCAGAGTGGCCGACAGCGTCATATAACCGCCGGTCAGCGCCTTGCCCAGGCAGAGAATATCCGGTACCACCTCCGCGTGCTCACAGGCGAACAGCTTGCCGGTGCGGCCAAATCCGGTGGCGATTTCATCGGCAATCAGCAGTATCCGATGCTGGTCACACAGCTCGCGCACCCGCTTGAGGTAGGTGGGGTGGTAAATGCGCATCCCTCCTGCGCCTTGCACCACCGGCTCCAGAATCACTGCGGCGATCTCCCCGGCGTGCTGTTCCAGCAGCGTGGCGAACGGCGCAATGTCGTTTTCATTCCAGGGTTCATCAAAACGGCACTGCGGCGCGGTGGCGAACAGGTGCGGCGCGAGATAGCCCTGATACAGACTGTGCATCGAGTTGTCCGGATCGCACACCGACATCGCACCGAAGGTATCGCCGTGATAGCCGTGACGCAGGGTCAGAATACGTTGCCGCCGTTCCCCACGCGCCTGCCAGTATTGCAGCGCCATCTTCAGCGCCACTTCGACGGCCACCGAGCCGGAATCCGCCAGAAAAACGCATTGCAGCGCCTCCGGCGTCATCTCCACCAGCCTGCGGCACAGCGCGATAGCGGCAGGATGGGTGATACCGCCGAACATCACGTGCGACATTTTTTCCAGTTGCCGGGTGGCGGCCAGGTTCAACTGCGGATGGTTATAGCCGTGGATCGCAGCCCACCAGGACGACATGCCGTCTACCAGGCGCCGGCCGTCGGCCAATTGCAGCTCGACGCCGCTGGCGGCCTCTACCGGATAGCAGGGCAACGGATGGCTCATGGAGGTGTACGGGTGCCAGATATGGCGCTGGTCGAATTCAAGGTCGGAGGCGCTGATAGACATACTTGTAAACCAAATCATATTCGTAATGGTTGACAGTATATCCACAATATCTACACTGACGACACTTTTTTCATTTTTGGAGACGCCGTGATGGCCGATCGCATTCACTGGACAGTAGGTCTCGCCCAGACCTTGTTTGATAAACCGTTACTTGAGCTGTTGTTTGAAGCCCAGACCGTTCACCGCCGGCATTTTGACCCGCGCCAGGTGCAGGTGAGCACGCTGTTATCAATCAAAACCGGCGCCTGTCCGGAAGACTGCAAATACTGCCCGCAAAGTTCGCGCTACAAAACCGGTCTTGAGACGGAGCGGCTGATGCAGGTGGAACAGGTACTGGAATCGGCGCGCAAGGCCAAAGCGAATGGATCGACCCGCTTCTGCATGGGGGCGGCGTGGAAGAACCCGCACGAGCGCGATATGCCCTATCTGCAACAGATGGTGCAGGGGGTGAAGGCGATGGGCATGGAAACCTGCATGACGCTGGGCACGCTTGACCACACCCAGGCAGAACGGCTGGCGGACGCCGGGCTGGATTATTACAACCACAACCTGGACACCTCGCCGGAATTTTACGGCAACATCATCACCACCCGCAGCTATCAGGAACGCCTGGATACGCTGGACAAGGTGCGCGGGGCAGGCATTAAAGTCTGTTCCGGCGGTATCGTCGGGCTGGGTGAGACGGTGCGTGACCGCGCCGGGCTGCTGGTGCAACTGGCTAACCTGCCGACACCGCCGGAGAGCGTGCCGATCAACATGCTGGTGAAGGTAAAAGGCACGCCGTTGGCGGATAACGATGACGTCGATCCGTTCGATTTCATCCGCACCATCGCGGTGGCGCGCATCATGATGCCGGCCTCTTACGTCCGCCTTTCCGCCGGTCGCGAACAAATGAACGAGCAAACTCAGGCTATGTGCTTTATGGCCGGCGCCAACTCCATCTTCTATGGCTGCAAACTGTTGACCACGCCAAACCCGGAAGAAGACAAAGATCTGCAACTGTTCCGCAAGCTGGGCCTCAACCCGCAGCAGACCGAAACCGAGCACGGCGACAACCAGCAGCAACAGGTACTGGCGGAGCAACTGCTGCATGCCGATACCGCTGAGTTTTACAACGCGGCGCTGTAATGAGCTGGCAACAACGTATTGAACAGGCGCTGGAGGAGCGGTGGCAGAATGCCGCTTACCGTCATCGCCAGGTGAACCAGGGCGGCAATGGCCGCCATATTCAGCTGGGTGGCGAGCGCTACCTGAACTTTTCCGGCAACGACTATCTTGGCCTGAGCCAGGATCCGCAGGTGATCGCCGCCTGGCAGCAGGGCGCTCGGCAGTATGGCGTCGGCAGCGGCGGCTCCGGGCACGTCACCGGGTTCTGTGCGGCGCATCAGGCGCTGGAACAGCAACTGGCGGAGTGGCTCGGTTACCCGCGTGCGCTGCTGTTTATCTCCGGCTATGCCGCCAATCAGGCATTGCTGGCGGCGCTGATGCAGGCGGACGATCGCATCTTGGCGGACAGGCTCAGCCACGCGTCGCTGCTGGAGGCGGCCGCCCATTCACCTGCACAGCTGCGGCGTTTTCGCCACAATCAGCCGCAGGCGCTGGCCGGCCTGCTGGCAAAATCCTGCGGTGGCCAGATGCTGGCGGTGACCGAAGGGGTGTTCAGCATGGACGGCGACAGCGCCCCCCTGGCGGAGCTGCATCGCCTGACCCAAGCAGCGGGGGCCTGGCTGATGGTCGATGACGCGCACGGCATCGGCGTTCACGGCGAACAGGGGCGCGGCAGTTGCTGGCAGCAGGGCGTGCGGCCCGAACTGCTGGTGGTCACCTTTGGCAAAGCCTTTGGCGTCAGCGGCGCGGCGGTACTGTGCGACGAGGCTACGGCGGAATATCTGCTGCAGTTTGCCCGCCATTTGATTTACAGCACCGCCATGCCGCCGGCGCAGGCTTGCGCCTTGCAGACGGCGTTGCAGCGCATCCAGCAGGGGGACGAATTGCGCGCCCGGCTGCAGGACAATATTCAGCGCTTCCGGCAAGGTGCGGCCCAGTTGCCGTTAGCCCTGACGGCGTCGGTGACCGCCATTCAGCCGTTGCTGGTGGGCGACAACCAGCGCGCGCTCGATCTGGCACAGCAGCTGCGTGGCCAGGGGTTGTGGGTGAGCGCCATTCGCCCGCCAACGGTGCCGCCGGGCGGCGCGCGCCTGCGCATTACCCTGACGGCGGCGCATCAACCGCAGGATATCGATCGCCTGCTGGAGGTATTGCATGACGTCAGCCTTTGAGCCGGTCAACAAGCAGGCGGTCGCTTCGGCCTTCAGTCGTGCGGCGGGCAGTTATGATTCGGCGGCGGTACTGCAACGTGATGTTGGTGAGCGCTTGCTGGGGATGGGGGCGGAGCATCGGGGCGAACGGTTGCTCGACGCAGGCTGCGGCACCGGGCACTTCAGCCGCCGCTGGCGCGAATTGGGGAAGCAGGTTACCGCGCTCGATCTGGCGCCGGGCATGTTGGCATTCGCCCGCCAGCAGCAGGCTGCGGACCATTATCTGCTGGGGGATATCGAAAATGTGCCGCTGCCTGCGGCCGCGGTGGATATCTGTTTCAGCAGCCTGGTGGTGCAATGGTGCAGCGATTTGCCGCGCGCGTTGGCGGAGCTGTACCGCGTCACCCGGCCGGGGGGCCTGATTTTGTTTTCCACGCTGGCGGAAGGCTCGCTGGTAGAATTGGGCGCCGCCTGGCAGCAGGTAGACGGCGAGCGTCACGTGAACGACTTTCTGCCGTTGGCGCAGATCGACGCGGCCTGCGCCGGCTATCGCCACCTTCTGGAGACGGAGCGACAAACCTTGAACTACCCGGACGTGATGGCGCTGATGCGATCGCTCAAGGGGATCGGCGCCACCCATTTGCATCAGGGGCGCGAAGCCGGTTTGCTGTCCCGTCGGCGGCTTGCCGCTTTACAGGCTGCCTATCCACGCCGGGGCGGGCAATTCCCGCTCAGCTATCATCTGGTTTATGGAGTGATTTATCGTGATTAAGCGTTGGTTTGTCACCGGCACCGATACCGAGGTGGGCAAAACCGTGGCCAGCAGCGCCTTGTTGCAGGCGGCCAATTTGGCGGGGTATCGCACGGCCGGTTACAAGCCGGTTGCCTCCGGCAGTGACATGACGGTCGAGGGGCTGCGCAATGGCGACGCGCTGGCATTGCAGGCCAACAGCGCCGTGGCGCTAAGCTATGGCGAAGTAAACCCTTATGTGTTCGCCGAGCCGACCTCACCGCACATTGTCAGTGCCGACGAAGGGCGGCCAATCGAGCTGGCCCGGCTTTCCGCCGGCCTGCGTCACCTGGAGCAAAGGGCCGATTGGCTGTTGGTCGAAGGGGCTGGCGGTTGGTTTACGCCGCTGTCCGAGCAGCACACCTTCGCCGACTGGGTACAGCGGGAGCAACTGCCGGTGATCCTGGTGGTGGGGATCAAACTGGGTTGCATTAACCATGCCGTGCTGACCGCTCAGGCGATCCAGCAGGCGGGGTTGCAGCTTGCCGGGTGGATTGCCAACGACGTCACCGCACCGGGCCCCCGTCATCAGGAATATTTGGCTACGCTGCGCCGTATGCTGCCTGCGCCATGGCTGGGGGAGATCCCTCACCTGCCGCAACCTGAGCGGCAGGCGCTGGGGGCGTATCTGGATTTGAGCGTTTTATCCCACTGATCGTCGAGTCGTCCGTCCACGGCATTTACCGTGGACGGAGATAATGTGAATTGTCGTTTTCACATGGCAGTAACGCAGGCATTATCGAAGTACAGAACGCCATTTTTCGCCAAAGCGTACAAATTGAAAGACAAGATGACGTGGGTTGCCCAAACCGGCACTTTGCGTCTGTTGCTGTTAAAACGGTACTCTTTGAACTGAGCATAATCATTGGCGTTTAGGGTGCCATCCCAGGCGGCGGCATCAGATTTGGCGATGATCGACACGCCATTGCTTTCCGTTTCCTGAATGCAGGCATAGCGAAGCGTGGCAAATAAATTGCCGGACCCGCCATTCAGCGCTTTCAGAGTAAAGCAGGCGCCCAACTGTTCATATTGCGATACCGGAACAACCACCCTCAGACCGGCGTTTGAGTTGGTATTACCCAGCTTGGTCACCTTTAGCGCATTGCTGCCGTTAACGCCCGCGCCGGCTTCAATGGCGAGGGTAATGGCATCCGAAGTAAAAGGATCGCTGATGTTACCGCCGGAAACCTCCCAACCGAAGGGTTTGGTGCTGAATGCGAAACTGCCGTCCTTGATTTTATTATTATTCTCGGTAGTTAAAGTTTGAAGGCCTTTACCCCCGCCGCCGCCATCGAGCCGGCTGTTATTAATCACAAAGTCGCCAGTGCCGCCGAAATAACGCCCTGTCACGGTTCTGACACCATAAAATTTAACGTTTTCGACGATAATTCCACTGCTGCCCGCTTCGGCAAAAAAACAGTAATCTTTGGTCAGAGGGCCTTCCAGCGTAATAATCTCGCCTCCCTGAATAAGCAATGAGGCATTTTGGTTGGCGCTACAACGGAAGGGAAAATCAGTGAGTGGGCTATTTTCATTATTGAACTCGATATGGCAACCGTGCAGTTCGACGCTCCCTGCTTGCACATTCACAATAGCACCCGCGTAATCTATTGATGTACCGAAGAAACGAAAAGCGCCGTTCGGGTTCTGGTTGCCGATGGCCAGCCCTTGCGAATTACCGATAGTGCCACCAAAGAAGTTAATTCCCTCACCAAAGTTTTTAGCACCGGATTCAGCAGAGGGCATGTGCACGCATTCATGGCAGCGGATGATCTCACAGGCATAGTGATGCCCAATATAGGCGTTGGCGCCAAAATACATACCGTAATAAAAACCGGAGATATACAGGTTATTAACGGAAAAATTCCCCAGCAGGCTTTCTGGCGAGTCAAACAGGATCCCGTCGATAAAGTTGTATTCGACTTTTTCTTCATCGGCCACAGTAGGCGGTGTGGTTTTTTTCTTTGCACCGATCCCTTTGACGGTAAAGTTTTTTAAGATTGGCGCTGGTCGAATTGGGACACCATTATCCAATGCGAGGGCGGTTGTGTAGCAACGCATAAAGTAGTTGTGATCGCTTTCAGTGCCACTTGGAATTTTGGTGGTTATATTTACGCCGTTGCCGTCGATATAAACGAAGCCCACGTCGATATCGGTCTTGGGCGCTACCCATTCCTCAAAGGGCGCAGTGAATTTGACGATTGCCGGTCTTTTTAATGTGTCTTTAATGAAGGTTTGCGCTTTGATCAGCTCATCGCGTGACTTGACGTAAATACCCCCGATATCGAGACGTTCTTTTAGGGTCCAGATCTTAGTGTTCAGATCGCTATATTGAATAAACGCTGCGTCGTTATCGGCCATTGTCCACTCCTCGGTAAGGTCAATCAGGTATGAAAGTCCGTTGAGTATGGAAGGCGTGTTGACTCATTCACAGCAACGCGGGCTCTGTCCTGGCTGGTACAACACAGGAGCAGAGAAAGGGGATCAACCGGTTCGAAAGAGAGCTGGGGCGCAATACTCCGCGCCCCGCCAGTTACACTGCCAGATAGGCATTGATCAAGTCCTCGTCCAACTGCTCCAGCGTGCCGTTCGCCACGCTGCGGCCCTGATCCATCAGGCAAAAGCGATCCGCTACGCGGCGCACAAACGGCAATTTGTGTTCCACCAGCAGGATCGTCATGCCCAGTTCGCGGTTCAGTTTGCGGATCGCATTGCCGATATCGGCGGCGATCGAAGGCTGTACTCCGCTGGTCGGTTCGTCGAGGATCAGCAGCTCCGGCTCCAGCACCAGCGCACGGCCAATCGCCAGTTGCTGTTGCTCGCCATCGCACAAATCGCCGGCCCGGCGGCTGCGCATTTCCCGCAGGTTGGGGAACAGGCTGTAAATGAGCGGCGGAATGCGCCGGGTTTTGTCCCGGCCGGCCATCAGCGCCACCTGCAGGTTCTCCTCCACGCTGAGCTGCGAGAAGATTTGTCGCCCTTGCGGCACGTAACTGATGCCCAGCGCCGCCCGGTTTTCCATCGGCTGCTGCAGCAGATTTTGCGGGGGTTCGTCCGCCAATTGCCAGGTCATACTGCCGCTGACGACCGGCAAATGCCCCATAATGCAGTTGACCAACGTCGTTTTGCCCACGCCGTTACGGCCGATAAGCACCGTGCACTGGCCGCGCGGTAATTCCAGGTTAATATCCCACAGGGTATGATTTTGCCCGTAGAACTGGTTCACTGACCTTAAACTCAACATCCGGCACTCTCCTCAAAGACCCGTATTCCACTCGTGGATGTGTGCCCAAATGGGCACAGGCGTAACGCGTTCCTGCTAAAAACCACACCGATTTCACCGGCCGGCATCAGCGCAGGAACGGCCATCAAACGTCTACTTCCCTGCGTTATCCACTCCTTACTGCTTGAACCGCCTTGGCGGTTTCTTTCCCGAGTGTCTTAATGTCCAGAATAAAATGCTGCATGCCTACCTTTAACGAGGTAGTTACGGTTAAGGAAAAATAAACGATTTACAGCCAAAAATGGTTGTTAATGGCGTTTTATCAGCGTGTTTTCGCCTTTGTCGTGTCATTGCCAGTTATTTAGCCCCAGGCTAGCGCTGAACGTAGAGCAGCTAATCCTGCCGTACCGATGCGGATATTTCACCTGGTCTCACTTTTGCCGTTAAACGATTGCAACTCTCAGGCCAACTTTTAAAATCGGGGAAAAAAGGGGGAATGTTATTGTCTTGTTAACCGTTTGTCGGGTGTAGACTGGCCCAGCGGCCCGGCCAAAAATGCGGTGGAAAGTTAACGCGGACGATTTTTGCACTGTTGCAGTGCTGTGAGGAAAAGTGATGGTGCAAACTATTTCGCCGGTTGCGGCAAGATGCAGCACATGAGCGCAAAAATGGGATAAATGTGTTTTTGGCAATGGGGCTGTTTAGCATTAATCGGCATAAACAAAGCTAATTTTTTGTGAAAAAATAACTAAAAAAGCCGTTTCGGCGAGGAGAAACGGTAAAAAGCGTTCTTTCTGCAACTCCCGTCACGGGCGGGGCGGTGGGAGTTATCCACTATTCCTGTGGATAACCTTGTGCATTAGATTTAGAAAAGCGGTTTAAAGCGAGAGCGGGCGCGGGTTCTGTTCGCGTTGGCCGCATTGTCATCTTTTTATTAAATGTGTTTAATATCAATAAATTAACTAAAATCAAGCCACCAATGTATTGATGATGTGGCTATGTATGATTTTTGGCCGCAGTGCTATCAATAAGTTAATTTTTGACGGATTTTGGGGATAAATCAGTTATTGACAATAAAAATGTCACGCGACTGTAACCCTGTCGGTGCATCCGCGCCCCGCCGGCGCGCATTAGGCGGCGCTTTGCCATTGCGCGTCGCCACCGGGGTCAATGGCGGGCTACGCCATCTTGAGCAACGAATCGCTTGAAGCTGGTTTTATATCCAGTATCATAGGCACTGGCGAAAATCGCCGGGGCTTTCCATAATTAGGGGCCATTCGTCGAGCATCCGCTCCATGGCCGCCTGAGCGCGCGCATCTCCACAGGGTAGCCGAGTCAATGAGTAAAATTTTCAAACTGCATTCCGATTTCAAACCGGCCGGCGATCAGCCGGAAGCCATTCGCAAGCTGGAAGAGGGCCTGGAAGACGGCCTGGCGCATCAAACGCTGTTGGGCGTTACCGGTTCGGGCAAGACATTTACCATCGCCAACGTCATCGCCGATCTAAACCGGCCGACCATGGTACTGGCGCCAAACAAGACGCTGGCGGCGCAGCTGTATGGCGAGATGAAAGAGTTCTTCCCCGAGAATGCGGTTGAGTATTTTGTCTCGTATTACGACTACTACCAGCCGGAAGCCTATGTTCCCAGCTCCGACACCTTTATTGAAAAAGACTCCGCGGTGAACGAGCACATCGAACAAATGCGCCTTTCAGCCACCAAAGCGCTGCTGGAACGCCGCGACGTGGTGGTGGTGGCATCGGTGTCGGCAATCTACGGTCTGGGCGATCCGGAGCTGTATCTGAAAATGATGCTGCACCTGACCAAGGGCATGATCATCGATCAACGTTCGATCCTGCGGCGTTTGACGGAGCTGCAATATTCCCGCAACGATCAGGCTTTCCAGCGCGCCACCTTCCGCGTGCGCGGCGAGGTGATCGACATCTTCCCGGCGGAGTCGGACGAGCTGGCGCTGCGCATCGAGCTGTTTGATGAAGAAGTCGAGCGGCTTTCGCTGTTCGATCCGCTGACCGGCCAGATCGAGCAGGTGGTACAGCGCTTCACCATTTACCCGAAGTCGCACTACGTGACGCCGCGCGAGCGGATCCTGCAGGCGATGGAAGAGATCAAGGTGGATCTGGCCGAGCGGCGTAAAGTGCTGCTGGCCAACAACAAGCTGTTGGAAGAACAGCGCCTGACGCAGCGCACCCAGTTTGATCTGGAGATGATGAACGAGCTGGGCTACTGCTCCGGCATTGAAAACTATTCGCGCTATTTGTCCGGGCGCAGCGAGGGCGAGCCGCCACCGACGCTGTTTGACTACTTGCCGGCGGATGGCCTGCTGGTGGTCGATGAATCGCACGTCACCATTCCGCAAATCGGCGGTATGTACAAAGGCGATCGCTCGCGCAAGGAAACGCTGGTGGAATACGGCTTCCGCCTGCCGTCGGCGCTGGATAACCGCCCGATGCGCTTTGAAGAATTCGAAGCGCTGGCGCCGCAGACTATTTACGTGTCCGCCACGCCGGGCAAATATGAGCTGGAGAAGTCCGGCGACGACATTATCGATCAGGTCGTGCGGCCTACCGGGCTGCTGGATCCGATAGTGGAAGTGCGGCCGGTCACCACCCAGGTGGACGACCTGCTTTCCGAGATCCGCAAGCGGGTGGCAGTCAAGGAACGCGTGTTGGTTACCACCCTGACCAAGCGCATGGCGGAAGATCTGACCGAATACCTGGAAGAGCACGGCGAGCGCGTGCGCTATCTGCACTCGGACATCGATACCGTGGAACGCGTCGAGATCATTCGTGACCTGCGTCTGGGCGAGTTTGACGTGCTGGTGGGCATCAACCTGTTGCGTGAAGGGCTGGACATGCCTGAGGTGTCGCTGGTGGCGATTCTGGACGCAGACAAGGAAGGTTTCCTGCGTTCCGAACGCTCCCTGATCCAGACCATAGGTCGTGCGGCGCGTAATCTCAACGGCAAGGCAATCCTCTACGGCGACAGAATTACCGACTCGATGGCCAGGGCGATTGGCGAGACCGAGCGCCGCCGCGTCAAGCAGCAGGCGTTCAACGAAGAAAACGGCATCGTGCCTAAAGGCCTGAACAAGAAAGTGTCTGATATCCTGCAGTTGGGCCAGCCGGGCAACCGCAGCAAGCGCCGAGGGAAGGGCAAGGCCGCGGAAAGCGCCGCTCAGTATCAGCACCTGACGCCAAAAGCGCTGGATCAGAAAATCCGCGAGCTGGAAGCGCAGATGTATACCCACGCGCAGAACCTGGAGTTCGAGCTGGCCGCCGGTTTGCGTGACGAAATCCACCAGTTGCGCGAGCAGTTTATCGCCATCTTGTGAGCCGTTGGGGCGCCGTATTCGGTGCCCGCATCAAGGGGGGCGAATTTCTTCGCCCCCTACGGTGATGTGAACGCTGCGGTTTGAAAGACGAAGGGTATAAATTTCTTGTCGCCTGTGCCAAAGCTGATTATGGTGTGCGGCCAATTGACTAACGCGAGCCATAGACCATGACCGAACGCCCGTCCAAAGACCCGTTGCACGGCGTCACTCTGGAACAACTCTTAACTAAGCTGGTGGAGAGCTATGGCTGGTCAGGGTTGGCCGAACGCATTCGCATCAACTGCTTCAGCAGCGATCCCAGCATCAAATCCAGCCTGAAGTTTTTGCGCCGCACGCCTTGGGCGCGCAAGCAGGTGGAAGATCTCTATATCGATATGGTCAACAGCGCCGTCAGCGACAACCCGTGGCTGCGTGGGCGCGATTAACCGACCGCGATTAACTCAGGCGCGGGTGCCCAGTTCTATCAACGCCTGATCCAGCGCCTGGCGCAACAGTTGGCGATCGTGGCGGTAAGGAATATCGGCGGCTTCCAGCGGTTGCTGAATCACTACCCGATCCTGCACCGCCCCGGTATCCGCTGCCGGGCCGACAATCAGCGCATCAATCATCTTGCGGCCAATCCGCTCTTCCATCAGTTCCAGCTTGTCTTTCAGCGACAATGCCGCCGCCGCGACGCTCAGTTCGCGCCCCAGATTGCCGATGTAAATCATATTGGCGCTGCTGCGACGCAAAGCCTGGGTGAGATCGTCGAGCAATAACAGCGGCATCAGGCTGGTGAGAAAACTGCCCGGCCCAATCAGGATCACGTCGGCCTGCGCGATGGCATCCAGCGCTTCACGCGTGGCGTGGACGTGCGGCGACAACATCAGCTCCTGCGGCATATGGGTAAGCTGGTCGATGTTCACTTCACCGTAAACCTGGTGGCCTTCGTGATCGTGCGCCATCAGGTCCACCGGCTGTTCGGACATCGGGATCAGCGCCGCGTCCACTTTCAGCAGGCTGCGTACCAGATTGATCGCTTCCAACGGGCGCACGCTAAGGTGATCCAGCGCCTTCAGCATCAGATTGCCGAGATTATGCCCCGACAGCTCGCCGTTGCCGCTGAAGCGGTATTCGAACATCGCGGAGGCGACGCTTGGTTCGGTGATCAGTTGATTGAGACAGTTGCGGGTATCGCCCCAGGCAATGCCGCCTTCCGAGCGGCGGATGCGACCGGTGGAACCGCCATTATCGGTGGTAGTCACAATGCCGGTTAAACGGGAGCCTAAAGACGACAGGGAAGACATCACGCGACCAAGACCGTGGCCGCCACCTAATGCCACCACCCGATCGAGATCGGCCAGGGTACGATTACGCATAAATTTCCTTACAAAGGGGGCTGAAACTGCCCGCATAAAGTAGCGGATTTGGCGTAAAAACGCGAAAAAGAGTGTCATTTGCGTGATTCTGGTCAATTCACCTGCGCAAGGGGCGTTTATCATGGTTAACCAGACTCGTGGCCACGTAAAATCGCTGTATACACAATTATATAGCGAAATTGCGAGTTGGCTATCGCGTTTATTTAGCGCTAGAATTCTGGTGAAAACCACGGTTTCGTTCCGGCTATTTAAGCAGCGGGAACTGAGACCAAAACTCCTAGCCTCTGGGCCTACGTTGTTCCTGCGAACAATATGGCGCTTGGGCCGTGGCGAAGTCAGCCACCAGGGTGCAGAGTGGAAACGCTCGCATCTCCCGGCTTTGGAAAGGTGTTATGGTGCCGCAACTCATTGATGCTTATGAGCGTAAGTTTTATTACTTGCGCCTGTCGATCACCGACGTGTGTAACTTTCGTTGCACCTACTGCTTGCCTGACGGTTACCGACCTAACGGCAGCCCGAAAACCTTCCTGTCGCTGGATGAGATCCGGCGCGTCAGCCGCGCATTTGCCGAACTGGGCACTGAGAAGGTCCGCCTGACCGGCGGTGAACCTTCGCTGCGCCGCGATTTTACCGAGATCATTGCCGCCGTGCGTGAAAACCCGGCCATCCGAACGCTGGCGGTCACCACCAACGGTTACCGTCTGGCGCGCGACGTCGCCCAGTGGCGCGACGCCGGCCTGACGGCGATTAACGTCAGCGTCGACAGCCTGGACGCCCGCCAGTTTCATGCCATTACCGGTCAGGACAAGTTCCGCCAGGTGATGGACGGCATCGATGCCGCGTTTGCCGCCGGGTTCAGCAAGGTCAAGGTCAATGCGGTACTGATGCGTGACGTCAATCATCAGCAACTGGGCGCATTTCTGCACTGGATCAAGGACCGCCCGATCCAACTGCGTTTTATCGAACTGATGGAAACCGGCGAGGGCGGCGAGCTGTTTCGCCGGCATCACGTGTCCGGCGAAGTGATTCGTTTGCAACTGGAGCAGCAGGGCTGGCAACGGCAACCGCGCGGCCGTAGCGACGGCCCGGCGCAGGTATTCAGCCACCCGGATTATCAGGGGGAAGTGGGGTTGATCATGCCGTACGAGAAAGATTTCTGCGCCAGCTGCAACCGGCTGCGGGTCTCCGCCATCGGCAACCTGCATCTGTGCCTGTTCGGCGAGCAAGGCATTACGCTGCGTGATCTGCTGGCGGACGACGGCCAGCTCGAGGCATTGAAGCAACGTATCCAGGGCGGGTTGCTGAGCAAAAAACAGACCCATTTCCTGCATCAGAACAACACCGGCATTACCCAGAACCTGTCGTTTATCGGCGGATAATGCTCTGCATATCTCAAGCCGCAGCGTTGTTGGCTGTAACTTGAAATCTATAGGGCATTCAACGAAGAGGAGCATCGTTAACAATGAGTCATGCCAGCAGTGAATTCATTCCGGCGCATATCGCCATTCTGACCGTCTCGGACAGCCGGGGCGAAGCGGAAGACACCTCCGGCCATTATCTGCAGGAAGCGGCGCAGGAGGCGGGCCATCAGGTGGTGGATCGCGCCATCGTCAAAGACGATAAATACCTGATCCGCGCGCGGGTTTCCGCGTGGATTGCCGATGAAGGCGTGCAGGCGGTGTTGATCACCGGCGGCACCGGTTTTACCGCCCGCGACAACACCCCGGAAGCGCTGCTGCCGCTGTTCGACCGCGAGGTCGAAGGATTCGGCGAACTGTTCCGCATGGTGTCCTACGAAGAAATCGGCACCGCCACTATCCAGTCGCGCGCGCTGGCCGGCATCGCCAACCGGACGGTGATTTTCGCCATGCCGGGTTCGACCCGCGCCTGCCGCACCGCCTGGGAGCGCATTATTGAAGAGCAGTTGGACGCGCGCCACCGCCCGTGCAACTTCCAGCCCCATTTGAAGAGATAAGATCCATGACGCAGTTAACCCATATTAACGCCGCGGGCGAAGCCCATATGGTCGACGTTTCCGCCAAGGTGGAGACGGTGCGCGAAGCCCGCGCCGAGGCCTTTGTCGAGATGCTGCCCGCCACGCTGGCGATGATCCTCGGCGGCAGTCACCACAAGGGCGACGTCTTCGCCACGGCGCGCATCGCCGGCATTCAGGCGGCGAAACGCACCTGGGAGCTGATCCCGCTGTGTCATCCGCTGATGCTGAGCAAGGTTGAGGTGCAGTTGGAGGCGCAACCGGAACACAGCCGGGTGCGCATTGAAACCTGCTGCCGGCTGACCGGCAAGACCGGCGTCGAAATGGAAGCGCTGACCGCCGCCTCGGTCGCCGCGTTGACCATTTACGACATGTGCAAAGCGGTGCAAAAAGACATGGTGATCGGCCCGGTACGGCTGCTGGCGAAAAGCGGCGGCAAGTCCGGTGATTTTAAGGTGGAGCTATGATTAGCATTCTGTTTTTTGCCCAAGTGCGCGAACTGGTAGGCACCGGCGACTTGTCGATGCCGGCAGACTATCCCACGGTAGAGGCGCTGCGCAGGGCGCTGTGCGCACGCGGCGAACGCTGGGCGCTGGCGCTGGAATCCGGCAAGCTGCTGACGGCGGTCAATCAGTCGCTGGTGGCGGCCGAACACCCGCTGCGCGCCGGCGATGAAGTCGCTTTCTTTCCGCCGGTAACCGGGGGTTAACAGTGGAAAACACCCGTATCCGCGTCGGCGCAGCGCCATTCAGCGTCGGCGATGAGTATCAGTGGCTGGCGCAGTGCGATGACGACGGCGCTGTCGTGACCTTCACCGGCAAGGTGCGCAACCATAATCTGGGTGATGACGTCAGCGCGTTGACGCTGGAGCACTACGCTGGCATGACCGAAAAAGCGCTGGCGGAGATCGTGGAGGAAGCGCGCAACCGCTGGCCGTTGCAGCGGGCGACGGTGATCCACCGCGTGGGCGAGCTGTTTCCCGGCGAGGAGATTGTGTTCGTCGGCGTGACCAGCGCGCACCGCAGCATGGCGTTTGCCGCCACCGAATTCATCATGGACTACCTGAAAACCCGTGCGCCGTTCTGGAAGCGCGAAGCGACCGGGCAGGGCGAGCGCTGGGTCGATGCGCGCGACAGCGATCGTCAGGCGGCGGAACGTTGGCATAATGCGAATAAATAAAAGGTAAACCGCAGAAATATATCAATACCTTTGCAACTTTCAGGCTAGGCTTTCTGTGGTAGGCTTATAGCAGGCCGAATCCCTTGGATACCCTATGAATTTCAAGTTACAGCTCGGCACCCAGCTCGTTCATCCCCAGGCGCTTACTTTAGTAAGTAACTGGGGTGACAAATCTGCCGGGAGCAGATTTGAACGCTGCTTGCAGCGGCCCCTAAGGGGGTCGGCCCACGGATGGGCCGAATAACCGAGTGCAGGTAACAACGCTGTAGCTTGAAAGGCGACGGGTAATGGGGTTCGAAATCTTGTTTCATACGCAAAAGGTAACCGTCATGGACCGATATCCACGCTCTAATGGTTCAATCGTTGAACGTGCCAACAGCGGCATTCAGGCTTATATGGCGCAGGTTTATGGCTGGATGACCTGTGGCCTGCTGTTGACGGCATTCGTTGCTTGGTATGCTGCTCAAGACCAACGGATCCAAGCGTTTATATTTTCTAGCCAAATCACCTTCTTCGGCCTGATTATCGCGCAGCTGGCGTTGGTGTTCGTGATTTCCGGCATGGTCAACCGCCTGAGCGGCACTGTGGCTACGTCACTGTTTATGCTTTATTCGGCGCTGACCGGGCTGACGATGTCGAGTATCTTCCAGGCATACACAGGTGTATCAATTGTGAGCACCTTTGTGGTGACCGCCGGGATGTTCGGGGCCATGAGTCTGTACGGCTACACCACCAAGCGTGACTTGAGCGGTTTCGGCAGCATGTTGTTTATGGCGCTGATCGGTATCGTGCTGGCTTCGCTGGTGAATATCTGGCTGAAAAGCACCGCCTTGATGTGGGCGATTACCTATATCGGGGTGCTGGTGTTCGTTGGCCTGACGGCGTACGACACCCAGAAACTGAAAGCTATGGGTGAACAGCTGAACGCCGATGACAAAGACAGCTTCCGCAAATACGCCATCGTCGGCGCGCTGACGCTGTATCTTGATTTCATCAACCTGTTCCTGATGTTGTTGCGTATTTTCGGCAACCGTCGCTAAATCCGTCGTCTTTCAAGGCGAGGCGTTGTCGCAAGGCGCCTGGCTGTGGCTTGAAATTCATAGGATATCTGGTGATCGAAAAGGCTCTGCGATTCAACACGCAGAGCCTTTTTTTATGCCATTTTGCGGCGGAACATGGCGTAGGCGGCGCTGCCGGTGGTGGCGGTGATCACCAGCAGCGGCCACAGGCTGTGCCAGATAATGCCGAAGCTGGCGTCCTTCAAATAGATCTGTTTGGTGATATCGGTAAAGTGGCGAATCGGGTTAACCCAGGTGAGATCCTGCAGCCACACAGGCATGTTCTCCACCGGCGAGACATAACCGGAAAGCAGGATCGCCGGCATCATAAACACGAACACGCCGATAAACGCCTGCTGCTGCGTGGCGCACAGCGAAGAAATCAGCAGACCGAACCCCACCAACGACAGCCCGTAAACCAGCATGGTGCCGTAGAACAGCAGCAGCGAGCCGGCGAACGGGATCTGGTACATAAAGATGCCAATCAGCAGCACGATGCTGGCCTGGAAGGTGGCAACAATCAGCGCCGGGACCGCTTTGCCGATAAAAATCTGCCAGGTGGTCAGCGGCGATACCAGCAACTGCTCCAGCGTGCCCTGTTCACGCTCGCGCGCCACCGACAGCGAGGTGACAATCAGCACGCCGATGGTTGTGATCATGGCGATCAGCGAAGGCACCACGAACCATTTGTAATCCAGATTCGGGTTATACCAGTTACGCACCACCAGCTCGCTGTTGTTGGGTTTGGCGCGGTTGCCGATCAGCTCGTTTTGGTAATCCTGCACAATCTGCTGCACATAGTTGGCGGCAATCTGCGCGCTGTTGGAATTGCGCCCGTCGAGCAGCAATTGCAGCGGGGCGGTAGTACCGCTGGCGATATCGCGCGAGAACTGCGCCGGGAAGCGGATCAGCAGCAGCGCCCGCTGGTTGTCGAGGGTGGTTTGTATCTCTTGCGGGTTGCGCAGCAGCAATACGTGCGAAAAGGCTTTCGCCTTGGCGAAGCGCTGGGTCAGCTCTACCGAAGCATGGCCGCTGTCTTCGCTGTACACCGCGATGGTGGCGTTGGTCACCTCCAGCGTGGCGGCGAACGGGAACAGCAGCACCTGCAGAATAACCGGCAAAATCAGGATGGCGCGGGTCTGCGGATCGCGCAGCAGCGATTGCATTTCCTTAATGATTAACGTCCAGAGACGGTAAAACATTGTCTTTCTCCTTAATCCAGCCGCCGCTGGGTTTTCCAGGCCGTCAGGCCGATAAACACCACCGCCGAGGCGATCAGGAACAGCAGGTTGATCATCAGCACCGTGCCGACGTTGCCCGCCAGAAACAGCGTCTGCAACGTGCTGACGAAGTAGCGTGCCGGGATGATATAGGTCACGGCGCGCACGATCGCCGGCATGCTGTCGATCTGGAAGATAAAGCCGGACAGCATGATCGAAGGCAGAAAGGCGGCGTTCAGCGCCACCATAGCCGCGTTGAACTGATTGCGGGTGAGGGTGGAAATCAGTAGCCCCATGCCGAGCGTACTGGCGAGGAACAGGCTGCTGATCACGAACAAAATCAGCAGAGAACCGCGGTAGGGCACGCCGAGCACGAATACCGACACCGCCATGCACAGCACCATGGCGATCATGCCGAGGAAGTAGTAAGGCACCAGTTTTGAAAGCAACAGTTCGCTGCGCGTCACCTGGGTGGAGAGCAGCGCCTCCATGGTGCCGCGTTCCCATTCGCGGGCGATCACCAACGAGGTAAGGATCGCGCCAATCACCGTCATGATAATGGTGATGGCGCCGGGAATGATGTAGTGCCGGCTGATGGCCGCCGGGTTAAACCAGTACCGCATCTGCACGTCAATCAGCGGTTTGTCCTCGCGCCCGCGATCGGTGGCGCGCTGCTGCTGCCAGACTTGCCACACGCCCTGGGTATAGCCCTGGACAAAGTTGGCGGTGTTCGGCTCGCTGCCGTCGGTGATTACCTGGATTGGCGCTCTGTCGTGCGGCCGCGCCAGCTGTTTGTCAAAGTCGTTGGGGATCACCACCAGCCCACGGATGCGCCCGGCCTGCATCAGTTGGATCAGCTGTTGGCGATTATCGCTGATGGTCGGTTCAATGTAGGGCGAACCGGCGAAAGCGTGGGCCAGATCGCGGGCGTCTTCGCTTTGTTGCTCCATCAAAATGCCCAGCCGCAGCTTGCTGGAATCCAGGTTGATGCCGTAGCCGAAGATAAACAGCAGCATCAATGGGATCACAAAGGCGATCAGCCCGCTGCTGGGATCGCGCAGGATCTGCCGCGTCTCTTTCAGACACAGCGCACGCAGCCGTCGCCAGGAGAAACCGCTGGCGTCGGCGGAGGTTGTTTTCTCGGTCACGGCTATGTTTTCGCTCACGGCTACTTTCTCGCTCACGGCTGCTCCTCCCGATCGTAACCCTGCACCAGATCGATAAACGCCTGCTCCATTGAAGGGTTGGGGTTGTCGTCGCAGGCTACCTGCTGTTTGAGATCGTCCGGCGTGCCGGCGGCGATGATCTTGCCGCGATACACCAGCCCGATGCGATCGCAGTATTCCGCCTCGTCCATAAAGTGGGTCGTGACCATCACCGTCACGCCTTTATCCACCATGCCGTTGATGTGCAACCAGAACTCGCGGCGGGTCAGGGGGTCTACGCCCGAGGTCGGTTCGTCGAGAAACAGAATGTCCGGTTCGTGCATCAGCGCGCAGGCCAAGGCCAGCCGTTGCTTGAAGCCGAGCGGCAGCGAATCCGGCGTTTGGCCGAGGATCGGCCCAAAGTTGAAGGCGGTCGACATCTCGTTGATTTTGTCGCGCTGCGCTTTGCCGCTCAGGCCGTAAACACCGGAGAAAAATTTCAGGTTCTGCGCCACCGTCAGGTTGCCGTACAGCGAGAATTTCTGCGCCATATAGCCCAGACGCTGACGCGCCTTGCCGGAGCTGGTTTTCAGATCCATATCCAGCACCAGCGCCTTGCCTTCAGTCGGCACCAGCAGCCCGCACATCATTTTGAAGGTGGTGGATTTGCCGGCGCCGTTCGGGCCGAGCAGGCCGAAAATCTCGCCGCGTTGCACCTTGAAGTCCACATGGTCGGTGGCGGCGAAATCGCCGAATTTCTTGGTCAGCCCCTGAGCTTCAATCACAGTTTGCGTGCTTTCGCCCTCTACGGTGGGCATGATCTCCGCCAGCGCCGATTTACTGTTTGGCCCGCCGCCGAGCAGATCGATAAACGCATCCTCGAAGCGCGGATCCGCTTCCGTCATTTCCGCATCCGGCAGATCCAGCGCTTGCAGTATCTGGCGGTGATCTTCGCCCTGCTTGAGGATCAGCCGCAGGTATTTGCCCTGGATCACCCCGTCGGTGACCGAAGGCAGGCAGATAGCCCGTTGCAGCAGGGCGCGGTGGCTGCCGGCGGGGGGAGCGATCAATACCGTGCGCCCGGCCATGCGCTGAGTCAGATCTTTAGGCGCGCCGCTGAACAGCAATTCACCTTCATTGAGCAGCAGCACTTCGCGGCACTGCTCGGCCTCGTCAAGATAGGAGGTGCTCCACAGGATCAGCATGCCGTCGTTGGCCAGCTCATGCACCATGCGCCACAGCTCGCGGCGCGAGATCGGATCGACCCCGACCCCAGGCTCATCCAGCAGCAGCACCTGCGGTTGGCCCACCAGCGTGCAGGCCAGCCCGAGTTTTTGTTTCATGCCGCCGGAAAGCTTGCCCGCAAGGCGGGTGGTAAAGCGAGTGAGATCGGTGAAGGTCAGCAACCGCTCGAAAGTCTGTTTACGCAGATCGCCGGTGACGCCGCGCAGATCGGCGTACAGCGTCAGGTTTTCCATGACCGTCAGATCTTCATACAGGCCGAACTTCTGCGGCATGTAGCCGAGGATGGCGTGCAGTTGACGATCTTGTGCGATCGGATCCAACCCGGCGACGCGCAGCGTACCGCTGCTGGGTTTCAGCAACCCGGCCAGCATGCGCAGCAGCGTGGTTTTGCCGGCGCCGTCCGGGCCAACCAGCCCGGTGACCGCGCCACTGGTCAGGCGGGTGGTCAGGCTGGCGACCGCGGGTTTTGCCAACGACGGGAAACGTTTTTCCAACGCCTCCAGTTCAATGACCTGTTCCATCACCGCCCCCTCAAGGTTTGGCAAAACGAACGGTGACCGGCATGCCCTGGCGCAATTCGTCATCGGCGTCGGTGACGATCACCCGCAGGCGGTACACCAAATCGGTGCGCAGGTCCGGGGTTTCGACGCTTTTCGGCGTAAATTCGGCGGTCGGCGACACAAAGCCGATTTTACCGTGATAAGGCTTGTTCGGCCGGCCATCGGTATAAATTTCCAGTTCGGCGCCCGGCACCGCTTTACCCAGGCTGGATTCGTTCACATAGGCGCGCACCCACACCGGGCGGGTCAGCGAAAGCGTGAATACCGTGCCGCCGGCGCTGAGCATGGTGCCCGGCTCGACAGCGCGCGTCAGCACCGTGCCGGCCGAAGGGGAAACCAGGGTGGTATCGTGCAAATTCAACTGCGCCTGTGCCAGCGCGGCTTCATTTTGCGCCAGATTGGCTTTGGCTTCTTCTATCTCCTGCGGGCGGTTGCCGCTGAGGTATTGCGACAGCTTGTCTTTCGAGGCCTGCAGGTTGGCCTGCGCCTGATTGCGCGAGGTGCGGGCATCTTCCAGCGCGTCGGCGGAGGTGGCGTTTTTCGCCCATAATCCTTGCTGGCGCTTGAGGAAGCTGTCGGCATAGTTAAAGGCGGAAAGGCGTTGCGCCACTTCCGAACGCACCTGGGCAATTTCTTCGGCGCGGTAACCGGCCATCAGCAGCGCCAGCTTGGCCTTGGCGCTGGCGACGTTGGCCTGCGCCTGTTGCAGCGCGTTAATGTACGGCGCATCGTCCAGCTTGCCGAGCAGTTGCCCCGGTTGGAGCGGGTCGCCCTCGTCCACGGTCAGCGACGCCAGCCGCCCGTCGACGCGGAAGCCGAGATTCACCGTGCGGATATCGACGTTGCCGTACAGCGTCAGCGGCTGGTCTTGCTGCTGTTGGTAATACCAAAAGCCGTAACCGGCGGCGGCGATCAGCACGATAGCCGCCACAATGAGGGCACTGCGTTTCTTGTTCATAACACTCCCTGCCTATAAAGATTAAACCCAATGAATTTCACGTTACGGCTAGGCGACAAGTGCGTGAGTTCCCAGGAGCTTACTCAAGTAAGTGACTGGGGGGAGTGCACGCAGTCAACAACGCCGTAGCTTGAAATACGCAGGGTTTACGCGCCATAACGCTGGCGCAGCCCATTAACCAGAAGATCTATGTGTTCCGCCAGCACCTCGCCGATCTGCGCCGCTTCGGCCACACCTATCTGCTGCCAGCCTGCCTGCCGACGCACGGTTTCCCGCGCGATGCGAAACGACAGCACCTCGCCGAGCAGCGCGTGAGTGTGCAGCACGATTTTGGTCGAACGCTCGTCGATGCCGGTATAGGCCGCCAACAGGCGGCACAGTTTGGTATGCAGCGGCGCTATCACCTGCTGGTGGATCAGCGGATAAGCATCGGTAGGCGAGAGCTGCTCGCGCGACATGATTTTGCTCAGGTTCAGCGTATGCGGTTGGGTCATCAGTTCGCTGAACGCCAGCAGCCCGCTTTTCAGGTAAGCGAGATACTGTTCCGGCCGGCGCTCGGCGGCGGGCCGTTGCCAGAAGCGGTCAATTTCCTCGGCCAGCGGGCGGAACGCCTGCTGGATAAAATCGGCGATCCACTGCGCAACGGCCAGATAGAGGCCTTCTTTGGAATTGAAGTAATAGGTAATGGCGGCGATGTTCTGCCCGGCGCGCTGGGCGATATCGCGGGTGGTCGCGCCCTGGATGCCGTATTCGCCGAACATCTCGATGGCGGCGGCGATCAGCTGTTGGCGCGCCTGTTCGCCGCGCGCCCGGCCGGCAGTTTGATGACCTGGCATAGACGGTGCTCGCAAAAGTTAATCAATCATATGATTAACTTTATGCCAGATTGGGTGAAATGCAATCAGAAACCCTTTTTAAATTCAGGTTATTCTCGGGATATGCTGAATTTCCGGCATATTGTGCTTTCGGTCAGTAAAATTGCGTTTTCTTGTGTGACTTCTGCTACACTCCCGCGCTGGTGCACTGCAGTTTGTGCCAAATCCCTCGTGGTCATGCTTAATGCCCCGTCTGATCATCCTCCCAGGAAACTGCACCGAACATTGTTTAGGTTAGGGGGGATCTGGAGCTTTTCTCTACTATGTCATTTGAAACTCTCGGCTTAAGTGCTGAAATTCTGCGCGCTGTTGAAGAACAGGGCTATCGCGAACCTACGCCAATTCAGCGCCAGGCTATCCCTGTGGTGTTGGAAGGTCGTGACCTGATGGCCAGCGCACAGACCGGTACCGGTAAAACCGCTGGCTTTACCCTGCCGCTATTGCAGCTGCTGAGTAAGCATGATCATCCGATCAAAGGCCGTCGCCCGGTACGTGCGCTGATCCTGACGCCAACCCGTGAACTGGCGGCGCAGATCGGCGAAAACGTCGAAGCTTACAGCAAACACCTGCGCCTGCGTTCGCTGGTGGTGTTTGGCGGCGTGAGCATCAACCCGCAGATGATGAAACTGCGCGGCGGCGTCGACATTCTGGTGGCGACACCGGGTCGCCTGCTGGATCTGGAACACCAGAACGCGGTTGATCTGTCCAAAATTGAAATTCTGGTGCTGGACGAAGCTGACCGCATGCTGGATATGGGCTTTATCCATGATATCCGCCGCGTGCTGGCCAAGCTGCCTGCCAAGCGTCAGAACCTGCTGTTCTCGGCCACCTTCTCCGACGACATCAAAGCGTTGGCGAACAAGCTGCTGCACAACCCGGCATCGGTGGAAGTGGCGCGCCGCAACACCGCGTCCGAGCAGATCGAACAAAGCGTGCACTTCGTCGACAAGAAGCGTAAGCGGGAACTGCTGTCGCAGATGATCGGCGAAGGCGACTGGAAACAAGTATTGGTGTTCAACCGCACCAAGCACGGCGCCAACCACCTGGCCGAGCAGCTGAACAAAGACGGCATCACTGCCGCAGCGATCCACGGCAATAAAAGCCAGGGTGCGCGTACCCGTGCATTGGCCGATTTTAAAGACGGCAAAATTCGCGTGCTGGTGGCAACCGACATCGCGGCGCGCGGTCTGGACATCGACCAGTTGCCGCACGTGGTGAACTACGAGCTGCCTAACGTGCCGGAAGATTACGTGCACCGCATCGGCCGTACCGGCCGTGCAGAGCGCACCGGTGAGGCGATCTCGCTGGTCTGCGTGGATGAACACAAACTGCTGCGCGACATCGAGCGCCTGCTGAAGCGTGAAATCCCGCGTATTGCCCTGCCAGGCTACGAGCCGGACCCAAGCATCAAGGCGGAGCCGATCATCAACGGCCGTCAGGGTGGCGGGCGCGGCAACGGCGGCGGTCAACGCTCCGGTGGCGGCCAGCGCAGCGGTAACGGCGGCGGCCATAGCGGCCAACGTGAAAACCGTGGCGGCGGCAGTGCCCGCCCTCAGGGTGACGGCAAGCCGCGTTCAGGCGCGCCGGCACGCCGTCCGCGCAGCCGCAAACCGGGCGAATAATATCGCGCTGTTGCAAGACGCTATCAGGCCACCTTTATAGGTGGCTTTTTTTATGTCTGGCGGAAGTGAATTTTCGTACTAGGATCGACGGGGTAACTCAATTTCTCTGGAGCCGATGATGAAACTGAAGTGCGCAATTCTTGATGATTATCAGCAGGTGGCGCTCACCATGGCGGACTGGTCGGCGATAGCCGGGCGGGTTGAGGTGTTCGCCATGAGCCAGCATTTTACCGACGAGGCGGAGCTGGCGGTGCACCTGCAAGACTGCGACATGCTGGTGATCATGCGCGAGCGCACGCCGATCACCGCCACGCTGCTGGCCCGCTTGCCGAAGTTAAAACTGCTGATCACCTCCGGTATGCGCAATGCCTCTATCGATCTGGCCGCTGCCGAACAACGTGGCATTGTGGTTTGCGGCACCGCCAGCGGCTCGGCCGCGCCGATGGAGCTGACCTGGGCGCTGCTGCTGGGGTTGGCAAAGCACACGGTGGCGGAAAATGCCGGGCTGCGCAATAACGGCCCCTGGCAACAGGCGCTTGGCGTCACCCTGCAAGGCAAAACGCTGGGCCTGCTGGGGCTGGGCAAGATTGGCAGCCAGATGGCCAAGGTGGCGCAGGCGTTCGGCATGCGGGTGCTGGCCTGGAGCCAGAACCTGACGGCGGAAAGAGCCGGGCAACAGGGCGTTGCGCTGGCCGAGTCGAAACTGGCGCTGTTCGAGCAGAGCGATTTTGTCTCCGTCCATTTGGTGCTGAGCGAACGCAGCCGTGGGCTTGTGGGGCGCGATGAACTGGCCGCGATGAAACCTTCCGCCTATCTGATCAACACTTCGCGCGCGGCGATTGTCGATCAGGCGGCATTGATAGAAGCCCTGCAACAACAACGGATCGCCGGCGCCGGGCTGGACGTGTTCGAGGTTGAGCCTTTGCCGATGGACGATATCTTCCGCCGCCTGCCCAACGTGCTGGCGACGCCGCACCTGGGTTACGTGGCCGATGACAACTACCGTACCTACTTCCGCGAGGCGATTGAGGACATCGAGGCGTTTCTCGCCGGGCAGCCCCTGCGCAGGTTGAGCTAAGCGGCTTTTTATTCCCCCGTGCGCTTGTCTGATACCGGCATTCCCCCGTATCATTGCGCGTCTTTTTAAGCAGGGGTAATCATGCGCGTATTATTGGCTCCGATGGAGGGCGTTCTCGATTCTTTGGTGCGCGAGCTGCTCACCGAAGTGAACGACTACGACCTGTGCATCACCGAATTCCTGCGCGTGGTTGACCAACTGCTGCCGGCCAAATCTTTCTATCGCCTGTGCCCCGAACTGCACCACGCCAGCCGCACCCCGTCCGGCACGCTGGTGCGCATCCAACTGCTGGGCCAGCACCCGCAGTGGCTGGGGGAAAACGCCGCCCGCGCGGTCGAACTGGGCTCTTACGGCGTCGATCTCAACTGCGGTTGCCCATCCAAGCTGGTTAACGGCAGCGGTGGCGGGGCGACCTTGCTGAAAGACCCGGAACTGATTTACCAGGGCGCCAAAGCGATGCGTGCGGCGGTGCCGGATCATCTGCCGGTAACGGTAAAGGTACGCCTGGGGTGGGACAGCGACAGCCGCAGTTTTGAAATCGCCGACGCGGTACAACAGGCGGGTGCCACCGAGCTGGCGGTGCATGGCCGTACCAAAGAGGACGGCTACAAGGCCGAGCGCATTAACTGGGCGGCGATTGGCGAGATCCGCAAGCGGCTGACCATTCCGGTGATCGCCAACGGCGAAATCTGGGATTACCAAAGCGCGCAAGACTGCCTGCAAACTACCGGCTGCGACGCGGTGATGCTGGGGCGAGGCGCATTAAACGTGCCGAACCTGAGCCGGGTGGTGAAATACAACGAACCGCGCATGCCGTGGCCGCAGGTGGTGCAGCTGCTGCAAAAATACGTTCATCTGGAAAAGCAGGGCGACACCGGCCTGTATCACGTGGCGCGTATCAAGCAGTGGCTGGGGTATTTACGCAAAGAGTATGCCGAGGCCACAGAGCTGTTCGGCGAAGTGCGTGTTTTGACCAACTCGAAGGACATTGCGCGGGTGATTTGCCGCTGAATCATAATAAACCCGCAGGGAGCGGGTTTGATTAAATTCGGTTGATCAGGCTTCGCTGTCGAGACGGTTTATTTCGATCTCGATATCCTGAATGTTCTTTTCCAACCCTTCCAGGCAGGTACCCTGTTTATTCAAAAGATCGGCGATCGCTTCGGCAAATTCAGCATGCTTGTATTCGCCCTGATCGAAGGCCAACCATTGCGCAGACAGCGTTTCGGTATTGGATTGCGCATAGTGCCGCATTTCTTTTAGCTGAGAAACCACATCACGTAAATTATCAATCTGCGTCTTACTGTTTTCATTGTCACTCATGCATTTCTCCTTAAGATATATCGTTGAAATAATCGTGACTGCCAAGTAAAGCCTACCCTATCTAAATAAAAATATCAGAATCAGTCTCTTTTGTGATTGATTTTGACGAGATTTTCAACGAAAAATACCTGTATAAACAAAAGGGTGCTGCAATTGTAAAATCATATAAATATTGTTTTTCATCCGTTTTTTTATTTGAAATATTAATAATATTATATTGTCAATGGTGATTGTCTTATATATCTAAAAGGTAAGGTCAGGAATATTCAAAGCGGCAGTGCATTCCCTATAAAATAAACAGGGGAATATTCCCCTGTTCAGAGAGCGATTATTTCCCCTGTCATCAGTGATCCAAATCAATCCCAAAATAACGCATCAGCGTTGCACGCCGTTCGTCTTCGGAATGCAGCGTCGATTCATGGCGCTGGTGATCTTCGGTGATAATCAGTTTGTTCTCGCTGAGGGTCACCCGGCCATTTTCCGTTGGCCGCGAGCACACCAGCCGCTGGGTGAAATGCGACTGCGGCGAGGTGCTGTGGTAGTGGCACATGCCGTCGAACTCACTCGGCTCACGGGCTTGCAGGGTAAAACGGTACAGGGTTTTGGCGTGCGAGCGGTTATCGCCGTTTCTGCGTTCCAGATAGTAGGTCTCGCCTTCCTGTTCTAAATGGAAGGTGCCGCTGGTCTGCGGTTGCTGCTCGGTGGTGGTGATTTTCAGCGGCGTCAGGAACGAGTCGCCAAACCCCACGTCCACCAGATACGGCTGATCCAGCTCCACCTTCAGCGCCATATGGTCGAAGGGCGCGCCGAAGCTGCCGTCGCGGGCGCGGATCTCGCCGGAAATAAACTGCACGTTAAAGCCGATGTCCTTCAACAGCGAGGCAAACAGCCGGTTCAGCTCATAGCAAAAGCCGCCGCGGTTGCGTTCGACAATTTTATTGAACAGCGCCGATTCTTCCAGATGAATGCCCTGGCGATAAATAATGCTCAGGTTCTCAAAGGGCACGCTCAGCATATGGCAGCGGTGCAATTGTTGCAGCGTCAGGAGGTCAGCCTGGGGGATGCCTGCGAATCCAATATGTTGCAGGTAGCGTTGTCTATCCACGGTTTGTCTCGCAGCAAAAAAATTGATTATAAAATAGTTGGATTTTTCACTGCTGTGGGCGCAATACGTGCTGCGTCAGAATGCCGGGGGTTTGCCTGCCGCTTGCAGCAGCAGATTAACCCAGCGGCGGGTGGTGGTGCTAACGAACGCGCTGTCCGCCCAGCACAGGCGATATTGATAGGCGCAGGGCAGCTGCCCGTGCTCGCCAAACACCGGCACCAGCTTGCCTGCGGCTAACGCATCCTGCGCCACCGCCAGGCTGCCGAGCACGATACCGTTGCCTTCCATCGCTTCCTGCAACGCATGGCCAACGCTGTTAACGGTGAGGATGCCGCGCGGCGCCGCCGCGCCTGCGCCAAAGGCGGCGAACCAGTCTTGCCAGCCGGCGGCGCCCAGCCCTTGCGCATCCTTCCACGGCGAATGAATCAAGGGGGCCTGCGGGAGATCGGCGAGGCTGAACGCAGGGTGCGCGGCAAGAAAGGCGGGGCTTGCCAGCGGCGCAAAGGCATCGGCCAACAGTTCGCGGGAATGCGGCGGCGGGTTGGCGGTGGGGCTGTAACGGATGGCGATGTCCGCTTCGCCGCTGGCTAAATCGCGCAGGCTTTCGTTGGCGTCCAGCACCAGCGAGACATCAGGATCGGCGTGGCGCAGCGCCGGTAAACGCGCCGCCAGCCAGTGGCTGGCAATGCCCAGCGTGCAGGTCAGTTTCAGCGTCTGCTGCTGCGCCGGCCGGGCGCGATCGCTGGCTTTTTGCAGTAGCGTCAGCGCACGGGTGACGTCGGTGGCCAACCGTTTGCCGGTGTCGTTGAGCGCTACCGCATTGCCCTTGCGGTGAAACAGTTCAACGCCCAGTTCATTCTCCAACTGGCGTATCTGGCGGCTGACCGCCCCCAACGTGACGTTCAACTGCTCCGCCGCCTCGGTAAAACTGGCGCAGCGCGCCGCCACCTCGAAGGTATGCAAGGCTTTCAGCGACGGCAGGCGTGGTTGAGCGTTCAGCTTGAGTTTCATTCAACCATATTGCCAATCTATCGATGTTCCACAAGCGATTTTTCTCTTACTTTTTGTCAACGAATCGGACGGGAGAATTGGGTGGATATATTCATGGGGTTAGCCGCCGCGCTGTGCTGGGGCAGCACGGATTTTTTGATCGGCATCAACGCGCGGGCGGTGGGGGTGCGCAGGGCGGTATTCTTCTCCCAGGCGATCGGTTTTGTCATTCTGACCGCGTTGTTGCTGACCACCGCCATTCCCGCCTTTGCGGCGTCGGGCAGGGTTTGGGGATTGGCGCTGCTGGCCGCCGGCCTGACGGTGGGCGCAACCTTGGCGCTGTCCCAGGCTTTTGCCATCGGCAAGGCGGCGCTGGTAGCACCCTTGGTCACCAGCTACGGCGCGGTGACCACGCTGTTATCCTGGCTCGGTGGCGAACGGCTTGGCGCACTGACGCTGGCCGGGCTGGCGGTATGTCTGTTTGGGGTGATACTCAGCGCGATGGAGCCGGGCCGCCAGCCTGAAAAATCCGGTTCGGCATGGCCCTCCGTCGCCTTCTCGTTGATGGCTGCGCTCGGTTACGGTGCCGGTTTTTGGTTGCAGGGAAAATACACGCTGCCGGTGCTGGGGCCACGCGTCAGCCTGTGGCTCGGCTACACGGTCGGGTTGGCGGCGGTGTTGATCCTGAACACAGACCGACGGGCGCTGGTTGCACGGCCTACCTGGCGGCAAAGCGGGCTGTTGCTGGCCGCCAGTCTGCTGAGTTTGGGCGGTTTTACCGCCTTTGCCGTGGGCGCCGGGGCGGGCTCGGTGGCTGTCGTCACCGTGCTAAGCACCTTGTCCGGCGGCATCGCCGCGCTATTGGGCGCGCTTTTGCTGCGCGAGCGGCTTTCCGGCTTGCAGTGGCTCGGCGTATTAACGGTATTGGCCGGCGCTGTAGTGCTGCATTTGCAACCGGCATAACTCATAACCAAACAGACTCTCTTACCCGGACGATCGCCATTAAAATGGGGATATTCAGATAAGGAGTCAGCATGGATTTAACGCAAAAAGCCCGGCGGTTCGCCACGGCGGCACACGAGAGCTGCAAGCAGAAGCGCAAGTTTACCGGCGAGCCTTATATCGTTCATCCCACCGCTGTGGTGGCGCTGTTGCAGCAGGCGGATCCTACGCCGGAAATGATCGCCGCCGCCTGGCTGCATGATACGGTGGAAGACACCCCGGTGACCCTGGCGGATATCCGCCGCGAGTTCGGTCCTACGGTCGAAAGGTACGTGGAGATGCTGACCGACGTGCAAACTCGCAGTTACGGCGGCGAGCGGTTGCACCGCAAGAATGCCAACCTGCAGCACAGTGCCTTGGCCTGCCCGGAAGCGCAAACCATCAAGCTGTGCGATCTGATCGACAACAGCAAAAACATCACCGACTACGAGCTGAGCTTTGCACGCCAATACCTGGTGGAGATGTCGCGCTTGCTGTGCGTGTTGCAGCAAGGCGACGCAGGGCTGTTGGCGATCGCCCACAACCAATGTGACGCCGCCGTCGCGCTAATTAACCGACGCAGCGGCGACGACAGTTGGTTCAACGCGCTGTGGCAGCAATACGAGGAGCATTTCAGGCTGGCGAAACGTCCGGCCGAATTTCCATCTATCAACCGGCACGGCGAAGATAAGTGAGCGGGTTGAGCGAGCGCAGGTGCATTTGCAAGACCACGCCGCGGCGGAAGACGTAGTTGAGCAGGGTCAGCGACAGCAGTTCGGTCAGCAGGGTGCTGTAGGCGGCGCCCATGATGCCGTACTGGCGGATCAGGCAATAAGAAAGCGGGATATTGATGATAAACACCAGGAACATCTTCTTCGACAGGAAGCCGTAGCCCGAGAACATCACAATGTATTTATAGGCCAGGGTGCCGAGTGCCGAAAGCAGCGTGGCTACCGCCAGCACGCTCATGGCCGGATAGGCCGCCAGATATTGCTCCCCGTACAGCAGCACGATCACCGGTTTGCCGAGCAAAACGATGCTTGCCACGATCGCGGCGGCGATCGCCAGCACCAGCCCATTCAGTTTGGCGGCGGCGCGCACCGCGTCGTCATGGCGGTAAGCGAATATCTTGGCAAAAAATGAGGAAATCACTGCGTTGGTGACGAACATCCAGGCGGTGGCCAGCGTGATGGCGACGGAATAAATGCCCAGCGCCTCGGCGGAGACGAACCACATCAGGAACAGCTGCGCCAGCCGGGTGTAAATGGCGATGGAAACGTTGGAGACCGCCAGCGGCAGCCCGCTGGCGAGCAGATAGCACACATACTTGCGCCGAACGCGGGCGGGGGCGGTAAAGCGCGGGTGGCGGCGATGATAAAGGTGGTGGCGGATCAGATAAGGGATCAGATAAACCATCACAATGGGGATCGCCAGGAAATACAGGTGCAGATCAAAATAAACGATCAGGTAACGTGCCAACAGGGCGCAGCCCAAGCCGGCAACGTTGGCCAGCGTGTTGAAGCGCGACTCCAGCCGGGCGTCGTGGTAAATGGTGAACACGTCCCTGAGCGAGAAAAAGCCGGCGATAAAGGTGGCGGCGCAAAAGTAGAAGGTAATGAAGTCGTCCCGTAGCCCGGTGTAAAGCAGGATGGCTGCGGAAAACAGGATAAAGCAGCCCTGGCGCAGCCGGTTGGTGGAAAACATCAATGCGGTGCCGGAGCGCGGGCTGCGGCTAATGCGTTTGAACAGCACGGTGTCGGAGCCCAGCAGTGCCAGCGTCTGGGTAATGGCGAAAATGGCGGTAGCGAAGGTGATCTTGCCGAAACTTTCCGGGCCAATATATTTTGCCATATAGGCGGTGATAAAAATGACGCCCAGAATAGAGACCATTTTTTCAGATATCATCCAGAATGCATTTTTCACTATGTTGATATCTATGAATTTCAATTGCATCAGCGCTTTTCCCTGTCGCATTCTGTAATAAGAATCATCCGATTATTCCCGTAGCCCTTGTAACGGTGGGGGCGCAAGGTTTTATAATTGTGCGGCAATAATCGGAATGTCAAAAGCATTTCTCCGTATGCTATCTTCATGGAAGAAACAGAAAAATGAGAAAACTCGCAAAACGGCTCTATCGGGCTGCGCCCGATGCTATCTATTATCAAATTAGCCATTATCTTGCTCATGGCTCTTGGGTTAACTTCAAAAACCCCAAGACATTTTCCGAGAAAATTTATCAACGTATGCGCTATCCACAGCGTGACTACAGTCTGCTGGCGGATAAGGTGGCGGTAAGGGCGTATATTTCACAGCGGGTATCGGAAAATTACCTAACGCCGATCATTATGATCACCGATGACTTTACCGAACGGGATTACCTTTCCCTGCCACAATCGTTTGTAATTAAAACCAATAATGCGTCTCAGCAGGTTAAAATAGTCAAAGATAAAAGTAAGACCAGCTATCAGGATATTATGAATATTCTTAGTGGATGGTCTGAAATAACCTATTGGAAAAGGTTTCGTGAAAAACATTACGCCACCATTCCGCAAAAAGTTATCGTCGAGAAATTGCTGGATATCGAGTGCAGCGGGGAATTGATCGATTACAAGGTGCATGTTTTTAACGGTAATCAATCTTATCTTTTTGTTGAATTGCTGCGCGGCGGGCCTGAGCCCACTTCGCTGGAATTTTTGGACGAGCACGCTCATCCCTGCTTTTTTATTCAGAATGATATTCCGCAGATCAATACGTTGCAGGCGAAACCTGCATTCTGGGATGAGATGATTCAGGTAGCCAAAGCCGTGTCGGCGGATCTCGACTATTGCCGCGTCGATTTTTATCTCACCCCCGAGCGGCTCTACATTGGCGAACTGACGCTGACCCCCGGCGCCGGTAATGAGGTTTTTCTACCGCGTGCGACCAACCTGCTGTTGGGCGAGATGATGTCCAGATCCGGTAGCCGCTGCGGCGGTTAAAACGATAGTCCGCCGGCATTCGGCGGTGCGAGGTTTTGCAGCCAGGCCAAAAACTCCGCCGCTTTGGGCTTGTCCAGCGTGCGCTGCGGATAGACCACGTAGTAAGGCTTGCTGAGAGGCAGCACCGTTTCTGCCAGCGGCACCAGCGTGCCGTTAGCCAGTTCGCGCTGGATCAAGCTTTGTTGGCCGAGCAAAATGCCGTGGCCTGCTACCGCCGCATCAATCGCCAGCGAGGTCAGATTATAGGTCAGGCCCCGTCGCTGCGGCGGCGGTAGCCCGGCGGCGGTGAACCACTCATGCCAACCCGGCAGGAACTGGCTCTCTTTGCCCCAATCGACATGAATCAGCGGCTGCCGGGCCCAGTCGCCTGCGGCCTGCCGTTGTGGGCTGCACACCGGCTGCACGCCATCCTGAAACAACCGCACTTTTTCCAGCAGCGGATAGTCTTGATCGCCAAAGCACAATGCAAAGTCCGCCGCCGAGGCGGCGAAATCCACCGTGGCATGGGTGGCGTGCAGGCGGATATCCAGCTGCGGCTGGCGCGCCAGCCAGTCGCCAATCGCCGGGTTCAGCCATTTTGACGCCAGCGCCGGTAGCGAAAAGACCGTCAGGGTTTCCTGGCCCCGTTGGCGATCGACATGTTGCTGCGCAACGCGCAGCGTCTCGAACGCTTCCTGCACATAGGCCAGATAATCCGCGCCCTGTTCGGTCAGCGTTACGCCGCTTTTGGCGCGGATAAACAGCTGAATGCCCAGATGCTGTTCAAGCTGGCGGATTTGCTGGCTGACGGCAGCGGCGGTCAGCGCCAGGCTGTCTGCCGCCCTGGCCAGGCTGCCGGTACGGGCGGCGGTTTCAAACGCCAAAATGGCGCTCAGTTTGGGCAGGCGGCTGCGGGAAGGTGCGTTCATGGCGGCTATCGTTAAGAATGGGTTACCTCATCCTTAACGCATTTTTGTTATTACGGCAATGCGACATTCGCTACAGTGGGGTATCCGGCCGCTAAGCCTTCAGGAGCTTCTCATGCAGCAACTCGCTCATATCGTTGATTTATCCGCCAACCCGATTGGCGACGCCGCCTTTCAGGCCCGCTGCAAAGCGACGCTGGACACGGCGGGTGCGCTGGTGCTGCGGGGCTTTCTGACCGCCGCCGCGCTGGCGACCGTTCGTCTCGAAGGGGCAGAACACAGCCACGCGGCGTTTTATGCCGCCAGCAAGCATAACGTATACCTCAAACCGCAGGACGAAAGCCTGCCTGCCGACCATGCGCGCAACCGGCAGGTGGTGTCGTCCAAGGGCTGCATTACCGACGAGGATATCCCGGCGCAGTCGCCGCTGCGCACGCTGTACGATGCCCAGCCTTTCCGCGACTTCCTCTGTGCGGTACTGGAAGAGCAGCAGCTCTATCCCTACGCCGATCGGCTGTCGTCGATCAATCTGCATTATGCGCATCGCGGGCAGGAACTGGGCTGGCATTTTGATAACTCTTCATTTGCCATCACGCTCCTGATCCAAAAACCGCAGGCCGGCGGCCGGTTTGAGTATGTGGAAAACCTGCGCGATGCCGATCGCGGCGAGATGAATTACGCGGGAGTAACCCAGGTGCTGGACGGCGAGCGTGCGGTGAAGACGCTGGCGATGGAGGAGGGTGATTTGGTGCTGTTTCGCGGGCGCAATGCCATGCACCGGGTTACGCCGACCGAAGGCGATACCACCCGCATGCTGGTGGTGCTGGCCTATAACGCCCAGCCGGATATCGCGCTGTCGGAGAGCGCCCGCATGACTTTTTACGGCCGGCTGTAACGGATAAAAAAACTGCCCCGGTGGGGGGCAGTTCAGACTACTGACAAGCCCGTTATTAGGGAGAGCGTGCCGAAGGGGTCGTAGCGGCTTGCCCGCCGGAGCGCCCCTCGGTGCGCTAGGCCCGAGTATCTCGGGCTCAAAGGCAACTTTGTTATCAAACTCAGTTGAGAGACTCAGTGGTGGGCTTCTTCGTGCGCCTGTTGTTCCAGCTTCACTTCCTGCGCGCGCTTGCGCAGGCCGAACCAGCCCAGCACCAGCAGCACGACCAGCACCGGAATGGTGGCGATGGTCCAGGTGCCGTTCGGGTAATCGAACGCCATCATCACCACGACCGCCAGCAGGAACGCCAACGTCAACCAGGAGGTGACCGGCGCACCGGGCATTTTGAAGGTGACCGGTTTGGCGCGGCCTTCCCGCACGGCCTTGCGCAGGCGCATTTGGCAGACGATGATAAATGCCCAGGAGCTGATAATGCCCAGTGAGGCGATGTTCAGCACGATTTCAAACACCTGCGAAGGCACCAGATAGTTCAGCACTACGCCGAGCACATAGATGCCGCAGGTCACCAGAATACCGGCGTAAGGCACCTGCTGGCTGCTCATCTTGGACATGAATTTCGGCGCGGAGCCGCCCATCGACAGCGAACGCAGAATACGGCCGGTGGAGTACAGGCCGGAGTTCAGGCTGGAGAGCGCGGCGGTCAGCACCACGATGTTCATGATGGTGCCGATATAGGGCACGCCCAGTTTACTGAAGAAGGTGACGAACGGGCTTTGACCGGCCTGATAGGCATTCCACGGCAGCAGCAGCACCAGCAGCACCACGGAGCCGACGTAGAACAGGCCGATACGCCAGATCACGCTGTTGATCGCCTTCGGCAGCATTTTTGCCGGATCTTTGCATTCGCCGGCGGCGGTGCCGATCAGCTCAATGCCGGCGAAGGCGAAGATCACCCCTTGCACCAGCACCAGCGCGGGCAGCAAGCCGTGCGGGAACATGCCGCCGTTTTCGGTGATCAGGTGCAGGCCGGTAGTGTTACCCGCCACCGGCGTGCCCGTACCCAGGAACACCACGCCGACCACCAGGAAAATGGCAATGGCGGCCACTTTAATCAGCGCGAACCAAAACTCCATTTCGGCGAACCACTTCACGCCGATCATGTTCATGGTGGCGACCACCCCAAGGGCGCAGAGCGCGAACAGCCATTGCGGCACGTCGGCGAAAGTGCCCCAGTAGTGCATGTACAGCGCGACCGCAGTGATGTCGACGATACCGGTCATCGCCCAGTTGAGGAAATACATCCAGCCGGCGACATAAGAGGCTTTTTCGCCGAGAAACTCACGGGCATAAGAAACGAAGCTGCCGCTGGAAGGGCGGTGCAGCACCAACTCGCCCAGTGCGCGGAGAATGAAGAAAGAGAATATCCCGCACACCAGATAGACCAGCGCCAGCGCCGGGCCGGCCATTTCCAGCCGGCCGCCGGTGCCGAGGAACAAGCCGGTGCCAATGGAACCGCCGATGGCGATCATCTGTATCTGGCGGTTGCCCATGCTTTTGTGATAACCGGATTCATGTGAGTCTAACCAACGTCTTCTGGCGGCGTGTTTGTCATGATCGGTTTTTTTATGTGATTGCATCATCCGTCCTGTTTTACCTGTCTATAGGGTTACCCAGCTCTCGGACGAGAGCAAACGATTGCTATTGCCAATCGTTATGAGAATGAGGTCATGGCATCATTCTGTTGTTTTATACCCGTCGTCTTTCAAGCTGCAGCGTTGTTGGCTGCACTGGCTTACCCCAGTTACTTACCGGAGTAAGCGCCTGGGGATAAGCGAGCTGGCCGCCTAGCTGCAACTTGAAACCCATAGGGTATATTATATGTACAGCCATCATTAAATAACGGCGAGGCATGCTACCTTTTCTCCGTAAATGTGGCAAAAAATCCTGCGTATAAATCGTGATCAATTGTGTTTATTTTTTATTCCATATACAAAAGAATATATTATTCAATAAGATGTGTGATTTTATCAACACGGAAATATCGAGGAATAAAAAGTGACGAAAATCACAAAATATTAATTACCGTGCAAATTGCAGGGGGTTTTGCTTATTTTTCGAGGCGTGAAAAAAGTGGAGAAATAAGATTTTTGTGGCCTGCGGCGATTATAGCCCGCAGGCAAGGGGATTAACGGCGGTTTTTTAGGCAGATTCTCCGGCCGGCAGAGCCGAAGCGGGCAGACCGAAAAGCAGGTCGAACGCCCAGTTAAACACGAAGGTGTAGCACGGGATAATGACGATCAGCGCCATATCCAGCAGCAGCGCTTCCAGCAGTGAAATCCCCATCCACCAGGCGATCAGCGGGATCAGGTACACCACCAGCGTCAGTTGAAACCCCACGGCGTGCACGATACGGCGTTTTAGCGTGCGGGTGCGTGACGTCTGGCGGCTTTCCCACCGCTCAAACAGCGAGTTGTAGATGAAATTCCAGCTTACGGCGATGGTGGTGATGATCACCGCCAGCGGCCCGGTGCTGCTGGGCGCACTGCCGGAAAGCAGCGCCAGCCCCAAAGCGGAGATCGCCATGCCGATAATTTCATAAGCGGTGACATACACCAGTTTGCGTTTAACGCCTTGCATCATGTTCTCCTGCGTTATTTTTGATGGTTTATCTGGTCGTGGCGGCTAAGATAACGTCAATCACATTGATAGAAAAAGTCAGGAGCTGTCAGTTTTACTGACAGGTAACGCAATGAACTTTTCCAGCGATAACATTGAGCTGTTTCTGGCGGTATTGGATCGGGGTTCGTTCTCCGCCGCCGCCCGTTCGCTGCGGCGCGTGCCTTCGGCGGTCAGTATGGGGATCGCCAACATGGAGGCGGAACTGGGCTTCCCGCTGTTTGACCGGTCGCACCGCGAACCGGTGCCGACCCCGTTGGCACTGGCGCTGGCGCCGCATGCGCGGCTGATTGCCGACCAACTTAAACAATTGCAAAACCACGCCATCGAATTGTCGCAGGGGCTGGAGAGTACGCTGTCGATAGGCGTCGCTTCGGACATCAACGGCAGCGGCCTGCTGGCGGCGATCAAAACGCTGGCGGAGCGTTATCCGTTGCTGAACATCGAAGTGCTGACCGCCCCACAAGATGACGTGCTGCATATGCTGCATCAGGGCAGGGTTGGCGTTTGCCTGGCGTTTGGCGGGCTTAACGTCAACAGCCAGGAGCAGTTCCATTTCGTGGGGACGGAATCGCTGGTCGCCACGCTCTCGCCATGCCACCCGGCGCTAAAAGGGGCGGCGGACGAGCTGTTTCTCGAGGATCTGGTCAACGTGCGGCAGATTATGGTGGCCAGCCGCGATCTGCCGATCGTCGATCTGCGGCCGCGGGTGGCGGAATCTTACTGGCGCACCGACAGCCTGCCGATGGCGCTGAACATGGTTGAGGCCGGATTGGGCTGGGGCAATTTCCCGCTGTCGCTGACTGCGCCGCTGCTGGCGCAGGGGAGGTTAATCCGGCTGAAATTCAAAAACACCAAAAACGAACTGCGGTTGCCGATACACCTGGTTTGGCTGAAGAATGCGCCGCTGGACAAGGCCGCGCGCGAGCTGGTAGCGCTGATGCGCGATGCGACTCAGGTTGAATGATCCCCGTATTCATTGCTTTTATTTTCGTCGCTACGCTACTTTGAACAGGGGACAGTTAAGGGAGTACCGCAAGCATGATGAGTGAAACGGCATTATCGGTATTTAGCATTACCGGGGCGATAACGCTCGGGGCGATGAGCCCGGGGCAAAGTTTTATTTTGGTGGCGCGCACCGCAGTGGCCTCTTCGCGCCGCGATGGCATGGCGGTGGCGTTAGGCATGGGCGTTGGTTGTTTTATCTTTGCCTTGATCGCGCTGCTGGGATTGCAGTCGCTGCTGCTGGCGCTGCCGTGGTTGTACACCACGCTGAAAGTGCTGGGCGGCGCGTATCTTGTCTATTTGGCATTTAAAATGCTGCGCGGGGCCAGTCGGCCTCTGAACGTGGAGGCGGTCGGCGAGCGGCATCTGGGGTTTCGCAAGGCGTTTACCACGGGGTTGCTGACCCAACTCGGCAACCCGAACACCGCTATCGTGTTCGGTAGCGTGTTCGCCGCGCTGCTCAGCCATAAAATTTCGCCGCTGATGTACGTGGTGTTGCCGGTGATTGCCTTGACGGTCGACGTCCTGTGGTACGCCTTTGTGGCGTTTGTGCTGTCATCGCCGCGCCCGCGCCGCACTTACCTGCGTTTTAAAGCCTGGTTCGATCGCTTGGGCGGCGGCGTGCTGGCCTTGCTCGGCCTGAAACTGATGCTCAATAAATAACCTTAATCGGCGTGGCGACGCCGCCACCAGAAGCGCAACAGCAGGATGGCGGCGATCACCAGCGCGCAGAACAGCAGGCTGGTCAGCCTTTTGTCGAAGCCGGAGATAAAGCGGGCGATGGCTTCACCGCCGAAATAACCCAGCAGCACGAAAATCGTCGCCCACAGAATGGCACCCAGAATGTTCAGCGGCACAAAGCGTGAGGGCGGCAACTTGCTGGCGCCGATCAGCACCGGGCCGATAATGCGAAAGCCGTACATAAAGCGCACGCCGATCACGAACAGCATCGGGTGGCGGGCAATCAGCTTGTTGGCGCGCTCGATGCGCTTTTCCTGGCTTTTCATCCGTGAAATCACTTTCCCGCCGAAGCGGCGGCCCAGAAAGAACAGCAGCTGATCCCCCAGCGTGCCGCCCAGCGCCACCACCGCAATCACCCAGGGCAGATGCAACAGCCCCTGATGCGCGGCAATGCCGCCCAGCAACGTGATGGTTTCCCCCTCGGCCAGGCAGCCGATAAACAGCGCCCAGTAGCCGTAATCGGTAATGTAGTGGGCTAAATCCGCCATTCTGATCCCCTATGTCTTTAACACATAAGGTTAAGTATACGCCCGGCTCGTCAGTAGCGGGCGGCTATCTGCTCGACCAGCGCCCGGCGTTGTTGCAGGCTGTCCGCCATTTTTTCCTCTACTCGCGCCAGGATCCCCGCAGGCGCCAGCTCTGGCGTTCCCCCCAGGAACGGCGGTGCCGGGGCATACTCCAGATACAGCTGGATCATTTGCGCGGTGTCTTCGCCGTGCAGCTCGGCTATCAGTGTCAGGGCGAAGTCGATGCCGGCGGTTACGCCGCCACCGGTGATCACGTTGCCGTCGCGCTCCACTCGCGCACGGCTGGGGATAGCGCCGAACAGCGTCAGGCTTTCACGCATCGACCAATGGCAGGCAGCGCGCTTGCCTTGCAACAGCCCGGCGGCGGCCAGGATCAGCGAACCGGTGCACACCGAGGTCAGATAGCGTGCGTCGGTTCCCAACCGGCGGATCTGCCGCATGAAGTTTTCATCCAGCAGCGCCTGGGTACAACCACTGCCGCCCGGCACGCACAGGACATCGCAGTGCGTGACGTCCTCCAGCCTGTGCAGCCGAGAGAAATGCAGCCCCTCGGAACTGACGTCCGCACCGCCGACCGAGGCGACGATAATTTCGGCATCGGGCATACGCCGCAGAAATTGCAGCGGGCCGGTGAAATCCAACTGGGTAACGCCCTGATAGATCGGAAAAACTATGACTAATGGTACAGACATGATATTCCCCTCAGTTTTGTCCTTTGGTCTGGGTAATAATAGCTGCCCTATTTTTGGCTGGTATGCCATATAACCCTCAAAAAACGCCATAATGAAAAACATCGGTTTTGTGATCTTTCCCGATTTTAACCTGCTGGATTTTGCGGGGCCGCTGGCGGCTTTCGAGCAGGCCGATCGGTTCGCCGATGCTCCGGCATACCGTTGTTTGCCGGTGTCGCAGGCGGGCGGGATGGTGATCGGTTCGTCCGGCGTGGCGGTGATGACCCAGCCATTGGATGACAGTCGTTTTGATACGCTGCTGATTGCCGGTGGCCGCGGCAACGTGGCGGCGGCGGAGTCCCCGGCGTTGATCGCGATGTTGCAGCAGCAGAGCCGGCAGGTACGGCGCATGGCCAGCGTGTGTACCGGGGCATTTATTCTGGCGGCCGCCGGGCTGTTGGAAGGCAAGCGCGCCACCACCCATTGGTTCCACGCCGCACGGTTGCAGCAGCGCTATCCGCGTATTCGCGTCGACAGCAACCGCATTTTTATTCGCGACGGTGCCTTCTGGACCTCGGCCGGCATCAGCGCCGGCATCGATCTGGCGCTGGCGATGATTGAAGAGGACCTCGGCGCAGAGGTGGCGGCCAACGTGGCGCGGCAACTGGTGGTGTATCACCGCCGTCCTGGCGGGCAGTCGCAGTATTCGCTGCTGCTGGCGCTAAATCCTTCTTCAGACCGGATCCGCAGCGCACTTTCTTACGCCCGTGAGCATCTGCATCAGCCGCTCAGGGTGACGGATCTGGCCGATGCCGCTTGCCTGAGCGAACGCCAGTTCGGCAGGTTGTTTCGCTCGGAAACCGGTCAGACCCCGGCCAAGGTGATTGAGCAACTGCGGGTGGAAGCGGCGCGGGTGCGGATTGAAGAGAGCGGCGAAGCGCTGGAGGCTATCGCCCGTGCCGTCGGTTTTAGCGATCCGGAGCGTATGCGGCGGGCATTCATTCGCGTCTTCGGTTTGTCTCCGCAGGCGATGCGGCGGCTGAGCCGCGCCGGTTAATTCATTAAGCTATGCCCCCGTGGCGTGGCGCAGTAAAAGGAGCAACAGATGTATCAGGATTTTGAGAGCGAGCTGGATTGGGCGATGCGCCATATGCCGCGCACCCGCGCGGCGGTTGCGGCGCTGCCGGATTTGAACGGCGTGCGGTTGGCGTGCAACATGCACCTGGATCTGAAAATGGCACCGCTGGTGGCGGGCCTGCTGGGCAAGGGCGCGGCGGTTTACCTGACCACCTGCAACCCGACCACGGTGCAGGATGACGTGGTCGCCTGGCTGGAGCGGCGTGGCGCGCAGGCTCACGCCTGGCGTGACATGAGCGATGAGGACTGGTCGGCATCCTTCGATCGCGCGTTGGCCTGGGAACCGACCCACCTGTGCGAAATGGGCGCGGATCTGACGACCCGCCTGCACCAGTCGGCCGCAGGCCCGCAGATTATCGCAGGCCTGGAAGCGACCGGCTCCGGCATCAGCCGGCTGAACGGCATGGCGCCGCGCTACCCGATCTTCAATTGGGACGATCTGCCGGTGAAAGAAGGGCTGCATAACCGCCATATGGTCGGTCTCACCGCCTGGCATACCTTCTTCCAGACCACGCATCTGACGCTGCATGAAAAATGCGTGCTGGTGATTGGCTATGGCCTGGTTGGGCAGGGCGTTGCGGCGGCGGCGAAAGCCTACGGCGGGCAGGTTGTCGTGGCGGAAATCGATCCGGCGCGGGCATTGCAGGCGCGTTATGACGGCTGGGCGGTGGTCGACCTGGCCACGGCGGTTACCCAGGCGGACGTGATCGCCACGGCGACCGGGGCGAAAAACGTGCTGTCGGCGCAGCATCTGCAACAGGTGAAGGACGGGGTGTTTATTCTCAACGTCGGCCACGTGGCGGCCGAAATTGACGTCGGCTTCCTGAAGACCCTGCCGCACAGCGAGCCTATGCCGTTTGTGAACGCCTACCAACTGGGCGAGAAAAAGGTCTATTTACTGGCCAACGGGTCGATGTTCAACCTGACGGCGGGCTACGGCGACAGCCTGAACGCCTTCGATGTGACGCTGGCGGTGATGGCGGCGGGCATTGGCCATATCGTCGGCGACGGCGCCCGCCAGGCTCCCGGTTTGTATCTGTTGCCGCAGGCGGCGTGGCAACCGGCACTGTAACTTTTCTCTCGCGGGCGCTCACCCCAGAGCGCTCGCGGTTTGCGCAATATTCTGTCCGACAGAATTTGTCACAAATGGGGGCGTATAATCCCAGTGCCAACTTGAGATCCCTCACATATAATTCTGCCAAATCAGACCTTCATCTTCTCCAGTGACAGAGTAATGCATGTGAAAATACGTGTTTTGGTACTAACCCTGCTCGCTTTGCAGGCGGGAGCAGGCATCGCGCCGCGCGCGCTGGCCAGCGAAAATAACGCCGCCGCCCATGCCGCCCAGCCTGAACTGGCTTCCGGCAGTGCGATGGTGGTGGATATGCAGACCCACAAAGTGATGTATGCGCGCAATCCGGATGAAGTGGTGCCGATCGCCTCCATCACCAAGCTGATGACCGCCATGGTGACGCTGGATGCCCATCTGCCGCTGGATGAAATGCTGTCGGTGGACATTCACCAGACGTCAGAAATGAAAGGCGTTTATTCTCGCGTGCGCCTGAACAGCGAAATCACCCGCAAAGACATGCTGCTGCTGGCGCTGATGTCGTCGGAAAACCGCGCCGCCGCCAGCCTGGCGCATCACTATCCGGGCGGTTACGGTGCCTTTATCAAGGCGATGAACGCCAAGGCAAGAGCGCTCGGTATGACCAATACCCATTATGTGGAGCCGACCGGGTTGTCGATTCATAACGTTTCGACTGCGCGTGACCTGACCAAGCTGCTGATCGCCACCAAGCAATATCCGCTGATTGGCCAGCTCAGCACCACCACCGAGCGCATGGCGAGCTTCAAGGATCCTAACTACACGCTGCCGTTCCGCAACACCAACCATTTGGTGTACAACCCGAAATGGAACATCCAACTGACCAAAACCGGCTTCACTAACGAAGCGGGGCATTGCCTGGCGATGCGCACCATGATCGGCAGCCGCTCGGTATCGCTGGTGGTGCTGGACGCGTTCGGCAAGTACACGCATTTTGCTGACGCCAACCGCCTGCGCACCTGGATCGAAACCGGCAAGGTAACGCCGATCCCGGCCGCTGCCCGCGACTATCGCCGCCAAAAAGACGCCCGTCTGGCGAAGAACGAAACCGAATAATCCCGGTCTGGCCTGCGGTTTCCACCGCAGGCCGCTATCGGCCCTCAGGGCGCCTGATGACAAAACCCCTTTCCCGATCGCCGTCGAATCCGGCGCGCAGATACAATTGGTGCGCCCCGGTGCGCTGTTGGCCGGAAAGCAGCATCACTTTGTAGCACCCTTTACGCCATGCCAGTTGCAAGGTGTATTCCAGCATCGCCAGGGCAATGCCTTGCCCGCGGTACGGCGGTGCCGTGACCACGTGTTCAATGATACCGAATGGCTGAGCCTGATGAACCAACCCCGGCACCATCGCCAGCATGCAGGTCGCGACCGGCTGTTCACCGTCGGCGGTAACCACCAGGCGAATTGCCGGGTTGTCCAGCAAACGTTGCAAAGTGCGCAGGGCGGCATCCGGGCGCAGCGGGGGATCCTGTGGGCGCAATTCCTGATACAGCGCCTGAAGGCCGGCCAGATCCGTTGTCTGTGCCAGGCGATAGGTGATTGCCATCTTTCCTCCTTTTTGGCGGCGGCGGTTGCTTCATCCGCTATGATCACTAAATACCCTATCGTATGCGAGAGAGGATTCCTATGAGCCAGGTTGCAACCTTTATCATGTTTCAGGGCAACGCCCGGCAGGCTATCGATCTTTACAGCGGGCTGTTCGGCAGTTTTAAGGTTCAGCAACTGCTGCATTACGACGAGACGCCCGACGGGCAGCGGCGAATCAAACAGGCTTCGATAGATTTTGACCGACAGCATCTGGTGTTTAGCGACAGCCCGGTCAGCCATGATTTCAGCTTTACCCCGGCGGTGTCTCTCCACGTTAATTTGGCGACCGAAGCCGAATTGGAACGGGTATTCGCCCGCCTGGCGGAGGGCGGTGAAGTGCTGATGCCGCTCGATGACTACGGCTTCAGCGCACGTTTCGGTTGGCTGAACGATCGCTTTGGCCTCTCCTGGCAGTTGAACGTGCCGGCTACCTGACCAACCGCGACATCCTCCTATACCCATTCAGGGGCGTTTACCGCTATGCTAAACGGGCAAGGGTTTAATGAAATTTGATAAGGATGACCATTTTGGCCGGAAGTAGCTTACTGACTTTACTCGACGACATCGCTTCGCTGCTGGACGACGTCTCGCTGATGACAAAAATGGCGGCGAAGAAGACCGCCGGGGTGCTGGGTGACGATCTGGCGTTGAATGCGCAACAGGTTAGCGGGGTAAAGGCCGATCGCGAACTGCCGGTGGTGTGGGGCGTGGCCAAAGGTTCGTTTATCAACAAACTGATTCTGGTGCCGCTGGCGTTGCTGATCAGCGCATTCGCCCCCTGGGCGATCACGCCGCTGCTGATGGTGGGCGGCGCTTACCTGTGTTACGAAGGCTTTGAAAAAGTGTTCCACAGCCTGACTCACGGCAAGCAAGGGGAGGAGAAAAAAGAAGAACTGGACGCCAATGAAGACGTGGCGGCCTATGAACAGCGCAAGGTGAAAGGGGCGATTCGCACCGATTTCGTGCTGTCCGCCGAGATTATCGCCATCACTCTGGGCACCGTGGCCGGTGCGAGCTTTAGCCAGCAAGTGATTGTGTTGAGCGGCATCGCGATTGTGATGACGATCGGCGTTTACGGTATCGTGGCCGGCATCGTCAAGCTCGACGATTTGGGATTGTACCTGAGCCGCAAAACCAGCGCGCTGGCGCGCTCGATCGGCAATGGCATTGTCAGTGCCGCACCTTACCTGATGAAAACCCTGTCGATCGTCGGTACTGTCGCCATGTTTATGGTCGGCGGCGGCATTCTGACCCACGGTCTGCCTCCGGTGCATCATTTGTTCGAAGACTGGGCGTCGTACGCTACCGTCGTACCGACCTTCGGCCATATTCTGCAGGGGGTGATCCCCGCTTTGCTCAACGTGGTGTTCGGCCTGGTTGCCGGCGGCGTGGTGCTGTTGGTGGTTTCGGCTCTGGGGGCTATCCGCGCGCGCTTTACCGCCTGATAATCGCGGGGTGCGTGTTGCGCACCCCGTAGCTGCCGTTACGGCCGGCTGCCGTCGCCGCCACTCAGCGCGCGTTGCATGATCTGTGTGTCGCGCCATTCACCCAGTTTGAATCCTACCGCCTTCAGCGTACCCACGCTGGTAAAGCCCAATGTCCGATGCAGGGCCAGCGAGCCTTGATTGTTTTCGGCATTGCCGACGATCGCCAGCATCTGCCGCCAGGGGCCGCGTTCGCAACGGGCGATCAGCTCGGCCAGCAACGCTTTGCCGATGCCATGACCCTGAAGACCTTCGGCGATATACACCGAGTCTTCTACGGTAAAGCGGTAGGCCGGGCGTGGCCGATAGGGCGTGGCGTAACAGTAGCCCACCACGCGATCTTCCCGTTTGGCGACCAGCCAGGGCAGCCCGGCTTCCTGTACCTTGCTGCACCGCTGCTGCATTTCTTCACATGTGGGCGGCGTTTCTTCAAAGGATGCCGCGCCGTAAAGCACGTGGTAGGCGTAGATCTGTTGTACGGCGGCCAGATCATCCGGCGTGGCGTCGGTGATGATCAACGGGGCGGAAAGGGGCATAAGAGTTCTTTGTTTACCTTGAAAAATCAGAAGATAAACGCATTATGCTCCCCGTCCGACGGCAAGGTAAATTGGGCTTTTTTATGCCGGTGATAAAAAAAACTATAGTTGTCTGCTGGCCCGGTGCCGCGGCAGCAGGTGTTTTACTGCGCCGGAGGCCAGCAGCACGCCGAGGATAACCCAGACCGCCCCGACTAATTGCCAAACGTTGGGTGCGGTACCGGTGAGGGTGGCCACCAGCATGGTAAACACCGGAGCCAGATTGAAGAAAATGGCGGTGCGCATCGAGCCGATTTTTTCCAGCCCGTTGAACCATAGCAGATAGGCCAGTAGCGAGCCGCACAGCGCCAGATAAACCACTGCCGCATGCACGCTGAAGCTGGCGGAAGACAGACTTTGCAGCGGGTTTTCGAAGATAAACCCCAGCGGCAGCAGCGCCAGCGTGCCGAACAGCATCGAATAGCTGGTGGTTTCGATGGCGGTGGCGTTATGCACCAGCCGCCGGGTACCGACCATATTCAGCGCCCAAGCCAGGCTGCCGAGCAGGATAATGCCGTCGCCGGGGTTGATTTCCAACCGCAACAGCGTTTGCAGGCTGCCTTTGGCGATCACCAGCGTTACGCCGATAAAACCCGCCAGCAGGCCGGCGGCGCGTGACCCACTCAGTTTTTCATGCTCCCAAAATACCCCGAACAGCATTGTCCACAGCGGCGTGGTGGCGAGGATCAGCGCACCGTTGATCGGCGTGGTGGATTGCAGGCCGAAAAAGGTGCACAGGTTAAACAACGTAAAGCCGAGCACGCCCAGCCCAAGGTAGGCCGGCCAGTTGCTCTTCAGCGTACTGAAGCGTAACTGCCCGCGCGGACCGAAGAGCAGCAACAGCGCCAGCGTCGCCAGGCTGAAACGCTCAATCGACGCGGTGATCGGCGGCTGATGGGCGATGATATAGGCACCGGCATTGAAGTTGGTACCCCAGAAAAAGGTGGCGATAATCACCCCCAGATAGGCCAGCGGCAGCGAAGTTTTCATGGTGATTTCCTGTGGTGTGGAATAAACAAAAACAGTTTGCGCCACGGATTGTTGCGGTAAAATCCCCTATATATTCACTTGTGATGTGAGAAAATACCCATGTTCAATTGGGAAGATTTGCACTACTTCATGGTGTTTGCGCGCGAGAAGTCGCTGTCAGGCGCCGCCCGCAGTTTGCAGGTCGATCACGCCACCGTTGCCCGCCGCATTGCCAGCCTGGAAGCATCGCTGGCGTTAAAACTGGTGGATCGCCGCCCGCGCAGCTACCTGCTTACCGCCGACGGGCAACGCATCGCGGCGCAAGGGGACAGCATGACGCTCAACGCTTTCGCCGTCAGCCGCGCCGCCCTCAGCGGGCGACAGGGCATCGCGGGCGAGGTTACGTTGAGCGTGCCGCCGGTGATGGGGTTGAAGCTGATTGCCCCGCGTATTGCCGAGTTGCAGCGCCGTTATCCGGATTTGCGACTGGTTTTGCTGGCCGATACCGCCAACGTATCGCTGCTGCGTGGCGAGGCGGATATTGTCATCAGGCTCAGCCGCGTCACTGAAAGCGATCTGGTGGCGAGAAAAATCGGCACCGTCGAGTTCGGGCTGTACGCCAACGCCGGTTATCTGCGAGACACGCCGGAGGCGGAGCGGGGGTTTATTGGCTATCACGATGAACGGGCCGCTTCGGCGCAGCAAAAATGGTTGCTGGAGCAGGCCGGGCCCCGGCCGCTGGTGATGCGCAGCAACGACCTGATGATTCAGGCTGCCGCCGCTGCGGCTGGCGCGGGCATTGCGCTGCTGCCGCATTTTGTCGCGCAGGAACTGGGGCTTGAACGCTTGGCGCCGCCGCTTGGGCTGCGGCGCGAAGTCTGGCTAACGGTGCATGACGATATTCGCCATGCACCGGGCATCGCCGCCGTGACGGCGTTTTTACTGGAGTGTTACGCGGGCGTTGTGGGGATCACCCGGCTGGTGGATAACCTTGCCTAGCCCCGCATCAGCTGCGCCACTGCCTGTTGCAGATAGCTCAGCAGCGCCGGGGTCAACCAGGTGCCTTCGGTCAGCGTCGGCTCTTGTTCCATCGCCTGGCGAATTTTCATCTGGGTGGCCGGGTCGGTGCCGGCATAAGACTGGAACAGCGCCAGCCATTTGGCCGCCAGTTGCTTCGCCTGGACGGACTCCGGCGGCACGCCGTCTCTTAGCGCCTGATGGAACTGGGCGATCAGCGCCGGCCATTCGTGCAGGCGGGTAAAGTAGTGTTGGCGCACGTAGGCGTATTCTTCCGCCGACAGGTATTTTTGGTAGATCGACAGCTTGGTTTCGGCAAAGGCCCGGGTGACATAATCGGTCACAGCCGGGGTGATGCCGGTCTGTTCACGCATTGAGGGTTCGTCGGCGTGCATGGCGTTAAGCCGGGTAAGAAACGCCGGATTAAGCGCGGTATCGCGTTCCAGCATCTGCATCCAACGCCGCGCCAGGGCCTGCGCCTGCGGCGCTTGCGCTTCGACGCCACCGTCGATCAACTGGCGCATGCTGCTCACCAGCTCGGCCCATTCCTGATTGCGCGCCTGATCGGCCTGATAGAAGGGCAGTTGCGCCAGTTCGTCGGCGGTAAAATATTTGTCGTACATGGTCATTAACTCCAACGTAGTCAGCCAGTCGTTCAATTCCGGTTCGTCCCCGGCGGTGAGCTGGGCATGCATATGCTGCAAACGATCGCGTAGCGCTACGGTCTGCGCCAACTGCCGATCCAGCATGGTTATCTGCTGTTCAATCACCGTGGTTAACGTTACCCCGGAACGTGTCAGAAGTGCCCCGACCTCCGCAAGCTGGACTCCCATTCGGCGCAACGCCTGAATATGGTGCAAGCGGGTGATGTCAGCCCGGTTGTATAAACGGTAGCCGGCGTCGGAACGCGCAGAAGGGATCAGCAAACCAATGCTGTCGTAATAATGCAGTGTCCTGACGGTGATGCCGGAACGGCGGGCCAGTTCGCCCACTTTTAATAACATGACGTGCTCCTCCCCAGTGCGTGCAGGGATACTAAAGCCTGACGCGACGTGAGGGTCAATAGCGCGGAAGGGGATATTTTCAGGAAAGTGGCGGGCGCCGAAAATGGCACCCGCAAGGAAGGGAACCGCTTGCTTACCAGCCTTTTACCGCACCACCGTTAAAAATTTTCTCGGCGGCTTTGGCCACTTCATCCGACTCGTAGGCCTTGACGAAGTTTTGCACGTTCAGCGCGTCTTTATTGTCTTCACGCGTCACAATGATGTTGGTGTACGGCGAATCTTTGTCTTCGATAAAGATGCCGTCTTTGGTTGGCGTCAGCCCGGTCTGGTTGATGTAGGTGGTGCTGATGATAGCTACCGTGACTTTAGGGTCATCCAGCACTTGCGGCAATTGAGCGCCCTCCAGCTCCATAATCTTGTAGTTATGCGGGTTGGCGCTGATATCCAGCGAGGTTGGCAGTAGCCCTTTGCCCGGTTTCAGGGTAATCAGGCCGGTTTTCTCCAGCAGCAGCAACGCGCGGCCGAGGTTGGTCGGATCCAACGGAATAGCGATAACGGCGCCGTCCTGCAGCTCTTTCAGCGATTTGATTTTTTTCGAATAGCCGGCCATCGGGAACACGAAGGTATTGCCCACCGCCACCAGTTTGTAGCCGTGATCTTTATTTTGCTGTTCGAGGAACGGCCGGTGCTGGAATACGTTGGCATCCAGCTCACCTTTATCGGTGGCGTCGTTCGGCAGCAGAGAGCCGCTGAAACCGACCAGTTCAACCTCCAGGCCGTATTTCTCTTTCGCTACCTGTTTGGCGACTTCCGCCACGTCCTGCTCCGCGCCGTTGATAACCCCGACCTTGATAAGGTTCTGGTCTACCGGCTTATCGCAACCCTGCAGTGCCAGCGTGGCGGCAAACGCCGCCATCACGGCGGTAAAACGCCAGGTCTTTAACATCGTGTTCTCCCTGAAAAAAACAGTAAAATCAGTTGGTTTTGTGCTGTTAGCTAAGCCTGAAGCCGCAGGGAAGTCAAACGCTTGCTCAGCACAAAGGGTTATAGGTAATAACAGGAAGTTTTATAGAGACTATGGCTTTCAGATTGCACCCTGAAAGCCATCGGGGCTGGAGGGGCGGTTATTTTGCGCGCAGCACGACGATGCCGGGCGTGTTGATCACATAGTCCATAAAGGGCGAGTCCACTACCTTCATGTTTTCCTTGCGAGAAGAGGCATTGCGCAACATCGGGCCGTTTTCGGTCATGATAAAGATGCCGGTGTGAGTGACGTCCAGCCCGGCAAGATGGGTGTAGATACCGATGTAATCGCCGGTGCGCAACTGGGCCAGCACCTTATCGTCAATAAAATCGCTGGGCAGATAAGTGATGCTGCGCCGCACATTTTTCAGACCGGGCAGATAGCTGCCGCCGTCGGCCTTTTGGTTCAGATTTTTCATCTGCGTCACCGCGTGCGGGCTGAGTTGAGCGGTAATGTCGGTCACGTTTGTTTTGGCGACCTGCGCCCAGTCGGTGAAGAAATGTTTGCGCTGCGGGAAGCTGATTTCGCTATGGGCGTAGCGGGTCTGGATCAGGCGTTGAACGAATTCAGCCTGATTGTGCGATTTGCTCAGGGCATCGACGTAGTCGATATAGGTAAAGCAATCCAGGCCGCGGAAGTCGATCACCAGCTTTTCCGGCGTGTCCTGAGAGCCTATCAGCATGTTGGCAACGTAAGGCGTACCCAGAAATTGCTGAGAGATCAGATTGATAGTCTGGCCGTTGTCTTGCCCGGCCGGCCAGGTAGCCTGTTTGGCGAGAATGTCGTTGAGCTTGCTTAACGTCTCGCTGTCCAGGTTTATGGGCGCTACCGCAGGGGGCGTGACTGCGGCACCGGGTTCATCAATTGGCCGCTGAGGACTTTTATCTGCGCATCCGCTCATCGCTATAACTAACATCAATGGAACAACCTTGTACATTTTACCCTCCAATGGTTTCAGTCCGTTACCCTATAAATGATAACAGTTCTCACCATGAGGCGGGTGGTTAATAAATAAACATAGCCTAAACGCTGGCCAATAATCAGTAACCGATCTCGTTATTAAACGGCAGATACCAAAATAACGCGATTTCATGGTCGGCAATATCCGGCTGAGCGCGATACAACAGGTGATCGATACCGCCGAGAATAAAACCGAAGCGCTGATAACAGCGGCAGGCAATCAGATTATTGTTTTGCGTTTCCAGCATCAACCCCGGGGTTTCCTGCTGCTGCGCCCAGTGGCGCGCGGCATCCAGCAGGGCGGTGGCGACGCCCAGGCGGCGCACGTGGGCGCTGACGACAATCTCTTCAATCAGCGCATAGCCGTTCCAGTTTTTGCTCAGCGTGGTGTGGCCGACGGCTTCCCCCCGATGACGTGCCAGAAAGGTTTCGCTCTCTTCATTGAGGAAGGGGGCCAGTGGATAGTTCTTGCGAAACGGCGTGACCGGCCGCAGTGGCCAACTGTCGACCGGGGTATCGAAAATCGGTTGGGCATAGTGGGTGACCGAAAAGCTGAAATCGCAGCTTTCCAGATAGCCGTCGGGCAACTGGGCGACGGCGGCGATATGGATAGCCTGGCTCATGGGTCCAGCTCTCTCAGCAGGCGTGCCGGGTTGCCTGCGTAGATCCCTTTACGGGTGATGTCTTTGGTGACCACGGCTCCGGCGCCGATCACCGCGCCGCTGCAGATGTTCACCGCCAGCACGGTGGCGCCGGAGCCGATGGCAACCCGATCGCCAATCTGCGTACGGCCCCAACTGGCGGCATCGGCGTTCGGAGCGCCCTCTTTAAACAGATCGTTGGCGAAGGTCACGTTATGGCCGACAAAACAGTCTTCGCCGAGGGTGACATATTCGCAGATAAAACTGTGTGACTGGATTTTGCTGCGAGCGCCGATGCTGACGTTTTTTTGGATCTCGACAAAGGGCCCGACAAACACGTCGTCGCCGAGTCGGCAACCGTACAGGTTGCTGGGTTGTACCACAGTGACATTTTGCCCGGCGTCGACCTCGACAATGCCGACCTGGCGAAGAGTGATGGCAGATGACATGGCAGTCCTCATGGCTTTGCTCAATCGGGGGATTATAAAACAAACTGCCGCTGCGTCTGCGTTTTCCGAACGTTTTTTCAGCGAAAGACTATAATAAGTACAGGGGAGAGAGCCCCGTGGCCGCAATCCTCGCACGGTCAACAATCCGTCGGAGGGGTAAATTCGTTCGCCGATCGCGACCTACGGCGATGGAGGAGGTGTCTCATGGTTAATCATGTTTGGGGACTTCTGGCGCATCCAAGCACCGAGTTCGAACACATTAAAAGCGAGAACGAAAGCGTCTCGCACCTTTACACCCATCATGTGCTGCTACTGGCGGCGATCCCTGTGGTCTGCGCCTTTATCGGCACCACCCAGTTGGGCTGGCTCTCCGGCGAAGGCCATGCGATCCGGCTCGATATGTTTACCGCATTTTATACCGCAGTGGCGTTTTACCTGTTGATGCTGGCGGGTGTGGCGATCATGGGGAAAGTGATCCACTGGATGGCGCGGCGTTATGAAGCACGCCCGAGTTTGCACCGTTGCATGGTGTTTGCCGGCTATGTCGCAACCCCGATGTTTCTGAGCGGTATTGTCGCGCTCTATCCCGTCGTGTGGCTCTGTCTGTTTGTCGGCGTGATTGGCCTGTGCTATTCGGGCTATCTGCTGAATCTGGGTATTCCTCATTTCCTGAATATCGACAGTAAAGAAGGCTTTATCTTCTCCAGTTCTACCTTTGCCATCGGCATCCTGCTGCTCGAGTTTCTGCTCGGGGTAACGGTGCTGCTGTGGGGGTATGGTTCCTGGTTATTCTGAAAACGATGTTTTGATATTGCCCCTCATGCCACTTGGCATGAGGGGCTTTTGCTTTTTACGGCTTACGGAACACCAGCATTACGCCAAGTACGATGGCCGCCATGCCCAGCATGCTCATTGCCGCCAACGCATGGCCGAGCAGCAGGTAGTCCAACAGGGCGGTGACCGCCGGGATCAGGTAAAACAGGCTGGTGACCTGCACCAGATTGCCGCGTTGGATCAACCGGTACAGCAAGAAGGTGGCCAGCACGGAAATCACCACCGCCATCCACAGCAGCGGCACGACAAGCGCCATGCTCCACTCGACCCGCAGCGGCTCGAAGGGTAACACCAGTGAGCACATCAGCAATCCGACGGCGTACTGCAACGGCAACACCGCCAGCGGCGGCTGACTCATGCCTTTTTGCAACAGCGTGCCGGCGGTCATGCAGGCCAGCGCGATAAAAGCGCACAGCATGCCGGGCAAGGAGAAGTGGGCGATCGCCAGGCTTTGATACACCACCAGCGTCAGCCCGGCCATCGCCAGCAACAGGCCGAGGCCGCGCAACCCGGTACAGCGGCGTTCGGTAATGAACTGGGTCAGTATCGGCTGAACGCCGAGCAGCGTCGCCAGCACGCCGGGCGTGATACCCTGTTCCAACGCCAGCAGATAGCTAATCTGGTAACTGCCGATCATCAGCAGCCCGATCAATGCCACGCGCCACCGGGTGCCGCGGACGGGCAGGCATTGCCGCTGCCACAGGCCGATTGCCAGCAGCAGCGCCAGAGCGATGGCGCAGCGGAAGAAAAGGAAGGCGAAGGCAGAGGCATGCTCCAGCCCCAAGCGGGAGAAAATTGCGCCGCTGCTCCAAAGCAGGACGAACAGCGTAGCCAGGCCGGCATTGGCCCATTGAGTGATAAATCGCATTCGGTTTCACCTGTCGTGAAAATGGCAAGTTCCAGCACGCGCGGCGGTCTACGCCTGGGCGCAAATAAAGAAAGCTGGAGGTAAAATTCGGTTTGGCTTAGCGCACAACCACAGAGCGTGGCGGGTAAGCGGCAACCGCAGTGACGACAGAGAAAACGGCTGGAGGGGCGGAAGATGCGCACAGTTGAACGACGGCCGGAAGCGGCGTGTTCGTTGGGTCTGTGATGTGCGCAAACTGAGCCATTGATATTCCTGAAAGCAGGGAGTGATTACGGCATCAAAGATAGTGAAGTTCGGCGGGAGGCGCAACATAAAATTAACGCCTCCCGCCGAGGGGGCGGTTTAGTTTTTGCTGACCACCACCAGTTTCTGGTTCACAAACTCTTTGATCCCCAGATCCGACAGTTCACGGCCGAAGCCGGAGCGCTTCACGCCGCCAAAAGGCAGCTCGGGTGCGGTGTCGGTCAACGAGTTGATATACACCATGCCGGTCTCGATGCGCGAGGCCAGCTTTTTGGCGCGTTCGATATCCGTGCTGAAAATAGCGCCACCGAGGCCGTAGTGAGAGTCATTGGCCAGTTTGACGATCTCGTCGTCATCCTTGACCACGTAGATCTGCGCCACCGGGCCGAAGAACTCTTCGAAATACGCCGGGTTGTCACGGCTGATGTGGGTCAGGATCGTCGGCTCGAAGAAATTGCCGTCATGCGGTATCGGCTTGCCGCCGTAATGCAGTTTGGCACCGTTTTGCACCGCGGCGTCGACCTGTTTGGCCAGCCCCTCCAGCGCTTCGCGGGAAGACAGCGGCCCCAGCGTGGTGGTTTCATCCAGCGGATCGCCGATGTTCACCGCGCGGAAATGCTCGGTAAAGGCTTGCAGGAAGGGCTCCGCCACTTTTTCTTGCACGATAAAACGTTTGGCTGCTGTGCACACCTGGCCGGCATTGCTCAGCCGCGCCTGCGCGCCGATCTTGGCGGCTCTGGCGATATCGCTGTCGTCCAGCACCACGAATACGTCGTTACCGCCCAGCTCCAGCGTAGATTTCTTCAGTGCCTTTGCGGCTTGCGAGGCGACTATGCTACCGGCCTTTTCCGAGCCGGTCAGCGCCACGCCCTGCACCCGGTCGTCGGCGATGATGTTCGCCACCTGCTGTTGCGAAATAAACAGGTTGGTGTAGGCGCCTTGCGGCGCACCGGCCTCGGCGACCAATTGTTCAAAGGCCTGCGCGCAGTGCGGCACGATGCCGGCATGCTTCACCAGCACCGGATTGCCGGCGGCCAGATTGGGCGCCAGCACGCGCATCAACTGGTAGAACGGGAAGTTCCACGGCTCCACCGCCATCAGCACGCCGATCGGATGATGCTCTACCCAGGCTTCGCCGAGGCTGGACTCATAGCGCACCGGCGCGAGAAATTTTTTGGCGTTGTCGGCATAGTAGCGGGCGATCTGGGCACAGAGCTTCACTTCGCCGCGGCTTTGCGCGATCAGCTTGCCCATCTCCTGGCTGGCGATTTTCGCCAGTTCCTCAACCCGGCTCTCCATCAGGTCCGCCAGCTTGTGCAGTACCGGCAGCCGCTGGTCGATATCGCCCTTGGCCCAGCCGGAGTGATACAGCGCGTCAGCTTTTGCCAGCGCTTGTTCGACCTGCTGGTCGGTATGCGGTGTGTACTCTTTGATCAGTTGGTTGTTAAAAGGGTTTACCGTTTGGTATGGCATGAAGAGTTCCTCTCGTCGCGGATGGTGACGCATGACATACGCCTTGAACGGCGCAGCAAAAGCGGCTGCACCGGTCTTTAAGTCTAGACGATAGGGGAGAGAGGGGCCGAAGGCGCAGAGGGATCTTCGGCTTTGCCCCCGTATGCCGGGGGCGCGGGCCGAAGGCGGAAATGTTACCGGGTATTGCCGGCCCAGTTTTTCCGCTTGCTGGTCTTGCCGAGACCGGGGTTAAAGCTGTTGGTCGGATCGGCGGATTGGTAGAAGGCCTGCAGATCGGGCTTGGCGTGGTACAGATGGCCGACGTTATGCTCGGCCGGGTACTCCGCGCCGCGTCGGTCGAGGATCGCCAGCATTTGCTCTTTCAGCGCGTGGCTGTCGACGCCTTTTTTCACCACGTAATCCTGGTGGAAGACGTGACACATAAAGTGGCCGTAATACAGTTTGTGCACCAGTTGGCTGTCGATTTCCGGCGGCAGGGTTTCAAACCACTCGGTATCGTTGCGGCGCAGCGCAATATCCAGCGCCAGAATATCCTCTACCTTGTCGGCATGTACCGCATGGTAGCGCACCGCAGCGCCGGCGGCGGCGAAACGGTGCAGGAAGGCCTTTTTGCCTTCGTCTGCGGTGCAGGCGAAAAATGCGCCGTTGGCCTGGGCAAAGTATTGGCTCAGATACCGCTGCGCTTCGTCGACGCCGGGGCCGGCCATTTTCAGCAGCAGGTGATGTTCAAAGCGTTCGCGGTATTCTTTCATCCGCTTCGGCAAATGGCTGGGGGCCAGGTGGCTCAGGCCCTGCATCAGCCGGTCGGTCAGGTTGTGCGGCAGCAGCGGCAGTTTGTTGAAGCTGGCGTCCACGCGGCCTTTCAGGGTGAAGAAACGCGGCATTTGATCGGTGCCGAGCTTGTCGATCATCATAAAGGTGTCTTTGCCGTACACTTCGGCGATATCGAAAATATCGCGGTGCATGTATTCGCCGGCCACCGGCAGATTGTCGAATTTGCCGAGCATATGGCGACGCAGTTCGGTCAACACGGCGGTGTCGTTGGTGCCGATATAAAAGACCTGCTCTTTGCCTTCTTTCTCAAAGGTGTCCAGGCGCACCGCAAACACCGCCAGTTTGCCGGCGCAGCCGGAGGCCTCGAACAGGCGGCGTTTATCCGCATTGAAGCGGGATGGGGTATCGGCATCGACGTCGCGCACCCGGCTGGCGTATTCGTTGTCGGAGGCGCGCAGTTCGCCGTGCTCGACGTCCTCCGGCCGGTAGTCGCCTTTCTCCAGCCGGGTGAGGATCTCTTCCGGCGTGTCGCCGAGTTTAATCCCCAAATGGTTCACCAGCCGCAGTTGGCCGTCTTCACCCAACTGGGCGTACAGCGCCATTTCGGTATAGGCCGGGCCGCGTTTCACCAGCGAACCGCCGGAGTTATTGCACACGCCGCCAATCACCGAAGCGCCGATGCAGGAGGAGCCGATCACCGAATGCGGTTCGCGGCCGTAGGGTTTCAGCAATTTTTCCAGCTGATTGAGGGTGCTGCCGGGGAAGCCAACCACTTGTTTGCCGTTGTCCAGTACCTGAACGTGATCGATCCGCAGGGTGCTGACGATGACGATATCGCGGTCATAATCGTTGCCGCTGGGCGTCGAACCTTCGGTCAGCCCGGTGTTCGCCGCCTGCATAATGACGATTTTGTCGGCGGCCACGCAGGCCTCCAGTATTCGCCACAGCTGCAACAGGCGGGTAGGGAACACCACCGCCAGCGCTTTGCCTTCGCCGGAGCGAAACCCCTTACGATAACGTTCTGTGCTGCGTTCGCCGGTCAACAACTGCGGGCCGCCGACGATGTCTTTGAGCTGAGCGAGAAATGCCTGATTACCTGACTGCGTCATGCCGATCTCCCTGTCATACCGATCGTCTTTCAAACGGCGGCGCGGTTCCCCGGGGACGAAGAGAGTTGTCCCGATTCACGTGGGCGCCGCATGCAGCGCCCCTACATGACCTGCGGTTCTTGTCGTTATCGCCGTTTGAAATCCAGAGGGTAAATTAATTGAGTAGCCTGCTGGCTTAATACCTTGGTAACTTACTGGCCTGGTAGCTTAATAACGTTCCGCGTACCCGGCCTGACGCTCTTCGTCACGCAGCGTCAGAATTTCCACGCCGTCGGCGGTGACCGCCACGGTGTGCTCCCATTGAGCGGACAGCTTTTTGTCGCGGGTCACCACCGTCCAGCCGTCTTTCTTCTGCTTAATGCGGTGGTCGCCCTGGTTAATCATGGGTTCGATGGTAAATACCATGCCTTCCTGCAACGCCATGCCGGTGCCCGGCAGGCCGAAGTGCATCACTGCCGGTTCCTCGTGCATGTCGCGGCCGATGCCGTGGCCGCAGTATTCACGCACTATGCTGTAACCGGCCTGTTCCGCATGCTGTTGAATGGCATGGCCGATATCCCCCAGCGTCGCGCCCGGCTTCACCGCGCGGATGCCTTGCCACAAGGACTCATATACGTTGTTCACCAGCCGTTTGGCCAATGGCGTTGTCTGGCCGATGCAGTACATTTTGCTGGAGTCGGCAATGTAACCACCGTTTTCCAGCGTAATGTCGACGTTAACGATCATGCCGGAACGCAGGATTTTGCTGGCCGAAGGAATGCCGTGGCAGATCACGTCGTCGATCGAGGTATTGAGCACGTAAGGGAAATCGTACTGGCCTTTACTGGCCGGGCGCGATTTCAGCTCATCGACGATAAAGGCTTCGGCGCGATCGTTAATTTCCATGGTCGACATGCCTTCGCCAATCACCCCATCGAGCATAGCAAACACCTTGGCCAGCAGTGCGCCAGAGTGACGCATTTTGGCGATTTCTTCCGGCGTTTTGATCACAATCTGTTTCACCCGACAATCTCCTTCAGCGTCAGCGCGTTATCTTTCATCATTTTTTTTACCAGTTGAGGGTAGGTCAGTTCTGGATGGAACTCCGCCAGCATGCCGATCTTGATCCAGTATTCCGCCTGCGCGTTGATCGAACGCGTCATCGTCAGACTGGCGAGGCGCAGATCGTCATGCAGCGCGTCTGAAATTTTCACAATGCCCATAGGCTGCTCCTTAAAGGAATAATATACGAAGTGTATATGGTTTGGATGGTGGGGATTGTACATTCCGTGGCATAAGAAGTTTCCTGGCGACAACGATTGCCGCCGTCGGACAATGCGTTTATTGTGATAAACGACTTTTTTTGCATGATTTTTCAGAAGGATTCAGGGCGTGACTAAATTACGGGTTGGGGTGATCTTTGGCGGTAAATCGGCTGAGCATGAAGTGTCGCTGCAGTCGGCAAAAAACATTGTGGACGCTATCGACAAAGAGAAGTTTGACGTCACGTTGCTGGGGATCGACAAGCAGGGGCAATGGCACATTAACGATGCCTCCAATTACCTGCTGAATGCGGAAAACCCGGCGCTGATCGCGCTGAACCGCTCAAATAAAAATGTGGCGCTGATCCCCGGTCAGGAGAAACAGCAACTGATTGAGGCGAGCAGCGCCGGCGCACTGGGCCAGCTCGACGTGGTATTCCCGATCGTGCATGGCACGCTGGGCGAGGACGGTTCACTGCAAGGGTTGTTGCGGATGGCCAATATGCCGTTCGTCGGCGCCGGTGTGTTGGGCTCGGCGGTGAGCATGGACAAAGACGTCACCAAACGCCTGCTGCGCGATGCCGGGCTGGCGGTGGCCCCCTTTGTCACCCTGACGCGCACCAACCGCGGCAAATACGGTTTCGATCAGCTTAGCGAGCGTCTGGGCCTGCCGTTGTTTATCAAACCGGCTAACCAGGGCTCTTCGGTGGGCGTCAGCAAGGTGCAGGATCGGGCCGGCTTTGACGCAGCGCTGGCGCTGGCGTTCAGCTTCGATCACAAGGTGCTGGTGGAGTCGGCGATTGTCGGCCGTGAGATTGAGTGCGCGGTGTTGGGCAATGACGAACCGCAGGCCAGCCTGTGCGGTGAAATCGTGCTGAGCGATGCTTTTTACTCCTACGACACCAAATACATCAATGAGCAGGGCGCGAAGGTAGTGGTGCCGGCGGAGATCGCGCCGGAAGTCAGCGACAAGATCCGCGACGTGGCGCTAAAAGCGTTCCGGGCGCTGGAATGCTTTGGCCTGGCGCGCGTTGACGTGTTCCTGACGCCGGACAACAACGTGGTGATTAACGAAATCAACACGCTGCCGGGTTTCACTAATATCAGCATGTACCCCAAACTGTGGGCCGCCAGCGGCGTCAGCTACAGCGAGCTGATTACCCGGTTGATCGAGCTGGCGCTGGAGCGCCATCAGCAAGATCGCGCGCTGAACAGCTCGGTGTTCGATCGGTAATATCGGATATTTCTCGCGTTGTTTTTTGGTAAAAAGGTATTTATGAGGCTGGTCCAAGGGAGTTCCAGCCTCATAAAAGTTATCACGTTCATCTTTTTGTTCTTAAGAGCAGGTAATACCCGAAGGTTCTTAAGGGAAAGCATTGTTGTTATCTAGTCTCAGTTAAAAGGAATTCCTGATACTAATGTACGTTAGAATGCACTACGACGAAGTACTCCCTGACGATGGTTGTGGTTGGGAGCGCAAGCGTTTTACCTATGATCGAGCGACTCATTACTCTTATAAATTTATGGTATCGGGTGAGTTTTATTCTGTGGTAGCCAGACATATAAACTCAGAACACGAGCTTAACCAATTAGGGTATACACTTCCTCAAGCCTGCAGTTTTCCTGCTCCTCTCATGGCGGAAGTTTATTTTGACCGCTTTCATGATATTGAATCATTTGGCAATTTCCTCCATTACTCCAGCAAGGGACTGGGGAATGGAACGGTATTGCTCAATGTTGCATCGCTTATGCTGGAGCACTACAATACATTCAATATCGGTGGTTTTGTTTTTCAAGCGGCTCCCCCCTCTCAAACTGGAGCTAAGCGACAGGCAGATCTGGTTGAGATTTATGATTGTTTGCTTGGGTTGAGCACAACACCCCGTGTTAATGTCAAAACGGGAAGGGTGAAAAAGAGTATTACACCGCTTCTGCCACCAAATATGAGAGCCTTTAAGTCAACGTCGACGGGGAGGGATTATGTCATCATCTGCTAAAGTTGTTGCCCGTGAAGTGGCTGTCGACATGGTCATGAACAGGCACCGTAAGACTATGAAGAGTTTACTCGTAGCGGAGACAGAACGTCTGCTTTGCGGAACTTCAGGGGTTTACGGAAAAGACTGTGAGGCCGACGTGACTGGTAATAAACTGAGCACGCGAGCTTCAATGAGTGAGCTGCGGCGTAAGCTGAAAGCTTAAGTTTTTGATGTGAAAATGGCTCCAGTTAGCAACGGAGCCATTTTTATGGGTTAGACAGAGGTAAACCTAAAAAAGATATCCCCCAGCGTCGCCTTGCTCATTGTGAACGGCAGAGAGGATGCGCTTATTTCACCGTCACGTCGATATCGCCAAAATACTTCTTCGCCAGCGCGGTCACGGTACCTTGCTGCTTCACTTTTACGATCGCGTCGTTCAGCTTTTTCTTCAACGCGTCATCCCCTTTACGCAGGCCGAAGGCGATGCCTTCACCGAGTATCTTGTCATCGCTGACCGCATCGCCGACGAAAGCGAAGCCTTTGCCGTCCGGACGCGCCAGGAAGCCGCTTTGCCCTGACGGCGCCATCACCAGCGTGGCGTCGAGGCGGCCGGCGGTCAGGTCAAGGTACGCCTGGTTCTGATCCTGATAGGAGACGACGTCTACGCCCTGCGGCGCCCAGTGGGCCTTGGCGTAGGTTTCCTGAATCGACCCCTGCAGTACGCCGACGTGTTTGCCCGCCAGCGACTTGGCGTCCGGCAGCAGGCCGCTGTCGGCTTTGGCGATCAGGCGGTTGGGCACCTGATAGATAGAGTCGGTGAAGTCAATCGCCTGGCGGCGCTGGTCGGTGACGTTCATCGCCGAGTTGATGGCGTCAAACTTGCGAGCTTTCAACGCCGGGATCAGGCTGTCGAACGAGGTCTCGACCCAACTGCATTTCAACTGGGCTGCGGCGCAGACCGCGTTGCCCAGATCGATATCGAAGCCTTCCAGCTTGCCGCTGGCGGATTTGGATTCGAACGGCGGATACAGCGCTTCCAGGCCGAAGCGCAGCGTGTTTTCCGCCGCCAGAGAGGAACCGGCGGCCAGCAGGCAGCCCACAGCGATCAGCGTTTTCAGTGATTTCATAGTCAGTGCCTTTTTCCCATGGTCAAACCAAAAGTGAATGCATTACACCTGACACAGACGGCGTGCGCCTTCCAGCAGGGTTTCGTTATCTTTTGAAAAACTCAGCCGGATGATGCCGGTGTTGGTGCCGTCGCTGTAAAACGCCGACAGCGGGATAGTCGCGACTTTCGCTTCACGGATTAAACGCACCGCAAAATCGTTGTCGCTTTCGCTGCTGAAACCGCTAAAGCGGGCCAGCATAAAGAAACTGCCACGGCTGGGTAATAATTCAAAGCGCGAATCTTGCAAAGCGCCGGCCAGCAAATCGCGTTTCTGCTGATAGAAATCCGCCAGCCCCAGATAGCTTTGCGGATTGCTCAGCGCTTCGGCGAAGGCATATTGCATCGGCGTATCGGCGGAGAACACCATAAACTGGTGCACCTTGCGGATCTCATCCATCAGCGCCGCCGGCGCCATGCAATAACCGACCCGCCAGCCGGTGACGTGATAGGTTTTGCCAAACGACGACACAATCACGCTGCGTTCGGCCAATTGCGGGTGGCGCGCCATGCTGTGGTGAATATCGCCGTCGAATACCACGTGTTCGTAAACCTCGTCGGACAGGATAACGATATCGGTATTGCGCGTCAGGGCGGTCAGGCGCTCAATGTCATGCTCGCCGAACACGCTGCCGGTCGGGTTGTGCGGGCTGTTGACGATGATCATCCGCGTTTTGCCGGTGATGGCGGCGGCGACCTCGTCCCAGTCAATGTGCAAGTCCTGCAGCGACAGCTTGATGGCTACCGGCGTGGCACCTTGCAGGCGGACAATCGGCGCGTAGCTGTCGAACGCCGGTTCGAAATAAATCACCTCGTCGCCCGGGTGCACCAGCGCGCTGATAGCGGAATACAATCCTTCGCTGGCACTGGCGATGACCGTGATTTCTTCGTCGGCGTCATAACGTGTGCCATACAATCGTTCAACTTTATCTGCCAGCGCAGCGCGTAATGCGGCCACACCACTCATCGGTGCGTACTGGTTATGACCTGCGCGCATGGCTTGCGCCACTGCGTCGACCAGTTGCGGCTGGCAGGCGAAGTTCGGTGCGCCCTGCGACAGATTCAGTGCCTGATGTTCAGCGCTGAGCTGGCCGATTACGGTGAAAATAGTGGTGCCGACATCCGGCAACTTCGAGCGTTGTGAGCAGGCGCTCTGCATGATTGGCTCCTGGAGCGGGGGAAGTATTGCTTGATTAAGCATCAGTGCCGGTAGGCGGACAAGGGAATGTTTGTCATACTAGCCATGAGTTAAAGTCATGGCTATCCCCGTCATACTTGAAGCTGCATCTGTGTTGGCTGCGTTCACTCACCCGAATCACTTACCTGAGTAAGCTCATCGGGATTCCCTCGCTTGCCGCCTGGATGCAACTCCAATTATTTAGGGGATATGCCCGTGATTATTAATTGGCGAGATTAAGGAACCCGCTATGCAGACATCTCTGCCGTCGCTCGACGTTTTGAAAACTTTTGTGGTGGTGGCTCAGCGCCTTAATTTCACTCATGCCGCCCAGACACTGCACTTGACGCAAGGCGCGGTCAGCCGTCAGATCCTCGGGCTGGAGCAGCATTTGGGCTATCCGCTGTTCAGCCGCCGGGCGCGCGGGTTGACGTTGACCCCGCAGGGCGCCATGTTGTTGGCGCCGGTGCAGCAGGCGCTGGGGCAACTGGGCGAGGCGCTGGCGCGGGTTGGGGCGCAGCCGGGCACGTTACGCATCAAGTGCCCGACTTGCGCCATGCGCTGGGTGTTGCCGCGCATTATCCGGTTGCAAAACGAGCGTCCGGAAATGCATATCGAACTGACCGCTTCGGTATCGCACGGGTTGGATTTCAGCGCAGAGCACTTCGATGCTGCGGTGGTGTTCGGCCAGCCGCAGGGTAAAAAGCTGGCGGTGCATCACCTGTTCGATGAAATCCTCACGCCGGTCTGCACGCCGTCTTATCTTCCCGATTTGGCCCGCCCGCCAACCCCGGCCGATCTGGCGGAGAAAACCCTGCTGCACCCCACGCGCGATCGCCGCGACTGGCTGCTGTGGTTGAAGGCGGCAGGGCTGGAGACGCTGCCTTCCGGCAAGGCGCAGCATTTTGATACTCTGGATTTGGCGATGAGCGCCGCCCTGCAAGGTTTTGGCATCGCCATCGGCGATCTGTGCCTGCTGGAGGAGGATATCCAGGCGCAGCGCGTCGTTACGCCGTTCCCGCTCAGCGTGGTCAGCGGCGCGGCCTACTATTTGGTCTATCCTGAACGGGCGCTGATGCCCGCGACATTAGCCACGCTGGTCAATTTTCTGGGCGAAGAGGCGGAGCAAAGCCGCGCACGGCTGAAGAACGGCTTATCCGCCTCCGCTAACAGCTTGTAACCTTTAACATTACAAATTATTTCTGCGGTGAAAAAGAGTATGTCACACTGTTTTTCCACTTTGATTAATCCTCTCCGTCGCAGGCTGCGGCGGGAACATGCCTGAGACAAAACAATATGAAATGGCTTTGTGTGGTGAGTTTGCTGTCCGGCCTGGCGATCAGCCCGGTTTTTGCGCAGGAGAGCGGGGCGGCGCAAGGAGTTAATGCCCAGCAGCGTGATGCTTTCGTTTCCAACCTGATGAAACAGATGACGCTGGAAGAAAAAATCGGCCAGTTGCGCTTAATCAGCGTCGGGCCGGACAACCCGAAAGAAGCTATCCGCGACGGCATCAGCAAGGGCCAGATTGGCGCTATCTTCAACACCGTCACCCGGCCGGATATCCGCGCGATGCAAGATCAGGCCATGCAGCTCAGCCGCCTGAAAATCCCGTTGTTCTTCGCCTACGACGTGGTACACGGTCAACGCACCGTCTTCCCGATCAGCCTGGGGCTGGCGGCCAGTTTTGATCTCGAAGCCATCGCGCTCAGCGGCCGGGTATCGGCTCAGGAAGCCAGCGATGACGGCCTGAACATGACCTTCTCGCCGATGGTCGACATCACCCGCGATCCGCGCTGGGGTCGGGTATCGGAAGGCTTCGGCGAAGACACCTGGCTGGTGTCCAAAATTGCCAAAGTGATGGTCGATGCTTACCAGAACGGCGATCCGTCTCAGCCCGGTTCAGTGATGGCCAGCGTTAAACACTTCGCGTTGTATGGCGCCACCGAAGGTGGCCGCGATTACAACACCGTCGATATGAGCCCGCTGAAAATGTATCAGGACTATTTGCCGCCGTATAAGGCAGCGGTAGATGCCGGCAGCGGTGGGGTGATGGTATCGCTCAACGCGATCAACGGTATTCCGGCCACCGCCAACCCGTGGCTGCTGAAAGATCTGTTGCGCAGCCAGTGGGGCTTTGGCGGCATTACCATCAGCGATCACGGCGCGATTAAAGAGCTGATCAAGCACGGTGTGGCCGAAGATGCGCGCGATGCGGTGCGGCTGGCGATCACTTCCGGCGTCGACATGAGCATGAGCGACGAATACTACGACCAATACCTGCCGGGGCTGGTGAAGGACGGGCTGGTTTCGGAAAGCGATATCGATCGCGCCTGCCGCGATGTGTTGAACACCAAATATGATATGGGCCTGTTCAAAGATCCGTATAACCACCTTGGCCCGGTAGGTTCCGATCCGCAGGACACCAATGCCGAAAGCCGTCTGCACCGCGCCGAAGCGCGCGTAGTGGCGCGCAAAACGCTGGTGCTGCTGAAGAATGACAAGCAGACGCTGCCGTTGAGCAAGCAAGGCACCATTGCGCTGGTTGGGCCGATGGCCGACAGCCAGCGTGACGTGATGGGCAGTTGGTCGGCGGCCGGCGTGGTCAAGCAGTCGGTGACCCTGCGCCAGGGGCTGGAGCATGCGGTGGGCGACAAGGCGAAGATCCTCTACGCCAAGGGCGCCAACATTACCCAGGACAAAAGCATTATCGACTATCTGAACGAGTATGAGCCGGCGGTGGTGTTTGATACCCGCCCGCCGCAGCAGATGATTGATGAAGCGGTACAGGCGGCCAGGCAGGCCGATGTCGTGGTAGCGGTCGTGGGTGAGGCGCAGGGCATGGCGCACGAAGCTTCCAGCCGTGCCGATATCACCATTCCGCAAAGCCAGCGGGATTTGATCGCCGCGCTGAAGGCGACCGGCAAACCGCTGGTGCTGGTGCTGATGAATGGCCGGCCGTTGGCGCTGAGCTGGGAAAGCCAGCAGGCGGATGCGATGCTGGAAACCTGGTACAGCGGCACCGAGGGCGGCAATGCGGTGGCCGACGTGCTGTTCGGCGACTACAACCCGTCGGGCAAGCTGCCGATGACCTTCCCGCGTTCTGTCGGCCAGATCCCGATGTACTACAACCATCTGAATACCGGCCGGCCGTTCGGCAAGGAAAACCCGGGCAAGTACACGTCACGTTACTTCGACTCGCCTAACGGCCCGCTGTATCCCTTTGGTTACGGCCTGAGTTACACCACCTTCAGCCTGTCGGATCTCAAACTTTCCAGCCCGACGATGGCGCGCAACGGCAAACTGACCGCCAGCGTCACGCTGAAGAACACCGGAAAATATGACGGCGCCACCGTGGTGCAGCTGTACGTGCAGGACGTGACGGCGTCGGTCAGCCGCCCGGTGAAAGAACTGCGCAACTTCAAAAAGGTGATGCTGCGAGCCGGTCAATCACAGCAAGTGGAGCTGCCGATCACCGAAGAGGATCTCAAGTTTTACAACGCCAGCCTGAAATGGGGCGCGGAACCGGGCAAGTTCAACGTGTTTGTCGGCCTGGATTCCGACAACGTACAGGCGCAAAGCTTTACGCTGCAGTAAATCGTATCGCCCTCTCTTGCTGCGGTGAGAGAGGGTTTTTCAATGTTTCAATTCCAGCGCAAAATCATAGTACTCATTCAAACACCAACTGCGGGTATACTCGATGGGCCTTTCCTCGCGGGTGAACCCGGTGCGGGTCACCAGCAGCAGCGGTTCCCCCACCTCCATCGCCAGATAGCGGGCGACGGATTTATCGGCTATCTCGCCGCGAAAACGCTGAGTCGCACGCACAACGGGTTGACCGATGGAGTGCAGATAGTGGTACAACGACTCTTCAGGCAGGCCGCTCGCCGGCAAAATGGCGGCGGGAAGCACCGAATACTGTAAGGCAATGGCAATCTCGCCGGCTTTACGCAAGCGCACCAGTTCGACCACATCCTGCTCATCGCTCAGCTGTAACGCCTGCATTTCTTCTGCCGTCGGTCCGCGCCGCAGAAAGCCAATCAGTTCGCTTTGCGCCCTGAAACCTTGCGGCTCCACCATCTCGGTAAAACTTTCCAGCAGTGGCAACGCGGGTGCGAAGCGCGGCGCGATAAAGGTGCCTGAACCCCGATTGCGGTTGATGGTGCCATCCTGTTCGAGGTGTTGAAACGCACGGCGAGCCGTCCCCCGCGCAATGCCGAAAGCTTCCATCAGCGCTCTTTCCGAAGGCAACGCATCGCCGGAACGCCACTGCCCGGACTCCACGGCGGCCCTTATTTTTTTTGCCAGTTGCAGATAAATCGGCGTGCTGTCTGCCGAGTCCGGTTGAAGCAAGGCCAGTTTTTCATCCATACGAATCTTCCCCACGAAATGACCATTAAGTATACCACTTGTACCGATGAAAACTAAGTGGTACATAATTGGTTTAGTGATCATAACCGGAAGCTTGCACGATGAAAAGATACCTCGACTGTACCGCCACCGATCTTGCCAACATCACCAAAGACAATTTGCTTTACGCCATTCGCGCCAGTGAAGGGCGGATCCTGGTCAGTGAAAGCATTGCCGTGACGCAGCCGCTGCTCAATAACGTCACCAATGCGGAGCTGGCGGCCAGCCAGGGCGCCGATATGCTGTTGCTGAACCTGTTTGACGTCAACCGGCCGCGCATCGAAGGCTTGCCCGACGGAGTGCCGCCGCAAGAGGTATTGCGCGAGTTGCAGCGGCTGACCGGGCGGGTTATCGGGGTCAATCTGGAAGCGGTGGATCCGGCGTTCACCTCTACGCACAATGAGTTTTGGCAGATGACGGCGGGCCGCGCTGCGACCGCAGAGAACGCGCGCAAGCTTTATGAGCTCGGCGCCCGCATGGTGGTGTTGACCGGCAATCCCAATAATGGCGTCAGCAACCAGGCTATCGCCGCGGCGTTGAAGCAGATTCGCGATGACGTGGGGGACAAGCTGGTGCTGGTGACCGGTAAAATGCACGGCGCCGGCATTGTGCGTGAAAGCGGTAGCCAGTTGATCAATGAGCGGGACATCGCTCTGTTTGTCGAAAACGGCGCGGACATCGTCCTGCTGCCGGCGCCGGGCACCATTCCCGGCATGTCGCAGGAAAAGGTGGCGGCGTTGATTGCGTTTACCCAACAACAGGGCGCGTTGGCCATGACGGCTATCGGGACGTCCCAGGAAGGCGCCGATGTACAAACCCTCCGCCAGATTGCCCTTATGAGCAAAATGGCCGGGGCCGATCTGCACCACATTGGCGATACCGGTTATCTGGGGCTGGCGCTGCCGGAAAACATCTTCGCCTACAGCGTGGCGATTCGCGGCGTGCGCCACACCTATACCCGCATGGCTCGCTCGGTTAACCGCTAGCCGATAAAACGCGTCGGCTCTGCGCAGAGCCGCGCTTCGCTTATCAGCTTACTAAGTTAATCACTAACTAAGTTGCCGACTTTTCATCGGCAACGGACAGTTTGCTTTGCCTAACGTCATATTGTTTCATCCGGATGACTGTGCGTGGAAAGCCGTGAGTGAGGTCCCTGGCGGGCCAGGGGCAGAAATATTCCACTTCAGTGGCGGGACAGGATTACGCGCCGTGTTTGAACCCGCCGATTGTTTCGTTACGACTATCGCTATATTATTCTGTATATAACGATAGTTAACCGGAACCCCTCATGTTCAAACGTTTCCCGCGCGTGCTGCTTGTTTTCATCCTGTTCTCGTCCCTCGCGCAGGCGGATCGCCAGGTTACCGACCAGCTCAACAGAAAGGTGACTTTGCCCGATACCATCACCCGTGCGGTGGTGCTGCAACACCAAACGCTGAATCTGCTGGTACAGCTCGACGCCATGCCGCAGGTGGTGGGGGCACTCGGCAGTTGGAAAAAACAGCTGGGGCCCAACTATCAGCGGCTGGCGCCCACCTTGGTGAAAATGCCGATGCCGGGCGATCTCACCTCGGTAAATATTGAAAGCCTGCTCGGCCTGCATCCGCAGGTGGTGTTTGTCGCCAATTACGCTCCACCGGAGATGATCGCGCAAATCGAACGGGTCGGCATTCCGGTAGTGGCGGTATCTCTGCGCCGTGAAGCGGCCAGCCAGGCAGGCAAAATGAACCCGGTGCTGAATGATGAGGACCAGGCTTATACCCTTGGCCTGCAGGACGGCATTCGCCTGATTGGCACGGTGATGGGCCGCCAGCCGCAGGCCGAGGCGCTGATTCAGGACGTGTTTCAGCAGCGGGCGCTGGTGGCCGATCGGTTGCGCGATCTGCCGGAAGACCAACGGGTGCGGGTTTATATGGCCAACCCGGACTTGACCACCTACGGTTCGGGGAAATATACCGGGCTGATGATGCAGCATGCCGGCGCGCTGAACGTCGCGGCGAAGGATATTCAGGGGTTCAAACAGGTGTCGATCGAGGATGTGCTGAGGTGGAACCCTGCGGTGATTTTCGTTCAGGAACGTTACCCTGAGGTGGTGCAACAGATCCTCCGCTCGCCGCAGTGGCAGGCGATCGACGCGGTGAAGCATCAGCGTGTCTACCTGATGCCTGAATACGCCAAAGCCTGGGGGTATCCGATGCCGGAAGCCCTGGCGTTGGGCGAATTATGGATGGCGCAAAAGCTTTATCCGCAGCGTTTCAGCGACGTTAATCTGCAACAGCGGGTAGATGCCTACTACCGACAGTATTACCGCAGCAGCTGCTGCCAGAGTGGGCAATGAAGCTGGGCTGGCTGATCTTGCTGACACTGCTTTGCGCACTGCTGTCGCTGGGCATCGGCCGCTATCAGGTGCCGGCGGCTCACAGCCTGATGATCCTGTTTGAGCCATTCACCGGTCCGCACGTGGGAACGGATGCGGTGCAGCGGCAGGTCATTCTTGGGGTGCGCTTGCCCAGAGTGCTGCTGGCGATGGGCGCCGGGGCGTCGTTAGCCCTGTGCGGCGCCGCGTTGCAGGGGGTATTCCGCAACCCGCTGGTGGATCCGCATATCATTGGCGTCTCTTCCGGTGCGGCATTTGGCGGCACCTTGGCTATTTTGCTCAGCCTGCCGCTGGCGGCGCTGCTGTTATCCGCCTTTGTGTTCGGCATGGCGGCGTTGCTGCTGATTTTCGCCATTACCAGCGCCATCGCCCGGCGTAATATTTTGTCCCTGGTGCTGGCCGGGGTGATCCTCAGCGGTTTTTTCTCCGCCTGCGTCAGCCTGCTGCAATATCTGGCCGATACCGAAGAGAAACTGCCGAGCATCGTGTTCTGGCTGCTGGGCAGCTTCGCCACCGCCGACGCTCAGAAACTGCGGATGTTGTTCCTGCCGTTGCTGCTGGCCGGTGGTCTGTTGTTGGCATTGCGCTGGCGTATCAATCTGTTATCGCTGGGAGATGAAGACGCCGCCGCGCTGGGCATCAACGTCGAGCGCACCCGCTGGCTGATTCTGACCTTATGCGCCGCGATTGTCGCCGCGCAGGTCGCCGTCAGCGGCAGCATCGGCTGGGTGGGATTGGTGATCCCGCATGTTGCCCGGCTGTTGGTCGGCCCGGATCATCGTCGCTTACTGCCTGCCTCAATGTGCCTGGGCGCTCTGTATATGGTGTTGATCGACGATCTGGCACGCACCCTGAGCAGCAGCGAGATTCCGTTGGGCATACTGACCGCGCTGATCGGCGCGCCGCTGTTTGCTTTGATGTTGCGTCGCGCGCAATTGAGGGGCTGGCATGGCTGAGTCATTACTGAGGGTTAATGACCTGAGCTTTGGCTGGCCCGGCCAAGCACCTTTGTTTGACCAACTGAATTTACGGTTGCAGCGCGGCGAAGTGCTGGCGGTATTGGGCCCTAACGGATGCGGAAAAAGTACCTTGATGCAACTGCTGCTCGGTAGCTTGCCGTTGCAGCAGGGCACCGTTGAATGCCGTGGCGGCATCGGTTTTGTGCCGCAGCATTTCACGGCTCCCTTTGCTTACCGGGTACTGGATATCGTGTTGATGGGGCGAGCACGCTACGTGGGCCTGTTTCGCTCACCTTCGGCGCAGGATCGCCGGCTGGCAAAAGAGGCATTGCAGTCGCTGGATATGCTGAGTTTTGCCGATCGTGAATTCGGCAGCTTGTCCGGTGGCCAGCGGCAATTGGTGCTGATTGCCCGCGCATTGGCGATGTGCTGTGAGGTGCTGATGCTGGATGAACCGACGTCCGCGTTGGATCTCCACCATCAGGACCGGGTGCTGAGCCTGATCTCGCGCCTGGCGCGTGAGAGACAGATGGCGGTGATGTTTTCTACCCATCAACCCAACCATGCCCACGCGGTGGCCGATCGCGCCTTGCTGTTGGGGATTGCGGGGCAGCAGCGAATCGGCACCTGTGCCGGGGTATTGACGGCGGAGAGCCTGTCGCCCCTGTTTGATGTAGCCATTGAGCGGGTGGCGTTGCAGATCAACGGTCGACGGTTTGAAACGCTGGTACCGCTCTTTCGCAGCCAAAGGGAACATCGAAATGAATAACATTTTGCTGTTTGCCGCCGGCAGTCTGAAGGGGGCATTTGGCCCTTTGCTGACGGCGTTTCAGGCGCAGAGCGATTGCGGGGTGGAAACGGTATTCGGCCCGGCGGGGCTGCTACGCCAGCGTATCGAGAAGGGAGAATCGCCGCATATTTTTGCCTCCGCCAATCTGGCGCATCCGCAGCGCCTGGTGGACTTGCGGCTGGCGCAATGGGTGGAGTCCTTCGCCGGTAATCGGCTGTGTGCCACGGTGCGCAACGTAGCCGGGCTGACAGAACCGCCGTTACTCGAGGTACTGCTGGACTCGCGTTGGCGAGTCGCCACTTCGACGCCGGGGGCCGATCCTTCCGGCGACTATGCGCAGCAGCTGTTTGATCGCCTTGAAGGGGCAATGCCGGGACAAGGGGAAGCACTGCGAAGCAGAGCGTTGGCGCTGGTGGGCGGTGCAGATTCGGCGCCTGTTCCACAGGATCGGTTAGCGGCGGAGTATCTGATTAACAGCGGGCAGGCGGATATCTTTCTCGGTTACGCCAGCTATGGCACCGCATTGGCGCGCTATCCCGAGTTAGCGGTGCGGCAGTTGCCGCCGCCTTTGGTGATTGAAGCCGATTACGGCCTGTGCCTGTTGGCCCCGCAGGCGCAACCCTTGGCCGAGTTTATTCTGGCGGAGCAGGGGCAGGCGATACTGCGGGAGCAGGGGTTTCTTTCCTCGAAACAGGACACATCAAGCAATTACGCACTAACTTGCTTATAATTTGGGGAATTATAGCCTGTCACCCTGAGGATAATATGGCGCAAGAAACAAGGTTGTTAAAGCAATCGGCATTGATGATGCTGATGGTTGCCGTAGTAGGTATCGTAGTTGGCGTATGGACTGGTTCTGAAGCCATCTTGTTTGACGGCATGTTTTCTCTGATAGCCACGCTGATTAAACTGCTGATGGTATTAACTGCACGGTTGATCAAAAAAGAGTATTCGCGGCGCTTTCAGTTCGGCTTTTGGCATCTGGAGCCCATGGTGTTGACCACCGAGGGCATATTTATCGGCGTAATTGCGCTGTATGCGTTGCTGAACGGTGTCCAGGGGCTGTTGCAGGGCGGCACTTCGGTAGAGTTTGGCGGGGCGATACTGTATGCATTGCTATTTACCTTCATCAATTTCAGCTACTACTTCTACGTTAAAAAGCGCAATCAACGGGTGCAATCAACGTTGGTCTCTTTCGACAATATCAGCTGGTTTGTCGATGCGCTGTTGGCGCTGGGATTGTTGATAAGCTTCACTGTAGCCTTCTTGTTGACCAAAACGGACTATGCCTGGTTGGCTCCTTACGTAGACCCGGCGCTTTTGGTGGTAATCGCTTTAGCCATGTTGCCTTCGGTGGCTAAAATTTTGCGCCCATCCCTGAAAGATATGCTGCGTGTGGCACCGATCGAGCTGAATGCCCTGGTTGAAAAGACCATGGGTATGATGGTGGCGAAACACAATATCATCGATTATCACAGTTACTGTCAGAATGATGGCCGCATCAGCATTGTAGAAATCAATATCCTGATGGGGGTGTTGGAAGGGGTTAAATTGGAGGAGCTGGACGCGATGCGCGAAGAAATCCAGTCGGGTCTGGGGATGGATACTGAGGATTTGTGGTTGACCGTTTCCTTCACCCGCGATCGAAAATGGCTTAACTGAGGCGGAATTCCGGGCCATTTGGCCCGGTAGAACGTTATCAAAACCGAGAGGCGGTATTTTCGGCCAGGAAAGCCAACAGTACTTGGGTTACCGCTTCCGGGTTTTCCTGATTGCTGATATGCCCGGCGCCGGGGATCAGCACATGTTTGCAGCCGAGGATATCCGCCATTTGCTGGCCTTCTGCCGGCGGGCGCGGTTTATCCTGCTCGCCGGTGATCACCAGGGTTGCTGCGGTAATTTTTTCCAGCAGCGCCAGTTTATCGGGACGGCCGAAGATCATTTTGCCCAGCGGCACTATGCTGCTGCGCAGCAGGTTGGCGGGAAGGCTTTGCAAATGCGCAATCAATGGTTGCAACAGCGACTCGGGGACATTGTCGGAGTAAAACTGTGCGGCGATGTATTCCAGTAACGGCGAGGTGATCGCCCCCGCCCGATCGACTGCGTCCAACATGGCGAAATAGCGCTGGCGCTCCTCAGAGGTTTCGTCGCCCAGGTAACTGCCCAGCAGCACCAGCACTTTAACCCGCTCGGGCGCCACTGCCGCTAATTCTGCACCCCACATGCCGCCGACGGACAAACCGACGATGCCGAATTCTTTGATGCCGAGTTGATCCATCAGCGCCAGGTGGTCGGCGGCGATATCCGACAGGCTGGTGTGCGAAGCCGGTAGCTGCGGCGACTCGCCGTGCCCCCAGAGATCCGGAACGATAACGCGATAGTGTTTGGCCAACGCATCAAGCTGAGGCGCCCACATCTGCCGATCGAACAGATAGCTGTGACCGAGTAATAATGGGAAACCTGAACCGACATCCAGGTAATGAAACTGCTTATCCGTAGCTTGCATGTTACAGCGTTCCTTGTTAAACGGGATATATGGACCTGTTTATATCATGCCGATATTCAAAATCGGCATTAATTTACCTTAAATTACTTGCGTTCAACCTTATTTTTAATTATTTCTCGTTCGGAAAGCGAAGGGCGATCCCACGGGCGGCATAATATGCTGGCCGTTTATCGTCGGCTGATTTATGCTGGCCGCCTCTGGTGAAGGAAATATTGAACATGGAGTGGTGATGAAAAGGTTTCTAAAGCTATTAATTATCTTGCTTGTTATTTTGATCTTGGCAGTGGTGTTATGGTTTTTCTTCGGGCGCGGCAACCAGGATGCGTTGTGGCAGATTGTCAGCCAGCAGTGCGTGCCTAATCAGCAACAAAATAACGACCCGTCGCCTTGCTTAAAGGTTGATTTAAAAGAGGGTTATGTGCTGTTCAAAGACAGCAAAGGTCCTTATCACGATCTGGTGATGCCTACCGAAAAGGTCAGCGGTATTGAGAGCCCAGAGCTGCAAACGGAGCAAGCGCCGCCTTATTTTTCCCAGGCATGGGGAAATCGCAGCCATATATCCACAGAGATGGGAAAGCCTCTAAAAGACGCCTGGTTATCGTTGGCGATAAATTCAAAATATGGCCGCTCCCAAAATCAATTGCACATTCATATCGCCTGTCTGCGTCAGGATGTATATGCCCAGCTTGAGCAACAAGCGAAAGAAATAGATCAACGCTGGCAGCCGCTGGCGGAAAAATTGGTCGGCCATCAATATTTGGCCAGAAAATTGGTCGGCGTTGATTTAACCAAAGAAGACCCTTTCAGGCTGCTGCAACAATATGTGGTGGAGCAGGGCGACAATATAGCCAATTATGGGCTGGCGCTGGCGGTGACTCCTGAAGGTGAGATGATTTTGCTGGCCAACCGTTTAAAATTGACCGACCTGAATCTGGGCTCCGCCGGAGAGATCCAGGATTACCAGTGCGCGGTTGCCGGTAATGGGTTGTAACGCCCATTGTTAGCCTGCCAACTTATTAAGCTGGCAGGCTATGAGGTTAATTACAGCTTTTTCAGCAACTGCAGGAGATGTTCTTCGCTCTTTTCGGCCAGCCCGTCAATGGCCAGCTTGATGATGTCGGAACGGGTAATGCGCACCACGCCATTACGTGCCGCCTGCACAATGATTTCATCGATGGCGTCGACGTGGTTGTCGGTCAGGCTGACCGAAATCGCCTTGTAGGTGCGTTTACGGCCCTGGGGTTTGGCTTCGGCAACGGGGGCAATCAGGGTGTGGGAGGTGGCGCTATTGATAAACTCGTCTTCCGACATGCGGTGGGTAGGTGTGCGCTTTTTCACAGGATCACCTCTTTCACCAGGTTTTCGATTTCCGCCTGCGCCTTGGCGTTGTGCGCCTCGTGCACGGTGATCGCCTCACCCCAGGCATCGCGATAAATCTTGCGATCGCACAGGCGGTTGCTGACCAGCGTAAATTCCGGGTATTCGCTCAGTACCTGCGCCGCTTCGTTGGCTTCGTTAATAAAGATATTGGTCGGGCACATGTTCAGCACGATGTAGCCTTTCACCTTCTCGTTGTATTCCTGCGCGGTAGAAAACATTTCCGACAGATAACCTATGGTGTCGAGATCCATTTGCGACGGGCGCAGCGGAGAGAGGAACAGATCGGCCGCCAGCAGGCCGGAGCGCAGTTCGGCGCTGTCGCGGCCTGCGGTATCGACAATCACGTAATCGTAATGACGATCCAATTCCAGCAGGGTCTCTTTGATTTTACCCGAGGCGGCGACCACCGGGATATGCGGCAGGCCCTCCACATTCTGGCGATCGTTATACCAGGTCATGATTGATTTCTGATCGTCAGCATCGACGATGATGGCGGTTTTCCCCTGTTTGAGGATCAGATATCCGGCGATATTGACCGCCTTGGTCGATTTTCCTACGCCACCTTTTTGCGAGCCAATCAAAACAATCATGCTGCCATCTCTCAAGTTATCAAGCTGCTAACTTATTAAGCTAGTTACTTATTAAGTTAATGCGCTTATTAGGTTGATAATTAAACAGGTTAACAAGAACAACTTGTGGACAATATGCACCAACGGTGGCCGCTTGCCAAGCCAGTATGCTGTTAACTTTGCAGCTTATTTTGCTGGTAACTTATCAAGTGGGTAAGTAGGAATGCTCTGGGAAATGGAGGAAGGGACGGTTTTTTGTTTTTTTTATTAGCTCAATAAGTTGCTAGCTTAATGGCTTTTTGCGGATGCGACAGTGTGCATCCGCAGCGGCGGCATTACTTTTTCAACATCGATTTCAGGTTGGCGAACGGATTATGGGTCGCTACGCCGACGTCTTTTTGCGCGTCTTCACCGGCGATCACCGTTGAGCCATATTGGTCTGCTTCGGTGTACTTGGAGTGTTCGTGGTCGTGGCAGTACAGGCACAACATTTCCCAGTTGCTGCCATCTTCCGGGTTGTTGCTGTGGTCATGATCGATATGGTGAACCGTCAGCTCGCGCAGGTTGGAGTAAACGAATTCGCGTGAGCAGCGCCCACAGACCCACGGGAAAATTTTCAGCGCTTTTTCGCGGTAGCCGGTCTCCAGCCTTGCGTAGTTTTTGGGAATATATGCCATGGTCAGTGCCTGTAGAATGATAACAATATTACGCTCAATACTATCACAAAGCGCCGGGTTACAGCGTGCGACACATCACCGTCACTTCTTCGTCTGAAACCTGGCGTTGCTCTACCGGTTGCCAGCCCAGCTTTTGATACAGCGGCTGTTGGTCCGGCGTGTAGAGATACAGTTCGGTGATGTTTTTCTGTTTGCAGTGGGTAATGCACTGGTCGATCAGGCGGCGTGCGACGCCCAAACCGCGGTGCTGCGGATGGGTGAAAACTTCGCCCAGCCAGAATTTGCGCTCCGGCTTATCCGCCAGATCGTAAATGACCAGGCTGGCCGTGCCGAGGATGTGTTGTTGCGGTGACAGCGCCAGCAGCGTCATACCGGAATGCTGCGGTTCACAGCGTTGTTCAAAGCGCTGGCTGATTTTCTCGTGGCTGCTCCACGGCGAGAAATCACGCCACTCCTGATGCAGCAAAGCAGCCAGTTCGCCAATGCGCTGGCGGTGTGCGGAAAGTCGTTCGATACGCATGATTTAAGTTCTTGTTGCCCAGAGAATGCACAACTATAGCCGCAGTTGTCGGCTATTTAAAGGCCTCCACCGCCCAGTCGATGAACACCCGCAGCTTGGCGCTAAGATGGCGGTTAGAGGGATACACCACGTACATTTGCTCCGATGGCGGTTGCCAGTCGTGCAGCAGGCTGACCAGTTCGCCGTTGTCCAGATGCGGTTGCGCCATAAAGCGGAAGGTCTGGATGATGCCCAGGCCGGCCAGCGCCGCCGCCAGCAGCGCGTTGCTTTCGTTGACGCTGACGTGATAGCGGTGCTGGATGTCGATCTCTTTGCCCCGATCAACGAAGTGCAGCGGCTGGATGCGATCGTTCAGCGCATGGCGATAGTGCGCCAACGGGTAACCCAGCTCCAGATCGCAGGGGTGTTTCGGCGTGCCGTAACGCGCCAGATAGGCTGGCGTGGCGCAGGTGACCCATTCCAGCTCGAACAGGCGGCGGGCAATCAGGCTGGAATCGGCCAGCGGGCCGCTGCGGATCACGCAGTCGGCGCTGTCGTTGATCAGATCGATCAAGCGGTCGCTGACGCCCAAATCAATCTGAATCTGCGGATAACGCTCGATAAAGTCCGGCAGCGCCGGCACCAGCAGTTGGCGAGCGGTCGAGCCACCGGCATCAATGCGCAGCACGCCCTGCGGCGCGCTCTGGGATTCGGTCATGCAGCCTTCCATCTGCTCCAGTTCCGCCAGCCACTTAACCGTGCGCTGGTAGTAACACTCGCCCTCAGGGGTAACAGACACGCTGCGGGTGGTGCGCTGGAACAGCTTGGTCTGCAGGTGATCTTCCAGGTTCTGGATCAGCTTGGTGACGGTGGCCTTGGGCATCCGCAGCGAGTCTGCCGCGCGGGTGAATCCGCCGGTTTCCACCACGCGGTTAAACACCCGGATGGCGAGTAAATGATGATCCATAACGCTCTCAGTGCAAAACCCCGGTCGGAGGACCGGGGTGTTTCTGTGGATAGACAATGATTATGACTGTTTAGCGCCAATCATGCCGGAACGCAAGGTCAAGCCGAACACCAGCGCGGCGGAAAGGGTGAGGGCACCGCCGAACAGCATGGCGCTGCTGACGCCCTGCCAGTCGACCACTTCCCCGCCCAGCAGCGCGCCGGAGGCCAGCGCAATCTGGATCACGCAGACCAGCAACGCCTGGCCGGCTTCCGGCGCCTGTGGCACCGCGGCAAACATCCAGTTGGTGGCGCAAACCGGCACGGCGCCGAACGCCAACCCCCAAACCATCACCATCAGCGTGGCGCCGGCAATGCCGCTGAGGAACGGCGAAACGATCAGGATGGCGGCCAGCATGACGGCGATCAGGATAAAGGTGGCGCGCAGGCTGCGCTCCGCCAGGCGTTCGCCGAGGAAGGTGCCGAGCAGGCCGATGGCGCCGTAGGCCAGAAGTTGCAATGAAATCGCCGACGGACTAAGGATAAACACCTGTTGCAGCAGCGGTTTCAGGTAGGTGTAGGCGGCAAAATGGCCGATAAACAGCAAAACGATGGCGATCAACCCGGTACGCGCCATAGGCAAACGCAGCGGCAGCAGCAGATCACGCGGTGTGACCGGCCGGGTGGGCGGCACCGACGTCAGCAAGCGCAGCTGCGCCAACAGCACACCCACCGCCAGCACCGCGCTGCCAAAGAAAGCGGCGCGCCAGCCGAACAGGTCGCCAATCAGCGCGCCCGCGGGCACGCCACATACCGCACCGACCGAAATACCGCTCAGGATCAGCGCGGTGGCGCGGCCCTGGCTGGCTTCCGGCACCAGATGGCGGCCATAGTTGGCGGCGAAGGCCCAGAAACCGCCGACGCAGACTCCCAGCAGCACGCGACCGAGCAGCATCATAGGGAAGTTAACCGCCAGCGCCGAAACCAGATTGGACACCACCAGCAACAGACTCAACGCCAGCATCAGCAGACGACGATCGAGCCGGCCGGCTGCCAGGCTCAGCGCGGGCGCGGCTATCGCCGCCACGATGCCGGGCACGGTCACCATCAGGCCCGCCTTGCCGGTGCTGACGTCCAGCGACGGCGCGATATTGGTCAGCAGGCCGATCGGCAGAAACTCGGTAGTGACCATCACAAAGCAGGCGACCGTCAGCGAGAAGATCGCCAGCCAGGGTGATGATGCAGGTTTATCTTTATTATTCAGCATAGTACCGCTCGTCTCAGGTGAGTGCGTACACCGCACGGTAAGGTGCGGAGTGACAGAGATCACAATTTACGCAGGCATTGGCGGCGGATAAATCCGTTTGCCGTAGTTACACTGTTTCTGAGGGGGAATAATCATGTAGGGCAAGCAAAACGGCGGGTTGCGGCAGAACGGCAGGTTAAAGGCTCAATGGGCATAAGCTTATGCGGCGGGCGCAGCAGACTGCGCCCAGGGCATCACAACCCCGGCGCTTTCCACATTGAGGTGGTCAGGCCGTGATCCACCAGCGTGAGCTGATCGGCGTAGATCTGCTGCCAGGTGTGTTTTTGCTGTCGATAGAGTTCATGATTGACGCTATCCGGCTGATATTCACGCTCCCAGCGCACCAGTTTTTCACCGGTGGCCGCCAGCGACTCATACAACCCGGCGCCGACGCCGGCGGCAATCGCGCAGCCCAGCGCGGTGGCTTCTTTCACCACCGGCACGCGAACGGTCAGGCCGGTGACATCGCTCAGGATCTGGCTCCACAATTTGCCCTTAGAACCGCCGCCGGCGAACACCAGCGAGTGCGCCTGCACGCCCGAGAAGCTGGCGATCTGCTCCAGATTGCAGGCGGAGACAATGGCGGCGTTCTCTTCCAGCGCGCGGAACAGGGTTTGCTTATTGCAGCGTTCCGGGTCGAGCGACATATTGATAAACGACGGCGCGGCGTGATACCAGGTTTTGAAGTGCATGGCGTCGGAAAATATCGGCATCACCCCGTAGGCACCCGGCGGCACCCGCGCCGCCATCTCTTCCAACAGGCTGTAAGCATCTACGCCCAGCCGTTCCGCCATCAGTTTTTCCTCGGCGCAGAAGGCGTCGCGGAACCAGCGCATGGTCAACCCAGTGAAGAAGCTGATGGATTCCGCCTGTGCCATGCCGGGGATCACGTGCGGGTTAATGCGGATGTTCATGTCCGGATCGGTGGCCGGTTCCGGCAGGTTGACGATTTGCTGCCAGAAGGTGCCGCCTAACACCGCCGTTTGCCCGGCATGCACCACGCCCAGCCCCAGGCTGCCCAGTTGAACGTCGCCGCCGCCCATCACCACCGGCGTGCCGCGCAGCAGGCCGCTTTGCTCTGCCGCCGCTGCGGTAACCTGCCCCAGCAGGCTGCCGGTCTCTTTCACCGGCGACAGAATATCGGCGCGTAGCCCGGCCATATCGAGCAGCGCCGGTCGCCAGTCGCGGCTGACCAAATCCAGCATGCCGGTGGTGCCTGCATTGGAAGGATCCACCGCCAGTTCGCCGCTCAGCATATTCGCCAGCCAGTCGCTGATCATGGTCAACGTCGCCGCCTGCCGATAGATGTCCGGCCGGTGGTGGGCCAGCCACAGCAGGCGCGGCATGGCGCTCAACGCCAGCGTTTGGCCGGAATATTGGTACACTTCGCTTTCGAAATTATTGTTATGCAGCTCTTTGAGTTCGCTGACTTCATGGCTGGCACGCGCATCCACATTGGCGCAGGCCCAAATCGGTACGCCGTTGCGATCGTACAGCACTATGCCTTCGCGCATTGAGCAGCAGGCTACAGAGCGGATAGCCTGGCCAGTCAGGCCTGCGTTTTGCAACGCCTGCCGGATGCACTGGCAGGTCAATTGCCAGTTGTGGGTTAAATCAAATTCCATTGAGCCGGGCACCCCAGACACCGCCAGATGCCGCCACTCAGCCTGGCCCTGCGCGATCTGATTGCCCGCCAGATCGAAGATTACCGCGCGAACGCTGCCGGTGCCTGCATCCAGCGCCATCAAATAGTTATCCATAGTTCACACTCTCTGGGGTTGGGATCTTAACTATAGATGCCGGGTTCGCGCCTTCGCGTGAGCAACACGTGGGTGCGGTGGGATTTGTGAGCTGTACTGCAAAATTGCCGCCGCGCAGGGTAAATCAGAGGGAATAAACCTATGGTTTGAAAGAACAGTGATTTCAAGGTTAAACAAGGAGCCGCCATGCACGTCACTTTGGTCGAAATTAACGTTAAGCAGGACAAAATCGACGAGTTTATTGAAGTTTTCCGCGCCAACCATCTGGGGGCGATCGAAGAGCCGGGTAACCTGCGCTTTGACGTGCTGCAGGATGAAAACATCCCGACGCGGTTTTATATCTATGAAGCCTATAAGGATGAGCAGGCGGTTGCCGCCCATAAAAAGACCCCGCACTATCTGCAATGCGTGGAGAAACTGGAGGCGCTGATGACCGGTCCGCGCAAGAAAACCACCTTTATCGGCCTGATGCAGGCTCAGTGAGCGGCATCAGGGTAATTTTGTTCAATACTTTGCAACCCTTGAGCGGCAATCTGGCATCTGTGAACTTTTTCTCAGGTGCTAGTAATCATGAATATTTACTTTTCCATGGCCGCTTTTGCGTTGGCCGCTTCCATCACTCCCGGCCCGGTCAATATCCTTGCCCTGAGCGCCGGGGCGCAATTCGGTTTTAACGCTACCCTGCGCCATGTGCTTGGCGCCACGCTGGGGTTTACCCTGCTGCTGATCCTGATTGGTCTGGGATTGCACCAACTGCTGACCCTGTGGCCGGTGCTGACGAAGATCATCCAGTGGGGGGGCGTCGCATTCTTGCTGTTTATGGCTTATCAACTGGCCTTTGATGACGGGCGGCTGGGCAACGACCAGCAGCGTCAGGCGCCGTCATTCTGGTACGGCGCGCTAATGCAGTGGTTGAATCCCAAAGCCTGGCTGGCGTCGGTGGCCAGCCTGGGGGCGTTTGTCGCCGACGGTGACCGGCTGCTGCTGTGGCAGTTCGCGGTGATTTATGGCGTTATCTGTTACGCCTCGGTGGCCTGCTGGGCCTACGCCGGCGCGATGCTGACCGGTTTGTTGCAGCGAGCCCGCAACGTGCAGCGTTTTAATCGGCTGATGGCGCTGCTGTTGGCGGCCAGCGCCTGTTATCTGTTGGTCGACGGTGCTTAACGCGGGTTTTGATACTGGCCGGGGGTAGCGGCCAGCAACTGTTTGAACGTGCGCTGGAAGTGCGCTTGATCGGCAAAGCCACTTTCGCTGGCGACTGCGGCGATAGGGTAGCCGCGTTTTAGCAACCTGTGGCCGAACTGGATACGGCGATTCACCAGATAGGCGTGCGGCGTCATGCCGTAATGCTGCTTGAAGGCGCGGATCAGGTAGGAGGGCGACAGCGCCGCCGCCTGGCAGATCGCCTCCAGCGTCAGCGGTTGGGTGCAATGTTGGCTGATAAAGGCGGCCGCGGCTTCCAGTCTGGGGTGGGCGACAATGGCGGAGGGTTGCGCTTCGCCCAACCGGATTTGCAGATCGGTAAAATACTCCACCAGGGCAATGTGTTTTTCCAGATTGCCGCATTGCGGGTCAGTCAAGAGTCCATACAGCCGGTTCAGGCCGCTGAACAGCTGCGGATCGCGGCTGAGCACTTCTTTGAATGGGGTAAAATCGCCGTCGCCGCCGGCTATCTCCCGTTGCAGCTCGCCCAGCCAGGCGGTATCGATATAAAACATGATGTATGACCAACGCTGGCCGCCGATCGGGTTGCAGGCGTGGGGTTGCTGCGGGTTGATAATCACCACGTCGCCGGCGCTGACCTGCCACTGCCTGCTACCGTTAATATAAATGCTGGTGCCGTCGGTGATGGTGCCGATGGAAAAGATTTCATGGCTGTGCAGGGCATAACAGACCTTGCGGCCATCCGCGATGGCGCGGGCCTCCACAAAGGGTAACTGCGGGTTGCGCCAGAACTGCGGTGCATTAGCGGTCATTGGTTTTCCTTTTGGGTGCGAGGAGGCTAGCTTGTTATAGCGTAAAACGCGTGAAGGAGGGAATGCGGATGATGATTTTTAATGTGTTTGGCCGCCTGATGGGCGTTAAAAGGGTGGGGGAAGAGTGGCTACTGTTCCGCGTGACGCTGCCGGAGCGCAAATATGTGCGCAGTTACGATATCGTACTGCCGGAGGCGTTGACCGAGGCCGATATTGCCGGCTATCTGGGGGATATTTATCATGAAGCGGCGACCGAAAGGTACCCCGACGTTTTCAAAATAGAATAAGGCCCCGGCAGAATGACCGGGGCGCAGATTAATCTTCTTCGTTGCGGGCCATCAGCTGGCGCTGGTGTTCTTCGCTGGCTGCCTGAATCTCTTCCAGTACTGAACCGACATCGGCGCGCTTGCTGCTTTCCACGAACTTCCCGGTCAGCACGCTTTCCGGCGTCAGATTGCCTTCCTTATACAGCGCCCAGATCTCTTTGGCATATTTACTGTTGAGCAGTTCCGGCGCGTATTGACCGTAAAAATTCGACATATTGTTGATATCGCGCTCGAACATGCTTTTTGCGTGATTGTTGGCGGCGGCGTCCACCACCTGCGGCAGATCGATAATCACCGGCCCATTTTTGTCCATCAGCACGTTGAACTCCGACAGATCGCCATGCACCAGCCCAGCGCACAGCATACGCACCGCGTAGTTCATCATCACCGCGTGATCGGCCAACGCTTGTTCCTGCGTCAGGCTCACATCGCTCAGGCGCGGCGCAACCAGGCCTTCTTCGTCGGTAATCAGCTCCATCAACAGCACGCCATCCAGGCAAATATCCGGCTGAGGCACGCGCACGCCCGCTTTGGCGAGCAGGTACAGTGCATCGACCTCGGTATTCTGCCAGGCTTCTTCCTGCTGCTGGCGGCCGAATTTGGAACCTTTGCTCATGGCGCGGGCATCGCGGCTGTTACGCACTTTACGGCCTTCCTGATAATTGACGGCCTGCTTGAAGTTACGTTTGTCTGCTTCTTTGTAGACTTTGGCGCAGCGGATCTCTTCGCCGCAACGCACGATAAAGACGTCGGCTTCTTTGCCACTCTTTAAACGGCGGATGACGTCGTCGATTAAACCATCATCTACCAATGGCTGGAGTCGTTTTGGAATTTTCATGCAGCCTTGTACCCTATTTAGGCTCCTGTGTGAATGGTTTGCTTAGGTGATACCGCAATTTAGACCTGAAAGGCAAAAATTAGTTTTGCCGCCGGGGTGACTCATCGCCGCGACGGCGGTTTTGCTACAGGTTTTCGGCCAGCACCCAGACGCTGACGCTGCCACCGTTTACCGGGAAAGTGGCGTTCCCCTGATCGTCGGTGGTGACTTCATCCTGACGGTTGCCGAGCAGGTCGCGCCAGGTTTTATGCGCCAACTCCGCGCCCAGAGAAACCGCTTTGCCGTTTTCGGCGCCATTGGTGAGCACCACTACGCAGCCGGGGGTATCAGCGGTGCCGCTGCGGCTGAAGGCCACACAGTTTCTATCGTTAAAATAATCGGTTTGCACGCCGTTGGCAAAGCGTTGACGCGCCTGGATCAATTTTTCCAGCTCGGGGATCACCGGCATATCAATCTGGTATTCATTGCCGTCGCCGCCTTTGTCTTTATAACTCGCACCGTACAGGTCAGGATAAAACACGCAGGGCACACCCTGTTCGCGCAGCAGGATCAGGGCGTAGGCCAGCGGTTTAAACCAAGGCTCGACCGGGGCTTCCAGCGACTGCAGCGGCTGAGTGTCGTGGTTGGCGACCAGCGTGACCGAGTGTGCCGGATCGGCGGCAGTCAGGGTGTCGGTAAAAATCTGCGCCATGTCGAATCCGTCGCCCTGTTTCGAGGCCTGATGAAACTTCAGGTGCAACGCCACGTCGAACAGCATCACTTTGCCGTCCACCAGGTCAATATACTGCCGTAACGCCGCCAAATCGTGTGACCAGTATTCCGCGACGATAAACAGGTCGCGCTGTGCGGCGTCGCGCACATGGTCCGCCCACTCCTTAAAGAACCAGGCTGGAATGTGTTTGGCGGCATCCAGCCTGAATCCGTCGCACGGCAGGGTTTCCATCAGCCAGCGCGCCCAGAACTTCAGCTCTTCCGCCACCGCCGTGTTGCGAAACTCCACGTCGGCGCCCATCAGATAATCGTAATTGCCTTTCTCGTCGCCGACCTGATCGTTCCAGCCATCGTCGCCGTAGTCATTGTCGATTTTGAACACGCCTTTTTCATCCGGCTGTTCAATGTAATCGACCCCGCCAAAACATTTATAATCCCAAATAAATTGGGAGTGGGTACCCTGGCGGCCGGGGAAAGTAAAACGCGTATAAGCCAGCGCGTCGAAGCCCTGATCGTTGATATTATTGCGGTTGTTGACGTCCGCCCGGTACACGCGGACCTGTTCTTTCTCGTCGGCGCCGAGCTTGTGGTTGAACACCACGTCGTAAATCACCCGCACACCGTTGTCGCGCAGCGTAGCGGCGGCATGGGTCAGCGCCTCTTTATCGCCGTATTTGGTTGCACGGCTGCCTTTTTGATCGAACTCGCCCAGATCGAACAGATCATAACTGTCGTAACCTACCGAATAACCGCCGGAAGCCCCCTTATAGGCGGGCGGCAGCCACAGATCGGTGATGCCCAGTCCGGCAATGTGCGGTGCGCGTTCCGCGGCTTCCTGCCATAGCTTACCCCCATCGGGGTAATACCAATGAAAAAATTGCAGCAGCGTGGTTTTTTTCGTCATGAACCAGCATCCCGGTTAGCCAGAAAGAGGTGAGGGATTGGCCTTGTTCCCGCCATATCCTCTTTTAGCATGGGCTATTTTGGGCAAAAGGGAAAATTCAATGCAGGCAGCCGCGTGGCGGTGGCAAGCGGCGTATTCCTGGCCTTAACAGACTGCTAAGGATTCACCGAGGGCAGCACCGGCAACGATTCATTATTTTTATTTGCTGGCCGCCTTTTTGAATATTAGCGTTTTTCCCCCTGACGCAGGGCTTCTTCACCGCCAATAAAGCAGTCTTCGTCCAGCGTCAGGCTGGCGATTTTATGCACCGGTCCGCGCATGCGGACGTGAAAATCCCCGCTGAAGCTAATCTGCAACTGGCCGCCCGGCATCTGAACGCTGACGTTGTCATCGACCCGATTCAACTTGCGCATGACGCTGGCGGCCGCGCAGCTGCTGCTGCCGGAGGCCAGGGTAAAACCGGCGCCACGTTCCCAAATGCCGATGCGCAGCGTCTGGCGATCTATCACTTCCACCAGTTGCACGTTGGTTCGTTTGGGAAACAGCGGGTGATTTTCTATCTGTGGCCCCAACCGGTGGACCTGCGCCAGATCAAGCCGAGTCACCGGTACCACGCAGTGCGGGTTACCCATGGATACCAGCGATACGCTGAGGGTTTCCTCCGCCAGCGCCAGCGGATAGTTGAGCGCCTCGGGTAAGTCGATAAGCGCCGGCAGCGCTGCCGGATTGAAATTGGCACGCCCCATATCCACGCGGACCCGGTGTTTATCTTCATCGACCTGGCACTGCACGTCGCCACCGGCGGTGTGTACCAGAAACGGCAGGTGGCCGACGCGGCCGATATCAAACAGGTAACGGGCATAAATGCGCAGGCCGTTACCGCTTTTTTCGGCCTCCGAACCGTCGGGGTTAATGATGCGCAGCGTGGGATTGATATTGTCGCCGCTGTCGATCAGCAAGCCGTCTGAACCTATGCCGTAATGGGGATGACACAGTATGCGGATTTGCTCGTTGCTCAGCCGCGCAGCGACCGAATGGTGGCACACCAGGTAATCATTACCCAGCCCGTGATATTTATGAAACAGCAGAGGAGTCATGGCGTTTGTCAGGTTAGCGGTAAGGGGAAACCACAGCTTACAACAGATTTTTGGCGGGGGAATAAAAACAAAAGGCGGCACAAGCCGCCTCTTTGCTCAACTGCTGATTCAGCAATTAATTGTAGATGATCGCAGTACCGTGCAGCTTGTTGTCGCCGGCGGTTGAGATGATCTGGAAGGATTTTGCGCCGGCTTCATCCGCTTTGGCAGCCAGTTTGTTTTCCAGGCTGGTCAGGTCGGAAGCCCCGCTGACGGTGATCACGCCGGTTTTTTGCAGGTCTGCCGGTTGAGTATTAACCAGTTCGGCGGCGAAGCTACCGAAAGAAACAGAAGCCAGTGCGATAGCGGCGAGGGTCATTTTCAGGTTTTTCATGGTCTTATTTCCTATCTCTATTCTGTGCGATGTTTGTTTAGTAAGGTCGTTAAATTAATTAACGATCGATAATTTAATGTTAGACGCCTGTTCGGCGTATTGCAAGTATTTTTTAACGCTCATTAATTAATTTGTTTTTTCATCGTTGTCCGCGAGAGAGGAAACGGCGGCCAGCGGCCCTGCGGATAACGATTAACTTATTGTTATTGATAGATTACTGCGGTGCCGTGCAATTGGTTATCGCCACCGGCGCCAATGATACGGAATGATTTCGCACCGGCTGCATCCGCTTTTTCCGCCAAACTGGCTTCCAGTGAGGTAATATCGGAAGCGCCGCTGACGGTGATCACACCGGATTTTTGCTGATCTGTCGGTTGGCTGTTAACCAGATCGGCAGCGAAGCTCCCGAAGGAAGCAGAAGCCAGAGCGAGAGCAGCAAGAGTAATTTTTAAGTTTTTCATAATATTAGTTCCTATCCGAGAAGCATGAATTGGGTTTTCAATGTCTGTCGTCAAGATTACTTAACGATCGATAACTAAATGTTAATCCCTTCTCGACGGGAGCGCAATATTTTTTTATAATGATCGTTAATTTAATTGTGAAGCCCTGCTGCGGGGCGGGATAAGAGAGGGTCTATGAGTATCAATGAAGAAGTCTGCGCCAAAAAAACGCGTGGCAGACCGAAGCAGTTTGATCGCGACCGTGCGTTGGAAAGCGCACTCGATCTGTTCTGGCGGCACGGTTATGAGTCAACGTCGCTGGCCGATCTGGTTGAGGTGACCGGTGCCAAGGCGCCAACGCTGTATGCCGAGTTCGGCAACAAGGAAGGGCTGTTCCGCGCTGCGGTGGAACGTTACCTGCAAAAATACACCACCTGCACCAACCAACTGTTGGAGCAGGACCTGCCGATTGCGGAAATCGTAGAAGCTTACGTCCGCTCTTCAGCGCAGGTGTTTACCGATCCGGACACGCCGTCCGGTTGCTTTATGGTGTGTGCGTCCGCCGCGCTGTCATCTTCTTCTGACGAAGTCGCCATGATGCTGCGTAAAAAACACCATTCGCAGGAAACCAGCCTGAAGGCCTGCTTCGACCGTAAAGTGCAGCAGGGCGAGTTGTTGGCAAAAACCGACACCGGGTTACTGGCGAAGTACATTATTTGCACCATTGAAGGCATGTCGGTGCAGGCGCGTGAAGGAGCAAGCCGCGAGGATTTGTTCCGTCTGCTTGATGCGCTGATGCTGGTTTGGCCGCGTCTCAGCCAGGTGGGGAATAAGGTCTAGGGAAGGCGTCAGGATAAGGCCGCATCGCTGCGGCCTTGATCTGAATTACTGGTTAACCGGGATCACCGCGCCTTTGTATTTTTCGCGGATAAAGTCCTGAATCTCCTTGGAGTGCAGCACTTTTACCAGCGCCACAATCTCCGGCTTGTTCACGTCGGCCTTATGCACGGTGATGATGTTGGCATACGGGTTATTTTCACCGCTTTCGATAGCGATCGGATCCTTCGTCGGGTTCAACCCGGCGTCAATGGCGTAGTTGGCGTTAATCACTACCGCGTCGCCCTCGTCATTGTTGTACATCTGCGGCAGCAGCGCGCCTTCAACGTTAGCCAGGAATTTCAGGTGTTTCGGGTTTTCCACCACGTCGGTGATGCGCGCATCCACCTTGCTCACGCCCGGCTTCAGCTTAATCACGCCTTCTTTCTCAAAGATGGACAGAATGCGGCCTTCTTCCGCCACCGCGTCACGCATGATGATTTTGCCGTTGTCCGGCAGGTCTTTCAGGCTTTTATACTTCTTGGAATAAATACCGATCGGTTCGATATGGATGGCGCCGGCGCTGACGAAGTCATAGGTCTTATCGCCGACATGATCCTTCAATACCGAATTCAGGTAGGGCACGTGCTGGAAATAGTTGGCGTCAATATCGTGGCTGGCCAGCGCCGTGTTCGGCAGAATGTAATCCTGGAAAGGCTTGATCACCAGATCGATGCCTTCCTTTGCCAGAATCGGTTTGGCCTGCTCGAGGATCTCGGCATGGGGGACGTTGGACGCGCCGACCACCAGCTTGGTTTCCGCCGCCGCACCAAAGGACGCCAACGCGGTCAGAGAGGCGAAGGCCAGCATCATTATTTGCTTTTTCATCATCATTATTCCTGAGTTATTTATCGTTTATCGAGCGTTGTTGTAATGGTGTCGCCAATGAACTGGATAACGAAAACGATCAATAAAATCGTCAGCGTCGCTACCAGCGTCACGTCACCGTGGTTGCGTTGAAACCCTTCCAGATAGGCCAGGTTACCCAGCCCGCCGGCACCTATCACCCCGGCCATCGCGGTGTAGCTCACCAGTGCGATCAGGGTGACGGTAATGCCGGAAACCAGCGCCGGAGAAGACTCCGGCAGCAGCACGCGGAAGATGATGGTGCCGGTTTTGGCGCCCATGGAGCGCGCCGCTTCGATCACGCCTTTGTCCACCTCGCGCAGGCCAATCTCTACCAACCGGGCATAGAAAGGCGCAGCGCCGACAATCAGCGCCGGCAGGGCGGCGTCGGCCCCCAAAATAGTGCCGATCAGCGCCTTGGTGAACGGGATCAGCAGCACAATCAGAATGATGAAGGGGATGGAGCGGAACACGTTGACCAGTACCGAAATCAGCGAATAGACCGCGCGGTTCTGCAACAGCTGGCCCCGGGAGGTCAGAAACAGGATCACTCCCAACAACATGCCGAGCACCAGCGTTGCCAGCCCGGCAATGCCGGTCATATACAGGGTTTCCCAGGTGGCGTTCAGCAACTGATCAATACGCAGGTGAGGGAACAGTGACTCAATCATGTTTGATGACCTCAACGGCGATATCTCGTTCTTTCAATAATTTCAGCATGTTGTCGATTTGCAGGTCGTTGCCTTCCGCATGGATATACAGCTCGCCGAACGACCCGTTCAGGGTGTGGCTGATTTTGCCGTGCAGGATGTTGATGGTCACCCGGTAGCGCTGGATCACATCGGAAATCACCGCCTGATGGGTTTGCATGCCGACAAAGGTCAGCTTGAAAATGGCCCCGGGCAGATGTTGAGCCAGCAACGGATTGAAGTTTTCTTCGGTTTCCTGATACTGCGAAACCTGTTTAACGAACTGCCGGGTAATCGGCTGCTGCGGCTGGGTAAAGACATCGATCACCGGGCCTTCCTCGACGATGCGGCCGTTTTCCATCACCGCCACGCGGTGGCAGATTTTGCGGACCACGTGCATTTCATGGGTGATCAGCACAATGGTCAGGTTCAGCTTACGGTTGATATCCAGCAGCAGATCGAGAATCGAATCGGTGGTCTGGGGATCGAGCGCCGAGGTGGCTTCATCGCACAACAGCACGCCAGGGTTATTGGCCAACGCGCGGGCAATGCCGACGCGCTGTTTCTGCCCGCCGCTGAGCTGCGAAGGATAGGCATCCTCGCGGCCCTGCAGGCCAACCAGCGCGACCAGTTCCGCCACCCGCTGCTTGATTTGCGCTTTGGGCACCCCGGCGATTTGCATGGAGAAGGCGATATTTTGGCTGACGGTGCGTGACCACAACAGGTTGAAGTGTTGAAACACCATGCTGATTTTCAACCGCGCCTGGCGCAGTTGGTTGCCTTTGGCGCGGGCGATATCGAAACCATCGACTTCAATACTGCCGCTGGTGGGGGTTTCCAACCCGTTAAGCAGGCGGATCAGGGTACTTTTGCCCGCACCGCTGTAACCGATGATGCCGTAGATTTGCCCGGCCTCCACGGCCAGGTTGACGTCATCAACCGCGACAACGCGGCCCTGCGCGCTGTCAAAAGTTTTGCAAACGTTCGAAAGAACGATCATAGAACAGCCAATCCTTATCAAAACATCACAGCATTCCGCCCGGAGCGAGTCACGCCGGAAAGGGGGCGGATTCTGGGGGTAAAAGGCAGGCGGAACCTCTGTTTCTGGTGAATACGGGGCCAATCCTACCGGGGGTTTATAGTGACAGGAAGAATGTAAAATCTATTAGTTATTCTGATTTGGTATATCAAATCATGAAAGGAAGTGATGACAAAAAATCGACCAAGGTAAACCTTGGTCGATTTGTTTTATTTAACGCTTGTCGAGCTTCATATGAAGCAGCGGGAAGGGATTGCCCTGGCCGTCGAGCGCCGAACGGCCGGTGATCTCAAAACCGTAATGGCGGTAAAATCCGCTGGCCTGCGGGTTTTGCTCATTGACGTCCAGCAACAGCTCATCGTGCAGCGTTTCGGCATGCGCCAGCAGCGCTCTGCCGACCCCTTTGCCGCGCTGTTCCGCGTCGATAAACAGCATTTCCACCTTGTTGCCGCTCAGCCCGATAAAGCCGCAAGGGTGACCGGGGCGATCTTCCGCCACCCAAACGTTGACCGTCGGCAGGTAATCGTTCAGCACCAGCGGGAACAGTTGGGTAATGTTATCTTCGGTCAGAAAGTGGTGGGTGGCGCGCACCGAACGCTGCCAAATATCTGCCAGTTGCGCGTTGTCTTCCGCCGCGCGTGCTCTAATGATAATCATCGAAGTCTCTGCTATCTAAGTTGAAGAAAAACAAAAATTAGATAGAGGTTTTGTGGGGTTAATGCCGAATTAACGTGGGTTAACGCCCTGCAAAAACGCCTCTGCAGTGAGTCGGACAGAAAATGTAATTCAGTGCGGTGTCCGTTTCAACCGCCGCATTGCGCATTTATGCGCGCCCCCACAGTCTGGCGACGGTCAGGGCGATAAAGGCTTCCAGCTTGGGCGATTGCCGCCGTTCGGGCAGATAGACCAGATGCATCGGCCGCGGCAGCGGCGAATAGTCCGGCAGCACGCGCACCAGTCGGCCGGCGGCGATATCTTCATCCAGCAGCATGGCGGCATGCAGAACAATGCCGAAACCGGCCAGCGCCGCACGGCGTACCCCTTCGCCGGAGTCCATGCGCAGCCTTGGCCTGACCGGCACGCTGATTTCCCCCTGCGCGCCTTGCAGCCGCCAAAAATGATTGCCGTCCCACTGACTAAAGCCAAAGCAACTGTGTTCGCTGAGCTGCTCCGGCCGTGTTGGGACGCCATGCTGCGTCAGATAACCGGGAGAGGCCGCCAGCGTCATGCGGTAATCGGGCAGGGCGCGTGCCACCAGGCCGTCATCCGCAACCGGCCCGATGCGAAACGCGGCTTCGTATCTTTCTTCAATCAAATCCACCTTGCGGTCCGACAGCACCACCTCCGCTTCTACGTCCGGGTGTTGTTGCAGAAACTCGGTGAGGATCGGCGTCAAAACGCGGTTACCGAAGGTGACCGGCGCGCTGATACGCAACAGCCCGCTGGGCGAGCTTAACAGCGCCCTTGCGCTGGCTTCGGCGGCGTCGGCATCGGCCAGCAGGCGGCGGCAGCGTTCATAGAAGACCCGACCGGCCTCGGTCAACCCTTGCCTGCGAGTGGTGCGGTTCAGCAACGGCGCGTTCAGCCGCTGTTCCAGATAGCGAATATGCTTGCCGACCATCGTGGGGGAAATCGCCATCTCGTCGGCGGCGGCGACAAAGCTGCCTTTTTCCACCACCCGCACAAACACCGCCATGCTGGTTAAACGATCCATTATAAACCTCGGGTGTTTTCTGAATGCCCTGTGGGCCACTTTTCGGCAGTATAGCGCTCTGGGATACTGGAGGGTAACGACCGTCAGTGCGTTATTGGCGAAAAATTCCCGGAGTAACACCATGCAGGCATTAACCTTTGAACGATTTGGCGGGCCAGATGTGCTCGAATACCTTGAGCTGCCGACGCCACCGGTACCGGCAGGCGCGGTGCAGGTACGGATGGGGGCCGCCGGGCTTAACTTCGCCGATATCTACCGCCGCAAGGGCAATTATGTGCTGCACGGCAAGCCGCCGCATATCGGCGGTTACGAAGGCGTCGGCACCATTATCGCCGTGGGCGAGGGCGTTGACGGTTGGCAGGTGGGAGAGCGGGTTGGCTTTGCCGACGTGCCTTTCTGCCATGCCACGCGCATCAACGTGCCGGTGGATCATGCGTTGCGGTTGCCGCAGGCGTTGAGCGACGTTGAGGCCGCCTCGATTTTGTTGCAGGGGCTGACGGCGCAGTACCTGATTAACGACAGCGTGCAGGTGCGTGCGGGCGATCGCGCGCTGGTGCATGCGGCGGCCGGCGGCGTCGGGCAAATATTGACCCGGATGCTGGTGGCGCGCGGCGCGCAGGTTTATGCGCTGGTGTCTTCGGCGCACAAACAGCAGATTGCACTGAAGAATGGGGCGACGGCGGCCTTTACCTACCAGCAGGACTGGGTGGAGCAAATCGCCGCGTTGACCGACGGCGGTGTCGAGTACGGTTTTGATTCGGTCGGCATCACGCTACAGCAAAGCATTGACGCGCTGCGCCCCGGCGGCCGGGTGGTGACTTTCGGTATGGCGGGGGGCGAGGCACCGGCGATCTCGGCTTATCACCTGATGATGGATTCCAAAGGCGTGGTGGGCGGCGATCTCTGGACCTACCTCAATAGCGGCGCCGCGCGCCGCGAGCGGGCAGAACGGCTGTTCGCCAGTTGGCAGAACGGCGAGTTTACGCTGCCGCATATCGAGACTTTCCCGCTGAGCGAAGGCGCGGCTGCCCACCGCCGGCTGGAGGATCGCAGCTTTGCCGGCAAGATTGTTTTGCTCAACGAGCAGGACTAAAACCGCCGCATGATACACTGGCCACCGGATAATAAAGGGGCCAGGCAGGATGGAAGCACTACGCGCAGCGATAGAAAAACAGGTGATCGGCCTGACCGGGCTGGCGCTCGGCGGCATAGATTTCGAAAACCCGGCGGGTGACCCCGGCCTGTTTGGCCCGCAGTCGGTCATTTGGCGGGTACACTGCGATTTCACCTCAATGCTGTGCGGCGGCGTCAGCGCCTTGCTGCTGCAAATGCTGCACCCGCTGGCGTTGGCCGGGGTGTGGGATCACTCCAATTTTCGCGAGGACATGCTTGGCCGCCTGCGCCGCACCAGCCAGTTTGTCTCCGTCACCACCTTTGGCCCCACCGCAGAAGCCGAACGGCTGATCGCCAAGGTGCGGGCCATTCATCTGCAAGTGACCGGCGTCAGCAACGACGGCAGGCCCTATGCCGCCAGCGACCCCGATTTGCTTACCTGGGTACACGTGGTGGAAAGCAGCTGCTTCCTGGCGAGCCACCTGCGTTACCGCAACCCGCATCTTTCTCACGAATTGCAAGATCGCTATTACCAGGAGACGGCGCGCGTTGCCGCCGCTCTGGGGGCACGCGATATTCCCACTTCCCGCGCGGCGGTGGCCGACTATCTGCAACGGATGCGGCCGCAACTGGTGTGCGATGAACGCACGCGCGAAGTGGCGCGCATTCTGCTGGCCGCCCCGGCGCCGAGCGCATTGGCACGGCCCTTGGGTTGGCTGGTGATGCAGGCGGGCATCGACCTGCTGCCCGACTGGGCGCAGCGGCAGTTTGATTTTTATCCCGGCACGCTGCGGCGGCGCCTGGTGAGAGTGGGCGTAGGCGGTGTCGGTAAGGTGCTGCGCGCCTCGATGCGCAACGGGTCCTATCAGCGCGCCGTACGGCGAATTAACAAACCGGCGTAAGCCCCGCGGCCATAAGCACTATAGTTATTACCAATAACCCAATGTTTTATCCCCGTTTATGGTCATTTTTGAGACTTTTACGGGTGATCCGGCCACGGATGCGCTTTACACTTGGGAAAAGCCGAATTCCAATTTATTAGTGCGCAGCATTATTCTGCGCCGTGACCCCATTGTTGAGGTGATATGAACGAGTCATACGTACTTGCTGAAGTCAGTAATGAGAATCAGACGCTGGTGGCGGTGGTTCAGCAAGATCACCGGGCAGCCTATTTTTACATTTACCCTGCGGAAGAAAACGGCGAGCGTTTTCAGGTGCGCGCCTGCTGGCTGCGTAATCTGGCGGCTGCGCCCTTGCAGGAAGATCGCGCCGCGCTTGAACGGGGCCAACCGCCCATGCTGGCGGCCGAGTTTTGCCGCAATCTGGAAGGGGAAGCGCCGCTGAACCCGGAAGGGCTGACGGTGGTCTGGAGCGAAAGCGACGACGGCGCGGCGCTGTGGTATTACGGCCAACTGCTGGCGGTGATCCCCGGCTGGAGCCTGTATATCGACCATTCGGTGTGCTATTCCGCCAGTTGCATCAAAGAGAGTCCGCTGGTTTATCCGCTCGGTTCGGCCTCCACCAACACCCAGTATGCGCTGGCGGAAAACACCCGCCAGTTCTGGCGCAGTTGGCAGCGCGAGGAGGGCAACCCGTGGCCCAAAATGCAGAGCGATTATCAGGCGCGTTATGAGCAGCATTTTGGCCCTTCGGTAAAATACTACGCCATCGATCAAGGCAAATGGCCGCCGATGGCGATTACCCAGCACGAACGCGACGGCATTTATTATTTTCTCACCATGGGCGTCAGCATTCGGCCGATGCCCTGGGTAGACATTCTGTTTAACGACGATGCCAGCCGTTATCGCCGCATGGAAATGGGCATCGCCATCGACGGCCAGTACATGACCGAAGAGAACGCGGTGCAGATGGCCAGCGCGCTGGCCGGGTTCGCGCACGTCCCTTGGGCGAAAATCACCTGGTTTGGCGAAGGGCATACGCTGGAGTCGGAGGTGGCGCCGCTGGGTTATGAAGGCTACGTACTGTCCTCGGCGTTTTATCCCTACAACGACCATCTGAGGCTGCCGGAGCAGTATGGCGATCCGGTGAACATTTTCTGGGCCAGCCCGGTATTTGAAGCCGAGCGTCTGCTGGCGCATGCCACGCCGAACGGCGGCCACGATCTGGTGAACAAGCTGCGCGAGCAGGGCGTTGATCATATCTTCCGCCCACGCCAACCGGTATGCTGAGAGGGAATTTTTCTCAGGGGATCCATCATGAAGTCAGCGTTGTTGATTATCGATGTGCAGAAAGGGTTGTTTACGCCACCGCCGGCGGATGCCGAAGCGACGCTTGGCCGGATTAACGCACTGAGCGATCGCGCCCGCCTGGCCGGCGTGCCGGTGATTTTTATCCAGCATCGCACGGCTGACGAAGAGCTGGCGCACGGCAGCGATGCCTGGCAGATTGACCCCGCATTGCAGGTGAAAGCCGGCGATCATCGGGTAGAAAAAACCACGCCGGATTCGTTCCTGCGCACCGGGTTGGGGCCGCTGTTGATCGCCAACGGCGTAACGCACCTGGTGATTTGCGGCTATTCCACCGAGTTCTGCGTGGACACCACCACCCGCCGCGCCGCCGGGCTTGGCTACCCGGTCACGCTGGCGGCGGATGCGCACACCAGCCACGACAAACCGCATGCGACGGGCCTGCAAATTCGTACCCATCACAACGCCACGTTATCGAATATCGAGAGTTTCGGCGTATTAATCGACGCGCTGCCGGCGGCGGAGATCTTCTTCTGATCGCCAGATAAAAACAGGCCCGGAATCTGCGTTCCGGGCCGTGCATTTTCTTTCACTCCCGCTTTATATACCGCCGCACCAGGATTTTTCAGCCGACCCGCGCGCCGCCGTTAATCGAGGTGATGGTGCCGGTGATAAATGAAGCCTGTTCCGAGGCGAGCCACAAGGCGGCGGCGGCAATATCTTCTACCCGGCCAGTGCGCGCCAGCGGCGTTTCTGCCGCAATGGCATCAATGCGATCCTGCGGCAGCCCGGCACCGAAGAAGCGTGTATCCGCGATAAAACCCGGCGCAATGGCATTAACGGTAATCCCCTGCGGGCCCAGCTCGCGCGCCAGATTGAGGGTAAAACCCTGCACGCCGGCTTTGGCGGCGGAATAGCCCAGCGCACCGGGGCTGCCGCTGCCGCATTGGGCGGCAATCGAACTCAGGTTAATGATGCGTCCGCCCGGTTTGCGCAGGTGCGGCAGCATCGCCAGGGTGAACAAAAAGGTACTTTTCAGGTTACCCTCGATCACCGCATCCCATTCGCGCTCGGCCTGTGCCAGCGGCGTGTCGGCCGCAATCACTCGGGTAAAACCGGCGTTGTTGACCAGCACATCCACCGTACCGAGATCTTCCGCCAGCCGTGCGACCACCTCTTCCACCTCACCGCGGCGGCTCAAGTCCGCCGCATAGTGCCGGGTGCCGGGGCCAATTTGCCGCGCGGCTTGCTGCAAACGCTGGGGGTCACGCGCCACGATGGCGATGCGGTAATCCTGTTGCGCCAACTGCTGGGCGATGGCCAGCCCAATGCCGCTGGAGCCGCCGGTGATAATTGCTGTACGTTGCGTCATACCCGATCCTCATTCACCGCCGCCCACCCCGGAATGACGTGGCCCGGCGGTCAGGAAAAGTATTGGCTTTTGGCATCGATACATCCAATACTCTATTTGTGCTTTCAAAATATGAAAAAGGTATCACGTGATTGAGCTACGCCAACTTAGGCAGTTTATTGCCGTGGCCGAAGAGATGAGCTTTCACCGCGCCGCCGAGCGCCTGCATATGGCGCAGCCGCCGCTGACCGCCGCCATCAGAAAAATTGAGCAGGAACTGGGCGTGCCGTTGCTGGAGCGCGGCAACCGCATCACGCGCATTACCGAAGCGGGGCAGGTGTTTTTGATCGAGGCGCGGCGTACCCTGGCGCAGTTCGAACGCACTCTGGGCAATACCCGGCGGGCGGCGCGTGGCCTGACTGAATCGCTGCGGCTGACCTTTGTCGACAGCACGGTGAACGCCCTGTTGCCGGGGATCCTGCGGCAGTTTCGCCTCGAGCATCCTCTGGCGGAGTTTCACCTGCAGGAAGCGACGACCGCCGAGCAACTGATCGCCCTGCGCGACGATCGCGCCGATATCGGCATGGTGGTGTTGCCGGTGGCACCGCAGGAGGGCCTGCAGATCCAGCCTTTCTTGTTTGATCGTATGGTGCTGGCGCTGCCGGATCACCACCCGTTGGCGGCACAACGGCAAGTGACGCTGCGCGATCTGGCCGATCAGCCGTGGTTGCTGTTTCCGGCGCATTACGGGCCGGGCATGCACGCGGCAATCCTGCAAGCCTGTGCGGTGGCGGGATTCAGCCCGCGTATCGTGCAAGAGGCGCGGCAGATGCAGACTATCGGTGGGTTGGTGGCCGGTGGCGTAGGGATTGCGCTAATGCCTGCGTTGTTTGCCGTGCTCAAGTCCCCCGGCGTGGTGTTTCGCGAATTGAGCGGCGTGGGCAGCCCGGTGCCTTATACGCTGGCGCTGGCATGGCAAACGCCCTCGCCACTGACCGACGCATTTTGCCGTATCGCCGCGGAACAGGCGGCGGCCTATCGGCGTGAGGTTGTGGGCACGATTGCCGGGAAATCATAAATATGTACGGTGGTGAGCGAGTGGCGATTGCCAATGCTTATGGCATTTCACTCAAGCTCTCATGGCTGCCTGCCAGGATTGTTCGTCTCTTGCGCTTAAGCGGGTTTCGCCGCATATGTTTAGGTATGCGGCGGCAAAAGGTCCGTTACTTTATCTTGATAGGCCGGTTTGCCCCTCTTCAGGGGTTAGCATAACGAACCAAACTCCATGCTCTCTGGTTCAATTATGTCCAAAAAGGCGTCACAGACAGCCTGCCCCTGCCAGGATGCGCAAATCGTTTCTGCATGCTGTCGGTCGTCGGCAAAGGCGAGATCGACAAATACCCCATTGCCCAGACTGACCAGATGCTGGCTTTTCCATCCAGGCTGAAGCGCAAGGTGATTTTCTACCATTCGATTATAAACGTTACGCATGTCACTCTCGCGAATACCCGGTTTCAAGCGAAATCTCCCTATTTCGATGCCATGACCTGTTTTCAACGACGGCGCTTGCTTCATCTGTCCGGCATAGTGCCCCATGCTGTGCAAACTTCTGACAGAAGATCTGAAACTGGAGAATTCAGGTTGATTGCCAACGGCTTTTGCTGCCGCCAGTGCTTCTTCAGCGCTGTTCCAGACGACGAGGTCAACGCGTTCGTCAGCCATATCCCTCCCTGAAAATGCTATCCAGTCGACAAATCCAGGAAAATGTTGCAGCAGGCTCTGCGCAAGCGCTCTAGCCGACTCCGCAGCTTGTGGGTTTTTCACCTTATAGGTGACTATTTCGTAACAAGGGGTCGTCATTATTAACTCCGTTATCAGGATGATATGAAGTCTTGATCCTATGACACCCCCCTGACAGTTTTTGTCAGGGTGATGTAAGCTCTTGTGATGAAAACTATTCGGCTCTTCACTTTACTCGAGCATCTTCGCTGTCGCGTACACCCGGTATCGGCTGAAGTATTGGCTCAGGCTTTAGATGTGTCTGTAAGAACTATCTACAGGGACATGGCAACGCTGCAGGCGATCGGGGCACCCGTGCGTGGCGAGTCGGGTTTGGGTTATTTGCTTGAAAAAGATTACTTTCTCCCGCCGCTTAATTTTGATCCCGACGAATTGGACGCGATTATGCTCGGAATGCGGCTTATAGGGGCGCGGGGCGATGATGTACTTTCCGCAGCGGCAGCCCGGGTTTCAGCAAAGATCGGTTCAGTCATCGATGTCAAAAAAATAGACATTTATAAGCGACTCCCTCTCAGAGCCGTCTCTCGGCCTACGGAGGAAAGTGAGAAAGCGATGAAGCACCTCGCGTTTCTCCGCCAGGCGATTCGTAAGAAACTTCAACTGAACATCAATTATGTCGATCTGCAAGGAAGAGAGAGCGACCGGATAGTCCGTCCGCTGGGTTTGACGGTATTCGACTCTGTGTGGTTATTGACGGTCTGGTGCGAAAAACGCTCCGATTTTCGTAATCTGCGGGTAGATAACATCACTTTGGTGGTGGGAACAGGCCAACATTTCAGGCCCGAGAGCGGGAAGCTATTTGAGGACTACCTCAAAACACTTTAAACGGGAGAAAAAGCCTGTCAGAAGGCGCTTTGCAATGCCGCCGGTAGCGGCGGCATTTTCAGGACGCAGGTCAGGCCGCGCTGTCGACAATCGGGTGTTTCACCACGAAGAGATAGGATAGCGCGCCGATGACGGTGAAGCAGGCGCAAAGAATAAGCGCCAGTTTAAAGGAGTGGGTGGTATCCAGGATAAAGCCGGTGATCACCGGGGCGAACGAGGCGAAAATAAAGCTGGCGAAGTTCTGGATGCTGCCGACCGAGGCGGTCATGCGCGAGGTTACCGCCACGTGGATCAAGCCCCAGCAGGAGGTGCCGGCAAAGTGGATGCAAAACAGCGCCATGCCGATCAGCACTACGGCGCTGTAGGTGGTGGTGGCCTGCGGCACAATGGCGGTGAAAGACGCGGACAGCAACATGCCGGCCACGATGCAGATTTTGCGGCTTTTCAGCGGCGCCATGCCACGGCGAACCAGGAAGTCGGTGACAAAGCCGTTCGACAGCATGCCGGCAGCGCCGAACAGGAACGGAATGGCGCTCATCAACCCGGTGCTTTTCAGATCCAGATGGTAGGTGGTTTGCAGGTAGCCCGGCAGCCAGGCCAGATACAGCCACGCGGTGTAGTTGATGCCGCTAAAGCCGATCATCATGCCCCACATGGTGCGATTTTTGAATAACGAGCGCCACTCGCGGAAGTTCATCGGTTCGCGCCGCGCGCTGACGCTGCCGGCATTCAGATAGGCCTGTTCCTGGGCGCTCAGGTCGATGTCCTGGCGGTTGCGATACAGCATATACCACCCGATCGACAGCGCGATCCCCAGCATGCCGATGGTGATGAACATCCCGCGCCAGCCGAAGGCCAGCATCATGGCGGTGAGGATCGGCGGGCTGATCGCCAGGCCAATGGTGGACGCCGAGTTGAAAACCCCCATCGGCATACCGCGATGTTTGATGTTGAACCAGTCGTTGATCACCTTCACGCCGCACGGGTTCATCGGCGCTTCGCCGATCCCCAACCCGATGCGTACCCAGATAAACTGGGTGAAATTGTGGATCATGCCGGACAGCGTCTGGAACACCGACCAGACGAACATTCCCACCCCCAGCATAATGCGCGGGCCTTTACGATCCAGCAGCAAGCCGCAGGGCAGTTGGGCGATGCCGTAAGCCAATGAAAACGCCGAAAGCAGCAGGCCGATTTCGGTACCGCTCAGGCCCATTTCCTCCCGGATGGTGGAATTCGCGACCGACAGCGAACTGCGGTCAAGGAAGTTGATGATGGCGGCGAAAAACAGCAACAGCATGGCGGTGGTCTGGATTTTTTTAATTCTCGCCGAACGTACCAGCATGCCGTTTGGCGGCATCGGAATGATGTGATCTGAATAAGGGTCAATCTGTTCTTTTCCGCTGTCAACGGTGGTGGTTCTTTCCATCTTTGCCTCCAGAATTTCGCATTAATAATATTTATTATTCCGGGTATTCCCCTGGGTGGTGCATGAGCAGGCGATCGGCAGTAAGCCTAGATGGGGGGATATTTTAGCGATGCGTTTTTGTCGCGGTTCCGTGCGGCAGTTACTATTTTGCTGCTCTTTATCGGTTTTAAATGCCGCTTTGGGCGTTTTTTATCGATAAAAAGCGATCAGGCGACGTCCTGATTGATGGAGCGGATCATCGATTGCTTGGCCGTGTCCAAGTGGCGATGCAGCGCGTTGATCGCTTCCTGGTCATTGCGGCAGATCAACGCGCTGAGGATGATCATATGTTCTTCGATGGCAATGATATTGCGCTGTTTCAGGTCGGTTTCATCCCACTGGTAGTGGAAGTGGAAAATCACCGAAATGATCTCCAGCGACTGATTGAAAAAAGGGTTGTTGGCGGCGGAGAGGATAAGCCCGTGGAAGTCGCGATCCAATTGGGAGAACAGGCGGTAGCTGTCGCTGATGCTTTCCCGCAGCTGGCGGTGGCGGCTCAACAGCTCCCTGGCCTGCAACCAGCGTTCGTCGTCGGCGGGCAAGTTGATAAAGCGTGACAGGGCGTGAGTTTCCAGCATCTGGCGCAGTTCAAACAGCTGCTCGGCATAGTTTTGATCAAACTTTTTCATGCGCCACTGGCCGCGCTTGACGGTTTCGATCAGGTTATAACGGCTAAAGTGCAACAGGAATTCCCGCACCACCAGCGGGCTGACGTTGGCGATGCGCGACAGTTGCAGCTCGCTGAAACTGTCTCCGGCGCGCAGCTGCTTCTGGTTAATCATCTGATAGAAGCTTTTCTTGAACTGCTTGTCCTGGTCTTCCAGCGAAGGGTTCACGCACTCGAAGCCGTCCTCCGCCTGCGGCGGCCGAACAATCACATAGTCATCACCGACCTTTTCCAATACTCCGCGCTGGTCGAGGTGGGCCAGCGTGTGGCGCACCGTGGTGCGGCTGATGTTATACATTTCGGCCAGCGCCGCCTGAGACGGCAGCGGCGAACGAAGATGGCCGCCGTGAATACCCTCAATCATCTGGTTAACCACGTTGTGCCGCAGGTTCTGGGTTCTGCTCATGGGTTGTCTCTGGTGTTTTTTATGCATTTAAAACCAATTTAAATCGGTTTATTTAGTGCTGCCTCACAGATCTGCTCGATGGCATAACCGGTCGCCGCGTTTTTATTGAATAACCTTCTCACCTGACTGGAGGAAAGACGATGACGACAATGAAAACATTAGTGTGCGAGCAGCCGACGAAATTGGTTTATCAACAGCGCCCGGTGCCTTTGCCCGCCGACCAGGAGGCGGTGATCAAAATAATCACCGTCGGCATTTGCGGAACGGATATTCACGCCTGGTCCGGTCATCAGCCTTTCTTTAGTTATCCCCGCGTATTGGGCCATGAAATATGCGGCGAGATTGTCAGCATCGGCAATAATGTCAGCGGCTGGCGGGTGGGCCAGCGCGTGACGGTAATGCCGTATCTTTCTTGCCGGCGCTGCGGTGCCTGCCAGAGCGGCAAAACCAACTGCTGCGAGAATATTTCGGTGATTGGCGTTCATCAGGATGGCGGTTTCTGCGAGTTCCTGAGCGTGCCGGTCGGCAACCTGCTGGCTGTGGACGGCCTGCCGCCGGAAACGGCGGCGCTGATTGAACCCTTCGCCATCAGCGCCCACGCGGTGCGCCGGGCGGCAATAGCACCGGACGATCACCTGCTGGTGGTGGGGGCCGGGCCGATCGGGTTGGGCGTGGCGGCGATAGCCTGCGCCGACGGCGCGCAGGTGGTGGTCGCCGATACCAGCGCCGAACGGCGGGCACATGTTGAAAAAGCCTTGGGGCTGCCGACGCTCAACCCGGCGGATGAGCAATTTGACGCGGCGCTGCGCGATCGGTTCAGCGGCATGCTGGCGGCCAAGGTGATTGACGCCACCGGCAACCCGCACGCGATGAATAATAGTCTGAACCTGATCCGCCACGGCGGCAGCATCGTCTTCGTCGGGTTGTTCAAGGGCGACATTCAGTTCTCCGATCCGGAGTTCCATAAAAAAGAAACCACCCTGATGGGCAGCCGCAATGCGACTCAGGAGGATTTCGCCAAGGTGGGCCGTTTGATGGCGGCAGGGAAAATTACCGCGCAGATGATGCTCTCGCACCATTTTGATTTCGACACCCTGGCGGAACATTACGAACAGCAGGTGATTAATAATAAGCAGCTGATCAAAGGCGTAATCCATTTCAATTAGCCCGACGCCGCTCCTCAATGCGTCATGTTGAGCGGGCGGCACACGTCACTTCCCAGCCATAAAACCATCATCCCGCTGTCATAAATTTATTCGTTAATAGGTGCCCATAATGATTAGCCACTGAAACCAGAGAAATCATATGGCTCAGGCACTGTTAAAACTTGCACCAACCGATTTTCCAGGGCAGCAACCGATCTCCTCACGTAAGGTGCTGTCGGTGAAAGGATTGGTCAAAGCCTATAAATCCCAGCAGCGCGTGTTGGACGACATCAACTTCGATCTGCACGCCGGCGAGTTCGTGGCGGTGATTGGGCGCTCGGGCGCAGGCAAATCCACCTTGCTGCATACCCTGAACGGCACCATTCCTTCGAGCTGCGGCGAGATGCTGCATTTTGAAGATGACGGCGTGGCGCAGGACATCGCCCAACTTTCCGCCCGCCAGATGCGCCAGTGGCGTTCCCGCTGCGGCATGATCTTCCAGGACTTCTGCCTGGTGCCGCGCCTGGACGTCATGACCAACGTACTGTTGGGCCGCCTGAGCCACACCTCTACCCTGAAGTCCTTCTTCAAACTGTTTGACGATGCCGACCGCGGGCGCGCCATCGAGCTGCTGCAATGGCTCAATATGCTGCCGCACGCCCTGCAGCGCGCCGAAAACCTGTCGGGTGGCCAAATGCAGCGAGTGGCGATCTGCCGTGCGCTGATGCAAAACCCTAAAATTCTGCTGGCCGACGAGCCGGTAGCGTCCCTCGATCCGAAAAACACCCGCCGCATTATGGATGCGCTGCAAAAAGTCAGCGAAAACGACATCGCGGTAATGGTGAACCTGCACTCGGTTGAACTGGTGAAAGAATATTGCACCCGGGTCATCGGCATCGCCCAGGGCAAAATCGTGTTTGACGGGCACCCGTCGCAACTGAACGAACGGATACTGCACCAGCTGTATGGCGAAGAAGCCAATCAAATCCATTGATTCACTTTTACCTTTACACACACAAGGCACCCGTAATGAAAAAAGTATTGAGTCTGACCACAGTGATGGCCGGCGCGATGATGGTATTTAATGCTGCCGCAGCGGACGCACCTAAAGAACTGAACCTGGGCATTCTCGGCGGCCAAAACGCCACCCAGCAGATCGGCGATAACCAGTGCGTGAAGCAGTTCCTGGACAAAGAGCTGAACGTGGACACCAAGCTGCGTAACTCTTCCGACTATTCCGGGGTAATCCAGGGCCTGCTGGGCGGCAAAATCGATCTGGTGCTGAGCATGTCGCCATCGTCGTTCGCCTCGGTGTACATCAAGGATCCGAAAGCGGTGGACATCGTCGGTATTGCGGTTGATGACGTTGACCAATCTCGCGGTTACCACTCTGTGGTGGTGGTCAAAGCCGGTAGCCCGTATAAAAAGCTGGAAGATCTTAAGGGCAAAGCTATCGGTTTCGCCGATCCTGATTCCACCTCCGGCTTCCTGATCCCGAACCAGGCGTTCAAAAAACTGTTCGGCGGCACGGTGGACAACAAATACAACAACGCCTTCTCCAGCGTCACCTTCTCCGGCGGCCATGAGCAGGACATTCTCGGCGTGCTGAACGGCCAGTTCGAAGGCGCGGTAACCTGGGCTTCGATGATCGGCGACTACAACACCGGCTACACCAGCGGTGCGTTCACCCGCATGATCCGCATGGATCACCCGGACCTGATGAAACAGATCCGCATTATCTGGCAGTCGCCGCTGATCCCGAATGGCCCAATCCTGGTGAGCAACTCGCTGCCGGGCGATTTCAAAGCCAAAGTCGTGACCGCCATCAAAAAGCTGGATAAGGACGATCACCAGTGCTTTATCAAGGCGATGGGCGGTAAACAGCACATCGGCGACACCACTCTGGCTGAATACCAGAACATCATCGATATGAAGCGTGAGCTGACCAAAGGCGACCGTTAATGCTGCCGGGGCTTGGCCAGGCTGAGCCCCGCTGATTTCCACTCGTCGGAAACCTATTTTGAATACAGATTTTGCGCACTACTACCAACAGATCCGCAGCAAGCAAAAGCGCGAGACGCTGTTCTGGTCGCTCGGTCTGGTGGCGCTCTACCTGGGCGCCGGCAACATCGCCGAGTTCAACCTGCATACCGTGTGGGTGTCCATTCCCCACTTCTTCGATTACCTGGCGGAAACCGTCCCGACGCTGCACTGGAAGCTGCTGTTCGCCGATGGCCATACCGAAGGTTCATTGGCCTACTGGGGTTATCGGCTCAACATTCAGCTGCCGCTGATCTGGGAAACGCTGCAACTGGCGCTGGCGGCGACCCTTCTTTCGGTGCTGGTGGCGGGGGGGCTGGCGTTTCTGGCGGCTAACAACACCCACAGCCCGGCGTCGCTGCGCCTGGCGATCCGCACGTTGGTGGCATTTTTGCGCACCATGCCCGAGCTGGCGTGGGCGGTGATGTTCGTGATGGCATTCGGCATTGGCGCCATCCCCGGCTTTTTGGCGCTGGCGCTGCACACCATCGGCAGCCTGACAAAACTGTTTTATGAGTCGATCGAAACCGCGTCCAACAAGCCGGTGCGCGGGCTGGCAGCCTGCGGCGCGACGCCGTTGCAACGCATGCGTTTCGGCCTGTGGCCCCAGGTGAAGCCGGTGTTTTTGTCGTACAGCTTTATGCGGCTGGAAATCAACTTCCGTCAGTCGACCATTCTTGGGCTGGTGGGGGCGGGCGGCATCGGCCAGGAGCTGATGACCAATATCAAGCTCGATCGCTACGATCAGGTCAGCATGACGCTGTTGCTGATTATCCTGGTGGTCTCGCTGCTGGATTACACCTCCGGCGAGCTGCGCAAACGGGTCGTGGAGGGGAAAAAATGATCACCGCACCAACGCTCTCGGCACAAGAGCTGCAAACGCTCAAACAGCAGCACCCGGAAATATTCTCGCAGCAGCGCCGCTATCTGCGCACCCTCGGTATTATCGCCGTGGCGATCGCGCTGTATTACCTGTTCTTCTTCCAGTTCTTCGGCATCTCCTGGCCGCAGTTCGTTAACGGTTGCCAGCAACTGGGCCGTTACTTTGTGCGCATGTTCGTCTGGCACGATTTCGTCAACTGGCCGTTTATGTATTACTTCCAGCAGATCTTCATCACCATCGGCATAGTGTTTGCCGGCACCATCACCGCTTCGCTTATCGCCTTGCCGCTGTCGTTCTTCGCCGCGCGCAACGTGATGTCGACGCCGCTGCTGCGGCCGATCTCGGTGGCAGTGCGGCGGTTGCTGGATATTTTACGCGGCATCGATATGGCGATCTGGGGGCTGATCTTCGTGCGCGCCGTCGGCATGGGGCCGTTGGCCGGGGTGCTGGCGATTGTGATGCAGGACGTCGGGCTGCTCGGCAAGCTGTATGCCGAAGGGCACGAAGCGGTGGATAAATCCCCCAGCCGCGGCTTGACGGCGGTGGGTGCCAACGGTTTGCAGAAGCACCGTTACGGTATTTTCACCCAGTCGTTTCCCACCTTCCTGGCGCTAAGCCTGTACCAGATTGAATCCAACACCCGCTCTGCGGCGGTGCTGGGCTTCGTCGGCGCCGGCGGCATCGGCCTGGTGTATGCGGAGAACATGCGGCTGTGGAACTGGGACGTGGTGATGTTCATCACCCTGATCCTGGTGGTGGTAGTGATGGCGATGGATAAGGTGTCGTCCCTCCTGCGCAACAAATACATTATTGGCGAAGACATCCCGCTGTATCGGCAAAAAAGCCAAATCGATTGAGAAACCCTTCACCGATCCCTATACTGCCGCACATATTCAAGGTGTGCGGCCATACCCGTCGTCTTTCAAGCCGCAGCGTTGTTACCCGCACTCGCGCACCCCGGTGACTTACCTGAGTAAGCGCCTGGGATGAGCGAGCCGGGTGCCTGGCTGCAACTTGAAAGCCAGGGGGTATATATCAAATGCGCACCTCCCCGGTTTACAAGCTAAAGGCAATTTAACTCCATGATCAACAACGATGTGCTGCGCAGCGTGCGCTACATGCTGAGTATTAACGACGCTAAAATGACCGAGATTATCAAGCTGGATAATTTCGACGTTGAGGTCTCTGCGATGCGCGCTTACGTCATCAAAGAAGGCGAGCCGGGTTTCGAAAACTGCCCGGACGAAGTGATGGCGCACTTCCTGAACGGCCTGGTGTTCCTCAAGCGCGGCAAGGACGACAAGTTCCCGGCACCGGAAGTGGAACTGCCGATCACCAACAATCTGGTGTTGAAAAAGCTGCGCGTGGCGTTCGAACTGAAAGACACCGACATGCACCAGATCTTCACCGCCGTGGAGTTCCGCATCTCCAAGCCGGAGCTGAGCGCGCTGTTCCGCAAAGAAGGCACCAAAAACTTCCGCCCGTGCGGCGATCAGATGCTGCGTTATTTCCTCAAAGGGTTGGCGCAACGTATTCGCGGTGAGTAATTAAGGTGTTCACGTAACTAGAGGCGTAATCGCAAGATTGCGCCTTTTTTCTTTCTGTCCCCGCAGCATACTGTTGTATGGGCCGCCAGCCATCCGCATCAGATGGTGGTCGTGTCAGTACACCCGTTTTAGTTCCACACACATTTTGAGATTTCCGGGGGCAGCCATCAGCCGATAACGGTATTTTCTCAGGTCGACGAGTCGGTTCTGCAGTTTTTGACGAGAATCGGCACCGCGTCGTGAAAACGAAGCATAGTTCTTGAAACACTGACTGAATGATACGGGTAATAAGTAATCCTGGTGATTACCCATGTTTCGCCCTAGTGGCGCGCTAAATTTATCCTTCAGAATGAAATGCCAGGCACTGAAATCGGTGGCGGCAATGATCTGATCATGCGACCAGGCAGGGGGGCCAGGATTTCGGATGCCCTTCAGACGTTGTTCCTGTTGCCAGTCCGAGTTCAGCTTGTCGATGTCCTGTGTTATTTTGTTGTAGAAATTTGTGCCTTGTTTACGGTTCCAGCAGTGTAAGGCCGGATTGTCTCACCACTTCTGCCCAAACCGGCGCGTGGCTTCCTAGTCTATACTGTTGCATAACGTGATAAAAGCCCAATCAGGCAACAGGATGAAGTGGAGTGAAGCACAGATAATGTGATGTGCGATAAACGATAATAGCCCTCACACCATGACTGGACACTGATTCACAGATAGCCAATAATGAATTCATAGGAAACAATCAGGGACTTATCATGAGTAACGACTTGTATGCATGGAAGAAATTCATCAAGATTGGCTTAATCGGCATATTACCATTAATACTAATATTTGTTTTTTTCAAGGCTGTGCCAGAGAGTCCAGCTTTGTATTATTTCCTGGAACTGACTAAAAACATCAGTACCAATATCTCATCAACCAATCTGGCACTTACAAAACCATTGGGTATGTATTGCAAACTGGCACCCTTGTTCTCGATCTATTTTGCAGTAAAGTACTTAAAATATGTCAAATCAAACCCTAAAACCGAAGACAAGGCATCATTGATATTTTATTTATTTGGGTTTTTGGCGGTTTATGCAGTGATTTTTTATATATTTGTGATAAGTGCATTCGACATAAATAACGGAAATAGGTTGTTGAAGGCGACTGCCTCCAATGATTTTTATATCTTGTTCTATTATTTTGTAGTGTTCTCTGGATTGTACGCATTGACCTTTTTACTCGCCATGTTGGTTAAATTTATCTATTTATGGCTTATTAAAGAAAAATAACATAAATAGAGCCTCAGACAGAGGCTCTTAAAATCTCTCTCATCCTAATACGACCAGGATAAAATGATGGGGTTAATTGGTTGGGCGAACAACCTCGTTATTAAACCGTTCGGCAAGAGCCGCATCAATATAAGAGGTCGCATAGGCAATCAAGGCGGCAGCAGCAATCGTTATTGCTGCTGTGAAGAGCGCAGACAATGCAAGCAGAGACAAAATCCCAGTGACCAACCCTAATGCCACAGCGCCTACGATACCGCTAAGTACCATCGCCTCAATCTCATATGCCAAGGGTGCCCAGTTACCTGTATTATATCCCTCAATAGCCTTATCACGGATCTTGTCAGCCTTGATGGCGAGGTCTGCTGCCTTGAAGAATTTTCCAAAGTGACCAAACCGACTTGCCAAATCACTAGCCTTAACGCTTTTCATCGCGCTAATAAGTGCTTGTTTGTCACCTTGCTTTACCTTCATCGAGGGGTTTGACATGATATTATTCAATGAGGCTAAGGCATCGTTATAATTTCTTATCGTCTTCCCCTGGAAATTACGAAGGTTATTCGCAATTTCTCCAGCATATCGCTTATACTGACCACTGATATGATTACTGATTTTCTCACCCGCATCAGCGATAATACCGCTGGCTTCCATGAGCACATTTTTCTCATCATTCAGATAATTCCTTACCTGCTCCCGAGCCACACTTTTTCGGTATTCTTCACCTTTTGCCCATGATGTGCGGGTATCACTCTCATTCGTCTTTGGTCTTGAGACTTGAAACGTTCCTTTTTCATTACCGTTTCGGTCAATACTCACTGAATAAACAAAATTTTCTGTGCGAGAATAGTACAGATGTTTATCCCTGTTATCACCCGTGAGTTGTCCGCCATCGACAACGTTAGGGTGTCCAGGTATGGACCTAAGAGCATTCCTGCCAGAGGCACCACTCTTCGACCCGCCATTGTTGCCCTTGCCTGAGTCACCACCGCCCCATTGAATGCCGCTGCCAGAATCAATAGCATGAACCCCCTCAAAGGTCATCGTCACACCGTTGATCGTGTCTGTTAGCGTACCACCGTGGCCGACATTAGGCCCGCCACCAAGACCAGTTGATCCCCCATTCACGCCACCGGTTGGGCCACGAGAATCTTTCCCATCTCCACCACTCATATTCTCTCTCCTTGATAAGAAATACTATATTTAACTGTGTTTATATACAGTATTTTAACTCTATCGAGCAAACATGTTGGTGTCAATAGATGATAATTATTCTCATTTTGTGTTGTGTATGGCACAACATCAATTCACTGGGTATTGTGCATTCACGAGGGCGTGAATTATTTTTTCGTGTAATGCACTATTTTATAGGTATCGTGATCTCAACCAAAGAACAGGAATTGATAGTGATTGGCGCAGCAGAGGCGCGCCGCTGGCGTAGAGCTCCCGGCGCCAGCGGTAAATTTGAGCGAGCATGATGTGACAATATTATTCTGCGTTTCCAAGCGGCGATCGCTGCTTTCTCCCATTTTTTGCACCTTTTTTGTCCGACGATTGCGCGCCGCTGGTGCAGGTTTTTTACTCTCCCGTCATAAGTTTTAATTATAATTTATTGAAATCAGTGTATTAAAAATTGGCACGCCGGTTGCTCTATTGAATCCCATCTTGTGTACTAGATGGAATTCAGACGATGACCCAGCCAGTTAAACAACGCGGTTTCACCCTCAGTGAATGGCAGCACCATTATCACACCAGGCCGGCCGGCGAGCGCATGGCCTGCGTGCGCGCCACGCTGGAGACGCTGACGTCGGGCCTGAGCCTGGACGACAACGCCTGGCTTTACCTTGCCACCGCCGCGCAGCTGGAAGTGCAGTACCGACAGCTGGCACAGCAACTGGATGCGGTCGCCGGGGATATCAGCCGCCTGCCGCTGTTCGGCGTGCCCTTTGCGGTTAAAGACAATATCGACGTCGGCGGTTGGCCGACCAGCGCCGCCTGCCCGGAATTCACCTACCAGGCCGCAGAGGATGCCAGGGTCGTCGCCAATCTGCGCGCCGCCGGCGCCATCGTTATCGGTAAAACCAACCTCGATCAGTTCGCCACCGGCCTGGTCGGCACCCGCTCACCGCACGGTGCGGTGGTCAACAGCTTTGACAGCCGCTACGTCAGCGGCGGTTCCAGTTCCGGTTCGGCCTCGGTGGTGGCGCGCGGCCTGACGCCGTTCTCGCTAGGGACCGATACCGCAGGTTCAGGGCGCGTTCCGGCGGGGTTCAACAATATCGTCGGTCTGAAACCGACCAAAGGATGGCTGTCGAATTGTGGCGTGGTGCCCGCGTGCCGCCTGAACGACAGCGTTTCGGTATTTGCCCTGACGGTGGCGGATGCCGCTCTGGTGGCCGAGATGGCCGGCGGTTATGACGCGGCCGATGCCTATTCGCGCATCAACCCGCGTACCGCTCCGGCGGATTTGCCCGCAGCGCCGCGTTTTGCGGTCCCCGCGCAGCCCGAGTTTTTCGGCGACACGCAGGCCGAGCAGGCGTTTCAACGGGCGCTGGCGCAGTTGCAAGGCTGCGGTGTCGCGCTTGAACCCATAGATTTCACCCCCTTTCACCAACTGGCCGAGCAGCTCTATTACGGCCCCTGGGTCGCGGAGCGTACCGTGGCGGTCGAGGCGATGCTGAACAGCAATCCTCAGGCCATCAACCCGGTGGTACGCGGCATCCTCAATAACGGCCTTAAGTACAGCGCCTGCGACGCCTACAAGGCGGAATACCTGCGTGCCGAGCTGGCGCGGGAAATTGGCCAACAACTGGCGCAGTACGACGCGCTGGTGGTGCCGACTTCACCGACGCTGCGCACCTTGGCGGAAATGGAGCAGGAGCCGGTGTTGTTCAATTCGCAATTCGGTACCTACACCAACTTTACCAACCTGGCCGATCTGAGTGCGCTGGCCTTGCCTGCGCCGATGCGCGACGACGGCCTGCCTGCCGGCATCACGCTGATTGCGCCGGCCTGGCACGATCGTGCGTTGGCGGCCTTCGGCCTGCGCTGGCAACAGACTCAGAACCTGCCGCTCGGCGCCACCGGCCGCACCTTGCCGCCGCCGGCGCCGCTGACGCCATCGGTGGAACATGTGCGGGTGGCGGTGGTGGGCGCTCACCTCAGCGGTATGCCGCTGAATGCCCAGCTTACCCAGCGCGACGCGGTATGGGTGGAGCAAACCGCCACCGCGCCGTGCTACCGGCTCTACGCCCTGGCCAATACTCAGCCGCCCAAACCGGGGCTGGTCAAAACCGGGCAGGGGGCCGCCATCAGCGTTGAGCTGTGGGACATCCCGCTGGCGCGTTTCGGCGAATTTGTCGCGGAGATCCCGGCACCGCTGGGCATCGGCACGCTGCTGTTGGCGGATGGCCGCCGGGTAAAAGGTTTTATCTGCGAACCCTGGGCGCTGGAAGGCGCATTGGACATCACTGAGTTTGGCGGCTGGCGCAACTATACCCGTCATCTTTCCGACCCTGGCGTTGTTGGCAGCGTTGACTCACCCCAGTCACTTACCTGAGTGATGTGCCTGCTTGCCGCCTGGCCACAGCCTGAAAGCTATTGGGTATCGTTCTATGAGGATTGCATATGTTTACCACTGTATTAATCGCTAACCGCGGCGAAATTGCCTGCCGCGCGATCCGTACCCTGAAACGCCTGGGTGTGACCAGCGTGGCGGTCTATTCCGATGCCGACCGCAATGCGCCACATGTCACCGAGGCCGATCTGGCGGTGGCGCTCGGCGGCGAAAAGGCCGCCGACAGCTACCTGTGCATTGATAAAATCCTCGCTGCCGCAGTGGAAACCGGCGCGCAGGCGATCTATCCCGGCTACGGTTTTCTCTCCGAGAGCGCCGAATTCGCCGATGCTTGCGAAGCGGCGGGCATCGCCTTTATCGGGCCGACGGCGGCGCAGATCCGTGAATTCGGCCTGAAGCACCGGGCGCGCGAATTGGCGGCGGTGGCGCAGGTGCCGATGACGCCGGGCACCGGCCTGCTGGACAGCATCGAGGACGCGGTCACTGCCGCCGCGCGGATTGGCTACCCGGTCATGTTGAAAAGTACCGCCGGCGGTGGCGGCATTGGCCTGACGCGCTGTGACGACGAAGCGGCGCTGCGCGAAGCTTACGACAGCGTAAAGCGGCTGGGCGAGCAGTTCTTCCGCGACTCCGGGGCCTTTATCGAACGCTTTGTCGATCAGGCGCGCCATGTGGAAGTGCAAATCTTTGGCGACGGCCAGGGCCGGGTGGCGGCGCTCGGCGAGCGTGATTGTTCGTTGCAGCGCCGTAACCAGAAAGTGGTGGAAGAAACCCCGGCGCCGAACCTGCCGGCGGCGACCCGTCAGGCGCTGCATCAGGCGGCGGTAGCGCTGGGTGAATCGGTGAATTACCGCAGCGCCGGCACCGTGGAATTTATCTACGACGGCACGCGCGACGAGTTCTATTTCCTCGAGGTAAACACCCGCTTGCAGGTGGAACATCCGGTGACCGAAATGGTGACCGGGCTGGATCTGATCGAATGCATGTTGCAGGTGGCGGCGGGCGATGCGCTGGACTGGGCGGCGCTGCAACGCGCACCGCAAGGGGCCTCGATCGAGGTGCGCATCTATGCCGAAGATCCGCTGAAGAATTTCCAGCCCAGCCCCGGCGTACTGACCGAGGTGCATTTCCCGGAAAACGTGCGCGTCGACGGCTGGGTGGCGACCGGCAGTGAAGTGTCGGCATTTTACGACCCGATGATCGCCAAACTGATCGTCCACGGCGAAGATCGCCAACAGGCGCTGGCGAAAATGCGCGCGGTGCTCGGCGCTACCCGTTTGCACGGCATCGCCACCAACCTCGATTACCTGCGTCAGGTGATCGCTACGGCGCAATTCCAGAGCGGTAAAGTCTGGACCCGCATGCTGGACAACTTCCGTTTCCAACCCAGCAGCATTGAAGTGCTGCAACCGGGCACCTACAGCAGCGTGCAGGATTATCCGGGCCGTCTTGGCTATTGGGATATCGGCGTGCCGCCTTCCGGGCCGATGGACGATTTCGCTTTCCGGCTGGCCAACCGCATTGTCGGCAACCACCCGAGCGCCGCCGGGCTGGAGTTTACTTTGCAGGGGCCGACCTTGCGCTTCCACTGCGATGCGATCATCGCCCTGACCGGCGCCGACTGCCCGGCGAACCTGGATGGGGAAGCGGTAGCCTACTGGCAGCCGGTTGAGGTTCGCGCCGGGCAGGTCCTGAGCTTGGGCCGCGCCGCGCACGGTTGCCGCACTTATCTGGCGGTGCGTAATGGGCTCGACGTGCCGGTGTATCTGGGCAGCCGTTCGACCTTCGCCCTCGGGCAGTTTGGCGGCCACGCCGGGCGCACCCTGCGGGTCGCCGATATGCTGGCGGTATCCCAGCCTGCGCTGGCAGCCAGCACCACCCCGGCCCCCATCGCGGCGCCGCAGGCGATGGACGACAGCCTGATCCCGCAATACGGCAGCCTGTGGAACATCGGCGTGCTCTATGGCCCGCACGGCGCGCCGGACTTCTTTACCCCGGAGTCGATCGACACCTTCTTCGCCGCCGAATGGCAGGTGCACTACAACTCCAACCGGTTGGGCGTGCGCCTGTCGGGGCCGAAACCCGGCTGGGCGCGGCAGGACGGCGGGGAGGCCGGGCTGCACCCTTCTAACGTACATGACTGCGAGTACGCCATCGGATCGATTAATTTCACCGGCGATTTCCCGGTGATCCTCACCCGCGACGGGCCGAGTCTCGGCGGTTTTGTCTGCCCGGTGACCATCGCCAAAGCCGAACTGTGGAAGGTGGGCCAGGTGAAGCCGGGCGACCGCATCCGCTTCCATCCTATCGGTTTCAAACAGGCGCAGTCGCTGGAGCAGGCACAGCTTGGCAGCATCGAAGCGCTGGCGGCGGTGAAGGCGATAACCCTGCCGACGCCGGATTTGACGCCGGGCGCCACGGCTTCTGCGGCTATCGTCGCCGCATTGCCGGCCGGGGAGGGCCGCCCCTCGGTCGTCTATCGCCAGGCCGGGGACGGTTACATTTTGCTGGAGTACGGCGACAACGTACTTGATCTGGCGTTGCGGCTGCGTATTCATCTGCTGATGCAATCGCTCAAACAGGACGCGATCCCCGGCGTTGAGGAACTGGCACCTGGCGTGCGATCGCTGCAGATCCGTTACGACAGCCGCACTATCGGCCAGGCCGATTTGCTCCAGCGCCTGCTGGCACGTGAACAGGCGCTGGGCGACGTCAGCCGCCTGAAGGTGCCGACGCGCACGGTTTATCTGCCGATGGCGTTTGAAGATTCCGCCACCCTGGGCGCGGTGGAGCGTTACAGCCAGACGGTACGCAGTTCTGCGCCCTGGCTGCCGAACAACGTCGATTTTATCCAGCGCATCAATGGCCTCAGCCACCGCGAACAGGTACGCGACATTATCTTCGACGCCAGTTATTTGATCCTCGGGCTGGGCGATGTCTATCTCGGTGCGCCCTGCGCGGTGCCGATTGATCCGCGCCACCGGTTGCTCAGCTCCAAATACAACCCGGCGCGCACCCACACCGCCGAAGGCACGGTCGGTATCGGCGGCATGTACATGTGCATTTATGGCATGGACTCGCCGGGTGGCTATCAGTTGGTCGGGCGCACGCTGCCGATCTGGAACAAATTCCTCAAAAACCCGCAGTTCAACGCCGGTGAGCCCTGGTTGCTGCACTTCTTCGATCAGGTGCGTTTCTACCCGGTCAGCGAGCAGGAGCTGGATGAGCAGCGCGAGGCGTTCCGTGAAGGGCGTGCGCAGGTCCGCATCGAAAACAGCGAATTCGACTTTGCCGAGTACACCCGTTTTCTGGCAGACAACGCCGAAGACATCGCCGCATTCCAGCAGCGCCAGCAGCAGGCATTCAACCATGAAGTGACGCTCTGGCAGGCGCAAGAGAGCGAGGCTGAGGCGCAATTGCTGCCGCCGCAGAGCGATGAGGAAGAGGTCGACGGCTATCTGGTCAGCGCGGATCTGAACGGCAACGTGTGGAAGATCCTGGTGGAACCGGGGCAGACGGTAGAAGCCGGCCAGCCGCTGGTTGTGGTTGAGGCGATGAAAATGGAACTGGCGGTCACCGCGCCGCGTGCCGGGATCATCAAACGCATCGGTTGCCAACAAGGGCGGCCGGTGGGGCCAGGCGATGCTTTGCTGTGGCTGGAACACGCCGGCTGAGCATCGTGGCTTCAACCTGATTCAGGATTTTACGCAGGGGGCGCCGTATGCTGCGCCCGGCAAGAGGAAAACTATGCAAATCACCAATAACCGCAGCAAGGCGCGGCCGGAGGGGCTGGCGGAGCGTATCTACCTCCAGCTCAAGGATGACATCTTTGATTTTCATCTGCTGCCGGGCGATCGCTTCAGCGAAAACGAAGTGGCGTTGCGCATGGACGTCAGCCGTACGCCGGTGCGTCAGGCGCTGTTCTGGCTGGAGCGCGAGGGCTACGTCGAAGTGCATTTTCGCAGCGGCTGGCAGGTGCGCCCCTTCGATTTCGACTACTTCGAGCAACTCTACGATCTGCGCATCGTGCTGGAGTGCGAAGCGGTTAAACGGCTGTGCGCGCGCCCGGCGGGAGAGGTGCCGCCGCCACTGGCGGCGCTCAACGGCTTCTGGATCGACGAGCCGCGGCTGGAGGACGGCAAAACCGTCTCGCTGCACGACGAACAGTTCCATATGACGCTGGTGGAGGCGGCGGGTAATGGGGAAATGGCGCGCATTCATCGCGACCTGACCGAGAAGATCCGCATCATTCGCCGGTTGGACTTCACCCAGGGAACCCGGGTCGAGGCCACCTACGACGAACACGCCGCCATTCTGCGGGCGATCTTGCAACACCAGACCGAGGAGGCGCAAACGCTGCTCAGTAACCACATTGCCGTCAGTAAGGCGGAAGTACGGAAAATAACCCTGCATATGTTGCACCAGGCGCGTCTTCATACCCCGGACAGTCCTGCGTGAATTTTTCTGAACCTGTTTTCCAACACACATCAGGAGTTTTAATTATGCAACGTCGTCACTTTATAAAAGCTTTTGCGTTGTCTGCCACCGTGATCGGCATGGGCATGGCCTGGAGCGCGCAGGCGGCCGATACCATTAAAGTCGGCATTCTGAGCTCGCTGTCGGGCACCATGGCCATCTCTGAAACGCCGCTGAAAGACGTGGCGCTGATGACCATCGATGACATCAACGCCAAGGGCGGCGTGCTGGGCAAAAAACTCGAGCCGGTGGTGGTGGACCCCGCTTCCAACTGGCCGCTGTTCGCCGAAAAGGCGCGCCAGTTGCTGACCCAGGACAAAGTGGCGGCGGTGTTCGGTTGCTGGACGTCGGTCTCGCGCAAATCGGTGTTGCCGGTGTTTGAGGAACTGAACGGGTTGCTGTTCTACCCGGTGCAATACGAAGGGGAAGAGATGTCGCCAAACGTGTTCTACACCGGCGCCGCCCCTAACCAGCAGGCGATCCCGGCGGTGGAATACCTGCTGAGCGAAGACGGCGGCTCGGCCAAGCGCTTCTTCCTGCTGGGTACCGACTATGTGTATCCGCGCACTACCAACAAGATCCTGCGCGCCTTCCTGCACACCAAAGGGATCCAGGACAAGGACATCGAAGAGGTCTATACGCCGTTCGGCTACAGCGATTATCAGACCATCGTCGCCAACATCAAGAAATTCTCCGCCGGCGGCAAAACCGCAGTGATCTCCACCATCAACGGCGACTCCAACGTGCCGTTCTACAAAGAGCTGGCCAATCAGGGCATCAAGGCGACCGACGTGCCGGTGATCGCCTTCTCGGTGGGTGAAGAAGAACTGCGCGGTATCGACACCAAACCGCTGGTGGGCAACCTGGCGGCCTGGAACTACTTCGAGTCGGTGGATAACCCAACCAACAAGCAGTTCGTCAGCGAATGGAAAGCCTACGCCAAGGCGCACAACCTGCCGAACTACGCCACTGCCGTAACCAACGACCCGATGGAAGCCACCTATGTCGGCATCCATATGTGGGCACAGGCGGTGGAGAAAGCCGGCACTACCGACGTCGACAAGGTACGTGCGGCGATGGCAGGGCAGACCTTTGCCGCACCGTCGGGCTTCACCCTGACCATGGACGCCACCAACCACCACCTGCACAAACCGGTGATGATCGGTGAGATTGAAGGCAACGGCCAGTTCAACGTGGTGTGGCAGACCGACGCCCCGGTGCGCGCGCAGCCGTGGAGCCCGTTCATCGCCGGCAACGACAAAAAACCGGATCACCCGGTAAAAGGCGGCAAGTAACCGTCGCATTCCCGTAGGGGCGCCGCAGGCTGCGCCCGTCGTAACGGTAGGGGCCGGGCATACCCGGCCCCTACAGAGGAGGCCGCTGATGCAATCCCCATTCTTGTTCCATTTCCGCTCCTGGTTTTGGTTGCTGTGCTGCCTGCCGATGTTCGCGCAGGCGGGGCCGGCCGATGACTTTGCCGCGGCCAACCGCACCCAGCAGGCCAAGTTGTTGCAGGCGTGGGCGACCGCGCCGGACGCTGCGCGCCTGCCGTTATTGCAGGGGCTGAAGCAGGAAAACGTGGTGATCGACGAGGCCAAACATGCCTTTATCCAGCAGGGCGAAGCTTATCGCCCGCTGGATGGCGTTGCCCCGCCGGTCGGCACACCGAAAAAAGTGTGGTTGAACAACCGGCTGCGCATTCTGATCGCCAACGCACTGTCGGCGCATCGGCTGGTTAGCGACGATCCTGCGGTGCGTTTACAGGCGGCGCAGGCCCTGCAACGCGAGGCGCAAAGCGATCAACTGCCGCTGCTGGCCCAGCGGCTGGCGCAGGAAAAAAACACCCAGGTGCATGATGCGTTGAGCATTGCGCTGGCGAATCTGCAATTGGCCGACGCCAACCCGCAGGTGCGCCTCAACGCCTTGCGGCTGCTGGGCAGCTCGGGCTCGCCTGAGACGCAGCCAAGGTTACAGGCATTGACCGACGCCGCCCACGAACCGGACGCCGCAGTGCGTGCCGAAGCCTTGAAAAGCCTGACCAGCGTGAAACATCGGCTGCTGATTGGCGATCTGATCGGCCAGGCGTTTACCGGCCTTTCGCTCGGTTCGATCCTGCTGCTGGCGGCGCTCGGGTTGGCGATTACCTATGGGCTGCTGGGGGTGATTAACATGGCGCACGGCGAAATGCTGATGCTGGGCGCCTACTCGGCCTACCTGGTTCAGGGGCTGTTTCAACAGTTTGCGCCGCAGTGGCTGGCGCTGTATCCGCTGGTGGCGCTGCCGGTGGCGTTCGCCATTACCGCCTGCATCGGCATGGCGCTGGAGCGTACGGTGATCCGTCACCTGTACGGCCGGCCGCTGGAAACCCTGCTGGCGACCTGGGGCATCAGCCTGGTGCTGATCCAGGGGGTGAGGGTGCTGTTCGGCGCACAAAACCTGGAGGTTGCCAACCCGGCCTGGCTGTCGGGCGGCATTCAACTGCTGCCTAACCTGGTGCTGCCGTGGAACCGCATCGCGGTGATCGTGTTTGTGGTGCTGGTGCTGGCGCTCACCTGGTTGCTGCTGAACAAAACCCGGCTTGGCATGAACGTGCGCGCCGTGACGCAGAACCGTGCGATGGCCGCCTGTTGCGGCGTGCCCACCGGGCGTGTTGACATGCTGGCGTTCGGTCTGGGATCCGGCATCGCCGGGCTGGGCGGGGTGGCGCTGTCGCAACTGGGCAATGTGGGGCCGGAGCTGGGCCAGGGCTATATCATCGACTCGTTCCTGGTGGTGGTGCTCGGCGGCGTGGGGCAACTGGCCGGCACCGTGGTGGCGGCCTTTGGCCTCGGCATCGTCAACAAAATTCTTGAACCGCAGATTGGCGCCGTGCTGGGTAAAATTCTGATCCTGGCGCTGATTGTTCTGTTTATTCAAAAACGTCCTCAGGGGCTGTTCGCCTTCAAGGGCAGGGTGATCGACTGATGAGCCAACCATTAACTCTCACCGGCGTGCAGAAGGCACCCCGACTGGCGCTGGGCATCGGCGGGCTGGCGTTGCTGGCGCTGTTAATCATGCCGTTTCTCGCACTGTTGCCGGCGGACCACCCGTTGGCGATCTCTACCTATACCCTGACGCTGGTGGGCAAAATCCTGTGCTACGCCGTGGTGGCGGTGGCGCTCGATTTGGTGTGGGGCTATGCCGGGTTGTTGTCGCTGGGGCACGGGCTGTTTTTCGCTCTCGGCGGCTATGCGATGGGCATGTATCTGATGCGCCAGGCGGCGGGAGACGGCCTGCCGGCGTTCATGTCATTTCTGTCGTGGAGCGAGCTGCCCTGGTTCTGGAGCGGCACCCAGTATTTCGCCTGGGCGCTGTGCCTGATGATATTGGTGCCCGGCGTGCTGGCCTTTGTCTTTGGCTACTTCGCCTTCCGTTCAAAAATCAAGGGCGTCTATTTCTCGATCATGACCCAGGCGCTGACCTACGCCGGCATGCTGCTGTTCTTCCGTAACGAAACCGGCTTTGGCGGCAATAACGGCTTCACCGGTTTCACCACGCTCCTGGGGTTCCCGATTACCGCCACCGGCACGCGGGTGGCGCTGTTTCTGGCGACGGTGCTGCTGCTGGCCGCCAGCCTGGCTATCGGCTTCGCCCTGGCGCGCAGCAAATTCGGCCGGGTGCTGACCGCCGTGCGCGATGCGGAAAACCGCCTGACGTTCTGCGGTTACGATCCCAAAGGCTTCAAACTGTTTGTCTGGACGCTGTCGGCGGTGCTGTGCGGGCTGGCCGGGGCGCTGTATGTGCCGCAGGTGGGCATTATCAACCCGGGCGAGATGTCGCCGACCAACTCGATCGAGGCCGCTATCTGGGTGGCGCTGGGCGGCCGCGGCACGCTGGTGGGCCCGCTGCTCGGCGCCGGTATCGTCAACGGCGCCAAGAGCTGGTTCACCGTGGCGATCCCGGAATACTGGCAATTCTTCCTTGGCCTGATGTTTATCATCGTCACGCTGTTCCTGCCGAAAGGGGTTATCGGCCTGTTGCGCAAGGGGAAACCGCAATGAATTCGCTGCAAATGACCGACGATCTGTTTACCCAGCCGCTGCCTGCCGACAAGCACCGCCAACAAACCGACCCGGTGCTGGTGCTCGATAACATTAACGTCAGCTTCGACGGCTTTCGCGCGCTGAGCGATCTTTCACTGCAGATCGGCGTGGGTGAGCTGCGCTGCGTGATCGGGCCCAATGGCGCGGGCAAAACCACCTTGATGGATGTGATCACCGGCAAAACCCGGCCGGACAGCGGCCGCGTGTTTTACGATCAAACCGTCGATCTGACCGCGCTGGATCCGATGCAGATAGCCCAGGCCGGCATTGGCCGCAAGTTCCAGAAACCGACGGTGTTCGAAGCGCTGACGGTGTTCGAGAACCTGGAGATCGCGCAGAAAACCCAGAAGTCGGTGTGGGCCTGCCTGCGCGCCAGGCTGAGCAGCGAACAGCGCGATCGTATCGATGAAATGTTGCAAACCCTGCGGCTGAGCCACGAACGGCACCGGTCTGCCGGGCTGCTGTCCCACGGGCAGAAGCAGTTTCTCGAGATCGGCATGCTGCTGGTGCAGGAGCCGCATTTGCTGCTGCTCGACGAGCCGGCGGCGGGCATGACCGATGCGGAAACCGAGTACACCGCCGAGCTGTTTCGCTCGCTGGCGGGCAAGCATTCTCTGATGGTGGTGGAGCACGACATGGGGTTTGTCGAAACCATCGCCGACCACGTCACCGTGCTGCATCAGGGCCAGGTGCTGGCGGAAGGTTCACTGGCGCAGGTGCAGGCCAATGAGCAGGTGATCGACGTGTATCTGGGACGCTGAGGAGTCGCTATGTTGCAAGTAAACGAACTGAATCAATACTACGGCGGCAGCCACATTCTGCGCGGCCTGTCGTTTGAGGCCAATATCGGCGAAGTGACCTGCCTGCTGGGGCGCAACGGCGTGGGCAAGACCACGCTGCTGAAATGCCTGATGGGGCTGATCCCGGCCAAGAGCGGCACCATCCATTGGCAGGGCAGCGTGATCAACGGCAAAAAACCGCATCAGCGGGTGCAGGCGGGCATGGCCTATGTGCCGCAGGGGCGGGAGATCTTTCCACGCCTGACGGTGGAGGAGAATCTGCTGATGGGATTGGCGCGCTTTTCCGGCGCCGAAGCACGCAGCGTGCCGGAGAACATCTATGAGCTGTTCCCGGTGTTGCGGCAGATGAAGGATCGGCGCGGCGGCGATCTCTCCGGCGGGCAGCAACAGCAATTGGCGATTGGCCGCGCATTGGCCTGCCGGCCGCAGCTGTTGATCCTCGATGAGCCGACGGAGGGGATCCAGCCTTCGGTGATCAAAGAGATTGGCGCGGTGATCAAACAGCTGGCGGCGCGCGGCGATATGGCGATCCTGCTGGTGGAGCAATTCTACGACTTCGCCGCCGAGCTGGCGGACAGCTATCTGGTGATGTCGCGCGGCAGCATCGTGCAGCGCGGGGCCGGTAGCGCGATGGAGCAGAACGGGGTGCGCGGGCTGGTGGCGATCTAAATAATGGGCTGTGATGGTTTTAGCAAGGAGGGGAGTTCTCCCCATTCCGATATTGTGGCCTAAGGTAAGATGGGTTCTTAATATACCCTTTGAAAAGGAGATCTAAGGATAATTATGAACGAAATCACGGTGTCACGCCTGTCTTGTATCGTCCTGTCGCTGTTCCCGGCCCTGTGGGGCATCTTCAGCCTGCTGAACAATACGGCGGATTTTGCCGGAACCGCCCGCCATGCCGTAGCGCCGCTGCTCAGTATGCAGGATACCTATCAGGTGCCTGGGCTGATGTGGCGCGCCATTACCGCACCCTGGGCCGGGGTGGTCGGGTTGGCGCTGATTACCCTGCTGGAATCCCTGGCCGGCATCACGGCAGCCTTTGGCATGGTATTGATGGTGAAACACCTGGGCCACCCTTATGCAGCGTTTGCCAAAGGCAAGGCCTGGGCGATGCTGGGTGCGCTTTGCGCGATCGCGGTGTGGGGCCTCGGTTTTATGGTGGTGGCCGGCGACTGGTTTATGGCCTGGCAGGCCAGGGACAACCCGCTGGCGGTGCAGTTGGGCGCCTTGCTGTATATGCTGCCCAACGCGCTGGCGTTGATGCTGCTGATGGTGCAACGGGACGCACGCTGAGCCGGCAGCCAGGCGGGCGAGTGATTAAACTGCGGCAATCCTCGCGAAATTGTTGCCAAATGCTAACCTGCCGCCCACTGTCACATTTCATTCATAACTGTGCCCTAGCATAATGTCTCTTAAATAAATTTATAACAAATCAACAGGTTAAAATTTTAGAGGGAAGGCACATGAGCGATAAACCGCATAACGATCTGCCGCCGGCTGCGGGCGACAACGAGCAACAACCCGCTAACCCGGCGCGCCGCCGTTTTCTGGCGGGGGCGACGGCGTTGAGCGTCGGCGCCACCCTTGCGCCGCTGGCCAATGCTGCCGGTGAAGGCAATAAGAAACTGCTGTTGAGCGGCCTGCCGGAAGGTGCGCAAAACCCGCTGCTGCGCCGCCATGTGAAAAACGTTGTGGTGATCTATGCCGAGAACCGCAGCTTCAATAACCTGTTCGCCAATTTCCCCGGCGTGGAAAAACCGCTGTCGGCGCTCAAGCCCGAAGAGTACCAGCAGCGTGACCGCGACGATCGGCTGCTGGATACGCTGCCGCCAATCTGGAAAGGGTTGGTACCGAAGGCGCAGGAAGTCGGGCACGTTAATTACAGCATTGGCGAGGATGCGGTATTCACCAATCAGTTGCCGAATCAGCCGTTTGTCTTGACCGGGCCGCAAGGGGAGAACCTGCCGCACGGCGTGGTGACGCGTGATCTGTGGCACGTGTTCTATCAAAACCAGATGCAGATCAACGGCGGCAAAAACGACAAGTTTGTCGCCTGGGCGGATTCCGGCGCGCTGACCATGGGCTACTACGGTGACGGCGCCTATAACCTGCGGCTGTGGACGCTGGCGCAGGAATTTACCCTGTGCGACAACTTTTTCCAGGGTGCCTTTGGCGGCTCCTTTCTCAATCATCAGTATCTGATCTGCGCCCGCCCGCCGTTTTACCCCGACGTACAAAACTCCATCGCCAAAGAGGGCATTGCCCAGCTTGAAAGCGATGACGCGGCCGACCCGCGCCTGAAGCCGCTGGGCGATTCGCCGGTCAGCGCGTCGTTCGGCATCCCGCTGTTTGGCAAGAGCCTGCTGACGCCGGACGGCTATGCGGTAAACACCATGGCGCCGCCGTATTGGCCGTCGTGGACCCGGGATGAAAAAGACCCTACGCTGGCGGATGCCGCCCAGCCCAATGTGTTGCCGCCGCAAAAGCACCTGCACATCGGCGACTTGCTCAATCAGAAGGGCGTCGACTGGGCGTGGTACGCCGGCGGTTGGCAGTATGCGCTGGACAACCGAAAGGATCAGGGCGATTTCCCCGGCGCACCGGACTTCCAGTATCACCATCAGCCGTTCAATTACTTCGAAAATCTGGGGCCGGGCAACCCACAGGCCCGCGAAGCTCACTTGCGCGACGGCGGCATTGGCGACTCACCGGCCACCAACGCCTTTTTGGCGGCGGTAGAGGCAGGCACGCTGCCGCCGGTAACTTTCTACAAGCCGCAAGGCAACCTCAATATGCATGCCGGCTATTCCGATGTGGAAGCCGGCGATCGTCATATCGCCCACATCATCAACAGCCTGCGTAACGGCCCGCAGTGGAACAACAGCGTGGTGGTGATCACCTTCGACGAAAACGGTGGCTGGTGGGATCACGTTGCGCCGCCGCAGGGCGATCGTTGGGGGCCGGGATCGCGTATTCCGGCGTTGATCGTCTCGCCGTTCGCCCGTAAAGGCTATGTCGATCACAAGGTATACGATACCGGCTCGATCCTGCGCTTGATCAGCCGGGTATTCGATCTGCCTACGCTGGAAGGATTGGTTGAACGCGATAAAGCGATGGCGGCACGCGGCCAAAAACCGCTGGGGGATTTGACAGACGCGCTGGAGTTTCCGGCCTGATAGGGCGGGGCAAGCGCTGTGTTTACAGCGCTTTGTTCATATACCAGATGCCGATGGAACCTTGCGCGCTGGTGTAGCAGGTCTCGCCGCAAAGGCTCAACCCCTGGCGCTGATAAAAACGCTGGGCGCTGGTATTGCGTTGCAACACCTCCAGCCACAGCATGGGTTGTTGCCTTTCTACAGCCCGTTGCTGTACCTGCTCAAAGAAAAGTTGGCCGTAACCCCGGCCGGCGTATTCCGGCAGAAAATAGATTTTCTGCAGCTCTGCCCCGGTGGTTTGCGTCGGTGCCAGCAGGCTGTTGAAATTCAGCCGCGCATAGCCCACCAGATCCTCGCCTTCATAACCCAGCAGCCAGCAAACTTCCGCATCCTGCAGCGTTTTTTCTAACGCCTCAACCGCAAAGTCTTTCGCCAAAAAGGCGTCCAGTTCCTCTTGATACTGCCAAAGCTTGCCAAAATGTGCCTGATAGGTACGGGTGCCGATGTCGCGAACCAGCAACAAATCACCGATCAAAGCCTGACGGACAGTGAACATGCATTAGCCTCATGCGAAGTGGAGAGCGATAAGTATAGCGCGTTAGTTTTCAAGATGCTTCGGCGTTTCCCGGCGGAACCCCAGCCCGATAATACGGCCGAACAGGTGCGGCAGCCAGCGGCTGTTGCCGACGCGGATCATCAGGCTGGAACTGCCGCTGGTGCGGCGTTTTTTCGGCCTGCGTTGGCTCATCTTGATCTGCAGGAATTGGGTGGCTTTGGTGGGGAAATTGCGCCGGCGCTGTACCTGCTGCAGGTGTTTCAGTTGCAGGCTGTGGCTGCGCAGCGGAGGAATGATGCTGTTGGCGGTGGCGACCGCATCCTGAATCGCCAGATTCACCCCGACACCGCCAATCGGCGACATGGCGTGTGCGGCGTCACCGATGCACAGCACGCCGGGTTTGGCCCAGCTATCGAGTCTGTCGATACGAATGCTCAATAGCTTTACCTGTTGCCAGCTCTGGATGTCCTGCAGGCGATCGTCCTGAAACGGCGCCACTTCGGCGATGTGCAGCAAAAACCTCTCCAGGCCGTCTTGCTGAATTGCCTCGAAGCTGCCTTTATCGATGGAATATCCGCACTGCCAATATTCGCCCCGGTCGATCATGATGAAGTTCTGCTTCGGGCCGGTGTGGCCCATGGACCAGGCCGGGTCGCCGGGCTTTTTATCGAGCTTCAGCCACAGTACATCGCGCGGCGAGCCAAACGCGCGGCTGCCGAGCGCCGCCTGTTCGCGCACCACCGAGTTGCGCCCGTCGGTACCGACCACCAACTGGCAGCGCACGCGGATCGGGCCTTCGGGCGTATCCGCCAGCACGCCGCATACCTGACCGCGATCGTACAGCAACTGGTGCGCCTGCGCCGATTTGATCAGCGTGAATTCAGGAAAGGCCGCCGCCTTTTCCGCCAGAAAATTGAGAAACTCCCACTGCGGCATGAACGCGATAAATTTGCAGCGCGTCGGCAGCCGGGTAAAGTTTGCCAGCGTGATATCGCGCCCGGCGATCTCGGCCTGCAGCGTCTCCGCGCGTTGGTGCGGCAACGCCAGCAGCTCATGGAGTAGGCCAAGCTGATGCATGATTTCCAGCGTGGAAGGGTGAAGGGTATCGCCGCGAAAATCTCGCAGGAAATCGGCGTGTTTTTCCAGCACCGTTACGTTAATCCCCGCCCGCGCCAGCAGGTAGCCGAGCATCAGCCCGGCGGGGCCACCGCCGACAATGCAGCAAGAGGTGGCGTAAGGTGTGATAGGCGACTGTGACATAGCGGTTGGCCCTGACGATCCGCATCCTGCGGATCCTGATTGAATGACTTTATTTGATAATGATTATCAATATCAAGTCTGGCTGTCAACCCGCGGTACTGTGTGGTCAAAGGGGGCGGAAAGGTGGCCAACCCGGTAGCATTGGGTGCCGGGTTCCGGCGCCAGCGGCAGTTCCCGCCACAGATGCAGCCGCACCAGCTGCCAGGTGGCGGGATCAAACGCCACTATACTGGCCAGGGCGGCGGGATCGGCCTGCTGCTGGCGGCGCAACGCAGCCAGATCGTTGTAAGGCGCAATCGGCAGCGTTTGACGCGTGGCGCAGGTGGCTTCGGCGAGCCTTTGGCGGTCAAAATGCGTCAGCCACGGCAACCAATGGGTCACCTGCGGCCAGCCAAAGGCCTGGCTTACGCCCCTGAAGCCGTCGCCGGTCAGAAAATCGCTCATGCCGGCGCTGCTGTTCCACAGATAAAACGGCGCATAGAGATTTTCGCCGCTGTGCTCGCCTTTCTGCGCATAGAGATAGGCTTTAATCAATAACTGCGGGCAGTTATCGAGCAGGTGACCAAAACGGGCGATGCGGTCGCGGATCATCGCCATATCGTAATCGGCGGGCAGAGCGAAGTTGTATTGCATGGCAAGCATGATGATTCTCCTGAAAGGCATTGACCCGACGAGCATGACACGCCATCTTTATCAGTAAAATCGGCATTATTTTGATTAATGGTTCTTGAAAACGGGATGGTCAGTATGGGGCGAGTCACCTTCGATCTCGACGATCTGCGCAGTTACGTTACCGGCATTGAGTTGGGCAGCTTCGCCAGGGCGGCGGAACGGTTGGGGCGATCGACCTCGGCGGTCAGCGCGCACCTGAAAAAACTGGAGCAGCAGATCGGCGCGCCGATCTTGCGTAAATCCGGGCGGGGTATGGTAATGACCGAGGCCGGCGAAACGCTGCTGGGCTATGCCCGCCGGCTGCTGGAACTGAACGACGAGGCTGCCGCTGCGGTGCGCGGGCTGGATTTGCAAGGAACCGTGCGGCTTGGGCTGCAGGAAGATTTCGGTGAAACCTTTTTGCCCCAGGTGTTGGGCAGTTTTACCCGCGCCCATCCGAAGGTGCGCATAGAGGCGCGTATTGCCCGCAACGCCGAATTGATTGACTGGGTGCTGAAAGGGCAACTGGATTTGTCGCTGGCGTGGGACGGCGGCATCAGCACGCCGTTTCAGCAGGATTTGGGCCAGCGCAAGATGCACTGGATCGCCTCGCCGAACTTTGATCTGAGCCAGTGGCAGGGCGGTGACGAACCTCTGCCGCTGGTGATGTTCGACGCCCCCTGCCTGATGCGCAGTGCGGCGACCAACGCGCTGGATCGTGCCGGTATCGCGTGGCGCATCGCCTTCACCAGCCGCAGCCTGAACGGCGTCTGGGCGGCGGTCAGCGCCGGGCTGGGGGTCACGGTACGTACCGACGCCGGGCTGCCTTCGGGATTACTCCGTCTGGCACCCGGCGCTTTGCCGGCGCTCAGTCACATCGGCGTGGTATTGCACCGCGCCGAAGAAAACCCCTCTGCGGCGATTGGACGGCTGGCGCAGATCGTGGTCGAACGGATCGACGGTTAGTCCTGTTCGATCGGTTGGTTGCCGCTCAGCGCACCCCATTCGGTCCAGGCGCCGTCATACAGCTTCACCTGTGGCGCATCGAGCGACAGCAGGCCAAACGCCAGCACCGCGGCGGTGACGCCGGAGCCGCAACTGGTGACGATCGGTCCGTTGATGTCCACCCCTTTATCGCTGAAGGTTTTCTTCAGCGCTTCCAGCGATTTGAAGCGGCCGTTTTCCAGCAGCTCGCCATAAGGAATATTGATGCTGCCGGGGATATGGCCGCGATGCAGTCCTGGGCGCGGTTCTGGTGCCTGGGCGTAAAAACGCGGCGCGGCGCGGGCGTCCAAAATCTGTACTTCCGTGTTCAGCGCCTGCTCCACCTGTTGCATATTCACGACGGCGCCGGCGTTGAAGCGGGCGTTAAAGGTTTGAGGTTCAGGCCGTGCCGGGCCGGTTTCCAGCGCCTGGCCCAATGCGCTCCAGCCGTTCAGGCCTTCGTCCAGCACGTAAACCTGCTGTGCGCCAAAGTTACGGAAGGTCCACCAGCCGCGCGGTGCGGAAAACTGATTGCCCTCGTCATAAAACACGATGGTGTGCTTATCGTTGATGCCCAGCTTGCCTGCCGCCGCGCTGAATGCTTCCGCCGTCGGCAACATGTGCGGCAGGGCGGTGTTTTTGTCGGCTACGTCGTCGATATCGAAATACACCGCACCCGGTATATGGCCGCGTTCAAACTCGGCGATCATATCCTTTTTCGGCACCAGGCCGACCGGGGACATCCTGACATCAACCACCACCAGATCTTCATCGTTGATATGCTGCGCAAGCCATTGTGGAGTAACCAGAAACGGAGAGTTCATCGCTATTGTTCGCCTGTTGTGAAAACGGATTTTCACTATACACCAGCGGGCAGGAGGATGAGGTAAGATGATTGGCAAACGGGGCGGATAATCATGAGGCCTAATGGACAACGACAGCTTCGGCGGCGCCAAAATCGCGCTGCTGTGCGGCGATAGCCTGCTGACCTATCGGCGTGACGACAAAACCGGTATCCCCTGGCCCGGCTGCTGGGATCTGCCCGGCGGCGGGCGTGAGGGCGATGAAACGCCGCTGCAATGCGTGCAACGCGAAACCTTCGAGGAATTTGGCCTGCGCATTGACGCTCGGCAGGTGAGGCGGCAACAGCGCTATGAGGGTATTCTGGCCGGCTATCCGCCCACCTGGTTTATGGTGGGCGAAATCACGCCGGCGCAAATTGCCGCCATTCGCTTTGGCGATGAGGGACAATGCTGGCAGATGATGGCCATCGACCGCTTTATCGAGCATCCGCAGGGCATTTCGCACCTGCAGCAGCGGCTGGCGGCGTATCTGCGCCGCTAGCTCTGTTCCACCGCCTCAACCCGGGCGATCAGCGCCGCGAGCTGGCGATCGGAAAACACTTCAATGCCATGCCGGCGCAGCAACTCGGCGGTAACGCCGCTGCCGGGTTTGGTCTGGCCGCTGAAAGACCCGTCGTAGATAAACTGGCTGCCGCAGGACGGGCTGCCGTCGGTGAGCAGCGCAAAGCGACAGCCGTGCCGCCGCGCGGTTTCCAGCGCCAGATGGGCACCAAGCAGATAGCTGTCGGTGACGTCGCCGCCGCCGGCCTCCATCACTCGCGCCTGCTGGGCGAGCACGGTGGCGCCATTGGCGGCCGGGGTAATTTCTGCGTTGGGGCGCGGGGTGGAAAAACCGGCGGCCAACTCCGGGCAGCAAACCACCAGGCGGCCTTCGCGCTGCCAGCGTTGCAGGATCGCGTTGACCAGCGGTTTGTCGGAGCCGTTATAGCGAACTTTAAAACCGGCCAGGCAGGCGCTGAATAAAATCTTTGACGGCATGAGCTCTGTCTTCTGTCACAGGGGCGAAAGCGCGGGCAAACAGCCCGCACGCGCGGCTTTAACATAGCAGAATCATACTGCCGATGGCAGCGCCAACCGGTTAATCTCTGCCGGTTCGATGATTGGCAGCGGCGTCGTATGCCTCGCAACCGCCAGCATCGCCAGCCCGATCCTTTCGGTCGTGGTGACCTGATTGGGGAACAGCCGCAAGGCACCCAGCCACAGCGGTTTAAACAGCGTATACAGCAAATGGTAAGCACGGGTTTTGGAACGGATGCCGTGTAACGGAATGATAGCGCCGGGGCGGAACATCACCGCATGGAACGGCAGCGCCAGCAGGGCGTTTTCGGTCGCCCCCTTGACCCTGGCCCACATGCTGCGGCCCTGTTCGCTGCTGTCGGTTCCAGCGCCGGAAACGTAGATAAAAGTCATGGCCGGGTTCAGCCGCGCCAGTGGACGGGCGGCGGCCAGCGTCAGATCGTAGGTCACCGCGCGATAGTCGGCTTCGCTTATGCCGAAGGACGAGACGCCGAGGCAAAACAAACAGGCGTCATAGCCGGCGAACTGCGGTTCCAGCGCCGACAGGTCGTTGAGGGCGGGCGTCGTCAACTGCCGGAGTTTGGCGTGGCTTTGCGCCAGCGGGCTGCGGCCGACGCTGAGCACTTCTGTGACCTGCGGGTCGAGCAGGCATTCGCGCAACGCACCCTGGCCGACCATACCGCTGGCACCGAAAATTATCACTCTCATCATCTGTTCTCCTGACGGGCGCTCACGCGCCGGCTGCGCCAACGGTTAGGCGTTTGCGATTCCCACTGCATAAAGGCGCGGCTGAACGAATTCAACTCTTCAAATCCCAGCACGAAGGCAATCTCGCCCGGCTCCAGATCGGTGTCTGACAGCAGGTGGCAGGCGGTGCGGTGGCGGGTTTTGTCCAGCAATTGCTGATAGCTGTAGCCCTGTTGTTGCAGCCGTCGTTGCAGGGTGCGCGGGCTGATGTACAGTTCGGCGGCCACGCTGTTCACGCTGGGCCGTTGCCCACGCATGCTGCGGGCGAGGATCGCCATCACCTGTGCGGGCAGGCTGTCATCCTGCTGCGCCCTGGCAAGCTCGGCTTCCAGGCCAGGCAGCAAAACGGCCAGACTGTCCTGGTTATAGGTAATAAACGGCTGCTTCATCAGCGCGCGGTCGAACACCAGCACGTCCAGCGGCGCGTTGAAATGGATCGGGCAGGAAAAATAGCGCAGCAGCGGGGACGCGGGATCCTGGCGGCGCGTCAGCTCGATCGCCCGGGGCTGGATCGCCATGCCGGTACCACGGCGGCACAGGGTAGTGATGTAGGCAAACATGGTGTCAATCAGCAGATCGGGGGCGTGGCCTTCGGCCATAAGCCAGCGGGTATGCAGCCGTACGCCGTGGCCGTGTTCCGTCAGCACCAGCTCCTCCGGGCACACCAGCCGCTTATAGCGGGCCACCTTCTGCAAGGCTTCCCCCAAGGTGGCGGAATGCAGCGCCGCGACCGAGGCGATATCGTAGTGCTCCGGGGCCACGTCGCCGCCGAGGCGTAAACCGAATGCGGCATCATTGGTCAGTTTGGCGAGCGCGCGCCAGATTTCAAAATACTGGTGGGTGGAAAGCCTGGCTTTTTCGCGTCCGTCGCTGAGCAACCCGCCGGGAAGGCCGGCCAATTGGCTAACCTGTTCAATATCCACCCCCAGCGCCGCGAAGCGAACCGCCAGCGCGCCGGAAACCGGAATTTGATCGCTGCTCATGATGATTCCTTTGGCTGCCTGTTGAGAAAGGTTCCAGTGTAAAAGGTTAGGGCAGGCACGGATAATCCGATTGCGACAAGCTTTAATCCCGCAGCGCCTGGGCGCTTTCGATGTCGGCTACCGGCGCCAACAGTAGCCTTTGGATGGTCTTGCCGACCCGGCTAACCGCCTGTTCAATCTCTGGCGTCAGTTTCGGGGCGTAGTTGATGCGCAGGCAGTTACGGTATTTGCCGGAGGCGGAAAAAATGCTGCCGACGGCAATCTGCACGCCCTGTTGCTCCAGATAGCGGTTCAGCCGCAGGGTATCAAATTCGTCGTCCAGTTCAATCCACAGCATAAAACCGCCGCGCGGCTGGCTGACGCGGGTGCCGGGCGGGAAATATTTCATGATCCAACCGGTCATCCGATCGCGGTTTTGCTGATAGCGGGTACGCATGCGCCGCAGATGCTGCAGGTAATGGCCGTGGCGGATAAAGTCGGCAATCGCCAACTGCGGTTGAGTGGCGGTGGAGCCGGTGCCGATATATTTCATGTGCAGCACGCGCTCCAGATAACGGCCGGGGGCAATCCAGCCGATACGCAGGCCGGGCGCCAGCGTTTTGGAAAAGGAACTGCACAACAGCACGCGGCCATCGTCGTCGAAGGACTTGATGGTGCGCGGCCGCGGATACTGATAAGCGATGTCGCCGTAGACGTCATCTTCGATGATCGCCACATCATGGCGCTGCGCCAGCGTCAGCAACCGTTGCTTGCGCGCCTCGGGCATGATGTAGCCCAGCGGGTTGTTGCAGTTGGGCGTCAGCAGAATTGCCTTGATCGGCCACTGGTCCAGCGCCATTTCCAACGCTTCCAGGCTGATGCCGGTCAGCGGATCGGTAGGGACTTCCAGCGCTTTCATGCCCAGCCCTTTCAGCGTTTGCATGGTGCCGTGAAAACAAGGGGAGTCCACCGCCACAATGTCCCCCGGCTGGCACACGGCGCGCAGCCCGGCGGACAGCGCCTCATGGCAACCTGTGGTGATCACCAACTGATCTGCGCTTATCTGGCAGCCGGAATCCAGCAGCAGGCGGGCGATTTGCTCACGCAATCCCATCACGCCCTGAATATTGTCGTAATACAGGCTGCGCAGATCGCCGTGGCGGCCCATATGCCCCAGCACCTTCACCAGCGGTTTCAGCGTCGGTTCGCTGATATCCGGCATGCCCCGCCCCAGCTGTACCAAGTCTTCACGTGGCTTGGTGCGGATCAGTTCCAGCACCTGTTCCCACTGCGAAATGTCCACCGGCCGCTGCACCGGGCGGGTGACGGCAGGCAGTTCGGCTAAGGTGTGCAAGCCCCGCACGAAGTAGCCCGATTTCGGCCGCGCTTCCACCAGTTGGCTCTCTTCCAACAGGCGATAAGCCTGCTGCACCGTGCTGATGCTGACGCCGTGTTCCTGGCTCAGCGTACGTACCGACGGCAGGCGATCGCCGGCCGGATAAAGCCCCTGTTCGATGCGTTGGCTGAGGATGGCGGCCAGCGTGGCATAGCGTGTCATACAGATACCCAAAATGAGAGTGAATGAGAAAAATACCGGCACAGATGGGATTAAATTAGACCATTCAGATACGCAGAGACAGCTTTTGTATGGAAAAAATACCACCGTCTTGAATCTGTACCGCTTTACCCCCGCGTCGCATCATTAACGTCGAGGCTAAACCGAAGGAGAACGTAATGATGACCCTGTTTGCAGATGGCGCGCCGGCGCGGAGCCGGTTACTCTTTTTCCGTTGGCGTTTGTACCTGCAACGCCACCGTACGCGTAAATCGCTGTTGCTGCTGGACGATGCGCAGTTGGCGGATGTCGGTCTGACGCGCGCCGATGCGCGGCGGGAAGGGCGTAAACCTTTTTGGCTGGAATAATAAGGAAACGGCATGCTGAAGTTATTGGGTAAGGCGTCATCGATTAACGTGCGCAAGGTGCTGTGGACCTGCCATGAACTGGAGGTGGCATTACAGCGGGAAGATTGGGGCAGCGGTTTTCGCTCCACCCAGGAACCGGCGTTTTTGGCGTTGAATCCCAACGGGCTGGTGCCGGTACTGATCGACGGCGAGCGGGTGTTGTGGGAATCCAATACGATTTGCCGCTACCTGGTGGGCCGCGAAGGGCGCCAGGATCTGCTGCCGTTGGAGCCGGGTGCGCGTGCCGGGGTCGAGATGTGGATGGACTGGCAGGCTACCGATCTGAACAACGCCTGGCGCTATGTGTTCATGTCGCGGGTGCGCCAGGATGCCGCTTATCAGGATCAGGCCCGATTGGCGGACGCCGAAAGGGAGTGGAACCGGCTGATGGGCATACTGGAGCAGCACCTGACACAGGGCCAGGCTTATATGGCCGGTGCGGCTTTTAGCCTGGCGGACGTGGTGATCGGGCTGTCGTTGAACCGTTGGTTGATGACGCCGTTCTCGCGCCCGGATTACCCGGGGCTGAATGCGTATCTGCAACGGCTTAAGCAACGGCCGGGGTTCTTGCTGTATGGCGCCAACGGTTTACCGTGATATGAAATAAAATATCCATTTTATTCGTGCGTTCTTCACTGCCGGGTGCAGCGTATCGCGATCGTCGCGCCGTTGCATCATGGCCTGCAGGGTTTCATGAACGGCATCACGGATATGAGTTTTATTTTTCTCCTGACTTGTTATTGAAATTTATATTCCATATAACCTTGTATCAGATGGCGCGTTTCATTAAACGGCGCGTCGGTCATATTATGGATATCGGCAGGGGAGAAGGTGATGAAACAGGTACGCGTTGGGTTAATCGGCACCGGCTACATTGGGCGGTGCCACGCCATTGCTTATGCGCAGGCGGCCACGGTATTTCCACTGAAAGGCGAACTGGTGCTGGAAATGCTGGCGGAAGTGACGCCGGAGTTGGCGCAACAGCGCGCCGCCGAATTTGGTTTCTCACGCTCTACCGGCGACTGGCGGCAGTTGGTGGCGGATCCTGCCATTGATGTGGTGGATATCTGCGCGCCAAACTTCCTGCACAAGGAGATGGCGCTGGAGGCGATCCGCCACGGCAAGCATGTTTATTCCGAAAAACCGCTGGCGCTGGACGCCAATGATGCCGCCGAAATGGTGCAGGCCGCCCGCGCCAAAGGGGTTAAAACGCTGGTGGGTTTCAACTACATGAAGAACCCGACCAGCCAACTGGCGCGCGAAATTATCGCCAACGGCGAGATTGGCGAGGTGGTGCATTTCTACGGCACCCACAATGAGGACTATCTCGCCGATCCGCGCACCCCGATAGACTGGCACTGCCGCAAGGCCAGCGCCGGATTGGGCGCGCTGGGGGATCTGGCGGCGCACATCGTCAACATGGCGCATTACCTGGTGGGCGATATCGTGGCGGTCTCCGGCGACATGCAGACCATCATCAAACGGCGGCCGGATGCCAAAGACCCGACGGTGATGCACGACGTGGAAAACGAAGATCAGGCCAGTGCGCTGGTGCGTTTTGCCGGCGGTGCCATGGGCACTATCGAAACCTCGCGCATTGCCTGCGGGCGCAAGATGGGGCTGACCTACGTGGTGACCGGCACCAAAGGCACGCTCAGCTACACCCAGGAGCGGATGGCGGAACTGAAGCTGTATCGTCATGACGAACCGGCAGAGCGGCAGGGCTTCAAAACGCTGCTGGTGGGGCCGAAGCACCCGGACTACGCGGCGTTTTGCATCAGCGCCGGGCACGGCATCGGTTTTAACGATCAGAAAACCGTGGAGATCCGCGATCTGGTCAACGGCATTGCCGCCGGCGATCGCATGTGGCCGGATTTCGAGGAAGGCTGGAAAGTGTCCTGCGTGCTGGATGCGATAGCCGCCTCCGCCGAGCAGCGCCGCTGGCTCGATATCAATCGCGACTAGGCGGCGGGTTATGGCGCATTCAGGCTGAAAGCGCCATAGCTTAGGATGTTAATCAGCTACCAACTTTATCAGCTACTAACTTAATAAGCTGTTAAGTTGGTAGCTTGATATGATTGAAACGCCGGGCATGAACAACCGAACGCGCCCCAAGCCGCCGACGGCGTAACCCCCCCTCAATGCCAATCCGGGCTAATGCCCATTCGCTGCTCTCCTGCCGGACGGCCTAGTGGCGGATAAGCCATTGATGAAAGACGCGGGTCACGATCGGCATCCAGAGGAAAACCACCAGGGCGACCACGGTAGCGTCATTGAGAAAATGGCCGGGCAGCGTGCCGACCAATTGCGGCAGCAGCTTGCCCCAGAACCAGGGCACCAGATTGGTGGAGGGGAAGATCACCAGCAGGGTGATCAAAAACTGTTTCCACTTGGCGGGTGGCCGGGTCGTGGCGCTCGGCGGCGTGAACCAGAATTCCGCGCCGGGGCGAATATCTACGTGGTCGTCTTCCAGCAACAGCGGCGCCACTTCTTCGATGTATTTCTTGCGCAGCGGCGAGTTGTTCCACTGGTTCAAATTGTCGATGCTGTCGAAACGCACCAATATCGTATAGACCTGCTCGCTGCCGGTCGGGCGGATCACGTTAACGCCCAGGTGGCCGGCGAAGCCGGCGGCTTCCGGCATGATGCGTTTCAGCCAAGCCTCGTAGGCCTTCTCTTGACCCGGTGCCAGACGATGAGTGATCACTAACGTGACGTGCTGCTGATGAACCATTAAGTCGACTCCAAAAAAGACCCCGGCGCGGCCGGGGCGGGCAATTATTTCATCACTCGCAGCGGTGCAAGGGGCGTCAGAGAGGCTGCGTCGTCAACGCCCATGTCGTAAGTGCCGCCGTGCTCACGCACCAGCGCCATCACCGCGTCGTAGGTTTCTTTGTGCGCCCAGTTACGTTGATATTCCAACAGTACCTGCTGCCAGGTTACCGGGGTGGCACCGGCCTGGACCATGGGATCGATAGCGCGATCATGCACATTGACCGAACTGCCGCCGGAAGTGTCGGTAACCACATAAACTTCATAACCGGCTTCCAGTGCCATCAATGCCGGACAGGTCAGAGAGACCTCGTTCCACAGCGCGGAAATCACCAGCTTCTTGCGGCCGATGGCCTCGACGGCCCTGACAAAAGCGGCATCTTCCCAGACATTCATCGTGGTGCGCTTAACGGGGGCGATCTCAGGGCGAACCGCCAGCAGTTCCGGCCAAATAGCGCCGCTGAAACGCTCGGTTTCGACCGCGCTGAACAGCGTCGGAACGTTAAAGATCTTGCCGGCTTTGGCCAAACCGACAACGTTGTTTTTCAGTAGCCGACGATCAATATTAGCCTCGCCAAAGGTCATCTGCGGCTGGTGGTCGATAAAAATCAGCGCGGAGTTATCTTTATCAAGTAATTGAAATTCAGACATGATTTACTTTCCCAATCCTACTGCGAATTAACCGCTGTAATGCAAAGCCGATAAAATGCAGGGTAGACAGGGGGCAATTTCAAAGATAGCGCAGAATTTTTGCCATCTTGTTGAGTTTTTTTATACACGGGGGGAATGCGGTGAGACTAAACCTGGAAGCGTTACTGATTTTGGATGCGCTGGATCGACATGGCTCTTTCGCCGCTGCGGCTTCGGCGCTGTTCAAAACGCCCTCGGCGCTGAGCTATATGGTGCAAAAACTGGAGAGCGACCTCGAGGTTACCCTGCTCGACCGTTCCGGCCACCGGGCGAAATTCACCGATACCGGCAAACTGATGCTGGAAAAGGGCCGGGTGCTGCTGCGGGCGGCGCAAGATCTGGAACAACAGGCGCGCTATGTGGAAAACGGCTGGGAAAGCGAGATCACGCTGGGCATTGACGCCTCCTTTCCGTTCGAACGGCTGTTGCCGCTGATTGAAGAGTTTTATCAGCGCCATCATCATACCCGCCTGGCCTTTAGTCATGAGGTGCTGGCCGGTTCCTGGGAGTCGCTGGTTTATGGCTGCGCGGACATTATTATCGGCGCCATTTGTGAACCGCCGTCGCGCGTTGGCTATGCTTTCAGTCAATTGGGCCGGCTGGATTACGTGTTTGCCGTGGCCCCGCAGCACCCGCTGGCGACGCTGGCAGAACCCTTGCAGAAGGCCGATATCCGGCAGCACCGGGCCGTGGTGGTACGGGATACCTCGCGGGTGAACGCACCGCAGAACCTCAATATCCTCGAGGAGCAAGATCAACTGACGGTCTTTGGCTTCGATGCCAAACTGCGGGCGCAGCTTGGCGGCCTTGGCTGCGGTTATCTGCCGCGCTACCTGGCAGAGCCTTACCTTAAAAGCGGCGAATTGGTGGCAAAGACCGTCGAAGCGGAGCGTTGCAGCGATATCGCCTATTTTGGCTGGCGTGAAAGCGCCACCGGCCTGGCGGCGAAATGGTGGCGCGAACGGTTGCAGCAGTATGCCGATGCCGGGGATGCGTACCCCGCAGAGTGAAACCGAATACGCCTTATTGCCCGCAGGTACTCGGTTTTGCCGGGGGTGAGGTTTACGTCGGCGTTAATCAGGCAGGTTGATTTCCGCCTTCATAAAGGTGACGGCCTGGCCCTCGATCGTGACTCTGCTTTCCTTTAATTCGCACACCAAATGGCCTCCCCGCACGGAGGCCTGATAGGCAGAAAGTTGGGTCTTGCCGAGGCGGGCGGCCCAGAAGGGAACCAGGGTGGCATGTATCGACCCCGTGACCGGATCTTCAGGAATACCGGCACCGGGGACAAAATAGCGCGACACGAAATCATAGTCTTTGCCTTCTGCCGTGATCACCACGCCGACCGACCCGAGCTCCGCCAGCTTATTGAGGTCGGGTCGGTAACCTCTGACCGCCTCTTCGTCTGCCAATACCACGAAAATATTCTCGAAACTGCGGAAGTGGCTGACGGCCAACTCACGGAACAGCGGGGCGATAGCGGCCGGTAGTTGGGAGAGAGGTTCCGGGGGAATACAGGGTAAATCCAGCAGATAGCCGTTTTCCATTACGTTCACTTTCAACTGGCCGACGCGGGCTGAAAACGACAAGGTCCCTGCGATACCGTATTCCGTTACCAGTATATGCGCAGCGGCCAGCGTAGCATGGCCGCAGAAATCGACTTCCAGGGTCGGCGTAAACCATCGGAGATCCCAACCCTCCTTGCCGGGTTTAACAAAAGCCGTTTCCGCAAGATTGTTTTCTGCGGCGATGGCCTGCATGAGGCTATCCGGCAACCAATCATCAAGAACCAGCACCGCAGCAGGATTGCCGCCGAACACCCGTTCAGAAAAGGCGTCAACCTGGTACATTTTGTGGAGCATCGATCATCCTCTCATTATGTATTTTTGGTCATTATATTGTAATTTTACGCTCATCATCAGAGATGATACGGGATGGGACGTGCATAAAAAATGCGGCGATCGTGAGAAAACGTCACTGTCGTGCTGCCGGATAAAAACGTCGCTTGCCCCTTGGCTTTTTTCCGCCAATAGTTGTCGCGGGTCTTTCTTCGATTAGCGTTTTTTGATGCATGGCAAAAGGAAAATCGGGTAATGAAAGGTGAACATCAGTACGACGTGGAAGTGAACTGGGAAGGCAATCTGGGCGCCGGTACGCCGGATTACAAATCTTACGGTCGCGATCATCGCATCAGCGCCGCAGGCAAGGCGGATATTGCCGGTTCCGCCGACCCGGCCTTTCGCGGCGACGCCGCCCGCTGGAACCCGGAGGATCTGCTGGTGGCGTCAGTCAGCGCCTGCCACAAACTTTGGTATCTGCACCTGTGCGCCACGTCGGGGATTTCGGTGCTGGCCTATCAGGACAACGCCGTCGGCATCATGCGCGAAGACGCCCAGCGCGGCGGGTTCTTTACTTCGGTTACGCTACGCCCGCGGGTAACGGTGCGGGACGGCGACGATCTGCAACTGGCGCAACAACTGCATGAAAAGGCGCACCACCTGTGCTTTATCGCCAACTCGGTCAATTTCCCTATCGAATGTCAGCCGCAGGCCGTTTACGCAAATAGCTGATTTTTAACTTTGCTTTACCGCTTTCGTTATTTTGAGCGCCAATGCGGCTCGCAGATACTGAGGAAAATTTCCTACAGCGAGCCGCAGCATGTCCTCAACCCAACGCCACAGCCACTATCTGCATTCTGCCCAGCGCAGCTGGATCCGGCAGCTTAACCGGCGCTGGTACTGGCGGCTGGAGCTGCCGACCTGGGGCATCATGGCTGCGGTCTACGGCGGCTGGTTTGGCGTGGCGCAGTACTGGCAGACGCTGGGGCCGTGGCTTGGCACACCGCTGCTGATCCTGCTGACCACCTGGTATATGTCGCTGCAACATGAACTTATCCACGGCCATCCAACGCGCTGGCCGCGAGTCAATCAGCTGTTTGGCCTGTTGCCGCTGGCGGTATGGTATCCCTATGGTCTGTATCGCGATTCGCATATTCAGCACCACCGCAACGAACACCTGACCGATCCGCATGAAGATCCCGAAAGCTATTATTTCAGCCAGGCCCAATGGCAGCGTTTCCCACGGCTGTTTCCGCTGTTGGCGAAGGTACGCAATACGCTGGCCGGGCGCATTGCGCTTGGCCCGGCGCTGGATATCGCCGCTACGTTGGTCAACGCATTGAAAGCTATCGCCGCCGGCGAACTGCGCACGCTGGCGATGTGGCTGGTGCACCTGCTGCTGTTGGTGGCGGTGCTGGGTTGGCTGCAACGGCAGGGCATAGGCGTGGCATTTTATCTGTTGGCCGTCAGTTACCCGGCGCTGGCGCTGACCAAGGTGAGATCGTTTTTTGAGCATCGCGCCGTTGAAGCTCCGCAGGCACGTTCTATTATTAATGAGGCGGCGTGGCCGTGGCGGCTGCTGTTTCTCAATCTGAACTATCATTTAGTTCACCATGATCTGCCCGGCTTGCCGTGGTACGGTTTACGGGAAGTGTATCTGGCGGAGCGCGGCGCGTACCGGCAGCGCAGCCAGGGATTTGTGGTGCAGGGTTATGGCCAATGGGTGAGTGACTACGCGTTTACCCCGGTTGCCGTTGAGGTTCATCCTTTCAGCGGCGGTGAAACGCCGGCGGCGCACCAGCGCGAATATGATGCCTGGCCGGCAGAGACATTGATTGCGCGATGGAAGCGCGTTTCTCAGGATTTTCCAATCGATCTGGCCAAATAGCCGGAAAACACATTACAAGAGGAAAAAGTATGGCTATCACTCCATCACGTGGACGTTTCTTTGCTCTGGCGTTGACCTTGCTCGCCGCGAGCGTCGGCGTGGCGCAGGCTGCCGATACGGTGCGCGTCGGGTCTAAAATCGACACCGAAGGTTCGTTGCTCGGCAACATCATCGTGCAGGTGCTGGAATCCAACGGCATCAAAACCACCAACAAATTGCAGCTCGGCACCACCAAGGTGCTGCGCGGGGCGATCACCTCCGGCGAGATTGACGTCTACCCGGAATACACCGGCAACGGCGCATTTTTCTTCTCCGATGAAAAAGATCCGGCGTGGAAAAACGCTCAGGCCGGTTTCGAGAAGGTGAAGAAGCTCGATTATGACAAGAACAAAATCGTTTGGCTGGCGGCATCGCCGGCCAACAACACCTGGACCATCGCCATCCGTCAGGATGTGGCGGACGCCAACCACCTGAAGACCCTGGCCGACCTGAGCAAGTGGATCAACGGCGGCGGCAAGTTCAAGCTGGCGGCTTCGGCGGAATTTATCGAGCGCCCGGATGCTTTGCCGGCGTTCCAAAATGCCTACGGCTTTAAACTGAATCAGGATCAACTGTTGTCGCTGGCCGGCGGCGATACCGCCGTGACCATCAAGGCGGCGGCGGAGCAAACCTCCGGCGTGAATGCGGCGATGGCCTACGGCACCGACGGCCCGGTGGCGGCGTTGGGGCTGCAAACGCTGGAAGATCCTAAAGGGGTGCAGCCGATTTACGCGCCGGCGCCGATTATTCGCGAGGCGGCGCTGAAACAGCATGCCAATATCGCCGAACTGCTGCAGCCGGTATTTGCCTCGCTGGATGGCCCGACGCTGCAGAAACTCAACGCGCAGATCGCGGTAGAAGGCCAGGATGCCAAACAGGTTGCGGCCGCTTATCTGAAAGAGAAAGGATTTGTTAAGGGATAATGCCGATATTCCCCCTCTCCCCTTGGGAGAGGGGCGGGATACGGCCCACCAGACATGGAGCCGGAGAGTTTCTTTGATTATTGCCGTAAAAAACCGCGTTTTACTGACACTGCTTATCCTGTTGCTGCTGGCCGCATTTGGCCTGCCGTTTCTCAGCTATGCCCCCAATCGCCTGCTGTCGGGCAAGCCCATTTCCCTTATCACCCTGCTGCATGGCCCGGCGTTGTGGCTGTTGGCGCCGATGCTGGTGCTGGTGGCGCTTAGCCTGTTGGCGCCGAGCAGGCGCAATGCCTTGCTCACCGCGCTGGCCGCTTCGGCATTGCTGACGCTGGCCTTCTGGCTGAGCGGCCATGCCGCGCAACAACTGGCGCAGGAAGGCTCCAAACTGGCGCGCACTTCCTGGGGCAGCGGTTGCTGGTTGATATTGGCGCTGAGCCTGTTGATGGCCGCGGACGCCATGACCCGTCTTGCTGCCTCGCACCTGTGGCGTATCCTCGGCAATCTGCTGGTGGTGCTGCCTGCGTTAGCGCTGCTGTTTGGGCATCAGTTGGATCAGCTTTCGTTGCTGAAGGAGTACTACAACCGGCAGGACGTATTCGACGCCGCGCTGTTGCAACACCTGACCATTCTGCTGGCGACGCTGGTGCCGGCGCTGCTGATTGGCGTGCCGCTCGGCGTGTTGTGTTTCCGTTCCCGCCGCTGGCAAACGCCGATCTTCTCGACCCTGAATATTATCCAGACCGTGCCCTCGATTGCGCTGTTTGGTCTGCTGATAGCGCCATTGGCCGGGTTGGCGACGGCGGTACCCTGGCTGGCGGAGCACGGCGTGAGCGGTATCGGCATGGCGCCGGCGATCGTTGCGCTGGTGCTGTATGCCCTGTTGCCGCTGGTGCGCAGCGTGGTAGCCGGGTTGCAAAGCGTGCCGGCCAGCGTGATCGACTCTGCGCGTGGCATGGGCCTGACGCGCGGGCAGATTTTCTTGCGCGTGCAGTTGCCGCTGGCGTTACCGCTGTTTTTGACCGGCGTGCGCATTCTGGCGGTGCAAACCGTCGGCATGGCGGTGGTGGCGGCGTTGATCGGTGCCGGGGGTTTTGGCGCCATTGTTTTCCAGGGCTTGCTCAGTAGTGCGCTGGATTTGGTGCTGCTGGGGGTGATCCCGGTGATCGTGATGGCGGTAATCGTCGATTCGCTGTTTAAATTTATGGTTTCATTATTGGAAGTGTCACGCCGATGATTCACTTTAACCAGGTCAGCAAGATTTTTCAGGGCAAGCCGGCGGTGGACGACCTTACGCTGCAGATTGCCGAGGGCGAGTTTGCCGTACTGATCGGCACCTCGGGATCCGGTAAATCCACGACGTTAAAAATGATCAACCGGCTGATCGAGCACGATGAGGGCAAGATTTATTTTGCCGGCGAGGAGATCCAGAAATTCAAACCGCAGGATCTGCGCCGCCGGATGGGCTATGCCATTCAGTCGATTGGCCTGTTCCCGCACTGGACGGTAGAGGAGAACATCGCCACCGTGCCGCAACTGCTGAAATGGCCGCGAGCGCGCATCCGCGACCGGGTGACCGAACTGCTGGAACTGCTGCACCTGGAGCCGGATCTGTTCCGCCGCCGCTACCCGCACCAGCTTTCCGGCGGGCAGCAGCAGCGGGTTGGGGTGGCGCGCGCGCTGGCCGCCGATCCTGAGGTGTTGCTGATGGATGAGCCATTCGGCGCTCTGGATCCCGTCACTCGTGCGGCGCTGCAAACGGAGATTGCGCGGATTCATCATCTTTCCGGACGCACCATAGTGCTGGTGACGCACGACATCGACGAAGCGCTGGCGCTGGCGGATCGCATCGTATTGCTCGATCAAGGGCGCATTGTGCAGCAGGGCACGCCACTGGAGATGCTGACCGCGCCGGCCAACGATTTTGTCCGCGATTTCTTTGGTCGCAGCGATCGCGGCATCAAGCTGCTGTCGCTGGGAACGGTGGCGGAGCGCGTGCGCCCCGGCAGTGCCGACGGCGAGCCGATCGCTGCCGCCATGAGCCTGCGCGAAGCCCTGTCGGTGTTTGTGGCGCGCGGCAGTGAACGTTTACCGGTGGTGGGCGAACAGGGCGAAGCGCTCGGCGTGCTGCATTTCAACGATCTGATTAACCAAAAGGCGCTGTCATGAGTGCGCAGCGTTCCACGCGCTGGCTGCGCGATCCGCTGCCCTGGACCTTTGCTTTGCTGCTGGCGCTGGTGTTTGGCATGAATCATTTGCACGGGCTGTTCGCCGCCTGGTTCCCCGACTTGGATCGGCCGGTCTATCAGCAAGACAGCTTTATTTCGCTGGTGTGGGCGCACCTGCTGCTGGTGGCGGTTTCCAGCCTGATCGCCGTGGCGATTGGCGTGGCGGCCGGGATCGGCGTGACCCGCCGGGCCGGCAAGGAGTTTCGCTCGCTGGTGGAAACCCTGGTGGCGGTCGGTCAGACCTTCCCGCCGGTGGCGGTGCTGGCGGTTGCCGTACCGGTGATGGGCTTTAGCGAGCAGCCGGCGATTATTGCCTTGGTGTTGTACGGTCTGCTGCCCATCTTGCAGGGGACGCTGGCGGGGATTGAATCGGTGCCCAGCGCCACGCGCGAGATTGCGCAGGGGGTGGGGATGAACGCCAGGCAGATCCTGTGGCGCGTCGAGCTGCCGCTGGCGGCGCCGGTGATTGTCGCCGGTATCCGCACGTCGGTCATCATTAACATCGGCACGGCGGCGATCGCCTCCACCGTCGGCACCAAAACGCTGGGTTCGCCGATCATCATTGGCCTGAGCGGTTTCAATACCGCCTATGTCATTCAGGGAGCGGCGGTGGTGGCCTTGCTGGCGATCATCACCGACATGCTGTTTGAGCGCTGGGTGCGCTATCTCACCGCCTGGCGTCAGCAGACGCCGGCGGATCCTTCTGCGGGGTAAGGGACATGAAGCAGGTATCTTTGCCGATGTACGGCGTTACGCATCAACCGGCCGAGGCCTTTTGGCAGGTGCTGCGCGAAAAACTTCAAGATTTGGGGCTGGCGGATCTGCCGCCGCAACTGAGTTGGCCGCAGGATTTGGCGCGGCACTGGCAGCAGGACGATGTCTTGCTCAGCCAGACCTGCGGTTATCCGCTGGTCAGCAGCCTGCCGCAGGTACAACTGGTCGGCACTTATCACTATCGCGTCGAGGGTTGCGAGGGGCCGGAGTACAGCAGCTGGTTGGTGGTCCGCGATGATGAGCCGGGCGAAAGCCTGGCGGATTTTCGCGGCCGGGTAGCGGCCTATAACAGCACCGATTCGCAGTCTGGCCATAACAGCCTGCGCGCCCTGATCGCGCCTCTGGCGCAAGACGGAAAATTCTTCCGCGCCGCCATTGCCTCCGGTGCGCATTATCAATCGCTCAGGCTAATCCAAAACCGCGAAGCGGACATTGCGGCCATTGATTGCGTCAGCCTGGAATTGCTCAAGCGGGCGCAACCGCAGGCGCTGGCGGGGGTGAAAATTATTGGTCGGACGGCCGTCGTTCCAGGATTGCCGCTGATTACCTCAGCGCATACGCCGCCGGAACAGCTGGAAATATTGCGCGCCGGAGCGAAGGCGATGGTGGGGGAAGCGGTGAGCGACAGCCTGCTGATCGGCGATTTCACGCTGGTCCCCCGTTCGGCGTACCAAAAAATCACCGCACTGGAACAACAGGCCACCGCGCTGGGGGTGACGGCGTTGTAAGCTTCCCCCAGGCGGCGCTTGCCAAACTTACAACAGGCCGCCGCCGTCGATGTCAATCACGCTGCCGGTGATAAAGCCGTTTTCCATTGCCAGCAGATACCCTGCCGCCACGTCCGCCGCCTGGCCGACGCGCCCGACCGGCAGCCCGGCGCCGATTTTGGCGAACATCGCCTGACGCTGTTCGGCGCCAAGGGCATCGTAGGCTTCGGTGACGGTAACGCCGGGGCTGACCACGTTGACCCGACGCGGTGCCAGCTCTTTCGCCAACTGTTTGCCAATCGCCTCCAGCGCCGCATTGATGCCGGTTTTAATCAACTGCCCGCTGAGGTATTTGCGCGACAGCTGGCCGGAGGTCAGGGTGATGGAGCCTTTCGGTGACAAGGTAGGCAACGCGGCCTGAATGGCACGCAATGCGCCCCACAGTTTGACGTCGAAATTGGCCTGCGCCTCGTCAAAATCCGTATCCGCCAGCAGTTTGGCCTGAACTGCCGGCCCGGCGGTGAACACCAGATGATCGAACTCGCCGACCTCGGCGAACAGCGCGCGCAGCGAATTTTCGTCGGTGACGTCCGCCTGCATTACCCGCAGGTTGCCGCCGTCGGCGGGCTGATAGTGTTGCATGCACCCGGCGCGGCGTGAGGCCAGCACTACGCTGGCGCCGTTTGCCACGGCGGCGTAAGCCACCGCCGCGCCGATACCGCTGTTACCGCCGATAATCACCAGCTTTTGCCGGTTCAGGGAAGAAGAAGAGAGGGTCATGATAGTGCCTCGATTGCCATGAATGTCGATGTTATCTATCATCAGGCATTGAAAATCCGCGAACAATCAGCCTAAATGGCAAACACTTATAAATTATTTTTAATAATAGGCGTGGCGCCAGGATCCCCATGACATCCTTTATCGATCTCGACGTGTTCGTTCGTACGGTGGACGGCGGCAGTTTTTCAGAGGCGGCGCGCGCGCTGGATATCACCCCGGCGGCGGCCAGCATTGCGGTTAAAAGGCTGGAGCAGCGGCTGGGGGTTCGGCTGTTGGTGCGCTCCACCCGCAGCCTGCGCTTGACGGAGGAGGGGCGGCGTTATCTTGATAGCGCCCGGCTGGCGTTAGGCGCGTTGACGGAAGGGGAGCAGGCGATACGCGAGAAACACCAGGGGCTTTCCGGCGTGCTGCAAATTTCTGCGCCGTCGGATTTTGGCCGTAACCTGTTGTTGGGTTGGCTGGACGAATTCAAGCTGCAGCACCCGCATATTCAACTGCAATTGCTGATTAACGACCGCCAGGCCGATCTGTTTCGCGAGCCGGTAGACATTGCGCTGCGCTTTGGCCAACTGGCGGATTCTTCGCTGGTGGCGCTGCCCATTCTGCCGCAGCACCGGCGCTTAATCTGCGCCAGCCCGGCTTACCTGCAACGGTATGGCGCGCCGCAGACGCCGGCGGAACTGGCGCAATACGGCATTTTGATTTATCAGCCCAGCGGGCGCAGGCAGGCCGAATGGCGCTTGTGGCGTGGGGATGAGTGCATTGAAGTGCCGTTGAACGGCCATTATTTTACCGACGACGGCGAGGTGGCGCGGCGTTGGGCGCTGGCCGGGCACGGTATTGTCCGTAAATCGGCTATCGATGTGGTGGCGGATATTCACGCGGGGCGTTTGGTGCAGCTATTGCCGGAATGGCAAAGCGACGCGGTGCCCATCAGCTTGGTGTGTCCGCACCGTTCGCAGGTGTCGGAGCGCGTCAGGCTGTTGCAACGCTTTTTACAGCAACGTTGCCAGGGCTGGATGGACCATCACTTGGCCTGAATGCTGTCTGCCGGAGCCGTGCTGACGGCGGCATCGCTGGTGGTGGTGCTCTCTTCGAGCGGCGTGGTGGAACGGGTGTACATATTCAGCCCGGCCAGGAATACGCCACCCAACGAACCAAAGGCGGCCAGGGCGATAACGATGATAAAGGCTTTTTTCAGCATAGGAATAATTTCGCAGGTTGTTTGGAACAGCGGGAATTATAGACCCTTTGTCGGGTGAAACAAGACGCATTTTTATACCCGTGGGCTTCCCAGCCGCCGCATTGTTGACGGCGGCATAGGGGCGAATATCTTCGCCCCGGGTCAGGCTATTTTCTGTTTATACGGCCCGCCGGGCGGGTGAACAGGTATTTTCCCAGCGTCACCAGCACCACCGCCGCAACGATAATCACCAGCGCGGCCCATTCACGCGGTGCCAGCGTCTCGCCGGCGAAACCGATACCGAGCAACACGGCCACCACCGGGTTAACGTAGGCATAGCTGGTCGCCACCGCCGGGCGCACGTTTTTCAGCAAAAACATGTAGGCGCTGATCGCCAGCATGGAACCGAAGACGATCAGGTAACCCAGCGCGAAGAAGCCTTTGGCGCTGGGCAACTGCGTGAGGCGTTCGCCGCTCAATTGGCTGACCGCCAGCAACACTACGCCGGCGACCAGCATTTCCGCCGCACCGGCCATCGGCCCGGCGGGGAGCGAGATGCGTGACCCCAGCACCGATCCAAACGCCCAACTGGCGGAGGCCAGTAAGATGAGCAACGCGCCGGTCGGGTTGCCGACCAGGTTATTGCCTGTATTCAGCAGCACGATCCCCACCAGGCCCAGCGCAATGCCCGCCCATTCCAGTTTGGTATTGCGCATGCCCCACAGCAGGCTGAAACACAGGGTAAACAGCGGTACCGTCGCCACCATCACCGCGGCAATGCCGGAAGGCACGTTCTGATGCTCCGCCACGGTTACCAGGCCGTTGCCCACCGCCAACAGCAAAATGCCGATGGTGCCGGCGGCCAGCCACTGCTTTGGCGTTGGCAGGGCATGGCCGCGCAGCGCCAGAAAACTGAACAGCACGATCCCGGCGACCAGAAAGCGGATACCGGCCATCATCAACGGCGGCCAGCTCTCTACGCCCAGACGAATCACGAAGTAGGTCGACCCCCAAACAATATATAACGTGAACAGCGCCCCGATTAACGGCAGGACGTTACGGCTATTTTGGCTAAGCATGGGTTTTTATTCTGCAGGGAAGGTTATTATTAGAGGACTCAGTAAACCCGATCGGGTGGAGGATAAGCAACGCTTTTCAGTAGTTTTTTGATGGAGAAAGGGCCAGTGAAAAAGCGATATTCCGCCGAATGGCAGGCAACCCGCGCGGTTACGGGGCTGGCTTGTTCAGACGCGGCCAACTTACGACGGGCAGAAAGACGGCCCAGCCGACAGAGAGCAGCAACAGCATGATTTCCGGCGCGGTGCCCGGCTGTATTGCACCCAACTTCCAGCCGATGATGCCCGCCAGCGGCCCGGCGATGGAACCCAGGACCGCCAGCGGCAAAGGGGCGGCTTTGATCAGATCCAGCAGCCAAAACCACCAGCAGCCAAAGGCCAGCCACAGGGCAACCATCCATAACGGCAACAGGTTGTGGCCGCTGAAATGCAGCACGCCGGCGTAGTTCCACAGGCTGTCCATCAGGATACCGGTCAGGGCGGTCAACAGCGCCCATCGCCGCCGGTGCGCCGGTGTAAAGATGAGCGCCAGCACCGCGCCGGCCAGCAGTACGGCATTGACCCGATCACGGCCCAGGATCGCCAACAGCCAAGCGGCGTTGATCCCCAGCGTCGCCAGCCAGAATCCGGCGTGCGGTTTCATTGCAGGTTTGCCCATTGCATAGGTGAGTGCCTGCTTACTGCCGAGAGATGCGATAAGCGCAACGGCGCGCGCCGGCCAGGATATGCTCGGATCGCTCAACCTGCGCCTGCAACACCTCGGTGAAAATGCTCAGTTCAGCACGGCAGAATCCCTGGCAGACGGTGGCGGCAGCGCAAATCGGGCAGTGATTTTCCACCAACAGAAAGGAGCCGTCTTCCTGGGTGCGCCATTCGGCCATGTAGCCTTCACGGGTGCGGATGGCCGTCAGGCGCGCGACGCGCTCTTGCAAATCGGTCGCGCCGATCATCGCCTGTTTGTAGTTAATGCGCGTTTCCTGTTCACGGGTGTCGATCAGCAAGTCAATCGCCTGTTCGCCCAGTTTGTCGCGCACGGTGCGCAGCAGTTGCACCGTCAATTCGGAATGGGTATCCGGAAAACGCGCATTGCCGGCGACGGTCAGGTGCCACAGTTGCACCGGGCGGCCGACGCCGCGCGTTTCCGCCACCGCTTCAACCAAGCCCTCTTTCGCCAGCTTGACGAACTGCTGGCGTGCGGCTTCACCGGTGGTGCCAAGGACTTTTCCTGCATCAGACGCTTGCTGTGGGCCGCGGGTTTTCAATAGCGTCAGCAAACGGTCACTGACCGACTGTGCGGTGTTACCGCTATTTTCCAAGTTTATTCTTGACATATTTCTCCGCCTCGCCCTACCATTATTCCAAGTTAATACTTGTTAAATTTAACGCAATATCATCCGCAACTCAATGCCATTACTCTGAAAACAGGACGACAACCGTGATAACTAACGATGATAGTCGCTGGAGCGATCTTTTCTCCGGCAAAAATGGCGCCAGCGCGATTGCGCTCTCACTCGGCGTAGCGTTGCACGCCATCAATATTCTGGTCGCCACCACCATTTTGCCCTCGGTGGTGCAGGATATCGGCGGCCTGAATCTCTATGCCTGGAACACCACGCTGTTTGTGGTGGCGTCCATTCTCGGCTCTGCGTTATCCGCGCGGTTGCTCAGCGGCTATGGCGCACGCAGCGCCTATCTGGTGGCGTCGCTATTTTTTATCGCCGGAGCCATGTTGTGCGCGCTGGCACCGTCGATGCCGGTGATGCTGATCGGCCGAACGGTGCAGGGGTTTGGCGGCGGTCTGATCTTTGCGCTGTCCTACGCCATGATCAATCTGGTCTTTGAGCAAAAGCTGTGGCCGCGCGCGATGGCATTGGTGTCGGCGATGTGGGGCATTGCGACGCTGGTGGGGCCGGCGGTGGGCGGGATTTTTGCTGAACTGAACGCCTGGCGCTGGGCATTCGGCATCCTGTTGCCGATCATGGTGCTGTACGCCGGTTTCACTTTCCTGATCCTGCCCAAGGGTAAACCGCAGCAACAGGCGGCGCCGTTGCCGGTGGCTCAGTTGCTGCTGTTGGCGACGGCGGTGCTGGTGGTATCTGCCGGTAGCCTGGCGGACAGCGCGTGGATCAATCTGGGCGGCATTGCTTTGGCGCTGCTGTTGATGGCCTGGCTGATACAGCGCGAAGCGCACTCTCGCGCACGGCTGTTGCCGCATGGCGCTCTGCGTCGCGGCTCCCAACTGGCCTCGCTGTATATCACCGTCTCCCTGTTGGTGGTAGGCATGACCAGCGAAATCTTCGTGCCTTACTTCCTGCAAACCCTGCATGGTCAATCGCCGCTGATCTCCGGCTACATTGCGGCCACCATGGCGGCGGGGTGGACGCTGTCGGAGATCCTCAGTTCCGGCTGGCGCAGCGCGGGCATCCGCCGGGCGATCATCAGCGGGCCGCTGTTCGTGCTGGTGGGGCTGCTGGCGCTGGGTATTTTGATGCCGACCTCTTCCGGCGGCCACTGGCTGGCGCTGACGCCGATCGTTATCGCGCTGACGCTGGTGGGATTCGGCATAGGTTTCGGCTGGCCGCATCTGTTGACGCGTATCCTGCAGGTCGCCCCTGAAGCGGATAAGGATATCGCCGGCGCATCCATCACCACGGTGCAACTGTTTGCCACCGCCTTTGGCGCGGCGCTGGCCGGGATGATCGCGAATCTGGCCGGGCTCAATGAGCCGGGCGGGGCGGTGGGGGCGGCCAATGCCGCACGCTGGCTGTTCCTGTTGTTTGCCCTGGCGCCATTGCTGGCGATGTTCAGCGCCTGGCGCTGTGCGGCCATCGCGCCGCCGGCCGACGAGACGGGCAATTTTGTACAAAACCATCCGTCCACTGAATGATAGAATAAACTTCATTCAGCGGAGGCGGATATTATGGTGGAAAGCGCAGGGCGTAACGCTCGTCGGGAGCAGGCCAGCTTCATGCACGTCGACGAACTCGGCGGGTTGGGGGTGCTGCAGGCTACCTATCGCCGACAGACTTTCTCGCGCCACAGCCACGAAGGCTTCTGCGTAGGGGTGATCGACGACGGCGCCCAGCGTTTTTACCGGACCGGCGGCGAGCACGTGGCGCCGCTGGGCAGCATCATTCTGGTCAACGCCGACGATATCCATACCGGCAGCGCCGCCAGCGAAGACGGCTGGTCCTATCAGGCGATGTATCCCACCCCGGAACTGCTGGCGTTTCTCTCGCGAGATTTGAAAACCGGCGCCGGGGCAACGCCTTATTTCCCCCGTCCGGTGATTCACGATGTCGGTCTTGCCGGCCAACTGCGGCTGGCGTTCAGCCTGCTGCGCAGCGATGAAAACCGTCTGCTGAAAGAAACCATGGTGTTTTCTGCGCTCACCTGGCTGATGCTGCGGCACGGCAAAAGCCGCATCGAAGCCGCGCCGCAGAGTAAGGCGCAGCGTCAGGTCACGCAGGTAAAGGCTTTTCTGGATGATTTCCCCGAGGCAGACGTTTCGTTGCTGGAGCTGGCGGAACGGGTGGCGCTCAGCCCTTACTATCTGCTGCGTCAGTTTCAATTGGCCACCGGTTTGCCGCCGCATGCTTACCAGATCCAGGCCCGGCTGCGCAAGGCGCGCCACATGCTGAAGGCCGGCCATGGCGTGCTGGACAGTGCGCTGAGCAGCGGTTTTCACGATCAAAGCCATTTCCACCGCCATTTCCGCAAATCGATGGGCATCACGCCCGGCGACTATGTTAAATCGCTGAAATAGCCGCGCAATCCTGTGCAATACCCCGGAAGCATCCTGCCCTAGGCTGTGCCTTCAAACGAAGGAGAACAGCATGACGCACTTATCAATCCTCACCGAGCCGCCGATGTCCCGGCTGCGCCCGGCGCTGCAAGGGGCGGCGGCGATCCTGCCGCTGTGTTTGGCGGTATTGCCCTGGGGCATCCTGGCGGGGTCGATGGCCATCCAGAGCGGCCTGACGGCGGCGCAGGGGCTGGGCATGTCGGCCATTGTCTTTGCCGGCGCCTCGCAACTGGTGGCGATGGGCATGATCAAAGGCGGAGCGGGGTTGCTGGCCATTTTGGTCTCGACCTTTTTTGTCACCGCCCAACATTTTCTGTATGGCCTGCGGCTGCGGGAAAGCGTAGCGCCGCTCCCCTTGCGCTGGCGTTTGCTGTTGGGGTTCCTGTTGACCGATGAGCTGTTTGCCCTCACCGGCAACCAGGCGCCGGCGCGCTTTAACCGTTGGTACGCGCTGGGTGCCGGGCTGACCTTTTACCTGAGCTGGATTTTTTTCACGCTGTTGGGCGTGCTGGCCGCCGGCAGCGCCGAGGATCTGGACCGTTATGGCCTGGATTTCTCCATTGCCGCCACGTTTATCGCCATCGTAGTACCGATGATCCGCAACCTGCCGGTGCTGGCGTGCGTATCGACTGCGTTGCCGCTGTCGGTGGCGCTGCATTATTTTCAGGTGCCGGGCGCGTTGATTATCACCACCGTCGCGGCGATGGGCGCCGGCATGCTGTGCAGCAAGGGGGGCGCATGATTTGGTTGACGATAGTGCTGATGGGCCTGGTGGTGTTTTTCAACCGTTACTGTTTTCTGGCGCCGGGCCTGCCGGTGCGGCTGTCGCCACGCTTCAGGCACCTGCTGAGTTTTTCCGTGCCGGCGGTGCTGACGGCGATCTGCGGGCCGATCCTGGCTTTCAGCGGCGATACCTTGCGCGCGGTACCGGATAATCCTTATCTGTGGGGCGCGCTGTTTGCGGTGATACTGGCGTTTTTCTTGCGCAATATGTTGGCGGTGGTGCTGCTGAGCATGCTGATTTTTATCGCCCTGTGCGGCCTGTTTTAAAATCCGGTTGACGAATCCCTTATTTGAGATTATTTCTCTTATATGGGATTTATCATCAGGAGCACGAGAATGGATAACGGAATGGAAAGCGCCGATCTCCGTTTGGCGCAGCGGCTGTCTGACTTGCGTCAGCGACAGAGTTGGTCGCTGGAGGAGTTGGCGCAGCAAACCGGCATCAGCCGGGCGACGTTGTCGCGGGTGGAGCGCGCGGAAACCAGCCCGACCGCTTCGCTGTTGAACAAGCTGTGCTCGGCGTATGGGCTGACCATGTCACGCCTGCTGAGCGAAGTCGAGGATGAACCGCCGGAGCTGTTGCGCCGTGAGCAGCAACCGGTGTGGGTCGACCGCGCCAGCGGCTTTCACCGCCGTTCGGTATCGCCGCCCGCTGCGCTGTTCAAGGCGGAGTTTATCGAAGGCCGGCTCGAAGCCGGGGCGGAAATCGCCTATGACGCGCCTTCGGTACATGCGCTCGAGCACCATCTTTGGCTGTTGGAAGGCCGGCTTGAGCTGACGCTTGAGGACCGCACCTTCCAGCTTGAGCCGGGCGACTGTCTGCGTTACCGGCTGTTCGGCGCTTCCCGGTTTGCTGTGCCCGGCACCGTGCCGGCCCATTACACCCTTGTTATCTGCAGGCCCTAATCATGATTGAGATACAGCAACTGAACGCCGATGAGGTACAAAACGCTCTTCCCGAGCTGGCCGAGATGCTGCAAGCCAGTGTATCGCAAGGCGCGAGTATTGGTTTTGTGATGCCTTTCACCCTGGAACAGGCGCAGGCGTTCTGGCGCCGTCTGCTGCCGGCGATTGATCGTGAAGACAGGATCCTGTTGGTCGCCCGGCAAGCGGGGCGAGTGGTCGGCACGGTGCAACTGCTGCTGGACATGCCTGACAACGGCCGCCACCGCGCCGAGGTAGTGAAATTGATGGTGCATCCGCAGGCTCGCCGTCAGGGCATCGCCCGTGAGCTGATGCTGCAAATTCAGCAAAGGGCGATTCAGCATCAGCGGCATTTATTGGTGCTGGATACCCTGACCGGCGACACGGCCGAGGGCATGTATCGTCAACTGGGGTTTCAGCTGGCGGGAAGCATTCCGCAGTACGCTCGCGCCAGCAACGGCAGCGCGCTGGATGCCACCAGTTATATGTACAAATTATTGTGACGCTTAGCATTGTACCCGCCGAGGCCGACAGCCCGGAGGCGCTGGCGCTGATGGCCGAGTTGTCGGCGAGGCTGGCGGAAATTACCGGTGACAGCGGTTCGGCGTCGTTCGACGTGAGCGAAATGCGGGCGGCAAACGCCTGTTTTTTACTGGCACGCAATGCGGCCGGTGTGGCTGTGGGCTGCGGCGCCTTCCGTTGGTTGGCGCCGGGGATTGCCGAGGTGAAGCGCATGTACATACGTGAGGCCGGTGCCGGCACCGGCGGCCGTTTGCTTCGAGAGCTTGAACGGCAGGCGCGGCAACGGGGTTATCGGCAACTGTGGCTGGAGACTCGTCGGGTTAACCAGCGTGCCGTGAGGTTTTATCTGGCACAGGGTTATCAGCTGCGTGAAAATTATGGCCGTTATCGCGGTAATCCGCTGGCCGTGTGTTTAGAAAAAACATTGTGACTATGCCGCAGGCGCAACGTCCCTGCGGCAATGCCACAACCGCGATTACTGCCCGTTCCAGGCCTTGATGGCCCGTTGGCGGATTTGCAGCTTCTGCTCCGGCGTCAGCTTGTTGTAATCGCGGGCCATGCCGCTTTCCCAGTCGCCGTACAGCGGGTTAGGCAGCACGATAAACTCGGTGCCGAACTTGCTTTGATTATCGCTGACGAAGGCCCGGCGTTGCGCATTATCCTGGTGATAGGTTGCCGCGCCGAAGTCGTTCAGGTTGTCGCCGGCGTACACCACGATGTCATAGCCTGCCTGTTTGATGGCGTCAAAGCGCGCCTGCTTGTTGGACGTGTCGCTGCTGAGCAGCACGGTTTTTTCCGACATGCCGGTAAAGCCCAGTTTTTGCATATTGGCGACCGTAGCGGCGTATTCGGACACTTTGCGGTTGGAGACGTAGAACATCGTGCCCTGGTGGCTGTTGACGTAACGGGCAAACTGCACCGCGCCCGGCACGGCCCCTGCCTGTTCGGCCTGTGACCATTTCGCCCAGGTAGCGGCGGCGAACGGCTTGCCTTGCTGCGCCTGCCAGCCGGAATACGGGCTATTGTCCAGCAGGGTTTCGTCCAGATCGACCACCACGGCCTTCTTCTTGCCCGGCGCGGCCCTGGCCTGATCGAAGGCGCGTTTTCCGCTGTTGAATGCCTGGTGCGCCAACGCCTGATATTCACCGGACTGTTGGAACCAGTTCAGCGCCAGCACCGACTGGTCCGCCAGCCGCTGCTGGGCCTGCAGATCGGTTTTCAGCGGCTGCGCGCAGCCGGTCAGCGTCAATAGCGCAATGCCGATCGCCGCGCCAAGGGTCATTTTCTGCATGTTTTCTCCTGCCCTACATCGAGGGATAACTTTCGGGTTGTTATTGTGCGGTATTCAACGTCATCGCCATCTCGAACTGGCGTAACGCGTCTTGCCGCCAGCCGAGCCGGTCAAAGAAGGGCGCAGCCACGTCGGGAACGTAAACGTTGGCCGCCAGCGGCAGCGGCGAAAAGTGTGCCTGCAACGCAGCCAGCAGCGCCCGGGCATGCCCTTTGCCGCGGTGCTGCGGCGGCACGTAGATCATGCGCAGGAAACACTTCTCGGCCCCGGCCTGCACCACCGCATAGGCCTGGCGGTCAAGGGTAAAGGCGTGCGGTTGGCCGGGCAGCTTGTAAAGCGATTCCGGCGCGATCAGCCAGGGTTGGTCGGTGGCGCCTTCGGCCGTCAGGCGGTGCGAGACGGTTAATGGATCAATCTCTTGCAGCACCGCCACGTCGGCGGTTGTCGGCTCATCGGCCTGGTGGCCGGTCAGGGTGCGGACGATGCGCAGGCCAGCCTGATGGTAGAGCGCCAGCGCGGCGTCATTGCCTTCGATCACCTCCAGCGACAACCGACGATCGCCACGCTTGTGCGCGTCGGCGACGATACGCCGCATCAGCGCTTTCCCCAGCCCTTTGCCGCGCATTTCCGGGCGGATGGACAGCGCCGCTACCCGGCTGTGCAGGCCACGGCGGCTTATCAGCGCCAGTGCCACCGGCTGTTGTTGGTGGGTGACGATAAGGCTGTCGTTCAGGCTGAGGTCTTCGGCGCCAAAGCGGCTGGCGAAGGTGGCGCCATCAATGACAAAACGCACAATGTAGTTTTCAAAACAGTGGCAGAGGATCTGCGCCAATTGGTCGCTGCTGTAGCGCAAGGCACTTTGATACTCGAACCGTCCATCGTTGTGCATGGCTTATTCCTGTGGGAAAGAGAGGCGATACCCGTCATCTTTCAGGCTGCAACCTTGTGGTCTGCAACGTGAAAGTCGTAGGGTATTACATCTAGACCCGATTGTTTTACAAGGCAAGTTTCTGCGTGCGGTTACGGGATGCAGAGCGGGAATCGGGCAGGGGCCTGGGGGCAGAAAGCGCAAATGAAAAAAACCGGGCGCAGCCGCCCGGCGAAATAAATCTTTTCAAGTAGCCGAAGCTAAAGATTGCAGTGGTGGTTATTCGTCACATCAGAACTGGTAAGTCAGGGCGACGGCGACAACGTCGTCGGTTTTCAGGCCCAGCTTATTGTTGTCGTCGAGTTGGTTGATTTTATAATCGATATAGGTCGACATGTTCTTGTTGAAATAATAGTAAGCGCCAACGTCAAAATATTTCACCAGATCGGCATCGCCGACGCCTTCGATATTTTTCCCTTTAGACTGAACATAACCCAGCGATGGGCGCAGGCCGAAGTCGAACAGATATTGCGCAACCAATTCCACGCCTTCCGCCTTATTGGCAAAGCCGCTAACGGAGGTGGAGTTGTTATTTATGGTTGCGGTGCCGGAAATAGGCACGATGTTATGGCTCTGCGAATAGGTCGCGGCCAGGTAAACACTGTTGTTGTCGTATTTCAGACCGCCGGCCCAGATATCGGCTTTATCGCCTTTACCGAAGGTGCCTGCTTTTTGGCCTGCAGTACGGTTGGAAGAGGCATAGGCACCGCCCAGGCTCAGACCGTCGATGATTTCGTAGCTGGAAGACAGGCCCCAACCGTCGCCGTTCGCCTTGCTGCCGGCGCGGCCATCGTTTTCGTTTTTGCCCTGGTACTGTACCGCGAATTTCAGGCCGTCGACCAGGCCGAAGAAATCGTTGTTACGGTAGGTTGCCACGCCGTTGGCGCGACCGTTCATGAAGTTGTCGGTTTTGACGTAAGCGTCATCGCCGAACTCAGGCAGCATATCGGTCCAGGCGCCCACGTCATAAATAACGCCGTAGTTGCGGCCGTAGTCGAATGAGCCGAGATCTTTGTATTTCAGACCGGCGAAGCCCAGACGGGTCTTGGTGTCTTTCGCACTGTCGGATTCGGCATGGTTAGCCGAAATCTGATATTCCCACTGGCCGTAGCCGGTCAGCATATCGTTAATTTGAGTCGCGCCTTTAAAACCGATACGCACGTAGGTTTTGTCGCCATCATTGCCGGTATCGTCAGAGAAATAGTGCAGTGCTTTTACGCGGCCGTAAAAATCGAGCTTGTTGCCGTCTTTATTGTAGATTTCTGCTGCCTGTGCTGTCTGCGCAATTAAAAGTGCCGGAATAATAACGGCCAGAAGATTACGTTTCATGATTTACCCTGCTTTATTCGATTGAAAGACGCTTATCATCAGTTGTACTGCAGTTTCACTGTGCCGCCTCTTTGTTTGCGGCGAGGATTTTTTACCTCAGTTATGTGATCTATTTATGACAAAATATTCATTTCCATATCGAACGATTAAAAAAGTTGCGAAAAGTGTGAATTTCTTCCCCGGACAAGTGTCGTGACGGATCTACAGACAGCGATACCCTTCCTGATTTCTGTCGGAGACATGCGTGAGACTTATGCGTTGCAGGACACACACGCAGCCTATCCTCAAGAATTGCCGTTAGGCTGGCGTTGATCCTAGGGTGAATACCGTCCTGTTTTTGTGAACCTTTGATATCAAAAATCCCGATTTTCACCCGCCATGACGGCGAGTAGCTTAAGGCTATCCGTTAAACAGCAGGAGAAAATGATGCAACCTTCCCAACAGGCCGGCCAACAGGCGTTCGGCGATATAGCCCCCAAGCTGGCGCAGCTCAGCGACAGCGTATTATTCGACGACGTGTGGCAGCGGCCGGAGCTGGGCCCGCGCGAACGCAGCCTGATTACCGTCGCCGCGCTGGTGGCGCTCAATCGCGTAGAGCAACTGCCGTTTCACTTGCAACTGGCGCAACGCAACGGCGTGAGCCGTGAGCAGCTTGCCGAATTGATCACCCATCTGGCGTTCTATGCCGGCTGGCCGGCGGCGGCCAGCGCCGTGGCGCGCCTGCGTGAATTGGAACAGGAGTAACCTTATGCCTTTCAGCCGTATTGCCTTGCATCAGGGAAAATCAGCGGAATATCTGCAAACCCTGTCCGACAGCCTGCATCAGGCGCTGGTCGACACCTTCAACGTGCCGCCGGCCGACAAATTTCAGGCCATCGATCAATACCGCCCCGGCGAGTTGATATACGACCGCGATTACCTTGGCGGGCCGCGTTCGGCGGATTATGTGCTGTTTTACATCACCATCGGCCGCCCGCGCGATACCGCCACCAAACAGCGTTTTTATCAACGGCTGGCGGCGCTGCTGGAGGAGAACCTGCAACTGCGTCCGGAAGATGTGATGATCGTCATCACCACCACTCAACTGGATGAGTGGTCGTTCAGTGCTGGCCGTGCCTCAATGATTGAAACCCAGCCATAACTCGGGCTGACTCGGCCGGCGGTCTGTGGGACAATAGCGCCATCATTTCGTTTAGATATAGAGTTGAATGGCGCTCTCCCCCGCAGTAAAAGATCAAATTGGCCAGTGGTACAAAGCCCTGCAGCAACAAATACCGGATTTTATTTCCCGTGCGCCGCAACGGCAGATGATCGCCGAAGTCGCCAAGACGCTGGCCGGCGATTACCCGCGCCACCTGGCGATTGAGGCGCCGACCGGCGTCGGCAAAACGCTGTCGTATTTGATCCCGGGGATCGCCGTGGGCCGTGCGGAGAGCAAACCGCTGGTGGTCAGCACCGCCAACGTGGCGTTGCAGGATCAGATCTACAGCAAAGACTTGCCGCTGCTGAAAAAGATCATCCCCGATCTGAAATTCACCGGTGCCTTTGGCCGTGGGCGCTACGTTTGCCCGCGCAATCTGGCGGCGCTGAGCACCGACGTCAGCGAGCAGGGTGACCTTACGCTGTTCCTCGATGACGAACTGGCGCCGTCCAGCGGCGAAGAGCAGGCGCTGTGCCAAAAGTTGACCAAGGCGCTCAACCGCCATGAGTGGGATGGGCTGCGCGACCATTATCAGCTGTCGATCGACGATCCGCTGTGGGGCAAACTGAGCACCGACAAAGCCAACTGCCTGGGGCGCAACTGCCATTACATCCGCGAATGCCCGTTTTATATCGCCCGCAAAGAGATTGAAACCGCCGACGTGGTGGTGGCCAACCATGCGTTGGTGATGGCGGCGCTGGAAACCGAATCGGTGCTGCCGAACCCGAAAGAGCTGCTGCTGGTGCTGGACGAAGGCCATCATTTGCCGGAGGTGGCGCGCGACGCGCTGGAGATTGACGGTGAAATCACCGCGCTGTCGACCAATCTGCAGTTGGACATGATCGTGCGCCACGTCGAACAGTGCATGACGCAATACCGGCCGAAAAACCCGCCGGGGCTGGCAAATGACGAGCGGCTGAAAAATCACTGCGAAGAGTTGCGTGAGCTGATCCAGATCTTCGAGCATCAGGTCAGTGCCTATCTGCCCACCGACAGCGTCATCGCCGAACACCGGTTTGAAATGGGCGAGCTGCCGGTTGAAATGGTGGAGACCAGTGCAAGGCTATTTAAGCTGACCGACGCCTTGCGTGGGGTGGCGGAGTTCATCTTGAACGATCTCACTGAACAGACCGGCAAGCACGACATCGTGCGCCTGCACCGTTCGATCATTCAGATGAGCCGCACGCTGGGCTATCTGGAGGCGATGAGCAAACTGTGGCGGTTGGCGGCGCTGGACAAATCCTCCAACGCGCCGATCTCCAAATGGGTCACGCGCGACCTGCGCGATAACGTGACGCACCTGTATCTGCACTGCGTCGGCATTCGCGTCAGCGATCAGCTGGAAAAGTTGCTGTGGCGCAAAGTGCCGCACGTGGTGATCACCTCGGCGACGCTGCGGTCGCTAAACAGCTTTGCGCGCCTGCAGGAAATGAGCGGGCTGAGCGAAAAGGCCGGTGACCGCTTCGAAACCCTGTCCTCGCCGTTCAATCACGTTGAACAGGGCAAAATTGTCATTCCGAACATGCGCTTTGAACCGGCGATGGCCAACGAAGCGGAGCACCTGGAAGAAATGGCGCGCTTCTTCCGCGCCGAGCAGGCCGGCGGCAAACACAAGGGCATGCTGATCCTGTTCAGCAGCCACCGGGCGATGCAAACCTTCCTCAGCTACGTTACCGATCTGCGCCTGATGCTGCTGGTGCAGGGGGATCAGCCGCGCTACCGGCTGGTTGAGGAACACCGTAAACGGGTTGAAAAGGGCACGGCCAGCGTGTTGATTGGCCTGCAGTCGTTTGCCGAAGGGCTGGACCTGAAAGGTGAACTGCTGACCCAGGTGCATATTCACAAAATCGCGTTCCCGCCGATCGACAGCCCGGTGATCCTCACCGAGGGCGAGTGGCTAAAATCGCTCAAACGTTATCCGTTTGAAGTGCAGAGCCTGCCCAGCGCTTCGTTCAACCTGATCCAACAGGTTGGCCGGTTGATTCGCAGCAATGAGTGCCACGGCGAAATCGTGATTTACGATCGCCGTCTGCTGACCAAAAGCTACGGGTCGCGGCTGCTGGCGGCGTTGCCGGTGTTTCCGATTGAACAGCGCGAGGTGCCGGAAGCGGACAAGGCCCACAAGGCTGCGCTCAAGTCTGCCGCCGAAGCGGAGAAAAAAGACAAAAAGCGCAAGAACCCGTTTACCCGCCGACGCACGCGTTAATCACAGCAGCGGCGGCAGGCGACGCTTCACCGGTGTGGTTTTGACGATCGAGGTGTTGCTTTGCGCTCGCTCGGCCAGCCGGTCGAGGATCTGGTCGAGCTGCTCCATCGAATGCGCCACCAGGCGCACGATAAAACAGTCCTCGCCGGTCACCTTGTCGCACTCGATCACTTCGGGGATCTCCTGAATCATCTGCTCGACCTTCTTCAGCATGCCCGGCAGCGGCTTGATGCGCACCAGCGACTGAAAAGCGTAACCCAGCGCCTGCAGATTGACGTTCAGGGTGTAGCCCTGGATCACGCCGCTTTCCTCCAGCCGCCGCAGCCGCTCTGAGGTGCTGGGCGACGACAGCCCAGCCTTGGCGCTCAGGGTTTTCAGCGACGCTCGCGCGTCCTCCGCCAGAATGGTCAGGATCTGGCGATCTATATCATCCATAAGCTCTCCATTAGGTATTTTGTTTATTACGCCTGCGATAAAAAGGCAGTTAAGCATATTGGCCTTTTTTATGCGATGGAAACCTGTGTGGAAAAACCTCAAGCTAAGGGCATAGGCTTAACCTTGAGGAAATAACCATGAATGCAGAGATAAAGCGCGGTTCGCTGGAGATGATCGCCGCAATGCTGATTTCCGGCACTATTGGCTGGTTCGTACTGATGTCCGGCCAGCCGGTGATTAATGTGGTGTTCTGGCGCTGTGCGGTGGGCGCGCCGGTGTTGCTGGCCATCTGCGGAGCGCTGGGCCAACTGCGGCGCGATTGCCTGACGCGCGTGACTTTGTTGCTGGCGGTAGCCGGTGGCGTGGCGCTGGTGATCAACTGGCTGCTGCTGTTTGCCGCCTATTCTTATGCGTCTATTTCCATTGCCACCGCGGTGTACAACACTCAGCCGTTTATGTTGGTCGCGTTGGGAGCGCTGTTTCTCGGCGAGAAACTCACCGCCCGCAAGCTGCTGTGGCTGACCTTGGCGTTTGTCGGCATGATGCTGGTGGTGCTGGCACAGCCCAAACAGGCGGGCGAGCAGAGCAACTACCTGATGGGCATTTTGTTGTCGCTCGGAGCGGCATTTTTCTATGCGCTGATGGCGTTAGCGGCCAAACGGCTGAAAGGCACGCCGCCGCATCTGATTGCACTGATTCAGGTGACGGTCGGCGTGGTGATGCTGTTGCCGTTGGTGGATTTCCAAGTGCCGGCGACGGCCGGGCAATGGGGCATGTTGGCCACGCTTGGCGTGCTGCATACCGGGTTGATGTATGTGCTGCTGTACGGCGCGATCCAAAAACTGCCGACCAACCTGATCGGATCGCTGTCGTTCATTTATCCGATCGCCGCCATGCTGGTGGACCGGCTGGCGTTCGGTCATCGGCTGGTCGCGCTGCAGTTTGCCGGCGCCGCCATTATCCTGTTGGCGGCTGCGGGCATGAACCTGCTGGGAGAACGCAAGGTGAAATTAACGGCTACGCCAGGCGGCAAGCAGGCATCCGAACAGTGACAACGTCAGTAGTAACAACATCACCGCCCGGTAGCCGTAGGCCGGGTAAATCAATGCAGCCAGTGCCAGACCCACCGCGCCGCCCAGGTTGTGCAGCGTCCAGGTGATGCCCAGCGCGCCGCCGCTTTGCGCTTCGTTGACGCTGCCGAGCGTAGCCATCACCAGCGGGCCGAGAATGCAACCCCAACCCAGCCCCATCAGAGCGAAGGCGCTGAGGAGCAGCGGCAACGGGCTGGCGGCGGTAAACAGACTTTGCAGCGCGGCAGAGGCGGCCAGCGCCGCAAAGCCGAAGATCAACGCCGGTCGTGGGCCGGATTTATCCACCCATCGACCCACCCAGGGCGAGATGAACGCCATCACTGCCGTGGTGGGCAACAGCAATAAACCCAGCATTACGCCCCCGTAGTGGCGGGTGCTTTCCAGATAGATCGGCATCAGGAAAAAAGCGGCGCAGTAGAATAAGGCCAGCAGCGCGCTCAGCAGGCAGACGCGCAGTAAGGCTGGGCTTCGCAGCAATTCCAGCGGCACCAAGGGTGAATGCGCCCGGTGCTCGACCGGCAACAACAGGCCCAGCGCGGCCACCGCCAACGCGGTTGTCAGCAGGGTCTTGGCATCCAGCCAACCCCATTGGCCGCCCTGGCTGATGGCCAGCAACAGCCCGGCGACGCCGACGATCAACAGCAACAGACCGGGAATATCCAGCCGTGCGCCTTGCTGTGCACGAGACTCCCGCACCGTTCCCAGACAGAACGCGAAACTCAGCGCGATCAACGGCACGTTCAACAGAAATACCCAGCGCCAGCCCAGCGAGCCGACCAACAGGCCACCGGCAACCGGGCCGATCGCCAGGCCCAGTCCGTTCACCGCCAGTAAAATACCGATGGCGCGACCGCGCTGCTGCGGCGGCCAGGCATCGGCGACAATCGAGGTGGTGGCGGTGTACAACACGGCGCAGGCCGCACCCTGTACGAAGCGCCAGACATTGAGCAGCTCAATGCTGCCCGCCAGCCCGGCGCCCAGCGATGCGCCGGCGAACGCCAGCATCCCGCTGTACAGCACCCGACGGCGCCCGTACAAATCTGCCAGCCGCCCTGCGCTGACCATAAAGGCGCACAGCGCCATCACGAACAGTGCCATTACCCACTGCACGCGGCTCAGGCTGGCCGCCAGCTCGCGCTGAATGGCCGGGATTGTGGTATTGACGATAGTGAAATCGATACAGCCCAAAAAGCTGGCGATGCTGATGCCGATCAGCAATCGCCACAGGCGGGGTGTGCCGGCTTCGGTCAGGACTTTGCTGCGTTCGCTCATGGGTTTTCCTCGGCTGAAAATCATGCGTTCAGTTTACTCAGCGCAGAGAGTAGCCAGTGGCGGCGTTTCATCGTTTAATAAGCGAATTAATATCGCCAATAGGGCAGGCATCATGATCTCCAGCGAACGATTACATGCGATCCGCGCCTTTGTGCAGGCCGTTCAGGCCGGCGGTTTTAGCCGCGCGGCGGAACAGCTCGGGCTTTCCCGTTCAACCGTGGGTAAAGCGGTGGCGCGGTTGGAGCAGCGGTTGCAGGTGCGATTGTTTCAGCGCACCACGCGCAGTTTGTCGCTGACTGACGAAGGGCAGCTGTTTTATGACGATTGCCTTAAAGCGCTGGCGGCGCTGGAAGCGGCGGAAAGCCAACTTGCAGCCCGCGCCCGCACGCCGGAAGGATGGTTGCGGGTATCGCTGCCGGTGCTGTTCGGCCAAAAATGGGTGTTGCCGCCGCTGTTGGCGCTGACGGACCGCTACCCGCAGTTGCATCTCGAAGCGCTGTTTTCCAATCGGGCGTCAGATCTGGCGGAAGAGGGCATCGATCTGGCCGTGCGCATCGGTTCGCCCGGCGATGCGGCGGCCATCACCGCGCGCCAATTGGGGGAACAGAAGCAGATACTTTGCGCCGCACCTATCTATCTGGCGCGGCAGGGCGAGCCTGGCGCGGTGGCTGAGCTGTTGCAGCATCAGGCGATCGCCATGCTGCGTGACGGGCATAGCCAGCCCTGGGAATTGCTGGACCCGCAGGGGAAAACTCAGCGGCTGCAACCGCCGGCCCGCCTGCGGTTGGGGAATATGGAGGCGGTGCTGAGTGCCGCCTGCGCCGGGCACGGCATTGCCATGTTGCCGCGCTGGCTGGCGCACGACGCGCTGACGGCGGGAACGCTGCGGGAAATCCTGCCAGGCAGCTGTGGGCCGGGCCTGGCGATTAACGTCGTCTGGTTGAAGGGCACCGCGATGCCGCTGCGGGTGCGGGTGGCGATCGACGCTCTGTTGGCGGACTTCCTGCCCAAGGCTCCATGGCAATGATTTGGCGCTGGTAAAAGCCGATAGCGTGGCTATGATAAAGCTTCGCTCCCGCCACGTTCCGCTCAGGTGATTTATGGTTGATGCTTCCACGCTTTTATTGTTTTCCGGCGCCTGTCTGGCGTTAACGCTAACTCCAGGCCCGGATATGCTGCTAATCGCTTCGCGCAGCGTCAGCCAGGGGCGTCGCGCCGGTTTCGCGTCACTGGCGGGGATCCAGCTCGGCACTTACTGCCACGCATTGGCGGCGGCGTTGGGCCTGTCGCAGCTGTTTGTCGCGGTGCCGCTGGCCTATGATGCGGTGAGACTGTTGGGTGCGGCTTATTTGCTGTATCTGGCGTGGAAAACGCTGCGATCGGGCAGCAGTTTACAGGCATCTTCCGGATTAGCGGCTGTACCGACAGCGCGAATTTTCCGTCAGGGGCTGTTCACCAACCTGCTCAATCCGAAAATGGCGCTGTTCGTTCTGGCGCTGTTCCCGCAGTTTCTCGATCCGCATGCCGGTTCAGTGGTGGTGCAGATGCTGCTGCTGGCGACGGTACTGAATCTGGTGGGCCTGCTGATAAACGGCGGGGTGATCCTGGCGGTCAGTGGCATGAAAAGCCGCTTTGTCGGCCGCCGCTTCAGCGCACGCTGGCCGAACTACCTGCTGAGCGGCGTGTTCGCCGGGTTGGCCTGCAAGCTGATTTTTGACAGCCGCAAATAGCTTCACGCCTGCAACAACGCCTCAAACGCCGCGCTGGCCGGGCATTGCGCCAGCGCGCTGTACATCACCAGCCGCAAATGATTTTCCTCATCGACGATAAACGACGCGTGCTCAAAGGTCACCTGACCGGCGCCCGGCACGTTGAAGGTGCGTTGCCCCTGGCAACGGCCGTGAATGTCATGCTGCTGCCACAGCTGGCGGAACTGCGGCGATACCTGCTCCAGCGCCTGTATCCGTTGCTGCATGGTGGCGTCATCGGGCGCGCGGGCATAGTCGCGGCGAAAGCTGGCGAGGATTTGCGGCGCCTGCGCCTGCCACTCCACCAGCCGTTGGTTGAGCTGCGGATCGGCGAACAGCATCCACAGCATGTTGCGCTGCTCCGCCGGGCGATCGCCGATGGCGAATAGCCTTTCCGCCGCCGGATTCCAGGCGATGATGTCCCAACTCAGGTTCATCACGTAAGCCGGGCGCAACTGCAGGTCGTCCAGCAGGCGGCGCACCAGCGGTGAAACCTGGCACCACTGATGGCCGACCGGTACCGGCGGGCGCTGATGCGCCAGCAAAAACAGATGGTATCGCGCGGTCGCATCCAGCTTTAACACCCGCGCCAGATTTTCCAGAAAATCCACCGAAGCGTTGATTTCCCGCCCTTGTTCCAGCCAGGTGTACCAGGTGAGGCCCACGCCCGCCAACGCCGCAACCTCTTCGCGCCGCAGCCCCGGCGTACGGCGTCGGTTACCGCTCGGCAAGCCGACAGCCTGCGGCGACAGTTTCTCGCGCTTCTGACGCAGAAAGTCCGCCAGATCCTGACGGGTTCTATTGAGGGTACGTGGCGGCATACGGCTGTCCTGTTGTTTTCAGTAATAGTATAAATGGCTATATAGTAACAGTTTAAGACATGTTCCATACTGCCGCCATCGTAATCTCGGGAGGTGTTATGGAACAGTCATTATCTTGCGGCGATCGGGGTTTGCCTGGGTTGCCGGTGTTGTTGTTGGGCGGATTCGTGACGGTGTTTGACCTGTTTGTCGTGAACGTGGCGGCGCCGGTTATCCAGCAGCAGTTCGCCGCCGATTTTGCCGGCGTGGGGCTGATTATCGCCGGCTATGAGCTGGCTTTCGGCGTGTTGTTGATAGCCGGCGGGCGTTTGGGCGATCGTTTTGGCCGTCGCCGGATGTTCAGCCTGGGCATGCTGGGCTTTACCCTGACTTCGGCGCTGTGCGGCTTGGCTACGTCGCTCGGCATGCTGATCGCGGCGCGTTTTCTGCAAGGGGCGGCGGCGGCGCTGCTGTTCCCGCAGATTTATGCGCTGCTGCGCGTGCTGTACGGCCCGCAACAGCGGCGGCGCGCCTTTGCCTGGCTGGGTATGACGCTGGGGCTGGCGGCGATTTTCGGTCAGATCCTCGGTGGGTTCATTATCGAGGCTGATATTTTCGGCAGTGGCTGGCGCATGATTTTCCTGATCAACCTGCCGATTGGCGCGCTGGCTTTGCTGGCGGCGCGGCGCATTCCCGAATCGCGCCTCGAGCAGGCGCAGCGGCTGGATGGCGTCGGCCTGCTGCTGGCAGCAGCGGGCTTGTTGTTGCTGCTAGTGCCATTGTTGGAAGGGCCGTCACGCGGCTGGCCCTGGTGGGTGTGGTCGGCACTGGCGTTGGCGGTGTCGGTACTCTGGTTTTTTGTGCGTTGGGAGCGCCGGTTGGCGCTGCATACCGGAGATGCGGTACTCGATCCTGCGCTGTTCCGGCAGGGAAGCTTTGGCCCTGGGGTCGCGGTGGTGCTGGCGATTTACTCTACCGCCTCCTCGTTCTTCCTGTGTTTTGCGCTGTTGTTGCAGGCGGGGATTGGCCTGACGCCGTTTCAGGCCGGCAGCCTGTTCGCGCCCGCCAGCGTGGCCTTTATGCTGGCCTCGTTTCTGGCGCCAACGCTGGCGCAGCGCTGGGGCAACGGCGTTTTGGCCGGTGGCGTGGCAGTTTACGCCGCCGGGATGGCGTTGCTGGTGGCGCAGGTGCTGTGGGGAACGGCGCTGGCGGCTCCACTCTGGCTGCTACCGGGGTTGGTGATACTGGGGTTTGGACAGGCGCTGAGCATGACGCCGTTGCTTAATCTGGTGCTCGGGCTGGTAAAGGAACAACAGGCGGGCATGGCCGCCGGGGTGATTTCCACCGTGCAGCAGGTGGGCGGCGCACTGGGCATCGCCGCCAGCGGCGCATTTTTTGTCCCGCTGTTGGCTGCGGGCGGCGGAGCGGATCGTTATGGGCAGGCATTTGCCGGCGCCATGATCTACAACCTGTCGGCGATGGGGGTGGCCTTTGTGTTGCTGAGGTGGATCATCCAACAACAGCGTAAACTGGCTCTTTAGCAAACCGCCGGCGGGTGTTATTGCTGGTGGCTTCTACTTGACGTCAAAGGAGCCAAACGCATGTATCAACCTGCCACATTCCGTGAAGATGACCTGGAAGCCCAAATTGCGCTGGTGCGCGCCAACCCGCTGGGCATGTTGATCAGCCAGGGTGAGCAAGGGCTGGTGGCGGATCCGCTGCCGTTTTTGATTGATGCCGACGAGCAGGGAAACATCTGCTTGCGGGCGCACCTGTCACGCGCCAATCGCCACTGGCAAGGGTTACAGGCGGTGCAGGAATGTCTGGTGGTGTTTCAGGGCGTTGATGGCTATATCTCGCCGGGCTGGTACGAAACCAAACGCCGGACCGGCAAGGCGGTGCCGACCTGGGATTACAGTCTGGTGCAGCTATATGGCGTACCCAGGGTAACCGAAGATGCAGACTGGTTGCGCCGGCAACTGGAAGGGTTAACGGCGTTGCAGGAAGGCCGGCAGCCTGAACCCTGGCGGGTTGACGATGCCCCGGCGAATTATATCGCCGCGCAGATCAAGGGGATTGTCGGTATCGAAATCGCCGTGACCCGGCGCGAGGGCAAATGGAAGATGAGCCAGAACCGTAGCCCTGATGACGTCGACGGCGTGATCGCCGGCTTGCGCGCCGGTAACGCCGACCAGCAGCGGTTGGCGGATGAGGTTGAGCGGCGGCGTGGATAGGGTATGCTAATCCCAGACTGAATCAGGGGACGCAGGCGATGGATTACACCAAAATTATCAAAGAAATAGGCCGTGGCAAGAACCACGCGCGCGATCTGGACCGGGAAACCGCCTTTCAGCTTTATCAAAAGATGCTGGCCGATGAGGTGGGTGAGCTGGAGCTGGGTGGCATTTTGATCGCCATGCGCATCAAAGGGGAAGCCGAAGAGGAAATGCTGGGCTTTTACCAGGCGATGCAACAGCAGGTGATGCGCCTGCAGGCGCCGCAGGGGCGACCGATGCCGGTGGTGTTGCCCAGTTATAACGGCGCGCGCAAACAGGCTAATCTGACGCCACTGCTGGCGTTGTTGCTGACGCGCGTCGGCCTGCCGGTGGTGGTGCACGGCGTGCTGGATGACAGCACCCGCGTCACCAGCGCGGAAACCTTCCGTGCGCTGGGCCTGCCCTGGTCACAAGATGCCGCTCATGCTCAGCAACGTCTGGACAACGGCGAAACGGTATTTATCCCGGTCGGTGCCTTATCCGCCCCGCTGGACAGGCAGCTTGGCCTGCGCTGGCGCATGGGGGTGCGTAACAGCGCCCATACGCTGGCCAAACTGGCGACGCCCTTCGGCGAGCAGGATGTGCTGCGCATCGCCAGCGTGTCGCATCCGGAATATGTCGGCCGCGTGGCATCCTTCTTTCGCCAGATTGGCGCCCGCGGGCTGCTGATGCACGGTACCGAAGGGGAAGCCTACGCCAACCCGCAGCGCTGCCCGCAGATCCATTACATTGTCGACGGCGAACAGCAGGTGCTGCTGGAGCGGCCGGCACAGGACGAGACGCCAGTGCTGCCGGCGGCGAAGGATGCCGAAACCACCGCGCGCTGGACCGAACGCTGCCTGGCGGGGGAGGTGGCTATTCCGCTGGCGATCCAGCGCCAGATTGCCTGCTGTCTGCTGGCTGCCGGTGAAGTTGATAGCCTGGAACAAGGGTTGGCGCGTTTACGCAGCGCGTAAATCCCTTGGCTATACTGGAACATCACGCATATTGGCCGAAAGGATGGTTATGCAACAGGCTCTCGATTACTTCAATCAATTGAATCAGGACTACCTCGACGTTCACCGCGCCAAAGAAGATCTGTTCTGGCAGAACTATATGGGCACCGGCGGTGATGAGGTTTCGGCGCGCTTCTCGGCGGCGGAAAGCGCCTACAAGCGCTTTATCGGCGAACCGCGTCGGCTGGCTGAAATTCGCCGGCTGCTGGCCGGGCTGGAGATCTTGCCGCAGGATGCGCAGCGTGATGCGCTGCAACATGGGTTGAACGGTTGGCTGCGTTTCTTCGACTGCAACGCGATTGAAGATGCGCAGGCGCAAACGCTGCTGGATCAGATCATCAGCGCCGAGGCGGACCTTTATACCCGGCGCAAGGCCAACCCGGTCAGCCACCTGAATGCCGCAGGGCAACGGGTGAATGCTTCGCTCGGCGAGCTGTTGACCAATCAGGCCACCAATGAAAACGAAGACTGCCGCCGCAGCTCGCAAGACGCGCTGCGCGAGCTGGAACAGTGGCTGCTGCACAACGGCCTGCCGGAGCTGATTAGCCTGCGAAACCGTTTTGCGCGCCAGATGGGTTTTCGCAACTATTTCGACTACAAGGTGAACAAAACCGAGCGCATGACGCCGGAACAGCTGTTCGCCATCCTCGATCGTTTCGAGCAGCAGACCCGGGAGGCCAACTCACGCAGCTTGCAACAGCTGGCGGCGGAGAAGGGCGCGCAGGCGCTGGAACCCTGGAACCTGCGTTATGCCAGCGCCGGTGACGTGACCCGTCAACTGGATCCCTATTTCCCGTTTGCTCAGTCGCTGGAACGTTGGATCAACAGTTTCAAACGGCTGCACATCGGTTTTCGCGGCGCGCAGATGGATCTCGATCTGCTGGTGCGCCCAGGCAAGTATGAAAACGGCTTTATGCACGGGCCGGTGCCGCCGTTTATCCAGCAGGGCAAATGGCTGCCGGCGCGGATTAACTTTACCAGCCTGGCGCAGCCGGATCAGGTAGGCAGCGGTGCTCATGGCTTGAATACCCTGTTCCACGAGGGCGGGCACGCCGCGCACTTTGCCAATATTTGTCAGAACGCACCCTGCTTCTCGCAGGAGTTTCCGCCAACGTCAATGGCCTATGCCGAAACCCAGTCGATGTTCTGCGACAGCCTGCTGGACGATGCCGATTGGCTGAAACGCTATGCGAAGAACGCCGCCGGCGAACCGGTGCCGGATGCGTTGATTGAGGCCAGTATCGCAGCACGCCAACCGATGCGGGCCTTCAACGAACGCCATATCTTGCTGGTGCCTTACTTTGAATGGGCGCTGTACCAGTGGGAGGATGAACAACGTACGCCGGAGGCGATTACTGCGCTGGCGCGCGAGGTAGAAAGCAAAATATTGGGTATCAGCGGCAGCCCGCGCCCGACGCTGGCGATCCCGCATCTGTTGTCGCTGGAGTCGGCCTGTTCCTATCAGGGCTATCTGCTGGCGTTGATGGCGGTCGAGCAGACGCGCCAATTCTTCCTGCAGCGCGACGGTTATCTCACCGACAACCCGGCGATTGGCCCGGATCTGGCACGCCACTACTGGTTACCGGGCAACGGCGTCAGCCACGACGATACGCTGCGCAGCCTGACCGGCGAAGGTTTTAACCCGGACTACCTGGCACAGGCCTGTAACCAGACGGTAGCGCAGGCCTGGCAGGAGGCGCGGCAGACCATTGCCGATGCCGCCGCCCGGCCGCAGCCGGCGGCGGATTTCGACCTGGCGGCGCATATCCGGGTGGTGGATGGCGATAAGGTGCTGGCGGATAATGCCGGGGGCGACGAGCAGATGTGTCGTGATTTCGCTGCGGCGATTAACGCTCGCCTGGGCTGACAACCCATTGAAAAAAGCCCGCCGATAGCGCGTATCGGCGGGCTTTTTTTTATCTGCAACAAATGATTAGTTGTAGATGACCGCAGTGGCATGCATCAGGTTATTACCGCTGGTAGAGGTAATAGTAAAGGCTTTGGCGCCGGCCGCATCGGCTTTGGCTGCCAACTGAGCTTTCAGGCTGCTCAGGTCGGTAGCGCCGCTGGCGGTGATCACGCCGGCTTTTTCGAATTGGGCGGCGTCTTGTGCGCTGACGTGTTCAGCGGCAAAAGAAGTGAAAGATACGGTAGCCAGAGCGATAGCAGCAGCAAAAGTTTTGATGTTTTTCATGAGGGTCATTCCTGTCAAGTTTGTAAGGGAGAAAGGGGGTTGCCTTTCGATGGAGTGATTATTACGCAGTGACAGGCAGGATGAAATCGGAGAGTATTGATAATCTTTTTCAGATTTTTTGATCGTTAATTCCCCCTCGTTCTCCCGAAGGAGAACGAGGGGTTTGTTCAGCGCTTCAGGGCATCCGGGCGCAGCAGATCGAAACGGTGTTGTTCCGAAATGCCATAGTAGGCGCTCGGCCCGCCGGCGCGCAGGATAGGTTCGGCTGCGGCGGTTTGATAAACGCCATGCTCGTCCAGCAACGCGGGGTCGATATGCACCGCGACCACTTCGCCCAGCACCAGCCAGGTTTCCACCTTCTCGCCGGCGGCGCTTTGCAACTGAATGCACTGCGTCAGGCGGCATTCAAAGTTGACCGGGCTTTCCGCTACGCGCTCGGCCTTCACGCGCCGACCGGGCAGCGGCGTTACGCCGGCAAAGGCAAATTCATCTTCGCCGCGCGCCAGGCTGGCGGAACTGTTGTTCATGGCCTCGGCGAGCGGGCGTGTCGCCAGGTTCCAGACAAACTCTCCGGTTTCCACGATGTTCGCCACGCTGTCTTTCCAGCCGGTGCTGGCAAAGCCGATGATGGGCGGGCGGTAGTTGAAACAGTTAAAGAAGCTGTAAGGCGCCAAATTGCGTTGGCCATTGGCACCGACCGAGGAGATCCAACCGATGGGGCGCGGACCGACGATGGCGTTCAGGGGATCGTGCGGCAGACCGTGGCCTGCGGCGGGCTCATAGTAATAACGGGACTCACTGCTCATAAACGACCTGGTGTGGATTAACCGAGCTTTTATTTTGACGGGTTTCTCGTCGGCTGCAAGTTTGGCGTCGCTTTATGGTATCTTACGCGCCAGAAATGCCTTTAAAGAGAGCCCGTCACGGTGGAAAAAAAGAAAACCTTCCCGCAGCAGAAAAGCGGCCTGCACCCGCGTAACCGTCATCGCTCACGCTATGATTTTCCGGCGCTGATCGTCAGTTGCCCGGCTCTGGAGCCGTTCGTCAAGCCGAACGCCTGGGGCGATATCTCGGTCGACTTTGCCGATCCGGCGGCGGTTAAAATGCTCAACCGTGCCTTGCTGCAACATTTTTATGGTATCGAACACTGGGATATTCCTGCCGACTACCTTTGCCCGCCGATCCCTGGGCGAGCCGATTACCTGCACCATCTGGCGGACCTGCTGGCCACCAGCAACGGTGGCGAGATCCCGCGCGGTAAAGGCGTGGCGATCCTCGACGTGGGCATTGGCGCCAACTGCATTTATCCGATCGTCGGCCTGCGCGAGTACGGTTGGCGGTTTACCGGTTCGGAGATCGACCCGGTATCGCTCAATTCGGCCAAGATGATCGTAGAGATGAACCCGACGCTGAGAAACAGCGTGCGTCTGCGTTTGCAAAAACAGCCGGAGTTTATCCTTAACGGCATTATCGGCGTGGCGGAGAAGTTTGACGCCACGCTGTGCAATCCGCCGTTCCACGGTTCAGAACAGGAAGCGCGCGCCAGCACCCGCCTTAAACTGCACAAGCTGGGCAAAGGCGAAGTGGCCGACAAGCCGATACAGAACTTCGGCGGCAAGAATAACGAACTGTGGTGTGAAGGCGGTGAAGAAGCCTTCGTACGCAAGATGGTGGAGGAGAGCGTCGGCAAGGCGCAGAACTGCCTGTGGTTTACCTCGCTTATCTCCAAAAATACGACTCTGCCAAGCATTTACCACGCACTGAAGCTGGCGGGTGCGGTGGAAGTACGCACCATCGAGATGGCGCAGGGGCAAAAGATCAGCCGTTTCGTGGCCTGGACCTTCCATGACGCCGAGCAGCAGGCTGCCTGGGCGGCAGAACGCTGGCGTTAATCACCAATCGCCGAGTCTGCACGAATATTTACCAGTATGGGAGGCAACGCCCATACTGGCCGGAAGCCTGGTTTCCTTTCTTGACATACTCCATTAAGGTTCCTTAACTGTAGGGACACCAATAATAACCATTCCAGCAGTGTGCATCGTCTCTTTCCTTGAAACAGGGGAGAGGTTTGCGGCACCGATGTGCCGTATCCATTACTCGACACATTAGCAGGAGTTATTATGATTCCTTTATCTACGCAGCAAGAGATCGGCGCTCTGATCATTGGCATTTTTGGGCGTCTACCGACGATTTCAGAAATCGACTATTACGACAGTCAATTTGATATAGGCAGTCAGCCGCCGGCCTATATGGCCAGCATTTTAATGAGTCAGCCTGATGCCGACTGGATGAACGGCCAGAACGAATACGATATCCTCACCTCGATCTACTTCTCTGTTTATAACGCCTCCCCCGATCCGGATTACATCAACGGGCTGCTTGCGATGGGCCATTTCAACAGTGCGGTCGCCAGTGTGGTGATCGATCTGGCTAATTATCTGGGCAACGATCCGGTCATTTTGGCGCAGCGCGATGCCCTGGAGCAGCGGATTGCCGAGGGGCTATATCCCTCTGTTGCCGCAGATGCCGCCGGCGGCGCGGGGGATGCCCTGGCCATGTTCTATCTGCTAAAGGCGCCATGGCTGGCCGATGAACTCAATCAGTATGGGCGCCAGCTCAACGAGGGCGCAGATCTGGCCGGATTGGCGCAGGAAAAAATAGAGACTCTGCCGATCAATAACCTGTCTGACAGCGATTTTATTCTGCGGCTGTTCGAGCAGGGGTTTGAACGCTCGCCAACGGCGGCAGAATTGGCAGATTATCAGCATCGCCTGGCGGAAGGGGCGACGCGTGGCGATCTGCTGGTTGTCATGATTGAACAACTGCGCGGCGTAGTTGCGCCGGAGGACCGAACTGCGCAGCAGCATTTTAATGATGCCGGTTATGAGTATCAGCCGGGAGAGCTGCCCGCGACGGTGTATTTGGAACAGATAGCCGCGCTGTTTCGCGCCATTCCTGAGCGGAGTATTGACGCCACCTCGCTGGATACCTGGAGCAAGATTCTGGCCTCTGGCACTCTCAATTACCCTGAGTTAGTCACCGCCCTGTTGGCAACCCCTGAGTTTCAGGAGCAGGTTGGTTCTCTGCAGGGCGATGCCTTTATTCAGCATGTGTACCAGGCCGTTCACGGTAGGGCGGCGGATGAGCAACAACTGGCGCACTATCGGGCATTAGGCGACGACAAGGGACTGATAACACAGGCGGTGATTGAGGATTTGGTGACTGCCGCTGCGAACGGTGGCATAACGCAGAGCGAACAATGGGCGTTTGCACGCGATATAGGGCAGAGTCTGGCCTATAAAACCACGGCTTCGCTCAGTACCAGCGAAGAGGGCGGAAACGCTTACGGGACGGTAAACACCCACAGCGGGCATTCGCTGAGCAACGCGGAAACCGCCGTGCTGTTCCGGGTTTTCCTCAATGCAGATGCGGATGTCACTGTAGATCTGAGCTATGCCTCCCAACTTTCCTATTTGATTATCAACGGGGACAGCGCAGCGGCCATTCAACTGCACAACAATCCGAACGTCAGATATGGCGTGGAGGTGACGGTCAATAACGCTAACGTTACCCTCGACGGCACTTACGGTGGCGATCAGGTACAGTTAACGGCATTGGCCGACGTCGCCGCTGCAACCGGGCATTTTAATCTGAGCGAGGGCAACGACAGCCTGCTGTGGGCCGGAAACTCTACCGGCGGCGCCAACCATGTCGGGGCGCTGCTGGGGGCGGACGGCGGGGCAGGCCTGGATATCCTGTCCGCTAATCTGATCGTCAAACTCACTTCCACGCTGGATCTTTGGGGGGTGCGTGTCAGCACGGTTACCAGCAATGCCGCCAATTTTAGCCATTTTGAACAGCTCGATCTGGCCGGTTATATCGGCCAGGCTGAAGCTACGCTGAATAAGGTCAGCTGGAGTGGAATCAAGACAGAGAAAGTGACGACCAATGCCCATATTTTTGACTACGGTGTGCTAAGCGGCCATGCGACAGTCGAGGGAACCCGAGGGGGATATGTCATTCAGGATCGGGCTGCGGAGGATCTGGGGAGCGGCGGACTGTTGCTTTCCGCTCGGGCGGATAATGTAAAAGTGATCAACGCCAATGCGGATGCTGCCCGGCTTGAAATCAGCAGCGTGGGCGATCAGGCTGATAGCCGGCTTGAGATCGACTTTGTGGCAAATGCCACCCATAGGTTCGATCTGCTGTTTTCCGGCCGTGGAGATGCGGGGTCGTTGGCGTTGGGATCCCACGGCAGTGAAAACCCGCTGGAGCTGCTCGCCATCACCGCGGCGGCTTGGGGCCGTAACGCCCTGACGTTGACCGGCAGCAATGAACAGCTGCATGACATCGTGCTGTCCGGCAAGGCGAGTTTTGAGCTGACGCTCGGTGAGGGATACGCCAATGTAGGTCTGATTGACGCTTCGTCGTTTGCCGGCAATGCATTCACCCTGAATGCTGCCCATGGCGGTAGCGGTAACGGTACCTTGGTTCAAATGCTGGATTTGTTGCCGCTGAGCGGAGGGGCTCAGGCGAAATTGGAACCGCTATTGGGAGAGCTTGGTCTGCTGGGCGAGCAACTGCTGGTGAAGGGGGGAGGCGGTAATGACCACTTCAGCATCATGGGTGATACCACCATCGTTGCCGGAGCGGGGCAAAATAACCTAACCTTGCAATCAAGTACGGCGGCTTCTGGCGTGACGCTCAGGGATTTTTCGCTGGAACGAGACAGCTTTACTGATGTTATGTCCGGGTTACGTTTATCCAATGATGCCGGCGGGAACGCATTGGCGGATTACGGCACCAGCACGGGTGAAAATATTGAAACTCGGATAGGCGCTCTGACGGCCGATCAGACAGGAAGCGCAAGCCAATTGCTGGCGGCGTTGTTGGATTTGGGCAGTATTGATGCTCTCAGCGCTAAGGTAGGGGTGGGCAGCGTACTGGCCGACAAAAACAGCAGTTACATTATTATCGATAACAATGACGATCATCGACTGGATGCCGCTGACAGCGTGATTCTGTTATTGGGGCAGGATCACCAAACGCTGCTGAGCGAACTGCGCTATGTTCCGCAACAGGTGGAGCTAACCGGTGCAGTGGCGACGGAGGAGCTGTTGGTTGCCTGAGTTTTGTGTTGTTGCATTTATAACGACGGCACCGGTTATGCGGCATCAGAAAGTGGCATCGCCTGTTTAGAAACGGCGGACGCAGAACGCGCCCGCCGTTGAGCAGGGTAAATCAGGAGACGTGCTGCAGGAACTCTTGCAGACGCGGGCTTGGCGGCGAGTTGATCAGATCGTGCGGGTTGCCGTCTTCGGCTATACGGCCCTTGTCGATGAAGATCAGACGCGACGCCACTTTTTCGGCAAAGCCGACTTCGTGGGTCACGATCACCATGGTCATGCCTTCTTCAGCCAGATCTTGCATAACCTTCAGCACTTCGTGACGAAGTTCCGGGTCAAGCGCCGATGTAGGTTCGTCGAACAGCATCATTTTCGGTTTTACCGCCAGCGCACGGGCGATGGCCACGCGCTGCTGCTGGCCACCGGACAGTTCGGAAGGGTAGTGATGCGCGCGTTCCGCCAGGCCCACTTTGGCCAACAGCTCACGCGCCAGTTTTTCCGCTTCCGACTTTTTCAGACCGCGTACACGGATCGGGCCAAAGGCGACGTTTTCCAGCGCCGTCAGGTGCGGGAACAGGTAAAACTGTTGGAACACCATGCCGGCTTCCTGACGGATCAGGCGATCGTCGACCTTGGGATCGTTGGCTTTCAGACCATCGACGAACAGATCGCCGCTGGTGATCTCTTCCAGTTTGTTGATGCAGCGCAGCAGCGTGGACTTGCCGGAGCCGGAAGGCCCGATAATCACCACCACTTCACCCTGGTTGATTTGCAGGTCGATATTGTGCAGCACTTGGGTTTGGCCAAAATGCTTGGAGACGTTTTTAAATTCAATCACAGGATTTTCATCCTTCTTTCCAGACGACGCAGAACGAAGCTCAGCACCAGGGTGATGATCAGATAGATAACCGCTACGGCGCTCCAGATTTCCAGCGCACGGAAGTTACCGGCAATAATTTCCTGGCCCTGACGGGTCAGTTCCGCCACGCCGATCACGATGAACAGCGAAGTGTCTTTAATGCTGATGATCCACTGGTTACCCAGCGGTGGCAGCATGCGGCGCAGCGCCAGCGGCATAATGACGTAGCGGATGGTTTCACGGCGTGACAGCCCCAACGCCAGCCCCGCCTCGCGGAATCCGTTGTGGATCGACAACACCGCACCACGGGTAATTTCCGCAATGTAGGCGCCGGAGTTGATCATGATGGTGACCACCGCCGCGCTGAACGGGTCTATGCGTAAATCGCTGAACGCCATTGGCAGGGCGAAGTAGATAAACATCACCTGTACCACGATCGGCGTACCGCGGATAACTTCAATGAATACCAGAGCGGCATGGTTGGCAAGCCAACCGCCGTAGGTACGGGCAAAGCCGGCAACAAGGCCGATGATCAGGCCGCCAATCAGACCGAGGACCGAAATCCACAGGGTCATTTTGGCGCCCTCTAACAGAATGGGGATGGCGGGCCAGATGGCGCTCCAGTCGAACTGCATGGTATTTTCTCCCGATGATCCCAACGCTGGGAATCAGATACAACAAAGCGCAGGGGCTAAGGCACAGCCCCCGTGCTCAAGTTAAACAGTGGCTGACGTCACCCGTTATTTAGGCTCAGTACCGAACCATTTTTTGTAGATTTCGTTGTAGGTGCCGTTGTCGCGCAGCGTTTTCAGCGCGCCGTTCACCTTCACGCGCAGCTCGTCACTGCCTTTCGGGAAGGCGATGCCGTATTGCTGGGCTTCCAGTGATTCACCGACGGTTTTGAACTTGCCTGCGCCTGCAGTTTTAATGAAGTACAGGATATTTGGCGTGTCGTGCAGTACCGCGTCAGCGCGCTTGGTGCCCAGTTCCATATAGGCGTTATCGATGTTCGGGAACTGACGCAGATCTTTGGTTTTGATGTTTTGCTTGGCGTAATCCACCGAGCCGGTGCCGCTCTTCACCGCCACCACTTTACCGTCCAGATCCTTCACGCTTTTTACGCTATCGTCGTTGGCATTCACCATTACCAACAGACCGCTTTTGTAGTAACCGTCGGAAAACTCGATGGCTTTTTTACGTTCTTCGGTGATGGTGATACCCGCCAGCGCCAAATCGATGTTTTTAGTTTGCAACGCCGGGATGATGCCGCTGAAATCCATAGGTTTCAGGGTGTAATCCAGTTTCAGCTCTTTAGCGATCGCGGCCCACAGGTCGATATCGAAGCCAACGTATTTGTCGCCTTGCTTGAATTCAAAGGGAACGAATGCGGTATCGGTTGCGACGATCAGTTTGTCTGCTGCGTGGGAGCTTACGGCAAAAGCCAGCGAAAGTGCGGCCAGGGAGACTTTGAAAATTGACTTCATGTGAGGAATTTCCTGTACAGGTTGCGGATTACCCATTTTTTATATTGCAGTTGGTGCCATGAAAAAATCGTGCCATGTTTGCAACTACTATAAAAACAAAGAGTTGTGATGCAATGTTGTGCTTTGAAGGCATATTATTATTGTCGTGCACCAAATTGAGGCCCCAAAATGGTGCTTTTGGTCCCGCAGTGGTGCACTGGCCTATCATTAACCAAATAATGGGGGTGAAACAACCGATAGTTAACAGTTTCGCTTCAATATTGATAACTAACTCTAACTTTTATGATGCATCGTTGTTGCATATGGTGCAGGAATGTTCGATAAGTACGGGAAATGGTCGCGGAACCTGGCGCCCTTAACCATTCACGCTCTTAACGCAACTGGCTGTCTTTGCTTCCGCGTCGATTATATAAGCCGCTGCCAGTTTGTTTTTTGTCCAGTTCGGTTTGGCAGACCAGGCAATAACGCACGCCTTTTAACGCTTGCCGGCGCGCCAGCGGAATTTCTTCGCCGCACTCCTGGCAATAATGCTCGCTCTCACCTTGACCCAGCGCATGCCGTGCACGCTGTACAGCGTCATCAACGGTGGAGTCGATCTGATCCTGTACGGCGCCATCCGCCGCCCAGCCGTTTGCCATGGTGACCTCACTTTGGTGTCTTCGCCGTATTCCTCTGTACGTAACGCGGCCAATCGCTGCCTGATTAAGTCTACTATGGGCGTTTTTTTGAGCAATTCAAGCGGCGTAAAAAGAAAAACAGGCCGGGATAAAGTCCGCAGCCTGTTTAATTCCCGCGATGCGGGGTGGGGGATAGCCTTTACCCGGGTTTATTCAATATTGGATTCGATAAACCACAGGAATTTGTCCAGATCGCGTGATGCTGCAGTGAACATATCGGCAGTATCTTCATCTTCCACTTCGGAGATGGCCTTGCGAATGTCGTTCGCCACTGCGCCATAACGATCCGCCAGCGCTTTCAGATGTTCCTGCACGCTGTGGATGTTGGTTGGATAGCTTTTCAGCGGGGTTTTATCGTTCACCACCTGCACGGTACCCAGTGCCACGCCGCCCAGCTGCACTACGCGCTCGGCAAAAGTATCCTGATGATCGGTGATCGCGGTGCGGAACCCGTCCAGCATTTCATGAACGGCAATAAAATTGGCGCCACGCATGTTCCAGTGCGCCTGTTTGGTGATCAACGACAGGTCAATAAACTGCACCACCTGATGGTTCAGGGCTTTGATCGCGGCCAGCTTCGTTTTTTCGTCCATGTCATTACGGGTGTAAAGCAGATCAGAAGATTTCGTTTTCACCAGTTTAGCGGTACTCATATCAGATATCCTCTTTGTGGGTCGTTGTCCTATTTTTGTCACGGGAGTAATTATAGCAGCCATATTCATTCCTGCAGCGTGAAAATGGCTATTGGATAAATAGGCAATAACGAATGGGAATTTTCCCTTGAAAATCGCAGTGCGATAACTTGGCTTTATTGTTTATTAACGTTATGAATTTTAACGATTTTAAATTTTCCATCCATGAGTTTGTAACGATTGAAGATAATAATAAAAACGGGGGGGTACTTCTCGTAATAAATTCATTTTCCAGAGTGATATATTTTTAGGGAAGCCCTGATTGTGTCGTTATGTTAATTGACTGTTAATTCAGGTTGATAGCCCGATAATGGAACGTATAGAATATCTACCCCTTATTTTTATCGCCTGTGAACCTATGAAAATTAACGTAGTGGGAACCAGCGGCAGTGGCAAAAGCACGGTGGCGCGCCAGTTGGCGGAAAAATTTTCAGTGCCTTATATCGAGCTGGACAAGCTATTTTGGCGGCAGGATTGGCAAGGCACGCCGGATGATGAGTTTTTGGCCCGTCTCGCACAGGTGCTGGGCGATGCGGACGGCGGCTGGGTGCTGGACGGCAATTATACACGAACCAAATCGATCAAGTGGCGTGAGGTCGATTGGGTCGTGTGGGTGGACTACGGGTTCTGCCGCACGCTGTTTCAGGCTGTGCGCCGTGCAGCCACGCGAGCCTGGGCCCGCACTGAATTGTGGCCCGGCACCGGCAACCGCGAGAGCTTTCGCCGTTCTTTTTTCAGCCGCGATTCGATAATTCTGTGGACCCTCAAAACCTACCGTAAAAACCGGGCCAACTACCTTGATGATATGAAGAACGCCCGGTATGCACATATCCGCTTTATTCGGCTGCGTTCACCCGGGCAGACCCTGACGTTTATTCGTTCTTTACCTCAGGAGTGATCGGCGGCAACAGCAGGCTGTAATGCACCTTCACCACGGCTTTCTTGATAACCGTTGGGGCATTCAACTGACACCCGGGTTGATGCGGTTCATAGGGCAAGAAGATGGCGTACATGCCGGGAAACATTTGCAGCGTCTGGCGATGGCGGATGATATCCGACAGTTGCAGATCCTGCGCTTCGTCGTAGGGCCGTTCGCTTTGCCAATCGCCCGGCAACCCGTAATCAATGCGTTCTTCGCCACTGATTAACAGATGAATGGCGGCATATTCCCGATGCAGTTCGGCGCGATTGGCCTGCGCCGGCCCGGTTGTCAGCGTCATTACTTCCATAAAGAGCTTCTCGCCGTCGATTTCATGCCGCCCCAGCGCCAGCTCGGGCAGATCGTATTGACGCAGAGCAGTGAGGGCCTTAATCAGTACTGACGACATTCCACGGCCGTAGCGTGGGTTAAACAGAGTGTTATAAATCACTTTGGTTCTCCATGTGATCAACCCTGCCGGGTTGGGTTCCATAAAAGCGTTGGTTGTTTCGGGAAAAAGTATGCCCGTTTGTCGGTACGAAAACAGTTAACCCGCCAGCATTCCGCTTTAGCGCCATGCGGGCGTATCAGATTATCAAGACAGTTTTTCGATTTGCGGTTTGGATTTGATGGTCAGAGTCGAGCCCATCGATGCCGCGATAATCGCTGCCAGAGCCAGCCATTGCACCAGGGTCAGGTGCTCATTAAGGAACAGCATGCCCGAAAGCGCAGCCATTGCCGGCTCCAGGCTCATCAGAGTGCCAAAGGTGCGCGCCGGGATTTTCGGCAGCGCGATGATCTCCAGCGAATAAGGGAGCGCGGTCGACAGGATCGCTACCGCCAGCGCGGTGGGCAGAATATCGACATTAAGCAATACGCTGCCGGCTTGCCAGGCGCCAATCGGGCAGAACACCAAAGCGGCTATCAGGGAACCGACTGCCACCGTTCCCGGTCCATGATCGCCGCCGGCCTTCTGGCCAAAAATAATATAGACCGCCCAGCAGGCGCCCGCGCCCAGCGCGCAGGCTGCACCGAAAGGATCGATACTGCCCATGTCATGACCCAGTGGCAACAGGAACCACAACCCGACCAGTGCCAGCACCACCCATAAAAAGTCTATCGCACGGCGTGAGGAAAACATGGCGACCGCCAGCGGGCCGGTGAACTCCAGCGCCACGGCGATGCCGAGCGGCAGGGTGCGCAGCGAAAGGTAGAACAGGTAATTCATGGCGCCCAACGCCAGGCCGTAGACCAGCAGCGGCAAGCGGCTGCCGGCGGCGAAGCGCATGCGCCACGGGCGGAAGATAATAAACAGAATCAGCGTGCCGATGCTCAGACGCAGCGTGGTGATCCCTTCCGCGCCGACCAGCGGAAACAGGCTTTTGGCCAGCGAGGCGCCGCCCTGGATCGATACCATGGCGATGATTAACAAACAGATGGGCAGCAGCGCGGAAGGCGCTTTAGCGGGTGTAGACGCAGACATCCTTATGAGCCTTTTGTTCGCCTTCCACAGCCTTGGGAAGACAGTCGAAATTTGGATGAGGGCAGTGTAAATGAAATGGGGTAAATGTGTCTGCGAAAAGCGTACGAAACGGTAAAAGCCACCGGCTTCAGACGCAAAACAAGCGCATATGGTCAAAAAATGCGCATTTATTTCGGAATTGTCTGGATATTAAATAGGTGATTCTTGTCACACAAACGAGTAGAATGCGGCTCGAAAATAGAGCGAAAAGAAGTAGATACACTGTTCTTGAAATCTTATGTTACACGATATAAAGCGTTAGACACTCATTTTAAGGCAGAGTTTCACGCTAGTTTTTGCTATATTTTCAATGCATGAACAAATGGATTTACTTAAAAATATAACGCGTTTGAGGTGGTTATGAAAAAAATTGCATGTCTTTCCGCAGTAGCAGCCTGTGTATTAGCAGTAACCGCAGGTACCGCATTCGCTGGTCAGAGCACCGTATCCGCTGGCTATGCGCAGGGTGACTTCCAAGGCGTTGCCAACAAAGCCGACGGTTTCAACCTGAAGTACCGTTACGAGTTCGACAACAACCCACTGGGCGTGATCGGTTCCTTTACCCATCTGGAAAAGGACGGCTCTCAGGGCGGTTACTACAACAAAGCGCAGTACAACTCTATCACTGCCGGTCCAGCTTACCGCTTCAATGACTGGGCAAGCATCTACGGTGTGATCGGTGTTGGCTACGGCAAAAACATTGATAATGCACAGAACGGCAACGACCGTAACGGCAGCAGCGACTACGGCTTCACTTACGGCGCTGGTCTGCAATTCAACCCAATCCAGGAAGTTGCTCTGGACGTAGGTTACGAGCAGAGCCGCATCCGCAGTGTTGACGTTGGCACCTGGATGGTTGGCGTAGGCTACCGTTTCTAAGATTTCTCCATGCCTACGGGCGTGAGCGTACGGCGCAGTTGGCCGTACCGGATAAAAATCCGCCTTCGGGCGGATTTTTTTTGCCTGAAATTCAGCGTTATTTACCCAGTTTTTGCGCCGGTTGCGATGAGAAGCGGGCGCTGCGGGCATCGCGCTCGTAACCCTGCGGTTCCGTGAGGATGCCATATAACGCCGGCCGACGACCGTGGATCCAGCGACGCCCGGTGCTGAGCGGGATCAGCGACAGATCGAGGTCGGCGATTACCATTTGATCTTCCGCAGCCCAGGTTTCCGCCAGGATACGACCATAGGGATCGAGGATCATCGCGTTGCCGGTACGCACTTCGTCGTCATCGCGCCCCACGCCGTTGCTGAACAGAATAAACAGGCCATTGTCATGGGCACGTGCCGGTAGCCAGCGCATCAGCCAGCCGCGACCATGTTCGCCGCGGAATGCCGCCTCTATCGCCTGCGGATTTTCCGCACGCTGCTGCCACAGCGCCAGCGGGATTGGTTTCATGCCGTGCGGGCTGCGCGAGTGGGTGCCACCGGTCTGGTGCGGTGCCAACAGCACGTCCGCTCCCAGCAGTGTGGTTGCACGCACGTTTTCCACCAGATTATTGTCCCAGCAAATCAGAACGCCCATCCGCACTCCCCAGGGAGTATCGAACACGGTAAAGCTGTCGCCGCTGGCTATCGCCTCATGTTCAAAGGCGTGCAGTTTACGGTGAACGTGAAGGTTGCCGTCGGGCAGGCATACGGCGTAGGCGTTGTAATAGTTGCCATCCTCGCCCAGCTCAATCAGCCCGACACCGATTGCCATGTTATAGCGTTCCGCCAGTGGACGAATGCGCGCCAGAGAAGGGCTGTCGGCGATCGGTTCCGCCAGGGCGCCAATCTCGCCGGCGCTGAGGTGCCGCACGTGCCAGTAGCCGGTAATGCACATCTCCGGAAAGGTTAATACCTGGATCTGTTCGGCGGCGGCGCGGGCGATAAAGCCCTCCATTACCGACAGGTTGTAGTTTTTATCATTGGCGCGATGCTGAAATTGCACCGTCGCGGCGCGCAGAGACGTTGTCATAAGGTTACCTTTGGCTGTTATCTGGCGTTGATTACAGCAGGCGTATTGATTACTGTATAATCAATTAAATTCCTATATCGATAACCTGGTGGAATGGATATAAAACAACTGCGCGCTTTCGTGGTGCTGGCCGAGCAGGGCAATTATCGTCTGGCCGCGGAGCGGTTGTGCATTACTCAGCCGGCGTTGAGCAAACAGATACAGGCGCTGGAAACACTGCTGGAGACCCGGCTGTTTAACCGTGGCCGTCAGGGCGCTCAGCTTACCGCCAGCGGGCAGCGGTTGTATCCCGAAGCCCAGACGTTGGTCGACCGGCATTTGCAGTTTCAGCAGCACGCTCTGCGGGTGGTGCAAGGGGCTGCAGGGCGGCTGGCGCTCGGGTTTGGCCTGTCCAGTTTCCATTTGGCGCCGCAGTTGGTCGCCGCCTTCCGCCAACGTTTTCCGGCGGTGGCCGTGGGGTTGGAGGATCTGCCTTCGGAGCGGCAATATCAGTTGTTATTGCAGGGAGAATTGCAGGTGGGATTTGTGCGGTTGCCGGTCAGTGCGCCGCTGCGGGCCACGGCGTTGCTGAGCGATCGGCTGGTGTTGGCGGCGCCATCGGCGCTGGCGCTACGGGCGGAAACCCTGATGGCGCGATTTAACACCTTGCCGCTGTTGCAACTGACGCCCAAACGCGGCCGCGGTCTGAGCGATCAATCGCTGCGCTTTATTGCCGCGCATCAATTGACGCCGAATGTCGTGCAGCAGGCCGGCGACATCCAGACGCTGCTGGCGCTGGTCGCCGCAGGCATTGGCGTGGCTCTGTTGCCGCACAGCGTCACCCATATTGTGCCTACGGGCATCGATATCTTGCCGTTAAGCGGTGACGCGACCGAATGGCAGGTCGGAATTGCCTGGAATCCGCAGCAGCCCGACGCGTTGCGGGATAATTTTATTCAGGTTGCGCTGGCGATGGTGCAGGCGCCTTAAAGCCTGCGTTCATAAGGGGCAGTGCATCACCACAATCGGATTCTGGTGGTATTCGCTGCGGTGGCTTTCGCTAAAGCCGACTTTTTTCGCCAATGCCAGCGAAGGCTGGTTCTCCGGCGAGATAATACACACCGCCTTATCGCCGGGTAAGTGTTCCTTCCCCCAGGCCAGCGCTGCCTGCAAGGCTTCGGTGGCATACCCTTTGCCCTGCGCCGCCGTTATCAATGTCCAGCCCATCTCGGGGGCGTCGAGTGCCGGGATAATAGTGCGCTGGAAATCGGAAAAACCGATGCCGCCGAGGTAAGCGCCGCTGATTTTATCGCGTACCGCCCAGTAGCCGTACCCTAATAGCGTCCAGTGGCCAACGTACCGCATCAGCCGGCCCCAGGAATCTTCACGATCCCTCGGCGTTCCGCCGATATAGCGGACAATTTCGGGATCGGCCCACATGGCGGCCAGCGATTCAAAGTCGTCAAGCCTATGCGCATCCAGGCGTAAACGTTCGGTCAGCAACGGCGGTGCGGTGGTGATAAGCGGCATTATTTTTTCCTGTACAGAGCGAAAAACGGTATAGCGAGTATGCCAGAGAAGTGACGTCGCCAGCCATTAGAGGTAAGGCTTTATCCAGCCAAGCCCGGCAGCGGTTTCGCCGCGAGGTTTGTATTCACAGCCGATCCAACCCTGATAGCCGATGTTGTCCAACTGTGCGAACAGCCACGGATAATTAAGTTCGCCGTCGTCCGGCTCATGACGATCTGGCACTGATGCGATCTGAATATGGGCGTAGCGCCCGGCCAGCGAGGTCATCAGGCCGCTGATATTGCCATCAACCAACTGAGCATGGAAAAAATCAAACTGCATGAAAACGTTCGGGCGATCGATAGCCTCGACCAATTGCGCGGCCTGGTGTTGGCTGGAGAACAGATAGTGGGGTTTCACCTGTGGGCTGAGGGCTTCGATCAAAACCTTGATGCCGTGTGCGGCGAAGGTCTCTGCGGCATAGCGGATATTGCCGATAAAGGTCTCGCGATAGCGCTGCCAGTCGGCTCCCGGCGGGACCAAACCGGCCATCACGTGCACGCAGGGGCAATTCAGGGCGATGGCGTAGGCCAACGCGCATTCGATATCGGCGCGCGCATCCTGTTCGCGGCCGGGGACGGCGGCCAACCCCCATTCACCGGCTACAACATTGCCCGGAGGGGTATTGAACAGCACCTGTTGCAGATCATGACGCCGCAGCTGTTCCGCCAGCAGTTCGGCTGGATATTCATAGGGGAACAGAAACTCCACCGCTTTGAACCCTGCGGTGGCGGCGGCCTCGAACCGCTCCAGAAACGGCAGCTCGTTAAACATCGTCGATAAATTGGCAGCAAATTTAGGCATGTTCCAGCTCCGTAATCCGGCAATTTCTTCATGGTACAGGGCAGCATCGGGGGGCAGAAATGATTTTACAGGTGGATATCAGAAAATGAGGTTTAAACAGAAAAACCCCCTGACGGGGGTTAACGCTCTTTTCCAGCCGGCAGCGTGGGTTCTGCGCAGTACTGCGCAGAAAACTAGATTCCGCTAAACCAGTTATAGCCTTGATCTTCCCAGTAGCCGCCGGGATTGGTATCGCTGACAAAAATGGCGGCGATATGCTTGGCGTTCTTGAAGCCCAGCTTGGTTGGCACCCGCAACCGCAGCGGATAGCCGTAGTCCGCCGGCAACGCCTTACCGCCGAAATCCAGCGCCAGGAGGGTCTGCGGGTGCAGTGCGGTGGCCATATCTATGCTGGAGTAATAACGATCCGCGCATTTAAAACCGACGTAGCGGGCATTCAGATCCGCCCCGACATGCTGCAGGAAGCTGCGCAGCGGTACGCCGCCCCATTGCCCGATGGCGCTCCAGCCTTCGATGCAGATCAGCCGGGTTATCTGGCTCTGCTGCGGCAGGCGTTGCAGCTGTTCCAGCGTCCAGGGGGCAGTTTTCTCCACCTTGCCGGAAATTTCCAGCCGGTAGCTGGCGAGATCCACCTCCGGTACGTTGTACTCGGGATAAAACGCGTTGAACGGGAAGGGGTGGGTAATCTGATCCGGCCGATAGGTTTGCGCCAGCCGCTGGCCGCTGAACAGCCAGGCCTGTACCCGATCGTTCCAGCGCGACATGGCCCACAGCACTTTATCCACCTGATCGCCGTCTTGCATGTTACAGCCGGTCAGCATGGCGATGCCGCCCAGCGTCAGGCCGGAACGCAGCATCAGGCGACGTTGCAGATTGACCAGCTGTTTTTTCTGGTCCGGTTCCAACGCCGGTGTCGAAGGGCGCCGTCGTTTATCATTCATGTTTGCCACCCGTAATCATTGCCCATAGCGTGCGCGGCACGATAATCACCATTAGCAGGTGAATCACCACAAATAACCCAATGGCGGACATGGCGAAAAAATGCACGTAGCGCGCGGTGTCAAACCCGCCAAACAGGCCTACCAAGCCTTGCAATTGCACGGGTTTCCAGATGGCCAGTCCGGAGAGCACCAGCAGCAGCCCCAGCGCCAGCACGCCCAGGTACATCAGCTTCTGAATGGCGTTATAGCGGCCATGGCGATGCTGCAGCCGCAGCGTTAGCGCTTGCCCGATTTCGCGCCGCAGCGCCTTGGCGCTGAGCGGCAGCAGATCGCGCCGGAAATGGCCGCTGAACAGGCTCCACAACAGGTAGCACAGCGCGTTAAACGCCAGCAGCCACATTACCGCCAGATGCCAGCCAATCGCGCCGCCCAGCCAGCCGCCGAGCGTCATCTGTGGCGGAAAGCGAAAGCCGAACAGCGGTGAGGCGTTGTAGATTTCCCAGCCGCTCATGAACATGCAAACCATGGCGAACAGGTTAACCCAATGGGTGATCCGGACCGGCCAGCGATGCACCGGCCGCGGCGCGTTGGTTTTCATCGTTTTTTCCTGGGTCACATTGGCGGAACGGTGCCGTCTTTGCCGGCGGAGATGCGGGTGGCGACGCGTTCGCCTTTCTCGTCAGTGGCGGAGAACAGCACAATGTGCGCGCCCGGTTTCAACAGGCTGCGATCGCCGGGATCCAGGGTGACGATCGGCACGTCTTCCGGCACGGTGACGGTTTTCTGCTGGTTACCGTAGGTCACGGTCAGAGTGCGGCCGTTGGATTTCACCAGCTTGCCGACGGTACCGTTGGTCATGGTGTCTACCTTACCGTCGGCAGATTCCCAGGCCGAGTGGCCCTCGCCGGTGCCGCGCAGGCTGGCGGCGAACACGTGCACTTCCAGCGCTTTCAAGGTGCCATCCGCTTGCGGTACGGCGGCGGTGCCGATAAAGCTGTCCGGCTTGATATCGTCCAGCGTGCCCTTGGATACGCTCAGTACCTTGGTTTGATCGTTGATTTTTACGCTGACCTTTTCCCCTTTACGGTCGGTGAGCTGCAGGCTGCTGTCGCTGACTTGATCGATGGTGCCACGCAGTGGAGCAATGACTTTTCCCGGTGCCGGGGCGGCGGCGGCAATGCCGCTGCACAGCATCAGGGTGGACAGCAGTAAACCGGCAAAACGATGACGGGTAATCATAATCTTCTCCTTTGTATGGGTTGCCGGTTAAGCATGGTCGAACAACAGGGACAGCACCATGTCCGTTTGATGACATTAATGTCATCAAGAATGTCAGCCGAAACTGCTAGTATTTCCGCAGATGCAACGAGGTGGCGACAATGCGGATATTGGTGATTGAAGACGACATCAGCACGGGTGATTACCTGAAAAAAGGGCTGGGAGAGGCGGGGTACAGCGTCGATCTGGCGCGTAACGGCACTGACGGGCTGTTCCGGGCGCTGGAGCACGGTTACGACGCCATCGTGCTCGACGTGATGCTGCCGGGGCTGGACGGCTGGCAGATAGTGGAAGTGCTGCGCAAGAAAAGCGATGTGCCGATCCTGTTTCTGACTGCGCGTGACGGGGTGCAGGATCGCATTCATGGCCTGGAACTGGGGGCCGAGGATTATTTGATCAAACCCTTTTCCTTCACTGAGCTGGTGTTGCGTATCCGCACGCTGCTGCGGCGCGGTACGGTGCGTGAAGCCGATCACTACAGCCTTGCCGATCTGCAACTCGACGTATTGCGCCGCAAGGCGGTGCGGCAGGATGTGGTGATCCCGCTGACCAATAAGGAGTTTATGCTGTTGCACCTGTTGGTGCGGCGCGAAGGAGAGGTGCTGTCGCGCACCCTGATCGCCTCGCAGGTTTGGGACATGAATTTTGACAGCGACACCAACGTGGTGGATGTGGCGATCAAACGCCTGCGCGCCAAGATTGACCGACCGTTCGCTATCAAGCTGATTCATACCGTGCGCGGCATCGGTTATGTCTGCGAGCCGCGCTCATGAACGTGCTGGTCCAACGCTGGCACACCCTGTCGCTGACGATACGCAGCGCCATGCTGTTTGCGCTGGTGGCGGCGCTGGTGGTCAGCGGTGCAGGCTGGTATCTGTATGGCGCGATGCGTCAGGAGATGACCACCCGCAGCGATTTTCAGGTTACCGGCCGGGTGGAGTATTTTCGCCATTTGCTGAGCCAGCGCTTTCCGCTCGACCGGTTGGTGGCCAACACCGGTTTGTTTGAAAACATGCTGGGCAATGAACAGGACGTTTTGATTTTTCAGCAACCGGGGCAAAAACCCTTAATCAACGTTAATCCGGCCAGGTTGACGCTGCCGCCCATAACGCCAACGCCGGTCGACGCGCCTCAGCTTCTGAGTGCGGTGAGCAGTGGGGAAACGGCGCAGGGCGTGCCGCTGCGCGTCGCATCGGCGCTGGTGAGACTGGATGACGGCAACCTGCTGCAGATCTCTGCGGCTCACGTGATGGTCAATGAACAGAAGATGCTGGCGCGCTATCTGTGGCGGATCGTCGCTGCGGTGGCTGTGGCGTTTTTACTGATCGCGCTGCTGGGCTATTGGGTGATGCGCCGTGGGTTACAGCCGCTGTGGCGCATGGCGGCGCAGGCGGCGGTGATCACGCCGAATACGCTGTCGACTCGGCTGAGTGAGCAGGGGGCACCGAAGGAGCTGCGACAACTGACCCGTTCGTTTAACGCCATGCTCGATCGGCTGAATGACGGCTATCAACGCCTGACGCAGTTCTCCGCCGATCTGGCGCATGAAATCCGCACCCCGGTGGGTGCGTTGATGGGCCATTGTCAGGTGGCGCTCTACCAACCGCGCAGCGTGGAAGAGTATGAAACCCTGTTGTCGAACAATATGGACGAACTGGAGCGCATTTCGCGCATGGTGGAAAATATTCTGTTCCTGGCGCGCGCCGGGGAAGCGCAGGCGGTGCTGAACTGTAGCCGAATGGATATAGCGCAGGAGCTTCAGCGGGTGGCGGACTATTTCGAAGGCCTGGCGGAAGAGCGGGGCATCACTTTAGTTTGCCGGGGCGAGGGGCAACTGATGGCGGATGCGATGCTGTTTCAGCGTGCGTTGAGCAATCTGGTCGCCAATGCGGTGCGTTATGCCGACGAAAACAGCCAGATACGGTTGCAGGCGCTCAGTCAGCCGAAGGGAAGGGTAGTGATCCAGGTGGTCAATCAAGGGCGGCCCATTTCACCGGCGCACCTGGACAAGCTGTTCGACCGTTTTTACCGTGCCGATGCTGCCCGCAGCGCCGGCAGCCATGCCAGCGGCCTGGGGTTATCGATCGTGCGCGCCATCATGACGCTGCACGGCGGCGAGGTTCGTGCCGAGTGCATCGCCGGTGAACCCGCGGCGCGCATCACCTTTAGCCTGATATTTCCTCAGGCCGATTAATACTGCGCTGAATGCGGCGCATTGGATCCCGGCTGCATCGATTAGCGCGGCGGAATGGCGAAGCGGAAGCAGGCCCCTTTTTGCGCTTGCTCGACCAGTTGAATGTCGCTGCCGTGCAGTTGCAAAATGCGCCGTACGATCATCAGGCCCAGCCCGCCGGCATGGCGGCGGGCGCCATTCAGGATAGACGGCCGCACAAACAGGTCGGCGCGCAGCGCCTGCGGAATGCCGGGGCCGCTGTCGTTGACCTGCACCAGTATCTTGTTTTCCTGCTGCCACAGTCGCACGCCGATTTCACCGCCCTGCGGCGTATGGCGAATGGCGTTGTCCAGCAGATTGGTCAGCACCCGCTCGATCATGCTCAGATCGGCAAACACCAGCGGCATGCCCGGGGCGATATCGGCGCGTAACCGCTGATGCCGCGCCTCGGCCGCCAGCTCGAACTTCTGGAATACGTCCTGCACCAGCTCGCCGAGCGAGAACGGCTCTTTCTGCGGCTTCACCACGCCGTACTCCAGCCGCGCCAGTTCGAACAGTTCTTGCGCCAGTTTGCCCACCTTGCGGCTTTGCGCCAGCGCGGTCTCCAGGTAGCGTCTGCGATCGTTTTCGCTCAGGCTGGCCGATTTTACCGACAGCGTTTCCAGGTAGCCGTGCAGCGAGGTGAGCGGGGTGCGCAGATCGTGCGAAATATTGGCGATAAACTCGCGCCGCTGCTGGTCCTGCTGCGACAGCGATTGCCACTGTTCGGCAACGCGCTGTGCCATGCTGCGAAACGCCAACTGCAACTGGCTGACCTCATCGCGCCCGAGGCAGGGAACCGGTTGCGCCGCATAGGCCTGAACCGCGGCGATGCCGCCGTTATCCAGCACGCTCACTTGCCGGGTCAACTGGCGGATAGGTCGCGTCACCCAGCGGAAGGCGAAGCCGCCGGCCAGCAGGCCGAACACTACCACCAGTCCCATCGACCACAGCGCCATTTTAACCGCCGAGCTGAACTGAGCGTTGCTGGCCAGCGCGGTATAATCTTCGCCGAGCAACACCACATACAGATAGCCTTCAATCTGGCCGTTGACCTTCAGCGGCGCGACGCTGAATACCTTCTTCCCGTCGGGGCTGCGCGGATCGTCGCCGTACACCGGCATCCGCGCGCCGTCGAGCAGCGCCTGCAGCGGCGACAGATCGACCTTTTGTCGTTTCAGGCGGCCGGCCGGCGCGGCATTGCCGATAATATTGCCCTGTATGTCGAGCAGATAAACCTCGACGCTGGGGTTCACCGCCATCAGCTGATCGAACAGGGTATGTACTGATTGCGGGTTCAAACCGTCCTGGCCCAGCAGCGGGTTGCTGGCGGCGATGTGTTGCGCCAGATTACCGGACAGCCGTTGAATGGTCGCCTGGCTGTACTGGGTGTTGCTACGCACCTGCAACCAGCCGGAGAAGGCACAGCAGAGCAGCAGCAGCAGGGCGAAGATCAGCGTCAGGCGTTGCGTTAAGGTAAGATTTTTCATGTTTTACTCTTGCGGCGGGGCCGCGAATTTATAGCCCATCCCCCACACCGTGAGGATGCGCAGGGGTTCCGCCGGGTTGCTTTCTATCTTGATGCGCAGCCGGTTGATATGGGTATTCACCGTGTGTTCATACCCCTCGTGCTGATAGCCCCACACCTGGTTCAACAGGCTAAGGCGGGAGAACACCTTGCCCGGATGGCGAGCGAAGAAATACAGCAGGTCAAACTCGCGCGGCGTCAGATCTATCGGTTGCCGATTCAGCTGCACTTCGCGGGCTATGGGGTCTATGGTCAAGCCGTCAAAGCTCAGCGTGCCGGCGTCCATACGCAGGTTGCGGCTCATCGCCTCCTGGCGGCGGAACAGCGCTTTGACCCGCGCCACCAGTTCCAGCATCGAGAAGGGTTTGGCCAGGTAATCGTCGGCACCCAGCTCCAGCCCCAGCACGCGGTGCACCTCGCTGGAGCGCGCGCTGATGATGATGATCGGCGTGTAGCGCGTCATGTTGCGCGCCCGGCGGCAGATCTCCAGCCCATCGACGCCCGGCAGCATCAGATCGAGGATCAGCGCGTCCCAGCCGCCCTGTTCCAGCATCGCCATGCCCTGATTGCCGTCGGCGGCGTGGCTAATGTCGTAGCCTTCATCGCGCAGGTGCAACTGCAACAGTTCGGCGATGTCGCCGTCATCCTCAACGATTAAAATTCTCTTTGGTTTTTCCATCTGTACCCACCGCTGATTGCCCGATCCTAGCTGAAAGTCTACACAACCGCCGCGCGTGGAGTTATCACATTTTATTTAACTTTGCGTGAGGTCTCGGGGAACAAATTTGGGGAATACTTCGCTCATCGCCACCTTGGCCGCCAGGAGATAAGCATGAGCATGACTCTCACACCGGAAAAACCATCGCTTGTGCATCCGCTGTGGTTGCGGTTGACCCACTGGCTGAATGCGCTGGCGATGCTGATTATGGTCACCAGCGGCTGGCGCATTTATAACGCATCGCCACTGTTCAATTTCAGCTTTATCAACGAGCTGACGCTCGGCGGTTGGCTGGGGGGCGCGCTGCAGTGGCACTTTGCCGGCATGTGGCTGTTTGGCGTTAACGGGCTGTGTTACCTGTTGATCAACCTGTGCAGCGGCCGTTTCAAACACCGCTTCTGGCCACTCAACTTCAGACAGTTTTGCGCCGATCTGACGGCGGCGCTGCACGGCCGGCTACGGCACGCCGATCCGCGCCATTACAACATGGTGCAGCGCGTGGCCTATGTGTTCGTGATGGCCGACAGCATGCTGATCGCGCTTTCCGGGCTGGTGCTGTGGAAGTCGGTGCAGTTTCCGCTGCTGCGCGAGCTGCTCGGCGGTTACGAGGCGGCGCGTTATATCCACTTTTTCGCCATGTCGGCGCTGGTGGGCTTTGTAGTGATGCACTTGGTGATGGTAGCACTGGTGCCCCGGACCTTGCTGGCCATGCTGCGCGGGCGTTAAGGAGATGACAATGAAAACGGATAAGCCCTCTATCACTGTGAGTGAAGGCCAGGCGATCGTCAAAGAGGCGCAGCGACTGTTGGCATCTTCGTCGCGCCGCCGCTTTCTGCGCAACGGTTTGACGCTGGGCGGCATCGCGATGCTCACCGGCTGTGATCTCAGCAGCAATGCCAACGTCGAGCAGGCGCTGAGCCGCATTTCGCGTTTTAACGATCGGGTGCAGGGTTGGCTGTTCAACGCTGACCATCTGGCACCGGTCTATCCCGAATCCATGATCACCCGGCCGTTTCCGTTCAACGCCTTTTACGGCGAAGAGGAGGCGCCGGACATCAACGGCGACGACTACCGGTTGGAAGTGAGCGGGCTGGTGCTGGACAAAAGCGCCTGGACATTGCCGCAATTGCACCGGATGGCGCAAATCAGCCAGGTGACGCGCCATATTTGCGTCGAAGGCTGGAGCGCCATCGGCAAGTGGGGCGGGGTGCCCTTTGCGACCTTTCTCAAGGCAATTGGCGCGGATTTGAACGCGCGCTATGTCAGCTTTAAATGCGCCGATGATTACTACACCAGCATCGATATGGCCACCGCGCTGCATCCTCAGACTATTATGGCGCTGACCTACGACGGTCAGATTCTGCCGCGCAAATACGGTTATCCGATGAAGCTGCGCATGCCGACCAAGCTCGGCTACAAGAACCCGAAACACATTCAGGTGATTGAGATCACCAATCGCTTCCCCGGCGGCTACTGGGAAGACCAAGGTTATAACTGGTTTGGCGGTAGCTGACGGCGGCCGCGAATCTCCCCGGCGCCTCAGGCGTCTTTGACATGAAAGAAGGACATAGCATGAAAAAGTTATTCGCAGTGATGATGTGCAGCGCGTTGATGTTGGGTGTGGCAGGTGCCAATGCCGCCGACAGTATGAGTAAGGATGCGATGAAGAAGGACGCCATGAGCCAGATGTCGCATGACGGCATGGCTAAAGACGGTATGAAGAAAGATTGCATGGGCAAGGATTGCATGAAGAAAGACGCCATGAAGCATGACGCGATGAAAAAGGACCACATGGCGAAAGACGGTATGAAGAAAGACGCCATGAAAAAGGATGCGATGGGGCAGTAATAAAAAAGGCGCAGTTTAAAAAACTGCGCCTTTTGGCCGTGTCGAACGGATCACATATCCGGGAAGGTCAGGGTATTGCCCGGCGCTTCGCGGTGAATGTGCAGGAAGTTCAGGTGCTTCTCGTACTGATCGAGGATGTCGCCGATCACCTGCTCCTTGCTGTAATCCATCAGATCATTGCCCTGGGTGCCTTCCATCAGGAAGGTTTCCAGCCGGTAATAGTGCGATTTGCCTGAGCGGGCGCGGTAGGTGAAGCCCGGCACCGAATAACGCTGTGGCCAAATTTGATAGATAAAGTTTTGCTCTTCACCCAAATGCACCAGCAGTTCCAGGTGGTTCAAACGCTCATCTTCCGTCGGCGGCACTTCGGTAAATTCCACTTTGGCGCCGCGCAGTTCCAGCTCGCGCGCCACTTCCTGCATTGCCGGTCTGCAACGGGTATCCAGCATTTTTTGCGTGTACTGGGTGCCAGGGTAGTTCATCACCCGCGACAGGCGTTGCTTCCAGTTCAGCACGTCATTGCTCGAAATCGGCATGGGGGCGTTGGTATTCAGGGCGCTGGCCTTGCGATAGTCCTCCACCCGCAGCGATTTATACAACCCGGCCATTACGAAGAAGATCACGAAGCTGAATGGCAGGCCCATGATCACCGTCGTTTTCTGCAACGCAGGCACGCCGTCGGTCATCAGCATGCCGATGGTCAGCAGGCCGATGGCCACCGACCAGAAAATCCGCAGCCAGTTGGGCGCATCGTTATTGATGTCGGCCAGGCGCGAGGTAAAGTTGCCCAGCACCAGTGAGCCCGAATCGGCCGAGGTCACGTAGAACAGCAGGCCGGTGATGGTGGCCACCGAGGCGCTGAAGGTGAAGCCCGGGTATTGCGCCAGCAGGCTGTAGAAGCCGCGTTCCGGGTATTGCATTACTTCCTGCGCAAAGGCGGCATTGCCGTGGATAATCTGGTACAGCGCGCTGTTACCGAAGATCGATAGCCACAGCAGGGTGAACACGAAAGGAATGATCAGCGTGCCGACCACAAACTGACGGATGGTACGCCCGCGCGAAATACGCGCCAGGAACAGGCCGACAAACGGCGACCACGCCACCCACCAGGCCCAGAAGAACAGGGTCCAGTTGTTCATCCATTCCACCGGACGATCGAAGGCGAAGCTGTTGAGCGTCATGCCCATAAAGCGATTGACGTAATCGCCGACGTTGAGCACCAGCGCATTGAGCAGGAACTCGGTATCGCCGCAGAACAGCACGAACAGGATCAGCCCCAGCGCCAGCAACACGTTGAGCTCCGACAAAATACGAATGCCCTTGTTGACGCCGGAGGTCACCGAAATGGTGGCCATAATCACAGAAAGCAGGATCAGTGCGCTTTGAACCGTCAGGTTTTCCGGTACCTGGAACAGCACCTTCAATCCGTAGTTGAGCTGCACCACGCCAATGCCGAGCGTGGTGGCGATGCCGAAAATGGTGCCCAGCACCGCTGCGATATCCACGCTGTGGCCGATCGGGCCGTTAATGCGTTTACCGAAGATCGGGTACAGCGCCGAACGGATGGTCAGCGGCAGGTTATAGCGGTAGCTGAAATAACCGAGGGCAATGCCCATCAGCGCATACATCGACCAGCCGGTCAGCCCATAGTGGAACAGCGTCCACACCATGGCTTGGCGTGCCGCTTCCAGCGTTTGGGCATCGCCTTCCGGCGGCATCATATATTGCGTCACGGGTTCGGCGACCGAGAAGAACATCAGGTCGATGCCGATGCCGGCGGCGAACAGCATCGCCGCCCAGCTCATCAGGCTGAACTCGGGTTTCGACTGTTCCGGCCCGAGCTTGATCGAACCGAAGCGCGAGGCGGCGATAAACACCACGAATACGATGTACAGGGTGGCGGCCAACAGGTAATACCAGCCGAAGGTGGTTGAAACCCAATTCAGGGTGCGGGTGATCCATCGCCCTGAGAAATCGGTAAAAAAGATTGTCATCAGCGAGAAGGCCAGAATCAGCCCTGCCGAGGTAAAGAAAACCACAGGATTAAGGCGATCCTTTTGCGGTTTTGAGGAGGTTTCGCTGGTTGTCATCGTCGTCCTCTGTTTTTTAACAACTGAATAAAATCGTGCCTACCTTTCTGCTCTGAACGACGCGCAGGCGTCGTCCGGAAAAGTGCGGATAAAAAGCGGCACTGCTTGCCGTTTAGCCTGTTAACGAAACGGAAAATCGTTTCGTGGTGGGAACCGCTTACAGACACTGATTTTGGTCAGATTCGTTAAATACCTCACAAAAATCAGCCAGTTCCACAACCGAAAAGTACATTTTTGTAACCAGGCGGCAATAAAATATATGCAATTTTTATTGAACGTTCAATCAAAAAAAAGTTTAATAGTCCGCATGAAGACCAAGTTCAGCAGGCGGAAAGTCGATGAAATTCGCCGTTGAGATGAGGCCGAAGTCGGTTTTGTGAGAGTCGAATTATGCCAAAGGTAGGAATGCAGCCAATCAGAAGGCAGCAGTTGATTGATGCCACGCTGGCCGCGGTAAACGAAGTCGGAATGCATGACGCCACCATTGCGCAGATAGCGCGCAGGGCGGGCGTTTCCAACGGCATCATCAGCCACTATTTCAAGGATAAGAACGGGTTGCTGGAAGCCACGATGCGCTATTTGATCAGCCATTTGGGGGTTGCGGTGAAGCTGCGGCTACAGGCGCTGAACGACCAGAGCCCGGCCGCAAGGCTGCAGGCGATCGTTGCCGGCAACTTCGACGACAGCCAGATCAACAGCGCAGCGATGAAAACCTGGTTGGCCTTTTGGGCCAGCAGCCTGCATCAGCCGCAGCTTAACCGGTTGCAACAGGTGAACGGCCGTCGTCTGTATTCCAACCTGTGCGCCGAGTTCAGCCGCGCATTGCCGCAGGCGCAGGCGCGTTTGGCGGCCAAAGGGCTGGCGGCGTTGATCGACGGTTTGTGGTTGCGCAGCGCACTGCGCGGCGCGGCGTTTAATCAGGCGCAGGCGATCGCGCTCACTACCGATTACATTACGTTTCAACTCCGGGGGCAAACGCCACCCTGAGGACAACCCAAGGAGAACCTATGTCCCGTTTTGGCTTGCAGAAGCTCTATATTCATGGTGCCTATGTAGACAGTACCGAGGGGAAAACCTTCAACGCAGTGAACCCGGCGAATGGCGAAGTGCTTGCCGAGATCCAGTCCGCCAGCGCTGAAGACGTCAACCGTGCGGTTGCCAGCGCAGCCAGCGGGCAGAAGGTGTGGGCGGCGATGACGGCGATGGCGCGTTCGCGCATTCTGCGCCGTGCGGTGGATATTCTGCGCGAGCGTAATGACGAACTGGCGGCACTGGAAACGCTGGATACCGGCAAGGCAATGTCGGAAACCACCGCAGTCGATATCGTCACCGGCGCCGACGTACTGGAATACTACGCAGGGCTGATCCCGGCTATCGAAGGCCAGCAGATCCCGCTGCGCGACACCTCTTTCGTTTATACCCGCCGCGAGCCGCTGGGCGTGGTGGCCGGTATCGGCGCCTGGAACTACCCGATTCAGATCGCATTATGGAAATCCGCGCCGGCCCTGGCGGCGGGCAACGCAATGATCTTCAAACCGAGCGAAGTGACCTCCCTGACTGCGCTGAAACTGGCCGAGATCTACACCGAAGCCGGCGTGCCGGACGGCGTGTTCAACGTGCTCACCGGCAGCGGCGCGGAAGTCGGCCAGTATCTGACCGATCACCCAGGCATTGCCAAGGTGTCCTTCACCGGCGGGGTAAAAACCGGCAAGAAAGTGATGGCCAACGCCTCGGGTTCAACGCTGAAAGAAGTCACTATGGAACTGGGCGGCAAGTCGCCGCTGATTATCTTTGACGACGCCGATCTGGATCGCGCTGCCGACATCGCGATGATGGCCAATTTCTACAGCTCCGGCCAGGTGTGTACCAACGGTACGCGCGTGTTTGTCCCGGCGGCGTTGCAGGCAGAGTTTGAAGCGAAAATCCTCGAACGCGTGAAGCGCATTCGTCTGGGTGATCCTGCCGATCCGCAAACCAACTTTGGGCCGCTGGTCAGCTTTGCGCATATGGAGTCCGTGCTGCGCTTTATCGAGAGCGGCAAGAACAGCGGCGCACGTTTGCTGTGTGGCGGTGAGCGCGTGACCGAAGGCGAATACGCCAAAGGGGCTTATGTGGCGCCGACGGTGTTTACCGATTGCCGTGACGACATGGAAATTGTGCGTGAAGAAATCTTCGGGCCGGTAATGAGCATCCTCACTTATCACAGCGAAGAAGAAGTGGTGCGCCGTGCCAACGACACCACTTTCGGCCTGGCCGCCGGACTGGTGACTAACGATCTGACCCGAGCTCACCGAGTGATTCACCAGCTTGAAGCCGGCATTTGCTGGATCAACACCTGGGGCGAGTCGGCGGCGGAAATGCCGGTTGGCGGCTACAAGCAATCCGGCGTCGGCCGCGAGAATGGCCTGAGCACGCTGGAGCACTACACGCAGATAAAATCGGTGCAGGTCGAGTTGGGCGATTACGCCTCGGTATTTTAACTATCCCCGTCGTCTTTCAAGCTACAGCGTTGTTGGCTGCGAGCGCAGACCCCAGTCACTTACTTGAGTAAGCTCCTGGGGCTCTGCGCCCTTGCCGCCTAGCTGTAACTCGAAATCCATAGGGGATATATCCTTTTTTGCATCCAAAGCTGCCTTGATATATTCAGCATGCGGAATTCAAGCCATTCGCATCATTCAGGCATACGAATATTTAGGAGATAATCGATGGAATACGATTATATCATTATCGGTGCCGGCTCTGCCGGTAACGTATTAGCCACCCGTTTAACCGAAGACGCCGATGTCAGCGTGTTGCTGCTGGAAGCCGGCGGCCCGGATTACCGGATGGATTTCCGTACGCAGATGCCGGCCGCGCTGGCCTTCCCGCTGCAGGGCCGCCGCTACAATTGGGCCTACGAAACCGATCCTGAGCCGCACATGAACAACCGCCGTATGGAATGCGGCCGTGGTAAAGGCCTGGGCGGTTCTTCGCTGATCAACGGCATGTGCTACATCCGCGGCAACGCGATGGATTTCGACAACTGGGCAAAAGCGCCGGGTCTGGAAAACTGGAGCTATCTGGACTGCCTGCCGTATTTCCGCAAGGCGGAAACCCGCGATATCGGCCCGAACGATTATCACGGCGGCGACGGCCCGGTCAGCGTCACTACCCCGAAAGCCGGCAACAACGAACTGTTCCACGCGATGGTGGAAGCCGGCGTGCAGGCGGGCTATCCGCGTACCGAAGATCTGAACGGCTATCAGCAGGAAGGGTTCGGCCCGATGGATCGTACCGTGACGCCGAAAGGCCGCCGCGCCAGCACCGCTCGCGGTTATCTGGATCAGGCGCGTTCACGCCCTAATCTGAAGATTGTCACCCATGCGCTGACCGATCGTATTCGCTTCGACGGCAAACGTGCGGTGGGCGTTGATTACTTGCAGGGCGACGGCAATCAGATCGCCAGCGCAAGCGCGCGGCGCGAAGTGCTGTTGTGCGCCGGGGCGATTGCCTCGCCGCAGATCCTGCAACGCAGCGGCGTCGGCCCTGCGTCGCTGCTGAAAAGTCTGGATATCAAGGTGGTGCACGATCTGCCGGGCGTCGGTGAGAACCTGCAGGATCACCTGGAAATGTATCTGCAGTACGCCTGTAAAAAACCGGTGTCGTTGTATCCGGCATTGCAATGGTTCAACCAGCCGAAGATTGGCGCAGAGTGGCTGTTCAACGGCACCGGCATTGGCGCCAGTAACCAGTTTGAAGCCGGCGGTTTTATCCGTAGCCGCGAGGAGTTCGCCTGGCCGAATATCCAATATCATTTCCTGCCGGTGGCGATTAATTACAACGGCAGCAACGCGGTCAAAGAACACGGGTTCCAGGCTCATGTCGGGTCGATGCGTTCCCCGAGCCGTGGCCGGGTGCAGGTGAAATCGAAAGATCCGCGTCAGCATCCGAGCATCCTGTTCAACTATATGGCGACGGAGCAAGACTGGCAGGAATTCCGCGACGCGATCCGCATTACGCGTGAAATCATGGCGCAACCGGCGCTGGACGAGTACCGCGGTCGCGAAATCAGCCCGGGGCCGGAGGTGCAGACCGACGAGCAACTGGACGCCTTTGTGCGTGAGCATGCTGAAACCGCCTTTCACCCTTCCTGCTCATGCAAAATGGGCGAAGACGAGATGGCCGTGGTCGACGGCCAGGGGCGGGTGCACGGTATGGAAGGGCTGCGGGTGGTGGATGCCTCCATCATGCCGCTGATCATTACCGGTAACCTGAACGCCACCACGATCATGATTGCCGAGAAGATTGCCGACAACATTCGCCAGCGTGCGCCGCTGCCGCGCAGTACCGCTGAGTATTACGTGGCCGGCGACGCCCCGGCGCGCAAGCCGTAACCTATATGCCCTCTCGCCGCTGAGGGGGAGGGCCGCCGTAGCAAGCACCCCCTCTCCAATGCTCTTCCCCGAGGCGAGGGGGCAATACTTTCCCTCTTCTGTTAAACCGGCAGCGAGATCGCCTGATCGAAACTGTTGGGTGTCGCCATGCGCCACATCCGCGCATAAAAATCACTTTGGATCTCTTTTTCCAGCAATGCGCCTGGCTCCAGGTAGTAATAGATGTCCGCGTAGACCTTGATTTCGGTTGAGGTGATGCGGCGTAGCATATGGTGAGACGTCAGTTGCTCCGGGCGGCTGACGCCGGCCGCTGCCAGCATTTCCGCCAGCGCTTTGACCGTATTTTGGTGGAAGTGGTAAACGCGTTCCGCCTTGTTAGGTACCACTAATGCCTTCTGGCGCAGCGGGTCCTGCGTGGCGACGCCGGTCGGGCAGTGGTTGGTGTGGCAGCTTTGCGACTGGATGCAGCCGACGGCAAACATAAAGCCGCGCGCCGAGTTCACCCAGTCGGCCCCCAACACCAGCACGCTGGCGATGTCGAAGGCGCTGATGATTTTGCCGCTGGCACCGACTTTGATCTTGTCGCGCAGCCCGCAGCCCACCAGAGTGTTGTGGACGAACAGCAATCCTTCGCGCAACGGCATACCCATATAGTTGGATAACTCAAGCGGTGCGGCGCCGGTGCCGCCTTCCTTACCGTCTACTACGATAAAGTCCGGCAAAATATGGGTATGCAGCATCGCCTTGGCGATAGCGACAAATTCCCACGGGTGGCCGATGCACAGCTTAAAACCCACAGGTTTACCGCCGGACAGTTCGCGCAGATGCTGGATAAAATGCATCATTTCCACCGGGGTGGTGAAGGCGCTGTGCGAAGCCGGAGAAATGCAGTCTTCCCCCTCGGGCACGCCGCGCGTGGCGGCAATTTCCGCATCCACTTTTTTTGCCGGCAAAATGCCGCCATGGCCCGGTTTGGCGCCCTGGCTGAGTTTGATTTCAATCATTTTTACCTGCGGGCTTTTTGCCTGCTCGGCAAAACGCTGCGGATCGAAATGGCCGTCGGCGGTGCGGCAGCCGAAATAGCCGCTGCCCAGTTCCCACACCAGATCGCCGCCGTGCTCGCGGTGATAGCGGCTGATGCTGCCCTCGCCGGTGTCATGATAGAAATTGCCTTTCGCTGCGCCAAGATTGAGGGCGCGGATGGCGTTGGCCGACAACGCGCCGAAGCTCATGGCGGAGATATTAAAGATTGAGGCGGAATAGGGTTGGCTACAGTCCGGGCCGCCGATCGCCACGCGAAAACTGGTGGGATCGGATGCCGTTACCGGACGCATGGAATGGCCGATGCATTCATAACCCGTTTGATAAACGTCCAGTTGGGTACCGAATGGCTTGTCGCCCATCTCATTTTTGGCGCGGCGATAGACCAGCGTGCGTTGAGTACGTGAGAACGGGATCTGGGCGTTATCTTCTTCCAGTAAATATTGGCGTATTTCCGGGCGGATAAATTCGAAGAAAAAGCGCAGGCGGCCGATGATCGGATAGTTGCGGCAGATGGCGTGGCGTTGCTGAGTCAGATCGTAAATGCCCAGAGCGCTCAGACACCCGAAAAGGAGGGTCGGCAGCCAAAACCAGGGCCGCTGCGGCAACAGCGTCAATGACGCCAACGCAAGCAAGATGCTCAAAACAAAGCAGGTATAACGGCTGAATAAGGATGATTTCATAACATCTCCTGATGTTTTTTATTTAATCCAGACGACAGGGCTCGCGGGACTTTCCCGCGGGCAAATCGTAACCAATGGACAGGAGTGTTATGTGGCTGTTGCTGCTTTATCGCTCATTGTTACATTAATTTAACCTGGCGTGACAAAAGCAGGCCGCCGGGTAGCAGCCTGAAGGGTCATTTACTGGCGACGAAGATGGTGCTCATGCTGCGCAAACGCAGCTTTTTCATCGCGCTGTATTTTTGCGAGAAGATGGTTTTGGGGTGCGTGCCGCGCTTCTGGGCAATATGCAGCAGGCTATCGCCACGCAGCAGGTTGAAGATGACATCGCTTTCCGCCGGGCTGAGTTCGCGGGTTTTCTGCATTTTTATCCCGCCTGATTCTTTGCTTTCCAACAGATTTTGTATTTTTTCCTGCAGCGAATAAAGTGGGATGCGGGTAGAGACCAATTCAACGGAAATACCCAGTATCGACAGCAGTTTCACTACGCGTTCGTCATCATAAAACACCAGGATCCGCGTTTTGGTGTTGTATTGCTGATGCATTGACACCAGGCTTTCAATGACGTTGACACTTTGCTCCAGATTTTGCGAGGTAAAGATCAGCGCGATATCGTGCTTAATTATCTTTTCCGCCTTGGATCCACCCTGCATAAAGTCCGAAAACAGTCTGATATCGTACTTGCCGTAATGTTTTTTCACTAATACCGAAAGGCCGACATAGCTGTACTTACACTCACTAATAACAAGGACATTGTTTTTAGACATAATGGCAGACACCAATAATGAGTTAAAAGTATTCAGCTGTAAGAAGCGAGTTCAAATCCTTGATGTCGGATTCCTTCCACAGCTTTCCCTGCAGTGCGTAATATGGCATTTCATCCAGCCATTTTTTATGGTCGGGAGTTTCAACTCCTTCGATAATTACCTTGTAATGGTTAAGGTAAAAAAATCGCAATAAAGCGCGCATTAAGCCGTCACCGCCAGATTTTCTCATGAAATCCCATAACAAAAATCGGTCGAGCTTAACGAAGCGGAACTGGCTGTTATACAACGCGGAGAAACCGGCGTAGCCAGAACCAAAATCATCGAGCCAAAATGAATAACTTTTCAGTAAGGGATCGCCATGAACGCGATCTTTTACCAGTCGGGTTGAGTTTTCGCTGATTTCAAAGTGAATACAACGAGTGGCGCGAATTCTTTCTGCAAAATGGTCGCTGGCCAGCGATCGTAACGAATGGTCGTCCACATTCAATGTGGCTATAACCTGATTGTCACGAAACCAGTGATTATATTTTTCTATCAGGCTGACTTGTTCTAACAGAATCTCAATCCGGGTTGCGCTATCGGCAGAACGAAAAAACTGTTCAGGGGAAAAATGAGCATGTTCGCTATTGAAAGTGAATCGGGACAAGCATTCAACGGCCAGCAATTGTCCGGATTTTCCGAACATAGGCTGGAAAACATAATTAATCCCGTTATTTTTCGCTCTAAAAGAACCGCTCATTTCTCAATCCCTTGACTGATATGTAACTTCTTGTTTTTTAACGGTAATAAAAGTAAAAAAATGCTTTTTATTGGTAATTATCTTATTTAATTTAACCAGGACGTGCCATGTCGCCTCCAGACCATTAAACGCGCAATTTGTCGTGAAGTCCAAATGATTTCAAAGGTAACAAAATGTAAAATTACAGGATAATATCCTGATAATTATCACTTAAAGCAATATGTTGCACTACCTGGCTTTTCAAAACACAGATTATTCCTATTCGGTTGAATCGTCAACATCGATCGATAGGTATTTGTTGATAGTTTTTTCCTATCAAGAGGGGTGATATGAATGTTATAAACGATTTAACAATAAGAATACGCCTGGTCTATATTTCGCCGGGCAATGGATTCATCGGGGCTTCATTCCTGACAAGGAGTAGCATCGCTGAATGTACTTAATAGTTGTATTAATTCATCGAGAGTCTAAATATGAAAATTTCTAAACTGTCTGCCGTATTGGCATTGGCTGTAAGCGCCGCTACTATTTCTTCTTTTTCTGCACAAGCGACTGACGGTACTATTACTTTCAACGGTAAAGTGACTGACCAGACTTGTACTATCAGCACCCCAGGCGGTAAAGATTTCACCGTTACTCTGCCAACTGTTTCTGCTTCAACTCTGGCAACTCAGAGCGCGACTGCCGGCCGTACTCCATTCGCAATCAACCTGACCAAATGTTCTAAAGGCCAGGTAGCCACTTATTTCGAGCCAGGCGCAACTGTTGATTTCAATACTGGCCGTCTGAACAACCAGGCACAGACTGATGCAGCGACCAACGTGCAAATTCAGCTGCTGGGCAGCAACAACCAGTTCCTGCCAATTCTGGCAGCCGGCACCAACGGCGCGCAGAATAACTCTCAGTGGGTTACCGTTGCTAACGAAGGCGATTCTGCCGACCTGAACTACTACGCTGAATATTACGCGACCAACGCTGCCGGCGCTGGTGATGTGACTTCAAGCGTTCAGTACACCATCATTTATCAATAAGTAATATTCTTATTCGGGCGGGGGAATTACCCCCGCCGTTTTTCCCTACCGTAGTGATAAAATAATGAAAAATTCATTTAAAAAATACAGTGTATTGCTGATTGCCGCGCTATTCAGCAGCAGCGTTTTTTCCAGTGTCATCATTAACGGTACGCGTATTATTTATCCGGGAAAACAACGGGAAGTTACTGTCCAATTATCAAATAATGGAACTTCACCGGCATTGATCCAATCCTGGATTGACGAAGGCGATGCGAAAACCACGCCTGAAAACAGCAAGGCGCCGTTTATCGTTTCCCCGCCAATCAGCCGTGTTGAACCGGCTACCGGCCAGGCGCTGCGTGTTTCACTGACCACGTCAGCATTGGCACAAGACAAAGAATCCCTGTTCTGGTTGAACGTACTGGAGATCCCTCCTGCGCCGACCGGGGCAAGCAGCAGTACGCCTGAAAACTTTTTACAGGTGGCTTTCCGCACCCGCGTCAAACTGCTGTATCGTCCGGCCGGCCTGACTGGCGAAGCGAACGATGCACCTGAAAAACTGCAGTGGCGCTTTAGCGGCGCCGGCGTCAGCGTGAAAAACCCAACGCCGTATTACGTGTCGTTTACCGAAATCAATGCCGTCGTCAACCAGAAGAAAGTGCCGTTGGCACCACACGGCGACATGCTGGCTCCAGGCCAGGAAAAAACGCTGTCGTTTTCCGGTGACAGCTCGCGCATCGCCGACGTTGCATTTACCACCATTAACGATTTTGGCGGACGCGTGTCCCGCACTAAGAATAAGCAAAAGTAACTCTTGGAAGAGAGACTCATACCCCAGAGCGCAAGCTGTCGGTGGGGTGAGCTTAATTTGGTAAAGGAATGCTTTTATATGAAAGAGTTGCCTATCTCTGCGGCCATTAAACTGGCGCTATTTAACTATAAATCGATTCTGTTGTTGACCGGCGGCGCGCTTTGCCTGGCGGCGCCTGGATTTGCCTTGGCGGAAATCGTTACCGACAGCAAAAAGCCCACCGCCCCGGTTGAAGCTTCCTTCAACAGCAGTTTCCTGGTTGGAGAGGCGCAAGGCGTCGATCTTTCGCGTTTCCGCGACGGCAACCCTATTCTTGCCGGCAAATACTCACTCGACGTTTATGTTAACGGCGAGTGGAAAGGCAAGAAGAGTATCGATTTCAAAAACGTGCCGGGTAAAAACAGTGCCGATACCTGTTTTTCTCTGCTGTCGTTGGATGAATTCGGTGTGGATACTGCGGCACTGAGCAGCGATCCTTCGGTGACTACCGATACCTGTAAAAGCCTGCCGCAGTGGGTGCCGGAAGCCTATTATCGCCTGGATACCAGTTCGCTGCGAATGGATATCAGTATCCCGCAGTCGTCGCTGCGCCGCAGTGCGCGCGGTTATGTCGATCCGAAATTCTGGGATCGCGGCATTACCGCCGGCAGCCTTTCGTATAACTTCAATGCCTTTAATACCCACAGTTCCGCCAACGGCAGCAACGCGGATTCAACCAACGCTTATTTGACCCTGAACGCCGGGTTAAACGTGGCCGGTTGGCAGTTGCGCCACGACTCTAACGTCAACTGGCGCTCCAACGAAAGCACCCATTGGCAAAACACCGCCACTTACGCGCAGCGCGCCATCCCGGCCGTGCGTGGCATGCTGACGTTGGGTGATACCTATACCAGCGGCGACTTCTTTGATTCTATCGGTTTTCGCGGTGTACAGGTCGCGACTGATGACCGCATGTTGCCTGACTCTCTCAACGGTTATGCGCCCGTGGTGCGTGGCGTGGCGCAAAGTAACGCGCTGGTGGAGATTCGTCAGAATAACCAGTTGATCTACCAGACCACCGTTGCTCCCGGCGAATTCGTAATTAACGATCTTTACCCAACCGGTTACGGCGGCGACTTGAACGTCACCGTCAACGAGGCCGACGGCAGCAAGCGTCAGTTCAGCGTACCTTACGCTTCGGTAGCGCAGATGTTGCGTCCGGGTATCCAGCGTTATGCCCTGACCGCCGGCCGAGTGCGCGATGATAATTTGAGCAAGGAACCCGATATGTTCCAGGCGACTTATCAGCGCGGGTTCACCAATATCATCACCGGTTACACCGGCGCTATCGCCAGTGACGGTTATAGCGCCGTGCTGTTGGGGAGCGCGGTGGCGACGCCGATCGGCGCCTTTGCTCTGGATGTGACTCAGGCCAATACCCGTCTGAAGCAGGGCGACCAATCCGGCCAGAGCTACAAGCTCAGCTACAGCAAGCTGATGACTGAAACCAATACCAACTTCACCATCGCCGCTTATCGCTATTCCACCTCCGGTTACCTTTCGTTGCGCGACGCCGTTTACTCGCGTGACAACGAACGCAAGAACCTGAGCGCCGACGCCGTTAATCGCCAGCGCAGCGAATACCAGCTGACCCTGAATCAGGGGCTGGGCGATAACTATGGCTCTTTGTATATCACCGGTTCGGTTCGCGATTACTGGAACCGGGGCGGCAGCACCAAGCAATATCAGGTGGGTTATAACAACTATTATGGTCGCGTCACCTACGGCCTGTCCGCCATGCGCACCTCGGACATGTATAACCGTGATGAAACCCGTTATTACCTGACGCTGTCGGTTCCGTTCAGCGTCGGTTCGCAGACCCTGAGCCTGAACAGTTCACTGGGCTATACCGATAACGGCTACGACAGCAGCCGCGTGGGCATTAACGGTTCTACCGGTGAAGACAACAACATCAGCTACAGCGCGGCGCTGGCTAACGATCAATCCGGCGGCACCAACAGCAGCGTAAGCGGCGAATACCGTAGCCGGTTCTCGACGCTGAACGGTTCTTACAGCTACGGCAAAGATTATCGTCAGTCGTCGATCGGGGCATCGGGCAGCGTAGTGGCTCACAGCGGTGGGGTGACCATGACGCCGCAGCGCGGCCAGACCATGGTGCTGGTAGAGGCGCCGGACGCCGCCGGAGCTATCGTGACCAACTCGCCGGGCGTGCGTATCGATGATAACGGCTATGCGGTAGTGCCTTATGTGGCGCCATACCGCATGACCAACGTAACGCTCGATCCGAGCGGCATGTCGCGCGATGTGGAGTTGGAAAGCAGCAGTCAGCAGATTGCGCCTTACGCCGGTGCCATCGCACGGCTGGAGTTCAAAACCACCAAAGGCCAGGCGTTGATCATTCATGCCCTCGGCCCGGACGGCAACGCGTTGCCATTTGGTTCTGAAGTGCTGGATACCCGCAATCAGGTGGTGGGCATCGTCGGCCAGGGCAGCCGCATCTACTTGCGTACTGAAGCGCAAAAAGGGTTGTTACAGGTGAAATGGGGCACGCAGCCTACGCAGCAGTGTTCTGTCAGCTATAGCTACAAGGCGAAAGCGCAGGGCAATACTGACTACGAAATTATTGAAGCGAGTTGCAAATGATGAAATTAACGCGTGTTCTTTCGCTGAACAAAACGGCGGTCCAACAGTTGGCGCTGTTCGGCGTGTTGATGGCCGCCGGTCAGAGCGCTTATGCCAGCTGTACGGTCACCAGCGGTTACAAGGCGCAGGTGATCAATATGAAGCTCGGGCGCGTGCTGGTCACGCCTGGCAGTCAGGTCGGTGATACCCTGGTCACCGGCCAGTTCCCGATTAATGCCGTGAATGGTATTGGTCGTTGCAACAGCAGTGGCGGTAGCGCCATCGGCCAGATATTGCAGGGGAGCCGCTCTACTCTTTCCAACGTCTGGAGCACCAATATTCCGGGGATTGGCATCCGTTTGTATCGTGAAGCAGGATCGATCAGCACCTTTTACCCGCATACCTTACGGCTGGGCGGGAACACGACCGTTAACCTGAACGGCGGTTACTTCAAGATCGATGTGGTGAAAACGGCGGCTCAGACAGGCACCGGCCAACTGACTACCGGGCTATATACCAACTATTATATGGATGGTAGCGGTCCAGGGTTGCCCTTGCTGCAATCGATTGTCGACGCCAACAGCCTGACGATTGTCACCTCGACCTGTAACGTCGACAGTGGCTCAAAGGACAAGGTGGTCAATCTGGACAGCGTCACGGCAGCCTCTTTTGGCGGCGTCGGCTCAACCCAGGGTGAAAAAGCGTTTGATATCAACATTAACTGCGTTGGCGGCGTCGGTGAAGATCTGTTGCCGGGCAATGCCGGGCAGGGGATTGTGAATGTGCGTTTCAATTACGATCAGGATACTTCCAATGCGCCAGGCGTGATCAAATCGCAGCCCGGTGCCAATACGGCCTCCGGCGTTGCCGTGCAGTTGTTGACGGGCACCACGACGCAACCTATCAAGAACGGCGACGCGGTCAATGCCGGCCGTACCGTGCCGAACCAGGCCAACACCCTGACCCTGCCGTTGAAAGCCCGTTACTACCGCACCGGTACCACGATCAAGGGCGGTAATATCAAGTCGACCGCCACCTTTACCATCGAATACAACTGAGTGTCGCGGGCATTAAAAAAGCCAATGGGGTTGCCCATTGGCTTTTTGCTTTTTAGCCGTCTCAGCGCAGGCCCATCCAATGAGTGCAGGCGCCTTCGACGCATTTCCCCGCATACCACAAGTGCGCCCCCGACGGCTCGTGCCGATGCCCGTTCTGCGGCGCGATCGGTTGCGGACGCATCTCTACCACGTCCCAGCGCGTGGTGCGGCGATACACCGCCGGCGTTTTGCCGAACTGTTTTTTAAATGCGCGTGAAAATGACGGTTGGGAATCAAAATGGAACTGCAGGGCGATGTCGAGAATAGGGCGTGGGGTCGAACGCAGCGCCTGCGCGGCCTGTGACAGGCGGCGCTCGCGGATATAGCTGCCCAGCGCATGGCCGGTGGTGCTGCGGAACATCCTTTGCAGGTGCCACTTGGAGTAGCCCGATTTCGCCGCCACGTTATCTAACAGCAGCGGTTGATCCAGATGAGTTTCAATCCAGTTCAGCAAATCGTGAATGATATTGACGCGATCCATTGTTTAAGTTCTCCCGCGGTACGGCATTCAGGTCACAGTAGGTAAGAGTAATTATCCAAGCTAGTTCTTTGATAATAGGCCGCTGAACCGGGTTACGCAAGTGTTAACTGGAGGGCTAAAGGTGGCTAAACGTGCTATTCCAATCGCGGAGAAACAAAAAAGGCCGCACGAGGCGGCCTTGAGGGAAGGGGGAACAAACGACGAATCAGTTAGTTTCCGGCTTCACTTCGATATAGTCCAACTGCAAGACGCTGCTGGTGTAGCCGCGGATCTTGTTGGTCATTTCAATATCGCCGTTCAGTTTGTGGCCATAGGATGGAATGATCTCTTTCAGCTTGCTCTGCCATTCCGGCGTCGCCACTTTATCTTTGAACACTTTTTCCATCAGATGCAGCATGATTGGCGCAGCGGTAGAGGCGCCCGGTGATGCGCCGAGCAGGGCGGCGATGCTGCCGTCCTCGGAGCTGACCACTTCGGTGCCGAACTGCAACACGCCGCCTTTCTCATCATCTTTCTTGATGATCTGCACGCGTTGGCCGGCGGTCCACAGCTTCCAGTCGGCCTGTTTGGCTTCAGGGAAGTACTCTTTCAGCGCAGCGAAACGGTCATCGTCGTTCATCATCAGCTGGCCAACCAGGTATTTCACCAGGTCGAAGTTATCCAGCCCGACGTGGGTCATCGGCATCAGGTTAGACGTGCTCAGCGAGTGCAGCAGATCGAACAGCGAACCGTTTTTCAGGAACTTGCTGGAGAAGGTGGCGAACGGCCCGAACAGTACCACGCGCTTGCCATCCAGCATGCGGGTATCCAGGTGCGGAACCGACATTGGCGGCGAACCTACGCTGGCCAGGCCGTAAACCTTGGCCAGATGCTGATTCGCCACTTCCGGATTGGTGGTGACCAGGAACTGGCCGCCGACCGGGAAACCGCCGTAGCCGTCGGCTTCAGGAATGCCGGATTTCTGCAACAGTGTCAGAGAGGCGCCGCCTGCCCCGATAAACACGAACTTGGCGTTAACGGTGGTTTCTTTACCGTCACGGTTAAGATCGGCCACGGTGACGCGCCAGGTGTTGTCGGCGTTGCGTTTGATATCGCGCACTTCATGGCTCAGGTTCAGCTTGAAGTTAGGATTTTTGGTCAGCGTATCCACCAGTTGATGGGTGATCACGCCAAAGTTGACGTCGGTACCCAGCGGCATGCGGGTCGCGGCAATTTTCTGCGCCGGATCGCGGCCGTTCATTACCAGTGGCGCCCACTGTTTAATCTGGTTGGGGTCTTCGGAGTATTCCATCCCACGGAACAGGGTGCTGTGCTGCAGCGCCGCATAGCGTTTGCGCAGGAAGTTGACGTTATCGTCACCCCAGACAAAGCTCATGTGCGGAACGCTGTTAATAAAGGATTTTGGATCTTTCAGGACGTTATTTTTTACCTGATAAGACCAGAACTGACGAGAAATTTCAAAAGACTCGTTAACCACCACGGCTTTGCTGATATCGATGGTGCCGTCTTCTTTCTCCGGGGTGTAGTTCATTTCGGCGAAAGCGGAGTGGCCGGTACCGGCATTATTCCAGCCGTTGGAGCTTTCTTCCGCAACGCCGTTCATGCGCTCATACATGTCGATGGACCAGTTCGGCTCCAGCTCATGCAGGTAAGTCCCCAGGGTGGCGCTCATGATGCCGCCGCCAATCAGTACCACATCGACGGTCTTATTCTCTTCTGCTGCAGCCTGTTGCGTGACGCCAAACAGATTCAGACAGAAGATCAGGACGAGTAATTTTCTCATTAAATCAAATCTCTTATGTGTAAATTCTACTCATTGCAGGTGAAAGAATTTATCGGGAGTTACCTTGGAAATAAGCCAAAACAGACCGCCCGGCATGAGCCGAATTGCAGTGATAATGTCTTTTTGTTAATAGTTTTCTTTAACGAAAAGTGGATTATTACAGGCTACCTGGAGACGGAGTGTTCAACTCAGGTTACTGAGGGGATATTATTGTTTGCAAGAATGTTAAAAACTACTTTTGTAACTAAAAAAAGAGAAATATAGGCAGGAATAATTCATTTATTATTGCGGGCTAAATATAACCGTTAAATTAGCAGGGTTTAATTGCCGTTGATTTAAACGATATTTCATTATCACACAATATTTAGCGATGAATTGCAAAGGCTAACCGGTAACAAAAAGAAAATGGCCGCCATAGGGCGGCCGGCATCCGATTAGCGCGGTTGCCAAATACCGCGGGTTGCCGTGTTGGCGGCATAGGTGCTGAAATCACGCGCCGGGCGCCCAAGGCTGCGTTGAACGCCGTCGGTCAGTGACGCATTGCGTCCATCCAGTACCGTACTGAATAAATATTCCAGCAAACTGACCATCTCCTCCGGCAACTGCGCTTCGCGCAGATAAGCGACATAATCGGCTATCGGCACCTGCCGATAGAGAATCTCACGTCCGCTGGCGGCGGCAATCTCGTTAATGGCTTGTTCAAACGTCATCAGGCGCGGGCCGGTTAGCTCATATACCCTATTGCTGTGGCCGGGCTGAGTGAGAGCGGCGACCGCGGCGTCGGCGATATCGTCGGCATCAATAAAGGGTTCTGGAATTTCGCCCGGCGGCAAATAAACCGTGCCGTTCAGCAGCTCATCGAGAATAAAGCTTTCGCTGAAGTTTTGCATAAACCAGCTGGCGCGCAATATCGTCCAGTCCGCGCCGCTGCGCTCTACCACTTCCTCCGCCTGCCGGGCTTCGTCTTCTCCGCGCCCGCTGAGCAACACGATCTTTTGCACGCCGCCCATTACCGCCTGTCGGCAAAAACGTTCAATGGTGTCGATGGCGCCCGGCACCGCCAGATCGGGCTGAAAGCTGAGATACACCTTTTTCACATCCTGTAAGGCCGGCTGCCAACTGCCGCTGTCCTCCCAGTCAAAAGGAATGGCGGCGCCACGGTGGCCGGGGCGTACGGCCACGCCATGTTGTTGCAAACGCGCTGCTACACGGCTGCCGGTTTTTCCGGTGGCGCCTAAAACCAGTATCGGTGCGGTCTTATCGCTGTTATCCATCGTTCATCTCCAAAATGTGAGTGTTACTCATGTTTTGTAAATATGATAAACCCTCGTATTATTGTCAAGGCAGTTTTTGGTTCAAAGGACGATGCTGATGAATGACAAGCAAAAAAATCCGCCCGCGTTGCGGCGTAAACCCAGCCAGACGCGGAGCCGCGAGAAGGTGGAGCTGATCCTCGATTGCGCCACCGCGCTGATAGCCCGGCAGGGCAGCGATGCGATGCGCATGAGCGAAGTGGCGCTCAGTGCCGGTATTTCCATTGGGGCGTTGTACCAGTACTTCCCGGATAAGACCGCTATCGTGCGCGTGTTGGCACAGCGTTATAACCAGGAAGCGCGCGAATGCATTGAGCAATGTTTAACTCGGGTGCAGGATTTTCCGCAACTGATCGAGGCTTTTAGCTGCCTGATTGACGAATATTACGCCTTGTTTATGGCCGAGCCCGTCATGCGGGATATCTGGGCGGCGACGCAGGCCAACAAAACGCTGCGCGAAGAAGAGGTGGCGGAAAGCCGATTGAACGGTGCATTGCTGGCGGCGGCGATACGGCGTTTGCGGCCACAGGCGGATCCTGTTGCGGTTGAAAATGCCGCTTTTCTGCTGATGCATCTGGGAGAGGCGACGATGCGCCTGGCGCTCAGTACCGGCCCCGATGAGGGCCGAGAACTGGTGGAGAGCTATAAGCAAATGGCGGCGAAGGTGCTGGCAGATGCCTAGAGCGCGCTACGGCAGCCTGCGCTGCCATTCTTCGTTCAACAAGGCGTAAATAAACTCGTCGCCCCATTCGCCGTTGAAACGATCGTTTTGCCGCAGGTGCGCCTCTTTGCGCATGCCCAGCCGCTCGACCACGCCGATCGAGCCCCGGTTGGCGGCGTCGAGCCGGGCAAAGATGCGGTGGCAGCCCACTTCGCTGAAGCCACGCTCCAGCACCGCGCGCACCGCTTCTGCGGCATAGCCTTTACCGGCGTAGGCCGGGTTGAAGATATAGCCGATCTCTGCTTGCAATGCCGCGCGGTTGGCCAGTTTCAGCAGCACTTCACCGATCAATTCCCCGCTGTCTTGCAGGGTGACCGCACAATAAAAGATATCCCCATCCTCACTGAAACGCGAAGCCACCGCCTGGGAAAGCTGTTCTTCCAACTGCGTGTCGTTCGGCGTGGGGGCGTACAGATAACGATAAACCGCCGGCAGACGGTGATAAGCCGCGTAGGCGTTGAGATCGGCAGGGGTAAAGCGGCGTAGCCGCAGGCGTTCGGTGGTCAATGGCAGACTAATCAACTGCAAGGGTTCATCCTTTCATCTGGGCGCTTTGGCGCGAAGTGAAGACGCAAAGGGGAATATAGCCGTTAATCGATCATTTTTAACCTGTTAAAGCCGCTTCTCCCCCTGATATTCAGGAGGAGAAGGGATAGAGCAAGCTACCCGGCAACCAACTTACTTGATCGCCATAGCGTCACGCATGGTGTAGAACAGGTCGGTCTGATCGGTCAGGCCCACGACGTTAGCCGCATGCGGGCCGTAGGCGGCAACGCGCAACTGGGTGCCGGTGTGTCCCTGAGAGCCTTCCTCCGAGTTACCGTAGCTGATGGTCATTGGCGCGCCATCTTTGGTGGTCAGCGTTTGCGTCAGGCCTGGAGCCTTGGCATCGACGGCAATAATCTGGCTGGAGTGGGCGTGGTCGGCGGTGACGATCACCAGGGTGTTGCCGTCGGCGCGGGCGAAGGCCAGCGCTTTCTGTACCGCTTCATCCAGATCGACCGTCTCGCCGAACTGGCCGCAAGGGTTGGCTTCATGGTCCTGCTTGTCGATCGATGCGCCTTCCACCTGCAAGAAGAAACCGTTCTGCTGGTTTTTCAACAGATCTATCGCTTTTTCGGTCATTGCCGCCAGCGTTGGGATATCGGCAGTACGTGCCGGGTTGTTCTCGCAGGTGACCGCCGGTTGGTCGATATTACCGTGATGCGAAGCTTTCGGGCCCTGCCAGCGCACCGGCATATTGCCGGCGGCAAACAATCCCAGCAGCGGTTTTTGCTGATTGGCTACGCTGATGGCATTCAGGCCGTCGAGGTTTTCCACCCACTGATAACCCAGCGCAGTTGCCTGGTCTTTCAATGATTTTCCCTGCCATTCGCCGCTTTTCGCCAGCTGATTAAAGGATTTCGCTCCACCGCCCAGCGAGACGTCGGCACGGGTTTTGAGCAATTGCTCGGTGATCGAGCCGCGGCCGCCATTCTCCAGCGCGTTGGTGGCGCATTTTTCGCTGGTTTCTTCCGGGCCGTAACATTTGCGCGAGGTAACATGCGAGACCTGCGCGGCCGGTGTGGCGTCCTGCAGCTCGGCGGTGGAGACGTTACCGGTGGCTTTGCCCGCCGCCTTGGCGATCTCCAGCAGCGTCGGCTGGTCCTTGCCGTTGACGTCAACCCCCAGCGCGCCGTTATAGGTTTTTACGCCGGTGGACCATGCGGTCGCCGAAGCGGCGGAATCCGTCACGTAATCCGGTTTGTGGGTTTTCTTATCCAGCGAGTAATGGGTGTACTGGCCGGTCAGCGGCAGGGCATCAATGCCTTTAAAATAGCCGCCCGCGCCTTCTGCGTAGTTGCGCGCCGAGGTGATTTCAGAATCGCCCATGCCGTCGCCGATCAATAAAATCACGTTTTTGACCGTTTTGTCAGACAGCGAGGCTTTCAGCGCGGCGGTTTGATCGCCGCTCAGACGGCGTGCGCCGCCCGGTTCCACGATGTTACCGCGTGCCGCTCGCTCGGAAAGACCCGCGGTATTGGCCGGCGTTTCATCGGCGAGGGCGGTGGAACAAAGCAGGGCGGATAACACGGCGCCGGCGATCAAAGAAACGGGCTGCAGCATGGGAAAACTCCTTGTCGTAATAATAAAACACAAATAGCATCAGTTTGTTACGCAGGGAGAGTAGTGCAGAGGTGTGACACTTTTATGACGATGCGGGGGGGCGAAAATGGGATAGCCGGCGGCTATCCCAGGCAATAAATTATTCGTTGCGGGCGGGAATATTCAGGCCGCGTTGTACTGCCGGGCGCGCCAAACCGCGCTCCAGCCATTGCCCCACCCGAGGGAAACTATCGAACTCCACCAGTTCGCGCGCCTCGTAGAAACCGATCAGGTTACGCACCCAGCCCAGCAGTGAAATATCGGCGATGGTGTAATCTTCGCCCATGATCCAGTCGCGGCCTTCGAGGCGGCTTTCCAGCACGCCGAGCAGGCGTTTGGATTCATTTTTATAACGCTCCAGCGGGCGTTTATCTTCGTATTCACGCCCGGCAAATCGGTGGAAGAAGCCGAGCTGGCCGAACATCGGGCCGACCGCAGCCATCTGGAAAAATACCCATTGGATGGTTTCGTAGCGCTGCGCGGGATCCTGTGGCAGGAATTGACCGCTTTTCTCTGCCAGATACAAAAGGATGGCACCGGATTCAAACAGCGGCAGCGGCTTACCGCCCGGGCCATCGGGATCGATAATCGAGGGGATTTTACCGTTCGGGTTCAGCGACAAAAACTCCGGCGTCCAGGTTTCATTCTTGCCGATATCGATCAGATGCGCTTCATAAGGCAGGCCGATCTCTTCGAGCATGATGGAGACTTTTACGCCGTTAGGCGTCGGCAGCGAGTAAAGCTGCAGCCGTTCCGGATGCTGCGCCGGCCACAGTTTGGTGATGGGGAATTGGGTTTGATCGAGCATGAGGAGTCCTCGGGTTGACGTTGTGCCTATTGAGTATTGCACCAAAGCTAACGCGCTGTGGGGCTAAAGCGTGAGGTCAAAATGTGCTTTCAGAGCATTCTTGCCGGTGGCGGTGAGTTGCAGCTCGCGGCTATCGAGCCGGCGCCTTATCCAGCCGCGTTCGATAAAAGCGTTAAGCATTGCTGCGCCAAGTGCGCCACCGAGGTGAGCCTTGCGTTCGCTCCAGTCCAGACAGCCGCAGGCGAAGCGCCGCCGTGAAGGCGCGGGCGTGCAGTCGACACCCAACCGCGTCAGGGCAGCCCGCCCCGCGTCGCTCAGCCGGTAGTCTTCCTCGCCCACCAGCCAGGTCAACCGATGCAAACGGTCATGCAGCTTTACCGCCACTTCACCGGCCATATGATCGTAGCAGGTGCGGGCGAATTGCAGCGAGGTGGGGGTAGTGCTTTTCACCGCCGGCCGTTCGACGCCGGCCAGCGCCATCAGCGTTTCCAGCACATCGGCCACCGGCTGCCCCGCCAGGCGGAAATAGCGATAGCGCCCCTGTTTGACGCAGGCGATCAACCGTTGTTCCTGCAAGCGCGCCAAATGCCCGCTGGCGGTAGAGGCGGCGACGTCCACGGCGGCGCTGAGCTCGGTGGCCGTATAGGCGCGGCCGTCCATCAGCAGGCACAACATGCGCGCACGGGTGCGGTCGGCGATAGCGGCAGTCAGTGCCGCCAGGCGATCTTCAATATCGATGTCATTCATACTTCGAGATTAGGCGAAGTATGGCTGTAGGTCTAGCCTTAGGATAGGGTTAATCTTCCTGACAGGAACTCTCTATGATTGCCGTTATTTTTGAATTGCAGGCCACCGACGGGCAGCGTGAAACCTACCTTAAACTGGCGGCAGAGCTAAAGCCGCTGTTGGCGGAGATTGACGGATTTATCTCCATCGAGCGCTTTCAAAGCCTGGCCGATCCGCAGCGGTTACTGTCGCTGTCCTTCTGGCGGGATGAAGAGGCGGTAAAACAGTGGCGCAATCTCGAGCAGCACCGGGCTGCGCAGGCGCGTGGCCGCCATGATGTGCTGGCGCAGTATCGCCTGCGGGTGGCGGAGGTGGTGCGCGACTATGGTTTGGATCAGCGGGATCAAGCGCCGCAGGACAGCTGCGGCTATCACGCAGGTTAATGCAAGGCTGGTTTTATCGTTGACAGCCCTCCCGGTTTTATTCTATTGATAGTGGATGAATAAAAACCGACTTGTATTCGCGCAGATTATTATCACCATTCTCAGAGTGGTGGGATAGCGCGTCTCTTTCAAGCCAAAACCCGCCAGTAAGGCGGGGCAATCTCTCCTCCTGCTGGCCATCACCCAGGAGGACGTCATGGAAAATCACCCCCAGGTTGTTTTACATCTGATGTGCGGCAAAGCCGGTTCAGGCAAGTCGACGTTGGCAAACCGCTTGTCGCAGCAGCCACAAACGCTGTTGATTGTTGAGGACAGCTGGCTGGCGACGCTGTATGAACAACAGATGGCCGGGTTGCAGGATTACGTCCGCTATTCGGCCCGGCTACGGCAGGCATTGAGCGAACATGTTGTACAGCTGCTGCGTCATGGGCTGTCGGTGGTGCTCGATTTTCCGATGAACACGCCGGATCGTCGTCTTTGGGCCAGACAACTGGCGGACGTCGCCGGCGTTAGCCATTGTCTGCATTTTCTGGACGTCAGCGATACGCAATGCAAAAGCCGGATCAAACTGAGAAATGAACGGGGCGATCATCCTTTTGTGCTCAGCGAAGAAACCTTCGATCTGCTTACCCACTACTTTGTTTCCCCTTCAGAGGAAGAGCGGCTGACTGTGGTCAGATACGGCGATCAGGCCTGAGTCAGCCCGTTTGAGGGGCGTGGTTTCAAACGCGGTATCGACAGCGACCTCGCTCTGCGGTGCAGAGCGGGTGTTATCTCTTGCGTTAACGGAAAGCTATGCCAGTACATTCCAACGCTGTATAAGCCCCAGCAGATGAACCAGACCTATGCAGAGACATATCAATGAGCTTATGACGATAAATCTGTGACTGCGGCCGGTATTGCGCAACGCAACGGGGCCGGCGATACCACGCAACAAATAGATAAACGTGATGAAGCACAGCGCGGGGCGCAGCAATGGCAGCGGCGCAATAATGCCGGCGCCGGCCAAAGCGTACAGCGCCCAGATAAACAGCACCAGGGCGATACCCGCGGTCGCGATGGCCGGAAATGTCTTGCCGGCTTCGGCGGCGCGGATAAAGCGATCGCCGGCGCCGCACAGGCGATATCCGCGCGGCCCCGCCTTGATCACCCAAACATGCACCAGGGCCGCCATGGCGCTCAGCCCTGCGCCTGTCAGTAATGCCAAATTATAAGGGGTATCCATACTTCTCTTCGCTCCTGGGACAGAACCATTGCGTCAGTTTTTGTGCCGCTCCTTGAACACTGTAGTGGCAATCAGGCTGATAGTCAGCATGCCGGTAACATACCAGGCCGGCGCCATAGGATTGCCGCTGATATCCAGCAACCAGGTGACGATGAGCTGCGCCGACCCACCAAACAGCGTAACGCCGAAGGCATAAATCATTGAGGTGCCGGTAGCGCGGACATGGCGCGGTAACGCAGAGACGATCAGCATGGTGCTCGACAGCATATTGATCCCTAAAGCGCCGATCAGCAAGATGCGAAAGAGGATTGCCAGCCACAGGTAGTGTGTGAAGCCCAGGAACCAGAACGTGGGATAAATCAGTATCAGGGCGGCAAAGATAGAGAAAAGCAGCGGCCTTTTGTAGTTTTGTATCCGATCGACATAACGGCCGGCGAAATAAACGGCGACGATTTGCACCACGGAAGCAATGCAGCTGAAGAGATAGGCGGTTGGCGCGGCAATGTGATAGGTCTGCATCATATAGGTCGGCATATACAGCAGCACAATATAAACCATTACGGTGCCGGACATAATGATCAGCATCCCCAGCAGCAGGTCTTTAAAGTGATTGCGCAGCACATCCCAGACCGGGTTAACCGGTGGGCGTTCTTGATCCGCAACCTCGCCGCTATAGGTTTCTTCCAGGTGTTTACGGATATATACGCCGACGGGAATAATCAGCAGGCCGATGATGAAAGGCACGCGCCAGCCCCAGGAATAGAGGGCTTCTTCCGGCAGAAAATAGGTCAACAGCAGCCCGAAAGAGGCGCCGAGCAAGGCGCTGATGCCTTGGCTGATCGCCTGCCAACTGACAAAGAATCCCCGCTGGTTGGCCCCGGCCGACTCCAGCAGAAGGGTGGTCGCAGACCCCACTTCACCGCCGGCGGCAAAGCCCTGAATCAATCGGCCGGCCACGATCAGCATCGGTGCGAAGATGCCAATCTGCGCATGAGTGGGGGCGAAGGCGATCAGTGCCGTGCCGACGCCCATCAGAACAATAGTCATTAACATGGCGGCTTTACGCCCGACCCGATCGGCGTAGGCCCCCAATACCATGCTGCCCAGCGGCCGCATAATAAAGCCGACGCCAAAAACGGCCACCGACATTAATAAAGAACCGTAGGCCGTATCGCTGGGGAAATACAGCTTTCCGATAATGGCGGCAAAGAAGCTGTAAACGGTGAAATCGAAGATCTCCAGCCCGTTACCGAGGCTGGCGCCAAATATGATTTTATAATTTATCGTTTTCTTGTCGATCGTCCGATTCTCGGATAACTCGCTTTCAACCCTGTTCATCATTATCTCTATCTCTCGCGATGGGTGGCATGTTTTATTGTTAATGTTTCACCAGTAATACCTAATGGTGCTGCTTTATTGCGCTCACACTATTGCAACCTCTTGTTTACATATACTTGTATGTACAACTATATGCAATACGGGTTATTTTCGGTGTGAAAATGGAAGTTGATTGGTTTAACTTGTTGTTTATTTAGTGGCTTATTCCTGTTCTGATAAGGGTGTCAACCCTGCCGGGTTGACGATTTAGTGACCTGCCACACACAAAGGATCCGATTCCTTGTGGGTTTTAAGAGGTGAATCACAATTTTAATCGTAGAGAGAAATATGCGGTGGTGTGGTTCTGCCGTAGCAATAAAAATTGCTATTCGGCCCGAAGAGGAGGGTAAAGGAAAAGCATTTACTTAATCCAAGGGGATAATGGTTTATCACCTGTAGGCTAAGGTTATTTTTTTGTTGGGGTGTTTAACGTAAACATTGGTTCTCTCTATCGCTCAGGTGATAAGTCTGATGATTTTTTTAGGCCTGCCTGGGAGTGATTAATATTCTTAGTGAATTTAATTTATTGGAATAATTGTTTTTGTGAATGCAAATGTGTTTTCTCGAACGCAGGCAGGAATACGAGTAATCCAGGATATTGAGACCTCTCGAACAAGGCACCCTATGCCCTGATGCGCCAGTAGTGCAAAATGTGGGGCTATTGAATGTCGTGGCCAAGCCCCGCTGATTTTTTCTTAAACTTCTGTTTTTTGCATTTGCAGGCAAGGTTCCTGTTGCCATCTCAGTGTCAGGAAATCGATTAACGCCCGCGCTGCCGGCCCCACCGGCCCCGGCGGGTAAACGGAATAAACCCCGGTTTCTCTCCCTGTCCATTGCGGCAGCAGTTGCACCAATTCCCCCAAACGTATCGATTCGGCCATCGTCACGGCGGAATGAAATGCGATGCCTTGGCCGTCTATACAAAATTGTTTGACCGCATCGCCATTATCCGCTCGCATTCGGCCCTTGGGCTGAAACACCGTCTCCCCCGCGGGCCCGAACAGGCGCCAGTTCTCGCCGTCGTGGCTCGCCGTCGAAACCAGGCACTGGTGCTGCCGCAGTTCCTCAAGCGTTGTCGGTGTGCCGTGCTGTTGCAGATAATGAGGCGAGGCGACCAGGATCCGCCGGTTGTTGAGCAGCTTGCGCGCCACCAGGCTTGAATCCGGTAGCCGGCCAATGCGGATAGCGACCGCCACGCGTTCCGCGACAATGTCGACATAACGATCGGTCATCAGCAGGTCTATTCGCAGTTGGGGATACTGCGCCATAAAAGCCGCCAGATGCGGCGCGACGTGCAGGCGGCCAAACGACAGCGAAGTGCTGACACGCAACGTTCCCTGCGGCTGGCTTTGCTCATCGCGCATTCGCTCATAGGCCATTCTCAATTGTTCCAGCGCGGCGCTGCAGTCTGTGAAGTAGCGCTGGCCGGCTTTGGTCAGCGACATCGCCCGGGTTGTGCGGTTGATAAGCAGCATATCAACCTGTTGCTCAAGCTTTTTGACCAGGCGACTGACGGCAGAAGGCGTCATATTCAGCGCTTGCGCCGCTCTGGCGAAGCTCTGATGTTCAGCCACGGCGACAAAGGCTTTTACCAGTTGCAGGGAAGGTTCTTCCATTCGTTCTCCCGGGGAATGAATGTCTGAAATTTACGGCTATTATCATCCAAATTGATGATGGTTAGAATGCGTTTTTTATCGGGAGAACCTTATGGACACTCACAATAATGCCGCCGTTTTTGCCAATCTGCACCGTCAGCCACACCCATTACGCCTGCCCAATGCCTGGGACGCCGGCAGCGCATTGTTGATTGAAAGCCTCGGTGCCGCCGCGATCGCCACTACCAGTGCCGGTGTCGCATGGTCGTTGGGCTATCGCGATGGCGACAGGTTACCGTTAGCCCCGCATCTGGCGAGCATTGCGGCGATCGCGCGCGTCATTAAAGTGCCGCTCAGCGTGGATATCGAAAGTGGTTACCCGGATGAAGAAGGCAGCCTGGAAAGCCGGGTGGCGCGCTTTATTGACGCCGGTGCGGTGGGCATCAATATTCAGGATGGGGCGGATTCGCCGCAGATCTTGTGCGAGAAAATCACCCAGGTGCGTAATGTCGCGGAGCGCATGGGGATTAAACTTTATATCAATGCGCGCACGGACGTTTATGCGCGCAGCCTGGTCCCTGCCGCCAGGCGAGTCAGTGAAACGCTGAGTCGAGCCAAGAGTTACCACGAGGCGGGGGCTGATGGGTTGTTTGTTTTGGGCGTGACGGACCCGGAACAGATCCGTGAAATTGCCGGCCAAACCGATCTGCTGCTTAATGTGATCGCCTGGCCTGGTCTTTTGCCGGCGGAGCAACTCGCCGCGCTTGGCGTACGCCGGGTGAGCGTCGGCTCATGGATCCCGCAAAGCCTGTGGACGCACACCGCCAGATTGGCGGCAGGTTTTCTGGCCGATGGCAGCTCCGAACCGCTGTTCGGTGATGCAGCGCCTTACTCGCACATCAACGGCCGTTTTCCCGATTAACGAGTCAGGATGCCGGATGGGGGATTACCGCATTCGGCATGTTTGGGGGGCGGGGCGGTTTCAAAAAAATGGTTGAAGAAAAGTAAGGTTATGGTTGATGCTCGTATAATAAGAGTATATGAATCAAGCTATTTTATAAGTTTTAATGATTCATTTTATTAATGTGGCTATAAGTTTTCTATTTGCAATGATTTTATTTATGTGGTTAGGTTGGCATAAGGTAAATGATTTGTGAATGGGGTGGGCTTTATGAAAAGGATTTTTATAGTTACTACTTTGTTTTTTACTTCGTTATGTTCTCTCTATGGCTACGCAAATGAAAATTATTATAAAACTATAGAAAGTAACTTATCCCAGGTTGGTTATTTTTCCTTAGGTATGAATGGCTTTGCTGGCAAGATTAGTGAAGGGGAAGTTGCTGTAATAGATATTCTTAAAAGCAAGAACGCAACTGATATTTTCCTGAGAATAGCCAATAATCCCAAGGCAACGCCAGAAAGTAAACTCTATGCAGCTTGTGGATTGAAGCAACTAGGTAAACTAAATAATAACGACGGCAAATCCATTTTTGAAAAAGAGTGGAATGATGATGTTTCGATATTGAAAGCAGATATTCTAAGAAAAGAAAAATTTAAACATTTATATTTTGGTATTTTAAATCATGGATGCATGTGAGTAAATTTACTGAATTACTCTATTTCTTGGGGAAGTGGCTCATGACAACCTTCAAGTGGTAATAGCTTCACCGGTATCCCTCCGTCAACGGGCGGGCTTGCATTACGCCGAGCCACGGGGCCGGCATGTCGGGTTAAGCGCATGATCCTCTGCCGCCGCACCTTTGCTCAAATTGTCACCGAAACTTCCCGCGATCTCTTATCCTCGTTATGGCATAATGCGCGCCAAATCACATTCCCAATGATATGAAGAGCGAGCGCTGTGTTAAGCACTAACAACATCACTATGCAGTTTGGCAGTAAGCCGTTGTTTGAAAACATCTCCGTCAAGTTTGGCGGCGGTAACCGCTACGGTTTGATCGGGGCCAACGGCTGCGGCAAATCCACCTTTATGAAAATTCTGGGTGGCGATCTGGTGCCGAGCGGCGGCAACGTGTTCCTCGATCCGAACGAACGCCTGGGCAAACTGCGTCAGGATCAGTTCGCTTTCGAACAATACAGCGTGCTGGACACCGTCATCATGGGCCATCACGAGCTGTGGGCGGTGAAGGAAGAGCGTGACCGCATTTACGGTCTGGCCGAAATGAGCGAAGAAGACGGCTATAAAGTGGCCGATCTGGAAGTGGCTTACGGCGAGATGGACGGTTACACCGCCGAAGCGCGCGCCGGCGAACTGCTGCTTGGCGTAGGCATCCCGGTTGAACAGCATTACGGCCCGATGAGCGAGATCGCGCCGGGCTTCAAACTGCGCGTATTGCTGGCGCAGGCGCTGTTCTCCGATCCGGAAATCCTGCTGCTCGACGAACCGACAAACAACCTGGACATCGATACCATTCGCTGGCTGGAGCAGGTGCTGAACGATCGTAACAGCACCATGGTCATCATTTCGCACGACCGTCACTTCCTGAACATGGTCTGTACTCACATGGCGGATCTGGACTACGGCGAGCTGCGCGTTTATCCGGGCAACTACGACGAATACATGACTGCGGCCACTCAGGCGCGCGAGCGTCTGGTTGCGGACAACGCCAAGAAGAAGGCACAGATTAACGAACTGCAATCGTTCGTGAGCCGCTTCAGCGCCAACGCCTCCAAATCCAAGCAGGCGACTTCTCGCGCCCGCCAGATCGACAAGATCCAACTGGAAGAAGTGAAGGCCTCAAGCCGTCAGAACCCGTTCATCCGTTTTGATCAGGACAAGAAACTGTTCCGTAACGCGCTGGAAGTGGAAGCGCTGACCAAAGGCTTCGATAACGGCCCGCTGTTCAGCAAGTTCAATCTGATGGTTGAAGTGGGCGAGAAAGTGGCGGTACTGGGCCCGAACGGTATCGGTAAATCCACGCTGCTGAAAACGCTGGTGGGCGACGCCCTGCCGGACAGCGGCAGCGTGAAGTGGTCCGAAAACGCCAAGATCGGCTACTACGCTCAGGATCACGAATACGAGTTCGATGACACCCTGACGGTATTCGACTGGATGAGCCAGTGGAAGCAGGAAAAAGACGACGAGCAAGCGGTGCGCAGTGTGCTGGGCCGTTTACTGTTCAGCCAGGATGACATCAAGAAGAAAGTTAAGGTGCTGTCCGGTGGTGAAAAGGGCCGTATGTTGTTCGGCAAGCTGATGATGCAGCGCCCTAATATCCTGGTTATGGATGAACCAACCAACCACCTGGATATGGAATCCATCGAATCGCTGAACATGGCGCTGGAAATGTACGAAGGTACGTTGATCTTCGTCTCCCACGACCGTGAGTTCGTCAGCTCGCTGGCGACGCGCGTGCTGGAAATGACGCCGACCAAGGTTATCGACTTTACCGGCAACTACGAAGACTATCTGCGTAGCCAGGGTATCGTTTAACTCTGCTTAGGCAGTCAAAAGGCGGGAGCATTCCCGCCTTTTTTGTCTCCGTTATAGTGCAGAGTAAAATGTTCTGTTGAAATTCTGACATACACTCCTCAAATATCGTTCACTATCTGCATTTTTCCCCGTAAGCATAAAATCTGGAATGCATGTCTTTTATTTATCGGAAAGCGAGTGTAGAAGCTTAATTTTATTATTTTAAGCTGCCCGTATATTTACCTGGTTCGTTAATGCCATTAATTAACCTTGCCATAAAATTCGTTAAAAATCGGTTATGCGAATGACTTATATATTGAAGTAGTTGCTGGTTTTAGTCTGTTTACCTTGATTTTAATAAGGATGAAAATATCTTGATATTTTCTCGCGTAAACGTTAGTAATAATCGTTATCACACATGACGAGAGGCTTTTTTCAGTATTTTAGGGGTGATTAATGCAGTCTTTTAGAACTAATGGCATATTTTTTCGGAAATGGATGCGCTGCTCTACATACCTTTTTATGATATTCACCGCTGTGAATTATATTGGTAACAGTATTCATGGTGGAGATTTATATTTCTTTTTATTGATTGTTTTTTTATGTCTTTTGGGCGGCTTTGCCTTTGTTTTTTTCAACATTATCAATGTAAAGGATGACGAAAAATGAAAGAGCTTGGTTTGCGTGAAATTGCTCAGATATCGGGTGCTTCAGTAATTGGCTGGGCAAGGTTTCAAACAGATGTTTGGGGTGGATAGTATCGATCGGGTTCAGAAGATTATTGGGTCAGGAATAATATAGGGCGATGGTTCGCCCTATATATTATTCATCAGAATGGGGGCCCTGCGGTCTGGCATGGTTACCCGTTTGGCCAATGCTTACTATTCCCCGCCGCACACTTCGCACTGCGGGTTTTTCGGCAATTTCATCTCGCGGAACTGCATCGTCATGGCGTCGAACATCAACAGCTTTCCGGTGAGGGGCTGGCCGTAATGCGTCAACAGCTTAATCGCTTCCAGAGCTTGTAGCGTGCCGATAGTGCCCACCAGCGGCGCCATAACCCCAGCCTCGACGCAGGTCAGGGCGTTTTCGCCGAATAACCGGCTCAGGCAGCGGTAGCAGGGCTCGTCCGGCTGGTAGGTGAATACGCTGAGCTGCCCCTCCATGCGGATCGCCGCGCCGGAAACCAGCGGTTTGCGTTGCGCATGGCACTGGCGGTTGAGCAGATCGCGTGTCGCTACGTTGTCGGTGCAGTCCAGCACCAGATCGCAGGCGGCAATGTGCGCCGCCATCTGTTCGTCGTTCAACTGCCCGTCCACGGCATCAATACGGATATGCGGATTGATGGCGCTCAACTCGAGGCGAGCCGATTCGACCTTCGTCATGCCAAGGCGTGCATCGCGATGCAGGATCTGGCGTTGCAGGTTGGAGAGGGCGACGGTGTCGAAATCAACCAGCGTCAAGTGGCCGACGCCCGCCGCGGCCAGGTATGGCGCAGCAGCGCAACCCAGCCCGCCCAGGCCGATAATCAGCACTCGAGCGGCCTTCAGTTTTTCCTGGCCGTCGAAGTCAAAGCCGCGCAGGATAATCTGACGGTTATAGCGCAGCGTTTCGGCGTCGGTTAATTCCGGCAGCATGTTCAGCTCCTCAACAAGGTGTTGAATGGCTCGATTTCCACCGTTTCGCCAACTGCCACGGAACCGCGTTCGCGCTCCAGCACGATGAAACAGTTACCCTGGCTGAATGAACTGAATACGTGCGAGCCCTGGTGGCCGGTGGTGCTCACTTCCAACTCGCCCTGGGCATTGCTGGCAAACACGCCGCGCTGGAAATCAAGACGACCCGGCGCCTTCTTCAGCGGCGTCAATGCGCGTGCACGCAGGCGCGGTGGCAGGTGCCACTCGCTGTGGCCGGCCAGTTTTGCCAGCAACGGCTGCACCAACTGGTAGAAGGTCAGGGCGGCGGAAACCGGGTTGCCCGGCAGGCCGCAGAACCAGGCGTGCTTCAGCTTGCCAAACGCAAAGGGTTTGCCGGGTTTGATCGCCAGTTTCCAAAAACTGACCTTGCCCAACTCATCGAGCATTTGTTTGGTGTAGTCGGCTTCACCCACCGACACGCCGCCGCTGCTGATCACTACGTCAGCCTGGCTGTCCGCCTGCTCGAAGGCGGCGCGCAGCGCGTTCTGGTCATCACGGATAATGCCCAAATCGAGCGTCTCGCAGCCCAATTGTTCGAGCATCAGACGTACCGCAAAGCGGTTGGTGTCATAGATTTGCCCGGTCTCTAGCGGCTGGCCTACCGGTTGCAACTCGTCGCCGGTGGAGAACACCGCGACCTTCAACTTGCGGATCACCAGCACCTCGGCGACGCCGAGCGAGGCCAGCAACGGCAACTGCGCAGCGCCCAGTTTGACGCCGGCAGGCAACACGCCGGCGCCCTGTCGGATATCTTCTCCCGCCAAACGGATGTTTTGTCCGGCACGCACGGCGGCATTGAAGCGAACGCCGGCATCGCTCACCTCGGCCTGCTCTTGCATGATCACCGCTTCGGCGCCGGTTGGGACCGGCGCGCCGGTCATGATGCGCACGCAGGTGCCGGCCGGCCAGTCACCGTCGAACGGCGCCCCGGCAAAGGCTTTGCCTGCGACCGGTAGCGGGGCGTTGGCATGCAGGTCCGCGATACGCACCGCATAACCGTCCATGGCCGAATTGGCGAACGGCGGCACGTCGATCGGTGAAATCACCGGCGCGGCGGTAATGCGGCCGGCGGCGGCGTTCAGGGGGATGGATTCGGTCTGCTGCAGGGGAGAGAGTTGGCTGAGCATCTTCTCCAGCGCCTGCTCAAGGGAAATGAGATCGGAAGTATGGCAATGATCCATAAAGGGAACTCCGTAATCAGGGTGCGCGAAAAATAGCGGCAAAGTGGGAGTATTATGGCAGATAACGCCGAAGGGGAGAACGGGTTACACTGAGTTTAACAAGGGAGAGACGTTATGCATAAACAGGTCATAGACTTCTGGTTCGAGGAGATCGATCCGGTGATGTGGTTCAAGAAAGACGATGATTTCGACAGCCGGTTGCAGGTACGTTTTGGCGAGTTGTGGCACGCGGCGGCGGCGGGTGAATTGGCGCACTGGCGGGAAACTATCGAAGGGCGGCTGGCGGAGGTGATCGTGCTCGATCAGTTCAGCCGTAATTTGTTTCGCGGCACGCCCCGTGCGTTTTCCAGCGACTGCATGGCGCTGGTGCTGGCGCAAGAGGCGATCCGCTCCGGGCAATGCGAACAGCTCAGCCGCGAACAGCGCGGTTTTCTCTATTTACCCTTTATGCATTCGGAATCGGCGGTGATTCATCAGCAGGCACTGGCGCTGTATACCGAACTGAATAATGGCGATCAGTTGGAATTTGAATTACGGCATAAGGCGATCATTGATCGTTTTGGCCGTTACCCGCACCGTAATGCGATATTAGGCCGGATCAGCACGCCGGAAGAAGAGGCATTTCTGCTGTTGCCAGGATCGGGTTTCTGAATATCGATTATCTGCTTTCAACCTGCGAAAAAACCGCAGGTTGAGCGCTTCACGGCTATTTATCCAGAGCTATCGGTTATTTTTTCGGAAAATGACTGTCCATCAAGTAGGGCGCTTGCCAAAAATACCAGACAGGACTTTTTGCGTGAATGCTTTGATCTAACACCCTGTTTTTATTCCACTAAGTTATTTCAAGGTGCAAAATGGTCTAAGAGGGCTACGCTAAATGCTGAACGGCGACTTTATGCTTTACTTCGATTGCCGGGCTAAATATAGTCGAAAAAAGTCTGAATAATAATTACACCCGTCGTATTTCAAGCATACCTGGCGGCTCCCGAGCTGGCCGCCTGGTTGCAACTTGAAATCCATAGGGGATAGGCGTCTTGGAAAAGGGCTGGAATTAACACAGGGTGTCAGGCAAATGAGCAAACCAGTGATTGCCATTCATGGCGGTGCGGGCGCAATTACCCGTGCGGCGCTGAGTGCAGAAAAGGAACAGGAATATATTCAGGTGCTGTCCGGCATTGTCGCCGCAGGCCAGAATATTTTGGCCCAGGGCGGTAGCGCGCTGGATGCGGTCACCGAGGCGGTGAGGTTGCTGGAAGAGTGCCCGCTGTTCAACGCGGGCTTGGGCTCGGTGTTCACTCATCAGGGCACCCACGAACTGGATGCCTGCGTGATGGACGGCCGCACCTGCGATGCCGGCGCCGTGACGGGCGTTAACCGGATACGCAATCCGGTGCTGGCCGCGCGTGCGGTGCTGGAAAACAGCCAACATGTGCTGTTCGCCGGTGAAGGCGCAGAAAAATTCGCCGCGGTCCACGGCCTGGAAATGGTCGCCCCCGATTTCTTCTTTACCCAGGAACGTTTTGATCAACTGCACCGCGCTCAGGCGGAGCAGGGCCGGGTGCTGCTCGATCACGACGGCGCGGCGCAGGCCGGCGATCCGATAGACCCCGATCGCAAATTCGGCACCGTCGGTGCGGTAGCGCTGGACGCATTAGGCAATCTGGCGGCCGCCACCTCAACCGGCGGTATGACCAATAAACAGGCCGGCCGGATAGGCGACACGCCGATCATCGGCGCCGGCTGCTATGCCAACAACGCCACGGTGGCGGTCTCCAGTACCGGCACCGGTGAAATCTTCATGCGCGGCGTCGCGGCTTACGACGTTTCTGCCTTGATCGAGTACGCCGGTCTGAGCCTGCAGCAGGCCAGCGACCGGGTGGTGATGGAAAAACTGCCGGCCATGGGCGGCAGCGGCGGGCTGATCGCCATCGACCGCCACGGCAACGTGGCCCTGCCTTTCAACAGCGAAGGGATGTACCGCGGCTTCGGTTATGTCGGCGATGCGCCGTCCATAGGGATTTATCGCTAACCGATCACCAGGAGGGTGCATGACCGATACTTCAATGCCGCCTGCGGCGGACTCCGGGTTATTTCTGCCGCCGCAGCGCGTACTGTCGGTACGCGATCTTGGCATCCGTTTTAACCAACAGGGCGACACCGTCGAGGCGGTGCGCCACCTGTCATTTGACATCGATCGCGGTGAAACGCTGGCGATCGTCGGCGAGTCCGGCTCGGGCAAATCGGTGACCTCTCTCGCGTTGATGCGGTTGGTTGAGCAGGGTGGCGGCGCTATCGTCAGCGGCGCTATGCCGTTTCGCCGGCGCAACGGCGAGGTGCTGGATCTGGCGCGAGCGCGTCAGAGCACCTTGCGAACCCTGCGCGGCGCCGATATGGCGATGATTTTTCAGGAGCCGATGACGTCGCTGAATCCGGTGTTTCCGGTAGGCGAGCAGATCGCCGAGTCTTTGCGGCTGCATCAGGCGATGGGCGGTCGCGCCGCGAAACAAGAAGCCTTGCGCATGCTCGATCTGGTGCGCATTCCCGAAGCCAAAGAGGTACTTAACCGTTATCCGCACCAGCTTTCCGGCGGCATGCGCCAGCGGGTGATGATCGCCATGGCGTTATCTTGCAAACCCGCGCTGCTGATTGCCGACGAGCCGACCACCGCGCTGGACGTCACCATTCAGGCGCAGATCCTGCAACTGATTCGCGTGTTGCAGCAGGAAATGCAGATGGGGGTGATTTTCATCACCCACGATATGGGCGTAGTGGCGGAGATTGCCGACCGGGTGCTGGTGATGCATCAGGGCGAACAAGTGGAGCAAGGGCCGGTGCGCGAGTTGTTCGCCGCGCCGCAACAGCCTTACACCCAAGCGTTGCTGGCGGCAGTGCCGAAGCTGGGTTCGATGGCGGATAAAGACTTCCCGGCCAAATTTCCTCTGCCCAACGGCGAAGACAATGGGCTGCCGCAGGATACCGTGCCGCCGGGCGCAGCGCCGATCCTGCGCGTGGAAAACCTGGTCACGCGCTTTGACCTGCGCAGCGGTCTTTTCAACCGGGTCACCCGTCGGGTACACGCGGTGGAAAACGTCAGTTTTGATCTCTATCCCGGCGAAACGCTGGGGCTGGTGGGGGAGTCCGGCTGCGGCAAATCCACTACCGGCCGTTCGCTGCTAAAGCTGGTGGACAGCCAGCACGGCACCATCACCTTTGACGGCCGTCAGATAAACCAACTGAAAGGCTCGGCGTTGCAGCACCTGCGGCGCGATATTCAGTTTATCTTCCAGGATCCTTACGCTTCGCTGGACCCGCGGCTGACCGTCGGCTTTTCGATTATGGAGCCGCTACTGGTGCATAACGTGGCGCGTGGCAAGGCGGCGGAGGCGCGTGTGGCCTGGTTGCTGGAGCGCGTGGGGCTGAAACCTGAGCATGCGCGGCGTTACCCGCATGAGTTTTCCGGTGGCCAGCGGCAGCGTATCTGTATTGCGCGTGCGCTGGCATTGAACCCGAAGGTGGTGATTGCCGACGAATCGGTGTCGGCGCTTGACGTGTCGATTCAGGCGCAAATCGTCAATCTGCTGCTCGATCTGCAGCGTGAGCTCGGCATCGCATTCTTGTTTATCTCGCACGATATGGCGGTGGTGGAACGCATTAGCCATCGCGTGGCGGTCATGTACCTCGGCCAGATCGTCGAAATTGGCCCGCGCCGGGCGGTATTCGACAACCCGCAGCACGCATACACCCGCAAACTGATGGCGGCGGTGCCGGTGGCCGATCCGGCACATGTCCATAAACGCCAACCGTTGTTGGTGGATGAAATTCCCAGCCCGATCCGCGCGTTGGGCGATGAACCCGTTACCGCACCGCTGGTACAGGTTGGGCCGGGGCACTTTGTTGCCCGCCACCCTATCGCCGGTGCTTATTAAAGACCTCAGGAGAGACAAGCGACATGAAGCACACATTCAAACGTAATGCGTTGGTGGCCGCCGTGCTGCTGGCGGCGGTGGGCGCCGGCCCGGCCTGGGCGGCGAAGGATGCGGTGATTGCCGTGGCTTCCAACTTCACCACGTTGGACCCGTACGACGCCAACGACACGCTGTCTCAGGCGGTGGCCAAGTCTTTCTATCAGGGGCTGTTCGGCTTCGATAAAGACATGAAGCTGGTTAACGTGCTGGCGGACGGCTACGAGGTGAGTAAAGACGGCCTGACTTATACCCTCAAGCTGCATCCAGGGGTGAAATTCCACGACGGCACCGAGTTCAACGCCGAGGCGGTGAAGGTGAACCTGGATCGCGCCAGCAACCCGGACAGCCATCTTAAGCGCTACAACCTGTTCAAGATGATCGACAAAACCGAAGTGGTGGACGCCAACACGGTGAAAATTGTGTTGAAGGCACCGTTCTCGGCCTTTATCAACAATCTGGCGCACCCGGCGGCGGCGATCATTTCCCCGGCGGCGCTGAAGCAGTATGGCAAAGACATTGGCTTCCATCCGGTGGGCACCGGGCCGTATCAGTTCGTGACCTGGAACCAGACCGACTTCGTCAAGGTGAAGAAGTTCGACGGTTATTGGAAGCCGGGGTTGCCGAAGCTCGACAGCATCACCTGGCGCCCGGTGGTGGACAACAACACCCGTGCGGCGATGCTGCAAACCGGCGAAGCGACCTTTGCCTTCCCGATCCCTTACGAGCAGGCCAAGGTGCTGGAAGGCAATGCCAAGCTCGACGTGGTGGCGGCTCCGTCGATCCTGCAACGTTATATCAGTCTGAACGTCACCCAGAAGCCGTTTGACAATCCGAAAGTGCGCCAGGCGTTGAACTACGCCATCAACAAGGATGCGCTGATCAAAGTGGCGTTCTCCGGCTACGCGGTACCGGCGGAAGGCCCAGTACCGCCGGCGATCGACTTCGCTACCCGCTACAAGCCGTGGCCGTACGATCCGGCCAAGGCGCGCGAACTGCTGAAAGAGGCCGGTTACCCGAACGGTTTCACCACCACGTTGTGGTCTTCGCATAATCACAGCACCGCGCAGAAAGTGCTGCAGTTTGCCCAGCAGCAGCTGGCGCAGGTTGGGGTGAAAGTGACGGTGACCGCGATGGATGCCGGCCAGCGTGCCGCGCAGGTGGAAAGCGTCGGGGTGAAAGACACCGGCGTGCGCATGTTCTATACCGGCTGGTCGGCGTCGACCGGCGAGGCGGATTGGGCGTTGTCGCCGCTGTTCTCCACCCAGGCTGCGCCACCCAAGCAGTTCAACACCGCGTTTTACAGCAACCCGCAGGTGGACAAGGATCTGACCGGCGCGCTGGCGACCACCGATCGCGCCGAGAAGCAAAAACTCTACAAGGATGCGCAGGACCGGATCTGGGCCGACGCGCCGTGGATCTTCCTGGCGACCGAGCGCCTGCTGTCGGCCAACAACAAACAGCTGAGCGGTTTCTATGTGATGCCGGATACCTCGTTCAACTTTGATAATGCCGATCTCAAATAAGGCGCCAATCCCCGCCCTCTATTCGGGGGCGGGGTGAGGGGATTAACCCGACATGCTTAATTATTTTCTGAAACGACTGCTGGGTCTGATCCCGACGCTGCTGATTGTCGCGGTGCTGGTGTTTCTGTTCGTTCACCTGCTGCCCGGCGATCCGGCGCGGCTGGCTGCGGGGCCGGATGCCGACGAAGCGGTGGTGCAACTGGTGCGCAAGGATCTGGGGCTGGATAAGCCGTTGCCTCAGCAGTTCGTCCATTTTTTTGTCAATGCGTTACAGGGCGATTTCGGCACCTCGATGGTGTCCAAGCGCTCGGTGAGCGAGGAGATCGGCTCGCGCTTTTTGCCAACGCTGTGGCTGACTCTCACCAGCATGCTGTGGGCGGTGATCTTCGGCATGGCCATTGGCATGGTGTCCGCCGTGTGGCGAAACCGCTGGCCGGATCGCCTGGGCATGACGCTGGCGGTCTCGGGCATTTCATTCCCCGCCTTTGCGCTGGGCATGTTGCTGATGCAGGTATTTTCCGTCAACCTCGGCTGGTTGCCGACGGTGGGCGCCGACAGCTGGCGGCACTATATTCTGCCCTCGATTACGTTGGGCGCGGCGGTGGCGGCGGTGATGGCGCGCTTTACCCGCGCTTCATTCGTTGAGGTGATGCAAGAAGACTATATGCGCACCGCGCGCGCCAAGGGCGTGCGAGAAACCATGGTGGTGGTGAAACACGGGCTGCGTAACGCGATGATCCCGGTGGTGACCATGATGGGATTGCAGTTCGGCTTTCTGCTTGGCGGTTCTATCGTGGTGGAGAAAGTCTTTAACTGGCCGGGGCTGGGCAGGCTGCTGGTCGATTCCGTCGAGATGCGCGATTACCCGGTGATCCAGGCCGAGGTGCTGTTGTTTTCTCTGGAGTTCATTCTGATTAACCTGTTGGTGGACATGCTGTATGCGGCAATCAACCCGGCGATACGCTACAAATGAGGGCGCTGCATGATTAAGCATTGGCGACGTAACGCTGCATTGAAGGCGATGCCGACGATCAACCCTAACGCGGTGCGTACGCCGTGGCATGAGTTTTGGCGGCGTTTCCGCCGACAGCATGTGGCGTTGGTCGCGGGACTGTTTGTGTTGCTGTTGGTGGCGGCAGCGCTGTTTGCACCGTACCTGACCCCCTTTGATGCGGAAAACTATTTTGATTATGACCGCCTGAACGAAGGCCCTTCGCTGGTGCATTGGCTGGGCGTGGATTCGCTGGGGCGGGATATTTTTAGCCGTATTCTGATGGGTACGCGCATTTCGCTGGCCGCCGGGGTGTTCTCGGTGCTGGCCGGCGGATTGATTGGCACGTTGCTGGGCCTGTTGGCGGGCTATTATGAGGGCTGGTGGGATCGGATCACCATGCGCATTTGCGACGTGTTGTTCGCGTTTCCCGGCATCCTGCTGGCGATTGGCGTGGTGGCGATCATGGGCAGCGGCATGGCCAATGTGATTATCGCGGTGGCCATTTTCAGCATTCCGGCGTTTGCCCGGTTGGTGCGGGGCAACACCCTGGTGCTGAAGCACCTGACCTATATCGAGTCGGCACGCAGCATCGGCGCTTCGGATTGGACCATCATCGTGCGGCATATTTTACCGGGCACTCTTTCGTCGATTGTGGTGTATTTCACCATGCGTATCGGCACTTCCATCATTACCGCCGCCAGCCTGTCGTTCCTTGGCCTGGGCGCGCAGCCGCCGACGCCGGAGTGGGGCGCGATGCTCAACGAGGCGCGAGCCGATATGGTGATTGCGCCGCACGTGGCGATTTTCCCCAGTTTGGCGATTTTCCTCACCGTGCTGGCGTTCAACCTGTTGGGCGACGGGCTGCGCGATGCGCTGGATCCGAAACTGAAGGGGTAACTGACCCATGAGATGGCAAGTATTCCCGTTCGTATCATGGGCGCTGAATTTTGCGATGCATCCCAATACCGAACCCAGGTGAAAGCCGCAATAGATTTTCTTTTCGACGGTATCTGATGAAATCCGGGCGGTTAAACCGCCCGGATTTTTTTATCAGCGGAACAGGTGTTCGGCGTGGAAGCGCAGGTGGTCTTCGATAAAGGTGGCGATGGTGAAGTAGCTGTGATCGTAGCCTGGCTGAATCCGCAGCGTCAGCGGCCAGTCGCGCTGGCGTGCCAGCTCGGCCAGTTTCGCCGGTTGCAGTTGATCCGCCAGGAACTGATCGCCGTCGCCCTGATCCACCAGCACCGGCATTTTTTCCGCCCCGTTAGCCAGCAGGTGGCAACTGTCGTATTGCAGCCACTGGCTTTCGTCGTTCCCCAGATAGGCGGTGAAGGCTTTTCGCCCCCAGGGCACCTGGCAAGGGTTGACGATCGGCGCGAACGCCGATACCGAACGAAAGCGCTGCGGATTGCGAAACGCCAGCATCAGCGCACCATGGCCGCCCATGGAGTGGCCAAAGATCGACTGGCGATCGCTGACGCTGAAATGCTGATTGATCAGCGCCGGCAGCTCATCGCTGAGGTAATCGTACATGCGAAAATGCTTGTCCCACGGCGCCTGCGTGGCGTTCAAATAGAACCCGGCGCCCTGGCCCAGATCGTAGCCTTCATCGTTCGGCACATCGTCGCCGCGCGGGCTGGTATCGGCCATCACCAGTACCAGACCCAGTTCGGCGGCGATGCGTTGCGCACCGGCCTTCAACGTGAAGTTTTCATCATTGCAGGTCAGCCCCGACAGCCAGTACAACACCGGCGGCGGGTTATCATCACGCGGCGGCGGCAGATAGATGCTGAAAGTCATGTTGCAATTCAGGCTCTGCGCTGCATGGCGGTAACGCTGTTGCCAGCCACCGAACATGCGGTGCTCTTCGAGAAGTTCTAATGACGAGTTCATCTCTGCCTCCTGGCTTATTTTTTGTCGAAGTGAATAACCGAGCGGATTGATTTGCCTTCGTGCATCAAATCGAACGCTTCGTTAATCTGATCGAGCCCCATGGTGTGGGTGATAAAGTCATTCAGCGCGAACTCGCCGTCCAGATAACGCTGGACGATGCCCGGCAACTGCGAACGGCCCTTGACGCCACCGAAGGCGGAACCGCGCCAGACGCGGCCGGTGACCAACTGGAACGGGCGGGTAGAGATCTCCTGGCCGGCGCCGGCTACGCCGATAATCACCGATTCGCCCCAGCCTTTATGACAACATTCCAGTGCGGAGCGCATCACGTTGACGTTGCCAATGCACTCGAAGGAGAAATCGACGCCGCCGTCGGTCAGCTCAACGATCACGTCCTGAATGGGTTTATCGTAGTCTTTCGGGTTGATCAGATCGGTAGCACCCAGTTTGCGCGCCAGATCGAACTTGCTGGTGTTGATATCGATGCCGATGATGCGGCCTGCGCCGGCCATCTGTGCGCCGATAATCGCCGACAGGCCAATGCCGCCGAGGCCGAAGATGGCCACGGTGTCGCCTTTTTGCACTTTGGCGGTGTTGATCACCGCGCCCATGCCGGTGGTGACGCCGCAACCCAGCAGGCAGACTTCTTCCAGCGGCGCTTCTTTGCTGATTTTCGCCAGAGAGATTTCCGGTACTACGGTGTATTCGGAGAAGGTCGAGGTGCCCATGTAGTGGAAGATTGGCTGGCCGTCTTTATAGAAGCGGGTCGTGCCGTCCGGCATCAGACCTTTACCCTGGGTGGCGCGGATCGCCTGACACAGGTTGGTTTTGCCGGATTTACAGAATTTGCACTCGCCGCATTCCGGGGTGTACAGCGGGATCACGTGATCGCCGACCGCCACGCTGGTGACGCCTTCGCCCACCGCCTCTACCACGCCGCCGCCTTCATGGCCGAGGATCGCCGGGAACACGCCTTCCGGATCGGCCCCTGACAGGGTGTAAGCGTCGGTGTGGCAGACGCCGGTGGCGACGATCCGCACCAGCACTTCGCCTTTTTGCGGTGGCATCAGGTCGACTTCTTCGATTTTCAGCGGCTGGTTCGGGCCCCAGGCAACGGCGGCACGGGTTTTGATCATTTCCATCATAGTCTCCAGTGGTCTATTTTTTAAATCAGGCTATGTCGATAGCGTCTGATGAAACGAGGTTGGTGTTGTCAACAGCGGCGGTTTCCGCCTGTTCAATAATCAGTTCTTTCAGCGCCCGCACGTTCGGGCTGAACGCATCGCGCCGCCACAACAACCAGGTGGCGGTTTGGGCGATATCATCCGGCAGGGCATGCACTTTCACCCGTTCATGGCCTGGCAACAGGCTGAGCACCGAATGCGGGATCATCGCCAGCCCGGCGCCGCTGGCAACGCAGGCCAACATCGCGTGATAGGACTGGATTTCCATAATCTGGCCTGGCAACACGCCTTCGCGCTTGAACCAGGACTCCAGCCGCAGGCGGTAAGAACAGCTTGCCCGAAAGGCAAACAGCGTTTCGCCTTTGGCGTCTTTAGCGTTATGAATCGGCAGGTGGTCAAGGCAGGAGATCACCACCATGTGTTCGGGGAAGGCGATACAACCGTTGAGTTCGTCATACTGAACCGGCCTATCGACCAGCGCCGCCGCCAACGTACCGGCGCGTACCCGTTCGGTGATTTCGCCCGAGGTGCCGGTGATCAACGACAGCGACACCTGCGAAAAACGCTGGTGATAGGCGGCCAGCAGAGTAGGCAGGCGGGTAGCGGCCGTGCTTTCCATCGAGCCGATAGCGAAGTTACCCGCCGGCTCACCGGCATGGGTGATGCTCATGGCCTCTTCGCTGAGCGCCAGAATGCGGTTGGCGTAGCAGAGAAAGTTGTGACCCATCGGCGAAAGACGCAGGCGCTGTTTTTCGCGGATGAAAAGATCGGTGCCCAGTTCTTGCTCAAGCTGACGCAGGCGCGTGGTCAGGTTCGACGGCACGCGGTGCAGTTGCTCGGCGGCACGGGCGACGGAGCCGGTTTCGGCGACGCTGCAGAACATGCGAAGCTGGGTCAGATCCATGGTCTTCTCTTTTCGTGATGAACTTGATGAGTATTATTCATTTTTTGTGAGTTTAATACTGCGGCATGATGCTGGCAACTCTCTTTTAACAGTCTGGATAACTCTACATGGCCTTAAGAATTGCCCTGAGCGGTTTTATTGCGTTGATCGTCGCGATGGGGATTGGGCGCTTCGCCTTTACCCCGCAGGTGCCGCTGATGATTGCCGAGCACCAGTTTACCCTGACCGGGGCCGGGCTGGTGGCGGCAATCAACTACCTTGGGTATCTGTGCGGCGCTTACGACGCCATGCGCGCCAGCCGCCACGTTGAGCGCCGGCTGTGGCTGGGCGTGTGGGGTGCGGTGGCCTTGACGCTGCTTTCCGCCGTGGTGCAGGGCGAGTGGTGGCATGGTGCGGTGCGATTTATCATCGGCTGGGCCAGCGGCTGGTCGATGGTATTGGTGGCGGCCTGGACCAACGAGCGGTTGGCGCATTATGGCCGGCCGGCGCTGAGCGCGGCGGTATTCGCCGGCCCGGGTGCCGGAATTTTTATCAGCGGCATGTTGGCGGTGGGCATTCATAGCCTGGCCCTGACGGCGTCGCAGGCCTGGATGGTGTACGGCGTATTGGCGCTGGTACTGATTGGCGCCATCAGCATCAACCTGCCGCGTGCCGGCGAGTTGCATCGCCCCAACGTGGCAGCGGAGCCGCTGCAACTGACCCCGGCGTTGAAACGCCTGGTATGGAGCTACAGTCTGGCGGGGTTTGGCTATATTCTGCCGGCGACCTTTCTGTCGCAGATGGCGGCGGCGCGTTTCCCCGACAGCGTGTTCGCTCAATTCGTTTGGCCGATCTTCGGTGGTGCGGCGGTGTTGGGGATCGTCCTCGGCATTCTGACCCGCCACCGGCTGACCACTCAGTCACGTCTGGCTATTACCCTGTGGGTGCAGGCGCTGGGGGTATTGTGTGCGGAAGTGGTACCGGGTGTGGCCGGGTTGGCGCTGGGAGCGCTGCTTACCGGCGGCGGTTTCCTCAGCGTGGTGCAGCTTTCCATCCAGCATGGCCGGGAGTTGGCGCCCAACCATGCGCGCTATATGGCGGGATTGTTGACCACCGGTTATGCGCTGGGGCAACTGGTTGGCCCTACGTTGTCGGCGCTGTCGACGGCATTGACCCACAGGCTGGAACCGGCGCTGTATGTGGCGGTTGTGGGTCTGATCGTGGCCGGTCTGCTGGTGGTGAATACGCCGGCGCGTGAATTGGCGCGAAAACCGACGCCGCCGTGATTAAATTCCGTACAAAAAACGCGGGATACCCGCAGCAGGCCTGATTGTGCTAAATGCGAATATTTCACCTGCGGTTGAAGTACAATCACTGGATAATCCCTTCACTCTCCTCTAGAGTGGAGGCAAAATCTTGACCGAGTTCACGTTATCAACTACGGAAACTTCTGCCGTCAGGAGAGTATGCAATTCACCCGTCTGCCCGGTAAAGCCGCCGGATGGGTGAGTTCAAGTCCGTTGGAGAGAATAAATGACATCATTAAGTAAAGAAGCTGCCCTGGTTCACGCAGCGCTCGAAGAGCGTGGTCTGGAAACCCCGTTGCGCGGTGAAGTGCTGGATCGTGAAACGCGCAAACGTCGTATTAAAGAGCACATGACGGAAATCATGCAGCTGCTTAATCTCGATCTGTCCGACGACAGCCTGGCGGAAACCCCGCACCGCATTGCCAAAATGTATGTCGATGAGATTTTCTCCGGTTTGGACTACGCCAACTTCCCAAAAATCACCGTCATCGAAAACAAGATGAAGGTAGATGAAATGGTGACGGTGCGCGATATCACGCTGACCAGCACCTGCGAGCATCACTTCGTGACCATCGACGGCAAAGCGACCGTGGCCTACATTCCGAAAGATGCGGTCATTGGCCTGTCGAAAATCAACCGTATCGTGCAGTTCTTCTCCCAGCGCCCTCAGGTGCAGGAGCGTTTGACTCAGCAGATCCTGGTGGCATTGCAAACCTTGCTCGGTACCAATAACGTGGCGGTATCGATCGATGCGGTCCATTATTGTGTCAAGGCACGCGGCATCCGTGACGCGACCAGCGCCACCACCACCACCTCTCTGGGCGGGCTGTTCAAGTCCAGCCAGAACACGCGCCAGGAGTTTTTGCGCGCGGTGCGTCATCACCAGGGGTGATGGCGGGCCATTTCTACCCTAGATAATTGAGTTGCATCAAGGCGGCAAGGGCGCTTATCCCGATGAGCTTACTCAGGTAAGTGATTCGGGTAAGTGCACGCAGTCAACACAGAGGCAGCTTCAAGTATAACAGGCGCCTGCGGGCGCCTTTTTAATGAGCGGCATACAGCGGTAAAATAATGAACACTAGCTCCACGGCCCCCTTGCCACGCATCGCCACGCTGGACTGCGTGCGAGGTATCGCCATTCTCGGCATTCTTCTGCTGAATATCAGCGCCTTTGGCCTGCCAAAGGCGGCCTACCTTAACCCGGCCTATCTGGGGCTGCCGACTTCTCGCGATGCCTGGACCTGGGCGCTGCTGGATATTTTCGCGCAGGCCAAGTTCCTGGCGATGTTCGCCCTGTTATTCGGCGCGGGTCTGCAAATGCTGCTGCGCCGCGGCAAAGGCTGGATACGCGCCCGGTTGTCGTGGTTGGTGCTGTTTGGTCTGGGGCATGCCATTTTTCTCTGGGACGGCGATATCCTGCTGGCCTATGGGCTGATCGGGCTGGTGTGTTGGCGGATGATCCGCGACGCGAAAGAAACGTATCAACTGCTGAAAACCGGCGTGGTGTTGTATCTGATTGGCGTTGGGGTGTTGCTGCTGCTGGGGTTCGTTTCACAGGGGGAGCCGGGCGGTTTCTGGTTGCCAGGTGTGGCTGAGTTGCAGTATGAGAAGTTCTGGAAATTGCAGGGGGGCATGGAGGCATGGCGCAGCCGTGTTGACCTGCTGTCTTCCAGCCTGCTGGCGATTGGCGCTCAATACGGCTGGGAACTGGCGGGCCTGATGTTGTTCGGCGCGGGGTTGATGCGCAGCGGTTGGCTGCGCGGTACCTATTCGCCGGGCTACTATCGCCGGCAGGCGGCCTGGCTGATACCGCTTTCATTGCTGATCCAAGTGCCGGCGGTGGCGTTGCAATGGCATCTGCACTGGGACTACCGCTGGAGCGGGTTTTTATTGCAGGTGCCGCGTGAGTTGGGCTCGCCGCTGCAGGCGATGGGCTATCTGGCGCTGTGTTACGGTTTCTGGCCTACGCTGTCGCGCTTGCGCATCGGCCATTGGCTGACGCAGGTCGGGCGTATGGCGCTGAGCAACTATCTGCTGCAAACGCTGATTTGCACCACGCTGTTCTATCGCTTTGGCCTGTATCAGCAGTTTGACCGCCTGCAACTGTTGGCGTTTGTGCCGTTGGTCTGGCTGGCTAACCTGTTGTTTTCCAACCTATGGCTGAGGCACTTCCCGCAGGGGCCGGTAGAGTGGCTGTGGCGCAAATTGACTCATCTGGCCGCCGGCCAAGCGGAACCCAAGGCGCTGAACTGAGATCTGGCGCAGGCAGGTTAAAAAAATGTATGTAAACGTTTTCTTTCCTGTGACGTAATTCACGCAGAGGAGGATGACAAACGGGGTAGGATAGCGCCACTGTCAACTACCCCGACCTCAGGATCTTTCATGGCCTCTGTTCACCCAATCACCATTCGCGACGTGGCGAAACGCGCGGGCGTGTCCGTGGCGACCGTCTCCCGCGTGCTGAACAACAGCGCCCTGACCAGCAAACAGACGCGTGAAGGGGTGCTTCAGGCGGTAGCGGAGCTGGGCTACCGGCCCAATGCCAATGCGCAGGCGTTGGCCACCCAAAGCAGCGATACCCTCGGCGTGGTGGTGATGGACGTTTCCGATCCCTTCTTTGGCGCGTTGGTGAAAGCGGTAGACACTGTGGCGCAGAAAAATCACAAATACCTGCTGATAGGCAACAGTTACCATCAGGCGGAAAAAGAGCGTCATGCCATCGAAGTATTGATTCGGCAGCGATGCAATGCCTTGATTGTTCATGCAAAGGCCTTGTGTGACGCCGAGTTGATCGCCTTTCTCGAACAGGTGCCGGGCATGGTGCTGATTAACCGAATCATCGCCGGCTACGAACACCGCTGCGTTGGCCTGGATAACGTCAGCGGCGCGGAGATGGCGATGCGCCTGCTGCTGTCGCAGGGCCATCAACGTATTGGCTATCTGGGCTCCAATCACCCGATCGAAGACGGACCGCTGCGTCAGCAGGGCTATGAACAGGCGATGAGCGTGGCGGGGCTGGCGACGCCGGACAGCTGGCGCGCTTACGGCTCGCCGGATCTGCAGGGCGGGGAGGCCGCGATGGTCGAGCTGCTTGGCCGTAATCTGCATCTGAGCGCCGTGTTCGCTTACAATGACGCGATGGCCGCCGGTGCCATGGCGGTGCTGAAAGAAAACGGTATCATTGTGCCGCAAAATTTCTCGATAGTGGGGTTCGATGATATCCCCATTGCACGCTATACCAGCCCTAAACTGACCACGGTACGCTATCCCATTGTTACCATGGCGACTCTTGCCACCGAATTGGCCCTGCGGGGCGCGGCTGGCGGGCTGGAGCTACAGGCGCGCCACCTGTTTATGCCCACTCTGGTACGTCGCCATTCCGATGCCCCCTGGCAAAGTGAGGCGGCGGTCACTCTCTGAAGATTTAATCTTGTGTAACCGTTTTCAATCTGTGAGAAAATTCACAGATTATTAACATCACCCCGTCTATGCTCTAGGCGTTTTCCGGCGCAAAGGCACTTGCCGCTGCCGTTTTTATCTCGCGCTGACACAGCACTTTTCAGGAATAACATGATTCACGGATGACAGGGAACCTGCCAGACCCGGTCGTGCACCCACCGCCGGTTACCTTTGGCTCAATACCGAGTACGACCTACATAAACCGGAGACAGACAATGAATAAGAAGGTTTTCACCCTGGCCGCGACGGCCGCAGCCATGATGTTTGGTGCTGCAGCTCATGCAGATACCCGTATTGGCGTCACCATTTATAAATACGACGACAACTTTATGTCGGTAGTGCGCAAGGCGATCGAGAAAGACGCCAAGGCCTCTCCGGATATCACTCTGCTGATGAATGACTCGCAGAACGATCAGTCCAAGCAAAACGACCAGATCGATGTGCTGATCGCCAAAGGCGTGAAAGCGCTGGCGATTAACCTGGTTGACCCTGCCGCCGCTCCGGTGGTTATCGATAAGGCACGCGCAAACGATATCCCTGTCGTGTTTTACAACAAAGAGCCTTCCCGCAAAGCGCTGGACAGCTACGACAAGGCGTTTTATGTCGGGACCGACTCCAAGGAGTCCGGCGTGATCCAGGGCCAGCTGATCGCCAAGCACTGGAAAGCCAATCCGAACTGGGATCTGAACAAAGACGGTCAGATTCAGTATGTATTGCTGAAAGGCGAACCGGGCCACCCGGATGCCGAAGCGCGTACCACCTATGTGGTGAAGACGTTGAACGAAGGCGGTCTTAAAACTCAGCAACTGCAGATGGACACCGCCATGTGGGACACCGCTCAGGCGAAAGACAAAATGGACGCCTGGTTGTCCGGCCCGAACGCCAACAAAATTGAAGTGGTTATCGCCAACAACGATGCAATGGCAATGGGCGCGGTAGAAGCGCTGAAGGCACACAACAAATCCAGCATTCCGGTATTCGGCGTGGATGCGTTGCCGGAAGCTCTGGCGATGGTCAAATCCGGCGCGATGGCGGGGACGGTGCTGAACGATGCCGACAACCAGGCTAAAGCCACCTTCGAATTGGCGAAAAACCTGGCTGCGGGCAAACCGGCCGCCGACGGCACCCAATATAAAATCGAAAATAAAGTGGTGCGCATTCCTTACGTTGGCGTAGATAAAGACAATCTGTCTCAGTTTGTTAAGTAAGTTCTGAGATAAGCCGTAATGACCCCGCCTGGGGTGCGCTCAGCGCCAACACCAGGAAAGCCGCAGGCGGGGGAATTTTTTATTAAAATGACAGCCTATACCCGACGGATTTCACGGTGCAGCGGACAACGCTGCGGTTTGAAAGACGAGGGGTACAATAATAGCCAGGTGTATTTATGGCCGACAGCCCACGCGAATTCCTCCTGGAAATGACCGATATCAGTAAGTCATTCCCCGGCGTCAAGGCATTGGATAATGTTAACCTGCGCGTTCGTCCGCACTCCATTCATGCGTTAATGGGAGAGAACGGCGCCGGGAAATCGACATTATTAAAATGCCTGTTTGGCATTTATAAAAAAGATGCCGGCAGTATTGTTTTTCAGGGCCGGGAAATTGATTTCAAAAGCTCAAAAGAGGCGCTGGAACACGGCGTTTCAATGGTGCATCAGGAGTTAAACCTGGTCCTGCAGCGCACCGTGATGGACAACATGTGGCTGGGGCGTTATCCGACCAAAGGCATGTTTGTCGATCAGGAAAAGATGTTGAAGGACACCCAGGCGATATTCGACGAGCTGGATATCGATATCAACCCACGGGATAAAGTGGGCACGCTATCGGTATCGCAAATGCAGATGATCGAAATCGCCAAGGCGTTTTCCTATGACGCCAAGATTGTCATTATGGATGAGCCGACCTCGTCGCTGACGGAAAAAGAGGTGAACCATTTGTTCACCATTATTCGCAAGCTGAAAGAGCGCGGCTGCGGCATTGTTTATATCTCGCACAAAATGGAAGAGATCTTCCAACTGTGCGATGAAATCACCATCCTGCGCGACGGCCAGTGGATCGCCACTCAGCCGCTGGAAGGGCTGGATATGGACAAGATCATCTCGATGATGGTGGGCCGTTCGCTCAGTCAGCGTTTCCCCGACAGACAGAATACGCCGGGAGAGGTGATTCTGGAGGTGAAGAACCTGACGTCATTGCGCCAGCCTTCCATTCGCGATGTTTCCTTCGATCTGCACCAAGGTGAAATTCTTGGCATTGCCGGGTTGGTGGGTGCCAAGCGCACGGACATTGTGGAAACCCTGTTCGGTATCCGTGAAAAAGTGGCAGGCACCATCAAGCTGCACGGCAAGGCCATCAACAATCACAGCGCCAATGAAGCGATTAACCACGGTTTTGCACTGGTAACGGAAGAGCGACGCTCTACCGGGATTTACGCCTATCTGGACGTGGGCTTTAACTCGCTGATATCCAATATCCGCAGTTATAAAAATAAAATCGGTCTGCTGGACAACGCCCGGATGAAAAGCGACACCCAATGGGTGATCGACGCCATGCGGGTCAAAACGCCGGGCCACCACACCCATATCGGTTCGCTGTCCGGCGGTAACCAGCAGAAGGTGATTATCGGCCGTTGGCTGCTAACCCAACCGGAAATATTAATGCTGGATGAACCGACGCGCGGCATTGACGTCGGCGCCAAATTCGAAATTTATCAGCTGATGACCGAATTGGCGAAGAAGGGCAAGGGGATCATTATTGTCTCGTCCGAAATGCCGGAGCTTTTGGGAATTACCGACAGAATACTGGTGATGAGTAATGGTCAGGTTGCGGGCATCGTCAACACCAAACAGACCTCGCAAAATGAAATTTTACGTCTCGCATCCCTGCACCTTTAAGGATCAGAATTATGAACGCGCTGAATAAAAAAACTTTGTTCACCTATTTTAAAGAAGGTGGCATTTACGTGGTATTGCTGGTGCTGCTGGCAATTATTATTATCCAGGACCCGACTTTCCTCAGTTTAATGAACCTGAGCAACATCCTGACCCAGTCATCGGTGCGTATCATTATTGCACTGGGCGTGGCCGGGCTGATCGTGACTCAGGGCACAGACCTGTCCGCCGGGCGCCAGGTTGGGCTGGCGGCGGTGGTGGCGGCAACGCTGCTGCAGTCGATGGACAACGTCAATAAAGTGTTTCCGCATATGGAAACCTGGTCTATTCCGCTGGTGATCCTGCTGGTGTGCGCCGTGGGTGCGGTGATCGGCCTGGTGAACGGTCTGATCATCGCCTACTTGAATGTGACGCCGTTTATTACCACCCTGGGTACCATGATCATCGTCTACGGCATCAACTCGCTGTATTACGATTCTGTCGGCGCTTCGCCGGTGGCGGGGTTCGATCCGAAGTTCTCCAGCTTTGCCCAGGGATTCCTGCGCTTTGGCGACTTTAAGCTGTCGTACATTACCTTCTACGCCATTATCGCGATTATTTTTGTCTGGATCCTGTGGAATAAAACCCGCTTCGGCAAAAATATCTTCGCCATCGGCGGTAACCCGGAAGCGGCAAAGGTTTCCGGCGTGAATGTGCCGTTGAACCTGATCATGATCTATGCGCTGTCCGGCGTGTTCTATGCCTTCGGCGGCCTGTTGGAAGCCGGCCGTATCGGCAGCGCTACCAACAACCTCGGCTTTATGTATGAGCTGGATGCCATCGCCGCCTGCGTGGTGGGCGGCGTGTCCTTTGCCGGTGGGGTGGGGACGGTGTTGGGCGTAGTGACCGGGGTGATCATCTTTACCGTCATCAACTACGGGCTGACCTACATTGGCGTTAACCCTTATTGGCAGTACATCATCAAGGGCGGCATCATTATCTTCGCCGTGGCGCTGGACTCGCTGAAATACGCCAAGAAGAAATAAGCGTTCCGCAGCAATAAAAACGGTCGGCAAATGCCGACCGTTTTTATTTTCACCGTTGCAGCTAAGGCTGTTTGGCCTTTTGCTTTTCTTCTTTCAGCTTGTGTTCCAGTTCCACCAGTTGCTCTGGCGACACCGCCGGATAACCCTGGGCGTCTTCCGGCACCGCGTGCATGGAGGAGATGGGGATCAGCGGGCCGAGGAAGCGCGGTTCGCGTTTGAGTATGTACAGATCGGTCAGCGCGCCAAGGCGGGCGAAGATCTCGCGAGCGCGCACCGTCATCATGTCTTTCGGCGACGGCACTGCGTAGCATTGAGCCTGGATCCCCATATGCAGGGCAATAAACAGCGCGCGCTCGCAGTGGAAGCGCTGGGTGATAATGATGAAGTCATTGGTGTCGAACACCTTGCGGGTGCGCACTATGGAGTCCAGGGTGCGGAACCCGGCGTAATCCAGCACGATATCGCTGGGCGCCACGCCTGCGGCGATCAGATCGCGGCGCATGGTCATGGGCTCGTTATAGCTTTGCTGGGCATTGTCTCCGCTCAGCAGCAGGTATTTCACCTTGCCGCTGTTATAGGCGTTAATCGCGCCCTGAATACGGTAACGGTAATACTGGTTGATGACGCCGGTACGGTAATATTTGGCGGTGCCTAGCACCACGCCAACCTGGCGATGGGGCAGACCCTGGAGTTCGTCGTAGACGTAAGGTGCGGTTTTCCAACTGATCCAGCGATCGAGCGCGAGCGCCGAGAGCATCAACACCGCAATGATGATGAACAGGCTGATTATCAGGCGTTTCCACATGTTATTGCCTTACGCGCACAGGGGCCAAAAAAGATGGCTCAAGGCTACTTTACCTGACTGGCTGACGCAAGCTGTCCGCCGCCTGAAGCACGTATTGCGCCGCATTTTTAGGCGGTTTTGACAATAAAAAAGGTCCGGCGTGCCGGACCTTGCGCTTCACCTGCGTAAATCAGAACGAGGTGCGTTTGTAGCTGCGGTACTGCGGTCGCCAGAAGTTGTGTTCAATGGCTTTCGACAGCGCTTCTTCAGAGGTGACCACCGCCATTCCCTGCAGCTGCGCCGCTTTACCCACTTCCATCGCGATGCACTTGGAGACGCCCTGAATATCGTCGATATTCGGCAACAGTGCGCCATGTCCGTCGGTCGCCAGCGGCGAACAATCTGCCAGCGCGCGGCTGGCGGCCATCAGCATGGCGTCGGTCACGCGAGTGGCGCCGGAAGCCAACACGCCCAAACCAATCCCCGGGAAGATATAGGAGTTGTTGCATTGGGCGATAGGGAACAGCTGGTCTTTATAGCTCACCGGCGCGAACGGGCTGCCGGTCGCGACCAGCGCGGCACCGTCGGTCCAGTTGATGATGTCTTCCGGGCGGGCTTCCACGCGCGAGGTCGGGTTGGACAGCGGCATGACGATCGGACGCGGACAATGCTTGTGCATTTCACGGATCAGCTCTTCGGTAAACAGGCCCGGCTGGCCGGAAACGCCGATCAAAATGCTCGGTTTGGCGTTACGCACTACGTCCAGCAGCGAGATAGCGTCGCTGGAGGTCTGCCATGAAGCCAGGTTCTCGCTCTTTTGCACCAGTTTGCTCTGGAAATCGAGCAGGTTGGGCAGTTTGTCGGTCAGCAGGCCGAAACGGTCCACCATGAAGACCCGGGCGCGCGCTTCGGCTTCGCTCAACCCTTCAGATTTCATCTGCGCGATAATCTGCTCGGCGATGCCGCAACCGGCTGAACCGGCGCCAAGGAAGGTCACGGTTTGGTCGCGCAACTGGCTGCCGGCGGCGCGGCTGGCGGCGATCAGGCTGCCAAGGGTGACCGCTGCGGTGCCCTGAATATCGTCGTTGAAGCAGCAAATCTCATCGCGATAGCGGTTCAGCAGCGGAGTGGCGTTGTTCTGCGCGAAGTCTTCGAACTGCAGCAGCACATTTGGCCAGCGGCGTTTTACGGCCTGAATGAACTCTTCGACAAAGGCGTGGTATTCATCGCCGGAGATGCGCGGGTGGCGCCAGCCCATGTACAGCGGATCGTTAAGGCGCTGCGGGTTGTTGGTGCCAACGTCCAGCACTACCGGCAGGGTATAGGCCGGGCTGATGCCGCCACAGGCGGTATACAGCGACAGCTTGCCGATAGGAATGCCCATGCCGCCGATGCCCTGATCGCCCAGGCCGAGAATACGCTCACCGTCGGTGACCACGATCACTTTGACGTTTTGCTTGGTGGCGTTTTGCAGCATGTCGTCGATGCGATCGCGGTTTGGGTAAGAGATAAACAGCCCGCGCGCGCGGCGGTAGATGTCGGAGAAATGCTCACAGGCTTCGCCGACCGTCGGGGTGTAGATGATGGGCATCATCTCGCTCAGATGCGCGTCCAGCAGGCGGTAAAACAGGGTTTCGTTGGTATCCTGGATGTTGCGCAGATAGATATGTTTGTCGTTATCGTTCTTGAAATCCTGATACTGACGATAGGCGCGCTCAACCTGCTCTTCGATGGTTTCCACCGCTTCAGGCAGTAAACCGTGCAGGTTGAAATGGCTGCGTTCATCTTCAGTGAAGGCGCTGCCTTTGTTCAGCAGCGGAAATTCCAGCAGAATCGGGCCGGCGTAAGGGATGTAGAGGGGGCGTTTGCTTTCGTATTCAAGTTCCATTGTTTTGCTCTTCAACGTATCGGATAGCTTTTATGATGCCGATCCTAAAAGATCGGGAAAATATGTACAGCAATTGTTATCGGATCATGAGGTAAATTGGCGTAATTATCGACGATCACGTCCTAATTTAACTAAAGAAAGTGTTTTAAGACGTGAATGCCATTGTAATCGGCTTACGGGGCTGTTAACAGCGGCGCCGGGCGGCACCGCCGTGATCGGGATTAGAAAGTGATGCGGCTGACGTTTTGGCAACCCAGCGCTTCCAGCGTGGCGCGGGTAGCATCCCACTGGGTGAGGATAGCGGTTTGCGGCTCGGCCAGTACCGCACGGCGGATTTTCTGGCAGTCGCTTCCGGAGACGTTCAGCAGAATCAACGCGGCCTGCAGCGGCGGCAGGCTCGGGTTAAAGGCTGCGTTCTCCGCATAGCGCCCGGCATAAATCGTGCCGTCTTCGGCCTCCAGCGCGACACCGCTGTGGGCGTTGCTGTAGGGGGCATGGCTTTGGTTAGCGGCCGCCAGCGCGGCTTTCTCCAGTTCGTCAGACAGCGTCAACTGGTAGCCCTGATCGACCCGGTCCATCAGCAGCGTGGCGATATCAAGGTCTTTCGGGCCGAACGAGTCCGGCAGATAGTCGCCAAGCGTGGCCGGCTCACGGCCGGGCAGGCGAATTTGCAGGCCGCTGCCGCTGTTCAGTTCGTTCATAAACTGGCGGCAGTGGCCGCAAGGCGTGTAGTTAACGGTGATGGAGACCAGGCCAGGCTCACCGCGCAGCCAGGCGTGGGTCACGGCACACTGTTCTGCATGAATGGTTTGTTGCATCGGCGCACCGCTGAATTCCATATTGGCGCCAAAATAGAGGTTGCCGCTCTGGCCGCGGGCAATGGCACCGACGTGGAAATGGGAGATCGGCGTTAACGAGCAGGCCGCCGCCAAAGGCAGCAGGGCAAATGCCAGAGCATCATCATCCAGCCCGCAGCGCTGCTTGATCGCGTCTACCTGCTCCGCTCTGAACATGGCCGGGAAATCAGGCGCATCAAAATAAGGCAGCAGGACGGATTGCAATGTCGCGGACAGTTCGCCGAAAGCGGTGTGAAAACGCGGGTGCATAGAAAATCTCTCTACAGGTTAACGGGATAACATTTTAGGCAGCCTTGAAGCAATAAAGTGTGATTCATATCTCTTTATTGATGAAATCACTGCAATGAAAACGATAAATGCGAGATGTATCGCAAGTTTCCAACCCGTTAACCGAACAGATGCAGCAGCACCGGGAAGACAAAGGGCGCCAGCAGAGAAGTAATAATCCCGCAGATCACCAGCGCCAGAGAGCTGAACGCGCCTTCCTGATAGTCCATTTCCGCACAACGTGCCGTGCCTATGGCATGCGAAGCGGTGCCCATCGCCAGGCCGCGTGCCGAACGGGTGGTGATTTTCAGCATCCTGAACAGCGAATGGCCAAATACCGAACCGAAGATGCCGGCGAAAATAACGCAGACGGCGCTGATTGCGGGGATGCCGCCAAGGGATCCCGCTACCGCCATGGCGATCGGCGTAGTGACGGATTTCGGCATGATTGATGCGGCAATTTCCGGCGTTGCGCCCATCCACAACGCGATGGCGCCGCCGCTGATCATCGCCGTCATGCTGCCGATAAAGCACACTGCGATAATCGACTTCCAGCGAGCGCGGATCTGGTGCAACTGCTCATACAGCGGGAAGGCCAGCGCCACTACTGCCGGTTGCAGCAAATCGTTGAGAATTTTGCTGCCCTGAAAATAGCGTTCATAGGGAACGCCGGTCAGCAGCAGCAGGGGAATGATCACCGCCATGGAAACCAGCAGCGGGTTCAGCAGCGGCATCTTCAGCCGCTGAGTCAGCCAGCGAGCCGCAAAGTAGACCAACAGCGTCAACGGCAATGACCACCAGATTTCATGGATCATTTTTTACCCTCCGCAGGATCGTCACTGCCGATGATTTTACGTTCACGGTGAAAATAATGAGAGGTGCAGGCGACGACGATCAGCACCATCAGGGTGCTGATAACGCAGGAAACCACCAGCGGGCTGAGATGTTCGATGATTTGGTCGTAATAGTTCATCACGCCGACGCCAATCGGCACGAACAGCAGCACCATATAACGGATCAGCAGATGACAGCCGGGCTTGACCCACTTCGCCGGCAAAATTTGGCTGGAGAGCAGGGCAAACAGGATTAGCATGCCGATAATGCTACCGGGAATGGCGATCGGCAGTAGCGCCGCGATGGCATTGCCGGCAAACAAGCAGAGGTAGATGAGGACGATTGCCCTCAGGTATTTCCAGCACAGTGTAAGCACGTTGGCCATCACCTTTTCCCGTTTAACTGATGTATTCATCATACAATTAAACTGTGACCTGCGCCACAAATCACACCATGAATTCTCTCTATGACATCCATGCCCGTTGGGCAGGTTGGCAGTACCGGCGAAAGGTCGCGCGCAGTCTTATTCCACGTAGGTGGCGATAGAGTTCGGTTGCTGTTTCTGCGCCAGCCGGTGGCCGAGGAAAAAGAATAGCAGGCTCAATAACGCGGCGGCAATCAACATCAGGAACATCAATGGCGGTGCGGCGTAGCTGAGGATAAAACCGCAGAGCACCGGGTTGATGGCGCCCCCCAACGCACTGAGGTTTTGCACGCCGTAGTAGCTGCCCTTCAGATGCGCAGGTGCGATAAAGTCGATAAACATATATTCCACCGGGATAACGATAATCTCCCCCAGCGTGAATATCGCCATGGCCACGGCCCACAGCCAGACGGATTGCCCCGCCAGCATGAAACCGATCAGCCCGACAATGAAAAAGAGTGTGCCCAGCGCCAGCCAGCGCAGCATGTTTTCCTGACGCATGCCCCGGCTCAGCAAATACTGCAACGCGATGACGATACAAGCATTGACGATCATCACCATGCCAATGATTTTGTACGCGAATTCGGCGTTCGATACGATAATCAGGTATTGCGACAGATAGCCGGTGAACTGGCCGAAAACGACAGCCCCCAGCGTACTGCCGAGCGTAAAGTAAATCAGCCGACGATCGCTGCGCAGGATGGCCAGCGTCTGACGAAAATCAGGCAATGTGGTCGGCGCAGATTCGGCGGCCGCGGGTTGCCCTGAATGCAACTGCCCACGCAGACGAAAGCTCAGTGTCGCCACCGTCAATAAGGCCAGCCCACCGGAGAGGTAGAACGGCAGCAGCGGATTCAGCCCGGCCACCATAACGCCCAGAGATGACCCCACCGCCCAGCCGACATTTACCAGCGTGTAATTGAGCGAAAAGGCTTTTATACGCTGCGTGACCGGCAGCCAGTCGGCAAAACACGCTTTAATGGTGATGCCCAGCACCGAATAGGCAGTATGCAGGATCGCCAGCACCAGAACGATGCCTCCCGGGCGAGGGATCCACGGGATGGCGAAAAAGCTCAGGGCGAACAGTAAAATGGAAAGCAGGATCAATGTGTTTTTGTTGAACTTGTCCACCAGATAGCCGCCATACAGGCTGGCGAAAATGCCGATCGCCAGGCTGATGCCCAGAATAATGCCGACGCTTTTCGGCAACAGGTGGAAATGCCCGGTGAGGTAAATAGTAATGAACGGCAGCGTGACGCCGCGGCCAATGGTCAACACCAGCGAACTGGCCAGCAGTGCGATGATCAGCGGTGGGAATCCCTTCATGTCGGACCTGTTTATGCATACAGCTATTGAGCGATGTTGATAACATAGCTCATTTTGGCCGACTGGGAAGATGCTGTGTGAAAAAAAGAGGTTACGCCGCCGCTTTTCACGCTGCCGCTGCCCCGAACAATAGGGGCGCCGCATGCAGCGCCCCTCTTTATCTGGGGATCAGCGGAAGAGATTATTTGCCCGATTTAGCCTGCAGCGTGGCGAACCAGGGCTGGATAAAATCGCTGCTGCTGCCCCAGCCCGGGATGATTTTTGCCAGCCCGGCCACGTTGACCGGCCCCGGCTGGCTGGCCAACAACGCCTGCGGAATAGACGCAGCCTTGAACTCATAGGTTGCAGGCGTAGGTTCACCGGCAATTTTGTTCGCCACCAGACGCAGGTTTACCGCACCAATCAGCTTGGTATCCACCGCTACGCTGACTTTCCACGGGCTATTGGCTTCGCGCATCAGTTGCAGATCCTGATTGGAGATATCGATGCTGTACAGTTTGATTTCGGTACGGCCATTTTCTTTCAGAGCCTTGTAGGCGCCTTGGCTAAAGGCATCCCAGGTGCCCCAGATCGCGTCAATCTTGCCTTTCGGATATTTGGCCAGCACCGCGCCAACCTTGTTGGCGGTATCACCCTGCACGTCCGATGACACTGCGCCGATCGATTCCAACTCATGAATGCCCGGATTTTGCTTCAGCAACTGCTGGTAGGCAGCCTGACGGCGCTCCATCGGCGGGAAACCGGCGACCCAAAGCTTGATGATATTGGCTTTCCCATTGAAGTCTTTAATCAGTTGGCCGAACGACTCATTTGCCAGCGAAGCGTCATCCTGTTGCGAAACCGTTACGCCGGGAATGCTGCCGCTGACGTCGGTATCAAATACGGAGACGGCAATGCCCGCCGCCGCAATGCGTTTGACCAAATCGGTGGAATAGGGCGCACGGCCCTGCGAGAGAATAATGCCGTCATATTTTTGGCTGACAGCCTGGTTCACGAAATCTTGAAAACGCGCATCGTCACCGTTGCTGAGGAAGGTATCCACTTTGAAACCCAGCTTACGCCCTTCCTGAATGGCGCCGGCCAGAAACTGAGTGGTGTTGTCGTCGGAACCCAGGTTGCGGATCACTGCAATGCGGATCGGCCCCTGATGCTGGGCGATGGCGGTTGGCACCGGAGCCGGCGTGGACGATTCTGCGGCGAACAGTGGCAAGGCGGCCAGCAGGCCAATGGCCAGTAGCGGTGTTTTTATCGTTTTCATTATTATTGGCTCCAAAAGCAGGTGATGGCTATCCCAGTAAGGCGTTATTTATAGCAGTCCTTACATCTGGACGTCTATATGTAATGCTGAAATATATCGCTTTTGGACGGCATGCAAAATTTGCCTGCGATGGCGTCTTTTGAGGGGGGCACAAATAAAAAAGGGCCAAGCTGTTGCTTGGCCCTTATGGCAGTAAAGCGGAAGTTACTTCACCTGCATTCCTGGCTGAGCACCGCTGTCCGGGCTGAGCAGGAAGATCTCTTTGCCGCCAGGGCCGGCAGCCATCACCATGCCTTCAGAGATGCCGAAACGCATTTTGCGCGGCGCAAGGTTGGCGACCATGATGGTCAGGCGGCCTTCGAGCGCTTTCGGATCCGGGTAGGCGGAACGGATGCCGGAGAAGATCTGACGAGACTCGCCGCCCAGATCCAACTGCAGTTTCAGCAGTTTGTCAGAGCCTTCGACAAAGTCGGCGCTCTTGATCAAGGCGATGCGCATATCAACCTTGGCGAAATCGTCAAAGGTGATGGTTTCCTGAATCGGATCTTCAGCCAGCGGGCCGCTGACCACTTTAGCCGCTGCCATGTCTTCTTTTGAAGCGCTGACCATTTCATTCACCTTGTCCAGGTCGATACGGTTGAACAGGGCTTTGAACGCATTGACCTGATGGCCCAGCAGCGGCTGCTGGATCGCACCCCAGGTCAGTTCGCAGTTGAGGAAGGCTTCGGTACGTTCCGTCAGCGATGGCAGCACCGGCTTGAGGTAGGTCATCAGTACGCGGAACAGGTTGATGCCCATCGAGCAGATGGCTTGCAAATCGGCATCGCGGCCTTCTTGCTTCGCGACGACCCAAGGTGCCTGCTCATCCACATAGCGGTTGGCCAGATCGGCCAGCGCCATGATTTCGCGGATTGCTCGGCCGGACTCACGGCTGGCGTAGGCCTCGGCGATGCTTCCTGCCGCGTCAACGAAGGTTTGGTACAGCGCAGGATCGGCCAGGTTATCGGCCAGTTGGCCGCCAAAACGCTTGCTGATAAAGCCGGCGTTGCGCGACGCCAGGTTAACCACCTTGTTCACGATATCGGCGTTCACGCGTTGCACGAAATCTTCCAGATTCAGGTCGATGTCGTCGATGCGCGAGGACAGCTTGGCGGCGTAGTAGTAACGCAGGCAGTCGGCATCCAGATGTTGCAGGTAGGTGCCGGCCTTGATAAAGGTGCCGCGGGACTTGGACATCTTGGCGCCGTTAACCGTCACATAGCCGTGTACGAACAGGTTGGTCGGTTTGCGGAAGTTACTGCCTTCCAGCATCGCCGGCCAGAACAGGCTGTGGAAATAAACGATGTCTTTGCCGATGAAGTGATACAGCTCGGTGCTGGAGTCTTTGCGCCAGAACTCGTCGAAGTCCAGATCGCCGCGTTTGTCGCACAGGTTCTTGAATGAGCCCATATAGCCGATTGGCGCATCCAGCCAGACGTAGAAGTATTTGCCTGGCGCGTCCGGGATCTCAAAGCCGAAATAGGGCGCGTCGCGGGAAATATCCCACTGTTGCAGACCCGACTCAAACCACTCCTGCATCTTGTTCGCTACCTGCTCTTGCAGCGCGCCGGAACGGGTCCAGGCCTGCAGCATTTCGCTGAACGAAGGCAGATCAAAGAAGAAGTGCTCCGAATCACGCAGGATCGGCGTGGCGCCGGAAACAACGGATTTCGGATCGATAAGCTCGGTCGGGCTGTAGGTCGCGCCGCACACTTCGCAGTTGTCGCCGTATTGGTCCGGCGATTTGCATTTCGGACAGGTGCCTTTCACGAATCTGTCAGGCAGGAACATGCCTTTTTCCGGATCGTACAACTGGGAAATAGTCCGGTTCTTGATAAAGCCGTTCTCTTTCAGACGGCCGTATATCAGGCTCGAGAGTTCACGGTTTTCATCGCTATGGGTGGAGTGATAGTTATCATAGCTGATGCCAAAACCGGCGAAATCCTGTTGGTGCTCCTGGCTCATTTCCGCAATCATTTCTTCCGGCTTGATGCCCAACTGCTGAGCTTTCAGCATGATCGGCGTGCCGTGCGCGTCGTCCGCACAGATGAAATGAACCTCGTGGCCGCGCATTCGTTGGTAACGAACCCAGATATCCGCCTGGATGTGCTCGAGCATGTGGCCGAGATGGATGGAACCATTTGCGTACGGTAGCGCGCACGTCACCAATAATTTTTTCGCGACTTGAGCCATAGTGAGAACTTGCTTTCTGTAATGAATAAAAAGGGTCTTCGATGTTACCCGATCGCGCTCTCTACGGCTAGGGCGGTTTCTTTCTACAGACACACGCCAGCGGACCTGCAGTTCTGATATGCTTAGCGGGAAGCTATCCATTCAAAATCAAGGAGCCGGGATGAGCGCAAAATCCCCCGAGCAGACCAACCCCGAAGTTCTGCGTGCCCTGGTGACCGGTGTACTGGCCGCCTTTGAACACCCGACGTTAAAAAACAACCTGACCGCGTTGAAGGCTATTCACCACTGCACGCTGTTGGATCATGTACTGCATATTGAATTGATCATGCCGTTCGCCTGGCAGAGTGCCTTTGAAACGCTGAAAGACCGAGTGAGTGCAGAACTGCTGCGCGTCACCGGGGCAGAGGCGATCGACTGGAAGTTGAAGCATGACATCGCCACGCTGAAACGCGCCAACGATCAGGCCGGCATCAAGGGCGTGCGCAATATCATCGCCATCAGTTCCGGCAAGGGCGGGGTGGGGAAATCCACTACCGCCGTCAACCTGGCACTGGCGCTGGCTGCCGAAGGCGCGAAGGTCGGCATTCTGGACGCCGACATCTACGGCCCGTCGATCCCCAATATGTTGGGCACCGAGCATGAACGGCCAACCTCGCCGGACGGCCAGCATATGGCGCCGATCCTGGCGCACGGTCTGGCGACCAATTCCATTGGTTACCTGGTGACCGACGACAACGCCATGGTGTGGCGCGGCCCGATGGCCAGCAAGGCGCTGATGCAACTGCTGCAGGACACGCTGTGGCCGGATCTGGATTATCTGGTGCTGGATATGCCGCCGGGCACCGGGGATATCCAACTGACGCTGTCGCAGAACATTCCGGTTACCGGCGCGCTGGTGGTGACCACACCGCAAGATATCGCCCTGCTGGATGCGGCCAAAGGCATTGTGATGTTCGAAAAAGTCCATGTGCCTGTGCTCGGTATTGTGGAAAACATGAGCGTGCATATCTGCAGCAACTGCGGTCATCATGAACCGATTTTCGGCACTGGCGGGGCAGAAAAGTTGGTGAAAAAGTACAACAGCCGCTTGTTGGGGCAACTGCCGTTGCACATCTCGCTGCGCGAAGATTTGGATCGCGGCGCGCCGACGGTAATAAGCCGTCCGGACAGCGAATTTGCGGAACTGTATCGCCAGCTTGCCGGCCGTGTCGCGGCGCAGATGTATTGGCAGGGCGAGGCTATTCCGACGGAAATCTCTTTCCGCGCGCTGTAATCCTCGCAGATTAAAAAGCAAAACCCCGGCGCAGGTCCGGGGTTTTTGTTTATGGCGTGACTCGCAGCCGGTGTAGATCGGCTCGGGTGTAAGGATGGTCGATATGCGCCAAGGCAGTGGCTATGTGTTCCAGCAGACCCTGGGTGGGCGCCGGTTGTCGATGTCCCATCAGAACGATCGGTAAAGCCAGCGCACCGGCGATTTGCCACCAGGAAAGCTGTGGGCGTGCCTTGCTGCTCTGTAACCACAGAAACAGGCTGCTGGCCAGATAGCCTAACGCCAGGCCGCTGATGACTTCCGAAGGCGAATGTACCTGAATGGCTAACCGCGACAAGCCAATCGTCAGAGGCAATACGTAGCCAACGACCAATGCCAGACTGCGCACCGCATGCGAGAAACGACCGCTCAGCGTCCAGAGAAATACCGGCCAGATACTGGCAGCCAGCGCCGAGTGGCCGCTAAACCCTGTAAAATCATAACGTTCTATACCGATACCCCAGCCCATAAAGGCCAGTTTGGATCCGCATACCAAGCCGCCGGCACAGCCGAAGATCAGTGCCCATTGCCAGCCTGCTGTTCGGGTGGCGCGCGGAGCGATTAACGCGACAAAAAGAATCAACGCGCAGGGCAGCAGCAGCATGCTGTCGCCAAAAAATGTCAGAAAATACCAGTCCAGCACGTCAGTCTCCGGTGAAATACATCATCCCATCAGCAGGATAATGAACAAGCTACGGAGTTTACCCTGCGACATCGGATTACCCTAGACGCAATAATCTTAAAACCTTAAGGCCGATTTTGGCGAAATAACCCGAGATAGCGGCCCTGCTGCGACAATATAGGGTGGCGCAATGCCGGCTAACTCCCTATAATTGTCGCGTTTTAGTTCCCTCCCTCACACTTCGAAATCAGGTCTTTAAATTTTATGACTGACAAGCCGCATCAGTGCGTCATTATTGGTATAGCTGGCGCATCTGCCTCCGGAAAAAGCCTTATTGCCAGCACGTTATATCGTGAACTTCGCGATCAGGTTGGCGATGAACATATCGGCGTTATTCCTGAAGACAGTTACTACAAAGACCAGACGCACCTGACCATGGAAGAACGGGTCAAGACTAACTACGATCACCCGAGCGCCATGGATCACAACCTGCTGTTCCAGCATCTGCAAATGCTGAAATCAGGCAAGGCGATAGAGTTGCCGCTGTACAGTTACACCGAACATACGCGCAAGAAAGAGACTATCCACCTCGAGCCGAAAAAGGTGATTATTCTGGAGGGGATCCTGTTGCTGACGGATATCCGCCTGCGCCAGGAAATGAACTTTTCAATCTTTGTCGATACGCCGCTGGATATTTGCCTGATGCGCCGCATGAAGCGTGACGTCAATGAGCGTGGACGTTCTATGGATTCGGTCATGGCGCAATATCAGAAAACCGTTCGTCCGATGTTCCTGCAGTTTATTGAACCTTCCAAGCAATATGCCGACATTATCGTTCCGCGCGGCGGCAAAAACCGCATTGCGATCGACATTCTAAAAGCTAAGATCAGCCAATTCTTTGAATAATGCCGTTCAATGGCCGGGAAACCTGTGTTTCCGGCCGTCGGGCAAGTATTTACGCCGTGGCGTAGACCTTTTGTCCGTTGTGTGGCAATTTTTGTTTTAGTGACACGCCTTGATGGAGATAAAGAAATGAGACTGTGCGACCGTGATATAGAAGCCTGGCTGGATAGTGAAAAACTGGTGATTTCACCGCGTCCGCCGATTGAGCGTATTAACGGGGCTACAGTGGATGTCCGTTTAGGCAATCAGTTTCGCGTGTTTCGCGGCCATACTGCCGCGTTTATCGATCTCAGCGGACCAAAAGACGAAGTCAGCGCGGCGCTGGACCGCGTGATGAGTGACGAGATAGTGCTGCCGGAAGGCGAAGCCTTCTTCCTGCACCCAGGCGAACTGGCGCTGGCGGTCACGCTTGAGTCGGTCACGTTGCCCAGCGATCTTGTGGGCTGGCTTGATGGCCGTTCCTCATTGGCGCGTCTGGGGCTGATGGTTCACGTGACCGCGCACCGTATCGATCCCGGCTGGCAGGGGCGGATTGTTCTGGAGTTCTATAATTCAGGTAAGTTGCCGCTGGCGTTGCGTCCGGGCATGTTGATTGGCGCTCTAAGCTTTGAACCGCTTTCCGGGCCGGCGGCGCGTCCTTACAACAGCCGGCAGGATGCAAAATACCGCGATCAGCAGGGTGCAGTGGCCAGTCGAATCGACAAGGACTAACAGCGCTTGAAGCACTGTCGGTGTGGCGTTGACAAGAGGATGGCATGAGAAGATTACTGACGACTTTGGTGATTTTACTGGTTGTGCTGGTGGCGGGAATGTCCGCGCTGGTGCTGTTGGTTAATCCGAATGATTTTCGCGCCTATATGGTCACGAAGGTCGAACAAAAGAGCGGTTATCATCTGACGCTGGACGGCGACCTGCGCTGGCATATCTGGCCGCAGCTCAGCATTCTGGCCGGGCGCATGACGTTGACCGCACCCGGAGCCAAAGCGCCGGTGGTGAGCGCGGATAACATGCGCCTTGATGTCAAACTCTTGCCGTTGTTGTCGCATCAGCTGTTTGTGAAACAGGTGATGCTGAAAAATGCCGTCATTCGCCTGACACCCGAGAGTGAAGAGCAAAATCAACCGAACGCACCTATCGCACCTGCGGGCGATACCGAAGAGACCCTGGATACCCCGTGGAAATTTGATATCGATAATCTGCGGATTGTGGACAGCCTGCTGATTTGGCAGCGCGCCAATAACGAGCAAATTAACGTTCGCGATATTAACCTCGTCCTGCAGCAAAATGCCAATCGTCATGCGCAAATGGAGCTTTCCAGCCGGGTTAACCGCGACCAGCGCGATCTGACTTTCAGCATGGCGGCAGATATCGATCTGCAGCAATACCCGCGGCGCATCGCGGCCACGGTCACTCAGTTCAATTATCAACTGGAAGGTGCTGACATTCTGGGTGGCGGCATTAAAGGTGATGGCAGCGCCCAGGTGGCGTATCAACAAACACCGCAGCAAATTGCCCTAAGCCAATTGATTCTGAGCGCCAACGACAGTCAGTTCTCTGGCAGTGGCAGCGTGAGATTCGGCGAGGTGCCGGTTTATGCAATGAATCTGACATCGACGGCCCTGAATTTGGATGCGCTTTCCGGCTGGCAATCCAGCTCGGGCACGCAACAAGCCGTGAGTGTGACTGCGGCGCCGGTGATAGCTAACCAAGCGGAAGATCCGCAACAAAATCTGGAAGTGTTGCGAGACTTTACTGCGCAGCTTAATTTGAACGTTGACCAACTGACCTATCGTGGCATGAACATTGCCCATTTGGCGCTGCAAGCGGATAACCAACAGGGCTTGCTGACGGTGCATACGCTCTCCGGCCAATTGGCTGGGGGGGACTTTGCGTTACCGGGTTCGCTGGATGCGCGTGGCGGCAGGCCGGTGATCGCCGTGCAACCGGTGTTGAAGCAGGTTGAGCTGGGTGCCGTTCTTAAGGCGTTCGACATGCCGCAGGTGTTGACCGGCAAATTCAGCATGCAAGGGGATTTAACGGGTGATCGCCTGACTTCGCAGTCGTTTGAACACCGGTGGAAGGGATCCGCCCAGTTAGCGATGCAGGACGCGCAACTGCATGGACTGAATATTCAGCAGTTGATCCAGCAGGCGGTGGCGCGTAACGACAGCAGCGTGCGTGGGCAGGATAATTACCAGCGCTTTACCGAAGTGAAACAGCTTTCGGCGAAAGCCAACCTGAGCGGCGGTACGGTAAACATCAGTGAACTGAGTGCGGACTCCCCGCTGTTGAATCTGAGCGGTGGCGGTACGGTGAATATGCCGGGTAAACAGTGCGATATGGTGCTTAACGTGCGGGTGACTGGCGGCTGGCAAGGGCGCGGCGAACTGATCGAGCAACTGCAAAAAACGCCAATTCCACTGCGGGTTTATGGCCCTTGGCAACAGCTTAACTATCAATTGCAGGTTGATCAGGTATTACGTAAAACGCTGCAAAACCGGGCCAAGGATGCGCTGAACAAATGGGCCGAAAAAAACAAAGATTCGCGTGAAGGTCAGGATCTTAAAAAGCTGCTCGATAAGCTTTAGCCCCTGGTAAGATGCGGGCCGGTCAGCGGCCCGCGCCTTCTTTGATCCCCGCAGAGCATTTGCCGTTCCCAATAATTTCCTCCCGTAACTTTGATAGAAATCATGACAACTTCTGCTGTGTTTGTGCAGAGTATTGGGCAGTTATGCGACTTCTGGGCTTCAGCACGGTTAAAAACAACAAATTGAGGGAATATGATAGAACTTCTTATTGGTGCAGCCGTTGCGGCTGCCGTTGGTCGCTATATTATCAAGGGCTACTCCGCTACCGGGGTGTTGATGGTTGGCGGCCTGCTGTTGCTGGCTATAAGCGCCGGAATGGGGAAAAACCTGCTGCCTGCCGGCGCCGCGTCTACGGGATGGCGCACCACCGACATCATCGAATACGTTAAAATTCTGCTGATGAGTCGCGGTGGCGATCTTGGCATGATGATCATGATGTTGTGCGGATTTGCGGCTTATATGACACACATTGGCGCCAACGATGTGGTGGTAAAGCTGGCTTCCCGTCCGCTGCAGATGATCAATTCCCCGTATCTTTTGATGGTCGCGGCCTATTTCGTCGCCTGCCTGATGTCTCTGGCGGTCTCTTCCGCCACCGGCCTGGGCGTATTGCTGATGGCTACACTGTTCCCATTGATGGTTAACGTCGGCATTAGTCGTGGTGCTGCGGCAGCGATTTGCGCTTCGCCCGCGGCGATTATTCTGGCGCCGACGTCCGGTGACGTGGTGCTGGCCGCCAAGGCGGCGGAAATGCCTTTGGTGGACTTCGCTTTTAAAACCACCTTACCTATTTCGATTGCGGCAATTGTTTGTATGGCGATTGCGCATTTCTTTTGGCAACGCTATCTCGACAAGAAAAATAACGAACAGCACCACATTATGGATGTGAGTGAAATTACCACGCATGCTCCGGGTTTCTACGCGGTTTTGCCGTTCACGCCGATCCTGGGCGTGCTGGTTTTTGACGGTAAATGGGGGCCGGAGTTGCATATCATCACGGTGCTGGTTGGCTGTATGTTGCTGGCGGCGGTGATTGAATTCCTGCGTAGTTTCAGCGCCAAACAGGTGTTTACCGGCCTGGAAGTCGCGTATCGCGGTATGGCGGACGCTTTTGCCAGCGTGGTGATGCTGTTGGTGGCCGCCGGCGTATTCGCTCAGGGGTTGAGCACCCTCGGCTTTATCAGTGGGTTAATCAGTCTGGCGCAGTCTTTCGGTACCGGCGGCATTATCATGATGTTGGTACTGGTGGTGATTACCATGCTGGCGGCAATGACCACCGGCTCGGGGAATGCGCCGTTCTATGCTTTTGTAGAGCTGATCCCCAAATTGGCTGCGCAGATGGGCGTCAATCCGGCCTATCTGGTGATCCCGATGTTGCAGGCTTCAAACCTGGGGCGCACTTTGTCGCCGGTTTCCGGTGTGGTGGTGGCGGTATCCGGCATGGCGAAAATCTCGCCGTTCGACGTGGTGAAACGGACTTCGGTGCCGGTGATTGTCGGGTTGATCGTGGTGATTGTGGCAACCGAACTGCTGGTGCCTCAGCATCTATAAAGGTAGCCGGGCATCGCCCGGCACCGATTTATACCTCGTAGTCTGGCTCCGGTACCGACAGCGGGGTGATCCTCACTTTCAAAATACGGTGGCTACTGACTTCCAGCGGTTCAAACAGGTAGTCACCGATCTGCAATTGCTCACCTTCCTGGGGAATGCGCTGGCTGTGTTCCATCAGCAAGCCGGCTATCGTGTGGTATTCGCGCTTATCCTCCAGCTGCAAAGGCAGATAAAGCACCAGGTCTTCCAGCGGCATATGGCCGTTGGCGGTCCAACTGCCATCTTCGTTTTGCTGAATGTCGTGCCGTGCATCAACGTCCTCGCCCGCTTCCGGCAGGTTGCCGGCGATGGTTTCCATCACGTCTGTCAGGGTAACGACCCCCTCGACCGAACCGAATTCATCGACGACAAAAGCGAAATGCGTCTGCGCCTGTCTGAACTGTTCCAGTGCGCTTAGCAGCGTTAATTGCTCCGGGAAAATCAACGGTTGACGCACCAGCGCACGTAAATCGAGCGGTACCTGAGTCAACTGCTGTTTCAGGACATCAATGGTATGAATGACGCCAAGCGGTTCATCGCTGGCGCTGTTTTCGACCACCACAATGCGCGTATGCTGGTTTTTTTCCAGCAACTGGGTCAGCTTTTCCTGCGGATCATTCAGCTCGAGGTATTCCACGTCATGGCGAGAGGTCATGATGCTGCTTACGGTACGCTGTGCCATGCCCAGCACACGTTCTATCATGTGCCGTTCCTGTTGGTTGAATATCTCCCCGCTTTCGCTCGCGCTGTCGGCCAGCAGGTTGGCAGAGTGGCTGTCCACCTCCGCTTCTTCATGTTTGCCGCTCAGCATACGGAGCACCGCTTCTGCGGTTCGTTCACGCAGTGGCCGTACCTTTGACAGAAAACGGCGACGGTTAAACTGAGACAGCTGGTTTAAGGCTTCAATCATTACGGAGAAGCCTATCGCTGCGTACAGATAGCCCTTGGGAATATGGTAGCCGAACCCTTCCGCAACCAGGCTGAAGCCGATCATCAGCAGGAAACTCAGACACAGAATGACGATAGTCGGATGGGCGTTGACGAATCGCGTCAGCGGCTTGCTGGCCAGCAGCATCAGCCCGATAGCGATACAGACCGCAATCATCATTACTGCCAGATGATCAACCATGCCGACGGCGGTGATCACCGAATCGAGAGAGAAGACGGCGTCCAATACCACGATTTGCGCCACCACGGGCCAGAAGCGGGCGCCTTTGCGCGGCCCTTGCTGCTCATCATCCTTGCCTTCCAGCCGCTCGTTCAGCTCCATGGTGGCCTTGAACAGCAAGAATATACCACCGACCAGCATAATGAGATCGCGGCCGCTGAAGGGGTGCTCCGCGACCACAAACAGCGGTTTGGTCAGCGTCGCCAGCCAGGAAATAGAGGCGAGCAGTACCAGACGCATCAGCAAGGCCAGCAACAGACCCACGACGCGAGCTTTATCTCTTTGTTGTTTTGGTAGTTTTTCCGCCAGAATGGCGATAAAGATAAGGTTGTCTATACCCAGAACGATTTCCAGCACGACCAAAGTGGCCAGGCCGGCCCAAATTGTTGGATCTGCGATCCATTCCATACGCCCAATTTCACCTGTAAGTTCGACGGCTTATGCCGTAAGGGAATGATGGGTGTTGGGCGGGGAAAATTCAACTTTAAAACTGTGCTGGGACGGGGAAGAGTGCGGCATCATGATTTTAAGTATAAAAAATCATCGTTCATCGGAGGGCAGGGCATACGAGACAGAGATAAATCGTCACTTTTCAGCAAAAAGATGCGGCAGCGAATCATGACTCTCCGCGCTTGCCGATAAAAGCAGCGGAAATATATTTTTTTAAATCAATCCGTTATGAGAGCTCTGGGCTGCTACACTTTGCGCTGAACTGCCCCAGCAGTAGTCTTATTCTGAAAAGGATACCCAATGGCCATCTTAGGCTTGTATCGATAAGGTAATAGTATAAGAATCTTAGCCATATAAACATTTACAAGTATCATCGTTTGGTTATAAAGGCGTGTTTTTTTTGTTTTTCTGTGAGCTGACTATCACTTGGCAGAAAGTACGAGCCTTAAATTTACATTAAAGCGTGACTGAAACTCTCAGTCGTCCTATACCGAACGACGACAGTGCATTGGTAGCTGAAAGCCAAGGGCGGTAGCGTGTCTGATTCATTCCGCAGCCTTCCTATAAATGCTCGATAGATTTCTGCCGGTGATATTTTTATCTATTGGATTGTGGATGAATACTATGCAAAAAAGACTGAAGGCGGTGATTCCGGTTGCGGGTTTGGGAACTCGTATGCTGCCGGCAACGAAAGCCATCCCTAAAGAAATGCTGCCAGTGGTCGATAAACCACTGATTCAATTCATCGTGAATGAATGTGTGGCTGCCGGAATCAAAGATATCGTGCTGGTCACTCATTCGTCCAAAAATGCGATTGAAAACCACTTCGATACTTCCTTCGAGCTTGAGGCTGTATTGGAGTCGCGTGTTAAGCGCCAGTTGTTGGAAGAGGTGCAGACCATCTGCCCGGCAGACGTGACGGTGATGCAAGTCCGTCAGGGCCAAGCTAAAGGCCTGGGACACGCGGTACTCTGCGCCAAACCAATGATCGGCGATGAGCCTTTTATCGTGTTATTGCCGGATGTATTGCTGGATGACTCTACCGCCGATCTGCGTAAAGAAAACCTGGCCAAAATGATTCAGCGTTTTGCGGATACCGGCTTCAGTCAAATCATGGTGGAACCAGTACCGGAACAAGACGTGTCGAAATACGGCGTTGTAGATTGCGGCGGTGCTACTCTGGCAGCAGGTGCAAGCACACCAATGACTGCTGTGGTCGAAAAGCCGACAAGAGAAGAAGCCCCTTCCAATCTGGCAGTGGTAGGGCGTTATGTGTTGTCTGCGGATATCTGGCCGTTGCTGGAGAAAACCTTACCGGGTGCCGGTGATGAAATTCAGCTTACTGATGCGATTGCCGCCCTGATGGAGCAGGAAACCGTAGAAGCTTTCCATATGAGCGGCAAATCGCACGACTGCGGCGATAAGTTGGGCTATATGAAAGCGTTCGTACAATATGGCCTGCGTCATGCTTCGGAAGGTGAAGATTTTACCCAATGGCTGAAGCAGACATTGAACAGTAAATAAGTTTTGCGGCTTAAACGCGATCACAAGAAAGAGGATTACCATGACCAAGTTGAAAGCTGTCATTCCTGTTGCCGGCCTGGGTATGCGCATGTTGCCTGCAACCAAGGCTATTCCCAAAGAGATGTTGCCGATCGTTGATAAGCCGTTGATTCAATACATTGTCAATGAGTGCGTTGCTGCCGGGATTAAAGAAATCATTCTGGTGACTCATTCCTCCAAGAATGCGATCGAAAACCATTTTGATACCTCTTTTGAGTTGGAAGCGATGCTTGAGGCACGTGTAAAACGCCAACTGCTGGATGAGGTACAGTCGATTACGCCTAAAGGCGTGACGTTGATGCACATCCGTCAGGGCCAACCAAAGGGCCTGGGCCATGCGGTGCTGTGCGCCAAACCTTTGGTGGGTGACTCACCGTTTGTCGTGCTGTTGCCGGATGTGCTGCTTGACGACGCAAAAGCCGATCTTAAAAAAGATAACCTGCCGCACATGATTGCTCGCTTTGAACAGTCGGGATTGAGCCAGGTGCTGGTGCAGGCGGCTGATGAACATGTGCTGCACGATTACTCGGTCGTTGAATGCGAGACCAACAATCTGAAACCCGGTGAAAGTTCCCGCATGACCTCGATTATAGAAAAACCGGGTCGTGACGTTCAGTTTAAATCCAATTATTCGGCAGTAGGGCGCTATGTTCTGTCCGCCGATATTTGGCCTATTCTGGAAAAAACAGAGCCAGGTGCGTGGGGACGTATTCAACTTACAGATGCCATTGCTGAACTGCTAAAACACAAACCGGTTGAAGCGATGGAGTTGATTGGAGAGTCATTCAACTGCGGAGAAAAAATGGGCTATTTGCGTGCCTTCGTCACCTATGGCCTGCGTCATCCGACCCAGGGTAAAGCTTTCCGCGAATGGGCTGAAAAACTGGCCCTCTAAGGTGTACACATTTCCCGTTCAGTTGCGCAATGCAGGCCGGGCGGGAAATTAACTGTATCAGTTGCGCCTTATGTAATTTCGCTATTTCCTTTTTTATATTAGTATACATTCTATTACAGGCTGCTTTACCGTTTGGTCTTCTCGGTTTTACTTTGCGAATCAGGTTGTAAAATTCCGCAACTGACTGTTTTATAAAGACAATTAACGTTGATGGCTGTAGGGGTAGTCTGTGTGAGCAATACCTGAATACCCTACATCGCTAATAATAATATCTTTGTATTCATCAACCACAGATAAACGTTGTAGATTTATTGCAACAGGTTTCAGCTCCGTTGCATGACGGAATCGTAAACCGAGGCACTTTGGTAAGGTTACAGAGACGCAGCCACGGTCGGCTAGCATTGTAGCTTTGCAGATACATTTACTTTGAAAGTGATGATAATTTGATGGCAAAACGACAATTGAAAATGATATCGCTATTGGTATCTATCAGCGTAATCAGTGGTTGCACTGTGTTTCCTGGAACCCACCTTTCCACAAGCGGTAAAAGTGTTGTAAAGCAAGAGGATGCAGACTTTGATATTGACAAAATGGTCAATATCTATCCGATGACGCCCAAATTGTTGGATAAGTTGCGCCCTGCAAAAGTGGTAGCACAGCCTAATGGTCAGTTGGATGCCTCTTTAAGCACCTATGAATACCGAATTGGCGTGGGCGATGTGCTCAACGTCACCGTTTGGGATCACCCTGAGTTAACCACCCCTGCGGGGCAATACCGCAGTGCCAGCGATACCGGGAACTGGGTGCACTCTGATGGAACCATTTTCTATCCTTATATCGGTAAGGTGAAAGTGGTCGATAAAACGGTGACCCAAATTCGCGATCAGATCGCCGCCCGTTTGGCCCAATACATCGAAAGCCCGCAGGTTGATGTTAATATTGCCGCATTCCGCTCCCAGAAAGCCTACGTGACCGGTGAAGTGGCTAAATCTGGTCAGCAAGCCATTACCAACGTGCCCTTGACAGTGATGGATGCGATCAATGCCGCAGGTGGCCTGACGGAAAATGCTGACTGGCGCAATATCGTCCTGACGCACAACGGCAAAGAGTCGAGTTTGTCGCTGCAGCAACTGATGCAGAACGGGGACCTGACCCAGAACCGCCTGCTTTACCCGGGGGACATTCTCTATGTGCCGCGTAATGACGATCTGAAAGTGTTTGTCATGGGTGAAGTTAAAACGCCGGCAACGCTCAAGATGGATCGCAGTGGCATGACGTTGACAGAAGCTCTGGGGAATACCCAGGGGATCAGTCAGGCGGCGGCAGATGCGACAGGCGTATTCGTTATTCGCCCTCTGCACGGTACGCAGGGTGAAAAACTGGCCAACATTTATCAGCTCAACATGGCAGATGCGACGGCCTTGGTAATGGGGGCGGAGTTCCATCTGCAGCCTTATGACATTGTCTACGTGACCGCAGCGCCGGTCGCCCGATGGAACCGTCTGATCGTTCAATTGGCACCGACCATTGATAGCTTCAACAATCTCACGGAAGGCACATTGCGTATTCGTAATTGGCCGTAGGGGAGTCGGTAATGTTTGATTCTATTCTGGTTGTCTGTGTTGGTAATATCTGCCGTTCCCCAACGGCAGAACGCTTACTAAAGCAACATTTACCAGAGAAAGAGATCGCCTCTGCCGGCATTAGCGCTTTGGTTGGCAATCCAGCCGACAAAAGCGCTATCGCTATCGCGGAAAAACACCATTTGTCGCTAGAGCAGCATGAAGCGAGGCAACTGACGAAAGAAATGTGTCGGGAATATTCGCTGATACTGGTGATGGAAAAGGGCCATATTGATGCAGTCTGTCGGTTGGCGCCGGAAGTCAGAGGGAAGACGATGCTTTTTGCTCATTGGCTGGGGCAAAAAGAAGTGCCCGATCCTTACAGAAAAAGCGCCGAAGCGTTTGAGTTTGTTTACCGCCTTCTTGATGATGCTGCTCAGAAATGGGCAGAGGCATTAAATCGTTAACCAGAGATTACAATGACTGATAATACGAAACCAGGCTTATCAACGGCCAATAATCATGACGAGATCGATCTAAGTCGCTTGTTGGGCACTTTACTTGACCATCGATGGCTCATCATCGGTATTACAGCGTTATTCTCTGTTACCGGTATAATCTATTCGCTTTTTGCCACCCCGGTCTACCAAGCCGACGCAATGGTTCAGGTTGAGCAAAACGTAGGAAATTCACTGGTCAATGATTTATCCCAGATGCTGCCGAGCAGTCAGCCGGGTTCCTCGACGGAAATCGAACTCATCAAATCGCGCATGGTGACAGGTAAAACCGTTGACGATTTGAATCTTGATACTGTTGCTCAGCAAAAATTCTTCCCTGTTTTTGGGCGCGGTTGGGCTCGTTTAACGGGAGTTGAACCCGGACGCATTGCGTTGTCTCGCCTTACCGTACCTTCTAATTCGGATGATACTGCGCTTGAATTGAAAGTCATCGATGATAAGAACTATGTTCTCAGCAAAGATGGCACTGAAATTATCAAAGCAAAGGTCGGCGAGTTAGCAAGTGGCCAAGGCGTCACTTTACTGGTCAGTGAAATCTCGGCACAGCCTGGCACGGTATTTGAAGTGGCCAAACTGCAACGTTTGGTTGCCACCAATAATCTGTTGGATGCTTTGACCGTTGAGGATAAAGGCAAGGATACCGGCGTCCTGGCACTAAGCTTGGTCGGTGATGATCCGGTTCTGGTACGTAAAATTCTCGATAGCATCAGTAAAAACTACCTGTTGCAAAACGTTGAGCGTAAATCAGAAGAAGCGGCCAAAAGCCTGGACTTCCTGAAAGAACAGTTGCCCGAGGTCCGTAGTTCTCTGGACAGTGCTGAGGATAAACTCAATCGCTTCCGCCAGGCCAACGACTCGGTCGATTTGTCTTTGGAAGCCAAATCGGTACTGGATACCATCGTTGGTGTTGAAGCTCAGTTGAACGAATTGACTTTCAAAGAAGCGGAAATCTCCAAGCTTTACACCAAAGAGCACCCTGCCTATCGTGCGCTAATGGAAAAACGCGCAACGTTGCAGCAGGAAAAGGACAAGCTCAACAAACGTGTCAGTGGCATGCCAAAGACTCAGCAGGAAATTCTACGTCTAACCCGCGACGTGCAGGCTGGGCAAGAAATTTATATGCAGTTGCTGAACAAACAGCAAGAGCTGGGGATCACCAAGGCAAGTACAGTAGGTAACGTACGCATTGTTGACCCGGCGGTAACGCAGCCGCGTCCGGTGAAACCGCAAAAAACCATCATCGTACTGATTGTTACCCTGCTGGGCGGCTTGTTCTCTACCGGTTTCGTGTTGTTGAAAACCATGCTTCATCGCGGTATCGAAAGTCCCGAACAGTTGGAGCAGCAGGGTATCAACGTTTATGCCAGCATTCCGTTGTCTGAATGGCAGCAGAAAAGCGACCGTGAAACCATGTTGTCGGGCAAACGCAGTAGCATCAAAAGCTATACGCTGCTTGCGGTCGGTAACCCGGCGGATCTGGCCATCGAAGCTGTCAGAAGCCTGCGGACCAGTCTGCACTTTGCTTCGCTCGAAGCGAAAAATAATGTGCTGATGATCTCTGGTGCCAGCCCAAGCATTGGTAAAACCTTTGTCAGTATCAACCTGGCTGCCGTTATTGCCCAGGCGGGGCAACGCATTTTGGTGGTTGATGCCGATATGCGTAAAGGTTATGCACATTCACTGCTGAACTGTGAATTGGGTATTGGTTTATCCGACGTGCTTTCCGGTCAGGCATCTGCACAGCAGGCGGTCAGAAAGACGTCGATCGAAAATCTGAGCTTTATATCGCGTGGTAAAATCCCACCGAATCCTTCAGAGTTGCTGATGCACAACCGTCTGACAGAGTTCCTGGAGTGGGCGGGTAAAGAATACGATATCGTTCTGGTCGATACCCCGCCAATTTTGGCGGTGACCGACGCTGCAATCGTGGCACGTAATGTAGGTACCACGCTGTTGGTTGCACGTTACGGTGTTAACTCGCTGAAAGAGATCGAGGTGAGTATCCGCCGCTTTGAGCAAAATGGGATGGAAATCAAAGGTATTATTCTTAACGCCGTTGAACATAAATCCGGTAGTGCATACGGCTATTACGCGTACGAATATAAATAACCCCCTTCCTAAAATAGAGGTTCCTTATTATTAAGGAACCTCTTGATCTGTTCAAAAATTTATAGATTCCAATTTCGGAGATATCACATGAGTAATCTTGCAATTATTCCTGCAAGGGGTGGATCGAAAGGGATCCCGAAGAAAAACATTAAAGAAATTGCAGGTAAGCCATTAATTGCCTGGAGTATTGAACAGGCACTGAATTCATCACAAATTGATCGTGTTATCGTTACAACTGACTGCGAAGATATTGCTGCCGTAGCCAGAGAATACGGCGCCGAAGTTCCTTTTATGCGCCCTGCGCATCTGGCCGTTGATACTGCAGCTACCGAACCCGCATTGTTGCATACGCTGGAATGGCTGGCGGAGCATGAGAACTATAAGCCGGAGTTTACCGTATTATTGCAGGCAACTTCGCCAGTTCGTAAAGATGATGCTATAGATGTAGCAATCAAGAAAATTATCGATAAGAAGGCCGACTCTTTGCTTAGTGTTTGCGAGTTTTGGCATTTTCTCTGGGAGAATGAAGATAATCCCAAGGCTTATTATGACTATTTAAATCGTCCACGGCGTCAGGATATAAAGCCGGAAAATATCAAGCTGAAAGAGAATGGTTCAATTTATGTCACGAAAAGCGAAATCCTTCTGAGTACCGGTAATCGTCTTGGCGGCAAAGTCGTCGCGCATAAGATGTCAGAAGAAGAAAGCTTTGAAATTGATACCATGCTCGATTGGGCGGTTGTTGAAGTGATTTTGCAGAATTGGAATGGGAGATAATTAATGTTAATCCAGAAAAAAATATCCGATTTTTTGGTGTTTGAAACAGAAACAATCATTAAAGCATTGGAAAAAATCAACTCAAACAAAAAACGCATTATCTTCGTTGTTACTGAAGACGGCAAGTTATGCGGTTCCTTCTCAGATGGTGACTTCCGTCGTTGGATCACCAATGGTGATTTCGATCTGAGTCGCGAAATGTCTGAAGTGATGAACCAAAACGTCCGCTATAAAAAAGTTGATGCGCCGCGTACCGAAATCGACGCGCTGTTCACCAACGGCGTAGACGTTTTGCCACTGGTGGATGACTATCGTCGGCTGGTAGCTGTTGCGCTGCAGAGTGAGAAAGGTCTGACGATTGGTAAGCACACCATCACCGAGACATCTCCGAGCTACATCATTGCGGAAATTGGTAACAACCATAACGGTGATATCAAACTGGCTAAGCACCTGGTCGATCTGGCCGTTGATGCCGGCGCGGATTGCGTTAAATTCCAAATGCGCGATCTCAGTTCACTGTATAAAGGCGGAAACGATAAAGATAAGTCTGCCGACCTGGGCGCACAATATACCATTGACTTGCTGAGGAAATTCCAGCTTTCCAATGAAGATCTGATCGAGGTGTTCGATTACTGCAAAACCAAGGGCCTGACCCCGCTGTGTACACCATGGGATCTCAAAAGCCTTGAGGTTTTGGAAGAATACGGCATGGAAGGCTATAAAGTCGCTTCTGCTGACTTCACCAACCATGAAATGCTCGGTGCATTAGCTGCCACCGGCAAACCGTTGATTTGCTCCACTGGTATGTGTAGTGAAGCGGAAATCAAAAGTTCGGTCGAGTTCCTGAAATCCAAAGGTGCCGAGTTTGTTATTTTGCATTGCAACTCAACTTATCCGACGCCATTCAAAGATGTGAACCTGGCTTATATTAAACGATTGCAGCAAGTGACAGGTTGCCTGGTCGGTTATTCAGGTCATGAGCGTGGGATCTCTGTGCCAATCGCAGTAGCCGCACTCGGTGCGCGCGTGATCGAAAAGCATTTCACCATTGATAAATCGATGGAAGGCAATGACCATAAGGTCTCACTGCTACCACCTGAATTTAAAGAGATGGTTGTACGTATTCGTGAAGTTGAAGAATCCATGGGCCAGGCGGGCGAACGCGCCATCACTCAGGGTGAAATGATCAACCGCGAAACGCTGGCGAAAAGTCTGATCATCAACCGCGATTTGAAAAAGGGTGAAATCATCACTCGCGATATGGTTGAAGTGAAAAGCCCGGGCCAGGGATTACAGCCTCTGTATATGGAGCAACTGGTCGGCAAAAAAGCCAACCGTGACCATGAGAAAGGCGGTTACTTCTATGAGTCAGATCTGAACGATGTAGCGATTGAAGCCAAGGACTATGATTTTGATCGTCCTTTTGGTATTCCTGTTCGTTACCACGATTACAGCAAGCTGAAAAACAAATCCAACCTGGATTTCGTTGAGTTCCACTTGAGCTACCAGGATATGGAACTGGATCTGACGGAATTCTTCTCCGGCCCAGAAGACATTGGTTTTGCCGTACACAGCCCTGAGCTGTTTGCCAACGACCATATTTTGGATCTGGCGACCGACGACCCGGTTTACCTAGAGCATTCTATCAAGCAGTTGCAGCGTGTTTGCGATGTGACCCGCGCACTTAAGCAGTATTTCCCGAAAACTGAACGTCCGGTTATCGTTGTTAACGCCGGTGGATTCAATACTACGGGCTTCCTGCCAAAAGAATCTCGTCAGGCAATGTACGAGCGCATCGGTGTTGCATTGGGCCAGATTAATCAGGAAGGGGTGGAAATTATTATCCAAACCATGCCTCCATTCCCATGGCACTTTGGCGGGCAGAGCTACCACAACCTGTTTGTCGACCCGGATGAGATCAAGGCATTCTGCGAAAAATATAACTATCGCATCTGTTACGACACATCTCACTCGATGATGGCCTGTAACTACTATCAATGGGATCTCCATGAGTTCACCCAAAAAGTAGGGGCTTATACTGCACATATGCATATTGTTGATGCATTGGGTGTGGACGGTGAAGGGGTTCAGATTGGTAAAGGCGATGTGAACTTTGATGAACTTGCCGATGATCTGGTGCGCTATGCTCCAGGCGCGATGTTTATTCCAGAAGTCTGGCAAGGGCACAAAAATCAGGGAGAGGGATTCTGGCACGCACTTAACTTCCTGGAAAAGTATCTGTAAATGAGTAAAGTCATTATGGGCGCTGCGGCCTTGTCGATAGGGGATATTCTCGGCAAGGTCATAGGCTTCATCATACTGCCTTATTTAACAGCACACCTTGGCGCGTCGGGATACGGCGCGCTAACTCTGTATCTCTCCGTTATTCAGATGCTGATCATTTTCATTTCGTTTAGTGGTCAGGGTCTGTTGCCGGTCAAGTATATGCAAGAGGGGGAAGGGAGTTCCCTGGTGTTCCGCAGAGATAACATCACGTTGGCCTTGGCGTCGAGTGTGTTATTGGTAGCAATATTTTATGTTGTTACGCTAGTCGCAAATATATCCGTAAGTTTCAGTGATGGTTTTTTGGTAGTTCTGGCGTCTCTGGCGCAAGCCCTTAACTTTATCAATCTGTCGCATTTACGTATCAGCCAGACCTATAAGGTCGCTGCGATTGGACAGTTCTTGCTTTCTGCATTTAACGTCCTGTTTACGATCGCGCTTTTCGAGCTGATCGCAGCTACGCCGGGGCAGCGGTTGATAGCGATAGCGGCTTCGTTTTTCAGCATTCAGTTAGCCTATGAGTTCTTCGTTTACAAGAAAATCAAAGGTAAACGCACGGCACTTCAGCCTGTACGCCAACGCTATAAAGAAATTATCAATTATGGTGTATCCCTGCTGCCGCATCACGGCAGTTACTGGATAAAATCATCGATAGATCGGTTCTTTATTGCTCATTATATGAGTACCGCAGTAGTAGGGGTCTATGGTCTGGCATTTCAGCTTACCTCTATTGTGATGTTGTTCTTTGGGGTAATTAACCAGGCATTCCAGCCTTTCATATACCGAAAGCTGAAAGAAAAAGATTTCCGCGGTGTTGAACTTATTCAATATGGCTATACAGGCTTAGTGATTGTGTCCTGTATGATTTATTTCTTTATCATGCCATTTGTTTTCCCTTATCTCTTTAAGTCCGAGTTCAACCAAGCTATTTATTATTTCAATATTTTGTTGCCGGGAACCGCATTCCTTTCTATTTATTATATTTTTACGCACTCACTGTTCTATTACCGTAAAAATAAAATGATTTCGATTATTACAATGGGTTCGATGGTTACGCATTTAATCGGTATCTTTGTCATCACCATGACGGCAATAAAGGTTGAGTATTTCTGTTTTGTCTATGCGATATCCAGTCTTTTTGCCTGTGTAGCGACCTTCATTTATGGTAAACGACAGATCAGCATTGAGAGGGAAAGATGATAGCAAGTTTTAAACGATGGTTGAGAGGTCTAAGCAAACAGCGCTATCGTTCCAAAGTTATCAGGACTGCGGCGAAGTGTGGCCGAGATCCCAAAGTTAACTTTTTGACCATTGTTAATAATAAAACAACGTTGGGCAATAACTTCAATTCTAATGGCCTGACGGTAGTAGGTAAGGGTAGTGTCCTCATTGGCGATAACTTTCACTGTGGTTTTGGTTGTGTATTAATCACTGAAAATCATAATCATAATGGCACTGCTATCCCTTATGACCACACCTACGTGATTAAAGATACTCATATCGGAGACAATGTCTGGTTGGGTATAAATGTGATTATCCTACCTGGTGTAACCATCGGTGAGGGGGCTATTATTCAGGCCGGCAGCGTAGTGGTTAAAGATATTGAACCTTATGCGATCGCCGGGGGCCATCCAGCTAAGGCGTTTTCGCAGCGCGATGTTGATCATTATTTGCAGCTCAAAGCGGAAGGCAAGTTCCACTGAGTGATATGTGAAATTCGCATCAGTTACCAAAATCGGATATCAGAAATATGAGTAAGCACATTGCGTACATTGAATCGCCACTGCAGGCTTTTAACCTTATCGAATATCTTGATGCGAAGAACATTACCCTGGATTTGCTGATCGTGAACAAACGCTCAGCCAATTCATCATTAAATCATGGACAGATCGTTTATCTGTTGAGCATGATTAGGCATAAGACGTTGAAAACAATCGACGTTGAAGGCCATTTGGGGAATGTGCTGGATATCAGAAAAGAATTAAAGGGCGTTAATTCAGACGTCAGTGTGAAAGAACATGTCACCCTTATTGCTGGTGAATATCGTGCGAGAGTTTTTTGGATGCTGGCTCACAAGTTCCCAAAACGAAATATTGTTTTGTTGGATGACGGTACTGCCACGCTCAGGATCAAGCGCAGTAACAACCTCACTGCAAAAGGCATTGCGAAGTCGATTTTCCTTAAGTCTTTGGGTATGGCTAACAATGAGCGAGAGAAAATAACCTTCTTCTCGGTGTACGACATTGAGAAAAACATCGCTCTTAGAGATACGATAATTAAACATAATTATCAGAATTTTAAAGTGAAATTGGCAAATCTGCCTCAGGGTGGAAATAAAGTCTTCATCATAGGTACACCTCTTTACGAAGCCGGAGTGACCTCTGTTGACGATATCGAACTGACGCTGAAAATGATCGACGATCTCAAGCAGAGTCAGGAAGGCGTCGAATTGGTCTATATTCCACACCGCCGTGAGCGTGAAGAGAAAATTGATGCAATCAGGCAGCATGTAGAGGTACGGCGTCTGGATTTTCCGTTTGAAGTTTACCCGATCGTTGCGGGCGAAAACGTAACCTCAATTGCTGGTTTCTACTCGTCATTATATGACAATCTGATCAAGATCTATGATGAAAAAATAAAAATAACCGCTTACGTACTCGACGAAAAGGTGCTGTCGTCGGAATGGGTTAATTTTGTTGATGCGATTTATAAAAATTATGAGAACTATGAGAGTGCTGATATCACTCTGATTAAAGATAAATTTTGATTTTATAAATTATTCGGTGGTGGTCAATAAATGAAGATTGTTTTAATAAATACACTTTATGCTCCCTACAAGATTGGTGGCGCAGAGGTGTCCGTACAGATGCTGGCTGAAAGCCTGCAGAGCGCCGGGCACCAGGTGCGTGTATTTTGTCTTCATGAAGGCGATAAAATTAAACATGATTCACTTAACGGTGTAGGTATCGTTTACTTCCCGCTGAAGAATCTGTACTGGCCGTTCCAGAAGCAGGCTGCCGGCAAACTGCAGAAAGCGGCTTGGCACCTGCTGGATTCTTACAATCCGTTCATGACGCGTATGGTGCGCAATGAATTGCGTACTTTTTCCCCTGATGTAGTGCATACCAACAACCTGAGTGGTTTTTCTGTTGCGATATGGCGTGCGGCGAAAAAGTTGGGTGCCCGCGTAGTCCATACTACCCGCGACTATTACCTGTTCCATCCTAATGGGACTTTGTTCCAGCATGGGAAAAATATGGATGTAAAAGGTCGGACTGTGGCCATGACTTCCTATTTTAAGAAAAAAGCCAGCCAAAGCGTTGATGCTTTTGTCGGCATCAGCAAGTACATTTCGACACTGCACCAGGAAAATGGTTTTGCCCGTAACGCGCAGCATACCTATATCTACAACCCGGTAGCGGCTGTAGACTTTGTTCCGATCCCAAGCGAGAAGGTGAGAATAGGCTTTGTTGGCCGCTTGACCGAGGATAAGGGGTTTGATGAATTCTGTTCGCTGGCGAAGCAGGGCCTTCAGGATCCTGACGTGGAGTTTTATGCCGCAGGCCGCTTTAATAATGATGCCTCTGGCGAACAGATGAAGGCGTTGGCGGAAAAGTCTGGAGTCAAGTTGCTCGGTTTTATCAAAATTGAGGAGTTTATGGCACAGGTCGATGCGGTTGTACTGCCAACGCGTTGGAACGAGCCCTTTGGTCGTGCGGTTGCAGAATCTGCCATCTCTGGTAAAGTTGTCTATACCACTTTCAGCGGTGGAGTGACCGAAATCGCAACTTACTACGATAATATCTTTGAACTGACGGATTTCTCTATCGCTGGTGTGATTAGTGCTGTTAAAGAAAATAAAAATTCGCTGCGACGTTCGTTTTTTGAAATTGAGAAAATAGCCAGCAGTTACGAAAGTGTGTATAGAGGATAATAATGAAAGTATCTATAAAGTCGCTGGTGATATTTTTATTGTTAAGTTATTTAACGTTGGTTTCGATCAGCGGAATTATCACCGTAACTGCTTATATGTCAACGCGGTTGCTTTTATTGTATAAAGATTTTTTCGCAGTGGTTATACCTGTGTTCATATTGATTCTGCTGATATCGCGGAATCCAAAGGTTACACCTCAATTTCAGAGCGTCATTGTGCTTTTCTTCGCGATGATAGGTTTTTCTCTGATCTACATTTTACTCACCATGATTCATGGTCGCTTTAACTTCTTTCGCTCATTGGTGCAATTCCGTCTCGAATTGTTAACCTTCGCATCGTTTTTCTGTGGTGCCGTATTGATGCTGCTATCTCGTGAAGAGCGGCTTGATATACTGATGAAATTGGTAAAGTTTTATATTATCTTTGCCGTTATAAATGCATTATTTGCCATTGCAGAGTCAACTCTGGCCGGTGCGCTGTATGCAGTGATAGGTTACGACCCAGGTCCGCAGCTTACTCAGTTTGGTAAAGAATATGGCTTGGTGTTACGTACTATCCAGGGGCAGTTCCGTGCTTTTGGGCTACAGACCGGGCCATTCAGCCTTAGTGAATACCTCTTCTTCGCGCTGGTGCTTTCTCCTTTTGTCAGTCTCAAAAATAGAAAGAAATTCATTTTCCTTATTACGCTGGGCATCGTGTGCTCAACGTCGAAAACCGCCATTATTATGGCACTGCTGTATATTATGTTCCTGATGTCCAGACGCCTCTTCTCGCTGCGGTTTAGCCTGAATATTGTCACGCTGGCGACATTTGTGTTGGGAATGTTTTTCTATGTCACAACTACGAACTATGATGTTTATCAGGCCTTGTTCCCTAAAGAAAACGCCATTGCGGAAAACAGTATTCTTTTCCGAACCATGGGGATTGATAGTGTGAAGGCTGCACCAGAATACTCCTCATATATTGGCGCAGGTTATGCTGTTAACGGTAATGCCGTCGTTGGTGATGACAATAGCAACAGTATTCCTCTGGATAGTATGTATATTTACATGCTGTCAAATTATGGGAATGTGGGGATTATTTTCCTGGTGATTGTCGCCACCATTATTCTTGGTATCCTTTATCAGAAAGTGATCAGAGGAGGGTATGTCGGAGTTTATCTTTACTGGATGATATCGCTGTTAATGAACTTTGTTTACAACAATCCATTAACAAACTACCCGGGTTATCTTTTCCCAATCATCCTGACTATCCTGATCTTGTCGTTGAAAACGACCTCTGAGAGGGAACCTACCAGGAGTCACGTTTTAAATAAAATAAAACCGAGATACCGCTAGTCGAACTTCAAGGGGATAGCCTGACTATGATTTATGTTAACGCACGTTTTCTGACCCAGGATGTCACGGGCGTGCAGCGTTTTGCACAGCAAATTTGCCTGGCGCTAAATGCCCTGCGCAATGACGTTGTTTTTCTTTCCCCAAAGAATATCAAACACCATGACGTTGCCGAATTATTGAATGTCAAGATTATCGGCTCATCCACTGGACATCGGTGGGAACAGAAGGATTTGCCGGCCTATCTTGCTACGCAGGGAAAACCGCTGTTGTTGAACCTCGGCAATACGGCCCCTATTTTTTATCGGAACAAGATCGTCACTCACCACGATGTCACCTATAAACGTTATCCCCAGAGCTATTCCTGGAAGTTCCGTCTGCTCTATAACGTCTTTGTGCCGCTAATGTTGCGTAATAGCAAGATGTTGCTAACGGTGAGTGAATTCTCCAAAAAAGAGTTACATGAAACATACGGTTATCCGTTGGATGATATTCATGTTATCTATAATGCAGCAGGCAGTATTTTCTGCCCTAAAAAGAACGAGACGTTGGCACGCGATCCCTATCTGCTGGCGGTTTCCTCCCCCAATTACCATAAGAATTTCCATGGGTTGATTACTGCATTCAATCAGTGGGAAAACCGGGGTAAGGTAAGGCTCAAGATCATTGGTGCCGCTAACGCCAACTTCAACAACGTTACGCCGTCTTTAGCGACAACAGAAAATGTCGAGTTTACCGGACGCGTCAGCGATGAACAGCTGATTGAGCTATATTCTAATGCCCTGGCGTTTGTTTTTCCTTCATTCTACGAAGGTTTTGGTATTCCGCCGCTAGAGGCGCAGGCCTGTGGTTGCCCGGTGATTTCATCGAACAGTGCCTCTCTACCTGAAGTGCTTGGTGATAGCGCATTGTATTTTTCACCAGACAATACGAATGATATCACGGCCTGTATTAGCCGAATAACGAGTGATGATTCCCTTCGTCAACAGCTTATCCAGAGCGGATTTAACAATATAAAAAGATTTTCCTGGGCTATATCAGCAAACAAGATTAATGAGCTGATTAACACCCATCAGTGAATTCTCTAATTATTTATTGGATATATCCCACTCTTTCGGTGGTTAAATATATTCTATTTGTAGTTACAATAATGAACTGAAAAGATTTATGAAATTTCAGATTTATTTATCATTTTGGGGGATATAATGCCAAATGGAAATTTGAGCGTTGGCGTTGTTGCTGACTGGTTGGTAAGTTATGCCGGCGCTGAACGAGTGATAAAAGAGTTTATTGATCTATATCCTGATGCCGATCTTTATTCAGTTGTCGATTTTTTAAGTGATGAGTCGCGCGCCCAGTTTGCTGGCAAGCATGCCGAGACAACCTTTGTTCAAAACTTGCCCAAGGCCAAGACCGGTTATCAAAAATATCTGCCGCTTATGCCGTTGGCGATCGAGCAACTGGATGTTTCCAAACACGATCTGATTCTGTCGAGCAGTCACGCAGTAGCTAAAGGGGTTCTGACCGGTCCCGATCAGTTGCATATCAGCTATGTGCATTCGCCGATCCGCTATGCCTGGGATCTACAGCACCAGTATCTGCGGGAGGCCGGGCTTGATAAGGGTCTGAAGGGCAAGCTGGCGAAATGGTTACTGCATAAAATAAGAATGTGGGATTATCGCACGGCAAATGGCGTTGACCATTTTATTGCCAATTCGCATTTTATTGCCCGTCGTATCAAAAAAGTTTATGGCAGAGACGCTGATGTCATTTATCCTCCAGTGGACGTTAACCGTTTCACTGTCGAGGAAAATAAAGAAGACTTCTATTTTACTGCGTCACGAATGGTCCCCTATAAGCGAATTAACCTTATTGTAGAAGCTTTTTCTGCCATGCCAGACAAGAAACTGGTTGTTATTGGCGACGGTTCTGAAATGGCAAAAATAAAAAGTAAGGCCGGTAAGAACGTAGAAATTCTGGGTTTCCAGCCTAATGACGTTTTGCAAGATTATATGAAGCGTGCCAAAGCCTTCGTTTTTGCTGCAGAAGAAGATTTCGGTATTACTGTGGTTGAAGCGCAAGCCTGCGGAACGCCGATCATTGCCTTCGGAAAGGGCGGGTCATTGGAGACAGTCCGACCATACGGTGTTGATAACCCAACGGGCATCTTCTTTGATGAACAAAATACTGCCTCAATAATTCAGGCGGTGAATTACTTTGAGACGATTCAGGACAGGATTATTGCCGCAGATTGCCGTCTGCATGCGAACAAGTTCTCAGCGGAGCGTTTCCGTGACGAGTTGTCGAATTATGTTAATCAGAAATTGGCTGATTTTCAGTCGGCCAAGTCGATCACTTATTAAACTGTAGGAATTCGAAAATGAGTAATCTTTATCCAGTAATTATGGCCGGGGGAACAGGGAGCCGTTTATGGCCAATGTCACGTGAACTGTTTCCTAAGCAATTTTTAGCCTTATGTAACGAATTCTCGATGTTACAGACTACCGTTATGCGGTTGAAAGGGCTGGATATTATCGATCCTTTGGTGATCTGCAATGAAGAACATCGCTTCATCGTGGCGGAGCAACTGCGTCAGATCACTCGCCTTTCGCATAATATCATCCTGGAACCGGTTGGCCGTAATACAGCGCCCGCTATTGCATTGGCTGCGTTGCAAGCTACCGCCAATGGTGATGATCCGTTATTGCTTGTTTTGGCCGCAGACCATGTTATTCAGGACGAAGCAACCTTCCGGGATGCAGTTAATCAGGCAATCCCCTACGCGGAAGCCGGTAAGCTGGCGACTTTCGGTATCGTGCCTACGGGGCCGGAAACCGGATATGGCTATATTCAAAAAGGTACCAGCGTGGATGGTTCTACTATCTGTGGCGTATCTCGTTTTGTTGAAAAGCCTAACCTCGAAACTGCCCGGGAATACCTGAACAGCGGGCAGTATCTGTGGAATAGCGGTATGTTCCTGTTTAAAGCCAGTCGTTATTTGGAAGAGTTGGGTCGTTTCCGCCCGGATATTCTGGACGCTTGTCAAAAATCATTGGCGCACCTTTCACCAGATTTAGACTTTATTCGCGTAGATCGCGAATCCTTTGTGGCCTGCCCGGATGAGTCTGTTGACTATGCGGTCATGGAGCAGACTGCAGATGCAGTTGTTGTTCCACTGGACGCAGGCTGGAATGATGTCGGCTCATGGTCGGCGCTGTGGGAAATTAGCGAGAAGGATATCAAAGGCAACTCGACCTTTGGTGACGTGTTGGAGCACGACTGTTCAAATAACTACATCCGCGCTGAGCACAAACTGGTGGCAACTGTCGGCGTAGATAATCTGGTCGTGGTTGAAACTAAAGATGCCGTGCTGATCGCTAATAAAGATAAAGTGCAGGACGTCAAGGAAATCGTTAACCAGCTCAAAAAACAACAGCGTTCCGAAAGCAAGCAGCACCGTGAAGTTTATCGTCCATGGGGCAAACACGATGCGATTGCACAAGGCGATCGCTTCCAGGTGCGTCGTATAACCGTTAAGCCAGGCGAGAAGCTATCTTTGCAGATGCATCATCACCGTTCAGAGCACTGGGTCGTGGTGTCGGGGACTGCAAAAGTCAATACCAACGGCAAGATGCAGCTGATCAGTGAAAATGAGTCCATTTATATTCCATTGGGTGTTGAGCATTCTCTGGAGAATCCAGGGAAAATACCTTTGGATTTGATTGAAATTCAGTCCGGTGCGTATTTAGGTGAAGATGACATCGTACGTATCGTCAATGCAGAACAGCACAATTAATTATTTTTCGCTGCGGGTCTTCCGCAGCGCTATCATATTTTATTTCGGTTAAGGATTTTACCAATGTCTAAAACATTAACTTGCTTTAAAGCTTATGATATTCGTGGCCGCCTTGGCGAAGAACTGAACAACGATATTGCCTATCGCATCGGGCGTGCGTATGGCGAATTCTTGAAACCGAAAAGCGTTGTGGTTGGTGGCGATGTTCGGCTGACCAGTGAAGAGCTTAAGTTGGCGTTGGCCGATGGTTTGCGTGATGCGGGAGTTGATGTACTGGATATCGGGTTGAGTGGCACTGAAGAAATTTATTTCGCCACTTTCCATTTGGGTATCGATGGTGGTATCGAAGTGACGGCGAGCCACAACCCGATGGATTATAACGGGATGAAACTGGTCCGTAGCCAGGCCAAGCCAATCAGTGGTGATACCGGTCTGCGGGATATACAGCGCTTGGCTGAGGCTAACGAATTCGCGCCAGTAGTTGAGGCGCAGCGTGGCGGTTATAAGCAGATTTCTGTTGAAAAAGAGTATGTGGATCATCTGCTGGGCTACATCGATCCCGCTAAGCTGAAACCGCTCAAGTTGGTGATCAACTCAGGAAACGGCGCTGCAGGTCATGTCATTGACGCGATTGAAGCACGTTTTAAACAGCTTGATGTTCCTGTGGAGTTTATCAAGGTACATCACCAACCGGATGGCAATTTCCCTAATGGGATCCCTAACCCACTGCTGCCGGAGTGCCGTGAAGACACTGCTCAGGCAGTGCGCAAACACCAGGCAGATATGGGGATCGCGTTTGATGGCGATTTCGACCGCTGTTTCTTGTTCGATGCAGATGGCGGTTTTATCGAAGGGTACTATATTGTAGGTTTACTGGCTGCAGCGTTCCTTGAGAAGGAAGCGGGTGCGAAAATCATTCACGATCCCCGCCTAAGCTGGAACACCATCGACGTAGTTGTCCAGGCGGGTGGGGTACCGGTGATGTCCAAAACTGGTCATGCATTCATTAAAGAGCGTATGCGTTTAGAAGATGCCGTGTATGGCGGTGAAATGAGTGCTCACCATTATTTCCGTGAATTCTCATACTGCGATAGCGGCATGATCCCATGGTTACTGGTAGCGGAACTGTTGAGTATTAAAAACCAGTCGTTGAGTCAGATGGTCGAACAACGTATGGCAACCTATCCGGCTTCTGGGGAAATCAACAGCCACCTCGACGATCCTAAAGCGGCGATTGAGCGCGTATTGGCGAGTTATCAGGCGCAGGCATCGGTCTTTGATACTACGGATGGCATCAGTCTTGAGTTCGATAACTGGCGTTTTAACCTGCGGAGTTCTAATACTGAGCCCGTCGTCCGATTGAATGTGGAGTCTCGTGGGGACGTCGCTCTTATGCAGGAAAAAACAGATGAAATTCTGACAATCTTGCGCAAGAAAGCATGAAAGGTAAGTATCTGACAAAAAGCTTCAGTGAAAACAATTCATATAACGTGGAAAAATCGATGAAGCAGACTAAAGGGCTGTTCAGTAATATGGCATCAAAGTTGATGCTGGCAGCGTCAGATATACTGTTCTTCAACCTTGCTGTTTATCTGGCGTATTTTATCATTCATAAAGTGATGGGGGGGCTGGATGGGTTTGTCCCGCCTGAGGAATTCGGCGTCCGAGTATTGGCGCAGTTTATCCTTTCTCTGCTTTGTGTATTTTGGTTTTGGACTCGTTTACGTCACTATACCTATCGCAAGCCGTTCTGGTTTGAATTGAAGGAAGTGATCCGAACTCTGTTCATTTTTGCCATCCTGGATCTGGCCCTGGTTGCTTTCTCCAAGTGGCATTTTTCACGTTATATCTGGATGTTTTCCTGGGGAATAATGATTGTTCTGGTTCCCCTTGGGCGTGCTCTGACCAAAAAGCTGCTGAATAAGTTAGGTTTATGGAAAAAGCAGACGATTATTATCGGTTCCGGCAAGAACGCATTCGAGGCTTATGCTGCCTTGCAGAGCGAAGAGGTCATGGGGTTCGATGTAGTTGCTTTCGTTTGTACCGAAACGCCCTGTGAGGATCACTATTTCGGTGTGCCGGTTATCAATAGTGAACAAGCTTTATGGGATTGCGTCGATACTGAAAATACTCAGTTTATTGTTGCCCTTGAGTTTGAACAGCATGCATTGAGAGACTGGTGGCTGAAAAATCTGGCAAAACACGACTGCAGGTCTGTTTCAGTGATTCCGACGCTGCGCGGCGTGCCTTTATACGGAACCGACATGAGTTTTATCTTCAGTCATGAAGTTATGATCCTGCGGGTAAATAATAATCTGGCCAAGCGTTCATCGCGCTTTATCAAGCGAGCCTTCGATATTTTTGGTTCGTTGGCAATCATGATTATGTTGTCTCCGATATTGTGCATTCTGGCTATTTTGGTGTCGCGAGACGGTGGGAAACCAATTTATGGTCATGAACGCGTCGGCCATAATGGCAAGAGATTTAAATGTCTTAAATTCCGCTCGATGGTGCTGAATTCTAAAGAGGTTCTAGAAGAACTCTTGGCTCGAGATCCTGAGGCGCGCGCCGAATGGGATAAAGACTTTAAGTTGAAATGCGATCCGCGCATCACTCGGGTGGGAGCGTTTATTCGCAAGACCAGCCTGGATGAGTTACCGCAGCTATGGAACGTGTTCCGTGGGGAGATGAGCCTGGTAGGACCTCGGCCAATCATTGAGGCAGAACTGGAACGTTATGCTGGTGATGTTGATTATTACCTGATGGCCAAGCCTGGCATGACCGGTCTGTGGCAGGTCAGCGGGCGTAATGACATCGACTACGATACCCGCGTGTATTTTGATTCCTGGTACGTCAAAAACTGGGCGCTGTGGAATGACATTGTCATTTTGTTCAAGACTATCTCTGTGGTTTTGAAGCGCGATGGCGCTTACTGAGTTCTGATACAAAAGCACAAGCATGGACAACCTTCGTGGGCCTTTGCCTGCGAAGGTTGTTTTTTTTGTGTTGTTCGAAGTATTGAGATATTCGATTTAAGAAACGTTGATTTTTTAGTGCTACGATTTTTGAGTAAGATCTGTTTTTTGCCAGTGGCGGAGAGGGAGTCTCGATTTCTCTGGGGCATGGGTAACCGTTTGATTTCCATCTGTAGTTGGAGGTAAATTTTGACTAGCGTATTTTGTAAGCAGAGTTTGATAGGTGGTAAAACGAAACTGCTGGCCTATGCCATTTTGCCATTGATGCTGTTCAGCAACTATGCGGCTGCTTTTGAGGTTGGGATTCATTCACATTTTCGCTGGTACCCGAAGGATCCGGACAACTATCTAGAGTTGATAAAGCGTTATGGCTTTACTTCCTATCGTGCGGATTTTCCCTGGGGAGGGTTAGAGCAGCAAAAAGGGCAGTATGCCATTACCGGCAATATGCAGAAGGCCGATCAAGCATTTAATGACGGGCCTAACTATGGTTTGAACGGGTTGTTGGTATTGGCTTATGGCAATAAGCTTTACGATCCATCAGGTTATCCGACAACACCGGAAGCGATTAATGCCTTCGCCAACTATGCTTATTGGACGGCGTCAAAATACAAAGGCAAAATCAAATATTACGAAATCTGGAATGAATGGACAAATGCCACGGCGATTAAACCGAAACCGCGTAATCCGCCTCCGCCAGAGGTTTTTGTCGCACTGGTTAAAGCAACGGCAGCCGCAGTCAAAAAAGCGGATCCTAATGCGATTGTCATGACGGGGTCTGCCAACCCGACAGGGACGCGTGATCCTTCCTGGGTTGATAAGATCGTCAAATTGGGCGTGCTTAATTACGTCGATGGTCTATCCATTCATCCATATTCATACGGTAATGACAATTATGCCGTGCGGGCGCCTGAGGGCAATCTCGGAGTAATAGACCAATTTGAGGCCAGGCTTTCCAAAGCCGCAGGCCGTGATGTACCTATCTATATTACCGAGGTAGGAGTGCCGACCTATGAGGGTAAGGGAGGGTTGTCGAAAGACCTGGCTGCACAGTATATCGTGAAGTATACCTTCCTGGCGAAATCGCGGCCGTATATCAAAGGCGTGTGGTGGTATGATCTACTCGACGATGGGGATAATCCGAAGATTAATGAACATCGCTTTGGTTTGTTGACCCGTGACGGTCAGCCGAAGCCATCGATGCTGGCTTTCAGTAAAGTGGCTGATATTGCCCGCTCGTATACGGTAGAGAAATATCAGGCTTTACCAGGAGGGAAAATCTCTATTGCACTGAAAGGCAATAATCAACATGCGATGTTGTTCTGGCAGGAAAAACCGGTAACGCAGCCATCCAGTGGAATTGCTTCGAGCCTGCGTAGTTTGATGTCTAGTGATACGGCTCAGCAGCAGCAGAAGGCCACGCCATTGAAAGAGTTGCAGGGTAATACCGCCATACCTGATGGCGATGTCCCGGTAATGATGCGCTCCAACTCACCGATTAGCTCGCCCTGGTAATCACAGCGGCGGCAGATAACTGTTTGGATAAGGTTCGTTGAATCTTGTCTCTCGTGAAAATCCGGAAACGCCTTCGTTTTCGGATTTTTTTTTGCCTTTACGCCACTGCCATTACCGGCCATCCCCAGCCAGCAATATCCTCTTTTGACATTCTCTTGCTCGCTCTGAGCCTTTCGCTTCCCCCGGATAATAAAAAATGCCGGTCAGGATTAACTGGCCGGCATTTAAATTACTTACTCATATCCTTCAACAGCTGGCGACTCTCACGAAAAGGGCTAGCACCCTTAAGCGTAGTGCAGAGTATCAATCAGTTGTTGGTGGTTTTGACCAGTCAGGTAAACAACGCTGTCGTTGGTATCCAGAGTGTGGTTATCGTTATTATCGATAATCACATAGGAGCTGGCGTTATTGCCTGTTCCGCCGAACACCACAGATGCCACACCGACTTTAGCGGTCAGTGAGTTACTGCTGTCCAGGCCGAGGATACCACCCAGCAGCCCGATAACGCCGTTGGTCAGACCGCCAACCAGCGTACCCAGCAGAGCATCCAGAGTATCGGAAGCACGGGTGCCGTAATCCGCCACCGCGGTGCCGCTGGTATCGCCGGAAATGGTCAATGCAGAAGCAACGTCGACAATTTTGTCTTTGGTGCTGTCAAAGTCGGTGATGGTAATACCAGCCTGAGTATTACTGGCCTTGGCTTCGAAGGTATTTACACCACTGCCGCCGGTCAACGTGGTATTGCCGATCGCCGCCAGGTTGTCGGCAGCTGTGGAGCCTTCCACCGTCAATTGATAGCCATTCAGACCCAGGGCAGTCAGAACCGGCGCCAGCAACGCGGTAGTGACAGCACTCAGTGGCAGAATGTTCAGCAACTGAACGATGATACCGTCGCCGGTACCGCCGTGGCTTGAATCAAGATTCAGGCCGCCAGTGTTGGCCGATGCATCGATATCACGGACGTTGCTGTAACCACTACCCAGAGTCAGATCAAGCAAATGATCGCCGGTAACGGTGATGTTTTGTACCTGAGCATTGGTCCCGGTCAGCGACAAAATATTGTCAAAGTTACCGGTACCACCGGAAGCGATGTTCACGTCGGTTAATGCCGTTGGGAACAACAGGCTACTGCTGCTGTTCAACGCCAGAGAGCCTGCGTTCACATCCGAAGAACTTGTAGCGGTAAAATTAACATCAAAGTGATTGGTCGCATTCTGCAGGAAAGTAATTTCCACGCTGCTTGCCGCAGTCGCATTACCCGTAACTTCCAGTTGGGCCGAACTGCCCCCGGCGGCATTAATCACTTTCACCGCTTCGGCCAGGCCAGAGAGTACGAAGCCTTGTGAACCGATGTTGGAGGTTGCAGCCTGATTGATCGTGGTGCTAAGAGTCCCTGTCAGGCTTGATTCTGAGATGGCATTACCGGTTAATACGCCAAAATCAAAGGTATGGTTTGCCGCAGTGGATCCGCTGCTTACCGTTGCCTTGCCGATATAACCCGCCAGATCCAACTTCTCGAAATTGCTGAACTGTGAAGAGTTGCTGGTAATAGTCGCAGTACGAGTAAGGGTGTTGCCTGACATCACGACGTTTTTGGTAATAAAGTTGGCGGAGATAGTATCAATACCAGCGCCACCGTCGCCGGAAACGCCTGCACCTACGGTATTAGCACCGCCAACAGCAGCATTGCCCAACCATTTCAGCGAGTCATTCCCTGCGCCCAGATTGAAATCACCGGTAGCGGTAGCGACAGCCGCCGTAGCGGTAACCAGCACATCATCCGCGCCGGAGCTGGCGTTAAGGATTACGTTGCCGTTATTCACGGTGATATCAACACCCGGGTTAACCCCGTTGTCTGACAGGTTAACCGTTGCTGCGCTGGTGCCGTTAATGGTGAGATTCGCCAGATGATCGGCGAACTTCAGGTTAACGACGCTGGCGGCATTGGCGGCAAGCAGGACATCGGTCAATACCGCAGTTTCTGCATTACTGATCTGATGTGAAGCCCCGGTATTAACCGTTCCGGTAGCGTTGCCACCAGCCGCTGTTGTGCTCAGAGAGGCCGCAGTTTTGTACAACAAGCTGGTGCCGATATCAAATTCAAACCCGTGTTGCTGGGTCAGGGTTGCTGCATCTGTCGCCACGGATCCACGCAGGTCGTTAATGATGGCCTGGGTAATTGTCGTTTTGTCGCCCAATGCGCCGTAACTGGTTAATTGCGCTGCAGTGGCAGCAACGCCGTGCACCAAAGTAAAGACGTGTTGAACGAAGGCATCACCGGTCAGCTGGCCGCCTTTTTTCTGCGATTCAGCAGAATTGATCAACGTAGTGATAACCTGTGCGTAGGTCTTACCGGCAAAAAGTTGCTTGCTCCAGGTATCCAGACCTGCTGAGTCAACGCCGCGGCCCGGGACGCCCAGATAGATTGCTGCCACTTGCTCCTGGAGGTTCAGTGCCGGCAGTTCACCTGGTTGCCAAACGTGAGTAGCTGCCTGGAAATGTTGTTGAGCCGTGATATCACCGGCAGCAACGGTACCTTTCAAGGCATTAATCACCTGTGCAACCACGTCACCGCGTGTTGAACCGCCGCTTAGCAGTGCAAGATAGCTGTTGCTTTCGGCGGTAGTCGGCGCGCGTTCATAGCTGTTTTGGAAAAGGGCGTTGATGAAAGCGCTGTCACTCAGCGTTTTCAATGGGCTGGAGTTGACAAAAGTCTGCGCGATGGCTGCGAGAGTTTTTCCGCCCTGGGCCAGTACCGTCCCCCAATAGGTGATGCCGTCTTGCGTTTGCGTCAGACCGACAACGTGGAAGATGCCCTGCACATCAGCTGCGCCGGCAGAAGAGGCCGTCGATGCGACCGGGAACAGGGATTTTTCAACTTTGGTTTCAAAGACGCTTTGTTGCGATAACAGTGTTGAATCAAAGCCATTGTAATCCAGCACATCAAAAATAACTTTCGCAACTACGGATGCCGTTGTTGGGCTGCCTGCTAACAGATCGGCCAAAACTTGACTGGTGGGGGCACTGCCATGCACTGACGTGTAGATGGTAGTGACAATTTCAGATGCCGTGCGGCCGTTCAGGCTGGCTGTACCTGCAATGAACTTTTGGGCAACTTGTTCAAGTGAAAGGGCAGAAGTCTCGATTTTCTGTGAATAGTAATCTAAACCCGCAGTATCAATGTTCTTTCCGGAAATGGCTAAAAATAAAGCCGCTGCTTTTTGCTGTGATACTAATGTGGCCATACGTTACCCCTTTGGATGTACCCATATCAATCGTCATAAGTATGTCGTGACCTTGCTCCACAACCGTTAACAGGAAGAGATTCGGTCGAATTTTTAGTGTTAACGCATGCAAAAACAGCGACATATAAAGATGGCGCATGAATAGCAATTTTTGTTTTCGCAATTTAAGGAAAGGAGCTAACGGGTATTTTGTCAAGGTGGTAGGATTTTTTTTATTTATTTGCCATGTAACTATTCCTAAATGTCCATGGAAGTAATAACTTATGCTCTTTACATATTGATTGTATATGGTTTTTTGTTAATGATAAAAGTTCATAATTAAGCGTTAAGTATAGTTATCATTAGATATCTAATTATTGTTTTATCGGAAGATTATATTGAAAAATAGAGGTTGCAGGCAGTAAAAGCCATATAGTAACTAATGGTTTGTTTTTGCGTGGCGCGAGATGATATAATTATTTGTTTTAAAACATAAAAAAATGACAGGCATGCCACAGTTTTTTTTTGCTTTGTACCTTGCTGATATTGGGTTTATGTATCTATAGTTAATAAAAAATTGGCTGCAGTCTTGAGCAGGTTTGGGGTGATTATCGTATAGGGCATTTTCCATACGAATCAATGCGGATTTGGCTGACAGTGCGGGTGAAGTAAGGAAAGAAAGTGAATCAATTTATACCGCGTAATGAAATTGCGGATGTTATACGGACACGCAGTAAAATTTTCTGGACCGTTGGCATATTTACCGCATTCATCAATCTATTAATGCTAGTTCCCTCTATCTATATGTTGCAAGTCTACGATAGGGTACTTCCTTCACGTAATGAAATAACCTTGCTGATGTTAACGCTGATTATGCTGGGTATGTTCGGCATGATGGCGTTATTAGAGTATGTCCGCAGCATGGTGGTTATCCGTATTGGCAGCCAGTTGGATATGCGCTTGAATACCCGTATTTATACTGCGGCGTATGAGGCAAATCTTAAAAATGGTTCTTCGGATGCAGGACAGATGCTGGGCGATTTAACTACCGTTCGCCAATTCCTTACCGGTAGCGCTTTATTCGCTTTCTTCGATGCGCCCTGGTTCCCGATCTATCTGCTGGTTATTTTCCTGTTCAACCCTTGGCTTGGCTTGTTTGCGCTGGTGGGATCGCTGTTGTTGATCGCTCTGGCGGTTGTCAACGAAATGGTTTCCAAGAAGCCTTTGGGCGAAGCGAGCAAGCTGTCAATCATGTCCAGCAGCCTGGCGAGCACCAACTTGCGTAATGCCGAGGTGATCGAGGCATTGGGCATGTTGCCTAATCTTAAACATCGTTGGTTTACATTGCACCAACGCTTCCTCAATAGCCAACGTGTGGCCAGCGAACGTGCCACCACCGTTACTTCAATCACCAAGTTTGTTCGTCTCTCGCTGCAATCATTGGTACTGGGGCTGGGCGGCTGGCTGGCGATTGATGGCCACATTACCCCCGGAATGATGATTGCCGGTTCGATTCTCATGGGGCGCACGCTGGCACCTATCGAACAGGTGATCAACGTCTGGAAAAGCTGGAGCTCAGCCAAGCTCTCCTATCAACGCCTGGTAAAATTGCTTGATAAGCACCCGCCGCGCGGGTTGGGCATGTCGTTGCCTCGACCTGTAGGCGTTATCTCGGTAGAAGGCGTAACCGCCACGCCACCGGGTTCCAAAGCCGACGCGGTATTGCATAACGTCAGCTTTGCCATTCAACCGGGCGACGTGCTGGGGATTATTGGGCCAAGCGCTTCCGGTAAGTCCACATTGGCGCGCTTGCTGGTTGGCATTTGGCCGGTAAGCGAAGGCATTGTACGGCTTGATAACGCCGATATTTATCAATGGAACAAAGACGAGTTGGGGCCGTATATCGGCTACCTGCCGCAGGACATTGAATTGTTCGCCGGCACCATTGCCGAGAATATCGCGCGTTTTAACGCTATCGATTCAGAGAAAGTGATTGAGGCCGCCAAACTGGCTGGTGTGCATGAACTGATTCTGCGTTTCCCTAATGGTTATGATTCGGTCATAGGCAACGGTGGCGCAGGGCTCTCTGGTGGGCAGAAGCAGCGTATTGGGCTGGCGCGTGCGTTGTATGGCGATCCTTCCCTGATCGTGTTGGATGAACCTAACTCCAACCTGGATGATGCCGGTGAAAAGGCGCTGAATCAGGCGATTCTGTTCCTTAAGCAACGTAATAAAACGGTGATTCTGATTACCCATCGAACCAATCTGCTGTCGATGACCAGCAAATTGTTGTTGCTGGTGAACGGTACCGTCAATGCATTTGGCCCAACTCAGCAGGTATTGCAGGCGCTGGCGAATGCTCAGAAAGCGCAGACTCCACAGCAGGCGGTTCGCGCAGTCAATTCCGAGCCGGACGAAGGCAATATCCCAAAAACTCAAATTAATTAAGCTGTGAACTTGCCGGGCGGCGCTGAAATGCGTCGTCTGCAGTCAAAGGAGTTGGTATGTCTACGCACATTGGTGAGCCGCAAGACTCGTATTCAGAGCAGATCCCCCAGGATGAGCGGCGTTTCACCCGCATGGGATGGTTAGTGGTTGGGATTGGCCTGTTTGGCTTTCTCGCTTGGGCAGCATTTGCGCCGTTGGACAAAGGGGTTGCGGCACCCGGGTCCGTTACCGTCTCCGGCAACCGTAAAACGGTACAAGCGCCAGCCAGTGGCATCATCACAAATATCGCCGTTAAAGAAGGCGACAAGGTTAAAGCCGGCGAGGTGCTGGTGCAATTGAGCCAGGTGCAAGCACTGGCTCAGGTCGCTTCGCTGCGGGACCAGTACTACACCACGCTGGCTTCGGAAGGGCGGTTGCTCGCCGAGCGAGATGGGTTAACCAAAGTCACTTTCTCCCCCGTTTTTGAGCAAATCAAAGATCAGCCACGTGTGGCCGAAATTATTGCATTGCAAACACAGTTGTTTTCTTCCCGGCGCCTGGGGCTGCAAAGCGAAATCGACGGCTATAAGCAGTCAATGGATGGCATGCGTTTCCAATTGAAAGGCCTGCAGGACTCACGGGTTAACAAACAGATTCAGCTTTCGAGTCTGCGCGAGCAGATGAACAGCATGAAACAGCTGGCTGCGGACGGCTATTTGCCGCGTAACCGCTATCTGGAAGTTCAGCGCCAGTTTGCCGAGGTGAACAGCAGTATCGATGAAACCGTTGGGCGGATTGGCCAAGTGCAAAAACAATTGCAGGAGTCTCAGCAGCGGATCGATCAACGCTTTGCCGATTATCAGCGTGAGGTCAGAACCCAGTTGGCGCAGACCCAAATGGATGCCAGTGAGTTCAGAAATAAGCTTGAGATGGCAAATTTTGATCTCGGCAATACGGCCATCACTTCGTCGGTGGATGGCACCGTGGTCGGATTAAGCATCTTTACTCAGGGGGGCGTCGTGGGAGCGGGTGACCACCTGATGGACGTTGTACCCAGCCAGGCTACGCTGGTGGTGGATTCTCGCCTCAAGGTAGAGCTGGTCGATAAAGTGTACAACGGGTTGCCGGTGGATTTGATGTTTACCGCCTTCAACCAAAACAAGACCCCGAAAATTCCGGGTACGGTGACGTTGATTTCCGCCGATCGGCTGGTGGACAAGGCCAACGGTGAACCCTACTACCAGATGCAGGTCACGGTAACGCCAGAAGGCATGAAGATGCTGAGTGGGGAAGACATCAAACCGGGTATGCCTGTTGAGGTGTTCGTGAAGACGGGGTCGCGTTCGCTGTTGAGTTATCTGTTTAAACCCATTTTGGATCGCGCTCATACTTCTTTAACCGAGGAATAATTTTGATTCAATTTAAACGACAGGTTGCTGGCCTTGCTATCAGTACCCTCTTGTTTGCGATATCTGCGCCGGTTCATTCGATAGGGATTCTAGACGCATATTCGCTGGCACTTGAAAAAGATCCGACCTTCCGGGCGGCAATAAAAGAGAAAGAGGCAGGAGACGAAAACGAAAATATCGGCAGGGCGGGGCTGCTGCCGAAGGTATCGGGCAATTACCAGAATTCGCCGAGAAACTGGCAGACGCAAAAATTTCCATCGAGTGACATTTTTGGCAATGTCAGCGAAGTCACCCAGCGCAGGCAGTATCGCAGCTATTCCAGCTCGATTACGCTGACGCAACCGTTATTCGATTACGAGGCTTATGCGCGGTATAAAGCCGGCGTGGCGCAAACGCTGATGTCGGATGAGCGCTATCGCAGCAAGTTTCTGGATTTGGCGGTGCGGGTGATTTCCGCTTACGTGGAGGTGGCTTACTCGAAAGACCAGATCGCGTTGGCCTCCGCGCAGAAAGCGGCTTATAAAGAGCAGTTGGCGTTGAACGATCGTTTAATGGGGGCCGGTGAAGGCACCATTACCGACGTTTCGGAGACCCAGGCCCGTTATAGCCTGGCCGAGGCGCAGGAGATTGAAGCGCGTGATGCGTTGGATGCCGCTCAGCGCGAGCTGGAGGTGATTATTGGTGTTCCGCTCAATCAACTGGATGAGCTGCAAACGTTGCGCCCAGGGAAATTCCAGGTGGCGCCGCTCATCCCTTCCAGGTTTGAGGAATGGCAAAAAATCGCTCTGGAGAATAACCCGACGTTGGCGGCGTCACGCCACGGTGTTGATGCTGCTAAATATGAAGTGGAGAGAAATCGCGCAGGCTTTATGCCTCAGGTGCAGCTTTACGCCTCACATTCGGAAAATGACTCCAGCAGCGATAACACGGTTAATCAAAAGTATCGCACCGACAGCATTGGCGTGCAGGTCAGCGTACCCATCTACGCCGGTGGCGGCGTTTCGGCGTCGACCCGTCAGGCTGCCGCACGCTACGGACAGGCGATGTTTGAAATGGATGCTCAGACGGGCACCACACTGAATGATTTACGCAAGCAGTTCAACTTGTGCATCAGCAGCCGTGCCAAGCTGGCTGCCTACGAGTTGGCGGTCAAGTCGGCGACCACTCAGGTCACGGCTACCCGACAAAGCGTGCTGGCGGGGCAACGTGTCAACGTAGATGTGCTTAACGCGGAGCAACAGTTATACAGCGCGCAAAAGGACTTGGCGTCGGCGAAATATACTTATATCAAGGCTTGGATCACCCTGCTAAGTGATTCAGGTACCCTGGATGAGCATGATGTGAAACGTGTGGCTCAGTACTTTGCCATGACGCGCTAATAAAGCATGAGTTAGCGGGGAAACTTGCTGATGTTTACTCTGAAAGAGCAGTGTTAACTGCTCTTTTTTGCTTTTGGATTCTGGAAGATAGTTGTGTTTTACCTGATGCCCATTCGCCTGTCGGTCCCGAGGATGACATTCAGTCAGGTAGATTTTCCCGTAACGGGATATTTCTGACTGACTTGAAGGTTAGAATGGAGTATAAATTTTTACATTCAGCGCTACGGGAGCGTGTAGGGAGTTGTTATGGCGATTTTAGTCACCGGCGGTGCAGGCTATATTGGATCTCACACCGTGTTGGTTTTATTGGAGCGCGGCGAAGATGTCGTTGTGCTGGATAATCTGTCGAATTCATCAAAGGAGTCGCTGTACCGCGTTGAACAGTTGGCGGGAAAAGCAGCGACTTTCTACCAAGGGGATATCCAAAACGGAGAATGCCTGCGTCGCATTTTTGATGAGCATGACATTTCATCGGTGATTCATTTTGCAGGGCTGAAAGCCGTGGGGGAATCGACCCGCAAACCGCTCGAATATTATCAAAATAATGTTTCCGGTACTTTGGTATTGCTTGAGGAAATGCGTCGTGCGGGGGTACACCAGTTTATTTTTAGCTCTTCCGCAACGGTTTACGGTGCCAATTCCCCTGTTCCTTATGTTGAAACCACGCCGATCGGTGGGACTACCAGCCCTTACGGCACATCGAAACTGATGGTGGAGCAAATTCTGCAAGACTTCGCCAAGGCAGAACCGCAGTTCTCTATTGTTGCCTTGCGCTATTTCAATCCGGTAGGTGCTCACGAATCGGGAACGATTGGCGAAGACCCGAATGGTATACCCAACAATCTGCTGCCTTATATTGCGCAGGTGGCGATAGGTAAATTGGATAAATTGGGGATATTTGGCGGTGATTACCCGACGCAAGATGGCACCGGGGAGCGCGATTATATCCATGTGATGGATTTAGCCGAAGGGCACTTGATGGCGATGGATCATCTGAAGAAAGTTGATGGTTTCAAAGCGTATAATCTGGGCGCTGGGATAGGGCACTCGGTATTGGCCATGGTGAAGGCTTTTGAGAAAGCGTCAGGAGTAAAAATTCCCTACCAAATTTTGCCCCGTCGTGACGGAGACCTGCCGGCGTTCTGGGCGGACGCGAACCTGGCGCGCCAAGAACTGGGTTGGGAAGTAAGCCGTGGCGTTGATGACATGATGCGTGATACCTGGAATTGGCAGAAGAAAAACCCTCAGGGTTATCACCGCTGATGGGGGAAGCAGGTCTGTACTCTCTGTATGGGCCTGCGATCTTTGATAGGTAATGGGGTAAATGTTATTTCATGAAATGTAAGCAGACGCTCCGTTTTATGTACGGCGCAGAACCGAGTTTTTCATAAAACAAAGTAAAAACAATTAGTTGAAAAGTTTTTTTTCGGTTGGGTGAAATCATTGCGCATTTTTTTTACTTTATGATATCGGATGTTTTGGCTAATTGTGCTAGTCTCGCACCCCTTCGCAGACCATATATTATTTGTGTCATACGTACGTGAGTTTGTTTAAGGTTCGTTCAAAAATACCTTAAAATGAAGTGTAGACTCAGTGATAGCGCGTGTTCATAAGCATAATTCGGGGTCTCTGGGTAAAGTTTTTTGTGAGCAGGTTCCTAATGAGAGTAATAGAGACGCAGGTTGCAGGTGTAAAGCTAATAGAACCCAAGGTTTTCGGTGATCACCGCGGTTTTTTCATGGAAACTTTTCAGAAAAATCGTTACCAGGAAGTGTTGGGGATAGATGTCGATTTTGTACAGGACAACCACTCCCGTTCATCACACGGTGTCTTGCGTGGGTTGCATTTCCAAACGGCAAAACCTCAGGGTAAGCTGGTTCGTGTAGTACGCGGTGAAGTCTACGATGTTGTTGTTGATATTCGTCCCGACTCGCCGACGTTCAAGAAATGGGTTGGCGTTTACCTGTCGGAAGAAAACAAAAATCAGCTTTGGGTGCCGCCGGGTCTTGCCCATGGGTTCGTTGTTGTTTCGGAATCTGCTGATTTTGAATATAAGTGTACCGATTACTATGATCCGAGTAATGAGGCTTGCCTGCTTTGGAACGACCCAGAAGTAGGTATCGAATGGCCAATCAGCGAGCCACTGCTGTCCCCGAAAGATTTGCAGGGAAAACTACTCAGAGAGCTTTTTTAATGCGTGTACTTTTGACCGGCGCTGCGGGGCAACTCGGGCGTTGTTTTATCGATCGCCTGCCGGAAGGTTGGGTGCTGATGGCGACCGACAGTCAGCAATTGGATATTACCGATTCAAGCGCCGTATCCAAGGCTGTTGCTGAGTTTAAGCCTGATGCTATTGTCAATGCCGCCGCGTATACAGCAGTAGATAAGGCTGAGTCGGAACCGGAACGTGCCAAAGCGATTAATACCGATGGGCCTGGCTTTTTAGCGGCTGCAGCGGCAATGTTGAATATCCCTTTCGTACACGTATCAACCGATTATGTTTTTGATGGTACTGCGTCAGAACCCTATTGTGAAAATACACCCTGTTCACCAAAAAGCGTTTATGGTCAAACCAAGCTTGATGGTGAGCATGCCGCGCTGAAAGCTAACCCTAAAACCGTCGTGATAAGAACTGCTTGGGTATTCAGTGAATACGGTAACAACTTCGTAAAAACCATGTTGCGAGTGGGGGCACAGCGAGGTGAGCTTGGGGTAGTGAGCGATCAGTATGGTTGCCCAACTTATGCCGGCGATATTGCGGCTGCTGTCGTTGCTATGCTGTCAAAAACGCAAGTGCCTTGTGGCATCTATCACTACTGTGGCGATAGTGCGGTTTCCTGGTTCGATTTTGCGCAAATTATTTTCGAAGAAGCGCAAGTCTGCACTTTGTACCCGCACCAGGTGAAAGTTAATCCTATTGCGAGCCATGAATATCCGACTCCTGCATCACGCCCTGCTTACTCGATTCTCAGTACTGACAAAATCTGCGCTTTGAACCTTAGACCCAGCCCTTGGAAACAACAGCTTAAAACTGTGCTCCGTAAGATTTTATCGCAGTAATGATCTTTCAATTGGATGAGATTAAAGGGGATAATGTTATCCCCTTTGATGTTTTTGTTTATAGGTAAATCACTTGCCCCTCATCTCGATCGGCATTGAGCCTTATGACCACCCAGATAGCATGACTTTTTGTTACTGCAATAGATTATGGGTTGAGGAAGTAGATACAGCATGGCTGTAGAACAAGAAAAATTTCAGGTAGTTGCATCTATCGTTCTCTTTAACCACCGCTATGAGCAAGTGGAGGAGACGCTGACTTCGCTCCTTAACGAACAGTGCGTTGGTACAATTGTCCTGATCAACAACGGTGGGGCAGATTGGGCCGCCAACCTGGGAAATGATCGCATAAGCTACATCCATTCTCCGGAAAACGGCGGCTTCGGGCATGGGCACAACTTGAGCATGAAACGCTATCTCGACCGCTGTGATTATTTTCTGATCTGCAATCCGGATATCAGTTTTAAAGCTGGCGCGTTAGCGCGTTTGCATCATTTTGCCTGCGAAGGCGGGCACCAATTCGTTTCCCCACGCATATGCTATAGCGATGGTCGCTTCCAGCACAGTTGCAGATTGCTGCCAACGCCGGCGAATTTGCTGCTGCGCCGTTTTATACCCCGTGTGGGAGTAAAGCTGGATGTTTCCTACGAATTGCAGGGGGCAAATTATGATGAAACTTTTGCTGTGCCAACCGTATCGGGTTGTTTCATGTTGATAACGTCATCGCTTTTGAAAAAACTTGGCGGTTTCGACGAGCGTTATTTTATGTACCTGGAGGACGTGGATCTCTGCCGTAGAGCCTTGTCACATACTGAGATCATCTACTTTTCAGGCTCGACAATCACGCATGTCTTTGGCAAAGGCTCGTATGAAAGCCTGATCTTGTTGGGCCATCATGTGCGATCGGCAATAGCCTATTTTAACAAGTGGGGATGGTTTTTCGATCGTCAACGCCGCCATTATAACCAACAGTGCTTAAAGAGTATTCCTATGAAAGAAGGCAACCGTAGTCTGTAACATTCAGAGCGAATAGACGTTTAGCTACCGGCATATTTAACGGTATTAAGGTATTGATTATGTATATTTTTACTGGAAACGAGACGATGAAGCGCATCGCCAGGGCAACACAAGGAGAAGGAGAATGAGCAATCCGCATAAAAATCAGCCAGTGTCACCATTATCCTTGTTGCGTAATATATGGAGCTATAAACAGCTAATCCTGCAGATGACCAAACGCGAAGTTGTTGGGCGTTACAAAGGCTCAGCGATGGGCCTTGCGTGGTCATTTTTAAACCCACTGTTCATGCTTATCGTATATACATTTGTTTTTTCAGTGGTTTTCAAGGCTCGTTGGTCTGCTGGCGGAGATGAAAGCCGCACGCAATTCGCCGTTATTCTCTTTGTGGGTATGATTGTCCACGGATTTTTTGCAGAGGTGATTAATCGCGCACCGCAAATTATTTTGGGCAATACCAACTATGTGAAGAAAGTGGTGTTTCCTTTGGAAACCTTACCGGTCATTGGCCTGTGTGCCGCATTGTTTCACACGCTGATAAGCCTGCTGGTTTTACTTGGCGCGTTTTTCCTCTTTAACGGCTATTTGCATTGGACCCTGGTGTTCACTCCGTTGGTTTTCTTGCCTTTGGTCATATTCTGTCTTGGTTTGGCCTGGATTTTGGCCTCGTTGGGCGTATTTATCCGTGATGTTGGTCAAACCACGGTGATTATTACTACCGTGATGATGTTTCTGTCTCCGGTGTTCTTCCCAATCACTGCTTTACCTGAAAAGTACCGAATCTGGATCATGTTGAATCCATTGACATTTATTATTGAGCAAGCGCGTAATATTTTGATCTGGGGCCGTATGCCTAACTGGGGCGGGTTGGCATTGTACACTTTGGCAGCTATGGCCGTTGCGTGGCTGGGCTATGCATTTTTCCAGAGAACAAGAAAAGGGTTTGCCGATGTCCTCTAATGAGATTGCGATTCAGGTTAACGGCTTAAGCAAATGCTACCAGATATACTCTCGCCCACGAGATCGTCTGAAGCAGTTTTTTGCGCCTAAATTACAACGCGCTGCGCGTCGAGAAAGCCGTAGTTACTTCCGCGAGTTTTGGGCGCTCAGAGATGTCTCATTCACTATTAATAGGGGAGAGACGGTAGGCATTATCGGCAGAAATGGTGCGGGTAAATCCACACTGCTCCAGATGATATGTGGGACATTGACCCCGACCTCCGGCGACATTCAGGTAAATGGGCGAATTGCGGCTCTGCTGGAGTTGGGGGCAGGTTTTAACCCCGAGTTTACCGGCCGGGACAATGTGTACCTAAACGGTAGCGTGTTGGGTTTAAGCAAAGCTGAAATCGATCGTAAGTTTCAGAGCATCACCGATTTTGCAGATATCGGTGAGTTTATCGATCAGCCGGTAAAAACCTATTCAAGCGGTATGTATGTCCGTCTGGCTTTTGCGGTGCAGGCCTGTATTGATCCGGAAATCCTGATCGTTGACGAAGCGCTGGCGGTAGGGGATATCGGCTTCCAGTATAAATGTTTCAAAAGAATGGAAGCACTGAAACAACAGGGTACGACCATCATTATGGTGACCCATTCAACCGGCAGTATTTTGGAATATGCCGATCGTTGTCTGGTGATGAGCGATGGTCAATTGGTCGGCGACACAACGGACGTGCTGGCAGCGGTACTGGCCTATGAAAAGGGCATGCTGCTTTCTGAAAAGAGTCAAGATGCCGCACCCTCTCCTTCAGTCAGCTCCTCAACCACTTATGGCGTGGAAGAGCTACGGGCCATGCAGCAAGCGTCGGTCAATGCCGGTGTGGATGAGAAGCGGTTTGGTACTGCGCGCGCTATTATCGAAGCATTTTCGGTCATTAAAGCTGATGGAACGCCGTTGGCTGAGAAACCTTTGGTCAAGTCCGGTGAGGAGCTGTATTTCAACTTCACTCTGGCGGCTTCCGAGGTGATTACTGACGTAGTTTTGGGGATCTCCATCTCTCGCGCTCAAGGAGGCGATATATGGGGGGACAATAATATCGGAGCTGGGCATCCTCTGACATTACAGCCTGGCTCACAAACTTTAAAATATAAAGTTAAACTGCCGATTAATGCAGGTGATTATCTCATTCACTGTGGTTTGGCATGTTTTAACAATGGTGAGCGAGAAGAGCTGGACCAGCGGCGACCTATTGGAAAACTCAAGTTTTGGTCCTCACGAGAACTGGGGGGAGTGATTCATGCACCCATTCAAATTGTTGCCGATGAGGTAAAATAATGATTAGTGTTTTCTTGCCTGCCTACCCATTCAGAGGCGTTAAAGCGCCCTATTTATGGTTCTTTTATCGCGTTTTGACGTCTATTAAAGAACCTGTGCGTTTCATTATGGGTAGTGATTATTTATCGCCTCTTGAATTATGGGAAAAGGAACATCGTTGGGAGCTTGAAGATGACTCGCAAAAACGATTAGGCTTCCGATTGCCGGATCTTAAGGATCTGGAAGATAATCATAAAATCAGCCTAATTGATGAGTCATTTTTTGGTGGCTATATTGGACAATGTTTCAATAATCCTGATGAGCTTTTTAAAAAATTCATTACCGAAGTGATTCCAGAGTTAGAATCTGAGATTCTAGCTGCACTGAATAATGCAGATGACATTGAGTGTATACTGACTTGGTGTAATTGCCCTTCACTAAACTCGGCGGCTCAAAAGAAAAATATCAGAGTAGTCAATCTGGAATTGGGTCCTCTGCGTTCGCCAGAGTATTTGTCGACGGCTTACTTTGATTTTAGCGGAGTAAATGGCAATACCGAAGCGGCTACGCGTTATCATGAGAGTTGCTATAACTTTAATGAAAATACACAGATCAGTGATCTGCGTGATTTCTTTACAAACGGCGTCGAGACTGCGCATGAAGCACATCAACAGACCGATGAACCAGCGTTTGTAGATCAAGATGGAAGTGGGGTTGTAGAAGTACCGGCAGAGCAAGCTGAAGAAAAATTCGATGTAGGTATAGCCCTGCAGGTTGAAAACGATTCGAATATCATCGCTTTCAGCAACTCATTCAATAATCAGTCATTGCTTGATTATGCTGATTCCACCTTTGCCGGCAAAAAGTTGATTCGCAGCCATCCGGGCAGTCGTTTTTCTTTGCAGGAAGGTAAGGATGCTATTGATCACTCAGTAAGTAGCATTGCTTTTATTACCCGTTGTAAGCATATTTTGACGATAAACTCCAGTGTTGGGCTAGAGGCGATGCTGTTGGATGTACCTGTTACCGTCTTGGGCGACTGTTCCTATGCATTTTGTAATGTTATTAATCAGGCAGAAAAGGTAAACCGGCTAGCATTTTATTTGTTCTCGTATCTGGTTCCATTTGAGTTTTTATTTGATGTTGATTATATTCGTTTCCGACTCTCTTCTCCAACAGAGGAAGAGATAATAGTGAAACATGTCAATTATTATATTACCTGTGGTGATGGTATGCGCGATGCTGATATGGAAACAAAGGCATCTTCTATTATTGAAGATGGTAGTGTTGAAAGGAAAATTCGTACTTTAATGAGCACAATTCAAGTCTTGAACTCAGAACTGACGTCAAAAAATGTCAAACTTAATGAGTTGCAAGAAAAAATCGGCATGCTGGAAACATCCATGGGTACGCAGTCTGAGATCATTGTGGACGTCGTTGTTCCTGTTTACGCGGGTTTGGAAGAAACTCAGGAATGCATCGAATCTGCTTTAGCGACTTTGCCTCATTGGGCGCAACTGGTGGTGATCAACGATGCGTCGCCGGAGCCAGAATTGACCCAATGGTTACGCGAACGAGCGCTCACCGCACGCTTGACGCTGCTTGAAAATGAACAAAACTTGGGTTTTGTGGCTACGGTAAACCGTGGCATGAAGCTCAATCCAAAGCGCGATGTCCTGCTTCTTAACAGCGATGTTGAAGTCGCCAACGACTGGCTTGAGCGTATTCGCGAAGCTGCATATTCACGCGGCAGAGTAGGCAGCATTACCCCTTTCTCAAACAATGCGACTATTTGCAGTTTCCCTAATTTCTGTGAAGATAATGAACTCTTTATGGGAATGAACGTGCAGCAATTGGACGATCAATTTTCGACTTACGGCAGCGAAAACAATCTGGTGGAAGTACCAACCGGCGTCGGTTTTTGCATGTACATTCGACGTGATTGCTTGAATGAGGTCGGCTATTTTGACGTTGAAACATTCGGCAGAGGCTATGGCGAGGAAAACGATTGGTGCCAGCGTGCAGCGAAAGCCGGTTGGCCGAATTTCCATCAGCTTAACGTCTTTGTTTATCACAAAGGTGGGGTAAGTTTCGCCGGAGAACAGAACCCGCGCAAGACACGCGCACTGGAACTGCTGAATAATCTTCACCCTAACTACACCAAAGATGTTATGGACTTTATAGCGCAGGACCCTGCGAAGAAAGCCCGTCAGCAGTTGTTATTGCGGATCCTGGCCAAGAAGGATATCAGCAAGGTTCTGCTGGTTTCCCATAAAATGGGTGGGGGAGTGACTCAACATCTGCGTGAGCTGGCTACATTCTATAAAGAAAAGGTCCACTTCCTGCTGTTGACCCCTGAGGTTGAAGGACGCAGTGTCGCCCTTTCGTTAAATACGGATGATGCGGTATACCGTGAGAAGTTCATCATCGATATCGCTCATGGCTATGACACCCTGATCAATCTGTTACGTTTTATCGGTGTTGGGCATATTCATTTCCATCATCTGATCGGTGTGGCCGATAAAATCTTTGATCTGAAAAATAGTCTGTCATGCACCTATGACATTACCATCCATGATTACTATTTTGTTAACGCCAACCCGACACTGACCGATAAGAACGGGTTATTTGCCGGTGATGAAGTTGCCGTCCGCGATCGGGTGTGCAGTGAGCATTATCCTATTCCCGAAGGCCTGTCCGCCGAGCAATGGCGTACAAAATTGGCGCCGTGGCTGGATAGTGCGGAGCGGATCATTTTCCCTTCTGCAGATACCCAAGTCCGTTTCATTCGTGATTTCCCGAACAGTGCGCACAAAAGCGTTATTGCCTGGCACCCCGACTTTGAGGTTGATGCACCTTATCCTGAAGCTAACTCTGCTTATCAGGCGGGGCAAAAGCTTAAGGTATTGGTCCTTGGCGCGATAAGCCGTGAAAAAGGCGCTTTGATGCTGGATGAAGTAGCCAACGACTTGAAGCATGAAGATATCGAATTCCACCTTTTGGGGTATGCTTTCCGCCCTCTGTGTGATGCTGTCAAATGTCATGGCGCTTATTCAAGTCGCGATTTGCAACAGAAGCTGGATGAAATCAAGCCTGATGTGATCTGGTATCCGGCTCAGTGGCCTGAAACCTACAGCTATACGTTAAGCGTCGCTCTTGAACAGGGGATACCGGTTGTGGTGCCTAATATCGGTGCTTTTGGCGAGCGGGTGACCGGACGTCAATACAGTCGCGTGATTGCATGGGATTCCTCTGTTAAGAAAATGTGCGACATGTGGCGGTCTTTACGTAACGATCCTAAGGCTTTCTTTGGCGTCGGCAATGCGGAGGCACTGCTTGATATTGCCAATGCCAGACGTACCGAGGATTTCTATAAGCAAGAATATTTGCAAGAGAGCTGGCTGCGGGAAAGTGAGTTGGGGCGTATTGACTATAAGGCCCTGATTGCCTCGGTTTACTCCTCGGTTTATGTTGAGGTTGTACCTGTCGCTCCGGCTGCACCTCAAGGGCGCAAGGAAAAATTGCTGGCGATACTGTGGAAATTGAGCAAGCATCCTGCCCTGGCGTGGAGCGTCAAATTGGTACCTTATCGCCTGCAACGTTATGTGAAGCGATTTTTATCACGCAGAGCGATTCATGAAATAATTGGTTGATGCGTCCGATCTTTGATGCACTTTTATGTTAGCCGGCGCACTATGCGCCGGCTTTTTTGTTGATGGGCGGATTCTGATTCCTATTTTTCGACTTTAGAGTTCCATCCCGCTCACTTCGGCTCTCTTCTGTCAAGCCTTGTAACAAGGTGTGGGTATGTTTGCTGGGGAATTGTCCCATTGTGTGACCTATCGCACCAATCACTACCCACGTGGAGCCATCCTGAGTTAACATGTTTGCCACATCAAAAACCTGTTGGCCATGGGCCGTTAACAGGTGTCATCCTCAGACAGGAGTTCCTAAATGTCCAAGCAACAAATCGGCGTTGTCGGCATGGCGGTGATGGGCCGCAATCTGGCACTGAACATCGAAAGCCGTGGTTATACCGTTTCCATCTTTAACCGCTCAGGCGACAAAACTGACGAAGTTATTGCTGAGAATCCGGGCAAAAACCTGGCGCCGTTCTACACCGTCGAAGAGTTTGTCGAATCGCTGGAAAAACCACGCCGCATTTTGCTGATGGTGAAGGCGGGTGAAGCGACAGACAAAACCATTGCTTCCCTGACTCCGCACCTGGATAAAGGTGACATTCTGATCGACGGTGGCAACACCTACTATCAGGACACCATCCGTCGTAACCGCGAACTGTCTGATCAAGGCTTCAACTTCATCGGTACCGGCGTTTCCGGTGGTGAAGAGGGTGCGTTGAAAGGGCCTTCAATCATGCCTGGCGGCCAGAAAGAAGCTTATGAGCTGGTGGCGCCAATCCTGAAGAAAATCGCTGCGGTTGCCGAAGGCGAGCCTTGCGTGACCTACATCGGCGCTGACGGTGCCGGCCACTACGTGAAGATGGTGCACAACGGCATCGAATACGGCGACATGCAGCTGATCGCAGAAGCCTATTCCCTGTTGAAACAGGCGCTGAACCTGAACAACGAAGAGCTGGCTGACACCTTCGCCGAGTGGAACAAAGGCGAACTGAACAGCTACCTGATCGACATCACCAAAGACATCTTCACCAAGAAAGACGAAGAAGGTAAATACCTGGTTGATGTGATTCTGGATGAAGCGGCCAACAAAGGCACCGGCAAATGGACCAGCCAGAGCTCTCTGGATCTGGGCGAACCGCTGTCTCTGATCACCGAATCCGTTTTCGCACGTTACCTGTCCTCACTGAAAGACCAACGCGTTGCCGCGTCTAAAGTGCTGACCGGTCCTAAAGCTGCGCCAGTCAGCGGCGACAAAGCTGAATTCATCGAGAAAGTGCGCCGTGCGCTGTACCTGGGCAAAATCGTTTCTTATGCGCAGGGCTTCTCTCAGTTGAAAGCGGCTTCTCAGGAAAATAACTGGGATCTGCACTACGGCGATATCGCCAAGATCTTCCGCGCCGGCTGTATCATCCGCGCTCAGTTCCTGCAGAAAATCACCGACGCTTACGCAGACAATGCCGACATCGCCAACCTGCTGCTGGCGCCATACTTCAAGCAGATCGCTGACGAATATCAGCAAGCGCTGCGTGATGTGGTGTCTTACGCGGTGCAGAACGGCATCCCAACGCCGACCTTCTCTGCCGCCATCGCGTACTACGACAGCTACCGTTCAGCCGTTCTGCCTGCCAACCTGATCCAGGCGCAGCGCGACTACTTCGGTGCCCACACTTACAAACGTATCGACAAAGAAGGCGTATTCCATACCGAATGGATGGAATAATCCCGACGTTTGAAGCATAAAAAAAGCCGCCGGTGTTAAACCCGGCGGCTTTTTTATTTCCCGCTGCACGCGCATAAATCAGGGGCAAATATCTTTACCCCCTGTGAGTCAGGATTATTTCTGGTGCCGCTCGCGCAGCCGGCCAATCACCTTGCTCAAATCCAGATCCTGATCCTGCAGCAGCACCAGCAGGTGATAAATCAGATCTGAGGCCTCGTTGGTCAACTCTTCACGATCGTTCACCGTGGCGGCTAGCGCGGTCTCCACGCCTTCCTCGCCAACTTTCTGCGCAATGCGCTTGGTGCCGCTGGCGTACAGGCTGGCGGTGTAAGAGCTGTCCGGGCTGGCGGTCTTGCGTTCCGCCAACAGTTGCTCCAACTGATACAGAAAACCCCAATCGCTGGCGGCCGGGTGGAAGCAGCTGCTGTTGCCCAGGTGGCAGGTTGGGCCAATCGGGTTGGCCAAAATCAACAGCGTATCGTTGTCGCAATCGGGGGTGATACTGACCACGTTCAGGAAATGGCCGGAGCTTTCGCCCTTGGTCCACAGTCGCTGTTTGGTGCGAGAGAAAAAGGTGACCTTGCCGCTCTGTTCGGTGGTGGCCAGCGCTTCCTGGTTCATATAACCGAGCATCAGCACTTCACCGGACACGGCGTGCTGGACGATAACCGGCAGCAGGCTACCGGTTTTTTCCCAGTCCAGCTGGTTTCTTTGTTGTTCTGTTAACACACGCGAATCTCCACGCCAAGGTCTGCCAGGAACTTTTTCAGTTCGCCGATATTAATGATTTGCTTGTGGAACACCGAAGCGGCCAGTGCGCCGTCGACGTCCGCATCGCGGAAAGCTTCCAGAAAGTGTTCCATGGTACCTGCACCGCCAGAGGCAATCAGCGGCACTTTGCACACCTCTCGCACCCGTCGAAGCTGTTCCAGATCGTAACCGTTGCGCACACCGTCCTGATTCATCATGTTCAGCACAATCTCGCCGGCGCCACGTTTTTGCACTTCCTTAACCCAGTCCAGGGTTTCCCACTCTGTGACGCGGGTGCGGCTTTCGTCGCCGGTGTATTGATTAACGTGATACTTGCCGGTATCGGCTTCGAACCAGGTATCGATCCCTACCACGATGCACTGCACACCAAAGCGATCCGCCAGGCGGCTAATCAACGTCGGGTCGGCAAGCGCCGGTGAGTTAATGGAAATCTTGTCGGCGCCGAAAGAGAGGATCTGGCTGGCATCTTCCAGGCTTTTGATACCGCCGGCGACGCAGAAGGGAATATCGATCACCTCCGCCACGCGCGACACCCAGCTCTTGTCTACCACCCGGCCATCGCTGGAGGCGGTAATATCGTAGAACACCAACTCGTCCGCGCCTTCTTGCGCATAGCGTTGCGCCAACGGCACGATATCGCCGATGATCTCATGGTTGCGGAACTGCACGCCTTTCACTACTTGCCCGTCTTTCACATCCAGACAGGGAATTATCCGTTTTGCCAGCATGCGATAGCCTCCTCAACGCTAAATTTACCTTCCAGCAGGGCGCGGCCTACGATGACGCCCTCAACGCCGCTGCCGCGTAACTGGGCGATATCATCCAGGTTGCCGATACCGCCCGATGCCTGGAAGGCGATCTGCGGATAGCGGCGGCTGATTTCCTGATACAGCGCCACGTTAGAGCCGGCCAATGTGCCGTCACGCGAAATGTCGGTGCACAGCACGTGCTTCAGGCCGTAGGGCAGGAACTGCTCGACCACCTGTTCCAGCGTGGCGTCGGAGTTCTCCTGCCAGCCGCTGATCGCCACGTGCTTGGTCCCTTCGGCGTCGATGCGTACATCCAGCGCCAGCACCAGGGCTTCCGCGCCGTAGCGTTCGAACCAACCCTGCACCAGTTGCGGCTGTTTGACCGCCGTGGAACCGATGACGACCCGGGTCGCGCCCGCCTCGAGCAGGGCCGAGACGTCCTGCTCGGTGCGAATACCGCCGCCGACCTGTACCGGTACGTCAACCCCTGCCAGCAGTTTGCGCAGCAGCGGGATCTGGCGCGCCGCCGGATCCTTGGCGCCGGTCAAGTCGACCAGATGCAAGACTTGCGCGCCCTGTTGTTGATAGTCCTGCAGACGTGAGCGCGGATCGTTGCCGTAGTCGCGCTGCTGACCATAATCGCCCTGATGCAAACGCACCACGTTACCGTCGATCAAATCCAAAGCCGGAATAATCATGCTGCCTACATCTCCAGAAAGTTTTTCAACAGCTGCGCGCCGGCCGCTCCAGATCGCTCTGGATGAAACTGCACGCCGAAGAAATTGTCTTTTTGCACGGCGGCGGTGAAGGGCTCGCCGTAGTTCGCCTGGGCGATGGTGCTTGAGCATATCGGCATCGCATAGCTGTGAACGAAGTAAAAGTAGGCACCGTCTTCGATACCGCGGAACAGATGGTGGCCTGCCTGCGCGGAAACCTGATTCCAGCCCATGTGCGGCAACGGCAGACCGAAGTCGGTCATCTGCACCACCGGCGTGTCGATAATGCCCAGCGTGTTGATGCCGCCGCTTTCTTCGCTGCTTTTCGCCAGCAACTGCATGCCGAGGCAAATGCCCAGCACCGGCTGGGTGCAGGCTTTGATCAGATCAATCAGCTCGCGCTCTTTCAATTGATCCATCGCCGCCTGCGCGGTGCCGACGCCCGGCAGGAACAGCTTGTCGGCGCGCAGCACGATCTCCGGATCACGGCTCACCTCCGGCTGGTAACCCAACCGCTGCACCGCATAGGTGACAGACGAAAGGTTGGCGCAGCCGGTGTCCAGAATCACCACGTTCATCACAGCACTCCTTTCGAACTCGGGAGGGTGTTGCCCTCAACGCGGATTGCCTGGCGCAGCGTGCGGCCAAACACTTTGAACAGGCTTTCGACCCGGTGGTGGTCGTTTTTGCCTTTGGTTTTCAGGTGCAGTGTGCAGCCCATGGTGTATGACAGCGAACGGAAGAAGTGTTCGACCATTTCGGTGCTGAGATCGCCGACGCGCTGGTAGTTGAACTCGGCCTTATATTCCAGGTGCGGGCGGCCGGAGATATCCAGCGCGCAACGCGCCAGGCACTCGTCCATTGGCAGCACGAAGCCGAAACGGGCGATGCCGCGCTTGTCGCCCAGCGCTTTGTTCAAGGCTTCGCCGAGCGCCAGGCCGGTGTCTTCTACCGTGTGGTGATCGTCGATATACAGGTCGCCTTTCACGTCGATGTCCATGCGGAAGCCGCCGTGGGTGGCGATCTGATCCAGCATGTGGTCGAAGAAGCCGACGCCGGTCTTGATCTTGCTGCCGCCTTCGCGATCCAGCCAAACGTTGACGTCGATCTGCGTTTCTTTGGTGACGCGATTAACCCGCGCGTGGCGGTCACGTTGGGTCAATTGGCGAGTGATCTCTTTCCAGCCCAGCGCGTCGCGCTGATAGCGCAGCCCCTGAATACCCATGTTTTCCGCCAACTGAACGTCGGTCGGGCGATCGCCGATCACATAGCTGTGGGCGGTATCCATCACGCCTGGTTCCAGATAGCCTTTCACCAGCGCGGTCTTCGGCTTGCGGCAGTCGCAGTTGTCCGCCGGCAGATGCGGGCAGATCAGGATATCTTCAAAGTGAACGCCCTGTGAGCTGAGGATCTGCATCATCAGGCCATGTGGCGCATCGAAGGTTTCCTGCGGGAAACTGGCGGTGCCGAGGCCATCCTGATTGGTGATCATCACCAGCTGATAACCGGCCTGCTGCAAACTCAGCAGCGAAGGGATCACGTCCGGCTCCAGCGCCAGCTTGTCCAGGCGATCGACCTGGAAGTCTTCCGGCGGTTCAGCAATCAGCGTGCCGTCACGGTCAATAAAGAGGAATTTCTGGCTCACATTGGCTCCTGGCGAGTCTTGGTTGCTCCGGGCAGGGCTGACAGCGCATCGACGACACGCCGACATTCGTCGCGGGTGCCTATGGTGATGCGCAGGCAACCGGACAACCCAGGCTGTTTATTTTGGTCTCTTAAGATAATGCCCTGATCCCATAAGGTTTTAAACACATTACTTGAGGCAGTGAATCGTGCCAGCAGGTAATTGCTGTCGCTGGTGAAAACCTGTTCAACGCAGGCGCAGTTTTCCAGTTCGCGTTGCAGCCAGCTTCGGTTGGCCGATATCTCGGTAACGCGCTGACGCATGGTGCGGATCCCTTCGGTGCTGAGCGCCTGAGCGGCGATGTCGGCCACCGGCGTCGACAGTGGGTAGGGTGCAATCACCTTAAGCAGCAGGGTAATGAGATCTTCATTAGCCAACGTAAAACCACAGCGCAGGCCGGCCAGCGCGAAGGCCTTCGACAGAGTGCGCAGGATCGCCAGGTGCGGGTAGTCTTTTAACCAACCGGCGCAGCTTGCCTGTGGGCAGAATTCGATATAGGCCTCGTCAATTGCGACGATCGCCTTGCCTTTGGCCATCTCCAGCAGCGTGCGCAGGTCGTCGGGATCGATCAGATTGCCGGTCGGGTTGTTCGGGCTGCAGACATAAATCAGTTTCACGTTGTCCAGGCTGTCGGCGATAGCCGGCAAATCCAACTGCCAGTCTTGCCTGGCCGCTACGGTGCGGCGCTCCACGCCGAAGGTTTCGGCGCTGACGGCGTACATGCCGTAGGTCGGCGGACAGAACAAAATAGCGTCTTTGCCCGGCTCGCAGAACGCACGGATCAACAGCTCAATGCCTTCATCCGCGCCACGGCTGACCAGCACCTGCTCTTTGTTAACCCCGGCGTAATCGGCGTAGCGCTCGATCACCAGCGCGGGCTGGCATTCCGGGTAACGGTTAAAGGTTTGGGCGGTCAGTTGGAATTCCGGCGCGGTCGGGTATTCGTTGGCATTCAGCCACACGTCGCCGTTGCCGCCCAGGCGGCGTGCCGATTGATAAGGGGTCAGCTCGCGAACGTTGGCGCGTGCCAGATTTTCTATGCTCATGCTTGCTCCTTCAGGGCGGCAACGCGCAGGGTGACGGCGTTTTTGTGGGCAATCAATTGCTCGGCGGTGGCCAGCGTTTCAATGGTGGCCGCCAGATTCATAAAGCCCTGCGGCGTCAGTTCCTGCACCGTCATGCGTTTCTGGAAATCCGCCAGGCCCAGGCTGGAACAGGTGGCGGTATAGCCATAGGTCGGCAATACGTGGTTGGTGCCGGAAGCGTAGTCACCGGCGGACTCCGGCGACCAGTCGCCAAGGAACACCGAACCGGCGCTGGTGATGCTGTCGACCAGCTCGCGGGCGTTACGGGTCTGAATGATCAGGTGTTCCGGGCCATATTGGTTGCTGATGGCAATGCACTCGTCCAAATCTTTGGCGACGATCAGTCGGCTGCTGGCCAGCGCCTGACGGGCGGTTTCGGCGCGCGGCAACTGAGCCAACTGCTGCTCCACCGCAACGGCCACCGCCTGCGCCATGGCCGCGTCCGGGGTCAGCAGGATCACCTGGGAGTCTGGGCCGTGTTCCGCCTGCGACAGCAGGTCAGAGGCGACAAACGCCGGAGTGGCGCCGCTGTCGGCGATCACCAGCACTTCTGAAGGGCCGGCCGGCATATCGATAGCCGCACCGTCCAGCCGTTGGCTGATCTGGCGTTTGGCTTCGGTGACAAAGGCATTGCCCGGTCCGAAGATTTTCGCCACACGCGGCACGGAATCGGTGCCGAACGCCATGGCGGCAATGGCCTGCGCGCCACCTACCTGAAAGACTTCCCGCACGCCGCACAACTGCGCGGCATAGAGAATTTCGTCGGCAATCGGCGGCGGCGAACAGAGCACCACGCGGCGGCAGCCGGCGATGCGCGCCGGGGTTGCCAGCATCAGCACGGTAGAAAACAGCGGTGCGGAACCGCCGGGAATATACAGGCCGACGGAGTCGATCGGGCGGGTTACCTGCTGGCAGCGTACGCCAGGTTGGGTTTCCACATCGACCGGCGGCAGTTGTTGCGCATTGTGGAAGGTTTCCACATTGGCCACCGCCACCGCCATCGCCTGCTTGACCTCGTCACTCAGGCGAGGGCCGGCTGCGGCGATTTGTTCTGCGGTGACGCGCAGCGCGCCAACCTCGGTTTTATCAAATTTGGCGCTGTAATCACGCAGTGCCTGATCACCCTTGGCCTTCACGTTGTCGAGGATTTCGCGCACCGTGCGGGTGATGCTGTCTTCGGCTGCGATCGCCGGGCGCATCAGCAGTTCTGCCCGCTGTTGCTCGCTGCAGTCCGCCCAATTGACGAGGGTATTGAAGGTCGACATGGCGTTACTCCATCATCTTCTCAATTGGCAACACCAGAATGGAGCTGGCACCGAGCGCTTTCAGCTTCTCCATGGTTTCCCAGAACAGGGTTTCACTGCTGACCATGTGCATCGCCACGCGGTTTTGCGCGCCGGCCAGCGGCAGAATGGTAGGGCGCTCGGCACCCGGCAGCAGCGCGACGATTTCGTCCAGGCGCTCGCTCGGCGCGTGCAGCATGATGTATTTGGATTCGCGTGCCTGGATTACGCCCTGAATACGGGTCATCAGGCGATCGATCAACTGTTGTTTCGCCTCCGGCATTTCGCCGTCGCGCTGGATCAGGCAGGCTTTGGAGCGGTAAATCACTTCGACTTCACGCAGGCCGTTGGCTTCCAGAGTTGCGCCGGTAGAGACCAGGTCACAGATGGCGTCGGCCAGACCGGCGCGCGGTGCCACTTCGACGGAACCGTTCAGCAGGCAAGATTTGAAGCGCACGCCCTGTTTGTCGAGGTATTGCTTCAGCAGGTGCGGGTAAGAGGTGGCGATGCGGGAGTCTTGCAGGCTTTGCGGGCCGTTGTATTCACTGTCGAGCGGTGCGGCCAGCGACAGGCGACAGCCGCCGAAGTCCAGGCGGCGCAGGGTGAAGTAACGCGGGTCTTCGCCCTGGGCGCGACGGGTGAGCAGCTCTTCTTCCAGCACGTTCTCACCGATGATGCCCAGATCAACCACGCCATCCATGACCAGCCCTGGGATATCGTCATCACGCACGCGCAGGATATCAATCGGCATATTCTCGGCGAAGGCAATCAGGCGCTGTTGTTGCAGGTTGATTTTGATCCCGCAACGCGCCAGCAGTTCCTGGGATTCATCACTCAGGCGGCCCGATTTCTGCATTGCTATCCGTAAACGTGTTTTGTCCAGCATGGTAACCTCTGTTTTAATCTGTAATTTTATGAATTTATTGTAAAAATTATTTTTCTGTCTGTCCGGAGCCAAAAAAAAACCCTCGGAAGAAATCTTCCGAGGGCTCTCTCTTGCATTCTGCGCGCCACTGGAAGATTAAGAAACCGTCTCCCAGCACACATCGCCTGAAAGACTAGTCAGGATGATGGTGATGATGGTGGTTGAACTGAATGCGTGTCATGGTGTTTTCTCTGTAAAATGTCGGTACAAACCGAATTGCTAATTAACCTAAACTATCCGCTGTCTGTCGCGCAACCCTTTTTTACAGTCATAAATTTAATTTATTGAAACAGGGTGGGTTATTAGCTAGACACGGTTTTACCTAAGCTTAAGCAGGGTGGATTGTATCACCTCACGGAGTGGCGTAGCCTTAATGGGCAGAGCGCTGCGATCTTCAAGAGAGGAAGATAATGAAAAAGGTAGCCATTATTGGTCTGGGCTGGCTGGGGATGCCGCTGGCCCTGTCGCTGATGAGCCGTGGGTTTGACGTGGTCGGTAGTAAAACTACGCCGGATGGCGTCGAGGCCGCGCGCATGAGCGGGATTGAATGTTATCGGCTGGAAATGACGCCTGATCTGATTTGCGATCCGGACGATCTGGAGCCGTTGCTGAGTGTTGATGCGCTGGTGGTGACGCTGCCCGCTCGCCGTACCGTAGAAGGCAGCGAAAACTACTTCAATGCGGTTCGCATGCTGGTGGACAGCGCGATGGCCTTTGGCGTGTCGCGCATCATTTTTACCAGTTCAACCTCGGTGTATGGCGAAACGGCCGGCACGGTGCGCGAAGATTCGCCGCTGAGGCCGGTGACGCCGTCCGGGCGTGTGCTGGCGGAGCTTGAGCGCTGGCTGCATGAACTGCCTAACACCTCGGTGGATATTTTGCGTCTGGCGGGGCTGGTTGGCGCGGATCGTCACCCTGGCCGTTTCCTGGCCGGCAAAGTAGACGTCAAGGGCGGCTCGCAAGGGGTTAATTTGGTACATCAGGATGATGTGATTGCGGCCATTCAACTGCTGCTGAAGCTGCCGAAAGGCGGCCACGTTTATAATCTGTGCGCGCCGGCCCATCCGACCAAGCGCGAGTTCTACCCGGCGCTGGCAGAGCAGTTGCATTTGGCCCCGCCACAGTTTGCCGCCGAGAGCGAGCAGGGCGGCCGGCTGGTAGACGGCAGCCGCATCTGCAACGAACTGGGGTTTGAGTACCAGTACCCGGATCCGGCACGTATGCCGGTCAACTAATTCGCCTCTCAAGCCCCGCTGTCGCGGGGTTTGTTTTTTGCGCTTCCCGCGCCAATTGATTTAAATCCTCCAGCAACGCGCTCAACGCCTCCTTCGGCTGGCCGGGCCGTGTCACCAGGTTTAACGCCGCTTGATATGAGAGCGCTTGCCCACCCAATTGTTTCAATACCCCTTGTTCCACCCAGCGCGCGGCGTAATGGGTCGGCAGGTAGCCGAGATATTCCCCGCTAAGCACCAAATGGGCAACGCTTTCCATATGGTGGGCAACCGCGCCGAGGTTTAAAGGTGCGATAGGGCACAGCCGTTGCGCCAGCAGATAGCCACGTTTAACCCAGCGCGCATTTTCGATCTGTTCGCGGCTCGGTTGCTCGACGGTAAACAGCGGATGATCGTTGCTGCAATAAATCGCCTGCGTTTCCTGGAGCCACGGCTGATACTGCAATTCATTCAACTGCTGGCCAAAGTACCCGATCCCCAGATCGAGCTGTTGATTCAGCAGCCCCTGTTCGAGTTCGGCGGGGGCGCAAATCCGGCACTGCAACTGAACATCCTGATGCCGGTGCTGAAAATGTTTGATGGCGTGACTGAACGGATTGCCCGGCAGCGACACCAGGTTATCCACCAGACCGATCTGCAGATCGCCGGTCAGCAACCCATTTAGCGATTGGCTCACCCGGGTAAAGTCGCGTGCCGCGTTGAACAGACTGCGGCAGGCGATCAGTATGCGCTCCCCTTTCGGGGTCAGCATAAAACCGGATCGGCCACGTTGGCACAGGCGAAAACCCAGCCGGGTCTCCAACGTGGCGAGGTGGGTGCTGATGGTCGACTGATTCATCAACAGCGCCTCCTGGGCGGCGCTGACGCCCTGGGCTTCGGCTACGGCGACAAAAACCCGCAGCAGTCTGAGATCGATATCGCTTAGGTTGGTGAGCACCTTTCCCTCCGCAAGAATAGCCGGCTGTTAACCTTCTGATAACATCATCGCAATGGGCCTCCAAGGTTGGAAGCCTGCGTTCATATGTCATGGATTTGAAATAAAAATCAATAGTTCAATGTGTTACTGGCATCGGCGTTTTCGATGCTTACATTCCAAAGATGGAATGGTAGCCCTTTCTGGCGGCGGGTAGCCTGTGTTTGTTATCTGAATGTTGGCATTTTCGACGTCTGAGAAAAGGAAAGAACATGTTGAATCAACCCCAGAGCGGTAATGAGATGCCGCGTTTTGCCGGCATCCCCACCATGATGCGCCTGCCCGTAGCCGATGATGCCCAGGGGCTGGCTGCGGCCTTTGTCGGCATTCCTCTCGATATAGGCACCTCGAATCGAAGTGGAACGCGCTACGGGCCACGGCAAATTCGCCAGGAGTCGGTGATGCTCCGTCCCTACAACATGGGCACCGGCGCCGCGCCTTTTGAGCGGCTGCAAGTCGCCGATTTAGGTGATATCGCCATTAATCCTTACAGCCTGGAGGACAGTGTTCGTCGCATTGAGCTGGCCTATAACGGCATTTTGTCCCACGGTTGCGTTCCGCTGACGCTGGGGGGCGATCACACGCTGACGCTGCCGATCCTGCGCGCCGTCGCCCGCCATCATGGCCCGGTTGGGTTAATCCATGTTGACGCCCATTCTGACACCAACGAAGAGATGTTCGGCGAAAAGCTGGCCCACGGCACCACTTTTCGCCGCGCCTATGAAGAAGGGCTGCTGGAGCCGCAACGGGTGGTGCAGATTGGCCTGCGCGGCAGCGGTTATGCGGCGGACGATTTTGATTGGTCGCGGCGGCAGGGGTTCCGTGTGGTGCCTGCGGAAGCCTGCTGGTATCGCTCGCTGGCACCGTTGATGGCGGAGGTGCGTCAGCAAATGGGCGGTGCTCCGGTTTACCTCAGCTTTGATATCGACGGGCTGGATCCGGCGTTTGCGCCGGGCACCGGGACACCGGAGGTGGGCGGGCTGTCGGTTTGGCAGGGGCTGGAGATCGTCAGGGGATGCCGGGGGTTGAATCTGATCGGCGCGGACGTGGTGGAGGTCTCGCCGGCTTATGACCGTTCCGGCAACACGGCTCTGCTGGCGGCAAACCTGCTGTTTGAAATGCTGTGCGTCCTGCCTGACAGATAAGACGCTGCGAACCCGAACCGGCGGAGCCGTTGCGCCTGAGTTCACATAACAACAAGCATACGGAGTGGCCAATGAATCTCGATCTGCTGGTAGTGGTGTTTTATTTTTTGATGATAGGGGCGGTGGGCTGGTTGGGCGTACGACGTGCCGCCACCAAAGAGGATTACCTGGTTGCCGGCCGCAATCTGGGGCCGGGGCTGTATCTTGGTACGTTGTCCGCCGTGGTGCTCGGCGGCGCGTCAACCATCGGCAGCGTCAAACTGGGTTATACCTATGGCATCTCCGGCGTGTGGCTGTGCGGCGCGCTGGGGGCGGGCATTGTGGTATTGAGCACGGTGTTGGCCAAACCGCTGCTCCAGTTAAAGCTGTATACCGTCAGCCAGGTGCTGGCGCGCCGCTATCATCCGGCAGCCAGGGTCACCAGCGGTGCCATCATGTTGGCGTATGACCTGATGGTGGCGGTGACCTCGATTATCGCCATCGGCAGCGTGATGCAGGTGATGTTTGATCTGCCTTTTGTCGCGTCAATTCTGCTGGGGGGCGGTTTGGTGGTGCTCTATTCTACGCTGGGCGGCATGTGGTCACTGACGCTCACCGATATCATCCAGTTTATCATCATGACCGTCGGCATGATGCTGGTGCTGATGCCGATGAGTATCGTCAAGGCCGGCGGCTGGGAAGCCTTCGGTAACCTGTTGCCGGCCGGTTATTATCAGCTGTCGTCCATCGGACTGGACACCATACTGGTGTTTTTCCTGATCTACTTCTTTGGCATCCTGATTGGTCAGGATATCTGGCAGAGGGTATTTACCGCCCGCAGCGCCAATGTCGCGCGCTATGCCGGCCTGGGGGCCGGGGTCTACTGTGTGCTGTATGGCGTCACAGGTGCGCTGATCGGCATGGCGGGCAAGATTGTCCTGCCGCAGTTGGCCAACACCGACGGCGCCTTTGCCGCCATCGCTCAGGCGGTATTACCGGCAGGCGTTAGCGGGCTGGTGGCCGCCGCCGCCCTGGCTGCGCTGATGTCAACCGCCAGCGCATGCCTGTTGGCTTCTTCCACCATCGCGCTGGAAGACGTGTTGCCGGCGATCCGCAAGCGGCCTTCGGGCGGGCTGGCGGCCGGGCGATTGACCACCCTGATCATGGGCGTGATTATGCTGGGGCTGGCGTTTCTGGTAAGGGATGTCATGGCGGCACTGACGCTGGCTTATAATTTGCTGGTGGGCGGCATGCTGATCCCGCTGGTCGGGGCGATTTTCTGGCAGCGAGCCACCAGCACCGGCGCTATCGCGAGCATGTTGGCCGGTAGCCTGTGTGTGTTGGGGCTGATGTATTATCACGGCATCGAGGCCAACAGCCCGATCTACGGTGGGCTGCTGGCGGGCGGTGTAGCCTTTGTGCTTGGTAGCCTGTTGACCCGGCAAAACCCGCAACCGCAGGTACTGTCTGAGTAATTTGGCAAAACGGGGTTGCCGTTTACAACCAGCCGGACTTCTTCAGTTTCTGATACAGGAAGAAACAGCCGGCGACGGTCACCCCGAGGGTGGCGTGGTAGGCCCAGGGGAATTTCAGCTCGGGCATGTCGGCAAAGTTCATGCCGTACAGGCTGAAAACCACGGTCGGGATCGCCAGGATCGCCCCCCAACCCGCCAGCCGTTTCACCACTTCGTTCTGTTTAACGGTGACCAGCGCCAGGTTCACGTGCATCGCATTGGTCAGCATTTCGCGCATGTCGTCGATGTTGCTGACCACCTGGCGTGCATGATCCTGAACGTCCCGCACGTAGGCACGCAGTTCCTTCGGGATCACCTCTTCATGCAGGCGAATGAGTTGATTACAGATTTCGTCCATCGGCCACGCGGCATTGCGCAGCGCCAGCAGGTGCCGCCGCAGGGTATAGACGTTCTCGATGGCGGCTTGATCAAACTCCGATTTGAACATGTTGGCTTCGATGCCTTCGATGCTCGCCTCGAATTTGGCCACTACGGTGCGGTAGTTATCCACCACAAAGTCCAGCACCGAATACAGTGCAAAGCCGGGTCCGTGGCACAGCTGCTTCTGGTTTTCCTCCGCTTTGGCTCTGATCGGCGCATAGCTGGGTGACGCGCCGTGGCGCACCGTGACCAAAAAGTTTTTGCCCACGAAGAAGTGGGTTTCACCGTACTCGACTTCGTTGTCGCCCCACTGCGCGGTTTTGACCACGATAAACAGCGAATCGCCGTAGGCTTCGAGCTTGGGCCGTTGGTGGGCGCACAGCGCATCCTCAATCGCCAGATCGTGCAGGCCGAACTCTTCCTGCACCTTGCGCATAAAGGCGTCCTCCGGCTGCCAAAGCCCGAGCCAGACGAAGGTATCCGGCTGCTTGACCACGTCGCTGATGTCATCAATGGTCACTTCACCCAGCCGTTTACCGGCTTTGTACGCCACGCTGTTCACAACCATGGTTGCGGTTTCCATCAGGCCACCTGTTTTATTCAATTAGGGTTTTAGTGAGCAAGTAACATTCATGCTCCACCGGGTAATTCTTTAGCGTCATTTGGAGTTGGTAGCCAAGTTTCTCGTAGAACGGCCGAGCCTGGAAACTGAAGGTATCTAAACGAACGTAACGACAGCCACGGGCGATAGCTTCCTGTTCGGCGGCCAGCAGCACTTTACGGCCCAGCCCGGTGCCACGCTGCGAATCCGCCACCCATAGCCAGTCGACGCTGAGCCAGTAGCCCCAGGTCTCTGCGGTCAGCCCGGCGACAACCTGACCGGAAGCATCCCGGGTATAGACGCCAAGCGGTTTACGCTGGCTGGCATCAATGTACGGGCTGTTATGGGCCCTCAGACCTTGTCGGATGGCATCAAGGGTGTCTTCACTGAGTGTATCGGTTACGGTGATATCCATGTTTTCTCCTGAGTAATTCGTTAACTTAAGCTCAGTTTGGCTAAAATTCAACATATTGAAATTTAAAACAAACGTCGGAATCGACCTGCTGGGCTACACTGAATGGGTCGGTTTTTGTCCAGGAGGATGCCATGCCCCGATTGACCATGATGGCCGGTTTGCTGTTATTCAGTGGCCTGCTACAGGCCGCACCGGCGGTAACGCAGTTGCAAGACAAGCTGGAACACCCGTGGTCGCTGGCGTTTTTGCCCGGTGAACAAGGGATGTTAATTACCGAACGACCGGGGCGTTTGCGGTTATGGCAGCAGGGCAAAGGGCTGTCAGCGCCGATTACCGGCGTGCCGCAGGTGTATGCCGAAGGGCAGGGTGGCCTGTTGGAAGTGCTGTTGGCGCCAGATTTTGCCGACAGCCGCCGGGTTTACCTCAGCTTTGCCGAAGCGGGTGATGACGGCAAGGCGGGCACCGCAGTGGGCTATGGGCGGCTGAGCGCCGACAACCGGCGGCTGGACGGTTTCAAGGTGATTTTCCGCCAGCAGCCGAAGCTGTCGGTCGGCAACCATTTTGGCGGCAAGTTGGCGTTCGATCGTCGGGGCTATCTGTTTATCGCGTTGGGTGAAAATAACCAACGGCCGACGGCGCAGGATTTGGACAAGCTGCAAGGTAAGGTGGTGCGCTTAACTGCCGACGGCGCGGTACCGCCGGATAATCCGTTTGTCGGCCAGGCCGGCAAGCGGCCGGAAATCTGGTCTTATGGTCACCGTAACCCGCAAGGACTGGCGCTGAACCCGTGGAGCGGAGCGCTCTGGGAGCACGAGCACGGCCCGCGCGGCGGCGATGAGATCAATCTTCCTCGGGCGGGCAAAAACTACGGCTGGCCTATCGCCACCTACGGCATCAATTACTCCGGTTTGGCGATCCCGGAGGCGAAAGGGCAGAAAGTGGCCGGCACCGAACAGCCGTTGCATTATTGGCAAGTATCGCCGGGCATCAGCGGCATGGCGTTTTACAACGGTAGCCGTTTCCCGGAATGGCAGGGCTCGCTGTTTATCGGTGCGCTGGCGCAGGAGGCATTGATTCGTTTGACGTTGCAGGGCGACAAGGTGATCGCCGAACAGCGGTTGCTGGAGGATCGAGGGGAAAGGATCCGCGAGGTACGGACAGGGCCGGATGGCTATATTTATCTGTTAACCGATGCGGATAACGGCAAGCTGTTGCGTGTCGGGCTGACGGAGAAATCATAGCGCCCCAACGGGGCGCGCAACACTCAGGTTAACTCGCTCATCACGGCGCGTTGATAGGCCGGGCGTTCGGTCAACCGTTGGTACCAGCGCTCCATGTTCGGGCGCGGACGGCGCTCAATCGGCATGGAGAACCAGGCGTAAGCAAAGCTGCCGAGCGGAATGTCGCCGAAACCGAAGGCTTCGCCGGACAGATAAGGCTGGCTGCCCAGAGTGGCTTCCACCACGTCGAAGTGTTTTTCCAGCGTGGCGATCGCCGCTTCGATTTTCGCCATGTCGCGCAGTTCTGGTTTAGTGCGCACCAGTCCCCAGAACACGATGGAGAAGGACGCGACGATAGTGGAGGTTGTCCAGTCCATCCACTTCTCTGCGCTGGCTCGCGCCTGCAGATCCTGCGGGTAGAACGGCTCGCTGCCAAACTTCGCCGCCAGATAACGCACGATGGTATTCGATTCCCAGAGCACGAAGTCATCGTCTTGCAGCAACGGCACCAGGCCATTCGGGTTTAACGAACGATAGAGCTCTTCGTTCACCTTACCGAATGCGCCGCCGGCATTGATATGGGTGTAGCTTAACTCCAGCTCTGCGGCGCACCACAGCACTTTTCTGACATTATTTGAATTCTCACGACCCCAGATGGTCAGCATAGAGCCCCTCTTTAAGCTTCAGCGGATTAACAAACCTAAGTGATTATTCTTACGCCACAATTTGGGTTTTGTCACATCCGGATGGCATTTTTTGCCCGCTTTCAGCGTTCCCAGCGGCACACTTCCCAGCCGTGTTCGACAGCCAACGCATGCAGATCGCTGTCTGGGTTAATCACCGTAGCGCTGTCGACATATTCCAGCATCGCCTTGTCGTTCAGCGAGTCGCTGTAACCGTGGCTGTGTTCGAAGCTCAGCTCCGGGTGTTCCGCCAGCCACTGCTTCAGGCGGATCACCTTGCCTTTTTGGTAGGTCATGGTGCCGTAGGTGTCACCGGTGAAGCGTCCGTCTTCAATGGAGACGCCAATCGCCAGCGCACCGTCGGCACCGAGCTGTTCGGCTATCGGCGCGACCAGATGTTCGCCGGTGGCGGAAATGACCAGAATGCAGTCGCCGCGCTCGCGGTGCCACAGCAATCGCTCACGTGCAGCGGGATAAACCCGCGGCAGGATATCGCGTCGGATATAGCGCTGTACCCAACCGGCCACCGTCTGGGTGCTTAAGCCGGTCAGCGGCGTCAGGGTGGCCTGCATGTAGTCCTCCATTGACAGCTTGCCCTGGTAATAGAGCTGCATCAGCTGTTGTTCCTGCTGTTCCAGTTCCGCCGGCGCGAACCCTTCCGCCACCAGCCAACGGATCCACAGGCTGGCGCTGTCATCATCAATCAGGGTCTCATCCAGGTCGAACAAGGCTAAATCCATCAGTATTTCTCCGGCAGGCAGGGAGGGAAACGGGGGGTTGAATACAACAATAGCGGATACCCTATGCCGCCAGCCAGTGGCGGCGACGAAATTGCGCAGAGCATAAGAAACATTGATGACGGTTTTACGTCATTTTGTTGAACCTTTGCATATCTTAGAACGCAACAATATTGGCTCGCCCGTCAGACTGGGTGGTAACTATAGGGGTATACGCAGGCCATTCAGGAGCTGAAAATGTTGATAATTCGCCTTTATACCGGCCCGGTTTTTGTTGGGGATGACGAGGAACAGGACAATGACACCACCACTGACGCTGAAGACGCTGCCGCTGTTGGATCTTTCGCAGCTTGACGGTGATGCGCAGCAGCGGCAGGCGTTTCTCGACGGCTTGCGTGCGGCGGCGCGTGACGTAGGTTTCTTTTATCTGCGCGGACACGGCGTCGATACCCGGTTGAATGCGCAATTGCAGCAGCGGGCAAGGCAATTTTTCGCGTTACCGGAAGCGGACAAGCTGGCTGTGCAGATGGTTCATTCGCCACACTTTCGCGGCTATAACCGTGCGGCAGCGGAGTTGACGCGTGGCCAGCCGGACTGGCGCGAGCAGTTTGATATCGGCGCGGAACGCCCGGCGTTGCAACTGGCCGAAGAAACGCCGCGCTGGGCACGATTGCAGGGGCCGAATCAATGGCCAGAGGCGCTGCCCGAGCTGAAACCGCTGCTGTTGCAATGGCAGCAAGCGATGACCGGCATGTCGTTGCGGTTACTGCGCGCTTTTGCGCTGGCGCTTTCGTTGCCGGAGCAGGCGTTTGACCCGCTCTACGGCGAGAAGCCGAATGAACACATCAAGCTGATCCGTTACCCGGGGCGCGAAGCGACCGCCAGCGGGCAGGGGGTGGGTGCCCATAAGGATTCCGGTTTCCTCAGCTTCCTGCTGCAAGACCGGCAAAAAGGTTTGCAGGTCGAAGTCAGCGAAGGGAACTGGGTCGACGCCGAGCCGCGCGAGGAGACCTTCGTGGTCAACATCGGCGAGCTGCTGGAACTGGCGACCAACGGTTATTTGCGCGCTACGGTGCATCGGGTGGAGACGCCGCCGGCGGGAAGCGACAGGCTGTCGATCGCTTTCTTCCTGGGAGCACGGTTAGACGCCGTGGTGCCGTTGTATCAACTGCCTGCGCAACTGGCGGCAGAGGCGCGCGGCCCGGCCAGCGATCCGCATAATCCGCTGTTCCGCGACGTGGGCTTTAACTATCTGAAGGGGCGGATCCGCTCCCACCCCGATGTGGCGCAGCGCCACTATCAGGATGTCGTCGGCGTTTGACTGCGGATAACAAAAAGGCCTGGCGGTAAGCCAGGCCTTTTTATCTCATGTTCATGACGGGGGATTATTCCGCCAGCGCCTGTTGCAGATCGGCGATCAAATCTTCCACATCCTCAATCCCCACCGACAGGCGCAGCAACTGCGGCGTGATGCCGGTTTTCAGCCGCTGCTCCAGCGGGATCGACGCATGGGTCATGCTGAATGGCTGGCTGATCAGGCTTTCAACGCCGCCCAGGCTTTCCGCCAGGGTGAACAGTTGCGAACGCTTGATGACCCGGCGCGCAAAGGCGTCATCACCTTTCAGCCGGACCGAAATCATGCCCCCGAAGCTGCTCATTTGCTTTGCCGCCAGCGCGTGCTGCGGGTGGCTCGGCAGGCCTGGGTAATAAACATCCTCCACCTGCGGCTGGGTTTCCAGCCACTGGGCGATACGCAAGGCGCTGTTGCTGTGGCGCTCCATGCGCAACGCCAGCGTACGGATACCGCGCAGCGTCAGGAAGCTGCTGAACGGATCGAGGATGCCGCCCACCGCGTTTTGCAGGAAGCCCAGTTGTTCCGCCAGCGCCGCGTTATCACCCACGGCAGCGACTCCGGCCACCACGTCGGAATGCCCATTAAGGTATTTGGTGGCGGAATGCACCACCACATCGAACCCCAGCTCCAGCGGCCGCTGAATATACGGCGAGGCGAAAGTGTTGTCCGCCACGCTGATCAACCCGTGTTTTTTGGCGATAGCGGCAATGGCGCTCAGATCGGCCAGCTTCAACAGCGGGTTGGTGGGCGTTTCTACCCAGATCATTTTGGTTTCCGGCTCGATCGCCTGTTCCAGCGCGGCGATGTCCTCCGGGGAAACATAGGTGACGCGTAAACCGGCGGTACGGCTGCGCACCTTTTCCAGCAGGCGGTAGGTGCCGCCGTACAGATCGTCGACCGCCACCAGATGGCTGCCCTGATCGAGCAGCTCCAGTACCGTTGAGCAGGCCGCAAGGCCGGAGGCAAAGGCGTAGCCGCGGCTGCCGCCTTCCAGCTCGGCGATGGCGCTTTCGAGCGCGGTGCGCGTCGGGTTGGCGCTGCGTGAATATTCGTAGCCGGTGTGCTCGCCCGGCGCCGGTTGGGCGTAGGTCGAGGTGGCGTAGATAGCCGGCATCACTGCGCCGGTGGCGTCCGGGGTGTATCCGGCATGAACGGTCAACGTATCGAACTTGGCCATACAATAATCCTTATTAACGTAATTTTTGGCGCCAGGCGTTAAGCACGTCTGTCCGGGTAATCAGGCCGAGGAAGCGCTCGCCGTCGAGCACCACCGCAACGTGGCCGTGATTGAAGGTGGCGAGCAAATCCTGATAGCTGGCCTCTTTTTGCAAGGTGTTGACCGACTGGGTCATGGCGCGGGTAGCCGGCAGACTAAAGTGGCTGGCGTCCGCCTGAACCGCATTGAGCAGATCCCACTCATCGATCAGGCCGACCACGCGATCGCCCTCCAATACCGGCAGTTGCGAAATGTCATACAGCCGCATGCGGGCATGAACGATCGCCAGAGTATCTTCCGGCGCGACCGACACCGCTGCGCCCTCGTCGTGACGGTAGGCGATCAGATCGCGCAGATCGTCGTGCTGCGGTTTGCTCAACAGGCCCTGTTCCAGCATCCAGTGATCGTTATACATTTTGGACAGGTATTTGTTGCCGCTGTCGCAAACGAAGGTGACCACGCGTTTTGGTTCGGTCTGCGCCCGGCAATAGCGCAGCGCGGCGGCTAAAAGGGTGCCGGTGGATGAACCGGCCAGCACGCCTTCTTTGCGCAGCAGATCGCGCGCGGTGGTGAAGGCTTCGGCATCACCGATGCGGTAAGCGTTACGCACCTGATTGAAGTTGCTCAGCGGCGGAATGAAATCTTCGCCGATGCCTTCCACCAGCCAACTGCCGGCTTCGCCGATCTGGCCGTTATCGAGATAGTCCGCCAGGATCGAGCCGGCAGGGTCGGCCAACACAAACTCGGTTTGCGGCGATACGTCGGCAAAATACTGGCTCAGGCCGCCCAGGGTACCGCCTGAACCGACCCCGACCACGATGGCATCCACCCGATTCTCCATCTGCTGCCACAGTTCAGGCGCAGTGGTGCGGGTATGGGCCGCAGGGTTGGCCGGATTGTTGAACTGATCGATATAGAAAGCGCCGGGGATCTCATCCGCCAGCCGTTTGGCGTAATCCTGATAGTAAGCCGGGTGGCCTTTGCCCACGTCCGAACGCGTCAGCACCACCTCAACCCCCAGCGCACGCAGATGGAAAATCTTCTCGCGGCTCATCTTATCCGGCACCACCAGCAGCAGTTTATAGCCCTTCAGGGCCGCCACCAGCGCCAGCCCCAGGCCGGTATTGCCGGCGGTGGCTTCAATGATGGTGCCACCGGGTTGCAGGCTGCCGTCGCGCTCGGCCTGCTCGATCATCGACAGCGCCACGCGATCCTTGATCGAGCCGCCGGGGTTTTGGTTTTCCAGTTTGACGAACAGCCGGCAGGGGCCGGTATCGAACTGGGTCAGTTCCAGCATCGGGGTATTGCCGATCATGTCGATGACGGAGTGCGGTATTGCCATGGGTAATCTCCAGGATAATTCGGTTTAAAAACCGTTATCTGGATGATAGCGCTGTGAATAAGCGCATTAAAAAGAACAAATAACCGTTCAATATGCATTTTTGGAATATATTAGTCTGATTTGGACGTATAGATGCGCAGATGTTCAGCGGTTCAGATGTGCAGCCGTATAGCCGTTAGTGGTATAAGAAAACATCGTATGGCTGGCTTTTCATCCAAATTGCGCGACAGAGCGTACAGTTATGTAAAAATGATGAAAATTCATGCTAAACCCTGCAAAAATAAGATAAATCTAATAAACTCACAGCAAGGGCATTTTTGGTGCGCCGCTCACCCGTTGGGGGGCCGCAGGGAGTCTGCGGTTGGCAAACGCGCGCCGAGCCACTCTCGCTGGTTGGCTGAAAACGTGAACATGTTTGAAAGTTAACGCTATTTCAATGATTTGAATGGACACTCTGGCGACGTCATGATGAAAAAAAACTTATCCACCTCCCTGAAGAAATTGACCTTTAGCGTCAGCATTTTGTTGCTGGCTACGCCTGCAATCCAGGCAGCCGAAGCGCCGGCGGCCCCGCAGGTTGACGCCAAGGCGTTTGTGCTGATGGATTACAACAGCGGCAAAATCCTGACGGAGGGCAATGCCGATACGCGTCTCGATCCCGCCAGCCTGACCAAAATCATGTCCAGCTATGTGATCGGCCAGGCCATCAAGGCCGGCAAGATCAAACCGGAGGATATGGTGACCGTCGGTAAGGACGCCTGGGCAACCGGCAACCCGGCGCTGCGCGGCTCTTCGCTGATGTTTATCAAACCGGGCGATCAGGTGCCGGTAATGGAACTGAACAAAGGCATCGTCATTCAGTCGGGCAATGATGCCAGCATCGCATTGGCCGATTATGTGGCGGGCAGCCAGGATTCGTTCGTCGGTCTGATGAACAACTACGCCAAATCACTGGGCTTGCAGAATACCCATTTCCTGACGGTGCATGGCCTGGATGCGGAAGGGCAGTACAGCACCGCGCGCGATATGGCATTGCTGAGCCAGGCGCTAATCCGCGACGTGCCGGTTGAGTACGCGCTGCATAAAGAAAAAGAGTTCACCTTCAACAAGATCCGCCAGGTTAACCGCAACCGCCTGCTGTGGAGTTCCAACCTGAATGTCGACGGCATCAAAACCGGCTACACCGGCGGCGCCGGCCATAACCTGGTGGCATCCGCGACCGACGGCCCGATGCGCCTGATCTCGGTGGTGCTGGGCGCGCCGAGCGACCGTATTCGTTTCAGCGAAAGTGAAAAACTGCTGACCTGGGGTTTCCGCTTCTACGAAACCGCCACGCCGATTAAAACCGACAAGCCGTTTGTGACTCAGCGCGTGTGGTTCGGTGAAATCAACGACGTGCCGCTGGGCGTCGCCAAAGATGCGGCGGTCACTATCCCGAAAGGGCAGATGAAAAATCTGAAAGCCAGTTACAAACTGAATCAGCCAACGCTGGAAGCGCCGCTGGCGAAAAACCAGGTGGTGGGCACCATTGATTTCCAGCTTGACGGTAAAACCATTGAACAATACCCGCTGGTGGTGATGCAGGAAGTGAAAGAAGGCAACTTCTTCAGCCGCATTTGGGACATGGTGATGATGAAGCTGAGCCAGTGGTTCGGCAGCGTTTTCGGTTAACGGCAATAATAATGAAAGAGGGCGCAATGGATAACATTGCGCCCTCGCTTTTATCAGTTACAGGCCACAACCTTGATCGCCAGGCCACCTTGCGAGGTTTCGCGGTACTTGGCGTTCATGTCTTTGCCCGTCTCATACATGGTTTCAATCACCTTATCCAGGCACACGCGCGGCTCGCTGGTGCGGCGCAGCGCCATGCGTGCGGCGTTGACCGCCTTCACCGCAGAAATCGCGTTACGTTCGATACAAGGCACCTGAACCTGGCCGGCCAGCGGATCGCAGGTCAACCCCAGATGGTGCTCCATGGCGATCTCCGCCGCGATGCAAACCTGTGCCGGGCTACCGCCCATCAGCTCCGCCAATCCCGCCGCCGCCATTGAGCAGGCGACGCCCACTTCCCCCTGGCAACCCACTTCTGCACCGGAAATCGACGCGTTCATCTTGTACAGCGCGCCAATCACGCCGGAAGCCAGGAAATAACGGGTATAGGAATTCGGATTCACCGGGCGAATAAACTGATCGTAATAGGCCAGCACCGCCGGGATGATGCCGCAGGCACCGTTGGTCGGCGCAGTCACCACGCGGCCGCCGGCGGCGTTTTCTTCGTTCACGGCGAAGGCGAACATGTTGATCCAGTCAACCACGTTCATCGGGTCGATATTGTTCTTGTCGCCGGTGACCAACATGCGGCGCAGGGCGGCGGCGCGGCGCTGGACTTTCATCGGGCCGGGCAACAGGCCTTCGCTGTTCATGCCGCGCTCGATGCCGGCGCGCATCACCTGCCAGACGTCGGCGAAGTGGGCGTCGATCTCGGCCTTGCTGTGCAGCGCCAGCTCGTTTTGCATCACCATGCCGGATAGCGACAGGCCTGAATCCTTGCAGTGTTGCTGCAGGTCACGCGCCGATCGGAACGGGTAGGGCACCTGAACCTGATTTGTCGCGGGTTGGCCGAAATGTTCTTCATCGACGATAAAGCCGCCGCCGGTCGAGTAATAGGTTTTACTGTGCAGCAGTTGCTCGCCGCCAAAGGCGCGAATGCGCATGCCATTTTCGTGCAGCGGCAGGTTATCGCTGTGGAAGTTCATGCCGCCTTGCAACGGGAAATCCACCTCATGGCGGCCGTTAGCCAGCAGCAGGCGGCCACGTTGTTCAACGTCGCGAATAAAACCGGCGATGCCGTCAATGTCCACGTCATGCGGCAGGTTGCCCGCCAGCCCCATGATAATCGCGATGTCGGTGTGGTGACCCTTGCCGGTCAGAGACAGCGAACCGTATACATCCACTATCACGCGGGTGGTATCCATCAACTGTTGATGGGCAATCAAATCATCGGTGAACAGCTTGCCGGCTTTCATCGGGCCGACGGTGTGGGAGCTCGATGGACCGATACCAATTTTGAAAATATCGAAAACGCTGACCATGGTCTCGCCTCCTTCTTCAGGTGTTAGGCGTTAGTGCAGTAAAGGGGGGCCGTGCTGAGAGAAGCCGGCGCACGGGCGCCGGCGGAGCTTGATTAGAGGCTGTACAAGATAGCGGAGATGGCAATCAGGCCCATCACGACGACGAATACGTTGCTGATGTGGCCGCTGTATTTGCGCATTGCAGGCACTTTGCGGATAGCGTACATCGGCATCAGGAACAGCAGCATGGCGATGATTGGGCCACCCATGTTTTCGATCATACCCAGGATGCTTGGGTTCAGGGTCGCGACAATCCAGGTGGTAACCAGCATGAAGATGGCAGTGATGCGGTTCAGCTTGTTGGTGCTGATGGTTTTGCCACGGCTCTTCATCGATTTGGCAATCAGGCCGTTAAAACCTTCACGTGCGCCCAGGTAGTGGCCGAGGAACGACTTGGTGATGGCGATAAAGGCAATAACCGGCGCGATGTAAGCGATCATCGGGTTGTTAAAGTGGTTGGCCAGGTAAGACAGAATCGAGATGTTCTGCGCCTTGGCTTCCGCCAGATTCTCTGGAGACAGGCTCAGTACGCAGCTGAACACGAAGAACATGACGGTCAGCACCATCATGATGTGGGCGTAACCCAGAATGCGAGAACATTTTTTCTCGGCAACTTCCTGGCCATACTCTTCACGCTTGGCTACGGCAAAGGCAGAGATGATCGGCGAATGGTTAAAGGAGAACACCATGACCGGGATCGCCAGCCACAGGGTAATCACCAGACCGTGGCCCATGCCGGTGCCTGCACCGGAAAGAGAGACGTTCTCGAAGATGGCGCCGGTCCAGTTCGGGATCAAATACACGGCCAGCAGCATCAGCACGGCGACAAACGGGAACACCAGGATGCTCATGGTTTTCACGATGGCTTGCTCACCGAAACGCACGATGGTCATCAAGCCGACGATCAGAATCAGTGACAGAATGGCGCGCGGTGGCGAGGTCATGCCCAACTGGTGGGTAATGAAGCTGTCGACGGTATTGGTGATCGCCACGCTGTAAACCAGCAAGATTGGGTAGATAGCGAAGAAGTAGAGCAGGGTGATCAGCTTACCGGCGCTGATGCCGAAGTGTTCTTCAACGACTTCGGTGATGTCTTCACCGGCATTTTTGCCGGAGAGGACGAAACGGCACAGGCCACGGTGGGCGAAGAAGGTCATCGGGAAAGCAATGATGGCCATGATGATCAAAGGAATCAAACCGCCGATGCCGGCGTTAATTGGCAGGAACAAAACGCCCGCGCCGATGGCGGTGCCATACAGGCCCAACATCCACATGGTGTCCGTTTTACGCCAGGTACTGGTGGAGCCAGAAGCCGCAGAGGCAATAGTGCCGGTCTGTGTAGTGTCCATAAATATCTCCGAAGTGAACACGATAATTTAAAATTAAAGGCAAAACTTAAGGTTAAAACCGAATGGCGTAATTCAGAAACGACATCGGTAAGAATCAGGTGTTGCTTGCGGGGATAACTGGCGTCCCCCTGGTTGTTTATTATGCTAATTATCTTTTTGCGCAGGCGTCGGATAACTAACCAAATGACGTTCCGCCGAATCAGGGCATTACATCGGTACTGCTGCCGGAAGGTCCGTGCCTGCCGATTTTGTTGGCGGCAAGATAACGATTTACAGTGGAAACAACCGTGATCATGCTCTCAAATGCGTAATGTGTGCGTGTAACTGCTTTTTTATTGGTTTTTCACGCATGTGTTGCGCAGTTGTGTAAGATTTCGCACTGAGAACGCTCTCAAGAGTCTTTCAATGTTTATTCGGTGCGAACAATATTTAACCAGATAAAACGCTGTTGTTGTCAGCAAGCCGAGCAATATATTTTAAGCGCAGGTTTGGATCTAGCTAAAAACCCGGATTAAGCAGTTTTAGTGACGCAGATCACATTGTATTTTTAAGTAAAATATCTATTAACTTCATGATTTTTATTTGTTTTGTTGGGAGTATCCCGCTAATAACGCAGGTAAACTAGTTAACCGGATAGCGAATAAAAATGCTTAACCATTCATCATATAAATAAACTAATTTGGGCATATTTAGCGCGTTATGGTTGCATGTTTGTTGATATTTATCGCATCGACGTTGCCGCTATTTATCATATAAAAGCGCCATCAAGCCGAATGAATCGTCGATATTTCGTCGGATTTTGCTGAAGTGGGGGAATATGCCTGATAGGTTGTTGCGCTTTATTAACCTGAATCTAGCGTACGGTTAAAAAAATAAATGCATCAACTGCGCATTATTTGTCCTGTTTGCGGCGGGGCTGAACCGAGCGATGAAGAGCACCGCCGGTCGCGGCCGACGGTAAGAGGCGGTTTAAAAACGAATGGCGATGGCGTTTTCGTTGAAAAAATCGACAAATAGCGGGTCGGGCTGACGGTCGGTAATCACCCGATCGAACTGGGTCAACGGGCCGATGCACGCAGGCTTGGTTTTACCGAACTTACTGTGGTCGGCGACCAGGATCTTTTGCTGCGCCATCGCCATCGCCCGGTGCTTCATCTCCAGTTCGTCGAAGTTAAAACAGGTGGCGCCATGTTGGAGGCTCAGGCCGGCTGCGGAGATAAAGGCGATATTCGGGCAGATATGATCCAGCTCGTTGTGCCGGCCGACGGCGGTGAAAATATAGTTGTTCGGTTTGAATTCGCCGCCGCACAGGATCACTTTGCAGTTCGGTTTGTCCTGCAACGCCAGGAAGGTATTCAGCGAGTGGCACACCGCCGTGAAGGGCAATTCATCGGAAATAGCGTCGATAATCGCCGGGGTGGTGGTGCCGCAATCGAAAAATACCGTGTCGTTTTCGCCGATCAGCGCAGCGGCGAGCAGGCCGATACGGCGCTTCTCCGTTACTTGCTTGGCTTTTTGATCGGAAACAAAATAGTGAGTCACGCCGTTACTGCGTGGATCGGCCACCACATAGCCGCCGAGCAACACCACGGCGGCCGGCTCCGCGCTGAGATCGCGGCGAATGGTCATTTCTGAAACGCCTAACAACACGGCGGCTTCTTTTAAGTGGATCTTGTCAGAGCGCTTTAACGCCTGCACTAACCGGTTGATACGTTCTTCGCGCCGCGTTTCCATCAGTCTGTCTTCCCACAGGGTTAATAGCCAATCTCTAGGGCCGAACACACAAATGCGGGGCAATACGCACTCAGCCTATTGGCTGGACGCATTGCCCCGCATCAGATTATCACGGCGTGCGCCCGGTATCGGGGCGCCTCAGGTTATCAGTAACTGCCGGCGGCAGCCTGATCACCGGAAACGATTGCTACGCCAGAGCTGGTACCGATACGAGTGGCACCTGCTTTGATCATCTTCTCGGCGGTTGCGCGATCGCGCACGGCGCCGGATGCTTTCACACCCATTTCACTGCCTACAGTGGCTCGCATCAGTTTAACGTGCTCTTCACGAGCGCCGCCGGTGCTGAAGCCGGTTGAGGTTTTGACGAAGGCCACATCGAGTTCGCGACACATTTCACAAACCTGAACGATCTGCGCATCGCTGAGCAGGCAGGTTTCCAATATTACCTTCAACGGGATCGCCGCGCAAACCTCGCGCACTGCGGCGATGTCGGCTTTGACTTCATCCAGCAGGCCGCTTTTCAGCCAACCTACGTTGATCACCATATCAATTTCCTGCGCGCCGGCCGCAATCGCCGCTTTAGCTTCGAAGGCTTTCGTTACGGTCAGGCCGGCACCCAGAGGGAAACCGATCACGGAACAAATTTTTACTTCGCTTTCTTGCAGCAGGTGCGCCGCCAGCGGTACGTACCCGGAGTTTACGCACACGGCGTAAAAATTGTGCTGCTGCGCTTCTTCACAGAGCTTGGCGATTTGCGCTTCGGTCGCGTCCATGGCCAGCAGGGTGTGATCGACATAACGGGCGTAATCAATGTTTTCGGTAGTCATCTCTATTCCTTATTGAGGTTTAAACAAAGCAGAATGTGAACAATGTTAGAATAATAACATTTCACTGACGGTAAACATAGCGCGATTTTAAAAATGACGCGGAGATCATCGTTTTTTGGGCTGTTAGGTGTATAACATAATGAATGATGTTATGTTATTTAAGTAACATTTAGAGTGCAAGCTGCGCGTTTACGAGCGAAACACCCAGGGGAAAAGGAGGAACATGATGATAAATCTGGCGCCTGAGCAGTTTGGGATGCAACCGGATGAAGTTTTCCGCAATGCGGATTTTGTGGTCACGGCTTTTACCTGTGAAGAGGGCGGCCAGGTGCTGACGCTGGCGAACCGCCGTGGCACTCTGACGGTATTGCCTTACCGCGGCCTGACGATTTGGGATGCCGAGTTTGACGGCTACTCGCTGAAATCGGGGCGTCGCAGCACCCGATCGGGCAAGGGCAAACCGGTTGGCGGCGTTGCGTTTCATTCACCCTGGCCGCAGCAAGACAGTTTGTTGGCAGGCATGCAACGGATAGGGTTGCAGGTGGAAGGCGATACATTGGCGCTTTACGGTAGCGGAGAACTTTCTCACCCGCGTTGCCGGGTACGCCCGGCATTGCGTTTAACGGCGGACAGCGCGCAATTTGCCATCGAGATGCAAATCACCAACCTTGCCGATGAGCCGCTGCCGTTGAACTACGTTTGCCACCTCAACTATGGTTGTATTCCGGATGCGGTCTTCCGTCAGAATCTGCCGGCTCCGGCGTTGGCACCGCACGGGAACGTGGCCGAACAAGAGATGCTGTGCTCGGACGATCTGTCGCTGTATGTCGATCAGGCCGAGTTCTTTATGCTGGCGTCAAAGGGCAGGCGGTACGTAACACGGTTTTCTACCGCCCAGTTCAATTACGGCCTGCGCCCCATTACGCAACAAGGCAGCCAACGCTTGGTCAGGTTTGTTCAGCCGGCTACCTGCAGCCCATATACGCCCGGCGGGGCGGCGGTGAAGATGTTGGGGGGAGGAAAAATGCGGGAGTTTCGTGTCACCACCGGGGTGGTGTAATGGCAGGGACGGTGCCGCCCCTGCCGTTATGCGCGATTATTCTTTTACCCAGCCCCTGCGGATCGCGAAGGCGAACAGGAAATGGTACAGGCGCGTCAGTTTAGCGGCGATAGCATCGCCAAACAGGTTCCACACCAGTTGCGCGAACAAGCAGCCGACCAGGCCGAGCAGGAAACCGCCGACCATATCCAGCGGCCAGTGCACGCCAAGGTACACGCGTGACCAGGCGATGCCGGCCGCGACGATCAGCAATAAAATGCCGGACCAAACCCGATGCCAGAACAGGAAGGACAGGGCAAAGGTAAAGATGGCGGTGCCGTGATCGCTGGGGAATGAGCTGTCCGGCGCATGGGCCAGGAAGGTGAAGCCGATGCCGGCGACAAACGGCCGCTCGTGCGGCAACAACATGCCGATGGTGGCGGCAGAAAGCATGGCGAATAGCAGAGCAATCGTCGTCTTGGTCACCACTTCACGTTGCGATATCAGTTGGCTCTGCGGCCCCCACAGCCATAGCCCAACGATCAGCACAGGCACGATGGCGATCAGATCGCGCGCCAGGAAGGTCGCGACATCGATTAACCACTCGGGGGACGCCGGGGTCGCGTTGATCCAGGCGAAAAGAAGATAATTCAACTGCTCCATAATATTTACCTTGTCTTGCGGCGGAAATACCCGCTCACCATCCAATAAACAGCCAGTTGGCTGAGCCAAACCCACCAACCTGCCCACAGGTTATGGGTAAGAAAATGTGCGCCGCGCATGACCTGACCAAACCCCATCAGCATGCCGAGCATAATGCCGCCGAACCAGCACCAGTAAGCCAGGCGCGGGCGTTGCGGATAAAACAGGAAAAACAGCGCCATCACCGAAAAACCGCTGGAAGCATGGCCGCCGGGGAAGCAACGGCCCGGCCCGGGTTCGGCCGGCACCGCGCCGAACAGCGGGTAGGACATCGCTTTACCGCCGTATTCGATCAGATCCCACGGGCACGAATGCGCGCTGGTGGCTTTGAGGATCCCGACCACCAACGGCCCGATGCCGATCAGCAGCATGGCGACGATCATGCGCGGGTTACGGCGGTAAATGCCATAAAACAGCGCCAGCACCGCACCGCTAATCACGCTGATTTTCAGCAAACGATGGTTGATCAGGTCCAGCCAGCGATCGTTTTGCCAGGGGAAATGGCCGCTGGCGGCGTCGAACCAGTAATTGCTGATTGCCCAATCCAGCTGTTCGTTGCGCGACAGCCAAAGGAACAATAACCCGCTGACTATCAACCCAAAAACCTGCCAAAGGTAAAAGGATGCCGGTAGGGAGTAAAGGGCGTTAGTCTGAATTTGTGTTGTCGTTGAGGATTGATTTAATGAAGGTTTTGGGTTCACGCGCAGGCTCGGTGGCAGTGAGGAATTATGTCACTGTAATAATTCTGTCTTAAGAAAACCTTAACCCTTCGGCAGGCCCGCGAGAAAGCGATAGGCGGGATTTCGCCTTTCGGCTAAGGTAACCCTTTGCTTTTTATCGGGACGCTGTGGTGATGACGAAAAAACTGAGCTTTATGCTGTTGGCCGCGTGTGGCGTGGCATTTTCCCCGTTAGCTCTGGCGCAGCAAGGCCATGCAGCCGGGCCGATTGTGGTGCAAGGCGCAATGCCGGTGGAGGCGGAACGCTTCGCCCAACGCCTGGATAACCCGCGTGAGGAACAGATTGGCGGCTGGCGTTTCTGGCATGGCACCGTGGACGGTTATCCGGTGGTGGTATCTGAAACCCTGAAAGGCATGTCCAATGCAGCGGCGGCCACGGCGATTGCCGCCACCCGCTTCCAGCCGGTAGCGATCATCAACCAGGGAACCGCAGGCGGCCACGATCCGGCGCTCAAGGTCTACGATATCGTGCTGGGCAAGTATTCGGTGAGCCTGGGGGCCTTTAAAACACCGAAGAAGGCGGCAGGGGAAGGCAGCGACTCACGGCAATGGCAACCCATGGACCTATTGGCTTCGAAGGGCAGTGCGGGTGAGGATAAAAATGTCCACAGCATTCGCCAGTTCCCGGCAGACGCCAAGCTGCTGGCGATAGCGGAGGGCGTTAAAGCAAGCTACACCCGGGGCAAGGTGGTTGAAGGCGTGATTGGCTCCGCCGACGTGTGGAACAGCGAACTGGACCGTATTAGCCATTTCCGGGCAAGCTATCACACCTCGGTTGAAGAGATGGAAACGGCTTCTGCGGCGCAGATCGCCGCTTCTTTCTCTATTCCGTTTATCGGCATCCGGGTGTTGTCCAACAATATTACCAATCAGGGCAAATACGACCCGCAAACCGGGCTGGCATGCCAGGACTATGTTTATCAGGTGGTGAAGGCCTATATCGCCAAAACCGCAATCCACTGAGGTTTTATCCCGACCAATGGCTGATGATAGGTTTTTGTACCTGGACACTGGCTATTGTAAAGAAGATTAAACCTATAGCCAGGCTGGCGGCAGTGTATTAGTTTATGGCCGAAGCATCTTATAAATTGTAGGGATAAAACATGAACAAGGCATCCGTTGTATTTTCCGGCCTGCTGATGGCCGTTTCCGCCAGCGCTATTGCTGCCACCCCGGCCGCTGACGCCGATATCAGCAAACAGCCACTGGAAAAGATCGCGCCGTACCCGAAAGCGGAAAAAGGCATGAGCCGCCAGGTGATTTACCTGCCGAAGCAGGAGCAGGAAGAAAACTTCAAGGTTGAGCTGCTGATCGGGAAAACGCTGGAAGTGGACTGTAACCGCCACATGATGGGCGGCACGCTGGAGAGCAAAACCCTTTCCGGTTGGGGCTACGACTACCTGGTGCTGGATAAATTGTCTGCACCGGCCTCCACCATGATGGCCTGCCCGGACGGCGCCAAGCAGCAGAAGTTCATCGCCGCCAACCTGGGCGATGCCGCCATGCAGCGCTACAACAGCCGCCTGCCGATCGTGGTTTATGTGCCGAAGGACGTGGAAGTGAAATACCGCGTGTGGAAAGCCGAAGACACCCTGAGCAGCGCCGAACAAAAGTAATGCAGCACGGCTAGGCCATTACACGAAACGAACCCGTCTGGAGAGTGGATTGCGCAGTTGGCAGTCGCCCGCAGGCGGGTTTTTTTGTGGCTAAGACCGGATATGGACGCCTGTTGCAACCCTGCCCGCAGAACTCTATTCTCAGTCGGGATAGTTTGCCAAACACTTGATTCAACAACCTCTACCTGACTGGGCAAAAATGACAACATTAATTGAATTTAACGCGGTCGTCGCGGCGGCGGAACGGTTAGCAGGGAAGGTCATACGTACGCCAACCATTGCCGGATCGAGATTGGCCGAAAAGATTCAGAGGCCGGTTTTCCTGAAGCTTGAAAATACCCAGCTTGGCGGTTCCTTTAAAGCGCGCGGAGTGCTTAACAAGTTCCTGAGCCTGAAAGGCGATTTCAACGAGACCCGATTTGTCGCGGTGAGCGGCGGCAATTTTGGTATCGCCATTGCCGAGGCTGCGAAGATCTTTGGCGCCAACGTCACTATTATCATGCCCCCCAACGCGCCGGCGACCTCTGTCGATCGGGTCCGTGACCTGGGCAGTTCCGTCATCATCGAATCCGATGTCCACGCGGCATTTGAGCGCGCCAAAGTTATGGCTGACGAGGGATATGTCGTCATCGACGACTGCAACGATTCGCTGATAGCTGAAGGGCATGGAACCCTGGCGCTTGAGTTTATTGCCGATTGCCCGGAGTTAACCGACGTTTTCATTGCCGTGGGTGGCGGTGGAATGTTGGCAGGTGCGGCTACGGCGCTGAAGGCCATTAAGCCGGATATCCGAATCTGGGGCGTTGAGACCGCAGGCGCCAGTTCAATGCATCAGGCGTTGCGTGCCGGAAAGCCGGTAAACATTGATGTCACCTCGATCATCTCTACCCTTGGGGTACCGATTATTGATGAAATGATGCTGGCCCATGCTCAAGCCTATGCCGAAGACATAGTTGTTGTCTCGGACAAGGAGGCGATTGACGGCATGCTCGCCTTTGGCGAACAGGCAAAATTATGGGTTGAACTCGCCTCCGGTGCGCTTATACCCGCCGTCATTGCCACCGCACCTAAATTGCCCTCTGATGCCGTCATCGGGATAGTGGTGTGCGGCGGGAATATCTCGTATCACGACATGGCCAAATGGGTGGCTTACTCGCAAGAGCTGTGATTTAGGCTATATGGAACTGGGTGAATAGCTCGGGAATAAATGGTTGGTGTTCCAGTTTGAGCGCCGCATCTGGCCCCGTATTGAAGCCGTTAACGCCAAGAATGGAATGAACTTAGCGGCTTCACCTCGCTGGATGGCGGAGATTGATAATTACGCTGGCTTACCGGGTATGGATGACAAAGAGCTGAAACGCCTTGCGGATCGCGTGGCCGGTCAACTGCTGTCTATCTATGAGAGCCGCGTTGAAGAATTCATTAATGCAACGGCGGAGACAATACAGGGCTATTTGAAGACAGCACTCAAGCCTGTTTTTATGGACATACCGCGCCGATGGCTCGCGCCTTCAACATCACACCGATGCACTGGAGCAAATACCGCAAGGGCAAACTTGATGCCCGGGCAGCGATCGCAAGTCTGTCCCGGTTGGTAGATGCGGAATGGTGGGAACGCCAGTTAAAAGCCCAGCGCACGCGCTGGCGCGGGGCGTTGCTGATTGCCGTCGGCAATGTGAACCGTGGGGCGTCGTCCTATGCCAGCAAGCAGGCGATCCGTGATGTGAAAGCACGCCATCAGTCTAACTTTGATTACCTCAACAGCCGCGAGCTGGAGAACGTCGAAACTGGCGAACGATTCAGCCTAATCGATAAGGTAATGGCGAGTATCTCTAACCCTGAGATCCGCCGCATGGAGCTAATGACGATAGTTGCTGGGGTTCAACAGGCTGCCGAGATTAAAGGCGATAAGGGGATGTTTATTACCATCACCACGCCATCCAAATACCATCCGACCCGTACCGTCGGCAAAAACAGCCCGAAGGTGCAGTTTAACCACAATTGGGATGAAGAAGCGTACACGCCAAAAGACGGCCAGCGTTATCTTGTGAACTTGTTTAGCAACATTCGGACGGCGTTTAAAGACAACGGGTTGCAAGTTTACGGCGTGCGCGTTGTCGAGCCGCATCACGATGCAACGCCGCACTGGCATATGATGCTGTTTACCTCCAAAGAGCAGCGCCAGCCGGTGATCGCTATCATGCGGCGTTATGCCATGGCTGAGGATGGCGACGAGCGCGGCGCTGCTAAAAACCGTTTTGACTGTAAGCACCTGAACAAAGGCGGCGCGGCGGGCTATATCGCCAAATACATCGCCAAAAATATCGACGGTTACGCGCTGGATGGCGAGCGTGATCATGAAACCGGCGAGCTGTTGACCGAGACGGCCGCCGCTGTCACCGCGTGGGCTTCCACGTGGTGCATTCCCCAATTTCAATTCATTGGCCTGCCGTCGCGTGGCGCATGGCGTGAATGCCGAAAAATTCGTTCTATCAGTCTGGCCGATGAGTTTGACGACAGCGTGGAAGCGGTACGCGCTGCCGCTGATGCCGGTGATTTTGCCGCCTACATTCTGGCCCAGGGCGGCACTAATGTTTCCCGCGACGATCAGACCGTGCGTGTTGCCCGCAGGGTTGCCGACGAACTCAACGCCTATGACGAAGAAGTCCAGAAAATTGCGGGAATTTATGCCCCGCATATCGGTGCCGATCGAGTTTATGAAACCCGTACGACGCAATGGCGCATTGTCGCTAAGTCCGTTGCCGTTGAGCCTTTGACTTTGAAAAGCGCCTCCGGCGCGCCTCGGAGTCCTGTCAATAACTGTGGGTTGGTCGATAGCAAAGGCGCTACCAATACGCAGATAGTGAGTCTGTAGAGGGCGTGGCGGTGCTGGAGCACCCACCGGAGACACCAATTGACTGGAATGATATGACCGTTACACGGTCTGTTATGAGCCGTATACGGGCTATCCCGCCACAGATAAAGAAATCACAACGCAGTTTTGACCCTTATCAGGTGCTAGATGTGGCACCTTCGGCAAGATTGACCCCGGCTGAACGTAATCGGCTGGGTGGAACCCGGGTAGATTTGGCCCGGCACGATATTGCCGCCCAGCGCTGGGAACTGGAAGCGTTAGCGCGTGGTGCTAAAGTCAAATTTAGTGATATTTCAATGCAGTATGAACCGGTTAATAATTGGTTGCGGAAGCAAAATTTATGGTTAATGCTGTATATGCATACAGTAATTGAGCATCGGAGGAACAGGGTGCATTTACCAGCAGTGGAAGAAATGGTTGTTTTGGAACGTATTGAACTCATCGCCCGTCTGGGGGTTTGCTATGAGAGCCAAGAGAAGGATAAAGACATTGCGTTGATATGGATTTCAGAACTGGCCGAGGAGATGAAGACCAACATCTCCCCGGAAAAAGCAGCAGTGATAAAACAACTCGCGACTATTTCTTGCTCCAGTAGGTGACACATGAAACGAGATTTACACATGACCGGGGCGTTCATAGAAGCACTGAAATCTACCGATAAAAGCCGCTGGATTAAGATGGCAGACTTTATACATGCAGCGACAAAGCAAGGAACGCAGCTAACCCCAGAGGAGGCGAACTACTACATAAAAAGCAAGTCTGGCCACATTTTCAAATTGATTGAAGAGGGCCGTTATCAGCACAATACATACCTTTATCTGTGCTAAAAATTGTATTAACTCAGACTTGATCTGGTATTGCCACAGCACAGAGCTTAACCTAACAGGGCAGCTCTGTGCCAGAAGAGGACGTTGATAAAGCTGCATTGGAACTCTTACTGGCAGTTACGATAGGGTTATTTATCGAACGCCTATCAGGTGCTGTTCCTCCTGTAATAGTCTCTTAGCCGTGAGTATTGTACGTCTTGCTCAAGGTTTGGTGCAGCTTGGATAATGTCATCCAGACAAGTACCAAACTCCTCAGATAACCGCTGGCGTTTCTCACTATCAATTATGTAACCCAGTAGCAATGTTGCTTCGGTAGGAAAGCGCATGCACAGACCCGATTCAAGTAGCCGGTGTACGACATAGTATGGATGTTCAACAGGTATCAGCCAGTCATGTACGTCATCCAAAGCAGAGGGAAATTCGTCGCCAGTAGCAATGATTAGCCGGGCAAGTGAAACGGTTATTTGGGAAGTGATCAGATCCCGGGATTTCGGCCAGATTTTTTGCCACAATGGCCGGACTCGATTTTTCCAATAATCCTCCCTCTTGTCAGCCGCCCCTTCTTGCGCCTGACAGAGTGCCAGAGCACACTTTTCAAGCCCTTCGGGCGGAAGTGCGTTAAAAGCGGCACGAAATTCTTCGGTTGTGTAATCTGCTGTCGGGCCTAATGCTGCGTATGTTAAGAAAGTTGCGTATTGCTGACGATGATCGCCGAGTTCTGTATAGTGGTTTGCACTATCAAGGCATTGAGATTTAAAGGCCGTCATCAATGGCTGGTAAAGGCGAGGTGACCAGAGAAAGCCTTCCCAAACGGACTTCGCCTCAAAGGGATTGTCCCAGTTGAAGAATGGTAAAAGATATTCTTCTGTCCAAGGGCGGTCTACACGGAAAAGTGCAATCAGCTGTGAACTCAGCAACACCCGCCCATGTATAAATCGCTCAATATCAGGATCACACAGTGCACTGAAAATGGACTTGAGATATTCGGGAAGTTGCTCGTTATCATTTGGATCTTGCTTGAACCACAGGTTGACCAGAGTCTGAGTAATATGTCCGACTGGATGATTTATCGCAGCATCGACCGGGCTGTATGATTTAATGCCGTTGCTGACAATATTTGCATCGGTACCAGCTTCGAGTGGTAATGTCAGTATTCTGCGACAGAGTCCGATAAGTATATCTTTGTGGTGGTTTATAACCTTAGAAGCCGTTTCCATCCACCATGCCACACTATGGATAATCTCCTTAAGAACATGATCAGGCATGGTCTGGACAACAGGTGCAACATAATACCACGAGCGTGACACCAGACCATCATCAGCCCAGGTCTGGAGAGCTTCACGCCATTGATCAGTGGGCCAGATATCACTTTTGACCAGATCGCAAAGTGCATACGCACTATGAAATAATCGAGTACGGCAAACATCTCTCCAAGTATCTTCGTACATAGGTCGGTGTTCAGGTTCGGTTTTTTTGAGCCATATGACCAACTCCTTTCGGTTTCGGGGGGCAGGTTCAATGTCTTTGCTGTCCTCATAATCCGGATCGCCTGTCCCGCTCATCCAGTGAGAAAACTCGTCACGCTCGTTGTCAGCCAGCCTCCACGCTGGATACCTGTTGGATAATTCTGTCAGTCGTGCCGTTGCCGCTTCTCCCAGAGCCAGATCAGAGGTTTTTAGTTTAGCCAGATGCAACCAAACAGAATGTTCAGTAATAGATTGCCACCTTCCATCCTCAAGATTATCCTGGTACATCCTGCGTGGTGGCCCTGCAAGGATTGCGGTTTCCAGGTTTTCCTGCGCAAGTCCGCTCAGATGCCTCCCCTGTAACACAAACAACCTGTTGACTTCCCGTTTGGTCTCAACACACCACAGCCACCATGAATCATCGATCAACAACCATTTAACCCATTCTTCGGAAGAGATGCAGCCATCATGGCTGGCAGCAAAGAGAGCCAGTCGCTTGAAGGTAGGATAAGGGAGTTCAATCCATCCTTGCGCAATGATTGCCGCGCGTGGGATGTCATTAGCCCGAACTGCGAGCCATGAATCTCGCAGCAACGCAATCAAACTAACCCAGTCATGAAATCCCCGGTTCTGCCAGTGTGGGATTATGGATGGAAGATCCCAGTATGAACGATCTCTAAACTCATCAGCCTCACCCAGTTCATGCAACAGATCCAGCGCATCCCGTAAAAGCTGTTGAAAATCGTTCAGCAGGATAGGTAAAACTGTGTTCCAGTTGCCTTTAGCTTCTTCGTCCAGAGTGGAGTACACATGGTCTGCGGCGAGTACCAGTTCCCAGTCGACTAAGTGTCTGATGCTAAGTGGTTCATCAGTATCACTTACGCCGTAATCCCAGCGAATGGGCTTTCTCAATAAAATCTTTGGAGAAAGTAATTCGCGCAATTTCAAACGCATTGTAGTGGTTAAGCCGTCTCTTTTAAGCCGACTAAACCAGCTATAGAGATCAGAATTATGTCCCGTTGATTTTAGCCGCTCACTGAGTAGAAGGTTCCATAAGGTACACATATGGGGGCCAGGAACAGCCTTAGGGGCATTTAAACGGATTTCATCCAGTTCAGCGACATTCCCGTTTAGCTTCAGAGTAGCAAGACTGTCTAATTTTTGCTGAATCAGCCACATACAGCGTTCATGGAGTTGTCCTCCTCGCTCTGCTATCCAGATAATCAGTCGGGGATCGTCCAGATGGCGTGTCAGCCAATGGGAAATGTGAGTCATCACGTCATCCCAGTGACTATCGGTCGAGCCCCATGAGGCCAGACACATATATGGTGCGCGTGTGTAAGAAGCGGGGCGTCGGACCAGACTAAAACGAAGCTTCGTATCCACCTCTTCTTGAGGAGAGACACCAAACCGGGCTAAATCTTCATGCCCAAATGTCTCAAGACTGAATGTCTCTAGTAACCAGTCCAGTGAAGGAACGGGATCGAAATCAGCGAAGCGTTTCGCGGGTAATCCTGATTTATCCGATAATGCCCACAGCATCCGCCCGACAAAATTGTCCTGCCTCGTCGTATCCTGTGGCCGTGCGGGAGCATGTTTGACAACTATCGCTTCTTTTCCCTGGACCCCATCACGGTATGTATCTGCCCAAGCATGCAGGGTTTTATGTAAGGCAGAATGGTCTCTGCTACCGGCCGGAACATTATAGAGAACAGGGGTAACACCTTTAGCCCCCCATTCATTGGCTTTTTGCTCTTCCTGTCCAGGTTCGCAATCACCCAGAGCCCAGGCCTGCGGGGTAATTTCACCCAGCATACGGTCAGCCGCTAATGCATCCATCATGTAGCGCAATACAGGGTCGTTGATACTGTACCCCACAAAACAAACCACATAGTTACGGAACAACTCACTTACAAAACGAGCAGCCCAGCGTTCAGTCAGGTATGCTAGTCCGAAATCGCCACTGGTAACAACCAGCCGGTTCAGGGCTGTATCATCCGGCCTATCAGGTATCAGTCCATGCAAAAAGACCAATCCATCCCATCGGCTATTTTTGGGAATAGGTAACATAGGGGATGAATATTCGTGGAAGGTCTGACGAGTACGTTTGGCGGCTACGTGAAAAATACGGTCAAAGTTTGTCGTGACCAACCTTAGTGACCCTTCACGATTACGTGCCAAACGTAACAGCGCTGCCTGAGTATCTACGGCACCTTTGATGCGGGTGTTTGGTTTCAGTGCACTCACAAGTGCGTGACGAACGGCAAGTCTCTGACCGGGCAAACGACGTTCAAGAAGATCTAATGTGGCATCATACTGCCCCCGATCCAAAACAGCTTGTTCAAGTTCCGAAGGTTTTGTTCCATTCCGTTGGTAAATTTCCTTAACCAACCCTTCAAAGCCCGGCAGACGCGCAGGATATGAGATGCCTGCGCCGCAGAAAAATACCACTCGACCTTCCTCATGAGCCTGCAAAAGAGACTCAGGAATGTCAGGGCCGTTTGTTATAAATTGCATTCCTTATGCTCCTAACTCGCTCTGCCTTGCACTCTAATCGAAAAATTCTTTGAAACCTTATGCAGGCTGATGCAACAAAAGTAAACAATATACATAATTGATGAGGCAGGATCTTCACTGGTCATCGATCCTCTGATCTGTTTCCCATTGATTAATACAAGACGACGTTAGTTATGCCTTAGAAGCTTCCGTTCCTCGCCCAGAGCGGATTGTCAGATTTGATTGTGCGCTGCCAGAAAATGCTGCTGGCTCAAGTCTGAGCTAAAAAACCTATGCATGCATTAGATGCATGAATTCGCGTGATGATCCGGTGTGAATTTTACCCCTACGGCTCCAGCGCTGGCGCGGCTCGCGCCGGATCATGCAAATGCATTAAAAGCGACACATGAAGCGGGCAGGCGAGGCGGGGATAGCATTGCGCGCTCATGCTTATGATGTTAGGTTAATTATGCATTGACCCCAATCAAATGAAAGAAAGTAAATTATTTCAAAGCAATTGGTTAGCAAGAAAATTATTTTCGAATTTTGAGACCTATGAGAGATGAGTAAGAATGGACGATAATATTATCCAGTTAAAGGCAGTACTGATTGAACTCCATGATAAAATAAATAATTTAGGTATTGGCTCTGATCCATTCATAAACAAAGGTGCCTACACGCATCCATCTTTTGGCGTTGATGATGTTTTAAGTATGATAACTGGGATGTCTGCTGAGCTAGATAAATTGACAAAATATGTTCCTGACTCAGAAGACCTGCTTAGCATTCAGAAAACAATTTCGATGATAAGTAACGCTGATCAAACAATTGCCCATATAAATCATGGAAATGCTTCGGTTTCTAGTCCGGCTTTATTCAGCTTGATGTCGATGTTAATGCTTGTGAAGTTTAACATAAGTACTTTCTTTTCATTTAAAAAATTAAATGATAGATCTCTTGTTCCAAAAAACATAATAACTCGACTTGAGTTGTATAAATCGAATTTGGAAAAAATCTCATCTGACAATTCTGATATAGAAAACAAAATAAGATTAATCAACGAAGCGTATGATGCTGCTGAAAGTTTGCCTACAACTCTAAATATGCTTAAAGATGCAAATTCAGAGTTGATGGAGATAAAGGAAAAATCCATAGAGATAATAGATGAGGTTAAATCAAAACATGAGGATATAAATCAATTTCATAAGGATTGTGCCAAAAGTGATTATCAGATTGAATCCTTACTAGGAAAGAGTAAACAAGAAGCCAGTGATTACATGTCAGCTTTGAAATCACAAGCTCAAGATTACATAGATAAATGTGAAGAAGCATTTAGAACCACTACGTCGAAAGGTTTAGCCGGAGCCTTTGAAGATAAAGCTAAAAAACTAAATATGAGTATTCGTTATTGGGTTGGCGGGCTTGTAGGTGCACTAGTTTTTGCTTCCATTGTCGGATACTTTAGGCTTGAGTTACTAAGTAACTATTTTTCCGATCCCAATGCTTCCACATTCAAAATGACTGTGCAAATCGTTATGTCACTTATGAGTGTAGGGGCTCCATTATGGTTCGCATGGCTGGCGACAAAGCAGATTGGGCAACGATTTAGATTGGCTGAGGATTATGAGTTTAAAGCGTCAGTATCTAAAGCGTATGAAGGGTATAGACGAGAAGCTATTCAATTAGATGACAACTTTTCACAAAGATTATTTGGAAATGCACTGACTCGTTTAGAAGAGGCTCCACTCAGATTTATAGATGAACCATCGCATTCTTCACCTATAATGGAAATGTTAGCATCGGAAAATTTCAAGAAATTTATAAGCGAGAATTCAGATGTTGCAGATGCAATGTTGAGTAAGGTTGGGTTGAAGCGGAGCGGAAAAGTAAAAAAAGAAGATGAGGCTAAGCCAAAAGATTTATCATTGACAACAAGTTCTGATAGCGAGTGATTTTATGCGCGGTTTTCCGCGCATAAAAAATAAAATCAAAAACTATATGAGTTAAATCTAATTATATCATTCCCTAGCCAAGTATTTATCTCTTTTATTCTTTCTTGGAGAGGGATCAACTCATTTCGTACAAATACTTGACTAGCCTTTTCAACATCCCCAAACCCCCCAGTATTATTCGGTATAATCCCCATCATCTGAGGCGGTACGCGGTGAGCACTTAGCAAATCGTCCCGAGTAGCATTCTTGATGTTGCAAAAATCATCTTTGGTGGCGACCTCACTCAGCGGCAAGATTTTTATGCCATCGGGTTTACCGTTCGGTGCATACATAAACAAATTGCGGAAGTTACCCAGCCCCTTTGTATCTCGCATGGCTTGGCGCATCCTGTCGACGTCGCTGGTGCTCTGTGCCGCGTCGGTCATATACAGGATGTAACCGGCATGTGCACCGTTCTGGTAATACTTGCGGCGGAACAATGTCGCCGCTTCATTCAGCCACGCAGAATTCAAGGCGCTCAGGTACTCCGGCAGGCCGTACAGCTCTTGATTGATATCCGGTTCAATCAAGTGAAACACGCTTCCCGGCGCAAATTGGTGAGGTTCTTTCCAGTCTTGTACAAACCAATATGTATCTGGTTTAACACCCCGGCGGGTATATTTTGCCGGTGAGCATTGCAGGCAAAGCGGTTCGCCAAGTTGGTTTTTCCTTACCTCTAAAAAGGCATTACCAAACACCAGATAATCCAGCGCGTAACGGCTAAATTCCTGCTGACTCAGCATGGGGTGCGGGATAAACGTAGAGGCCAAAATGTTGCGCTTAACGAACATCGGTGAGCTGTGGTGAACGGCGGCCCGCACGCTGCGCGCCAGCCCGTCGAACGAGATCGGCGGCTCGTACCATTTGCCGTTACCGGTGCATTCGATGTAATCCAGAATTTCCCGCTTATCCAACACCGGTGAAGGCTCTCCAAAGGAGAACGCCTCAAAGTCTTGCCTCTGAGTAGCGGGAGCAGGGGAGGTGAGTGCCTTTCGGCCTTTGCGCTTACTCATTCCATACCCTGCCATTGGTGGCGATCTAGTTCGCGGAATTTGCCCCCGGCGACCATAGGCGGCGCGATCACTGCGCACCCGGCGCTGTCAACCGAGCGTGTGGTGGTTAAAGAATAAGGCTGCGGCACACTGCACGTTAAGCACCTGCCTGAACCTCCGTTGCTGGAAAACGTCACACGGCCAATACAGCTCTATGTTCATGGCGAGTTAGTGAGCGAATGGCATGAACGAGTTTAACCTCTTTGACGCCCGCCTAGCCGAACTGATCGCCAAGCTGTCGCTGCAATCGCGCAAGTCGTTGGCTGTCGCCGTGTCCAAACGGTTACGCGCCGGTCTGCAGCAGAACATCAAGCGCCAGCAAGCTCCGGACGACACTCCCTACGTAGTGCGCAAAGAATCGTTGCGCAGCAAAAGCGCCTGCGCGATCGGGCGATGTTTAGCAAGTTGCGCACCGCCCGTTACATGAAAACCAAGGGGAGCAACGAAGATGCCGTGGTGGAGTTTGTCGGACGTGTGCGACGAATGGTTAACATGCACCATTATATGGCCTGCGTGACCGGCCAACGCTGCACAGTGATCCAGTGAAATATGAGGAACGTCCGTTACTGAGATTTTCTTCAGATGATATATCAAACATTGAAAAGGAAATTGTTGCATTCATAATTGATGGCGGTTATTAAGTATCTTACTTAAGATAACCGCTAGAGTGATGCTATGGATGATAGAAAATATCAAGTCTTTGTTAGTTCTACATATAGAGACTTGCATGAGGCTAGAAAAAAAGTCATTGAAGCCATATTAAGTATTTATCATTTTCCTGTTGGAATGGAGATGTTCAGTGCTGATGACTCTGAGCAGTGGGAGATAATAAAGGAAACAATCGATGCTAGTGATTATTACGTGGTTATTATTGGCCATCGTTATGGGGTGGTAACTAAAGATAATATTAGCTATACAGAAAGGGAGTATAGATATGCAAAAGAAATAGGAGTTCCTATTTTAGCATTCATTCGATCAAGAAAAATAGCACTAACTGATGATGAAAGGGAAAACGATCCGGAAATACAAAATAAACTTAATGATTTCATTTCGTTGGCACAGGAAAGTAAAATGTGCGATTTTTGGGAAACACCTGATGAGTTAGTAACGAAGGTCGCAATTGCTCTTCCGAAAATATTCAAAAGAACCCCGAGAGTTGGTTGGGTTAGAGGCAGTGAAGCGATTTCAAAAGAAATATCTCAAGAGCTTGCTGAGTTAAGTAATGAAAACAGAAAGCTAAGAGAGAAGGTTTTAGCTTTAGAGATGGATAAAAATCAAAATGTTCCAGAATTAATTATTAGCCTGTCTGAAAGTGAGTCGTTGATACTAACCACTTCATCAAATTATGAACAGATAAAAATTCCTAATAGGTTGCAGTATACAGATATACCTATGGATTGCATTGGTTCTGTTAGTCACGATGAAATTGATCGATATAATGAAAAGTTACCATCTTATGAGGATGTTGAAAAATATAGAGAGGCATCTATCTTTTATCATAGACTAACTAATGATAGTTTAAAATTAACGCCAAGAATAAGAAATATAGGCAGGGTTAGTGCATCAAATGTTCGCGTGGAAATGATTTTCCCTGACTTTGTTGTGCCATTAGAGACATATGACGCTAGTCGGGTTTCAGAGCCTGAAAATATATTTCCGGCAAATCCCATCGTGATAAAACGGACACTTTCAGGAATCAGAGGTTTTCTTGGTGGGGCTACATCATCAATTTATAATAATGCTGGGTTTGATAAGGTAAATAAATCAATCCTTTCTGCTGCACTTCAACTCCCTGTTTCATCTGTTAATTCGTGGATAGATATAAAAGATTCAGTAGCAGAGTTTTTTAGAAGCAAAGTAATGCATACAAAAAGTGCAGAGTGTGACTCCTTTATTCTTGTTCCTATAAATAAAGGTGAAGGAATTGTTAGGATCAATATTATCTGTGAAGAATACAAAGAACAGACGACTTTTGAAGTGCCGATTTCTGTAAAGTAGAGTTCGTCGAAACTAGTCTTCAGTTGTACCTCTGATCGCCCAACTGCCTTACGTTGCCGCCGCCCACACCGGGCGGCATCCTTTCAGCATGAAAAATCAATCCGACATTCAACGCCTGCTGCACAACCTGATCCGCATTGGCACCGTGAACGCCGTCGACCTTGAGCGCGGTCTTTGCCGTGTCGATACCGGCGGCAACCTTACCGACTGGCTGAATTGACTAACCTGCCGCGCCGGGCGTACCTGCTCATGGTCGGTTCCATCCGTCGGTGAGCAGGTTTTGGTGTTTGCGCGAGTTGGATACCACCTTTGTGCTGCCGGGGTTTTTTCCGATGACTTCCTGGCCCCGTCGGCCTCGGCTGATGCCATTCATATCACTTTCCCTGACGATGCCGTGATTGAGTACGAGCCTAAAGTTGGTGCGATGAGCGTGACCGGGAATAAAACGGCCAACATACAGGCGTCCGAGTCGATCACAGCCCGTACCAAAGTGGTTGGTCAAGGTTGACAAAATCATCCTCGATGCGTTTGAAGTGAGCTGCACCAGCAAGCTCACCACCGGCATGCTGGAAGTGCAGCACGATGGCCGGCAGCATTGAGCATAGCGGCTGCTCGTTCTCATCCAACGGCGTTGTCGTTGATAAGCACACCCGCGGCAACACGGATAAACCGACATGAACAGTGTTCGATACCTTGACATGAGCCGTGATATCCAACGGCAGATTGTATCACCGGTTAAAATTGATATTGCTCCACCACACCCAACAAGGAGCAATCAGGGATCACTTTGGATTTAACAAGAAGCCTGCGTAAGCAGGTTTTTTTGTGTCCCGCAAAATGGCTGTCGCCATCAGCGAAACAGGGCCGTGCCGGAGGGCCCGTTTTGTAAGGGCGGAAGGTTATAGACAACAAAAAACCCGATTTCCTTACTACAATAATAAAATCAATAAGTTAGTTGATTTATAAAGAGTTTTTATATTGATTAGGGGTGAGGAAATACGGTGATTGCCAACCTATGCCGCCACTTTGTCGCCACTTGGCATCGTCGCCAATGGGTTGAATTGCAGGGCCGTTTCGAGGTGCTCAGGAGCAAGGTGAGCATAGCGCATTGTCATCTTGATATCATGGTGGCCGAGGATGCGTTGCAGCACTAGAATGTTACCGCCAGACATCATAAAGTGCGCCGCAAAGGTATGGCGTAACACATGGGTAAGCTGACCTTTGGGCAACAGAATGTTGGTGCTCTCAAGTGCAGTCATAAAGCGGAAATAGCATTCGCTGAACAGTCGACCATCACCCCGTGCTTTCAACTTCTTGTACAGTGCTTTGCTGATCGGAACGCTGCGGTTCTTTTTGCCCTTGGTGCGGATGAATGTGATTTTATGCGGTGTTATCTGTGATCGGGTGAGATTTTCTGCTTCTCGCCAGCGTGCGCCGGTGCTGAGACACACCTCGACTACAAGAGGTAAATCAGAATCGCTTCTGCTGCAGGCTGCTAGCAGCTCTGTGATTTGTGCATGGGTCAGCCACGCCATTTCCTTCTCGGCAACAGTGAACTTGCGCATGTTCTCCAACGGATTGGGCTGGTTCCATTCGCCTAACCGGGCTAGTTCGCTGAACATACCACTTAGATAGCTTTGTTCAAGATTGACGGTTACGGGTTCAGCACCGTTCTTCCACTTTTCGGAAAAGTAGATCTCGCCAGACAAACGTTTATCGCGGTAATGCGCAAAGTCTTTAGCTGTGAAGGTGGTAGCAGTGGGATCGCCTAGGGCTTCGATTATCATGCCTAATTTCTTGTAGGTGCGTTCGCCAGCAGTAAGGGATTGGCCGTGCAGGTTATACCAAAGCTTGGCGACTTCGCTCAGCTTACGGCGATCAATTGCTTCACCTAACCACGGCTTGGTATCTACTTGCTCTGTAGTGAAGCGCTCATATGCGACTGCCTCACCTTTTGTCGCAAACTGCTTACGTACCCTGCGGCCATCACGACCTGCAGGGTAGAACTCACATAACCACTTACCGGATGATTGTTTCCGAACTGCCATTGTGACCCCTCTTGAAATTGAGGGGTATTTAACTGTATACAATTACAGTGGTCAATGTTTGTTTTCATAACAATAAACATACAAATACTTAAATAGGGAATGATTTATTTCATTTGGAGAGTATCGATTACTCTGACTAGTATTTGGTATATGCTATCAGGATAATATGTCGTATTAAATAAGTTGTTCACATACTCATTCCACCTACCTTTTATTTCTTGAGTTGGAGATGGTTCACTTCCAGATTCTTGTGCCATTGCATGTAGCAATACGTGTAGATATCCAGGATAACCGTTGGTACCATAATTAATACGGCTTACATTAAGAGCCTTAAGCATAGTTTCTTTATCGAAACTATCGAGAGACATTTTTATTGCGATTTCTTTTTCAAAACAATAGATGAATATCCCTAAAATGTAAATAAATTTATAAACTTGAGCAGTCTCTTTTGTCATAGGATTTGATGATATCTTTTGATAGATTTCTATATACCTAGCTAAAGTTTCAACTTCTCTCAAAGATAGCCTTTTAGACTCTATAAGAGAGCTGATAAATATTGATTCTTGTCTTTCAATTATTGCCAGAGATTTAGATTTCGATGCTGTGATAGACCAGTGATGAGATGATAAAAGTTCATTGTTATAATCATCTGGCTTGAAATATTCTGGTAAAGTAAGGGTGAATTTGACAAATTTATCTAGATAACGCTTGGCATCAACGGAGTGACCATATATATGATGAATGGATGCTTCTAATTGTCTGGTGTTGGTTACCAGAATAAAGTGAACATTTTCAACATCAAAAACATGTTTTATATTCTCAAGTATGGATATGGCAAAACTGGGTTTACATCTATCTAATTCGTCAATAAAAATAGCTATTGGTGTTTCTTTAGATATCTCCATCAATGCTTCTTTTAAGGCTTTAATGTTTTTCTCAGACTCAATGTGATCTTCTAATAAAGCTTCAATGGTACCATCTATTGCTGCATTACTTGAGTCTTTAACTGCCTCTTGAAAATCCTCAGCTAGTTGGTCAGTATTTTGTTTTAATACCCAATTTGCACCAGCTTTTAGCGTGGTTTTTAAACCAAATCTTAAAGCGGGTAATGCTTTGTAAATTAAAGATGAACGTTCTTCTTGTGGAAGTAAGGTTGCGATGGCGGCAAGAAGTGTCAATATGGGTGCATCAGTATGGTCTTCATTAAACGCATCAATGTAGACAACTTTATAATCTTTTTTCTCTTCATTAAGTAAATTTATTAATTTATAACAAAATTCACTTTTACCAGTCCCCCAACCACCGTCAATTATCATCGGGGATGTATCAATTTCCGAAGTGATTAATGTTATTATTTTATTGGCAATGTCGCTTCTTTTATATTCATCTCTGTCATTGAAAGTTATTTTATTTGTATATCGTTCCATTTCTTTCCTTAATATCTTAGAGTTGTTTTATTTGGTTGGCGAATGTTATTCATAGTGTTGAGCAAGCTATTGTTATTTTTGCTATTACATGTAATTCATCTATTGGACAACTAAAGGTACTTTTATTGTCGGATACGTTTACTTTATTTCCAGGGATACGAACTATTTCGCGAATGCTAATATTTCCATCTATATCGACAAGCCATGTACCATCATAAACCTCATCATAAGTGTGAGTTGCTATATATTGAATGTCTCCATCGATAATGATAACAGGAGTTTGGATTCCTGCAGGAAGGAAAGCTTTGTCTAATAAAAAAGTTTCGCCAATCTGCAATTTCCGGTTCAGTAATTTTTGACTAGGTACTGCCAAGACATTCGGGGCTGAAATTACCGTTTGCTCGAACACGTCACCGTGACCATACGTTAACCAACGTACAGAGGCACCTGTATCTAAGGCACATTTCAAAACGTACTCAGCAGGAAAAGCGTTGCGGTTTTGTCTGTTCGCAAGAGCACTAGCCGTGATGCCTAAGGCTTCACACAAAGCTAGTTTAGTTTTGACTCCGTAGGCCTTTACCATCCTTTCGATAGCAGCTTTTGCGTCTTGATTGAATTCCATAAACTTCCATTTTGCCAATTTTTACATTGACATTGTCATTTTGTGGTACTAAATTCACTTCCAATTTGGAAGGGAACACCTTTGTAACCGCTTATCACCACTTAACGCGACCCGCCACAGGTCATCGGAGGATCTTGCACTATGCGTAAAAACATTTCAATCACGGTTCATACACCGCACGTCACTATAGAAAAGTACTGTGAACTCACTGGCTTATCTAAAAATACCGTTGATGACATGCTCGCCGATGGGCGTCTGTCTTCATATCGTCATCGCTTAGGTACTGGTGCAAAACGAGAGAAAGTCCTGATCAATATGGTGAAGCTAACGCTTAATGCACTCTCGGAATGTGAATTTTCGGTAACGGTTTGAGATGTTGCCAGACGCAAAAGGGGAGAGGAATGTTTGATTTCGAAGTTTCAAAACATCCACATTTTGAGATGGCGTGTCGCCAGTTTGCTGTTCGGCAAAACCTTGTGTGTATTGCAGAACAGATAGGCATGAAGCCGCAGATGCTGCGCAACAAGCTGAATCCAGAACAACCGCATCAACTGAGTTGCACTGAACTGCTGGCAATCACTGATGCAACAGAAGATTCCAGCTTGGTAGATGCTTTGCTGGCACAGTTGAACTGTTTACCTTCAGTGCCAGTTAATGAGGCATGCGCTGGCAACATATCAACCTATGCATTGAAAGCGACGGCTGCAGTAGGTTCTGTTGCGGCGGCGGCGGTAGACGGCGACCATAAAACAGCATCTCGCAAATCCGCTTTACTCGATAGCGTCAACACGGCGATCCGCCATTTGTCGCTAATCGGCCTGACCGTTCAAAATCGTATTCAATCCAATCCGGCTCTGGCCACAACCGTAGATGTTATCGGTGGCTTGGGGGCTGCGGCGGGATTGGCTTGACAATGAAAGGAGAGTTTATGCGGGAAGCTAAAAAGGATCGTATTGAGGCGGCACTTAAAGAGCAAATTACAACTGCAAAACAGCGCACTCGACTTTTAAGAGTGATGCAAAAATCTTTAGGTAAAGAAGTTAAAAAAATGGGGTTGAAAGGAGTTCCAATGGAAGAGGTTAAGCAGGTGTTCGACGCTTTTATTTGTCTTGGTGAAATAAAAGAGTGAGGCCATTTTCAGGCCTCGTGGGTTGTATTCAGAAAAATTCGATAATGGTTTTATGGGTTACGGGTATTTTTTCATTAAGCTTGACACCAAGTGCTATATGCAATTCTTTCAGCTCTTCAGCGTGGGGGTTGTTTTGAATTGGTTTCTCAATATTGTCGAGTGTTCTATTTAATCCTAAAAGTAAAGATTTAATAGCAGCAATATCACTATCTAACATGCAATAACTCCGTTGTTGGTTGATTGTTTTTGGCGATTCGATCCTACCACAGCAACCATGTGCCGGGCATGGCTAAAACCCGGATTTCATTCTCAACTGCCTACATTGTGGACTGTTGCGAATGGATTAATTAGGAGGGTGAATATATGCCTATATCTATAGCTCCGCTGTTGAAACAGCAAAGCCCATCGCGCCATTTTGAAAACGGCTTTATTGAACTACCGGGCGGAAAACGTTGGCGGCCACGTCACGATCAGGCTGCATTGCTGCATGGTCTGTCTACTGCAAAACCTGCGCAACTGCTGCGCCGTTTGTTCTGCCGCTAATTGGGGTTGATATGTTACTGGCAACGGATGACCAAAAAGCTATCGGCATTAGGCGCATTTCGCAGATTAAGCGGGATCTGTTCGTGAATAGAAAGAATATGGCACAAGAGGCTTTTGATAAGTCACCGGGGCATATCCGCAGAACGCTTTGTTTTCATGCTGGACTGAAAGAGCGGCATGTCAATATGAAATTTGTAGAAATGAGTTATAACGAACGACAGAAATTAATATGGGCATTTAATGACATTATTGATTTATCAAAAACTTTACCGCGCTTTATCAGTAATGATGATTGCGAATTAAACACTAATTAACGGCATTGCGTAATTCTGGCGTTAACCCGCCGGGCATCGTTTTGCCTAAAATAAGGAATTAACAAAATGAATAAATGCATTATCGGGTTTGATCCTGCCAGCGGCAAAGATGTTAGTGCCGTGACTGTTTTACTTAACGATGCTCGCATGGATGAGCGCAGGAATCAGGCTGAGGTTGCGGCGGCTCGCTTGGTGCGTTTGGCTGCGCACATCACGTGCGGCGGCCTAAGTGTAACTGAAGCTGTAGAGCTGCTGCGCCAAGAAGCTGAAGCCATCGAGAATCAAGCGCAGGAGTTGCACTGATGGCCGACCTCATGGATTTGTCACAAGAGCGTCAGGCTCTGCTATTGGATGCACAGATTGCTAACGCCCGTAAGCTCTCGGTTATGCCTTCTGCTTTCAAATGTGAAGACTGCGAGGAACCGATCCCCGAAGCGCGCCGCATTGCCCTTTCTGGGGTAGACACCTGTGTTTCCTGCCAACAGCTGCGTGAGGCCAAGTGTCGTTCTTACGTGGTGCAGTCATGACAAGCTTTTTTATCGTGCTCAGCCTGCTGCTTATTGCAGTGGGCTTTTTTTGGGCCGCCGATTTGAGCGATGCTGAATATGTTCGCAGACCTGAAGTACAGCAGTATGACTGAACGAAATCTATGGGCTTACCCATGGAATGCACCACGCCCGGCAGTTGCCGGGCCAGTAAGACCGCTTACCCGTGAGGAACACGCTCAGGGGCAAGCTGTTTTACGCAATATCCACTCTCTACCGCGTTTTCTCAGCGCCATTTTCCTGTCACGCCATGACTATCTGCTTAAATCCAAAGGGCTGCATGACTCCAATAAATGGTTGGTGTTTCAGTTCGAGCGCCGCATCTGGCCCCGTATTGAAGCCGTTAATGCCAAGAATGGAATGAACTTAGCGGCTTCACCTCGCTGGATGGCTGAGATTGATAATTATGCTGGCTTACCGGGCATGGATGACAAAGAGCTGAAACGCCTTGCGGATCGCGTGGCCGGTCAACTGCTGTCTATCTATGAGAGCCGCGTTGAAGAATTCATTAAATGCAACGGCGGAGACAATACAGGGCTGTTTGAAGACAGCACTCAAGCCTGTTTTTATGGTCATACCGCGCCGATGGCTCGAGCTTTCAACATCACACCGATGCACTGGAGCAAATACCGCAAGGGCAAACTTGATGCCCGGGCAGCGATCGCAAGTCTGTCTAGGTTGGTAGATGCGGAATGGTGGGAACGCCAGTTAAAAGCCCAGCGCACGCGCTGGCGCGAGGCGTTGCTGATTGCCGTCGGCAATGTGAACCGTGGGGCGTCGTCCTATGCCAGCAAGCAGGCGATCCGTGAAGTGAAAGCTCGTCGCCAGTCTAACTTTGATTACCTCAACAGCCGCGAGCTGGAGAACGTCGAAACCGGCGAGCGATTCAGCCTAATCGATAAGGTAATGGCGAGTATCTCTAACCCGGAGATCCGCCGCATGGAGTTAATGACGATAGTTGCCGGGGTTCAACAGGCTGCCGAGATTAAAGGCGATAAGGGGATGTTTATCACTATCACCACGCCATCCAAATACCATCCGACACGTACCGTCGGCAAAAACAGCCCGAAGGTGCAGTTTAACCACAATTGGGATGAAGAGGCGTATACGCCGAAAGACGGCCAGCGCTACCTTGTGAGCTTGTTTAGCAAGATCCGCACTGCGTTTAAAGATGCGGGCCTGCAGGTCTACGGCGTGCGCGTTGTCGAGCCGCATCACGATGCAACACCTCACTGGCATATGATGCTGTTTACCTCCAAAGAGCAGCGCCAGCAGGTGATCGATATCATGCGCCGTTATGCCATGGCTGAAGATGGCGACGAGCGTGGTGCAGCTAAAAATCGCTTCGACTGCAAACACATGAACAAAGGCGGTGCAGCGGGCTACATCGCCAAATACATCGCGAAAAACATCGACGGCTACGCGCTGGACGGCGAGCGCGATCATGAAACCGGCGAACTGTTGACTGATACGGCCGCAGCGGTCACCGCGTGGGCGTCAACGTGGCGTATCCCACAATTTCAGTTTATCGGCCTGCCGTCGCGTGGGGCATGGCGTGAATGCCGCAAGATCCGCTTTGTCAGTTTGGCCGATGAGTTCGACGAAAGCGTGGAGGCGGTACGCGCTGCCGCTGATGCCGGTGATTTTGCCGCTTACATTTTGGCGCAGGGTGGGCCGAACATTGGCCGCGATGATCAGACCGTGCGTGTTGCCCGCCGGGTTGCCGACGAACTCAACGCCTATGACGAAGAAGTCCAGAAAATCACAGGGATTTTTGCCCCGCATATCGGCGCCGATCGAGTTTATGAAACTCGCACGACGCAATGGCGCATTGTCGCTAAGGCCGTTGCCGTTGAGCCTTTGACTTTGAAAAGCGCCTCCGGCGCGCCTCGGAGTCCTGTCAATAACTGTGGGTTGGCCGATAGCAAAGGCGTGACAGATACGCAGGATAGTGAGCCTGTAGAGGCCGTGGATGTGCTGGAACACCCGCCGGAAACCCCAATTGACTGGGATGATATGACCATTACACGGTCTGTTATGAGCCGTATACGGGCTATTCCTTCACAGATAAAGAAACCCCAGCGCAGTTTTGACCCTTATAGCGTTCCAGATGTTGCCCCTTCAGCAAGATTGACCTCGGTAGAACGTGAACGGCTGGGAGTAATTCGGGCCGATTTGGCACTGCACGACATTGTCGCTAAGCGCTGGGAACTGGAAGCGCTAGCTCGTGGTGCTAAAGTCAAATTTGGTGATATTTCAATGCAGTATGCGCCGGTTAGTGATTGGGCAGGTTTTTAATAATTGGTTGCAGAAGCGAAATTTATGGTTGATACTGTATATGCATACAGTAATTAAGCATCGGAGGAACAGGGTGCATTTACCAGCAGTGGAAGAATTGGTTGTTTTGGAACGTATTGAACTCATCGCCCGTCTGGGGGTTTGCTATGAGAGCCAAGCGAAGGATAAAGACATTGCGTTGATATGGATATCAGAACTGGCAGGGGAGATGAAAACCAATATCGCCCCAGAGAAAGCAGCGGTGATCAAGCGGCTTACTAATATTACCGTATGAAACGAGGTTTAGAGGCTACTTAAGCTTTTTTGAGGACAGCCATGCCGTATCGCATGGCTGCTTGGCAATGTAACTATTGAGTTAGTACATTGATCCCGAAAGTAAGAAGATTAGTGACTGCTCCGGCTAGAACCCCGGGAGTTCCTTCCTTAACTGCGCTCATAATGCGTTCTCCCATTGTTTCATCTCCTCCTAATGCTGCAGGTTTCATATTGAGCGCTACCATTGCCTTTTCGGTTAAGCGTACGTTCGAAAAACCATCCTGTCCGCTGTTCAGGATTATGTACCCATTCTCCTCCAGGAATTTGAATGTGCCTTCAACGACACTACGCAGATCCATCGCGGCCTTGGCTTCTGGCGAGTTAATGTTACCCCAGTAGTCATCAGGCAGTTTTGCATCAAATTTCTCATAGGAGATGTACTGAGGCACTGGGAATGTGGAGAGAAGAGTGGTGAAAATCTCCGCAGTGAATTTATTAAATGAATTGAGGTTATCAGACATGAAAAGATCCCTTTCAAGTGGTCAGCAATGGGCGTTACAAATGGCGCATTTTGCCCGTGTGAAAGACCTTAGCTCAAGGGAAATCGAGGAGCGCACTGATAATTTGGTTGCGTGTAGCGAAATAGCTGAACTTAGTGCCGCAATTAAAGTATTGCTGACTGAATTATTAGCACGAGATTAAAGTCATTAGCACTTATTGCCCCATGCATGCATTAGGTGCATGAATTTGCATGATGATCCGGTGTGGGTTTTCCCCTCTTTGCATCAGCACGGGCGCGGAGCGCGCCGGATCATGCATCTGCATGAGAAGCGACACACGAAGCGGGCAGGCGAGGCGGGGATAGCATTGCGCGGGGCCAGTTGTAGATACTATAAAATTGACTATAACTATATCTATCTCGTTCTGCATTTTGTCATGTGTTGCGATTGCAAAGTTGCTCGCTTTTGCTACTCTACAAGCATAAAAATGAGGGTAAAAGGATGGCTATGAAAGATCAACTTCCTAAGCGGCTGGGTAAGGAACCCTTGGTAAATGTGGTTTTTGAATTGCGATTTTTAACTACACTACCGTTGTCAAATATTTTGCCAGGTATGCTTTATAGTAAGTTAGGGTGCAACGGGTTGTTTAAGACGCCACATGCAGAGATACCGGAGATTATTAGAAATGATGATCCCAACTTGGCTTTTGTTCCTTTGGTTTATACAAACTGGGATAACTACCAAATCCATATTGGTGATAGAGTAATAGTTTTATCTTGCAATATTCCATATATGGGGTGGGGGGAATTTAAAAAATATATTCTGAAACTTGTTTCAGAGCTTAATGATAATAACTTTGATGCATTAGTTTCTGGCGTGAGTAGATTCTCTTTGAAATATATTGATATCATTGAAGCAGAGCGGGGGGGGGATTTCTCCGAACTTATTAATATTGATATCAACATGGGAGGTCATGAGTTAAATCTTTCTTCTACTCAAGTGAGAACAGAGAAGAACCAGGATGGAATATTAGTAATTATGCAAATGGCTGGGCAGGCTCAAGCTATTTTACCAGACGGTAAAGAAAAGAATGGTTTGCTAATTGATATCGATTGTATAAATAACAAAGGAAATATTTCATTTTCAGAGTTTCAGAAGTTATTTGAATCAGACTTGGAAATTTTGCATAGTACTAATAAAAAGATTTTCTTTGATTTCTTAACGACGAAAGGTATCACTGAAATGGAGCCTCATTATGACTGACATGATTCTTCCTATTAATAATGCAAGTAACTCTATTTGTAATGCCGATTGGATTGAGGGGAGGGAGTCAAAGGGGAAAGAGAATATAAGTTCTTTTGGTTTTTATTCAAGGGATAAGTCGGAAGGTGATACTAGCAGGAAAAGTAAATCACTCACCCTTGATGCATTCAATAGAAGTCTTTTAAGTGGGGTTGGGGGTATTAGGGGAATATATATTCTATCTGGGGGTGGGTTAGATAGAAGATATATGGTTAAACATTCTAATAACTCAACTTATTCAATTATTGCCAATGGAGATATTCACAATCTTTATATAGGGGCAAGGAAAAAATTGGACAACTTAATGCAGGATATCACTAGTAAAGGACATTTTGACGATGGCCCTACATTAGATGCGGCAATTGATGCTGAGCATTTTATTGAGAACAATCTTCGTATGGAGGGGTTAGTAAGTCCAAAAATTAGAGCTATATCTGGTGGGGAAATTAATTTTTACTGGGATACTGTAAATATATTATTAGACGTGGCAATTTGTGGTGATAAAACGTTCTCTTACTACTCTAAAATAAAAGGGAGCGGTAATGAAATTTGTGCGGATTCACCAATTAATAATAAACTACCTGCGGTCATACTGGAGGAGTTGAAAGTAAAATGATCATGGAGGAGGGTATTGTTATGATCGAAAATGAAGATTCTTTATTAAGACTACTTTTTTCTAATGAGCATTATTTTAATAATGACATTCAAGATCTGGCGATTTCACTAGATGATCTAAAAAGTAGAGGGTTTAGCTTGGATCTTGAAAAAATTTGTGATTTGAACGTGATTGAGGAAAGAATTAAGTCTCAAGCAGAAAAAGCATCTGATGAAAATGCACGACGCGAAGCATTCATTAGCTCTTTAATTAACGGCGTAGTGACAAGTCTATTAGACCAAGATGGTGATGTTCTATTTGAAACATTTCATTCGCCTATCGCTGAAAATTTCGCACATACATCTTTAATTTGTAAGAAAAAAGAAAAGACAAGAAGTCATTACGTATGGGCGAGGAATAAATTAAAGCCGTTATTGACTGAAAAAATTGTTAAAATTTCAGATTTTAAATTGGATCGATGATTTTATTATAGGGCGCGTGGCCTGCCTTTACGCCCAAGAAAATAAATTAAAGCGAGTAAGGGTGGAAATTTATTACTTCATGTCTCATCCATATGTTTATTTCTTTAATTCTTTCTTGAAGAGGGATTAGCTCATTCCGCACAAATACTTGACTAGCCTTTTCAACATCCCCAAACCCCCCAGTATTATTCGGTATAATCCCCATCATCTGAGGCGGTACGCGGTGAGCGCTCAGTAAATCGTCCCGAGTAGCATTCTTGATGTTGAAAAAATCATCTTTGGTGGCGACCTCACTCAGCGGCAAGATTTTTATGCCATCGGGTTTACCGTTCGGTGCATACATAAACAGATTGCGGAAATTACCCAGACCTTTAGTGTCTCGCATGGCTTGGCGCATCCTGTCGACATCACTGGTACTCTGCGCCGCGTCGGTCATATACAGGATATAACCAGCATGTGCGCCGTTCTGGTAATACTTGCGGCGGAACAGCGTCGCCGCTTCATTTAGCCACGCTGAATTCAACGCACTGAGGTACTCCGGCAGGCCGTACAGCTCTTGGTTAATATCCGGTTCAATCAGGTGAAACACGCTCCCCGGCGCAAATTGGTGAGGCTCTTTCCAGTCTTGTACAAACCAATATGTATCTGGTTTAACACCCCGGCGGGTATATTTTGCCGGTGAGCATTGCAGGCGAAGCGGTTCGCCAAGTTGGTTTTTCCTTACCTCTAAAAATGCATTCCCAAACACCAGATAATCTAGCGCGTAACGGCTAAATTCCTGCTGACTCAGCATGGGGTGAGGGATGAAGGTAGACGCCAAAATGTTGCGTTTCACGAACATTGGCGAACTGTGGTGAACGGCGGCCCGCACGCTGCGCGCTAGCCCGTCGAACGAGATCGGCGGCTCGTACCATTTGCCGTTACCGGTGCATTCGATGTAATCAAGAATTTCCCGCTTATCCAACACCGGAGAAGGCTCTCCAAAGGAGAACGCCTCAAAGTCTTGCCCCTGAGTGGTAGGGGCAGGGGAGGTGAGTGCCTTGCGGCCTTTGCGCTTACTCATTAATAAAACTCCAAAATGTTCGGGCTGCTGTGGCCGCTGCCTGCGGTCAGCGGTTCGTTAAGCAAGGCGTGCATGATTGCCCACGCGACATCGGCGTGGCTGGCTTCTTCGCTGCGGCTGGCGGTGTAGGTGGAGCGTGCGCCGCTGGCGGTCATGGTTTTGCGGATCGCCATAAAGGCGGCGGTGATATCGGTGTGGCTGGTGTCGTATTCCAGACAGCCGCGCCCGATGGTGTCTTTGGCTTTCAGCACCATGGCGGTTTTGATTTCAGGGGTGTATTTGATTTCCCGCGCTGCCGGGAAGAATTCGCGCACCAGTTGGAAAACACCTTGCCCGACGGTGGTCGCATCGATACCGATGTACTCCACGCAATATTTTTCGGTGAGGTCTTTGATTTTCTGCGCTTGATCGGCAAAGTTCATGCCTTGCCACTGGTGGCGCTCCAGCACGCGGAACTTGCCACCGGCCACCATAGGCGGCGCGATCACCGCGCACCCGGCGCTGTCGCCGCCGTTGGCTTCCGATGGGTCGTACCCGATCCACACTGGGCGATAGCCGAACGGTCGCACGGCGTACGGGTTGACGTCCTCCCATTCTTCCAGCGTATCGACCATGCAGCTTTGCAGCTCCGCGAACGGGAACACCGACGCGGTATCGTCCACAAATTCGCACATCAACAGGTTTTGATACTCTGATGGCGCGTATTCAAGGGAGAGCTGATTGAGGTCGAACAGGTTACAGCCGCCGGTCAGTGCGTCTTCTACCGTGACAATCTGCCGCCATTGCCCATCCCCGCACAGCACGCCTTTTGCAAGGTGGCTGTGGCTGAGGTCGAGCTGAATATGGTCGTTCTTACTGCGGCGGCCCTTGTTGAACAGTTCCCCTGACCAGAACGGATAAGCGGAATGTGCAAGACTGGACGGCGTGGAAAAGTAGGTGGTGCGCCATTTGGCGTGCAGTGACATCCCGCTGGCGACTTTGCGCAGTTCCTGAAACTTCGGTATCCAGAAATATTCATCCAGATAAAGGTTGCCGGTGTAGCTCTGCGCGGTGCGCACATTGGTGCCGAGAAAAATCAGACGTGCGCCGTTCGGCAACACCATGGGATCGCCTTTTAGGTCAACCTCGACCAACCGGGCAAAATCAATGATGTAGTTGCGGAATACATGCGCTTGCGCCTTTGAGGCCGACAGGAAAATCTGATTGCGGCCGGTGGTCAGAGCATCCATTAGCGCTTCACGGGCAAAATAGAAAGTTGCACCGATCTGGCGCGATTTCAGGATATTGCGGATGCGGTGTTGCATCCCGGCACGGTGCCAGCCGCGCTGATATTCGAAACAATCCCCCAAAAAAATATCGTTGAGCTTGGCAATGGCCGATTCGCTGAACAGGTTACGCTCAACGGGCTTGCGCTCGCCCTTGTTGCGGTTGGCGACATTCGGGTTTAAGTCTGCCTCGTTACCGCTCATTGAGTAGCGATTGACCCGTGCCAGCCGTTCAATCTGGCGGCCGAGCAGGTCAATTTCTTTGAAGTCGATACCCTCCTTTTGCGTTTTCATAATGAGCTGAATCAACCGCGCTTCCATGCTCTGCTCCACGCGGGAAATGGGCGCGATATCGTCCCATTTGTCGCGCAGCTTCCAGCTCTGCACGGTGGGTGCCTTGGCGTTCAACGTCTCCGCAATTTGGCGCACAGAGAAGCCCTGCCAGTAGAGCAAGGCAGCTTGGCGGCGCGGATCGCTGATGATGGTTGTCGTCGGTGTCGTTTTCATGATGTCAAGGCTACGGAAGCGCCGGACACCCTGCATTAAGCCCTTGTTGTGCCTCAGATCTTCCAACCGCAACGCGTTGAGACGCGACGCCATTCCCCTGAAACTAGCTCCAAACCCAACCACCACAACCGGAGCCGTTTACATGGCAAAGAAAGTTTCTAAGTTTTTCCGCATTGGCGTTGAAGGCGACACCATTGACGGCCGCGAGATCGGCGGTGCGGATATTCAGCAGATGGCTGCGACCTATAGCACGAAGGTGTATGGCGCACGTATCAACATGGAACACATCAAGGGCATTTTGCCGGATGGCTATTTCCGCCGTTACGGCGGTGTGGTTGAGCTGAAGGCCGAGAAAATCGACGAGCCGGGCGAACCGCTGTTGCATGGCAAGTGGGCGCTGTATGCCAGTCTGGCCCCGACCGCCGATCTGGTGTCGATGGTCGGCGCAGGCCAAAAGGTTTTCACCTCGATGGAGATCCGCCGCGATTTCGCCAAGACCGGCAAAGCCTATTTGGTCGGGCTGGCCGTGACCGATGATCCGGCCAGCCTCGGCACTGAAATGCTGGAGTTCAGCCGCCGCCATGAAAACATCGAGTTTTCCGCCCCGCTGGAAGTCCATTTTGATTTTGAGCCAGCCGCTGACCCGGAATCCTCATTCTCTGCCCGCGTTAAGGCGATCTTTACCCGCAAGCAAGCTACCGACGATGTGCGCTTTGGTGAGATGGAAAGCGCGGTGTTGACTGTGGCCGAGCAACTACAGGAAGCGGAGGCGCGTTTTACCCAGACCACGGCCGAGCTTAATGAGGAAGTCGCCAACCTCAAGCAACAGGTAGACACCGGCCGCGCTGCTTTCACTGCGCTGAAAACGCAGTTGTCGACCACCGAAGATTTTAGCCAGCCGACGCGCCCAGACGCCACCGGCGGAAACGGCGCACAGGATGTGCTGACCGACTGCTAAGGCAGTCACACCCGATAAAGACGAATAAAAACAGGAATAAAAATGCGCAAGCAAACTCGCTTTAAATTTAATGCTTTTATGTCTCGCTTGGCCGAGCTGAACGGCGTCGACACCGGTGATCTGGATAAGAAATTCAGCGTAGAGCCATCTGTCACGCAGACCATTATGACCCGCGTACAGGATTCCTCCTCATTTCTGACCCGCATCAACATTGTGCCGGTGCCGGAGATGAAAGCGGAAAAAATTGGGCTGGATGTTAGCGGCACGATTGCCAGCAACACCGACACCGCAGGCGGCGATGAGCGCGAAACCGCCGACTTTGCCACGCTGGATGCAGAAGGCTATTTCTGCCAGCAGGTGAACTACGATTTCCACATCCGCTACAACACCCTAGATCTGTGGGCGCGTTATCAGGATTTCCAGACCCGCTTACGCGATGCGATTGTGAAACGCCAGGCGTTGGACCGCATCATGATCGGCTTTAACGGCACGCACCGTGCGAAAACCTCCAACCGCATCAAGTTCCCGCTGTTGCAGGACATTGCGCCGGGCTGGCTGCAGAAATACCGCGACAACGCGCCGAGCCGGGTGATGAATAAAGTGGTTGCCGAAGATGGCAGCGTGGTGTCTGAAAAGCTCCGCGTAGGTGCCGGTGGCGATTACGCTAATCTCGATGCGCTGGTGATGGATGCCACCAACAACCTGATTGCGCCGTGGTATCAGGAAGACCCGGAACTGGTGGTGATCTGCGGTCGCCAGTTGCTGGCTGACAAGTATTTTCCTCTGGTCAATCAGGAACAGCCAAACACTGAAGCGATGGCTGCCGATCTGATTATCAGCCAGAAGCGCATCGGCAATCTGCCCGCAGTGCGCGTGCCTTACTTCCCGGCGGATGCGCTGCTGATCACCCGCATGGATAACCTGTCGATTTATTGGCAGGAAGACACGCACCGCCGTCATATGGTGGAAAACTCTAAGCGAGACCGCATCGAAAACTACGAATCCATCAACGAGGATTACGTAGTGGAGGATTATGCCTGCGGCGCGTTGGTGGAAAACATCGAGCTGTTGCCTGCTAAGCCAACCGATCCGCAGACCAAGGCGGCGCTGACATCCTCCGGTGAGGACATCAAGACGCTGGCCGGTGCCATCGTTGAAGCGGTGAAGGCTGCTGCAGCCCCGGCGGAGCCTGTCGCTGATGTTGAGGTGACAGGCCCGGAGGAAGCTCCAGTAGACGACAAAGCGAAAGGCGGTAAATAACCATGACCAGCCCTGCCCGCCGTCACCTTTTGCTCCAGTCAGCGGTCGAGGCCGCGCAGCGGAAAAATGACCCGCTGCGCCATGCCAACGGCTACGAACTGATGATGCTTAAACTCTATGAAGATAAGCGAAAGCTCAAGCAGATACGCTCTCAAGAGCGCAAGGCCGAGCTCAAGCGCCAACTGCTGCCGGACTATGCCCCATGGGTTGCCGGAGTGCTGACCGAAGGTAACGGCGCGCAGGACGCCATTCTGATGACGGTCATGATCTGGCGACTGGATGCCGGGGACATCCCCGGCGCGCTGGACATTGCCCGCTATGCGTTGCGCCACAAGCTGGCACCGCCGGGCAATTTCGCACGCTCCACGCCGTACCTCATCGCAGAAGACGTCGCCGAGTCTGCCACCCGCGCCCATGAGGCCGGGGAGCCGGTCAATATTGACCACCTCATGCAGACCATGGAACTCACCGACGCAGAAGACATGCCCGACCAAGTGCGCGCCAAGCTGCACAAGATCACCGGGTACGTCCTACGCGAAACGGGCAGGGCTGAACTGGCATTAAACCACCTGAAGCGTGCGTTGCAGTTGCATAACGGCTGCGGCGTGAAAAAGGACATTGAACGGCTGGAGCGGGCGATACGCACCGCCGCCAGCCGCTGACAGAACGCGCCCCGCGCCGGGCGGCACGACGGCCGCGACAGGTTTCACCTCGTCAACGCCGTCGTCCACCGCCCCCTATTTTTTGAGGTCAAATGAGCATCGTAATTCATACACCACGCCCGGACGCGCCTGCACCGCGCCCGGAGGATGAGCCGATCGTTAAAAACGTCTTTTTCTTCCCGGATATCCGCCCGGCGGAGGTGCGCGATGTTATGCGCATTGAAGGCACGATCACCGCCCCGCGGTTGCGACTGGCGATTAAAAGCGCGATGGCGGAGGTCAACGCCGAGCTGTTCACCTTCCGCCGCAACCAGATGGCCGACGGCTACCAGCGACTGGAGGATGTGCCGGGCGACCAGATTGACGGCGAAAGCGTGCGGGTGAGCGAGTACCGCAACGCCGTTAGCGCCATGACCATGGCGACGCTCTCGGAGCAATACCGCAGTGTAGACACCACCGTCACCGGCGGCCGCAAGGCCGATGTGATTGAAGCCTCAATCGGCGAGCTGTGGCGCAACGCCCGCAATGCGATCAGCAACGTGGCCGAGCGTTCTCACTGCATCATCGGGCTGCTCTGATGAAAGTCTACGCCCTACAGGGCGACACCGTTGACGCGATTTGCTGGCGCTACTACGGGCGCACGCAGGGTGTGGTTGAGCAGGTTTATTCACTCAATGCAGGGCTGGCCGATGCCGGGGTAATTTTGCCCCACGGTCAGCCGGTCGAGCTGCCGGACGTGACCGCCGCGCCGCAGCGTGAAACCGTCAATTTATGGGATTAACAATGGAGCGCATCACCTCATTTTTAGCCTACGCGGTGGCGGTGTTCCTTGCGTGGATCGGCAAGTATTCGCCGCAGGACATCGCTTTTATGGTTGGGGCCGCCGTCGGCGTCGGCACCTTTATCGTTAACTGGTACTACCGCCGCAAAAGCTACCAGTTGCTGAACAAGCTCGGCGTCAGCCGGAGGGCATTCGATGAACTCAATCGCTAAACGCTGCACGGTGGCCGCCGTGCTGGCATTGGCCGCGTTGCTGCCGCAATACAGCGCGCTGCATACCTCTGAGGGGGGATTGCGCCTGCTGGCTGATTTTGAGGGCTGTCAGCTGTCGCCCTACCAGTGCCAAGCGGGTGTCTGGACCAGCGGCATCGGCCACACTGCCGGTGTATCGCCGGGCGCGGTGATCAGCGAGCGCCAAGCCGCCGTCAATCTGGTGGCCGACGTGTATCGGGTGGAGCGTGCCATAGGCCGCTGTATACCTGTCACGATGCCGCAACCGGTTTATGACGCGGTGGTGTCCTTTGCCTTTAACGTCGGCGTGACGGCGGCGTGTGACTCCACACTGGCCGGTTTCATCAAGCGGGAGGACTGGCGCAGCGCCTGTCAGCAGTTGCCGCGCTGGGTGTATGTCAACGGGACCAAATCCAAGGGGCTGGAGCGTCGGCGGGCGGCGGAGATGGCCTATTGCCTGAAAGGGGCCGCATCATGAACCGCGTTGCCGTGCTGTTTCTGTTGTTGGCGCTGGCTGTCGCCGGTTGGCTTAAATGGCAGGTTATCGCTCTGGGTGATCGGTTGGGCGAAGCGCAGCGGGAAAACGGCAAGATAACGGCGGCGCTGACCGACACCCGCACGGCGATCAGCAGGTTGCAAACAGCGGCCGGCCAACTGGCGCAGGAAGAGAAAAACCTGAGAGCTGACCTCGACAACGCATACCGGCTGGCACTGAAGCGCGAGCAAAAAATACAGAGATTACTCAATGAAAACCAAACTTTACGCGATTGGTTCAACACTGCTTTGCCTGCTGATGTTGCAAGGCTGCACCAGCGCCCCGGCTTCACCGGTGCCGCAGATTATCTACGTTGGCTGTCCGACGGTGAACCTGTGTCAGATACCGGCCAGCCGTCCGGCGACTAACGGCGACCTGAGCGCCGACATTCGCCAGCTTGAAGATGCGTTAGCGGCCTGCGCGGTGCAGGTCGACGCCATTAAAACCTGTCAGGAGCAACACGATGTTAAAGCCGCAACAGCTCCGCGCTGAGCTGACAAACTGCCTGCAATGGCTACAGCGTAACCCCGGAAATTTACAGGTGCGGGTAGAGCGGGGCAGCGTGGCTGCCACGCTTGCCACCTCGCTGTCGCATGAATACCGTTATACGCTGAATCTGCTGTTTCTCGACTACACCGGCGATCTGGATTTAATCATGGTGCCGATTCAGGCGTGGCTGCGGGAGAACCAGCCGGACATTATGGCGACTGAGGAAAAACGCCGCACCGGCTGCACTTTCGAGACGGATTTTAATAACGACGGCTCTTATGATTTCAGCGTGTCGCTGCAGTTGACCGAGCGTGTGGTGGTCAAAGAACAGGACGGCGGCGCGCTGCACGTTAAGCATCTGCCGGAGCCGCCATTGCCGGAAAACGTGACGCGCCCCATGCAGCTCTATGTACACGGTGAATTAGTGAGTGAATGGCATGAACGAGTTTAGCCCATTTGACGCCCGGCTGGCCGGGCTGATTGCCAAGTTGTCGCCGCAATCGCGCAAGTCATTGGCCGTTGCCGTGTCAAAACGGCTGCGCGCCAGCCAGCAGCAGAACATCAAACGTCAGCAGGCCCCGGACGGCACGCCCTATGCGCCGCGAAAAACCTCGCTGCGCAGCAAAAAGCGCCTGCGTGAACGGGCGATGTTCTCCAAGCTGCGCACCGCGCGCTATATGAAAGCCAAGGGCAGCAGCGAAGATGCGGTGGTGGCGTTTGTCGGCCGCGTTAAGCGCATGGCTAATGTGCACCATTATGGCCTGCGTGACCGGCCATCACCGCACAGCGAAGCGGTAAAATATGAGGCCCGTCCGTTGCTTGGGTTTAATCCAAAGGATATTATTTTTATTGAAAATATAATATTTTCCTTTTTGTTTGAAAGTACGTTGACAAAGTCTAATTGATAATATATTTTTCAAGTTAGGCGGGATGGTTCCAGTCAGATCAGTAAAATGCTTTGTCTGTATGGGTTCGATTCCCTGACGCCGTATTGAAATGATAGTGTTTTTTTATTTTCTTCTGTATTTTGAATCTGGTCTTAATACTCTCAATCCATCTAAAATCATCTCATCTGCATGAATGTAATCAAGGTTTTCTGCTTTGCTTAGAGCTAATATGTCAATGTTTTTTGATGTTTTAAAATTAACATTTCTCAAATTGCACTTTTCAAAGGTAACATTACTTAGTTCGCAGTTTTTGAATATTGCACCTGATAAATTTGAATTCACAAAAGTCGAGTTGCTCAGATCTACATCCTCGAGTAACAACGCTGAATAAGTACCGTCAATTAATTTCATGTTTCTTATTTGGCATTTTTTAAAAATAACATTTTTTATTTTCCCACCATCTAGATTAAGTGATCTAAGATTACACCTTTCGAACTTGCAGTTCTTTAGTTTTGACCTTTCAAGATTTATCCCTGTTAAATCTGAATCCATTATTGATATGTTCCTTATCTCAACGTCTTTAATACAAATTCGTTGTATATTTATCTTATTCACGCCAAGGTTAATCAATCTTTTTATTATCCCGACTTTCTTTAGGTTTAATTCTACAGTGGAGTGAGGTGCGAAATCTTCTAAGTCTCTAAGTAGTTCCTGAGTTAATTCGGTTTTTCCTCTTCGTTGGTCTAGGAAATATATCACGACCCCAATTACAAAGAAGTCTAATATTGTTGCGTTTGCGTTGATAAGAAAATTATACCAGAACTCCTTATTGTAAATCCCAAGTTCAGTGTTTGGAAATATAATTTTGCTAAGCCAAGGGAAAAATATTGATATTAAAATTACTACGAAGGTGAAAATAATGAATATTTTAACTGTTGTGTGAATTTTTTTATTCGATTTCATCGTTAACTTCCGAAGGTTACTAGGCTATAGCTGTTTAAAGTGTGAGGGGAAGGATTTTACATGGTTGTGTGATGGGACAACAAGGAGACATTTCTAGAAGTGGCTTTTTAAAAGAATCATGATATGTGCCATGACAAAGAATGCTCCTGAAATTCTGCGCCTGCTGCGCAACCTTATCCGCATTGGCACCGTGAACGCCGTCGACCTTGAGCGCGGTCTTTGCCGTGTCGATACCGGTGGCAACCTTACCGACTGGCTGAATTGGCTAACCTGCCGTGCCGGGCGTACCCGCGTGTGGTGGGCACCGTCTGAAGGTGAGCAAGTGTTAGTGCTGGCGCTGGGCGGCGAGCTGGATACCGCCTTTGTGCTGCCGGGCATTTTCTCCGATGATTTCCCGGCCCCATCGGCCTCGGTGGATGCCATTCATATCACCTTCCCGGACGGTGCCGTGATTGAGTACGAACCGGCAACCGGCGCGTTGAGTGTGACCGGCATAAAAACTGCCAACGTACAGGCATCGGAGTCCATCACCGCCTGCACCAAAGTGGTGATGGTCAAGGCTGACAAAATCACCCTTGATGCGCCGGAGGTGGTTTGCACGAACAAGCTCACTACCGGCACGCTGGAAGTGCTGAAGGGCGGGAAGATGACCGGCAGCATTGAGCACAGCGGCGGCTCGTTCTCATCCAACGGCATTGTCGTTGATAAGCACACCCACGGCGGCGTCCAGAACGGCGGCGGCAATACGGATAAACCGGCATGAACAACGCGAAATACCTTGGCATGAACCGCGACACCGGCCGCGCACTGACGAACATCGAGCATATTCGCCAGTCCGTGGCAGACATCCTGATCACGCCGCAGGGTTCACGCCCTATGCGCCGGGCCTATGGTTCGCTGCTGTCGGCACTGCTCGACCAGCCGCAGAATGACACGCTGCGCCTGCAGATCATGGCCGCCTGTTACAGCGCGATTCTGGCATGGGAGCCACGCGTAAAACTGACCGGCATCACCTTTAACACCACATACGACGGCAAGATGGTGATCGACATCACCGGCACCCGCACCGATGCCCCCGGCGCGCTGTCGCTGTCTGTTCCTGTGAGCTGAAACCATGGCAACCATTGACCTGTCCCAACTGCCCGCACCGCTCATCGTGGAGACAGTGGATTATGAAGACATTTTGGCTGAGCGTAAGGCCACGTTGATTTCGCTCTACCCGGAGGAACAGCGGGAAGCCCTTAGTCGCACATTGGCGCTGGAGTCTGAGCCGATCGTGAAGCTGCTGCAGGAAAACGCCTACCGTGAGGTGATTTTGCGTCAGCGCGTCAACGATGCCGCTAAAGCGCTGATGCTGGCTTATGCCACCGGTAGAGATCTTGACCAGATCGGCGCTAATTTCAGTACCCCGCGATTGGTGATCACCCCGGCAGATGAAACCACTATCCCGCCGACACCGGCGGTCATGGAGTCAGACGAGGATTATCGCCTGCGTCTGCAAGACGCCTTTGAAGGGATGAGCACGGCGGGATCGGCCGGTTCATACCGTTTTCACGCCCGCTCGGCGGATGGCCGTGTGGCCGATGTGACGGCGATCAGCCCAACCCCGGCCAGCGTGACCGTCACGGTGTTATCGCGTGACGGCGACGGCACTGCCAGCCCTGATCTGTTGCAGGCCGTCAGCGTAGCGCTGAATGATGAAGATGTGCGCCCGGTCGGCGATCGGCTTACCGTGCAGTCGGCAAAAATTACCCGTTACGCCATCGAAGCCGTTTTGTCTCTGTACCCCGGCCCGGAGGTCGCGCCTATCCTCGACACGGCGGATAAACGGCTGCGCGCTTACGTGCAAAACATGCGACGACTTGGCCGAAATATCCGCCGCTCCGGCATCAATGCCGCGCTGAAAGTCGAAGGCGTGGAAGACGTGCAGATCATCAAGCCGCCCGCTGACATTGTGCTTGATAAGACGCAGGCCGGTTATTGCACCGGTTACACCATTACACCAGGGCGCGCCGATGACGATGAATAACCGCTTGTTACCGGTCGGTTCATCGCCGCTGGAAGTGGCCGCTGCCTCTGCGTGCGCGGAGCTGGAGCATGTGCCGGTTGCGTTGCGTGACCTGTGGAACCCAAAAACCTGTCCTTTGCCGCTGTTGCCCTATCTGGCGTGGGCGTTTTCCGTCGACAGGTGGGATGAGGCTTGGCCGGAGGACATCAAGCGGGGCGTGGTGTCCGCCGCGTTCTACATTCACCGGCATAAAGGCACCATTGGGGCCGTGCGCCGCGTGGTGGAGCCGCTCGGCTACCTGATTAACGTTATCGAATGGTTCCACGGTGACGATCCGCCCGGCACCTTCAGGCTTGATATTGGCGTGCTGGAAACCGGTATCACCGAGGAGATGTATCGGGAAATGGAACGCCTGATCGCCGATGCCAAGCCGCTGAGCCGCCACCTGATCGGCCTCAACATCTTGCAGGACATCCCCGGCCGGATTTACACCGGCGCGGCCGTCGTGGATGGCGATGTCATTACCGTTTACCCCGGATAAAGAGAAAAGCATGAGCAAATACAAAGCGATTATTACCACCGTCGGGGCGGCTAAAATTGCCGCCGCCACCGCTGGCGGTACCCAGTTGAAAATCACCCGTATGGCTGTCGGTGACGGTAACGGTACATTGCCGACACCGAATCCTGCACAGACCAAGCTGGTCAATGAGAAATACCGCGCCGCGCTCAATGGGCTGACAATCGGCGCCGTGAAAAACAACATTGTGGCGGAGCTGATTATCCCGGCCGACGTCGGCGGGTTCTGGCTGCGGGAAATGGGCCTGTATGACGAAGCCGGAACGCTGATCGCCGTCGCCAATATGGCGGAGAGCTACAAGCCAAAACTGGCGGAGGGCAGCGGGCGAACGCAGACGCTGCGCATGATCCTGATTGTCAGCAGCACTGAGGCGATTCAGGTGATCGCCGGGGGCGATACGGTATTGGCCACCAAAGATTTTGTTGCCGATGCTATTAGCGCCCATGAGAAAACGCGCAATCACCCGGACGCCAGCACCACGGCGAAAGGCTTGGTGCAACTGAGCAGCGCCACAACCAGTACCGACGAAACTAAGGCTGCCACGCCAAAGGCGCTGAAAGCGGTCAGTGATGCCAGCGCCAAAAAGGCCGCTAATCTGTCGGACCTTACCGATAAGGCCGCTGCACGCGGCAATCTTGCACTGGGCAGCGCGGCAACAAAAAACGTCGGTGTTGAAGGCGGGCAATTGATGGCCGTCGGTGCGTTTGGGCTGGGTGGCGGTGCGCGAGCGTTTGATAACGCCTATTGCAACACTGCGCAAATTTACCGCGTGAATATGGCTTCCGAAAACAAACCGCCGATCAGTGGCAATATCGCCGCCGGGGTGCTTAGCCTGCCGTGCGATGCCGCGCCGTCCACGGGATATATCAGTGTATCGGGCTTAGGTGCGGCCTTTATTGGTGCGTCTAACCGATCTGAAAACGGGGTTAAGTGGTCGCGGATTTACACCACGGATTACAAGCCCACGGCGGCTGATGTTGGTGCATGGAGTAAAGCAGAAGCTGACGGCCGCTATGCTCAACGCGTTAACAACCTTTCAGATCTGCCGGACAAAGCCAAGGCGCGCCAAGCGCTGGCGTTAAAATCTGCCGCCCAACGTGATATCGGTGAAGCCGCAGGGCAAGTGTTGACGGCCGATCAGGCTTTCGGGCTGGGGCTGACGCCGCCCGCACGGCGTCACGCGCTGGCGGATATCTGGGGGCAAGGGGCGTTTACCGGATTTACATGGGCAGAAGTCAACGACCCGGATAAACCGCCGTTTGCTCAGGCGGGGAGTTCCGTCGGGATTATCAATCAGACGTGGCAGGCCAGCGCCGGGGGCGAGTATTTCGGGTTGCAGATTGGCTGGCGTCAGGGGCGGATGTCATTTCGCACCAAAGAGGCTGGGAAAGGGATCGACGGCTGGTTTGAATTCCTGCACTCCGGCAACAGTTACACCGCAAAAGAGGCTGATGCAAAGTATGCTTTACGCGCCCTCAAGATTAACGGCAAGCCGTTAAGCGGTGACGTTAACCTGTTGGCAAGTGATGTAAATGCGTGGAATAAAACGGAGGCCGACGGGCGTTATCTGATGCTGACAGGCGGCACGGTGAAGAAGCTGGCGATAAAATCCGATAGTGCTTCCACTGAGGGAGAATTCCTGCGGATCGAGAGCAGTGCGCATACCCCATTTGTGATGAGCAGACCTACTGCACAGAGTAATTTATCGCTAGGTTTTCAGATTGGCGCTATGCCATTAATGCGTCTTGGCGTTGCTCTGGATAATGAATTGCATTGGGGAATCGAGGCCAATCAGGCTGCAAATCCCCGTATTTATACGACAGCCAAGCCGCCCACTGCGCAGGAAACCGGTGCGCTGACTGACGCTGAAGCAATGAAAAAATACGCGGTACGTTCACTCAAAATCAACGGCAAGCCGCTGAGTGGTGATGTCAATTTGTTGGCCGGTGATGTCAACGCATGGAATAAAACCGAGGCTGACGGGCGCTACTTGGCGAAAGCTGGCGGGCAATTGACTGGCATAGTCAAAACCAGCGCGGAAATTCAATCAACATCCATCGATAACTATCGCATTGTCGGCGGCGATCACGGGACGTTCTGGCGTAACGACGGCAGCAGCTTGTATTTAATGTTGACCAATGCAAAAAACCAGTACGGCACGTTTAACAACCTACGCCCGATGGCCGTCAATGTGAAAACGGGCGCAATGACGTTGGGCCATGACGTAACGATTCAAGGAACCTTCAATGTAGGTGCGGCAACGCATGCCGGCGATGGCAATATTCTGGGCAGCCGGTGGGGTAATAAATGGTTATGGGATGCGGTTATTGAACAGGTTAATAGCCGCGTTGATTGGGGAACCTTTAACCGTGAGGTTGGGGCGCGTGCAACCGTCGATTGGGTTAACCAAAACTTTATTCAAAACGTCAGGTACAGCGCAGAAACGCAGCACGGTGCTACAGGCATCTATACCTATCACGAAAATACCGTATTGACGGGGTTCAATAACTGGGATGGCGACTACTCTCCCGAAGAATTGTTCTGGAGTTACATCCAGATTTATAAAAATGGACAATGGATCACCATAGGTCGATAAATCATGATGAATATTAAAGGCTTTAAAATTGGCTCACCAAAAACACCGGAGCAGCTTAAATTAAGTAATCAGCATAATGCGTTATTTCTTTTTTCCGAAGATGGCGTGGAATGGTATAGCAGCCAGCAGAGTTTTTCGGCTGACACAATAAAGATCGCTTATGACGAAAAAGGCATTATTCGCAGTATCGCGGCCAATAAGGATGTTTCTACGTTGTGGCCTGGAGGGTTGAATGTTGCCGAAGTAGCCGACACTACCGCAAATCGCCGGGCGAATATTTCGGGTGATTGGGTGTTTGATGGGAAGCAAATCGACAAGCGGATTTACACACCGGAAGAACATCAAGAACAAGCCCGGGTAGAGCAGCGCGCCCGTATTGCTGAAGCCGCCAAGATGATCGCACCGCTGCAGGATGCGGTTGATTTGGATATGGTGAGCGATGCCGAAAAAGCCCGACTGGAAGGCTGGAAAAGGTATCGGGTTATGCTTAACCGTCTGGATGTTTCAGCCGCCCCGGCGATTAACTGGCCGTCAGCCCCCGACGCATAAGAAAAAAGCCCGCAACTCAACGATGCGGGCTTTGTGTTTGCGGCTTTCCCTGATGTTGCCGCGTCTTGTCTGATGACCTTAACCCGTCAGCTCGAATACCGTCCAATTGATTGCGTAGATCAATACGCTGTTATTGATCGGTGAAAACGATCAACCTCTTATGCTATTTCCTCGTTGTATATCGATAATGATCTCGATTGCTTTTATTCTATTTTCTTGAGTTATATCTTTTTGAAGGATTTCTTTAACCTCTTCAAGTAGAAGGTTAACATTTCTTAGGTATTTTTTATGAGCGTCGATACCATTGATATCCCAGTCGAGGTTATTGTAATAATTATCTGCTATGGTTTCTTGGTTAAATTGTTCAACTTGTTTCTCTAAACTCCCTACTTCATTTTTTAATCTGGTTAGCTCCGCTTCTGACTTTATTATCTCTTTCTGTGTTTCGGAGAATTTGTCATTTAGATCTGAGATATTTAATCTTTTCTCAGCAATGGCAGTTTCTTTGTCCGCTATTATTGACTTTATTTCTATTTTTTCAAGCTCCAATGCGCCTTCTGCTTCTGCTCTTAGTTTTGCTAATTTTTTTGTGAAATTATACTCTTGTTGTTCTCTTCGTTCATTGTTTGAGTTTAATAGTTGTTGAGCTATTCGTTGAAGATAAGATACTGTCCACTGAGCATATGGGAATGTGACGCTTAATAAATAACCTGCAAGTAAAGGGTATAATAATGAGTGACCTAATAGGGCTGATGACGAATTAATAATTTCTATTCGTTCTTGTATGTCTTTCTTACTAAGTAATAATGTTGCGATATCTGACCAGTTAAATGAAATCCACGATAATATAATAAACCCAAAAAGAGGGGTGTTAATTCTATCTACCAATGTTTTCTTTACCGCATCGGTTAGCTCTTGCATTTATTGACTCCATTATTGTTATAAAAGTCGCCTTCGATAAGTGTTGTTTGATTGATTAACTAACGGAATCGAAGTGAAAAATAATTATAAAAATATCATTCTCTACACATCGACCACAACAGGAGTTTATCTATGGCTGACTATCATCACGGCGTGCGTGTTGTCGAAATCAACGACGGCACCCGCGTTATTTCCACCGTATCGACGGCCATCGTCGGCATGGTCTGCACGGCGGAGGACGCCGACGCGGCAACCTTCCCGCTTAACGTCCCGGTGTTGATCACCGACGTGCTGGCCGCTTCCGGCAAGGCCGGTAAAAAAGGCACGCTGGCGGCGTCGCTGCTGGCGATTGCCGACCAGTCAAAACCGGTCACTGTTGTTGTGCGCGTCGCCGAAGGCAAAGACGCCAAGGAAACCACCACAAATATTATCGGCGGCGCTAACGCAGAAGGCCGCTATACCGGCATGAAAGCGCTGCTCTCAGCGCAGGCCGAGTTAGGCGTGAAACCGCGTATTCTTGGCGTACCGGGCTATGACAATTTGGAAGTGGCAACGGCACTTGCCGGTATCTGCCAAAAGCTGCGCGCCTTCGGCTATATCAGCGCTTACGGCTGTAAAACGATGGCGGAAGCAATCAAGTACCGCGCCAACTTTAGCCAGCGTGAGCTGATGCTGATTTGGCCGGATTTTGTGAGCTGGAATACCGCCGCCAATAAAAGCGACATTGCCTACGCCACTGCACGGGCGCTGGGCCTGCGCGCCAAAATCGATACGGAAACCGGCTGGCACAAAACCCTTTCCAACGTCGGCGTCAATGGCGTAACCGGTATCACCGCCAGCGTGTTCTGGGACCTACAGGCTCCCGGCACTGATGCCGACCTGTTAAACCAAGCGTGTGTCACGACGCTTATCCGCAAAGACGGTTTTAAGTTCTGGGGTTCCCGCACCTGTTCGGACGATCCGCTGTTTGCCTTCGAGAACTACACCCGCACCGCGCAGGTGATCGCCGACACCATGGCCGAGGCCCACATGTGGGCGATTGACCGGCCGGTCACCCCGACGCTTGTCCGCGACATGATCGACGGCATCAAAGCCAAGTTCCGCGAGCTGAAATCCGCCGGGCTGATTATCGACGGTGATTGCTGGTATGACGAAACCGCCAACGACAAGGACACCCTGAAGGCAGGCAAGCTGTTTATTGATTACGACTACACGCCGGTGCCGCCGCTGGAAGATTTAACCCTGCGCCAGCGCATCACCGATCGCTATCTGGCGACGTTCGCCGCATCCGTGAATCGCTAAAGGAGACGATGATTTATGGCTCTGCCTAAGAAACTGAAATACCTGAACCTGTTCAACGACGGTTTCAATTATATGGGCGTGGTGTCCTCGCTGACGCTGCCAAAACTCACCCGCAAGCTGGAGAAATACCGGGGTGGCGGCATGAACGGTGCAGCCTCCATTGATATGGGGCTGGACGATGACGCGCTGGCGCTGGAATGGAGCATGGGCGGCATTGATGAGCTGGTGCTTAAGCAATGGGGCGCAGTCGATGCCGTGCCGCTGCGCTTTGCCGGTTCCTTCCAGCGTGATGACACCGGCGAGGTGTCTGCCGTGGAGGTAGTCTTGCGTGGTCGCCATAAGGAAATCGACTTCGGCGAGTACAAACAAGGCGAGGACACCGAAACCAAGGTATCCACCGACTGCACTTATTTCAAGCTGACCGTTGACGGCAAAGAGCTGATCGAAGTCGATACCGTGAACATGGTCGAGAAAGTCGACGGCGTTGACCGGCTGGCCGAGCACCGTAAGGCCATCGGCCTGTAATTGCGCGCCAGCCCGCCGGGCTGGCCGTTTCCCTGACTGAGAGAGAAAACCACCATGAACGAAGCCAAAGAAAACACCGTTACCCTCGACAGCCCGATTAAGCGCGGTGAAACCCTCATTGCCGAGGTGCAGGTGATGAAACCCACGGCAGGCACCTTGCGCGGCGTCGGTCTTGCTGCGGTCGCCAATGCCGATGTTGACGCGCTGCTGGTGATCCTGCCGCGCGTGACCGTACCCAACCTGACCAAAGAAGAATGCGCCCGTTTAGATCTGCCGGACTTGGTGGCGCTGGCCGGGCAGGTTGTCGGTTTTTTGTCGCCGAAGTTGGCGGAGTAGCGATTGACGCCCGGCTGGGCGTTGATGACCTGATGGCGGACATCGCAGTGATATTCCACTGGCCGCCCTCAGAAATGGCCGGAATGACGCTCACCGAGCTGTTGAACTGGCGTCATAAAGCCCTGCAACGCAGCGGAGTGAATCACGATGAGTAAAAGCCTGCAGCTTCAGGTCTTGCTGAAGGCCGTAGACCAAGCCACACGCCCGCTTAAAAGTATCCAACAGGCCAGTCAACGGCTGGCCGGTGACATCAAGACTACCCAACACACCCTCAAAACGCTGGACGCACAGGCCGCCCGGATTGAGGGGTTTCGCAAGGCTCAGGGCCAGCTTGCCGTCACCGGGCAGGCGCTGAAAAAAGCCAAAGAAGAAGCGGCCGCGCTGGCCGTTCAGTTTAAGGCGACGGAAAAACCCACGGCGCAGCAGGCGCGGCTGCTGGCAGCGTCAACGCGTGCCGCTGCTGAGTTGCAGACGAAATACAACGGCTTGCGCCAGTCCATGCAACGCCAGCGTAATGCGCTCAACGCTGACGGTATCGCCACCAAGTACCTGAGCGCCGAGCAGCGTCGGTTAAAATCCAGCGCCGGTGAGGCCACCGCCGCTTTAAACCGCCAGCGGGCTGAGCTGGAACGGCTGAGTAAAAAGCAGGAATCACTGAGCCGTATTCAGCAGCGGGCGCAGGCCGGTAAAGCGCTGGGCGCAACCGTCCGCAACCAAAGCGCCGTCGGGCTGGGGGTCGCTACCGGCGGACTGTATGCCGAAAGCCGGTTTATGGCTCCGGGTGTGCAGTTCGATAAGCAGATGTCAGACACGCAGGCCACGTTGGGGCTGGCGAAAAACGACAAGCAACTGGCGGCTATCCGTCAGCAGGCGCGGGACATCGGGGCTACCACCGCCTTTTCCCCGACGGACGTTGCCCGCACGCAGTCCGTATTGGCGAAATCCGGCTTTAACGGTGATGCCATCCTGAAGTCGACGGAATCCACCGTTAATCTGGCGCTGGCTTCTGATTTGGACATTGCCGACGCGGCGGACATCATTACCAACATGCAATCGGCGTTTAACATGCCGATAGACGAGATCCAGCGTGTTGCGGATGTGATGACCAAGGGATTCACCAGCTCAAACAGCAACCTGATGGATTTTGGCGAGGCGATGAAGTACGTCGCTCCGATTGCCGAGGCGGCCGGGGCCAGTATCGAAGACACCACCGCGTTACTGGGCGTGCTGGCAGATAACGGCATCAAAGGCAGTATGGCCGGGACGGCGACGAGCGCCATGTTTACCCGGCTGCAAGCGCCGGTCGGGCAGGCGCAGGATGCGTTGTCAGAGCTGGGGGTGAAAACCAAAGACAGCAAAGGCAACATGCTGCCGATTGAAGACATCCTGAAGAAAATCGACAGCTCGTTTAAAAAGAACAAGCTCGGCACCGCGCAGCAGGCGGAATACCTGAAGGTGATTTTCGGCGAAGAGGCGATGAAAGGCGCTATCAAGCTGATTGCTGCGGCAGGCAACGGCAAGCTGGCCGCGAAAAAGCAGACGGTGACGGATTCCAAGGGGGCGACAGAACACATCGCCAAGACGAAAACGGATAACCTCGACGGCGATTTAAAAAACCTCTCCTCGGCCTTTGAGGATATTCAAATTGAGGTCTTTGATAAACAGGATTCCGGGTTGCGTAAGCTCACGCAAAGTGCCACCAAATGGCTCGGCGTGGCCGGGCAATGGGCGAAGGAAAACCCGGAGCTGTCCGGCACGCTGTTTAAGCTGGCGCTGGGCTTGACTGCAGTGATCGGCGGCATGGCTATTTTGGGCTTTCTGGCCGGGCCGGTGATCACCGGGTTTAGCCTGTTGATGGGGCCGACTCTGGGGCTGACCAAAGGGCTGTTTAAGCTGAGCCGGGTTGCCGCCACGTTTTCGTTTAAGGGCATAACCACCGCTGCACGCGGGCTTGGCAGCGTGATGAAGTTTACCGGTGGTGCGGTGGGGCGCTCCCTGCTGACGATGGGCGGTGGCATGCTGAAATTGATGTCAATCGTCGGGCGCGTGTCGTTTGCCGGGCTGGTTAAAGGGTTGCGCTTTGTCGGTACGGCGGTGATGTGGCTGGGCCGCGTCATGATGGCTAACCCGATTTTGGCCGTTATCAGCCTGATTGCCATGGCGGCCGTGTACATCTGGCAGAACTGGGAGACGTTAGGGCCTAAATTTCAGGCCGCATGGGAAACGATCAAAAACGCCACTTTGAGCGCATGGAACAGCATTTCCACCGCGACGTCGGAGGCATGGGAAAACGTCAAGAAATCGACACAAGCGGCATGGCAAAACCTGAAAACGTGGCTCGGCGGGCAGTGGGATGAGCTTGTAGGGTCGGCTAAAACCTTACCCGGCAAGTTTAAAGAAGCCGGGATGAACATGATTAACGGCATCATGGAGGGCATTAGCGAGCGTTGGCAGGCCCTGAAAGACAAGATTAGCGGCTTAACCGACATGCTGCCGGACTGGATGAAGTTTGGTGGTAAAACCGAAGTGAACCCGGCGATTTCCTACAGCCGTCCCGCACCTGAGCTGACGCCGGGGCCGGGTTATGCGGGGGCATTCGACAAAGGCGGTGATATCCCGTCCGGGCAGTTTGGCATTGTGGGCGAGCGTGGCCCGGAGATCGTCAACGGCCCGGCCAATATCATCGGGCGGCGTAAAACGGCGGCGTTGTCGGCGGCCATGCTGTCACTGTCTACCCCGGTGATGGCGACAGTTCCCCCTGCGGCGCCCGTGCAGATAACCCCGGCGCCGATCACCATTGAGGTGCATGCAGTGCCGGGACAGGACGCGCAGGCCATTGCCCGCGAAGTGTCTCGCCAGCTTGCTGCCGAGCAGCGCAGACAAGCGGCTGCTGCACGTAGCCGCATGAATTACGGGGGGTAACGACATGATGTTAACGCTGGGGCTGTTTGTTTTTATGCTGCAAACCCTGCCGTATCAGTCCCTGAACCGCACGGCAGATTACCGCTGGCCGAGCAATGCGCGTGTGGGCCAGCGCCCGGCGGCGCAGTTTTTGGGGCTGGATGATGAAACTATTACCCTGTCCGGCGTATTACTGCCGGAGATCACCGGCGGCCGCTTTTCGCTGTTAACGTTGCAACTGATGGCGGAGCAGGGGCGGGCGTGGCCGCTGATTGAGGGCAGCGGTACGATTTACGGCATGTTTGTGATCGAGTCGATATCGGAAAGCCATTCGGACTTTTTCGCCGACGGCAGCCCGCGCCGTACCGAGTTCACACTCAATTTAAAGCGGGTGGATGAGTCCTTGTCTGCTATGTTTGGCGATCTGCGGCAGCAAGCTGGAGAGCTATACGATAAAGCGGGCGCGATGGCCGGACAGGCCGCCGGGGCAATGGGAGGGTTTTTATCATGATCACTGGCGTTGCCATGCCTGCCGGGGCATTGATTGCCCCGGACTTTTCATTGTCATTGCAGGAAAAAGACATCACGCGGAACATCCGCAAGCGTCTGATCTCCCTGTCGCTGACGGATAACCGGGGCTTTGAGGCTGACCAGCTCGACATCGAGCTGGACGACAGCGATGGGCTGATGGTGATGCCCCAACGCAATGCGGTGCTGGCGTTGTCACTCGGCTGGAAAGGTGCGCCACTGACGCCAAAGGGGTTGTTTACTGTGGATGAGGTGGAGCACAGAGGCGCGCCGGATACGCTGACCATCCGCGCCCGGAGTGCCGATTTTCGCGGCTCGTTGAATACCCGGCGCGATGAGTCCTATCATGATACCTCCCTGAGCGACATCGTGCAGAAGGTGGCGGCGCGCAATAAGCTCAACGCCACGCTGGCCGCCGGTCTGGGAACCATCAAAATCAGCCATATCGACCAGACGCAGGAAACCGATGCGGCGTTTATTACCCGGCTTGCCTCGCTCAATGGTGCGGTGGCCGTGGTGAAGAACGGTAGTCTGCTGTTTATGCGGCCGGGCAACGGCACCAGTGTGAGCGGCAAGCCGTTGCCGGTGTATACCATCACCCGACAAGATGGCGATCAGCACAGCTTCAGCATTGCCGATCGGGATGCTTACACCGGCGTGACGGCGAGCTGGCTCAATACCAAGCAGCCGAAGCCAAAGAAAGTGAAGTTGCAGCGTAAGCCGAAAGAGCAGCATTTACGGGCGTTGCAACATCCTAAAGCCAAGCCGATTGCCAGCAAGAAACCGGGTAAGCCTGTGGAAGAAAAGAAAGGTGACTATCTGGTGGGGGCTGAAGATAACGTGTTTGCTATCACCAAGATTTACGCCACCAAGGCCGCCGCCATGCGGGCCGCACAGGCGAAATGGGAAAAGCTTCAGCGCGGAGCGGCTGAGTTCTCACTGTCGCTCGCTATGGGGTGCGCTAACATCACACCGGAAACACCGGTACGCGTCAGCGGTTTTAAAGAGGTGATCGACGCGCAACACTGGATAGTAAGCAAAGCCACGCACAGCCTGAGCAATAGCGGCTTTACCACGGCGTTAGAGTTTGAGGTTTTGCTTTCCGATGTGACCTATGAGGTCTCGTAATGTGAATTATTTTTTGTAAATTCACTTAAAGGTTGTTTTGTTCTCGATCGGGGAGGGTATTATCGCGGCAATTGAGAGATTAAGAAGGGGATATCAATATGATGCATTGCCCGCTTTGCCGAACTGCCGCCCATGCCCGCACAAGCCGCTACTTGAGTGAGAACACCAAAGAACGCTATCACCAGTGCCAAAATATCAATTGCAGCTGTACTTTCGTGACGCTGGAATCTATCCAACGGCAGATTGTATCACCGGGTAAAATTGATATTGCTCCACCGCATCCAACAAGGAGCAATCAGGGATCACTTTGGATTTAACAAGAAGCCTGCGAAAGCAGGTTTTTTTGCGCCCCGCAAAATGGCTGTCGCCATTCTGTCGCCACTTGGCGAATTGCTCTCTCTCAATGCATTGTTTTATAACGATATTTTCTATAGGCAACAAAAAACCCGATAGTCTTGAACCTAAAAAGGCGGGACTAACGGGCTCCACAAAATGGGGACATCAAAGAAAAGCAGTGGCACTAATTCAGACTACCCCCGGAAAGGAAAGTTCTCGCCGGCGATAAAAATTTCAAAATATATTTGCCACTGATACATCTTTGCTGCTTATCGGTTAGCCGAGTATCCCCGGCCACAACACCACAATCAACGAACCTGCCAGGGTTAACAACACGTTAGCTATGGCGTAGGTTCCGGCGTAGCCCAGTGCAGGGATGTTACTGCGTGCAGTATCGCTGATGATTTCCATTGCCGGCGCGCAGGTACGTGCTCCCATAATCGCGCCGAACAGCAGGGCGCGGTTCATGCGCAACACATAGGCGCCAAACAGGAAACAGATCACCACCGGCACCAGGCTGACGATCAACCCGGCGATCAGCATCTGGCCACCGACGGCGCCGAGACTGTGGCCGATGCCCGCACCGGCGCTCAGGCCCACGCCGGCCATAAACACCATCAGGCCAAACTCTTTCACCATGTTCAACGCACCCTGCGGAATGTAGCCGAAAGTCGGGTGGTTGGCGCGCAGGAAGCCCAGCATGATGCCGGACATCAGCAGGCCGGCGGCGTTGCCGATGCCGAACGAGAAATTGCTGAACTGGATGGTGATCTGGCCAATCATCAACCCGATGATGAAGAAGGAGCAGAAGGCCAACAGATCGGTCACCTGGCTGTGGATAGAGATAAAGCCGATCTTCTCCGCCACGCTTTTCACCCGGCGCGCGTCGCCGCTGACCTGCAGCACGTCGCCTTTGTTGAGCACTATGCTGTCGTCAATGGGCATTTCAATCTGGCTGCGGATCACCCGGTTGAGGAAGCAGCCGTGATCGGTCAGCTTTAACTGGCTCAGGCGCTTGTTTACCGCATTGCTGTTCTTGACCACGATCTCTTCGGTGACGATGCGCATGTCCAGCAGATCCCGGTCGAACACTTCTTTACCGTTGCGGAAGCTGGGGTCCAGCCGCGCGTGGGCGTCCGGGTAGCCGACCAGGGAAATCTCGTCGCCCACCTGCAGCACCGCGTCGCCGTCCGGGTTCGCCAGAATGCCGTTGCGGCGGATGCGTTCTATATAGCAACCGGTCTGGCGATAGATGCCCAGCTCACGCAGGTTTTTGCCATCGGCCCAGGCCACCAGCTCCTGGCCAACGCGGTAGGCGCGAATGACCGGCAGGTAAACCTTGCGCTGGCTGTCGGTATCCAGACCGCGCTCGCGGGCGATCTGCTGGGCGGAGGTGGAGAGATCCTGATGTTGCAGCTTGGGCAGGTAGCGCGCGCCGAAGATCAGGCTCACCAGGCCAATCAGGTAGGTCAGGGCATAGCCGAGGCTCAGATGGTCCTGCGCCGCCAGCAGCGCCGGGCCGTTGACGATGGTGTTGCGTAGCGTATCGCCAGCACCCACCAGCACCGGGGTCGAGGTCATCGATCCGGCCAGCATGCCGGCGGTTAGCCCGATGTCCCAATGGAACAACTTGCCAAGACCGATAGCGATCACCATTGCGGAGCCGACCATCACCAACGCCAGCATCAGGTAATTTTTGCCGTCGCGGAAAAAAATTGAGAAAAAGTTTGGCCCGGCTTCCACGCCGACGCAGAAAATAAACAGCATAAAGCCGAGATTCAGCGCTTCGGTGTTAATGGCGAAATGTTGTTGGCCCAGCAGCAGCGAAACCACCAAAACGCCAATGGAATTACCGAGTTGAACGGAGCCCAGACGAACTTTACCGAGGCACAGCCCCAGTGCGAGTACCACAAACAGTAACAGGATGTAGTTACCGTTTAACAAACTAGCGACGTTTATGTTCACGGAGGATAACTTATTGTTTACCAGTAAGTGCTTGATATAGATGACTATAAGATATAAATTCAGTCGGAAAATGACGTCATAAATAACTAACCAGCGGAAGGCGATCCGAACCATCGATCGGCGGCGTATATTCTAGTCGCTATGGCGCGCGACAGCCAGCATTAAGCTGAGTTCCTGCGCTGCCGAACGCATTTAACTCTCTTTAGACCAAGGAAAAAGTTCAGCTCAGCGTTGCCGTGTATGGCAAGGCGTCACCTGTTTCGTGACACGGCTGATTTCTACGGGGTAGTGACGACGCTAAAGGGGAGTCTCCGCATGGCGAATTATCGGTATTGGGTGGGCATTTTAAGCTGTTCTCTGCTGTTCAGCCTGGTGTTTCTCGGCCAACAGAGCGGGGCGTTCGGCAGCACGGATCACGAGCATCACGGTGAAACCGGCCTGCTGCTGTTTGTGATACCCGGCATGATCGCCAGCTATTTGTCGAGCAAAAAGCGGATCCTCTGCCCGTTGTTGGGCGCGCTGTATGCGCTGCCGCTGTGCCTGACGATCCGCCATTTTTGGCTGACGCCGTTTTATTCGTTCTGGCAGGAACTGGCCTATGCCACCAGCGCGGTGTTTTGGTGCGTATTCGGCGCCATGCTGGCGCTGTTTGCGCGCAGCCTGTTGCAGGCGTTTCAGCCAGGCCACCGCCGCGAACGGCAATAAAAAAGGCGCTCTAAGCGCCTTTTTGCTGAATAACCTGAGGGTTACTGGAACAGATTCAGGTTTTCTTTGGCGTAGGCTTCGAAATCGGTGAAGCCGCCAACGTGTTTTTCATCAAGGAAGATCTGCGGTACGGTTTCTACCGGCTTGCCGACGGTTTTTTCCAGATCGGCCTTGGTGATGCCTTCAGCGTGGATATCAATGTAACGGAAGTTGAAATCGTCACGGTCTTCAGTCAATTTTTCCGCCAACTCTTTCGCACGGACACAATAAGGACAGCCTGGGCGCCCGAAGATTACTGCAAACATGCATCACTCCTTAGTTGATATTCAATTAGTTAATCGCTACTGCAACGACATTCTGTCAGCCGAAAAAGCCTTGGTCTGCGCATTACCTGCGTTAATGTCGGTTACTATGCCCGTTGGCCCGGTGAAAAAAAAGCAGGAATTACCTGTTAATCTGATTCATGTAACCGATTAAGCCGCCGGGGCTGTCGCCGTCGTAGGGAATTCACTACACTGGGGACAGTGCCTCTGGAGAAAAAAATATGCGTTCGTTCGGTGACTTACCGCGCCCGGTGCTGGTATTGGAAGGCCTGGGTATGGTGCTGTTGGTGCTGGCCTATCTGAGTATTCACGATCATGTCCACCTGCCGGGTTGGCTGGCTTCACAGCAGGCGGCGGTGGCGATGATCTTTCTCGGTGTGGCGTTGATGGTGCCGGCGGCGGCGTTTTTGGTCTGGCGTGTGGCACAGGGCTTTGGCCCGTTGATGCGTGGCGGTCTGCCGCCGGAAAACGATCGGCACAACCCCGCTCCGAAAAATGCGTCGGACGATAAAAATGACCGTGAGCCGCGCGCCTGAGCGCCGGCCGCCGATAAGACGCCTGCCTGGCAGGTAATTGCTTTTTGGGGTGACGAGTGAAAATTGCCATTCTTTCGCGCGATGGAACGCTATATTCGTGCAAACGTCTGTTGGAAGCGGCGGAGCAGCGCGGGCACAGTATTGATATTATCGATCCGCTCTCCTGTTATATGAACATCAACCCCGCCGCGCCGACTATCCATTATCGCGGCCGTCAGTTGGACCGTTATGATGCGGTGATCCCGCGTATCGGCTCCGCCATCACTTTTTACGGCACTGCAGTGCTGCGGCAGTTTGAGCTGCTGGGCAGCTATCCCCTGAATGAGTCGGTGGCGATCACCCGGGCGCGCGACAAGCTGCGTTCGCTGCAATTGCTGGCGAGGCAGGGAATAGACCTGCCGATCACCGGTTTCGCCCATTCGCCTGACGATACCGGCGATCTGATCGAACTGGTCGGCGGTGCGCCGCTGGTGGTCAAACTGGTCGAAGGCACTCAGGGCATCGGCGTGGTATTGGCGGAAACGCGCCAGGCGGCGGAGAGCGTGATTGACGCCTTCCGCGGCCTCAATGCCCATATTCTGGTGCAGGAGTTCATTCGCGAGGCGCAGGGCAGGGACGTGCGCTGTCTGGTGGTGGGTGGCAAGGTCGTGGCCGCTATCGAGCGGCAGGCCAAGGCCGGGGAGTTCCGTTCCAATCTGCACCGCGGCGGTACCGCCCGCAAAGTGAGCATTACCGCCAAAGAGCGGGCTATTGCGGTGAAGGCCGCGACTACGCTGGGGTTGGACGTCGCCGGGGTGGATATCCTGCGTGCGGCCCGTGGCCCGCTGGTGATGGAAGTCAACGCCTCTCCGGGGCTGGAAGGGGTGGAGAAAACCACCGGGCTGGATATCGCCGGCATGATGATCGAATACATTGAACAGCGCGCCCGGCCGGGGTTTCGCCTGAAATCGGGCGGCTGAATGCCCGGCGGTAAAGATTCGCGGCTTTGCGGCTGGTACTGCGGCCCTTTCTCGCCCATATTTATCCTATCAGCGAATTAAGCGGCTTTGATCGTGGCGTATTGGGGCAATATTCCGTAAGCTATGCGCCTTTTTCGCGTTTTGAATATTGTGAGGCTGGTAATATGGATTCACTCATAGTCCCTGATTTGGCGTTGTTGCGACGTTGGCTGGATCAATCGGGCATTTCATTCTTTGAGTGCGATTCCTGCCAGGCGCTGCACCTGCCGCACATGCAAAACTTCGACGGCGTGTTCGACGCCAAGATCGATCTGGTAGACAACGTGATCTTGTTCTCCGCGTTGGCCGAGGTGAAGCCGACCGCGCTGATCCCGCTGGTGGCCGATCTCAGCCAGATCAACGCCAGTTCGCTGACCATCAAGGCGTTTGTCGATATCCAGGACGACAACCTGCCGAAACTGATCGTCTGTCAGTCGCTGAGCATCGCCGTGGGCGTGACGCTGGAGCAGTTCACCCACTTTATGCAGCAGGGCGAAGAACAGATCTCGATGGTGATCCTCGAGGCGCGGGCGAACGATCTGCTGTTTATGGGTGACGAAGAAGAGAACCCGGCTGCCGCTGACCGCCAGCCAATGCTGCATTGATCTCCGCTGTAGATGATGCATGCCGCACCTCCGGCGGCATGCTGCCCTTATTTCCTTCCGCAATAATATATTCTGCGTTTTACCCTCTGTTGCCAGATATTTCTCGCCGTTTATGCCATTAATGGCGTATCACATAGAGAGAAACTGCATAAAAAATCGATAAAAGGCGTTTTTGGCCCTGAAGGCTGGTGCGTTCCTGCAACACCGGTTATGCTGCTGATTCTGCTAAGGGCTTGCGATTCCCCTTGTAACCACGCGAGCTGGACAGCTGAAAAAGGCGTATGCAATCAAATGCATAGCCATTCAATTCGCGGTTGCAACGATTGCGCTCGATCAGGAAAGGTTTTGTATCATTTCGGGATACAAGTTCAATTCTATGATTCACCCCTGTTTTGGAGGAAGTTACGGATGGTCACCCAACGTAAAAAGTGGTTATCGGGTGTTGTTGCCGGCTTGCTGATGGCCGCGTCCGTCACCGCGTCAGCCGATGAAAAAACGCTGCACGTCTATAACTGGTCCGACTATATTGCGCCGGACACCTTAGCTAAATTCCAGAAAGAAACCGGCATCAAAGTGGTGTACGACGTCTTTGACTCCAACGAAGTGCTGGAAGGCAAATTGATGGCGGGCAGCACCGGTTATGACCTGGTGGTGCCTTCGTCCAACTTCCTTGAGCGCCAGTCGAAGGCCGGTATCTTTGAGCCGCTCGACAAGAGCAAAATGCCGAATTACAAAAACCTTGATCCCGATATGCTGAAACTGGTGGCGCATAACGACAAGGACAACAAGTACGGCATTCCTTACCTGATGGTGACCACCGGCATCGGCTACAACGTCGACAAGGTGAAAGCGGTTCTGGGCAAAGACGCGCCGGTCGACAGTTGGGATCTGATCCTCAAACCGGAAAACCTTGAAAAGCTGAAGAGCTGTGGCGTTTCCTTCCTGGATGCGCCTAGCGAAGTCTATGCGACCGTGTTGCATTACCTGGGCAAAGATCCCAACAGCACCAACGCGGCGGATTACACCGGCGCTGCGAACGATCTGCTGCTCAAACTGCGGCCGAACATCCGTTACTTCCACTCTTCCCAGTACATCAACGATCTGGCGAACGGCGATATCTGCGTGGCGATCGGCTGGTCCGGTGACGTGATGCAGGCGGCTAACCGCGCCAAAGAAGCGAAGAATGGCGTGAACGTGGCTTACACCATTCCGAAAGAAGGGGCGCTGACCTATTTTGACATGTTCGCCATGCCGGCGGATGCCAAAAACAAGGACGCTGCCTACCAGTTCCTGAACTTCCTGCTCAAGCCGGACGTGATGGCGGGCATCAGCAACTTCGTGTATTACGCCAACGCGGTGAAGGATTCCACGCCGCTGGTGAACGCTGACATTCGCAACAACCCGAACGTGTATCCACCGGCCGATCTGAGCGCCAAGCTGTTCACGCTGAACGTGCAATCGCCGAAGCTGGACCGTGTCATTACCCGTGCCTGGACTAAAGTTAAAAGCGGGAAGTAATACGGAAGGGCTCAGTTTCCTGAGCCCGGTTTTCAGTCGTGTTCTGACCAGCAGGCGGGGGCTCCCCGCCTGCGTTGCCATTTTGGGCCATGGCAATCGCCGTGGTTTTTTGCACTGCTTTACACCGGAGAGCACCCCGATTGAACGACGTCATTCCTCGTCCTCAAGCCAAGTCGCAGAAGGTTTTCACCCCTCTGCTGGAAATCCGTAACCTCACTAAAACCTTTGACGGCCAAAACGCGGTCGAAGACGTCAGTCTGACCATCTACAAGGGCGAAATCTTTGCGCTGCTGGGTCCATCCGGCTGCGGCAAGTCTACGTTGTTGCGCATGCTGGCCGGCTTTGAACAGCCAACGGAAGGGCAGATTATGCTCGACGGGCAGGACATGTCGCATGTGCCGCCTTACCAGCGGCCAATCAATATGATGTTCCAGTCTTATGCGTTGTTCCCGCACATGACGGTTGAGCAGAATATCGCTTTCGGCCTGAAGCAGGACAAGATGCCGCGTGCGGAAATCGCCGAACGGGTGGCGGAAATGCTGTCGCTGGTGCACATGCAAGAGTTCGCCAAACGCAAGCCGCATCAGTTGTCCGGTGGCCAGCGTCAGCGTGTGGCGCTGGCGCGTAGCCTGGCCAAGCGGCCGAAACTGTTGCTGCTGGATGAACCTATGGGCGCGCTGGATAAAAAACTGCGTGACCGCATGCAGCTTGAAGTGACGGACATTCTTGAGCGCGTAGGCGTGACCTGCGTAATGGTCACCCACGATCAGGAAGAAGCGATGACCATGGCGGGGCGCATCGCCATCATGAACCGCGGCAAGTTTGTGCAAATCGGTGAGCCGGAAGAGATCTACGAGCATCCGAACAGCCGCTTCAGCGCCGAATTTATCGGCTCGGTCAACGTCTTTGACTGCGTGCTGCAGGAACGTCATGAGGATGCGCTGATCCTGCAAAGCCCCGGCTTGCGTCATGCGATAAAAGTGGATCCGGATTCGTCGGTGGTGGACGGCGTGCCGATCCAGGTTGCGCTGCGGCCGGAAAAAATCATGCTGTGCGAAGAGGTGCCGCAGGACGGCTGCAACTTTGCGGTGGGGGAAGTGGTGCATATCGCTTACCTCGGCGATTTGTCGATCTACCACGTGAAGCTGCTCAGCGGCCAGATGCTCAGCGCCCAGTTGCAGAACGGCCACCGTTTCCGCAAAGGGATGCCGACCTGGGGCGATGAAGTGCGCCTGTGTTGGGAAGCCGACAGCTGCGTAGTGTTGACGGTGTAGTTGAGAAGGTGAGGAGTACTTGTTATGACAATGCTTTCTGAACGCACGCCGTCGGAACCGCCGGCTAACGGTCCCGGCCCGCTCAAAGCGTTTTTCCAGCGCCTGCAAATGGCCCATGGCCGCAAGCTGGTGATTGCGGTGCCGCTGCTGTGGCTGATGCTGCTGTTCCTGCTGCCGTTCTTGATTGTGTTCAAGATCAGCCTGTCGGAGCTGGCGTTGGCCGTTCCGCCATACACCGATCTGCTGAGCTGGGCGGAAGGCAAGCTGGATATCGCGCTCAACTTTGCCAACTACCTGCAATTGACCGACGACCCGCTGTATCTGGATGCCTATCTGCAATCGTTGCAGGTGGCGGCGGTATCGACGATTTGCTGCCTGATCATCGGTTACCCGTTGGCCTGGGCGGTGGCGCACAGCAAATCTTCAACCCGCAACATCTTGCTGCTGCTGGTGATCCTGCCGTCGTGGACCTCGTTCCTGATCCGCGTTTACGCCTGGATGGGGATCCTGAAAAACAACGGTATCCTCAACAACTTTCTGCTGTGGTTGGGGGTTATCGATCATCCGTTGGTGATCCTGCACACCAATCTGGCGGTGTATATCGGCGTGGTGTATTCCTACCTGCCGTTTATGGTATTGCCCATTTATACCGCACTGACCCGGCTGGATTACTCGCTGGTTGAGGCTTCGCTGGATCTGGGCGCCAAACCGTTGAAAACCTTCTTTAGCGTGATAGTGCCGCTGACGCGCGGCGGTATCATCGCCGGTTCGATGCTGGTATTTATCCCGGCGGTGGGCGAGTTTGTGATCCCGGAACTGCTGGGCGGGCCGGACAGTATCATGATCGGCCGCGTGCTGTGGCAGGAGTTCTTCAATAATCGCGACTGGCCGGTGGCCTCGGCGGTTGCCACCGTCATGCTGCTGTTGTTGATCGTACCGATTCTCTGGTTCCACAAGCACCAGAACAAGGAAATGGGGGGGCAGGGATGAACAACTTGCCGGTAGTGCGTTCACCGTGGCGTATCGCCATTCTGGTGATAGGTTTCACCTTCCTGTATGCGCCGATGCTGATGCTGGTCATTTACTCGTTCAACAGCTCCAAGCTGGTGACGGTATGGGCCGGTTGGTCGACGCGCTGGTATTCAGAGCTGTTCCATGATTCGGCGATGATCAGCGCCGTTGGGCTGAGCCTGACGATAGCGGCCGCTGCGGCGACCGCCGCAGTGGTGCTGGGGGCGATTGCCGCCGTGGTGATGGTGCGTTTCGGCCGTTTCCGCGGGTCAACGGGGTTTGCCTTTATGCTGACTGCGCCGCTGGTCATGCCGGACGTGATCACCGGCCTGTCGCTGCTGCTGCTGTTTGTGGCGATGGGGCACGCGTTTGGCTGGCCGTCGGAGCGCGGGATGTTCACCATCTGGTTGGCGCACGTCACCTTCTGTACCGCCTATGTCTCGGTGGTGATCAGTTCGCGCCTGCGTGAGCTGGACCGCTCAATCGAAGAGGCGGCGATGGATCTGGGCGCGACGCCGCTAAAAGTGTTCTTCGTGATCACGCTGCCGATGATTGCCCCGGCGCTGGTTGCCGGCTGGATGCTGGCGTTCACTCTGTCGTTGGATGATCTGGTTATCGCCAGCTTCGTTGCCGGGCCGGGCGCGACTACCTTGCCGATGCTGGTGTTCTCCAGCGTGCGCATGGGGGTAAATCCGGAAATCAACGCCCTGGCGAGTTTGATTCTGCTGGTGGTGGGGATTATCGGTTTGATTGCCTGGTGGTTTATGGCGCGCTCGGAAAAACAGCGATCGCGCGAATTACAAAAGGCCGCCCGTAGCTGATTCGGTTCAAACCTGCTATTTTTGCAATTATTGGTATTGCAATTGATTACCTGACTTTATATATGCCGCCTGAATAGGCGGCGTTTGGTTGTATACACGGATATGTCAGACATGCTGAACAGCAGGCAGGGAATGAGATCGACTTCAGATGCGCCAGTACCGGTGATGGTGGCCGGGACGGCAATGGTGGCTATCAAATGCATCAGCGTGCTGTTGCTGTTGGGGGAACTGGGTGTCGACGGCACTCAGGAGTTTGTCAGTACCAGCGCCCAGGCCTGGGATTCCACGTTTATCTTTCTGGCCGGCCTGCTGTTGCTGTGCCTGCAAATCAGCTGCGGTTTTGCGGTGATGCGCGGCCGCAATTGGGGGCGCTGGGGCTACGTGATTTGCCAGTGTCTGGTGGTCGGCTATTTGCTGTTGGCGACTATCGGCAGCTTTCTGCCGGAGGTTTTTACCGTTGAAGGGGAAACCAGCAGCCAGATCCTGCATGTCCTGATCCTGCAAAAAATTCCCGACGCGGTTATCCTGGCGTTACTGTTTGTTCCCGTCACCAGCCGCCGGTATTTTGCCGCCCGCGATTAAGACTTTAAGGGCGCAGAGTGCTAAACTCTGCGCCCTTAATTATTCACCCCGAACTTACAGGGTCATCTTTATGCATTGCGCTTTGTATACGGCAGGAACCTGCCGTTCCTGTCAGTGGCTGGAAAAACCTTATCCGCAGCAACTGACGGACAAACAGCATCACCTGCAATCGCTGCTGGCCGGGCGTGATGTCGCCCAGTGGCTGGAACCGCTTACCGGCGAGCAGAGCACTTTTCGCAATAAAGCCAAAATGGTGGTCAGCGGCAGCGTAGAGCGCCCGCTGCTCGGCATGCTGCATCGCGACGGCACTCCGGTCGATCTGAGTGCTTGCCCGTTGTATCCCGCCAGCTTTGAACCCATGTTCGTGGTGTTGAAAAGCTTTATCGCCCGCGCCGGCCTGACGCCGTATAACGTGGCGCGCAAACGTGGCGAATTGAAGTACCTGTTGTTGACCGAAAGCACCCACAGCGGCGGCGTAATGCTGCGCTTTGTACTGCGTTCGGATAGCAAACTGGCGCAACTTCGCGCCGCGTTGCCGTGGCTGCAGCAACAATTACCGCAGCTCAGGGTGATTTCCGCCAATATTCAGCCGGTACATATGGCGATTATGGAAGGGGAGCGCGAGATCCCGCTGACCGAGCAGCAGGCGCTGGAGGAGCAGTTTAATCAGGTGCCGCTGTATATCCGCCCGCAAAGCTTCTTCCAGACCAACCCCCAGGTGGCGGCCAAATTGTACGCTACCGCGCGCGACTGGGTTAGGGCGCTGGGTATCGACAGCATGTGGGATCTGTTCTGCGGCGTGGGTGGGTTTGGCCTGCACTGCGCGCAGCCGGAAACCCGGCTCACCGGCATTGAAATCAGCGCCGAAGCCATCGCTTGCGCACGCCAGTCGGCGGAAACGTTGGGGTTGCAGCACGTCAGTTTCCAGGCGCTGGACTCCACGCGTTTTGCCACCGCTGAAGGCAGCGTGCCGCAGTTGGTGCTGGTCAATCCGCCACGGCGCGGTATCGGCCAGGCGCTGTGCGACTACCTGAACCAGATGGCGCCAGGCTACATTCTGTATTCAAGCTGTAATGCCGAGAGCATGGCGAAAGACATTGAAGGGCTGCCGGATTATCGCATCGAGCGTGTGCAGCTGTTCGATATGTTCCCGCATACCGCCCATTACGAAGTGCTGACGCTGCTGGTGCGCCATTAAAGGCATTTTTTGGCAGCCGTATAGGCCTCTGAACGCTCACGCTTACCTATCGAAAGCACCAGCACCACAATCTCCTCGTCGATGACACGATAGACCAGACGGTAACCGGAAGCCTTAAGTTTTATTTTATAGCAATCCGGTAGGCCAGAGAGTCTATTGGCGGGAATACAGGGATTTTCTAACACTGTTGCCAGTTTTTTCTTGAATTGATCCCGAAGTACCGGGGCCAGTTTCTTAAATTCCTTTAGTGCATGTTCTTCGAATTCAAGGCTATAAGTCATCCAGATTGACCTTAATACGCTTGCCGCTCATCCGTGAGCGGGCTGTTTTTGCGAGTTCGATATCTTCCAGGTATTCAGAGATTGCTTCCCACGTTTCCGGAGAGACGTAATAGCCGGAGATTTTTCCATTGGTAAGTACTGCCACAGGTTGCCCGTTGGCTTCTTTGAGCGCAGTGTTAGGCGATTTTTTAAAATCACTGATGCTGACGGCTGAATTCGCGAGGATAGGTTGAACGATCATGGTATTGCCTTTAGTATCAAATTTAGTATCAAATTTAACACCAAAGGCAATTGTTGAAAAGCAACAAAGCAGGGCAGGGTATTCCATGCCCTGGTCGTCTTACTGCGGGAACCACTTGTCGTTGATGGCCTTGTAAGTCCCGTCGGCTTTGATGGCGTCCAGCGCGGCGTTCAGCTTGGCCAGCAACGCCTTGTTGTCTGGACGCACCGCAATGCCCAGACCGGTGCCGAAGTACTGCGCGTCGGTGACGTGCTCGCCTACCGGCGCCAGTTGAGGGTTGTTCTTCAGCCATTCGTTCACCACGGCGGTATCGCCGAATACGCCGTCGATACGGCCATTTTTCAGCTCGAGAATGGCATTTTGGTAGCTGTCGTAAGAGACGGTGTTAATCTCCGGGTGCTTGTCTTGCATGTATTTCTGGTGAGTGGTGCCGTTCTCCATACCCACCTTTTTGCCTTTCAGATCGGCCAGTGAGCTGAATTTCCCTTTCTCGGCGATCACAATCGCCGAGTTGGCGTAATACGGCTGGGTGAAGGCGACCTGCTTGCTGCGCTCCGGCGTGATATCCATACCTGAGATCACCGCATCGTATTTTTTGAATTTCAGCGCGGCGATCAGGCTGTCGAACGCCTGGTTGGTGAAGGTGCATTCCGCTTTCATTTGTTTGCACAGCGCATTAGCCAGATCGATATCAAAACCAACGATTTTATTGCTGGCATCCAGTGATTCGAACGGTGGATAGGTGGCGGAAGCGGCGAAGCGAATGGTGTCGGCAGCGCCGGCGTTGAAGGCGATCCCGGCCAGTACCGTCGCGGCAAGTAATAGTTTTTTCATGCTTAAAGCTCCTGTCTGCAAGTCTGCGTGTTTTTATCTCGCCACCGCTTGATTTTACTGACAATAACCCAAAGGTTCTCGCGGTGGTCGCTGGCGTTTACCCTGCCATTTAATGAATTGATATGCAATATAAATGATTAAAAAATTACAGCGGAAATAAAAAGCCCTGCGCGAAGGCAGGGCTTTTAGACTGACTGGCCGATCACTCAGTTGCGGCGTTCGAACGCCAGCGCACGCCGCTCGACGATACGCATCAGCAACGTCAGCAGGCCGTTGACGCACAGATACACCAGCCCGGCGGCGCCAAATACCATCACGTCGTAGGTGCGTCCATACATCAGTTGGCTGTAGCCCATCACTTCCATCAAGGTAATGGTATAAGCCAGCGAGGTGCTTTTGAACACCAGCACCACTTCGTTGGAGTAGGACGACAGCGCGCGCTTGAAGGCGAAAGGCAGCAGAATGCGCAGCGACTGTGAGCGTGACATGCCCAGCGCTTCGCAGGATTGCCATTGACCGGCCGGGATCGCCCGCACCGCACCGTAAAACAGTTGGGTGGTGTAGGCCGCGCTGTTCAGCGCCAGCGCGATCATCGCGCACAGCCACGGCTGCGACAGCAGGTTCCATAACCACGGATACTCACGGATCGCCGGGAACTGGCCGGGGCCATAGTAGATCAGGAATATCTGCACCAGCAGCGGAGTGCCGGTGAACAGCGTGATATAGATCTTCACGAGCGGCGTCAGGATCGGCGTTTTCAGCGTCAGGATCACCGTCAGCAGCAGCGACAACACCAGCGCCACAATCAGCGCGGTGATGGTCAGCGTCAGGCTGGTGTGCAGCCCTTTGATAATTTCCGGCAAGAACTCAAGCATCAGACAGGCCCCCGCTCAAAACGCGTGGTACGCAGTTCGATGCGTTTGATAGCGTACTGGCTGAACAGGGTGACGACCAGATAGATAGCCGCCGCAATGACGTACCAGGTAAAAGGCTCCTGGGTGCGGGTGGCGATGCTCTTGGTTTGCAACATCAGATCGTTAACGCTGATCAACGACACCAGCGCGGTATCTTTCAGCAATACCAGCCACTGGTTGCCGAGGCCGGGCAGCGCATGGCGCCACATCTGCGGCATGATCAGGCGAAAGAAAATGGCTGCCGTACTCATCCCGAGCGCCTGTCCGGATTCCCATTGGCCCTGCGGTACGGCCTTCAATGCCCCGCGCAGCGTCTGCGATGCATAAGCCGAATAGAGCAGGGCGAGCGCGATCACGCCGCACAGGAACGGGCTGACTTCGAAGTTATCGATCGCCAGTTGAATGGGCAGTTGGAACAGGCCGAAATTCAGGGTGAAGCCGTCGGACAGCATCAACAGCAGCTGCGACGAACCGAAATAGATAAACAGCACCACCAGAATTTCCGGCAGGCCGCGCAGCAGCGTGACCCAGGCAGTACCGAGCCAACTGACCACTTTCCAGCGTGACGATTCCCAGACGGCAAACAGCATCGCCAGGATCAGCCCGAGGATAAGGGCGCAAACGGCAAGGCCGACGGTCATCCCGGCGGCGCTTGCTAGAGGTTGAATTTCATTCATCGGGGTTGATTACTGCTGGAACCATTTTTTGTAGATGGTTTCGTAAGTCCCATCCTGCTTGATTTTGTCCAAAGCCGCATTGAACTTGCCCTGCAACTCGGTATTTTTCTGACGCACGGCAATACCCAGACCGGTGCCGAAGTAATCTTTGTCCGTCACTTTATCGCCTACCGCCGCCAGCGCAGCGTTTTGTTTCAGCCATTCGTTGACCACCGCTGTGTCACCGAATACCGCGTCAACGCGGCCATTTTTCAGATCCAGAATGGCATTCTGATAGCTGTCATAAGGTACGGTCGTGATTTCCGGGTGTTTGTCGGTCAGGTATTTTTGATGGGTGGTGCCATTTTGCACGCCCACTTTTTTGCCTTTCAGCGCAGCAACGTCGGCCACTTTGCCTTTCTGCGCGACAAACAGGGCGGAGTTGTCGTAATACGGCTTGGTGAACAGCACCTGTTTTTCACGCTCAGGCGTGATGTCCATACCGGCCATGACCGCGTCGAAGCGCTTGAACTTCAGGCTTGGGATCAGGCTGTCGAAGGCCTGATTGGTGAAGGTGCAGTCGGCCTGGATCTCTTTACACAGCGCATTGGCCAGATCGACGTCAAAACCCTGGATCTTGTTGCCGGCGTCAATAAATTCAAATGGAGGATATGAGGCTTCGGTAGCGAAACGGATCGTTTCGGCTGCAGAGGCGGAAACGCTGATGCCGGCCAGAACGGCGGCGATTATTAGTTTTTTCATCGCAAACTCCCCAAATTACAGCAAGTAAAATTATTAGTGTGATAAGTAATTAGCAAACTCGGTGGTCTGCGGCTGTGCAAAATGACTGGCGTCGCCCTGTTCCACCACGCGACCGTTTTCCATGTACACCACGCGGCTGGCGGTCTTGCGCGCCACTTCCACTTCGTGGGTCACAATCACCTGAGTGATCCCGGTGCCGGCCAATTCGCGAATGATGCTGACGATCTGGGCGGTAATTTCAGGATCCAGCGCGGCGGTCGGTTCATCGAACAGCAGTACCTGTGGCTCCATCATCAACGCTCGGGCAATCGCCACGCGCTGTTGCTGGCCGCCGGAAAGGTGCAACGGGAAACGATCGGCAAAGTCGGTCAGGCGCAAACGCTTCAGCAGTTTGTCCGCGCGCTCCATCGCTTGCGCCTTGGACAGGCACAACACGCGACATGGTGCCTCGATCAGGTTCTGCACCACGGTGAGGTGTGGCCAGAGGTTGTATTGCTGGAACACCATGCCAACGTTCTGACGCAGTTCGCGAATGGCTTTTTCGCCCGGAGCCTGTTTGAAATCGAATTGGTTGCCGGCGATCTGCAATTGGCCCGAACGCGGCATTTCCAGCAGGTTCAACACCCGCAGCAATGAGCTTTTCCCGGCGCCGCTTGGACCAAGCAGCACCAAAGTTTCCCCTGCTGGGCAATCCAGCGTGATGTCAAACAGCGCCTGATGTGCGCCGTAATAGCAGTTGATACCGTTAAGTTGAATGCTCATGCGCCAGAATTGAATAGATATTGATGCCGCGAATGTTAACTTCCACAGAATACTTATGCAATCTTTGTGCGTTAAAATTTATTACTGCGCGGCAGAATAGTAAAAGAATAGCACAAGATACCGCGACTCAGGTTCGAAGGGGGGATTTGTCGTGCATGCTGTGAGGTATGTAGCGAAATTTCTTAAGTTGAGCGAACTTTGAGCGCAGTCAAGGTATTTGGCCACCGACGCCGAAGAGCGCCGGTGGCGGGGGGCTTACTGGTTTTCCAGCACCTGGCGCAATGTGCCGCTGGCGGCGTGCGGCGGTACGTTCAGGTAGCGGATATCATCCACGACCCAACAGGTGCCTTCACGCACCATCAGCACCTCATCTTGCCAGTTGACCGCACTGCCGCCGTCCTTCTGGTGGCTCAATTGAACGCGCAGCGGGATATTTTTCGCATCGGTATTAGGAATGGTAGACGCGCTGGCGACGGTGGCGCTGGTCGCCCCCTGGGCATTGCCGGAGAACAGATCGCCGGTTACCCGATGCTTGCCCGGGTTTTGGTTGGCGGCGACCAGATCCTGGTACAGCACCTTACTCAGGTAGGGCTGCAACTGTGCCAGACGGTTGCTGTCCGGCAGGGAAGCCGCAGGGCCTTGTTGCAGGCGCAGATCGTAAAATTTCTGTGCGACCGTATCCGGGCCGCCTTCCACACAACCGCCGGTACGGGTGCCGATATCCTTGAATGCCGGATCGACGGTGGTACAGGCACTCAATAACAGCGCTAAGGGAAAAACAGCCGCAATCGTTTTTGTTTTCATCTCATTACCTTATGTGAAAGTCTCTACCATGAAGAACGATAACTTACAGTTTATACGCAGAAAACTTTATCACCAAAATAGGTTGGCGGTTTATCAGATGCTGCACTTTCCTGCCGTCGCGCCGCTTTATTTCTTGATCGGGAACGCCACAAAGGGTTTGATTTCCTTGAGCACAAACATGCTCTGCATCTCTTTGATGCCAGGAAGACGGCGGATCACCGACATGGAAAAATCGGCATAGGTATCCAAATCGCCGGCGACGACCTGCAGAAGAAAGTCGGCATCTCCCCCAATACTGTAGCAAGCCACCACGTCTTCTAATTCGATGACTTCTCGTTCAAATTTTCTCGCCTCCGCCTCGCTGTGGCTGTCGATGCTTACGCGGATAAACACCATCACCCCCAGCCCGATTTTGCGTCGGTCCAGCACGGCCCGATACCCCTGGATAACGTCGTCGTCTTCCAGTTTCCGTACTTTTCGCCAGCAGGGCGACGCGGACATGCCCAGCTCATCGGCCAGGGTTTGGTTAGTGATGCGTGCGTCCTGTTGCAGGGCCGCGAGAATTTTAATGTCTGTCTGAGATAGCGGATTTTTGTTCATTTTATTTCTTTAAATGATACTAAATAGGTAAATTTTACCGTAATCGTGCCTTTCTTCAACGCAAGCAGGTCATTATTTCCTCCCCTGAAGTGGCATAATATTTGCCGAGAAGTGAGCTATTCCAGACAGGGCGGCCATTCAGGCGAGTTGGTTTTATGGGGGAGAGTATGCAGTTTGACGTGTCCAGACATAAATGCACCATCGTGATCGATGAAGCGTTGGCGGTAGGATTGGCGATGAACGCCGCCAGTGTGATTGGCATCAGTTTTGGCAAGACGTTCGAGAACTTGGTCGGGCCGGATTTATCCAGCGGCGATGGCGTGCGCTATCCCGGTGTCATTTATGCGCCGCTGCCGGTCTTGCGTGCGTCCAATGCCACGATTCAGGCATTGTTGAACAGCGCGGGCGACGATGAAGACATTTACAGCATGCCATTCAGCGCCTTGGCTCAATCGTGCCGGACCTATGACGAATATGGCGAGCGGATCTCAGCCGTTGACAGCGAACATATTGAGCTGGTGGCGATTGGGCTGGTCGGGCCGAAGAAAAAAATCACCAGGCTGACCGGCAATTTGCCCTTGTTTAAATAGAGGCGCTTGGGTATGCGCATGAGTAATGTGTTTATTGCATATTATATTAAGAACATATGAGTAAACTTGTGGTCTTAGAAGCGTAATCAGCGAATCAAACAAGGAGTTCTGATGCAGCTTTCAACCACCCCGACCCTGGAAGGGTTTACCATTACCGAATACTGCGGTGTCGTCACCGGCGAGGCGATCCTCGGCGCCAATATTTTTCGTGACTTCTTCGCCGGCGTGCGCGATATCGTCGGCGGCCGTTCCGGTGCTTACGAGAAAGAACTGCGTAAAGCCCGTTTGATCGCTTTCCAGGAACTGGAAGAGCAGGCGAAAGAGCTGGGCGCCAACGCGGTGGTCGGCATTGATATCGACTATGAAACCGTGGGCAAAGACAGCAGCATGCTGATGGTGACCGTCAGCGGCACCGCAGTGAAAGTCAGCCGCTAACCCCCATTTTATGAAACGCCCCGGCAACCGTCGGGGCGCAGTTTATTTATCCCACCTTGTGTTCTTCAGGCTTCAGCGGGCGATGTTCCTGCGGTTTTGCTGCGGGTATCAAATGCTGTGCCTGCGGTTTTGCTGCGGGTATCAAATGCTGTGCCTGCGGTTTTGCCGCGGGTATCAAATGCTGTTCCTGTGGTTTTGCCGCGGCTATTGGATGTTGCTCCTGCGGTTGACGCAACGGGGGTTGATGCTGTTGCATCGGTGTCGGACGATTCATCACCGGCGGCGCAATAGCATGACTCACCGGCCTGAGTGCCGGTGACGGCGCGTAGACCGGATGAGGAGCCGCAGCCAATGGCGCAGGCTGATGCGTTGCCCGGTTATCCGCCTGACGCGGTGGTGGCGTTTCCGTCCGCGGAGGTTGTGGCATTGCCGCAGGGGCGGAATGGTTAAAGTTTGGCATGCTCATCGGCTGATGGACGACGGAGGGCTGCGTTACCGGGCGGGGTGCCGGAGGCGCAGAATGGGTGAAGGCGGGCATACCTACCGGTGGATGCGCATTGCCCGCCTGCTGGGGGGCAAAGTGCGGTTTTGCCATGGTGGCAACATTCGGTGCCAGGTGCTCTGCCGTTGGCATGGTCGGAGCGAAATGCGGTGCCTGATTCACCTGCGTATTGTAGTTATTCACTGTATTGGTGCGGTTCACATTATTGTATTGATTGATATTGGTAACGCGATTAATCACAGTGGTGGAGTGCGATATATAAGGCGCATTGTTGTAAATCACCGGTTGACGCCGATCGCCCCAGTGCACATCCCAGTTATGCCAGCTGTTGTCGTGCTGATTGATCAAGGCGCCGACCGCGATGCCGACACCAAAGCTGATAACGCCAGCCGCCAGCATATCCCCACCGCTGTAGCCAGAGGCCGGTTGATAGCGATAGCCGGGGTAGCTCGGCACCGTTTCGCCGTAGGCCACCCAGGGATCGTAACGCGGCACATAAACCACATCCGGCTGGCTGGGTTCAATCACAATCACCCGATCGGGCGCGGCGACCACGGTTTGTTGATAGGGTTGCTGCTGGAGAGCGTGGGTAGCCGGCGCAAGCACCACCCGTTGTTGAGGGGAGTTTTTCAGCGTGCCTTTGTTCGCCGCACGTTGGCGCATCACCTGGATTGCGTTCATTACGTCGGTGGGATCATTGGCATAAGCATTGCCCAGCGCACTGGTCCAGGGAAGGTTTTTCGCCATCTGGTCCAGCACGTCAGGGAATTGCACCAGGCTGCGAACGCTGGGATCCCAGGGTTGGGCGTCAGCGGCCGTGGCGAGCGCCGCCGGTTGCAGGCTGCGGTTCTGCGCCAGCCAATTATCTGCGGCGCTGATTTGATCGGGATAACCCGCACCGGCCAACACCTGGGCCAGTAGCTTGTCGGGGAACAGCGCTACCGGGCTCACCAACTGATAGAGTTGATCGGCGCTTAGCGGCGTATAGGCAGGTGCAGCGGCGGGCTGAGTTACACCCATTACGCCGGCGACACTTTTCTGATCGCAACCGCTGAGTGGCAGCAGAGCGAGACAGATCAACCCGGTTAAACACTTCGATTTGCGCATGGTTTATTCGCTTATTTCAGCACAGGTAATATGATGAGGCTATCACCTGTCAGGCGAGTAGCCAGTGCAGAGCAATACTCGCTTGCACATCTGGCGGGTCTGTCATCATTTATTGATTAACTTGATTATTGGATACAAGTTAATCAACCTGAGTTACAAATTTGGGAACCTGAACCAGGGGAGGGCGACGTGAAAATTTGGCCAGGGATTATTGCCGCCACGCTGCTTGCCGGCTGCCAAACTGCACCGCAGGGTACCACCGTCGATCGCGGCGGCTACCAGCTTGAAACTCTGCATCAGGCGCAAGGCGCCGACCAGCGCATCCGTTTTCTGGTGATGCACTACACAGCGGAAGATTTTCATTCTTCGTTGAAAACCCTGACGGATGAACACGTCAGCGCACATTACCTGCTGCCGGCGCATCCGCTGCGCGAACAGGGCAAACCGGTTGCCTTTCAACTGGTGCCGGAAGCGTTGCGCGCATGGCATGCCGGAGCCAGCTATTGGCGCGGTCGTACCAGCCTGAATGACACCTCTATAGGCATTGAAATCGTCAATCGCGGGTTCAGCCGCCGCATGCTGTTTACCCACTGGCAGCCGTATACGCCGGAGCAAATCGCGCTGTTGATCCCGCTAAGCCGGGATATCATCCAGCGCTACGGCATTCAGCCGACCGACGTGGTGGGGCACAGCGATATAGCGCCGCAACGCAAGCAGGATCCCGGCCCGCTCTTTCCCTGGCAGCAACTGGCAGAAGCGGGGATCGGCGCCTGGCCGGACGCGGCAGAGGTGCAAAGGCGATTGGCGGGGCGTGACCGCCATGCGGCGGTGCCGTTGGCGCCGCTGCTGGAAAAGCTGGCGCGCTACGGGTATGGCGTCGATGCGTTGTGGGATGCGCGGCAACAGCGAAACGTGTTGGCGGCGTTCCAGATGCATTTCCGGCCCAGCGATTTTCGCGGTGAGCCGGATGCTGAAAGCGAGGCGATTGTCGATGCGTTACTGCAAAAGTACGGTGCGGCGCGTTGATTACAGGCCGTACAGCTTGCCGTGTTCTTTCAGCCAGCGGGCGGTGCGGGTAATGCCTTCATCCAGCGAAACAATCGGCTGATAACTCAGTTCCTGTTGCGCGCGGGTGGTATCCAGCGTCAGATCAAAATTGAGCTTGGCGACGCCATAATGGGTGAGCACCGGTTCTTTCTCGCTTTTACTGCCGAGCTTCTCCATGCCGCGCGCCATCATATCCAGCATCGGGTAGGGCACCGAGCGGATCCGGCATTTCATGCCCAATTCGTCGATCAACTGCTGTACCACGCTGCGCAGCGGGCGTGCCTGCTGGTTGGTGATGTTGTAGGCGCGCCCGGACGGCGTATCCTCTTTTTGGGTCGCCAGCCACATGGCGTGTACCGCGTTCTCCAGATAGGTCATGTCCACCAGCGCTTCACCGCCGCGCGGCAGCAGCAGGTTGCCGTAATGCTTAATCATCTGCAGCAGGCGCGGCAACATCACTTTGTCGTGAGGGCCAAACAGCCCCTGAGGGCGCAGGATGGTGAAGTGGGTCTGCGGGTTGGACAGCGCCAGTTGCTGGATCACCTGTTCGCCGGCGGCCTTGCTGCGTGCAAACTCGTTGGCGTAGCGCGCCGGCCGGAAGTCTTCGGTAATGTTGCGATGGTGATGATAATCGAAATAAATCGCCGGCGAAGAGATATGGATAAACTGCGAAACGCCGTAGGCCGCCGCCCATTCGCCCAGGCGACGGGTGGCGCGCACGTTGGCCAGCTCAAACGCCTCTTCGGTGCCCCAGGGGGAGGTAAAACTGGAGCAATGCCACAGCACGTCCACCTCGGCCAGCATCGCTTTGGCCTGCGACGAGATCAGGTTGGTGAGATCGGCATGAATGAATTCCGCGCCCATTTTTTCCAGCAAACTGCCCATGGCCTGGTTACGGCCGGTGGCGCGTACTTTTATGCCCTGGCGGCGGAGATATTCAACGGCGTTACGGCCTAACCCACTGGTTGCACCGGTGACCAATACCTTCATAACGAACTCTATTCTCGCCAAAAATCAGAATGCTGAAGGCCGTCAGCGGCACCCCAGCAAATAAGATGCCATTCTTCCGTGATTTCGTGCGCTATGCAATCGGAAAGGACCTAACCGCAGCAGCAAACTGTGCGGTTGATCGACAAATGAACATCAGGCCGTGCCGCGGGTCACGGCAGATTGTATTCGTGCTCTTCGGCCAGCTTCGCAATACGCCGTGCCATGCCGCGAAAAATGAACAGGTGGGCGGGCATCATGGCGAACCAGTACAGCAACCCGCTGAAACCGGCGGGATGCCACCAGGCGCGGACATCAAGGCTGCGGCGATCGCCGTGATCTTTGATAGTGAAGGTTAAACGCCCCAGGCCGGGCGCTTTCATGCCGAACAAGAGCGCCAACTGACGTAGCGGCTTGAGGGTGATCACTTTCCAGCCGTCGACCAGATCGCCCACAGCCAGCGTATCGCGCGGCGGGCGGCCATACACCACCTGATTGCCGATCATATCGTCCATGCGGGCGCGGATCTGCCACAGGAGGTTGGCATAGAAATACCCCTCTTTGCCGCCCAATTGCTGCACCACGTGCCACAAAGCCTGGCTGGACGCGTGGGTTTCCAGCGTGCAACCCGCCTGTTTGGGATAGAAACCGTAGCCCGGCCGCCAGCGTGCCCGCGCCTCCGGATCGTAGCCCCAGTCGGCGGAGTCGACCACCTCCTTCTCGCGACGCAGGGTTTCGCGTACCGCCTCATCGAAGGTTTGCAGCGTTTGCGGGATCAGTGCTTGCAACGGTTTGCCGTCGGCGGGCAGATCGTGGTTCAGGCCTTGAATCAGCGCGCTGGCGATGGACGTGGGCACGGAGGTGATCAGGCTGATAAACCAGACTGAAATAAAGCGCGTGGGCAGGGGAATGGGGATCAGCCAGCGCTTCTTGCCGCTGATCCTGATGAAACGCTCAAACATCGTCTGGTAGCTGATATATTCCGGCCCGGCGACGTCAAAAATGCGATTTTCTTCCGCCGGATACGCCAGCAGGTCGGCCAGATACACCAGCAGGTTTTCCAGCGCCACAGGCGAAGATTTAGAGCGCACCCAGCGCGGCGGCGTCAGCACCGGCAGGTTGTAGACCATGTCGCGCATCACTTCGAACGCCGCCGAACCTGGGCCGACGATAATACTGGCGCGCAATTCGGTGATCGGGATGCCGCTTTGGCGCAGTATCTCACCGGTTAGCTTGCGTGCCACCAGGTGCGGCGAACTGTCGCCGGTCGGCTGCAGGGCGCCGAGAAAAATGACCTGTTTGACGCCGGAGCTGCGCAGCGCATCGCGCAGGTTTTCCGCCGCCTGGCGTTCCTTTTCAATAAAGTCATCACCGTCGCCCATACCGTGGATCAGATAATAAAGGGTATCTATATCCCATAGCGCGGCGCCCAGGGTTTCCGGGCGATAAACGTCGACATAGTGGCAATTAACCTGCGGCCAGTTCTGGTCCTGCAACCATTCCAGACGGCGCGCGGCGGCGGTAATGGTATGTCCCTGCTCGATCAGGTGAGGGATCAGGTTCTGGCCAATGTAGCCGCTGGCTCCGAGAACCAATACGCGTTGGGGTGTCATCAGCGCTGCCTTATGCAGTGAAAGTCGGTGACAGAATGCCAAACCTGGCGTTTAAATGCACTTTTTGTGTGGTTATGAGGGAGTTGCATCTGCCATGAGGCGGGGTCACACTACGGGCCGTTTGCCTGTGATAAGCCGGATGATATGAAACTGAATGCTGTTTGTTATGCCCTGTTGGGCCTGGCTTTAGTCGCCAGCCTGTTTTTCCTGCATCCGATTGGGATGTGGTGGCTGTTGGCCAACCTGCTGACGTTGCTGGTGTACGGCGCGGATAAGTTTGCTGCGCGCAAGGGTTGGCAACGGGTGCCGGAAAGCACCTTATTGGTGTTTGGGCTGGTGGGGGGATGGATTGGCGCGATAGTCGCACAACAACTGTTTCGCCATAAAACCCAGAAACAGCCGTTCAAAACCTGGTTTATCCTCAGCGTGGTGCTGAACCTGGTGGCGACGCTGGGGATCTGGTACTGGGTTTACGGCCGCTGGATCCTCTGAAGGCGGGGCGCAGTGGCGCCCCGTTCGGGTCAGGATTCAGGCATGCTGGCGGAGGAACTCCCGCCATAAATCGACGACTTGCTGCAGATCCTGACGGTTGACGTCGATATGGGTCAGAATGCGCGTCAGCGGCCCGCTGCTGATCAGCACGCCACGCTCTCGCATCCACGGCCCCAGCTTTGCCGCCAGATCCGGCGATTGGCGCAGGTACAGCACGTTGGTTTGTGCGCCCGGCTCAGCAATTTCCACGCCCATCCCCTGCAATTGCTGTTCCAGCCATTTGGCGTTGTCGTGGTCATCGCGCAGCCGTTCGACGTTATGCTCCAGCGCATACAAACCCGCGGCCGCCAGAATACCGGCCTGGCGCAGACCGCCGCCGGTCATTTTGCGCCAGCGCATGGCGCGCTGAATAAAGGCTTCACTGCCGCACAGCAGCGAGCCTACCGGTGCGCCCAGCCCTTTCGACAGGCAGATGGTGAAGGTGTCGCAGTATTGCACAATCTCTTTCAGCGGCAGGTTCAGCGCGACGGCGGCATTGAAGATGCGCGCGCCGTCGATGTGCAGCGCCAACTGATGCTCGCGGGTGAATCGCCAGGCCTGTTGCAGGTATTCCTGCGGCAGCACGCGGCCGCTGATGGTGTTTTCCAGGCTCAGCAGACGGGTTCTGGCGAAGTGAATGTCATCGGGTTTGATGGCCGCTGCGACCTTGTCCAGCGGCAGGGTGCCGTCCGGGTTCGCCTCAATCGGCTGTGGCTGGATGCTGCCGAGCACCGCTGCGCCGCCGGCCTCGTATTTATAGTTATGCGCCTGCTGGCCGACAATATACTCATCGCCGCGCTGACAATGGCTCAACAGCGCCACCAGGTTGGCCTGGGTGCCGCTCGGCAGAAACAGCGCCGCTTCCTTGCCGGACAGACGAACCGCTTCCGCCTCCAGCGCGTTTACCGTGGGATCATCGCCATAAACGTCATCGCCCACTTCGGCCTGCGCCATGGCTTGGCGCATGGCGGCGCAGGGGCGGGTCACGGTGTCACTGCGTAAATCGATAAGCATACAACTCCTCAGCATCAATCCGGAAAATGGCTTCCATCATAGCCGGATTATCGCGTGGCAAAAGCGGAAAATGGCAGGCGCAGCGGTTGCCGCGCCCGCACAGGATCAGCGCAGCCAGTTGGTTTTCGCCAGTTCGACCACTTCGTCGCCACGGCCGTTGATAATGGCACGCAGCATATACAGACTGAAGCCTTTGGCCTGTTCGAATTTGATCTGCGGCGGCATCGCCAGTTCCTGTTTGGCGGTCACCACATCCAACAGGGCCGGGCCGGGGTGCGCCAGCATTTCTTGCAGCGCAGCGTCCAGATCCGAAGCCTTCTCGACGCGAATGCCCTTGATGCCGGCGGCGTTGGCAATCGCCGCAAAATCCGGGTTGTGCAGATCGGTACCGTCGGTCAGGTAGCCGCCGGCCTTCATTTCCATGGCCACAAAACCCAGCACGCTGTTGTTGAAGATCACAATCTTGACCGGCAATTTCAACTGGGTCAGCGACAGGAAATCCCCCATCAGCATGGTAAAACCGCCGTCGCCGCACAGGGCGATCACCTGCTTGCCCGGCTCGGTGGCTTGTGCGCCGATGGCCTGCGGCATGGCGTTGGCCATCGAACCGTGGTTGAACGAGCCCAGCAGGCGGCGTTTGCCGTTCATTTTCAGGTAGCGTGCCGCCCACACTGTCGGTGTGCCGACGTCGCAAGTGAAGATGGCGTCGTCGTTGGCGTATTGGCTGATCTGCTGCGCCAGATACTGCGGGTGGATAGGCTGATCGTCATTGGCGCTCGCCAGCCCATCGAGATCTTTGCGCGCGGTGCGGTAGTGCTCCAGCGCCTTGTCAAGAAACGTGCGGTCGCTCTTCGGTTCCAGTTGCGGCAGCAGGGCGGTGAGGGTGGTGTGGATATCGCCCACCAGCGCCATGTTGACCGGGCAATGCGCGCCGATGCTGCCGGGGTTGATGTCGATCTGAATGATGTTGGCGTTGGTCGGGTAGAACGCGCGGTACGGGAACTGGGTGCCGAGCAGCACCAGGGTATCGGCGTTCATCATCGCGTGGTAGCCGGACGAAAAGCCGATCAACCCGGTCATGCCGACGCTGTACGGGTTGTCCCATTCGATATGCTCTTTGCCGCGCAGTGCGTGGACCACCGGCGCTTGCAGCAGTTCGGCCAGCTTGACCACTTCGTCATGCGAACCGGCGCAGCCGCTGCCGCACATCAGCGTGATGTTCTTCGCCTGATTCAGTATGGCCGCCAGCGTGTTCAGCTCGCTCATCGGCGGTTGAACCAGCGGCAGTGCCGGGGTATGCCATACCATGCTGGCGTCTTCCGGCGCCATGCGCAGCGCCACGTCGCCCGGCAGCACGATCACCGACACGCCACGATTGAGGATCGCCTTACGCATGGCGATTTCCAGCACCCGGGGCAGCTGTTCCGGATTGGAGACCAGTTCACAGTAGTGGCTGCATTCACGAAACAGTTCTTGCGGGTGGGTTTCCTGGAAATAACCGCTGCCGATTTCGCTGGAGGGAATATGGGCGGCAATCGCCAATACCGGCACGTGGTTGCGGTGGCAGTCGAACAGGCCGTTGATCAGGTGCAGGTTGCCCGGGCCGCAGGAGCCGGCGCAAACCGCCAACTGGCCGGTGAGCTGGGCTTCTGCGCCGGCGGCAAACGCGGCCACTTCTTCGTGGCGCGTGCCCAGCCATTCGATGGTGCCCATGCGGTGCAGGCTGTCGCTAAGGCCATTGAGCGAATCGCCGGTGACGCCCCAAATGCGTTTCACGCCGGCCTGCTCAAGCGTTTTGGCGACCAGCGTGGCTGCGGTTTGCTTCATAATTCCCCCAAGCGTTGTAAAGGACCCTTTATCTTTCACGCCACAGCGTTATGGGCTGCAACTTGAAATCCAGTGGGCATGAATCATTAAGGCTTTTTTAGCGTCAGATGAATGTAATAAAACGCACGGAACAGGGGAAAGTGTAGAAGGGGGCTTCAAAGCGTGCTTGCCGATAAATGCCCCATCGGCGAGATGGGGCTATGGCCGTCAGGCGAGGGTAACGTCACCCTGCAATTGGCAACTGCACGCCAGCACATACCCTTGGGCGATCTCGGCCGGGGTGAGCGTCATGCTGCTGGTGGTGCTGTAGTCACCGTCGAGGATGCGGGTTTTGCACGAACCGCAGACCCCGGCGCGGCAGGCGGCGTTGACCGGCAGCGCGTGGGCCTCCATCGCTGCCAGCAGCGTGCTGCCGACCGGTACGCGGAACTCGCGCAGCGGCCGGGCGGCGCGCAGCGTTAGCCCTTCGCCTTGCCCGGAGTCCGTTTCCGCCGGCGTATGGAACTGTTCTTTGTGGAAGCGGGCTACCGGCACGCCAAGCTGGCGGCAAAGCTGCTCCGCCTTAGTCATGTAAGGCGCGGGGCCGCAGGTCATCACCGTACGTTCGACAATATCCGGCGCGGCCTGTCGCAAGGCTTCTAACGTTATCCGCCCGTTGAGGTAGCCCGGCTGAGCATCCTGTTCGGCCATCAGCGTCAGTTGCAGTTGAGGATGCGCGGCGCACAACTCGCGCCATTGTTCGGCAAAAATCGTATCGGCAGGGGTGCGTACGTTAAAGATCACGGCAATATCGCAGGCCGGACGATTGGCTACCAACCAGCGGCACATTGAGATAATCGGCGTAACGCCACAGCCGGCCGCCAGCATCAGGTAACGATCGGCCGGGTGCCGTTCGCAACTGAACTCTCCCTGCGCATCGGACAGCCACAGGGTGTTACCGGGTTTGACCTCCTGCGTCAGCCAGCGCGAGCCTGCGCCGTCCGGCAGGCAGCGCACGCTGATGCTGAGAAAACGGCTTTGGCCGGGTGAGGAAGACAGCGTATAGGCGCGCAGCGTTTCTTCGGTATTGCGGATGCTGACCAACGCAAACTGGCCGGCCTGATAAGGGTAAAAAACGTCGCAGATCAGGTTCAGCGTCCAAACGTCGGCAGTTTCTTGCCGGATCGAGTGTACCTGCATGCGATTGGGGCAAAGTGGGGTGGGTTGGGTCATAGAGCACCTCAAAGGCAAAGGGGCCGGCATAGGCGCGGCCCCGAAAAACAACGGCATCAACCGAGCAAGGCTTGCAGGTCCTGCTCAACGGTGGTGATCGGGCGCATGCCGAACTTGTCGTAGAGGATCGCCATCAGGTTGTCGGTCAGGAAGCCCGGTGCGGTCGGGCCGGTGACGATGTTTTTTACCCCCAGCGACAACAGTGTCAGCAAGATGACGATCGCCTTTTGCTCAAACCACGACAGCACCAGGCTGAGAGGCAATTCGTTGACCGTGCAGCCAAGCGTTTCGGAAAGTTTGACCGCCAGCATGATGGCAGAATAGGCGTCGTTGCACTGGCCGACATCCAGCAGGCGTGGCAGGCCTTCCAGCGTGCCGAAGTCCAGCTTGTTGAAGCGGTATTTGCCGCAGGCCAGCGTCATGATCAGGCAATCTTGCGGCACGCTGCGGGCGAAGTCGGTGAAATAACTGCGCTCATCGCGGCTGCCGTCACAACCGCCGACCAGGAACACGTGGCGCAGTTTCTTCTGAGCCACCAGATCGATCACCGTATCGGCGGCGTTGAGCAGCGTCTGGCGGCCAAAGCCGACGGTGATCATATGTTCGATCTCGGTATAAGGGAAACCGCTCATGCCTTGCGCCTGGGCGATCACGCGGGTGAAGTCATCCCCTTCCAGGTGGTTAACGCCCGGCCAGCCGACGATGCTGCGTGTCCAGATGCGATCGCCGTAGTTGCCGACGTCAGGATCGATAATGCAGTTGGAGGTCATCAGGATGGGGCCGGGGAATTTGGCGAACTCGATTTGCTGGTTCTGCCAGCCGCTACCGTAATTGCCGACCAGATGTTTGAATTTTTTCAGCTCGGGATAGCCGTGCGCCGGCAGCATTTCACCGTGGGTATAGACGTTAACGCCCTGGCCCTCGGTTTGCTCCAGCAGCATGCGCAGATCTTTCAGATCGTGACCGGAGATCAGAATCGCCTTGCCCGCTACCGGGCGCACATTTACGCCGCTGGGGATCGGATCGCCATAGGCCTGGGTTTCACCGTGATCGAGGATCGCCATCACGTTGAAGTTCATTTTGCCGATACCCATGGCGTTGTTCAGCAAGGTATCCACGTCGCGCGGCTGGGTGCCGAGCCAGGCCATAAAGGCATGGTAATCGGCATAGATTTGGTCGTCGAACTGGCCCAGTACGTGGGCGTGTTCCATATAGGCCGCCGCCCCTTTGAGGCCGTACAGGCACAGCATGCGCAGGCCGTGAATGTCATCGCCCACCTCGGCCTTGTCGGTGTTGAGGGCGAATTGCGCCGCCTGCTGCAACAGCGTCGGCATGTCGTCGCCGTCGAGTTGCAGACTCGCCAGTGGATGATCGACGTGTGCGCCGGCGTCCAGCAGCCGGCAGCGCGTGGCCAGCGCGTCGCGCAGGAGGAGGGTTTCCCGCGCGTAGCCGATAATGCGATCAGAGTCGAAGTTAACGTTGGTCAGAGTGGAGAAGAAGGCGCGCGGGGCAAAGCTGTCGATCTCGTGATCGATAATCCCGAGCGAGCGGGCCAGCAGAGCCCAGGCGGACAACCCTTGCAACGCCGCTACCAGCAGATCTTGCAGATCGGAGGTTTCCGCCGTTTTGCCGCACATGCCCTGAGCATAAGAGCAGCCGTTGCCTGCCGGGGTACGGATGGTTTGTTCACATTGCACACAGAACATAATCGCTTCCTTTTTTAAAGTTGCATTTATAATGCTTGTTTATGAGCATAGATCGGCAACCGGGGCTTAAAAAGGCTTTTGTGGTACTACTGTAGGCAAGTTTGATTTAGCGCAATTTTACCCTGCGGATGGGAATTATTACGCTTTATGGGGGGCATAGCCCCCGGAAGAAATCACGAGAACAGGGCGATCAGTACCGGCGCCAGCAGGCTCAGCAGGAACCCGTGCACGATTGCGGGCGGTACCATTTCCAACCCGCCGCTGCGCTGTAACACCGGCAGGGTAAAGTCCATCGAGGTGGCCCCGCACAGGCCCAGCGCCGAGGAACGGCTGCGGCGTACCAGGGTCGGGATCAGCATAATTGCCACCAATTCGCGCGCCAGATCGTTAAAGAAGGCCGCGCTGCCCAGTACCGGGCCATAAGCGTCGGTGATCAGAATACCGGAAAGCGAATACCAGCCGAAACCGGAAGCCATCGCCAGCCCGGCTTTGATCGGCAGCCCCAGCAGTTGTGCCGCCAGCGCGCCGCCGGCCAGTGCGCTGATCGTCACCACCACCGCCACTATCATGCCGCGCCGGTTAATCACGATTTGACGCAGCGTCATGCCGCTGTTGCGCAGTTGGATACCCACCAGCAGCAACAGGAAAATCAACGCGTATTCACTGCCCTTTCCGGCAAACTGCAGCCACTGCCACTGCGTCAGACCGAGCAGGAAACCGCCGAGCACCACGCCGCACAGTTTGAGCGATTCCAGCGCCATGTGCAGGCGCGAAGGCAACCGTTCTTGTTTATGGCTGTTGCGCCAGGGCATTTTGCGTTCCAGCAGCGTCAGCATCAGCAAGCTGGCAGCCAAGATACACAGGAAAAACACCGCGGCGTACTGGAATATCAGCAACAGGTTGCTGCTCAAATCTTCCAGGAATGCCAGGCTGATGCCCATAAAAAACAGGATCACGTAAACCATCCCGCTCAGCAGGCGGTTGATGGCCTGGAGTAACGTCCGGCTGCGTAAGGGGATGAGATAACCGGCAATCAGCGGTAACAGAATAATCAACAGTCCTGAATACATGGTGAAGCTTGCGTCCTTTGTTCTGGGGGCGGTGCGCGGATGACCGGCGAGGCCCACACGCTAACCAAAACGGTGACCGGAGTAAAGCGGCAGATTTGATGCAGTCTGCTTGACCTGCAAGGGGTTTTTTGACCATGCTCTGGAAAGGTCACCTTCATTGAGGACGGTGACGGCACGCACGGGAGGCGGCAGATGTTCTTAGAGCGAATCGAGATTGTAGGTTTCCGCGGCATTAATCGGCTGTCCCTGATGCTGGACGACAACACGCTGCTGCTCGGCGAAAACGCCTGGGGTAAATCCAGTCTGCTCGACGCGCTGACCCTGCTGCTGGCGCCGGAGCAACAGCTATACCGTTTTGAAGTGCACGACTTCCATTTTCCTCCCGGCGAAGAGGCGGCCAAAGACCGGCACTTGCAGGTGGTGTTTACCTTTTGCGAGAAAGACCTCGGGCACGCTCATCTCCCCCGTTATCGCCACCTGTCGCCGCTGTGGGTCAAGGGCGATGATAATCTGAACCGTATTTATTACCGTTGCGAAGGCGAACTGGCCGATGACGATACGGTGTGCACCTGGCGCAGTTTTTTGGACGCCGAGGGCAATGCGATGCAACTGCATCATATCGAACAGCTGGCGCACGCCATTATCCGTATTCACCCGGTATTGCGTTTGCGCGATGCGCGTTTTATTCGCCGCTTGCGGCCCAGCACGCTCAATGACGAGCACCCTGCGGATAATCAGGCGCTGGCTCAGCAGTTGGATCAATTGACGCGCGAACTGGTGCGCAATCCGCAAAAGCTGACCAATGGCGAGCTGCGTCAGGGGCTGGCGGCGATGCAGCAACTGCTGGAACACTACTTCGCTGAGCAGGGATCGCAGGTGGCGCGCCCGCGCAGCCACCGGTTGGATCAAGATCAGGACCAGCAGGCGTGGCGCTCGCTGGACAGCATCAACCGGATGGTCGCTGAACCGAACAGCCGCAGCATGCGGCTGATTTTGCTGGGCATGTTTTCTACGCTGCTGCAGGCCAAGGGCAACGTCAAGTTGGATCCGCACGCCCGTCCGTTGCTGTTGGTGGAGGACCCGGAAACCCGGTTGCACCCGATCATGCTGTCGGTGGCCTGGGGGTTGCTCAACCAGTTGCCGCTGCAGCGCATCACCACCACCAATTCCAGCGAACTGGTGTCTCTGGTTCCGGTGGAACACGTTTGCCGGCTGGTGCGCGAGTCGGGGCGGGTTGCCACTTATCGGCTTGGGCCACGCGGGCTGGGGCCGGAGGATGGGCGGCGGATTGCTTTTCATATTCGCTTTAACCGACCGTCATCGTTGTTTGCCCGCTGTTGGCTGCTAGTGGAAGGCGAGACGGAGGTTTGGCTGCTGAGTGAACTGGCGCGCCAGTGCGGCTATCACTTTGAAGCGGAAGGGGTACGGGTGATTGAATTCGCCCAGTGCGGCCTGAAGCCGTTGCTGAGGTTTGCTCGCCGCATGGGCATTGAATGGCATGCGCTGGTGGACGGCGACGAGGCCGGGAAGAAATACGCCAACACCGTGCGCAGTTTGCTGGATAACCACGGCGACAGCGAGCGTGATCGCCTGACTGCGCTGCCGGCGCCGGATATGGAACACTTTATGTTCCGCGAGGGCTTCAGCCCGGTTTATCACCGCGTAGCTTCTGTACCGATCAATGCTCAGATGCCGATACGCAAGGTGATCCTGAAGGCGGTGCATCACTCTTCGAAACCCGATTTGGCTATCGAAGTGGCGATGCAGGCCGGCGAGTGGGGCACCGATTCCGTGCCGCCATTGCTGAAGAAAATGTTCTCGCGGGTGATCTGGTTGGCGCGCGGCCGGGCGGATTAGGTGCTCGGCAGTCTTATCGGGTACTGAAATGTTCGGCCATTCCCTGTTCCAGTTCATCCAGCAATTGATAACGACGGCGGTATTCTGCCCGTTTCTTGCTGACCACCTCATCGATCGGTTTACGCGTGATGCGCTCCGGCAGCAGGAAGTAGCCGCTGTCGAGCATCTTGCCGCCCATTGAGCTCCAGAACTGATCGTAATCGGCGTGCAGTTGGGCTTTCTTTTTACTGTGATAACGCCAATTCTGATAAATATGGGTGGTATTGCCAACCGCCACTATTTGCCGGATGCCCAGATGATGAGCCAGCGTGCAGATGCCTTCCAGCACCAGCCGTTTCGGAAATAACCCGTGGCATTCCTTGGTGGCGTGCTGAATTTCCGCGTGCGGCACCTGGTTGTTGGCCCCCTGCAAGCCGCCGATGAACAGCGTCGGCTGTTGCTGATAGTGCATCAGCGCAAAGGTGATTTCCGCCAGCATAATGCCGTTGGCGTTACGCAGCAGCAGGGTGGCTTCCCCTTCTTTGTTCAAATTATCGATGGCCGACAGCTCCAGCGAAACCGATTCGCCGCTTTTGCCGCTGGCGGTGGCCAGCACAAAGGGTTTCTTCAGATGACCGATACGCATTTTCAGCGGCATGCGCTGCGCGCTGAGAGCGTAATGATCGCGCAGGGCGAACAGACACTCGATCTTGTTCATGTTCGCCGCCAGGTAGGGGCGATGCAGCTTGCAGGGCAGATTGGGCTGCGCGCTCAGAATTTCATCCCGCAGAGGATTGGACGCCAGCGTGTTCAGCAGGGCGCTGGTAGTGCGCCAGCAAAACAGCGATCGGCCGATAAACTTCAGGCGGAATGAGGTTTTTTTCCAGGCATTACTCGGCGCCATATCGCCATTAATCAGTGCCGTCATCAGTTGCCAACCGTTAAGCGGGCGTGCAGATACGAGTGGATAGCTGAGCTGAGACATGATGAAATCCTTGGCAGTGTCGAATAGCGCTATTTCAGCAAGCTTTCGCTAAACGGGAGTTCAATGCTTAACTGTAACCAAGGATGTCTCCACATTGTGTTGAGCTAAGGTTTAGTTACACCCTATTGCTGTACACGGCACTTTTGCTCCGTTTCCGCCTGAAATTACCTTCTTGCGAAAAGCAGCCTCGCGCCAAAACGAGCGGCCAGATTGCTTTTCCCAAACCATTCTCTGCTGCAACGTTTATCGGACGTTAAGTAGCGGGAGAGGCCGAGGATAGTTTCATCTATTGCTGCCAGTTTCCCTCATGGTTTGCTCTTAATTCTGACTTAATGCGCACATAGCCCGTGAAGGTTATAATCCCGTTCAACTTACTATGGGCATGATGAATAACGGATTTACACCGGATGAGATGCCGGGTAAACCGTCTGGGTTATTTGAAGTAAGTGATAAAAAACAAAAGGAAGATGGCATCAATGATGTTTAAAGGACATAAGCGACGCTGGGGCATCGCACTGATCGTCGTGGCGGCGATCGCCGCGCTGGCGATCTGGCATTTCAGCCGCCCGGCGCCAACCCAGTTTAAAACGGTGAAGGTGGCCAAGCGCGACCTGCAGCAAAATGTGCTGGCGACCGGCCAGCTTGACGCGGTGCGCAAGGTTGACGTTGGTGCGCAGGTCAGCGGGCAGTTGGAAAGTCTGTATGTTGAGATCGGCGATAAGGTGAAAAAAGGCCAGTTGCTTGGCGTGATCGACCCGCAGCAGGCACAAAACAGTATCCGCGAGGGTGAGGCGACGCTACGTGAACTGCACGCTCAACTGCAACAGGCCCAGGCCGAACAACAACTGGCGGCGGTGACGCTGCAGCGCAATCAGGCACTGGCGAAGTTGCAAGCGGTATCGCGCCAGGATCTGGATCAGGCGGCGACGCAACTGGCGGTGAAGAAGGCGCAGGTCGGTACCATCAATGCGCAGATTGCCCGCAATCAGGCCAGCCTGGACACCGCTAAAATCAATCTGGCATTTACCCGTATTGAAGCGCCGATGGACGGCGATGTGGTGCAGATCACCACGCTGCAAGGCCAGACGGTAATCGCCGCGCAGCAGGCACCGAACATTCTGACGTTGGCGGATCTCAGCACCATGCTGGTGAAAGCGCAGGTCTCGGAAGCGGATGTTATCAGCCTAAAACCGGGTCAGAAGGCCTGGTTTACCGTGTTGGGCGATCCTAACCGGCGTTTTGACGGCGTGCTGAAAGACATTCAGCCGACGCCGGAAAAGGTTAACAACGCCATCTTTTACTATGCGCGTTTCGAAGTGCCGAACCCCGAAGGCCTGCTGCGTCTGCAGATGACGGCGCAGGTGCATATTCAACTGGCGGGCGTCAGCCAGGCGCAGGTCATTCCTCTGGCGGCGCTGGGCGACCAAATCGCCGATAACCGTTACCACGTTGCGGTATTGAAACAGGGCAAGGAAGAGAAACGCGAGGTGACCATAGGTCTGCGTAATAATATTGACGTACAAATTACGAGCGGCTTGAGCATCGGGGATGAAGTTATTGTCAGCCGCGGCGGCTCGGAGGCCAACTGATGGCGGCGCTGTTACAACTGAGCGGCATCCGCCGCAGCTATCAGTCGGGCGATCAGACGGTGGACGTGTTGAAAGGCGTGAGCCTGAGCATCGACGCCGGTGAAATGGTGGCAATCATGGGCGCCTCCGGTTCTGGCAAGTCTACGCTGATGAACATTCTCGGCTGTCTGGACAAGCCCAGCGCCGGCGTATACCGGGTGGCAGGCCAGGATGTGGCGACGCTGGATGGCGATGCCTTGGCCCGGCTACGGCGCGAGCATTTTGGTTTTATCTTCCAGCGCTACCATTTGCTGCCTCATCTGAGTGCGGCGCATAACGTCGAAGTGCCGGCGGTCTACGCCGGGCTGGGCAAGGCAGCGCGGCGGGAACGGGCGGTAGCGCTGCTGCAGCGCCTTGGGCTGAGTGAACGCGTCAGCTACCGGCCGAGCCAGCTTTCCGGCGGTCAGCAGCAGCGCGTCAGTATCGCCCGCGCGCTGATGAACGGCGGCCAGGTGATCCTGGCAGATGAGCCGACCGGCGCCCTCGACAGCCATTCCGGTGAAGAGGTGATGACAATCCTCAAGCAACTGTGCGAGCAGGGGCATACGGTGATCATCGTTACTCACGATCCGGCTGTCGCTCGGCAGGCTGAGCGGATCATTGAAATCCGCGACGGCGAGATCATTGCCGATTCACGCCCGGCACAGCAGGGCAATCCGAATGCCAAACCGCTGGAACTGGCCGCGCCGGCACCGTCGTGGCAGCAGATGGCCGGCCGCTTCCGCGAGGCGCTGGTGATGGCGTGGCGGGCGATGGCGGCGAATAAAATGCGCACTGCGCTCACCATGTTGGGCATTATTATCGGCATCGCTTCGGTGGTCTCGATCCTGGTGATCGGCGACGCCGCCAAGCAGATGGTGTTGGCGGATATCAAATCCATCGGCACCAATACGGTGGATATTTACCCCGGCAAGGACTTTGGCGACGACGATCCCACCTTTCGTCAGTCGTTGAAATATGATGATCTTGATGCGTTGCGCGAGCAGCCTTATATCAGCGCACTGTCACCGACTATCGCCAGCAGCATGCGATTGCGGTTGGGCAACGTCGATGTGGCGGCCAATGTGACCGGGGTCAGCGAGCAGTTTTTCCGCGTCTACGGCATGACCTTCACCCAAGGGGCCGGTATTGATCCGTTCCAGGTGCAGTCGCAGGCGCAAACGGTGGTTATCGACGCCAACACCCAGCGCCGGCTGTTCCCGCATCAGAAGAACGTGGTGGGTGAGGTGATGTTGGTGGGTAACATGCCGGCAACGGTGGTCGGGGTGGCGAAGGAGAAACAGTCGATGTTCGGCAGCAGCAAGACGCTGAACGTTTGGGTTCCCTACAGCACCATGGCCAACCGGCTGATGGGCAACGCCTATTTTGATTCGATCACCGTGCGTATCCGTGACGATTACAATAGCCAGGAAGCGGAGCAGCAATTGACGCGTTTGCTGACGCTGCGTCATGGCAAGAAAGACTTCTTCACCTATAACATGGACAGCCTGGTGCAGACCGCAGAGAAAACCACGCGCACGCTGCAGCTGTTCCTGACGCTGGTGGCGGTGATTTCATTGGTGGTCGGCGGGATCGGCGTGATGAATATCATGCTGGTGTCGGTGACGGAGCGTACGCGCGAGATTGGCATCCGTATGGCGGTGGGCGCCCGTTCCGGCGACGTATTGCAGCAGTTCCTGATTGAAGCGGTGCTGGTGTGCCTGGTTGGCGGTGCCCTGGGGATTACGCTGTCCTTCGCCATCGGGTTGCTGGTGCAACTGGTGCTGCCAGGTTGGCAGATTAACTTCCCGCCGGCGGCGTTGTTGAGCGCGTTTTTGTGCTCTACCGGTATCGGCGTGGTGTTCGGTTATCTGCCTGCACGCAGTGCTGCCCGGCTTAACCCGATCGATGCACTGGCGCGCGAGTAATAGCCTCTCTCCGTGGTATTTGACGCTGCGGCGTGATTAGCGGCAACTCGACATTATAGCGTATAATAAAAAATGCCAGTCACACGGCGGCTGGCATTTTTAGCGGGTTGCTTTAGGCTGGCTCTGCATCAGCGTTTAGGCCAGTGCCTCGCTTTCCAGCGGCACAATAAGACTCGCATGGTTCCCTTTCGGCCCTTGGTGCACGTCAAAACTGACCTGTTGGCCGGCTTTTAGTGTCCTGTACCCATCCATTTTAATCGTTGAATAATGGGCGAATATGTCTTCGCCGCCGCCTTCAGGACAGATAAACCCAAACCCCTTGGCGTTGTTGAACCATTTAACAGTACCCGTCTCCATGCTTTTACATCCCTCGCAACGCTATTTTAGGTGAGATGAATAACTGAATTCGCACCCGCCAAAGGCAGGTAGCAGATGAGCACGGGGCGGTTAAAAGACCACCAGCTCACGAATTTACACTCTAGAGCAAATGATCATCACGTCAAGGGATCGGCTTTTGTCCGCAGGAAGCAGTTCATCAAAGTTTGAAGCAGTTAACGCTATTGACATTGTTTGGTAACAATTTGTCAGAGATTTTTGCGCACGTTCCAGTACGGCGAGATGATGACGAAGATGATAAAATAGTAGTGATACCCCACTTTGAATAACCGGAACCTGTCCCCATATCAGAGGACAGAGCAGAGAAGATGAGCAGCAATGGGCAATAACAACGATTGGCTGAATTTTGAACACTTGGCCGAAGAAAAACAAATCGATGCGGTAAAACCGCCGTCTATGTATAAAGTTATACTTAACAACGACGATTACACACCGATGGAATTTGTGATTGACGTTCTGCAAAAGTTCTTTTCTTATGATATTGAACGTGCAACGCAACTGATGCTCACGGTCCACTATCAAGGCAAGGCGATCTGCGGTGTTTTTACCGCCGAGGTGGCGGAAACCAAGGTCGTACACGTGAACCGTTATGCAAGGGAGAACGAGCATCCGTTGCTCTGTACGCTGGAAAAAGCCTAGATTTTGGCAACTATTGGGGAGGTGCTTATGCTCAATCAAGAACTGGAACTCAGTCTCAACATGGCTTTCGCCAGAGCGCGTGAGCACAGACACGAGTTTATGACCGTGGAGCACCTGTTGCTGGCGTTACTCAGCAACCCTGCCGCGCGAGAGGCGCTTGAGGCATGTACGGTAGACCTGGCCGCACTGCGCCAGGAACTGGAAGCCTTTATCGAACAAACCACGCCGACGTTGCCTGCCAGCGAAGAAGAGCGCGACACTCAGCCGACGCTAAGCTTCCAGCGCGTGCTGCAGCGTGCCGTATTCCATGTGCAGTCTTCCGGCCGCAGCGAAGTCAGCGGCGCCAACGTGCTGGTGGCGATTTTCAGCGAGCAGGAGTCGCAGGCGGCTTATCTGCTGCGCAAACACGACGTCAGCCGTCTTGACGTAGTGAATTTCATTTCACATGGCACACGTAAAGACGAGCCGGGCCAAGCGCCAAATGCGGAAAACCCGGTGAACGAAGAGCAGTCCGGAGGGGAAGACCGTATGGAAAACTTCACCACCAACCTCAACCAGTTGGCCCGTGTGGGCGGTATCGATCCCCTGATTGGCCGCGACCCAGAGCTGGAGCGCGCTATTCAGGTGCTGTGCCGCCGCCGTAAAAACAACCCGCTTCTGGTCGGCGAGTCCGGTGTGGGTAAAACCGCCATTGCCGAAGGGTTGGCCTGGCGCATCGTGCAGGGCGACGTCCCGGAAGTGATGGCGGATTGCACGCTGTATTCCCTGGACATCGGTTCGCTGCTGGCAGGCACCAAATACCGCGGCGACTTCGAGAAACGCTTCAAGGCGTTGCTGAAACAGCTGGAGCAGGACAAGAGCAGTATCCTGTTTATCGATGAGATCCACACCATCATCGGTGCCGGTGCGGCTTCCGGTGGGCAGGTGGATGCGGCCAACCTGATCAAACCGCTGCTCTCCAGCGGCAAGATCCGGGTGATTGGCTCCACCACTTATCAGGAATTCAGCAACATTTTCGAAAAAGACCGTGCGCTGGCCCGTCGCTTCCAGAAAATCGACATTACCGAGCCGACGCCGGAAGAGACCATTCAGATCATCAACGGTCTGAAAACCAAGTACGAAGCGCACCATGACGTGCGTTATACCGCCAAGGCGGTGCGTGCGGCGGTTGAGCTGTCGGTGAAGTACATCAATGACCGTCACCTGCCGGACAAGGCTATCGACGTGATCGACGAGGCGGGCGCTCGTAGCCGGCTGATGCCGATCAGCAAGCGAAAGAAAACCGTCAACGTTGCGGACATTGAGTCTGTGGTTGCGCGTATTGCGCGTATCCCGGAAAAAACCGTGTCGGCAAGCGATCGCGATGTGCTGAGAAACCTGGGCGACCGTTTGAAAATGCTGGTGTTTGGCCAGGATCAGGCGATCGAAGCGCTGACAGAAGCGATCAAAATGAGCCGTGCGGGTCTGGGCCACGATCGCAAGCCTGTCGGTTCCTTCCTGTTTGCCGGGCCAACCGGCGTCGGGAAAACCGAGGTGACGGTGCAGTTGGCGAAGGCGATGGATATCGAACTGCTGCGTTTTGACATGTCCGAGTATATGGAACGTCATACCGTCAGCCGCTTGATTGGCGCGCCTCCAGGCTACGTCGGTTACGATCAGGGTGGGCTGCTGACCGATGCGGTGCTCAAACATCCGCACTCGGTGGTGTTGCTGGATGAAATCGAGAAGGCGCATCCGGATGTGTTCAACCTGCTGTTGCAGGTTATGGACAACGGCACCCTGACCGATAACAACGGTCGCAAGGCGGACTTCCGCAACGTGATCCTGGTGATGACCACCAACGCCGGGGTTCGTGAAACAGAACGCAAATCGATCGGCCTGGTGCAGCAGGACAACAGCACCGATGCGATGGAAGAGATCAAAAAAGTGTTCACGCCGGAGTTCCGTAACCGTCTGGACAACATTCTTTGGTTCAACCATCTGTCGACCACGGTGATCCAGCAGGTTGTCGATAAGTTTATTGTCGAACTGCAGGCACAGTTGGATGCGAAGGGTGTGTCGCTGGAAGTGAGCGACGAAGCGCGTGACTGGCTGTCGGTGAAAGGCTACGACCGTGCGATGGGCGCTCGTCCGATGGCGCGTGTGATGCAGGAAAACCTGAAGAAACCGTTGGCCAACGAACTGCTGTTCGGTTCACTGGTGGACGGCGGCTCGGTGAAGGTCGAACTGGACAAAGACAACCAGAAACTGACTTACCACTTCCTCAGCGCTCAGAAACGCAAAGCGGATGAAGGTGCGGTGCACTAAAGGCCGGTCAGTCCAGATAATGAAAAAGCGATGCTTCGGCATCGCTTTTTTTATGGGTGAAAGTATTTCATCACCACTACAAAAATGAGCGAGCCCTCTCGGTTTACCTGCGCTCTTGCAACTCGATGTTGAACGTTGCTACGGGGGTAAACGGAAAGGGCTCCGGAGGGGTTACATCCTCGGTGCCGCCATCGGCTGGCGACGAGTGAGCCGATTAACGGCTACGGAAGACAATGCGGCCTTTGCTCAGGTCGTACGGGGTCAGCTCTACAGTGACTTTGTCGCCCGTCAGGATGCGGATGTAGTTCTTACGCATTTTACCGGAGATATGTGCGGTTACTACGTGCCCGTTTTCCAATTCAACGCGGAACATAGTGTTCGGCAGCGTATCAAGAACGGTGCCCTGCATTTCAATATTGTCTTCTTTGGCCATCGAATCCTCTAGGTCTAACTACCTTAGTTTTTAACCGGCAAGATAATGCCGAAAAACCCACATTATGTAAAGACGTGTCGGTGAACATTGCACCGTTTCCGCAAAATTAGTTTGTTGGGGAGGGTGGTTCAGCCTGCTGTGGGGGTAACACTTGCGCTGCCCAGCATTCCGGTGCTAACGGCTTGCGCTGGAGGTTGCTGAGCTGTTGTAAAAATTGGCGGCGGGGGATTTCTCTCGCTCCCAGCGTGGCAGTGTGAGCGTTAAGCACCTGACAGTCAATCAATTCTCCGCCATAAGCGGCAAAATGCCGACAAAAAGCCAATAGCGCGCACTTGGAGGCGTTGGTGGTGCGACTAAACATCGATTCGCCGCAGAACAGTGCGCCCTGCGCCACGCCGTACATGCCGCCTACCAGCTCTTTATCCTGCCATACCTCGACTGAATGGGCGAAACCGAGGCGGTGCAGATGCAGATAGGCGCGCTGCACCTCCGGGCCGATCCAGGTGCCTTCATGCGGCCGAACGGCGCAAGCGGCTATTACCGCGGCAAAGTCGTGGTTCAGCGTAATGCGAAAGGGATTGCCGCTCAGAAAGCGTTTCAGGCTGCGGCTGATATGGTATTGCGCCGGGAACAACACGGCACGTGGGTCAGGCGACCACCACAGAATGGGCTCCCCCGGCGAAAACCAGGGGAAGATACCGCGCTCATAGGCGGCCAGCAAACGCGGCGCCGTCAGGTCGCCGCCAATGGCCAGCAGGCCGTTAGGATCGCGCAGTGCGCCCTCTGGCGAGGGAAACGCGAGTGACTGCGGTGACAGCTTAACAATACGCATAAAAGGTCTCAGCGCCCTCTACAGGCCATTTTCAAGCGGTATCCCACTGATGCGCTGGCGGAAACGGGCATAACGCCCTTGCCGGCGCATCAGGGTAAGGTGGTCGCCCTGTTCGACAATCCGACCGCCGTCCATCACGCAGATGCGGTCAAGATGCTCGAGCCCATACAGGCGGTGAGTCACCAGAATCAGCGTTTTACCCTGGCAGTGCCGGCGCAACAGCGCCAGGATCTGCTGTTCGGTTTCGGCGTCCAGGCCCTCGGTCGGTTCGTCGAGCAACAGCAGAGGCGCCTGATGCAACAACGCGCGGGCAATACCCAGGCGACGTTGTTCACCGCCGGAAAGCTGGCGGCCGCCATCCCCAAGCCAGGCGTTTAGCCCTTCGTTATCCAACAACTTTTCCAGCCCGACCTGGCACAGCACGTCGCGTAACTGTTCGTCGGCCGCCGTCGGGGCGGCGATGCGCAGGTTTTCCCGCAGCGTGTTGCTGAAAATATGCACCCGCTGGCTGACGACGGTGGTCATCTGGCGCAGCGTAGTTTCATCATAGGCGCTGAGCGGCTGGCCGTTGAGCAGCATGCTGCCGCTATCGGCGTTCCAGGCGCGGGTTAACAACTGCAACAGGGTAGATTTGCCGCAGCCGGTTCGGCCGAGCAGTGCAATGTGTTCCCCGGCGGCAATCTCCAGCGTGACGTCTTGCAACACCGGCAGAGGTTGGCCGGGATAGCTAAAGGTGAGCTGTTGCAGGCTTAACGCAGCGCCGTTCTCGGCCGCCGGGCCACTGGCCGGGAAAGTGACTTCCGGCTGCCGATCGATAACCTGTTTTACCCTTGTGGCGGAAGCGATGACCTGGCCGAGATGCTGGAAGGCTCCGGCGACCGGCATCAGCGCTTCAAACGAGGCCAGCGCGGCAAACACGAACAGCGCAATCAGCGCGCCGGGTTGGGGATCGCCACCTATGCCGCCGGCGGTGAGCCACAGCAACAGCGTTACCGTCAGGCCGCTGGCCAGGATCATCACCCCCTGCGCGATCCCCCCCAGCGAAGCCTGTTGCCATTGGCGGCGCTGCCAGTGCCGTTCGGTGGCATCCAGACTGGCGCGGAAATCATTGACTGCGCCGAACACCACCAGTTCGGCCTGGCCCTGCAGCCAGGCGGTCAGATCGGTGCGGTACTGGCCGCGCAGGGCGGTCAGCTGGCCGCCAATCGGTTTGCCGGCGCGGTAGAATACCGGTGGTACCAACAGCAGCAGCAGCAACAAAATACCGCCCAGCGTCAGGGCCAGCGAGCTGTCCAGCCAACTGAGGCCGTAGGTGACCACGATGATCACCACCGCGGCGCTGACTAACGGCGAGATCACCCGCAGATACAGATGGTCCAGCGTATCGACGTCCGCCACCAGCCGGTTAAGCAGATCGGCCTGCCGGAAACGGGCAATGCCGCCCGGTGACAGCGGCAGGATCTTTTTAAAGGTAAATACCCGCAGATGAGAAAGAACGCGGAAGGTGGCGTCGTGACTGACCACGCGCTCTGCGTAACGCCCGGCGGTGCGGAAGATCGCTGCGCCACGCACGCCGGCAGCCGGCAACATGTAGTTGAAGGTAAACAGGCCCGCCAGGCCGGCGAGAGCCGATGCGGCGAGGAACCAGCCGGAAAGCGCCAACAGGCCGATACTGGCCAGCAGCGTGACGATGGCCAGCAGGATGCCCAGGCAGATCAGCAGGCTGTGACGACGGTATAGCGCCAGGAACGGCAGCAAAACGCGCATGATTATAGCTCCCCGCTGCGGTGTGCGATCAGATTGGCGAACAACCCAGGTTGGGCGCTCAGCGTGGCGTAATCGCCTTGCTGCACGATCCGCCCGCCGTCCATAACCCAGATCTGGTCGTAATCTTCGGTATCTTCCAACTGGTGTGTGACCAGCAGGGTGGCTTGCTGATGCGAGGCTGCGTTGAGCGCCTGCATGACTCGTCGCTCGCTGTGAGCGTCGAGGCTGGCTGCAGGCTCATCCAGCAACAGCAAGCGGCGTGGGCTGATGAGCGCCCGGGCGACTGCCACGCGTTGCGCCTGGCCGACGGACAGACGTGCGGCGCTATCGCCGACCTCAGTGTCCAGACCCAGTGGCAAATGCGGCAAGATCTCGCTGACGTAAGCCTGCTCCACCGCCTGTTGCAATTGAGCTTCACTCGCTTGCGGGTGGCCCAGCAGAATATTTTCCCGTAGCGTTTGCGCCGGCAGGTGCGGGTTTTGTCCCACCCAGCCGAGCTGCCGACGCCAGCCTTCTGCCGCCAGCTCACGCAGCTCGGTGCCGTTGACCGTCAGTGAACCGCGATAGGGCAGGAAGCCGAGCAGCAGATTCAGCAGGGAGCTTTTGCCGGCGCCGCTCAGCCCGACCAGAGCAATGCGCTGGTGTGCGGACAGGGTGAAACTCAGAGGGCCGGCCAGCAGCACGCCGTTTGGCGACAGAATTTCCAGATCCTGCGCTTTTAACTCCAGCGGTGCATCGGTATTCAGCTCCTGCGTGCCAGTGCCCCTTTGCTCGCCTTCGGCGCCGAGGAAAGTTTCCAACGCTTCTGCGGCGCCCACGGCCTGCGCTTTGGCATGATAGAAAGCGCCCAGATCGCGCAGCGGCTGGAAGAACTCCGGAGCCAGAATCAGCACCAGGAAGCCGGCAAACAGCGTAACGCCGGTGCCGTAGCTGCCGAAATTCAGCTCGCCAAGGAAGGAGAAGCCAAAATAGACCGCCACCACGGCGATGGAGATGGAGGCAAAGAACTCCAGCACCGCCGATGACAGGAACGCCAGCCGCAGCACTTCCATGGTGCGGCTGCGGAAATCCTCGGACGACTTGGCGATCTGCGCGGTTTCCGCCTCAGCCCGGTTAAACAGACGCAGCGTATCCAACCCGCGCAGGCGATCGAGGAAATTGCCGCTCAGCCGCGCCAGCGCCACAAAGTTGCGTCGGTTGGCATCGGCGGCGCCCATGCCGACCAGCGCCATAAACAGCGGGATCAGCGGGGCGGTCGTCAACAGAATCAGACCGGCGGCCCAGTTGATCGGAAATACGGTTATCAGGATCAGCAACGGGATAAACACCGCCAGATACATCTGCGGCAGATAGCGGGAGTAATAATCCTGCATGTCTTCGATCTGCTCAACGATGATGCTGGCCCAACTGCCCGCCGGTTTCCCCTGGATCCAGGCGGGGCCGAGCTGCTGAAGTTTGTCCAGCACCTGCCGACGCATACGCTGGCGGATCACCTGGCCGCAGATAAAACCAACGCGTTCACGCAGCCAGCTCAACAACGCACGCAGCGCGAAAGTGGCGGCCAACCAGATAAACGAGGGGATCAACTGTTCGCGCGGGGCGTGTTCGATAATCAGGGCGTGGAGCAGGGCGGCCAACAGCCATGCCTGCACGACAATCAGAATGCCGCTTATCAGCCCCAACAGCATGGAAAGGCGCAGCCAACGCTGCGCCAACGTGCTCTGAGTTTTGAGCCAACGGGTTAACTGTTGCTGTCTGGTTTTTTTCATCAGATATGAGTCTGCGTCGCCGGTGCCTGTTGTTACAAGCAAGGTTAACGTACTGTTAAAAAAAGTGTTTGCCTCAACCTGAAGCGAACAAGCGAAGGCTAATGTTACCTCTTCACCCGGCAGACTGAAAATAATAAAGCGGTCAAATATCCCTATAACAGACTCTGGTCGCGAGGGTTATTCCACCTCACGGCTGGCCGCTTCCGCCGCCAGGGCGGCTTGCACCGATTTACGCTGACCGATCTGCGCCATATACCGGGTTAACGTAGGCCAGTTTTTTAACTCGATGGAAAAAGGGGCCATCCAACGCAGTACGGTAAACAGATAGGCATCCGCCACGCTAAAGCGGTCCCCCAACAGGAAATCCTGCCCATCCAGCGCCTGAGCGACATAATCGAGACGGCGGCGCAGTTTGTCGCGGAACAGTGTTTTGACCTCTTCCTGCAGGGTTGCATTGAATAGCGGGCTGGCTCCGGCGTGGATCTCGGCGGTGATGAAATTCAGCCATTCCTGCAAGCGCACCCGCTCGAAGGTATGGCTGGGAGGGGCCAGTGCGGCGTCAGGGCGCAGATCCGCCAGATATTGCACGATGGCGGCGCCTTCGGTAATCACCCGGCCGTCTTCCAGCATCAGGGCGGCGACGTAACCCTTGGGATTGATCTGATAAAAATCACCGCCGTCGGCGCTGCGTTTGCTGCGGTTATTCACCCGGATAAGTTCAAACGGCAATTCCAGCTCTCGCAGGACGATATGCGGGGATAGCGAACAGGCGTCGGGCGCAAAATAGAGTTTCATGAGAATTCCTGAGGCAAAAAGCGATATCGCTTGACCGACAGCATGGCGCCGGTGGGGCCTGCAGAAAAATTAGAATGTCAGAAACCCGTCATCAGTTCAGCTACTGACGGGCTGCGGCAGATGATCTCGCAGGTAATCCAGCAGGGTTTGTACCGGTGCAGAGCCCGCGCCAGCGAACGAACAGACTAGGCCAAAACAACGGTAGAGCGGGACGCTCAACGGCAGAGCGCAAATGCCGGCGGCGTCGGTCGGTATCACCGATGCAGGCATCAACGAAACGCCGACGCCTTCGCGCACCAGCGTCAGTGCAGTGCTCCAGTCGCTGACGGTCACACGTATGTCAGCCAGCGCAATACCGGCCTGCTGTGCCAACCGTTGCGCGTTGAGGCTGCAGCCGCCGGTAGCCAGCACAAAGGGCAGCCCGGCCAGCGCTTTAAAATCCACCGGTTGCCGGCCCCTGGCCAGCGGGTGGCCGCTGGCGGTAACCGCAAGCCACAGATCTTGTCCCAGAGGATAGCCTTGTCTTTCTTCCTTTGGGTTCAGCACCACGCCGACGTCGACGGTTTCCAGTGCCAGCCAGTTCTCCACTTCTTGATCGGTGCCTTCCAACTGAATCAGCTCAATGGCGGGGTAGAGGCGGCGAAATTTACGCAATAGCGGCGGAAGCAAGAGGGCAAATGCCGAGGGAAAGCTGGCCAGCCGAATTTTGCCCGAGTGCGCACTTTTCGCCTGCAGCGCGTAGTTTTGGATCGCATCGAGTTCGGCGAGCATGGCGCGGGCGTGGAGGACAATTCGCTCACCGCTTTGTGTCAGAGTCACTGAATGTGGCAGGCGGACAAACAACTGCGTGCTTAGGGCGCTTTCCAATTGAGCGATAGCCTGGCTGGCGCCGGACTGGGTCATGCCGCACTGGTTTGCCGCCAGCGTAATTTTGCCGCTGTCGGCCACGGCGACCAGCAAGCGCCAGTGGAGAAGGTTCTGCATCCTATGCCCATCCGCTCATCGTTAAGGTACAAAAAAAGCGGCTGAAGCAGCCGCTTTTCAGGATAACAGAACGTGCCGTTACAGCACTTCTGCGCCAGCGATGCCGTCCAGGTAACGCTCAGCGTCCAGCGCTGCCATACAGCCGGTGCCGGCGGAAGTGATCGCCTGACGGTAGATATGGTCCATCACGTCACCCGCAGCGAATACGCCAGGAATGGTGGTCTGGGTGGCGTTGCCGTGAATACCGGACTGAACCTTGATATAGCCGTTTTCCAACTCCAGTTGGCCACCGAAGATGCTGGTGTTCGGGCTGTGTCCGATGGCGATAAATACGCCGGCCAGCGCCAGTTCCTGCGTTGCATTATCCGCTTTGGTACTGCGAATGCGCACGCCGGTAACGCCCATCTGATCGCCCAGCACTTCATCCAGCGTATGGTCGGTATGCAGCACGATATTGCCGTTTTTCACTTTCTCCATCAGCCGGTCGATCAGGATCTTCTCTGAGCGGAAGCTGTCGCGGCGGTGGATCAGATGAACTTCAGCGGCGATGTTGGACAAATACAACGCTTCTTCCACGGCGGTATTGCCGCCGCCGACTACCGCGACTTTCTGATTGCGGTAGAAGAAACCGTCACAGGTCGCGCAGGCGGAAACGCCTTTGCCCTTGAAGGCGTCTTCGGAAGGCAGGCCCAGGTAACGGGCAGATGCGCCGGTGGCGATGATCAAAGCATCGCAAGTGTATTCGCCACTGTCGCCGAACAGGCGGAACGGACGGTTCTGCAGATCGACGCTGTTGATGTGATCGAACACGATCTCGGTCTGGAATTTTTCTGCGTGCTCGCGCATGCGCTCCATCAGCGCCGGGCCGGTCAAGCCTTCGGCATCGCCAGGCCAGTTTTCCACTTCGGTGGTGGTGGTCAGCTGGCCACCTTGTTCCATACCGGTAATCAGTACCGGGCTCAGGTTTGCGCGCGCAGCGTAAACCGCGGCGGTGTAGCCGGCCGGGCCGGAACCCAGGATCAGTAATTTGCTATGTTTAGCCGTGCCCATGAATACCCTCTTTTCCCACAATGCGGACAATGAAACCGATTGTAGGGAAAATGCAGCATTAAAAAAAGCGTCAGCGGATGTTGTTAACGATTTGTTTGATAGCCGTGACCTATTAATTATTGTTTTACCACCAAAACGAGCGTAAAACGCAGCAATTTAACTTATGGAAGCCACTTGCCGGCGTTATGCGCTCGTTCTGCCTGAGACACCACATTTACCGGGTTTCAGCCGTTTTGCTCTGCGGGGTTTAAGCCAGCGATTCATAACTAAAAATGGGGTGCTGACTTTTCATGACGACAGGTTCTTCTGATTTTGCTTCTTTTACTTTGACAATCCGCTGCGCATTTGCGAAAACATCATAGGAAGAAGAAATTATCCCCCTACCTACAGTAAATCGTACGTATTTGCGGCGGCGGTGCAGGATTTTGCGCCATTGTCGAAGCGGAGAGCGGCAGGTGAGGGGAACATCGCGTCAGCGAATGGCAATTTCCTTCTTGAGATGAACGTCATTTGAATCCGTTGTGCAGGGTTGACAGACAGGTTGCACAACGATGAATGATGGTAGTGAAGCATATGACAGGCATCGGGTCTTCGCTTGGAACAAGCCCTTACACATTGACGTTGGCTAGGGTGTGGCAAGTGCAGGGAAGAAAATAAGAGAGACAATAATAATGGCAGACAATAAGAAACGCCCGGGTAAAGATCTCGACCGTATCGACCGCAATATCCTGAATGAGCTGCAGAAGGATGGGCGTATCTCGAACGTTGAGCTTTCGAAGCGCGTGGGGTTATCCCCAACCCCATGTTTAGAACGTGTGCGCCGCCTCGAGCGCCAGGGTTTTATTCATGGCTATACCGCTTTGCTCAACCCGCATTATCTGGATGCATCTCTGCTGGTTTTCGTGGAAATCACGCTGAACCGCGGCGCGCCGGATGTGTTTGAGCAATTTAACTCAGCAGTTCAAAAGCTTGAAGAAATTCAGGAGTGTCATCTGGTGTCCGGTGATTTCGACTATCTGTTGAAAACCCGCGTGCCGGATATGTCGGCTTACCGTAAGTTGCTCGGTGAAACCTTGCTGCGTCTGCCGGGGGTTAACGACACCCGTACGTACGTGGTCATGGAAGAAGTCAAACAGAGTAACCGTCTGGTTATCAAAACACGGTAAGGTGCAGGTGCAAAACCTGATTAAATTGGTTACACTCCTGTTTATTCATACAGTTTCGGCGCCGGGGAAGCTTCTCGGCGCTGTTGCTATGTCAGCTAACAGGAACCTGGAGAGCCTTTCTTGAGCCAGGAATATACAGAAGATAAAGAAGTTACCCTGAAAAAACTCAGCAGTGGCCGCCGTTTGCTTGAAGCTGTGTTGATTGTGGTAGCCATTTTTGCCGTTTACCTCATGGCTGCCTTGGTCAGTTTCAATCCGTCTGACCCAAGTTGGTCGCAGACCGCGTGGCATGAGCCGATTCATAACCTGGGCGGTGGCGTCGGAGCCTGGTTGGCCGACACGCTGTTCTTCACCTTCGGGGTACTTGCTTACGCAATACCGCCGATCATGCTGGTTTTGTGCTGGGCGGCTTACCGTCAGCGCGACAGCGGCGATTACATCGACTATTTTGCGCTTTCACTGCGCCTTATCGGCACGCTGGCGCTGGTGCTCACCTCGTGTGGCCTGGCGGCACTGAATGTCGACGATCTCTATTACTTCGCTTCCGGCGGCGTTATCGGCAGCTTGCTGAGCAACGCCATGCTGCCGTGGTTCAACGGCATTGGCGCAACGCTGGCATTATTGTGCGTGTGGGCCGCAGGGCTCACGCTTTTCACCGGCTGGTCCTGGTTGGTGATCGCCGAGAGAATCGGCGGTGTGGTGCTGGGTACGGCCACTTTCATGACCAACCGCTCACGCCGTGAGGAGCGTTATCACGACGATGACGATCGCTACGTCGACGACGAGCCGGAGCAGGCAGGGAAGGGGGCCGCAGTTGCTGTAGCCGCCTCTGCGGCTGCAGCCAATGCGGCGGAAGCGGAAGATGACGTACTGTTTTCTGCACCTTCGGTAACGGATGCTGCCAACGCCGCGGCAGACGAGGCTGACGATCCGCTGCTCAACGGCTTGCGGGCTAACGACGATGCCGATGTGGCACCTGTCGCGCCAGTGGCTGTCAGCACGCCGGTAACGCCTGATCCCGCGCCGATAGCGGCCCCGGTGACGGCGCCTGCGGTAACGGCAGCGCCAACGGCTCCGGCCTCGGTGAACCAGCATCCGATGAGTGCTGCAGTGGAGAACGCCGCGCCACCGCTGTATTCGTTTGAAATCCCTGAAGAGACGCCAGCGCCGAAAATGACGCGCCCGGCCGATCCTTACCGGGACGATGATGAACCGCGTTTGGGCAATTGGGACGCACCGGCCGTATCTCAGCCGCACGATCGCTCCCCGTTTGATTTCTCTGCGGCTCAGCGCGACAGCGTTGACGTTGGCAGATCCACCGGCTTCAGTGCCGGCGAGCCTGAGGTTACGCCATTTGGCAGCATGAAACCGCAGGCAGAAGCCGCAGCGGCGGCCGTTGTCGCCAATACCTTTATGCCTGCCTTTACGGCTACCAGCGACGGTAACTCGCAGGTGAAACAGGGCATTGGCCCTGAGTTGCCGCGGCCGAATCCGGTGCGTATTCCTACCCGGCGCGAGCTGGCGTCTTACGGTATCAAGCTGCCTTCGCAGCGTGTAGCCGAGCAGGAACAGCGTCCCCGCGATGATCAACCGCTGCAAGCTGCGGAAAGCCATCAGCAAGATGAAGAAGCCTTGCAGGAAGCGGCGCTGCGCCAGGCGTTTGCCGAACAGCAAAGCCAGCGTTACGGTGAGGAATATCCGCAAGATAATCAAGATGATGAGCAAGCCCTGCAGGAAGCGGCGTTGCGTCAGGCGTTTGCCGAGCAACAGCAGGCACGCTATGGCCAGCAGGAACCTGTGCAATCGGCGCCGATCGCCAATCCGGTAGATACCCGCAACGCGTTCAGCTTCTCGCCGATGGATGATTTGGTCGACGATAGCCCGAGCGAACCCCTGTTCACTCTGTCGCCGCAGCTTGAAGAACGTATCGAGCAGCAAAGCGAACGTGAAGACGATGTCCCCTTTGGCCAGTTTGAGCCTGCTGCACCGGCTTATTCGTCGCCGTCTCAGTCTCCGGCGCCGCAGCCATACCAGCCTGCTCAACCTGCTTATCAGCAGCCTGCTTACCAGCAGGCACCACAGCAGCAACCGGTACAGCAGCAGCCGCCAGCTTATCAGCAACCTGTGGCGCAACCGGCTCCGGCTGCACCGCAGCAGCCGGCGATGGACAGCCTGATTCACCCGTTCCTGATGCGCAACGATATGCCGCTGCAAAAACCGACCACGCCGTTGCCGACGCTGGATCTGCTGACCGAAGCCCCGAAAGAGGTGGAGCCGGTGGACTCTTTCGCGTTGGAGCAGAAGGCGCGTTTGGTGGAAGCGAGTTTGGCCGACTATCGGGTGAAAGCCGACGTAGTGGATATTTTACCTGGCCCGGTTATTACCCGCTTTGAGCTGGATTTGGCGCCGGGGGTCAAGGCTGCGCGTATTTCCAACCTGTCACGCGATCTGGCGCGTTCCCTGTCAACTTCCGCCGTGCGTGTGGTAGAGGTCATTCCCGGCAAGCCTTATGTCGGATTGGAGCTGCCTAACGTTAAACGTCAGACGGTTTATCTGCGCGAAGTGCTGGATTGCCCAGCGTTCCGCGACAATCCGTCGCCGCTGGCGATCGTCCTGGGGAAAGACATTTCCGGTGAGCCGGTGGTGGCCGATTTGGCGAAAATGCCACATCTGCTGGTGGCCGGTACTACGGGCTCCGGTAAGTCGGTTGGGGTCAATGCCATGATCCTGAGCATCTTGTATAAGGCCACGCCGAAAGAAGTGCGCTTTATCATGATTGACCCGAAAATGCTGGAGCTGTCGGTTTATGAAGGCATTCCGCACCTGTTGACGGACGTTGTGACCGATATGAAAGACGCCGCTAACGCCCTGCGTTGGTGTGTTGCGGAGATGGAGCGTCGCTACAAGCTGATGTCTGCACTCGGCGTGCGTAACCTGGCCGGTTATAACGAACGCGTTGATCAGGCTGAAGCGATGGGGCGCCCGATCCCGGATCCTTTCTGGAAGCCGACTGACAGTATGGACATTACGCCGCCGGTGCTGGAGAAAGAGCCTTACATCGTGGTGATGGTGGACGAATTCGCCGACCTGATCATGACGGTGGGCAAGAAGGTTGAGGAACTGATCGCTCGTTTGGCACAGAAAGCGCGTGCTGCGGGGATCCACCTGGTGCTGGCGACCCAACGGCCGTCGGTGGATGTGATCACCGGCCTGATCAAGGCCAACATCCCAACCCGTATCGCCTTTACCGTATCCAGCAAGATTGACTCGCGCACTATCCTCGATCAGGGCGGTGCGGAATCTCTGCTGGGGATGGGTGACATGCTGTATCTGGCGCCTAACTCCTCCATTCCTGTACGTGTGCATGGTGCATTTGTGCGCGATCAGGAAGTGCATGCGGTGGTCAAGGATTGGAAAGCGCGTGAGCGGCCTCAATATAAAGAGGGTATCCTCAGCGCCGGTGACGACGGTGAGGGTGGCGCTGGCGGCGGCCTGGAAGGTGACGAAGAGCTGGATCCGTTGTTTGACCAGGCGGTGGAGTTTGTGGTGGATAAACGCCGCGCTTCTATCTCCGGCGTGCAGCGTCAGTTCCGCATCGGCTATAACCGCGCTGCGCGCATCATCGAACAGATGGAAGCGCAGGGCATCGTCAGCGAGCAGGGGCATAACGGCAACCGCGAGGTGCTGGCACCGCCACGGCATGACTGATGAAGCTTTAATCGTTGTTATTCAATAATAAAGGGCCGCTTAGCGGCCCTTGTGCAAAGAAGCGTAAACCCGTCTGCTTCTCGGAACATTGGCCTATCTGCCGGCTTGTGGCTTCGGGTAAAGTAACGTTGGTTAAGGGTTAATTTGACCCGCACGGCACCGCCTTGCGGTTAACGCATTTCATAAGGTATCTGGAATAATGAAAAAACTGTTGGTTGCCTGCTGTCTGCTTTCGGGATTCGCTTCCACCTCTGTGCTGGCCGACGCCGCACAGGATCTGCAAAGTCGTCTGGCGAAAGTGAACAGTTTCCACGCCAGTTTCTCCCAGACCGTGACCAGCAGCGACGGCGCTGCGGTACAGCAGGGCGAAGGCGAATTGTGGGTAAAACGCCCGAATCTGTTTAACTGGCACATGACCTCACCTGACGAGAGCGTGCTGGTATCGGATGGCCAAACCCTGTGGTTTTATAACCCGTTTGTCGAGCAGGTCACTGCCACCTGGCTGAAAAATGCCACCGGCAACACGCCGTTTATGCTGATCACCCGCAACGATGCCAATGACTGGAAACAGTATAATGTGAAGCAGAAAGGCGACGATTTTGAGCTGACGCCAAAATCCAGCAGCGGTAACCTGAAACAGTTCGCCATTACTGTGACCAACAGCGGTACTATCCGCAGTTTTGCCGCAGTTGAGCAGGACGGCCAGCGCAGCTCTTACGCACTGAAAAGCCAGCAGAACACCACGGTTGACGCTGCCAAATTCAAATTTACCCCGCCGAAGGGGGTGACGCTGGACGACCAGCGCCAGTGAGGTCCGCGTGAGTAATATGTCGCTCGATTTTTCCCAGAATGAGTTCCAGCCGTTGGCCGCGCGGATGCGGCCAACTACGCTGGCGCAATATATCGGCCAGCAACACCTGCTGGCTGCCGGCAAGCCTTTGCCGCGTGCCATCGAGGCAGGGCAACTGCATTCGATGATTCTGTGGGGGCCGCCGGGCACCGGGAAAACGACGCTGGCAGAGCTGATCGGCCGTTACGGCCAGGCGGACGTCGAACGGATTTCCGCCGTTACGTCCGGCATCAAAGAGATCCGCGAGGCGATCGAGCGCGCACGTCAGAACCGTGACGCCGGTCGCCGCACTATTTTGTTTGTCGATGAGGTGCACCGCTTCAATAAAAGCCAGCAGGATGCTTTCCTGCCGCATATTGAAGATGGCACCATCACCTTTATCGGCGCGACGACCGAAAACCCGTCTTTTGAGCTCAATTCGGCGCTGCTTTCGCGCGCCCGGGTGTATTTGTTGAAAGCGCTGACCGCCGAAGATATCAGCCAGGTGCTGGATCAGGCGATGAAAGACAATAGCCGGGGGTTCGGCGGCCAGAATATCGAGCTGCCCGAAGAGACGCGCCGAATGCTGTCGGAGCTGGTGGGCGGCGATGCGCGCCGGGCGCTGAACAGCCTGGAGATGATGGCGGATATGGCGGAAATCGACGCCAAAGGCATCCGCGTTTTGACGCCGTCATTGTTAAAAGAGGTCTCCGGTGAACGCAGTGCGCGCTTCGACAATAAAGGCGATCGTTATTACGATTTGATCTCGGCGCTGCATAAATCGGTGCGCGGTTCGGCACCGGATGCCGCGCTGTACTGGTATGCGCGCATTATTACCGCCGGTGGCGATCCGCTGTATGTGGCGCGTCGCCTGTTGGCGATTGCGTCCGAGGATGTCGGCAATGCCGATCCGCGCGGCATGCAGGTGGCGATTGCGGCCTGGGATTGCTTTACCCGCGTCGGCCCGGCGGAGGGCGAACGGGCAATTGCCCAGGCCATCGTCTATCTGGCCTGCGCGCCGAAAAGCAACGCCGTGTACACCGCTTTCAAAGCGGCGATGCGCGACGCCCGAGAGATGGCTGATTACGATGTACCGGAGCACCTGCGCAATGCGCCGACCAAGCTGATGAAGGAAATGGGCTTGGGCGCGGAGTATCGCTACGCGCATGACGAGCCCAATGCTTATGCCGCCGGTGAGGACTATTTCCCACCTGAAATGGCCAAGACCCGTTACTACCATCCGACCGCTCGCGGACTGGAAGGCAAAATCGGTGAAAAGCTGGCATGGCTGGCTGAGCAGGATCAAAATAGCCCGACAAAACGCTACCGCTAGCGTTGCCGTTGCGGTAAGGTTACCGGGTATCACTCTTTCTTTATGCGGCTTATATTCAGCCGTATAAAACGACAAATTTTCTTTCAATAACAATAAGCACAGGATTAGCATGCTCGATCCCAATCTGCTGCGTAATGAGCTAGACGCAGTCGCCGTCAAACTGGCTCGCCGAGGCTTTAAACTCGATCTGGATCTGCTGCGTTCGCAAGAAGAGCGCCGCAAAGTTCTGCAGGTAGAATCCGAAACGCTGCAGGCAGAACGTAACTCCCGATCGAAATCCATCGGCGCGGCTAAAGCACGCGGGGAAGACATTGAGCCGCTGCGTCGTGAAGTGAACGAACTGGGTGATAAGCTGGATGTTGCCAAGGCCGCCTTGGATTCCTTGCAGACCGAAATCCGCGATTACGCCCTGACGTTGCCGAACCTGCCTGACGATGCCGTACCGAACGGCAAAGATGACAGCGAGAACCAGGAAGTGTGCCGCTGGGGCGAACCGCGCCAGTACGATTTCCAGGTACGCGATCACGTTGATCTGGGCGAAATGGCCGGTGGGCTGGATTTCGCCGCAGCGGTAAAATTGACGGGTTCGCGCTTTGTGGTGATGAAAGGGCAGATCGCCCGTATGCACCGCGCGCTGTCGCAATTCATGCTGGATCTGCATACGGAACAACACGGCTATCTGGAAGCCTACGTGCCGTACCTGGTCAACCACGCCACGTTGTATGGCACCGGTCAGTTGCCGAAGTTTGGCGATGATCTGTTCCATACCAAACCCTTGGAAGAAGAGTCAGACAGCAGCAACTATGCGCTGATCCCAACGGCGGAAGTGCCCTTGACCAACCTGGTGCGCGACGAGATCCTGGAAGAAGAGTCCCTGCCGCTGAAGATGACCGCGCACACGCCATGTTTCCGTGCGGAAGCCGGTTCGTATGGGCGTGACACCCGTGGTTTGATCCGCATGCACCAGTTCGACAAGGTCGAGATGGTACAGATCGTTCGCCCGGAAGATTCCATGGCGGCGCTTGAAGAACTGACCGGCCATGCGGAGAAAGTATTGCAACTGCTGAATCTGCCATACCGTAAAGTTTTGCTGTGTACCGGTGACATGGGCTTCGGCGCTTGCAAAACCTACGATCTGGAAGTGTGGTTGCCGGCTCAGGATACCTACCGTGAAATATCCTCATGTTCGAACATGTGGGATTTCCAGGCGCGCCGCATGCAGGCACGCTGCCGTAGCAAAACCGAGAAGAAGCCGCGTTTGGTGCACACGCTGAACGGTTCTGGTCTGGCTGTGGGTCGTACGCTGGTGGCCGTGCTGGAAAACTACCAGCAGGCCGATGGCCGCATTCAGGTGCCGGAAGTTCTGCGCCCTTACATGAATGGTCTGGAATATATCGGCTAGAAAAGCTAGTCGGCAAGAAAGCGCCTGCGGGCGCTTTTTTTATGTCTGAAAATCAGAGGGTCAGTGGCTGGTCAACGCCAATTTGATGGCGAGACCGATAAATGCCAGGGAAACCGACCAGCGTATCCAGTGCATCACGCGAGCATTCCCCAGAATACGATGCCGGACGCGTGCGGCAAAGGCGCCATAAAGAGAGAAAATCACGAACGTCATTACGGCGAATACCGCAGAAAGTATCAACATGGTACGGGCAGGGTGCGCATCTCCCACGGTGATAAACTGTGGAAGAAACGCCAGAAAGAAAATGGACAGTTTGGGGTTGAGCGCGTTGGCTACGACGGCATACCGCACCAGAGCGCCGTCTGTGGAAGGCGAATTGGCCTGAGACAGGGTCAGCGGCCCTTTTTCGCGCAGCGTTTCCCACCCCATAAACAACAAATAAACCACGCCAAGGTACTTCACCAGGTCAAAGGCCAGAGCGCTGGTTTGCAACAGTGCGGCCAATCCGGTCACCGCAGACAGCATATGGGGCAATACGCCCAGGGTGCAGCCCGCAGCCGCCACCAGGGCGCTGCGCGTACCCTGCTGCAGCCCGGTGGACAAGGTAATCAGCGCGCCGGTTCCCGGCGAGATAACGATCAGTAATGAGGTGAACAGGAAATCTGCATTCACGGGTAAAGCTCCTTTTGGCGATAATTGGCACCCAGTTTCAGGTGAAGGAGCCATACAGTCTTGAACGAAATTGCAGCCCGCCTTTGCAGCGGCAACGTTCAGGCGGATTGCCGGGAGAAAGAGCCGGGAGTGTACCCAAAGCTCCTGACGAACAGGCGTGTCATGTGGCTTTGATCGGCGAAGCCGCAGGCATCGGCCACCTCCGCCAGCCCGTCACCGGCGAGAATAAGCCGGCGCGCCAGCAACAGGCGGCGTTGCAGCAGGTAAGCATGTGGCGTCAGACCGGTGCGGCGTTTGAACCCGCGTAAGAGTTGGTATTGGCTCAGGCCGGCTTCGGTGGCCAACTCGGCCAACGTCAGCGGGCTGCCTGGCTCGTCGTCAATCATTTCCCGTGCGCGGACAATGCCATCTTGAGGGAAGGCTAAAGGGGGATGCGGGATCTCAGCCAGGGCTGCGGCGATAACCAGCAAAGCCTCTTCGGCGGCCAGCGCATCGCTTTGCGTTACGGCGCAGAACAGCCGGTTAAAGCAGGCGGCCAGATGATGATTGCTGAAAACCGGCTGGCTGAATTCCCCGGAGGTAAATCTCCCCTCGCTGATATCCGCGAAACATTGATTGAGCCGTTCCGGGTGGCAGTAGATCATGCGCCAGGCTCTGGCACCGGCGAGGGGAGAGCCGTCATGCACTTCTCCGGGGTTCACGGTGATGATGTCCCCTGCGGATGATTCAACGCGGCCTCTGCCACTTAGCGATTTCTGGGCGCCGCGATCCATCAGGCCAATGCCAAACTGGTCGTGAGTATGGCGGCCAAAGGAAAAATCCGTGTCCGCCGTTACCATTTCCATACCATGGAGGCGGCTGGGGACGATCTGAATGGCACGCTTTTTCATCGTCTTATCCTTAGGGTGCGCTGCGGATGCACGCCGGTTTTAGCGTGGAGGCTCAAGCTCATAGGCCAGTCTGGCGTAATCTGCCAGATGTTTTGCCTCTACATCGGCAACCGAATAAAGCTTGATATGCCGGCGATACTTACCCCCGCCCTCCAGCATCCGGTGGCGGTCTTCGAGCAGATAGCCCCGGCCAAACTCAACCGTCACATGGCCGCTGTAGGCGAACACGCCGCAGAAAAACGCCGTATGGGCAAACATGATGCCGCCGTATTTTACCGATTCACTGACGCCGCCACCGGTTGCCGTAACCACCTGGCGAACACGTTGCACTACGTCCAGAAGTTCACCATGGGTGCTGCCTATATCCGCCAGCAATGTGCCGACAGCATTATCGATAGTCTGTTTCATTATGCCTCTGCGGGAGCGAATTTCTTCTGCCGTCAGCATAGCCCTTTTTGCTGCGCGTTGCCCCTGCTGCCGGGAGTGAAACAAATTGTGCGGTGCATAGATAAGAGCGGATTGACTTTTTTATCGCCAGTGGCATGATGCGCGCACTCTCATCGCTCGTTCGGTTTCAATTTCACTATGTCCGCATATTCCCGCCCAGTGCTCCTGCTGCTCTGTGGCCTGTTATTGCTCACGGTTTCTATTGCCGTATTGAATACGTTAGTCCCTCTTTGGTTGACTCACGCTCAATTGTCAACCGGTCAGGTGGGTATGGTGAGCTCTTCTTACTTTACCGGCAACCTGGTAGGCACGCTGATAGCGGGCAAACTGATCAAACGCATCGGCTTTACCCGCAGCTATCATCTTGCCTGCGTGGTGTTTGCCGTCGCGACGGCCGGTATGGCGCTGTCGCTCGATTTTTGGAGCTGGATGGGTTGGCGTTTCTTTGCCGGCATTGGCTGCGCCTGGATTTGGGTGATCGTTGAAAGCGCCTTACTGCGCAGCGGTAACCTGTCCAACCGCGGGCAACTGTTGGCGGCCTATATGATGGTTTACTATCTTGGCACCGTGATTGGTCAACTGCTGTTGAGCCTGGTATCGACCGAATTGCTGAACGTGGTGCCGTGGGTGGTCACCATCATCATCTGCGCCATGCTGCCCATGCTGTTTGCTCGGGTTAACAGCCAGCATGACGAACCGCAGCAGGCAGCGGTATGGCCAATGCTGAAACGCCGCAGCGCACGGCTGGGCATCAATGGTTGCATTATCTCCGGTATTGTACTCGGTTCACTGTATGGCTTGATGCCGCTGTATTTATCCCATCAGGGTATGAGCGACGCCAACGTCGGTTACTGGATGGCGCTGCTGGTCAGTTCCGGTATTGTCGGGCAGTGGCCGGTAGGGCGCCTGGCCGATCGTTATGGCCGTCTGTTGGTGCTGCGCATTCAGGTGTTTGTGGTGATCCTCGCCAGTGTGGCGATGCTCGGCAACTATGCTATGGCGCCGGCGCTGTTTATTCTCGGCTGCGCCGGTTTCACGCTGTACCCGGTGGCGATGTCCTGGGCCTGCGAGAAAGCGCTGCCGCATGAGTTGGTGGCGATGAATCAGGCGTTGCTGATGAGCTACACAATCGGCAGCCTGCTTGGCCCGTCAATGACGGCGTTGTTGATGCAGAATTATTCCGACCGCCTGCTGTTTGTGATGATTGCTGCCGTTGCGCTGGTGTACCTGATGATGTTGCTGAAAAAGCCAAACCATCACCAGACTCCGCTGGCTGCTGCCTGAGATCAAAAAAACCGGCCATTGCGCCGGTTTTTTTATCTCGACAAAAAGATCAATAAATCACTTTATGGCCGTAGCTTTCCAGAATGCCTTTGACGCGGTCCATCGTGTCCGCTTTTGGTGGATGGACGCCGTCCAGCTTGTACTCTTCCCCCATCGCCACCCATTTGTGCTTGCCGAGTTCGTGATAGGGCAGCAGCTCGATTTTCTCGATGTTGGTCATGTCCTTGGTGAACTCACCCAGCATGTGCGTTGACTTGTCATCGTCGGACCAGCCGGGCACCACCACATAACGGATCCAGGTGCGCTGGTTGCGTTTCGCCAGATAGCGGGCGAAGTCCAGCGTGCGGTGGTTGGAGACGCCGACCAGGTTCTGATGAATGTCGTCGTTCATCTGTTTCAGATCCAGCATCACCAGATCGGTGGCGTCCAGCAACTCGTCGATCACCGGATCGTAACGACGCACAAAACCGTTGGTATCCAGGCAGGTATTGATACCTTCCTGCTGGCACGCACGGAACCAGTCACGGACAAATTCGGCCTGCAAGATGGCTTCGCCGCCGGAGGCCGTCACGCCGCCGCCGGAAGCGTTCATAAAGTGCCGATAAGCGACGGTGTCTTTCATCAGCTCTTCTACGGTCACTTCTTTGCCGCCATGGGTGTCCCAGGTGTCGCGGTTATGGCAATACAGGCAGCGCATCAGGCAACCCTGGAAGAAAACGATAAAGCGGATCCCGGGACCGTCAACGGTGCCACAGGATTCGAAGGAGTGAATGCGACCTTTCACTGACATTGCAGGGGGTTCTCCAATATTGACTGTCAAACGCAGTCTAAAAGTAGGCTCATAACCGCCGGCCAGGGATCAGCGATGCAGCTACCGGGTAGGCCCGGAGACTGGGGTGGAACGATTCCTGCTGGCCGGTTATTGCGCCGGATAACTGTTTTGCCGGATATCCATCAATTTCATTCAGTATAGCTATCTGGCAAAACAGACTCGTGATGAGTCAGGGAAACCGCGTTTGTTAAAAGGGCCGGAAAGATCCGGCCCCGGTATTCAGCTTAACCACCGGGCGGGAAACCCCGCCCGGATGGGGCAATTACATCGACTGGGTGAAAGTACGGGTAATCACGTCTTGCTGTTGTTCTTTGGTCAGCGAGTTGAAACGTACGGCATAACCGGATACGCGGATAGTCAACTGAGGGTATTTCTCAGGGTTTTCCATCGCTTCCAGCAGCATTTCACGGTTCATCACGTTGACGTTCAGGTGCTGGCCGCCTTCGATGGAGGCTTCGTGATGGAAGTAACCGTCCATCAGGCCCGCCAGGTTGGCTTTACGCACGTCGTCATCTTTACCCAGAGCGTTTGGCACGATGGAGAAGGTGTAGGAGATCCCGTCCTTCGCGTAAGCAAACGGCAGTTTGGCTACGGAGGTCAGAGAGGCTACAGCGCCTTTCTGGTCGCGGCCGTGCATTGGGTTGGCACCAGGACCGAATGGAGCGCCTGCGCGGCGACCATCTGGAGTGTTACCGGTTTTCTTGCCGTAGACCACGTTAGAAGTGATGGTCAGTACGGACTGGGTCGGTACCGCATTACGGTAGGTACGCAGTTTCTGAATTTTCTTCATGAAACGTTCTACCAGGTCACAGGCGATGTCATCAACGCGGGCATCGTTGTTACCGAACTGCGGGTATTCACCTTCGATTTTGAAGTCTGTCGCCAGGCCGTCTTCGTCACGGATGGTGGAGACTTTGGCGTACTTGATGGCAGACAGGGAGTCGGCCGCTACCGACAGACCGGCGATGCCGCAGGCCATGGTGCGGTAAACGTCACGGTCATGCAGGGCCATCAGCGCAGCTTCATAGCTGTACTTGTCGTGCATGTAGTGAATGATGTTCAGTGCGGTCACGTACTGTTTGGCCAGCCAGTCCATAAAGTGGTCCATGCGTTCCATGACTTTGTCATAGTCCAGCACGTCGTCCATCATTGGCGCTTCTTTTGGGCCTACCTGGATTTTCAGTTTTTCATCAACGCCGCCGTTGATGGCGTACAACATGGTTTTCGCCAGGTTGGCGCGGGCGCCGAAGAACTGCATTTGTTTGCCGACGATCATCGGGCTGACGCAACAGGCGATGGCGTAGTCATCGTTGTTGAAGTCAGGGCGCATCAGGTCGTCGTTTTCGTACTGTACGGATGAGGTGTCGATAGACACTTTCGCCGCGTATTTTTTGAAGTTCAACGGCAGCTTTTCAGACCACAGGATGGTCATGTTCGGCTCCGGAGACGGCCCCATGGTGTACAGGGTGTTCAGGAAACGGAAGCTGTTTTTGGTGACCAGCGTACGGCCGTCAACGCCCATACCCGCCAGGGATTCAGTTGCCCAGATTGGGTCGCCGGAGAACAGCTCATCATACTCAGGGGTACGCAGGAAGCGCACCATACGCAGTTTCATTACCAGGTGGTCAATCAGTTCCTGCGCTTGCTCTTCGCTCAGCTTGCCCGCTTTGATATCGCGTTCGATGAACACGTCAAGGAAGGTGGACACGCGGCCGAAGGACATTGCCGCGCCGTTCTGGGATTTCACCGCGGCCAGGTAGCCGAAGTAGGTCCACTGCACGGCTTCTTGCGCGGTAGTCGCTGGGCCGGAGATGTCGCAGCCGTATTTGGCGGCCATTTCTTTGATCTGGGCCAGTGCGCGGTGTTGTTCAGCGATTTCTTCACGCAGCTGAATGGTCATTTCCAGATCTTCGCCGTTTTCCAGCTTGCTCTGCAATGACTTGAACTGGTTCAGCTTGTCGGCCATCAGGAAGTCGATGCCGTACAGCGCAACGCGACGGTAGTCACCGATGATGCGGCCACGGCCGTAGGCATCCGGCAGACCGGTCAGCACGCCGGATTTGCGGCAGTTCAGGATGTCTTTGGTGTAAACGTCGAATACACCCTGGTTGTGGGTCTTGCGGTAGTCGGTGAAGACTTTTTTCAGCTGAGGATCCAGTTCGCGGCCATAAACCTTGCAAGAACCTTCAACCATTTTGATGCCGCCGAATGGGATCAGCGCGCGTTTCAGTGGTGCGTCGGTCTGCAAGCCAACGATGGTTTCCAGTTCTTTGGCAATGTAGCCTGCGTCATGGGAAGTGATGGTAGCGACAACGTTGGTGTCGAAATCAACTGGCGCATGGGTGCGGTTCTCCAGTTTGATCCCTTCCATAACCTTGTCCCACAGGGTGGAGGTGGCCTGAGTTGCGCCAGCCAGGAAGGATTCATCACCCTCGTAAGGAGTGTAGTTTTTCTGGATGAAGTCACGAACGTTGACTTCATTCTGCCAGTCACCTTTGCTGAAACCTTCCCAAGCTTTGGCTAACTTCTCGTTAAGTTCGGTCATTATACACCTACCTTTAATTGTGGATTTCTAACTCGGCGCACGGTCACTAACAGCTTAATGCTGTTGTTCACCACCACGCAGATAAATTACCCAGTAAGTCAACCCAACCAGCAGGCCGCCGCCAATGATATTGCCAATGGTGACTGGGATCAGATTGTCGATGATGAAGTTGCTTACGGTCAGATGAGCAAACTGCTCGGGTGTTGCCCCTACGGCTTGCCAGAACTCTGGCGTGGCGAAGTGTTTAACCACGATACCCATAGGGATCATAAACATATTGGCGATGCTGTGTTCGAAACCGCTGGCGACGAACATGCCGACCGGCAGGATCATGGCGAACATTTTGTCCATCAGGCTGCGGCCGGAATAACTCATCCACACTGCCAGGCAAACCATCAGGTTAGCCAGAATGCCGAGGCAGACCGCCTCAACAAAAGTGTGGTGCAGCTTGTGGTCAGCGGTTTGCAGGACGTTCAGGCCCCATTGGCCGTTGGCCACCATGTGTTCACCGGAAAACCAGATGAGTGCCACAAATAACAGGGCGCCAATCAGGTTACCGATATAGACGTTCAACCAGTTGGCTGCCAGTTGGGACCAACTGATACGGCCGCTGGCCTTGGCAATCACAATCAGCACGGTTGAGGTGAACAGGTCTGCACCTGAGACCACGACCAGCATTAACCCCAGAGAGAAACAGATGCCGCCGACCAGTTTTGCCAGGCCGAAGGGCACACCGGCAGTGCCGGTAGTCGCAGTGATATAAAATACGAACGCGATGGAAATAAAGACGCCGGCAGTGATCGCCAAATAAAAAGTTTTCAGCGGGTGCTTGGTGGCTTTATACACACCTGCATCTTCAGCGATTTTCGCCGTTGCCGCAGGTAATATCAGATCGAAGGGGTTGTCAGCTTTCACACTAACTCTCTCTCTTAAGGGTTAAAACAACGCAATGAGATACTAGCAAAGCAGTATAGGGTAAAAATTGATTTGGATCATAAGGCGAGGAACTAGAGGGGGCAAAAACCAGATAAATAGCAGGGTTAATTTAGTTAATTGTTTGATTTTAAAATGAAAACTATTTTTTAATGTTTGCAAATAATTTTGAATTGGCGGGATGAATACCCTTAATAAAGGTTAAATATTTATGTGTATTGTCTATTTTTGACGGCTAAATTTGACTTATCGGTTAATTATTATTTCACCAACCTGCAACAATTAACGTTTTGTTTGTCTTGTTTGTTGATAAGTGCGTAATTAGCCGGAAAAAATAAAAGAAGAAAAGAGGGATTTAACCGTCAAAATAAGATCTGGCTATTTTCTTTGCTGCGTTTACGAATGCGATGTACAGCGAACTCCGAACTCCCTCTTTAGGAGTGGCGCCGGCAGGCAAGCTGCCGACGCATTAAGACTGCGGTTATGCCTGTGCCCAGTGGCGGCGCTTGGCGTTTTGCAGTTTTTCGTAGGCCGCCAGCAGCGCCTGATGCGCCGGTAACGCTTTCAGATCGCTGTCGACAGCGAACAAGCCGTTAAAGCGCTCTTCGCCGCTGATGGCCGCAGAAGCGGCGTCGACCGCTTCCTGACCGTACATTTTCACGAAGGCGCCGTAGTACTGCGCCGGATCGCGATCCGGCTCCTGCGTCAGCAGCAGCAGGGTTTGCAGGCAGCGGTAGTAGTTGCTGCGTGCCGGGCTCAATACCGATCCGTTAAAGTCCTGAGTCCATTCCGTCCAGATCAGAGCCTGTTCCATATCGCCGCCCGCGAGTGCCAGCATGGATTTCAGCTCGCCCACGCGCAGGGTGTGCCAGGCGTTGTCTTTACCGGAGGCAATGCCCAACAACTCGCGCACGCGGGTGAAATCGTCCAGCCCTTCGTCATCCAGTCGCTCAATCAGCGCCAGATATTCTTGTGGCTCCCATTCGCTGCCCGGCAGTGCCAGCAGGGTATCACGCAGGTGCGCGCCCATGCTGTTATTGGCCAGCAACAGATCTTCCGCCGGGTAGATGTCGGACATGCCAGGTACGATGATACGGCAGGCGTAAACGTCCAGGTGCTCGTAGTCGGCGATGTACACTTCGGCGTCTTCTTTGTCGAAAATGCTCATCAGCGTGGCGAATTCTTCCTGCGTGCTGCCGCTGAAACTCCAGTCGACAAACGGGTAATCCGCATCCTGCTTGAACATGTCCCAGGAGATCAAACCGCTGGAATCGATAAAGTGGGTTTCCAGATTGGTGTGTTCGGCCACTTCTTCGTCATCGAAGGTTGGCGCGGTGAACACGTCCAGATCCTTCAGACTACGGCCCTGCAGCAGTTCAGTCACGGTACGCTCAAGCGCCACGCCGAAGTCGGGATGAGCGCCGAACGAGGCGAAACAGGTGCCGTTGGCCGGGTTGAACAGCACTACGCAGATTACCGGGTAGTTACCGCCCAATGAGGCGTCATAGGACAGGATCGGGAAGCCTTCCTGTTCCAGGCGGGCAATGGCTTCCACCACGCCTGGATAACGGTTCAGCACTTCGCTCGGGATCTCCGGCAGGCTGATGGATTCGGCGATAATGCGGTTTTTCACATAACGCTCGAATACTTCGGAAAGGCCCTGCACGCGAGCTTCGTTCGCGGTGTTACCGGCGGACATGCCGTTGGACACATACAGGTTGCCGATGATGTTCATCGGAATATAGACCGTCTGCTGGTCTGACTGACGGGAGAACGGCAGGGCGCAGATGCCGCGATCGCCGTTGCCGGATTGCAGATCGATCAGATCGCCGGCGGTCAGTTCTTGCTCTGGATCGTAGAACGCATGCAGGCGTTCGTCGAGGATGCCTTCCGGCAGCGAATCGTCGGCCGGGATCGGGAACCATTTCTCATTCGGATAATGCACGAAATCGCCTTCGGCAATTTGTTTACCCAGATAGAAATCGGCAAAGAAATAGTTGGTGGAAAGGCGCTCGAAGTATTCGCCCAAAGCGGAAGCCAGCGCGGCTTTTTGGCTGGCGCCTTTACCGTTGGTGAAGCACAGCGGGCAATCGCGATCGCGGATGTGAACCGACCATACGTGCGGCACCGGGTTCAGCCAGGAGGCTTCTTCGATATTAAAACCCAGATCGCTTAATTTCTGTTGGAAACGGGCGATGGAGTCTTCCAACGCGGCGTCTTTGCCAGGGATAAAAGTTTGCGTCATTGTCTTCACTTTTTGAGCGTACTAAAAACGCGCAATGATACGGGGTTTTACGCCCAAGCTCCATGTATTCCTAAAGCGACGGCAAAGTCACAGTTTTTTTAAGGATAAGGGCCATAATTCAGCGGGTTATCTATCAAGGAGAAACCTAATGAAATCAGTGAAACTCAGCGTTGTGGCACTATTCCTGGCGGGCGTAAGCGGTTCTGCGCTGGCATTGCCTTCCATCACTCTGTTGGCGACCGGCGGCACCATTGCCGGCGGCGGCGAATCGGCGACAAAATCCAACTATACGGCGGGCAAACTGGGCGTCGATGCGCTGGTGAATGCGGTACCGGAGCTGAAAAACGTCGCCAATGTGCAGGGTGAGCAGGTAGTGAACATCGGTTCGCAAGACATGAACGATGAGGTGTGGCTGAAACTGGTGAAGAAAATCAACGCTGACTGCGGCAAAACGGACGGTTTTGTGATCACCCACGGCACCGACACGCTGGAAGAAACCGCTTATTTTCTCGATCTGACCGTCAAATGCGACAAGCCGGTAGTGATCGTCGGAGCGATGCGCCCGGCGACGGCGATGAGTGCCGACGGCCCGTTCAATCTGTATAACGCCGTGGTGACGGCGGCGGATCCGCAATCGGCCAAACGCGGGGTGCTGGTGGCGATGAACGACAGCGTGCTGGATGCGCGCGACGTGACCAAAACCAATACCACCTCGGTGCAGACCTTCCAGTCGCCCAATTTCGGTCCGCTCGGTTATATCCATAACGGCAAGGTAGACTATCAGCGCTCACCGCAGCGCAAGCATACTACCGACACCCCCTTTGACGTATCCAGCCTGACCGAGCTGCCCAAAGTCGGCATTGTCTATAACTATGCCAACGCTTCTGATGCGCCGGCCAAGGCGCTGATTGCCGAAGGTTATCAGGGTATTGTCAGCGCCGGGGTCGGTAACGGCAACCTTTATAAAACGGTGTTTGATACGCTGGCGACCGCCGCACATAACGGCGTGGCGGTAGTGCGTTCTTCCAGAGTGCCGACCGGTTCCACCACGGAAGATGCGGAAGTGGATGACGCCAAATTCGGCTTTGTCGCCGCCGGTACGCTGAACCCGCAAAAAGCGCGGATCCTGCTGCAGTTGGCGCTGACTCAGACCAAAGACACCAAACAAATCCAACAGATGTTCAATCAGTATTGAGTAGCGATCTATGGGGGGCTCCGCTCCCCGTTTTTTATAGCCGGGCTATGCTGTAGGCAATCATTTTACCGAGGATCGATCTTATGCATGCCTTTGACCTCCAGCGGATGGCATTGGATGAAACTACCCCGGCATTTTTGGCTGAGGTTGCGGCACGGTGCTTGTTCACTTTTGTACTGGTGTTTATTTTTCTCAAAATGACCGGCCGCCGCGGCGTTCGGCAGATGTCATTGTTTGAGGTGCTGATCATTTTGACGCTCGGTTCGGCTGCGGGGGACGTGGCGTTTTACCACGATGTCCCTTTGTTGCCGGTGCTGGCGGTTTTTATTTCCATCATGGTGTTGTATCGGCTTGCTACCTGGTTGATGGACCGTTTTGAAACGCTCCAGACCTGGATGGAAGGCAAACCGCTGATTTTGGTAAGCCATGGCATTTTCGATTGGGATACGCTGCAACGGGAGAACATCACCCATGACGAGTTCTTTATGGAGTTACGACTGGTTGGGGTGGAACATTTCGGCCAGGTACGTCTGGCTATCCTTGAGGTAAACGGTGCCATTTCGGTCTATTTTTATGCGGATGACGAGGTGCGCCCCGGTTTGCCCGTTTTGCCGGGGCAGTGTGTCAAGAGTCTGCCGCAGGCCGAAGCCGCAGGGGATTATGCCTGTAGCACCTGCAGCCTGATAGCGCCCCTGGCGGATTCGCAGCAACATATTTGCCCGCGTTGCGGCAACGGTCGGTGGATTGCGGCCTTGTCCCATAGCCGGGTTAGCTGAATACAGCATAAAACACCGCGTTAACCCACTGAATTCCCCGATGGCGCAGCGTTTTATCGCACAAAAAAACGCAGTGGCGACAGAGCCTGTTATTCCGTGCTGCGGCAGTTTGCTGCCTGCGGGTGAATAAGCATTGCAGCAGCGTTACGTGAGTGATAAAACCGATGCGTTGGTTAACTCGACAGTTAACTTTGGGCGTATTTCGGTTGGCCAGTCTCATTGGCGAATAGTGAATGTGGTGAGGGGAAATGACTCAGGTTTATAATTTTAGCTCTGGCCCGGCAATGCTGCCGGTTGAAGTGTTGCGTCGTGCGGAACAGGAACTGTGCAACTGGCACGGTCTCGGCACCTCGGTGATGGAAATCAGCCATCGCAGTAAAGAGTTTATCGAAGTTGCCCAGCAATCCGAACAGGATCTGCGCGATCTGCTGAAGATCCCCTCCAACTACAAAGTGCTGTTCTGCCATGGCGGCGCTCGTGCACAGTTTGCCGCATTGCCGCTGAACCTGCTGGGTGATAAAACCACTGCGGACTATATCGATGGCGGCTACTGGGCGCACAGCGCCATCAAGGAAGCCGAGAAATACTGCACGCCAAATACCATTGATGTGAAAACCACCGTTGACGGCCTGCTCGGTATCAAACCGATGAAAGAGTGGCAGTTGAACGACGATGCGGCTTATGTGCACTACTGCCCAAATGAAACCATCGACGGCATCGCTATCGATGAGACGCCGGACTTTGGCGACAAAGTGGTGATCGGCGATTACTCCTCCACCATTTTGTCCGGCCCGCTGGATGTCAGCCGCTTTGGCGTGATTTACGCCGGCGCGCAGAAAAACATTGGGCCGGCAGGCCTGACGTTGGTGATCGTACGTGACGATCTGCTGGGTAAAGCTCGCCGCGAAGTGCCGTCGATTCTCGATTATACCGTGCTGGCCGAGAACGATTCCATGTTCAATACGCCGCCGACCTTCGCCTGGTATCTGTCCGGCCTGGTGTTCAAGTGGCTGAAAGAACAAGGTGGCCTGGTGGAGATGCACAAGCGCAATCAGGCCAAGGCCGAATTGCTGTACGCAACCATCGATAATTCTGATTTCTACCGCAGCCGCGTAGCTCACGCCAATCGGTCCTGGATGAACGTGCCGTTCCAGTTGGCTGACTCGGCGCTGGACAAAGTGTTCCTCAGCGAAGCGGAAGCCATCGGCCTGCAGGCGCTGAAAGGTCACCGGGTGGTTGGCGGCATGCGTGCTTCTATTTACAATGCCATGCCGTTGGCCGGCGTGCGGACATTAACCGACTTTATGATCGACTTCGAACGTCGTCACGGTTAAGCCTCGCTGCCTGCTTTGCGCGGGCAGCTTTCGCTGTTGTCCTTTTGCATTAAAGCGGCTCCGGCATTTTCCCGGGGCCGTTTCGTTTATCAGATTTTGGAGAGTTTTGTTCACATGGTGGATTCCCTGACGTTACAACCGGTCGCCCTGGTCAATGGCACCGTCAACTTACCCGGCTCCAAGAGCGTGTCCAACCGTGCTCTGCTGCTGGCTGCGCTGGCGGAGGGAACGACCACGTTGACCAACCTGCTGGACAGCGACGACGTGCGCCATATGCTGAATGCGCTGCAGGCGTTGGGCGTGAGTTATCAACTGTCCGACGATCGCACCACTTGTATCGTTGAGGGCGTTGCCGGCCCGCTGGTGGCCAGCGAGCCGCTTGAACTGTTCCTCGGCAATGCCGGTACCGCGATGCGCCCATTGGCGGCGGCGTTGTGTCTGGGTAGCGGCGATGTGGTGTTGACCGGTGAACCGCGCATGAAAGAGCGGCCTATCGGCCATTTGGTGGATGCTCTGCGCCAGGGCGGCGCGCAAATTGATTACCTGGAACAGACCGACTATCCGCCATTGCGCCTGCGCGGCGGTTTTCACGGTGGCGACGTGACCGTCGACGGCAGCGTTTCCAGCCAGTTCCTGACCGCGTTGCTGATGACTGCGCCACTGGCTGAGCAGGACACGAATATCCATATCAAGGGCGAACTGGTTTCTAAACCTTACATTGATATCACGTTGCATCTGATGCGTACCTTCGGCGTTGAAGTCAGCCACGACAACTACCGCGTGTTCAATATTCAAGGCCGCCAAACCTACCGCTCCCCAGGGGATTACCTGGTAGAAGGCGATGCATCCTCCGCTTCTTATTTTCTGGCGGCGGCGGCGATTAAAGGCGGCACCGTACGCGTGACCGGCATCGGCAAGAAAAGCGTTCAGGGCGACACCAAATTTGCCGACGTGCTGGAGAAAATGGGCGCGCGCATTACCTGGGGCGATGACTTTATCGAATGCAGCCGCGGTGAGTTGCGCGGCATCGATATGGATATGAACCATATTCCGGACGCGGCGATGACCATTGCCACCGCAGCCCTGTTTGCCGAAGGGCCGACCACCATCCGCAATATCTATAATTGGCGGGTGAAAGAGACCGATCGCCTGGCCGCCATGGCGACTGAATTGCGCAAAGTAGGCGCTGAAGTGGATGAAGGTGAGGACTATATTCACGTGGTGCCGCCGGTGAAGCTGAAGTTTGCCGATATCGGTACCTACAACGATCACCGTATGGCGATGTGCTTCTCGCTGGTGGCGCTGTCGGATACCCCGGTGACCATCCTCGATCCGAAATGCACCGCCAAAACTTTCCCGGACTATTTTGAGCAGTTGGCGCGCATCAGCCAATTGGCGTAACCGGTAGTCAGATGATTTCTTTTAAGGCCCTTAATCGGGCCTTTGTCGTTTTTAATGCCTGGTCGCCGAGGCTTCTTCTATACTTTTCTGCGGTTATGCGCTTATTTTCAACAACCAGACAGTTCCAGGGTAACAGTTCGTCTCTGGGCAGCGTATAATACGCCACCGTATCTGCCTCGATTGGGCAGACGGCAGGGGCGTTCGTAATTATGCTTTCGCGTTGTGCTGACGGCAGGTTGCGTCCCTGTGAGGTTTTCTACCTGAAGGAGAGAGAAATGACGGCTACAGCCCCGGTGATAACCGTTGATGGACCAAGTGGCGCAGGCAAAGGCACTCTGTGTAAAGCGTTGGCCGAATCCCTTGGTTGGCGTTTGCTGGATTCCGGCGCGATTTACCGCGTGCTGGCGTTGGCGGCACTGCATCATCAGGTCGATATCACCTCTGAGGAGGCGCTGGTTCCGCTGGCCGCACATCTCGACGTCCGCTTTGTTGCCCAAGAAGGCAAACTGCAGGTCATTTTGGAAGGTGAGGATGTCAGTAATGAGATCCGCACTGAAACCGTCGGTAATACCGCCTCGCAGGCAGCGGCTTTTCCGCGTGTGCGCGAAGCTTTGCTGCGCCGCCAGCGCGCGTTCCGCGAAGCTCCCGGTTTGATTGCCGATGGCCGCGATATGGGTACGGTGGTGTTCCCCGATGCACCGGTAAAGATTTTCCTGGATGCCAGTTCAGAGGAGCGTGCGCACCGCCGCATGCTACAGTTGCAGGAAAAGGGCTTTAATGTTAACTTTGAACGTCTTTTAGCCGAGATAAAGGAACGGGATGACCGTGACCGCAATCGGCCTATCGCGCCACTGGTGCCGGCTTCCGACGCCCTCGTGCTGGATTCTACCAGCATGTCGATCGACGAAGTCATCCAGCGTGCGCTGACTTATGCACATGAAGTGTTAGCGTTGCCGCAGCAATAAACTGCAGCGACGTTATTGCTTTTTGTCATATTTGTCATAGCGGTATCGAACTATATCGGGTAAAATTTTACCCCTGTAACCTAAACCCTGTCGGCATGGAGCCAATGGCGGGGTATGTGAAACAACCCCATTCGGCGGGATGCTAAATGGACGTTAAACTATAGAACCCTGAAGATTAAACATGACTGAATCTTTCGCTCAACTCTTTGAAGAATCCCTGAAAACAATCGAAACCCGTCCGGGTTCCATCGTTCGTGGCGTTGTAGTTGCTATCGACAAAGACGTAGTACTGGTTGACGCCGGTCTGAAATCTGAGTCTGCCATCCCGGCTGAGCAATTCAAAAACGCACAGGGCGAGCTGGAAATCCAGGTAGGCGACGAAGTTGACGTTGCGCTGGACGCTGTTGAAGATGGCTTCGGTGAAACTCTGCTGTCCCGTGAGAAAGCTAAGCGTCACGAAGCTTGGATCACGCTGGAAAAAGCTTACGAAGAAGCTGAAACTGTCGTCGGTGTTATCAACGGCAAAGTTAAGGGTGGCTTCACTGTAGAGCTGAATGGTATTCGTGCGTTCCTGCCAGGTTCCCTGGTTGACGTGCGTCCAGTACGCGACACTCTGCACCTGGAAGGCAAAGAGCTTGAGTTCAAAGTCATCAAGCTGGACCAGAAACGCAACAACGTTGTAGTTTCTCGCCGTGCGGTTATCGAATCCGAAAACAGCGCAGAACGCGATCAACTGCTGGAAAACCTGCAGGAAGGCATGGAAGTTAAAGGTATCGTTAAGAACCTCACTGACTACGGTGCATTCGTTGATCTGGGCGGCGTAGACGGCCTGCTGCACATCACTGATATGGCTTGGAAACGCGTTAAGCATCCAAGCGAAATCGTCAACGTTGGCGACGAAATCACTGTTAAAGTGCTGAAGTTCGACCGCGAGCGTACTCGTGTTTCCCTGGGCCTGAAACAACTGGGCGAAGATCCATGGGTTGCTATCGCGAAACGTTACCCAGAAGGCACCAAGCTGACTGGTCGTGTAACCAACCTGACTGATTACGGCTGCTTCGTAGAAATCGAAGAAGGCGTTGAAGGTCTGGTACACGTTTCTGAAATGGATTGGACCAACAAAAACATCCATCCGTCCAAAGTTGTTAACGTGGGCGATGTAGTGGAAGTTATGGTTCTGGACATCGATGAAGAACGTCGTCGTATTTCTCTGGGCCTGAAGCAGTGCAAATCTAACCCATGGCAGCTGTTTGCAGAAACCCACAACAAGGGCGACCGCGTTGAAGGTAAAATCAAGTCTATCACTGACTTCGGTATCTTCATCGGCCTGGACGGCGGCATCGACGGCCTGGTTCACCTGTCTGACATCTCCTGGAACGTTGCAGGCGAAGAAGCAGTGCGTGAATACAAGAAAGGCGACGAAATCGCAGCGGTTGTTCTGCAAGTTGACGCAGAGCGCGAGCGTATCTCCCTGGGCGTGAAGCAACTGGCTGAAGACCCGTTCAATAACTACCTGTCTATGAACAAGAAAGGTACTATTGTTACTGGTAAAGTCACTGCAGTTGACGCCAAAGGTGCTACAGTTGAATTAGCAGGCGGCGTAGAAGGTTACCTGCGTGCATCTGAAGCCTCTCGCGACCGCATTGAAGATGCAACTCTGGTTCTGAATGTAGGCGACGACGTTGAAGCTAAATTCACCGGCGTTGACCGTAAGAACCGTGTAGTAAGCCTGTCCGTACGTGCTAAGGACGAAGCTGACGAGAAAGATGCTATCGCTACTGTTAACAACAAACAGGAAGAAAGCAACTTCTCTAACGCAATGGCTGAAGCTTTCAAAGCGGCTAAAGGCGAGTAATGACGGGGGGCGGTTTCTGACCGCCCCGATACGGTAGTTTAGCTGCAAAGCTTGGAGGACTCATGACCAAGTCTGAACTTATTGAAAGACTTGCTGGCCAGCAATCTCATGTACCGGCGAAAGCCGTTGAGGATGCAGTGAAAGAGATGTTAGAACACATGGCTGCAACGTTAGCCGATGGTGAACGCATCGAGATCCGCGGATTCGGCAGTTTTTCTCTTCACTACCGTGCTCCGCGCGTTGGTCGCAACCCGAAAACCGGTGATAAAGTTGAGTTGGACGGCAAGTACGTTCCTCACTTCAAACCAGGTAAAGAGTTGCGTGACCGCGCCAATATCTATGGTTAATCACTGATTATTCATAGAGTTGTTGCTTGTAAAAAATATAAACGGTGCCTCAGGGCGCCGTTTTTTTTTGCCTGTCGTTCAACGGTTTTCTGATTTCTTAAGCCTCCCGTACTGACCTTATTTTGCGCGCTACACCGCATCCCCGTGCCAATAAATGAAACCTGCATCGTTAACCTGCAGCCTGTGCCGCGAGCTGTCGCATTGCAGCTGGCGGCTGCCTGAGTATGGGGGAACAATCCTGTCCATGGGGTGTGATGTGCAACAGTTGCACGTCCTTCTATCGGACGGGAGAAAGGTCGATCAAAACTTCGCTGGATCTGGCGGTTATCGCCGTTGTCTGCGGCATTCTGCCGTTACTGGTGCTACCGCAATTACCCGATGCGTTAACAACTTTGTTGGTTGTTTTACCCGCTAGCTTGATGCTGCGTTTCCGTTGGGCGGGCTGTCAATTTATTGGTTGGGGAGCATTGGGATTTCTGTGGGCGACCTTCAATGCCGGTAATCTGGTGGCGCAAGTCGAACAACTGAGCCGCGGACCAGAGGTGACCGCTGTAGTACAAGTTGCCGGTGTTACTTTGGTACCCGCTGCGAGCAAACAAACGCTGATGCGTATCGAACAGGTTAACGGGCGCTGGCTAACGCCATCAATTGCCTTTACCACCGTTTGGCGGCCGGAAGAGCCGCAACTCTGTGCCGGGCAGCGTTGGGAACTCCGGCTGCGTCTGAGAGCGGTGCACGGAAAACTGAACGAGGGGGGCTTCGATAGCCAGCGTTGGGCGATGGCGCAACGTCAGCCACTGACTGCACAGGTGAAGCGTGCCAGGCTGTTGGAGGGGAGTTGCAACTGGCGGCAGCGTATTATCAGCCACGCCGAGAGCAACATGGGTGACCTGCGATATAAATCGGTATTGCTGGCTTTAGCGTTTGGCGAAAGAACTTCGCTGGACCCTGAGTTACGCACTCTGATGCTGAAAACCGGCATTGCGCATCTGATGGCGATTTCAGGCCTGCATGTGGCTATGGCAGCCATATTGATTTGGCTGGCGCTACGGGCGGTTCAGTTCTTGTTGCCTGCACACCTGATCGGCTACCGCTTCCCATTGTTAGCCAGTTGGTTTGGTACCTTGGCGTATGTCTGGTTGGCTGGCGCACAACCCCCGGCTGTGCGTACTGCCTTGGCGTTGACGCTGTGGATGTTGCTGCGCCTACGCGGTATTCACTGCACTTCCTGGCAGGTATGGCTGTGGTGCGTGGGGTTAATTCTGGTCTGCGATCCGTTGGCGGTACTGTCAGACAGTTTCTGGTTATCGGTACTGGCGGTGGCCTGCCTGATCTTTTGGTTCGAATGGATGCCGTTAAGTGCACGTTTCCGCTCTGCCTGGTACTGGGCACCGGTGCGTTGGCTGCACATTCAGTTTGGTATCACGTTGCTGCTGGTGCCGATGCAGGCCGCTTTGTTTCTCGGCCTGACGTTGACCTCTATGCCGGCGAATCTGTGGGCAGTACCTGTGGTTTCTCTGGTGACGGTTCCTTTGATTTTGATCGCGGTTATTTGTGGCGCCTTACCGTTATTGAGCGGCGGATTCTGGTGGCTGGCCGATTTGACACTGCTATGGGTGTTTACGCCGCTGCATTATTTGCAGCGTGGATGGGTCGATCTGGGCGCCGCCTCGCTGTTGGTCAGCGCAGCGGGTTGGTTGCTGGTTATCTACTGGCGTTTTCACTGGTGGTTATGCTATCCGGCAGGCTTGGCCGCTGTGGCGATATGTTGCGTGCTGTGGCGGGAAAAAGAACCCCCATATCGTTGGCGGGTCGACATGCTGGACGTCGGGCATGGCCTGGCGGTAGTGATCGAAAGAAACGGAAAGGGGATACTGTTCGATACCGGTGATCGCTGGGCGACAGGCAGTGCTGCGGAACGTCATATTTTGCCAATGCTAAACTGGCGGGGTATCGATCTGGAGCAAATTATCATCAGCCACGATCACCTTGATCATACCGGGGGCCTGGAAGAGGTAAGGCAAGCATTTCCACAGGCCAGAGTACGTAGCCCAATACTTGATCCGCTTCATTTACCCTGCGTGGCCGGCGAAAGCTGGCAGTGGCAATCGCTGCAATTTCAGGTGTTATGGCCGCCGAAAGCGCTAAAGCGGCCGGTCAATGACGATTCTTGCGTGATCCGCGTTGATGATGGCCAATATAGCCTGTTACTGACCGGCGACGTGGAAAAGCAAGCGGAAGCGCAGTTGCTCAGATTACAACGCGATCGGCTGGCATCCACAGTGCTTCAGGTTCCACATCACGGCAGCAGGACGTCCTCGACGCCGCCGTTTCTGCGTGCGGTAGCGCCGGAGGCGGCTTTGGCGTCCGCATCTCGTTACAACAAATGGCGATTACCTGCCGTTAAAGTTATCGCCAGATATCTGGCAAATGGCATCATATGGCGCGATACTTCGCGGTCAGGTCAGATATCCGTGCTTTTTTTCGACAACGATTGGCAAATTAAAGGCTTTCGTGAACAATTAATGCCCCGTTGGTACCATCAGCGGTTTGGCGTAGAGGGTGATAATGAGTAAAATAGGCCGCTATTTCTTCCGATGCTGGTATTTGCATGATGAATGATAAAGATCTCTCCACTTGGCAGACTTTCCGTCGCCTCTGGCCGATGATCACTCCTTTTAAGACCGGGTTGATTGTGGCCGCCATTGCGTTAGTGCTTAACGCGGCCAGCGATGCCTTTATGTTGTCCTTGCTTAAACCTTTATTGGATGACGGTTTTGGGAAAACCGAGAGTAGCATTTTGCTTTGGATGCCGTTGGCCGTCATTGGTTTGATGGTGGTACGTGGCCTGACGGGCTTCGTTTCCAGCTATTGTATCTCATGGGTGTCCGGTATGGTGGTGATGCATATGCGCCGCCGGCTGTTTGGCCATATGATGAGAATGCCGGTATCCTTCTTCGATCAGCAGTCAACCGGCACGCTGTTGTCGCGTATCACCTATGACTCTGAGCAAGTGGCCTCATCCTCTTCCAGCGCATTGGTCACCGTGGTGCGTGAAGGCGCGTCGATAATTGCGTTGTTCAGCATGATGTTCTACTACAGCTGGCAGTTATCGGTGATCCTGATTGTGCTGGCACCGATCGTGTCTATCGCAATTCGCATTGTTTCCAAACGCTTCCGTAGTATCAGTAAAAGCATGCAGAACACCATGGGGCAGGTTACCACCAGTGCCGAGCAGATGCTGAAAGGTCACAAGGAAGTGCTGATTTTTGGCGGCCAGCAGGTGGAAACCGAGCGCTTCAACTCGGTCAGCAACCGCATGCGCCAACAGGGCATGAAGCTGGTTTCAGCATCTTCAATCTCTGACCCGATTATTCAGTTGATTGCTTCGTTAGCGCTGGCGTTTGTACTGTACGCTGCGAGTTTCCCTAGTGTGATGGCAACTCTGACCGCCGGTACCATCACTGTGGTGTTCTCGTCGATGATCGCCTTAATGCGCCCACTGAAATCGCTGACCAACGTCAATGCCCAGTTCCAGCGCGGGATGGCTGCTTGCCAAACGTTGTTCTCGATTTTGGATATGGAGCAGGAAAAAGATACCGGCACCCGCGAAGTGGCGCGTGCTAAAGGCGATATCGAATTCCGTAACGTGACTTTCTATTACCCAGGGAAAGAAACGCCGGCACTGCGTGATATCAATCTGAGCATTTCAGAAGGCAGAACCGTAGCATTGGTGGGCCGTTCGGGATCGGGCAAATCGACTATTGCCAACCTGCTGACCCGTTTCTATGACGTTCAGGAAGGCGAAATCCTGATGGACGGGCATGACCTGCGCGAGTATACCTTGGCGTCATTGCGCGATCAGGTCGCTCTGGTATCGCAAAACGTGCATTTGTTTAACGACACCATCGCTAACAATATCGCTTACGCTCGTGAAGAGCGTTACAGCCGGGAAGAAATCGAGAAGGCTGCGCGAATGGCTTATGCCATGGATTTCATTGAGAAAATGGAGAATGGTCTGGATACGGTGATTGGCGAGAACGGCGTGATGTTGTCCGGTGGCCAGCGTCAGCGTATCGCTATCGCGCGCGCACTGCTGCGCGATTGCCCGATTCTGATCCTTGATGAAGCAACTTCAGCGCTGGATACGGAATCAGAACGCGCCATTCAGGCCGCGCTGGACGAACTGCAGAAAAACCGTACCTCGCTGGTGATCGCGCACCGCTTGTCGACCATTGAAAAGGCCGATGAAATCCTGGTGGTGGAAGATGGACGCATCGTTGAACGCGGTGAGCATGCGGCGCTAATCGAACGGCGTGGGGTCTACGCACAGCTTCACCGCATGCAGTTCGGCCAATAATGATCGAGCGCATTTGGTCGGGCAGTTCATTGGTCTACCTGCTGTTGTTGCCCTTGTCCTGGCTGTACGGTCTGGTCAGCGGTTTGATTCGGCTGAGTTATCGCTGTGGCCTGCGTAAAAGCTGGCGTGCACCTGTGCCGGTGGTGGTGGTGGGAAACCTTACCGCCGGCGGCAACGGTAAAACACCAACGGTGATCTGGCTGGTGGAGCAATTGCAACAGCGCGGATACCGGGTGGGTGTGGTATCACGCGGTTATGGTGGCAAAGCGGCATCTTATCCGTTGGTATTGGATGAACACACTACGACCCAGCAGGCGGGCGATGAGCCGGTATTGATTTATCAACGCACCGGTGCGCCTGTAGCCATTTCGCCAAAGCGTGCGGAAGCGGTGCAGGCACTGCTGCACCAGCAGAAACTCGATGTTGTCATCACAGATGACGGTTTGCAGCATTACGCGTTGCAACGTGATTTTGAACTGGTGGTGATCGACGGCGTGCGCCGTTTTGGCAATGGCTGGTGGTTACCGGCGGGGCCGATGCGTGAACGCGCGTCGCGCCTGAACAGCGTGAATGCGCGGATTGCCAACGGCGGCGTGGCTCAGGCGGGTGAAATCGCCATGCGGTTGCAAGCGCGTGAGGCGGTCAATATCGCCAGCGGCGCGCGTCGGCCGGCGGCTGAGTTGCCGCACGTGGTGGCAATGGCCGGGATTGGTCATCCGCCGCGCTTTTTCGCCACGTTGGAAAAGCTTGGCGTGGATGTCGAGAAAGAAGTCGCGTTCGCCGATCATCAGGAGTACCAACAGGCTCAACTGGCGGCGTTGGCGTCATCTGAGCAAACGCTGCTGATGACTGAAAAAGATGCGGTCAAATGCCGCATTTTTGCCCAGCCCAATTGGTGGTATTTACCGGTAGATGCGGTTCTTCCCCCCGATCAGGCTGAGTCGTTGCTGCAAAGTATCGAAGCGCTGCTGACGAAATAACTCAAACGGCCAGCGCGTTAAGCCCCAGAGCTTGCGCGCAGGCGTTTATCGAACGCTGTTGCGTTTGTTGATACAGCGCCAATTCATCAATCACCTCTGCCCCCAGTGCCTGCTCGAAAGCGGCACGGCTCGATGCTGCATTGTACTGAGCATGCCGGTTGTCACCCAGATTAGACTGGAAAATGCCTGCAGCGCTAACCGGTAAGAAGTCTTCATACACCAAAGGTTGAAAGCGAACGTGCTCCTGAGCTATCAGCTGTTCCAGCGTACTGTTTTTATCCAGCGAGTCTTTGGCCGCCAGGCCGCACTCGGTAGGGAAATAGCGGAACCATGCCAGTTGCTGCTCACGCAAGGTTGCATAATCATCTGGAAACGCCTGGAAGTTTTCCGCCAGTAACTGATTGTACCGCTCGGCGTTCTTTTCACTTGGCGGTGCCTGCAAGGCATCGTTGGTAGCTTGCAACAGGCGGTCATAGAGCGCGCGGCCTTTCGGGGTCAGCGCTACGCCACGTTGCTCGATTTCGCCAAAACGCGCGGTATGATGTCCGCCCACGGTGCTGCCGTCATGTTCGACAAAGGCTACGCTTTCTTCCAGCGCTTTAAAGCTGGTTTGGCGTAGCAAAATTGGCCGACGGCGAGGCGGCGGGCCTTCGATAACGGCTTTAGGCGTGATTCCCCGACCGGGCATCGCTTGCTGGACGAGGTCGATATTCAGCGTGCGTGGCGTCAAATGGTTGATGTGCGGGCCCTTGAACGCCACTACGTCTGCAATCAGACGGTGCTGATCGTGCAATTGTTGATATTCGGCGGCACTGACGGTCGCCCGGTTGTGCCAACGAAAAGTTTCCAGCGCCTGTTCGATAAATTCACTGGCCTGGCTGTCATCCAACCCGCCCTGAGCTTCCTGCAAGACGATCAACTCCAGCACGCGTTCAGTAAAGATGCGGCGGCGGGCCAGCAGTTGCTGGGCCAACTGACGTAACGCCGGGCTTTCAATCAACTCTAACCGTAATAATGAGGTGAAAACCCGGAATGGGCTGATCTGCAGCGCATCTTCATGTACTGCGCGAAACGCGGTGGAATGAACCGGAACTCCTGCCACGGCCAGGTCGTAATACCCGACCGGTGACATGCCCATGACGTTAAACAGCCGTCGCAGAGTAGCCAGCTCATCCGCCGTACCTACCCGGATTGCCCCGTGGCGTTCCATGGCCAGTCTTTCGATTTCACCGGTAATTTGTAATTGATGCGCCAATGCGGCATCTTCGCGCAGGACCTGTCGGTTGGTTTCCGCAACCAGTTCGAGCAAATCGCCATAGAGAGGTACCTCTTTTTGGTACATATCTGACATGGCGTGGGAGAACCTGGAGCGGATTTCATTCGGTGAGACGAACTGCTGGGCGGTCATGCGCATAGCTCCTTTATTCGGGATAATCTGAAAAATAGTATTTTTTGCGGTAAAAGTGCTGGCTGAAAGGCCATCCGCCTTGTTTTCACCCCAAGTTTAGCTATCTCGGTTGGGTTTTGTTATAGCTTGGACAAGCATATTGGATTTTTATGCGTTAGCTCTCATTTGCAATGGTCCTGGCGGAAATGACGGCCGTCCGGAAGGCAATGCTTCTGAGTGGAAACGGCAAAAATAAATTAATTAATCTATGCATAATCATGGACATAAAAACAAATTTGGCGTAATTATAAAAACATGCCAATAAATTGCTTGTGTAAAATCTAGATTTATGAGTAAATGCTTGTCGGCCTGTGATACAGACCTATTTATGTTCGAGTTTAGATTTAAGCAGTTCCTCCAAAAACGTTATCATCTGATTCCGCTTCAAAGACGAACCTTCTAAGTACCTCCCATAAGTAATGTTCCTAAAAACGGCCTAAATTGCCTTATGGCAGGTTTTGTATATATATTTAAAAGGTAAATGTGTAATGTCTAAGAAAACGGGTCAGGTTAAATGGTTCAACGAAAGCAAAGGTTTTGGTTTCATTGAGCAAAACGACGGTGGTAAAGATGTATTCGTACATTTCTCTGCAATCGCGACCGACGGTTTCAAAACACTGGCTGAAGGCCAGCGTGTTGAGTACAGCATCCAGGACAGCCCGCGCGGGCCGGCTGCCGCCAACGTTGTTGCTCTGTAACTAAACAGGCAATGACGTAAAGAGATCTTAATACAACCATGATGAGGCGTTAATGCCGATTCATTGCGGAAGATATTAAGTTCAACAAGCCCGCGTAATGCGGGTTTTTAATTTTTTGCTCACGAGAGGTTTGTTACGAAAAACTTTAGGATGGGCTGGTAGCGTCCAACAATAATAAAAATAACGTTGTTAAGGATGCTCAAGTAAAAGGATATAAGTTATGTTTAAAAATACTGTGTTACAAATGGGCCGTGTGAAATGGTTTGATCAAGCTGCAGGCTATGGTTTTATTTCACCGGTAGATGGTAGCGACGAAATCTATGTTAGCCGTCGTTCTATCGCCAATACTAAAAATAAATCGTTAAACGAAGGTCAGAACGTTGAGTTCTCGATCTATCGCAGCTCCCACGGGCTGTCAGCGGCAGACGTCATCGCGTTCTGACCCACCCCTTCCTCGCCAGTGCCGGTGCCGCCACCCCAAGCACTGGCGAAGAAAAATCTTCTGATATCCACTATTATCGAGCAATCGCTTAACGACTTTGGATGTCAGGATGCTTACCCCGGTTATTTCTCTTGCCGCCGCCCGCGCGCTTCATCTTGCCGCACAAGGGCTATTATCCCCGATTAAACGCAAAGCCAAACCCGACGATGTGGTTACCGCCATTCAACGTATGGGATTACTGCAAATAGATACCATCAGCGTTGTTGCACGCAGCCCCTATCTGGTGCTGTTCAGCCGCCTGGGCGATTATCAGCCGGAATGGCTGGAACAGGCGCTGGCCAGTCGTCAGCTGTTCGAGTATTGGGCGCACGAAGCCTGTTTCTTACCCATTGAAGATTTTGGTCTGTTGCGCCATCGCATGCTGCAACCGCAGGGTATGGGCTGGAAATATTCTGAAGAGTGGGTGAAAAAGCATCAGGCGGCAATGGACGATCTGCTGTTGCATATCGAAGCCAGCGGGCCGGTGCGTTCGGCAGATTTTAATGCCGCAAAAAGAGGGAATAGCGGTTGGTGGGACTGGAAGCCGGAAAAGCGCCACCTCGAAATATTGTTCACCGCCGGTAAATTGATGGTGGCCGAACGGCGTAATTTTCATCGTGTTTACGATCTGACAGAAAGGTTATTGCCGCACTGGGATGATGAGCGTCATGCGTTACCTGCGGACCATGCGCAGCAGGAAATGCTTGGCAGGGCTTGTCGTTACCTGGGGATTTTCAGGGCTGAATGGTTGGCGGATTACTACCGTCTGAAGCGGGTTACGCCGAAAGTGCTGCTGGCATCGCTACAGCAACGGGGCGAAATAATGCCGGTGGCCGTTGATGGGCTGGACGGTGATTTTTACGTGCATCATTCACTGGTGCAAGAACTGCAGTTGGCAGAGCAGGGGGCGCTAAAATCCAGTGTGACCACCTTGCTTTCTCCGTTTGACCCTGTTGTTTGGGATCGCCGACGTGCGCTGGAGCTGTTCGATTTTGATTACCGGCTGGAGTGCTATACGCCGAAGGAAAAGCGACAGTACGGTTACTTTACCCTGCCGGTGTTGCAACGGGGCGAGTTGATTGGCCGCATTGATGCCAAAATGCATCGGCGACAGGGCATTTTCGAAATTATCAGTTTCCACCCGCAGGCCAAAGTTCGGTTTGGCAAACAACGTGCGCAGGATCTTCGGCAGGCAATCACGCGCAGTGCAAAATGGCACGGGGCAAAACAGGTGACGCTGGGGGATATTCCGGCACAGTTGGCCGTCGAATGGGGTGAAGGGTGGGAAGTGGAATAACGAGCGGCGTCGTCAGCGTGGGTAAAACGAATTTTCAGCGCCGCCCGTTACAATCAGATCTATGCCTTAGTTGCTGAAATTCGCAAACAGGGCGATGATTTTGTGAATACGTTTGATCATGGAAAGCGTCTTTTTTGTGACTTGCATCACAAAATTCTACGCCTGCATCACAGTCAATTCAATCCCCCGCGCCAGATTAAAAGGCAGCGGTAAAACAGCGGTGATTAACCTGGCACATAGCGTTATGCTATTCTCACGCACTTTAGATCTCCACTCAGGAGGAAGCATGGACCACCGTTTACTCGAAATCGTTGCCTGCCCGGTTTGCAACGGTAAGCTCTATTTCAATAAAGAAAACCAGGAACTGGTCTGCAAAGTGGACGGCCTCGCCTATCCGCTGCGTGATGGCATTCCCGTACTGCTGGAAAACGAAGCGCGTTCGCTGTCATTGGATGAGAAACACGCATGAGTTTTATCGCTATTATTCCAGCCCGTTACGCATCAACTCGTTTGCCGGGCAAGCCGTTGGCCGATATTCACGGTAAGCCAATGGTGGTGCACGTAATGGAACGTGCACGTGAGTCCGGCGCCAGCCGCGTTATCGTAGCGACCGATCATCCCGAAGTGGCCAAAGCGGTCAAAGCCGCCGGTGGCGAAGTGTGCATGACCAGCCCGCATCACCATTCCGGCACCGAACGCCTGGCGGAAGTGATCGAGCATTATGGTTTTGCCGATGACGAAATCATCGTTAACGTGCAGGGTGACGAACCGCTGATCCCGCCGGTGATCGTACGCCAGGTGGCAGAAAACCTGGCAGCCAGCCAGGCCGGCATGGCCACTCTCGCGGTACCGATTGCCAGCGCGGAAGAAGCCTTTAACCCCAATGCCGTCAAAGTAGTGATGGATGCACAGGGTTATGCGCTCTATTTTTCACGCGCGACTATTCCCTGGGATCGGGAACGTTTTGCCCAATCCAAAGAAAGTATCGGCGACAGCCTGCTGCGCCACATCGGCATTTACGCCTATCGTGCCGGTTTTGTGCGCCGTTATGTCAGCTGGGCGCCAAGCCAACTGGAGCAAATTGAGCTGCTGGAGCAACTGCGGGTGCTGTGGTACGGTGAAAAAATCCATGTGGGGGTTGCTAAAGCCATTCCAACCGTGGGTGTTGATACGCCGGAAGACCTGCAGCGCGTGCGCGACAGCATCAAGGGCTAAACATTAAAAGCCGGCACGTCGCCTGGCGTGTCGGCGGTACAATTTCCCGTATTCTTTATCCCCATTTTGTTGATCTGCGTTGAGGATTTTTTTTGCTCACCGTTCGATGATGTCAGCGTCTCCTCTTTTTCTCTTGAGGTTATTTCCTTATGGAGCAGTTACGCGCCGAACTGAGCATTGTGCTGGGCGAATCCATCAGTCGACTGGAACGCGTTAGCGAACAGCCTTATGCACACATGTACTCGTTGTATGACCAACAGGGTCACGCGATCCCGCTGATGGCAAAAAGCTTTGTCTGTCAGGGTATAGCCCAGCAGGAAGCTTATAAGTTGTCGATGCTGGCGCGTGAAGGGGATATCCGCCTGCCGACGGTGTATGGCGTGGTCTATACCCATCAGGCGCCCTATAAAGAGATCCTGTTGATCGAGCGTCTGCGGGGGGTGTCGGTGGAGGCGCCGACGCGAACGCCGGACCGCTGGAATATGCTGATGGAACAGATCGTCGATGGCGTATTGGCTTGGCACCGTATCGACAGCCACGGCTGCGTCGGCACGGTTGACAGCACGCAGGAAAACGACTGGTTTTGTTGGTATCAGCAGCGGGTCGAGGTGCTGTGGTCGACGCTCGGGAACCTCAACTCTCCGCAACTGACGATGGCCGATCGCCGCTTGTTGTACCGCACGCGGGAGGCGCTGACCCATTTTTTTGTCGGTTTCGACGATCCTTGTGTGCTGGTGCACGGCAACCTGTCATTGCGCAGCATGCTGAAAGATGCCAAAAGCGACCAACTGCTGGCGATGCTCAACCCTGGGATGATGCTGTGGGCACCGCGTGAATATGAGCTGTTCAGGTTGTGCGAGGCCGGGATGCCCAGCCAACTGATGTTTTATTATTTGCAGCGGGCACCGGTATCGGAGTCGTTCCTGGTGCGACGTTGGCTGTATGGCGTATGGGAAGCGGCAGGGCGGTTAATTCACACCGGCAAGCTGGATAGGCAGCTGTTTGACCATGCGTCGAAACAGCTGCTGCCCTGGCTTGCCGGCTAGTCGGCAGAGGCCTCATCGGCCCCTTTGAGCGATTGCCACAGGCTGCCCAAGGTTTCATACCAGGCACGTTCGCTGTGGCCAAGGAACATGGCTGAGGGTACCACGCGATCCCAAATATTTAACCTGGAGCTGATGGCCAACTGATTGGCCGGCGCCGGAATAGGGTGCAACCCCTTGGCTTCAAAAAAGCGCATCGCCCGCGGCAAATGGTTGGCTGAGGTCACCAGTATAAACGGTTGCTGGCCGACCAGCTTCGACACCTGTAACGCCTCTTGCTCGGTATCCATCGGGCGATCCAACAACACCATATCGCTACGAGGCACTCCCAGGCTTTCCGCTACCCGCGCCGCAGTTGCCGCGTTGCTCAAGGTATTGGCGCCGCCGGCACCGGTGAACACCATCTTGCTGCCCGGATGCGCGAGATATAAGCGCACGCCCTCCGTCACTCGTGGCAGGCTGTTACCTATCAGGTTGGAACTGGGAGCCCAATCCGGGTTAAAGGTATAGCCGCCACCCAGCACCACGATATAATTCACCTGGTCATTGCCACGATAGGTTACATATTCAGATTCTATAGGTCGCAACAGCCGGTCGGCCACCGGCTGCAGGCTGAAAAGCAGTAAAAACAGCCAGCTCAGTGATAAAATTACTTTGCCGCTTTTTTGCCAGCGGGTGAACCATAGCAGCAACAGCGCCAGCCCCATCAACAGCAGCAGCGCAGGTAATGGCATTAAAATGGCGCCAATGAACTTTTTCAGGTTGAACAGCATCAAAAATCAGGTCCTTTTGGGCGAAAAAACGACATCCGGGCACAATCAGGCCGCAAGAAGATTCATTCTAAGCCAGTCTGTGCCAAAATAGCAGGTTTGAATGGGCTGGCGCTTTGCCCCCATCAGGATAAGATCAGCGGAGCCGTTGTCCATGCAGGATCGCAATTTTGACGATATTGCTGAAAAGTTTGCGCGTAATATTTACGGCACCACCAAAGGGAAGATTCGTCAGGCGGTAGTCTGGCAGGACCTGACCACGTTGCTGGCCCAGTTGCCGCAGCGGCCGCTGCGCATTCTGGATGCCGGCGGCGGCGAAGGCCACCTGGCTTGTCAACTGGCAGAATTAGGACATCAGGTGTTGTTGTGCGATCTTTCTGGTGAGATGATCCAACGCGCTGCGCAACTGGCCGAACAGAAAGGTGTGAGCCAGAACATGCAATTCATACAAAGTTCAGCGCAGGATATTGGTCAGCACTTGGAACAGCCGGTTGATCTGATATTGTTCCACGCGGTGCTTGAATGGATTGCTGAACCTGAGGCGGCGTTGCAGGCATTGTTCAACTGCCTGCTACCCGGCGGCGCACTGTCATTGATGTTCTTTAATGCCAACGGCCTCTTGATGCGCAACGTGGTGTTGGGTAATTTCCAACTGGTGAATCCAGAGGTCAGAAGGCGCAGAAAGCGCTCTTTGTCGCCGCAATATCCGCACAACCCGCCGCAGGTTTATGGCTGGCTGGAGCAAATGGGCATGCGCATCAGCGGGAAAACCGGCGTGCGCGTGTTCCACGATTATCTGCAGAGCAGGCAGCTACAGACGCAAAAATTTGAAGAGTTACTGGCGCTTGAACAGCACTATTGCCGGCAGGAGCCGTACGTGAGTTTGGGGCGCTATATTCACGTCATGGCGCATAAACCAAACCTGAAGGACGAACTATGAGTGAATTTTCCCAGACAGTACCCGAACTGGTCGCCTGGGCACGGAAAAATGATTTCTCTATTTCGCTCCCTACGGAGCGTCTCGCGTTTTTGCTCGCTATCGCCACCCTTAACGGCGAGCGACTGGACGGCGAGATGAGCGAAGGTGAGCTGGTTGATGCATTTCGCCATGTCAGCAAGGGTTTCGAACAGACGCATGAAACGGTGGCGGTCCGCGCCAATAATGCGATTAACGACATGGTGCGCCAGCGCCTGTTAAACCGCTTTACCAGCGAACTGGCAGACGGCAATGCGATTTATCGCCTGACCCCGTTGGGCATCGGTATCACCGATTACTATATCCGTCAGCGCGAATTCTCTACGCTGCGTCTGTCGATGCAGCTGTCGATCGTGGCGGAAGAGCTAAAGCGCGCCGCCGACGCCGCCGAAGAGGGCGGAGATGATTTCCATTGGCACCGCAACGTGTTTGCACCGCTGAAATATTCGGTGGCGGAAATCTTCGACAGTATCGACATGACCCAACGGCTGATGGATGAACAACAGCAGGGCGTGAAGGAAGATATCGCCGCACTGCTGAATCAGGATTGGCGCGCGGCGATCTCCAGCTGTGAGATGCTGTTGTCCGAAACTTCCGGCACGCTGCGCGAGTTGCAAGATACGCTGGAGGCGGCGGGCGACAAACTGCAGGCCAACCTGTTGCGCATTCAGGATGCGACGCTGGGCGGGATGGAACTGGGCTTCGTCGACAAACTGGTGTTCGATCTGCAAAGCAAGCTCGACCGCATTATCAGCTGGGGCCAGCAGGCGATTGACCTGTGGATCGGTTACGACCGTCACGTGCATAAATTTATCCGTACCGCGATCGACATGGATAAGAACCGCGTGTTCGCCCAACGCCTGCGCCAATCGGTGCAAAACTATTTCGACAACCCATGGACGCTCACCCACGCCAACGCCGACCGCTTGCTGGATATGCGTGACGAAGAGCTGGCGCTGCGCAGCGAGGAAGTGACTGGGGAACTGCCGCCGGATCTGGAGTTCGAAGAGTTCAGCGAGATCCGCGAACAACTGGCGGCAATGATCGAACAGGCGCTGAAGATTTATCAGGAACAACAGATACCGCTCAATTTAGGGGCGGTAATGCGCGATTATCTGGCGCAATATCCGCGTGCTCGTCATTTCGACGTAGCACGTTTAGTGGTCGACCAGGCTGTGCGCCTTGGTGTGGCTGAAGCAGATTTTTCAGGGTTGCCGGCGCAATGGCAGGCAATCAATGATTACGGAGCCAAGGTCCAGGCCCATGTCATCGACAAATATTGAACAAGTAATGCCAGTCAAGCTGGCCAAGGCATTGTCTAACGCGCTGTTCCCGGCGCTCGACAGCCAACTGCGTGCAGGTCGTCACATCGGTATCGATGAGCTGGATAACCATGCCTTCTTAATGGACTTTCAGGACGAACTGGAAGAGTTTTACACCCGCTACAACGTGGAGCTGATCCGCGCGCCGGAAGGCTTTTTCTACCTGCGCCCGCGTTCCACTACCCTGATCCCGCGTTCGGTGTTGTCCGAGCTGGACATGATGGTAGGGAAAATCCTGTGCTATCTCTATCTCAGCCCAGAGCGTCTGGCGCATGAGGGGATTTTCAGCCATCAGGAGCTGTACGACGAGCTGCTGAGCCTGGCGGATGAGACCAAATTGCTGAAGTTCGTTAACCAGCGCTCCACTGGCTCGGATCTCGATCGTCAGAAACTGCACGAAAAAGTGCGTACCTCGCTGAACCGTCTGCGTCGTCTGGGCATGGTCTATTTCATGGGCAATGACAGCAGCAAGTTCCGCATCACCGAAGCCGTGTTCCGCTTTGGCGCCGACGTGCGCAGCGGTGACGATCCGCGTGAAGCGCAACTGCGCATGATTCGTGACGGTGAGGCGATGCCGGTCGAAAACAGTCTGTCGCTGAACGACGAGAGCGAAACTGAAGACCAGCAGGTTGATAACACTCCGGACAGTGCAGAGGATGAACAGGAATGATTGAACGCGGTAAATTTCGCTCGCTGACGCTGGTTAACTGGAACGGCTTCTTTGCTCGTACCTTTGATCTGGATGAGCTGGTGACCACGCTGTCCGGCGGTAACGGGGCCGGGAAATCCACCACTATGGCGGCTTTCGTCACCGCGCTGATCCCCGACTTGACGCTGCTGCACTTTCGTAACACCACCGAAGCCGGCGCCACCAGCGGTTCGCGCGACAAGGGCTTGCACGGCAAGCTGCGCGCCGGGGTCTGTTACTCCACTCTCGACGTGATCAACTCGCGCCATCAGCGCGTGGTGGTTGGCGTGCGTTTGCAGCAGGTGGCGGGTCGCGATCGCAAGGTGGACATCAAGCCGTTCACCATTCAGGGGCTACCGACAGCGGTGCAGCCTACTGAACTGCTGACCCAAACGGTAGGCGAGCGCCAGGCGCGCGTACTGACGCTGCAGGAACTGAAAGAGCGCGTCGAAGAGATGGAAGGCGTGCAGTTCAAGCAGTTCAACTCCATCACCGATTACCACGCTTTAATGTTCGATCTGGGCGTGCTGCCGAAACGCCTGCGTTCGTCCGCCGATCGCAGCAAGTTTTACCGCCTGATCGAAGCCTCGCTGTACGGCGGGATTTCCAGCGCCATCACCCGATCGCTGCGCGATTATCTGTTGCCGGAAAACAGCGGCGTGCGCAAGGCGTTCCAGGATATGGAAGCGGCACTGCGTGAAAACCGCATGACGCTGGAAGCGATCCGCGTCACTCAGTCGGACCGTGACCTGTTCAAGCACCTGATTTCCGAAGCCACGTCCTACGTGGCGGCAGACTACATGCGCCATGCCAACGAACGGCGCATTCATCTGGACGGCGCGCTGGCGCTGCGCAGCGATCTGCTGGGCAGCCGTAAACAGCTGGCCGCCGAGCAGTATCGTCACGTGGAAATGGCGCGTGAATTGGCAGAGCAGAGCGGTGCGGAATCCGATTTGGAAACCGACTACCAGGCCGCCAGCGATCACCTGAATCTGGTGCAAACGGCGATGCGTCAGCAGGAAAAGATCGAGCGTTATGAAGGCGATCTGGAAGAGCTGACCTACCGCCTGGAAGAACAGAACGAAGTGGTTGCCGAGGCCAGTGAGCAGCAGGCCGAAAACGAAGCGCGCGCCGAGGCGGCCGAACTGGAAGTGGATGAACTGAAAAGCCAGCTCGCCGATTACCAGCAGGCGCTCGACGTGCAGCAGACCCGCGCCATTCAGTATCAGCAGGCGTTGCAGGCCTTGGAACGGGCTCGCTCGTTGTGCCAACTGCCAGAACTGACCGCTGAAAATGCCGAACAGTGGCTGGATACTTTCCAGGCCCGTGAGCAGGAAGCGACGGAAGCGTTGCTGATGCTCGAGCAGAAACTGAGCGTGGCCGACGCCGCGCACGGTCAGTTTGAACAAGCTTATCAACTGGTGGGCAAAATCGCCGGCCAGGTCAGCCGCAGCGAAGCCTGGCAATGCGCGCGCGAATTGTTGCGCGATTGGCCTTCGCAGCAGCACCTTGCCGAACGCGTGCAGCCGCTGCGCATGCGCCTGAGCGAACTGGAACAGCGTCTGCGCTCCCAACAAGATGCCGAGCGTCTGCTGCAGGAGTTCTGCAAGCGCCACGGCCAGGAGTACCAGCCGGACGATCTCGATGCGCTGCTGCAAGAGTTGGAAGAGCGTCTGGAATCGCTGTCGCAGAGCGTCAGCGACGCCGGCGAGCGCCGAATGGAAATGCGTCAGGAACTGGAGCAGATCCAGCAGCGCATTCGCGAGCTTACCGCACGTGCGCCTGTCTGGTTGGCGGCTCAGGATTCCCTGAGTCAGCTTAGCGAGCAGAGCGGTGAAGAACTGGAAAGCAGCCAGCAGGTGACCGAGTTCATGCAGCAACTGCTGGAGCGCGAACGCGAAACCACCGTTGAGCGCGACGAAGTGGCTGCCCGCAAGCGTGAAGTTGAAGCGCAAATCGAACGCCTTAGCCAGCCTGGCGGTGCCGAAGATCAACGTTTGGTGACCCTGGCCGAACGTTTTGGCGGCGTGCTGCTTTCTGAAATCTACGACGATGTCACCATCGACGATGCGCCTTACTTCTCGGCGCTGTACGGCCCATCGCGCCACGCGATCGTGGTACCGGATCTGTCGCTGGTGCGCGAGATGCTGGAAGGTCTCGAAGACTGCCCGGAAGATCTCTATCTGATCGAAGGGGATCCGCAGTCGTTCGATGACAGCGTGTTCGCCGTCGAAGAGCAGGACAGGGCGGTGTTGGTGAAAACCGCCGATCGTCAGTGGCGTTATTCGCGTTACCCGGAAGTGCCGCTGTTTGGCCGCGCCGCGCGTGAAAACCGTCTGGAAGTGCTGCATGCCGAGCGTGAAACTCTGGCTGAGCGCTACGCGACGCTGTCATTCGACGTGCAAAAGACCCAGCGTTCGCATCAGGCTTTCAGCCGCTTTATCGGCTCCCATCTGGCGGTGGCGTTTGACGCCGACCCGGAAGCGGAAATCCGTGGCCTCAATTCCCGTCGCGGTGAAATCGAGCGTGCGCTGAACAACCATGAAGCGCAAAACCAGCAGCAGCGGCAGCAGTACGATCAGGCGAAAGAGGGCATCTCGGCGCTCAACCGCCTGATGCCATTGGTGTCACTGCTGAATGACGACACCCTGCAGGACCGGGTGGAAGAGATCCGCGAAGAACTGGAAGAGGCGCAGGATGCTGCGCGCCATATTCAGCAACACGGCGTTTCCCTGACCAAGCTGGAACCCTTGTTGTCGGTGTTGCAAAGCGATCCGCAGCAGCATGAACAGCTGCAGCAGGATTACACCCAGGCGCAGAGCGTACAGCGTCAGGCCAAGCAACAGGCGTTTGCTCTGATCGAAGTGGTGCAGCGTCGTGCGCACTTTGGTTATACCGACTCTGCCGGCATGCAGAACGCCAACAACGATCTCAACGACAAGCTGCGCCAGCGTCTGGAGCATGCGGAAGCGGAACGTACCCGCGCCCGTGAGCAACTGCGTCAGTATCAAACCCAATTTACCCAGTACAGCCAGGTACTGGCATCGCTGAAAAGCTCCTATGACGCCAAGCGCGATATGCTGAAAGAGCTGAGCCAGGAACTGGTGGACATTGGCGTGCAGGCGGATGCCAACGCCGAAGCGCGTGCACGATCGCGTCGTGACGAGTTGCATGCGGCGCTGAGTACCAACCGCGCGCGTCGTAACCAGCTGGAAAAACAGCTGACCTTCTGCGAAGCGGAAATGGACAGCCTGCAGAAGAAACTGCGCAAGCTGGAGCGCGACTATTACCAGTTGCGTGAGCAGGTGGTGACCGCCAAGGCGGGTTGGTGTGCGGTTATGCGTATGGTGAAAGACAACGGCGTTGAACGCCGTCTGCACCGTCGCGAACTGGCGTATATGGACGGTGACGAGCTGCGCTCGATGTCGGATAAGGCGCTGGGTGCGTTGCGTCTGGCGGTGTCGGATAACGAACATCTGCGCGACGTTCTGCGTTTGTCCGAGGATCCAAAACGTCCGGAACGCAAGATTCAGTTCTATATCGCGGTGTATCAGCATCTGCGCGAGCGTATCCGCCAGGATATCATTCGTACCGATGACCCGGTTGAGGCCATCGAACAGATGGAGATCGAGCTGGGTCGCCTGACCGAAGAACTGACCGCGCGTGAGCAGAAGCTGGCGATCAGTTCCAAGAGCGTGGCGAATATCATCCGCAAAACCATCCAGCGTGAACAGAACCGCATCCGCATGCTCAACCAGGGTCTGCAGGCGGTGTCTTTCGGCCAGGTGAAGAGCGTGCGGTTGAACGTCAACGTGCGCGAAGCGCATGCGACGCTGCTGGACGTGCTGGCCGAGCAGCGAGAGCAGCATCAGGATCTGTTCAACAGCAACCGTCTGACCTTCTCTGAAGCCTTGGCGAAGCTGTATCAGCGCCTGAACCCGCAGATTGATATGGGGCAACGCACGCCGCAGACCATCGGCGAAGAGCTGCTGGATTACCGCAACTATCTGGAGCTGGAAGTGGAAGTGTTCCGCGGCTCTGACGGTTGGCTGCGTGCCGAGAGCGGCGCGTTGTCTACCGGGGAAGCGATAGGGACCGGGATGTCGATCCTGGTGATGGTGGTGCAGAGCTGGGAAGAGGAGTCACGCCGTCTGCGTGGCAAGGATATCTCGCCTTGCCGCTTGCTGTTCCTCGATGAAGCGGCGCGACTGGACGCCAAGTCCATCGCAACGCTGTTCGAGCTGTGCGATCGTCTGGAAATGCAGCTGATTATCGCTGCGCCGGAAAACATCAGCCCGGAAAAAGGCACCACTTACAAGCTGGTGCGTAAGGTGTTCCAGAACCATGAGCACGTGCACGTAGTGGGGCTGCGCGGTTTCGCCAATGAGCTGCCTGCACCGGGCACTGCTGCGGTAGAAACGCCGTAAACGCAAAAAAGTCCGCTAATAATCTGAAAATAGCCGCCCTGGGGTGGCTATTTTTTTGTGTGCATGGATGATAGTCCTGCTTTTTTATCCGCTAAAAACCGGGTAGCTTAATGAAATAACAGTTATTAGCGGCGTCCAAGGGCAAAATGGCCTTTCTGTTCGTATACTGAAATTAACAAGCGGTTTTTGATGTATTTTTTGTGAGCATACAGGGGGCAATGGATGTTGCTTAAAAATGGAAACACTTTACGGCGTCTGGCGCTGAGCTGCGCAATCGCATCTGGACTTGCGTCGTCGTTACCCGCATGGGCAACCGTGCCTGCGTTTCCGGTAGCGTCATCCGGCATGTCAGTTGCGCAAAGCCGTTCGGAATTATTGGCGGCATTGCCGAAAGGAATGACACCGCACTATCTTTCAACGTTGGCTCCTTTGTACGCCGCTAACCGGATGCAACTGATGTGGCAGGATCGCGAGGCGGTTCAGCAGTTCCAGCAGCAGTTGGCCGAGCTGGCCATGTCCGGCGTGCAGCCGCAGTTTACCCAATGGGTGAAGCTGCTGACCGATCCGGCGATTACCGGCGTGGCGCGCGACGTTGTCCTGTCTGATGCTATGCTGGGGTATTTGCAGTTCGTTTCAGCCATCGGCGCCAACGGTAACAGCTGGTTGTACAGCAATATTCCCTACAAGCTCGGCCTGCCGCCTAATGCGGTGATTAATCAATGGCAACTGGCGGTGCGTCAGGGCAAGACGTTGGCTTATGTCACCAAGCTGGCGCCGCAGCACCCGCAATACGCCAAGATGCATCAGGCGCTGCGCGACATGCTGGCCGATAACCGTCCATGGCCGCAGATGGCTAACGGTCCGAGCTTGCGCCCCGATCAACTGAGCAGCGACATTGCCGCCCTGCGTGAGATCCTGGCGCGCAATGGCATGCTGACCGCAGCGTCGGTGCAAACGCAGGAGCCGCCTGCGGTACTGACCGGTTCGCGCAATGAACCGGACGATGGCGGTTTGTCAGTCGATGAAGAAAAAAGTCGCGAGAGCAAAAGTGTGGTTATCAGCCCGTCAGCCGCACCGGTAAAAGATCTTGCCGCATCGCCGGAATCGCCATTCGCCCAGCAGCCTGCCGGCCCGGTGACCGTCACTGATAACGCTTATACCCCCGATCTGGTCGAAGGCGTTAAACGCTTCCAAAAATGGCAAGGTTTGACCGCTGACGGCGTGATTGGCGCCCGTACCCGCGAATGGCTCAACGTGTCGCCGCAAACGCGCGCTTCGCTGTTGGCATTGAATATCCAGCGTTTGCGCATCCTCCCTGGCTACGTCGACACCGGGATCATGGTTAACATTCCCAATTACTCGCTGACTTACTACCAGAACGGCAATGAAGTGCTTTCCTCACGGGTTATCGTCGGTCGGCCCAGCCGCAAGACGCCGCTGATGAACAGTGCGCTGAACAACGTCGTGGTCAACCCGCCGTGGAATGTGCCGACTACGCTGGTACGCGAAGATATTGTGCCAAAGGCAATGCGTGACGGCAGCTATTTCCAGAAACACGGCTATACCGTGCTTTCCGGCTGGAGCAATGACGCTGAGGTCATCAACCCGGCGATGATTGACTGGAACATGGTGTCTGCGCGTAATTTCCCATACCGCATTCGTCAGGCACCGGGCGCCACCAACTCGCTGGGGCGTTTCAAATTCAACATGCCGAGCTCGGATGCTATCTATCTGCACGATACGCCGAACCACAATCTGTTCCAGAAAGATATTCGTGCCCTGAGTTCCGGTTGCGTGCGCGTTAACAAGGCATCTGATTTGGCTAATATGCTGCTGCAAGATGCCGGCTGGAACAATACCCGCGTTTCCTCCACCCTTAAAGGGGGAAATACCACCTACGTAAATATTCGTCAGCATATTCCGGTTAAATTGTATTATTTAACCGCCTGGGTTTCTGATGATGGAAAGCCACAATTTCGTACAGATATTTACAATTACGATGATACGGTGAGATCGGGTGCACAAATTTTGGCTCAGGCCGAAAAATTAATGCAATAAATGCAGTAATTATAAATAAATAACGGTCTGAATATCGGATCATGATGCAGGCACTCATTCAGTGGGTGCCTGCAAACCGCGGGACATCACGGGTTGACTCAGGCTGTGTGGGCGGTTATGGTTCGGGCAGTGCGCTGTTTTGTGCATATATTTTGATATTCTTGCCGGGTTTAACAGAAACATGGACAAAATTGATCATCATCGCCGCAAATGGCTGGCGTTAGGTAGCGCCGCCATGGGTATAGCCCTGCTTCCAGGGCAGGCTTTTGCCAGTCTTTCTACTTCACGCCCACGCATTCTGGTCGTAAATAACATGCATACGGGCGAAACGTTGAAGGCCGAATTCTTCGATGGGAAGGGGTATAATAAAGACGAGCTGGTTCGTCTTAATCATCTTTTCCGTGATTATCGCGCCAACAAGATTAAGCCGATCGATCCCCGCCTGTTTGATCAGCTCTACCGTCTGCAAGGTCTGTTGGGTACCAACAAGCCGGTGCAGTTGGTTTCAGGTTACCGCTCCCTGGATACCAACAATGAGCTGCGTGAGCGCAGCCGCGGTGTGGCCAAGCACAGCTATCACACCAAAGGCCAGGCGATGGACTTCCATATCGAAGGCATCCAATTGAGTAATATCCGTAAAGCGGCGTTAAAAATGCGCGGTGGTGGTGTAGGATATTACCCACGTAGCAACTTTGTACACATCGATACCGGCCCGGTGCGGACCTGGTAGTCGCTGTGCACCATAGTGAATAGCGCCAGCCCGCGAGGGTGTGGCGCTGTTGTCGTTGGAGCCTTATGAAATACCAAATTATTCCCGTTACCGCCTTCAGTCAAAATTGTAGCCTGATCTGGTGTGAGAGCACGCAGCAGGCGGCATTGGTCGATCCCGGCGGCGAGGCAGAAAAATTGAAGGCCGAAGTGGCGAAGCAGGGCGTGACGATCACGCAGATCCTGCTGACGCATGGCCATCTCGATCACGTAGGTGCCGCGGCGGAACTGGCTGAGCATTATCAGGTGCCGATTTACGGCCCGGATAAGGAAGATGCTTTCTGGCTGGACGGGCTGCCGGCACAGAGCCGAATGTTTGGGCTGGAAGAGTGTGCGCCGCTGACGCCGAACCAATGGCTGCAAGAAGGCGACAAGGTGCAGGTGGGCGAGATGACGTTCAACGTGTTGCATTGCCCTGGCCATACCCCTGGCCATATCGTCTTTATTAATGAAAAGGCGCGGCTGGCGCTGGTGGGCGACGTGCTGTTTAACGGCGGTGTCGGGCGCAGCGATTTCCCGCGTGGCGATCATCAGGCGCTGATTAACTCTATTCGTACCAAGCTGTTGCCGCAGGGCGATGACATGGCGTTTATCCCAGGTCATGGGCCAATGTCCACTTTTGGCCAAGAGCGTGAAACTAACCCGTTCCTGCGTGAAGAGCCGGCTATCTGGTAAGGTTATTTCCCGGCAGAAATAACTAAGGGGCGCTTGAGCGCCCCTTTTGCTATTTCGCATTGCAATGGGTTACAGCACGGCGACGATGGCCTCGCACAGCGGCGCCATATTGTCCGGCGTCATGCCCGCAACGTTAACGCGACCGGAGTTGACGGCATAAACGCCAAACTCTTCGCGCAGGCGCAGCACCTGCTCTTTACTCAACCCGCTGAACGAGAACATACCGTTCTGGTTGATGATAAAGCTGAAGTCCTGCTCTGCGCCTTTCTCTTGCAGCGTATTGACGAACAACTGACGCATGCGATGGATACGCTGACGCATGTCGGTCAGTTCCTGTTCCCACAAGGCACGCAGCGCATCGTCGCCCAGGATGGTCGCCACGACGGCGGCGCCGTGCGACGGTGGGTTGGAGTAGTTGGCACGAATAGCGGCTTTCACCTGGCTGAACGCGCGATCTGCGGTTTCCGCATCGGCGGCTACGATCGTGCAGGCACCTACGCGTTCATTGTACAGGCCGAAGTTCTTCGAGTACGAACTGGCGACGATCAGTTCCTGATGCTTGGCGGCGAAAATACGCAGGCCCTGTGCATCTTCTTCCAATCCCTTCGCAAAGCCCTGGTAGGCGAAGTCGAACAGCGGCAACCAGCCGTTGGCGACGGACAGCTCAGCCAATTGGGCCCACTGCTCGGCGGTAGGGTCGATGCCGGTCGGGTTATGGCAGCAGCCGTGGAACAGCACCACATCGCCGGCCTGAGCCTGTTTCAGGCTGTTCAGCAGGCCATCGAAATCCAGCGAATGGTTGGCGGCATCGTAGTAGGCGTATTCCAGGACTTCCAGACCAACGGCGCTGAACACGTTTTTGTGGTTCGGCCAGCTTGGGTTGCTGATCCAGATGCGTTTTGCGCTGGTCTGGTTGGCGATAAAGTCTGCTGCCACACGCAGGCCGCCGGTACCACCAGGCGTTTGCGCAGTGCGTGCACGCTTGTCGGCGATGATTGGGCTTTGTTTGCCGAACAGCAGCTCTTGCGTGCAGGTGGCGAACGCCGGGATGCCTTCAATGCCGAGATAGTTTTTGGTGGTTTCATTTTCCAGCAGATATTGCTCAGCTTTTTTCACGCTGGTCAGTACCGGGGTTTTGCCGGTTTCATCTTTGTAAACGCCAATCCCTAAGTTGATCTTATTAGGGCGGGCGTCCGCGCGGAAAATGTCGGTCAGACCCAGGATTGGGTCGGCGGGTGCAGCAGTGATTTTTTCAAACATGTCAGGTGCTTCCATGGCTCGGAGTTAAGCAGACAGAGGCATCAGGGTAGCGCCAGTTATGCGCTTTGCCAACCGTTTGCGAGAAAAACACATCGATCTTGTGAAGGGGGCAGGTTCAGCATAAAAAATGAGGGAGAAGGGGGGAGTTAGCAGAATAAAAAGTTACTCGCGGCACAAAAACAAAAACAGGGCCGAAGCCCTGTTTTTAACTCATACGGCGGTGAATCGCCGTTAAGTATGACAACTTAGAACTGGTAAACCAGGCCTACACCAACGATGTCGTCGGTAGCGATGGCGTTAGCTTTGGTGAATTCGTTTTCGTCCAGCAGGTTGATTTTGTAATCAACGTAGGTAGACATGTTTTTGTTGAAGTAGTAGGTAGTACCAACAGAAACGTATTTAACCAGGTCAGCGTCGCCGCCGCCGAAGCTAGAACCGTTCGCGGTACGGCCAGCCAGGTTTTTACCTTTAGATTGCAGGTAAGACACTTCTGGACGCAGACCGAAGTCGAACTGGTACTGTGCAGTTACTTCGAAGTTCTGAGTTTTGTCCGCGATGGTGTTATCAGCTTCGCCGTATGGTGTCATGTTACGGGTTTCGGAGTACATGGCTGCCAGGTAGACGTTGTTCGCGTCGTATTTAGCACCAACGGTCCACGCGTCAGCTTTGTCGCCTTTAGCGGTAGAGTTTTGGGTCTGGTCATCAGTACGGTCAGAAGACGCGTATGCAGCACCGAAGCTTACGCCTTCGCCGATGTCATAAGTAGAAGACAGGCCCCAACCGTCGCCATTTTGTTTCTTCAGAGCACGGCTGTCGTTTTCGTTTTTACCCTGGTACTGAACAGCGAAGTTCAGACCATCAACCAGACCGAAGAAGTTGTTGTTACGGTAAGTAGCAACGCCGTTGGTACGGCCGGTCATGAAGTTGTCGGTGTAGGTGTAGGTATCGCCGCCGAACTCTGGCAGCATATCTGTCCAGCCTTCCACGTCGTACAGTACGCCGTAGTTACGGCCGTAGTCGAATGAACCGTAGTCAGCAAATTTCAGACCTGCGAAGCCCAGACGAGTCTTGGTGCCTTCGGTGCCTTGAGATTCAGCGTGGTTAGCCTGAACGTTGTATTCCCACTGGCCGTAACCGGTCAGTTGGTCAGTAATCTGGGTTTCACCTTTGAAGCCGAAACGAACATAGGTCTGGTCGCCGTCATTGTCTTTGTCGTCGGAGAAGTAGTGCAGACCGTCAACTTTGCCGTACAGATCCAGCTTGTTGCCGTCTTTGTTGTAGATTTCAGCTGCGTTTGCTGCACCAGCAGCTAACAGAGCCGGGATTACCACTGCAAGAATGTTGCGCTTCATCATTATTACCCTCATTGGTGTTATTCGGACACCTTTGCCACTGCCGCCAATAATTCTTTTGGAACTATTGTAGATAGATTGGTGTCGTCCTGTGTCTGCACGCAGTGTTCCATTCGTGGGCGGGTTAATCTAGAACGAAAATGCTACCAATGTCCTAATGAGGTTTCAAAAGGAAAGTATATGTAACAAAATGTAATATTAAGGGAACTTTGTGACGCGGGTCAATATTAGAAAATGCGAAAGGCCAGCAAAGCTGGCCTTGATTTTGTAACTAAATTATTTGGAAATGTTTAGACTGATTAATTAAAAGCTTGCGTTACGCGGAGTGCGTGGGAACGGAATAACATCGCGCACGTTTTGCACGCCGGTCACATAGGCGATTAAACGCTCAAAGCCTAAACCGAAACCGGCATGAGGAACGGTGCCGTAACGACGCAGATCACGATACCACCAGTAATCTTCTTTATTCAGGCCCATCGCATCCAGGCGCTGATCCAAGACGTCCAGACGTTCCTCACGCTGGGCACCGCCGATGATCTCGCCAATGCCCGGGGCCAGCACGTCCATGGCTGCAACGGTTTTGCCGTCGTCGTTCATGCGCATATAGAAAGCTTTAATGTCTTTCGGGTAGTTCTTCACCACCACCGGCGCTTTAAAGTGTTTCTCGGCCAGATAGCGCTCATGCTCGGAAGACAGATCGATGCCCCAGGATACCGGGTTTTCGAAGGTTTGGCCGGAGGCGATCAGGATTTCCACCGCTTCGGTGTAATCCACCTGGGCGAAATCGGAAGAAACAAAGCGCTTCAAACGCTCAATCGCATCTTTGTCCACACGCTCGGCGAAGAACTGCATGTCATCCATACGCTCGTTCAACACGGCCTGGAACACATACTTCAGCATTTTTTCCGCCAGTTCGGCGATGTCTTCGAGGTCGGCAAACGCTACTTCCGGTTCGATCATCCAAAATTCAGCCAGGTGGCGGCTGGTGTTGGAGTTCTCTGCGCGGAAGGTGGGGCCGAAGGTATACACTTTCGACAACGCACAGGCGTAAGTTTCGCCGTTCAACTGGCCGGAAACGGTCAGGAAAGCTTCTTTGCCGAAAAAGTCCTGGCTGAAATCAACCGCGCCTTTATCGGTGCGCGGCAGATTTTCCAGATCCAGCGTTGAAACTCGGAACATTTCGCCGGCGCCTTCGGTATCGGAAGCGGTGATCAGCGGGGTGGAAACCCAGAAGAACCCGTTCTCGTGGTAGAAACGGTGGATCGCCTGCGCCAGCGTATGACGCACACGGGCCACGGCGCCGATCAGGTTGGTACGTGGGCGCAGGTGAGCTACCTCGCGCAGGTACTCGATGCTGTGACGTTTGGCCGCCATCGGGTAAGTGTCCGGATCGTCAACCCAGCCCACCACTTTGATGGCGGTCGCTTGCAGTTCGAAACTCTGGCCTTCGCCCGGGGAAGCAACGACTTTGCCGGTGACTTCAATCGAACAGCCGGTGGTCAGATGCAGCACTTCATCCTGATAATTCGGCAGAGAATTATTAACGACGGCCTGTAACGGATCAAAGCAGGAACCGTCATAGACGGCCAGGAAGGAGATACCAGCTTTAGAATCTCTCCGGGTACGCACCCAACCGCGTACGGTGACTTCACTGTCAACCGCAGCACGACCTTGCAGTACGTCGACTACAGGCACTACGCTCATAAATTTCTCTCTTTATAATTTGATTTGGAAATAGCTTAAAACCCAACAATATGGGGATGATGCTATGTTACTTGCCGCGATGCAGAGCACAAGCAGAAATCGCCGGATTGGAACAACATTTCTTGGGGCTGGGCGAAAAGGGGGCAGCGGAAAGCGTCTTATAAAGAAGAAAAAAGCCGGCCTGAAGTTTTCAGCCGGCTTTTTAGCGTTTGCAACGCATGGCCGCTTAGCTGGCTTTTTTCACCAGCGGCAGATCGAAGGCTTTACGCAAGGCCTTCACGAAGGCCTGATCCTGACAGATGGTTTTGCCCGGGCTGTCGGACAGTTTAGCCACTGGCTTGCCCTTGCATTCAACCAGTTTGATGACGATATTCAGCGGTTTTACGCCCGGAATGTCGCAAGTCAAACGCGTGCCGATGCCGAACACCAGGTCGATGCGTTGATAGAAGTGGCGATAAAGCGCCAGTGCCTTGTCCAGATCCAGGTTGTCGGAGAACACCAGCGTTTTGCTCATCGGATCGATACCCAACTTCCGGTAATGCGCGATGGCTTTCTCACCCCATTCAAACGGGTCGCCGGAGTCATGGCGCAGCCCCTGATAACGCGGTGCGAACTGCGGGCCGAAATCACGCAGGAACGCGTCCATGGCGATGCAGTCGGTCAACGCGATGCCGAGCTGGTCCGGGTACTCGTCCAGCCAGGCCTGCAATGCCGCACGTTGACTGTTAGCCAGCACCGGGCTTATCTGCTGGTGCGCCTGGAACCATTCATGTGCCTGGGTGCCTACCGGCGTCAGGCCAAGTTGATGCGCCAGATCGTAATTACTGGTGCCGACCAGCGATGGGAATTCGTTTTGCAGCGTGCTGACGATCGCCTGCTGCACGCTTTTGGAAAAACGGCGACGGGTGCCGAAGTCCATCAGTTTGAAACGGGAGATATCCACATCGGCGCTCACGGCTTTAAACTGCGCCAGTTTGCTGCGCAGATGCGCGACCGCCATGTCCGGCGTGATCTGCGGCGAGCGGTGACGGTGCACCACTTCACTGATCACCGCCAGCAGAGGGACTTCCCACAGGATCACTTCGCGCCACGGGCCGGCAATGCGGATATGCAGTCTGCCGTCACTATTGTCGATCTGAACCTGCTGCGGGTCATAGCGGAAATCACGCAACCAGTTCAGGTAGTCCTGACGGAAGAACGGCAACCCTGAAAGATAGCCAAACTCAGCCTCGGTCAGCGCCAGTTGGCTCATCAGAGCGACTTGCGCACGGATTTCGTCGGCATATTCGCCCAGCAGTTCATCACCACGGCAGCGAAATTCCGCCGCCACGCTGATCGCGGGGTAGCGATGGAACACGGCTTGCTGCATATGAAGCTTGTAAGCGTCAGTATCAAGCAGCGATGTCAAAATCGGGGAAGCGTATTGAGTCATAGCGCGTTACTGCATCCTCGTCAGGCGCGAGTCCAAATCCGGATAGTCATAAAAAAGTTGAGCGAGTATACCCGGATTATCCTGTTATTGAAGCTGCATCACACCACAAATCGCCGGAGCGGGTCGAGGATTAAACGTGCCTTTATGCCGGCTTGCCTTCAGGTTCCAGACAGAAAAGCCAGATAAGCCTGTAAGGTGAATGACTTAGCCTAATTAGTCATAGAAATTATAATGTTAATTATTTTAAACAACAATTCAGATAAAACCGGTTGGCGTGTGAATGCTGATCCGGTCCTTGCCGTTTTTCTTGCAGAAATAGAGCGCTTCATCCGCCTGTTTGATCGCCGTCGGCAGCAGCCTGAGGCTGTTCACCTGGGCAATACCGCAACTGGTTGTGAAACGCACGGTTTGTCCATCGTCCAGGGTCAGGATGAGTTGATGGGTTCGTTCGCGTAGCTTAGACATAATTTCCCGCGCATTCTCCAGCGTGCAGTTGCCGAGGATCACGGCAAACTCCTCACCGCCATAACGGCAGAAAATGTCGCTGGAGCGGAAGGCGTCTTGCAGTAGTTTGCCGAAGGCTACCAGCACGCTGTCACCGATGTCATGTCCGAAACTGTCATTCAGATTTTTGAAGTTATCGATATCAATCAAACAGAAGGCTAACGGGTAGCTGCGGGCTGCCAGGGATTCGCATTCACGGAAAAACTTGCGGCGGTTATAGATATTGGTCAGGGGGTCAAGAAACGAAGAGGCTTCCAGCTCTTTGATCAACAGATGTTTTTCATTTTCCAGCTTCACCTTTTCCAATTGATACTGTTTTAGCTGTTTAATGGCGTCGCTGATGGCGATTAACTCCTGGCCGTAAAACACCTCATTGCGGTCGATGTTCATATTGCCGCGCGACAGCCGCAAAATATTGTTATGCGTTTTGGTCAACCAACGGCTGATATTTGAACAGTAAACCAGCGTCGGCAGGAAAATAAACAGCACGATCAGACCACCGAGAGAAATCAAGCCGTAAATAGCCGTCTGGCTGGTGTAAATCTTGTGTTGTGATGCGGCGATTTCCAGTTCAAAACTGCGTTGATAGAGCCGTTGCGAAAGCTCACTCAGGCTTTTGACGTACTGATAAATAAAATCGGCGGGGTAGGGGGTATGATTATCGGCCGCGGTATACAACCCTTGGGTAATCTGGTCTAGCTGTCCTTTCGACAACTGACGGAGCAGCTCATTCACCAGCAAAGTGGTGGGCACATCGTTATAGGTCAGCTTCATAAAGATCAGCCGGGTGCTTAGTGCATTCAACACCCCGGTAAGCTGTACGGCTTTCAGATAGGCGCTTTTACGCTCCAATGGGTTGGTATTCACGTCAATGACCTGATCGATTAATTCGGTCAGGGACATATTCAGCCGGTTATTCAGGCGCACGGCTTCCAGAAACAGAAAGGAGTCGGCGTCGATCATACGGGTATCGTAGGTATAACGGTAGTAGCTTTTGCTGGTCTGGGAAATGTAGTAGGCGCTGTTGATATTAAACAGGTTGGCATTGGCGTCGGTAACATATGAAAGCTGTCGGTTATCGTTATCCAGCAATTGTTCCATCAGGCCGAGCATGGAAAGCGCGGCGATTTTTTGCCGTATGCCGAGCTGTTGCGAAATCTTGCTGTTGATATGCGGCTTGAACCGGTCAATTTTTTCGCGCGCCAGGCGGTCGGCCTCCTGCCATTGCGCCGGGGTAATATCCGCATTAACCAGGCTCAGACGTTTTAAACGGTGCGCCAGCAGCGTGGCTTGAAAGGCTTCGGAGATCTCTTTGGCGCGACTTATCTTATACAGATTAAGTTGATTGTCGCGATAGTCGGTATGGGCTTCAATCAGCTCATCGGAAATAAATATGGCGAAGGATGACATCAGGGCAAAGGTAAAAAAATAGATCAGATATTTTACTTTCATTTCGCCGTGAGCCCTTAAACCAGATTTATTAATTATATCATCGAGGCAACTGACATGTCTTAACTATACCCCTGGAACCTCTGTCACCGGGAAGCGAGCTGCAGGCAGGGGGATCGAGTTGGGAGCGCCGTTGAAACGGGGGTAATTGCCTATGACGATGAAGTATTGACCGGCCTGTATATGAAAGGCGGCTTTTAGCATTAAATGCTGATTTTTGCTCTGCATCAGGTGAAGGAGCCTGATGGAGCGGACCTTTCGGCGACAACATTAGGATCCACCTCCGATTTCTCCGTTCCGGTACCCCGGCATCTCTAGGCTTTTTTCGTGGCTGTGATACAGTTTATTTACAATCAGGGTCATCAACATTTTCGCGCCTCTGCGGCGGCTGAAATAAGCCAATGATGACAACCTGGCACCTGTAACTCACTGAGACGTCAAAGGGTTTTTATGACACAACTGCCACAGGCGAAGTATCGCCACGATTATCGCGCACCAGACTACAGCATCACCGACATTGATTTGGATTTTGAGCTGGACGCAGAAACGACACGCGTCACTGCAGTCAGCAAGATTAAACGTCAGGGCGCTGCCGAGGCGGCGCTGGTGTTGAATGGCGAAGATCTGACGCTGGTAAGTATTCAGATCGACGGGCAGCCGTGGAGCGCCTATCAGTTGCAGGATAACAAGCTGGTTATAGAGAAATTACCAGCACAATTTACCATGACCATCGTCAATGATATTCATCCGGCGAAGAATACCGCGCTGGAAGGGCTGTATCTGTCAGGCGAAGCGTTGTGTACCCAGTGTGAGGCGGAAGGTTTCCGTCACATCACCTATTACCTGGACCGCCCGGACGTGTTGGCACGCTTCACTACCCGCATTGTGGCGGATAAGGCGCGTTATCCGTTCCTGTTGTCGAACGGTAACCGCGTAGGCCAGGGCGAACTGGAGGATGGGCGCCACTGGGTGCAGTGGCAGGATCCGTTCCCAAAACCTTGCTACCTGTTTGCGCTGGTGGCCGGCGATTTCGATGTGTTGCGCGACAGCTTTACCACCCGTTCCGGGCGCGATGTGGCGCTGGAACTGTTCGTTGATCGCGGCAATTTGGATCGTGCCGATTGGGCGATGACCTCGCTGAAGAACTCGATGAAATGGGACGAAACCCGTTTCGGTCTGGAATACGATCTCGACATTTATATGATCGTGGCCGTCGATTTCTTCAATATGGGGGCGATGGAGAACAAAGGGCTAAATATCTTCAACTCCAAATACGTGCTGGCGAAAGCGGAAACCGCAACCGATAAGGATTACCTGAATATCGAAGCGGTGATTGGCCACGAATATTTCCACAACTGGACCGGCAACCGCGTGACCTGCCGCGATTGGTTCCAGCTCAGCCTGAAAGAAGGCCTGACGGTGTTCCGCGATCAGGAGTTCAGCTCAGATCTGGGTTCACGTTCGGTCAACCGCATCGATAACGTGCGCGTCATGCGCGGCGCACAGTTCGCCGAGGACGCCAGCCCGATGGCGCACGCCATTCGTCCGGATAAAGTGATCGAAATGAACAACTTCTACACCTTGACGGTGTACGAGAAAGGGTCCGAAGTGATCCGCATGATGCATACGCTGCTGGGCGAAGAACAGTTCCAGAAGGGCATCCAATTGTATTTCGAGCGCCATGACGGCAGCGCAGCAACCTGCGATGATTTCGTTCAGGCGATGGAGGATGCTTCCAATGTCGATCTGTCGCTGTTCCGACGTTGGTACAGCCAGTCCGGCACGCCGTTGCTGACCGTTCGCGATGAATACGACGCAGAGCATCAACAATACCGCCTGCACGTCAGCCAAAAAACCGAGCCGACCGCCGATCAGCCAGAGAAGCTGCCGTTGCATATTCCGCTGGATATCGAATTGTACGACGCCGAAGGCAACGTGATTGCCCTGCAGAAAGACGGTGCGGCGATCGGTAACGTGCTGAACATCACTGAAGCCGAGCAGACCTTCGTGTTTGACGGTGTGGCGCACAAGCCGGTGCCTTCGTTGTTGCGCGAGTTCTCCGCGCCGGTGAAGCTGGATTACCCGTACAGCGATCAGCAACTGACTTTCCTGATGCAGCACGCGCGCAATGAGTTTGCCCGTTGGGACGCGGCGCAGAGCCTGCTGGCTACCTATATCAAACTGAACGTTGCCAAGCATCAGCAGAAACAGCCGCTGTCTCTGCCGTTGCACGTTGCCGACGCTTTCCGTGCCGTGCTGCTGGACGAGAAACTGGATCCGGCGCTTGCCGCGCAGATCCTGACGCTGCCTTCGGAAACCGAGATTGCCGAGCTGTTCGCGACTATCGATCCGGAAGCGATCGCCGCGGTGCATGAATCGATTGTCCGTTGCCTGGCAAAGGAAATGGCCGACGAGTGGTTGGCGGTTTATAACGCCAACAAAACCGACGGTTACCGGGTGGATCATGCCGATATCGGCAAACGCGCTCTGCGCAACCTGTGCCTGGGTTATTTGGCCTTTGGCGATGAGGCGCTGGCCGATCGGCTGGTGGCTGAGCAGTATCGTCAGGCGGACAACATGACCGATTCGCTGGCTGCGCTGGCTGCGGCGGTAGCGGCGCAGTTGCCGTGCCGCGATGCGCTGCTGGCGGCGTTCGATGAACGCTGGCATCAGGATGGTCTGGTCATGGACAAATGGTTCGTGTTGCAGGCGAGCAGCCCGGCGGCGGACGTGCTGACCAAGGTACGCGGCCTGCTGAAGCACCGTTCGTTCAGCCTGAGCAATCCAAACCGTACTCGCTCGCTGATCGGCGGTTTCGCTTCCGCCAACCCGGCGGCGTTCCATGCGGCGGACGGCAGCGGTTATCAGTTCCTGGCGGAGATCCTCAGCGATCTGAACCAGCGCAACCCGCAAATTGCCGCCCGTTTGATTGAACCCTTGATCCGCCTGAAACGCTATGATGCTTCGCGTCAGGCTCTGATGCGCAAGGCGCTTGAACAGTTGAAAGGGCTGGAAAACCTGTCCGGCGATCTGTTCGAGAAAATCAGCAAAGCGCTCGACGCGTAAAAACTAACCAGGGACGGCGCGGCGACATGCCGTCCCTGGTTTCAATTCGTTGCCCGGCGTGGGCTTTCAGCCACCGGCGGGGGCGGTGACAGCACTCTGTCCAGCACCTCGGCTTCCAGTTCCGCCAATCTGGCCGACCCCTTACGGCGCGGGCGTGGCAGATCAATCGTCAGATCCAGCCCGATACGGCCCTCTTCAATCAAGATCACCCGATCCGCCAGCGCAATGGCTTCGCTGACATCATGCGTCACCAACAGCACGGTGAAACCATGTTGCTGCCACAGGCCTTCAATCAGCCCCTGCATTTCAATCCTTGTCAACGCATCAAGCGCGCCCAAAGGTTCGTCCAGCAACAGCAGACGAGGACGGTGGATCAGTGCGCGCGCCAGCGCTACTCGCTGTTTTTGTCCGCCGGACAGCGCTGCCGGCCACTCATTGGCACGATCGGCCAGCCCAACGGCTTCCAGCGCCTGCAACGCATCGGCACGCCAGTCGCCGCGCAGGCCAAGGCCAACGTTATCGATCACCTTTTTCCAGGGTAGCAGGCGCGCATCCTGGAACATCAGACGGGTATCCTCTTTGGCGCTGGCGAGGGGAGCATTTCCGCTAAGCAGCTCGCCGCTGCTGGCTTTTTCCAACCCGGCCATCAAACGCAGCAGCGTGCTTTTGCCGCAACCGCTGCGGCCGACTACGGCGACAAATTGCCCGGAGCTGATACGCAATTGAATATTGTCCAACACCGTCCGGTTGCCATAGCGTTTGGCAATAGAGTCCAGGGTAACCGGGGTGCCTTGGGGAATACGGGCGGGAGTCGTCATAGCGCTTCTCCTGGTTTAAGTTGATAAGCCGGATGCCAGCGCAACCATACGCGTTCCAGCAACTGCGCGCTGACGTCCGCCAGCTTGCCGAGCAGGGCATACAGCACAATCGCCACCACCACTACGTCTGTTTGCAGAAATTCGCGGGCATTCATCGCCAGATAGCCAATCCCCGAGTTGGCGGAAATGGTTTCGGCCACGATCAGCGTCAGCCACATAAAGCCCAGAGCGAAACGCACGCCGACCATGATCGAGGGCAACGCGCCCGGCAATACCACCTGGGTAAATAACCGGAAACCGCTCAGGCCATAGCTGCGCGCCATTTCAAGCAGGCCGCTATCGATATTCTTGATGCCGTGATAGGTATTCAGATAGATAGGGAACAAGGTGCCCAGCGCGACCAGAAAAATCTTGGCGGATTCATCAATGCCGAACCACAAGATCACAAGCGGGATCAGCGCCAGATGCGGCACGTTGCGGATCATCTGCACCGAGCTGTCCAACAGACGCTCGCCCCAACGCGACAAACCGGTGATAAACCCCAGAACCAGCCCGATGCTGCCGCCGATGCTAAAGCCGATCAGCGCGCGCCAACTGCTGATGGTCAGGTGTTGCCACAGCTCGCCGCTTTTGGTTAGTGTCCAGAAAGCGGTCACTACCGCGCTTGGCGCGGGCAGAATGCGGTTAGACAGCCAGCCGGCTTCAACCGAGATTTGCCAGATAACCACCAGCGTGACCGGTAATGCCCAAGGTGCCAGCCGATGCAGGATGCGTTGTGTGCCGTTTGCCATACCGCTTCTCCTCAGCTTTGCGACGCTTTTTGCGGAATATAAATATTGGCGACCACTTCACCTTGCGGTTTAACCGGCCGACGCTGAGCAGGGGCTTCGTTTTCCGCCAGATCGAGATGCGGGAACAGCAACTCGCCGACGCGATAGGCTTCTTCCAGATGTGGGTAACCGGATAAAATAAAGGTATCAATGCCCAGATCGGCATATTCCTGCATGCGGGCCGCCACCGTCGGGCCATCGCCGACCAGCGCGGTGCCGGCGCCACCGCGTACCAGGCCAACACCGGCCCACAGGTTAGGGCTGATCTCCAGATTGTCTTTCTTGCCGCCGTGGAGCGCCGCCATGCGCCGTTGCCCAACGGAATCAAAACGAGCGAAGGCTGCCTGTGCGTTGGCGATGGTCTCTTCATCCAGATTGGCAATCAGCCGGTCGGCTGCCCGCCAGGCTTCTTCTGTGGTTTCACGCACGATCACATGCAGACGAATGCCGAAACGCACCGTGCGGCCTTTGGCTGCGGCTTTGGCGCGCACTTCGGCAATTTTTTCTCTTACCTGTGCCGGTGGTTCCCCCCAGGTGAGGTACATTTCAACCTGTTCGGCGGCCAGATCCTGAGCGGCGGCGGAAGATCCGCCAAAATACAGCGGCGGACGCGGCAGTTGCACCGGTGGATACAGCAGTTTGGCACCTTTAACCTGAATGTGTTTGCCGTCAAAATCGACGGTTTCCCCTTCCAGCACCTTGCGCCAAACGTGGGTGAACTCTGCCGAGGCCTCGTAGCGTTCTTCGTGATTCAGGTGCAGACCTTCCGCCGCCAGTTCTTCGGGATCACCGCCGGTGACCAGGTTAAACAGTGCGCGGCCGTTGGAAAGGCGATCCAGCGTTGCGGCCTGGCGGGCGGCCAACGTGGGAGAAATGATGCCGGGGCGCAGCGCCACCAGGAACTTCAACCGTTGGGTGACCGGGATCAGAGAGGCTGCGACCAGCCAGGAGTCTTCGCACGAGCGGCCGGTGGGGATCAGCACGCCGCCAAAGCCCAACCGGTCAGCGGCCTGAGCGATCTGCTGCAAATAGCCGTAATCGACGCTGCGGGCACCTTCTGTACTGCCAAGATAATGGCCGTCGCCGTGCGTAGGTAAAAACCAGAATACGTTTAGGCTCATAGCTTGTTCTCCAAAATTATTGCGCACTCGGGTGCCAGATGCGTTGAGAGATATCGACCTTCACCGGCACCAAACGGTTGGTATAAAACAGGTCGGCGGTTTGCTGCTGGGCGGCGATGGTGTGCGCATCCAAAGGTTTAATGGCGGTCGGCGGGCGATGATCCAGATAAGTGGCGATCACCTTTTCCGGCAGGCCCATGGCGTTTGCCAACAGCGTGACGCTCTGCGCGCGATCGCTGCGGGTCAGTGCGTCGGCCTGGGTCAGCACCTCAAGAACCTGGCTGATAAAGGGGCCGTGCGCCTGTACGTAGGGGCGAACCGCCAAATAAAACGAACCGGTTTGATTCAGACCACTGCCGTCGCCCAGCACCCGTACGCCGCCTTGCAGCAATGCGGCGGAATAGTACGGATCCCAAATTGCCCAAGCATCAACGTTGCCTTGCTGGAAGGCGGCGCGGGCATCGGCCGGGGTCAGATAAATGGGCTGGATATCGGTAAATTGCAGCCCGGCTTTCTGCAGCGAGCGCAACAGCAGGTTGTGGGAGCTGGAACCTTTCTGGAAGGCCACCTTATGGCCTTTCAACTCAGCGACGGTTTTGATCGGGCTGTTTTCCGGCACCAGGATCACTTCCGCCTTGGGTTTTGGCGGCTCTACGCCGACATAAAGCAGATCGGCGCCGGCGGCCTGGGCGAAGATTGGCGGGATATCGCCGGTGCTGCCCAAATCGATACTGCCGACGTTCAGCGCTTCGAGCATTTGCGGGCCGGCGGGGAATTCTATCCAGCTGATTTTGGTCGAGGGAAAACGCTGTTCCAACAGCTTATGGGTTTTTGCCAATACCAGGCTGACCGATCCTTTTTGGTAACCGATGCGGAACTGCGCCGGATCCTGCGCACTGGCGGCATTGCTCCACGCGAGAGAGAGAATGCCGGCTAATGTGCCTGCGCCAAGCCAGCGGCGGAGTGAAGAAAGTCGCTTCATCATGATGTCCTTTTCCTTATTCTCTTCTCGGTCAGGCGGTCTGACGGGCAAACAGAGAAGGGGAGAGCTTTACCGTGGGTGGTTTGCGGCGGCCGAGTGCCAGATAAAAGCTTTCCAGCGCCTCTTCCAGGCGGGTTGCCAGGCCGTCAGACAGGTTGATTTCTTCGCCGTTCAGCACCACCTGACTATCATCGGCAAACACGCCGTGCAGCACTTCCTGGGCTTTCAACGCCGCCAGCACCGGCTTCAGGGCGTAGTCCACCGCCAGCATGTGGCCAATCGAGCCGCCGGTGGCCAGCGGCAACACGACCTTATGGTCCAGGGCGCGTTCCGGCAGCAAATCCAGCAGGGTTTTCAGCGCGCCGGAGAACGAGGCTTTATAGACCGGCGTCGACACCAGCAAACCGTCCGCCTGTGCCAATTGTTCGGCAAAGGCTTTGATCGCCGGGCTGTTAAAATTGGCGTAGAGCAAATCCTCGGCGTCGAAATCGTGCAGCGTGTAGGTAATCACTTCTACACCTTGTTGCTGCAACCAGTTTTGACTGAGGGTAAGCAGCGCGGCTGAGCGCGAAGGGATGCGGGGGCTGCCGGCCAGTGATATAACGCGCATTGCCACTCCTTATAACTAAAAGTTAGGTTTAATCAGGAAATGTTTGTGATCTGTTTTAAACCTATCAGTTAGGAGTGGGTTGCTTAAATCTCATTTTTTGATTTTGATATGCGTAAATGCGGATTGGCGGCGCTGTGGGCCCGTTAAAGGAAAACGATTGCGTAAAAAACGCTTTTTTTGCTTTTAATCAATTCCAATTGATCAGGGGATGCCGGATAATCGGCCCCCGGTTTGCAACCGGGAAATCAGGAGAGTACATGTACTACCCCATCATCAGGAAAGCGTTGTTCCAGCTCGATCCCGAGCGTGCGCATGAGTTGACCTTTCATCAGCTTCGCCGTATCACCGGCACCCCGTTAGAATTTCTCATTCGTCAGTCTGTGCCGACCAAGCCGGTTAGCTGCATGGGGCTTTCTTTTAAAAACCCATTGGGGTTGGCCGCCGGTCTGGATAAAGACGGCGAGTGCATCGATGCCTTCGGCGCCATGGGGTTTGGCTTTGTTGAAGTTGGCACCGTGACGCCGCGTCCGCAGTCGGGCAATGATAAACCGCGCCTGTTCCGCATTGTGGAAGCCGAAGGCCTGATTAACCGCATGGGTTTTAATAACCAGGGTGTGGATAATCTGGTTGAAAACGTTAAAAAATCCCATTTTGGCGGCATTCTGGGGATTAACATCGGCAAGAATAAAGATACCCCGGTTGAGCAAGGAAAAGACGATTATCTGATCTGCATGGATAAAGTTTATCCGTATGCCGGCTATATCGCGATTAACATTTCGTCACCAAATACACCGGGGTTACGATCCCTACAGTATGGTGAAGCGTTGGACGATCTTTTAGCCGCCATTAAAAATAAGCAGCAGGAATTGCATGCGCGGCATCACAAATATGTGCCGGTCGCGGTAAAGATCGCGCCGGATCTTTCTGAAGAAGAATTGATCCAAATAGCCGACAGCCTGGTGCGGCATAATATCGATGGCGTGATCGCCACCAATACTACGTTGGATCGCAAGTTGATCCAGGGGCTGAATTACTGCGAGCAAACAGGGGGCCTTAGCGGTCGTCCGCTGCAGACGAGCAGCACCGAAGTGATCCGCCGTTTGTCGATTGAGCTTCAGGGCCGCTTGCCGATTATCGGTGTCGGCGGAATAGACTCCCTGACCGCTGCGCGGGAAAAAATGGCAGCCGGTGCTTCGCTGGTGCAAATTTATTCCGGCTTTATCTTCCACGGTCCGCGCCTGATTAAAGATATCGTTAACTACATCTAATATTTTTTCTTTGATTTTCAGCCGGGGGTTTATTTCTTCTCCCGGCTCGTCTATATTTTGTCCACTGGCATAAATATCGTTCGCGGAATTATCCGATGTTTGAGCTACTTTATCGGTGATAAAATCGCCTTTTGGGTAAATAGAGTGTGGCATGGGCAGCGAGAAGGATAAGAGATGAAGATAAAACCTGACGATAATTGGCGTTGGTATTTTGATGCCGAACACGATCGGCTAATGCTGGATTTAGCCAATGGGATGATCTTCCGCTCACGCTTCCCGGCCAAAATGTTAACGCCGGATGCCTTCGATGAATGCGCCTTTTGCGTTGATGACGCTGCGCTTTATTTTAATTATGAAGAGCAGTGCAAGCAGATAAAGCTCAGCCATGAGCAACGCGCCGAACTGGTATTAAACGCTCTGGTGGCCTATCGCTTCCTGAAACCCTTGATGCCGAAAAGCTGGCATTTCGCCCAGCAACACTACCCGTTGCAGCCGAAGAACGGCGAACTGGCGGCGGTGAAGGTGATGGACAGCGGCTCTGAGGCCCGTTTATTGGTCGTGGAAGCCGGCGATAACGCCAGCCTGTGTCTGCTGGCGCAAAATCAGCTGTCGCTGGCCGGGCGTACCATGGTGCTGGGTGATGCGATCAAAGTAATGCACGATCGCCTTAAACCCTGTGCGCAGGATGAAGCTTCCGCCCCGGCCTACGACAGGGCAGTGTAAGGCGCATCACGCCAGCGTCAAATCGCTTTTCGGAATACAGCTGCAGGAAAGAATGGTGCCGTTGCCCGCTACCGCACTTTTCTTCAGCGGTGCAACTTCGCCACTGACCAACTCAATACGGCAACTGCCGCAAATCCCCGCACGGCAAGAATAAGGCACGCGGATCCCTTGCTGTTCCAACTGCTCCAGCAAAATCTGCTGATTATTGCCGGTAAACACCTTCCCTGCGTATTCGATGGTAACGCTCTGCGCACTGTCTTGCGGCGCCTGCACGCTTTCGACCACTTTACCTGCGCCATAAGGGCGTGGCGGCTTGGTAGATAACACTTCCACCGCATCGCCAACGCGGATAATACCGCTGTTGCGCGCCACCATATTCTGGCCAAAAACGATATCGCCGTTATCGGCGGTACGGAATTTTTGCAGGGTGCTCAGTGGCTCACCGCTGGGGTGTTTGCGCCCGCGCTCGGTACTGATGGTGGTGAGCACGCAGCGGCTGCACGGTTTTACCAGATCGAACATCACGTCACCGACGCGGATCACCTGCCAGCCGTCTTCGGCCCAGGCGCTGGCACCGGTCACCACCAGATTGGGGCGGAATTGTTCGAGTTTGATGCTGCCAGGGCAGCGCTGCTGCAAATCATTGAACGAGGCTTCGTTAATCAGCAGATAAGGATAACCGTCGGCGAAAGATAAAGGGATTTCCGGGTGCTTTTTGACTCTTCGGGTCAATTCAGGGCCTAGCCAGCGTAGCTGTACCTCACGCTGGAAATAACCGCTCAGCCAACTGTTGATAGCCGGCGGTGCAATCAAGGCGGTGAAGTGATTGCCCCACACTTCGGTTGGCTGCGCTTCGGCAGCAAAATCTGCGAAGCGGATAGCTGCGCTTTCCCCGTCCGGTGCGGTCAGAAACAGGCCGTCCGCCAGTAATGCAGGCGTAAACAATACCATCTGCGGATATTGGCGTGCGGTAATAAAAGTGCCATCCGGCTCGGTGATCATAAAGGTGCGATCGAATGCCAGACCGCTGCTGGAAACTTGTGCGTGAGAAAGTTGCAAACCCCGAAGCGATTTAACCGGATGAACGTAAAGTCTGGAAAGCGTAATCACCCTTATCTCCGTACGATTATTAAATAGAAGGGAGCAACTTTATGACAAGCGGTCTGGATTAGCTATAATGCGCAACAATTTTCTTTTTGGTGATAAGTACGATATGAACTCTCTGTTTGCCAGCACGGCGCGTGGACTGGAAGAACTGTTAAAAAGCGAACTGGAAGCGCTGGGCGCTCACGCCTGCAAAGTGGTGCAGGGTGGGGTACATTTTCAGGGTGACGATCGTCTTCTGTACCAAAGCCTGCTGTGGAGCCGCCTGGCCTCACGTATTTTGTTGCCGCTTAATGAATTCCGCGTACACAGCGATCTGGACCTGTATCTTGGCGTGCAGGCGATCGACTGGACAAACATTTTTGGCGTGGATAAAACCTTCGCCGTGCACTTCAGCGGCGTTAACGAAGAGATCCGTAACAGCCAATATGGCGCGCTGAAGGTCAAGGACGCCATTGTCGACAGTTTCACCCGTAAGATCGACCAACGCCCGACGGTGGCAAAGCAACAGCCGGACATTCGCGTTAATGTGTTCCTGCAGCGCGATATGGCCAGCGTAGCGCTCGATCTGAGCGGCGAAGGTCTGCATCAGCGCGGCTACCGTGATCTGACCGGCCAGGCGCCGCTGAAGGAAAGCCTGGCGGCCGCGATTGTGCAGCGTTCAGGCTGGCAACCGGGCACGCCGATGCTTGACCCGATGTGCGGTTCAGGCACCCTGCTGATTGAAGCGGCGATGATAGCCTCCGATCGCGCACCGGGTTTGCACCGTCAGCACTGGGGCTTTACCGCCTGGAACGGCCACAATGTCGATTTGTGGCGTGAAGTGATCACCGAAGCGCAGGTGCGCGCGCGCCGTGGTCTGCAGGAAACCACCTCGCGTTTCTTCGGCTCGGATATCGATCGCCGGGTGATTGAGATGGCACGCGGCAATGCCCGCCGCGCCGGCGTTGCTGAACTGATTACTTTTAACGTCAGCGACGTCAGCAAACTGACCAACCCGCTGCCGGAAGGCCCAACGGGTACCGTAGTCAGCAACCCGCCTTACGGTGAGCGTCTGGAAAGCGAACCGGCGCTGATCGCGTTGCATAATATGCTGGGCCGCATTATGAAGAGCGCCTTCGGCGGCTGGCAACTGTCGCTGTTCAGCGCGTCGCCGGAGCTGCTGAGCTGCCTGCAACTGCGCGCCGAACGTCAATTCAAGGCTAAAAACGGTCCTCTGGATTGCGTACAGAAAAACTACCAATTGGCGGAGAACCCACAGGGCGCCGGCGGCGTGCTGGCGGCGGAAGACTTCGCCAACCGCCTGCGCAAGAACCTGAAAAAACTCGACAAGTGGGCCAAGCAGCAGGGCATCGAATGTTATCGCCTGTACGACGCCGATCTGCCGGAATACAACGTTGCGGTTGACCGCTACGGCAGCAAAGTCGTGGTGCAGGAGTATGCGCCGCCGAAAACCGTCGATGCGCAGAAGGCGCGTCAGCGTCTGTTCGACGTGATCAATGCCACGCTGTCGGTGCTGGACCTGCCGTCAAACCAATTGATCCTGAAAACCCGCGAGCGTCAGAAGGGCAAAAACCAGTACGAAAAGCTGGCTCAGAAAGGTGAGTTCTTGCTGGTGGAAGAGTTCAATGCCAAGCTGTGGGTTAACCTGACTGACTATCTCGATACCGGTTTGTTCCTCGATCACCGCATCGCGCGCCGCATGTTGGGCGAGATGAGCAAAGGCAAAGACTTCCTCAACCTGTTCGCTTATACCGGCACAGCCAGCGTTCACGCCGGATTGGGCGGCGCGCGCAGCACCACTACCGTGGATATGTCGCGTACCTACCTGGAATGGGCGGAGAAGAACCTGCGCGTCAATGGCCTGACCGGTAAACAGCATCGATTGATCCATGCGGACTGCCTGTCATGGCTGCATAATGCCGACGAACAGTTCGACGTGATCTTTATCGATCCGCCGACGTTCTCCAACTCCAAGCGAATGGAGAACACCTTTGACGTCCAGCGCGATCACCTGGTGTTGATGCAAGATTTAAAACGGTTGCTGCGCCGTAACGGAACCATCATGTTCTCGAACAACAAGCGCGGTTTCCAGATGGATATGGCCGGCCTGAGCGAACTGGGTCTGGAGGCGAAAGAGATCACCGCCCAGACGCAGTCGCAGGACTTTGCCCGTAACCGTCAAATTCATAACTGCTGGCTGCTCACCCATGCCGGCGAAGGAAAATAATTACTATGTCGTTAATCAGCATGTCCGGCGCCTGGCTGTCCTTCAGCGATGCGCCGCTTTTAGACAACACCGAAATTCATATTGAAGACAACGAACGCGTTTGTCTGGTTGGGCGCAACGGCGCCGGTAAATCCACGCTGTTAAAGATCCTCGGCAAAGAAATTCCGCTGGACGATGGCCGGGTGATTTACGAGCAGGATCTGATTGTGGCGCGTCTGCAGCAGGATCCCCCGCGAAATATCGGCGGTACGGTATTCGATTTTGTCGCTGAAGGCGTAGCCGAGCAGGCGGAACATCTGAAAGCCTATCACGCGATTTCGCATTTGGTGGAAACCGATCCCAGCGAGAAAAACCTGACGCGCATGGCGCAGATTATGGAGATCCTCGATCACCAGGGGCTGTGGCAACTCGACAGCCGCATCAGCGAAGTGCTGTTGCAACTGGGGCTGGACGGCGACGCAGAGCTGTCCTCGCTCTCCGGCGGTTGGCTGCGCAAGGCAGCTCTGGGCCGTGCGCTGGTCAGCTCGCCGCGCGTGTTGCTGCTCGACGAACCGACCAACCACCTGGATATCTCGACCATCGACTGGCTGGAAGGTTTCCTGAAAGAGTTCCAGGGCAGCATCGTGTTCATTTCCCATGACCGTTCCTTTATCCGCAACATGGCGACGCGCATTGTCGATCTCGATCGCGGCAAGCTGGTGTCCTGGCCGGGCAACTACGATCTGTACCTGCTGAGCAAAGAAGAAGCGCTGCGGGTGGAAGAGCTGCAAAATGCTGAATTCGACCGCAAGCTGGCTCAGGAAGAAGTCTGGATCCGCCAGGGCATCAAGGCCCGCCGTACTCGTAACGAAGGCCGTGTCCGCGCCCTGAAAGCGCTGCGCAACGAGCGTTCGGAACGTCGCGAGGTGATGGGCACCGCCAAGATGCAGGTGGAAGAAGCGGTACGCTCCGGCAAGATCGTGTTCGAGATGGAAGACGTTAACTATCAGGTTGGCGACAAAGTGCTGGTGCGCAATTTCTCCGCCCAGGTGCAGCGTGGCGACAAGATTGCGTTGGTTGGCCCTAACGGTTGCGGTAAAACCACGTTGCTGAAACTGATGCTCGGTCAGCTGAAAGCCGACAGCGGCCGTGTACACTGCGGCACCAAGCTGGAAGTGGCTTACTTTGACCAGCATCGCGCCGATCTGGATCCGGAACGCACGGTGATGGACAACCTGGCGGAAGGCAAGCAGGAAGTGATGGTCAATGGCCGGTCTCGCCACGTGTTGGGTTATCTGCAGGACTTCCTGTTCCACCCAAAACGCGCGATGACGCCGGTGAAGGCGCTGTCGGGCGGCGAACGTAATCGCCTGTTGCTGGCCAAGCTGTTCCTGAAACCGAGCAACTTGCTGATCCTCGATGAGCCAACCAACGATCTCGACGTCGAAACGCTGGAGTTGCTGGAAGAGTTGATCGATGGCTATCAAGGCACCGTGCTGCTGGTGAGTCACGATCGTCAATTCGTCGATAACTCGGTGACCGAGTGTTGGATCTTCGAAGGCAAGGGCGTGATCAGCACCTTCGTCGGCGGTTACTACGATGCGCATCATCAACGCGCTACGGCGAAACCGATCCGTCAGGTTGCCGCGGCCGATCAGAACAAACCGTCGGCGGAAAAAAAGGCTGAACAGCCGAAGAAATCAGCGGTTAAACTGAGCTATAACCTGTTGCGCGAACTGGAACAGTTGCCACAGCGGCTGGAACAGTTGGAAACGGAAATCGAAGCGCTGCAGGCGCAAATGAGCGACGCGGATTTCTTCACGCGTCCGCACAGTGAAACACAGCAGGTGTTGACGGCGCTGGCCGCCGCTGAAGGGGCGCTGGAAGAAGCGTTCGCCCGTTGGGAAGAGCTGGAAGCGATGAAAAACGGCTAACTCGTTGTGAATACCGCCCGCGCGCTGCTGCGGGCGGTATTGCCGTACCGGTGAGCAACGTTATTAAGGAGGAATATGGTGTGTTCCCACGACAATCACGAGCAGCACAGCCACGCAAAGCCTGCTGAACACCAAAGGGACAACCTGATGTTGTGCCCACAGTGTGACATGTTGGTGGCGTTGCCGCCGCTGGCATATGGCACGAAAGCGGTGTGCCCACGCTGTAAAACGACCCTCAGCTCCCGCTGGGAGGAACCGCGCAAGCGGCCTATCGGCTATGCCGTCAGTGCTCTGTTTATGCTGCTGCTGGCGAATATTTTCCCTTTTATCAATATGCACGTTGCCGGCCTGGGTAACGAAATCAAACTGATCCAGATCCCGCAGGTGATGGTGGCTGAAGATTACGCCAGCATGGCCACGCTGTTTATGGTATTCGTCCAGTTGATCCCGGCGTTTTGTATGGTGGCTATTATTCTTTTATGCGCCAAGGTACGCATGCCTCTTGGCCTGAAAGAGTGGATGGCCAAGATGCTGTTCCAGTTTAAAACCTGGTGCATGGTGGAAATTTTTCTCGCCGGGGTTCTGGTCAGCTTCGTTAAGCTGATGGCTTACGGGGATATTGGCGTCGGCAGCAGCTTTGGGGCTTATTGTCTGTTTTGCTTACTGCAGGTGCGTGCCTTCCAGTGTGTGGATCGCCGTTGGCTGTGGAACGACATAGAGCCGATGCCGCGTATCGATCGCCCGGTGACGGTGGGGCGGATCGGGTTACGCCAGGGCTTGCGCTCCTGCCCCTGTTGTACGGCGGTCCTGCCGGCGGAGTTGGCTCATTGTCCACGCTGCCATACCAATGGTTATGTGCGTCGCCGTAACAGTCTGCAATGGACGTTGGCGCTGCTGTTTACGTCAGTCATGCTGTATATTCCGGCGAATCTAATGCCTATTATGGTTACCGAGGCGTTGGGCAACAAAATCACTTCCACCATCATGGCCGGGGTGATACTGCTGTGGGGGGAAGGATCTTATCCCGTGGCGATGGTTATCTTCATCGCCAGTATTATGGTGCCTTCGCTGAAGATGTTGGCGATTGGTTGGCTGTGCTGGGATGCCAACAGCAAACGGCAAGACAGGGCCGACAGCGAGCGAATGCACCTGATTTATGAAGTGGTAGAGTTTGTCGGCCGCTGGTCAATGATCGACGTGTTTGTTATTGCCGTGCTTTCGGCATTGGTACGGATGGGACAATTGATGAGTATTTATCCTGCTACTGGAGCGCTGCTGTTCGCCCTGGTGGTGATCCTCACCATGTTCGCAGCCATGACGTTTGATCCCAGGCTGACCTGGGATCGCGTAAACGAGACAATAAAAAAGGAGCCGCAAGGTGACGGAAAATAATCATAGCGTCGCGGACGTTGAAAAGATCAAGCGCTGGTCGCCGGTGTGGATTGTTCCCATCGTCACCGCGTTGATCGGCGCGTGGATCCTGTTTTACCACTTTAGCCATCAGGGGCCGGTGGTGACCTTGGTGACCACTACTGCCGAAGGGTTGGAGGCGGGAAAAACCAAAATCAAGAGCCGTAGCGTCGACGTCGGCGTCGTCGAGACCGTGACGCTAAGTGACGACCTGAGCAAGGTGATGGTGCAGGCGCGGCTTAACTCTGGTATGGAGAAACTGCTGCACCAGGATAGCGCCTTTTGGGTGGTTAAACCGCAGATTGGTCGCGAAGGCGTTTCCGGCCTGGGTACGTTATTGTCCGGCGCCTATATCGAACTGCAACCGGGCACCAAGGGCAAGGCAGGCAAGGATAATTACCAATTGCTGGATGCGCCGCCACTGGCGTCTCCAGATGCCAAAGGGCTGCGCATCGTGCTCGACAGCGAGAAGTCGGGTCAGTTGAATGCCGGCGACCCGGTGCTGTTCCGCGGTTATCGCGTCGGTTCGGTAGAGACCAGCTATTTTGATCCCAAGATGCGCGCCATGCGTTACCAGCTGTTTATCTCCGCGCCTTATGATCAACTGGTGACCAGCAACGTGCGCTTCTGGAAAGACAGCGGCGTGGCGTTCGACATGTCGGCACAGGGCATGCGGGTGGAAATGGGTTCGCTGGCCACCTTGTTCAGCGGCGGTGTAAGTTTTGACGTACCGGAAGGCTGGGATCGCGGCGAGCAGGTTAAAGAAAAGACGGAGTATGAGCTGTTCGATAATCAGCGCAGCATCCAGGATTCGTTGTACACCGTACACAAGGATTACCTGATGTTCTTCTCCGATTCGATTCGCGGTTTGCAGCCGGGCGCACCGGTAGAATTCCGTGGCATCCGTTTGGGTACCGTATCGCAAGTGCCATTCTACAAAAAGGGCATGATGCAGCGTCTGGATAACGATTACCGCATTCCTGTGCTGATCCGCATTGAACCGGATCGTTTCCAGAAACAGCTGGGCGGCGATTTCGATATTGAGGGGCATTTGAAGGATGCGGAAGCGCGTGGTATGCGCGCCTCGCTGAAGTCCGCCAACCTGCTGACCGGCTCGCTGTATATCGATCTGGACTTCTATCCGCAGGAGAAAGCCTGGAAAGGGCCGCGTGAGCTGTTCGGTTATCCGTTGATGCCGACCACCAGCGGCGGTCTGGCGCAGATCCAGCAGAAACTGATGCAGACGCTGGATAAGATCAACTCGCTGCCATTGAATCCGATGATCAACGAGGCGACCAAAACCCTGGCGGAAAGCCAGAAAACCATGCAGTCGACGCAGAAAACCATACAGTCGCTGAACGATATCATCGCCAGCAAAGAGATGAAGGCGCTGCCGCAGGATATGCAAAAAACGCTGCAGGAACTCAATCGCAGTGTGAAAGGGTTCCAGCCAGGTTCTCCGGCCTACAACAAGATGGTCGGCGATATGCAACGTCTTGATCAGGTGCTGCGTGAACTGCAACCCGTTCTGCGTACCCTGAACGAAAAGAGCAACGCGCTGGTATTTGAAGCCGCGGGCAGTAACGATCCTCAGCCGAAGAAGGCCAATAAATGATGAAATGGATTCCGGTAGCCCTGGCGCTGTTACTCAGCGCCTGTAGCAGCACACCACAAAAAACCTACTACCAACTGCCGGCGCTGGGTGTGTCGGTGCCGGTCAGTACCGGCGCTGCGACGCGTCAGCTGTGGTTGGAACACGTCAGCGTGGCGGATTACCTGGCGCAGAACGGTGTGGTTTACCAGACCAATGACGTGCAGTACGTGATAGCTCAGAACAACCTGTGGGCCAGCCCGCTCGATCAACAACTGCAGCAGACGCTGGTTACCAACCTGAGCGGCGCGTTGCCAGGGTGGGTGGTGTCTTCTCAGCCGATGAGCAGCGAGCAGGATGTGCTTAATGTCACTGTCAGCGGCTTCCACGGCCGCTTTGACGGCAAGGCGATTATCCGTGGCGAGTGGGTGCTGAATCATCAGGGCAATCTGACCAAACGGCCGTTTAGCCTGGAATTGAAACAGGGCGAGGACGGCTACGACGCGCTGGTGCGTACGTTGGCGCAGGGCTGGCAGCAGGAAGCCCAGGCTATCGCCTCCCAGGCGGGGCGTTTTTAGTCATAATTTGTACTAAAACGGTCTAATCCCTTCCGGCGAGAGATATTAAAATTTTTCTCCGGGAGGGATTTTTATTTCATTTCAATGAATTACCCTGTTTTCCAGCATATCAGCCACTTAGCCAATTCTGCGGGCGTAGCTCACAAATATGACATTGGCGTGAATTTTGCGCATTGATCTTCCCTTCATTTAGCGCTATTGCTTATACGTGGCTGCACAAAAAGCAGCCATTGTTTTCTTTCCAACTGACCAAAAAGTGAGGGAAACGAGGCATGAAGAGACAGAAACGCGATCGTCTGGAAAGGGCGCATTCGAAAGGTTATCAGGCAGGTATTTTAGGACATCCGAAAGATCTTTGTCCTTATAAAACAACTGTGGACAGCCGGTCTCAATGGCTGGGAGGTTGGCGAGAAGCCATGGAAGACAGGGCTGTGACCGCTTAAGCGGCTCCCTGTCATAAAAAGGAACAACCTCCGCTCAAGGCGGAGGTTTTTGTTTAAGTCGTATTACCCCTGCCAACGCTTCAGCAAGATACTCGCGTTTACCCCGCCAAAACCAAAACCGTTCGACAACGCATAGTTGATGGCCATAGGCTGCGCTTTTTTCGCCACCAGATGCAGTCCCTCGGCTGCCGGATCCGGATTATCCAGATTCAGCGTGGCCGGTGCGATCTGATCGCGTAGGGCCAGTGCAGTAAAGATGGTTTCCAGCCCGCCCGCGGCACCCAGTAAATGGCCGGTCGCGGATTTGGTAGAGGTTACCGCCACGCCGCCACCGGTACCGAAGAGGTGTTTAATCGCGTTGATTTCCCCCAGATCGCCCACTGGTGTCGATGTAGCGTGGGCGTTCAGATGCTGGATCTGTTCGGGTGAGACACCTGCCTGTTTCAAGGCAATTTTCATTGCACGGTAGGCGCCATCGCCATCTTCTGCGCCTGAGGTCATGTGGTAGGCGTCCGCACTGGTGCCGTAACCGACAATCTCCGCCAGCGGTGTTGCTCCACGGGCCAGCGCATGTTCCAGCGTTTCTATGACCAGCATGCCGGCGCCTTCGCCCATGACAAAGCCATCACGAGCGCTGTCGAAAGGCCGCGACGCTTTTTCTGCCTCTTCTGGCGGTGTAGTGGACATGGCGCGCGCGGCTGCGAAGCCCCCCAGGCTGACGGTGTCGATAGCGGCCTCTGTACCGCCACACAGCGCGATATCGGCCTCATCGTTACGAATCATACGTACTGCGTCGCCAATGGCCTGTACGCCCGCTGCACAAGCGGTAACGGGGGCACCAATCGGGCCCTTGAACTGGTGTTTAATAGAGACGTGGCCGGCGGCCAGGTTAACCAGGAAGGAAGGAATGGTGAATGGCGACAGGCGTTTGGTACCACGGCTGTCCGTGGTACGCACCGCGTGGGCAATTGCCGGGAAACCGCCGATGCCGGAGGCGATCACGGTTGCGGTGCGTTCTTGTTTCTCTTCCGTATCCGCAACCCAGCCTGCTTGGCGGATCGCTTCATCGGCTGCCGCCATGGCGAACAGAATAAAGCGGTCCATTTTTTTCTGGTCTTTCGGCGCTACGGAAAGGTCGGGATCAAAGCCCGCTACGGCATCCTGTTCCAGAGTAGGAACCTGACCACCGATTTTTACCTGCAGGTCGGCCACGATCGCTTCCGGAAGCGGGCGAATGCCTGACTGGCCATTTAGCAGGCGCTGCCAGATAGCCTCTACGCCGCATCCCAGTGGTGAAACGGCGCCCATGCCGGTAATGACTATACGACGACTGTTCATAGTGACTCCTTGGATAATTCGGGGGGTAATGCAGAATGATTTTGTTGCATCAGGGCTGCACGCCGACGTATACCGTCGCTTGCCGCCGGCCCTGGCGCTAAAGTGATGTGATGCAATGCGATCGGTTGCCGAGTGACGCTGTCGACCAGTTGCACGTATATCGGTTGCCCGGTACGGCGATCGACCAGTTCGGCAGTGATGCCTTCATCGGCCAGGTGGGCGTTGCCCCAGTGAAACAGAGCCGCCAGCACCGGGAAAAAATCCTGACCGCGTTCGGTGAGCAAATACTCATAGCGTACCGGCCGCGTCTGATAACGCTGTTTATGAAAAATGCCGCTTTCAACCAGATATTTTAGGCGACGAGTCAGTATGGTGGGTGAAAGGCCGAGGCTTTGCTGGAATTCATCAAACTTTGACAGTCCTTGAAACGCATCGCGAAGTATCAGGATGCTCCACCATTCGCCGACGCGATCCAGCGAGCGTGCTATCGGGCATGGCATGTTATCAAAACGGGTTCTTTGCATGGCACACCTCTTAGGTTACTACAATAATTGTAGTTACTTATTGGCCGTTATGAACGTGAGCTTTGCAGTTCACGACAAGATAACGGCGGGGAAAACAAACGGCGGCCGGGAAGGGCCGCCGTCACTGCGATTAGAACGCAGCAGTGTCCTTGAACAGGCCCACTTTCAGATCGCTGGCGGTATAAATGACCTGGCCATCGACCAGCACTTCACCATCAGCCACACCCATAATCAGTTTACGGGTGATGACACGTTTGAAGTTAATGCGGTAGGTGACTTTCTTCGCGGTTGGCAGTACCTGGCCGGTGAATTTCACTTCACCCACGCCCAACGCACGGCCTTTACCTTCGCCACCCAACCAGCCGAGATAGAAACCTACCAGCTGCCACATTGCGTCCAGACCCAGGCAGCCTGGCATCACGGGATCGCCGATAAAGTGGCAACCAAAGAACCATAGGTCCGGATTGATATCCAGTTCCGCTTCCACATAACCCTTGTTGTGGGAGCCACCGTCTTCGGTCATCTTGACCACGCGGTCCATCATCAACATGTTACCTGCCGGCAACGGCGGGCCACCGGCGCCAAACAGCTCGCCACGGCCGGATGCTTCGAGGTCTTCTTTCGTATAGGAGTCGCGTTTTTCTACCATGTTCTCAGTAAGCCTTATTTTATTGAAGGACGCAGATTAGCTAACACGTGTACGCTGAACAAGTCCGATCAGCCGTGGTTGAACCAGTTAAGCCAACGAAACGGCCATGGCCAGCGCCGACGTTCCTGCGGATTCACCTGCGCAATTCGTTCCTGAATAGCAGCTAACAGATTCGGTTGCTGTTCATCAGAGTAGGGGTAACCGGTGAGTAATGGCAAGGCTTCTGCGGCGCTGTCGACGGCCCACAGATGGAATTGCCCTTCGCGCACCGCATCGACCACATCCTGGCGCAGACACAGGTGACGCACGTTAGTTGCTGGCAGAATGATGCCTTGTTTGCCCGTCAAACCGCGACGCTGGCAAACTTCAAAAAAGCCTTCGATCTTCTCGTTGACGCCGCCAATCGGCTGCACATTGCCGAATTGATCGACGGAGCCGGTTACCGCAATCTGCTGGGTGATCGGTTGAAGCGACAACGCACTGATCAATGCACACAGCTCGGCCAACGAGGCGCTATCGCCATCTACTTCACCGTAGGATTGCTCAAACACGATTGAAGCGGAGAAGGGCAGCGGCTGATCCAATTCCAGCTCGGAAATCAGAAACGCCTGCATAATCATCATGCCTTTGGCATGCAGGTTACCGCCAAGCTCGGCCTTACGCTCAACGTCGGTAAATTCGCCGTCGCCAAGATGCACAACGCAGCTGATGCGGGAAGGTTCGCCGAAGCTGCGCGGATGCCCAGGGTATTCCAGCACGGAGAGCCCGTTGATCTGGCCGACAACTTCGCCTTCGGTCTCAATCAGAATTTGGCCCAGCTCGATCTCATCTTGCATCCGTTCGGCGAGGTAGCTTTCGCGCCACTCGCGCGCATTCAAAGCAGCTTCAAAGGCTTTGGCTGTAATACTTTCTTCTTCGGCATACAGTGCCGCTTCAGAAAGTTGCTGGCCGATCCAGAGCGGTGAAAGCGGCAGGTTGCCCTGATCGCCACTGTAGCGCACAGCTTGTATCATCAATGGGGGCCAGGCATCCGCCGCCAGCGATGGCAGTTGTTGTTCATCGATAACGGTATTGACGTAGCTGCACCACTGCACCATATCCTCGGCTTCGGTGAGCTGCAGGTCATCTTCGTATTCGCCGTAGACGGCCTGCTCGCTAAGTTCCGGTTCGATATCATGGAAATCGGCAAGACCGTGACGATCGCCAACCACGATCAGACGCAGCTCAAGTGGCATCGGTGGAATAGTGACCGGAAGCGGGCGCGTTTCATCAGGAGAAACCCAATGGAACTGGCGTTGGGTGATCATTTGCTTCAAGCGCAGCCATAGCAGCGGCTGGGCCAGCAGAGAACGTGCCGACAGGATCAGGACGCCGCCGTTGGCCTGATGCACCAAGCCCGGCTGCAGCGAGATCTCATCATTATGAATTCTGACACAGCCAAACAGTTGCTCCGGCTCCACCCATTCCTGAAACACGCAGGCGCCACCGGCGGCAAAGGGCTCATCGCCCTGACGAGCAGGCTCTACGCTTATCTTGCTGCCCTGGATCACATAGTGGCTGCCTTTGAACGCAGTGTTCTGTGGCTGCAATGGCTCAACCGCACGGGCTATCAATGCCAGATATTCGCGAGTTTCCTGCGCTTTCAGCAACATGAAACGCGGTGGCGACTGTGGGTGGCAAAACAGTGTCAGTGCATTTTCCAGCCGAGGCTGAATAGAGGCAAAGGACACGGGTGCCAATTGAGCAGCGGTATCAAATATCGCTTGATAAGGCGTAACGTCCGGCAACAGTGATTGCCATTCAAGTCGGTTATTGGTCAAAGTGTTAGATGCAATCGTCAAAAAGGGAAAGGGCGATTATACAAGAATAACGCCAGCTTGATACATACAGAGTCACAGTTGGTATCAGGGAGTTTGACATCGCGCGATAACTGTGCAAAAAACAGTCTAAAAGAGGGCGTAATTGCCGGGGAAATTCGGCGCAAAGCTGTTATGCTTAATAAAGTTACGCGGTCACTGAAGAGTTCAAGATGAAATATCAGCAACTGGAAAACCTGGAGAGTGGTTGGAAATGGAAATACCTGGTGAAAAAGCACCGGGAAGGTGAATCTATTACCCGCCACATTGAAAACAGCGTAGCTCAGGAAGCCATTGACGAGCTGCTTAAGCTGGAAAACGAGCCGGTAAAAGTGCTGACGTGGATTAGCAGGCATATGAATCCGGAGCTTGATAACCGGATGAAGCAAACTATCCGCGCAAGGCGTAAACGTCATTTTAACGCAGAACATCAACATACGCGTAAAAAATCTATCGATCTGGAGTTTCTGGTTTGGCAGCGCCTGGCCGCGCTTGCCCGTCGCCGTGGGGTAACTCTGTCAGAGACGGTAGTGCAACTGATCGAAGATGCCGAACGTAAAGAGAAGTATGCCAGTCAGATGTCGTTACTGAAACAGGATTTGAAAGCGATCCTCGGTAAAGACGAAGAGTAACTGACCAGTCTGGTAAGAAAATAGGCCGCTATTGCAACACTCACTGGGCTAATAGACGAAAAAAAACCCCGCATTGCGGGGTTTTTTACTAAGAAGTTTTAACTTAGCCCTGTGGCTGAGTCACAACGTCTTTGATGCCTTTAACTTCGATCTCTACGCGACGATCTGGTGCCAGGCAAGCGATCTGCGCTTTAGTAGCACGGCCAGCTTTGTAGCCACAGGTGTTGCCAGTGACGGAATCAGCTTCGCCCATACCACGTGCAGAGATTTTGTCTGAAGGGATACCTTTAGAGACCAGGTAATCAACAACGCTTTGTGCGCGTTTTTCAGACAGTTTCTGGTTGTACTGGTCAGAACCAACTGCGTCGGTGTAACCCAGAACTACAACAGAACCGTCTTTAGGATCCATGGAGCTCAGCTGAGAGTACAGCTGGTCCAGAGCCTGTTGGCCCTGTGGCTTCAGAGTTGCTTTGTTGAAGTTGAACAGCACGTCAGACTTCAGAGTGAAACGCTTGGTTTCAACAACTGGAGCCGGAGCTGGTGCTGGAGCAACTGGAGCAACAACATCATCCTGACCGAAACGGTAAGAAACACCCAGGCTCAGCATGGTGTTGTCTGGACGTGCGCCGACAGTACCTGCATCACCGATGTTGCTAACGAACTGATAGTCCAGGCGAGTAGCCCAGTTTTTGGTCAGTGCGTATTCAACACCCACTGCAGCCAGCGGAGAAACGCCGGTGTCGTGGTCGCTCAGACGAGTGCCATTGCCGTAGTTAGCTTTGGAGTCTGCACGCCATACCATACCACCCAGACGAGTGTAGATATCCAGATCGTCAGCAATTGGGTAGCTCAGTTTAGCTGCCAGTTGAACGCCCTGTGCTTTGAAAGCACCGTTGTTCACGCTGCCTTTGTAAGGCATACGGCCAAGCCAGTCATAGCCCAGCTCGAAGCCCAGGTATTGGTTTGCCTGGTAACCCAGGAACGCGCCAGCACCCAGTTGATCTTTATGGTTCGGACCATTGCCGATACCATTCTGGTAACCGTTGCCGTAGAAACCAGTGTCATGGTACTGGGACCAGCCCAGTTTAGCACCGGTGTACCAGGTATTATCTTTTGGGGCGGCTTGCGCTACGGTAGCGAAACCAGCCAGTGCCACTGCTAATGCGATAGCTGTCTTTTTCATTTTGCGCCTCGTTATCATCCAAATAGGCAATGAGCTTTAAAGCTGTTTTAAGCCCTTGGTTAAATTCCTTCGCCAAGGTTTGAGCCCTCGTTTGTTACTCGGCCAGTTTTTCTGGCGTTATAGAGCAACCTTGGCGATGTAAAGTCTACAACGTGGCGCGAAAGTTACAAGTGTGATGTGATAAAGCTCTAAAAAAAAACGCAGAATCGTACATATTTACTAACACTAACCGGTAAAAAATGGGGCAGTTTAGCCTGCATTTTTTCGTGCGGAACCGCAGTGGCACTCGCTTTGCACCTGATCCATCAAAGGTTCCCACCCAAAGAGATAAAAATGATGGGAAAAATCCTAAATTTACTTAATGATACAAAGAAGACTGAATTTTTAGCATGGAACACTGTCCGTGAGTCGGGTTTGTGTCACGTTGTGGACGCATAATGAACCCATAAGCGTTACCCAATTCTGCTGCACGCCGTAATTTTAGACGATCTTCTTCCGTAAGATCGGGCAACCACCCGAGAACCACACTGTAGTTACCTGTCAGAAGTGCCTTTTCCATCGCTTCAACGGTGGCAAGCGGAGTGATTTGGCTCAGTTGCACGACCTTATTGATTGGCAAACCAGACTGCTGTAGCCACAATCTACTGAGTTTTTGTTGTGGGGTTAGCCATAACAGCCAGCGTGACTGTCTGCCTAACTGTTGCAACAGGGGGAGCAATAGTTGCGCCACCGCGGGTTGATGCTCGTTGTAAACAAGTTCACTGATAAGGCCATTTTCTTTACCGGCATCCGAGTTTTCCGCAGCATTGCTCGCCGCAAAAGAGGTCTGGCTGAAATGGGGTTTGTAGAGTGATTGAGTACGCATAAAGTATCCCGCCCGTAGTGTCACTGTATGTTTATACAGTACATCTGGACATGAATAAGATCAACTCAAATTTTCGTAGTGCCTCGCATAATTGCGATTATTTTTTAGACGTCCTGTTTTTATGATTGGCAGGGCTGCGGATAGTGCGTATTTTTCTAATTACTTGTTCACGTTACTTTTATTTCATTGATGTGAGAAATAATACAATTAGAACCTACACAAGGAGAAGCTTCATGAAAGGGACATCTACAGGAAGGGTCAAACAGGCCAAAGCGTGTTTCTACGCATTAGGGAGCATTACTACGCGCTCGCAGTTTGGCGGTTATGGGCTGCTGGCTGATGGCGTTATGTTTGGGGTGATAGCGGAAGACGAGCTGTATCTTCGAGCGACGGATAGCCTGGAGCCTGCCTTCCGCGCCCGTGGAATGGTCAATATGGTTTACTCCAAACGGGGCGTACCAATCACCCTGCGTTATTACTGGGTCGATGAGTCTCTGTGGCAGGCGCAGGATGAGCTTGTTGGATTGGCACGGCAGGCTATCCGGGAGGCCCGCCTGGAACTTCAGGTCAAAATGGGAACGCATGGCCGGCTGAGAACGTTACCGAACATCGATATCAACATGGAGCGTTTACTGTGGCGGGCAGGTATTCGCAATGTCTATGACTTGCGCTTGAATGGCGCCAAACGGAGCTATCTACGGTTGTTGCAGCAGCAACGCAATTTAGGATTGCGAGTGCTGCTTTCCTTAGGCGGGGCGATTGCCGGTTATCACCATGCCGCCTTGCCACTGGCCCTGCGCAGTGAGCTAACCCAGTGGTTCGAACATACCATGGTCCTGCTTAGTCATGGGCACACGCCTGGAATCAAGGGGTTGATGAAAGACCTCGCGTGATCATGCCGATTTAGCTATCTGCTCTTTTAACGTCATGAGCTCCGGCAGCAGATCAATTACCAACCCTATCTGCTGTAATACCAGTTGCTCTTTGCTTTCTGGTTCTGGAGCCGCGAGTTGGATGCGCTCGGCAAGGCTTTCTAACGCTTGAGCGATACGTCGGCCGTCTTGTTCTTCCTGATGCAAGGCGCCATCGACATAGCATACGGCATCATTCAGCAACTCCAGCGTTGCGGGATTGCTCATGTGTTCGCGGTGTGCGCCCAATGCGGAGATATAACTCAACAAGGTGTGGTTCAGGCATAGCAGGCGAAAAGCGGCATCCTGAACCACCTTATCGGCCTTTGGATCGGCCGACATGTTTGAAATCACCGAGGCCAACTCTGCGTCGCTGTTGTGTGCATCCCTGCGGGCGATACGGTACGGCAAACCGTTATCCTTACCCTGATGGTATTGCACCAAAATCGCATCCAGATACCGGCAGTTGGCATTCAACGTTTTGCTCACCACGGCCGCCAATTGGCGAAAATGCCAATCTGGCCAGATAAAACTCACGGCTGCCCAAGCGATGGCGCATCCCAAAAGGGTGTCGTAAACGCGTGGCGCAGCCACTTCAAAGCCCTCACCCAGCAGGTTAAAGCACAGCAGTACGAGCAGGGTGATAAACATGGTTGCGTGCGCGTACTGCACGGTACGAAAAGCAAAAAACAGGACGCCGGCAATGACGATTAACACCATCTGGCCTTCCTGCGAGGGGACAAAATAGAGGATCGGCAGGCCGATAAGAATACCGGCAAGCGTACCTATGATACGCAGCGCCAGCCTGCGGCGCGTGGCATTGTAATTGGGCTGGCAAACAAACAGGCTGGTCAGCAGGATCCAGTAACCGTGCTGCATGCCGGTAAACTGAATAAAAGCATAGCCGATGCACAGCACCACAGACATGCGAATAGCATGGCGGAATAAGGCTGACTGGGGCGTCAGATGGCGGCTAATGCGCAGGCGGATGTCGCTCCAGCCGGTGAGCCGGTCATCTGACAGACTGTTCTCTTCCGCCTGGCCGTCGGCCAGCGCCTGCTCGGATTCGATATTCGCCAACTGTGCATCAATCGCGCGCAAATTTTTCAACAGGTGCGATAGCGCTTTGGTCAACTCACGATTTTCCTGGGTGACGGCCACGCGGGCCAGCGCTTCATCAATGCGGCTGAAAGCCGGCTCAAAACGCAGGTTATGCTGGTATTTTTGCCGCAGCAGGATCGACTGAGCCAATTGCTGACAGGCGCGCGCTTGCATGCTGAGCAAGCGCTGGAAACGAAACAGGATATCGCTATGACGGAATTGTCGGCTTAGGGCCTGATATTGAACATGAGCGGAACTGGCACGCTCATGAATATCCTGCGCTACAAAATAATAATGCAGGGTACGACGGGTACCGCGCTGGCCGCGGTCGCCTTTAAGCCGCGTCAGCAATGAGACTTTGGTCTGGTTGAGAGTCGTCACCAGCGCGCTGTTGGCCATTGCCACATCCATCCACGGCAGGTCCGCAGCATGTTCGGCATCGGGGTCAAACAGGTTGGCCTTGGCATCCAGATAATTTGCCAACCGATCATAGCAGCGCGCCAAATTTTCCTGTAAAGGACGAATAGGAAAAATCAGATGACCAATCAGCGTCAGGAGGTTGTACCACAGGGCGCCAATGATCAGCAGTATCGGTTGCTGATACCAGGCGTCATACATTGAGGTGCCAAGCATGGTGTAAACCGCGATCAGCAAGGCACCAAACGCAATGGTGGCGTAGCGTTGCCCCAATGCCCCCAGTAAGATAAAGCCGCAGGTCGAGGTAGTCAGACCGAGGGCGAATAACCAAGGGTAAGGAAACAGCAGCTCAATGGAGGCGGAGGCTATAAAAAAACACACTAGCGTGATCAGCAGGTTACGCAGCCTGCCGCTCAGGCGGTCATCCAAATCCGTCAACGCCGCCGCTACCACTCCCAGAGTCAGGGGAATAGTGAGTTTTGGAATGGCCAGCCACCAAGGGACGGCGGCTGCGCCGGCCAGCGCAATAAAAATACGCAGGTTGTAAAGCAAATTGCTGTTGTAGGCATAACGGCGTATTGCGGGTGCAAAAGAGAGCACGAAAAACTCCTCAGGCGGAGAAAAAATTAACGCTGTTGGTACTGACGCCGGGCATTTTCAGTTCTGGCCTGCTGAGCCATCTCAACCGATACCACGCGGCGACCCACCGGCCACAGTGCGATGGCGGCGATCTTGAAATTGGCAATACCAACCGGAATGCCAATAATCGACACGCATTGCACTATGCCTGCGGCGATATGCGACAGGCACAACCACCAACCGAAGAGTACCAACCAGACAATATTCAGCAGTGAACCGCTGGCGGAAAGCAGCGCGTTGCTTTTTTCCGGATACAGCTCATTCACGTGAATGGCTTCGTTGCCGAAAGGCAGAAACGATAATTTGGTGATCTCCCAGCACGAGCGGGTCAGAGGCAGGGTAATAATCAGTATGACGCTGAATACCGTTGCGATCAGCCAGCCAAGGGTAGTGAAAAAACCGCCCAACACAAAATTAAGAATATTCAGTACAGTACGCATAGTCGTCATTCTGCTCTAATGATGGCCAAACCGCGAAGCGGTTGCGTTTGGTATCAAAACGCAAAATCTATTCTACCCTTTTTTTAGCGCTAGAGTGCCACTGCTTATCACAGGTAAACTGGCAGATATCCGTTATTTAATCTCAACATAGTCATGGCGCGCCGATATGGAACTTAAAGCGACATCGCTGGGGAAACACCTGGCTCAGCATCCTTACAACCGCGTGCGGTTGCTGCACGCCGGGGTTGAGGTGAGCGGTGAGAAACACGAATATCTTATTCCTTTCAATCAGTTGATTAAAGTCCGATGTAAACGCGGCATCGTCTGGGGCGAGCTGGAATTTGAGCTGCCCGATGAGAAAGTGGTTCGTCTACACGGTACTGAATGGCAAGAAACTCAGCGTTTCTACCACTACCTGCAACAGGCCTGGCAGCAATGGAGCGCCGAGATGAGTGAAATCAGCTCCGGCGTTTTACAGCAGCAGGTAGAGCATATCCAGCGTATTGAACAGCAGGATAAATGGTTCAAAAAGTCAGAACTGGGCAAATTGCAGCAGCAGATCCGACAGTCTTTTGGCGCCTTGCCAATGCCGGTAGCGCGGCTTGATGAGTTCGACAACTGTCGGGATGACTACCAGCTATGTCTGCAGTGGTTGCAGCATGGGCTGCGCAGTGTGGGGCAGCGTAATCAGCAGTGGACAGAGCGCATGCTGGAGACGTATCACGATTTCTTCCAGACTATCGAAAGTTCGCCGTTGAATGACTCGCAAAGCCGTGCCGTGGTAAATGGCGAAGACTCGGTACTGGTTCTGGCTGGCGCCGGCAGCGGCAAAACCTCGGTGTTGGTGGCGCGAGCCGGCTGGTTGTTGCGCCGTCAGGAGGCTGAACCCGGGCAGATACTGTTGCTGGCGTTTGGTCGCCAGGCGGCAGAAGAGATGAATGAGCGCATTCAGGAACGTTTGGGCAGCGTGGCGATTCAAGCCAAAACCTTCCACGCGCTGGCGCTGCAGATCATTCAGCAGGGCAACCGTAAAGTGCCGGCCATCAGCAAGTTGGAAACCGACAGCAAAGCCCGGCGTACGTTGTTGATTACCCATTGGCAGCAACAGTGCGCAGAGAAAAAGGCGCAGGCCAAAGGGTGGCGTCAGTGGTTGATGGAAGAGTTGGAGTGGGACGTGCCCGAAGGCGACTTCTGGCAGGATAAACGCCTGGCCGAGCGGCTGGCTGGCAGGCTCGAACGTTGGCTGGGGCTGATGCGGATGCACGGCGGCAGCCAGGCGGAAATGATCGAACAGGCGGATGAAGAGATCCGTGACCTGTTTTCAAAGCGCATTCGGCTGATGGCGCCGTTGCTGAAAGCCTGGAAAAGCGCACTTAAAGATGAGGGGGCGGTGGATTTTTCCGGCCTTATTCATCAGGCGGTCAATATTCTGGAAAAAGGGCGTTTCGTCAGTCCGTGGAAGCACATTCTGGTGGATGAGTTCCAGGATATCTCGCCGCAACGTGCACAATTGCTGGCAGCGTTGCGCAAGCAGAATAAGCAGACCTGCCTGTTCGCGGTGGGCGACGATTGGCAGGCTATTTACCGTTTTAGCGGTGCGGAGTTGACGCTCACCACGGCGTTTGCCGAAAACTTTGGCGAGGGTGCTCAGTGCGCGCTCGATACCACTTATCGCTTCAATGATCGTATCGGCGAGGTGGCAAACCGCTTTGTGCAGCAAAACCCGCACCAGTTGAAGAAACCGTTGAATAGCCTGAGTAAGGGCAACAAGAAATCGGTGGTAATTTTACCGCATGAACAACTGGAGAACCTGCTCGACAAACTGAGCGGTTACGCCAAGCCGGATGAGCGTATTCTGGTGCTGGCGCGTTATCACCATCTGAAACCGGAAGTGCTGTCGAAAGCGGCGACCCGGTGGCCAAAACTGACCCTCGAGTTTATGACGATTCACGCCAGTAAAGGGCAGCAGGCGGAGTATGTGATCATCGCCGGTTTGCACGAGGGCAGCGATGGTTTTCCTGCGGTAGCGCGCGAGTCGGTGCTGGAGGATGTCTTGTTGCCACAACCGGAAGATTTCCCGGACGCAGAGGAGCGACGGTTGTTGTATGTGGCGCTGACACGCGCCAAACATCAGGTCTGGCTATTGCAGGATCGCGAACGCCCCTCGGTGTTCGTTGAGCATTTGCAGGATCTCGGCGTACCGCTGCAGAAAAAACCTTAAGTTCACGGCCTGGTGTTTGCCAGGCCGCAATCACTACTTCAGGCGATCCTGCAAATAACGTTGATAATCCGGAATGGCGATTTCCACTTCGCGTTTAAACAGTGAGGAATCGATCAGGAAATCTGCGGTGGAGCGGTTGGTGGCGACGGGAATATTCCATACTGTCGCCAGGCGCAGCAGGGCTTTTACATCCGGATCGTGTGGTACCGCATTCAGCGGATCCCAGAAGAAAATAAGCATATCGATCTTGCCTTCCGCGATCAGCGCGCCGACCTGCTGGTCACCGCCCATCGGGCCGCTCAGCATGCTTTGTACCGGAATGCCTGTTGCCCGTTGAATCAGATTGCCGGTAGTGCCGGTGGCGTAAAGCTGGTGCTGCTCCAGGACGGGCTTATTGTCTTCAACCCATTTGAGCAGGGCTTGCTTGCGATGATCGTGCGCCACCAGCGCAATGTGTTTGCGCGCGGCGATAGTACGGGTGGTAAATTCCATCTCGATGTCCTTCGCTAATCGGGGGGATGTGCGACAGATTACTGAAACTGTTTTTCACTGCCTAGCGTTTACACCGGAAAATGCGAAGAAAGCGCGCCTTTGCGTAAAAGACGCCGGTCATCTTAATGGGTGGGTTGTTTATTGGCCCACTGCAGGAAACGTTTCTGAGTGTCTTTATCTGCCTGCTGAAACCAATATTGCAGCATTTGTTCGGAAACGTTTTCACCCTTCAACGTCACCGTGGGGGCGCTTAACGCCACGTTGCCCAACGGGGAGGACGACGTGCCGGTACGAACCTGCGCAAAGGACGGCACCGAGGCCGGGCGATTCTGGCTGTTGTAATCTGCCATCAGTTTTTCCAGATCCACATTGAGCGTCACGCCATCGGGGTGCAGCACGTCGTGTCTCATCGCCAGCGCGTTACCTTTTTTATCGATAACCTGATAATTAAGCGTTTTATCAAACCTCTGGCCATCACGCACATTCTCAATGCGTGGCAACTCGATGGCTACGGAGCTGACATTCTGCGTATTGAAGGTGGCGATAAGCGGTGGTGAGGCATAGGCCTTTACCTCATGCTGGCCCGAACGTACGGGCTTGACGACTTTAAACAGTAACTGATGCTGCCCGCCATCCAGCTCCAGGCTGTCGGCGCCTTTTAACAACGATCCTGTCATTTTCTTGCCGTCGACCACGAGCAGGTCGATATCAGGGGAGAGTCTCAGGGTCGTAGCTACGGCAGGCATGCTGATACTGACACTGAGCAGCCCCGCAACCATCAGACCAAATTTCATCGTTATCTCCTTATAAGTGGCATCGTCATTAGTGTCGAATACGCCATGGGGTGTGTCAAAGTTTTTCAGGATTACGTATTTATTTACAAATATACACATTTATATTCATCTTGACATCATTTGCCGAGTGAATGTTAGCAGTGACAGCATCAGACCGCAAAAGTGGCAGGGAGTTTCCGGGGGGCTGCGTTTAGCCGATTTAAGGGCAATGAGTTACACTCAGCGTAGGGAAGTCCCTGTCAACTTTTGGGAGCGGAAAATGCAAGACAACGAAATTGCCAGCCTGCTGCAACAGATGAAAACCATTGCGCTGGTGGGTGCCAGTGACAATCCGGCGCGCGCCAGCTTTGGCGTGATGGCCTATTTGCTTTCGCAGGGGTATCAGGTGACACCGGTTAGTCCCAAGTTGGCGGGGCAGACGCTGCTGGGCCAGCAGGTTTATGCGAAGCTGGCGGACATTCCGCATTCGATTGATATGGTTGACGTATTCCGTAATTCAGAGGCTGCATATGCGGTGGCTCAAGAGGCCATTGCCATTGGTGCCAAGGCGTTGTGGCTGCAAATCGGTGTCATTAATGAACAGGCAGAGGCATTGGCAAACGAAGCGGGGCTTAAGGTGGTGATGGATCGTTGCCCTAAAATCGAAATCCCGCGTTTGGGGCTTGAGCGCTGAGTAAAATAAAGGCCTGGCATAATGCCAGGCCTTTAAGGCGAGTTTCTCAGGCCATGCATCAGTTGCGCAGACGTGGTGCTTGTAACTGGTGACGGATGGATTCCGCCAGTTCATCCAGCGAGGGTTGTTCGGGGTGGGCGTCCTGGGCTTCCCCATCCAGCTGTGCTTCCGCCAGATAAGTGTGCACCGGTTGGCCTTCTTCGTCTTCCATCACCACGTGGTACCAAGGGGCGAACCGCAGATCGGTATTCGCCGCTATCTCATCCGCTTTGGGCTGCTCGAGGGAGTATTCAGGGTCAATATCGATAATCACCCCCAAATACCCCAGCAACTTATGCCTAACTTGTTGTCCGATACCGAATTTGCTGGCAATCATGATGACCTCCTGAGAAACAGTGCTTTACTCTCTATATGAGGGTAAAGCAGCGTATTTCAAGTTACATCACCCGGCACGCAAAGCCTTTCAAGTACAACCCTTCAGGATAAGTTGCGATAACCGGGTGATCGGCAGCCTGACGGTACTGCTCTATAAATTGTACATCACGCCCGGCATCTACAGCGGCGTCGGCCAAAATTTTCTGGAACAAATCGGTAGGCATCAGGCCGGAGCAGGAGAAACTGAGCAAAATGCCGCCCGGATTCAGCAACTGCAACGCCAGCATATTGATATCTTTATAACCGCGGCAGGCACTGGCCAGTTGGTTTTTGTTTTCGACGAACTTCGGCGGATCCATAATGATCAGGTCGAATTTTTCACCTTGCGTGCGGTAGGCGCGTAGCAACTGGAACACATCATCGCGCACAAACTCCGCTTTGCTCAGGTCCAACTGGTTCAGTTCGACGTTCTGTTTAGCGATATCCAATGCTGCTTGTGATGTATCTACGCTGATCACCTGTGAACAGCCGCCCATCAGGGCCGAAACGGCGAAGGCGCCGGTGTAGGAGAAGCAGTTGAGTACGCGGCGGCCGGCGGAGTAATTACGTGCAGCCAGGCGACTGTCGCGCTGATCGAGGTAAAAGCCGGTCTTGTGGCCTTGTTGGATATCCACCAACAGCTTCATGCCATGCTCGGTAATGGGCAGCAGAGCAGGGGGAAGATCGCCCAGCACCGGCCCCTGAGCCAACGGCAAACCTTCTTTTTTGCGCACCGCTACGTCTGAACGATCGTAGATAGCGCATTCTGGATAGCAATGCTGCAAGGCGGTAATCAGCGCCGCGCGTTGGTATTCGGCGCCGGCTGACAGCAGTTGCAAGACCAGGAAATTCTGGAAGCGATCGATGGTCACACCTGGCATACCGTCAGATTCGCCGGCAATCAGGCGATAGCCGTCCAGTCCATCACGTTTCGCTAACCAATCACGCCAGTTTTGTGCCTGCTGTAAACGGCGAATGAAGAAATCGATGTTAATCTCTTCGTCCTGCTGGAAGGTCCAGACACGGGCGCGGATTTGGGACTCCGGCGAGTAGGCGCCGCGCGCCAACCATTTGCCCTGGGCGTCGTGAATATCAATGGTTTCGCCGGAAAGAGCTTTACCCTCAATACGTTGAACGGCACCGGAGAATACCCACGGGTGGCGACGAAGTAAGGACTTTTCACGTCCTTTGGCGAGATACAGGCGTACGGTCATAATTAAGAATGCTGCCAGCTAAGAAAAATGAGCGCTATTGTCTGGCTGCAGTCGCAAAAATGCAATTCTAAATCGCCTTGAGCGGTTTTTACACAATGTAAGATTAATCTGATTTTTGTAATTTTTTTGTAATTTTTTTGTAAGCTTTAGGCTTTTTTGCATTGACAAAAGTCAGCTATTCTTCTGTTATTAACTACTTTATTTCCCATTCATCGAATCGTTTAGGATGTAGTTTACATGTCGAAGAAAAGAGATTTATCATTCGATTTATTGAAAGGAATTCTTATTTTACTTGTGATCATTGGGCATGTGTTGCCCGGCAGTGCTGACGCTGGGCTGCGCGGTGCGATCTATTTTTTCCATATGCCGTTGTTTTTGGGGGTGACGGGTTACTTTATTCGGCGTTATTTTCTTGATACTGGCGTGGTAAATATATTAAAGAAATACCAATGGAGGATGATTATTCCTTACCTGTTGGCATTCGTTGTCTATAGCGCATATGCTTTATATAGGGCGTATGAGTCTGATGGGATCAGCGCGAAAACGATAATAGGATTACTTTTGTATCCTTATTATCATCTATGGTATATCCCCGCGGTGATTATTTTCGTGATTTATACCTTATTTATCTATCGTAACAATTTTGCTCTGGGGTTATTCCTGTTGCTTTCCACCGTACTATCCGTGTGGTGGTATTGTTATGCAGATGTTATGGAGGATAAATATGCGTTATTGAAATTCATCGGAGATAAACGATTCTATTATTATTATTCGTTTTTCCTGCTGGGGTTCTGCATTGCCGACCGATCTTTGCAGATCAAGCCGTTGATATTTCTTCCTATAGTACTGGCTTCTGGTGTGTTGAGTTACTACACTACGAATGAAACTCTGCACGATGCGGCGTTATGGTTTATTTTTAATGCATCGTTACTTTGCATGTTACTTGGTTTGTGCAAAAAAATTAGCCTGGAGACCGATAATTTTCTGGTGAAAATGGGGCAGATATCGCTACCTATTTACCTTTGGCATGTACTCCCGATTCTCATTATTGGGTTGTTTTTTGAGGCAGAGACTCCTAATTTTTACATCGGTGTCGTAACCGCTATCATTGCACTGATACTTTGCTTCATCTTGCTGCATGGAAAAAGCCGATTTCTGGATTCTTATTTTTATGGCGAACGTGCCAAATGGCTGTCTGATAAGTAAATGTGAGTTATATGGCTGAATGGACTCGGCCTGATGTTACCTTCCGGCATTGTCCCCATTCTACAATTTTCCTGTCTTCTATGCTTATATACTTGAAGGGCGTCATAAGGAGACGAAAATGACACAAGTTTGCATTGCTGCGTATGTCTATGGCGCGGTGCAAGGGGTGGGGTTTCGCTATAACACTCAGCATCAGGCGACGGCGTTGGGGTTAAGCGGTTATGCGCGCAATCTTGACGACGGCAGCGTAGAAGTGGTGGCCTGCGGCGAACAACCGCAGGTGGATAAGCTGGTGGAATGGCTGAAGAACGGTGGCCCGCGCAGCGCACGTGTCGATCGCGTGTTGGTCGAACCCCGCGGCACGGCCGATTACCAGGGTTTCAGTATCCGCTATTAACCTTTAGATGCATTTTACCGGTTTCGGCAGGCCGGCGATTTTGGTTGCCTGCTTGGCCGGGCCTTTTGGAAACAGGCGATACAGGTAACGACTGTTGCCTTTCTCTTCACCGTATTTCTGCGCCATGGCTTTCACCAGCATGCGGATTGCCGGTGAAGTATTAAATTCCTGGTAGAAGTTGCGAACAAAACGCACCACTTCCCAATGCGCCTCGCTTAGCGTTATCTCTTCCTGCGCGGCCAGCAGCGGCGCCAGGCCCTCATGCCAGTCTGCGCTGTTTTTCAGATAACCTTGCGCATCAGTTTCAATAATCTGGCCTTCAAACTCCAACATACTGCCTCGATAACGAATGATTCAGAACGGTCGCCAGTTTAACAAACTTTTGGTTGTCGCAAAAAACAAAACCCCGCCGAGGCGGGGTTTGAACGTTTACCGAGCGTTGAATCAGTTGCTGCGCGCGAAGCCCAGAATGCTTAACAGGCTGATGAACATGTTGTACAGCGATACGTACAGACTGACGGTAGCGCGGATGTAGTTGGTCTCGCCGCCGTGGATGATATTGCTGGTTTCCCACAAGATTGCGCCGGCGGAGAACAGAATAAACAGCGCACTGATCGCCAGATGCAGGGCAGGAATTTGCAGGAACAGGTTAGCGATTACCGCAACCAGCAGCACCACAAAGCCTGCCATCATCATCCCGGACAGGAATGACATGTCCTTGCGCGTGGTCAGCACGTAGGCCGAACAGCAGAAGAACACCACGGCGGTGCCGCCCAATGCCAGCATGATCAGATCGCCGGCCCCGGTATTAATGAACGAACTGAGGATTGGACCCAGCGCGTAACCCATAAAACCGGTCAGCGCGAACGCCGCCAGAATGCCCGCCGGGCTGTTCGCCAGTTTGTGGGTCAGGAACATCAGGCCATAGAACCCGACCAGCATCAGCAACAGGCCCGGTGCCGGTAGTCCCAGCATGGTGCTGGCGGTCGCGGTCAGCGCGGAAAACGCCAGCGTTAACGAAAGCAGGAAGTAAGTATTGCGCAGAACTTTATGCGTGCTGAGCAACGAGTCGCGCGAGGAGGATGAGACGACAATGCGGTCCATAATGATCTCTCTTATCAGGTCATCACAAAATTAGTTCCGATGATAGGCAGCGCAAGCGTTTGATTAAAGTTTGTTTACCAATCTTTACCCTTAGTTATCATTGCTGTCACTCTGAGCTGTCGTTGGTGGTTTCTTCAACGCTCGCACGCCGGATGCTGTTTTTTCGTTCGGTTGAGCGGTAATGGGCTTTACAAGCCGATTGGCTCTGTTTATAGTTCGGCTCGTTGCGGAGGGGTGGCCGAGTGGCTGAAGGCAACGGTCTTGAAAACCGTCGACGGGAAACCGTTCCAGAGTTCGAATCTCTGCTCCTCCGCCATACATTCTGACCCCGTGCTCTTCGAGCGCGGGGTTTTTTGTATCTGGTACACTGAAATACCCATAAACTCCTACCTACCTTCCTTCCGTTTCTCCCGCGACCGAACGTCCCCTTGTAAACTGTCACACCGTTTTTTCCCCAATCTGTTCGATATCATCCCCGACAGATGCGCCGCCAACGCTTGATCAGGGCAGTGCAAAGGTTAAAATAGAGTGATGCGATTGCGCTTAACTCTTTCATGGAGATAGAGATGAACTGGTATCAAGTGGCGTTATGGACCATGATTTTTCTGAAGTCCGGGGCGTTCCTGGTGTTCGTTTGGTGGTGGATGTTCAAGCGTGCAACCAAGCCTTATGTTCGCCCGGAAAATGTCGTCATTGATGAAACGCCAGAGGATGAAAATCTGACCATGGAAGACGTTATGAAGAAACACGGGATTACGCGCGTGGAAAATCAAACTCAATAACTCAGTCCCGCTATAGACAGCACCCGGTGACAACCCCGCACCCTTCGAGCGCGGGGTTGTTGGTTTTAGCTCTTGCAGCCCATCAGCTCCGGCAGCACCCCTGGCTTGCTCTTCAGCGAAGCCTGTACATCCTCCGGCAGACCTGCCCAGATAATCAGCCCGGTACGCTTTTCGATCTCGCTGACCGTTACGCGGTACTGGCAGAAATCGGCACTTTTCGGGGTATTTTGATCAAACAAGAACGCGGCGTAGTGGTTCACTTCCGGGCTGCTGTTGATAAAAATCACCTTCCAGTAGGCGCTGGGGATGGTGTGCGCTTTTTGAGTCCCCGGCAGTTTGCCCATATCACGTTCATACAGCGGACCGGTGACGGTATACACCGAGCTGATATCCGCCCGGTCAATCAGTTTGCGTTCCTGATCTTCCAGCCGCGCCCAGGATCCCTGGTTCAAATCGGCCTTCTGCGGCGTGATGTTGGAAAGATAGTTCAGCGACTCCCAGTCAGACACCCCCGCCAGCGAGGCCAGCGGCGCCTGATGCCCACGGTCGACTTTCAACGCCGCATTAGCGCCGGTGTAATCCGCCGGTACCAGCGTATCCGCCGGGTTCAGCGCCGGGTCGGTTTTCCAGTTGCGATCCTTGCCGCTGGCCGGCGTGTCCTTGGTGATGTGGTAAGCCACCCAGTTGGCGAACTTGGTGCTGCTGTTATTGTTCAGCGTATAAGCATGGCGAACGATAGATACGTTGCTACTGCCACCGGTCGGGCAACCCACCGCGCAGTTGTCGATGGATTCGAGCGTTTCGGCCGAAACCTGAGTGGCAAACAGCAGGGCGGCCAGGAGTAACATCTTGTTAAAGCGCATATTCATATCCTCAATAAGTTAAAATATACTGTATTTATTTACAGTTGTTTTAACTTATATCAGTGAAATGAATGCAACAATGCAACACATTCAGGTTATGAATGTGCTACAGGTGATACACAACGTTGTGTCCAATTGGAGGGGGGAAATCGAGAACGGCGATAGCAACAGGCGGTTAACCTTTGATACCACCGACTAATAGAGGCCTGTGTTTATTCCAACAGGTTATTTACGGTGCGGCGCACATACTGCGTCATTTGCGCCAGATCTTCAGGCGATACTGGCCCTCCGCCGGCACGTACTACCTGCTGTTCTATCTGAGCGATCTCCTGCTCGACCTTATTGGCAATCTGCACCTTGACGATTTTATCCACCGACGAGAGCAGGACTTTCAATACCACTTTCAGCGCAACGTTCTCGCAGAACGAGTCGTAGTGGTGGACTGCCGGCGGCGCAACGGGGGGCTCGGGCGCGCGCGGGACCATAGCCTTGAAACTGTCTACATTTTCAATAATAAGATCCATGTCTCTTATTAGTTCATCAAAATCTTTAGACACTGACTTATTTCCCTTCGCTATGCGCAAAAACAGAACGCCCGCCATCAGGGCCAATGCCGGTGATAGACGGGCAGAACGAATTTCGACCGTGACGTTCAGGTAGTGAATGGCAGGCTGAGCGGCATTTTAACCTTGCTGCGGGTTGGCAACAAGATGGGGCCGAGCGAATCCGCGGCCCCGCAGGGTAGATAACGGAAGGTTATTGCTTAACTTTTCAGCTTGGCAGTGATTTTCGCCACGTGTTCGCCCTGATAACGGGCAATGGTCAGTTCTTCCTGGCTGGGCTGACGCGAGCCGTCACCGCCAGCGATAGTGGTCGCGCCATAGGGCGTACCGCCGCGGGTATGGGAGATGTCAAACAGTTCGGGCGTGGCGTAACCGATCGGAACGATAATAAAACCGTGGTGCGCCAGCGTGGTCCAGGTGGAGGTGATAGTGTGCTCCTGGCCGCCGCCGGTACCGGTGGACGAAAATACGCTGCCTACCTTGCCATACAGCGCGCCGGAAGCCCACAGCCCCCCGGTTTGATCGAGGAAGGTGCGCATCTGCCCGGCCATGTTGCCAAAGCGGGTAGGGGTACCGAAGATAATGCCATCGTAATCGGCCAACTCCTGTGGCGTGGCGACAGGCGCTTTTTGATCGCTTTTGCCGCCGGCTTTGGCGAAGGCGTCCGCCGGTATGGTTTCCGGCACCCGTTTCACGGTGACTTCAACGCCGCTGACCCTGCGTGCGCCTTCCGCTACCGCTTCTGCCAGGGTTTCGATATGCCCGTACATTGAGTAATAAAGGACCAAAACTTTTGCCATGTTGCGTTCCCCGCTCGGTGATTGAAAGAAATGCCCCATAAGCATAGAAGTGAATGCTGAACTTATCCTTGAACCTTATTTGATGCCGGCGACCGCCAGCAGCGCACCGAAGACGATCAGCAGGCCGCCAAAGGCTCTGTCGATGCCTTTGCGCAGGCGCAGCAGGCGCGCATTGACGCCCGGCGCGGAAAACAGCAACGCCACGGCGGCAAACCAGAGAATATGGGCAACCGCAATAAACAGCCCATAACCGATTTGTACGCTGAGCGGCGTCTGCGGATTGACCACCTGCATAAACAGACTGACGATAAAAATAGTGGTTTTGGGGTTTAGCACATTGGTCAAAAAACCGATCTTCAGCGCGGCGAAGTCACTGGTGGCGGCTGTGTCTGCGTGGGAAGGGGCAGCGGCGGCAGCCCCGGCGTGGCGCAGCATGCCGACACCCAGATAAATCAAATAGGCGGCGCCGATCGCCTTCAGCACCGTAAACAACCACAGCGACTGTTGGATCAATACGCCAACACCGACCAGGGTATAGCTCACGTGGATCACCACACCAGCGCCGATACCGCAGGCAGTCAGCACCCCTGCGCGGCGGGAAAGCAGCAGGCTGTTGCGCGACACCATGGCAAAGTCCGGTCCTGGGCTGATAACGGCCAGTAAAGTGATGGTGACGACGGCGAGGAGTTCAGTCATAGTTATCCTGTCAAAAAATCAGAAGAGAGTGGCTGATTTATAAGAGGAATAGCCGGCGGTGACAAACGATGAAAACTGACAGTATCAGTGAGAAAAACTCACGCAAAATTAATCGGCCGCTGTCGCTGGGCGGGCTGCGCTGTTTTGAGGCCGCTGCGCGACTGGAAAGCTTTACGCAGGCGGCGAGCAGCCTGAACCTGACGCACGGGGCCGTCAGCCGTGCGGTCAGATCGCTGGAAGATGAGCTGGGGATTGCGCTGTTCGAGCGTCGTCACCGGCGGGTGTATCTTACGCCGGCCGGGCGCACGCTGTTTCAGGCGTCTCAGCAAGCATTCGGCATTCTGGATCATACGGCGCAAACGCTGCGCCAGCAGGAGCAGGACGCGCCGCTGGTGTTGTCGTGCGAGCCAACGTTATTGATGCGCTGGTTGATACCGCGTCTGCCGGCGTTTCAGCAGGCGCACCCGGAAATCAAACTGCAACTGGTGGCCGGTGGCGGGCCATTTTCGTTTCATGACGGCATTACCGCCGCTATCCGGCGCAACGATTTTGACTGGGGGGATAAGCTGCACAGCCTGGCGTTGTTCAGCGAGCGGGTCGGGCCGGTGTGCAAACCTGAAACGCTGCGGCGCTGGGTAACCCTTGGTGACGGCCCGCCACAGTTGAGTCACGACGCGGTACTGCTGCATTCCGCCACCCGCCCCGACGCCTGGCGGCAATGGGCGCAGGGGCAAGGCGTGGCGCTGACTGGCCGGCCGGAGCAGCGTTTTGATCATTTCTATTTCAGCCTGCAGGCGGCGGTGGCGGGAATGGGGATTGCCATCGGCCCGTGGCAGCAGGTACGCGATGATGTGACCGCCGGCTTGCTGAGCGCACCCTTTGGTTTTACGCCGGATGGCAGCGGTTACTGCCTGTTGTCGCCACAGGCAATCAGGCCGGGCAGCGCGCTCGCCCGGCTGGCGGACTGGCTGAAACTCAGTGCAGACGCCTGAGCTTTTGCTCCAGCCGCTGCCGTTGCCAACGGCTGAAAACCTCTGGCAGCAACAGGGTGCGCACGGCCCGCATCGTCACCGCCAGGCTCATGCCGCCAATCGCCCACAGCGACCAGAGATAATGCGGGTGGGTAAACCAGTTGATGGCAAACAGAAACAGGCCGACGATCGCAAAACGCACCGCCATGCTCAGCAGCTTGCCTTCCGCTTCAACCTGTCGGCGAATAGCCTGTTCGCTCTGATTGTCGTTATCCGGCTGCGCCGCTTGGCTGAGATCGCTCACCTGCAGCCCCAGCGCCGCGGCAATCGCGGTCAGGCTGTCCAGGCTGGCCTGTTCGCCATTTTCAATGCGCTGAACGGTGCGGGTGCTGAGGCCGGCAATGGTGGCCAACTGCTCCTGCGACCAGCCTTTTTCCAGCCGTAATTGCCTGATGCGGTATGTTTGCATTGCGTTCTCCAAAATGAACCCTCACTGAGGCCAAGTGTAGGGGCTGGCCGCGCCAACTGCCACGACAGCGGCACGACATTCGCGCGACAGACGGGTGACACCCGCGGCCGACGAGGGCTAAACTACACTTGCAGTGTGTCCGGCCCACTAACGGAGGAAACAATGACATCATATCGTGGCATCAAACGGGTATTGCTGAGCGACGGCGCCATCAAACATGTGATCGTGGAAGACGACGTGGGCGATGAATGCACCTTCGCCGCCAAAGACTATATATCCGAGGGGATCCAGCCGCCGTTGGAAGAGCTGCCGGAAGTGGCGGCGCTGGATGATTAAAAGGCGACGTTGCGGATAAAACGCAGCGGCCGCTCGGTGCGGTTGACGTAGGCATAGTGCTGATCGCTGTTGAACACCCGGGTTTCACCGGCATCCAGCGTCAGGGTCTGTTGTTCCAGCTCCAGCGTCAGGCTGCCGGTGATCACATAGATAATCTCGTTCCAGCCTGCGGCATCCGGCAGCGAGTCGTAGCGTTCGCCCGGCATCAGCGCCCATTCCCACAGCTCCACCCGCTGAAGTGCGGGCACGCTGGCGACCAACACCGCCTGGCTTGCCGGCTCGCGCCCCTGCCAGGCGAGTTCACCCACCAGATGATTGCCGCGTGCTTCCGGTGCCTGGATCAGATCGGTGAAGGCGATATTCAGCGCCTCGGCCAGCTTGTCCAGCACCACCAGGCTGACGTTGCGGTCACCGGCTTCAATCCCGGCCAGCATGCGACGGCTGACGCCGGATTTTTCCGCCAGCGCCATCTGGCTCAGCCCGGCCTGCTGGCGGTATCCGCGCAGATTGCTGCTTAGATATTGCAGCACTTTGAGCGCGTCATGTTTTTCATTGTGCACTATATTGCTCATCCGCAGGCATTCCCTCATACTGGTGCGATCTGTGCATTATATTGCACCCGGCATTAAGGGCAAGTCAGTGTCTGCAGTAAAAAAATCCTTGATTTCCACGCTTATTTTCAAAATCAAACTTCAGGAAGCGGTGCTGATTTTCATCACCATGATCTGGGGCGGCACCTTTTTGGCCGTGCATCACGCCATGCAGGTCAGCGGGCCGTTCTTTTTCGTCGGGCTGCGTTTCGCCGCCGCCACGTTGGTGCTGACGCTGTTCTCCCTGCGTACCCTGCGCGGATTGACCTGGTACGAATTGAAAGCGGGCGTGTTTATCGGCATTGCCATCATGTTTGGCTACGGCCTGCAAACCGTTGGGTTGCAAACGATCAGCAGCAGCCAATCGGCGTTTATTACTGCCATGTATGTGCCGATGGTGCCGTTGTTACAGTGGCTGGTGCTGGGGCGTTTCCCCGGTGTGATGTCGTGGGTTGGCGTTCTGCTGGCGTTCACCGGCCTGATGCTGCTGGCCGCGCCGAGCAGTGCGGATATGACGCTCAGCGCGGGTGAAATACTGACATTGATCGGCACGCTGGGCATGGCGGCCGAGATCATTCTGATTGGCGCCTATGCCGGTAAGGTGAATATCAAACGGGTGACGGTGGTACAACTGGGGACGGCATCGCTGGCCTCGTTCCTGATGATGGTACCGACTGGCGAGGCTGTGCCGCCGTACACCAGTTATCTGCTATACAGCGCGATAGGGCTGGGCATCGCCAGCGCCCTGATTCAACTGACGATGAACTGGGCGCAGCGCAGCATGTCACCGACGCGCGCTACGGTCATTTATGCCGGCGAACCGGTCTGGGCGGGGATCGTCGGGCGTATCGCAGGTGAACGTTTACCGGGGATTGCCCTGTTGGGCTGCGGGTTGATCGTGTTGGGCGTGCTGGTCAGCGAACTGCGCATTCGCCGCAAAGGCAAGGCAGCGGCGTTGGCTGAATAAGGCCCGGCAGGCCGGGCCTTCGGTATCAACGTGCGACGTTGTCCGCCAGCGGCAGGATTTTACGGTTGCGCAGCAGCGCATTCAGAATAATGGCGCCAAAGGTGGCAGTACCTATGCCTCCCATGGTGAAGTTGCCGATGGTCAGTGCAAAATCGCCGGCACCCAGCACCAGCGTTACGGCCACCATAATCAGGTTGCCGTTATCGCCCAAGTCGACCTTGTTTTGCACCCAGATACGCGCGCCGGCGACGGCAATCAAACCGAACACCACCACCGAGGCACCGCCCAGCACCGGGCCTGGAATGGTGTGGATCAGCGCGCCGAACTTCGGTGAAAAGCCCAGAACAATCGCCACGGCCGCCGCGGCGACAAACACCAGGGTGGAGTAAATTTTGGTTACCGCCATCACGCCGATATTTTCAGCATAGGTCGTGACCCCGGTGCCGCCTACCGAGCCAGACAGCAGGGTCGCCAGCCCATCGCCGACAAAGGCGCGGCCGATATAGGGATCAAGATTCTGGCCGGTCATCCCTGCCACCGCTTTCACATGTCCGAGGTTTTCCGCCACCAGAATGATCGCCACCGGGGCAATCAATAGCATGGCGTGCAGGTTAAACACCGGCGCGGTGAACTGCGGCAGACCAAACCAGGCCGCCTGGCTCAGCGCGCTGTAATCCACCGGCTTGCCGAGCCCAAAACCGTTGGTCACGACCACATAAATCAGGTAGGCGGCGATCAACCCGAGCAGGATCAGCAGCCGCTGCATCAATCCACGGGTGAATACCGCCACCGACCCGATGCATAAAATGGTGACCACCGCCATCCAGCTGTCAAAATTGGAAGCCGAGACGCTGCGTACGGCGATAGGCGCCAGGTTCAGGCCGATCGCCATCACTACCGCACCGGTCACCACCGGCGGCATCAGGCGTTCGATCCAACGGGTGCCGACGCTCATCACCACAAATCCGATCAGCAGGTACACCAGCCCGCAGGCGATGATGCCGCCCAGCGCCAGCGCAATGTTGGGGTTCGCGCCCTGGCCGCCGTAACCGGTGAGGGTGATCACCAGCCCGACAAACGCTGCGCTGGAGCCGAGGTAACTCGGCACCCGGCCGCCGACCACCAGGAAGAACAGCAGCGTGCCAATGCCGGACATCAATATGGCCAGGTTGGCGTCAAAGCCCATCAGCAGCGGCATCAGCACCGTGGCGCCAAACATGGCCACTGCGTGTTGCAAGCCCATAACCAGCGTTGGCACCAGCGGCAGCCTTTCATCGGGTGCGACCACCGCACCGTCCAGATTGCCTTGCTTCATGCGCCATTGGGGAAACCAGGTATTCGCCATCGTCATCTCCAAAACAGGGGGGCAGGTTAGGGGCGCAGGTGAGTGCGCATTACGGCATTATCGGCAAATCATTGTTTCAATAGCGGGTGGTAGCGGCGATCGAAGTAAGCCAACCCGTGGCTTTCGTCATTACGCGCCAACGCCACCGCCTGACAGAACAGAATGTCATGGGTGCCGACGCTGACAATTTGGCTAATCCGGCAATCGAAAGAGACCACTGCGCCATGCAGAATGGGGGAACCGGTTGCCAGCGTGGACCAACGGGCGGCGGAAAACCGCATGTCCATCGGCGTTTTACCGCCAAACAGATTCGACAGCGACTCGTGTTCCGCCGCCAGCGTATTGACGCACAGCGTCTGGTTTTGCTTGAACACCGAATACACCGATGCGGAGCGGTTCAGGCACACCAGCAGTGTCGGGGGCGTATCGGTAACGCTGCATACCGCAGAGGCGGTAAACCCGGCACGGCCGGCCGGGCCGTCGGTGGTAATGATATTCACGGCCGAACCCAGGCGCGCCATCGCGTCGCGAAAGTCCTGTTTTTCTACCCCCTGTGGCACAAGTGGCACACTGGCAAGAAGGGTTTGGGTTTGCATACTTTTTCTCCTGTGGCTGGCCCATAGCGAAGGGCCTGGCGATTGAACTCAGTGTTTCAGCCCTGTGGGCTCAAGCTGGGCGTCCGCAGGGTTGCAAGCAGACGACTGGCCGTGGGTTTTCAGCAACCAACCGAGCAGAATGCGATTAAAGTTGTCGGCATCCGTCACGCTCATGGCATGGCCGCCGTACGCCATCTGCGCCAGTTCACCGAACGGCAGGCTCTCCGCCAACTGATGCGAGCAGTGATAGGGCACCAGCAAATCGTCGCGGGAACACAACGCCAGCGTCGGAGTGGAAATGTCCGCCAGGTACGGGCGGAAATCGGTGTTCATCAGCGCACTCAGGCGGCGTAACAGGTTTTCTGTCCCCTGGAAATGCGTCACCTGATGTGTCAGCTCCTCATCCAACAGCGTTTCGTGTCGCGACAACCAGTCGGCGGGGAACAAGAACAGCGGCTGGGCGCGCACATAGGCTTCCACGCCGCTGTTGAGCAGCAGGTCCTGGCGCACTTTGAAGCAGCGCCGGGTCTGGCTGTCCAGCGTCGGCCAGCCATTAACCACCACCAGTTTTGCGACCAGTTGCGGGTGCGCGAGCGCCAACTGCAGGCCAATCATGCCGCCAAGCGCGTGGCCGACGAAATAACAGTGTTCAACGCCAATCGAGCGCAGCAGCTGCGCCACTTCATCCGCCATATCGGCCATGCTGTAGCCGGCCGGCACCTCGCCTTGGCTGCGGGCGGTGCCCTGATGATCGTAAACCACCACCCTGAAATGCTCGCTCAGCGCTTCAATCTGCGGTTGCCAGAAACTGCCTGCGCCGCCCAGACCGGCAGAGAGCACTACGGTGGGGGCGAGCGGGGTGTCTTTTCCCAAAATCTCAAAGTACATTCTCGATCCTCTGTGGATAAGGATTCAGCGGCCGATATGGGCCACGGTGGCGATCTCAATCAGTGCGTCCGGTTTCACCAGCCCGCACTGAATGCAGTAGCGCGCCGGTTTGTCGCCAGGAAAATACTCCGCATAGACCTGATTGATGGCGGCATAGTTTTGCCAGTCGGTGAGGAAGATCGAGTTAAAGGTCACGTCATCCATGCTGCCGCCTGCGGTTTCGATCACGCTTTTAATGGTTTCCAGCACGTGGCGGGTTTGCGCTGCCGCATCGCCGACGTGCACCACGTTATTGTCTTTATCGAACGCCAGCGTACCCGAGACGTAAACCACGCCGTCGGCCAGCGTGCCGGGGACGAAGGGCGCGAGCGGTTTGCCGGTGCCTGGCGGCGTAATGATGGTTTTTGGCATAGTCTTGCTCCTGATGAATGATTAAAGGGTAAAGCAGGCAAAACTCATGCCGTTTGGCTGAGTGGGGCAATGAGCGCATCGCAGAAACTGTCGACGTCCGACACCCAACCAAAGAAGGTTTCGATGTTGTACAGCGCCGCCTGCTGGGCAAACTGCGGTCCAGCCTGGTGAGTGGCGTCCGCCAGCACCACGCCGAAATATTCGAGGAAGAAGCCGTCGCGCAATGTGGATTCCACGCAGACGTTGGTGGCGATGCCGGTAAACACCAAATGGTGAATGCCGTAGGAGCGCAACAGGCTGTCGAGTTGGGTATTGAAGAAGCCGCTGTAGCGCGGTTTCGGGATCACGATATCGCCCGGCTGTGGCTGCAGTTCGTCTACCAGATCGTAGTCCCAGTCGCCCTTGGCCAGCAGCTTGCCCATCAACTCCGGGCGCTTGCGCATGGTTTTCAGCGCGTTGGATTTATGCCAGTTGGGCGAACCCTGGCCGCCGGCTTCGACATACTGATTGTCCCAGCCGTTCTGGAAAAAGATCACCCGGATACCGGCGGCACGCGCGGCGCTGATGGCGCGTTTGATATTGGCGATCACCGGGGCGGTGGCCGAGACGTCAAAACCGGCAAGATCAAGGTAGCCGCCTTGCGAAGCGTAGGCATTTTGCATATCGACCACGATCAGCGCAGTTTCCTGCGGCGCAAAGGCGATGGCCTCCGGGCGGGCGGGCAGAGTGACGGTGGCACCGGTTTCCGGCGACTGGCGGCGCACCACCGGCTGGTTTTCAACAATTTTCATCAGGCTACCTCACGGCTTTCAGCGGTTTTTGGGCAAACGTCGGCGCGGCTTTTCATCAGCGGCTGGATGCGCTCGCCGAAGTCTTCCACCCCTTTCACGAAGTCATCGAAGGTCAGCAGCACGCCTTCGGTGCCGGGCACGGTAGCGATCTCATCCATCATGCGCGCCACGTTGGCGTAGGAACCGACCAACGTGCCCATATTGATGTTGACCGCCGAGGTCGGGTCCGCCATCTGGCGTACGTTGGTGTCGGCGCCGGATTTGGTGTCTTTGCCGCTTTGCTCGGTCAGCCAGGCCAGCGCTTCGGTGTCGGCACCGGCTTTATAGCTTTCCCATTTGGCGCGTGCGGCCTCGTCGGTCTCATCGGCAATGATCATGAACAGCACATAGCAGGCGACGCTGCGGCCTTCGGTATCGGCGGCGGTTTTCAGCCGTGCTGCCGTCGGTGCGAAGGCGGTCGGGGTGTTGACGCCCTTGCCGAAGCAGAAATTGTAATCGGCGTATTTAGCCGAGAAGGCCATGCCGGCGTCACTCTGCCCGGCGCAGATGACCTTGATGTCAGCCTGCGGCTGCGGGCTGACGCGGCAGTCGTCCATCTGGAAGAACTCGCCTTTGAAATCGGACTTACCGGTGCCCCACAGATCGCGCAGCACCTTCACGTATTCCGCCAGATAGTCGTAACGGCGGCCGAAGTAATCGTCGCCCGGCCACATGCCCATTTGCTCGTATTCCGGTTTTTGCCAGCCGGTCACCACGTTCAGGCCAAAGCGCCCGTTGGAAATAGAGTCGATGGTGGAGGCCATCCGCGCGACGATCGCTGGCGGCATGGTCAGGGTCGCGGCGGTTGCGTAAATCTTGATGCGCGAGGTGACTGCGGCCAGCCCGGCCATCAGGGTGAAGGACTCCAGGTTGTGATCCCAGAACTCGGTTTTGCCGCCGAAGCCGCGCAGTTTGATCATCGACAGGGCGAAATCAAAATTGTAATGCTCGGCCTTCTGCACGATGGTTTTGTTGAGTTCAAACGTCGGTTTGTATTGCGGAGCATTGCTGGAAATCAGCCAGCCGTTGTTGCCGATCGGGATAAATACGCCAATTTTCATTTGAACACCTCGGGTCTGCGAATGGGACGGTTCACGCGCTGCTTGAATGCTTCCTGCGGGTTCCAAATTGCGCGGCGCTTGTCAGGGTGTTGCAAACACAGTGCCAGTTTTTAAAAGAGTATATTTATCAATTAATTGGATGTGGTGTGTAATCGGGTTGTTGAGTGAATGGTCCAAAATAGACCATTTGGTAAAAAATATGTGCACAAAAATCAGGCGCAGTTGCCCGTAAAAGGTGCAAAAAATCCCCCGAAAGGAGTAGGTAAATGCGTGGGTTTCACTCAGTGGCTTTGTTATGCTGATGACCGAATCAGGTGACGCCAAGGAGCTGCAGTGAAGCAACAACCCGTTAAACCGCCTACGCGCCGCTCGCGCGCGGTGGCCGCAAAACGCAGCACTATCATGGATGCGGCACTGGAGTTTTTCTCGCTGTACGGTATTCACGGCACCAGTCTGGATCAGGTGGCAGAGCGCGCTGACGTGTCCAAAACCAATTTGCTTTATTACTTCCCTTCGAAAGAAGAGCTGTACGTTGCGGTGCTGAAAGGCATCCTCGACGTGTGGCTGGCGCCGCTAAAAGCGTTGCGTGCCGATCAGGAACCCTTGCAGGCCATTCGCGAATATATCCGCCTTAAATTGGACGTGTCCCGCCATCACCCGCAGGCTTCGCGGCTGTTTTGTCTGGAGATGATCCAGGGCGCTCCGTTACTGAAACTGGAGTTGCAGGGCGGGCTGAAGGCGTTGGTGGACGAGAAATCCGCGATGATTGAGCGCTGGATCGCCGAAGGCCATATTGCGGCGGTGGAGCCGCATCACCTGATCTTTATGCTGTGGGCCACCACTCAGCACTATGCGGATTTTTGGGTGCAGGTAGAGGCGGTGACCGGCAAAACACTGGACGATGAGGCGTTCTTTCAGCAGACGGTGGACAACGTGCAGCGGGTGATTATCGACGGGATACGCCCGCGTTAATCGTCTAAAGAGGGGGAATGCAGGGGGATAAGCGATTATCCCCCTGTTGCTTTTAGGCGGTTTTTTTCTTGCGCAGGAATACGTAAGACAAACCGAGCACCACAAACCACAGCGGCGTGACGATCAGCGCCTGGCGGGTGTCATCGCGCAGCGACAGCAGCACCAGCACAAACGCGAAGAACGCCATGCACACCCAGCACATCAGCTTGCCGGCCGGCATCTTGTAGATCGATTTCTGGTGCAACGCCGGGCGTTGTTTACGGTAAACCAGGTAAGAACACAGGATAATGGTCCAGACAAACATAAACAGAATGGCGGATACGGTAGTCACTAGCGTAAACACCGTCATTACGTTCGGGATCAGGTAAATCAGCACCACGCCGCCCAGCAGGCAGATGCAGGAGAAGGTCAGGCCGTTAGCCGGCACCGCCCGCTTGGACAGATTGGCGAACGACTTCGGCGCATCGCCTTCCTGCGCCAGGCCGAACAGCATGCGGCTGGTGGAGAACACCCCACTGTTGGCGGAGGAGGCGGCGGAGGTCAGCACCACAAAGTTGATCACGCTGGCGGCAGCCGGCAGGCCGATCAGCACGAACAGCTCAACGAACGGGCTTTTATCGGCAACTACCGAGTTCCACGGCGTGACCGACATAATCACGATCAGCGCGAACACGTAGAACATGATGATGCGGATCGGAATGGAGTTGATGGCACGCGGCAGCACTTTTTCCGGATCTTTGGTTTCAGCCGCGGTGGTGCCCACCAGTTCGATGCCGACAAAGGCGAACACCGCGATCTGGAAGCCGGCGAAGAAGCCGCTGATGCCTTTCGGGAACATGCCGCCATCATTCCACAGGTGTGAGAACGACGCGACGGTGCCGGTAGGGGACTGGAACTGCATGGCGATCATCACCAGCCCGGCGACGATCAACCCGACAATGGCGACGATTTTAATCATCGCAAACCAGAATTCCATCTCGCCAAACATCTTTACCGTCGCCAGGTTCAGGCCCAGCAGCAGCAATACGCACAGCAGCGAGGCGATCCACTGCGACAGCCCGGGGAACCAGAACTGGGCGTAGGCGGTGATCGCCACCACGTCGGCGATGCCGGTGACAACCCAGCAGAACCAGTAGGTCCAGCCGGTAAAGAAACCGGCCCAGGGGCCGAGCAGATCGGCGGCGAAATCGCTGAAGGATTTATATTCCAGGTTGGAGAGCAGCAGCTCGCCCATGGCGCGCATCACGAAAAACAGCATAAAGCCGATGATCATGTACACGAAGATGATGGAAGGACCGGCCAGGCTGATGGTTTTGCCGGACCCCATAAACAAACCCGTGCCGATAGCGCCGCCGATGGCGATCAGTTGAATATGCCGGTTAGTTAGGTTTCGCCGTAGATGATCTTCTGACGCAGGCGTCGCGTCTGTGGCTATTTTGGAGTGATCTACCATCTGATGATGTCCTGTTTTACCTGTCATGGGTGAAATAGTGAGCTCTGAAGTGGCTCTTTTTTATACGATTATCCGGTTAGCCCGGCTTTAGTAAGGTAGTGCAATAACGCCACCTTTGTGCAACATGTTTACAACATTTATGCGAGGGATAAAAGTCGATTATTCTTTACACCGAGGAGGCAAATCGGACGTCTTGGGGGCGGAAGATTACTCCTCGTGGTAGCAGATTAATAGCCCTAAGCAGCCTTATCTTGTTGATAAAACAGAGGGTTGAAAATTTCGCATGAGAAAAAGTAATGGATGTAAGCGTTTGACATTGATGGCGGAGAGGCGAATAATTTAACCCGTTGGGTCGTTAGCTCAGTTGGTAGAGCAGTTGACTCTTAATCAATTGGTCACAGGTTCGAACCCTGTACGACCCACCAACAAATCATGTGGTTACAACACATTCTTGATTCCTTGTTCTCTCTGTCGTGTCATATTTGTGTCGCGATACGCAAAAATCGCGCGGATTTGCCATGTATGTTCAGAAAGGTGATCTGACGCAAGATAAGCCTGACTTTGCACTCTTCTATCGCCCCCAATCCCCCACAATCCAGCAAAATTGATAATGAAAGTCTTGTTGCCAGAATTCACCCTATAGGCGGTGTGTTCAGGTGTCGAAAACGAAGGTTGCTACCTTTGCATAGCTGTGGCCCCGTGTCTGAGGGGATTTGCTTTGCCGAACCCTAGGTTCGCTGCGGCTGAAAGACGATCACGAGTTTTTTGAAGGTTGTATAGGTTTTTTCATCCGGCGGTGCCGGGATCTCTGCTGAAAAGACGGCAGTCATGCCCGCTTCGCACAGCGGCGTAAAACCCTCAACATTATTGATGTCGGTGACCTTACCCTGGCGGTTCAGGAATATGGACATACTGCATTCTTGCCCGTAATAGCTGTCCTTTATGATCGTTTCCGTAAGTATTGCGTTGGTCACATCGTGGTAATAATCCGTTATCGCGACGCCGGTGCGTTTTGGCTCAGGGTAATTGCTGTTGCATGCGGTTAAGCTGAGCACAGCCAGGAGGGCGGTGATGGCGTTTCGCAGGAGAGGCATTTTATTCCCTTAAGTGCTGATCAGCTTCATCTGAAGCTCGTATCCCATCTGAAGATAAACGTTATTATACCCTATCATTCACCCTCTTAGGGCTTATCGCAGCGGTCGGGGTAGAAAGGTGCTCGCTGTTTTACAGTAGTTGGCCAACAGACATCAACGCCACCGCCCAAATCCCGGCGGAGAGCGCACTGGCACAGTAGACCTGTTTGCGCGGCAGCGAAATCATGCCGGCGACCAAAGGTACGGTGTAGCGCATCACGGCCAAAAAACGCGAGATAAACAACAGTGCCACGCCTTTTTGCTGCAAGGCTGAGTTAGCCTTGTGCAACGCGCTGCGGTACCTGGCCGGCAACCACTTCCCGTGTTCATGGCCCTGGAGCAATGCACCGCAATGGAAAGATAAAACGGAACCGAGCATCGCACCCAGAGCAATCGCCCCCCAGACGTAACCGTCGGCCAGCACCGGTTTGCCGGCGACAACGCCCAGCATCAGCGTAATCGATGCCGGCGGCAGCAGCGAAGAAATAAAAATAACCGACTTGCCGAACGAAAACAGAAAGATGAACAGCAGCAGAAAGCCCGGCTCCGGGCTGTATTTGGCGATAATAAGTGTCCATTCCGCCATGAAAAATCCTCATAAAATATGTCTGAGAGCCAGTGTCCCATTGCCCGCTTCAATAAAGGTTAAATATTGGGCAAGGAGCGGCGTTTTACTCGGTAACTTGCGTTATCTACGGTTCTGACGCGGTGCCGTTCGGGTGCATAAGGATAAGGATTCAGGGTAGAGTGGGCTCACATGATAGATAGCTGAAAGGGAAAAGGCGCCATGCTGAAGGTGATTGCTGAGGATTTTATCAAGATCGATTGTGTTGAAACGGTGATGCCGCTGTATCGGGAACTGGTGGAGAAAACCCGGCAGGAGCCGCTTTGCCTCTCCTATGAACTGTTTATCGATCACCAAGACCCTGGGCATTTTATTTTTGTCGAGGAGTGGCCCGATCGGGCTGCATTGGACGTACATTGCCAAACCGAACATTTCACGCGGCTGGTACCCTTGATCAACCAGTACCAAAGCAAGCCCTGTACCTTTCTGTTTATGAAACCTTTTTCTTCCACGAAGGATTAAAAGGGCAAAAAAATCCCCGCAGAGCGGGGTCAATGGCTTCTCAAAACACGGTCTTGTACTGGTTAAACGTTAGACTGCGAATGATTACCATTCACTAAGAATGTTCTCAAAAGGAGGGGGTTGCCGCTTGCCGCACCTGTTCAACCCAGCTCTGCTGGTAGCCAAACGTCGGCGTCTCATACTGCGTTAATCCATAACGGACAATGGCCTTCACCGCCCGGCTGGCGAGCGGATTTTTTTGCGCGATTTGCCGGGCGATGCTCAGCGCTTCATCCTGTGCCGAACCTTCGCTGATACGAGAGATAGCGCCGTGCCGCCAGGCCTCCTCCGCGCTTATTGTTCGGCCGGTCAACAACCAGTCGAGGGCGATATAAGGAGAGATCCGTGCCGGTAGCCGTGAACACCCTCCTTGCGCCGCAATCAACCCCAGCCCGGTTTCCGGGAAACTGAATCGTGCGTTGCGACTGGCGACGATCAGGTCGCAGGCCAACGCAATCTCGAAACCGCCGCCGTAGGCAATGCCATCGACGGCGGCAATGAGGATCTTGGCAAGGTGGGCATGCACGATGCCGCCAAATCCCTCAGGTTCGACCACCGGCAACTCCCCCAGGCGGAATGCCTTCACGTCCATCCCGGCGGAAAACGCCTCAGGATGGCCGGTCAACACAATCGCCCGCACCCTGTCATCCTGCTCAGCCCGTTGCAGATAAGTTTGAACCAGACGCGCCATATCCAGATTGATGGCATTCTTTTTCTCCGGCCGATTCAGGGTGATAACGGCAACGCCGTCATCATGGCGTTCATAAAGCACCGTAGGCAGCAGGTCATTCATGGGCTTTCTCTCCCTGGAAAAAGAACAGCGTCAGCAGCAGGGCGATGGCCCCCAGCGGCAGCGAAAACAGCGGCAGATAATAAGCCGGCAGCGTATACAGCGTCAGGCCGCCGAGCATGCCGCCGGCGGCGATGCCGGCATAGAGTACGGAACTGTTCAGTGAGACGGTCAGTGCGCCAAAGCGTTTCGATAGCGACAGCAAGTGGTGTTGGATCGGCACCAGATACATCCAGCCGGTAATGCCCCAGACCAGAAAGATCGCCAGCACCCACCAGGGGGAGGTGACGTAAAAGGTGAGCAGAAACAGCGAGACCGTTTGAATGGCCACCGAAAACAGCAGCACAAACTTGCTGCCGAGGGCATCGGTCAATACGCCGGAAACGAAATTGCCGATAACGGCCCCTACGCCGAATACCAGCAGCGCGATCGGTAAAATAGCCTCCGCGCCCAACTGGGTATGTTTCAGCAGTACGCTGACATAGCTATAAACAATATGCTCGGAACAGACGGCAAAGAAGGTGATCAGCAGCGTGGTCAACACCGCTTTTTGTCGCAGCGGGGCAAGCCGCTCCTTCAGCGTGTGTTTACCCGGTGCGGCAATGGCGCGCAGCGCCAGTGAAAGCCCCAGCAGCGAAACGGCGCCCAGCAAGGCAATCAGCAGAAAAATCTCCCGCCAACCGATCAACTTGGCCAGGAAGGTGCCAAAAGGAATGCCAAGGGCGATTGCCAGCGTCATGCCGCCGTAAACTATCGAGATGGCCAGCCCGCGGCGCTTTTCCGACACCAGCCCGACCGCGGCGGCGGCGGCTTGCGGCGTGTAGGCCGCAGCCCCCAGCGCCGCCAGCACGCGACCGGCAGAGATTTGCAAAAAACTGTCGGCAAATGCGCAAGCCAGATTACCGGCGATAAATAATACCAGGGCGATCTGTAAAATATGCTTGCGGTTGAGGTTACCAAACAGCCAGGCGGTCAGCGGGGCAAACAGCATATAGGCGAGGGCAAACACCGAGATTAACTGCCCCGCCTGAGCGGGGCTGACAGTAAAGGTGTCGGAAATCTCGGTAAGCACGCCGGCGACGATAAACGCATCGGTGCCAATGGCAAAGGTGCCGGTCGCCATCAGACAAAGCGTGAGAAAATGGCCGTTATAATCCGTCAACTTCATCCTGCTCTCCGTAATTCATTGGCGGCCCAGACTTTGCTCAATGCCGCCAGGAAATAGTCCACATCCTCATGAGTATGGGCAGAGGTCGGCGTGACGCGCAAACGCTCGCTGCCTGCCGGTACCGTCGGGGCATTTACCGGCTGCACATAAATATCGTACTCATCGAGCAGCACCTTGCTGATGTGTTTGTTCCGGTGCGGATCGCCGACCAGCACCGGCAGAATGTGGCTGTCTTCCGAAACCAGCGGGATACCGGCGGCGCGCAGGCCGGACTTAAGATGATCGATAATCGCCAGCAGGTGTTTGCGTTGATTGTCATGCTCAAGATTGTATTTAAAGCTGGCCAACGCGGCAGCCACCACCGGCGCAGGGGACGACGTACTGAAGACAAAGGCCGGCGACCAACTGCGTACCGCCTCGACCACCACGCGTGGTGCGGCGATATAGCCCCCGGCGGCACCGTAAGATTTGCCGAAGCCGCCCTGGATAATAGTGATCTTATCCAACAGGCCCAGTTGCTCGGCATAACCCAGGCCGCGATGGCCGTAAACGCCGGCGGAGTGGATCTCGTCCAGGTAGGTCAGCGCTTGATATTTCTCCGCCAGCTCCACAATCTGCGCCAGCGGTGCGAAATCGCCGTCCATCGAATAGAGCGACTCGAAGGCGATCAACTTGGGGCGATCAGGATCGGCCGCCTGCAGGAGTTCTTCAAGGTGCGCTACATCATTGTGGCGGAAGATTTTTTTCTCCGCCTTACTGTAGCGGATGCCGTAAATCATCGAGGCGTGGTTAAGCTCATCGGAAAATACGATCAGATTGGGAATGGCGTCGCAAAGGGTGGACAACGTGGCGTCATTGGCCCCGAAGCCGGTGGTGAACAGCAACGCGGACTCTTTGCCGTAGGCGCTGGCCAGCAGCGTTTCCAGTTCGCTGTGGTAGACCGAGGTGCCGGAAATGCTGCGGGCGCCGCAGGTGCCGAGACCGACGCGATTCACCGCCTCGGTGGTAGCCAGGATGACTTTGGGGTGATGGCTCATCGCCAGATAATCGTTCGAGCACCAGACGTTCAGGCGGCGCTCTCCGTCCGGCCCGTGGCTGGTGGCCCAGGGTTTATCCACCACGCTGCGTTCGAGGTTAAGGAACTCGCGGAACCGTCCCTGTTTTTTGGTTTCGGCCAGTTTTTCTTCAAGAATGTTTAATACGCTCATACGGAATTCCTTGCATTAGAGGGCTTTAATAACCAATGAAACGCCTTGGCCGACACCGACACACATCGTCACCAGCGCGTTGTTTACCTGCCGGGCGTTGAGTTCCAGCGCGGCGGAAAGCACCAGTCGCGCGCCTGACATCCCGAGCGGATGACCGAGGGCGATGGCGCCGCCGTTTGGGTTGACCCGTGTATCGTTGAAATCGATACGCCAGTTTTTCAGCGCGGCCAACACCTGCGCGGCAAACGCCTCATTAATTTCAATCACGTCAAAATCGTTCAGGGTAAAGCCGGTTCGCGCCAACAACCTGTCGGTGGCAGCGATCGGCCCGATACCCATCACCGACGGGGCAACGCCCGCACTGGCGCTGTCGCCAATCTCCGCCAGCGGTTGCAGCGACTTGCGTTTCACATAACGGCCGGAAGCCAGCAGCAGTACGGCCGCTCCGTCGTTGATGCCGGACGCGTTGCCGGCGGTGACCGATCCCTCGACGCTAAAGGCCGGTTTCAGCGCATGGAGCTTTTGCAGCGTGGTCTGGCGTGGAAATTCATCCTGTTCGAAGGTCTTGCGGGTTTTACGATCCACCTGCACCTCGAGTGGCGTGATTTCCCTGGCCAATCGGCCATTTTCAATGGCACGCCAGGTTTTTTGCTGTGAGTTCAGGGCAAAAATATCCTGATCTTCACGGGATATTTGGTGTTGCTGAGCCACGTTCTCCGCCGTAATGCCCAGCGGATCGCAACCATAGCGCTCCGCCAACTGCGGATTGACAAAACGCCAGCCCAAGGTGGTGTCGTACAGCTTGACGCTCTTGTCGAAAGGCGTTTCGCTTTTGCCCATCACATAGGGCGCCCGGCTCATGCTTTCTACGCCACCGGCCAGCACCAGTTCGCTGAGGCCGCTTTTTATTTTTGCGCTGGCGTAGATCACGGCATCCAGCCCGGATGCGCACAGCCGGTTCAAGGTTATGGCCGGCACGCTCTGATCCAGGCCAGATAACAGCGCCGCCATGCGGGCGACGTTGCGGTTGTCCTCACCGGCTTGATTGGCGCAACCCAGGATCACTTCATCGATATCCGGCTCCGCATCAGGGTGCCGTTGCAACAGTGCCCGAATAATGGCCGCCGCCATGTCATCCGGACGCGTCAGCGCCAGGCTGCCGCCGTAAGCGCCGATAGCCGTGCGCGTGCCGTCGATCAGATAGACCCCGTCGTCTTTAATCGTCATCATCTTTCCTTAGGGCGCTACGGCCAGCTCAGGCCGGGCCGCGTTCAGCAATGAGTAATGCGGGTAATAGCGCGCGGAGTGCAGCAGTTGCGCCATGTTATCCAGCGTCGATTTCACGTTTTTCTGCCCGAGTTGCGCCAACCAGGCAAAAATGCCGTCGGCATAGTTCACGCCGGCCACGGCGGCGATATCGATATCTGCCCGGCTGCAAACGCCGCTCTCCACCATGATCACCGATTCATTGATCAGGCTGCTCAGTACGCGGGCAACGATCAGGGCAGGGGAATCTTTAATAAACTCCACCTGAGCGATGACGGTTTGCAGCAGCGTCAGAAACAGCGCTTTATTCGTCTCTGTGGCATGTTGATTGTGGGCGGCCACCAGATAGGCGGTGTCGGCGTAATTCAGCGCAGCGTCAATCACGAAGGTGTCGAGAGCGGTTAAGCCGGCGAGCAGGTTTGCCGTTCTGCCATCGGTGATTTTGATCGCCAGCGCGTTATTCACCAGGATAAATCGCCCCAGTTCAGGCCGTTCCGGCAACCGCTGAACGCGCAGCGCAGGCCAGGTGGCCAGAGCGCGCTGTTGCAGATGATCGAATAAAGCGTGCTCACCATAAAAATGCAGTGAAGTTGGCGTGTCGCTCTCTGTGGTCGGGGTGGGTGGCATCGCCGGTTGGGAAGCAAAAAAAGAACGCCCGTTTTTCCTCCCCAGCAGCCCGGCATCCACCAGCGAGCGTTGCAAGTGGCCGGGGGTATAGCGAGGGTCGAACTGCATATCTTGCCAAATCTGCTTGCTGACCTGGTAGTTGATATCCTGACCGATAAAATCCGTCAGTTCTAAAGGGCCCATGCGAAAATGCCCGCCGGCCTTGAGGGCGCGGTCGATCTGTGGCGCCAGCGCCACGTTCTCCTCCAGCAGCCGGAACCCTTCCAGATAGAAAGGCCGCGCCATGCGATTAACAATAAAGCCCGGCGTGGCTTTGCAGACCACAAACTGTTTACCCAATGCTATTACCAACTTCTGGCAGCGTAGGCTGGTGGCGTGGGAGGTAAAATAAGAGGGAATGATTTCGATCAACTTCATCAGCGGCGCCGGATTGAAAAAATGCAGGCCGATAAAGCGCGGGTTGTTTTCCACCCCTGCCGCCAGTTTGTTCAGCGACAACGAGGAGGTATTGGTCGCAATGATCGCCTCCGGTTTTACCGTAGCCGCAATGGCTGCCAGGATTTCATGCTTGGTTTGCTCATCTTCCGCAATGGTTTCAATCACCAGATCGCTGTCGGTTATGGCGTCAAAGACGGCCGAGAAAATAATATTGGCTAATATCTGGCCTTTTTTCTGCAGGGTTATTTTTCCGTTATCTATTTTTCTGTCCAGGTCGCTGACAATATAGTCACGGGCCTGATTGAGATTATTACCATTGCGATTATAAAGTACGGTTCGTATGCCGTTCAGCGCCAGGAGGTAGGCGATGCCTCTGCCCATGGTCCCCGCACCAATAACGGCGGCTGAACGGATTGCCGAATTATTCTCTGCCATAGAAAATCCCCGTGAGTATTTTTCTGCATTGCCAAATTCGCAAATGCTTATAATTTATTTGGATTTGGAACGACACTGGGTGCCTAAGGCGAAGGTAATGGGTGGCGAGATGACTGTCTAACGGTAAAACTGACAGGTTTACAATAATAGGCGCTTATGGTATTCGCGTAATTTATCAGTCAGGGGGCGGTTTTAACGCGTTATTTATTAGCGATAGAGGTGATGATAGCTTTTTTTGTTATAGCCATTGTATTTTTTATACTATGAAACGGCTGTTGTAGCCAGGGAGTCACACTATAGTTAATGTTACTTATCGATTGCCGGCCCAGCTTTCTGGAGAACGTGTTTTTATGGATAACCGCATTCAGCCTTTGATGGACGCTTTACTCGACAGTGTGCACGACCGCGAGCTTTTTTTACGTCGTCTGGAACCCTGCGCCCAGGCACTGGGCTTTGAGTACTATTCCTACATTGTGTTTTCCTGCTACCCGGCCAGCCGGCCCAAAATGCTGATAGAGGGAAATTATCCTGCAGAATACCTGGAGGACTACCGCAAGCTGCGGGTGTATTTGCAGGACCCGGTTATCGATCAGGCCCATCATTCCACGCTGCAGTTTCATTGGGACGAAGAGTTCTATCAAGATAGACCGGAACTGTGGTGGCGTATGGCACAGTTCGGTATCCGTGAAGGTTGGTCACAGTCAATCAAGGACTGCTACGGTCGGTTGGGCATTCTCACCTTTGCCGGCAAAAAAATCCCTGAGCAGTCGCCGGAGGCCGGTGCGCGTAACGAAACCTTTTTCCTGTGGTTGGCGCAGATTGCTCATAAAACGTTGCGCGAAGCATTAATATCGGTGAACGACGAGGCGATCAAAGACGTGTTGACGTTGCGTGAAAAGGATATTTTACGCTGGTGCAGCGAAGGCAAAACCTCAGAGGAAATTGCCATGCTTATGGGGTTGAGTGAAAGAACCGTGAATTTTCACATCGGTAATTCGATTAAAAAATTGTCAGTTGCCAATAAAACTGCCGCCACGGCGAAAGCGGTGTATTTGCAACTCATTTGACTGATATTGCAATAATTAATCGACTAGCTGTTAACCTCGCTATGTTTATATTTTGTTAAATAACCAATTATCCCGGCCAGGAGTTACCGGCGATCACAAAAGCACGAGAAAGCGGTTCACGCACCATTCTCCCGGCAGTACCCTATAGGCACCAAGGTTTACATAGAAGGGATGTAATATGTACAAGACCATACTAGTGCCGATAGATATTGAAGAAGATCTGCTGACGGAGCATGCGTTGAAGAATGTCGAGTACCTGGCGAAAATTTCCGGAGCCAAAGTGCATTTCTTCCACGCGTTGCCGGATGCCTCGGCGTTCGTTACCGCCTATTCATTTGGCATCAAGGAGTTTGAGAATCAGGCGGAAGTAAAAGCGGTCGATAAGCTCAAGAAAATCATGTCGGAAATTGATATTCCACTGGAGCGTCTGGATTACACCATCAGCTTTGGCTCCCCGCGCGATCAGGTGCTGGAATTGGCGGAGGAAATCAAAGCGGATTTGATCATCATCGGTTCGCGCCGCCCGAGCGTGAAAACCTACTTGCTGGGATCTAACGCTGCGGCTATTGTGCGCCACGCCAATATCTCGGTCATGGTTGTCAGATAATTGGTTAAATCAGGCCCGCAGCTCAGTTTGCGGGCCTGTATCATTTAGCGGCAGAGGGCAACAATTTCTTCATACAGCGCCAGCGGCAAGGTCACGCCGTGTTGCTCGCTGTATTGCCGCATCTGAAAACGCCGCTCCCCTGGAATACGTGCCCCTTGCCCGGACATATCGGCGAACAAGGCTTCCGCTCTGGCAAAGTGAACCGCGCTGTCGGCCCCCATAAAACGTTCGGGATCCATGGCGATAATCAGTTCGCCGCCATAAGGGGAGGAGCCGGTCTGCCGATCGTAGGCCAGCGATTCCTTACTGGTCATATCGCCAATCAATGGCCCGGCAAGCAGTTCAACCATCGCTGCCAGCGCAGATCCCTTATGGCCGCCAAAGGTCAGCATCGCGCCCTGCAACACGCTGGCCGGATCGGTTGAGGGTTGCCCCTGTTCATCAATACCCCATCCTTCCGGCAGCGGCGTGCCGGCGCGGTGGTGCAGCTCGATTTCGCCACGTGCCGCGGCGCTGGTGGCCATATCGAAGATAAACGGCGGGCGCTGCGGACGCGGCCAGCCAAAGGCGATAGGGTTGGTGCCGAACAACGGGCGGGTTCCCCCGGCGGGGGTAACCCAGGCATGGCTGGGCGTGCATGCCAGCGCCACCAGCCCTTGTTCGGTTAAGGGTTCAATATCGGCCCACAGGGCGGAAAAATGCACACAGTGGTTAATGGCCAACGCCGCTATGCCGTTAGTGCGCACTTTGTCGACAAAAGCTGGGAGTGCGCGGCGATAAGCCAGCAGTGAAAAGCCGTCGTTGGCGTTCACCCGCAGGATCGCCGGAGCGCTGTCGATAAGCATCGGAACGGCGTCGGCGGACACCTTGCCGGCCAGTCGCGAGCGTACGCAGCCAAGCACCCGGTACAAGCCGTGCGAGGCGCAGCCATCACGTTCGCCGGCGGTCACATTCTGTGCGACGGCATCGGCATGTTCAACGCTGAAACCGTTGCTGCGCAGTGCACGCAGCGCGAGATGATAGGCCTCGCTCAGCGATAGCGTCTGGGTTTGCGTCATGAGATTTCTCCTTTGCGGTTACTCTTCTTCATCACCGTCGAAATTCGCCTTGGGCAAACAGGTATAGGCACCCCAGTAGTAGATCACCAGCGCAATGACTGCCACCGTCAGGGTATCCCACGGGTGACCGATGGCGTTGATACCGCCAAAGCTGCCGAGATAAGACGCCACAATAATCAGCGCGTAGAAGCCGATCAGCCACAGTGAGGACCAAATCTGCTGCCGGAGGCTGACGGCATGGGTGGGCACCTTGTTTTTGAACAGAATATAAACCACGAACATCAGGATCTGCAGGCCCAGCAGCCAGGAAACGGTGTTCCAGCCGGACCAGTAGACGATGAGTGCCGATATGATGAATGACACCGGGCCGAGCACGCAAAAGCCCCTCACGAAGAACGGGCGATGCAGGTCCGGCGCATTACGCCGCAGGCCGGCGGCGGTGACGGGCGCAATGGCGTAACTCAGTACCAGCGCGGCGGATACTACGCCGATCAGCTTCTCCCAAGAGGGGAAGGGCAGCGTCCAGAAGATCGACAGACCAAAGGTCAGCCACAGCGCGGGGCGTGGAATGCCGGACGCCCCGTCGACGCGGGTAAAGATTTTAAAGAAGGTCCCGGCGCGCGCCCAACCGTAGATCACCCGTGGCGTGGCATTCATATAGATATTGCCGGTGCCGCTCGGCGAGATAATCGCATCGCTCACCACCAGGAACGCCAGCCAACCCATGCCCAGCGTGATGGCGATATCGCGATAAGGCAGTGAGAATTGCTGGCTGATACCGGCCCAACCCCCGCTAAGCATCTCGCTGGGAATGCTGCCGAGGAAAGCCACCTGCAACAGCACATAGATGATGGTGGACAGTATTACCGACAGGATCAGCGCGATGGGAATCGTACGTTGAGGGTTTTGCACCTCGCTGGCGACCGAGATAATCGGCGTCAGACCGAGATACGCGAAGATAATCCCGCCCGCCGAAATGGCTGCTTCCACCCCTGCGGAGCCAAAGGGGGCAAAGCCCTGACTGTACAAATTTTCGGGTTTGAAGAAGTTGAACAGCACTACGATCACCAACAGCGGCACCATGAATTTAATCACGCTGATCAGGTTATTGGATTTGGCAAAGGTTTTGACGCTGTAGTAGTTAAGGGCGAAGAAGAAGCACAGCAGCACTAGCTGTACCCCCCAGCCGAATAGCGTCGGGTCGCCGGAGCCGGGTTGGCTCAAAAAGGGAAACCAGGCGGCGGCGTATTGGCGGGCGGCGACGATCTCAATCGATATCAGGCTGGAGAAGGCGATCAGGGTGATAAATCCCAACAGATAGCCCATCAGCTCGCCGTGGGAAAATACCGGATAACGGATGATGCCGCCGGCGCGCGGCAGTGCCGCACCCAGTTCACAATAGACGATACCGAGCAGTAAAACGGCCAGGCCGCCGATAAGCCAAGAGTAGATGCCCGCCGGGCCGGCAATGGAAGATACGTGGCTGGCGGCGAACAGCCAGCCGGAACCAAATATAGCGCCCAGACCGATAAACGTCAGATCGGTGAGCGTAAGCTGCTTCTTGAATTTGCCTTGGGTTGTCATAGGGTTACCCTTTTGTTATTTGATGGCATGCAGATACGGCCTGGCTAGTCATTGGCAGATAAAGTAATGGGATCCCGGGTATAAATGCCGTTAACCAGCCTTAACAGGCCAAGTGGGTTGCTGTCTTGCAACGGCGGAGGCAGTAACGCCGCGGGGTAATTCTGCAGGCAGACCGGGCGCAGGAAACGTTCGATGGCCAGCGTGCCTACCGACGTGCCGCGTACATCGCTGGTTGCCGGATAAGGGCCACCGTGCACCATGGCGTCACAGACCTCTACCCCGGTGGGATACCCGTTGAACAGCACTCGCCCGGCCTTGTGCACCAGCCGTTGAGCCAACGGAGCCGCATCGGCGTGATCATCTTCGTCTGCCAGCAGGGTGGCGGTCAGTTGCCCTTGCAGGCTCTCCAGCACGGCAGCCAGTTGACGGTTGTCTTCCACTGCCACCAGGATCGCCACCGGGCCAAAGACTTCCTCCTGAAGCAGAGGGTTGCCGCTCAGCAACAGGTTGACGTCGGCCTGATACAGTTGCGGTGCGGCCAGATGCGGTTGCTGCTCGCGGTTGCCGGCCAGATGGCGGATACCCGGCGTCTCTTCGAGCGCTTTTAATCCATTGCGGTAATGCGTCAGCGTGTCGGCATTCAACATAGGTTGGGGTGCGGCAGCATTTATCTGGGTGTTTAACTCGTGAATCAGCTGACGGAATGCTGTGCCCTGTAGGCCGAGAATCAACCCTGGCTTGGTGCAGAACTGGCCGCACCCCAGGGTGAATGAGGCAACCAGTTCCTGTGCGATTTTCTGCCCACGCCGGGCCAGAGCCTGGGGCATCACGATCAGCGGGTTAATGCTCGACATTTCGGCGAACACCGGAATAGGCTGCTGGCGGCGCATAGCCAGATCGAACAAGGCTCTGCCACCCCGCAGCGAACCGGTAAAGCCCACCGCCTGAATTGCCGGGTGCTGCACCAACTCTGCACCAATGCGATCGCCGTAAATCATGTTGAACACCCCTGCCGGGATTTGCAGTTGCTCTCGGGCCCGTTCAATCGCCTGCGCAGTTAGCTCTGCGGTGATCATATGACCGCCGTGCGCCTTGAACACTACCGGGCAACCCGCAGCCAACGCGGCCGCCGTGTCACCGCCAGCGGTGGAGAACGCCAGCGGAAAGTTGCTGGCGCCGAACACCGCTACCGGGCCGATAGCGGTGCGATATTGCCGCAGATCCGGGCGCGGTAATGGCGTTCGCTGCGGCAGGGCGCAGTCTATGCGTGCGCCATGCATATCGCCGCGACGCAACAGAGTGGCGAATAACCGCATCTGACCGCTGGTTCTGGCGCGCTCACCGCTCAGGCGAACCAATGGCAGGGCGGTTTCCTGCATGGCGAATGCGAAGAAATCCTCCTCCAGCGCGTCCAACTGATCGGCAATGGCATCAAGAAACGCCGCCCGGCGCTCGGCGCCGATTTGCGAATATGCGGTGAAGGCCTGCGCGGCGGCCTCGGCGGCGGCGGCGGCTTCAGTGGCGGTGGCCTGATGGAAGCGATGGCCGGTTGGCTGGCCGTTATCGGCACGCAGGCTGATCAGCGTAGCTTCTCCGCTGGCACGGCGTTCGCCGCCGATAAACTGTTGGCCTCTGATGGTATAGATGTTGGGCATGTATCCCCCGTCAGGAAAATGAGAGTGCCCGGCAGACGGCCGGGCGAAGGTGGCGATTACAGGCCGACGTCCGGCAGTTCGGGGCGGGTTGCCAGCGCCTTTTTGATCACTGCCGTGACTTCCGCCAACGTGTCGCCTTGCAGCGCCAGGCGCGGGGGACGGGTAACTGCGCTGCCTCGGCCCACCAGCTCTTCACATAGTTTGATGCACTGCACCAGATCCGGCCGTGCATCGAGGTGCAGCAGCGGCATGAACCAGCGGTATAGCGACAACGCTTCTTCAAAGCGTTTTTGCTTCGCCAGGCGGAACAGCGTTTCTCCCTCACGTGGGAAGGCATTGGACATCCCGGATATCCAACCTTCGGCCCCGACGGCGATGCTTTCCAGCACCACGTCGTCCAGCCCGGCGAACAGGACAAAACGATCGCCAACCTCGTTGCGTAGATCGATAAAGCGGCGGGTGTCGCCGGAAGAGTCTTTGAAACACACGATATTTTCGCAGTCGACCAGCGAGGTCAGGATGTCGGGCGTTACGTCGTTTTTGTAAATGGGTGGGTTGTTGTAGACCATGATCGGCAGATCGGTGGCGGTGGCGACGCTGCGAAAGTGTGCGGCAGTTTCGTGGGGTTTGGCGGAGTAAACCAGTGCAGGCATCACCATAATGCCGTCGACACCGGCTTTTTGCGCTTCGCGTGCCATATTGCGCGCAAAGGCGGTGGTGAATTCGGCTATGCCGGCGATCACCGGCACCTGGCCCTGGGCCGCATCCCGCGCTACCTCAATGACCGACAACTTTTCCTGTACCGTCAATGACGTGTTTTCGCCGACGGTGCCGCACACCACCAGACCTGAAACGCCGTCCTTGACCAGATTTTTGATTACCGTATGAGTGGCGTCGAGATCCAGAGAGAAATCACTGCGAAACTGGGTGCTGACCGCCGGGAACACGCCGCTCCATTTAATGGTTTTATGACTCATAGTGTTTATCCTGTCGTCCAAGTTTGTTAATCGGTGGTGAACTCTTGGTGAAATCCAACCACAGATTGACCTGTATTGTTCGCAGGGGCTTGACGGTTTTCGCCGAATGCCACGACGAAATTGGCACAGTAACGCAGATCATCGGGCGGCAAAAAACCTGAGGGTTCTTCCGCCGAGAAAAGAGAGCAGGGGGAGTAATATCAGCCGGTTAAGGGATTATCGTTAGCCGGAAATCGCGAGGGGTCAAGCCGGTCATCGACTTGAACTGACGGCTGAAAGCGCTGTGATCGGTATAGCCGCACTGCAGGGCAATGTCGGTGATGGGTAAATCACCGGCCAGCAATTCGGTCGCTTTTTCCAGCCGAACCTTGTGGATCATCTGGCGTGGCGTGAGGTGAAAAATGCGTTTGCAGTAGCGTTCGATCTGCGCCACGGAAAGAGCGGTGAGCGTTGTTAGCTCCTCGAGGGCGATCGGCCGGGCGTAATGTTGGCGAATATAGACGTCGATGGCCGCCAGCCGTTGATAGGCCGGGTGATTGGCTTTGGCCTCCTGCAGGTCATGCGAGATGCCCGCCATGCCAATGATTTTGCCCTGCGCGTCATACAGCGCCAGTTTTTGTGTCAGGCACCAGCCGGTTTCCCGACCGTTATACAGATGCATTTCCAACTGATCCTGAATCAGCACCCCGTGGCGTAACACCCGGAGATCCTGCTCGGTATAACCTGAGCCAAGCTGGGCGGGAAAGACGTCTGCTGAGGTTTTTCCCAGCAATGGCATGACGGTTTTGAAACCACAGCGCTTGGCCAGCGTCAGGTTGGCCAACAGGTAACGCGCCTGCGCGTCCTTGATAAAGAACACCACGTTGGGGATGGCGTTGAGCAGCGGGGCGATCAGCGCCAGCGAATTCAGCAATTCGTGCAGGTTGTTGGGGCGCTGTTGCGCCAGGCCATCGCACAGGCGGGACAGCTGTTCTACGGCGAATACGTCATCTTCCTGCTCATCAATAACGGGCTGGGGAGGAGTAACAACCTGATGGTCATGGGCTAATCGCATAGCAATACCTTTTCCCGCTGTTTGACACCGAACCTGAGGCGGTTCGGGCAGGCCATTCTTGGCGCCGTTAATCAATATTAACTTTCTGATAACTTTTCAAGCGCAGCTGCCAAATATGCGCATTGCCGCATACTTTTTCTTTTTGCAGATCAGTTTTTAGAAAATAAAACGGCTGCCACCTCGCAGTTTTAGAAATAGCACATCAATAACACAATGATAAATAAGTCATTCTTATGGCATTCGGAACGGAGCTGTGCGACGTCGGTTAAACGCCGCTGCGGGCATTATGCTGATTTCTGCATTTGCCGCGCCGAAATGCATCAAGCCGCCGTCGGCGTATTCGGTCAGGCTAAGGCTATCGGTAACATGTCATTAACTCAGGAGGCTCCGATGGCACTTTCTTCGCATTTCACCGGACTGCGGGCAATCGATTCCCACACCGGCGGGGAACCCACCCGATTGATTATCGAGGGATTCCCCGATCTGGGCAGCGGCAGTATGGCGGAACGCAAAGCATTGTTTGCACAGCAGTATGACGACTGGCGCTGCGCCGTCATTCTGGAGCCTCGCGGCAATGATGTGCTGGTTGGGGCATTATTGTGCCAGCCTTGTTCACCGCAGGCCGCCGCCGGGGTGATTTTCTTCAACAATGCCGGCTATCTGGGCATGTGCGGCCACGGCACTATCGGGCTGGTCGCCTCGTTGGCTTATCTGGGGCGGATCAGCGCCGGGGAGCATTTGATTGAAACCCCTGTCGGTACGGTCAATGCCACGCTGCACCAGGACGGCAGCGTCACGGTGGAAAACGTGCCCGCCTACCGTTATCGCCGACAGGTGGCGGTCGAGGTGAAGGACTATGGCGTCGTGACGGGTGATATTGCCTGGGGGGGGAACTGGTTTTTCCTGGTTGCCGAACATCCTCTTGCCATTACTACGCAAAATCTGGAGGCGCTTACCGCCTTCTGCTGGGCGGTACGGCAGGCGCTGGAGCTGGCGGGCGTTTATGGGGAAGACGGCGGTGTTATCGATCATATTGAACTGTTCGCCGCCGATCCGCAGGCTGACAGCCGCAACTTCGTGCTATGCCCCGGCAAGGCCTATGACCGTTCGCCCTGCGGTACCGGCACCAGCGCCAAGTTGGCTTGCCTGGCGGCCGACGGCAAATTGCCTCCGGATGAAGTCTGGCGCCAGGCTAGCGTGATTGGCAGTGAATTCAGCGGCTATTACCGGCGCAATGGCGATCGCGTAATCCCTTTTATTCGCGGGCAAGCTTACATTTGCGCCGATAGCCGGTTGCTGCTGGATGAGCGTGACCCCTTCGCCTGGGGAATACGGTGATGGCCGTCGGCAGATGCGCAGAGGCGATAGTGGTAGGCGCCGGCATTATCGGTGCAGCCTGTGCCTGGCGGCTGGCACAGGAAGGGCATCAGGTGTTATTGGTGGATAATCAGCGCCCCGGTGCGACAGCAGCAGGCATGGGGCACCTGGTCTGTATGGATGATAATCCCGCTGAATTGGCCTTGAGCGCTTATTCGCTACAACTGTGGCGCGGGGTGCTGGAGCGCATGCCGGAGAGTTGTGCCTGGCGCGGTTGCGGCACGCTATGGCTGGCGGAGCGGGAAGACGAGATGGCTATTGCCGAACTAAAGCAGCGGCGAATGGCGGAATATGGCGTGCTTGGCGAGACGCTCAGTGCTGCGCAGATTGCTCGTCTTGAGCCCATGCTGCGGCCCGGTCTGGCGGGTGGGTTGCAGGTGCCGGGCGACGGCATTGTCTATGCGCCCAACGTCGCCCGATGGTTACAGGTTGATGCAGGGTCGGCAATCAGGGTGATTGCTGATGAGGTGGTCGTGCTGGAGGAACAAGCGGTGGTGCTGGCTAGCGGTAAGCGCCTGACGGCCCCTGTAGTGGTGCTTGCCTGCGGCCTGCAGGCCGATAGGTTGTTAGCGCAGCCGTTGCTGAAAGCCAAAAAAGGGCACTTGGCGATCACCGATCGTTACCCGCAGAGGGTGCGCCACCAATTGGTTGAATTAGGTTATGGTGCCAGCGCACATGCCAGCGGCGGCACTTCAGTGGCATTCAACGTTCAGGCGCGTCCAACAGGCCAACTGCTGATTGGTTCTTCGCGACAATTTGATTCACCCGACGCCGATATCGACTTGCCGTTGCTGGCGGCAATGCTGATGCGCGCGGAGGCCTTTTTACCCGCGCTGGCGCAACTGAATATTATCCGTTGCTGGACAGGTCTGCGCGCCGCTTCGGCCGATGGTTTGCCGCTATTGGGGCCGCACCCGCAACATCGCTGGTTATGGTTGGCATTGGGGCATGAGGGGTTGGGGGTGACGACCGCGTTAGGCAGCGCTGCACTGATTGCGGCACAGATCCAGCATCACCGGCCGGCGATTGACGATACTCCCTATCTTGCTGAACGGGTGTTTAGCGAGGTGTTGTCGGTATGAGCGAAGAACATAGTTTGCTGATGCTAACAATTGATGGTGAAAGCCTGCGCGTGCCTGAGGGTTGCAGTGTGGCAGCAGCGCTTAGCCTGAGCGGGCAGGATCGCTGCCGTTACTCGGTCTGTCGGCTACCGCGAGCGCCGTTTTGCGGCATGGGTATTTGCCAGGAGTGTCGTGTCACGGTGAACGGTCTGCGGCGGCTGGCGTGCCAGACCCTGTGTCAGCCTGGGATGCATATTGAGAGGATCAATGATGAATAACCTCGCGTGCGACGTGCTGATTATCGGCGCAGGGCCAGCCGGGTTAGCCGCAGCTTGCACCGCTGCACAAAGCGGCCAGTCGGTGTTGATGCTTGACGATAACCCTAACCCAGGTGGACAAATTTGGCGCGATGGGCCGGGAGTAATATTGCCGGTACTTGCGCAGCAGTATCGGCAGGCGGTTGGGGCGCTGAATAACGTGACGTTGCTTAACGCCGTCAAAATCGTGGCCCATTGCGGGCGGCAGCAAATCCTCTATGAGAGTGCTGTGGGTAGTGGACTCGTCGATTATCAACGCTTGATCTTGTGCTGCGGTGCGCGGGAGCTTCTGTTGCCGTTTCCCGGCTGGACGTTGCCTGGGGTGACCGGTGCCGGTGGGTTGCAGGCACAGATAAAACAGGGGCTGCAAATTAAAGGGGAACGGGTGGCCATTGCCGGCAGCGGGCCGTTGCTGCTGGCGGTGGCCGATAGCGTTACCAAAGCCGGTGGTGACGTGGTATTGCTGGCGGAACAAGCGTCCGCTCGGCGGTTGGCGGGGTTCGCCAGCGGGCTGTGGCGCTGGCCGACAAAGCTACACCAGTCATTGACTCTACTGCATCGCCGTTATCGCCCTGACAGCTATGTGCTGGCGGCGTTGGGTGGGCAACGGCTGGACGCGGTGAGGGTTCAGCAAGGCAGGAGAGTGGCGATGCTGCCTTGCGATCGGTTGGCCTGCGGTTTTGGACTGGTGGCAAATATTGAGCTGGCGATGCATTTGGGGTGCCGCATTTCCAATCACAGGGTCGCTGTGGACGAGTGGCAGCAAACCAGTCTGCCGCCGATTTATGCCGCCGGAGACTGTACCGGCGTTGGCGGCAGTGAGTTGGCACTAGCCGAGGGAGCCATCGCCGGTTATGCCGCAACCGGCAATATGGAACAGGCGCAAGCATTAATGGGGCAGCGTGATAAGTGGCGGCATTTCGCTGGAACGGTAGAGCGCGCTTTTATGCTAAACCCTGCGCTGAAAACACTGGCGATGCCTGACACGCTGCTGTGCCGCTGCGAGGATGTGCCGTTGGGGCAGGTCTGCGAGTTCTCTGGCTGGTCGGCGGCCAAGTTGGGCAGCCGCTGCGGTATGGGAGCCTGTCAGGGCAAGATTTGCGCGACGGCGGCACGTCACCTTTTTGGTTGGCCGTTGATGGCCCCCCGGATCCCATTGACGCCGGCCAGAACAGAAACGCTGGCCCGACTGGGCCGCACCGAGAGCGACGGATAAGCATGCTACACTCAGGCATAATAACCAGAGAGTTCGGGTGGGCAAAGGATGACAAATGCACTGATTACGCTGGCACTATGTCTGTTGCTGATGCCGTTGTTGTTATGGCTGATTGGTCGTGCTCTGTCGGCCACAAAGGATAAAAAGCCAGAGAGAAATAAGTCTAAACCGAAGGCTGGCATGCCACACGGCGACGATCAATAGCTGCCGGTTGCAGGCAGGGTAACAGGGTTCGGCATGCCGAACCCGTTGCCCGCTTTGTCAGTATTGTGGCCAGTAATAGGTTTTCTCGTGCCAGCCTTTGCCATACATGCAGGCTTCGATGGTCGCCGAGCGGGCGGCCTCATTGCGATCATTCTGTACCGTTTTGAACGAGGGTTGTTTTTCGTAACGGTAGCCTTCTGGACAATCCTTCTTGTCTTTTTTACAGCTTTTGTATTGGTTTTCGTAGGCAAACTCAAAATCTCTCACCATATCTGGTGGAAAACGTTCATACCCCTTGCCTTTGCATTCGGCATATTCCGCATCGCGGGTGGCGTTGCCAGCACCGGGTTTTTCCCATTGGGTGCAAGCGGTCAATGTCAAGAATGGCAAAATAATCAAAAAATTATACGTCTTCATAGTCTCCCTAACTCTTTCTGTCGTCCTAAATACACGTGCTAAGAATCATCCTAGACAACGTAAGGCAGGAGTGTAATAAAATGATGTTAAAATTGGAAATGATAATAATTATTGTTTAGGTAAGATTGAGGTTACGCTGGCGAAGCCTATATGTGTGGCTTTAAAGTCGCAGCCGATAATGCTGTGGGTAAGTGCTGAGGTTTTGGGTTTAGGGGGAGAATGGCATGCGACGTACGCTCGTTTTACTTTTGGTATTACTGGCGCTGGCTATGCTGCTGCCCTGGGCAAGCCGTTATTTACCCCCAGGCTATCATCCTTTCTCTCCTTTAACGCTGGACGATCCCCCAACCCTGGTCACTCGCCTTAAACTGCGGTTGTTGGCCAATGATCCTGTGGCTTGCATGGCCATTTTGACTCAGGCAAGGGACGCGGGGCGTATCGCTTTTAGCCTGCCTGGCGACAGCCAGGGCAAATGTCCGCTGGTTGCGCCGGTGCGGGTGCAAAATTTTGGTGAGGTACGCCTCAGCTCCAGTTTTCTTGCCAGTTGCCCGCTGGCGCTGAGCAGCGCAATGTTCGTTGGGCAAATCGCCGCGCCGCAGGCACAACGGCGGTTTGGCGTGAGGCTGGCGCGTATTGATCATCTTGGCAGCTACGCTTGTCGCAATATCTATCATCGACCAGTGGGAAGGCTCAGTGAGCATGCCACTGCGGAGGCTTGGGATATTGCCGGTTTTCGTCTGGCGAATGGTCAACGGCTGACAATATTGCGCGACTGGCCGGAGCAAAGCACTGCGGGAAGCTATCTGAAAGCGCTGTTCGAAGAGGGATGTGGCTTTTTCGGCAGTGCGCTAGGCCCGGAATATAATGCCGCTCATGCAAATCATTTTCATTTTGGCATGCAGGGGTATGGGTTGTGCAGGTAAATGGTAATGGCGAAAGCGAGTAATAAAGCAATAATGTTTTTTGGTTATAGTGTCGATGCTAAGTTTTTTCTGATTTTATGCCCGGTATATTTATAGGATTTTTACCTAAAAGGCGTGGTTTATTTTTAGCTGCGGTAGGGGTTGGGAAAAAAGGTTGCTTGATTTGTGCAGGTTTATCCAACTTTTAAATCCATACAGAATTAAAACTATTATTCGAATGGCCAGTAATGCGATTGCAATTCACCTATAAATTTTTTAGATTCAGGAGCGATAAATGATTTTCATGATGATGAAGGCGTGAATAAGGGAGTCTTATTTGTTGAATAAACCTGAAATACCTAAAGATAACGATAATTTACCTTCATTATCAGTTGATTATGTTCGATTTAGAAACCTATCCGAGGTTGGTGATGCCTTTGGTTATGGCCGTACCCGTTTTTATCAGTGGTGTCGGGGGCGAGGTTTTCTTACTCTGATGAATGCACCTTCCCCAGAGATGATAAGCCGAGGATACATGCTGACTGGACTGTCGGAAACCGGCTACCCGCGAGTTTATGTCACAGAGGATGGATTTAACTATGTGGGTGGAATTTTTCAAGATGATATCAAGAAGCGTATGGTTAAATTCTAAATAGATTAAAAAAATCCTTATCTATTTCAATATAATAACAAAGAATTTTCCTAGTGTGACGGAACGTCCTTTGATCATCATCGCGATGGGCAGCGAAAACTCGTTTGACGTCGGACTTCTCCCCAGCCCACTGGAAGTTATCCTATTTTTCTATTGATGGCGCGCTGCCGCCTATTCTCTTGCTACTATGAAGATTGGTTTTTTCTAGGAGCTCAGGATGAAGCATTACGCCGTGTTATTTATTACAAGCTTACTGTTGTCTGGCTGCGCCACGCAGGCGGTTCCGCCGCAACAGGCTGAGTTGCCGCCGCCCAGCCGATTGATGCTTTATCAGAATGTGCCGCAAACGCCTTATGCCACGGTGGTGGTGGTGCGTGACAGCGGGATGTTGGCGGGGAGTTGCCGCACCGGGGTTTATATCAACGGGGAGTTTGCGGCATCGCTGGCGGCAAAAGAGAAGGCCGAGTTTCGAGTGCCGGTGGGGAATAACGAAGTTAGCATCGGGCAGGATATGATCGAAAATAGTCTGTGCATCTGGCGCGATACCAGCGGCCGGTTACCGATGACGCTGCGCGCCGGTGAGAGCCGTTACTTCCGCATTGCGGGCGATATGCAACGCGGTTTTGTGTTGCAGGCCGGTAAACCGTAATCAGGCGGGGCGCATTCAGCGCCCTTGCCACCATCCCCACAGAGTGATCAATAGCCACGCTGCAGCAATCCAGCACAACACCGCCGCACTCAACGCCCAAGACAATCTCATGCTGTTGATAAACAAATACAACGAGATCAGATACACCAGATAGGGAAGAACCGCCCACATGCCGAAAATCAGCGTGGTTCTCAGCGCTTCGATCGAGCGTTCGCTGCCGACAATGTAATGCGCAATCAGTGCAAAGGTGGGAAATAGCGGCACCAGGCCGGCAATATAGTAGCTGCGACTTTTGGCCAGCAGGCCGATTAAGACTACGACCAAAGCGCCGATCAACGCTTTAACGAGGATGCCCATAGGTTTCTCTGGCGTAAATAAAAATACACTGCCCGAAATAATGTGGGAGATCAATTGCTCATGAAAATCGTGAGGGAAACGGGCCTGCGGGAATGGCAGGCCGGATGGACGGCAGCTTACTGACGGTAAGCGTGCTTAATTTGTTGGATACTGTTTTTAAAGATTTCGGCCTGAGCCGGGTCTTCAATCTGTGCGATAAAGCGTTCCATTTTGATAATGACTTTCCCGGCATCCGCCTGGCCGATCGATTTCAGGATCAGCGTCAGCGTCGCTTTAAGACAGGCGACTTCTGTCGCCAGCGTTTCCGGGTTTGCAGACGTAGTGAAGTCAACGTTGCTCATTTTCTCTCCTGATTTTTGGGCCGTAGCCTGAAACAATATGCATTTTGATGCGCATCAGCACCGATTTCATTCACTCTGGCATGCAGATGCGTATTTATCTGGGCGCGGAGTATAGCATAGCATCCGATATCCATCTGCACAGATAGCGCTGGAACTGCGCCATTCAGCGGTTATCGGTGTGTTAACGCGGCGGTTATCGTTTGTGGGCTATAGCGCAGGCGTGCAGTGGATTAATCAATACCCCGGCATCCGTTCGGCAACGGGAAGAGGACAGAATAAGTGACAGTTATTTCGTTGGGGTTAATAAGTATTTGCCCGGTATGTTATTATCAACTTATGGGGGCCATTCTAATTATCAACGTGGCTGCCTTGCTCTTTGGCACCTAATTTTCTGCTGAATAATTTTCTTTCGTGACGTTTTTTCCTGAGAAGCAGAACGGCAGTTATCGTCTCGTTTTATTTCAATGAATTACAACGCAATTGCATTCGTGTTAATATTATCTACGTTGCTATTTCTTACATTGATTTTACCCGCGCTTTATGACTGGTGCGGTATCATAGGCAGGAATCACACCCACTAATATTTCCGCTGTGGGGGGCCGCAGAGAACGGCTTTATCGGGCTGGGCGGATGACTAAAATTCAAAAATCAGCGCCGTTTCGCAAAGTTAATCGGGAGTTAGTATTAATCTGTGTTCATTCTTGGCCGAAAAACAAGTAATATCTCAGGCTATAACAGAGGCTGATTGCGTTACTCCCTTTTTTTGGAGATTTTTCCTTGATTAGCGTTCTTCTTGTTGATGACCACGAACTGGTGCGCGCAGGGATACGACGCATTCTTGAAGATATCAAAGGTATAAAAGTTGTCGGGGAGGCCCAGTGCGGTGAAGACGCCGTGAAATGGTGCCGTGGCAATGCTGTAGATATCGTTCTTATGGATATGAATATGCCGGGCATTGGCGGGCTGGAAGCTACGCGCAAGATTGTACGTTATGCGCCCGACGTTAAAGTCATCATGTTGACTATTCATACTGAAAACCCATTGCCTGCCAAGGTGATGCAGGCAGGTGCTGCAGGCTACCTGAGTAAGGGGGCTGCGCCGCAGGATGTGGTTAACGCCATCCGGTCGGTGCAGGCAGGCCAGCGCTACATCGCATCGGACATTGCCCAGCAGATGGCATTGAGCCAACTGGAGCCGCAGACGGAAACCCCGTTCAGTTGCCTGTCTGAACGTGAACTGCAGATTATGCTGATGATCACCAAAGGCAAAAAGGTGAATGAGATCTCGGAACAACTGAACCTCAGTCCTAAAACGGTGAACAGCTACCGTTATCGTATGTTCAGTAAACTGAATATCAGCGGTGACGTCGAATTGACACACCTGGCTATCCGACACGGATTGTTCAATGCGGAGACGTTGTTAAGCAGTGAGTGACCGTTTTGATGCCAAAGCTTTTTTAAGCACCGTAACCAGCCAGCCCGGCGTCTACCGTATGTATGACGCCACTGGTACGGTTATCTACGTCGGTAAAGCCAAAGATCTGAAAAAACGCCTCGTCAGTTATTTCCGCCAGCAGGTGGGAAGCCGAAAAACCGAGGCGTTGGTTAAAAATATCGCACAAATAGATGTAACTGTTACGCATACCGAGACAGAAGCGCTATTACTGGAACATAACTACATAAAGTTATACCAGCCGCGATATAATGTTCTTTTGCGAGACGATAAATCTTATCCGCTGATCTTCCTTAGCGCAGACAGTCATCCGCGGTTGGCGGTTCATCGTGGTGCTAAACATGCCAAGGGTGAATACTTCGGCCCGTTTCCCAACTCTTATGCCGTGCGCGAGACATTAGCGCTGTTGCAGAAGCTATTTCCGATACGCCAGTGCGAGAACAGCGTGTACCGCAACCGCTCGCGCCCTTGCTTGCAGTATCAGATCGGGCGTTGCCTGGGGCCTTGCGTCGCCGGACTGGTAAGTGAGGAGGAATATCAACAGCAGGTAGACTATGTGCGCCTGTTCCTGTCAGGCAAGGATCAGCAGGTGTTGCATCAGTTGATCGAACGGATGGAAAACGCCAGTAAGGCATTGAATTTCGAAGATGCAGCGCGTATCCGCGATCAAATCCAGGCGGTGCGGCGTGTGACGGAGCGCCAGTTCGTTTCGGGCAATAGCGACGATCTGGACGTGATAGGCGTGGCGTTTGAAGCAGGCATGGCCTGCTTGCACGTATTGTTTATCCGCCAAGGCAAAGTGTTGGGCAGCCGCAGCTACTTCCCGAAGGTGCCGGGGGGGACCGAGATGAGCGAAGTGGTGCAGACCTTTGTCGGGCAGTTTTATTTACAGGGCAGCCAGGCTCGCACTCTGCCAGCAGAAATCCTGCTAGACTTCAATCTGCCCGAAAAAGACCTGTTGGCGGAGTCGCTCTCCGAGTTGGCTGGTCGCAAGATTCAAATCCAAAGCAAACCGCGTGGCGATCGTGCGCGTTACCTTAAACTTGCGCGTACCAACGCCGCGACCGCGTTGACAACCAAGCTTTCGCAACAGTCGACGATTCATCAGCGGTTGGCAGAACTGACGAAGATCCTGAATCTTTCTGAGATTAACCGCATGGAATGCTTTGACATCAGCCACACCATGGGTGAGCAGACCGTCGCTTCCTGCGTGGTTTTCGACGGCAACGGGCCGCTGCGTTCGGAATATCGGCGCTATAATATCGCCGGCATTACGCCAGGGGATGACTATGCCGCCATGGCGCAAGTGCTGAAACGACGCTATGGTAAAGCTCTGGAAGAGAACAAAATTCCGGACGTTATTTTTATCGATGGCGGTAAGGGCCAGCTTGGTATGGCGATCGAGGTGTTCAACTCACTGAACGTTACCTGGGATAAAAACAAACCTTTGTTGATTGGTATCGCCAAAGGCGCAGATCGCAAAGCCGGCCTGGAAACATTGTTCTTTGTACCGGAGGGCGAGGGGATTTCTCTGCCTTCGGATTCGCCGGCGCTGCATGTGATCCAGCATATCCGCGATGATTCGCATAACCATGCGATCACCGGGCACCGACAGAGAAGGGCAAAAGTTAGAAATACCAGCGCGTTGGAACTGATCGATGGCGTTGGGCCAAAACGGCGACAGGTGCTGTTGAAGTATATGGGTGGACTTCAACCATTATTGAACGCCAGCGTTGAGGAAATTGCAAAAGTGCCGGGTATTTCACAAGCATTGGCAGAAAAGATCTACAATGCATTGAAACACTGAGGGCAATGTAGCAACATACTCTTAATTCCCACTCCAGCCAGATAGTTACCGTAGCATTATGCAATTGAATATACCGACTTGGCTTACTCTGTTTCGCGTAGTTCTGATCCCATTCTTTGTTCTGGCATTTTACCTGCCGTTCACCTGGGCTCCGATGGTTTGCGCCGTCATCTTTGTATTTGCTGCCATAACCGACTGGTTTGATGGATTCCTGGCCCGTCGCTGGAAGCAAACTACCCGTTTCGGGGCGTTCCTTGACCCGGTAGCGGATAAAGTGATGGTGGCGGTGGCGCTGGTGCTGGTAGCCGAGCACTATCATACCTGGTGGATCACCTTGCCTGCGGCGACCATGATTGCCCGTGAAATTATCATCTCGTCGCTGCGTGAGTGGATGGCGGAGATCGGTAAACGCAGCAGCGTGGCGGTATCGTGGATTGGTAAAGTCAAAACCATGGCGCAAATGATGTCGCTGGTGGGGTTGCTGTGGCGCCCGGAACGTACCGTTGAGTATGCCTCCTTCGGCCTGTTGTACATCGCGGCGGTGCTGACTTTCTGGTCAATGTTCCAATATTTGAACGCGGCCCGGAAAGATTTGCTTGAACCCTGATCAAAGCGCTGCAAAAATCGTCAAACAAACGTAATGAGACAACAATTTTATTGACTCATTACGTCAGGTAAGTAGAATGCATCGCATCAGACGGCAGCGGTGAATCGCCGAAAGATAGCAAAAAAATCAGTAAGTTCTGATTGATGCGGGAATAGCTCAGTTGGTAGAGCACGACCTTGCCAAGGTCGGGGTCGCGAGTTCGAGTCTCGTTTCCCGCTCCAAATTAAACAAAGCTGGTGTTTCACGAGCTTTGGCCTGATGAAGGCAGCAGAATTAAGGCGCGTTAACAAAGCGGTTATGTAGCGGATTGCAAATCCGTCTAGTCCGGTTCGACTCCGGAACGCGCCTCCAATTTTCCCGAGCCCGGGTGGTGAAATCGGTAGACACAAGGGATTTAAAATCCCTCGGCTTATGGCTGTGCGGGTTCAAGTCCCGCCCCGGGTACCAGGGAAAATAATTCCAGAATAATCAAAGCAATATGTAGTAATGTCGTGACCGCCGGAAGGCGGTTTTTTTGTGCCTGAAATTCTCTTTCCTAACATCATTCCTAACATCGTTTTTATTCTATGCCTGAACGCTGAATAATTACTGCCCGCCGACCACAGGTACTATCTTCCTTTTACGATCTAAAGTGCTGTCTGACTCGCGTTGTATGGCCCGAAATGGCCTGCTTATCTGTCAAAGAACCGTTCAGTTCGGAGATATCTTTCGCTTTTGGGCAATGGTAAGTGAAATCGAAATCCAGATCGGGATATGAAGTGATTGCCGCTGGCTTGGTGGTCTTGCTGACCTGGCGTCCATTGTCGGTGCTGGCGTCTGGTTAGCAGGTCGACAGCCAACAATCGACAATATCAACGATGCGCTGACGCAGTGCAGGAACACCGGCCAGCAGCAGGCGGCAGTGATCACAAGCCAGAACGCTGGCTTGAGGTGCTACGTCACGCATCAAGTCAAGGCCAGGGACGGCGTGTATGGCTGCACAGGGCGATTACGGCAAGGATAAACGCCGTTCTTTTCGAGCGCACTCTTGGCGAACCATGTGCAGCTGCGAGCTGCACCCTGGAGAGTGAAAAGTGGATAAACTAATTCCCGCTCTCGTTGACGATAGTTGGCTGCTCGAGCACACCGCTGGCACCGTCTTAAGCTGTGGAAAAGTTCCGGTGGCAGTACCGTGCAGAACTGCAGATGTGCGCGCCCGACGTTCGTGGTTGATCAATTGCAGATTGGTTCATCTATACACGCAGATACGCACACTACGGACAGATAGTCACCAACGTATCGGATAGGAGTGCAAACTACCGGCAGCTATCCCAGCCTGCCAGTAGTTAACTAATATAGGGTCGTTTAAAACAGCGGTGGCCTATTATTTGATAGGGTTACTTAACCAAATTGTGGGTAGGAACCACATCTTTTTTTAACCATGAAGCAATACTCGCTCCGACAAGCATCATTGGTTTCTCCACAAGATAATAGGTAACAAACCCGACAATTATGACGCAAATGAAAGAAGTTGCGTAGCCAAAACCTATTGGCATGCCAACCTTTTTAGCGATAAACATAACTGGGATTGCAACAATAGGGTGCATCAAGTAAATCGAATACGATATCTCTCCAAGTTTCCCTAGCGCGTTAGTTAACAGGTTGTCGTAGCTTGGGTTTAATTTGTAGAGAGAGAAAACAAATGCTACGCACAAAGCAGAAATAATGATCCTGTTGGCACCTGAAACCAGGTTGATTTTATCATGTGATACAGGGTAAAAAATGAATGCTAACGCTGATAATAAACAAATTATCAATAGGGCTTTATTGCTTACTGTTACTTTTGGCGCGTACTTTCCGACTGCTGCACCACACATAAAGAGGAATAGTTGATTGAACGGATTTATATAAGTAGGCCACTGCTCTGATAATGGTAATGAGGAATCAAGAACGCCGAAAGCAAAATAAAACCCTGCTACGATACTTAATATTACTACCGTAGGGAAAACATATTTGTATGAAGAGGATACAAGATAAGTAAGGCATAGGATTGAATAGAAAACGAGCTCATTTCCAATTGACCAAGCTCCTGTGGATAAATATGCAGTTGGTTCAATAAAGCCAAATAATAGCGTGTAATTTAAAAATGCCTTGTAATATGGGAAATCAAAAGCCTGATTATTTACAGTTGCTAAAAGCCAAGTAAAAGTAATCATCGCTGTTACTGCAATCCAGAATAAAGGGAATATTCTAAAAACGCGCTTTACGGCGAATGCTGCAACATGACGTGTAGATGTTATTTTGCCATCATAAATATATGCAAGGCTAATCCCGCTAAGTATATAAAAAACAGAGACGGCATATATACCAAGCTTTCCTAAAAGGAACTGACTGCCAATAACGTCAACCGATGACCCCGTAGACATTGACCATGAAGTGTAATGATAGATAACAACCGATAAGGCCATCAATCCACGAAGATAATCCAGTGATTCAACGCGGTTATTTTTCATCCGAATGCTCTTTTATTAGGCGTGGGGAAAAATTTCAAAGTGTAAGCATTATATAAACGAAAGGTAATTTACGCTACAAAACATTGCATAAGGTAAAAAAGTTTGGCCAGGGGGTTCCTGGCCATCCTGCTACAAACCCTCTTCAAATCTGAGGGTTTTAACGCCGTTACTATGAAGTTCATTTGATAACTTTTCAGATAAAACGTATTCGCTCCCGCCTGATTGTTCTATCTGCCTGCGCATGTTTGCACGGGCAAAGTCATAGGTGAAAATGTTTGGGGCGCCGAATGTAAAAAAGAAGCTGCGCTTCGGTTTTCCAGTTTTAAAGCTGCAGTAGAGATCTCGTAGTTTACGACCAATTTTCGACTTGCCGTTCGTATCGCCAAATAGCCTTCCGATCTTCAGCAACCCTCGCTCAACAACATCATACTCCTTGCCTGCATGAGTAATTCTTACGTCAAAAATCACTACATCCCCAGGCTTTGTTGCCAGTGAAATAGCCTCTCCGTCAGTTAGGTTATCTTTAAGATGAGAACCAACTCGTACCGACATCCCATTGCCATCAGTGGAATGGTCATTCATGTAGATACCCATTTTGTACACGCGGCAATCAGGCGTAAAATAGGGTTCAGAAAAATAACCGCCTTTAGCATCGTCTTTATGCCAGCCGAAACCCATGTTGTGGTGAATGTCAGCATGAGACGTAAAGACAAAATCATCCATGGCAAAGACAGCCCTGTAGGCTTCTAAAACCTTTGGATGGCTGATGACCCATGAAAACTCAGGCTCTTCAACAGCTATGTTTGGCTGAGTTAAGCCATAGCGATATGTAACGCCTTTCCTCTTAAAAAAATTGTGAATGGAAGAATTCATCTTGGCCATTTCATCTGGAGAAAAGAGGTTTGGGAAAACTACAAATCCGTCACGTTCGATAGAATCCTTAGCTGTATTCATAATTAACCTTGCAAGTAATTTACAATTGTATATTTTTTGTAATATTATTCTTACACAAAAATGCAATTTGTAAAGTGTGGTTATGCACTTGGTGTAAATTTGAGTACGGCTATCTAGGTGGTGTTGACGACATGTGGAATGTTATAAAATAAACATCAATAGAATCAGCATCTAATGAAGTATTTATATAATCAATCATTGTACTCCGTTTGTCGCACTGGCAGTGGCTCTAAGGGGTATCGTGCATAACTATCCGTTTTTATGTTCCTAAAATGGCAATGTGCTGTCTTCAAATGCCAGGGTTTCCAGTTTTAGCGTTTTTTTAACTTCTTGATATAAATAATTTTATTTAAAACTCCTCGACTTATGATTGTGCAGGCTCAAGTCCCGTTCTGGGCGCCAGGGAAATAATTCTAGAATAATCAAAATAATATGCAGTAATGTCGTGACCATCGGGAGGCGGTTTTTGTGCCTGAAAAAATCATCTTCATAATATTCCTGGCCGTTTGCTCAACGTTTTTGTGGCCAGAAATCGCCTGCTCGTCGTATAGATCACCTTCAAGCTTCGAGACGTCTTATGACATAGATACCTATTTTTAAAGGCAGCGCTTTATCTTCGCTGATGGCCGCTCCCAATCGTCTAAGCTTATGAACATTCCAGACGATCGCTGGATTGCGCTTCGGCTCGAAACGCGGATGCCATCCGCAAGCGAGCCGTAAGGCTAAATGCTGGGGGCACCTGCATTTTTCATAAAATCTGGCAGTTTTTTAAGACGGTTAGCGATAAGTGATATATAACCGGAGAGTAAAAAGAGAAGGGGCGTTGTATGAGAGGGGGGGTATTTTTATTGATTATTGTAATGCTATCTGGGTGTTCAGGGTCTTTTGGATCGATATTGGGCGTTATTCCGCAAAGTTCCGATGTTTGTCCGCAGGGGAAAAATGCGATCTCCGGTGAATGCCGCTAGTGATAGCTAGTTGAAAAATTGAGCTCAATATCTTTCTTCGGCGCTGGCCCATAGCGTGTCGTCAGGTTGAATATCGGTCTGGCTAGCAACGCTGTCGACATGTGGCATCCGGGTATATCGCTTAACCTGACACCCGCTACGTCACGCAATATAAGACGATATCCGGCTATTTGAAGGCGTTCCGGTAGCCGGATATTGTTTTCCCCACAACTAAACCTTAGCCCCATCAGCGCCCTCCAGGCAACGGCACTTTATCTGCGTTTACATTGGCTACCGACATCGAAGTTAAAACAACCAGAATAGCGAAGAGGGCGCACAGGTCCGATTTCTGCAGATATCCCGGCTAACGACCGTTAACCCCAATGACCTCGATAGCGGCTCTGTGCAGCTTTTGGCAATATTCCTCGGGCTGTCTTTCGACCTCTTTGATCAAGTGGGCGAGAATGCTTTGCTTGGTGATGGGCCTGTTGGACAAGAGCACCTGGACTACGCTCTTGCCGACAAGGTTGTATATTTGTTCACGGTACAACTCGACGTCTTTATCGTCGAGACCGTAAAGAGAGTAATCAATCATAGTGTTTTTACCGCTGGTGAACTTTAAAGCGCCGCCCGAAGCGGGCTGAGAAGCCATTAAAAAATAAAATACTGCAAATTCCACTTAGGTACATGCCTTCGCGGTAAGTTAACGATAACGTAATAAGAATATTCCTATCAATAGGCGGCGGCAATCCAGATGGCTAATTAGGAATAACCTCATGTAACAGCTTGGGGATCTGAACTTGCTAAGATGACTTAATGGGAACGGGGGAGGGGGCTGATTAACATCAGGCTTTGCGCCAAAACTCTTGAGCGGCGGTTCCAAAGGTGGCAAGCACGCTGAGCATTCGCCAACCCTGGCCGCAGGCTAGCCCGGCTCGGTTTTTGATGGGCAATCCCCTTTACACACGGTTTGTTACAGTATAACAACGATAAATTTTCTCGCGGGAGCAACGTCGGCTCAAATTATCTGTCAGATTACCATTCAATAGCAGGATGAGCGCGTTGCCCTCAACTACAACCTGTGTCAGTAAGCAGTTATGAATTCACTTTGGCGAGAATGGTATCAATAATGCAGAAGTTCCGACGTTGGACCCAGTTGCAGGTCTCTTTCTTTATCGCGTTTTATCTCGGTGTATTGCTCAATATCCCCATATTTTATCGCCGTTATCAGCAACTCAATTACGACAATTTACTGTCGATCGGCATTGAGGTCGTCGCGGCCTTTAGTCTGGTGTGCTTTATCACTCTGCTAATCTCGTTTTTGGGGCGTCGACTGTTCCGCGTTCTGGCATCGTTTCTGGTTCTGAGCTCGGTGGCTGCCAGCTATTACATGGTGTTGTTCCACGTCGATATCGGCTACGGCATCCTGGCGGCGGTGATGACTACCGATGTCGATCTGTCCAAAGAGTCGGTTGGTTGGCATTTTGGCGTGTGGATGGTGCTGATAAGTTTGTTGCCGCTGCTGTTCATCTGGCTGGCGCCGATGCACGAAGCTGCACTGAAGCGCAGTAACTGGACTACGTTGTTTAAAAAGGGCGGTATCATGCTGGCTGCCGGGGTGTGCTGCTGGTTGCCGCTCACGCTGATGGGGCAGGTGCAGGACCGCCACGATCGCGAAAATAATCAGCTGATGGCCAGCTATGGCGGCGTAGTCGCCGGTAGCTATTCACCGTCGAACTGGCTTTCGGCGTTGGGGCTGCTGACCTACAGCTCTTACAGTCAGGCGGAAGACAGCCGTAATCTGTTCGATCCGGCTGCGCATTTTACCTATCAGCCGCCGAAAGACGTGAATGATCTCTATGTGGTGTTTGTGATCGGTGAAAGCGCCAGACGTGATCACATGGGCGTTTACGGCTACCAGCGCGACAACACGCCTTACCTTGATAAGGAAACCAACCTGGCGGTGTTACAGGGTTATTCCTGCGACACCTCGACCAAACTCTCTTTGCGTTGCATGTTCGTGCGGGAAGGGGGGGCTGCTGAAGAACCTGAGCGGACGCTGAAGGAAATGAACGTCTTTTCGGTGCTGAAAAAACAGGGCTTTTCCTCGGAGTTGTTTTCGATGCAAAGCGAAGCCTGGTTTTATAACAAAACTCAGGCGGACGATTATGCGCTGAGAGAAAGCATTCAGGCGGAAAAACGCAACGTCGGCAAACCGGTGAACGACATGGCGTTGATTGACGAGCTGCAGGATTCATTGGGCCGTCACCCGCAGGGCAAGCATTTGGTCATTCTGCATACCAAAGGTTCGCACTATATGTATACCGAACGCTATCCTCGCGCTTTCGCCCGTTACAAGCCGGAGTGCCAGGGCATTGATGACGCCTGCTCTACGGAGGAGATGATCAACTCTTACGACAACAGCTTGCTGTACACCGATTATTTCCTTGAGCAAGTGTTCAATCAGCTACGTAACCGTAATGCCATCGTGTTTTACGCTTCGGATCACGGAGAGTCGATCTCGGAAAATATGCATTTCCACGGCACCCCGCGCGATCACGCGCCGAAGGAACAGCGTACCGTTCCCATCATGGTCTGGGCATCCGACAAGTTCCTCAGCCAGCCCGACCACCAGGCAGCGTTTAATCAGTTGAAGGCGCTGCAACAGGCCAAAACGCCGGTGTTTCATGAGAAGCTGTTCGACAGCGTACTGGGCTGCATCGGTTACACCTCACCGGACGGCGGTATCGTGAAACCGCATAACTGGTGTCAGGTGAACTGAGCCAGTGGGAGAAATATTCAAACCGCCGCAAGGCGGTTTTTTTTGGAGAATTATGCGGTAGGGGGGCGTTAGCGCTGGCTTTCAATCCAGTGGAATAAGCGTGAAAAGCGGGTGGCGAGACCCCCGAGGTTAAACATCGTACCTATCCAGAGAGCGGTCATCAGCACCACTCCAATGATAATCAGCGCGTCCATTTTGCTCATTGGTTATATTCTTCAATGGGCTAAAGTTTTTTCAAGCTTAGGATCAATCGCTTCAGGGATAAAATATCGACGTAATAATGCCGGAGTTACCCAGGCTGCCGGTTGAATAAACATGGAGGATGACAATGAAAATCTTGAGCATGGCAGGAAATGACCTGCGTCTGAAGATCCTGACAGACAGCGATACTGAAATTGCTCATCTTTATTTTCGGGAGAACCAACAGCATCTTTTGCCGTGGGAGCCGAGCCGGCCAGATGACTTTTACAACGCTGAAGTTATTCAGCAGCGGCTTTGGCAAGCGGGGAAAGATGCAGAACAGGGGCGTGCCTATCAATTTGGTATCGTCAATGGCGCAGGCACCGAAATGCTGGGCGCCTGCAATTTTACCCAGGTTGCTCGCGGCCCATTCCAGGCCTGCCATCTGGGCTACTCGATCGCCGCCCGGCACGAAGGAAAAGGCATAATGACCCTGGCGCTAACCGCCGCCATCGGTCACCTGTTTGGTGAGTTGGGTCTGCACCGTATTATGGCGGCCTATATCCCGACGAACGGCCGCAGTGAAAAGCTGTTGCTGCGCCTCGGTTTCGAGAAAGAAGGCTATGCAAAGTCTTATCTGAAGATTGCCGGCCGCTGGCAGGATCACGTATTGACATCATTGATTAATCCGCAGCACACAGAGTAACAAGCCGGTGGGAATGACGGCATTAGCGGCTGGCGCTGCGTCGGCTCGGTCCCGTTGCTTTTGAAACCGGTATTAAGGTTTCTTGTCCGGGTTTGCTTTGACAAAGTCAGGGGGCATAAAAAAATCCGTAATCTGCAGTGAGATTACGGATTTTTACCGGCCAATGGGATCGCTCAATCGATCATGTAGTGCCTAACCGAGCGGCATCAACCCCGAGGGAGGCTTTAGTCCAGTTTCGGATGCTGGTCGACAAGCGTCTGCTTTTTCCTCTCCAGCTCGGCAATCTGCTCGTTGATATCCTCAACCTTCTGTTCGATGTTGTCGTAGGTTTCCTGCAACAGCTCTTTGGCTTCCGTACGGTCCGAGGCGGCCGGGGTAGCACCCCGTAGCGGTTTGTTGGCGGTTTCCTTCATATACAGTCCGGTGATCAGGCCAATCACCGCCACCACCATCAGGTAGTACGCCGGCATATACAGGTTACCGGTCGACTCGACCAACCAGGCGGCCACCGTCGGCGTAGCGCCGGCGACCAGAACCGAAATGTTGAACGAAATCGCCAGTGCGCTGTAACGAATATGCGTCGGGAACATCGCCGGCAGAGTAGAGGCCATCACACCGGTGAAAGAGTTCAGCAACACGGCCAACACCAGCAGGCCGACAAAGATCAGGCCAATCACGTTGCTGTTGATCAGGATAAAGCAGGGTATCGACAGCAACAGCAGCCCGATGCTGCCGCCAATGATAAACGGCTTGCGGCCAATGCGGTCGCTGGCCAGGCCGATCACCGGTTGCACAAACAGCATGCCGATCATGATGGCGATGATGATCAGTACGCCGTGATCTTCCGAGTAGTGCAGGTTATGCGACAGGTAGCTCGGCATGTAGGTCAGCAGCATATAGTAGGTTACGTTGGTGGAGATCACGATACCGACGCACACCAGCAGGCTTCGCCAATGCTTGGCCGCGATCTCTTTAAACGAGGTCTTCGGCGGGTTGCCGATGGCATCGCGGTCTTCTTTCTCCATCTTCTCCACGTGCTGCTGGAACGCCGGGGTTTCTTCCAGCGCATGACGCAGATACAGGCCGATCAGGCCCAGCGGTGCTGCGATAAAGAACGGAATACGCCAACCCCAGTCGAGGAAGTTGCTTTCGCCGACGATACTGGAGATCAGCACCACTACGCCTGCGCCGAGCACGAAGCCGGCAATAGAGCCGAAATCAAGCCAACTGCCCATAAAGCCGCGCTTTCTGTCGGGCGAGTATTCAGCGACGAAGATCGCCGCGCCCGAGTATTCGCCGCCCACCGAGAAGCCCTGCGCCAGTTTGGCCAGCAGCAGCAGCACCGGTGCCCAGATGCCGATCGAAGCATATGAAGGGATCAGGCCAATACAGAATGTGCTTACCGCCATGATGATAATGGTGATGGAAAGGACCTTCTGGCGGCCGAATTTATCGCCCATCGCGCCAAAGAACAGGCCGCCTAACGGGCGCACCAGGAAGGGAACGGAAAACGTTGCCAGTGCGGCAATCATCTGCACGCCGGGGGTGGCGCCAGGGAAAAACACTTGCCCCAGGGCGTAGGCTACGAAGCCATAGACACCGAAGTCAAACCATTCCATCGCGTTGCCTAATGCCGCCGCGGTAATCGCTTTCTTCAGCTTGCTGTCGTCGATGATGGTGATGTCATTAATATGCATCGGCTTATGTCGTTTTTTTCTTAACTTCATATAATCATCCCTTAATCAATTTTAGTCGTACGTGAATTCGCAATCCTTGTTCACTTTCTTCTGCCCAGTTATCAGTGTGGCTAATCTTATCTCTATGTGGAGAGATCCCAAGTCGCCATTTTTTTGTGATGCGAATCACGTAATGCGCCCGCTTTTAGCAGGAATATGTCATTTAGGTGACTAATTATTTTGCATCTATAGCTTAACGTTATATCTTGCGATGATCAAATTTAGCAGTTTTTCTTATGGTTTTTCACCAGAATAGTGCCAAAACAGGTTGATATTTGTGCATATCGATGGTTTTTTTATCGGGGGAGGGATCGCTAAAGTATAGGAGGAACCGGCAAGGATACGGGTAAAATTAATGCGTTTTGCTGTTGTGGAGCAAAGCCTGGCGTAAACGCCAGGCCGGTGAATTATTGGGGTGAGCCGCCAAACTCCAGGTAGATTTGCGCCAGGTTCTGGTACTGGTCAAAGCGGTTTTCATCCAGGGCCAGTTCTGCCAACCGACGGCGATTCTGCGCATCCAGCCAGAAGGTGATAGAGACGGCGCCTTGGCGATAGCGAATTTCATTCAACCGTTCAGATTTACGCGCCAGAGCCAAGGCCGTCTGTAAGTGTTGCTCCTGCGCCATCAACTGGGTACGCAACGATAAAGCATTGTCTACATCGGCCATGGCTTTATACAACGCCTGTTTGAACTCCAACACCCGCAGTTCGTAATCGCTACGGGCGATTTTGATGTCAACGTTCATCTGTCGCCACTCGAGGAAAGGCAGCGACAGCCCCGCGCCGGCCGATGCCATCGGATTGCGAAGAAACTCCAGCAGCGCGGTGCTGCTGGCGCCCAATGAACCGGTCAGGCTGAAGGCCGGATAATATTGGGTGCGTTTCACGTCAACGTTAGCCAACGCTTCGCGAAGCCGCAGCTCCTTGGCGTGGATATCCGGGCGATGGCGCAGCACGTTGACCGGGATACCGGCATTGATCTGCGGCAACCGGCCCATCGGCAACCTGGCGGGAGCAATCACCGCATTGCCCGGCGGCGCACCCAGCAGCAGCGTTTGTTCGTTCAACGCCAGTTGGCGCTCGCGCAGTTGCGCCAACTGGGCATTTTCCTGATTAATCAGGTTCTGTTCGGCATCCACCACGTCCAGTGAAGAGACGCTGCCCGCGCGGTAACGGGCATTAACCAGTCGCAAAGTCTGCCGGGCATAGGCGATGCTTTGCCGGTTGACGTCGATCCGCTGATTGATAAAGCCTACCCGCCAGTAATTCTTGCTGGCGCTGGCGAGCAAGGCCAAGCGAGCGCTTTGCAAATCTTGCTGCGTGGCCTGCCGGCTCCATTCTGCAGCGTCACGCTGACGCGCAAGCTTACCCCAAAGGTCGACTTCATAGCTGACGCCAAGGTTGGCGCTACTGCTTTTATTCCAGGGTGAGGAATCAGAAAGAGCGGTGTTGGCACTGCTATTGAGCGTCGCGGTCACGCCAGGCGCGGTGCTGATGCCGACCCGTTGCGCCTCTAGCTGAGCCCGATAAACCCGCAGTGCGGCGGCGGCCAAATCGTTATTGCCGGCCATGACCTGCTGTAACCAGCGGTCAAGTTGAGGATCGTGGAAGTCGCGCCAGTCAAAGGGAACCGGGCCTGCGGCATCGGCGCTCTCCTGCCAGTGGGCCGGGTAGTTAACCTGGGGTGTTTGATAATCGCTTTTCAATGCGTTGCCGCAGCCGGTGCTGAGCAGGGCTGCGAGGCATAACGCTATTGGTGTCAAAATTTTCATAAGTTACTCGCTGGCCAGTGAAATGACCGGATCCATCCGCGCCGCTTTACGGGCTGGGAGATAACCGAAGATCATGCCGATTAGGGTGGAACAGCAAAAGGCCACGGCGGCGGCCTGCCAGGAATAAATGGCTGTGAGCATTCCGCCCGCCAGCGCGGTAAACAGCGAACCGGCGGCGAACGACAATGCAATGCCCAACACGCCGCCGATCAGGCAGACCAGCACGGCTTCGATCATAAATTGCTGCATGATGTCACTGCGCCTGGCGCCCACCGCCATGCGTACGCCAATCTCGTGCGTTCGCTCGGTGACGGAAACCAGCATGATGTTCATTACGCCGAGGCTGCCGATGATCAGGGAGATCGAAGCCACCATCAGGATCAACAGGCTCAGGGTCATCGAAGCATGCTCGATCGATTTACGAAACTTGTCGCGGTTGAACAGCATAAAGTCTTTAACGCCATGGCGTTGGGTCAGCAATTGGCTGATGGCGCCGACGGCGGCTTCGTTATCGACGTCATCCTTCAATCGCACGCCGATGCTGCTTAGCGTCGGCTTGCCCACCATGCGGTACATCACCGTGGTATAGGGCATCCATACGCTGATGCGGTTCGGTGCGGAGTCCTGGTTGCTTTTGACTACGCCCACCACCCGGGCCGGCACTGCGCCGAGAAACACGATTTGGCCGAGCGGCGCTATGCCGAAATCGCCGAACAGCGAGTTGCGAGCATTCTCGTCAATGATCACTTCCTGCAATGCGCTGCGATCGTCACGGAAAGTCGTGCCCTGCAATAAGGTGAGGCCGTTAACGCGGAAATAGTCGCGCCCGACGCCGGTGATTGAGGCTGTCGCCGATTTGCTGCGAAAACGAATGGAGTCCGAGGCGCTGACTTCAGGGCTGACGCTGTCGACAAAGCTCTGGCTGGCCAGCGCATCGGCGTCTGCTGGCACCAGCGTGCGAATGCTGTCGATGGCGTCATCAAAGAAATCGCGGCCGGGGTAAATGCTGACGACATTGGTGCCGAGATCTTTGATGTTGGCCAGCGTGCGCTGTTTGGCACCTTCGCCCAGAGCGACTACCGTTACTACCGCAGCGATGCCGAAAATGATGCCGGTCATGGTCAGGGCGGTGCGCAGACGGTGGGCATTCATCGCCTTCAGCGCCATTTGCAGCGATTCGCGGGTGCGATCGAGCAGGCTTTGCCAGTAGCCTTGCCTTACGCGGACGGCTGTTGGTTGAGTGACTGGCGGGGCGGGGGACTTGCAACCGCTGTCGGCGATGACCTCACCGTCCTGCAGTTCGATGATGCGCTGTGCGTGTTGGGCCACTTTCATATCGTGAGTGACGATGACCACGGTATGGCCGCGTTGGTTGAGCTCGTTGAGGATTGCCAGCACCTCTTGCCCGGATTTGGAATCCAGTGCGCCGGTCGGTTCATCCGCCAGAATGATTTCGCCGCCGTTGATTAAGGAGCGTGCGATGCTGACGCGCTGTTGCTGGCCGCCGGAGAGTTGGCCGGGTTTATGGTTTTCACGGCCTTCCAGCCCCAGGCGCGCCAGCAATTGCGCCGCTCGCAGGCGGCGTTGATCGCGCTTGTCGTTGGCGTAAATCGCCGGGATCTCGACATTGCCCAGCGCGCTGATGTCCGGCATTAAATGATAGCGTTGGAAGATAAAACCGATGTGTTCGCGGCGCAGCCTGGCCAGTTCGTCCGGTGACAAATGTGAGGCGTTCTGGCCGCCGATGTAATAGTCGCCCTGATCCGGCACGTCCAAACACCCCATGATGTTCATCAGCGTTGATTTGCCGGAGCCGGAGGCGCCTATGATGGCGACCAGTTCTCCCGCGGCGATCGTCAGGTTGATGTTTTTGAGCACCGTCAGCGGTTGGGCGCTGTTGGTATAGGTGCGGCTTATGCCTTTCAGCTCAATAATGTTGTTCACAGTAAGATGCCATCCCCGCCCGAATTGGCGCTTTCCTGCATCAGCACGACGGTTTCACCGGCCTTCAACCCGGAAAGGATCTGGATATCGACGTTGTTGGTAATACCTGTCTTTACCTCGCGCATTTCCAACCGATCATTAGCGGTCAGCACTTGTACTTGCTGTTTTTTATCTTCGGTTTTACGCACCGCCTGAATGGGGACCAGCAGCGTGTTTTTCGCTTCATCGAGCAGCAGTGAAACCTGTGCGGTCATGGCGATGCGCAGCCGGTTATCCGGGTTGGGCACGTCCAGCAGCGCGTTGTAATACACCGAGGCATTCGACGTCCCGGAACCGGAGGCAGAACTGCTGCCGGAGAGCGAGTCGTCTTTCATCACCGATTCCGGCGCCAGTTCGACGGTGCGCAAAGTGGCGTCATAACGCTTTTCCGGATCGGAGAAAATAGTGAAATAGGCTTTTTGCCCCTGGGAAACGCGGGTAATGTCGGCCTCGGAGATCTGCGCTTTGATGGTCATCAGGTCCAGCCGTGCCAGTTTGACTATGGTCGGCGCGCTCTGGTTGGCGTTAACCGTCTGGCCTTGTTGGGTAATTACCGCAATCACGATGCCGTTCATCGGTGCCAGAATGCGGGTGTAACTCAGATCGACCTTTTTCTTATCCACTTCAATCTGCGCCTGCACGATACGCGCATTCAGGGCAATCAGTTCTGCGCGGGTGGTGGTGAGCGTAGCTTCGGCGGCTTCAAAATCCTCGAGTGAACTGGCCTCATCGTTCAGCATGCGTTTTTGGCGTTTAAAGCGGGATTCGGCCTGCTTCAGCAGTGCCTGTTTGGCCTGCAAATCTGCCTTGGCGACGTTCAGCGCCGCTTCAGCGTTGCGCAGGTCATTGCGCTGCGGCAGATCATCGATGTCGGCAATCGGTTGGCCCTGAGCGACCCGGTCGCCCAGTTTGACCTTCAGGGATTTGACCTGGCCTGAAACCTGCGCGCCGACGTTCACTCGTTCAACCGCGTCCATTTTACCGGTTGCCAGTACGGCATTTTCTATATCGCCCACGCGAACCGGCGCGGTGACATGGTTTGCCCGTGGGGGGCGCTGCAAATAGCTTGTCAAAGCGATGAGCAAGACGGCGAGCAGAGTGCCGGCCGCGATAAACGCCAAGCGGCGTGAGGTGAATTTCATGCTGGTTTGCCTTAGTTTTCCCTAACAGCGGTAAGCCGTGATTCCAAGAGGCGCCATGGTGACACCCTCGGCTTTAACTGGCGGTAAACACGCGACGTATTTTTGCCGCGGTGTCGATAATAAATATTATTCTCATAAACTACATCAAAGAAAAGTCATCATGGGGAGCATGCAATTTGAGCAAATAAGCGTTGTGCTGTATAAAAAACCAGTTATATTGATAAACAAAGATCGCGATTCGTTACCATGATGCCAAACCGACTCGAGCCGGAGCTCGACATTTATCAGTACCCGGAACATCTGCGCACCAGCCTCGAGGTATTGCCCAAGTCACCGGGCGTGTACCTGTTTCATGGCTTGAGCGACAGCATGCCGCTGTATATCGGCAAAAGCGTTAATATTCGCAGCCGGGTGATGGCGCATTTTCGCACGCAGGATGAAGCCCGCCTGTTGCGGCAAACCCAGCGCATCAGCTTTCATGAAACGGCCGGTGAGCTGGGGGCTTTGCTGCTGGAGGCACAGTTGATCAAACAGCAACAGCCGCTGTTCAACAAACGCCTGCGTCGTTCGAAGCAGCTCTGTTCATTGCATCTGGATGGCGGCCAGGTGAGCATTGCACATGCCAAAGACATTGATTTCGCCGCTACGCCTAATCTGCATGGGCTGTTTGCCAACCGAACTGCCGCGTTGGAAAAGTTGCGGATTATCGCCGATGAACAGCGCCTGTGTTACGGCAAGTTGGGTATTGATAAACTGCCCGCCGGGCGGGGGTGTTTCCGTTATAGCTTGCGAAAATGCGCCGGTGTCTGTTGCGGTGGCGAATCGGATCTGCAACATGACCAACGGCTGGCGGCGGCGCTGCAACAGACGCGCATCAACACGTGGCCCTATGCCGGGCGAGTGGCTATGGAAGAGCAGGGGGCATTTTTGCGTCAGTACCACGTCATTCATAACTGGTTCTATTTGGGGAGCGTCGGCGCGCTGCAGCAGGCCGATTCGCTACAGCGAACCGCGAGTCATTTTGACAGCGATGGTTACAAGATCCTGTGCAAGCCGTTGATGAGCGGGCGTTACCCGATCATTGAGCTGGGTGGCTGAAGGGGTCAGATTTATCTGCAAAATCGCTCGCGCGCTTGATCCCATAGCATTGATATGGATAATGACGCCCCGAAGCGAAGGGATGCGCTATTAACTCAGTTGGCAGAGTGATTGGTTTTCTAATGGCTTGTTTTGGCTACAAAATTGATAGACGCGGGTTCGAGTCCTGCATAGCGCGCCAGCTTCCCTCTTTAAGATCCGTTATCGTAAAGCGCACCCGGGTTGATTTGCACTATCGGCTCCTTGTTGGGTTTTTCGGGTGTGCTTTACCGTAACCGGCTCTCCTTTCTGTGTTGCTATCGATCTTTGCTAGACTGTAATCAGGCAGGTTTGCTGCCCGGCAACAGGAGGTCGATATGTCTGAGTCCGATCAACTGCAGGAATTATTGCAACGTGTAGCTGCTCTGGAAGCCAGAGAGAAGTCGTTGACCGCTGCCTCCAATGCCTATCAGGCGATAATCACCACTCTGCTCGGCAGCCTGGATAAGCAGGAGCGCGACAAGATTATTGCGACTATCGACCAGGCGCATGAGATTGCCTACGCCCGCGCGATTCAGCGCTGTAATGAACCGCAGAAGCAAAAAATCAAACAAGCTGACGATATCGCTCAACGCATGTTCATGTTCGCGCAAGGTAAAAATTCCCTGCAACGCTAGCGGTACAGGTATAACAGTTGCCGATTTTAAATTGCAGAACTGATCTACCTGGGCAAACTGTACTTGTGATAGTTTGAGGAATGATTATTGATAGCGTAATGCTCCCCAAGCATAAGGTTGTAAGTATGGACGCGATTAAAAGCATCTTGGTAAAAGAAATCGAGCGAATCAACCGGCAGGAAGGGCGCGACGGCAAGCTGCGTTTTAACAGCGAATTTGCCCGTGAGCACCGCTATCTGTGCCTTGCCATGTTCGCCGGCTATTTCGCCGTGATCGCCGTGATGTACCAGGTTCCTTACATGGGCTTCTTCTCATTTTTGGCTTTCACGGCCTTCGTTTTGTTCATGTTTGCCATGCTGATGATTGAAATCAAACCTGTGTATCGTTTTGAGGATATCGGCGTGCTGGACCTGCGCGTATGCTATAACGGCGAGTGGTATTTCACGCGCGCGCTGTCACCGCAGTCGGTGAAGGCGTTGCTGGATGAGCCGTCGATCGGCACGACGCTGAAAACGCGCATGCAGGAAATTATCGCCAATAAAGGCGAAATCGATTTCTATGACGTCTACGATCTGGCGTATTCAAAGAAGCCACAGGGCGAGCAGCCGCAGGTGGCGGTGCTTAACTGAAGGGTTTCCGCCTGTGCAGTTGTCGATTATACTCACTCCTCGAAGCCAGTTAAGCGTGAGGAGTTTGCGATGAGTGATGATATTTTCGATTTTGATATCGATGCCGAATTAGCGAAAGCGGAAGAAAAAGCCGCGCAGAAAGCAAAAGAAGTTCCTGAGATCCTTGAGGACGAAGCGGACTGCGAAGGGTGCAAAATCTGATCGCCATTGCCAACTAAAAAAACCGCTGCGGCGGTTTTTTTGTATCTGGAATAGGGTGAAACAGAAAAAAAAGCCCGTTTCAGGCGGGCCAACACTTAAGTAGTACGAGGGTATCATTTTTATTTCCATGTCCGTTCAGCATACGCGCTACGGCCGGGAAGAGATGTCGAAGCATTGTAACAAAAGATGGTTGTCGTGTTGCCTTGTTACCCATGTCAGCCGAACGATTAATCCAGCACAAAACCCCAAATCAACAACCCTGCCACGATAACCAGGCAGAGCGAAGAGACGGTAACCAGTATTTTTCCCAGAATATCTTTTTCTTGTTGCTGCTGTGTCACGTTAACGTTATCCAATTAAGATGCTATGGACCAAATCGGCGATGCCCAGATCCAGCGCGATGACCACCAGAGCCAGCAGCACCATGACAGATAAAAATCGAGTTTTGCTGTTCAAATCAATACCCATCACCGCTGCGCAGTGTTCCCAGAGTAAAGGTTAAAACGACGAGGCTAAAAGCCCCGATTTTGATAATTACAGAGTTTAAGAACCTTTCCGGGCTCATAAGTTCCGTCAGTATTATGGGGCCCGCTGCGGACGTCGCAGCGCAGCGAGCGGGTGCTGCGGGAGGATCAGTCAGTCACGATTTTTACGCCAATCTTGCTGATCAAGTTGCCGTCCATTTCGGCAATGGTCCAGGTCAGACCGTCCCATTCCACCTGATCGCCCACCACGGGGGCGCCGCCAATCAGTTGAAGGACGAACTGGCCGAGCGTTTGTTGTTCGTCTACGCCTTCCTGCAGGTTAAGACCGTATACCTGCGAGATATCGCTCAGGCGTGCGTCTGATTGCAGGATAAAGTCACCGAAGAAGCGCTCGTCCAGCGTGACCACCGGCGCCTGGCTGAACAGTTTACCCAGCACCGGCAGATCGTGCTCATGGCCGATTACGCACAGAATGTCATCTTCACGCAGCCTTGTGCTGCCGCTTGGGTGCAGCAGTTCCTTGCCCCGGAACAGGGCGGCGATACGAGTGCCGGGCGGCATTTTCAGCTCACGCAGCGCAGCGCCCACACACCAGTTTTCCGACGAGAGTTGGTAAACAAACTGCTCCCATTGGTTTTCCGGGTGCACGTCCAGCCCGACCCGCGAGACGGGCGCCAGCGCCGGCGGCACTATGACCTTGGCCTTTTTGGCGGCGAATGACAGCGTGGTACCTTGCAGCAGCAGCGAGACCAAGACGACAAAGAAAGCCACATTGAAAAACAGCTGCGCATTCGGCAATCCCGCCATCATCGGGAAGACGGCCAGAATGACCGGTACCGCGCCGCGCAGGCCGACCCACGAGATAAAACTGCGTTCGCGCAGGGTAAAGCTGCGAAACGGCAACAGCCCGATAAAGACCGAAAGCGGCCGGGCGAACAAGATCATCCACAGCGACAGCAGCAGGGCAGGGATGGCGATGGGCAGCAACTCGTGCGGATTGAGCAGCAACCCCAGCACCAGGAACATGCCGATCTGGCTCAGCCAGGCCAGACCGTCGAAGGTTTGGACAATGCCGTGCCGGTTGCGGATTGGACGATTGCCCAGCATCAGGCCGCACAGGTATACCGCCAGGATACCGCTGCCGTCCAGCGCGGTGGTCAGGGAAAAAATCAAAATGCCGCCGCTCACGGCCAGCAGCGGGTACAGGCCTTCGGCCAATTTGATGTGATTGATCAACCCCAACAGCAACCAGCCGCCGCCAAGGCCAAAGATGATCCCCATGCCGAACTGCTGCAGAAGATGAAGGGGGAACATCCAGCTCAGCGTGGTTTCGCCGGCGGCGATCATCGCAATCAGAGTGATGGTGAGGAACACCGCCATCGGATCGTTGCTGCCGGATTCAATTTCCAGCGTAGCGCTGACGCGTTCGTTGAGCCCCTTACCGCCCAGCAGTGAAAATACCGCTGCGGCGTCGGTAGAGCCGATAATGGCGCCAATCAGCATGCCCTGAAGCAGATCAAGATCAAACAGCCAGGCGGCAGCCAGGCCGGTAAGTCCGGCGGTAATCACCACGCCGATGGTCGCGAGGGAAAGCGCCGGCCACAGCGCGACGCGGAAAGAACTGACGCGGGTACGCATCCCGCCATCCAGCAGGATCACCGCCAACGCCAGGTTACTGACCAGATAGGCAACAGGATAATTGCTGAAAACGATGCCGCCTGGGCCATCGACCCCCGCCAGCATGCCAATCGCCAGGAAAATCACCAAAATGGGAATGCCCAGCCGCGAAGAGAATGAACTGAGAAGAATGCTTGCCCCCACCAACACGGCACCGATGATGAACAAGCTGTTGATCGTGCTGGCATCCAAAATAACGTTCTCCTGAGGCTGGGGGAAAGGCGTTGCGCGCGGGCGCAGATACCCGATGATGATAACGTGTTTAGTGGGTAAAACGCTAAAGCTGATTTGGCGTTTATTGCCATTTGGTGAGGATGAGCGGAGAAAGCGAGGGGAAGGCGATAAGTTCTTACTTTTATCTATAGTTATCAGAACACTGAATATTTACTTGGGTAATAATCGCCAGACTGTCGCTGCAGGAAGGAAAAACCATTAAACCCCCGTCGGGAGGCTTAATGGTTTGTAGGCCAAAGGTCGTTAATGATCGAGTGATTGCAAGGCCCGTCGGATCAACTCAGCGGCCAGCTTTCGCTCAGACTCTGAAATGCCGTCAAGATTGAGGCTGGAAAGCTCGGTTACCAGAATGCTGCGATCCTTGCCGCTGATCGACGAGTCCAGTGCGGACAGCAACCTGCCAAGGATTTTCAGCAGGGTGGCGTTTTCTGGAATGGCTTCCTGAGCCGAAGTGTCTTTGTCAGTCATTAAAAATCCTCTCTGTCGTGACGGAAGGGAGATGCTGCAAACATTGTCGTACCAACGACAACGTCGTCCCTCAGGGTTCATTGAGCCCAATCACTACCGTAAGGCAGGGATGTGGATTTCCACTTATGCATTGCAGTTATAACAACTACCGGCAATATGCTCCAGCATAACTTTGCCCTAACTTTAACCAGTGGGGTGAGCAATGTGTGCTCTATGCTACAAGTACGGCAGCAATCCGGACGCTATTGCCGCATTGTAAATAGACTTGAGAAGAAGGCGTTCAGGGAAAGGGCGGCCAAGAGCCGCCCCAAGTGTTCAGAGGGTTTTTTCTTTGCGCTGTACCCGGTTGTAACGCGGACGCTCCAACAGGAAATTGAGGTGCAAACGTTGAATAACGTAATAGGCAATAATGGGGGCGATCAGGCCAATCAGCGTACCGGCAACAACATGTACCGACCAGTTGTTAACGTGCAGAAACTTGGCCAGCACGATACGTAATCCACTGGCGGCAAGGATGTGCATCAGGTAGATCACCATACTCAACTCACCCAAACGTCGTAACCATGGGATGTTTGCCTTTGCCAGCAGCACTGACAGGCAAATGATAAAGGCGATGGCTACGACGGCAAGGATCAGGGAGAACACTCCGGCATTTGTGTAGGTCAGGCCAAGGTAACCATGGAATCCCCACTCCAATAGAATAAAAGCCAGTAAAGCGATCAGGCTGGTACCCATGCCGATTTCGCCAATGGCGGCTGAATAGCGTATTGCTATCGCCCCGAGCAGGAAGAAGATCATAAACTTGGTGACATAATCGAAATGGAAAGCTTGTCCAAGACTGTCCTGATAAACATACAGACCGGCGCTGATAACGATCAAGACAGGCAGGATATAGTTGAATTTGTTTTTGCTATATAACAGGGCGGCGAGGACAAACACCATAAACAAGGCGTACAGGAACCAGAATTGTGCCCGAGGATGCGTAAACAATGTCAGCATGTCCGCCAGTTTGGCGGGGTTGTTGGTATAGCGTGACAATGCTATCTCGATAGCTCCCTGCAGCAACGACCAGATGATATAGGGGTACACGATAGTATCAACTTTACTGATGATAAAGCTGGATTTACCCTTTCTATCTAATGACTGAACAAAAAACAAACCGGAAAGGAAAAAGAACAACGGCATATGAAAACTGTAGATCACGCTGTCTGTCAGTTGGTAAAACGATTCGGAAAGATGAATGTTTGCACTGTACAAACCGCGGTTTACATGACCAAAGACCACCAAAATAATACCGATGCCTTTTGCATAGTCGACCCATGCTTCTCTCATGTGATTACCCTGCCCGGAAAGGAAAAAATAACTTATAAGTATGTCTAATGAGCGTAACAGGTGATCGTCAGTTTGCAATGTGACAGAGGAGGTAAGACGAAGATTAGGAAAATGCTCATGATAAAAATATGAGCAACGCATTCAAAAGGTTAGTGAAGCTTCCCTTCCTTGCGTCAGGATGAGGAAATCTCACCCTGACGCCATATAGGCTCAATATTACTGGGGTTTTCCGGAGAACAGGAAGCGCAGCAGAGGGATGCGCTTGTGCAGTTCATATAAGGCAAAGGCGCAGGAGAAAACGAACACCATACCAATCAGGAAACCCAGAAGGTTATTGTTGATATACGGCGTCACAAAAGCGCCATATATCAAGGTCAGCGGATGATGCACCAGATATATAAACAACGACGCGTTGACCAGGTACGTGATTTTTGGCGAATGGTAGTTCAGCAACCGGTGTCCGAATGAAAACACCACGTTCGCCATCAGGATGCCGAGCAGGGTTTTGATCACAATTTCCAGCTCAAACATATAGCTGCTGTGGGCCAGTAACTTCTGATTCAGCATGTAGGCAATCAACAACAGCAGTGAGCCGAGCACTGCCAATGGGGAGGGTTTGAGAAAAATCTCTTTCAGCCACACGTACTTAAACGCGTAAGCACCGAGGATGAAGAACGGCAGGTAGAACATCGTCTCCATCACCACAAAATTGAACAGGCCATTGGAAAGCAATTGCGGCGCAAAAATTAAAATAATACGGTGCGCGGCCGAATAGCATAAAGCATATAAAAGAAAGAACAGTGAGATATTTCCTAATCCAGTCATTTTATTTATCGGGTTAGGAGCGATGTTACTTTTTAACGTCTTAATTTTTTTGAACAGATAAAAACAGGCAGTGGTTAGCAAGGTCAGAGTTAATAAAAACCACAGGTGGGAAACCAGTTCCCAGATTGTTACATTTATTTTCTGATAGTTCGAAAAATCTTCCCAGCCGTTTAATTTATCCGTGAAGTATTTCAGCATGAAAAACTGCGGTACGGTTATTAAGGGGATCGAGCTCAGTAGGGGGATTGCCACCCGCTCCAGTCTGACCTTCAACCAATGGTGGCGCTCGTAACGCTCGTAAAGCATGTAGGAGAAGTAGCCGGATATCACGAAGAACACTTGCATGCGGAAGGCATGGATGAAGTCGTTCAGCACAGTCAGCGAGAACGAGGGAGCCGCGCTGTTCACCGCCCAGGCATGGCTGGAATAGATCAGTGAGAGGTGGAAAGGAACACCGAGCAACATCAAATAAGCCCGGATCGAATCGAGGAAAAACTCGCGTTGATTGTTGCCTTTAGTCATTAGGTTACCGCTAGTCATTTTGTCGAGTGGTCATTAACACGCTTAATAAGTCGGCAATGGTTAAATCGCAATCCCGAACCCTACTATACCGATTCACATTTTTCCATAGCGTCTTGCTGCACGGCTTGCTACGCTGGTGTTTCATCAGCTGCTTAAACAATGAGCCATAAACATGAACCATCCATTTATCATGTTGTCGGAAAGCTGAATAATCCATTAATATGGATTTAAATGATTTGAGCACACGAATAGGGGGGGATGTGCTAGTTAATATATTATCCAGTAAACCACGCGCCGCGAGCGTTCGTTGGTTAGGTGCTACCGTATTGTTCACGCTGTTTACTTCGCAGGCATGGGCTTTTTCTATCGACGATGTGGCCAAGCAGGCGCAGGATCTGGCAGGAAAAGGCTTTGAGGCCCCGAAGAGCAACCTTCCTTCTCAATTCCGTGAAATGAAGTTCGCGGACTATCAGCAGATTCAGTTCAATCACGATAAAGCCTATTGGAGCAAGCTGAAAACCCCATTCAAACTTGAGTTTTATCATCAGGGCATGTACTTCGACACGCCGGTGAAAATCAATGAAGTCACTGCAACCAGCGTAAAACAGATCAAGTACAGCCCGGATTACTTCAACTTTGGTTCGGTGAAGCACGATCCGGATTCGGTAAAAAACCTCGGCTTTGCCGGTTTCAAGGTGATTTATCCGATCAACAGTGCGGATAAGAACGACGAAATTATGAGCCTGCTGGGCGCGAGCTACTTCCGCGTGGTGGGTAAAGGGCAGGTTTACGGGCTTTCCGCTCGTGGCCTGGCGATTGATACCGCCTTACCGTCCGGTGAAGAGTTCCCGCGCTTCCGCGAATTCTGGGTTGAGCGTCCGAAGCAGGGCGACAAGCACCTGGTCGTTTACGCGCTGCTGGATTCACCGCGCGCCACCGGCGCTTATCGTTTTGTGGTCTATCCGGGCCGCGATACCACGGTGGACGTCGAGTCCAAAGTGTTCCTGCGCGACAAGGTCGGCAAACTGGGCATGGCACCGCTGACCAGCATGTACCTGTTCGGGCCAAGCCAGCCGTCGCCAACGCTGAACTACCGTCCGGCGCTGCATGATTCCAACGGTTTGTCGATCCATGCCGGCAACGGCGAGTGGATCTGGCGTCCGCTGAATAATCCGAAGCACCTGTCCGTCAGCACCTACCAGATCGAGAACCCGAAAGGTTTCGGTTTGCTGCAACGCGGCCGTAACTTCAAGGATTACGAAGATCTGGACGATCGTTACGACCTGCGTCCAAGCGCCTGGATCGAGCCGCGCGGCGACTGGGGCAAGGGTAAAGTGGAGCTGGTGGAAATCCCTACTGCGGATGAAACCAACGACAACATCGTTGCCTTCTGGACTCCGGACGTATTGCCGGATGCCAAAACCCCGCTGGCGCTGAGCTACCGTCTGCACTTCACCCGCGACGAAGACAAGCTGCATTCACAGGACATCGCCTACGTAAGCCAGACGATGCGTTCTACCGGTGACGTGAAGCAGTCCAACCTGATCCGCGAGCCTGACGGCAGCGTGGCATTCCTGGTTGATTTCGTTGGCCCGGTACTGAAAGGTCTGGACGGCGCTACGCCGGTCGCCTCTCAGGTGAGCATCGGCGACAACGGTGAAGTGGTAGAAAACAATGTCCGCTATAATCCAGTGACCAAAGGCTGGCGCCTGACTCTGCGTCTTAAAGTGAAAGACGACAAGAAGCCGGTAGAAATGCGCGCTGCGCTGGTCAATGGTGATAAGACCCTGTCGGAAACCTGGAGCTATCAGCTACCTGCCAATGAATAAGCTTACTCAACCTGCCCAGGATTATCTTGCGGCAATGCCTCTGACCGCTGAGCGGTCAGAGGCGCTTAAACCACAGCCGGCGGCAGATGACGGCCAGGCACTGGAGGCGCTGCATCGCAAGATGGGCGCCGCCGATGCCAACGTCAATAAGCTGTCGGCGGATGACGTGGCGCTGGCCTCGGTCAAAACGCGTATCGAAAGCGCGTGGCCGGATGCGGTCAGCGACGACGATTTCGACACCGACGCCGAAGGCCGTACCCTACTGAAGGCGATGCCTCCGATCAAACGTACCAGCATGTTCCCGGAAGCCTGGCGCACCAACCCGGTGGCGCGTTTTTGGGATTCGTTGTTGGGGCGCTCGCCGCACAATCGTCACGCTTCCAAAGAGGAAGCCGAGGCGGAAAATCGCTGGCGCGTGGTCGGTTCGATGCGCCGCTATGTGCTGCTGGTGTTGATGCTGGTGCAAACCGGCATCGCCACCTGGTACATGAAAACCATTTTGCCGTATCAGGGCTGGGCGCTGATCGATCCGCTGGCCATGTTGGATCAGGATCTGATGCAATCGGTGCTGCAACTGCTGCCTTATGTCCTGCAAACCGGCATTCTGATCTTGTTCGCCATTCTTTTTTGCTGGGTATCGGCCGGGTTCTGGACCGCGTTGATGGGGTTCCTGCAACTGCTGATTGGCAAAGATAAGTACAGCATCTCTTCCACCATCAAGGGCGATGAGCCGATTAACCCGGCGCACCGCACCGCGTTGATCATGCCGATCTGTAACGAAGACGTCGAGCGCGTGTTCGCCGGCCTGCGTGCGACCTATGAGTCCGTCGCCGCTACCGGCCAACTGGAGCATTTCGATATCTACGTGCTGAGCGACAGCTACGACCCGGATATCTGCATGGCGGAACAGAAGGCATGGATGGAGCTGTGCCGCGATGTTGACGGCCATGGCCGCATCTTCTACCGCCGCCGCCGCCGCCGCGTGAAACGCAAAAGCGGCAACATCGACGACTTCTGCCGTCGTTGGGGTGGCGAGTACAGCTACATGGTGATTCTGGACGCCGACAGCGTGATGAGCGGTGAGTGTCTCACCGGTCTGGTACGCTTGATGGAAGCCAATCCGAACGCCGGTATCATCCAGTCCGCGCCGAAAGCCTCGGGCATGGATACGCTGTATGCTCGCGTGCAGCAGTTTGCCACACGGGTCTACGGGCCGCTGTTCACCGCCGGTCTGCATTTCTGGCAGTTGGGTGAGTCGCACTACTGGGGCCATAACGCGATTATCCGCGTGAAGCCGTTTATCGAACACTGTGCGCTGGCGCCGCTGCCGGGCGAAGGCTCTTTCGCCGGTTCCATCATGTCGCATGACTTCGTGGAAGCCGCGTTGATGCGCCGTGCCGGTTGGGGCGTGTGGATTGCCTATGACCTGCCGGGCAGCTATGAAGAATTGCCGCCGAACCTGCTGGATGAGCTGAAGCGCGACCGTCGCTGGTGTCACGGTAACCTGATGAACTTCCGCCTGTTCCTGGTCAAAGGCATGCACCCGGTGCACCGTGCGGTGTTCCTGACGGGCGTAATGTCTTATCTGTCGGCGCCGTTGTGGTTTATGTTCCTGGCGCTGTCGACCGCGTTGCAGGTGGTGCATACCCTGATGGAGCCGCAGTACTTCCTGCAGCCGCGTCAGCTGTTCCCGGTATGGCCGCAGTGGCGTCCAGAGCTGGCGATAGCGCTGTTCTCCACCACCCTGATACTGCTGTTCTTGCCTAAACTGCTCAGCATAGTGCTGATCTGGGCCAAAGGCGCCAAAGAATACGGTGGCGCTTTGCGCCTGCTGCTGTCGATGCTGATGGAAATGCTGTTCTCGGTGCTGCTGGCGCCGGTGCGCATGCTGTTCCACACCGTGTTCGTGGTCAGCGCTTTCCTGGGCTGGGAAGTGGTATGGAACTCTCCGCAGCGTGACGATGATGACACGCCATGGAGCGAAGCCTTCAAGCGTCACGGTTCACAGATGCTGTTGGGCCTGGTCTGGGCCGGTGGTATGGCTTGGCTGGATCTGCGTTTCCTGTGGTGGTTGTCGCCGATCGTTTTCTCGCTGATCCTGTCACCTATCGTGTCTGCGCTGTCGAGCCGCGCGACATTGGGCATAAAAAGCAAGCGCGCCAAACTGTTCCTGATCCCGGAAGAATACTCACCGCCGCGCGAACTGCTGGCGACGGAAGAGTATCTGCAACTTAACCGTGAGCGCGCACTGGCCAATGGCTTTATGCATGCCGTGGTTAACCCGTCATTCAACGCATTGGCAACGGCGCTGGCGACGGCGCGTCACCATCTGCGCGGGGCGATTGAGCGTAACCGTGAAGAGCGGGTGACGGAAGCGCTGCAACTGGGGCCGGAGAAACTGGTGAAGGGTAAACGTCTGGAGCTGCTGAGCGATCCCGTGGCGCTGTCGCGTCTGCATCAGCGCGTCTGGCTGCTGCCGGAAGGCAAAGCGTGGCGTGAATGCTATCAGCAATTGCCGCATAACGAACAGGCTCATCCTGTCGGACGGCGTTAGTCGCTGACCGGTTAGTCCAAGCGGGGAATGCGCGTTGCGTGTTCCCCGTTTTTTTTGGTCTTTCGCTTACGCAATGCTGACAAACCGGCGCCAGGAAACTGTGCTAACATCCGCGCGGGGCGTTGTTTATTTTCAAAACAACCAGGTTCAAGAGTCAATTTGGTGAACTTTTCTTCTTCAATCCGCTTGGCGTTGCTGGCGGCAGGCGTAATGGCGTTGACCGGTTGCGGCAGCATCATCAGCCGCACGGTGCCCGGCGCCGGGCATGGCCATCAATATTACCCGGGCGTGCAATGGGATCTGCGCGATACGCCCTGGCGCTACATCACGGTGATCGACGTACCGCTGTCGATGGTGGTGGATACCTTTATGTTGCCGTTTGATGCACAGCACGGGCCTTACGAGTAAATCGGATCCCTTGTGGCGAACACCAACAACTGATATCCATGCCGGCCGCAGCGAAAGGGCGCCAGCACCGTCATCTTCAACCCTTGCTCGTGGGCGGTCAGTGAATGCGGATTGTCGTCGTCAATAAACAGCGCGCCGACGTCGAACTCATCGCGGGTGCATGCCTTGACGGCCGCGAACAACCGTTTGAGCACCCCTTTGCCGCGCCAGGCGACATCAAGGCACACCGGGCCATACAAAAACACCTTCTGCTCACGGAGTGCCCGGCCGTTGAATGACTGATTGCCGAGCGTATCGAGCATCGCATCCACCACCGGCGGGCGCGGCTGCATATCGGTGGGCATCAGGCAGACAAAGCCCGCCAACGCGCGATCTTCAACCGCCACCAGAATGCCCAGGCGCCGGTTAATGCTTTCTAACTGAGCCTCATCCATACGCGAGACGATGAATCCTTGCCGTTTTTGGCTCTCGCCAAGGTTTGCCGGGGTATTTTGCGACTGCAGTTGCAGGATAGCGGGGTAATCGGCGCGGCCTGCCTGGCGGATGATCATGAATCCTCCTGGGAGAACATTATGGGGGTCGGACAGGTTAACACCCATCCGACGTTATTCAGCGTTCATCCCACTCGTCTGCGGCAGCCTGGCCCTCTTCGGTGTCCAGCGGCGGATCGAGCTGAAAATCACCTTCCTCCCACTCGTGCAGCGTATTTTCATCTATCCATTCCGCTCTGATTTCCACTTCGTCGTAGTCACCGTCAAAAATAGCCTGGGCGGCAGCGCCGCTGCGTAGCGTGAAACACTCGACCGATTCGCCTTCTTCCTCAAAGAATTCGGCCTGCCACATGATATCACCGTCCAGCATCACGTATTTTTGCAGATTGAACTGTTGCGGTACCGGCGGTTCATCGTCATTGCCGCTTTCGGCGGATTCAATAAACTCCTCGCGCGCGGCTTCGATAGCTTCTTCCAGGGTTGCATACAGGCTCATGTCCGTCTCCAGTCACAGTGAGGTTAAGGAAAGGGCTTTGGCAGCGCCAAAGCGTCATGACATACGTCAGAAGTAATTGTTGTCTCACTGGCGCAGGATGCAAATTTTTTTGTTGTCCGTTTTGCGACGACGATTGTCCGCTAAGCGGGAGCAGCGAATAACCGGGCGGGAAATAATAAGGCATTGTCTACGACTACCCAGGAGATCGCCATGTTAACCAACCCTTCAAGCAAATATCGCCCGTTCCCGCCGGTGGCGTTACCGGATCGCCAATGGCCCGGTCGCACCCTTGAGCAGGCGCCGCGTTGGTGCTCCAGCGATCTGCGCGATGGCAACCAGGCGTTGGCGGAGCCGATGGATAACGGCCGTAAACGCCAGTTTTACCAGTTGCTGCTGCAGTGCGGGTTTAAAGAAATTGAGGTGGCGTTCCCTTCGGCGTCGCAAACGGATTTTGATTTTGTGCGTTCGCTGATTGAGGAACGGTTGATCCCGGACGATGTCAGCATTCAGGTGTTGACTCAGTCGCGTGACGATCTGATCGATCGCACCTTTGAATCGCTGCGCGGCGCCCCTCGCGCTATCGTGCATTTGTATAACGCCACAGCCCCCATGTTCCGCGAGATTGTGTTCAGGCAGGACAAAGCGGCGACGGTGGCCTTGGCGGTGAATGGCGCGTTGCGTATCCGCCAGCAGTGCGAATTGCAACCGGAAACGGCCTGGACCTTCGAGTACTCGCCGGAAACCTTCTGCTTTACCGAATTGGAATTCGCGCTGGAGATTTGCGAGGCGGTGGCCGATGTCTGGCAGCCAGGTCCTGGGCGGCCAATGATCATCAACCTGCCGGCGACGGTAGAGGTCAGTACGCCGAACGTGTATGCCGATCAGATCGAATGGTTTTGCCGCCGCTTCAGCCAGCGCAAACAGGTGACGATCAGCGTGCATCCGCATAACGATCGCGGTACCGGGGTAGCCTGCGCCGAACTGGCGATGCTGGCCGGGGCCGATCGGGTGGAAGGGTGCCTGTTCGGCAACGGCGAGCGCACCGGCAATGTGGATCTGGTGACGCTGGCGCTCAATCTGTACACCCAGGGTGTTGCGCCGGGGCTGGATTTCAGCCAACTGAAACAGGTGGTTGAGGTAGTTGAACAGTGCAACCAGTTGCCGGTGCATCCGCGTCATCCTTATGCCGGCGAACTGGTTTTCACCGCCTTTTCCGGCTCGCATCAGGATGCCATCAAGAAGGGTTTCGCCGCCCAACAGCCGCGGCAAGACGGTTTGTGGCAGGTGCCTTACTTACCGCTCGACCCGGGTGATGTCGGCTGCAGCTATGAGGCGGTGATCCGGGTTAACAGCCAGTCAGGCAAAAGTGGCGCGGCCTGGCTGCTGGAACAAAATCACGGCCTGTCGTTGCCGCGCGGATTGCAGATTGATTTCAGCAAAGTGGTGCAACAGGCGACCGACGGCAGCGGTAAAGAGATGACCACCGCCGAATTGTGGCGGCTGTTCCGCACGACTTACGGGCTGGTTGAACAGCCGAGCCTGCAATTGCTGAGCTATCAGACAGAGAGCCATGGCGTGGAGGCTTACAGTTTCAGCGCCAGGGTATTGTTCGAGGAGCAGCAGCAGAGGTTGATGGGCGTGGGGAACGGTTTGCTGTCCAGCGCGGTGGATGCGCTGCGCCAGCGCTTTGGCCTGGCGTTGGCGATTGAGGATTATCACGAACACACCCTGGGCCATCAGAGCCACAGTCGCGCGGTGGCTTACATACGTTGCACTCTGGCGCACGGTGAGGCGGCTTATGGCGTTGGCATCGACGTCGATTCCGCCAGCGCCTCGCTGCAGGCGCTGTTTAACGTCGCCGGGCGCTACCTGGCGAAATAAACGCTCGGGGCGACGCCCAGCAGGCGGCGGAACATGGCGCTGAAGGCGCTGGGGCTGTCATAACCCAGGTCCAGCGCCACTTCCAGCACCGAGTGGCCGGCCGCCAGAGCGTTTAGCGCCGCCAGCAGCCGGGCGCGGCGGACCCAGTCGCCAAAACGCAGTCCGGTTTCACGCTGAAAGCGGCGCGACAACGTGCGACCGCTGACGCTGATATAGCCGGCCGCCTGCTCCAACTCCCAGGGCTGCGCCAGCGATTGCTGAATATGCCGGCACAGCTTCTGCAGGGCTTCACCGCGTGGCTCCGGCAAATGCAGCGGCAAAATAGGCAAGATGCGCAGCTCGTCCAGGATCAACTCCATTATCCGCTCTTCGCGCCCGCCTGGCGGGTAATCCACCGTGATGTCCATTGCGCAGATAATCAGCTCGCGCAGCAGCGGCGAGATTTGCACCACTTCGCACTGCGCCGGCAGATCGGCACGCGCCAGAGGATCGACAAACAACGCTCTGGCGGCCACCTTGCCGGTGATGCGCAGGCTATGCTCCATCCGTGCCGGCAACCAGACGCCGCGGCCTGGCGGCACCACCCAACTGCCCAGGCGGGTGTTTACCTGCACCACGCCGCTAAGGCTGTGGATCAGCTGCGCACAGTTATGGTGGTGAAGGGGCTCGAAATCGCCGTGTTGGTAATCTTTGGCAATCGGCACAATCGACCGGTTGGTTGGCATTAAGTCGTGGCAAAGCAGCATCTGTAGCGGTATCCCCGCGCGGTGGTAAGGCGTAATGGCAGCATGCCACGCCGGAACATTTCGCACCAGTCTCTGGTGCGGCGCCGAATTATAGTCTATAAGAATACAATATATAATTTTATAAATTGTTTTGAGGGTTCTATGAATATCGACAGTATGCGGCAGGCGGCAACGCAGGCTGGGGCGCTGTTGCGGGCGCTGGGCAACGAGGATCGCTTGCTGCTGCTATGCCAACTTAGCCAGCGTGAGATGTCGGTCGGTGAACTGGCGCAGACGCTGGGGATCCGTCAGCCGACGCTTTCCCAGCAATTGAGCGTATTGCGGCAGGAAGGGCTGGTGTCAACGCGACGCGAGGGCAAGCAGATTTACTATGCCGTCAGCGATGAAAAAACGCTGACGATCCTCAGCACCTTGTATCAACTTTATTGCCCGGCACCGGGAGCGACACCATGACCATTGACTGGCTGCATTTCACGCCGCTTTCCGCACTGGCCGGCGGGGGGATTATCGGCATCGCGGTGGCGCTGCTGTTGGTATTTAACGGCCGCATCGCCGGCATCAGCGGTATCACCGGTGGGCTGTTGACGCCGGGCGGTACAGAAAAAGCCTGGCGTGGCGCATTTCTTGTCGGGTTGCTGATTTCCCCCTGGCTGTATCGTATTGCCGGCCCTTTACCGGAAATGCCGGTCAGCGGCGGCAGCCTGTGGTTGATGGCGGCCGGGTTGCTGGTCGGTCTGGGGACCCGGTTGGGCGGCGGATGCACCAGCGGCCACGGCGTATGCGGCATGGCGAGGCTGGCGCCGCGCTCGCTGGCTGCCACGGCGGTATTTATGCTACTGGGGTTTATCACCGTCTGGGTTGTCCGTCACTTGGCGGGAGGCTAAAACCATGTTCAGGATTTTATTTGCGCTGTTGAGCGGGGTCATTTTCGGTTTGGGCTTGATTGTCGCCGGAATGGCCAACCCGACCAAAGTGTTGGCCTTTCTCGATATTACCGGTCATTGGGATCCGTCGCTGGCTCTGGTTATGGTGGGGGCGATTGCGGTAGCGGCGCCGGCTTTTTTTTGGGCCCGGCGTCGACAGAGAACGCTGTTGGGCGAGACGTTGCTCATTCCCACGAATCGCCGTCTGGATCGCCGTTTACTGGCGGGCAGCGCGCTGTTCGGCATTGGCTGGGGAATGGCGGGTATCTGCCCCGGGCCGGCGTGGGTGCTAGCGGGAGCGGGCTCGTTACCTGGCTGGCTGTTCGTGGCGGCGATGCTGGCGGGCATGGCACTGTATGAATTCATCATGATACGGAGAAAATAATGCCGATAACCAATGCGGTGCTGCGTATTGCCCGCCCGACCGATCGTCTGCAGGAAATCGCTGCGATGTACTGTCAGGGATTAGGGTTCGAACGGTTGGGGGAATTTGCCGATCACCAGGGTTTTGACGGCGTAATGGTCGGGCATCCGCAGCACGGTTATCACCTGGAGTTTACCCACCATCGCGGCGTAAAGGTGGGGCTGGCGCCGACGCAGGATCACCTGCTGGTGTTTTATCTGCCGCAGGAAGAGGATTGGCTCGCAGGATGTCGACGTATGCTGGCCGCCGGCTTTCGGCACGTGGTTTCTTACAACCCTTATTGGGATAATTGCGGGCAGACCTTCGAAGACCTGGACGGTTACCGCATAGTGCTGCAACGGCAGGCGTGGGGATAATAAAAAAAGCCAGCGCACCGGGCGCTGGCTGAAGGGCAAAGTGGAACGGCGATCAGGCGTTGGTGGCCGGTTTCTGTTCGCTTTTACCCTGGGTGTTTTCCATCATGCGACGGATAGGTACGATCAACAGCGTCAGGACTGCGGCGCAGATCAGCAACGCAATCGAGCAACGGGCGAACAGGTTCGGCAGCATTTCTAACTGATCGGCCTTCACATGGCCGCCAATCAAACCGGCCGCCAGGTTACCCAGCGCGCTGGCGCAGAACCACAGGCCCATCATCTGACCCCGCATTCTTTCAGGCGCCAGCAGAGTCATGGTCGCCAGGCCGATTGGGCTCAGGCACAGCTCACCCAGCGTCAGCATCAAAATACTGCCCACCAGCCACAGCGGGGACACGCCCGCACCACCGTTGCCCAGTACGTTCTGCGCGGCCAGCATCATCAGGCCAAAGCCCGCAGCGGCAAACAGAATACCGATAACAAACTTGGTGATGCTGCTCAGGCGCACTTTGTTACGTGCCAGCGCCGGCCAGGCCCAGCTGAATACCGGCGCCAGCAGGATAATGAACAGGGCGTTGATTGACTGGAACCAGACCGCCGGGATCTCGAAGCCGCCAATCATACGGTTGGTGTAGTCGTTGGCAAACAGGTTGAATGAGGTCGGTTTCTGCTCGAACGCCGACCAGAAGAACGCGGCGGAGACCAACAGGATAAAGCACACCAGCAGGCGGGCGCGCTCTTTGCGGCTCAGGCCGGCAAAGGCAAACAGGTAAATAAAGTACAGGGTCACCGAAGCGGCAATCACGTAAACCAGCATGCTGGCCACCGCCACCGGATTAATCACGATCACGCCCTGTGCGATCAGGGTGACGATCACCGCCACGCCGATGGCCAATGCGATTAACCAGGCACCGACGCCGTTTTTCTTGGCGACCGGGCTGTTCCAGGTGGAATCGAGACCGACTTCGCTGTCATAGCGTTTCATTGCCGGAACGGCAAATACCCGGAAGATCACCAGCGCCACCAACATCCCGATACCGCCGATGCCGAAGCCCCAGTGCCAGCCATGAGAGCGGATCAGCCAACCAGAAATCAGCGGGGCGATGAATGAGCCCATGTTGATGCCCATATAGAACAGCGAGAAACCACCGTCCCGGCGGTTGTCGCCCTTTTTGTACAAGGTGCCGACCATTACCGAGATACAGGTTTTGAACAGGCCGGAACCCAGCACGATAAACATCAGGCCGATGAAGAACAGGTTGTTGCCCATGACGGCAGACAACGCGATCGACAGGTGACCGAGCGCGATCAGAATGGAGCCGTACCACACCGCTTTTTGCTGACCGAGCCAGTTATCCGCCAGCCAGCCGCCCGGCAAGGCCGCCAGATACATGCTGCCGGCGAAAATACCGACGATCGCCGAGGCGTTTTCGCGTGCCAGCCCCATGCCGCCGTCATAGACCGTGGCGGCCATAAACAGGATCAGTAATGGGCGAATGCCGTAAAACGAGAACCGCTCCCACATTTCGGTAAAGAACAGGGAACCCAGCGGATAAGGATGGCCGAAGAAGGTCCGGCTTTCTTGGTTATTAACAGAGGATTGCATAACGTCTTCCCAATAAAATGCGCCGCACTTATGCGGCTTATACTGTGGTATGTATGTGTATTTAAGGAAGGTGATCCACCCAATGCGGATTACCCGACAAAACCGCAGCCGTAGCGCCCGTTAACCGTGGAAAGCGCGGCGACCTTTTTTCACTTGGCCAGTGATTTACATCTGGCGTGATATTATTTAACCATTTGATAACTGGATGGTGGTTTTGTCTAGTCCCTGTATCCCATTTTTTAGATGAAAAGTCGACAAACATCTCCTTTCTTGGTTTTTATGTTGGTTTGGGAAGGAATGTCATTGACAGCGGGTTTATTGTGCTAAAAGTTAATTACTTTTTTAAAAACAGGTAATTACATTAGGGTTTTTCTGGTTGATGCAGAAAGGTAAACGGCAAAAGGTATCAATACGAAAAGTAGGGTAAACGGACACTAGACCCCGTTAAGTGAATCAGTGAGTGATAAATGCGGTTATTGCTCTTCCTGCAGAGTGTCTTCTCTCATTCGTGTCGTCCGGCGTTGCAAACACCACCAGGAATAGGCGGCGTTAAACAGCACCACCAGGGCGGTGACGCAAAACACCGCCCGAAAACCGTAGCTGGCGGAGACCGCAGCGCCCAGCAGCGGACCGCTGACGTTACCTACGTCGCGGAACGACTGGTTATAACTGAAAATCCGCCCGGCGACTTGATTGGTGCAGTTGTAGATCAGCAGCGTTTGCACGGCCGGCAGCAGAGCACCGTCGGCGGCGCCAAGCAGGAAGCGCAATACACCGAGCTGCCACGGCGTTTGTACAAAGGCCATGGGGATCAGCAACAACACCGAGACAATCAGCATAAATACCAGAATGCGCTCAGGGCCAATTCGGTCACCCAGTTTGCCCAGCCGTGGTGCGCTCATCAACGCGGCGACGCCGGGCACCGAGGCGATCAGGCCGCTGATAAAAGCCAGATTATGAATGTTGCCGGCCAAGTCGCGCACATACAGCGTTAAAATCGGCGCGATTGATCCGGTGGCAATCTGGATAATCATGGTGGTGACGAACAGGCTGAGTATCAGTTTGGGGTTTTTCAGCGAAGCGAAGACCTGGCGCGCGTGCAGCATGTCTTTTTTCTGCACCGGGGTGAACTGTTCTTTGACGTACAGCAGCGTCAGCACAAAGCAGAGTAACAGCACGGCGGCGGTGATATAGAACACCGGTCGCAAGCCATATTGGTCGGCCAGCAGGCCACCTATCAGCGGCCCAATCAATGCGCCGCTAACGCCGCCGGTGGACAGGGTACCCAGCGCCCAGCCGCTGCGATTGCGCGGCACCTGGGTGGCAATCAGCGCATTGGCGTTGGGAATAAAACCGCCGAGCAAGCCAAGCACCGCGCGCAGGGCTAAAAACTGCCAGATATTCTGCGCCATCCCCATCAGAAGCATCACAATCGACATACCCAATGCCGAGCGCAGCAGCATCAATTTGCGTCCACGGCGATCGGCCAACCCGCCCCAGAAGGGCGAGGCAATGGCGGAGAACAGGAAGGTGATGCTGAACACCAGGCCGGACCACATGTTCAGCGCTTCGTGGCCGGTCACACCGAGCGTTTCTACGTATAACGGCAAGAATGGCATGATCAGGCTGAAGGCGGCCCCGGTGAGGAAGCATCCCAGCCAGGCGACGAACAAGTTACGTTTCCAGTTTACAGGTTCTGGTACCGAAGCCATAAATTACCGTTGCAGAAGGTGATGCGCTTTGCTCGCAGGCGAAAACAGGGGGCAAAGCAAGAAAGTTAGCCTGGTAAGTATGCGCCTAATTATGGGTAGCATCAATTGATGTGGCGGGGTTATGCGAAAAATGAAATAAAGTTTTAAAAATAACGCGTTGCCGGTATTCCGCGCTGGCTGCGCGGAATATGCCGGTGGTTATCAAACGGCATCGCCGTTGGCGGCAACCTGAAATTTAGAGGGACTTACAGCCCGGCGAGCACGTCAAAACCCTTGCCGGTGGTAGAGGGGGTGAAGTCGGTAATGTCGTAGTTGGCCACGGCGTTGAACGGATCCTGTGCCACGATGCTATCCAACTGCGCACGGTCAATGCCTTTCACCAAAATCACACCGCCAGTACGCGGATTTTTACGTCCGGAGGCGATGAAGGTACCGTCCTGGAAATATTTCTTCAGCCAGGCAACATGTCCCTCGAGATGGCTGTCAACTTCTTCTATAGGGCGATGGTAAGTCAGACTAACGATATACATAACGGCTCCAGGGTGAAAATACTGAGTACGATCAGGATGATTACCCTCTCACCATTATCCCCGTTTCTCAATACCCAGAGCACAAAATGACCCGCCATCAGGCGGGTTGTAGTCAATATAACGAAGGCTCGCCTTCGGGCCGGGTCTTGAAGCGGCGGTGCAACCACATGTACTGATCGGGCGCCATCAGGATCTCTTTTTCCACCACTTTATTCATAAACGCGGCGGCCACGAACTCATTGTCCAGCGGGAAGTTTTCCACTGCCGGCTGCATGATCAACTCATAACCTTTGCCATCCGGCAGACGACGCGGGGTAAAGGGAATGATTGCCGGTTTGCCCATTCGCACCAGTATGTAGCTGCCGGTGGTGGTAGCTGCCTTCTCTACGGCAAACAGCGGGGCGAATACGCTGCTGCGCGGGCCGTAGTCGTGATCCGGCGCATACCAGATGATGTCACCCTGTTTCAGCGCGCGGATCATGCCTTTCACGTCTTTACGGTCCAGCATGGACTTGTTGGAACGCATGCGGCCCCAGGTTTGCAGCCAGTCCATCAGCTTGTTGTCGTGTGGGCGGTAAACGCCGATGCCCGGGTTATGAATGCCAAAGATACGTGCGCCCAGTTCCAGCGTAAGGAAATGCAAGCCGATCAGCAAAACGCCCTGATGGTTGTCGCGTGCCTTTTGAATGTGTTCCAGCCCGCTGACGTGGAACCAGCGCTCGATACGCCAGTTTGGCCAAAACCAGGCCATACCGGTTTCAAACAGCCCCATGCCGACGGACTCAAAATTTTGCACCAGCAGCGCTTCGCGTTCGGCCTGCGGCATATCAGGGAAGCACAGCGTCAGGTTACGCCGGGCAATCGCCACGCGATGCTTGAGAAAACGCATGGAAAAACGGCCCAGTGAGGTCCCGAGGCGGTAAATAATCGGGTAAGGCAGTAATACCAGCAAATAAAGCAGGCCAATACCGAACCAGGTAAGCCAGTAACGCGGGTGCAATAAAGTGCGATTAAAAGAAGGAACTTGAGTCATGTGTTCTCAGCTTAGAAGCAGTCATTTAACAATAATAACAGAGTAATAGCAGGGTTTATCCTTCAGACGGACATTTTATTCACCCTGGTTTTTCTGCCGTTTATAACCACTATTGTGACATTTTTCTCGCGCAACGTGAAAAGACACCGCATTAATACATCATTTTAAGTGATGACTGGACATGACATGATTATTAATTCGACTAAATCGCTCTAAAGGATAAGGTCCGCGCACAAGAGATGCGTATCATGACCGCGCAATTATTCAGAAGGGGGGAGTTATGTGGGCATCATGGTTAAGTTCTGGGCTGCTGATCCTTGGGGCATTATTGGGCAGTCTGGGCGCGCACCTGCAGTTTAACCCTCTGCTGGCGGTTGCGGGAGGGGCGCTGTTGGCGGGGATAGTGATTTCCGGTTTTACCGAATGTCGACTTGGGCGCTGAGCGCCCAAGTCGTGTCTGTCAGTCGTTTTTAAACAGCCCTTTCAATACGTGGGGCTCGCAACGCCAGTACTGTGGCGGTGCGCTGACTTTTTCACCTAACCTGGCGGCGGCGTGCCACGGCCAGCGCGGGTTGTACAAAATGCCGCGCGCCAGCGCCACCATGTCCGCCTGGCCGGTGGAGACAATCGCTTCAGCCTGTTCCGGCTCGGTGATGAGTCCCACAGCGATAGTTGGCAGGCCGCTTTCGCGTTTGATGATTTCGGCAAACGGTACCTGATAACTCGGGCCGACCGGGATCTTCTGCTGAGGCGAAAGACCGCCGCTGGAAACGTGGATATAATCGCAACCCAACTCTTTCAGCGCTTTCGCCAGCGTCACCGATTGCTGTTCATCCCAACCGCCTTCCACCCAATCGCTGGCGGAAATCCGCACGCCGAGCGCTTTTTCCGCCGGGAACACCGCGCGCACTTCATTGAAAATCTCCAGCAGCAGGCGCATGCGATTTTGCAACGAGCCGCCGTATTGATCGTTGCGCTGGTTGGCCAGGGGGGAAAGGAACTGGTGCAGCAGATACCCGTGTGCGCCATGCAACTCTATCAGCTCGAAGCCCAGGCGATCGGCGCGTTTTGCCGCCGCAACGAACTGCGCTTTCAACCGTTCGATATCGTTCAGACTCATCGCCGCAGGGGGGGCATCATGCGGTGAGAAGGGCAAAGTGGAGGCGGATTGGGTTTGCCAGCCACCGTGTGCGGCGTTGAGCTGCCCGCCGCCCTCCCAGGGAATGCCGTAGGAGGCCTTGCGGCCGGCGTGGGAGAGTTGAATGCCTAATGGCATGGAGGCGTGTTTTCTCACTGCCTGCACCACCTGCGCCAGCGCCTGCTCGGTAGCATCGTCCCACAGGCCGAGATCGCTGGGTGTGATGCGCCCTTCAGGCGCGACTGAGGTGGCCTCGACGATCAATAACCCTGCGCCGGACAATGACAACTGACCAAGATGCATGGTGTGCCATTCGGTGGCTTTGCCCTCGTCGGCAGAATATTGGCACATAGGGGCGATAATAATACGGTTGGGTAAATCCAGCTCCCCCAGTGAAATCGGGGTAAATAACTGACTCATGACGTCCTCCGGATCCGTGGTAAAGAGAAAGAAAACTACCCTTAGGCTTATCGGGGTTTGTGACCGGCGTCAAGTTTCCAGCGTTAAACATTGCCGCCGGGCTAATGCTGTTTTGAGCGACATTTTCGGGTATTATGTGCGCCGCGCGTGGGCCTGCGGCCTGCGCGTTCAAAATAAGCCACCTCCCGAAAGACAGGAAAGTACACCATGCCAGTGTTACATAACCGAATTTCTAATGAGGAACTGAAGGCGCGCATGCTGGCGGAAACAGAGCCACGCACCACAGTTTCTTTTTATAAATACTTCACCATCGACGATCCCAAAGCGTTTCGCGACAGCCTGTACGTTGAGTTTGACAAGCTGAAGGTCTTTGGCCGCATTTATGTGGCCAAAGAGGGCATCAACGCGCAGATCAGCGTGCCGCAGAACAAGTTCGACGCGTTTAAAGCCGCGCTGTTTGCCTCGCACCCGGCACTGGATCAGGTGCGTCTGAATATCGCCTTGGAAGATGACGGTAAATCTTTCTGGGTGCTGCGCCTTAAGGTGCGCGATCGCATCGTCGCCGATGGGATTGACGATGAGAGCTTCAACCCGGCGAATGTGGGTGAGTATTTGCAGGCCGACCGCGTCAACCAGATGATTGACGATCCGGATACGCTGTTTGTGGATATGCGTAACCATTACGAATATGAAGTCGGCCACTTTGAAAATGCCATCGAAGTGCCCTCAGACACTTTCCGCGACCAACTACCGATGGCGGTTGAGATGCTGCAGGACAATAAAGACAAAAATATTGTCATGTACTGCACCGGCGGCATCCGCTGTGAAAAAGCCAGCGCCTACATGTTGCATAACGGCTTCAAAAACGTCTACCACGTGGAAGGCGGGATTATCGAGTACGCACGCAAAGCGAAAGAGCAGGGATTGCCGCTGAAGTTTGTCGGCAAGAACTTTGTGTTCGATGAGCGCATGGGCGAGCGGATTTCTGACGATGTGATCGCCAATTGCCACCAGTGCGGCGCCGCCTGCGATACTCACACCAACTGCAAGAATGACGGCTGCCATTTATTGTTTATTCAATGCCCGACCTGCGCCGCCAAATTTGAAGGTTGTTGCAGCGAGATCTGCCGCGAAGAGCTGAAGTTGCCGCGTGAAGAACAGCGCGCTCGCCGAGCCGGCCGTGAAAATGGCATCAAGATTTTCAATAAGTCGAAAGGGTTGTTGCAGACCACGATGCACATTCCGGCACCCGAGGATGAAGGCCCAGCAAGTTGAGCCAATGATAAGCGCGGCAGTTTTGCCGCGCTTTATACCCGTCGCCTTTCAGGCAACTCATAGCGCGCAGTATTACTTCGCGCGTACGCCTTCGACAGAAATAATCAGCTCAACATCCTGCGATGCCGGGCCGAGATCGGTAGTGATGCCGAAGTCTTTCAGCTTGATTTTACCGTTGGCCGCAAAGCCGGCGCGGTAGCCACCCCATGGGTCATTACCCTGGCCGATCAGTTTGGCGTCCAGCGTTACCGGTTTGGTAACGCCGTTCAGCGTCAGATTACCGACCACGGCATAGCCGTCACCGCTCTTTTTCACTTCGGTGGATTCAAACTTGGCCTGTTTGTTTTTTTCCACGTTCAAAAACTCTGCGCTGCGCAGATGTTTGTCGCGTTCGGCGTGATTGGTGTCGACGCTGGCGGTATTGATAGTGACGTTAACCTTGTCCTTGGACGGATCTTTTTCGTCGAAGGTGAAGCCGCCGTCAAAGTCTTTGAAGGTGCCGTACAACCAGCTGTAACCCAGGTGCTGGATGCGGAATTCGATAAAGGCGTGTTGCCCTTGCTTGTCAATTTTGTAGTCGGCAGCCAGCGCGGAACCGGCGCTCAGCAGCAGTGCGCCTGCGGTCAGGCCCAGTACGGTTTTCTTCAACATAGCAATCTCCATAAATCCAAAGGTTAATCGGCGCTGCTACCCAGCATCCGTTTCAAAGTCACATCACGATCAATAAAGTGATGTTTAAGCGCAGCCAGGCCGTGCAGTAGCGAGAGCACGACGACGGTCCAGGCCAGATAAAGGTGGATAGTGCCGGCGGTATCGGCCTGTTCAGCCATGCCGGTGACGGTGGCGGGGATGTCGAACCAGCCGAAAACGCTGATCGCCTGGCCGTCGGCGGTAGAAATCAGATAGCCGCTGATCAGGATGCTGAACAACACGACATACAGCGCGATATGAGCCAGTATCGCACTGACGCGAGTAAAACGACTGTAGCTGGCCAGTGGTTTTGGCGGCGGTGAAACGAAACGCCAGATCACCCGAACCACCATGACGATGAACAACAGTGTACCGATGCTTTTATGGATTTCCGGTGCCTGGTGATACCAGACATCGTAATAGCCCAGCGTGACCATCCACAAGCCCAGGGCAAACATGCCGTAAACCGTCAGCGCAACCAGCCAATGGATTAGCACTGAAATATGGCCAAAACGGCTGGCGGTATTTTTCCAAAGCATCTTGTTTCCTTACATTCATCATTTTCTGGGTGCAATAATTAAACTTTAAGAAACATAAAATCAATAATAAATTTAACTATGTTACTTCTTTAGAATATCAGTCAGTGAATTTGCGGAAGATTGCGGGAAGTTAATCAGTGAAATCGTCGTAGTGAATATCGTCATTTGAATGCACTTTTCCGTTACTAATTGAAATTAAAGCTTTTTATTTATTTGTGTCAGCTTTTGTCATTTTGCGTAAATACGATCTTTTTTTAACAAATAATCCGCTAGCAAAGAGCGTCGATTATTTCCAGTCTGATTTTGGCAAGGGTGCGGATTTTCTTGCTGGCTGGTGTTTATCGGCAGTTTACCTGCGCTGCAGCGGCAGAGTTTGCTAACATAAGAGGCATCTGGCGGCCCTGTGGGCCTGGATTATCAATACAAAGGAAATGTCATGGGCCGAACCCTTTTGACCGATCGCAGCCTGCGCCTGGCCATTATGTTGGCGATGCTGGTGATTATCCTGGCCGGTATTAAAGCGGCGGCAGACATCATGGTGCCGTTCATGCTGGCGGTATTTCTGGCGATGGTACTGAACCCGCTGGTGGCGCAACTCGAACGCTGGCGGATACCGCGCGTGTTGGGGGTTAGCTTTTTGGTGGTGGCCGTGGTGGTAGTGCTGATGCTGTTTATCGGCATGCTGGGTGCTTCGTTGAATGAGCTTGCCCGTTCATTGCCGCAATACCGCGGCATGATGATGGAAAAACTGCGCGAGCTGCAACATTACGCCGATCGTTTCAACATAACCCTGTCCACCGTGGCGATGCTGCAGTATGTCGACCCAAGCGCAGCGATGAACCTGGTCACTCGCCTGCTGAGCCACCTTTCCGGCGCTATGACCAATATCTTCCTGCTGCTGATGACCGTGGTGTTTATGTTGTTTGAAGTACAGTTGCTGCCTTACAAGCTGCAACAGGCGCTGGACAAGCCCAGTGAGGGGATTGCCAATATTCAGCGTGCGCTGGAGGGGGTAACCCGTTATCTGGTGATCAAAACGGCGATCAGTCTGGCGACCGGGATTATTGTCTGGGTGTTCCTTGCTGCGGTCGGCGTACGTTTTGCATTTATCTGGGGGTTACTGGCATTTTTGCTGAATTATATTCCCAATATAGGTTCGGTGATCGCCGCCATTCCTCCATTGATTCAGGCCCTGTTGTTTAACGGCTTTGGTGATGCGTTAGTGGTGGCGGGGGGCTTTATCATGATCAATCTGGTGATTGGCAATATGCTGGAGCCGAGGATCATGGGGCGAGGGCTGGGGTTGTCGACGCTGGTGGTATTTCTTTCGCTGATTTTCTGGGGATGGCTGATGGGGCCGGTAGGCATGTTGCTCTCGGTACCGCTGACTATTATTGCCCGCATTGCGCTGGAAACCACTGAAGGGGGGCATAAAATGGCCATTATCCTCGGCGATGGTCGGCCGGGCAAGAAAGTCACCTCGGAGTAAAGAAAAATCAGGAAGGGGGAGAGCGGGCGCGTAGTGTGTCCGTGACGACAATCTGCCGGGGACTCAGAAACGCCTGAAACACAAACGGGGAAGGTTGGTTGGCGTAGCGCCTTGAGTCAGGTCATTCAGGTCATAAAGAAGAAATAGACATCAAGCGCTAGCACCAGTAGCCACAGACAGAGGTACAGCACCAGATGTTCGCGTACATTGTTGACGATCGCCGACAGTATTTTATTTAGCATTCTAAGCAGCCAAAAGGTTAGGACCGCTGATTATAGTATTTTTGTAGCCAACGTTAATACTGTGAAAGGGCAAAGTGTGGGATCAGAGGTGAGTTTCACCTCTTTGAACAAGTTATACGGCCAGCAGGGACAGCGACATTGGGGCGGTCGGCGCGCTTGGCGGGTAGAAATAACGCAGTACGTTATAGAGAGAGTAAAACTCCAACCGGTTGCGGGCGTTGATTTTTTCCGTGATATGGCGTTTGTGAACATAAACCGTGTGTGAGCTGATTTGCAGCTTTTTCGCGATACGGTAATTCGGCATTTCCGCCATCCAGTGTTTCATCACCGTCAGTTCTTGCGGGCTGAACAGGGAATGTTCAACGCCAGCATCCATCATTGCAACAGGCTTTTCCCTCAGCATGCGCAGGGTAACGGGCAAAATACTTTTGTTGAACAGGAAGGCGTTATCAGTGATGCGCATCGGCGTTTCGCTGTAGGGATAAGGCGTGTCCAGATAAATAAACAGCAGCGCCGAGGGGCTGGCCTCAATAAAAGCCTGCAGTTGGGTATCATCGTCGTTATAGCGGCAATGCTTGGTCAGGTTTACCAGGATGTGGCTCGGCTGGTAACTGCTCAGTAGCGGCATCGCCTGTTCAATGCTGTGGCAACAGGTGGTCTGAACGAAAACATGGTCAGAAAAATAGTTGTCGATTCCGACTCGGGTGAAGCAGCATTCGTCCACGACAAGCAGTTTCATGGTGACGTCCTTGTTGATCGAAAAATTACTTGGGCATATCAGCTGTAAAATAAGACTTACACCATAGAGGATCAATTCGGAAATCCGGATACTTGTGTCAGAAATTTCCGTTGCCAGATTTTTTATATGATTTTTTAATGAGTTATAGACGTGGTGAATTGTAACCGAGGGGGAAACCGCAGCCCGCGCGGGTTAGCGGGTGCGGTTAGTGAATGGGAAAAGGTTAATTAAAACGTTTTAGCGCAAAGGGGGAGATGTCTACTGGCGGGTTTTTGTCTTCGGCAAACAGGGCGGCGATCTCGCCCAACACGCTGGCAAACTTGAAACCATGGCCGCTCAGACCGCTGATGACCATCAGTCGATCGCATCCCGGGACGGTGTCGATAATAAAATCTTCATCCGGACTCATATCGTAACTGCATGCTTCCCCATGTAAACATACCCCTACACCCGGTAAAAATTGGCGCAGAAATTGGAAGACTTCAGTGCCATCACTGGCGAAACTGCCGAAAGGTTTGCGTTGCTCAGGCGCATCCATCTCCTGGCCGCCGTCATGCTTACCCACTTTCAGCCCGTCGTTATCGGCGGGAAAACCGTAATAATGGTTGCCGTCCTGAGCCTCAACGGTAAAAGCCGGGAAACGGTTGTTGATGCTGTAACGGCCATCCGCCTGATGCCATGAAAATACTTTCCGCAGCGGTGCGATAGGTAACTGCGGCAGCAGCGCTTTTACCCAGGTGCCGGCGGTAACCACCGCTTTTCGGCCCTGGAAGCGGCCTTCAGAGGTGACGACTTCGACACCGCCATCAATAGGCTCCACTGCGCTGACGGGGCAATTGAACAGTTGGCTGCAACCGGCTTCATTAGCCAGTTTGATCAGGCAGGCGACGGCCTGTTCCGAGCGCAGGAACCCGGCATCGGGTTCAAACACGCCAATATAACCCTCAGGCGCGTTGAATTCGGGCCAACGCTGGTTAATCTGTTCCGTGCTGAGGTTTTGCGTGTTGAGGCGGAATTTTTGCGCGCTGCGTTGGGCATTGCTGATGAATTCAGAATGCTGCGGCCCGAGGTTCAGTACTCCGCAGGCTTGAAACAGTTCTTCGCCGGTTTGCTGAATCAGTGCGTTCCACAGGGCCTGGGCACGCAGAATCAGTGGCACATACTTTTCACCTTCGCCATAGGCATGGCGGATGATTCGTGTATCGCCGTGGTGGCTGCCGTTACGGTGTGGGGGCATCGCGCTGTCGATCATTAATACTTTCAAGCCGGATCTCGTAGCATAGTAACCCGCCGCTGCGCCTACCGAACCGCTGCCCACAACAATTAAGTCATATTCCACGTGCCGTAACCTCTCTGATATACGTTTCTTATCGGGCTATGATAAAAGGTTGGGCGCAGCAATGCACCCGTTGCGCTGTTGTGCCGGCAAAGAAAAAGGCGCCAGAGATAATCGCTGGCGCCTTAGGCTTTTTGGGGCAGTAAATTAGTGTTTTTTACGATCAAGGTCCTGGTAATCCGTTGCTTCAATCTTGGCAATGCCGGCTTCTAAAATATTGATTAATTGGCGTGCGACATCTGTAGTTAACCAAAGCGTTCTGTCTACTTGGGCTTCTTCTGGCGTCTGGTCTAGTGAAGACAGGTAATGAAGGCGTATCATCATGGCGTCATAAACGTCGACAGTACTAATATCCCAACCAACAAGCGGGTGTGTCTGAATTACTTCATCATTTCTGTCCATAAAGACCCCTTATTGAGTAGTAACTAACGTGAGTGACTAACGAGGATCAATGCGGCTCATCATCATGTGAGCAATTACAGTATACGCATATGGTTTCTGCGGTGGAGCTTTTCCATCCTTTTTTGCAAAATAAATATAATTATTCTACTGGCTGGCCAAGGAGGCCCGCGTGACGGGCATGCGGCAATCATTCTGCATCAGGAGGGGCGCTGTGTAACCGTTTCTCAAGTTCGGCGGCCAGATGCGCGAAATGCTGCTGCGTTTCGGCATCGCGATTCTGATTTTGCGCTTCCAGTTTCAGGCTGTGGATCAGCAATTGATTGGCTTTGTCATCCAGACCAAAAGCCAGATAGGAGAACGCAACTTCCAATACGTTCAAGCGCCGTTTTTGATCGCCAATCAGCGCCAGCAGCTCGCCAAAGGTCATCGTTTCTTCAGATTTTATCTTGTCCGGGACCATGTCAAACACCTCCTGTTAAAAACATTCAGTACAGACCAGATAAGGCATTTCTTCCAGCATAAATTGAAGGAGGGAGGTGAGTGCGGTTTCAAAGGCAAAAAAGCCGGGGAGCGACCCCCCGGCAAAAACAGCATTGCAGTGTTATTCTGCGCTGAACCACTCGTCTGCGCTTTCCCAGGTTTCCTGGAGGATTTCAGCGATTAGGTCTTTATCCGTTTTTAGGCCGCCAAGCACAGAAAGCCCGTTGGAACCGGCATAACGAACCTGAACTACGGCATCTGGAAATTGACGATTTACCCGCTTGCCCAGCTCGCCGGTCAGGGCTTCAATTGCCCCTGGCGGTAGCGGTCTGGTTTTATCTATAGTGACTTCAACACGCATGATTGCCCCCGAAGCGATTTACTGGTTATTTATACAGTTAAGTTCGTGCGGGAGCAAGAGGTTGCGTTAAAAAAGATTTTACGCCTTCACGGACCAGCTCAGGGTCTCCCCGGCCAGGAATGGCACAACCGCTTCGTTACCCATGGCTATCTCTTCCGGTTGCGTCGTCGGCACACGTTGCAGTTCGATAAAGTCGGCATTGACCGGCAGGCCATAAAAACGTGGGCCGTTCAGCGAGCAGAAGGCCTCCAGATGCTCCAGCGCGCCCAGTTGTTCGAATACGCTGGCATAGGCCGGGATGGCATTCGGGGCGTTGAATACGCCGGCACAGCCACAGCTTGACTCTTTGCGGTGCTTGGCATGCGGCGCCGAGTCGGTGCCGAGGAAGAAGCGCTCGGAACCGCTGGCGACTGCTTTACGCAGCGCATCCTGATGAATGTTGCGTTTCAGGATCGGCAGGCAGAACAGGTGCGGGCGGATACCACCAACCAGCATATGATTGCGGTTAAACATCAGGTGCTGCGGCGTGATAGTGGCACCAAGGAAACGATTGCCTTCCTGCACATATTGAGCCGCTTCTTTGGTTGTGATGTGCTCGAAGACGATTTTCAACTCTGGGAACTGCCGGCGGATTGGCTCCATAACCTGTTCAATAAAACGCGCCTCGCGATCGAAGATATCTACGGCTGCGTCGGTCACTTCACCGTGGATCAGCAGCGGCATACCGATTTTCTGCATTTGTTCAAACAGCGGGTAGATGCCTTTCACATCGCTGACACCGTGGCTGGAGTTGGTGGTGGCGTTGGCAGGATACAACTTGGCGGCGGTGAACACGCCTTGCTCAAAGCCGTCGACCAATTCGGCGGCGGCTAGCGAGTTGGTCAGGTAGCAGGTCATCAATGGGGTGAAATCGTGATCCTGAGGAACTGCGGCCAGAATGCGGTCACGATAGGCCCGTGCAGCCTCTACGGTAGTGATTGGCGGAGCCAGATTCGGCATCACAATCGCCCGGCCAAATACCTGACTGGTATAGGGCAGAACCGTTTTCAGCATGTCGTCATCACGCAGATGGATGTGCCAGTCGTCAGGGCGGCGGATTTTCAGGGCTTGAGGTTGTGCGGTCATGTTGCAAGGCTCCGGCGGTCAGAAACACGTCTATATAAAAGCGAATAATGGGGGTTATTCACGCCGGGGTGTAAGGATAAGCGGAAAGCGTCTTTGATGCATCTGTTTGTTCACGGCAAGTTGAAATCAATTGGCTTTCGGGCGCATAGTGACAGGGATTTTAACGATCCCCGTGTCATAACTGCTGGGTTATCAACGTTCATCATGTGGAATGGGAGAAAGAAATGGAAGTACGAGTTATTGCCACCCTGCAGGCGAAACCTGAATTTGTGTCTGCCGTCAGCGATGCTGTGCATGAAATTATAGAGCCAAGCCGTCAGGAGCTGGGCAATCTGCAGTATGATCTGCACCGCGATCTGGAACAGCCTGGCACCTTCGTGTTCTTCGAACGCTGGGCAAGCGCAGAAGCGCTGGAAAAACACAACGCCACCGAGCACTTTAAACAATTTGTCAGCCAGCTCGACGGCAAGCTGGATTTGCTGGATATCAAACAATTGAAAAAAATTGCCTGAACCGATTTTTTGGCAAGAAAAAACCCGCCATTTGGCGGGTTTTTTTATCGGAGCAGATTAACTTATTCGTTAACCGGCTGCGGTTTGGCTGCCGGCGCTGTGGCTTGATTCACCGCAGCATGACCTCCCGCCGAGCCTTTACCTTCGAAATTGAAGGAGGGGCGTTGCCAATCGCTGCCTTTCTGCTCTTCCGGCTCGTAAGCCGGCGCTGGGGCCTTGGTCATTGGCGCTGTGGCGATATGTTTATAGAGTGTCCCCTGCACCGGCGCTGGCTGCTGAACAACCGGCGGCTTTTCTGCAACAACGACCGGAGCAGCAGCTTCCTGAACAGGTGCGGCTTCAACGATGATCGGCGCTGGCGCTGCGACAGGCTCAACAACAACGGCAGTCTCTTCAGCAACAGCCGCGGCTTCAACCACCGGGGTTGCTTCGACATTCGTAGCTTCTTCAACCACGGTCGTCTCTTCAACCACGGTAGCTTCTTCAACTACTGGCGTCTCAGCCTGCGGTACCGCAGCCGTTTCCTCCAATTGAGCCGTAATGACCGGCGCAACAGTTTCAACTTCCGGCTGGGCTTCTTCTGCAATGACAACCTCAGCGGTTTCTACCGGTGCGAGGGTTTGTACGGCAGCTTCAGCGATAACCGGAGCGGCTACGTCGACAGCTTGTTGTGCCATCACGTTGTCGGCAGCGATTTCGGTAGCATCAGTCTGAACTTCAGCTTCTTCAATCACTTGTGCGGTTTGTGTTACAGGGTAACTTACCCATACCTTGCCAGAAGCCATTTCCGGAGAGGCGAAAGCCCCAGCCAATGGCATTGGCGACTGGGCAGGGTAACGCTCATCACGGTAACGGCGACGGCGCTGACCGCTCACGCGCAGATGGCGTGGCGAGCGGCGTGAACGGCGTGGCATGCCATTTTCGCCGTTGCGGTTGTCGCCCTGAACGTCATCTTCAGCCGGTGTCTCAAGGGATTCTGGCAGCAATTTAACGCTGTCTTCTTCCAGAGCCGGTTTCACGTCCTGGGTTTTCGCCACTGGCGCTTTAGGGGCCAGCAGCTCTTCCGCTGCGCGATGCAATTCTTCTTCCGCGGACAATACGCGAACTTTCTGCGACAGAGGACGACGCTGGCGACGCTGCATGTTTTGCTGCTGGCGTTCTTCCAGATCTTCATCGCTGATAACGTTGGTGCTGGTGTCTACACTTTCCAGTGCAGCCACTTCCTGCTGAGCCTGGCGCTTCTCTTCCTGACGACGGCGCTGGCGTTCGGCACGCTGGTCACGGCGTTGTTGCTGCTCTTCACGCTGTGCCTTGGCGGCTTCTTCAGACTGTGGCGCCTCGGCAACCGGTGCGGCAACCTGCGGTGCATTGCGGCGGTTGTTACGGCGTTGTTCATCGCGCACTTCACGCGTTTCACGGCCTTCACTGCGATTGTCGCGCGGCTCACGATTTTCACGTGGTTCACGGTTATCGCGCTCGCGATTGTCACGGCCTTCGCCGCGTTCCTTGCGTTCGCCACGTTCAGGACGATCGCTACGCTCACCACGTTCTCCGCGTTCACCACGTTCTTTACGGCCAGAACCCTGACGGCGTTGACCACGGCGATCCTGGCGGCGGTTTTCACCGTTGCCTTCGGCCTTAGGTGCTTCAACGGCAGGTTTGGCTTCAACAACCGGTTGTTCTTCACTGGCGAACAGCGCTTTCAAGCCACCGAACAGGCGGCCCAACAGACCTGGTTTTGCAGCGGTTGGGGCGCTTGGTTTGGCCACGACAGCGGCAGCAGCGGACTGTGCCGCCACAGGTTCTTCGGCAGGCGGCGGGGCGTCAGCCGCCAGAGAGAACGAAGCCAGAGCCGGTTGTTCCGGACGTTTGCGCTCCATCGGCGCATCGTCCAGTGGCTGGGCCATCTCTTCTTCGTGCAATTTCGGCAGCAGGTAGCTCAGGGTTGGTGTTTCTTCGCCTTTGCGCACACGCAGCACCGAGTAGTGCGGGGTTTGCATCTGATCGTTCGGCACGATGATCGCTTTCACGCCACCCTGACGTTTTTCGATTGCGCTCACCGACTCACGTTTTTCGTTCAGCAGGTAAGAAGCGACCTGAACCGGCACGATAGCGTGAACTTCTTTGGTATTTTCCTTCAGCGCTTCTTCTTCGATCAGGCGCAGAATGGAAAGTGCCAGCGATTCGTTATCACGGATGGTGCCGGTGCCGTTACAGCGAGGGCAGACGTGATGACTGGATTCACCCAGTGACGGGCTGAGGCGCTGACGCGACATCTCAAGCAGGCCAAAGCGGGAAATGCGGCCGATCTGGATACGCGCACGGTCCTGACGCACTGCGTCACGCAGGCGATTTTCTACTTCGCGCTGGTGGCGCACTGGGGTCATATCGATGAAGTCGATAACGATCAGGCCGCCAAGGTCACGCAAGCGCAGTTGGCGAGCGATTTCGTCCGCCGCTTCCAGGTTGGTGTTGAACGCAGTTTCTTCGATATCGCCACCGCGGGTTGCTCGCGCGGAGTTGATGTCGATGGCGGTCAAGGCTTCGGTAGTGTCGATGACGATCGAGCCGCCGGAAGGCAAGCGAACTTCACGCTGGAAGGCGGATTCGATCTGAGACTCGATTTGGTAATGGCTGAACAGAGGGATTTCACCGCTGTACAGTTTGATTTTGCTGCTGAAATCCGGGCGGCCCAGAGCAGCGATGTGCTCTTTTGCCAAATCGAGAACTTTAGGGTTATCGATCAGGATTTCGCCGATGTCCGGGCGCAGATAGTCACGGAATGCGCGCACGATCACGTTGCTTTCCTGATGGATCAGGAACGGAGCAGGGCGGCCTTCGGCGGCTTTCTTGATGGCTTCCCAATGCTTCAGACGGAAAGACAGGTCCCACTGCAGCGCATCGGCAGATTTGCCAACGCCCGCGGTACGAACAATCAGACCCATGCCATCCGGCAATTGCAGGGAGGAAAGCGCTTCTTTCAGTTCGGTACGGTCGTCACCCTCGATGCGGCGGGAAATGCCACCGGCACGCGGGTTGTTCGGCATCAGCACCAGATAACTGCCGGCCAGACTGATGAAGGTGGTCAAGGCTGCGCCTTTGTTACCACGTTCTTCTTTGTCAACCTGAACGATAACTTCCTGGCCTTCGCGCAGCACATCTTTGATGTTCGGGCGACCATGAGAAGAGTAGTTACTTGGGAAGTATTCGCGGGCGATTTCTTTAAGAGGGAGGAAACCATGTCGTTCTGCGCCGTAATCAACGAACGCTGCTTCAAGACTTGGTTCAATACGAGTGATTTTGCCTTTGTAAATATTCGCTTTTTTCTGTTCATGACCTGGGCTTTCAATGTCCAGATCATACAGCCGCTGTCCATCTACAAGGGCAACACGCAACTCTTCCTGCTGAGTTGCGTTAATCAACATTCTTTTCATCTTAACTTACTCGTTATTTTTACATTATCGACAAAGCTGCGGGCAAAATAACCTCATGGCCGGGTTAAAACCGAAAACCCCGTGTCTTCTCGCAAAGTCGTCAACCTCACGGTTGTCGCCTGCATAGGGGCGCATTATCTCGGTAAGCCTGTATTTCTTTGTGAAAAACAGCACTTTTACTAGGGGAATAGCCTCTGATTTACGTCGACAGATCTGATTCCGTTTGCCGGCCAAGCTGCAACCCGCAGCCCGCTAATTGTTTGATTTCGCATTACGTCTTACGCCATTGCTGCGTTTTTGCGCCATCAGACAAATTTTATAATCCCACCGTTTTCCCTGTTTAACGAGAATCAACGTGGAAAGTAAACGCATTATTCCACTGCTGATGCCGTTATAGCAAGGTGACTTTTCCTTAACTGCGGAAGAAATCGCAAACGTTCAAACCGGCTTGCTGCCTTATTGTTCGCTGGGGTTTCGTCTGCAGTCAGAGAGACAGTTAAGCACAGAAAAAGAAGTGGCGCTATTTACTCGCTCTATTTAGAATCCCGCTCCATGAAAACGAACATTCCTGCAGTACAATTAATCACGATTTCTGACGACGAAGCCGGTCAGAGAATCGACAACTTTTTGCTTGCCCGCCTGAAAGGCGTGCCGAAGAGCATGATTTACCGCATCGTGCGTAAAGGCGAGGTGCGGGTTAATAAAGGACGCATCAAGGCAGAATATAAACTGGCCGCCGGCGACGTGGTGCGCATTCCGCCGGTGCGCGTTGCCGAGCGTGAAGAAGCGCCAGTCTCCGCCAAACTGGATAAAGTGGCCGCGCTGGCAGATTGCATCTTGTATGAAGACGATCACCTGCTGCTGCTGAACAAGCCATCAGGCACGGCAGTCCATGGCGGCAGCGGCCTGAGCTTCGGCGTGATCGAAGGCCTGCGCGCGCTTCGTCCCGAAGCCCGCTTCCTGGAACTGGTTCACCGCCTGGATCGCGACACCTCAGGCGTGCTGCTGGTGGCGAAAAAACGCTCTGCGTTGCGTTCGCTGCACGAGCAACTGCGTCTGAAAGGGATGCAAAAAGATTACCTGGCGTTGGTTCGTGGCCAGTGGCAATCACATTGCAAAGCGGTGCAGGCACCCTTGCTGAAAAACATTCTGCAGAGCGGTGAGCGTATCGTTCGTGTCAACAGCGAAGGCAAACCTTCGGAAACACGCTTCAAGGTGGAAGAGCGCTTTGAGCACGCAACGCTGGTCAAAGCCAGCCCGATCACCGGGCGCACCCATCAGATCCGTGTGCACACCTTGCATGCCGGGCATCCGATAGCCTTTGACGATCGTTATGGCGATCGCGAATTCGATCGCCAACTGGCGGGCACCGGGCTCAAGCGTCTGTTCTTGCACGCGGCTGCTTTGCGTTTCGAACATCCGGGTACCGGCGAAACGATGCGCATCGAAGCGCCGATGGATGAAGAGCTGCGCCACTGCCTGCAGGTGTTGCGCAAGCAGTCTCAGGGCAAATAACGCAGCCCTTTTATCCTATGCCAGCGGGTTGATGCCTTCAGCCCGCAGCATTTCCAGCAGGGCGATCAACGGCATGCCGATCAACGTATTGGGATCCCGCCCTTCCAGCTTATCGAACAGCGCAATCCCCAATCCTTCACTTTTAAAGCTGCCCGCGCAGTTGAGTGGTTGCTCAAGTCGCACGTAAGCGCTGATTTCAGCCTCGCTCAGCGTGCGGAAATGTACGTGAAAGGGTTCGCACAGTACCTGCAGATGCCTGCTGCGGCTGTTATACAACGCCAGCCCGGTATAAAAGGTGACTTTCTGGCCGCTGGCCTGGCGCAATTGAGCGCAGGCGTTCTCTTCCGTGTGCGGTTTTCCGGTGATTTTTCCTTCGAGCACGCAGACCTGATCGGATCCGATAATCAGATGTTCGGGGTAGGCGGCAGCCAGCGCCTGGGCTTTCGCCGTGGCCAATCGCAGCACCAGCGCCTCGGCGCTTTCCCCCGCCAGCGGGGTTTCATCCACCTGCGGCGCCGCGCAAAGGAAGGGCAAGTGCAGCTTTTCCAGTAGCATCTTGCGGTAGGTCGAGGTGGAGGCAAGGAGAAGTCTTTGCATAATTTTTTTCGCAAACCGTAGCGTAAATAGAGTGGGCATTTTAAACTGTCCGCCGCTGAGGAAGCGAATAATGGTGAAAGGTACCGTTTTACGGCCTTTTTCTTTGACTCTACGTCGTTACAAAGTTAATATGCGCGCCCTATGCAAAAGGTAAAATTACCCTTGACCATTGATGCGGTACGTACCGCTCAGAAACGCCTGGACTATGTTGGTTCCTATGCGCCTGAGCAGGTTACACGTGTTGCCGACTCCGTGGTCAGTGTGGACAGTGATGTTGAGGTTTCGTTATCGTTCGATATTGATAACCAACGCCTCGCGGTGATAACAGGGCATTCGGACGTTCAGGTAACCCTGATGTGCCAACGCTGTGGTGTCCCGTTCGAGCGTCATATCCACACAACATATTGTTTTAGCCCGGTCGTCAATGATGAGCAGGCTGAGGCATTACCGGGAGCGTACGAACCGATCGAAGTCGATGAGTTTGGCGAAGTCGATCTGTTGGCAATGATTGAAGACGAAATTATTCTTTCACTGCCTGTCGTCCCGTTACATGAATCTGAACACTGTGAAGTGTCCGAAGCGGACATGGTATTTGGCAAACTGCCTCCAGAGGCGGAGAAACCGAATCCATTTGCCGTATTAGCCAGTTTAAAGCGTAAGTAATTAAGGAGTAAGGTCCATGGCCGTACAACAAAATAAACCAACCCGTTCCAAGCGTGGCATGCGTCGTTCACACGATGCTCTGACCACCACCACATTGTCTGTTGATGCGACTTCTGGTGAAACTCATCGTCGTCACCACATCACTGCCGACGGTTTCTACCGCGGTCGCAAGGTTATCGGCTAAGTAGCGGTACCTTGACTCGTCTAACCCTGGCGTTAGATGCAATGGGCGGGGACTTCGGTCCCTGCGTCACAGTGCCTGCTTCATTGCAGGCACTGGCCTCTAATTTACAGCTTCATCTCCTGCTGGTCGGCGATCCCGACGCCATCTCTCCTTTACTTGCCAAAGCCGATCCGGTTCTTCTGGAGCGTTTGCAAGTCGTGCCCGCTGAATCAGTGATTGCCGGCGACGCCAAACCCTCACAAGCGATACGCGCCAGCCGAGGCACATCTATGCGCATTGCGCTGGAGCTGACCAAAAACGGCGATGCGCAGGGTTGCGTCAGTGCAGGTAATACCGGTGCGTTGATGGGCCTGGCGAAAATGCTGATTAAGCCGCTGGACGGTATTGAACGTCCGGCGCTGATGACCGTGATCCCAAACCAGCAGCTCGGTAAAACCGTAGTGCTGGATCTGGGCGCCAACGTTGAATGCGACAGCACTATGCTGGTGCAGTTTGCGGTAATGGGCGCAGTGATGGCCGAAGAGGTGGTGGGTATTGCGCAGCCCCGCGTGGCGCTGCTGAATATTGGTGAAGAAGAGACCAAAGGCCTGGATAATATCCGCGAAGCGGCCGCCGTGCTGAAAAACACCCCGGCAATCAATTATATTGGTTACCTGGAAGGCAATGACCTGCTCACCGGTAAAACCGATGTCCTGGTCTGCGACGGCTTCGTGGGTAACGTCACCCTGAAAACCATGGAAGGGGTGGTAAGAGTATTTTTATCGCTGCTGAAATCATCCGGAGACGGTGGCAAGCAGGCGTGGTGGTTAAAGTTGTTAGGCCGTTGGTTGCAAAAACGGGTGGTAAAGCGGTTCGGCCACCTGAACCCCGACCAGTATAATGGCGCATGTCTGTTAGGATTGCGCAGCACCGTAATCAAGAGCCACGGCGCTGCGAACCCACACGCGTTTGCAGTAGCAATCGAACAGGCTGTGCAGGCGGTGCAGCGGCAAGTCCCTGAAAGGATTGCTGCGCGCCTTGAAGCTGTATTACCTAAGAGTGACTGATCGTACATGTATACAAAGATTCTCGGTACGGGGAGTTATTTACCCGTACAAGTGCGCACCAATGCTGACCTTGAAAAAATGGTGGATACCTCTGACGAGTGGATCGTCACGCGTACCGGTATCCGTGAGCGCCGTATCGCTGCCGCTGATGAAACCGTGGCGACGATGGGCTTCCATGCTGCTGAAAAAGCGCTGGAAATGGCAGGTGTGGCTAAAGAAGACATCGGGTTGATCGTAGTTGCGACCACCACCTCAAGCCATGCATTCCCAAGCTCCGCTTGCCAGGTGCAGCAGATGTTGGGCATTAAAGACTGTGCGGCCTTCGATCTGGCCGCAGCCTGCGCCGGTTTTACCTATGCGTTGAGCGTGGCCGATCAGTACGTCAAGAATGGCGCGGTGAAACATGCGCTGGTGATCGGCGCGGACGTGCTGTCACGCACGCTGGATCCTGAAGATCGCGGTACCATCATTCTGTTCGGTGATGGCGCGGGTGCGGTGTTGTTGGGCGCGTCCGAAGAGCCGGGCATCCTGTCTACCCACCTGCATGCCGATGGTACCTACGGCGGCCTGCTGACGCTGCCGTTCAAGGATCGTCAGGATCCGGAGCAGCCGGCCTACGTTACCATGGCAGGCAATGAAGTATTCAAAGTTGCGGTTACCGAACTGGCTCACATCGTGGAAGAAACGCTGCAAGCCAACAATCTGGACCGCGACCAACTGGATTGGCTGGTGCCACACCAGGCCAACCTGCGCATCATCAGCGCGACGGCGAAAAAACTGGGTATGGGGATGGAGAAAGTGGTAGTGACGCTCGATCGTCACGGCAACACTTCTGCCGCCTCGGTCCCTGCAGCGTTCGACGAAGCCGTGCGTGACGGGCGGATCCAGCGCGGCCAACTGGTGCTGCTGGAAGCCTTTGGCGGCGGCTTTACCTGGGGCTCGGCGCTGGTCCGTTTCTGATTAACAGGAAGAAAAAATGACGCAATTTGCTTTTGTTTTCCCAGGTCAGGGGTCTCAGGCTCTTGGCATGTTGGCCGATTTGGCTGCGCAATTTCCGATCGTTGAAGAGACTTTCAGCGAAGCCTCGTCCGCTTTGGGCTATGACCTGTGGCAGTTGGTGCAGCAAGGCCCGGCGGAAGAGCTGAACAAAACCTGGCAGACGCAGCCGGCATTGCTGGCCGCTTCCGTGGCGATTTTCCGCGTCTGGCAGCAACAGGGCGGTAAAGCACCTGCGATGATGGCCGGCCACAGCCTGGGTGAATACTCGGCGTTGGTGTGTGCGGGCGTGCTGGATTTCCAGGCGGCGATCCGCTTGGTTGAACTGCGCGGCAAACTGATGCAGGAAGCGGTGCCGGAAGGCACTGGCGCGATGTTCGCCATTATCGGCCTGAATAACGAGGCTATCGCCAAAGCCTGTGAAGAATCCGCTCAGGGTCAGGTTGTTTCCCCGGTGAACTTCAACTCGCCGGGGCAGGTTGTCATCGCCGGCAACAAGGAAGCGGTCGAACGTGCAGGCGCGGCCTGTAAAGCCGCAGGCGCCAAGCGCTCCTTGCCGTTACCGGTGAGCGTGCCTTCGCATTGTGCGTTGATGAAGCCGGCGGCAGACAAACTGGCCGTTGCGTTGCAGGAGATTACCTTCAGCGCGCCGCAGGTCGCGGTAGTGAATAACGTCGACGTGCGAACTGAAACCGATCCAGAAGCCATCCGCAGTGCGCTGGTACGCCAGTTGTACAGCCCGGTGCGCTGGACCGAGAGCGTAGAGTTTATGGCAGCACAGGGCGTTACGTCGCTGCTAGAGGTTGGCCCGGGTAAAGTTCTGACCGGTCTGACTAAACGTATTGTTGACACCCTGACGGCGGCGGCGGTTAATGACGCAGCGAGCCTGTCAGCGGCGCTTGAACAATAAAGAGGAAAATAATGAGCTTCGAAGGTAAAGTTGTTCTGGTCACCGGCGCTAGCCGGGGTATTGGCCGGGCTATTGCAGAATCGTTTGTGGCACGTGGCGCCAAAGTGATCGGCACCGCCACCAGTGAAAGTGGCGCTGAGGCTATCAGCAGCTACCTGGGTGCAAGCGGCAAAGGGTTTGCGCTGAACGTTGTTGATGCTCAATCTATCGACAGCGTTCTGGCATCTATTCGTGCTGAATTTGGCGAAATCGACATTTTAGTGAATAATGCCGGCATTACGCGTGATAACCTGCTGATGCGCATGAAGGATGATGAGTGGCAGGATATTCTGGACACCAATCTGACTTCCGTATTCCGTCTGTCAAAAGCGGTAATGCGAGCTATGATGAAAAAGCGGTTTGGCCGGATCATCACCATCGGTTCCGTAGTTGGCACCATGGGCAACGCAGGGCAGGCTAATTACGCGGCGGCTAAAGCCGGTTTGATTGGTTTTAGTAAGTCTTTGGCACGTGAAGTTGCTTCGCGTGGCATTACGGTCAACGTCGTGGCACCTGGTTTTATTGAGACGGACATGACACGGGCGTTGACAGATGATCAACGTGCAGGCATTTTGTCATCAGTTCCAGCCAATCGGCTGGGGGATGCTAAAGAAATCGCCAGCGCTGTTGCTTTTTTAGCCTCTGATGAGGCTGGCTACATCACCGGTGAAACGTTACATGTCAATGGCGGCATGTACATGATTTAAAAAATGCGAAAACTATTTGCGTTATTTGGGGTAAAAACCGCAAAATAGCGTAAAATCGTGGTTTGACCAGCCGGGATTTAGTTGCATCTTTTTCAACATTTTATACACTACGAAAACCATCGCGAAAGCGAGTTTTGATAGGAAATTTAAGAGTATGAGCACTATCGAAGAACGCGTTAAGAAAATCATTGTTGAGCAACTGGGTGTTAAACAGGAAGAAGTTTTAAACAACGCTTCTTTCGTTGAAGATCTGGGCGCTGATTCTCTTGACACCGTTGAACTGGTAATGGCACTGGAAGAAGAATTCGATACCGAGATTCCAGACGAAGAAGCTGAGAAAATCACTACTGTTCAGGCAGCTATTGATTTCATCAACGCTAGCCAGCAGTAAGAGAACATATCTAGGCGGTCACTCGACCGCCTAAGTTTTTTCTATCCCTAGTGTCATATTTTTCCCTCCTTGGAGGACAAACGTGTCTAAGCGTCGAGTAGTTGTGACCGGACTGGGCATGTTGTCTCCTGTCGGCAATACTGTAGAGTCCACGTGGAACGCTCTTCTTGCCGGTCAGAGTGGCATCAGCCTGATCGACCATTTCGATACCACTGCCTATGCGACCAAGTTTGCTGGCCTGGTAAAGAATTTTAATTCAGAGGATTTCATCTCTCGCAAAGATGCGCGCAAGATGGATGCCTTCATCCAGTACGGAATCGCTGCCGGCATGCAAGCCATGCAGGATGCGGGGCTGGATATCACCGAGGCTAACGCCAGCCGCATTGGTGCCGCTATCGGCTCCGGTATCGGCGGCCTGGGTTTGATTGAAGAAAACCACAGTTCACTGGTTAACGGTGGCCCACGGAAAATCAGTCCGTTCTTTGTGCCGTCAACCATCGTGAACATGATTGCAGGCCACCTGACTATTATGTTCGGCATGCGTGGTCCGAGTATTTCCATCGCTACCGCCTGTACGTCAGGTGTGCACAACATTGGCCATGCCGCGCGTATCATTGCTTACAATGATGCCGACGTTATGCTGGCCGGTGGCGCAGAGAAAGCCAGTACTCCTTTGGGCGTTGGCGGTTTCGGCGCAGCGCGCGCACTGTCGACCCGCAACGAAAACCCGCAAGCGGCCAGCCGCCCATGGGATAAAGACCGTGACGGTTTCGTCCTGGGTGACGGTGCCGGCATGATGGTGCTGGAAGAGTACGAACACGCCAAGAAACGCGGCGCCAAGATTTACGCTGAAATTGTCGGCTTTGGGATGAGCAGCGATGCCTATCACATGACGTCGCCGCCGGAAAACGGTGCGGGCGCGGCGCTGGCAATGGAAAATGCTTTGCTTGACGCAGGTGTGACTACGTCACAAATCGGGTATATCAATGCGCACGGCACTTCCACGCCGGCCGGTGATACCGCCGAAACCCAGGCAGTGAAGTCGGTATTTGGCAGCGATGCGCAGCGCGTGATGGTCAGCTCGACCAAATCGATGACCGGCCACCTGTTAGGTGCGGCAGGCGCGATTGAATCGATCTTCACCGTGCTGGCATTGCGTGATCAAGCGGTTCCACCAACCATCAACCTGGATAACCCGGATGAAGGTTGCGATCTGGACTTCGTTCCGCACGAAGCGCGCCAGGTAAGCGATTTGCAGTATACGCTGTGTAACTCCTTCGGTTTCGGCGGTACTAACGGTTCGCTGATCTTCCGCAAGGTGTGACGTGTCTGCTGGCAGACTGTAAAAAACCCGCTTTCGAGCGGGTTTTTTTATGGGTTGTTTACAAGTGAAAAGATGAGTTCCGCACTTTTTTGGCTGAAAAATTAATGGAATAGGCTTTACTGGTTGAAGGTTGCCGGTAAAAGTCGGAGTAAATCCATGGTTAGACAAGCAGGAGAAAGTGTATGTTGGGCGGAAAACGTGCGTTGGTTACTGGGGGCGGGCGCGATTTTGGGCAAGCCGTGTCGGTCTGGTTGGCGCGTGAGGGCGTTGATGTGGATATCTGCGCCCGACAACTCAGTAGCGCAAGGGAAACTCAAAACATCATACGAGCCGAAGGTGGACGGGCGCAGGCTTACCAGTGCGATATTGCCGATCCGGCTTCACTTACGGCGTTTGTCGATCAACTGTTGCAGGACGACAGGCCGATCGACATTCTGGTTTTGAGCGCCGCCCAATGGCTGGAGGGGGATCTGGAGAGCAAAGATGATGCTGACGTCATCAGCACCATCAATTCCGGGCTGACGGGGAATATTTTACTGACCCGCGCACTCTTGCCCAGCCTGCGGCTTTCGGCCGGGGCTGATATTATGGTGATGGTATCGGTGTGCGGCATACCTCAGTTCATCCAGTCGAGTGCCCACCCGGCGTTTTTTGCCGCCAAGCAGGGGATCGGGGGCTTTTGCCACAACATCGCGCACCACCTGGCAGCGGAAAACATTCGGGTGACGGGTTTCTATCCGCCAGATTTTGAAATGAGCGCCCTGGATGATGGGCCAACAGAACAATCGGATCAACCCGTGCTGAACGCACGTTCGATCTGGGAAACGATGCGTTTTGTGTTGCAGCAGCCGCGCAGTTGCCACATTAACGCCATCCACTTCCAGGGGCCTTGCCGCTAGCGCCGGCATAACGAGGAGAGTGTGGAAATATGTACTGGATTAACGGACAACAGCACGATGCGTTAGCGCCAAGCGATCGCGGTTTGCAGTTCGGTGATGGCTGTTTCACCACTGCCCGGGTTATCGACGGCAGAATCGAGCTGCTTCCCTGGCATATCGAACGCCTGCAACAGGCAGCGCAGCGGCTGATGATGCCGCTCACTGATTGGGGCGCTCTTGAAAGTGAAATGGCGCGTGCGGCAGAATCTATCCCGCTCGGCGTGGTCAAAGCGATACTGACGCGCGGCAGCGGCGGACGAGGTTACAGCCCGCAGGGGTGTGAAAATCCTACGCGCATTGTCTCTCGCAGCGCTTATCCCACGCACTACCTGTCGTGGCGTGAACAGGGCATCAGCCTGGCGCTCAGCCCGGTGGCACTGGCGCGTAATCCGTTGCTTGCGGGGCTTAAGCATCTGAACCGTCTGGAGCAAGTGTTGATCCGCGCGCATCTTGACCAGACGGCCGCCGACGAGGCGCTGGTGCTTGACACTGCCGGTATGCTGGTGGAATGCTGTGCGGCTAATTTATTCTGGCGTAAAGGAAAAGCGGTATTTACGCCCGATCTGAGCCAGGCCGGCGTGGCTGGGTTGATGCGTCGAAGGGTGATTGAGCTGCTGGCGGGCAGTGAATATTCGCTGCATTACGTCAGCGAGCCGCCGGCCACTCTTGCAGACGCCGAAGAAGTACTGGTGAGTAACGCGCTGATGCCGTTGCTGCCGGTAAATACAGCGCAATCATGGCGTTATCACTCACGCCAACTCTATGATTTTTTGCGTCCACACTGTTAACGATGGCTGATTGATGAAGAAAAGAAAGCTGAAGGTCGTTTCTCTTATTGTTGTTCTGGTGTTGGCCCTGCTGTGCTGGGGTTACCAGAAAGTTGAACGCTTTGCTGATACGCCATTGGCGATCCAGCAGGAAGCCATTTTTAAACTGCCTGCGGGTACCGGGCGGGTAGCGCTGGAAGGCTTGCTGGTACGCGACAAGCTGATCCGCAACGGTGCCTGGTTCCCGTGGTTGCTGCGCCTGGAGCCGCAACTGGCAGAGTTCAAGGCCGGCACTTACCGCTTTACGCCGGGAATGACGGTGCGCCAGATGCTTAAACTGTTGGCCAGCGGTAAAGAGGCACAGTTCAGCGCGCGTTTTATCGAAGGGTCGCGCCTGCGTGACTGGCTGTTGGTGTTGCAGCAGTCGAAATACCTCAAACATACGCTGGCGGGCAAAAGCGAAGCGGAAATCGCCGTGGCGCTGGGCCTGCCGGAGGACACTCATCCGGAAGGGCGCCTGTACCCGGATACCTATCTGTATACTGCCGGCATGAGCGATATCGCGTTGCTTAAGCGTGCTCATCTGCGCATGATCAAGACGCTGGAAGCCGCCTGGCAAAGCCGCGATACCAGTTTGCCCTACAAGACGCCGGAAGATTTGCTGACTATGGCTTCAATAGTCGAGAAGGAAACCGCGGTACCGGAAGAACGCACCAAGGTGGCTTCGGTATTTATTAACCGCCTGCGTATTGGCATGCGCCTGCAAACTGACCCAACGGTGATCTACGGCATGGGCGACGCCTATAATGGCAATATTACCCGTAAAGATCTGGAAACGCCGACGCCGTACAACACTTATGTGATCAGCGGCCTGCCGCCGACACCGATCGCCATGCCGGGCCAGGCTTCTTTGGAAGCCGCCGCCAATCCGGCGAAGACGCCTTATTTGTACTTTGTCGCCGACGGCAAGGGCGGCCACCAGTTTACCACTAACCTGGCAAGCCATAATCAGGCGGTGCGCGCCTATCGCCAGGTGCTTAAGGAAAAGAATGAAAAGTAAATTCGTGGTTATCGAAGGGCTTGAGGGCGCGGGGAAAACCACCGCGCGCGATACCGTGGTCAACGTACTGCGCGAGCACGGCATTAACGACATTGTCTTTACGCGCGAACCCGGCGGCACTCCGCTGGCGGAAAAGCTGCGGGATCTGTTCAAACGCGGCATAGACGGTGAACTGCCGACTATCAAAGCCGAAGTGCTGATGCTGTATGCAGCCCGCGTACAACTGGTAGAAACCGTCATCAAACCGGCGCTGGCGCGTGGTGCCTGGGTGGTCGGCGATCGTCACGATTTGTCATCGCAGGCCTATCAGGGCGGCGGTCGTGGTGTAGATCAACAACTGATGGCTTCACTGCGTGACACCGTCTTGGGGGATTTCCGCCCGGACCTGACGGTTTATCTGGATCTGCCGCCGCTGGTTGGCCTGCAACGCGCCCGTGCACGCGGCGAGCTGGATCGTATTGAGCAGGAAGCGCTGCCGTTCTTTGAACGCACTCGCTCGCGCTATCTGGAGTTGGCGGCGCAGGACGATTCTATCGTCACCGTCGACGCTTCCCAATCGCTGGAACAGGTGACGGCGGCTATCCGCCGTTGCCTCAGCCAATGGCTACAGCAGGAAGGCGTGTAATGAACTGGTACCCGTGGCTGAACACGCCTTACCGTCAGTTGGTCGGGCAATATGCCGCAGGCCGTGGTCACCATGCGCTGTTGCTGCATGCTGCCGCCGGCAATGGCGACGAGGCGCTGGCCTATGGCCTGAGTCGCTGGTTGATTTGTCAACGGCATAACGGCGAGAAAAGCTGCGGCGAGTGCCACAGCTGCCGGCTTATGCTGGCGGGCAACCATCCGGACTATCACGTATTGACGCCGGAGAAGGGCAAAAGCAGCCTGGGGATTGAACCTATCCGCCAGGTGATCGAAACCCTTTATTCCCACGCCCAGCAGGGTGGCGCCAAGGTTATCTGGTTGCCGCAGGCGGAACTGCTGACTGAAGCGGCCGCCAATGCCCTGTTGAAAACGCTGGAAGAGCCGCCGGAAAAAACCTATTTCCTGTTGAGCTGCCGCGAGCCTTCACGGTTGTTGGCGACATTGCGCAGTCGCTGTTTCTATTGGCATCTCGCCAGCCCGGATGAGCAACTCAGTTTGCAGTGGTTAAACCGGCAAATGCCGGGCAATCCGGTGGATCTCCTCACTGCGCTGCGGCTGCATGATGGTGCGCCGCTGGCTGCCGAACAACTGCTGCAACCCGAGCGTTGGCAGCAGCGCGGCGCTCTGTGCGCAGCACTGAATGCCGCCTTGCCGCAGCATGACATGCTGTCGCTGTTGCCGGTGCTGAATCATGAAGACGTGGCGGAGCGGCTGCACTGGCTATGCGCATTGCTGGTGGATGCCATGAAGTGGCAGCAGGGCGCGGCGAGCTTTGCGCTTAATCAGGATCAGCAACCGCTGGTACAGCAATTGGCCAGCCAACTGAGCGGCACCTCGCTGCAGCAAGTGGTACAGCAATGGCTTAACTGTCGCCATCAGTTGCTTAACGTAACCGGCGTCAATCGCGAGCTGCTGCTGACCGAACGATTACTCAGTTGGGAGCAGATGCTCGGCGCTACCGGCTATTTTCATCCTCATTCGTTGTAAAAGAGTTAACTATTATGTTGTTAGTAGATTCGCATTGTCATCTTGATGGCCTGGATTACCAAACGCTGCACCAAAACGTGGATGACGCCCTGGCAAAAGCCAAGGCGCGCGATGTCGGTTACGTACTGGCCGTCGCCACCACTTTACCGGGGTATCAGGCCATGACGCAGTTGATCGGCCCGCGCGATGACGTGGCGTTTTCCTGCGGCGTTCACCCGCTCAATCTTGAGGGCGGTTACGATTACGCCGAGCTGCGTCGTTTGGCGGCGGCAGATCAGGTAGTGGCGCTGGGAGAGACCGGGCTGGATTACTTCTATCAGAAAGACAATCTCGAGCTGCAGCAAGCGTCATTCCGTGAGCATATCCGCATTGGTCGTGCGCTGAACAAACCGGTGATCGTGCATACCCGCGACGCGCGTGAAGATACGCTGGCGATCCTGCGTGAGGAGAATTCGCAGGACTGCGGAGGCGTGCTGCACTGTTTTACCGAAGATATCGCCACCGCAGAAGCGTTGCTGGATCTGGGGTTCTATATTTCCTTCTCCGGCATTTTGACCTTCCGCAATGCGGAGCAACTGCGCGAGGTGGCGCGTTACGTGCCGCTTGATCGCATTCTGGTGGAGACCGATTCGCCGTACCTTGCCCCGGTGCCGCATCGCGGCAAAGAAAACCAACCTGCCTACGTGCGTGATGTGGCTGAATACATGGCGGTATTGAAGGGCGTGAGCCTGGAAACGCTGGCCGAAACCACTACCGCCAACTTTTCACGCTTATTTCACATCGAACTATAATCCTTGGCCTAGGCTTAGCTGTAGTCATTGATGTTGGGATTTTTTTTAAGCTCGTAATTAATCGCTGAAACGGGTAATGTTCCCACCCGTTTTATGGCGGTGGCTGGGCGTTTTTTTGTCTTTTTTGATAAAAAATAGCCGATTTAAGAAAAATACCCGGCTTTGTTCATCGAAACGTGACTGCCATCAAACATTGCGCAGGCTATTTATTTTACTCTGCGTAAAAATTCAAGGGGTGCTCAGACACCCTGAATTGCAGGGGTTTTTCTCCCCCCCTTGCAGCGCGAAGAATCGCGAGAAGTAGCAAAGCACTATTACTCAGGAGCACACTCAACTATGTTCAAGAACGCATTTGCAAACCTGCAAAAAGTAGGTAAGTCGCTAATGCTGCCGGTTTCCGTATTGCCTATCGCAGGTATTCTGCTGGGCGTCGGTTCCGCCAACTTTAGCTGGCTACCTACGGTAGTTTCTCACGTGATGGCGGAAGCCGGCGGTTCAGTTTTCGCCAACATGCCGCTGATTTTCGCTATCGGTGTTGCCCTGGGCTTCACCAATAACGATGGTGTATCTGCGTTAGCTGCGGTAGTGGCTTACGGCATCATGGTGAAAACCATGGCGGTGGTTGCACCTTTGGTTCTGCACCTGCCGGCTGAAGAAATTGCGGCTAAACACCTGGCGGATACCGGTGTGCTCGGGGGGATTATCTCCGGCTCCATCGCGGCCTATATGTTTAACCGCTTCTTCCGTATTCAGTTGCCTGAATACCTGGGCTTCTTTGCCGGTAAGCGGTTTGTGCCGATTATCTCCGGCCTGGCGGCGATCGTTCTGGGCGTAGTTCTGTCCTTCATCTGGCCGCCAATCGGTACGGCTATCCAGACCTTCTCCCAATGGGCTGCTTATCAGAACCCGGTAGTGGCGTTTGGTATCTACGGCGTGGTTGAACGTGCGCTGGTGCCGTTTGGTCTGCACCATATCTGGAACGTACCTTTCCAAATGCAGATCGGTGAATACACCAACGCGGCCGGCCAGGTATTCCACGGCGATATCCCGCGTTACATGGCGGGTGACCCGACTGCGGGTAAACTGTCCGGTGGCTTCCTGTTCAAAATGTACGGTCTGCCTGCTGCCGCTATTGCCATCTGGCATTCAGCCAAGCCGGAGAATCGCGCAAAAGTCGGCGGTATCATGATCTCCGCTGCGTTGACCTCGTTCCTGACCGGTATCACCGAGCCGATCGAGTTCTCCTTCATGTTCGTTGCGCCGATCCTGTACGTAATCCACGCCATTCTGGCTGGCCTGGCGTTCCCGATCTGTATCCTGTTGGGTATGCGCGATGGCACCAGCTTCTCGCACGGTCTGATCGACTTTATCGTGCTGAGCGGTAACAGCAGCAAGATCTGGTTGTTCCCAATCGTGGGTATCATCTACGGTCTGGTGTACTACACCATCTTCCGCGTGCTGATTGCCAAACTGGATCTGAAGACGCCTGGCCGTGAAGACACCGTTTCCGAGCAGGTCGCTCAGGGCGGTTCTGAAATGTCTGCGGCTCTGGTTCAGGCCTTTGGCGGTAAAGATAACATCACCAATCTGGATGCCTGCATCACCCGTCTGCGCGTTAGCGTGGCGGACGTGAGCAAGGTTGACCAGCCTGGTCTGAAAAAACTGGGTGCTGCCGGCGTTGTTGTTGCAGGCTCAGGCGTTCAGGCTATCTTTGGTACCAAATCTGACAACCTGAAAACCGATATGGACGAATACATCCGTAATCACTAATTCAGGCTGGGGAGCTTTGAGGGAGGCGAAAGCCTCCCTTTTTTATTGGCGAGGATTTATTTCCCGGCGTGGCTTTGCAGAAAACGTTCAAACACCGCCAGGGTGTCGCTAGAAATGTGATGCTCAATCCCTTCGCTGTCCAGCTCCGCCGTTTCAGTCGGCACCCCGAGGCACACCAGCAGATCGACCACAATACGGTGCCGGCGGCGCACCTGCTGCGCCAGTTGTTCACCTTCTTCGGTCAGAAAGACCCCGCGATACGGGCGTGACTCTACCAGTCCGGCACTCTTCAGCCGCGCAATGTTCTTGATCGCAGTAGGGTGGGAAACGCCAAAGCGGCGGGCGATGTCGGTGGTTCTGGCTTCGCGAGTGGTCAGCAGCAGATCGGCAATCAGTTCGACGTAATCTTCGATCAACGCATTCGACTGCGCTTCACGGGCGCGGGTAAAGCGCAGGGCGTGCTCAGCCTCATCCGGCATTTCAGCCAAGGTGGGGCGTTCGGCGTTATCTGACGCGCTTGTTACCATATTCTGAGACGTCCTTTATAGGTTAAGCCAGTGAGTTCCAGACTAATGGAATCCTGCCCTACGTTAGTCTAATAGCGACGCATTATCAATTCAGCCGCCGTACTCAATGACAATAAGAAATATTTGTACACAAAGGTAAAGTATCTTCCATTTTGCATAAAGTGTAGCCGATGCTACATTGCTCTGAGTATTGGGTGAAAAATAACCAGAATAACATTGAGGGTAAAATATGCGTGAGGCGGCAACCACCACATCGTTAACCGAACGGACCAATACGGCGATTGGTAACGCACTGGCCGGGCGCAAGCGCGGCGCGTTTACGCCGCTATTGTTCGCCGGGCCGGCGGTGATTGCCTCCATTGCCTACATGGACCCCGGTAATTTCGCCACCAATATTCAGGCCGGTTCAAAATACGGTTACAGCCTGTTGTGGGTAGTGGTGATGGCCAATCTTATTGCCATGCTGTTCCAGGCGCTGTCGGCCAAGCTGGGCATCGTCACCAACCGTAACCTGGCGGAAATGTGCCGCGATCAATTCTCGCGCCCGGTGGTGATCGGCATGTGGCTGCTCAGCGAGGTGGCGGCAATGGCCACGGATCTGGCGGAGTTTCTGGGTGGGGCTATCGCACTCGCCTTGCTGTTCCATATGCCGCTGTTGGCGGGGATGGGCGTAACGGCGGTGATTACCTATGCATTATTAATGGTAGAAAAGAAAGGTTTCCGCCCGGTTGAGCTGATGATTGGCGGGCTGGTGGCGATCATTGCCCTGTGCTATCTCGCCGAGATGTTTATCGTGCCGGTCGACTGGCTGGCGGCGGGCACCGGCATGGTAACGCCACAGTTGCCGGATGCGCAGGCATTGACCATTGCCGTCGGTATTATCGGTGCCACCGTAATGCCGCACGCCATTTTCCTGCACTCGGGTCTGACCCAGCACCGTACGCCGGCCAGTAACAACGGCGAACGTCGCAAGCTGCTGCGTTTTTCCAATATCGAGGTGGTGATCGCGCTGGCGATAGCCGGGTTGGTGAATATCGCCATGGTGATTATGGCTTCCAGCGCCTTTCATGCCGGTAACAGCGACGTGGCGGAGATCGGCACGGCGTACCATACGTTGACTCCGCTGTTTGGCGCCGCCGCCGCCGGGATCTTCCTGATGTCACTGATAGCATCCGGTATTTCAAGCTCGGTGGTGGGCACCATGGCGGGCCAGATGATTATGCAAGGGTTTGTCGGTTTCCGTATCCCTGTATGGGTGCGTCGGCTGGTGACCATGATCCCGGCGTTTATCGTGGTGGCGTTAGGGGTTAATGCGACGGACGCGTTGGTCTACAGCCAGGTGGTGCTGAGCCTGGCGCTGCCGGCGCCGATGATTGCTCTGGTCATGTTTACCCGCCGCCGCGACATCATGGGCGAGTTTGTGAACAGCCGCCTCACCAGCCTGGTATCGATCATTGGCACGGTGATTATCATCCTGCTCAACATGGTGCTGCTGCTGCAGACGTTCGGCGTCACCATTCCCGGTCTGGGCTGATTGATAAGCCGTGCGTTTGTTACGGTCACGGCTTGTCTCCTCTCTATAGCTCGCGTTAAGGCATCGTTTTCGGTGCCGAGTTTTGACCACCGGTCAGGGCCTTCTCATCGTTGGAAATGCTGCCGGTATTAGCCGCCCATACGCCTTCTTGCGTTTTGGTCACCTGCTGGTGGCCGGCATTCAGGTTCTGGCCGACGGCGGCGATATGGTTGGATTCTACGTCGCCGGTATTTTTTGCCCAAGGGATGCTTTGATCGCCGGCTTGGGCGATGCCGCTAAACGCCATCGGTATCACCAGCAGCGCGGCATGAATGAAGGTTTTGATTTTCATGATCTCAATGTCCGTTGATGCATAGGGTACGGTAAATCCGTGCCATAGCGATTCAGGGAAAAGCAATTGAGGGTGGGGGATTACCTAAGGTCAGTCTGATTGCGGCTGGCGGTCTGGGATCCGCACTACGCCCTGTATATTCAGTGTAGGACGGGTTGTCAGTGACCATCAGCAGGCGGATGTAAATGAAGCCCATGAGTTATATCAGTGCATGTAAAAATGTTACCTTGGAAATAATTACTACGCTTATTATATAGGCGTTTTCAGGATACCTAAGCCGACAGCCATCCTTCACTTCCCTGGCCGGTATGACTCAATAATAGGCGGTTATTACACGCCGTAGCGTTTGTTTCCTCCCGAAGTGATGCAGTAACGCCCGCCTCGTGGGCCTATACATATTCTTCCTGACGAACAGGGGCATCCGGCAGCACTTTCCACGTTGCGCTTTGGCGTGGGCCGATATACAGGCTGCTTTGGGGCAGGTGTCTGGCGGCTTTTTTGATAGCACTTATCACCATGACACAAGGACTTTGTAGAAACCCATTGGCTCGATTGATTACCCGGCGTGATTTTTACCCAATTATCGCTCTCTTGGTAAATGGTGATACTTTGCCCACGTTTTAGGGACGTAATGACTTTACCGTTCGGTGCGTTTCGGACGTTGAGCCGATCGGCCGCTACATATTTAGTGGGTAAAACGGCATCATTTTGCGGTTGAGGGGGCTGTTCGCCGATATCTAATGCCTGATTGGCCGGCGGCGTATAAACATGGGCCGTTGAGGTGCCGGACTGCGACATCGACGTGTTTTTTTCTGATTTATTGTCAGATTTGAATGCAAACCAAAGAACGATGGCGGCGATTACCAGTATTCCTACGCCTTGATTATTCTTTTTGCTTGCCATCAGTTTTCACCATCCAAATTGGGTAAATACTAAGGCTAGACGCAGTTTAAGAACGCATCAATGAAAGGATATTTTATTATTATCATCTAATAATATTATTACTTAACTCACTGTTTGTTCCGTAACTTAATTTCACCGTCGGGTTCTCCCAACGGTGAATGATACCCTATAGCTTGCAAACTGCGGCCAGGCACCCAACTGGCTCATCCTCTGGCGCTGACTTGAGTCAGTCACTGGGGTGAGCGCATGCAGGTAACGACGCGCAGCTTGCAGGATGACGGGTATATAACGGTATTACAAATTGCCCACTCCGCCGTCAATCTGCAGCTCGGCCCCGACCATAAACGCGGATTCGTCAGAGGCGAGGAACACGGCCGCTTTCGCCAGTTCCAGCGGCGTGCCCATGCGGCCGATCGGCACCAGGGCACGGATGTCATCGCGCAGCGCTTGCTCATCCTCTTCTTTCAGGCCCAGCTTGCCCAATGCCGGTGTTTCGGTCGGGCCTGGGCTCAGGCCGTTGACCCGAATACCCCGCGGATGCAACTCACCGGAAAGCGTTCTGGCCAGCGACAGCAGGCCGGCCTTGCTGGCGGCGTAAACGCTGCTTAGCGGCAGGCCGATATGCGCGCTGACCGAGCCGCACAGAATAATCGAGGCCGGATTCGCCAAGAGTGGCAGCAGCGCCTGAATCAAGAAAAATGGCCCTTTGAGGTTGATGTCCATCAGCCGCTGATAGCTCTGCTCATCCCATTGCTGCAGCGGAAGGTGAGTGACGTCACCGGCGTTGATATACAGCGCGTCAAGGCGCGGCCAGTGGCTGGTCAACTGTTGCGCTAAAGCTTGCTGTTGGCGGATATCCCCGGCGTCACTGCGCAACAGCAGCACGTCGCCCAGCGCTTTCCCCGCTGCGTCGAGGCCGCTTTGGCTGCGGCCGGTGATCGCCACGGTGGCGCCTTCGGCAATAAACTGGCGTGCGGTTTCCAGACCAATCCCGCTGGTGCCGCCGGTGATCAACGCGTATTTACCTTTAAGTCGCGACATAGCCTGCCTCCTGTTTTCCGTTGGTAGCGCCATTATTTGCGCTATAGTATCTTTTGCATAGTAGGCACCTTTTGGATACTAAGGGGCGAGGTGGGATGAAATGACGACAGCGGCGCTTTCGACAGCGGAAAAAAATTTAACGGCATTGCCGGCAGCGGACGCACCTTGCCCTATGGTGGGGTTTGTGAATCTGGTGGCGGGGAAATGGGCGATCCCGATCCTCTACAGGCTGATCATGATCGACGGCCCGGTGCGCTTCAGTGAGTTGCAGCGCGCGGTGGCGCCGATCGCCCAGAAAGAGCTGACGCGTCAACTGCGGCAGTTCGAACAGCGCGGCCTGGTTACGCGGCAGGTATTTCCGGAAGTCCCGCCGCGCGTTGAATACCGGATTACGGCGCTGGGCACATCCCTGCGCCCGACGCTGGACTCGCTGGCCGAGTGGATGCGTGCGCATGCACCGCAATTGAACGCTGACTAATCGCCGATCCCCGGCGGGTTGATGGTGGAACGCTCGACCTTTTCATCATGTTCGCCCCAACGGTCCAGCACCTGCGCGTATTCGCCGCTGACGATCACCCCATTAATGGCAGCGTTAATGGCGGCAACCAGGCCGTTATCTTTTTTGGTAGTCACCGCTACGTAGGCGACATTAGGGCCGATGCCGACCATTTTGGTTCTGCCGGTTAGCGCTGCTTTATAGGCACCGGTAGAGTGGGGGCCAAAGAAAGCGTCGGCGCGCCCGGACTGAATGCTCAGGTTGGCGGCGGCGTCATCGGTGACATAAATCGGTTGCACCGGCGCCAGGCCGTTGGCGCGGTTCTGTTTATCCCAACCGAGCAGGATGTTTTCCTGATTCGTACCGGAACCGACAATAATCCGCAGCCCGGCAACGTCCGCCGGCCGGTTGATGGAGGCGATCTTGCTGGTGGATTTCACATAGAAACCCAGCGTATCTACGCGGTATGTGGCGAAATCAAATTTGGTTTTCCGCAGCTTGGTGACGGCAATATTAAAAATGGCGGCATCGTACTTGCCGGAAGTAATGCCAAGCGGCCAGTCCTCCCAGGAGGTGGGCACAAGATTCAGTTCCAGCCCCAGGCTGTCCGCCACCAGTTGCGCGATATCCGGGTCGCTGCCGATCAAGGTTTTATTGTCTTCGGCAAACAGCGCCAGCGGCGGGGAGTTTTCAGACGCCACCGCTACGGTTAACTTGCCCGGTACGGCAAAATGGTAATTCGCCGGGATCAAGGCGACGGCCGCCGGGTTTTTGAGCGTGCGTATATGTTGCTGATTGGCCTGCAGATCGATAATGTTTTTGCTTTCCGCCTGGGCCGCACCGCACAGCAGCAGCACGCCCAGCGCCAGGGTTTTGAGTGGCATGGTGTTTTCTATCCTTTGCTAATCATAGAGTTACTATTGGCGGCGGCCGCGGGCAAGTAAAGCAACAATAGTGAATAACCAAAGTGAAAAAAATCAGATGATTGCCGCAGTGATCTAATGGCAGAGGCATGGCTAGCCTGGCAGGTTGCCTGATTCTGCATCACTCGACGCGATAAGTGCGCAATCAGGTTGAAAGCAGTAGAATTTGTCACTCATACTGCGTACAGATTATTTTCCTCAACAAGGAATGCCAGATGGCCGAAGAAACGATTTTCAGTAAAATTATCCGCCGTGAAATCCCTGCTGATGTGGTCTACCAGGACGAACTGGTCACCGCATTCCGTGATATCTCACCTCAGGCTCCGACCCATATTCTGATCATCCCCAATGTCTTGATCCCAACGGTAAACGACGTAACCGCAGAGCACGAAGCGGCGCTGGGTCGCATGATCACCGCCGCGGCGAAAATTGCCGAACAGGAAGGCATCGCCGAAGACGGCTATCGCCTGATTGTTAATTGCAATCGCCATGCCGGCCAGGAGGTCTATCATATTCATATGCACCTGGTCGGTGGCCGTTCGTTGGGGCCGCTGCTGTCACGCTAACCGAGGTCAATCATGCGCTATAGCAAAACCCTGCGTTGTCTGATGGCGCTGGCGTTACCCGCCGCAATGCTGATGGGCTGCAGCAATCGGCCCGGCATTGCGGTTAACGAGCGGCAGGCGGTGGTGATGGATTCGCCGGTGCTTACCGCAGGTATCGTGGCCGATAACCCGTCGATTAAGGATGCCTCCGGGCGCGTGATGGCCACTTCGGTGCTCAGCAACAACCAACCGACGCCGGTAACTGTGCATTACCGATTCTACTGGTATGACAATCAGGGGCTGGATATTCGGCCCTTTGAAGAGCCGCGCACCGTTACTGTTGCGCCAAATTCAGACGCTGAAATTTACTCGATTAACGGCAATCTCGATGCCAAGCGTGTGCGTCTGTATCTATTCTTGTAAGCTCTTGCTTTAGTTGTTGGAGAGGGATAATGAAAAAGTATCTAGTTGTCGCACTGGCCGCGTTGACGTTAAGCGGCTGTTTGTCACGTCCCCCAGAGCCTGAACAGCCACCGGCCACCGTTGAGCCGGCCAAACCGCCGGTGGTGGTAGAGCCGCAGCCGCAGCCGCAACCTCAGCCGCCCATTGGCGAGCAGGTACCGCAACCGCCAAAAATCCAGCAACTTGACTGGCTGAGCAGCGTGCAACCGTTGGTGAACCAGATGCTGAAAGCCGATGGCGTCAACCCGGGCAGCGTGCTGCTGCTGGACAGCGTGAAGAACAACACCAACGGCTCATTGCAAACCGCTAAAGCCACCTCCGCGTTGCACAAGGCGCTGGCATCGAACCAAACCTTCTCCGTCGTGCCGGAAGCGCAACTGGCGACCGCCAAGCAGACGCTGGGCCTGTCGGCGGATGACAGCCTGGGGTCGCGCAGCAAGGCCATTGGTCTGGCGCGTATCGTCAGCGCACAGTACGTGTTGTACAGCGATGTTAGCGGCGACGTGAAGTCTCCAACGCTGGATATGCAGTTGATGCTGGTACAAACCGGTGAAATCGTTTGGTCAGGCAATGGCGCCGTTACCCGCTGAGACCGCGCTGCGAAGGCTGATTGAGAACGAACTGCCGGCGGTGAAAACCGCCGGTTGTCGTTTCAGCCCGGTGCAGGGGCTGACCGGCGAAAGTTGGCGCATTGACGGTGGGGGCGTGCAATTGTTGGCGCGCCAGCAAAGCGCAGAGAAAACGGCGCTCGGCGTGAGCCGGCGGCGAGAGGCGCGTGTGTTGCGCCGTGCAGGCGAAGGCCTGGGTCCGCAGGTTTTAGCGCAGAACAATCAATGGATTATCCTGGAATGGCTGGCTGGTGACGTTGTCACTGAGGCGCGTTTTACGCGCCTGAATCAGCACGGCGAGCTGGCGCGATGGGTTACCCGTTTGCACCGTCGGCCGCTCAGCGGTTATCCGTTGAACCTGCATAACCAGTTTGCCCGTTACTGGCAGCAGTTGGATCGTCGGCGTTTGACGCCTGCCTGGCTGCGGCTGCATCAGCGCTTCTTGCAAGCCCGGCTGCCGTCTCCGCTGAAAATAGCCCCGCTGCATATGGATATCCATCCGGGCAATTTGATTGCACAGGGCGAAAGAGTACGGCTGATTGACTGGGAGTACGCCGCCGACGGTGACATCGCACTGGAGATTGCTGCGCTGTTTCGCAGCAACGCGTGGTCTGCGGCCAATCAGCAGCATTTTTTGCAGCACTATTCCCAACAGGGCTATAACGACTTGCCGCTGCTGAGCACGCAGGTGCAGCGCTGGTTGCCGTGGGTGGATTACCTGATGCTGTTATGGTTTGAAGTGCGCTGGCAACAAACCGGCGATAGCGAATTTTTACGCTGGGGCGCAGTGCAGCGCCGGCGTTTTTGTTTATCATCCCCATGTTCTGAATGAATAATGAAGTGAGGTGGCCGTGGGCCCAGTAATGTTAGATGTCGCCAGCTATGAGCTGGATGCCGAAGAACGTGAGATTTTAAAACACCCGCTGGTCGGCGGACTGATCCTGTTCACCCGCAACTTCCACGATGCGCAGCAGCTGCGTGAATTGGTGCGCCAAATCCGCGAGGCTTCCCACGATCGGCTGGTGGTGGCGGTGGATCAGGAAGGCGGGCGCGTCCAGCGCTTCCGCGAGGGGTTCACTCGCCTGCCGGCGGCGCAGTCGTTCGCCGCATTGAACGATGCCCCTGAGGGCGGGCGTCTGGCGCAGGAGGCCGGCTGGCTGATGGCGGCGGAAATGATCGCGCAGGATATCGACATCAGCTTTGCGCCGGTGCTGGATATCGGTCACGTCAGCGCGGCGATTGGCGAACGCTCATTCCACAGCGATCCGCAACAGGCGCTGGCAATGGCCGAGCGTTTTATCCTGGGTATGCACAGCGCCGGGATGAAAACCACCGGCAAGCATTTCCCCGGCCATGGCGCCGTCAGTGCAGATTCACATAAAGAAACCCCGCGCGACCCACGCCCGCTGGCGCAGATCCGTGAGCATGACATGGCGATCTTCCGTGAATTGATCAACCGTCAGTTGCTGGACGCCGTGATGCCGGCGCACGTCATCTATACTGAAGCGGACCCGCGTCCGGCCAGCGGTTCGCCATACTGGCTGCAACAAATCCTGCGCCAGGAGCTGGGCTTTGACGGCGTTATCTTCTCCGACGATCTGTCGATGGAAGGGGCTGCCATCATGGGCAGTTACGCTGAGCGCGGTCAGGCGTCGCTGGATGCCGGCTGTGACATGATCCTGGTGTGTAATAACCGTCAGGGGGCGGTCAGCGTGCTGGATAACCTGTCCCCGGTCAAAGCAGACCGGGTGAAGCGGTTATATCATCGCGGTCAGTTCACCCGTCAGGAATTGCGTGATTCTGCGCGTTGGCAGCAGGCGCACAAAGAGCTGAGCGCGCTCAGCGAACGCTGGGAAGAGCATAAGCAGCAGAGTGCCGGGTGAACCCAGGGCGTCGTAATGCGGCGTAGTAAATGATGAGGGCTGCGGCGCGGCCCTCGGCTTGTTGCGAGGATCCACATGATTATCTATTTGCATGGCTTCGATTCCACCAGTCCCGGCAATCATGAAAAGGTTTTACAACTGCAGTTCATTGATCCGGACGTGCGTTTTATCAGCTACAGCACCTTGCACCCACGCCATGATATGCAGCATCTATTGAAAGAGGTGGACAAGGCGGTTCAGCAGGAAGGGGATAAGCATCCGCTGATCTGCGGGGTGGGGCTGGGCGGTTTCTGGGCCGAACGCATCGGTTTCCTGTGCGGCATCCGGCAGGCGATCTTTAACCCTAATCTGTATCCTGAAGAACATATGCACGGCAAAATCGACCGGCCGGAAGAGTACCGCGATATCGCCACCAAATGTGTCGAGGATTTCCGCGAGAAAAACCGCGATCGCTGCCTGGTCGTGCTTTCCCGCCAGGATGAGGTGCTGGACAGCCAGCGCAGTGCAGAACTGTTGCACAAGTACTACGAAATCGTCTGGGATGAGCAACAGACCCACAAGTTCAAAAATATCTCGCCGCACCTGCAACGCATCAAGGCGTTCAAGAGCCTGCTTTAACAGTTTCATAACGCCTGACGCCGCCGCAACGATTGCTTTTTATCGGCAAGAGTTGCGGCATTTTTTGTCAAAAAAGCCCCGTTTTGCCCGCCCGGCGGCAAAATTTAAAACTGTGACGCAGCGCTAACTATTTGAATCACAATCCTCAAAAACTCCTCTCGTCCAGCCTTTAACCAAAAAAGTTTGATGCACATCAATTTTGGTATTACCAAATAACCTCACATGCTATTCTGGCTTTAGATAGCAGGTTTATTTTAAGCGAACCCTATGTATTCTAAGGATATTATTTATTTACCCTTGGATAACAATTGGTTCACATTTAGGGGGTTATTTTGACAACGCCAAAGAAAAAAATCGTTATTGTCGGCGGTGGCGCCGGTGGCCTGGAACTGGCGACCAGTCTGGGCCATAAACTCGGCCGCAAGCACAAAGCCGAGATCACGCTGGTGGACCGTAACCACAGCCATCTGTGGAAACCGTTGCTGCATGAAGTAGCAACCGGTTCCCTTGATGACGGCGTGGACGCGCTGAGCTACCTGGCGCATGCACGTAATCACAATTTCAGCTTCCAACTGGGATCGCTGACCAACATTAACCGTGAAACGCAAACGCTGCAGTTGGCGCAAATCTGCGACGAGCAGGGTGAAGAACTGGTGCCAGAGCGCGAGTTGTCTTATGACATTCTGGTCATGGCACTGGGCAGCACCTCGAACGATTTCGGTACCGCAGGCGTAAAAGATAACTGTATCTTCCTGGATAACCCGCATCAGGCACGCCGTTTCCACAATGAAATGCTGAACCTGTTCCTGAAATTCTCGGCGCAACCGGGGCAGAAAGAGCGAGTGAACATCGCCATCGTCGGCGGCGGCGCCACCGGCGTGGAGCTGTCCGCCGAGCTGCACAATGCGGTAAAACAGTTGCACAGCTATGGTTTCGAAGGCCTGGACAACAGCGCGTTGAACGTGACTCTGGTCGAGGCGGGCGAGCGCATTCTGCCTGCGTTGCCGCCGCGTATTTCCGCCGCTGCACACCAGGAATTGAACAAACTGGGCGTGCGCGTACTGACCAACACCATGGTCACCAGTGCGGATGCCAAGGGCCTGAATACCAAGGGCGGCGAATTTATCGATGCCGATCTGATGGTATGGGCGGCCGGCATCAAGGCGCCGGACTTTATGAAGGACATCGCCGGGCTGGAAACCAACCGCATTAATCAACTGGTGGTGGAACCGACGCTGCAGACCACGCGCGATCCGAACATTTTCGCCATCGGCGACTGCGCCTCCTGCCCGAAAGAAGGCGGCGGTTTTGTGCCGCCACGCGCCCAATCGGCGCACCAGATGGCGTCACGCTGCTTCACCAACATTCTGGCGTTGATGAGCGGCCAAGCGCTGAAGCCATACGTGTATAAAGACCACGGTTCTCTGGTCTCGCTGTCCCGCTTCAGCACCGTCGGTAGCCTGATGGGTAACCTGATGCGCGGTTCGATGATGGTAGAAGGGCGTATTGCGCGCTTCGTCTATATCTCGCTGTACCGCATGCATCAGGTCGCACTGCATGGCTACATCAAAACCGGCCTGATGATGCTGGTTGGCGGCATTAACCGGGTGATCCGCCCGCGTTTGAAAATGCACTGACAGCCGCAGTTATCGACTCGCCCACGCCGGTTCGCCCGCGTGGGTTTTTTTATGCCGACGCGCAGGCAGCATCGGTGGTTGCGGGGTCAATGGCCAGCACGAAATTTCGTCGGCATGGGTAAAATTCTTAAGATTCCTCCTAAACACCGGTGAGAAGCGGGGTTTCCAGCATCTTTGGTCACATTGTCTTATTGCGGGGCTCTGGAACATTGTGCAGACTTTACCTCGTTTACAGACGGCGCGTCGCGCACGCCGTAAACCGGGATACCCTTTGCCGCCCATGCGCAAAATAATAAGCGCGGCGCAATGTCGGTAGCGTTCCCGGTACAAATGCGTGGTAACACTTTCAGGAGGATTTCCTGTGAACAAGTCAATGTTAGCCGGTGTTGGGATTGGTGTTGCAGCCGCTCTGGGTATTGCCGCGGTTGCCAGCATGGATGTGTTTTCTTCTGGTCCGCAATTTGCGCAGGTGCTCGCTGCCACGCCGATCAAAGAAACCATCAAAACCCCGCGTCAGGAATGCCGCAATGTGACCGTCACTCACCGTGCGCCCGTGCAGGATGAAAACCGCATTGCCGGTTCGGTGTTGGGTGCGGTAGCCGGTGGCGTGATTGGCCACCAGTTCGGCGGCGGTCGCGGTCGTGACGTTGCGACAGTGGTTGGCGCGCTGGGCGGCGGTTATGCCGGTAATCAGGTGCAGGGGGCAATGCAAAATAACGACACTACCACCAGCACACAACAGCGTTGCAAAACGGTTTACGACAAATCACAGAAAATGCTGGGTTACGATGTGACCTACAAGATTGGCAATCAGCAGGGCAAGATCCGTATGGATCACGATCCCGGCACCCAGATCCCGCTGGATAAAAGCGGCCAACTGGTGCTGAACAAGGCCTGATCACAGTTTAAGAATTAAACCCGCGGACAGTGTTAGTTCTGATCGTTTAACGCAGTTAAGCGAGCGGCATTAATATTGACGCGGGTTTCTGCTTTATTCCGCCGCCGCTTTACGTCGAGCCGGCATCAACGGCATCTTTTACGCTAATGTATCCGTGCGATTTCCCAGGGCATAACTTCAATAATGCGGCAATATTTGTTATATTATTGTGCAATTGAGCGGGTGTTATGGCGTGATGCCGCACCGGCCAAGCCTGAGATTTTGGTCTCCTGGAGACAGAGATAAAGACATGCTAGATTTCCGCTTTCCGACAGCATTGCAAATGGTACTTAGCGTAGCCTTGGCTGAAAAGCAGGGCCTGCGTTCGACCAGCGCGATCCTTGCCGCCGGTCTGGAAGCCAACCCCAGTTTCATCCGCAAGCTGATGGTGCCCTTGACCAAAAATGGCATTATCGTTTCCACTTTGGGCCGTAACGGCTCGATTCACCTTGGCCGCCCTGTGGAAGAGATCACCCTGCGTGATATCTATTTGTCCGTCATTGACGATAAACGCATCTGGGCTGCGCGGCCGGAAGGGCCTGCGCGTTGTCTGGTCAGCGCCAATGCCTGCTGGTATTTCAAGTCGGTAGTGAATGAGGCGGAAGAGGCATCGCTGGCAGTGCTGGAGCGCCACACGGTTGCGGATGCGTTGGCCGAGCTGGAGCGTGGCGATAAACGTAGCTGCGCGGAATACGTGGCGGAAACGGCGAAACTCGCGGAAGCTGCGGATAAATAATCTGCGGTGTTGATGCAAAGAGAAAGGTCGGGCTGAGCCCGACCTTTTTTTATGCCTGCCGCGGCCGGCAGGCGAACTTTTATGCCGTTTGCTGCGGTGCTTTACGCGTCACCATGCGGCGTAGGGTCACGTAGAACACCGGCGTCAGGAATAACCCGAACAGCGTCACGCCCAGCATGCCGGCAAACACCGTGATACCGGTCACTCCGCGCACTTCGGCACCGGCGCCGTGGCCCAGAATCAACGGGATAGTACCGGCAATAAAGGCGATGGAGGTCATTACGATCGGTCGTAACCGCAGGCGGCAGGCTTCCAGCGCCGCTTCCATAATGCTTTTGCCCTGCAACTCAAGCTCGCGGGCGAACTCGACGATCAAAATGGCGTTCTTACAGGCCAGCCCCATCAACACCACCAGTCCCACCTGCACGAACACGTTGTTGTCACCGCCGGTCAGCCAGACGCCAAACAGTGCCGACAACATGGTCATCGGTACGATGAGGATCACCGCCAGCGGCAGCGTCCAGCTTTCGTACAGCGCGGCCAGCGCCAGGAACGCCAGCAGCACGGCTACCGGGAACACGATAATCGCCGCATTGCCCTGGGTCGACTGCTGGTAGCTCAGATCGGTCCACTGGATGTTCATGCCGTTCGGCAACAGCTTGGCGGCCATCGCCGTCAGTTCGCTCATGGCCTGCGTAGACGACAGGATGCGCGGATCGGCATCGCCAATCAGGTCCGCCGCCGGGAAGCCGTTATAACGGATCACCGGGTCTGGCCCGTAGGTGGTACTGATATTGACCATGCTGCCAATCGGCACCATTTCACCCTTGTCGTTGCGGGTGCGCAGGTTGGCGATATCCTCCACGCTGTCGCGGAATTGACCGTCGGCCTGCGCGATGACTTGCCAGGTGCGGCCATAGCGGTTGAAGTCATTGATGTAAGACGAACCCAAATAAGTCTGCAGCGTGCCGAACAGCGCGTTGAGCGGCACGCCCTGCGCCTTGGCCTTATCGCGGTCGATTTTCGCTTCCAGCTGCGGCACGTTGGCCTGATAAGACGAGATCGGGAAACTCATGCCCGGCGTTTGCATGATGCTGCCCGACAGGGTATTGATCGCGGTTTGCAGCGCGCCATATCCGAGACCGGCGCGATCCTGGACATACAGCGAATAACCGGAACCCTGTCCGATACCGAGGATTGGCGGCGGCATGATCGAGAAGGCGAACCCTTCCTGAATCTGCGAGATGCGTGCATTGATCTCGGCGTTGATCTGCGCCGCGCTGCGAGTGCGGGTGCTTAAAGATTCAAGCGCGAAGAACACGGTGCCGGTATTGGGCGTATTGGTAAATTGCAATGCATTCAGCCCCGGGAAGGCTACCGCGTCCGTCACTCCGTCGACGCTCAGGCCGATGGCGCTCATTTTACGGATCACCGCATCGGTGCGTTCCAGCGACGCCCCCTCCGGCATTTTCACTCCGCCAATCAGATAAAGCTTATCCTGCGTCGGGATAAATCCGCCAGGCACGGTTTTAAACATTACGCCCGCGGCGCACAACAACAGTACGTACACCACGAACACCGCGCCGCGTTTGCCGAGCGCTCGGGAAACCCCGCGCTGATAGCGCTGTGAGCTGTTGGCAAAGAAGCGGTTGAACGGGCGGAACAGCCAACCGAACAGCCGGTCGATCAGGCGCGATGGCATGTCCTTCGGTGCGCCGTGCGGTTTCAGCAGCAATGCCGCCAGCGCCGGCGACAGGGTCAGCGAGTTGATGGCCGAAATCACGGTCGAAATGGCGATGGTGACGGCAAACTGCTTATAAAACTGGCCGGTGACGCCGGACAAAAATGCCATCGGCACGAACACCGCGCACAGTACCACCGCGATGGCGATGATCGGCCCGGACACTTCGCGCATCGCCTGATGCGCCGCCGCCAGCGGCGATAAACCTTCCTCGATATTACGCTCGACGTTTTCCACCACCACGATGGCGTCATCGACCACGATACCGATCGCCAGCACCAGCCCGAACAGGCTGAGCGTATTGAGCGAGAAGCCCAGCAGGTACAGCGCGGCGAAGGTACCGACGATGGAAATAGGCACCGCCAGCAGCGGGATGATCGAGGCACGCCAGGTTTGCAGGAACAGGATCACCACCAGCACCACCAGCAGCACCGCTTCGAGCAGGGTATCTACCACCGCGCGGATCGAATCGCGGACGAACACCGTCGGGTCGTACGGCGATTTCCAGCTCATGCCATCCGGGAAGCGGGTCGACAGTTCGGCCATTTTGGCCCGTACCGCATCGGACAGCTCGATGGCGTTAGCGCCAGGCGCCTGGAAAATACCGATCCCGACGGCATCCTTGTTATTGAGTTGGGCGCGCAACGCATAGCTGCCGGACCCCATTTCAATGCGCGCCACGTCGCGCAGGCGCACTATCTCGCCGTTGTCGCCGCTCTTGAGGATAATATTGCCGAACTCTTCCTCGGTTTGCAGGCGGCCCTGGGCGTTAATGGAAAGCAGATAATCGCTGCGGTTCGGCATCGGCTCTGCACCCAGTTGGCCGGCGGAAACCTGCACGTTCTGTTCTTGCATGGCGGTGACCACGTCAGAAGCGGTCAGCCCGCGCGAGGCGACCTTATTCGGATCCAGCCAGACGCGCATGGCGTATTCACCGGCGCCGAAAATCTGCACCTGGCCGACGCCCGGCAGGCGGGCCAACTCATCTTTGACCTTCAGGGTGGCGTAGTTACGCAGATACAGTGAATCGTATTTACCGGAAGGGGAAACCAGATGCACCACCAGCGTCAGGGCCGGGGACTGCTTCTGCGTGGTTACCCCTTGGCGGCGCACGTCTTCAGGCAGGCGTGCTTCGGCTTGCGCCACGCGGTTTTGCACCTGCACCTGCGCCTGATCGGGGTCGGTTCCCGGGCGGAAGGTAACGGTGGTTACCAGCACGCCGTCAGAGCCGGCCACCGATTTCATGTACATCATGTGTTCGACGCCGTTAATTGCCTCTTCCAGCGGCGTGGCCACCGTTTCGGCAATCTCTTTCGGGTTGGCGCCTGGGTACTGGGCGCGCACTTGCACGCTTGGGGGCACTACGTCCGGGTATTCGCTGATCGGCAATAGCGGGATCGCAATAACGCCACCGACGAAAATCAGGATCGACAGCACCGCGGCAAAGATCGGCCGGTCGATGAAAAAGCGGGAAAAATCCATGGGTCAGGGTTCTCTGCTGGTGGCTTAGTTGACTGCGGAAACGGGAGCGTTGGCTGCCATCACGACGGTTTTCGCATTGACCGGCATCCCTGACATAAACACTTTCTGCATGCCGTCGACGATCACCCGATCGCCCGCCGCCAGGCCTTTCTGCACGATGCGCAATCCATCCGCCACCCGGCCCACTTCGATATCGCGCCGCTGTGCCTTGCCGTCCTTATCGACGACATAAACGAATTTGCGGTCCTGATCGGTCATCACCGATTTATCGTCGATCAGCATGGCGTTGAACTCGGCGCTGCCGGGCATCTGCACCCGCGCAAACAGCCCTGGGGTGAAGCGGCGCTCGTGGTTTTCGAGTTGGGCGCGCATGCGAATGGTGCCGGTGCCGGCATTCAGCTGGTTATCGGTAAAATCGACAACGCCCTGATGCGGATAACCTTCTTCGCCCACCAGGCCGACCTTGACCGGTAACTTCGCCTGCGGATTCTGGCTGCGTTGGCCATCGCGAGCCATATTCTGGTAACGCAAGAAAGTGGCTTCGTCGACGTCGAAATAAACATAAACTTTATCTAGCGACACCAGCGTAGTGAGCACGCTGGCGCTGTCCCCGGTGGTGACCAGGTTACCTGCGGTGATCATGGCGCGGCTGGCACGCCCGTCGATCGGCGCGGTCACGCGGGTAAAATCGAGATTCAGCTGCGCGATATCAAGCTGGGCCTGGGCCGCCAGCACGTTGCTCTGTGCCTGTGCGGCGGAGGAGCGGCGCTGTTCCCATACCTCGGTCGAGATCGCTTGGGTGCCGATCAGTTTTTCGGTACGACTGGATTCACTGCGGGCCAACGCCGCCTGATTACGTGCCCGCACCAGTTCGGCCTGAGCCTGTTCGCGGGCGGCGCGGTAGGTACGATCGTCGATGGTGAACAGTACCTGACCTTTTTTAACCTCATCGCCTTCGGTGTAATTCACCTTATCGATATAGCCGGAAACCCGCGGGCGTAGCTGAACGCTTTGCACCGCTTCGATCCGGCCGTTAAAGGCATCCCACTGGCTGATGGGTTTTATTACCACGTTAGCGGCGCTGACGGCCGGTGGCGGGGGAGCTGCATTTTGAGCGACGCTGTTGTCGCAACCAGCAAGCAGGGCGACCAGCAGCGCTACTGCTGAAAGACGCGCGCTGAAACCGATGCTATGAGCGTTAAACAATGAGTTTGGCTGGCTTGGCATTATTTTTATTCCATGGGTGAGCGCGGTCAGGCCATACACCCGGCCCTGTTATCCGGGTAACGTCCCTGGCCTGTGACCGGCGGCAGAGCGGTTGCGTCGTTCATCGGCACAACGTTAGTTTTTGAAACACATTGTTGTCACATTAATGTATTAATATCGGTTACATTAACGGATGGATTATAGAAGCGCCTGTCGAATAAATGCAATAATAAAAATTGCATTTAATGCGAAACTGCTGCAACGTAGTGATATCGGGCAGCGGATTTACCTGCCAATGTCATGGGAGCGTCAGCATGAACAGCACGGGTTTTATTACCGATTTGATTGAGTGGATTGACAACAATCTGGAAGAGAAGCTGGATATCAACACCGTAGCGGACCGCGCGGGGTATTCCAAATGGCACCTGCAGCGCATGTTCAAACGCCAGACCGGCTACGCGTTGGGGGAGTATATCCGCATGCAGAAACTGAAAGTTTCCGCAGAGCGCCTGGCCAACAGCGGCGAGCCTATCGTCAGCGTGGCGATATCACTCGGCTTTGACTCGCAGCAATCCTTCAATCGCAGTTTTAAACGCCAATTCGGCCAGACTCCGGGCGACTGGCGCCGTGCTGTGATGCAGCCGCAGATCGCCGCCAGTCGCGCACACTGAGGCGGATCGCAGACAACAAAAAAGCCTGAACTTGCGTTCAGGCTTTTTCATAAAATATGGCGGGAGGGAGGGCTTGATTCGCTGCGGGCCGCCTTTGGCGGTCCAAAACGCGATGCGTTTTGTCAAACCCTGTCGAGGCTTCTCACCCCTCTCGAAGGGGGATTTATAAAAGCAAAAAAGCCTGGACGCGAATCCAGGCTTTCTCTTCAGAATATGGCGGTGAGGGAGGGGTTCGAACCCTCGATACACTTACGCGTATACACACTTTCCAGGCGTGCTCCTTCAGCCACTCAGACACCTCACCGTATTTTTTCGTTGCGTACTCTCTGGTGCAACGGGGCGCTACTATAGGGAGTGGGGGCGAACCGGTCAAGCAGAATTTCTGCGTTTCGGCGCGTCCGCTCACGTGCTGCTCAGTTTGTCGAAAACTGCGGCAAACCCTGTGGACGGTCTGGTCTGCGGGCATTTTACCTGTATTGCGGGCAACAAAAAAGCCTGGATGCGAATCCAGGCTTTCTCTTTAGAATATGGCGGTGAGAGAGGGCTTGATTCGCTGCGCTCACCCTAGGGGCCGCCTTTGGCGGTCCAAAACGCATGCGTTTTGTCAAACCCTGTCGAGGCTTCTCACCCCTCTCTGCGGGGATTTATAAAAGCAAAAAAGCCTGGACGTTAATCCAGGCTTTCTCTTTAGAATATGGCGGTGAGAGAGGGGTTCGAACCCTCGATACACTTACGCGTATACACACTTTCCAGGCGTGCTCCTTCAGCCACTCAGACACCTCACCGTTTTGTAGCATCGCTAACGCATTGCGCTGTCGACGGGCGCTAATGTAGGAGAATCTGATCCCAGCGTCAACCCTCTTGTGACATAACAATGACTGTTTAGCTAAAGTTGCAGCAATTTGCTGATTTCCCGAGCGATAAGCCGCTGCCCAATGCGTACCCGAGGGATAGTAACGATGCTAAATTATCTTGCAGGATAATGTTTGAGCGCCTTGGTATACAACAGCTCAATATACCAGCAAGAAAGTCTTATGCTGTGCTGTTATATGCATTAATACTGGATTATTAGTCATATGTATCGCTAAATAGATCGCTGCTGACGCGGAGGATTTGGCAAGGAATATCACTCCGCCGCGCAGGTTGCCGGGCCGTACGCCGGCGATAACGCAGACAGGGACTGATCAATTAAAATAACGGACTCGACGAATTTCAACGGGCAGCCAGCGGCGCTGCGGCTTGAAATACGACGGGCATCATGCAGCAGAGGTTCACTTTGACTCCATCGGACTCCATGCCGGCGGCGCATCAGCGTCACGCCATCCCCCCGGGCGCCGGGGCACTGTTTTTTATCCAAATCTTCGCCACGCTGGGTTTTGCCGTGCTCTACTCCACGCTGGTGCTCTACGCCACCAAACGCCTGGGCTTCAGCGAGGGCAGCGCTAACGCCATGATGGGCGTGTTCGGCGCCTTCAACTATGGGCTGCATATGTTCGGCGGCTACCTGGGAGGGCGCTTTCTGAGTAACCGGAACCTGTTCGTACTGGGTATGGTGCTGCAGGTGATCGGCTGCGCACTGATTGCCGTGGCGGGCGTTTGGGGTCTGTACTGGGGGTTAGCGATGTTCCTGACCGGCAGCGGGCTGAACGTCACCTGCATCAATATGATGCTCACCCAGCGCTTCAAGCCGGATGACGATCGGCGCGAATCGGCGTTTTTGTGGAACTACGCCGGGATGAACCTCGGCTTCTTTGTCGGTTTTACCGTAGCCGGCTATTTCCAGTTGAGCGAAAATTATCGCGCGCTGTTCCTGTTCGCCACGTTGGGTAATGCGGCGGCGATTATCGTCGCCGTCAGCCGTTGGCGCATTCTGGCCGATCTCAACACGCCGTTGCATGACGCCAGCCGCGCGCAATACCGCTGGCGTATGCTGGTCGGGCTGGCAGTATTGGTGGCGCTGGTGCCCATTATCCGGGTGATGCTGACCCATGCGGAATTCAGCGGCCACTTTGTGATTGGCCTCGGCGTACTGATTTTCCTGATGCTGTGCGTGGTCACACTGCGTCACCACCCGCGCACAGAGCGCCGTCGCATGGTGGCCTATCTGATTCTGGCGCTGGGCTCATTGGTATTCTGGGCGCTGTACCAGTTGGCGCCTATGGGGCTGATGCTGTTCTCCGAGCACAATATCAACCTGAACGTCTACGGTATTCAGGTCGCTCCGCAGTGGATCCAGAATATCAACACGCTGGTGATCGTCGTGGGCGGGCCGCTGATGGCCTGGTGGTTTAACCGCTTGCGAGCTCGCGGCTGCAATATCGATATCCCGTTGCAATTCTCTGGCTCGTTGTTTTGCATCGGGTTGGGCATGCTGGTGTTGCCGTTGGGCATCAGCCTGGCCGGCGGCGACGGGCTGGTGGCGTTTAAATGGATCGCAATCAGCTACATACTGCAAAGCATTGGCGAACTGATGATCTCCCCGATCGGCTACGCGATGATCGGCAAGCTGGCGCCACCGCGTTATCAGGGCGTCATGATGGGCTGCTGGATGATGGTCACCGGCGTCGCTTCGGTGTTGGCGGGCTATGTCTCCGGCCTGATGCCGGAAAACAGCGGCAGCACTCCGGCGCTGACCAACCCCGGCTACAGCGAAATATTCAGTGCGCTGGGCTGGGGGGCCGCGGGCGTTGGCGTGGTGATGTTGATCCTGATCCCGCTGTTGCGCCGGCTGATAAGGCACGACGCCCCCGTCGCCGCCTGAGATCTCTGCAGGATAAAAAAACAGCCCCACTGGTCGGGGCTGTTTGCGTTTTTGGCTTTAGCGCTTGCATCTGTCGGCGAATCGCGGAAATCTGGATGAAAATGCATAAAAAACAGACGGAGTCTGACCGATGAACATCATTTATTACCACCCCTTATTTAACGCCCAGGATTGGTTGGCAGGCATCAAACAGCGTCTGCCGCAGGCCAACGTTCGCGAATGGCAACCCGGCGACGATCGCCCGGCGGATTATGCGCTGGCGTGGCGTCCGCCGCAGGAGATGCTGGCTAACCGCCGGCAACTGAAAGGGGTGTTCGCCCTGGGGGCGGGCGTCGATGCCATTCTCGAGCAAGAGCGCCAACATCCCGGCACGCTGCCGGCGGGCGTCCCGCTGCTGCGCCTGGAGGACACCGGCATGGCGCAGCAGATGCAGGAATATGCGTTGAGCTACGTACTGCGTTACTTTCGTCGTTTCGACGAGTATCACTTGCTGCAACAGCAGCAAAAATGGCAGCCGCTCGATCCCCACCAACAGGATAATTTCACCATTGGCATCCTCGGGGCAGGCGTTCTGGGGAAAAGCGTGGCGCAAAAGTTGGTGGAGTTCGGTTTTAACGTACGTTGCTGGAGCCGCAGCCCGAAGCAGATCGATGGCGTTGAGAGTTTTGCCGGCGCAGAGCAGCGCACTGCGTTTCTCAAGGGCACTCGATTGCTGATCAATTTGCTGCCCAATACGCCGGAAACCGCCGGTATCCTCAATCGCCACCTGTTCGCGCATTTGGTGCCGGGAGCCTATCTGATCAACATCGCCCGCGGCGCGCATCTGGTTGAGGACGATCTCTTGCAGGCGTTGGAGCAGGGGCAGATTGCCGCCGCCACCCTGGATGTGTTCGTCAACGAGCCGCTGCCGCAGGCACACCCGTTCTGGCGTCATCCGCGTGTCACCATTACCCCGCATATTGCTGCCATCACCTTGCCGGAACAGGCGATGGACCAGATAGCCGCCAACATCCGCACTTTAGAGGCCGGGCAAACGCCGGCAGGGATGGTGGATGTGCAACTTGGTTACTGACCTTTCGGTGACTCACCTGCTAAGCTAATAAGAAACCCGGCCTGCCGCCGTCCCTTTGGCAGGCCGCCAGAAGGAGAAATAATGTACCCTGTTGATTTGCATATGCACACCGTTGCCAGTACCCACGCCTACAGTACGCTGCATGATTACATCGTCGAAGCCCATCAAAAGGGCATCAAACTGTTCGCCATCACCGATCACGGCCCGGATATGGCCGATGCGCCGCATTACTGGCACTTTATGAACATGCGCGTCTGGCCGCGTCTGGTGGATGGCGTAGGGATCCTGCGCGGTATCGAGGCCAACATCAAAAACCTGCAGGGCGATATCGACTGCACCGGACCGATGTTGAACGAAGTCGACGTGATTATCGCCGGCTTCCACGAGCCGGTGTTTGCGCCGCAGGACAAGGCGGCCAATACCGAAGCGATGATCGCCGCGATGGCGCAAGGGGATGTGCACATTATCAGCCATCCCGGTAATCCAAGGTATCCTATCGACATCGCGGCGGTCGCCGCAGCGGCCGCGAAGTATGAAGTGGCGCTGGAGCTGAATAACTCGTCATTCACCCATTCACGCAAGGGTAGCGAGGACAATTGCCGGGCGATTGCCGCCGCGGTGCGTGATGCAGGCGGTTGGTTGGCGCTGGGGTCGGATTCGCATATCGCTTTCTCACTCGGCGGCTTCGAGCACTGTGAACGCATCATCGCTGAAGTGGAATTTCCGCAGGAACGGATCCTCAACGTCAGCCCACGGCGCCTGCTGGACTTTCTCGAGCGGCGCGGCAAGCCGGCGATTGCGGAATTGGCCGATTTGTGACATCGTCCCGGCAAATTTTCCGTATTGTATAAGGCATTATCATGAATGAATTTTCCGTTGTTTGCCGCGTGCTGGGTACGCTGTTTTACCGTCAGCCGCAAGATCCGTTGTTGGTGCCGCTGTTCACGCTGATTAAAGAGGGCAAGCTGCAGCAACACTGGCCGCTGGAGCAGGACGAACTGCTGACGCGCTTGCAGCAGGGATGCGATGTGAACCTGCTTTCCGCCGATTTCAACGCGATGTTTGTCGGCAGCGAATGCAGCGTGTCGCCGTTCCGTTCCGCTTATGTGGAAGGGGCAACGGAGGCGGAAGTTCGCACTTTCCTGCAGCAACGTGGCATGCCGCTTGGCGAAGCGCCGGCCGATCACTTCGGTTCTCTGTTGCTGGCTGCCTCCTGGCTGGAAGATCAATCGCAGGAAGACGAAGTGCAGGCGCAAATCACCCTGTTTGACGAATACCTGCTGCCTTGGTGCGGCCGTTTCCTCGGTAAAGTGGAGGCGCATGCCACCACCGGTTTTTACCGTACGCTGGCGCTGCTGGCCCGTGAGTCGATTCAGGCGATGCGTGACGAACTGGCAGAATATGAGCAGGACGAAGAACAGCCGGGCGAAGAAGGCTGAAGCACTAAAAATGACGGGCCTGCGTGGCCCGTCATCGTTTTCTCTGCGCTAAACACAGGTTTTCATCCCCCATACGTAAGTTGACAAAAAATCCCCTAATCTGACGGTTCATCGGCGGTTGGCTTTTCCGTGCCTGCGCGCCTCGTTTCCTCACGCAAAGGGTAGAGCATGAAAAATAACTGGATGCAGCAGATTCAATCGATGATTGGGCAAAAGGCCGGTTCCATCGGTGGGGCGGAAGGCATTGGCAAACTGCTGGCCCCGACCGCGTTGGGGGGCCTGGTGGGTGTTTTGCTGGCGAACAAATCTTCGCGCAAGCTGGTGGGCAAGTTCGGTAAAAACGCCTTGATTATCGGTGGCAGCGCGGCCGTTGGCGCGGTGTTGTGGAATAAATACAAACAGCGGGTAAAAGAAACTCATCAGGACGAACCGCAGTTTGGCTTGCAAACTACGCCGGTGGATCTGCGCGCCAAACGGTTGGTGCAGGCGCTGGTGTTTGCCGCCAAGAGCGACGGCCATATCGATGCGGAAGAAAAACGCGCGATCGACCATAGCCTGGAACAGCTGCAGGTGGGCGAGGAAGCGCAAAAATGGGTGCAGGAGGCGATCGACCAACCCTTAAACCCGGATCTGATCGCCCAGAGCGTGAAAAACGAAGACGAGGCGCTTGAGGTGTATTACCTGAGCTGCATGGTGATCGACGTCGATCACTTTATGGAACGCGGCTATCTCGATGCGTTGGCGCAGTCGTTGAAGATCCCTGCGGACGTCAAGCAGGGCATTGAAAACGACGTCAACGAGAAAAAACGCGAGCTGGCGTAGCGCCGCTTGGCAAGCCGGGGGGAATCGTGTCACTCTTGCCTTAATCAAGGTAAGCGGATGATTTAGCAATGATGACACCCCCTAAGGCAGAAAAACGACCTTATCCCATCACCATCCACGGCGATACGCGCGTGGATGACTACTATTGGCTGCGCGACGACGAGCGGGCAGACCCTCAAGTGCTGGACTATCTGCAGGCGGAAAACGCTTTTACCGATGCGATGCTGAAACCGCAGCAGGCGTTGCGTGAGACGCTGTATGAAGAGATGGTGGCGCGTATCCCCCAGCAGGAGCACTCGGTGCCTTATGTCAGGCACGGTTACCGTTATCAGACCCGTTTCGAGCCGGGCAACGAATACGCGATTTATGTTCGTCAGCCACAGGCGGAAAGTGAACGCTGGGATACGCTGATCGACGGCAATCAGCGCGCCGAAAAACGCGAGTTTTACACTCTGGGCGGTTTGGAAGTCAGCCCCGACAACCAGAAACTGGCGGTAGCGGAGGATTTTCTGTCACGCCGGCAGTATGACATTCGCTTCAAAAATCTGAACGACGACAGTTGGGCCGACGAAGTGCTGGAAAATACCTCCGGCAGTTTCGAATGGGCGAACGACTCCGCCACCGTTTATTACGTGCGTAAACATGCCAAAACGCTGCTGCCCTATCAGGTGTATCGCCATGTGGTGGGCACAGATCCGCAGCACGACCAACTGATCTACGAAGAGCTGGACGACACCTTCTACGTCGGGCTGGAAAAAACCACCTCCGAACGCTTTATCCTGATCCACCTGAGCAGCACCACCACTTCGGAGATTTTGCTGTTGGACGCCGATCGCGCCGACAGCACGCCCCAGATGTTTGTGCCGCGCCGCAAGGATCATGAATACGGCATCGATCACTACCATCAGCATTTCTATATCCGCTCCAACAAGGACGGCAAGAACTTCGGTCTGTATCAGAGCGAGCAGGCGGATGAAGCGCAGTGGCAGGAGCTTATCGCTCCGCGTATCGAGGTGATGCTTGAAGGCTTCAGCCTGTTCCGTGACTGGCTGGTGGTGGAGGAGCGCAGCGAAGGCCTGACCCAACTGCGCCAGATCCACTGGCAGAGCGGCGAAGTGAAACGCATCGCTTTTGACGATCCGACCTATACCACCTGGCTGGCCTACAATCCTGAGCCGGAAACCGAACTGCTGCGCTACGGCTACTCTTCGATGACCACGCCGACCACGCTGTATGAGCTTAATCTCGACAGCGGCGAGCGCGAGATGCTCAAGCAGCAGGAAGTGAAAAACTTTACGCCGGAAAATTACCGCAGCGAACGGGTATGGGTAAAAGCGCGGGATGGAGTCGAGGTGCCGGTCTCGCTGGTTTACCGCCAGGATCGCTTTATCCGGGGCAACAATCCGTTGATGGTTTATGGCTACGGCTCTTACGGCAGCAGCATGGATCCGGCCTTCAGCGCCAGCCGTTTGAGCCTGCTTGATCGCGGTTTTGTCTTCGTCCTGGCGCACATTCGCGGTGGCGGCGAGCTGGGGCAGCTGTGGTATGAGGACGGCAAGCTGTTCAAGAAGCAAAATACTTTCAACGATTTTATCGACGTGACCGAAACGCTGATCGCGCAGGGTTATGGCGACGCCAAACGCGTCTTCGCCATGGGCGGCAGCGCCGGCGGCCTGTTGATGGGGGCGGTGATCAATCAGGCACCGCAGCTGTTTAACGGCATAGTGGCGCAGGTACCGTTTGTCGATGTGGTCACCACCATGCTGGATGAGTCTATTCCGCTGACCACCGGCGAATACGACGAATGGGGCAACCCGAACGAGCCGGCGTATTACGACTACATCAAGCAATACAGCCCATACGATCAGGTGAAAGCGCAAGATTATCCGCACATGCTGGTGACCACCGGGCTGCACGATTCGCAGGTACAGTACTGGGAACCGGCCAAGTGGGTGGCGAAGCTGCGCGAGTTGAAAACCGACGATCGTCAGCTGCTGCTGTATACCGATATGGATTCCGGCCACGGCGGCAAGTCCGGGCGTTTCAAAGCTTATGAGGACATTGCGCTGGAGTACGCCTTTATTCTGGCGCTGGCGGAGTAATTTGCAGGCGGGCGGCGATTGCTGCCCGCTTTTTTAGCCGATCAGATAGTATTTCAACGTATGCTTCATGTCCGGGCTGAGATCCTCGATGGACTTCAACATCCAGCGCAGATAGCCGGGATCTTCCTGCGCAATGCGATCGATTTCCTGCCCGCGATACTTGCCGAATTTGAATTTCTTCAGCAGCACCGGCTGTTCGGTGATTTGCGCCATTTGTTCCGGCGTCCAACCCGAATCCTTGACGATGCGTTGCAGCAGCGCGGCGGTGACGTAGCAATCGTACAGCGCCCGGTGCGGGTACAGCGTGGTGTCTTGCGGCAGTTGCACCTCCAGATTCAACGCATAGCGCAGATACTGGTTGCCGTATTTGATGTCCGGGTACAGGGTGCGCGCCAGCTTCATGGTGCATATCCAGGCACCGCGCATTTCCGGCAGCACGCCGCGATCAAACGCTGCGTTGTGCGCCACATAGTAAGGGCTACCCAGATAGCGGCCGATCGCCACCGCGATGCGCGGTTTACCCTCGACCATCTGTTCGGTGATGTGATGGATAGCCATCGCATCAATGCTGATGGGCCGATCGGGGCTGACCAAGTCGCTCATCGGATTGGCGATGTGGTCGTCGATCAGGTCGACGGAGGCGACTTCCACCACGCCGCCGTCCAGCCCGCAGGTTTCAGTGTCTATTACGCGTAAAATCATGGTTTCCTCTGGGGCAACAGCTCAGCGTTAGCTTAACCGGCAGTAGCGCCCGTGCCAACCGTTGGGGCGGTTTTCTGCAATCAGCAACCCCTGGCTGCTATCTGGTACGCTGGCTACCTGCCGGCCTGTTTCATCCCATATTGCGCTTCTACCGGCAGGGATCCAGCCACCGGTAGGGCCGGCATGGTTAGCCATCAAGGTGACAATGCCATGTTGTTGCGCATAACTCGCCAAATTAGAGCTGTCGGTGGAGTAACCGGCTTGAGAAACCAACACGCCGGCGGCGTAGATCTCGGCACCGGCTATTGCGGCATCGGTGGCATGTTCTGGGTGCGCGGTGTCAGCGCAAATCGCCAGGGCGATCCGTCGTTGGCTTACCGTCAACAGAGGGCCGCCATTGCCGGAACGAAATATCTCTTTTTCCGCACCGTGCAGATGTTGTTTGGTGTAGGTATTTCGGCCGCCGTCGGGGCTGAACGTGAATGCGCTTATAAACAACTCAGTGCCATCGTTGAGCGGAGCGCCGACAACAAGCGTCATCTGTTGTTTTTTAGCCGCATCGGCTAGCGGCTGCAAACGTGGATCGTCAAGTGTAAGGGCTAAACGACTGGCAGCATTGAGCTCGTAACCGGTCAGCGAAAGTTCAGGAAAAATCAGCAACTGCACATGCTGTTCTGCGGCCTGACGGATGAATGTCAGATGGTGGTCCAAATTGCGGTCAATATCAGCGGCCACGGCGTGGTACTGAGCGGCGGCGATAGTCAAGTGGGGCATCGGTATTCACTCCGGTAATTTCAGACAACAAAAAACCCGCCTCGGCGGGTTTAATTACGGTTAGAAGTTCGCTTACTCGCCGGACGTTTGCCCTTTTTTGGCGCGTTTGCCTGCACGTTTCTCTGCAGGGGTTTTCAACGGCTTCTTCTTCGCATTTTTCTTGCTATCCATTCCCTTACTCATGTTGGCCTCTCAGTTACCTATGGGTGGGTGGTTTGCTAAGCCATTAACCACCTTACACCGGTTGGTTGCAAGCATGAAAACGTATGTTTTAGTCAATCGCTTGTTAAGCGTGAGTATTTTGTTTTTTGTGAAAGGCTGCTTAATTGGTTTGTTATGTTATAATGTAACAGATAAATTATCACGGGAGAGCGCAATGACCGTCGTTTCCTTGTTAAACCCACAGCAACTCTTGGCCATGCCGGAGTCTGATTATATGAACCCGGCACAGCAGGCGTTTTTTCGCCAACGCCTGCTGGAGGAGCAGCAAAAATTGCTGCTGCACATCGATGCGTTGAAACGCGACATCGACGGCGGTGAAGTCTCCGGCGATGAAGCGGATAAAGCCGCGCGTGAAGAAGACCTGCGATTATTGTTCCGCCAGTTGGACCGCGAAAGCCGCTTGTTGCCGAAAATCGCTGCGGCGTTGTCGCGGCTTCACAACGGAGAGTTCGGCTATTGTCTTGAAACCGGGGAGCCCATTGGCCTGCCGCGTCTGCTGCTGCGGCCTACGGCAGAACTGGGCATCGAGGCGAAAACCGCTCAGGAAATGCGTGAGCCGCACTTGCGCAAAAGAGGCTGACCCAGGCGCTGGGTATGCTCGTTTGGGCTGACCCGGCCGGTATTTTGCGGTCATTTTAAGCAAACGCACGCTAACTTGCCGGGGAGTATGGGAGTTTTCAGGTTTTACCGTTGACCTGATGGGCCGCTTCGGCTTTTATGAGGGTATGACCACAGAGACGGAAGCGCCATGGAACAATTACGAGGTTTGTACCCGCCGTTAGCAGCGTATGACAGCGGTTGGCTGGACACAGGGGATGGCCACCGGATCTACTGGGAACTGAGCGGCAACCCGAAGGGTAAGCCGGCAGTCTTTATTCATGGCGGACCGGGCGGGGGGATATCCTCCTATCACCGCCAACTGTTCGATCCACAGCGCTACAAGGTGCTGCTGTTCGATCAGCGCGGCTGCGGGCGCTCCAAACCGCACGCCAGCCTGGACAACAACACCACCTGGCATCTGGTGCAGGACATTGAACGCCTGCGCGAAATGGCCGGCGTGGACCAATGGCTGGTGTTCGGCGGCTCATGGGGATCGACGCTGGCGTTGGCCTATGCGCAAACCCATCCGCAGCGCGTTAGCGAAATGGTGTTGCGCGGCATCTTCACGTTGCGTAAGCAGGAATTGAGCTGGTATTACCAGGACGGCGCTTCGCGCTTCTTCCCGGAGAAATGGGAGCGCGTTCTGTCGATTCTTTCAGAGGAAGAGCGTAAGGACGTGATCGCGGCCTACCGCCAGCGCCTGACCTCAAAGGATCTGCAAGTGCAGCTTGAAGCGGCGAAGTTGTGGAGCGTGTGGGAAGGGGAGACGGTAACGCTGTTGCCAAGCACCGAGTCCGCTTCCTTTGGTGAGGATGACTTTGCGCTGGCGTTCGCCCGCATCGAAAACCACTACTTTACCCATTTGGGCTTTCTGGACAGCGACGACCAGCTGCTGCGCAACGTTCCGTTGATTCGCCATATCCCGGCGGTGATTATCCATGGCCGCTACGATATGGCTTGCCAAGTGCAAAACGCCTGGGATCTGGCGAAGGTCTGGCCGGAGGCGGAGCTGCATATCGTAGAGGGTGCCGGGCACTCCTTCGATGAACCGGGTATCCTGCATCAGTTGATGCTGGCCACCGACAGGTTTGCGGCAAAATGATGCAAAACCCGCCATGACGGCGGGTTTTTTTTATCTGGATTTCGGCTCGTACGGCAGGCGCGAATACTTGTGTGATTCGACGCGATAGAACGCCACGCGTTCGCGGAAATAATCGCGCAGGTGCGCCGGCTGTTCGCGTTCAACCATTTCCGGGATCACCGGCATGTTATAGCGTTCTTTAAACGCCACGCCGGAAGCCGCGAGATCAACGTTCACCTTGTCCATCTCTTCTTTGGAAAGCTCTGCCAGATTGTAACCCACCGTATTCTCCTTACTGTCACCGCATTGGATCAGCGCAGAAGGTAATGCACCCGGCGGCGCTTGGCAAGCCTGAAGCGCAAGGGAAGCAGGGCCGCGGGAATAACGCCAGCCATCAGCGCTTATTTATTATGCCGAAGGTAATGCAATCTATTTGTTTTATTAAATAAGAATGATTCGTTTTCGGGGTGAATGTATAGATGAAAATAGTTATCATAATAATTTAGATGAATAATTGATGTTTAATTTAACATATTGATTTTTAATTGATTAAAAATTAAATGGCTCATGATGTAAATCAGGTGTTTTTATTTTGTTCTTATCAAGGCATAATACGGAAAAATTAAATCGATACCTGCAAAATAAAAGGGATAATTATGCTGACGCAAGAAATGACCAAAAAGCTGAATGAGCAACTGAATCTGGAATTTTATTCCGCCAACATGTACCTGCAAATGAGCGCATGGTGCAGTGATAAAGGCTTTGAAGGCGCGGCCGCATTTCTTAAAGAGCATTCTCAGGAAGAGATGCAGCACATGCAACGTCTGTTCGATTATCTGAGCGATACCGGCTCCTTGCCGCTGCTGGGCACCATTGCCGCACCGCCGGTTGAGTTCGAATCCCTTGCGGACGTGTTCCAACAGACCTACGAACATGAGCAACTGATTACCCGCCAGATCAACGAGCTGGCGCATGCGGCAATGACCGCTCATGACTACTCTACCTTCAACTTCCTGCAGTGGTATGTCGCTGAGCAGCATGAAGAAGAGAAACTGTTCAAATCCGTGCTGGATAAACTGGCGTTGGTGGGCACTAGCGGCAAGGCTCTGTTCTTCATCGACAAAGATCTGAAGAAAATGGGCGCAGCCGGTGAAAACGGCAACGGCCAGGGTTAAATCTGCGCTGAATAACCGCGCGTCGGGCTTTGCCTGGTGCGCGGTTTTTTTATGCCCTGCATTTAGCATGGTTTAGCAGCGATACGTGCTGCCAGATCGCAGAATGCCAGCGTTCTGCTCGACTTACGGATCGAGTCTCGTTATCATTTAATACGATACGCTACAGGGAGGGTAGAGAGTCAAAACAGCGGGTTAGCCGTTATTCCCGTTCTTCTGTTTACCCGTGGCGCAATCATCTGCGGTGGGTTATGGTCGCCGGCCTTGGCCCTTATCACCCTCGATTATTGCTTTAAGGGATATCACTGTGATCGGTAAAATTCGTTCTTCGTATCGCCTGCTTTCTACTATTTTTGTGTTGTTTGTCGGGTTGTCCTCGCAGCAGGCGCTGGCGCATGCCCATTTGAAAGTGCAGACGCCGGCGGAAGATGCCATCGTCAGCCCGGCACCGAAGGTGCTGACGCTCAATTTCTCCGAAGGCATTGAGCCTAACTTCAGCGGCGTGAAAATCACCGGCCCGAACGACGCCAACGTGAAAACCGGTAAATTGCAGCTCGATGCGAACAACAACACCCAGATCAATTTGCCTATCGAAGACGATCTGGCTGCCGGCAAATATAACGTCAGCTGGCATGTGGTTTCGGTCGACGGCCATAAAACCAAAGGCCAGTACAGCTTCACCGTCAACTAAGCCATGAGTCTGGCGGCCCTGTTTGTTCTGTGTCGCTTTGTGCACTTTGCGGCGGTGATGCTGATGTTTGGCAGCAGCCTGTTCACCGCCTTATTGTCGCCGCAGCGCCTTTCCCCGTATCTCTCCCGTGACGTGCGTCCTCTGCTGGTTTCCAGCACCTGGCTTGCCGGGCTTTCTGCCGTGGCGCTGCTGGCGATTCAGGCTGGGCAGATGGGGGATGGCTGGGCCGATACCTGGCAACCCGATGTTTTGTGGGCGGTGCTGGGCACCACCTTCGGCGAGGTCTGGCGCTGGCATTTGGGGATGTCGCTGCTGGCATTGTTGAGCTTGTGGCTGCCGGAGCAACGCCGTACACCGCTGTTGGCGCTGCTTTCCACGTTGCTGCTGGTCAGCATGGCGTTTATCGGCCATGCGGCAATGCATGGGGGCGCACTCGGTGCGCTGCACCGTTTTAACCATGCACTGCACCTGGTGGCCGCCGGTTACTGGTTTGGCAGCCTGCTGCCGCTGTTGAGCTGCCTGCGCTATCTTGCTCAACCGCAGTGGCGCAGCGACGCGGTGATCACCTTGATACGTTTCTCGCGCTGGGGGCACCTGGCGGTGGCGTTGGTTATCTTGACCGGCATAATTAACAGTTTGATTATTCTCGGCAACTGGCCGCTGGATGTGGCTTCGCCATATCAGCGCCTGTTGTTGTTCAAAACTGCGCTGGTGGCGCTGATGGTCATGGTGGCGCTGGCCAACCGTTACGCCATCGTACCGGCGATGAGCAGCGTACCCAGGCTGGCACAGCGCGGGTTGGTGCTGGCTTGCTGGATTGAGGTTGTGCTGGGCGCATGCGTACTGCTGCTGGTCAGTTTATTTGCAACCTATGCGCCGGTGTAATATTGCGGCTTGCCGGATGCCTATAAACTGCGGGAAAATTGAATCAAATAGCAACCTTAAGGCCATAACATGAAATCGGTATTATTTGGCATTACGCTGCTGGCCACCGCGACCGGCGCGCTGGCGGCAGACCAACTGGTTAACATCACCAAGCTGGAATACGGCAAGCAGTGGGCGTTCACCAAAGAAGAAGTGACGTTGCAATGCCGCAGCGGCGGCGCGCTGTTTGTACTGAACAACAGCACGCTGATGCAATACCCGCTTAACGCCGCAGCAGAAGCGCAGGTGAAAGCAGGGCAGCAGCGCGCCCAGCCGCTGGATGTGATCTTGCTGGATGACGCTGCCAATCCCGGCAAAAAAATGAGCACAGAGCCATATCGTGAGCGCGCCGAGAAGCTGTGCGCGAACTAATGGCTTGCTCCACAATGGCTTAGCCAGAGGTGAATCGGTGCTGAAAAATTGCGCGGGATTAATGTCATAACGCAACTATCACCGGTCGTGCGCGAGGCTGGCAAAACTAGCGCGGTAAGCTACTCTTAAAGTGCATGGCTGAACAAGCCCTGCACAAAATGCCAACTTTTAGCGCACGGCTCTCTCCCAAGAGCCATTTCCCTAGACCGAATATAGGAATCGTATTCGGTCTTTTTTTATTTGCTATATAATTCAATGGCTTATCTCGATAATTCCGAAGTTCTCCGAAATTTCTCCGAATTTCCATATCCGGTCTTTTTCTAAAACATCATGCTGACGACCATTTTTGATAACTCATTTTTTCTTTTTATGCCGCTTTTCTTCTGCCAGCATAGAGAAGTGATTACCTATGGCATGCATTGCGCCAACCACCAATTTGTATGCGCCGTAGATTGCGCAAACATCCCAAACCCAAGACCACATAGCTAACGCCCTCGGTGATTTTATACGCTTAATATCACATATTTTGCTTCTCTTTCATTAAGGTATTTCTCAGTCATCTTCTCTGACTTATGGCCGAGTAGTTTTTGTGCAAAATCCTTAGAAAGAACAGCAGCTGCGCCAGCAGGGCGAAATTTATCAAAGGATGTATCAGGATGCTATCAAAAACGACGAATGTGCCAGCCGCCTCGCTCCTAGTGCTGTGCTTGACCTCCTGCACAGCACGGATACCACCGACTCCAACCCCCATAGTTCTGTTGCCCCCTGAGTCTGTATTCAGGTTATGTGAACGTCCAACGTTGCAGGGTAATACCTGGGGTGATATTGGAAGCTACGCGCTGGCGCTTCAAACGGCGTTATCAATTTGCGCAGGCCAGGTCGCCACGCTGAACCAATGGCGGGCAACCGTCGAGAGATAACAAAATGTACAACTTACCAGGCACCGGAACATTTCTTGTTTTGATGGCGGCATCCGCAATTGTTGGATGGGCTGTAATTGAAGGAATAATTAGCCTTTTCGGTTTTATCTTCGGTTAAGCATGACAGGTGCCCTTTTCAGGGCGAATGATAATGTGACTGAGTCTTAACCTAGGCTATACGATTACCAATAGTGGCAGGTAACGGAACTATAACTTCATTAAACTCGGGGTGTTCTGGGCTTAATTCTTTCATACTTTTACCTGACCAGTACATATCCATATGCTGTGAGAAGACCAAGGTTGTTGCTGTGGGGTTAATGATATTCATATCTGCCACATGAATTGTTTTTTCATCACACATCACTTCATAAATGGGGAAGCTTGCTGGGCCATCCCTATCTCGAAACTGAATTGCTTCGTCTATTGATTGGCAGCAAAAAATGCTTGTAAACCTTGATGGTTTTTGTGGATGCAACGCTCTGCGGTGCATTTCAAGGTGTAGTTCTAAAGCAGATGTCATATCTTTTGGATTTGAGTGTCCACTCCAAAAATACAGCATTCCGTGGCGTGAGAGACCGTCAGGGAAAAGGCTGTCTAGATATTCATCTAGCTCTGGACGTCCGACGCTCTTCTTAAACAAAGAAATATGTTTATTGTTTTGGTAAAAGCCCAATCTATCTACTGTGTATAAGATGATCATTATGCCCCTGTGAAAATGATGATGGTTTTTTTGATCAAGATAACAAAGAAGCATGAATTTCGCATTTTTATTGCCCATTACAGAGCGCCTATACAGGTGCTGCGTAATGCGCAAGCAAAATCACCGGCGGATCCTGCCTGGTCACCCTGACCGTTATCTGCTGGTGGTTTTTATTTTGTTCTGAATTTTTAAGCTGGCCACTAAGAAAATCAGCATAAACGATCTGTATTCGTGGGTGGTGGTTAACAGTTTTCCGAATGGGCATTCCAGAGGTCAGCAGAAAATTCTAAAAGGAGGGTGGGCGGCCATCGGTAGTTGGAGCTACCGACAACGCCTCGAACTACACGCTGTTAATGTTCCTTCAGGAGAACTTTAAGGATATGACTTTTACCGACGACATCATGCTGTCAGCGGACATTAAGGATGACCAGGGAAAAGCAGAAGATACTCCGTTGGATGATGATCGCATGGTGGTGTATTGCAAGGACATGGAGGTGGTTAAGGGGCATGACACTATGCCATTGCAGTTCCTGGCTCCTGCCACTGCTGACAATGTACATTTTAAGGTTCCAGCCATTATGCGTTCTGGCGGTACTGAAATTCGTGTTCCTGGCGCACTCCACTACATTGACGGACTTTAATTTATGCAAACGCTTATCAACTGGACGAAATCCCCTATTGTGGTCGTCGATGAAAATGGTGACCGTATTACTATACCGGCAGGTCAGGAGCGGTCTGTTAACGGCAATTTCAATCGTTATGCTTTCGGTGATCCACTGGTGTTCTCTGCGTGGAAGGCATATTGATGAAGATGGCCGGCGAGTGCCGGCCTAATACAGCCAGCAGCCAGCCTTGGCGGATGCAATCAGCATATTGATAGTGAGAGGTTTTGATTGTGTCTTACTGCCGGGAAAGTAGGTAGTGAAGTCCAAGGCATCATGCTCAAGGTGAAATTCTGTGAAAATTTCATCCAAAAGATCCATGGCTTCCTGCTCATCCATTCCCATGGTGTGATTCAACGAACTATCACCAGTAAGAATCTGCTTCTTAAACGTTAGCCAGGAGCGTCCGTTATAAGGTTCCACCAGTTCAAAAATGCGCGCTTCAATTTTATCTACCATAACTTGTCGGCACCTCGCGCTATTCTGTTGTACTTAACCGTAGATCTGAATGAAATCTCTGTTATGTCTTTTGCAAGGATGACCCACCCAAGAACAGGGACCGCACGGCCTACAAATGTACCCATCTTCCTTACCATGCGCAGTCTTAGGGTTGAGGGAGGATAGCCTCCGATTACCGACGGCATTTTCAACCCGAGTGGAAACATTCTATTTCCAAACACCTTTCTAGCTTGTCGGGAAGCCAAGGAGGTATCAGGTATCGCCGTTCTAAATTTCCCTCGTGTTGGTGAAATATTTCTTCCCGCATGGATAAACGCTACGGCGGCTATATCCTCAATACCTAACTGAGTGGCCGTTTCTTCGCAGAAGATCATGAAAAATAGCTCACTGGCACTCAGGTTATACCTTCCAGCATAGAAATACGTCCCGCCTAATTCCTCAACCGTATCCATAACTTTTCCTTGTCATTTTAGTTGTTGCCTAACCTACCAACTGAAGCGAAACATTTCTATGCTGGATGCTGATTTGGGAAAATTGCCCGGTTTTTGTTCTGGGGTGCGTTGCGGGATGCTGCTGCTTTGGTTCGAGAGAAAAAATAGTTATGCCAGACGGGGTGTAAGGTTGGCTTCAGAGGGGATTTTGATCGAAAATCCTTTCGAGTTTTTTCCGAGCATCCCCGAAAAAAATGATATGTGTTTGATTATTTTGACGTGTTTTCACATGCTTTCTTGGGTGTGCTTTAATCGTTTTTTTGTTTTAAATGTATGATATTTAATGAATTAATTAGTATGGTGCGAGAACAGGAATCGTATTCGGTCTTTTATAGCATTACGTATTCTTTTCCCCTTGTATTGAGATATTTCAGCGTCATCATTTCCGACGTATGTCCCAGTAATTTCTGCGCAAAATCCCTCCCTCTTTCCTTCTCATACAGCCGCCCGGCTAGGCTACGGATCTCGTGAAATATCGGGGGGGGGGGGCCGTGGCGTGATGGTGCTCGACCGTTGGATGGTGAACCCGACGACACACGACCGCGTTACCGAAATGGGGCCGGATTTTGGCACCCCCAAATTTTACCAGGTGGTGACCACTGCTACCGGGATCCCCCGTGGAAAATTCATTACAGCCGCATTATTCGTTTTGACGGCGTCACGCTGCTTTATCAGCAGATGCTGACGGAAAACGACTGGGGCAGTCCCGTTGTTGAGCGCATTTTTGATTGCCTGCTGGCGTTCGATAGCGCTACCACTGGCGCCACGCAGCTGGTCTACAAAGCACACCTGCGAACCTACTCGATTAAAGGGCTGCGCTCGGTGCTGGGCATGGGACAGATCACCTCGGCTTACAAAGGGCTGATGGCCCACATGGACATGATCCGCCAATACCAAAGTATCGAAGGTATGACGGTCATGGACTCCTACGATAAATTCGAGACTCATAGCTACACGTTCGCGGATCTGTCCGACGTTCTGGCACAGTTCGGCCAGCAGGTCGCTGGCGCCGTCGGAATTCCTCTTGTCCGACTGTTCGGCCAATCCCCGGCCGGTTTCTCTACCCCGCTACGCCATTTATCGTATACCTGCAAAAATTGCTGATAATAATAGATATATCAATGCCGTTAATTACACCAAGACAGGGTTGACCTTTATGGATTTATTCCGGCAGGTGATGGAAATATCGACAGCTATTCCTACATTTCAATAGGTTGGTAATCTGGAGAGAGGTAGCTTATCATTGCGTCAATAATTAAAGGGGTTTGTATGTCAGAACGCAATGATATTATTGATTTTTTTAGGGGAGTGGCCGTTATGCTGGTCACTGCTTTCCACCTGTTCCTATGGTCGGGAACAGGTGGTAGTCCGTTACCTTTCGGGTTTGATGCTTTGGGGATCTTTGGTAACGGGTGGATCGGTGTGGGGATGTTTTTTATCATTTCCGGCTACTGCATGGCTAACTCAAGTAGAAAAGCATTTTTCAGTGGGTTTTCAGCGAAAAAATATGGAATTTATTTTCTAAAGAGATATTTACGGATAGCCATACCTTTTTACATATCTATGGTTTTCTGGTTAATTTTAATCAGAGGCTTCAGTGTCGCAGTGAAACCAACAGGGATTTCTGATGTGTTATCGCACATGTTCTTTGTTCATAATTTGTCAGAAAAAACATTCTTCTCAATTAGTGGTGTTTATTGGTCGCTTGCTGTTGAAATGCAGTTTTATGTACTCCTCCCTATAGTGGTTGTGTTGTTTACTACTAAAATGTCTAGAGTTTCCTTGTTGATTGCTGCTTTCTTAATGAGTTTTTTGGTTAACATCTATAGCGATAACCAACTACTAACATGGGGAATTCCATCCTACCTTTCACTTTTTGTGCTGGGATGGTTATGCTCTCTGTACCAACGAGAAATTGGCTGTTTTATAAACAAAGCAAATCTCCAATGGGTTTTAATTGCTGTATTTTCTTTGTTGCTTTTTTATAAGGGAGCTGGATTTAACAACAAAATAAAATTATATGAAATTTTGGTATCATCAATTTTTGCATTACTAATGGTTTCACTTGTAAGTTCGTTCTCGGTGAGAAAGATTCCGAAGATTATTCGTAGCGTTGCATTTGTCGGTAAGTGTTCATTTTCAATCTATCTATATAATTATGTTTTTTGGGTTTTTGATAGGTCAGAATTAACGCCTTTAAAGCTGGCTTTGATATTTGTTTGTGTGATTGGTTTTGGTGTCGTCATGTATTTTGCATTTGAAAATAAGTCAGAGAAATTTAGAAAAGGCATTATCAAGAAGGCTGAGATTAAGTTCACCGCCCGATAGATAAAAAAACCGGATAATACCGGGGGGGGGGTTATATCCGCTGACCCCCACTCTATAACACCATTGAATTATCTGGATTATTTCGGAGAATTATCTATGTCATCTGAAGGATTGCCAGTTGATGCGTCATCGGCACAGACATTGTGCTGACCCCTCGCAGCACACAACAAGCAACAGACGAAGCAAAGAGCAGCTTGTCGGTGGACACCGGCACAAGCGGAACCTATCTCGAAGCGTGGGATGATGTGCCTGAAACTGGACCATGCCGGTATCGCGGACGCCGCTGCTGGTATGGGAGGGTATTGCGTCAACTCCAGCCGTTCGCGCTTATCACTACTTTCGTCGGGATCGCGGATATATCCTGTGCATCTAGGGACAATCATGGCCAGCGGCGCTTGGCTGGTCCTGCTGATTGTATCGATTTGCCTGGGAGGATATAGCTCGCTGCTTTCGCACCTGTTGGAATTGGCGCGGCAGCAATCAGCCGTGCAGCAAAGCCAGGAGTAGCTGCTGTGCCAGCAGGGTAAACCTACTGAAGGAAATACCGTGAAGCGATTAAAAATGACGCCTGCACTGCTCACCCAAGACCAAATTAAAGCGTTGGCAACGTTTGCAGTGAAAGACGGCCAGCCAATCTGCACCATTGCCACCGGTAGTATCCCGGAGTTCGAAGTGGACGATGGTACGCAGGTGCAAGAGTACAATGGCCTGATTGCTTACTCTGAATCGGAAGATCACTGTGTGCTGCAATTGGATTGATGGCATTATAATTACTTTCAGTGAGGTCTGTGACAGTGAGCCCAGAGTGATTTTTTTGTCGGCGGTGGCACAACTTTGAAGGGATGAAAATCAGTATCGATACCCGGTAATGTTTAACTCTCGAGTTTACGCGTTTTGCTAGAGAATTTATCGCTATTAAGTACTTGAGTGAGATAGTCATAACATTACCAAGGAGCCTATATGTTGTTTGAAAAAAACAAAGATGAGATTTTTTATAGTACTTTGTGCAATAAATTAACGATGGAGTTAGGTGATAAGCGTGTTTCTGCTATATTGGCGGAGGATTTAGATATTACCATTTTTGATAATCATCCACCCTATATCTCTATAGGCGATACGGACATCCTCATTGCTTTTGCATTTGGGAACCGTGAAAATGTTTCCGGGTCAAAAAATGAGTTGGCACAACCTGGGCCAATGAACAAGGATCTTGCTGATTGCTGTGCCAAGGCATACCGTATGAAGCCAATGCGAATGTATGTTCAGTGGGAAATTGCACGGTATTTGGCTTCAAAAGAAATGTATCCTGACATCCCCGCCGACGATATCGTTTCCATTGAGCCAGAATGGGATGACCAAGGAAATCTCACTTACCTTAGTACTGATGGCGTACTGCAAGCTATCATCAATAAACATTTCGGGGGTAATTCAGCTTCTGTCGGGACGGCGGCTGTTATCGGACATGGCGATCATGTGAAGCGTTGCGTGATGACATGTCAAATGCGTAATGTTAAAGGATATGCACTGAGGGAGGTGACTCTGCCGGTATGGTATGATAACCAATCTGCACAAGCCTGGACTCGGCGTAGAGATTTATATGTTTTAAACGATATGGCAAATAGATTGATGATGGTTGCTCAAAAAAACATTCTTAACTCTCAATAATTATATTTTTATTAATCCCAAGAATGTTTTTTGTTTCAGGTCGCCAATGGCGACCTTTTTTATGCACTACAGAGCGGCTTCCTGAGGCTGCTGCATAATGCACGATAACCAAACGGGTCGTGCGAGTTTGAGGGCGAACCGGTGATTTGATGACCGGTCGTTAATGTATTTTCATGTCGAATTTTTTCCGAATCGTTCCGAGAATTCTGCCAACCAACTTTACCCCGCAATTAATAGCGGGGTTTAAATATGGGGTAGAGTAATGTGATAACTATGGCTTATCCTTGACTAGTCACTTCGGTATTTAGTAAGGATAACAATTCGGCTATAAATTTTTGCGGTGCCTCTAGCATTGGGCTATGTCCGCAATTTTTGATTACAGTCATACTAACGTTTTTTAATTGTTGAGATAGCGTAACCCACGGCTCCATGGGAGTTATCATATCATGTTCTCCCCAAATAAAGTGGGTGGGAGTGGCCATTTTATTAAGAGTCTCTGGGACATCATATTTTCTACTGAACGATAACCATCTTACGATGTTTTTATGAATTTGTTCATCGCTGAAAAGATGAGAAATTTCATCTATTCCACGTTGTGGCACTTTGCTTTTATCAAAATAAACATTGCTCATCAAAGAACGAGCATATTTGGTATCGCCCGTACGCAGTTCACTTAACGATACGCCGGCATCCGCTTCAATCTGGCCGGGCGCTCCACTCATAAAAAGGCCTTTAACCTGAGAGGGCGCGAGGGATGCGTAATGTAAAGCAATTAATGCACCCAATGAGTTGCCTACTAAATAAGGTGCTTCATTACAAGAGGCGATCACCTGATCCAGCGAGTCTTTCGCCTTTTTATAGCCGCTACCAAAAGTTACAGGTATTGATTCATTGAATACTATAGGACTATATCCATGATCAACCATGCTCTCAATAACTGAGTTCCATATCCAACCCCCGGCAAATAATCCAGGCAGAAAAATAATGGGGTGGCCAGAACCAGTCTTGGTATATAACATGATAATTATTTCCTTTTGCGATTTTTTGAGGTTTTTTTCCTAAGCGTGAAGGTGCCTACTACCGATTAATAAAAGGTAACAATTATGATGATCTTGGCTTTCTATTTGACTCACTGATCTGTTTTTGATGATACATCGATATTAATAATCATACAATGTTACTTGGCAAAAAATATTACTCTGCAATAGATATGATTAATGCGATAACTGTATTTTTGATTTAATGTTTTTTCTGGGGATTTTTTCTGATTGTGATTAATAGCTTGGTTTGTTTATTATTTATTTAGGCCTTATTAAGCTATCAATATTCATGATCTTTTGAATTAGATGTGTCACCAAGGGCACATCGCCAGTCATGCGATATCCCATAAATAAGTTGATAAAGTCCGTTCGCTGTATATGGATACAGTAATAATGACAAAGGAACCAAAATGACAAATTTGATTATTGATGAGAATAATTGTGTGACGCTAACCCCGGAGCAGGCAAAAGCGTTAACCAAGGTAGTGGTAGGGGGTGGGTTCGAAGGCGCCGTCCTTTTAAACAAATACCTCGGGCGTTTACCGTTGCCGATTGATCCGGCGATTGTGTACGACGAAGTACTGCATTCCGCCGCAGCCTACTACTTGGCTATCTCCCTGGAGGGGCGTTGCTTCTCTGGCGTGGGTGTGCCGGTTGTTGATCAAGAGGGCGTCAGTTGGGCATTTAAATACTCGTTTGATATGGAGGAAAGTTATGGTGAACAAATAACGACCCAACACCTGACGGTAACCTCTCCAAGCTAAGTACTCAAAAAAGCCCTGGCAAATTTGCCAGGGCTTTCTCGTTGCACTGGGTAATATCTTCCCTCTATGAACCTCATTGACTCCTCCGCCGACCTTAAGCATTATCGAGTGATGAAATATACCTTGCTCACCTCGACCACAACCACGACAACCGCCTTTTTCTGGCGGGCCGTGAGGGTGTGCGTGAGCTAAAAACGCAGTTCCCCAAAGCCCCGCCAGCAATGGCCGGGGTGTCTTTATGCTCCGTCCTGGTTGGTAACGACGGAGATTCACGTGCAACAACATCATCACCGTACCGCACTTTTGATCATTGATATGCAGCTCGGCATGTACGAGGGCCCTGAGCCGCCTTATGAAGGCGAACGCGTTCTGGCTAATATCAACGCGCTGATTGGTAGGGCACACGATGCGGGCTGCCCCATATTCTTTGTGCGCCATGCCGGGCCAGAAGGGTCAGCGATCGCAGCAGGCAGTCATTTTTGGCAACTGCACCCGCGTCTGGCAATCGATGCGGCAGTGGACAGGGTTATAGATAAAAACCGGCCCAGCTGTTTCTATCAAACGGGGCTGGCCGAGCAGTTGAACGAAGAGAGCATAACCCGGTTAGTGATAGCAGGAATGAAAACGCAATATTGCGTGGATACCGCCTGCCGGCAGGCTGGTGAGCTGGGATTTCAAACGCTACTGGTCGCTGATGCGCATACTTGCAGCGATACGCAGGCGCTGAGTGCCGAGGCGATAATCAGGCATCATAATCTGACTCTCTCGGGTCCTTTTGCCCAGTTGAAACAAACTGCGGACGTGCGGTTCTGAAAAAACGGCGGGCCTGGGATTTCGGTTCGCCGATCAATTCGGAACACGCCGCTGGCTCCAGGGCCACTGGTTTTTGATTCTCTTTCCCATAGCTAACGAGGTCTGAGTTCGCACGCAACTGGACCCAGACCTTTTAATTTCAGCCGCATTATTTCGTTATCGGAATTGATATGCTCGCTTATCAATTTCGGCAACTAATTTAAATTAAGTGACTTTTTATTTCTAAAGCATCACTTGGCCATGGCTTCCTTTATTGCATTGTATGTGGCTGACGAATAATATTGCGTGTTATTTGGGGCTATCTTGAATTTTCCATGTTCTTTGTCATCACCAAAGTTTTCGGGCTTTAGCTCGATGTAGTAAGGGCTGATGAAAACAGCACCCATTTCATGGTGTTTTTCAAGTGCTTCAGATATTATTTTTTGACTTTCAACCATAGGGTGAGCCTCAGGAATACCGTATCTTGTGATACCTGAGTCTTTCAGCCATTTAAACGTAATATCACCATAAAATGCAGCTCCGTAGGTATTAAACCCTATATAGTATGCATCATTTTTCTTTAGCGAGTCGCTGACGGCAGTTTTTTCCTGATTCCAGTCACCATTGAACATAGGTGCAATCTGATGTGAAAATGTTCTGTTTTTAGTTATGCAAGAGGAGCTTACGATATTTGCGTATTCGGTGATTTCTTTTGTTACGTTCATCTTTCTGAATTTATAGAACTCCTCAGAGAGTGGGTTGTAATAGACAGGTTTAAGTGATTCCGGATAATCATTCCAGAATAGTATATCTTTCTCTTGCGGAAATGTTACAGCTTTACCTACGGTTTCCGGTGCGCTTTGTGTACGATCCATCACAGGAATTTCAAGATGCTTCATCAGAGTATATTTACCGTTGTCATCATGCACAATATCGACAGTATGAATCCCATGAGAAAGTTTCTTGATATCCAGATAATAACGATAGCCAACGGATGCCCGCCGGATCGAAGGCATCGATTGATAAACATCCAAGCGATTCAGACCATACTCAGCATATCCTGCATCGGTGCCGTCGATGAAAACTTTCACTTTGACCGGGCTTCCGTCTTTCCCAGCAGCCCAGCCATAAATAGCCAACTCTCCAGAGGATGCATAATCAATATGCTGGAAAAAATTGGTCAGTTTGTCAGTATTTATATTTTTTGCGGGCGGGTAGATATCCTTAAATGAGGGAAAGTCGGAGTTAAAGGATTTATTTAATTCTTCAATGTTATGATACTTACTTTGTAAATAGTCTTGGAATTTAGCCACTGAATCAGGAGAGTAATCGGTGAGCTGCATTATTCCTTTATAGCCCATCCCATTAAAAAAGTCAGGGTAGCTGTAATGAACTTCACCAAGAACAGTAACTGCGCGTATTTTTTTCTTGTCGGTTTCATCCATTGAGCATAGTTGCGCTAATATTTCTTTTATAGTGGCTTTGCGTACTTTATCTATTAGCGTTCCATCGGAATTTATTGCCCATGGATAGGTTTTACTGGAGAAATAACCATCGATTGGGCTTTTCCCATCGCTAAGTTGCATTAGACTTGATTTGTCAATGTCGGCTATTTTCTCCTCGGTTTCTGCATGATTAGTAACGGAGAAATGGTTTGAGAATAAATAGACTACGGCATCTCGATTAGTGTCTTTAAGCAGTTTTATTCTGAATTTTATTTTGTCTTTATTTATGGTAAATGAACCATCACTCTTCATATCAACATAAGAGAGTATTGGAAAGCCAAGCGTGTAGCCGATCTGGAATTTATCACTAGGGCTTTTTTTATTGCCGAATTCAAAAAGTTTTTTTTCGAGCAGCGATGATGATGTCTCATTGATAGACCGACAATATGTTTCGGCATCGTAAGAGTTAGTTATTCCTTTTATAATGGCTGACTGGCAAATGTCTAATCCACCAACCATAGGCGAGATGAGAGTATCGCTTGCAAATACCAGTGAGGGGATCAAGGTCACTGCCAATAACGGCATATTGTGTAGTTTCATCGTGCTCCATTCCATGTATGTCGATGTCTATTTTTATTAATACCACTGATTTATTGGATGGAATTAACTAGACTGTCTTCTAAGCTGCGTGTTTACTCCGTAGATTTTATCACCTTCGATGTCTCGCCGTATAACTAAACTGGCTGTATCTGTGATCTGGGATAACATTTTTATAGGGCTATCACATGACATGAAAAATCTCGCGACTAATTTCTATCCAAATTATATTTAGCATAGGTAACACGCCTTTCATATCACTGCAACCTACCGCTAACCAACGTTATTAGGGAGGTGGCTTGTTGTTGACTTTTTAGGCTGAAAGGATACGGCTGGTTAATAAAATCAGAAAGTTTCAATAATAAAGTTCGCTGGACTAACCGTATTGACCCGCATATCCGCTGTGTTGCTACCCTTGTCACAGAGAGGTCGTGCATAAAACCTTATTTACCGAAAGTAGGGTTTGTCATTTTAGCGGGTATATTCCTCCTGTCACACCAAACAATTAACGGCTTGCCGCCCGGCTTGACGTGTTGTTCGCGGGGCCACGCCAGACCCGTTGTTTTTTCTCACTGTCCACCGAACCCAGGGGCAGGGTACCTTAGGTACACGCCCACAGGATTTGACTATAACCCTTCAAGGCTGCATAGCCCCAGCGGTCGGTTGGCATTGGCGAAGCATTCACCTTCATCTTGTTTCGTCTCATTGTTCTGCTGTAGACCTGTGGGTCGGGTTAGTATTATTAATCTCATAAAGTTAGACCCAGATGTTGCGGTTAGCAAATGGATAATTGAAGTTGTGTTTGCCGAGCTATGGAGAAAAAGATAGCAATCTAATCATTACTGATTTTATTCCATAGCGGCCGGCAGCCATGACCAATGAGTTTGCATAGCCATCTTTTAATGCTGTGGTGTTTAGCCAAGAAAAGAGTGAGGTATTTTTTTTGATGTTGGTTCATTGGTGAGTTGGTTTTTATCGCTTATGTTTTCCTGCCTTTTGACGATAATAGTGACGAGTCGAGGTGATAATAAAATTACGTTACATGAAGAGTTCGCCGTGGCCCGTCATTATTAATCAATGCTGAATGTTCGATAATGGCCGCTGTTACGTTTTGTCTTAACAAACCGCTTAAGTGGTTCAATTGCGGGTCTGATTTCGCACCTTATTTCATCGATATTATTTGTAACAGGCTCATTCCCTCCAAATTCGGAACACGCCGCTGGCCCCGGTAGCCGTAGCTTTGGTACTATCCCTCCCACCCAAACAGTCAATGGTGCATTACATTGAAAATCCAAGCGTTATTATTTGTTGCCGTCGCCGGTTTGGCAGGCTGCAGCCAAGAGGGAACCTCAGTGAATCAACCCAAGAAAAACAAGGGTGACCATACGGAAGTGTTACTTGTTAACAGTGCGCTGGTGGATTGCATGGGCGTCTCCCCAATGAAATGCATGCAGGTGCGTCATTCAATACAAGGGCAGTGGGAAATGTTTTATAGCCAGATTGAAGGCTTCAACTTTGAACCGGGTTACCGCTATCGCCTGAAGGTTAAGGTGACCCAGGCTGAAAACGTACCGGCCGATGCATCCTCATTGCGCTATACGCTGGTTGAACAGTTGGAAAAGAAGAAGGTCTGATTATGCCCCGGCAGGTCAGGGCCGAAAATCCTGACCTGATGACCGTGTACCCAACTGGCAAGGTACTTTTCGACGTAAACTCCCCAGGCCATCACGCGTTATGATTTCCCTCTGCGGCCGAAGTTTACCGGGCGAGACTGGTCTGCTCACTGGGCTTGTTGCGATTCTGCAATGCGCCTGTCTTAAGTATATTGTGAAAATCAGGTATATTGTCCTTCGGTTTTTAGCTACCAAGACAAAATTACTATGATTATCAAACCTAAAATTCGTGGTTTTATCTGCACCACCGCTCATCCGGCAGGCTGTGAAGCCAACGTCCGCGAGCAAATTGCTTACGTTAAATCCCGTGGCGAACTGAAAAACGGGCCTAAAAAGGTGCTGGTGATTGGTGCCTCTACCGGTTACGGCCTGGCGTCACGTATCAATGCTGCGTTCGGCAGCGGTGCGGCCACCATCGGCGTATTTTTTGAAAAGCCGGGCAGCGAAGGCAAAACCGGTTCTGCCGGTTGGTACAACTCTGCCGGTTTTGATAAGGCAGCTAAAGAAGAAGGTCTGTACGCGAAAAGCATTAACGGCGACGCTTTCTCCAACGAATGCCGTCAGACCGTTATTGACCTGATCAAACAGGACCTGGGTCAGATCGACATGGTGGTTTACTCGCTGGCTTCCCCGGTGCGTAAAATGCCGGAAACCGGTGAAGTGGTGCGCTCGGCGCTGAAACCTATCGGCGAACCGTACAAATCCGTGGCGCTCGACACCAACAAAGACGTGCTGGTAGAAGCCGTGGTTGAACCTGCCAACGAGCAAGAAATTGCCGATACCGTCAAAGTGATGGGGGGCCAGGACTGGCAGCTGTGGATGGACGCGCTGGAAGAAGCCGGCGTGCTGGCAGACAACGTACAGGCTGTAGCTTATTCCTACATCGGTACCGATCTGACCTGGCCAATCTACTGGCACGGTACGCTGGGCAAAGCAAAAGAAGATCTGGATCGCGCGGCTCAGGCCATCGATCAGAAGCTGAAGGCCAAAGGCGGCGCGGCTTACGTTGCGGTGCTGAAGTCGGTAGTGACTCAGGCTTCCTCGGCCATTCCGGTAATGCCGTTGTACATCGCCATCGTCTTCAAAATCATGAAGGCTCAGGGGATCCACGAAGGTTGCATCGAGCAAATCCAACGTCTGTTCGCCACCAAACTGTACAGCGGTAGCGCACCGGACACCGACGAGAAGCATCGTCTGCGTCTGGACGACTGGGAACTGCGTGACGACGTGCAGAACACCTGCCGTGAAATTTGGGCGCAGATCAACGACAACAACATCAATGAGCTGACCGATTATCAGGGCTACAAGGCCGAGTTCCTGCGTCTGTTCGGTTTTGGTCTGCAGGGTGTTGATTACGAAGCGGATCTCAGCGGTGAAGCGAAGTTCGACGTGATCGAACTGGTCTAAACCTATCGAGTATTCGGAAAAAGCCGGGTTATCCCGGCTTTTTTACGTCCATACCTGCCTGTTCCCGTCGCTACTCATCAGTCCACTTGATCATTGACAGCAATAAGTTATCGTTTTACGATAACTTATTGCTGTTTTCCAAGGATGAACTTGTTATGGCTGCCGTGCCACGGATCCACCTTCCACTTTACGTACGTTGCTTGTGTTTGTTGATCATGGCGATGCTGATTATCAGCACCGGCGTGGAGATGTTTATGATTATCCAGGGCTGGGTGCAGGGCGAAGCGTTCAACAGCATTGTGGCCGCCTATCGCGACTACTACCCGGAGCTGAATACCTACGCCATCCCGCAGCAGCGCTGGGCGATTCTCGCCACCCTGTTGCTGGATATGTTCGCCTACGTGCCTTATTACAGCGCGCTGCTGTGTGGTGCCGGGCTGTTTTATCAGTTTTATCGCGGCAATGTCTGGCACCGCAACAATATGCTGTTGCTGCAGATCATCGGCATTTTACTGATTGTCGATGTACTGTTCCCTTCATTGGCCGGCATGTTGCAGGTGATGATACTGACCGCCAGTGAAAAAATGCTGTTAATAATTTATTATGGCGTCAACAGCGAGTCGGTACGCTCGTTGATCGTAGGCTGCGCAATCCTGGTGTTTAGCCGGGTATTCCTGGAAGCGTTGCGGCTGAATGAAGAACAGCTTTCTTTCGTGTGAGAATAGAGTGGCGATAATAGTAAGTCTTGATGTCATGTTAGCCAAAAGGAAGATGCGATCGAAGGAGCTTGCGGAGCAGGTGGGGATCACGGAGCAAAATTTGTCGTTGCTGAAGAACGGTAAGGTGAAAGGCGTCAGGTTGGAGACGTTAGACAAAATCTGCCGTATTCTCGATTGCCAACCGGGCGATCTGCTGGCCTGGGCGCCTGATAGCGAAAGCTGACGCGGCGGCGCATTTTGTGCGCCGCTCTCTCTTTGCTGAGTGTCATTGCCGCTGCGCTGGGCCGGTTTATTTGTTTGTTTTAAGTTAAATCACTCGCCACATTATTTAACAGTAATGCGTTTTGCCTTGGCATGGCCGCTTGGCGCATTCTGATTAATAAACTAAAAAAAGTGATTTTTTTATTTACCGTCACCGGCGGTTAAGTCTATTTTAAGGAGAATATATGGCATTGCGTCATGGGATCCCCGCGCTGATAATATTGCTGAGTGGCTGTAGCGCTATTCATGCAGATTCATCTTATTCGTCCTGGGAGCCGCCCGTACGGGCAACGCGGGAACAAAAACAACGCATTGGCAGTGGTGAGTCGGCCTATTCCGTATTGAACGAAGGCTCGCCCCGCATCGGCGGAACCTTGGACTGGTCCCGGTTATGGGATCGCTAATCAGCATAAATATATTATGCCTGCGAATTATAAGTCTCAATACTGACCATTTAATTAAGGTTTATTATTGTTCGGGTAATGTGTTTTCTCCGGTCAACGTTTATTTTAATGGCAAATAATGCCTCTTTTGATTTTATGGAAATGAGCGCCTGCATCGGGCTTATTACAGGAGTTTATTGTGGAAAAAGGCATTCCCGTTATTTTCATATTCTTATTGTTTCCCTGGAGCTACCCGGCCACCGCCGCCCGTTATGATCGGGAGCATGAAGGGGGCTCGCCTGTGTTGTTTCGCAAGAAACTGAAAGAAGTGGTCCACGGCCTGTGGGACGAAATGGGTAATGAAAAACAGCGGTCGCTGGTGGCGACGCCAAGCGAAGACAATATGCTGGCCCTGCGTAAAGGCTGCAAGGCCCAGGGAAAAACTGCCTCTGCCATGGGTGAACCACATCCGTCGGCCTTGCCACGCGAAGAACAGCCGTTGCTTATCGACGGCTGCTAGCCCCAACGGCATCAATGGAGTTTATGCTTTTGAAATTGACCTCTGTGATTGCGGCGGCGTTCACCTTGCTGGCGTCTTGCTGTTGCTATTCATTTGTCGACCGGCACGCTCAGCACGCAGCCTCTGATGCGAAAGACGATGCCGTTGACTATCGGCAGCGGTTTAACGGGCTGTTGCAACATCTCTGGTACGTAGAGCAAATCCGTTCGGAACAGGCGCGGCTTGCCGATTTGCGGGCACAGCGAAAAGCGCTGGAGGCCACCATCCATCGATTGGAATCCGAGTTACCCACGGCGGAGCACCGCCAGCGCAAAGAACGCCTGTGCGGCTCGGCCTCTGTGGCGAATCCTTGCCTGCTGGTCAGGCGGTTGCCAATTCCAGTGATGGGGGCGCATCGCTTGTATGTCGGTACTTTTTGTCGCACAAGGTTCAACTAAAGGCAGGTACTGAGCCGTGGGTGGAGCAGGATAAATTTAATGTTGGGAGTGCATCGATGAAACGGATTTTTTTGGCCTGCGTGGCACAGTGTTGTTCTTTCTCTTCACAAGCGCTGGTTGATTTGCAATACCATGCCGCACAACCGTTGGATAACAAAATTTCTGAGGATTACCGGCAAAAGCGCAGCGGGCTACAGCATAAGATATGGAGCGCCGAAGGGGTGGCGTTGGCCAATGAAAAGGCACTTGAACGGGAACGGCAACGGGGATCGACCGAAGAGGCGAACCGGCGGCGCAACAGCACGATGTTCGGTGAGCGTCGTTGCGGCAATAAATCCCAGCAGGACGGAACTTGCCGGCTACCGGGCCGCGATAGGGCTTTCCCGAATCTCAAGCGCCGTCATTGATCCCCAGTAACATTGCCGGCATCCGGTCCAATAAAGTGTCGATAGCTGCGCGGGTTTTGGCCGGAAGATAACGAGTCTGTGGCCACACGGCATGAATATCGCTGGGCAGCAGGTGAATATTGTCGAGCACTGGCACCAGTTCGCCGCAGCGGAGATAGCGTGCCAGCAGCCAGTTCGGCAGCCATACCAGCCCGGCGCCGGCAACGGCGGCATCGGCCAGCGAATGCAGATCGTCGAGGCGTAGGCGGATATCGATGTTCAGTTTACTCGCAGCGGCATCGGCCTGGAGTTGGCGCCAACCGACGTCCTCACCGAACCGATGATAGGCGATGCCGCTGTGGCCATCGAGCGCGGCAACGCTTTGCGGGTTACCATGCGCAGCCAGATAAGCAGGCGCTGCACACAGTGCAAGGTGTTGGCCGCCCAGTCGACGGGCGATGATGTTTGCGCTGTCATTCAGCGGGCCGATACGTATTGCCAGATCAAAACCTTCCTCTGCCAAATCCACCACCCGATCATTGAAGGCGATATCGACCTGCAGATTAGGGTAGCGACCGACCAACGCCATCAGCACCGGGGTGATACAGTGGCGGCCCAGCAGTTTCGGTGCGCTGACCCGCAAAGTGCCTTGCGGTTCTCGCCGCCCGTTGTCCAGTTCGGCGTCGGCGGCATCCAGTTCGCTTAACGCGCGCAGGCAGCGATCGTAATAGGCCTGGCCCTCGTGGGTCAGGCTCAGACCGCGGGCGTTGCGGTGGAACAGCAAAACCCCGAGGCGCTGCTCAAGCCGGGCGATACTTTTACCCACGGCAGAGCGGGTCAGGTGCAGGCGTTCGGCGGCCAGCGAAAAATTGCCGGCCTCGACCACCCGTACGAAGGTCGTAATGCCGGTGAGACGATCGTTCATGGTCAAAATGGGGGTTCCCGTCAGGCTACACAGCCGGTCATTTAAGGCGCTCGTCAGCCTTCTTTAATCCTATAGCATAGTGGATATCGGGCGTCGGGATCCTCCCGCGCTCAAGGGCTATTGGGGTGACCATGAACAGCTTGTCTTTTATTACCGCCGGTGACGGTTGCAAGATTGCCTACAGGTTTGACGGCGCGGCCGATAAACCGATTCTGGTGTTATCCAACTCGATTGGCACCGCAATGGCGATGTGGGACGATCACATTGCGGCGTTATCCGCGCACTTTAGCCTGCTGCGCTACGACGGCAGAGGGCATGGCGCGTCAGACGCCCCGGCGGGAGCCTATTCGGTCGCCAGGCTGGGGCGCGACGTGATTGAACTGCTGGATGCGTTGCAGCTCGAGCAAGTGTTCTTCTGCGGCCTGTCGCTGGGGGGCATGGTTGGGCAGTGGCTCGGCGTACATGCCCCGGAGAGGATCGAAAAGCTGGTTCTGGCCAACACCTCGTCTTATTTGGGGCCGGCAGGGCAATGGGACGAGCGGATTGCCGAACTGCGGCAGGCCGACATGCACGACGTTGCAGAAGGGGTTCTGGCCAACTGGTTTTCGACAGCATACCGGCAGCAACATGCGGCGACGGTGGCCCGATTTCGCACTATGCTGCTGGCCACCCCCATGCAGGGATTGGCCGGGTGTTTTGCCGCCGTTCGCGAGTTGGATATGCGCCGTACGGCGGCATTGATCCTGGCACCGACGCTGGTGATCGCCGGCAGGGATGACACCGTTACCACGCTGCCTCAGGGGGAGTTGCTGGCCCGTACGGTGCCGGGCGCAGAGTTACTGGTGTTGCCGGTGGTGCACCTGTCCAACGTCGAGTTGCCCGATGATTTTTTGGCGGCGCTGTTGGATTTTCTGACCGGTTAGGCCGGCCGGCAATACTCTTTCAGCATGGCAAGGGCGTCCGGCTTCAGTTGGTAAAGATAGACCGGCCTGCCGGTAGTACCGTACAGAATACGGGTGCCAAGGATGCCGCTTTCTGCCAGATAGATCAGATATTTACGGCAGGAAACGCGCGAGATGCCGATGGCGTTGGCCAGATTGTCGGTGGAGAACTCGCCGTCATGCTGCTGCTCAATCCATTCGCACACCGTACTCAGCGTGATGGTGGTCAGCCCCTTCGGCAGCTTCTTGCCTTCGCTGCTGCTGGGCTGGCGGCGCAGCAGGCTGTCGACGTCGCTCTGCGAAAACTCGCGTTGCGCCAGGATCTGCGACTGCTGTTGGTAGTTGTTCAACGCCTCTTTGAAACGGGTGAACTGGAAAGGCTTGATCAGATAATCCACCACGCCGTAGTGCAGCGCGCGCTGCACCGTGTCCACGTCGCTGGCGGAAGAAATGATGATGACGTCGGTTTTTTCGCCCAGTTCGCGCAGGCCGGGCAGCAGGTCCAGCCCGTTTTCCTGCTGCATATAAATGTCCAGCAGCACCAGATCGACCGGGACGTTGGCGTCGGCCAGCAATGCGCGCGCCTGCGCCAGCGTGGCGACCGTCGCCTGGCAGTGAAAACCGCTGACCTGGCTCAAATAGTATTTGTTGAGCTCCGCTACCATAGGATCGTCATCGATAATCAATACGTTAATCATGGGTTCAGTCCTTGGCCCGATAGGGGATATGCACAAAAAATTGGGTTAGCTCACCCGGTTCAGAGTCGAAATCAATGCTGCCGCCCAGCTTCTCCAGGCTGCTGCGGATCAGCGCCAGCCCAATACCGCGCCCCGGCCCTTTAGTGGAAAACCCTTGCTCAAAAATACGCGCGCCGATAGCCGGATCGATACCGGGGCCGTCATCACTGACAATACAGTGTAAGCGATCCTCATTGTGATGGAAGCTCAGGTTGATCTCATGCCCTTCAACGCCGTCGATGGCGTCGATGGCGTTTTCAATCAGATTGCCCAGCACGCTGATCAGCACATGGGTGGTTTCCGCATCGTCGGTTTCCGGCAGCAGGCTGGCCTCATCAATGGTCAACTCAATGCCGGCCTCATGAGCGCGGCTGATCTTGCCGATAAAGAAGCCCGCGACTTCCGGCGACTGGATCTTGCGCAGCAGCGCGCCGATTTCTTCCTGATAGTTGCTGGCAGTATTGATGATGTAGTTTTCCAACTGCTGATAAGCCTTCATATGCAACATACCGAGGATCACATGCAGCTTGTTCATAAACTCATGCGACTGCACGCGCAGCGCGTCGGCGTAGTGCGCCATGCCGCTCAGGCGCTGCACCAACTGGCTGACCTCGGTTTTATCGCGGAAGGTGGCGATGGCGCCGATAACCTGGCCTTTGACGATCACCGGCACGGTATTGGTTAACAGCTCGCTGCCGTTAAAATTAATCTGCCGGTCGCGCAGCGGCTTGCCACTGGCCAGCACCTCCGCCAGATGCAACAGGGCCGGCCAATGCTTGCTGGCAGATTCCAGCAGCAAATTCTCAAGCGGCCCGCATTGACGCAGCAGCCGTTTGGCTTCGTCGTTGACGATGGTGATGCGCGATTGATTATCGACCGCAATCACGCCTTCTTTAATGGACTGCAGCATGGCGTTGCGTTGTTCGAACAGGTTGGATATTTCGTAGGGTTCAAAGCCGAGCATGATGCGCTTCAGCGCTCTCACCAGGAAGAAGGTGCCGAGCGTGCCGACCAGCGCGGCGAAGGCGATGGTCCAGTAAATAATCCAGCGGCTTTCGCCCACCACCCGGCGGACGGTATCCAGTGCGATGCCGAGCGACACTACGCCGATCTGCTGCCGCTGCGCGTCATAGACCGGGACAAAAACCCGCAATGATGGCCCCAGCGAGCCGCGAGTGATGGCGCTGTTGGTTTTGCCGTGCAGCGCCGGCTCCAGATCCTCGCCGATAAAATGCTGGCCGATGCGCCAGGGTTTGGGGTGCGAGTAACGAATGCCTTTCATATCGACCACCACCACGAACAACAACTCGTTCTGCTTACGCACCTGCTCGGCAAAGCGCTGGATTTCGCCGCTGTGATCCTGACGTTCAAGACCCTCGACCACGGTGGAAGAGAGCGCCAGCGTATTGGCAATCGCCATGGCTTTTTGCTGTAACTGATCTTGCCCCTCTTGGTTCATCTGCACAAAAAACAGCGCGAACACCACCAGCAGCACCGAAGCAATAATGGCGGACACCATCAGCGTGAGCGTGGTGCTAAGCTTCAGTGGGATCCGTTGTTTGGGCATGGCGGTTCTCCGAATGGCGATATCAACGATTCTTGCGGGGAATAGGCTGCAGGGCAGTGACCGGCAGCAGGTTATAACATGCTGCCGCCGGGCGAGGGATTATTTTAGTTACAAAAGCCGCCTTCAGGGCTGATGGTAGATTTCCAGCGCCTGCTGGCCGCTGGCGCCCTGGTGGATGATCGCCATTAGCGCATTGACCACTTTTGACGGGTTGCTGTGCTGATAAACGTTACGGCCATACACCATGCCGGATGCGCCTTGCGCCATCAGTGCGGCGGACTTCTCCAGCACCGCGCCCAGTTCGCCTTTGCCGCCACCGCGCACCAGCGTCGGGCAGCGTGCCGCTTCCACGATGCGGTGAAAATCGTCCACCCGCTCGGTCGGATCGGCCTTGATAATGTCGGCGCCCAGTTCACGCGCCAGCCGCACCAGCGGCACCATTTTTTCCACATCGCCCAGCGAGCCGTAAGCGGCACCCTGGCCGGGCGGGGCCATTACCAGCGGTTCGATCATCAGCGGCATGGCGTAGCGATCGCAGGCATGGCGCAGCCGGCCGATGTTTTCCACGCACTGGCGGAAAATGCCCGGCTCATCGGGGATCAGGTACAGGTTAACCACCACCGCTGCGGCATCCATTTGCAGCGCGGCGAGGATCGGTGCGTCCGGGTTATGCAGCACCGCCCACATTTCGCGGTGGCGGGCGGCGTTATAGGCATTGCCGACGTCGGTGCGCATCACCAGCGCCGGTTTGTCGCGCTGCGGCGAGCGTTGCAGCAAATCCGCCTGACCGTAATTAACCTGAATGGCATCCGGCCGAGCGGCGATCAAGCTGCCCATGACCCGTTCGATATCCTCCAGGCCGATCAAAAAATCCGGTTCATTGGCGATGCCGTGGTCGATCGCCACATCGAGGCATTTGCCGTTATTAAACAGCCGGTTCATCCGTACCTTACTGCTGAGCTGCATGTCAGATCCTCCTGAAAATAGGGATATATCCAGTATCGCTGAGTAAGCATGGGCATGAAATGGGGAAACCGCAAACTGCGCGCTCGCTCGCACATTTACTGAGAAACCCGCGCGCCATTTTCTATTGCTGCGGGCGTTAACTGCGGCTGAGCGCAGTAAAGCCGGTACAGGGCTGATGGCTTTTGCGTCATTTGTTAGATCCGTGTCATGTTTTTGTTACTTGGTCATTCCAAAACGCATGTTTCGCTTGTTTGAGTTAAAAAGTTTCAATAACCTCAATTATGAAATAAACATTTGATAATGGCGTGATGACCTGAATTTACCGCCAAGATGTATATTTCAATTTGTTGTTTTTATTCTATTTTGAGATATCGATCAAAATTTTACACACCGCCCGAATACGCAGAAAAAGCGGTAAATCTGCCGTATCAAAGGGATAACACCGACCGGATTGTTGTTTGAATGTAAAAAATATTTTTCATTAGCTGTCAAATCAACAGGCATCTTCATTCTAACGATTAAAGGGTACAGAACATGAAGCTGAAGAAACTGATCGTCACCTCGGTACTGATGTGCATGTTGCCGGCCAGCGTGTTGGCGAAAGACATCAAGATCGGCGTTTCAATGGCTTATTTCGATGACAACTTCCTCACCATCCTGCGCCAGTCAATGCAGAACAAAATGAAGGCGGACGGCAACGTCAGCGGTCAGTTTGAAGATGCCAAAGGGGATATTGCCCAGCAAATTCAACAGGTCGAAAACTTTGTCAGTCAGGGCGTCGACGCCATCATTCTCAACCCGGTCGATACCCAAGGCGTGAAGCCGATGATCAAACTGGCGGAAAACGCCAAGATCCCATTGGTGTTCGTCAACCGTCGTCCGGAAGTCTCGCTGCCGGCGGGCATGGCTTATGTGGGCTCAGACTCCAAACTGGCCGGTAAGCTGCAAATGGAAGAGCTGGCCAAGCAGATGAACGGCAAGGGCAACGTGATGATCCTGATGGGCGAGCTGTCCAATGAAGCGACCCGCGACCGTACCCGTGGTGTGGAAGAGGTGGCGGCCAAATACCCCGGCATCAAAATCCTTGATAAACAAACCGCCAAGTGGGGCCGTAAAGAAGCCGTCGACATTACCACCGACTGGGTGCTGACCGGTCAGCAAATTGATGCCATCGCCTCCAATAACGACGAAATGGCCATCGGCGCTATCCTGGCGCTGAAGCAGGCGAAGAAAAGCGGCGTGTTGGTGGCCGGCGTTGACGGCACTCCGGACGCGCTGGAGTTCATCAAGAAGGGCGATCTGGCGCTGAGCGTATTCCAGGACGCCAAAGGCCAGGGTGAGGGGGCGGTACAAACCGCTATTCAACTGGTGAAAGGCGAGAAAGTGGAAAGCAATGTGCTGATCCCTTACCAACTGATCACCAAGGCCAATTATCAGGAATTTGCCGACAAGAACAGAAAATAAGCGTTAAAGCAGCGCGGCTATACCCTATGAATTTCATGCTGCAGCTAGGCGCCCAGCTTGCTAATCCCCAGGCGCTTACTTTAGTAAGTAACTGGGGTAAGCAAGAGCAGGTAACAACGCTGCAGTTTGAAAGGCGACGGGTATATATCCCTTGCCGTATTTACCCGATACACAGCGGTAAATACGGCAGGGATGCATTGACGAACGGCGGAGGTTATCAGTATGTATCCTTATGTTCTTGAGGCTGAAGGCATCAGTAAGCAGTTCCCCGGCGTGAAGGCGCTGGACAAGGTCTCAATTAAAATCAAACCAGGCAGCGTACACGCGTTAATGGGGGAGAACGGCGCGGGTAAATCGACGCTGATGAAATGTTTAATCGGCATTTATCACCCCGATGAAGGCACCATTAAAATAAAAGGCGAGCCGGTGATCTTCAGCGATACGCTGCAGGCGCTGCATTCGGGTATTTCCATGATTCACCAGGAGCTTAACCTGGTGCCTTACATGACGGTGGCGGAAAACATCTGGCTGGGGCGTGAACCGGTGCGGCTTGGCTTCGTCAATCATGACGAGCTGAACAGGAAAACCCGCGATCTGCTGTCGCGGCTGAACATCAAGTTAAAACCGGAGACCCTGGTCGGCGAACTTAGCATCGCCAGCCAGCAAATGGTGGAGATCGCCAAGGCGGTTTCCTATAACGCAGACGTCCTGATTATGGACGAACCCACCTCGGCGCTGACCGAAAGCGAGGTCGGGCACCTGTTCGCCATCATTCGCGAGCTGCGTGAACAGGGCAAAGGCATTATTTATATCAGCCACAAGATGGATGAGATTTTTGCCATCACCGATGAGGTGAGTATTTTCCGCGACGGCACCTTTATCGCCTGCGATAAAACCGAAAACCTGACCAAGCAGTCGCTGATCACCATGATGGTGGGGCGCGAACTGACCCAAATGTTCCCCAAGTTCAACAACAATATCGGCGAGGAAGTGCTGCGGGTCGAAGGGCTGCGGCGTTCGGACTGGTTCCACGATGTTTCGTTCAGCGTTAAACGCGGCGAGATCCTCGGCGTCGCCGGGCTGGTGGGCGCAGGCCGCAGCGAGGTGATGGAAAGTTTGTTCGGCATGCACCCGGCGGACGGCGGCAGCATCTTTATCGAGGGTAAGGCGGCAAAGGTCGATTCCCCATCGAAGGCCATCGAGCTGGGGCTGGCCTTTCTGACCGAAGATCGCAAAAAGTCCGGGTTGTTTCTGGTGCTGTCGGTGGTTGAGAACATGAGTATCGTCAACCTGTCGGAATACATCGGCAAGAACGGGTTTGTCAGCCATGTGCAAATGGCCAAAGACTGCATGGAGCAGATCAAAAAGCTCAACATCAAAACCCCGACCATGGATCAAATCATCAATAACCTGAGCGGCGGCAATCAGCAGAAGGTGCTTATCGCCCGCTGGCTGCTGGCGCAGCCGAAAATATTGATTCTCGACGAGCCCACGCGCGGTATCGACGTGGGGGCGAAAGCGGAAATCTATCGCCTGATCAGCGAGCTGGCGAACCGTGGCGTCGCCATTATTTTGGTGTCCTCGGAATTGCCGGAGATCCTCGGCATGAGCGACCGGGTGATGGTCATGCACGGCGGCCGTATTACCGGCATTTTGGATAAAGAAGAAGCGGATCAGGAAAAAATCCTGGCGCTGGCCTCTGAATAACGCAAAGGTGAACCACCATGAGTAATGTAAAAATCGAGAAGCCGCTTGCGGGTAAAGCGCCACTGTTCTCTGGCCTGAGCGGCAAAATGCCGAAAGACACCGGCATCTTTATCGTGATGATCGGCATCGCGCTGATATTCGAAATTCTCGGCTGGTATATTCGCGATCAGTCATTCCTGATGAACCCCAACCGACTGTTGTTGATCGTGCTGCAGGTGGCGATTATCGGCATCATTGCCGTTGGCGTTACCCAGGTCATTATCACCACCGGCATCGATCTTTCATCCGGCTCGCTGATTGCGCTGACGGCGGTGGTGGCGGCCAGCCTGGCGCAAACCTCCGACAGCATTTCACCGATGTACCCGGCACTGCTCGATTTACCGGCGGCGATCCCAATCGGCGCGGGGATAGGGGTGGGCATCGTTTGCGGTTTCATCAACGGTTTTCTGATTACCCGCACCGGCATTCCGCCTTTTATCGCCACTCTGGGCATGATGGTGTCGGCGCGCGGCCTGGCGCAGTATTACACCCAGGGTAACCCGGTCAGCTTCCTGTCCGACGGGTTTACCTCGATCGGCCAGGGCGCGATGCCGGTGATCATCTTCCTGGTGATTGCGGTGATTTTCCATATTGCGCTGAAACATACCCGCTACGGCAAATATATCTACGCCATCGGCGGCAACATGACCTCGGCCCGGGTATCCGGCATCAATGTCAATAAATACCTGGTGACGGTGTATACCATCGCCGGTGGTCTGGCGGGGTTGGCGGGGGTGGTGCTGGCGGCGCGCGTCAGTAGCGGCCAGTCGAGCATGGGGATGTCTTATGAACTGGACGCTATCGCCGCGGCCGTGATCGGCGGCAGCAGCCTGATGGGCGGCGTCGGGCGCATTACCGGCACGCTGATCGGCGCGGTGATCCTCGGGCTGATTAAAAGCGGCTTCACCTTTATCGGCGTGGACTCCTACATTCAGGACATTATCAAAGGCGTGATTATCGTCGCCGCCGTGTCGATCGACATGCACCGTAACCGCAAAAAACACTGATTGCCGTGAATTGCCGCCGGAGTTGTGCTTGTTGGCACGATAAAAACAAATCGTATACTGTATAGATGAAAATGGATTGTGTCTGTAGACGCGCCTGCCATGGTTTTTGGCCATGGCAGGCGTTTGTGGGTATCCTTCGGTTTACCATGGAATGTTGGTTAAACATGGGATATAACTGTCATTATAGGCATTATAATGTAATGACATACACTTCTGGTTAATTATGGAGGTTAATGAGAAATAGATGGCTGTAATAAAAATTACATTTTAGTGATCAATGAGATTTGAGGTTAGAGTGGCTTAAGCGATAGCCTGAATTGATTTTTTGTTTTTTAAATTTATAATAATTAATTTGTTGAGTGAAAACTATTGGATTTCTTCTCGGTAATTACACCAAAGGATAACTTACCCTCTATTTTAAATGACTGCTGTCAACCCCTCATTTTTTTGGGAAATTATAAATCGCCGTGGTTTCTTAACTTCCCAAATAAATTTCATTCCTGTCTCCATATATGTGTTATCGATATAAAAATATACCCAATCATTCTATATTAAAAATAATTATCAATGATAAGCTGTCACCCAAAAGCCAACGTTTATTGGCTTTTTTCTTGTTTTAATAAGATCAAAATACGTATGATAATAGTATGGCTATTACTGCTGATCATTGATTTTTTTGCTGTATCTGTAATTGAGTATTAATAATTTAAGCTTATTGTATTATTTTATTCATTTTCTTTGTGAATAGTTCTCTTGGTATTTACCAATGCCAGGAATTTGACTTGGCGTTTTAATTTAAGGAGCGGGATTTTGATTTTTAATTAATGATTTAAAGGAGTTTGATATGAATAATTACTTGCCAGCCACTCTTCCACAGCGCCGTATTCTTAACGCGGAGAGTCTTTTCCCTGAGTCTGACCAATATATGCTTAGGGTTCTGTATGATTTCAATAAAATAGAACCGCCAACGATGCTGTTGGCACTGTCAGAGATATTATACAAACAAGAAGATATCAACAGTCGCTTTTGCCTACGTAATGGCGGTACTGAGTTCTCCCACTATGTGGGAGAACCCGATGTGTCGCTTATTCACTTATTGGAAGAGGGCGATGTTATATGGCAAGAACGTTACGGTTTTATGCAGCGATTTTCCACCCTCTGGGATAAGCCTCTCTATGAGTTTTTTATCCAGGCGATTCCAGGTGATGAGGGCGGCGGTACGCGAGTTTGGGGCAAGTTCCACCATGTTCTGCTAGATGGTACCGGCATCAACTTGTTAGGCAAGTGGATAGCTGAAGCTTGTGCTGTTGTCAGTGCTAACGGACAGCTGGTCAAAAGACATCAGGTACAAATGGCCTGCTTACAGGCAGAAGCAGCTTATAGCCATTCAGACACTTGGCAGCGTGATGCAGAATTCTGGGGAAAACAACTGCAAGATACCCGTCTTTTTCCCAAAAAACTTAGGGGTGGGAGTGATTCTTGCGGGACTGTAGTCATTGATTTTGAACCTGAGTTGACGCAGCGTCTTAATGCCTATAGTAAAAGCTTTCCCACTCCGCTTTCTGCATTCCGTCTGGCTCTGGCAATTATAGGCGCTTATCTTTTCCGCCGTTTTGACTGTGACGCGCTACCGATACTTACGGCCCACGCAGGGCGTCGAAATAAGGGAAACGTGGCGGAATCTATTAGCATGCAGACCAATACACTGTTGCTTAATATCAAACGCGTGTCGGGGCAAAACTTCGGCGAATTGGCTATGCATGTCAACTTGCTGCTTAGTGAAGTACTGCATCATGGTCAATATCCATTGGAAGAGGTGGTAGAAAAATTAAACAGTCAGGGAGAGGACACATCGATGCTATGGAATTTTTCCGTCGTGTCCAATGCCTGCCGCACCCAGCCATTCGCGATGGAGTTTACCAAAAAGCAAAGTATCCCTTTTGGCTTGGTATTCCGTGTAAACAGCTGCCGTGATGACCGCGACGGCCTGCAAAGGATACATCTACATTTCCGCCATGCAGCCTATAGTCAGCAAGATGCCAATCGCATGGCGGAAGGTATCAAAACAATGGTTATCAACCTGTTGGATAACCCTGATCGTGCCATAGATCGGTTGCAGATCCTGGGTGAGGAGGAGCGCGATCTTCTCCTCTCTGGCTTTCAGGTTGCCTCTCCCATCTCGAGCGATTCTGACGCCACTTTTGTTGATCTTTTCCGTAAGTGCGCCGCTGAGCACCCACAACATATTGCCTTGCGCGATCGGCAGCAAAGCCTAAGTTTCGCGGAAGTAGACAGCCTCACTGATCGACTTGCATTTTTGCTTGAGGCTAAAGGCCCCGTGCGTGGACGGGTTATAGCGCTCGCCATTTCTCGAGATAATGCTTTCCCTCTGGCCGTTTATGCCGTGATGAAAGCAGGGGCGAGTTATCTTCCTTTAGATCCTGATTACCCTTTGAGCAGGCTGGAATATATGTTGGCTGACAGTGAGGCACCACTGCTTATTGTGGACGATAATAGTCCTATCAGCGGGGAAAGGTTGTCAGAGCTCGGTCTTAGTGTTCTTGATATCCATGCGTTGCTGGCCGAAGCTGAACAGCTCGATACGCGTTTTTCCTTGCCAAGATCCCCCGATCTTTTCTCCCCGGCCTATATGATCTATACGTCAGGGTCTACCGGTACCCCAAAGGGCGTGGTTATCTCCCATAAGGCATTAGCCACATTTGTCATCTGGATGGTGGAACTGATGCAGCTTAATAAAAACTCACGTGTAGCTCTGCACTCAAGTTTCAGTTTTGATGCCGCAGTCATTGCGTTGTTTCCTCCGATGTGTGCGGGAAGTGAAATGCATATCATAGATACGGAAACGCGCCTGGATATGGACGCGCTGCACCGGTATCTGCACGAGAAAGCTATCACCGACATTTTTCTCACCACTCAAATATGTGTGGAATTCCTGCGGCGGTTTGACGCGCCGGGCCTCACTATTTCCACGGGTGGCGAAAAGCTGAGGTCCGTTCCCGATCATGCCGGCCGCCTCTTCAATTTTTATGGCCCTACAGAGTTTACGGTCCTTGCCACCGGGCATTTGGTTGACCCTCAACGATGCTACGATAACATTCCTATAGGCACGCCTATGCCAGGGGTTAGACACTATATTGTTGATCGCAATCGAGAGCTTCTCCCAATAGGGACGGAGGGTGAGCTGTACCTATCTGGGCCGCAGATTGCCGATGGTTATTGGAATAAGCCCGAGATTACGCACCTTGCATTTGTGGATAATCCTTTTGCTGATACCTTGGACACGCAGAGGATGTATCGTACTGGCGACCGGGCTACCTGGAATGAACGAGGTGAAGTGGAGTATCTGGGGCGCAATGATGATCAAATCAAACTCCGCGGCTTTCGGATAGAACTGGGTGAAATTGAAACAGCGATACGAAATATATCGGGTGTCAATGACGTCGTGATCGTGGTTCGCGGTGATGTACTGGACGCCTATTTTCAAGCGGATCGGCCCATTAACGATGCTGAACTGCGTAACGCCTTACACCAAAACCTGCCGGGATATATGGTGCCTTCCGGGTTTATGCAGCTTGAGTCGCTCCCTATAACGCCCAATGGCAAGATAAACTACCAAAAGCTACCCCCTCTGAGTGTGATTTCGGACCTAAAAGCGCCTGTTAATGCATTGCAGCGGCGTATCTGCGCCATTATTTCCGAGCTCATTGGCAATGATGCCTTTGGGGTGGATACAAACCTTTATCACGCCGGAATGAGTTCACTTTCTGCTATAAAGATCGCCGCTCAGCTAAATCATGAGCTCAATGTCACGCTCAGCCCCTTGGCGATAATGCGAGATGCTACGGTGGCGGGTGTCGAAGTTCTGATAGGGCAGGCAAAACCGACACAGGTAAAAACCGCTCGAAAAAGTCGGCGCGTTTATCCTCTGAGCACCACCCAGTGGGGCATCTACTATGACTGCGCCAAGCGGCCGGATTCTCTGATTTATAATATTCCTTTGGGACTAAAGCTGCCTCAAAAAACGAATATCGATAAATTGCAACGTGCATTGCAGGCCGTGGTTGCTGTGCATCCGACGCTTAAAGCAGGTCTAATAATGGAAGGCACGACACTCGGTTTGGAGCGCCGCGACGAGGCTAACATAGTTGTTTCTCGGCTAGAGTGCTGCGAGTCTGAGATCGAAAAGGTGATGCATAATTTTGTTCAGCCGTTCGATCTCTTTATTGGCCCTCTATTTCGTTTGACCCTGTGCCGCACGGAATCTCACCTCTGGCTGTTAGCGGACTTTCACCACCTGATCTTTGACGGTTTTTCTGCGGATGTATTTTTACGCGATTTAAGCCTGGCTTATTTGGGACACACTCTTGCTGAGGAAAATGTCAGCGCCTTCGAAGTAGGATTGGATGAGCAAGAGCAGAATATCAGTTTGGCACGTAGCTACTATGATGGGCGTCTCGCTCTCATTGACAATCCCACAGTGCTGGCACCGAGACAGTCCGCAGAAAAAAATCATGCTGTTGGTAATTCGAATACCGTCAATCTTTCAGTGGAGCGTTTGGAAATCGACTCTTTTTGTGCGCGCATGGGGCTTACGCCAGGCAGCCTATTCCTCGGAGCCTCCGCGCTGCTCATCAGTCGTTTCGTGAGTAACAGACACCTCCTGTTATCCATTATTCACAACGGACGAGATGACGCCCGTTATCACAATAGTGTCGGCATGCTAGCCAAAACCTTGCCATTAACATTAGAACTACAGGTGGAGGAAGGACTGCAAGATTATTTACTGAGGGTAAAGGAAGAAATACTGAATACCATTGAACATCAAACTTATTCTTTTACCCACCTTGTTGCTGACAGACATTGGGTACCAGAGATCAATTTTGCATTTCAGGATCTCCCTGCGAATAACGATTTACTGGAAGGGGAAGGTATAAAGTTTGAAACTCTTATACTTCCAGAATTGAAAAAAGCGCCTAAATTCCCGCTGACTATTGAAATCAATGCTATGGAGAGTGTCTATCAGCTTAACGTGGAATACAGCGACGCACTGTATGAAAGAAGTTTTATGAATACCCTCGTTGATAGTTTGGCTCACATTGTCCGTACTATGTGCCGAATGGAAGCAAACGCGCGGGTTTCCTCTATCGGACTCATGACTGAGGAACAGGCGCGCAGGCTTGCATTATTCAACGAACCGATCACTCCCAACGTGACGAGCCGCAACCTGCATAGCCGGTTTGAACAGGAGGTGGCCTGTCAACCGAACCAGACGGCACTTTCAGCCATAGACGGTGAGCTGACATTTGATGAATTGAACCGTGCGGCCAATCGGATTGCCTGGGCGTTATTACAGCGCAATGTGCATCCGGAAGACCGCGTGGCTTTCATGTTGCCCCGGACCAGTCGGGTGTTCTCCGCTATGTTGGGCATCATGAAAGCGGGCTGCGCTTTCATTCCCGTAGATCCGGAGTCTCCGGCCGATAGAGTGCGCCATCTTCTGGAAGATAGCCAAGCTCGCTTTGTTCTGACTCAGGGGGAAAGCGCTTATGACAATGCGTTGGATATTGATGACTTGTTGCGGTTTGACAACACGGATAATCCTGTCTTGGACATCAGTCCAGAGCGACTGGCCTATATCATTTACACTTCAGGCTCTACGGGGAAGCCCAAGGGGGTGATGCTGACACATGCTAACGCTATTAATTATGTGGAAAACACGCCGCGTAATTTCCATGTGCACACTTTTGTCCGTACACGTTGTAAGCTCGTTTCCATCATTACCGTTTCATTTGATGCCTTTTTGGAAGATGCCTTCTGTACGCTCATGAATGGCTTGCCTTTGGTGTTTGCCTCCGAAGAACAGGCACAGAATCCCGACAAATTGGCAGCGCTCTTTGAAAGGGCCAAAGGTACAGGGGCTAACTTCACACCATCACGCCTCTTGCAGTATTTGGAACAGCCCGAGATGGTTAAGGCACTGTCTCGCTGCCGGGTCATCACTGCTGGGGGTGAGAAATATCCGATGGTTCTCTACAAGCAGCTGCGTCATATTGCGCCCGGCGCAGTCCTGATTAATGCCTATGGCCCAACCGAGACTACTATCTCCAGTAACATTGCCAACTTAAACGAGCATGGCATTACCGTCGGCTCCCCTTTACATAATGTGGTTGAGCGTATTGTCGACATCGACGGCCACGCTCTACCTATAGGTGTGGTAGGCGAATTGTGGATTGGCGGGGAGGGCGTAGCCAGAGGCTACTATGGTCAACCCATCATGACGAAGCAACAGTTCGTCACAGTCGAGGGCATCCGTTATTATCGTTCCGGCGATCTCGCAAAATGGACCGAAGAGGGTAACGTGATTATCCTTGGTCGCAATGACGGGCAGATTAAATTGCGTGGCATGCGCATTGAGCTTGGTGAGATTGAAAATGCCCTAATGGCCATTCCTGGCATCCGCTCCTGCGCTGTAATTGTTCGTATTATTGCGGGGCGTGAACATATAAGCGCTTTCTATACGGCTTCACGCTCATGGGAGCCTGACCAGTTGCGCAGCGTTTTGTCAACATCGTTAGCACGATATATGGTGCCTACGGCCTACCGTCAACTGGAGGAATTACCGGAAACGCCGAATGGAAAGGTAGACTTTAAAGCACTGCCAGAAGCTCTGCTCACGGCTCGTCGGGCGTTTAAGCCCCCCAAAAACGACGTGGAACGTCTGTTTTGCAAAATATTCAGCCAAGTATTGCAACTGGAAAATATTAGCGCAGATGACAACTTTTTTGATCTTGGTGGCACCTCTCTGTTGGTCACTCGTGTGGTTATTGAGGCTCATGCTCATAACCTTCATCTGTCTTTTGGTGATGTTTTTGTCCAAAGTACGCCGGAAGACTTGGCCAAGTTTCTTATAAACAATAAGGGTTCTGTCGTAGCAAGAATAGAAAATAGACCGGAAAATTATGACTACAGCCTCATTCATTCACTTCTGGCTGAAAATAATCTCGAGTCATTTAATGCTGACGTTAAGCGAGATTTGGGAAATATCGTCCTTACTGGCGCGACGGGGTTTCTGGGTGTTCATATTCTGTATGAATTTCTGCGGTCAGAAAAAGGTGTTGTCCACTGCCTGGTTCGTGGCGGGAAAGTTTCGGCGAAAGATCGTCTGAAAAACCTCCTTTTTTATTATTTTGGCGTCAGCTTTGAAGCAGAGTTTGACTCACGGATCTATGTCGTTGAAGGTGATATTACCGACACAAACGCAGTGTCCCGTCTTATGGAATATAGGGTCGACACATTCATTAACTGTGCTGCAAATGTAAAGCACTTTGCTGCCGGGATGGAAATTGAAAACGTTAATTTAGGTGGGGTGAAAAACAGCATAGATTTCTGCAAGAAAAATAATTGCCGCTTCATTCAAATATCTACCGTGAGCGTAGCGGGGTTCAGCATTGACAACCAGCCTCCGGAAAATACTCGCCTTTCGGAACAGTTGCTTTATTTCGGGCAAAATTTAGATAATAAGTATTTGCACAGTAAGTTTATGTCTGAACGTTTAACATTGGAAGCTGCTGTCACAGCAGGTTTAGATGTTAAAATAATGCGGGTTGGCAACCTGATGCCACGGCTGGGTGATGGCGAATTTCAGATCAACTTCCATACCAATAGCTTTATTGGCATGCTGAAAGCGTATCAAAAAATAGGCAAAATTCCGTTCGAAACGATGGGGCATGTAACGGAGTTGTCACCGGTGGATAGTACCGCAAAAGCCATATTGTCTTTAGCGCGTACACCATCAATGTGCCGAGTTTTCCACCCGGTCAACAATCATTGCATTTTCATCGGGGATATTATCAACGTTCTGAATCTCCATAGTGGGCTCATCACCCCCTGCGAAGTGAATGAGTTTGAATGTGCATACCAACAAAACCTGCAAAATCCGAAAAAATCCAAGGATATTTCTTCCTTGATAGCCTATAGAAGTACTCCAGGAAGCAGGCCATTAACACTTCTCGAAAGTAGAAGTGATTACACCAATCAGATCTTGCATCGAATGAATTTTTTCTGGCCTTTAACGGGGGAGGATTATCTGGAGAGATTCATCTCTGCTCTGTCAGATTTACATTTTTTCGATTAAAACTACATTTTTATGAAGGATAAAACATGAATATATTGAAGTTTCATGAAGAAGATAGCGTCATATTAGCTCTGAATGGGGAGCTTAACGCCAATACGGCACTTGAGTTGGAAAAAATGGTTAACAATCTCCCAAGCCTTTTTAATACTCTTGTTTTAGATTGCAAGGGATTGTATTACCTGTCCAGTTCTGGGCTTAAGGTTATTTTGAAAGTACGAAAAGAGCTTGCCAAGCAAGACGCAAACTTAACGCTTAGACAGGTGCGTGATAATATAATGGAAATCTTGAGTGTTGCTGGTTTTTCAAGTGTTTTGACTTCGGGTAATTAAACTGATTATTGATCGCAATGATGCTGGTTTTATTGTCCGCCAATCACCGCCTCCAAGGGGCGGTGATTGGCGGCAGCACATCGACGCCACGCCGGACAGCCTGAAGGCGCTGTCTTCCGGCAAGATGCAGGTGACGGTATTCCAGGACGCCGTTGGTCAGGGCAAAGCCTCGGTCGACGTAGCGCAGCGGATGATCAAAGGCGAAAAGCTGGAGCCGTATTATTGGATCCCGTTTGAACTGGTGACGCCGGCCACTATGCAAAAGTTCGTGACGAAGCAGTGACGGCGTAGCCATTCAAAGCCTGTTTCTGTTTCCTTGGCGGGGCGCTGCATATTGCGCCTGTCGTGATTTTATCCTCAACCTCGGGAGCTGCTTGCAGCTCCTTTTTTGTTGTGTCATCGGTGGGTAGATTTCGCTGATAACTGTATTTATATACAGTTATTGGGTGGCAATAGTGCCACCGCGAGGAGACACATCATGACCGACACTTGTATCGATATTATTGCGTTGGGCCAACAAACGGCCCCCACCGGATCGCTGATGAAAGTTGCTGCTTTCAAAGCGGGTCTGCTAGGCAAACAAATCCGTGGCACTTTGGGTGGCGGTACCTTTGTCGCTGTTCCTGCCGCCGGCATTACGCCTGACGGTTGCATTTATGTGGCGCAACCGGCCAGCTCACCTTACTGCTGGATGCGGGTACTGGACGCCGACTCGGTGTTGAATCCGGAAATGTTCGGTGCCGTGGGTGATGGCCTCAACAATGATTATCCCGCATTGAAGCAGCTGTTCAGTTATGCCAACAGCGTCGCTTCTGCACAATCGCCGCAGAAGATGGTGCTGGGAGGACATTACCGTCTGGCGGATGTGGTTGAACCGAATCAGACAACGCCGTTTGAACCCTTGGACGCGCCGGGTTTCACCACGATTGGCGGCGGCGGAAAACTCTATCTGGACAACAATAAAACTACGTTGACCATGGTGCAGTTTGTCAATAAAACCGACTTTACGTTTGGCGATCTGACGCTGACCCGCAATGGCAGCGATCCGACTCGTTTGTGGTCGAAACAGGCCACTGCGTTGTTTGTTGACGGTGGCCAACGCTTCCGTTTGCACGACCTTGATCTGTTTATGCATACCGATGCGATCAGCATCAGACAGTCGGAAAGCTTCGAGGTGGTCAGCAATAAATGCCATGAATTGGGTGAAGAGGGCATTGCGGTGCGCGGTAGCCGCCGGTGGGTGCTGCGCGACAATGAAATCTACCACCATAACGGTGACGGTATTTTACTGAAGACCTCTTCGACCAGCAGTTTTGACGGCAAGATCCTCAATAACCGCCTGTACGATGCGATTGGCGCACCCGATACTGCACAGGGGCATCGCGGCGGGGGCATTACTCTCAATGACGAAAATGGCGGCTCTACCACTTTCTTCCGCAATTTGCTGGTGCAGGGCAACTCGCTGACCAACCTTTCCTACGGTATCGCCTTCACCAATATTGAAGACTGGGAGGTGGCGGATAACTTTGTCGATACCCTCGATCGCTTCGGTATCATCGTGGACAGCGAATTGAGCAATAATCCACAGAAAAACCCGATCAAACGCAGCAAGTGCGTGGGTAATACCGTGCGCAATACGGTACAGAACGGTATCAGCTTCACCACGCTGAATGAGATTCTCGTGCAATACGCGCTGATCGCCGATAATCAGGTGGATACCTGCGGTACCAGCCCGACGGCGGAATACCCCGGCATCTCCGCCACGGGTGCCACCATTACCGGCAACCGTGTACTGAACTGCAAGATTGGCCTTTCAGCCAGCGGCTGCGTCACCAGCGGCAATTTCTTTGAAGGCTCTACCTTCACCAGTGCCGGTTCCGGCAGCAATTATATCAAGCTGGCCGCGGGGGGCAGCTTTGTCGGCAATCGGGTAACGGACAGCAATCAGGGTCACATCCGCCTGTCCGATCCCGGCAGCTTTGTGTTCGCCGATAATATTGTGCAGCTCAGTTCTTCCTTTGCCGGGCTGTATCTGATCGGCAGTGACTACGGCCCTAACACCGTCATTGGCAAAAACGTGTTTGATACCGCTTTTACGGCAGTAACCAAGTTCCAGATTGGCATCACCAGTATCCGCCGGATACAGATGGACGCGTCCGCTTACGGCCGCAGGGAGTTTCGTTACGACAGCCAACCGCCAACGGGTATTGATGTGCGGGTGGGCGATGAGGTTTATAACTTCAATGCGGTGCAGGGGCAGCCGCGCAAGTTCAGTTGCGTATCTGTGGGGGAAGATCCGGTGTGGGTAGGTGGCGATTTTGTCGATCTGCTCGTCTCGTCCTTGCCTCAGGATGTGACGCTGGCACCGGGGGCAAGCCTGGATATCGATGCGCAACTGGCGGCGGTGCAGCCCACGTTTGTCGCTAACGGAGTGAAGTTTAACCAGAGTCCGAAAAAAGTGAAAAGTACGGTTTGTGTCAGTGAGGCGGGTACGGTGACCTTCACGCTGACCAACCCGACGTCCAGTGCGGTAACGCTGCCGGGGCTGAAGCTAACTACGCGGTGTAATAACGGTAACTGATACGAAGGGCGCTGCTAATGCAGCGCCCTGGTTGGCACTGGCGTTATAAAGGGCGTTACCAGCCCTTCACCGCGTCGCCCTTGTAGATGTCGGCTGCGCTGGCGGCCACTTCATCGGTCTGGTAGGCCTTGACCAAATCCTTTACGTTTTCGTTGTCTTTGTTATCGATGCGGGTGGCGAAGATATTGACGTAAGGCGAGTTTTTATCTTCGACAAACAGACCGTCCCTGGCCGGTGACAGGCCGATCTGGCTGGCGTAGTTGGTATTGATAATCGCCAGCGCTACCTGTTTATCGTCCAGCGCGCGCGGCAACTGTGGCGCTTCGATCTCGACGATTTTCAATTTCTTCGGATTACCGACGATGTCCAACGCGGTGGGCAGCAAGCCGACGCCGTCTTTCAGAACGATCAGACCCTGTTTTTGCAACAGCAGCAGCGAGCGGCCGAGGTTGGTGGGATCGTTCGGCACGGCGATCTGCGCGCCGTCCGGCAGTTGGCTGAGCGAGGTGATTTTTTTCGAATAACCGGCTATCGGGTAAACGAAGGTGTTGCCCACCGCGACCAGCTTGTAGCCGCGTTCCTGAATTTGCTTGTCCAGGTAAGGCCGGTGCTGGAAGGCATTAATATCCAGATCGCCGTTGTTCAATGCCTCGTTGGGCAGTACGTAGTCATTGAACGTCACCACTTCCACATCCAGGTTGTACTTCTGTTTGGCGACCTTCTGTACCACTGCCCACATCGATTGATCGATGCCGGAGCTGATGCCGACCTTAATATGATGGCTGTCTTGATCCGCTGGCCCGCAGGCGGTGAGCAGCAGGGTGCCGGCTACCGCCAAGGTTGCGGCGAGTTTTTTTAGCGTAAATGTCATTTTCCCAGAGTCCTTTTCAAAATAGCCTGCTGGTTATTGCAGGATAAGCAGTGACGATGACTCTAAGTAAACGTCAGGATAAAACAAAAGACGGATTCACTATGATTAATAGCGATTTGCTATGAGCAAGCTCAGGCGTCGCCGATCGTGAAATAACGGGAATCGGATTGCTCTGTTTGTGCCTCTGTTCTCCGGTTTGTTTTGACTGCGGATCCACCGGGTTATTATGATGTTCGCAGGCCCGGCAGGGGTAGAATTCACGAAAGGAAAATACAATGCGATTTAACATCTGGAGCAAGGCGCTGCTGCCGTTGGTGGTGTTGGCCTGCGTATCGACGGCGCAGGTGCAGGCGGCGGATCAGAGCCAGCAGGCGGCAGTTGAGCCCATCCCCAAAACATTGTTGGGTAACTGGCATGTCAGCAAAATTTTGCCGACGCAAACCGTGGGCTGCTGGGACGAACAGCAGGCAAAAAACCTGGTCGGCGGCAAAATCAGTTATAAGGCCGATGGCTTCAACTGGAACGGCACCGCATTGAAAAATCAGGGAGCGACCCTCAGCACGGTTGAGGCGCAGGAGTTTGTCGAGGACAATTCCGGCAGCAGTTCCTACATTGACTTCCCGATGCTGGGCATCAGCACGCCTTCGGTTGAGCGGGTGACAATCCAGCACGCCGACACCGAGATTAAAGGCATTACCGATCAAGGCACCGAAGGCGTACCCGGCGACAACGTGCTGGTGAAAGACGCCAACACGCTGATTTTGTCGGTTTGCAATGTGTGGTTTGAAGTGCAGCGCGTGCGCTGATCCCCTCAGGCCCCGGCAGCGGGGCCATTCCCGCCAATATCCCCGTCCGATCGCTGCGTTTCTGAACTAAAATTAACCATAACGATATCGCCCTGATGGGATATCGGAGCCTCGGCTCTCTACCGAGTCAATGACAGGAGGCGCTATGTGTTATCAACATATTTTAATTACCACAGATCTGAGCGATGACGGCAAACGGCTGGTTGAAAAAGGCGCGTTGCTGGCTGCTGCGCTGAAGGCCAAACTCTCCCTGATCTACGTGGACGTTCATTACGATACCTATCACGCGGCGATTGGCTTTTCGGAGAGAAGCTACGACGGCGTGTCTTTCGCCGACAAGATCAAGAAAGAGATGGAACCGATGACCCAAAATGTGAATTACCCGATCCACGAGGTGATTATCGGGCGCGGGGATTTTATTGAACAATTGCAGAACGCGATAGTGGATAAAGGGATAGATCTGGCGATCTTCGGCCATCATCACGACCTGTGGAACAACCTGTTTTCATCGACCCGCCATGCCATCAATCAGCTGAACGTTGACGTGCTGGTGATCCCGATTAAACAGTAACGCATCAACAAACCGCGCCGCTGCGCGGTTTGTCGCCTTCAGGCTTCCAAACCCCTCAAGATAAACGCGCGAAAGGTCTCTTTCTGCCGGCAAGCGGAACAGAGGGCGTTCGTCTCAAAAACGACAAAAATCAGGTAACCCAACAAAAGTTAGCTTTTGAGAGGAATGCGGTTACCCGTTTGTTTTTACGAGATTATTGTAAGAATAAAATGCTTCATCATGCCTAATGGTTATTTTTGACTGCGTTTAGCGGCAATCGCAGATTTTATGATGTGACGCAGATCACAAAAAGCGCTCTGAAACCTTATACATCGGTATTACGATCGCCTTCCCAAATCCGATGGGAATATATAAAAGCCGCTTTACTGGGTGTTAAGCCCGTTATAAAACAAACGCATGTTTAAAAACAAACAAGTGTCCAATATGACCAGCAGAGAAAAACAGATATTGCAGCTTCTGAGACGCGATCCTTTGATCCCACAGCAGGAAATTGCCGATGTTTTAGGTATTAGCCGCTCTGGTGTTGCAGGACATATTATGAATTTAATGAATAAAGGATATATAAAAGGAAAGGGCTACATATTATCGGAACACAGCTACGTGGTTACCGTAGGTTCAACCAATATGGATGTCTGCGGTTATTCCTCGTCAAAATTAGTGTATGAAGACTCTAACCCCGGAAAAATAAAATGTACTCCCGGTGGCGTCGGCAGAAATATTGCGCAGAATGTCGCTTTGCTAGGCCGTGAATGCCACCTTATTTCCGTCGTCGGCGACGATTTTTATGGTGAAACGCTCTTGGAGCAGGCAAAGCTGGCGGGGGTGCATATCGGCAGCTTCCACAAGCTGCATGGTGAAAATACGTCGACCTATATCTCGTTGCTCGATGCCGGCGGTGAACTGTTGGTGGCCATTAATGATATGCGGATCCTGGAGAAGCTGACGCCGGCATTATTAGCGACGTCCAAAGACCTTATTCAGCATGCGGGCGTGTTGGTGGCTGACTGCAACCTCACCGAGGAGGCTCTGGCCTGGTTATTCGGCCATTGCGGCAACGTACCGATCTTTGTCGATACCGTCTCGGCGTTTAAAGCGCCAAAAATCCGCAGTTGGCTCTCGCATATTCATACCTTAAAACCGAATCGCCTCGAGGCCGAAATCCTCAGCGGCATGACGATTAGCGGGCCGCAGGATGCGCAACCGGTTGCCCACTGGTTCCATCAGCAGGGCGTACAGCGGCTGGCGCTCAGCATGGGGGCTGAAGGCGTTTATTACAGCGAGATTGACGGGCAAAACGGCTGGTCACGGCCGCTGATGGTCGACGTGGTTAATGTGACCGGTGCCGGCGATGCCATGATGGCGGGGCTGGCCCACTGTTGGCTGGAGGACATGACGCTGGCGGACAGCATCCGCTTCGCCCAAGGCTGCTCTGCGTTAACGCTTTTATCTGAATTTACCAATAACCCTAATCTGTCGAATGGCAGTGTCCAAAAACTGTTGGAGCTTCAATCATGAAAACGACCCTTATCACCCATGACTACCTGGATATTTCAGCGGAAGTGGCCGAAGCCCTGGCCAATAAGCGCCCGGTTGTCGCTCTGGAATCCACCATTATCTCCCATGGCATGCCGTATCCGCAGAACGCGCAAACCGCGTTGGAGGTTGAGCAAAAAATCCGCGATAACGGCGCAGTACCCGCCACTATCGCCATTATAAATGGCCGCATGAAAGCGGGATTAACGCGTGCTGAAATTGAGCTGCTGGGCAAAGAAGGCCATAACGTGGCGAAGGTGAGCCGCCGAGATCTGCCGTTTATCGTCGCCGCCGGCAAGCACGGCGCCACGACCGTGGCCTCTACCATGATTATCGCCGAGATGGCGGGGATCCACGTATTTGCCACCGGCGGTATCGGCGGGGTTCACCGCGGTGCCGAACAGACCTTTGATATCTCCGCGGATCTGCAGGAACTGGCGCGAACCAATGTCGCGGTGATCTGCGCCGGCGCCAAGTCTATTTTGGATTTAGGGCTGACTACCGAATATCTCGAGACGCACGGCGTGCCGCTGATTGGCTACCGGACGCAAACGCTGCCGGCATTCTTTTGCCGCACCAGCCCTTTCTCGGTGAGCATCCGGTTGGATGAACCTGCGGAAATCGCGCGAGCAATGGCGACCAAATGGCAGACTGGCCTGGGCGGCGGCATGGTTATCGCCAACCCTATTCCGGCGCAGTATGCGGTGCCGGAAGACAAAATTAATGCCGCCATTGAGCAGGCGGTGCAAGAATCCGTTGAGCAGGGCGTACATGGCAAAGACAGCACGCCATTTTTACTGGCGCGCGTAGCCGAGTTGACCGGCGGCGATAGCCTGAATGCCAATATTCAATTGGTGTTCAATAACGCCAAACTGGCGGCGCAGATCGCCTGCTGCTACCAGCAGACTGCGGCATAAGAGTTCGCCGTTTCTTAAGTTTTATCCGGTAAAAAATCAATAAAAAAGCCAGCCTGAAAGGTGGCGGGGCACGCTTTGTCTCGCACGCCTTTCAGGTATCGACCTATCTATATCCTTTGACGTTCAAGTTGCCGCCAATAACGCTGCAGCTTGAATGATAAGGGGGTAAATTAAGGATGGATTTATGGACTTATTACGCAGCTTATTGGGTATCTGTATTCTTCTCCTTATCGCTTTTGTTTTTTCCAACAACCGAAAGAAAATAAGTTTAAGAACGGTGGGTGCGGCGTTATTTCTGCAGATAGTGCTTGGCGCCATTATGCTTTATATCCCGGCGGGGAAATGGCTGGTTAATGCGATAGCCGGCGGCGTCAATAAAGTGATCTCTTATAGCGATGCAGGCAGTACTTTTATTTTTGGCGGATTGGTGGGGCCAAAAATGAACGTTTTATTTGATGGCGCCGGGTTTGTTTTCGCCTTTCATGTGCTTCCTGCCATCATATTCATTACCTCGCTGATCTCGATTCTCTATTACCTCGGCGTGATGGGGTGGGTGATCAACCTATTGGGCTATGTTTTTCAGAAAATGCTGCGGGTCAGCAAGGTGGAGGCTTTTGCCGCCGTAACCACCATCTTTCTGGGGCAAAACGAACTGCCGGCGGTGTTAAAGCCTTTCATCAACAAGATGAACCGCAACGAGCTATTCACGGTAATTTGCAGCGGAATGGCATCGATAGCCGGTTCGATGTTGGTCGGCTATGCCGGGCTGGGCGTACCCATTGAATATTTGCTGGCGGCTTCGCTGATGGCGATCCCCGGCGGGATATTGTTTGCGCGCATGCTGAGCCCGGCCACCGAGGCTTCGCAGGTGGCGTTTAGCCAGATGTCGTTCAGTGACAAACGCCCGGCGAGCATTATTGAAGCGGCGGCGAGCGGTGCCATGCTGGGGCTGAAAATTGCGATCGGCGTTGCCACAGTGGTGATGGCGTTTGTGGCGTTGATTGCCCTGATCAATGGCCTTATCGGCGGCGTGGGCGGTTTGTTGGGTTGGCAGAGCCTGAGCCTGGAAAGCCTGTTCGGCTATCTGTTCTCGCCGCTGGCTTACATTATGGGCGTGAACTGGGATAACTCGGGATTGGTCGGCGGGTTGATTGGCCAAAAATTGGCGATCAACGAGTTCGTCGCTTACCTGAACTTCTCGGCGCACCTCAAGGGGACGGCGGCAGCGCTGGATCCCAAAACCATCGCCGTGATTTCCTTTGCCCTGTGCGGGTTCGCCAACTTTGGTTCGATCGCCGTAGTGGTGGGGGCATTCAGCGCCGTTGCGCCGGAGCGCGCTTCGGATATCGCCCGTTTAGGGATGCGCGCCTTGCTGGCGGCGACGCTGTCCAACCTGATGAGCGCCACCATCGCCGGGTTGTTCATCGGCCTGGGCGCGTTGACGATAGCGTCATGACCAATACCAGACTCTTGCTCTGCCTGGCGCTAAGCACCGGGGTTTTATCAGGTTGCTGGGCCTGGCTGGCCGGGCAACTTCAGCTTGCGGGCTGGATAGGCTTTTTAGGCTGCACTACCTATTTCGCCATCCCGCATAAAGGCCCGGCCGGTTTGCTGCGTGGCATGGCGGCCAACATCAGCGGTGTGCTATGGGCTGCCGGCGCCATCCTGCTCACGGCCTCGGCGGGCGCAGTGTACGGCGGCATTCTGACCGGCCTGATTTCGTTTGCCCTGTGCGCGCAATCCCGCTTGCCGCTGCTGGGTTTTGTGCCTGGCAGTTTTATAGGCGCTTGCGCCATGTTTGGGGCGTCGGCCGACGGGCTGGCGGTGATTGAAGCGTTATGCCTGGGCGGCGTGATGGGGTATTTGATGCAAGCGGGCGGCCTGTGGCTGGCAAACTTTCGACGGCCTTCGAAGGCGCGTCGATAAGAATTTCGTGCCGTAAACTTGCGCATTAGATAAGTGAGCACTAATGTGTAGTCATGAATGAAAATGAGATCTTCAAAGCGCTGGCGGATCCCACCCGTCGCGCCATCTTCGAAAAGCTGGCGATTGGCAGCATGAATGCCAGTGCGCTGCGCGAAGGCATGCAAATCAGCCAATCGGCCATGTCCCAACACCTGGCGGTGCTGCGCCATGCCGGGCTGGTGTGCGAAGAGCGGCAGGGGCGTTTCGTCAATTACGAAGTCGATCCCCATGGCCTGGCGCTGCTCGCCCGTTGGCTGGATAAGTACCGTGCCTTCTGGCCTGCGCAGATAGACAAGTTGAACATTTTGCTCAAGGACATGGACCAATGAACGACATCGGCAGCGAAACACGGGGCGAGCCTTTGGTTCTCGAATACCGGCTCGACGCACCGCCGGAGAAAGTCTGGCGGGCGCTCGGCATCCCTGAGTTGCGTGAACAATGGTTGCCGCAACAGGTATTGGCCGATGCCGAGCCGGTCGTTTCGATACCGGGTGAAGAAATCCGCTATCGGATGCGCGATGACGAACCGCCATTCCTCGAAAGCACGGTGACGTTGCAAATCCGGCCTGGCGCCGATGGCGGCAGCCTGTTGCGCATTATCCATCTATTGGACGACGCACGCCTGACGGCGGCCAACGACAGCGGCCAACCCCTTATGTGCGCCGCCTGACCCCTTCATTCATCAACTGTATCTGCAAAACGGAGTTCACCTATGCGTGAAGCGATGTTGCTCGTCCCGACGGTGGTAGAACAATCCAGCCAGGGGGAAAGATCCTTTGATATTTACTCGCGGTTGTTGCGCGATCGCATCATCTTTCTGAATGGCGAAGTCAACGACGCCATCGCCGAACTGGTCTGTGCTCAGTTGCTGTTTCTCGAGGCGGAGAACCCGGAAAAACCTATTCACCTCTACATCAACTCACCCGGCGGCGCCATTACCAGCGGCTTCGCCATTTATGACACCATGCGATTCATCAATGCGCAGGTGCATACGCTGTGCATGGGAACCGCCCGCTCGATGGGGTCGTTTCTGCTGATGGCGGGGGAGCCGGGCCACCGTGCGGCATTACCCAATGCCAGCCTGCATGTTCATCAGCCGTTGGGTGGCTTTCAGGGCCAGGCATCGGATATTTTTATTCATGCAGAAGAGATGCGGCGCACCAAGGACCTGGTGATCCGGCTGTATGCCGAACATTGCGGCCACAGCGCTGAAGAGGTTGAACAGGTGCTGGATCGCGACCGCTTTATGACGGCCGACGAGGCGGTAGAGTGGGGGCTGGTGGATCGGGTGCTGGTGCGGCGGTAGGGGATAAAGCCGCGTGGCTGCGCGGCTTTGGGAGGAGCGGATGTTCCACGAGAATTTTGAGCAATCATTAAAACAAAAATCCACGCAATTGCGTGGATTTTTGAGTTCGCAGCGAAGCTGAAACTTAGACGTTAAACAAGAAGTTCATCACGTCGCCATCTTTCACGACGTAGTCTTTGCCTTCCGAACGCATCTTGCCGGCTTCTTTGGCGCCTTGCTCACCCTTGTAGGTGATGAAGTCTTCGTACGCGATGGTTTGCGCGCGGATAAAGCCTTTCTCGAAGTCGGTGTGGATCTTGCCGGCCGCTTGTGGGGCGGTAGCGCCCACCGGGATGGTCCAGGCGCGTACTTCTTTTACGCCGGCGGTGAAGTAGGTTTGCAGGTTCAGCAGCTCGTAACCGGCGCGGATCACGCGGTTCAGGCCCGGCTCTTCCAGGCCCAGCTCGGCCATGAACTCGGCGCGGTCTTCGTCTTCCAGCTCGGCGATGTCGGATTCCACGGCGGCGCACACGGCAACCACTACGGACCCTTCGGCTGCGGCGATTTCACGCACTTTGTCCAGGTACGGGTTGTTCTCGTAACCGTCTTCGTTGACGTTGGCGATGTACATGGTCGGTTTCAGCGTCAGGAAGCTCAAGTAGCGGATAGCCGCTTTATCTTCTTCGGTCAGATCCAACGCGCGCAACATACCGGCGTTTTCCAACTGCGGCAGGCATTTTTCCAGCGCCGCCAGTTCGGCTTTCGCGTCTTTATCGCCGCCTTTGGCTTTCTTCTGCACACGGTGAATGGCGCGTTCGCAGGTGTCGAGATCCGACAGCGCCAGCTCGGTGTTGATGACTTCGATATCGTCAGCCGGATCAACCTTGTTGTTCACATGGATGATGTTGTCGTTCTCGAAGCAGCGCACCACGTGGCCGATAGCTTCGGTTTCACGGATGTTGGTCAGGAACTGGTTGCCCAGGCCTTCGCCTTTGGATGCGCCCTTGACCAGGCCGGCGATGTCGACGAATTCCATGGTGGTTGGCAGGATGCGCTGAGGCTTGACGATCTCGGCCAGCTTGTCCAGACGCGGATCGGGCATCGGCACCACACCGGTATTAGGTTCAATGGTACAGAACGGGAAGTTGGCTGCTTCGATACCCGCTTTGGTCAACGCGTTGAACAGGGTGGATTTGCCTACGTTAGGCAGGCCGACGATACCGCATTTGAATCCCATGTTGTTATCACCTTAAATATCTTAACTATCAGCTTGTTAGGGTTAACCCGCTGCATAAATGGCAAAATAATGCCGCCATTATACACGTAATGGGCGTTTTTCTCGATCTGGCTGTATAGGGTAGGAAAATGCGGCGGTGAGGCCAGTTTGCATTGAGATTTGGATCACATTTACACATACTGCGCTTCTGATTCACCTACAGGAAACGCGCCGGATGTCCTTCTTGCCCAGTCCACCCTGAGTTGCCTCTCTCTGCCGCGGTTTGCCGCGCCATGCGGCCCTGGTTCCCGTTCTGCGGGGATGTATTTTTTATTTGTCAGAAGTGAAAAACTCATGTTTAACCTGAGCAATATCAGGCTGTCGGACGTCAAGAACGATGTCCTGGCGGGCTTTGTGGTGGCGGTATCGATGATCCCGGAGGCGGTCGGCTTTTCGCTGGTCGCCGGGCTTTCCCCGATCGTCGGGCTGCACACCGCTTTTATTATCGGCCTGGTGACGGCGCTGTTCGGCGGCAAGCCGGGTATGGTGTCGGGTGCTGCCGGTTCGATCGTGGTGGTACTGATGAGCCTCGCGGCGCAGCACGGCATGGGATACGTGCTGTGGGCGACGATTTTCGCGGGCGCTATCCAAATCCTGATCGGCGTGTTCCGGTTGGGCAAATTTATTCGGCTGGTGCCGCTGCCCGCCATTCACGGCTTTGTTAACGGCCTGGCGATTGTCATCATGCTGGCGCAACTGCATATGATTGCCGGGCAGGGGCCGCTGATGTACGGGCTGGTGGCGCTGGCGATCCTGGTGGTGGTGTTCTTCCCCCGGCTGACGCGCGTGATCCCGGCTTCGCTGGCGGCGCTGATCGTGGTTTCCGCATTGGCGATCGGGTTCAATCTGCATACGCTGCGGGTCGGCGATCTGGCGGATATTTCCGGTGCCTTGCCGCATTTCAGCTTGCCGATGGCGCCGTTCAGCCTGGAAATGCTGAAAGTGGTGCTGCCGTATGCGTTGGTGATCGCCCTGGTCGGCCTGATTGAATCGCTGTTGACCATGACGGTGCTCGACGAAATGGGCGGCAAGAAGGGCAACGGCAACCGCGAGAGCATCGCTCAGGGTGCAGGCAACACGATTTGCGGCCTGTTTGGCTGTTTTGCCGGCTGCGCGATGATTGGGCAGTCGATCATCAACTTCACCTCCGGCGGCCGCGGGCGTATTTCCGGCGTAGTGGGTGCATTGCTATTAATCTTGTTTGTGGTCAGCCTGTCGGGCTATATCGGCCTGCTGCCGGTGGCGGCGCTGGCCGGGGTCATGCTGGTGGTGTGTTACAACACCTTTGAATGGAGTTCTCTGCGCCGGCTGCGCCGCATGCCGAAGATGGACGCGCTGGTAATGCTGCTGGTGACTCTGATTACCATCTTTACCGATCTGGCGGTGGCGGTAATCAGCGGGGTGATTATCTCGGCGCTGGTATTTGCCTGGCAGCAGGCGCGCATCCGCGTTCGTCAGCGCCAGGTGGAGGGTGATGTGGCGGTGTATCAACTCGACGGTCCGCTGTTCTTTGGTTCCACGGCGGCGTTTGCCGACCTGTTTGAACCGAAAAACGATCCGGAAAACGTGGTGCTGGATTTTGCCGGCACCCGGGTGATGGATTCCAGTGGGGTGGAGGCGATCGACAAGCTGACGGCGCGTTATCTGGCTGCGGGGAAATCCATCCGCCTGCGCCATCTGAGCGTCGATTGCGTGCGGCTGCTGAAACGGGCCGGCCCGTTTTGCAGCCATGAGCTGGATGACCCGCAATATTATGTGGCAGAAGAAGGGTATCAGACCGATGACAGTAACGTCGGCGAAGAAACCTTTAAGGTGCGGACGTAACGCCGCTAGCAGCGGGCGGTATGCCCGCTGCGGCAACCATCAGGCCTGCGCCTTGAAGCTGTGCAGGCGGCGAACGGTTTTCTCCAGCCCGTCAGTCATCAGAACTTCGGTACAGCGGGCGGCTTCATCTATCGCTTCATCAATCATTTTTTGCTCGCTGGCCGGTGGCTTGCCAAGCACAAATCCTACGACTTTGTTTTTATCGCCCGGATGGCCAATGCCGATGCGCAAACGGTAGAAGTTCGGGTTATTGCCGAACTTGTTCTGAATATCCTTCAGCCCGTTGTGGCCGCCGTTACCGCCGCCGAGTTTGATTTTGGCGACACCCGGCGGGATATCCAGCTCGTCATGCGCCACTAGGATTTCGTCCGGCTCAATGCGGTAGAAACTGGCCATCGCCAGCACCGCTTTGCCGCTCAGGTTCATAAAGGTGGTCGGTACCAGCAGGCGCACATCGTTACCCGCCAGGTTCAGCCGTGCGGTGTAGCCGAAGAACTTGCTCTCTTCCTTCAACTGCTGGTTATGGCGCTGGGCCAGCAAATCTACGTACCAGGCGCCGGCGTTGTGCCGCGTCTGGGCATATTCAGCGCCCGGATTCGCCAGGCCGACTATCAATTTAATACTGCTCACTGGGAAATTCGCTATGATCGAGATAATGGAAAGGGCATTAGTCTACCTGCCGCCGCCGCGAATGACAAAATCCTGATGCCCAGCCCCGAGTATTGATTCAGCGACAGACTGAAAATTGAATAATTCATTAGAAAAACAATTCAATTTGTCGGCTAACAGGCAGGATAAGGTAAAGATTTGTCACGTTTTCTTTACCATTTGTGATCGTCTCCGCAAACCCCTTGTCGGACCAGGGGCTATACTTAATTTATCAAAGTGGGTTAACCCTTTGCTGAGTTATCCCGGTTGGCATAAAGCGCAATGGAGGTGACAAATGAAACGTAGAAACGCGTGCAGAATGGGCAACTTTTTTATGGGGCTGGGGCTGGTCGTGATGATCGGCGGCGTCGGATACAACATTCTTGCTGAAGTATCGCAGCTCGATTTACCGCAACTTTTCGCCCATGGCGCCATCATGAGTATTTTCGTGGGTGCGTTGTTGTGGCTGGTCGGTGCCCGTCTCGGCGGTCGCGAGCAGGTTGCCGATCGTTACTGGTGGGTAAAACACTTCGATAAACGCTGCCGCAACGATCAGCATCGTTCGTCGCATTGATTAAAAAAACGAAAGGGAGCGGCATTACGGCAAAGGAGATCTGCCGCGCACTCAGGTCTAAGGTCATGTTTGACTACGAGTAGAAAACCCGTTGCTGCTTGCGCACCAACGGGTTTTTCTTTTTCTGCTGCCGGGCAATAGGCTCTTCCGGTACGGCAGGACACCGCACCGAAAGGGAACGAATTAATGCTCGAACATTGCAGAGATTGACTCTTCATTGCTGATACGGCGGATGGCTTCAGCCAGCATGCCTGACAGCGTCAGAGTACGTACGTTTTTCAGTGCCTTGATTTCTGCAGACAACGGAATGGTGTCGCAGACGATCACTTCATCAATCACCGAGTTCCTGATGTTTTCAACGGCGTTACCGGAGAAGATCGGGTGCGTCGCGTAGGCAAATACGCGCTTGGCACCGCGTTCTTTCAACGCTTCAGCCGCTTTACATAAGGTACCGCCGGTGTCGATCATGTCGTCAACCAGCACGCAGTCACGGCCTGCCACGTCACCAATGATGTGCATCACCTGAGAAACGTTCGCACGCGGGCGACGTTTATCGATGATAGCCATATCGGTATCGTTGAGCAGTTTGGCGATAGCGCGGGCGCGCACTACGCCGCCGATGTCCGGGGAAACCACGATTGGGTTCACCAGATTCTGTTGCAGCATGTCTTCCAGCAGGATCGGGCTACCGAACACGTTATCTACCGGAACATCGAAGAAGCCTTGAATCTGTTCAGCATGCAGATCCACCGTCAATACGCGGTCAACCCCTACGCTGGAGAGGAAATCGGCGACAACCTTGGCCGTGATTGGCACACGCGCAGAACGCACGCGGCGATCCTGGCGGGCATAACCGAAATAAGGGATAACAGCAGTAATACGACCTGCGGAGGCGCGACGCAGGGCATCTACCATAACAACCAGTTCCATCAGGTTGTCGTTGGTAGGGGCACAGGTGGACTGGATGATGAAAATATCACCGCCGCGTACATTTTCGTTGATTTGCACGCTCACTTCGCCGTCGCTAAAACGACCTACAGCGGCGTCACCAAGGCTGGTGTACAAACGGTTGGCAATACGTTGTGCTAGTTCCGGGGTGGCGTTACCAGCAAAAAGCTTCATATCAGGCACGAGAAGAACCTCAGGCATGCGTCCAGAGAAGATATTGTCGTACGGCCTTCGATAAGGGGCAGTTAACGATGCCGGCGCAATATCATACGGGTGTGTAAAAAACTAACTTGAAACCGCAGCGGCGCAGGGATTACAGGGCCAGGTGTGCATGACCCTGCGCAGCGAAACGAGAACTACGGTTCAATCTGCCCGGAACGGATGCGATGTAGTGGAGAGACGTTAACGCCACGCGCTACAAAACCACACAACCACTCCGGAGCTTGATTTAACACCTGACGGGCGGCGATTTCTGTGTCGAATTCAGCAAACACACATGCACCTGTGCCAGTCAGGCGTGACGGCGCGTATTCTAACAGCCAAGAAAGAAGCTGTTCAACCTCGCGAAAACGTTTTCTTGCTATTGGTTCGCAATCATTTGCGTAAGTTGCCTGCAACAGCACATTTAACGGGCGAACCGGGGTGTCTCTTTTTAATTCCGCGTCGCCAAAAATAACCGGGGTAGGGATGCTGACGCCCGGATGCGCCACCAAATACCACTTTTCCGCCGGATTTGCCGGCTGCAACCGTTCGCCGATGCCTTCTGCAAACGCCGCATGGCCGCGCACAAAGACCGGAACGTCGGCACCCAGCGTCAACCCCAGCTCCGCCAACTGATCGTCGCTCAGCCCGCAGTGCCACAGCTCATTCAGCGCCACCAGCACGGTGGCGGCGTTGGACGAGCCGCCGCCCAGCCCTCCGCCCATCGGCAGGCGCTTATCGATACTGATATCGGCGCCGCGCGGGAGCGTTTTGAGCCCGTGGCTATCGCAATGCTGTTGCAACAAGCGGGCGGCGCGGACAATCAGGTTTTGCTCGTCCGGCACGCCATCGACCGGCGTCAGCAGGCGGATGCGGTCATCCTGCCGCACGTCGAGGGTCAGCGTATCGCCGTAATCCAGAAACTGGAACAGCGTCTGCAGCAGGTGGTAGCCGTCTTCGCGCCGGCCGGTAATGTACAAAAACAAATTAAGTTTAGCGGGAGATGGCCACTGGCGGATCATTTGAGGGTCCAGTTATCCATTTTCAGTTTAATGCGTTGATCGCCCTGTTTCAGTTCCAGGCGGCTTGGCAGCTGCGGCTTGAGATCGCTGTTGTAATCCTGGTAATCCACGCTCCAGGTCTGGCCGCCTTGCCGATAAGTCAGTTTGCTCAGGCGGTACTGGTCATCCAGCGTGAAATCATTGGCCTCGCCCGGCAGGCCGAGCATCCACTGACGCAGGTTATCCAGCGGGATCGCCATGCCGGTCAGTTTGCGGATCATTTCTTCGGCGTTGTCGCTGACATAGCGTTTGCCCTGGTTGTCCGTCAACTGCACCACGTTTTGCTGTACGTTCAGGTCAAGTTCGGTGCTGCCAAGCGGGTTGGTCAGCAGCAGGCGGTAACGTTCCGGCGAATATTGCTGCCAGAAGAAGCGCGCATAGACTTTTTTCTGGTCTGACAGATAGGCGAAAGAGCCACGGGTCTGATATTGCCCGAGCTGTTGCACCGCTTGCTCGTGAGCGCGCCACTGCGGTGAGGTTGGGCTGGTCGCCGGGCCGCTTGGCTTGGTGGTGGTACAGGCGGCCAGCACCAGGCTGGCCAGCGGGATCAGACGTAGCAAACTAACTTTGCGGATTGGCATAACTTTCTCTTGTCCTTTTGTCCTTGCGGGCATGCGCAGCGAAATCTTTTTTCAGCGTTCACGCTAGCGGGGGAACGCGATAGCGTCAACACGCCCCGTTCTGAATATCACCGTCTTTTTACGGCGATAACAGGCGCTTTGACGGCCGGGCGGCTGAGCTTTGGGTTGCCATAAGATTAACACAATCGCCCGGTCGTGCTGCGCTGGCCGCGAGAATATCTTCGGTTGCAGCCCACGACGGCGTTGTGCCAAAACAGCATATATTAGCAATTAAATTAATGTTTAATGAATGATATCGGCGTATTTAGGCGTGATTCATACGATGATTAGCTTAAATTGATTAATTTTATTTATGCAATTTACTGGGGGGATGTCTATGCTGGTAAAGCCAAATGGATAGCAGGGCTATCCTGCTGCGCATCATCTGCGTCACGCAGGCGATGCGGGCATCTCAACCCCTATACATAATGAAATAAGGTATTTCGTATGAAAAAGCGTTTTTCTCTGTTGGCAGGAATGCTGTTTGCATTAACGATGCCGGCGCATGCCGCCGAGAATACCGAAGCGAAAGCGATCGGGCCAAAGCATGGCGCTACCTTGATTCCCAAGGCGCGTCAGGTGATTTGTGAACAGGACGGCGGTTACAACCACCCGGATGATGGCTCGAACATACCTAATGCGGCCTGCAGAAATGCCTTTTTGTACAAAGCGGAGACTATTCCTATTTGGGAACGCCGCCAGATGTTTACCGAATGGCCCGCCTACTCGCAAAACCTGCAAGGTACCCAGCATCCGTCAGACAAGGTCCCCGATGGCCAGCTTTGCTCGGCGGGCATCGCCAAGTTTGAAGGCATCGACCAGCCGCATGCCGACTGGTATGTGAGCAGCGTCTCGGTAAAAGACGGCGAGGCTACGCTGTACTTCGACGCCACCCAGGTGCATGAGCCGAGCAAGTGGACGGTGTCGCTTGCCAAGCCGAGTTTCAATGCCGCCACGGATAAGTTGAAATGGAGCGATCTGACACCGCTTGAGGTGACTAAAGTGACAGTTCCGCCGCCGGCCAAAGGCAACCATGTCAAATATGCCGGCGTCTACCAGATTGAGGTCAAAATCCCGGCCGATCGTGCTGACGGGAAGCAAACACTGTTGTATGTGCAGTGGGAACGACAGGACCCAGCGAGAGAAACCTTTTTCAGCTGTAGCGACGTAAGGTTCAACGGGGAATCCGCAGCCAAATAAGCCGCGGCAGCCTTAAGGTGCCGGCGCAGCATGCCGGCGCCCTAACCGGCGACGAAGAGAGCTCTGCTTACTATTTGGGCGACCATAAGCGTTCAATCAGGATAACTTATTGATGAATACTGTGCGGATCGTCGCGTTTCAAACTAAAATTTAGTGTGCTTATTGATCTGGATATAATTTAACTTTTTGAATTTATTATTATTCATTGATTGGTTTAGGCTATATCAGTGATTGAACGGAAGATGCGGTTGTTACTTTTATTGATCCCGCGCATCAAGTAGAATGCCGTTCAACGAGAACCCGTACCAACAGAAGTATTACTCGAAGCAATGACCCTGCTGGCGTTAGGTATAAATCACAAAACCGCTCCGGTTTCTCTGCGTGAAAGGGTGACCTTCTCCCCAGAGTCTATCGATCAGGCGCTGACCAGCTTGCTCCAACAACCGTTGGTGCAGGGCGGTGTGGTGTTGTCTACGTGTAACCGCACCGAGCTTTATCTCAGCGTGGAGCAACAGGAACACCTTCACGAACAGCTGGTAGCCTGGCTGTGTGAATATCATCACCTGCGCCCGGAAGAAGTGAGCAAAAGCCTGTATTGGCACCACGGCAACGACGCCGTGAGCCATCTGATGCGCGTAGCCAGCGGGCTGGATTCGTTGGTATTGGGCGAACCGCAAATCCTCGGGCAGGTGAAAAAAGCCTTCGCCGAGTCGCAACGCGGCCAGTCGCTTTCCGGCGAGCTTGAACGTCTGTTCCAAAAATCCTTCTCCGTCGCCAAACGCGTGCGCACCGAAACTGAAATCGGCGCCAGCGCAGTTTCCGTGGCCTTCGCCGCCTGTACGCTGGCGCGCCAAATCTTCGAATCGCTGGCCGATCTGAACGTGCTGCTGGTCGGCGCCGGCGAAACCATTGAACTGGTGGCGCGTCATCTGCGCGAGCATAAAGTGCGGCATATGATTATCGCCAACCGTACTCGCGAACGCGCCCAGTTGCTGGCAGACGAAGTCGGCGCTGAAGTGATCACGTTGCCGGAAATCGACGAACGTCTGGCGGATGCCGACATCATCATCAGTTCTACCGCCAGCCCGCTGCCGATCATCGGTAAAGGGATGGTGGAGCGTGCCCTGAAAGCGCGTCGCAACCAGCCGATGCTGCTGGTGGATATCGCCGTGCCGCGCGATATCGAGCCGGAAGTGGGTAAGCTGGCGAATGCTTATCTTTATAGCGTGGACGATCTGCACGCCATCATTCAAAGCAACCTGGCGCAGCGCAAAGCCGCGGCGGTGCAGGCGGAAACGATCGTTCAGCAGGAAAGCACCAATTTTATGGCCTGGCTGCGCTCTCAGGGCGCGGTGGAAACCATTCGCGACTATCGCTCGCAGGCCGACCAGATCCGCGCCGAAATGGAAGCCAAAGCGCTGGCCGCCATCGCGCAAGGCGCTGACGTGGAACAGGTTATTCACGAACTGGCCCACCGGCTGACCAACCGCCTTATTCATGCCCCTACCAAATCCCTCCAGCAGGCCGCCGGCGATGGCGACGTGGAGCGGTTGCAATTATTACGCGACAGCCTCGGGCTGGATCAGCATTAGTTTTCTCTTTTAACAGGGTTTAATACCACGCATGAAGCCTTCTATTGTTGCCAAACTGGAAGCGTTACAAGAGCGCCATGAAGAAGTGCAGGCGCTGCTCGGCGATGCCGGCGTTATCGCCGAGCAGGATCGGTTCCGCGCCCTGTCGCGCGAATACTCGCAACTGACCGATGTCAGCCGTTGTTTCCTGGAATGGCGTCAGGTGCAAGAGGATCTGGCTACCGCAGAAATGATGCTGGACGATCCTGAAATGCGCGAGATGGCGCAAGAAGAGATGAAGCAGGCCAAGGCGGCGACGGAAGAACTTGAACAGCAGCTGCAAGTGCTGCTGCTGCCGAAAGACCCGGACGACGAACGCGGTATCTTCCTGGAAGTGCGCGCCGGTACCGGCGGTGACGAAGCGGCGATCTTCGCCGGCGACCTGTTCCGCATGTACAGCCGCTATGCTGAAACGCGCCGCTGGCGCGTCGAGATCATGAGCGCCAACGAAGGCGAACATGGCGGTTATAAAGAAGTGATTGCCAAGGTCTCCGGCGACGGCGTCTACGGCCAACTGAAATTTGAATCCGGCGGCCACCGCGTGCAGCGCGTACCCGAAACCGAGTCGCAGGGGCGTATTCATACTTCCGCCTGCACCGTGGCGGTGATGCCGGAAGTGCCGGAAGCCGAATTGCCGGAGATCAATGCGGGCGATTTAAAAATCGATACCTTCCGCTCCTCCGGTGCCGGCGGCCAGCACGTCAACACCACAGATTCGGCGATCCGTATCACCCACTTGCCGACCGGCATTGTGGTGGAGTGCCAGGATGAGCGTTCGCAGCACAAGAACAAAGCCAAGGCGATGTCGGTGCTGGGCGCACGCATCCGTGCTGCCGAAATGGCCAAGCGCCAGCAGGAAGAGGCGTCAACCCGCCGCAACCTGTTGGGCAGCGGCGATCGTTCCGATCGTAACCGTACCTACAACTTCCCGCAGGGCAGGGTGACCGATCACCGCATCAACCTGACGATTTACCGTCTGGACGAGGTGATGGAAGGCAAGCTGGACATGCTGATTCAACCGATCGTGCAGGAATATCAGGCCGATCAGCTCGCTGCGCTGTCCGCAGAGCTTGAGTAATGGATTATCAATCCTGGCTGAAGGCGGCAAGTGCGCGGCTGACGCAGAGCGAAAGCGCCCGACGTGATGCCGAGATCCTGCTGGGCTTCGTGACCGGCAGGGCCAGGACCTTCCTGATGGCGTTTGGTGAAACCGTTTTGACGCCGCAGGAACAAGAACAGTTGGAAAGGCTGCTGGCGCGCCGCGAACGCGGCGAACCTGTGGCTTATTTGATTGGCGAGCGCGAATTTTGGTCGCTGCCGCTGTCAGTATCTCCCGCAACCCTGATCCCGCGTCCGGACACCGAATGCCTGGTGGAACTGGCGCTGGAGCGCTTGCCGCCTTCTCCCTGCACTATCCTCGATCTGGGCACCGGCACCGGCGCCATTGCATTGGCGCTGGCCAGCGAACGCCCGGATTGCGCGGTGACCGGCGTTGATTTACAGCCGGAAGCGGTGGCGCTGGCGCAGCATAACGCGCAGAAACTGGCAATAGGTAACGCGCAGTTCTTGCAAGGCAGTTGGTTCGAACCGCTGGCCGGCCAAACTTTCGTCCTGATCGCCAGTAATCCGCCTTATATCGACGCCGCTGACCCGCATTTGGCGCAAGGGGATGTGCGTTTCGAGCCAAGCAGCGCGCTGGTGGCGCAACAGCACGGGCTGGCGGATTTGGCCGCCATTGTGCAGCAGGCACCGCATTATCTGCAGCCACAGGGTTGGCTGTTGCTTGAACATGGCTGGCAGCAGGGGGAAAGCGTACGCGCGCTGCTGCAGGCTGCCGGTTTTATTTCGGTCGCTACCCGCCGTGACTACGGCGATAACGATCGCGTGACGTTTGGCCAATGGCCGCAGTAACTGAAAACCAACAATAACGAAGCACACAGCGAATAAAAAGGAAGCGATATGGCAGTCTACACGGCGTTAAAAAATCTGCATTTGTTGACGGTCGCCCTCAGTATTGCCTTGTTTGTCTTGCGTTTTTTCTGGAAATGGCGCAATTCGGCCATGCTGAACAAGCGCTGGGTGAAGATAACGCCGCACGTTAATGATACGGTGTTGTTCGCCAGCGGCATTGCGCTGGTGGTGATGTTCAAGCTTTATCCGCTGCCGGGCATGGACTCATGGCTGACCGAGAAGCTGTTTGGCGTTATTATCTATATCCTGCTTGGTTACGTCGCATTGGGCAAGAAGACCAAAAGCCAGAACCTGCGCACCTTGGCGTTTGTGCTGGCGCTGAGCTGTCTGTACCTGATAATTAAACTTGCCACGACGAAATTACCCTTTCTGATGGGATACTTATGAGTAGCATTGCTGATTTTGAATTTAACACCTCGCTGCTGAGCGAGGGCGTAATCCTGGTATCGCAGTCGGTGCGGCGTGATTTCCCCGTCGCCGAAGTCGAACGCAAGCTGCAACAGCTGGTCGACGACGCGCGCGCGGCCATGCCGCAGGATCTCAACCAGGAACAGCAACTCGACGCACTCATTGAGCTGTTCTTCAAAACCTGGGGCTTTGGCGGTGCAGGCGGCGTGTATCGCCTGTCCGACGCTATCTGGCTCGACAAGGTGCTGGAGGGGCGTCAGGGTACGCCGGTCTCGCTCGGCACCATTTTCCTGCATATCGCCCATCATCTCGATTTGCCGCTGTTGCCGGTTATTTTCCCCACCCAACTGATCCTGCGTGCAGACTGGCTGGATGAAGAAATGTGGCTGATCAACCCGCTGAACGGCGAAACGCTGAATGAGCATCAGTTGGAAGTGTGGATCAAGGGCAACCTGGGTCTGGGCGCTGAGCTGGAAGACGACGATCTCGATGAATCAGAAAACGTCATGGTGGTGCGTAAAATGCTGGATACGCTGAAAGCCTCCCTGATGGAAGAAAAACAGATGGAATTGGCCCTGCGCGCCAGCGAAACTGTGCTGTGCTTCGATCCGGACGATCCTTACGAGATCCGCGACCGCGGGCTGATCTACGCCCAGTTGGAATGCAACCATATCGCTATTTCCGATCTCAACTATTTTGTCGAACAGTGTCCTGAAGATCCGGTCAGCGAAGTGATCAAAGTGCAGATCCACTCGATTGAACCTAAACAGGTTACGCTGCATTAATTCATTTAAAATACCCGGTGAATTTCAAGCCGAGGCCTGGAAGGCTACGGGTATAACATCAACAAAGGCGAAAGCATGAAACAGAAAGTAGTTAGCATTGGCGACATCAACGTAGCGAACGATCTGCCGTTTGTGCTGTTTGGCGGGATGAACGTGCTGGAATCGCGCGATTTGGCGATGAGCATCTGCGAGCACTACGTCACCGTGACGCAAAAACTGGGCATTCCTTACGTTTTCAAAGCCTCTTTTGATAAAGCCAACCGTTCTTCCATTCACTCGTACCGTGGTCCAGGTCTGGAAGAGGGGATGAGAATCTTCGAAGAAATCAAAAAAACCTTCGGCGTGAAAATCATCACCGACGTGCACGAAGCGTCACAGGCGCAGCCGGTATCCGAAGTGGTTGATGTTATCCAACTGCCGGCCTTCCTGGCGCGTCAGACCGATCTGGTTGAAGCTATGGCGAAAACCGGCGCGGTGATCAACGTCAAGAAGCCACAGTTCGTCAGCCCAGGGCAAATGGGCAACATCGTCGACAAGTTCAAGGAAGGCGGTAACGATCAGGTGATCCTGTGCGATCGCGGCAGCAACTTTGGCTACGATAACCTGGTGGTCGACATGCTTGGCATCAACGTAATGAAGAACGTGACCGGTGGCCATCCGGTGATCTTCGACGTTACCCACGCCCTGCAGACCCGTGATCCGTTTGGCGCCGCTTCCGGCGGTCGTCGTGCGCAGGTTGCCGAACTGGCGCGCGCCGGTATGGCGGTAGGTCTGGCCGGTCTGTTCATCGAAGCGCACCCGGAGCCGAACAGTGCCAAGTGCGACGGCCCATCCGCGTTGCCGCTGGACAAGCTGGAGCCGTTCCTGGTGCAGATGAAAGCCATCGACGATCTGGTGAAGAGCTTCCCTGAGCTGGATACCAGCAACTAAGCCGGTTTCCGCGTCTAAAAAAGCCCGACTTGTCGGGCTTTTGCTTTTCTAAGCGTCCAGCGCCGCCAGCGCTTCCGGCAGCGTTGAATAGAAATGCAATTTTCCCTCGATCGGTTGCACCCGCGCCCGTGCCAGCGTTTTCAACGGCTGGAACGGAATATCGGTGATCGCCAACTGCTTGCCTGCGGGCAAGGCTTCAATAAAACGTTGCAGGGCGGTTAAGCCCCCGGCGTCCAGCACCGGCACCGCGTCCCATTGCAGCACAATCACGTCATAGTTTTCACTGCGCGCCAGCAATTCATTAAAAATGCGCTCGGCGGCGGCGAAGAACAGCGGGCCGTTCACTCTCAGCACCAGGCGGCCGTTTTCGGCACTCAGTTCGCTCAGCCGGGTCATGCGCGCAATGCGGCGCATAAACAGCAGCGAGGCCAGCACTATGCCCACGGTAATGGCGATCACCATATCGAACAGCACCGTCAGCGACATGCACAGCAACATCACTAGAATGTCGTCCTTCGGCGCTCGGCGCAGCAGATAAACCACCTTGTGCGCTTCGCTCATGTTCCAGGCCACCATCAGCAACAGCGCCGCCATCGCCGACAACGGCAACCAGGACAGCCACGGCGCCAGCACCAGCAACGCCAGCAACACCAGCAGCGCATGGATGATGGCGGCCACCGGCGAGGTAGCGCCGGCGCGCACGTTGGCCGCCGAACGGGCGATGGCGGCGGTGGCGGTAATGCCGCCAAAAAACGGCGCGATGAGATTACCCGCGCCCTGGCCGATAAGTTCGGTGTTGGAGTTGTGTTTTTTGCCGGTCATGCCGTCCAGCACCACCGCGCACAGCAGCGATTCAATCGCGCCCAGCATCGCCATGGAAAACGCCGCCGGCAGCAGGGCGGAGAGGGTCTGCCAGCTCAGCGGCATCGGCTTGCCGTCAGCGGCCGGCAGATCCCACGGCAGCATCAGTTGCGGCAAGATCGGCGGGATGCCGTGCCCACGGCTGCCATCGGCCAGCAGGTAACTGAAGCGGGAACCGATGGTCGCCACCTGATGGTCAAACAGCGCCAAAATGCCCATGACCGCCATCCCCGCCAGCAGTGCGGGCAGGTGGCCGGGCACCCGCACGCCGAGCTTCGGCCAGAGCACCAGTATCAGCAGCGTAACCGCGCCGATCAAGGTATCGCCGATATCCAGCGTCGGCAGCGCCTGCAACAGGGCGTAAACCTTGCCGACATAATTTTCCGGCATCGCCGCCAGTTGCAGACCGAAGAAATCCTTCACTTGCAGGGTGGCGATGGTGATGGCGATCCCGGAGGTAAAGCCCAGCGTGACGGACAGGGGAATATATTCAATCAGCCGGCCGAAGCGAGCCAAGCCCATAATCACCAGAAACACGCCGGAAAGCAGGGTAGCGATCAGCAGGCCGGACAGGCCGAACTGCTGCGATACCGGGTAGAGGATCACCACAAAGGCGGCGGTGGGGCCGGAGACGCTGTAGCGCGAACCACCGCAGATGGCGATCACTATTCCGGCGACTGCCGAAGTGTAAAGTCCGTACTGGGGGGGCACGCCGCTGGCGATCGCCAGCGCCATCGCCAGCGGGATGGCGATAATGCCGACGGTGACGCCGGCGATGGCGTCTTTAAGCAGGCGTTGCAGGGAATAGGGTTCTCGCCAGCAGGCGTCAATCAGCGCGCTGAACGGCCGGATGCCGTTAATTTCATGCGTTTTCATCTAAGGTGCGGACCAAGTCTATAAAAGAGAACGGAATGGCGGGCCAGGTAAGGTCCGTCTCGAATAGCTGATAGACAGACTACGCCAGTTGCGGCGGCGATTCCTAGATATACATCAAACGGACGCAGAAAATCGGAGTTACGCTATTTTGGTTGGGTGGGGTAAGCGGGAAAACCAGACCGGCCGCGGGTAAGGCGGCCGGTCTGGTGAATATAAAGAGACTTTTACCGCTTAATGCACCGAGGGCAGGGATAAACCGAGAAAATGCGCCAGCGTGCCGACCAGCAGGTTATGGTCCTCCAACTGCGGTGAACCGGAGATACTCAGGGTGCCGATGCAGCCTATGCCCGCCAGATTGATGGGAAAAGCGCCGCCGTGCACCGAGTAGTCACGCACGCTCAGGCCATAGCGCTCCTCCAGCGTCGCCTGCCGCTGTTGCAAGCGCAGGCCGATAGCGTAAGAGCTTTTGTGAAAGTGATTCACCACGTTGCGTTTGCGCCGCACCCAGTCGGCGATGTCCGGCGTGGTGCCAGGCATCGCGTAATAGAACAGCGTTTGCCCGGCCAACTGGATTTCGATGGCGATACTCAAACGCCGCTGCTCTGCGGCGGTCTTCAGCGCCGTGCCCAGCTCCCAGGCGGTTGCATGGTCAAAATGGCTAAAGGTCAGCGTGGCTTCCTGTTCGCTGAGCGCACGCAACTCATCATCAGTATTCATGGCTACCCCCGTTAATCTTGGCTGCGGACAGAGTATCCCGAACTGAAAAAACGGGATAGACAGCTTGGCGATAACTTAGAACCGCAGCCGGGCAATCAATATAGCTGCCGGCGGGGCCGACAGTCAGGCCGCCAACGTGTGCTCGCGGAATGCGGCCAAGAGCTCCTCGGTGAACTTCAGGCGCTTTTGACGATCGGTCAGGTCCAGCATGAACTTCAGCTTGGTCGGCCCATCCAGGCGATAAATTTGCGGATTGCTCTGCAGCAGGCCAATCAGGTAACCCGGATCGACCCGATTCTTCTCGCCAAACTCGATAAAACCACCGCGCTCGTTCCCTTCGATACGCTTAATCCCCAGTTTCTGCGCATGTTGGCGCAGCGCCGCGCTTTTCAACAGGTTGCGCGCCGGATCGGGCAGCAGGCCGAAGCGGTCAATCAGCTCCACCTTCAGTTCTTCCAGTTCGCCGTCGTTTTTCGCGCTGGCGATACGTTTATAGAACGACAGACGGGTGTTCACGTCCGGGATAAAATCGTCCGGCAGCAGGGCCGGCATGCGCAGCTCCACTTCGGTTTGGTTGCTGGTGAGATCTTCCAGCGACGGTTCGCGCCCGTTTTTCAATGCGTCAACCGCGCTTTCCAGCAGCTCCATGTACAGCGAGAAGCCGACGGTGGTCATCTGGCCGCTTTGATCTTCACCCAGCAGCTCGCCCGCGCCGCGGATTTCCAGGTCATGGGTCGCCAAAGCGAAGCCTGCGCCGAGATCTTCGAGCGAAGCGATGGCTTCCAGCCGTTTGTGCGCATCGGTACTCATGGCCTTCGGATTCGGCGTCAGCAGATAGGCGTAGGCCTGATGGTGCGAACGGCCTACGCGGCCACGCAACTGATGCAGCTGCGCCAGCCCGAAGCGATCGGCGCGCTCGATGATAATGGTATTGGCGCTGGGAATATCGATGCCGGTTTCGATAATGGTGGTACAGACCAGCACGTTAAAACGCTGGTGGTGGAAATCGTTCATCACCCGTTCCAGATCGCGCTCGCGCATCTGGCCGTGGCCGATGGCGATACGCGCTTCCGGCACCAGCTCAGCCAGTTTCTCCGCGGCTTTCTCGATGTTCTCCACGTCGTTGTACAGATAGTAAACCTGGCCGCCGCGCAGCACTTCACGCAGGATCGCCTCGCGAACCACCAGGCTGTCGTACTCGCGCACGAAGGTTTTCACCGCCAGGCGGCGGGCCGGCGGGGTCGCGATAATCGACAGGTCGCGCATGCCGCTCATCGCCATATTCAGCGTACGCGGGATCGGCGTGGCGGTTAGCGTCAGGATATCCACATCGGCGCGCATCGCCTTGATGCGTTCTTTGTGGCGCACGCCGAAACGGTGTTCTTCATCGACGATCAGCAGCCCCAGATCTTTCCAGCGCAGATCGCTCTGCAACAGTTTGTGGGTGCCGATAATAATGTCCACTTTGCCGTCGACGGCGTCGTCCATGATCTGTTGCTGCTCTTTGGCGCTGCGGAAACGCGACATCATCTCGATGCGAATCGGCCAGGTGGCGAAGCGATCGCGGAAGTTGTCGAAGTGCTGCTGCGCCAACAGCGTAGTGGGCACCAGCACTGCCACCTGCTTGCCGTTTTCCACCGCCAGGAAGGCCGCGCGCATCGCCACTTCGGTTTTGCCGAAGCCGACGTCGCCGCACACCAGCCTGTCCATCGCCAGCGGCTGGCACATGTCGCTCAGCACGGCGTTGATTGCCTGTTCCTGGTCTGGGGTGGTTTCAAATGGGAAGCTTTGACAGAACAACTGATACTGTTCGCGGTTGTGTTTGAAGGCGAAGCCGGATTTGGCGGCGCGCTGGGCGTAAATATCCAGCAGCTCGGCCGCTACGTCCCGCACCCGTTCCGCGGCTTTCTGCCGCGCGCGCGTCCAGGCGTCACCGCCCAGCTTGTGCAGCGGCGCATTTTCATCTGCGCCACCGGCATAGCGGCTGATCAGGTGCAGCGAAGAGACCGGCACATAGAGTTTGTCTTCACCGGAGTAGGACAGGATCAGGTATTCGGCCTTGATGCCGCCGGCTTCCAGCGTCGTCAGGCCAACGTAACGCCCGACGCCGTGCTCCAGATGCACCACCGGCTGGCCGGGATGCAGCTCCGCCAGGTTGCGGATCAGGGTATCGGTATTGATGGTGCGGCGATTGTCCTGTCGGCGGCGGCTGACGCGTTCGCCGAGCAGATCGCTTTCGCAGATCAGCGCCCGGTTGCGCATGCCGTCGAGGAAACCGCGTTCCGAGGCGCCGACCATCATATAGCGGCCGGCCGGTTCCGCCTGATCGAGATGTTGAATCAATGACGTGCCGAGTTTGATGCGGCCGAGCAGGTCTTGCAGCGTTTCGCGGCGGCCCTCGCTTTCGACCGAGAAAATCACGCTGCCGTCAAAGCTTTCTGTAAAGCGGCGCAACTGGTCCAGCGGCGCTTTATTTTGGGCTTGCACCGCCAGATCCGGCAGCGCGCGATAGTCCAGGTTGGTGTTGCCGGCTTTGGCAGGCAGCGCTTCGGTTTTGAGTGCCATGCGAGGCCAGGCTTTCAATTCGCCAAACAGCGCGTCAACCCGCAGCCACAGGTTGTCCGGTGCCAGCAGCGGGCGCATCGGATCGACGCGGCGGCTTTCGTAACGCTGGTTAACGTCCAGCCAGAAGCGCTCGGCGGCGCTCTCCAGGTTGCCGGTATTGACGATCAGCGTGTTGGCCGGCAGGTAGCTGAACAGCGACGGCAGCGGCTGGCTGAAGAACAGCGGTTGCCAGTATTCGATGCCGGCCGGCCAGGTGCCTTTGCTCACCTGCTGGTAAATATGTTCGGCGTCGCGGCGCACCTCAAACTGCTCGCGCCACTGGCTGCGAAATAGCTCGATGGCGGTTTTGTCGGTCGGGAATTCATGGGCCGGCAGCAGGTTGATGGCCTCGACTTCGCTCAGCGTGCGCTGGGTGTCGACGTCAAAGATGCGCAGGCTGTCGATTTCATCGTCGAAGAAATCGATGCGGTAAGGTTCTTCGCTGCCCATCGGGTACAGATCGAGCAGCGCGCCGCGGGTGGCGAACTCGCCGTGCTCCATCACCTGATCGACGCTGCGGTAACCGGCTTGCTCCAACTGGGCGCGCAGTTTTTCGCGCGACAGGCGCTGGCCCTTTTTCATCACCAGCGCGTGGCCATGCAGGAATTCGTGCGGACAGACGCGCTGCATCAGGGTATTTACCGGCAGAATGATGACGCCGCGCACCATGGTCGGCAGGTGGTACAGGCTCGACAGACGGGCTGAGATAATTTCCTGGTGCGGCGAGAAACTGTCGTAAGGCAGGGTTTCCCAGTCAGGCAGCGTGGTCACCATTTGATCGGTAAACTGCTGGATTTCGTCGCGCAGCCGCAGGGCGTTCTGCATGTCCGGGGCGATCAGCATCACCGGCCCGTTATGACGTTCGACGATCTCGGCGCACTCCACGGCGCAGGCCGCGCCGGTTAGTTGCCCCAACTGGCGCAAATCGCCTGCGCGATCGGGCAGGGAATAACGGGAGGATGACGATGCAGAACGGTTACGGTTATCGGAGGTGCTCATTAAGGTATCTTTAATCAATGTGTTAAATTTCGCCCTGGCACAAATAACAAAGCGCCTTTACCCGGTAATACTAGCCCACTGGCCAGCAAACTGACATAGGTAAAAGCGCCATATCCGTCGTCTTTCAAGTTGCAGCGCCGCCGGCGGCATTTATGGCCAATGCGGGCGCAGCATGGCGTGCGCCCTCTCGGGTTTGGGCGAACGGGGCGCCTGGGGGAGCGTTAACCCACTGAAGGTATTATTCTTGCGCGCCCATCGCGAGGTATTGCGCGATTTTATCCACATCGACATTGCCACCGCTGACAATCACCCCGACTTTTTTACCGCGCAAATCCAGCAGCGAATTCATGGCCGCCGCTGCGGCCAGACACCCTGTGGGTTCGACCACCATTTTCATCCGTTCCATAAAGAAGCGCATTTGCCGGCACAGCTGCGCGTCGGTGACCGTCAGAATATCCTCTACATACTGCTGGATGATCGGGAAGGTGAGTGTGCCCACCTGCTGGGTTTGCGCGCCATCGGCGATGGTTTTCGGCACCGGAATGCGCACAGGTTGTCCGCTGCGAAAAGCCTGCTGCACGTCGTTGCCTGCCTGCGGCTCTACGCCGTACACCCGGCAGCCCGGCGACCAGTGGCGGGCCGCTATCGCACTGCCGGAAAGCAGGCCGCCGCCGCCGGTAGACACCAGCAACACGTCCAGCGGGCCGACTTCTTCTATCAGCTCTTTGGTGGCGGTGCCTTGGCCGGCAATCACCTGCGGGTAATCATAAGGGGGGACGATCGCCAGGCCATGCTCTGCGGCCAGGCGCTGGGTAATCTCTTCGCGGTTCTCGCTGTGGCGTTGGTAAATCACCACGTTGGCCCCGTAGCCGCGTGTCGCCGCCAGCTTGGTTTCCGGCGCGTCGTTCGGCATGACTATGGTGACGTTGACGCCCAGCTCCCGCGCCGCCAGCGCCATTGCCTGCGCGTGGTTACCGGAGGAAAAGGCAATCACTCCGGCCTTGCGCTGCGCCTCGCTCAGTTGCGCGATCGCGTTGTACGCCCCGCGGAACTTAAAGGCCCCGACGCGCTGGAAGTTCTCGCATTTGAAAAACAGTTGTGCGCCTGTGAGGTTGTCGGCCTGATGCGAAGTCATGACCGGCGTGCGGAGGGCATGTCCGGCCAGAATTTCTGCGGCGGCAGAGATATCGGCGGCGGTGATACAGTGGGGCGTTGAACTCATGGCGACCTCGCATGGATGAAGGGGGGATTGATTACCCGGGATTTTTAATTTACTCTTTGTAAAGTTTTTGTCAAACGGTTAAGTCAATGAGCGATCTCAGGCAGGAAAATGCGCTATTGCTGCGCGAAGCGGAAAAAATTGTCCAGGCGCTGGGTATGATGTTTGCCCCCAGTTGCGAAGTGGTATTGCACGATCTGACACAGCCGGAGCACGCTATCGTCGCCATCGCCAATAATCTGTCGAACCGCAGCATTGGTGACGCCGCCAGTGAAATGGGGCTGGAGCGCATTGCCTCGCCGGACTTTCCGGACGTGGTACAAAATTACGCCAATGCCTTCCCGGACGGGCGCCCGGCCAAGAGCACGTCGATCGGTCTGCGCAACAGTGAAGGCGTCTATGTGGCGGCCATCTGCCTCAATCTGGACGTCTCAATCTTCAACAGCGTCAACGCCATTCTGCAACAACTGACCGCGGTAGTGCAGAGTGCGCCGCAGCCGGCGGCGGAGGGGGCCCGTTCGCTGTCGGATATCGCCGCCGTGATCAACAACTTTGCGGCGTCGCACGCTACCCAGCCGCGTGCGCTCTCTTCAGAGCAACGTTATCAAGTGATCCAGTTATTGAAGCAGCAGGGCTATCTGCAACTGCGCGGGGCCGCCACCATGGCGGCGGAGGCGTTGGGCATTTCACGGGTGTCGGTTTATAACCTGTTAAAACGGGATGCCGGTTAACGACCTGCCGTCTGTCAGGCTGCAGCGTTCAACGCTGTTCCTGACAGAACCCGTGGGAGGAGCGAATACATGCGCTCCGATTGAAACGGGTACAACACTTACGCAAAGCTCTGGGGCAGATGCTGCGGCGCAATGCGCAATAGGCGGAATAAAAGGCGTCTGGGTGGTTCCCTAAACGAGGTATAGCCTTTATTATCCTTGATCACTTTGCTTAAGCTACGGCAACAAAACGGATTTCATGTATCAACCTGTCGCGTTATTCATTGGCCTGCGCTACATGCGCGGGCGAGCCTCAGACCGCTTCGGGCGGTTTGTCTCCTGGCTGTCCACCATCGGCATTACGCTGGGGGTCATGGCGTTGGTCACCGTTTTGTCGGTGATGAACGGTTTTGAAAAAGATCTGGAAAACAACATCCTTGGCCTGATGCCGCAGGCGTTGATCACCAGCCCGCAGGGGTCGATCAATCCCCAGCAGATCCCGGCCTCGATGGCGCAGGGATTGCAGGGCGTCAGCCGCGTTGCGCCGCTGACTACCGGCGACGTGGTGCTGCAAAGCGCCCGCAGCGTGGCGGTTGGCGTGATGCTCGGGGTGAACCCGGACGAAGCCGATCCGCTGACGCAGTATCTGGTTAACGTCAAACAGCAACAGTTGCAGCCGGGCCAGTACAATATCATCATCGGCGAACAGCTTGCCGGGCAATTGGGCGTCAAACGCGGCGACCAGTTGCGGGTGATGGTGCCGAGCGCCAGCCAGTTCACGCCGATGGGGCGCATTCCCAGCCAGCGCCTGTTTACTATTATCGGCACCTTCCACGCCAACAGTGAAGTGGACGGCACCCAGATGCTGGTCAATCAGCAAGACGCTTCCCGCCTGATGCGCTACCCGGCCGGCAATATCACCGGCTGGCGTCTGTTCCTGCAACAGCCGCTGACGGTCGATACTCTCAGCCAGCAGAAACTGCCGCAAGGGGCGCAATGGAAAGACTGGCGTGAACGCAAGGGCGAGCTGTTCCAGGCGGTACGCATGGAGAAAAACATGATGGGGCTGCTGCTCAGCCTGATCGTGGCGGTGGCGGCGTTTAACATCATTACTTCGCTCGGCCTGCTGGTGATGGAGAAGCAGGGCGAAGTTGCCATTCTGCAAACCCAGGGCCTGACCCGCCGGCAGATCATGTCGGTGTTTATGGTGCAGGGCGCCAGCGCCGGCATTATCGGTTCGCTGCTCGGCACGCTGCTGGGCGTGCTGCTGGCCACCAACCTGAATAACCTGATGCCGATCCTCGGCGCATTGATTGACGGCGCGTCGCTGCCGGTGGCGGTCGATCCGCTGCAGGTGACGATTATCGCCGTAGCGGCGATGGCGGTATCCCTGTTGTCCACGCTTTACCCTTCATGGCGCGCTGCCGCCGTACAACCCGCTGAGGCTTTACGTTATGAGTAACCATCTTTTGCTGCAGTGCGAAAACCTGTGCAAGACCTATCAGGAAGGCAATCTGCATACCGACGTACTGCGTAATGTCAGCTTTGCCATGCAGCCGGGCGAGATGATGGCGATTGTCGGCAGCTCGGGTTCCGGTAAAAGCACCCTGTTGCACCTGCTGGGCGGCCTGGATTCGCCAACCTCCGGCGAAGTGATCTACAAAGGCCAGTCGCTGAATACCCTGTCGTCGGCGGCCAAGGCTGAGCTGCGCAACCGTCAGTTGGGCTTTATCTATCAGTTCCATCACCTGTTGCCGGACTTCACCGCGTTGGAAAACGCCGCCATGCCGCTGTTGATCGGCGGCATGAAACCGGCCCAGGCGCAGGACAAGGCGCTGGAAATGCTGACGGCGGTCGGGCTGGAAAAACGCAGCAAACACCGGCCTTCGGAGCTGTCCGGCGGCGAGCGTCAACGCGTGGCGATCGCCCGTGCGTTGGTGAATAACCCGTCGTTGGTACTGGCGGACGAACCGACCGGTAATCTCGACAAGCGCACCGCCGACAGCATCTTTGATCTGCTCGGTGAGCTGAACGTGCGTCAGGGCACCGCCTTCCTGGTGGTGACCCATGACTTGCAACTGGCCAAGCGCCTCAGCCGCCAGTTGGAAATGGCCGACGGCCACCTGCAGGCTCAACTGACCCTGATGGGAGCCGAGTAATGGCGGGTGCGTCACTTTCCTTTTTGACGGCGCTGCGCTTTAGCCGGGGCCGCAAGCGCGGCGGCATGGTGTCGCTGATTTCGGTGATCTCCACCATTGGCATTGCGCTGGGCGTGGCGGTGTTGATCGTCGGGCTGAGTGCGATGAACGGTTTCGAACGCGAGCTGAAAAACCGTATTTTGGCGGTAGTGCCTCACGGCGAGATTGAACCGGTGAAACAGCCGTTCAAAGACTGGTCGTCAATCTTGCAGCGGGTGGAAAAGGTGCCGGGTATCCTGGCTGCCGCCCCCTATATCAACTTTACCGGCCTGATGGAAAACGGTGCGCAGCTGCGGGCGGTGGGCGTTAAAGGGGTCGATCCGCAGCAGGAAAGCCAGCTCAGCGCACTGCCGAAATACGTGCAGGGCGATGCCTGGGCCAATTTCAAAAGCGGTGAGCAGCAGGTGATCCTCGGCAAGGGCGTGGCCGATGCGTTGGGCGTGAAACAAGGCTCCTACGTCACGGTAATGATCCCCAACAGCGATCCGCAAATGAAGCTGTTGCAGCCCAAACGCATCCGTCTGCATGTGACCGGCATTCTGCAACTGAGCGGCCAACTGGACCACAGCCTGGCGATGGTGCCGCTGGCCGATGCCCAGCAGTATCTGGATATGGGCGACAGCGTGACCGGTATCGCGATTAAAGTTAATGACGTGTTTGCCGCCAACAAACTGGTGCGCGACGCGGGCGAAGTCACCAATTCCTACGTCTACATCAAGAGCTGGATCGGCACCTACGGCTACATGTACCGCGATATCCAGATGATCCGCGCCATTATGTATCTGGCGATGGTGCTGGTGATTGGCGTTGCCTGCTTCAACATTGTCTCTACGCTGGTGATGGCGGTGAAGGACAAGAGCGGCGATATCGCCGTGCTGCGTACTTTGGGCGCCAAAGACGGTTTTATCCGCGCCATATTCATCTGGTACGGCCTGCTGGCCGGGCTGGTGGGCAGCGTCAGCGGCGTGGTGGTCGGGGTGATAGCTTCGCTGCAGTTGACCAACATCATCAAAGGGTTGGAAAAACTGATGGGGCACTCGTTCCTGTCGGGAGATATCTACTTCATTGACTTCCTGCCTTCCGAGCTGCACTGGCTGGACGTGGTGATTGTATTGGCGACCGCATTGGTGCTCAGCCTGTTGGCCAGTTGGTATCCGGCCAGGCGCGCCAGCCGTATCGATCCGGCACGCGTGTTGAGCGGACAATAACGAAAATCAGGGGGAGCGGAAACGCCGCCCCCTTTTTTTAGCCTGAGGGTGGGTTATGTACTACGGTTTCGATATGGGCGGCACCAAAATTGAGCTGGGCGTGTTTGATGCGGATCTGAACCGTATCTGGCAAAAACGGGTGCCGACGCCGCGTGACGATTACCGGCAATTGCTGACCACGCTGCGTGACCTGACCCTTGAGGCGGATGAGTTCTGCGGCCAGCGGGGCAAAGTGGGTATCGGCATTCCGGGGTTGCCCAATGATGACGGGACGTTGTTCACCTCCAACGTCCCGGCGGCGATGGGGCAGCCGCTGCCGCGTGATTTGGCGGAGCTGATTGGCCGCGACGTGCGCGTCGACAACGACGCCAACTGTTTTGCGCTGTCGGAAGCCTGGGACGAAGAGTTCCGCCGTTATCCGACCGTGCTGGGCATTATTCTGGGCACCGGCGTGGGCGGCGGGCTGATCGTGGAGGGCAAAGTGGTGTCCGGGCGCAATTACATCGCCGGCGAATTTGGCCACTTCCGCCTGCCGGTCGATGCGCTCGAGGTACTGGGGCGTGATATACCTCGCGTTGCCTGCGGTTGCGGCCATCAGGGTTGCATCGAAAATTACATATCGGGCCGCGGTTTTGAGTGGATGTACGCTCACTTTTATCAGCAGCACTTGCCTGCGCAGCAGATCATTGCGCATTATCAGACAGGCGAGCCGCAGGCGGTGGCTCACGTTGAGCGTTTTATGGACGTCCTGGCAATATGTCTGGGGAATCTGTTGACCATTATCGATCCGCATCTGGTGGTGATCGGTGGCGGGTTGTCGAATTTTGAAGCGATCTACCAGGCGTTGCCACAGCGATTACCGGCGCACTTGTTGCGCGTGGCCAAGCTGCCGCGGATCGAGAAAGCGCGCTATGGCGATGCCGGCGGCGTGCGCGGGGCGGCGTTCCTCAATTTGGAAAACAGGGAAAGGTAAGGAGAGAGTTAATGCACACTCGCCATCGGTTGTGTCAGTTTCGTAAGAGCAAGCATGTGCTGCATCAGCGCTTTCGTTCTCGTATTTTCCATCGCGACACCATGGCGGCGGCCGAGCTGAAAAAGCCGTTTGTGGTGGTGTTGACCGGGGCCGGTATTTCGGCGGAATCGGGTATCCGCACCTTCCGCGCTGCGGATGGGCTGTGGGAAGAACACCAGGTGGAGGATGTCGCTACGCCGGAAGGCTATAAGCGCGATCCGCAACTGGTACAGGCGTTTTACAATGCGCGCCGCCAACAACTGCAAATGCCGGAAATCGCGCCTAACGCCGCGCACCGCGCGCTGGCGGATTTGGAAGCCTGGCTGGGGGATAACTTCCTGCTGGTGACGCAGAATATCGATAACCTGCATGAACGCGCCGGCAGCAAACGGGTGCTGCATATGCACGGCGAATTGCTGAAAGTGCGTTGCACCAGCTCCGGGCAAGTATTTGATTGGCCGGAAGATCTCAACGTGGACGACCGCTGCCATTGCTGCCAGTTCCCGGCACCGCTGCGCCCGCACGTGGTGTGGTTCGGCGAAATGCCGCTGGGCATGGACGAAATCTATCAGGCGCTGGCCAAGGCCGACTTTTTTGTCGCTATCGGCACCTCGGGCCATGTTTATCCGGCGGCCGGTTTTGTGCACGAGGCCCGGTTGGGCGGGGCGCATACCATGGAACTGAATCTGGAACCCAGCCAGGTGGAAAGTCAGTTTGATGAAAAACACTATGGCCAGGCCAGTGAAGTGGTGCCGCGCTTTGTGCACAAATTCCTGGTAGGGAAAGTCGAACGGGCCGATCGGCCCTAATCTGCAGTTCAGAGCGCACCCGCTGCGCTCTGGTCTTGCCTGCCGAGCGGCCGCTATTTTTACTTCATGGGCAGGGGGCGCGGTGAATTTCAAACAGGTATTCAGCCAGGCGGATCTGAGCAAAACGGATCTCACCATCCTCAACGCTATTTTCGACAACCCGGATGCTTGCATCGATGACGGCATCCGGGCGGTTTCCGTCCGCTGCCACAGTTCGCCTTCAACGCTGGTGCGGCTGGCAAAGAAACTCGGTTTTCGCGGTTATCTGGAACTGGTGTATTTCATCAAGTTCAACCTGGTGATGGCACCGGCGTTGCAGGGGGAACCGCAACAGGTCGCCCCGGCCGATGAAAAGCAGCAGGCGCAGTTTCTCGATATGCTCGACAGCGGCAAGATCCTGATCCACGGCAGCGGCTTCTCGCAACTGGTGGCACAGTACATGTACAACAAATTTATGACGTTGGGCATCGATAGCTATCTGTCGCTGTGGCCGGATTTCGAGATCCTCGATCAGAAGATGCGTTTCCGTTTTGACATGGTGATTGTGATTTCAAAGTCGGGCAACAGCAATTCGGCGCTGAGCTGGAGTGAGGCGGTGAAGCGCAACAACATCCGGCTGGCGGCGTTTTGCGGCGACGGCGACAGCCCGCTGGCGCGGCAGGCAGACATGACCTTTCTTTATGAAGACCGGCAGAAATACGACCACGATATTTACTACCCCAATCCGTTTTTCGGCCATTGTCTGCTGGGGTTTGAGAACCTGGTCAAGGCCTGGTTTGAACGGCGCATCCCCTGAAGGCATGCGCCGCGTCGCTTAACGCCAGTGCTCGGCATATTGGTGATGGGCCTGAAGATATTCCTCGACCAGGGTTTTCGCCAGCGAATAAGAATTCACCAGCGGGTGCACCATCAGCGCCTTGATGGCCTTCTGGCGATTGCCCTCCAGGATGGCCGCGACCGCCAGGCGTTCATACTCTTTGACCTGCGCGATCAGGTTCTTCTGGGTATCGGGGATATCGCGCATTTTCACCGGATGAATGCCCGCGTTGCTCAGTTCGCAGCTGATTTCGATCACATCCTCCGGGTGCAGGAAATCGAGCGTGTCATTGTTTTGCATCGACACCACCACGCGTTTTTGCTGACCGTTATTCACCGCTTCCAGAATGTCTATCGCCACCCCGGCGTAACCGCCGCTGTCTGGCTGTTCGATAAACTGTTGCAGCGTCAGCATCTCCCGCTCTTTCACTTTGCCCTGGCTCGATTCGCGCTGCATATAAGAGTTTTCACGCGTCAGATAGTGGCTGAAATACAGGCTGAAGGCCTGATCCAATTGGTCGGGGATGTTCAGTTCGGCAAGATCCGCCAGCATTTGCCGGTTAATCTGCGCAATCTGTTCGCCACGGGTTTCGCCGGCACCGACGATGGCGGCGATCGCCTGTTCGCGGTAGTAGTAGTAATACAGGTACTCGTTGAGCATCAGGTTGTCCGACAGCGCCACCAACTCCGGCGAGAAGTATTTCATGCAGGTATCGCGGTAAAGACGCGGATCGGCCAGCAATTGCCCGGTGACGTCCTGGCCGTTGACCCGTACGTTGCGAAACCACGACAGGTGGTTCAGCCCGAAACAGTCGACGCTCAAATCGGCCTCGCGGCAACCCAGCAGCTCCGCCAGTTCACGGATAAACTCGCTGGGCGCGTCGCAAATGCCGTACACCTTGCGCTTGAAGCCGGATTTGATGATCGCCTCGGTCACCATGCCCGAAGGGTTGGTGAAGTTGAACAGTACCGCGTCCGGCGATGCCACCTGTTCGATCAGGCGGCAGTAATCGATGATGGCCGGAATGGAACGCATAGCCATGGCGAAACCGCCCGCGCCGGTGGTTTCCTGCCCCAATACCTGATGGTTGAGCGCGATGCGCTCGTCATGAATGCGGCCTTCTTCGCCACCGATGCGCAACGTGGTGATGATGTAATCGGCGCCGCTCAGCGCCTGGCGGGCATCGTTGCTCAGGCTGAAGGCGATGTCGCTGCGGATGCGTTCGAACACCCCCTGTGCGATAGCGCCGTAAACGGCGAGTTTTTGCCGGTCGGTATCCATAAATACCACTTCGGTCACGCCGATGCGGTGCGCGTTATAGGCGATGGATTTGGCCAGGAACGGCGAACGTACGCCGCCGCCGCCCAGAACGGTTAATTTCATGACAAGTCTCCCTAGGAATAAACGTTATAATGCCGCTAAATATTTTTCGACCTGATTCTTTACCTTGCCGACGGTGACGCCATAGATCACCTGGACTTCATTGCGATTTTTCACCACGCCTTTGGCGCCGGTGCTTTTTAATGCGGGTTCGTCAATAAGCTGCATATCCTTTAACTCAACCCGCAACCGGGTAAAACAGTTATCGACGGAAATAATATTGCTCTTGCCGCCGAGGGCGCGAATAATAATGCCGCTTAATTCGTTCGGCTGGTTTTTGCTATTTTGGTAGTCCTGTTTTGAATAGAGTTTGACCTCATCGTCATCCTCACGCCCCGGGGTTTTTAAGTTGAGTTTCAACACCAGGGTTTTGAATACCAGGTAATACACGGCGAACTGCACCAGACCAATCACCACATACAGCGGCCAGCGCGTGAGAGCGACCGGCAGCGGCAGGTTATACACCAAAAACTCGATCAGGCCGCTGGCGCCCCAGGGGCGTACTTCGAACAGATTGCACGCCACCTGCGACAGCGCGGTCAGCACCGCGTGGATCACCCACAGCAGCGGTGAAATGAACAGGAAGGTGAACTCTATCGGTTCGGTAATGCCCACCAGAATTGAGGTGGTGATGGCCGGAATCAGTATGGCTTTGGCCAGCATTTTCTTCTCGGGCCGGGCGGTGCGGTAGAAGGCCAGCGCCGCGCCGGACAGGCCGAAGATGGTCACCATGCCCTGTTGCGAAAAGCGCAACGCTTCGTTCATCAGCGGAGAGATGCCGGGGTCGCGCATATAGGCGAGGAAAATCGCCTGTGAACCGGACACCGTGTGGCCGTCCTGAACTATCGACCCCCCGATGCTGGTGAGCTGAAACGGCGACCAGATAAAGTGATGCAGCCCGGTGGGGATCAGGAATTTCTCGAAGAAACCGTAGACGAACACGCCGAGCGAACCGGAGCTTTTCATAAAGCTGGTCAGGGCGACCAGGCCGTGCGAAATGGCCGGCCACAGGTAGCTGAAGCCGACGGCGTAGAGCATAATCACCGGCGTCATGGCGATCAGCACCAGTTTGGAACCGCCGTAGACCGAGAACACGCCGTTCAACTCCACGTTGCACAGTTTGTTGTGCACCCAGGCGATGGTGATGCCGAGGATCAAACCGAGGAAAATGCCCATATCCACCACGGTAAAGCCCAGCAGCTCGGTTTGCCCGGTGCCGTAATATTCCCCGTTAATTTTCTGCGCGACGTGGCCGCTCAACTGTAAATAGGAGGAGTTGGCACCGAGGAACATAATAAAGCACATCACGGCAACCAGCGCCGCTTCGCTTTTTTTATCCTTTGCCAGCCCGTAGGTGATGCCAATACAAAAAATGAGCCCGAGGTTGCCAAACAACGGCCAAAAGGTATCCCCGATCATTTTGCCAATATGAAATACGCCGGAGTTTTCATTCACCAGTGTGGCGTTGGTAAGAATAGAACTTAATGCCAGGATCAAGCCAATCACCGGCAGAAAAAATATCGGCCCCATCATGGCTTTTGAGAAAGTCTGCAGCTTGCTTAAGATATTATCAATAATACCTTTCATGGCAGTTCCTTTTTTATTTTTTAGTGGATAACGACGTTGCTGATAAAGCTCCCCGGTGTGGCGAAAATAAAAGCATAAGAACGCGGTAATCTTTGCCTTGAATTAGTTATAGGTGGAATGATTTGGCGTTGCAATCGGTTGCCCGAAAAAGGTACCTGTGGTCAGCGGCTGACAACAGGTACCAGGCGTGAAGGGGATCACATCAGTGCGCCCGCGGCCTCCAGGCTGGAGATAGCCGGTGAGATTGCACACATCTCGGGAATTAATGATTTCCGTTAATTCTGGTTAAAAATGACCTGTCTCAATATTTGATCCGGATCGGTTCCGCATAATGAAATGCGATATTCTGAGGACGGATGCCATGAATAAACTACTTGATCGCTTTTTTAACTACGTCTCTTTCGACACGCAATCTAAAGCGAACGTCAAACATGTGCCGAGTACCGACGGGCAACTGAAGCTGGCGCGTGCGTTGCAACAGGAAATGATTGAACTGGGGTTTGAACGGGTGTCGCTCAGCGAGCACGGCTGCGTGATGGGGACCTTGCCAGGCAACGTTGCCTGGCCGGTGCCGGCCATTGGATTTATTTCTCATCTGGATACTTCACCGGACTTTACCGGCAAGCACGTTAATCCGCAGATTGTCGAAAATTACCGCGGTGGCGATATCGCCCTGGGCATCGGCGATGAAGTGCTGTCGCCGGTGATGTTCCCGATCCTGCACCAAATGCTGGGGCAGACGCTGATCACCGCGGAGGGCAAAACGTTGCTCGGCGCCGATGACAAAGCGGGCATTGCCGAAATCCTGACCGCCATGGTGCGTTTGCAACAGGGCAACATTCCGCACGGCGATATTCGCGTGGCCTTTACCCCGGACGAAGAAGTGGGCAAAGGGGCGCAACTGTTCGACGTAGAAGAGTTCAACGCCGAGTGGGCTTATACCGTCGACGGTGGCGGCGTCGGTGAGCTGGAATGCGAAAATTTCAATGCGGCCTCGGTGACCATTAAAATTGTCGGCAACAACGTTCATCCCGGCAGCGCCAAAGGCGTGATGGTTAACGCGTTGTCGCTGGCGACCCGCATTCAGCAGGCGTTACCGGCGGATGAAACCCCGGAAACCACCGCCGGCTACCAGGGGTTCTACCACCTCAGCAGCATCAAGGGGAGCGTTGAACGTGCCGAAATGCACTATATCCTGCGTGATTTCGAGCGCGAAGGTTTTGAAGCGCGCAAACGCCTAATGATTGAAGTGGCGCGCCAGGTGGGCAAAGGCCTGCCGCGCGATTGCTACATCGAAGTGGCGATCGAAGACAGTTATTACAACATGCGCGAGCACGTGGCTGAGCATCCGCATGTGATCGCGCTGGCGCAGCAGGCGATGCGTGATTGCGATATCGAACCGGTAATGAAGCCGATTCGCGGCGGTACCGACGGGGCGCAACTGTCGTTTCGCGGCCTGCCATGCCCGAATCTGTTTACCGGCGGCTATAACTTTCACGGCAAGCACGAGTTCATCTCGCTGGAGGGCATGGAGCAGGCGGTAGCGGTCATCATGCGTATCGCGGCGCTGACGGCCGAGCGCGCCAGAGAGCGTTGATTGCCGTTGTCATAATGGCTTGCCGCAACAACGATTTGCTCCTAGTGTTTGTGAACATCTTTTCAGCGCAAGGATCTGCATTATGAACACCGAACACCGTATCGACAGCCAAAGCCTTGAACAATTTGTACAGGCCATTTGGCGCCACGCCGGCAGCACGGATCGGGAGGCCGCGCTGGTGGCGGAGCATTTGGTGCAGGCCAATCTGGCCGGGCATGATTCGCATGGCGTCGGCATGATCCCAAGCTATATGGCATCGTTGGCGGAAGGGCAGTTGCAGCTTAACGTTCATGCCCAGGTGGTGCGTGATGTCGGCGCGGTGCTGACGATTGACGGCGGCCAGGGATTCGGCCAGGTGGTAGCCAGTGAAGCGATGGACAAGGGGATCGAACGCGCCCGGCAGTTGGGGTTGGCGGCGGTGGCTTTGCATAACTCTCACCATATCGGCCGCATCGGCCACTGGGCCGAGCAGTGCGCGCGCGCCGGTTTTATCTCCATTCATTTCGTCAATGTCGTGGGCGACCCGATGGTAGCGCCGTTCGGCGGCAGCGATCGCCGCTTCGGCACCAACCCGTTTTGCGTGATTTTCCCGCGTGAGGGTAAAAAACCGCTACTGCTGGACTTCGCCACCAGCGGCATCGCCTACGGCAAAACGCGCGTGGCCTACAACAAAGGCCTGAGCGTGGCGCCGGGCTACCTGATTGATCAACAAGGCCGGCCGACCACGGAACCCAGCGTGATGCACGAACAACCTTTCGGATCGCTGCTGCCGTTCGGTGCCCATAAAGGCTATGCGTTGGCTGCCCTGTGCGAAATTCTCGGTGGCGCGCTCTCCGGCGGTCGCACTACCCATAACGCCACGCTGAAATCCGACAGCAGCGCCATTTTCAACTGCATGACCACCATCATTCTCAACCCGGAAGCCTTTGAAGCGCCCGAGATGCAGACCGAGGCCGAGGCCTTTATCGACTGGGTCAAGGCTTCGCCGCCAAGCGACGGCAAGCCGATTGAGGTACCGGGCGAATGGGAAGACGCTAACCGTGAGGCGCGGTTGCTGCGGGGGATCCCGATAGACGACAACACCTGGCGGCAGATTTGCGCGGCAGCGAAACAGGTCGGCATGCCGGAAAACGAGCTGGACGGCTACCGGGCGCGGGCGTTGCCGGTATAAAAATGGCCCGCGCCCGTTCGCATGCGGGCAGAGCAAGGGATGACTCTCAAGACTCGTAAGCTATTTTGTAGCTCTTGCCTGCCCGCTCGATACGTGCAAAACCGAGTTCCCCCAGGTGCATGCCGGCGATAAGCGTTTTGTCCGAGCTGACGATATCCAACAGTTTTGATCGTGTCTCGGCGGAAACCCGCGGATCCTGGTCAAACGCAATGGATACGTCGGGGCGAGTAATCTGGATATGGGGGAAATGAACGATATCTCCCCAAATTAACAGGCTGCTGCTATCGGATTCGAGGCGATAACCGGAATGCCCGGCGGTATGCCCCGGAAGGGGGAGCGCACTGATGCCAGGGAGAACCTCATTATCCGTAAACCTGCGGATCCTCTGCCGATACTTATCGAACACCTTGCGCGCAAACAGAAAATTTCCGCGAGCGCGCTCGCTTGCCCGGCTGAGATTGCCGTCGTCCTCCCAGAAAGAAACCTCATGCTGGTGGACCACTAACTCTGCATCGGGAAAGGCGGCTTCCCCTGACGATTCCACCAGCCCCCCGATATGATCGGGATGCGCATGAGTCAGAAGGATAGTGTCAATGTCGCAGGGGCGTACGCCGGCCAGTGCAAGATTCGCTTTCAGTTTGCCGCCCCATTGCTTAAATCCCCCTGCACCGGCATCAATCAAGATCGTACGGCCAGGGCCACGAACCAAATAACAATTGATATGAATAGAAGAGGGATCCTTCACCCCCGCGTTTTGCTGCAACGTTGAGGCATCCATTGGATCGATATTGGAGAGCGAATCGAGACCCGTGGAAAGGTATCCGTCACTGATGGCCGTGATCGAAAATGCCCCAACCTGCCGGGTTGGAAATACCATGTCATTCATCACCGTATTCCTCACTGATACTGTTTTTTGTCAGTTGACCTGCCATTGGCACATAGAGGTGCGCGCCCTTCGGAAGCGCTTCCAGGCTCAGGTCAATGGCGCAGCCCAGCTTCGCCAGCCACCGAACTTCAGGGACTTTCTCCAGGGCGACAGCCTGCATCCGATAAGGCGTGAGGCCCATTTCGATGAGCGGTTCCGGGCCGACTGCACTCGTCACCAGATGTTCGTGTTCACCGATGGCCGGAGCACGATCAAGGCCAGCATAAAGATTGCGGTGCCAGTCGGTGATGTGCTGCTGCCAGCGCGCGAAATTGCCACCGCCTTTCTGACGATACTCATCTCCCTGGAGCACATCGAGACTGTCGATCGAATGCATGGCGAGGTAGACAGGGCAACCGGCGCTCAACGCCTTGAAACGTTGCGAAGTATGGAACCCGCTCACCGAAATGAGCGCGGGCAGTTTTTCCAGACTATAAAAATCATTCCACTCTGCCTCACTGGCGGGATCGGCAAAGCCGCATTCGACTGTATAAATCATTAGGTCACTCTCGACGGGATACCTTGTTGACGTTAAGTCATGGTAGAGCGCTAAAGGCAGCGAACAAATCGATTTTTCGGTATGCTTCAGTGACAAAAAATCAAGATGGGCCAGCCGCTGGGGCCCCAATCAGGAACGCTTATGCGCCGGAAGATCCCTAGCAACACTTCATTGGTGGCATTCGAGGCTGCTGCTCGTCATGGCAGCTTCGCGCGCGCGGCGAACGAACTGTCTCTAACCGAAGGCGCTATCAGCCGTCAGATTGGTCGCCTGGAAGCCTTCCTTGGCGTCACGCTGTTCGAGCGAATCGGCAATCGCGTCCGGCTCCTGCCGAACGGGGCACGCTATGCGACCCAAATCCGTGAGTTGCTTGACCGTCTGGATCGGGACAGCCAGTACCTGACAGGACAGCCGAGCGATGGCGCAAGCCTGGACATTGCCATCATCCCGACTTTCGCGATGCGATGGCTCATTCCTCGCTTGTCACACTTTCGGCAGAAGCATCCGAACATCACTGTACATCTCTCCGAACGCATGGAACCCTTTGTCCTGACCGGGAGCGGGTTCGATGCTGCAATCCATTTCGAGCACCCGGCCTGGACGGGAATGCGGACTTACCCCCTGTTGGATGAGGTGCTGGTGCCGGTTTGTCATCCTGACATTCTGACGGGAGGCGAAGGGACAAGCGTACTGGATAACCTGCCGCGCCTGCACCGCCGGCAGAACCCTGAGGCCTGGCAACGCTACTCTCAGGAGACGGGGATCCCTCTGACTCATCCTGCGATGGGGGCACGCTACGATCTTCATGCCATGTTGATCGAAGCGGCATTGGCCGGTCTCGGTGTTGCGTTGGTGCCGCGCCTTTACGTTGATACCGAACTTGCATGCGGAAGGCTGGTCGCGCCGTGGCCTGAGGGGAAAACAATCGCCAAAACCTTCTGTCTCGTTCTCCCTGAGTCGATCGGATTAAGCAGTGAGCCGATACAAGCGTTTGCTCAATGGATACTGGACGAAGCCAAGAAAGGAACGAGGGTTGAGTCGTAGGAAATGCCGTTCCTCTCTATTTTATTCGCTCGAGTTCAGGCAAGCGTCGGCATAGGCCTTACTCTATTAATGTTTTGATAATTATTGAATGTTTTCTCTTGGTGCAGTTCGGTACCGGGGGCATGATGAAAAAAAAGCCACCTGCCGAAGCGGGTGGCTCTATCCGACAGTTATCGGGTTTAGTCGTTGAAGTACCAGTAACCGCTGTTGATCAGCGCGGTGAGGGTGGCCAGGAACGACGGATCGTCGATGGCATCGCCCAGCATGGCGGCATTAACGCTGAAATGCTGGCACAGCGCGTCGGCGGCTTGCAGATGTTCGGTATCAATCAGCTCGCCATTCACAAAGCACCGGTCGCCAACGCGCAGCACGCGCAGGCCGCCCAGGCGTTGCAAGGGTTCACCCTGTTGCAGCAGCTCGTAGATTTCTCCGGCCTGATACGGCGGTTCCGGCGGCGCTGCGTCCAGCTCGTGGCGAGTCTGAGAAATAAACTCACCGAACCAGTGCTGGAAATGTTCCGGTTGCTGAACCAGATCCAACATCATCTGGCGCAGGGCGTCGACTTCCTGCGGCAAGATCTGCGCCGGTTGGTCGCGCAACTGAATGTCCGGATCGCTGTAACGTTGGCTGCCCAGCTCGCGCGCCAGCACGTAATCGGCAAAGCCGCTGATCAACTCGCGGCCGTTCGGTGCGCGGAAGCCCACCGAGTAATTCAGCGCATTTTCCAGCGCGTAGCCTTCATGCGGGAAGCCCGGCGGGATATACAGAATGTCGCCCGGCTCCATTTCTTCGTCGATAATGGCGTCGAAAGGCTCAACCTGCAGCAGATCCGGATGCGGGCAGTGCTGCTTCATCGGCACCTTCTCGCCTACGCGCCAGCGGCGACGGCCGGTGCCCTGAATGATAAAGACGTCGTACTGATCGAGGTGCGGGCCAACGCCGCCGCCCGGGACCGAGAACGAAATCATCAGGTCGTCCATTCGCCAGTCCGGCAGTTGGCGGAAAGGGCGCATCAGCGCGCTGGAAGGCTCATGCCAGTGGTCCACCGCCTGTACCAGCAGCGACCAGTTATTCTCGCTCAGGTGGTCAAAGCTCTCGAAGGGACCGTGCGCAACCTGCCAGCGGCCGTCCTGGTGGCTGACCAGGCGGCTATCCACTTCGTTTTCCATCGCCAGCCCGGCCAGCTCATCCGGGGAGATTGGATCGATAAAGTTTTTGAAGCCGCGCTTCAGAATTACCGGACGCTTTTGCCAGTAACGTTGCAAAAAGTCGTTCCAGTCGAGATCTAATTGATAATCCATGTTCTATTCCAGCAGAAAGGAGTGAGCCTGAGTGCGATTATAACGGAAGTTTGGCCCCGTGGATCGGGGCCGGAACGACAGAATTTATTCGTGATGATGGGAATCGTGTTGACGGGCGAAGGTGACCTGCATGCGCGCACCACCAAGCGGGCTGTCGCTGATGGTGATGGTGCCGTCATACTGCTCGATAATCTCCGCCGCAACGGATAACCCCAACCCCTGGCCGGGGCGCAGGGTGTCTACGCGCTGACCACGTTGGAAGATCAACTCGCGTTTGCTTTCCGGAATGCCCGGCCCGTCGTCGTCGATCACGATGGTGAGGTTTTTATCGGAGTGGAGTGAGGTGATTTCAACGAACTCCAGGCAGTATTTGCAGGCGTTTTCCAACACGTTGCCCATCACTTCCATAAAGTCGTTCTTTTCGCCCATGAAGGTCACTTCCGGCGAAATATCCAGCGTGATCACCACGCCTTTACGCTGATACACCTTGTTGAGCGCCACGGTGAGGCTGTCCAACAGCGCGGGCACGGAGTGGATCTCACGGGTCAGTACCGTTTGCCCCGAACTGATGCTGGCGCGATGCAGGTAGTAACCAATCTGCTGCGAGATGCGGCTGATTTGGTCCAGCATGATCGGTTCGACCTCTTCGATGGTGGTCTGCTTGCCGGTGCGCAGCGAACGCAGCGTGGTTTGCAGCACCGCCAGCGGCGTTTTCAGGCTGTGGGTCAGGTCGGACAGCGTGGTGCGGTATTTGGTGTAACGCTGGCGCTCATTGCGCAGCAAAATATTCAGATTACGCACCAGCCCGCGCAGTTCGCTGGGGGGATTTTCGTCGAGCTGCTCGCGTTCACCGTTCTCCAGCTCGCCCACTTGATTCACCAGCGCCTTGATCGGTCGCAGGCTCCAGTAAGCCGCCAACCACAACAGCGGTACCACCAGCAGCAGGTTGGCCAGCAGCACATAGCTGAACCATTCCCAGACCACGTCCGAACGCTGCAGCTCCTGCGGAATGGTGTCGACCACCACTATGGTCAGCGCGGGCAGCCGCGAAGTTGCCGCGTAGGTGTTGACCGCCACTGAGTGGGTCAGTGCGTTTTGGTCGTTGTCGTCATAGTTTTTCAGCTGATCCTGGGCTTTGGGGTTGTTGCCCAGCACTTCGCTACTGATGCGGGTATCGGTATCGATTTCGTAGAAGTCGGATTTTTCCAGCCACTCTTTGTTGATGCGCTTTTCCAGCTCCGGCAACTGGCGTTGGCTCCACAGCAGATTGCCCTTGTCGTCGTAAATAAACACCAGGGTAGGGAAGTTGAGATCGAGGTCGGGTGGAATGGCGATAGTGAGCTTGTTGTCTTTCCATTGCGCCAGGCTGAAGAACAGGTTGCTTTCACCCCGCAGCAGGCGGAAGGCGGTCTTGTCGAAGCTGACGATATAACCGACTACCGCGACCATGCCGTAGGACAGCGACAGCGCCAGGATCACCCCGGCGGTCGCCATCAAAAAGCGTGCACGGAGTGAAAAAGGTTTTTTATTTTTGTTGAACATCATGTTCACTTCGCATCAAAACGATAGCCCTGGCCACGAACCGTGGTGATCACTTCCTGTGGATATTCAGCCTGCAGTTTTTTGCGCAGGCGGCCCATCAGCACGTCGATGGTGTGGCTCTCGCGCAGTTCCGCATCCGGATAGAGTTGCAGCATCAGAGAATCTTTACTGACTACTTTGCCGGCGTTACGGATCAAGGTTTCGATGATGGTGTATTCAAACGCGGTCAGTTTGATTTGCTGTTCCCCGACGCTCAGCTCGCGGCGCGACAGGTCGATCTGGAACGGCGGCAAGACGATCACCTGGGAAGCCAGGCCGCTGTTGCGGCGCATCAACGCCTGCATGCGGGCAATCACTTCTTCCAGGTGAAACGGCTTGGTGACATAGTCGTCGGCACCGGCTTCCAGCACCGCCACTTTGTCCTGCCAGCTTTCGCGCGCGGTCAGCACCAAAATGGGCAGCTTCATCTGGTGAGCGCGCCAGCGGCGGATCAGGCTCAGGCCATCTTCGCCCGGCAGGCCCAGATCGACAATTGCGATGTCCGGCGCATGTTCTTGCAGGAAATAGTCGGCTTCCTTGGCATCTTCTGCAGCATCCACCTGATGACCCATTTCACGCATCTGCACGGAAAGGTGGTGGCGCAGCAAACCGTTATCTTCAACAACCAATACTCGCATGGCGGACTCCTGTGACTATGCGGGTGAACATCCTGTCACCCCGCTATAAAAGTAACACGCTCTTCAGCGCGTGAGGGATAGCGCGGCTACTTACCCATCTGATCGTTAATCTTGACGCTATGGTAGGTAGAACCCGCTGTTACCGCAAGAGACGCAGAGCGTTGGCGGGAAATAAGCGCTATCGATTTTATGTTCGCCGTCATTATCGGCAACGGCTAATAAACGCCGGATAAACAATGGCGGAGCAAAGTTAAACCAAACTTAAACCGTCGGGTGTTGAAGGATTGGGCTAAAGCCCGGAACCAACGGGCGTTTTGCGTACGTCAATGCATGAGATACCGAGCTGAAGGAGGGGCCGTGCGGGGGAAAGGATTGGGGAAGAAAAAAGTCGTTTAAAAACGCCGTATTCGCAATCTGGCGGGTTCAGGTCAATGCCCTGGCATGACCGCGAAGGGACTGAAATAAGGTAAAGTAGGGCGTAAACGGCCCTCCCTCTGACCGGAGCACCATGAAACACAGCAGCCCACCCACTTCCCCGGATGCCTTACAGGCAAGTTTTGCCCGGCATTTGCAACAGGGCATGACGCGCAAAGCGGCGCTGCATCTGGCCATCAAACAGCAGGTGACGGCGGGGGATCTGCCATATCTGGCGAAACTTCCTCCCAGCCGGGTGCTGGCTGCACGGTTGGGCGTTTCTCGCGATACCGTCGAGGTGACCTACGCCCAACTGGAAGCCGAAGGCTACATTGCCCGCGCGGTGGGGCGCGGCAGCTTTGTCAGTTATCAGCGAAGCACCCTGATTGGCCGCGAGTTGTTGGCGGCGGATGACGCCGAAAGCGCGCTGCTGACGGAGCGGGAACTGAGCGCGCATGGCCGCTCGTTGCTGGTGGCCGCCCATGCGCCGCATACCAGCCGCGCCAGTTCGCTCACGCCGTCACTGCCTGACCTGCGGCTGTTCCCGATAGATAGCTGGTTGCAACTGGAAAGGCTGGCGGTTCGGCAGTACGGCGAACGTCTGTTGGGCTATGCCGATCCCCAGGGCGTGGTGGAGCTGAGGGGAGAAATCATTGAGTATCTGCGGCGGGAAAGGGGCGTTAAGGCCAGTGTGGAGCAGGTGATCGTGGTGACCAGTTCCCAACAGGCGCTGTCGCTGTGTACCCAGGTGTTGTTCAATCCTGGCGACAGGGTCTTTGTCGAAGAGCCGGGTTATCAGGGGGCGAAAAAGCTGGTGCAGTCTGCGGGGATCATCGCCCAGCCTGTCGCGGTCGATCATGACGGAATGGATATTGACGCATTAATTGATGCGCGCCATCGTGGGCGTGGCGTGTATGTCACGCCATCTCATCATTATCCGCTGGGGCATTCGCTCAGCATCGACAGAAGATTAAAATTGCTGGAATGGGCGCAGCGGCACAAGGCCTGGATTATTGAAGATGATTACGATTCCGAATTCAATTATGACGGGTTGACCAGGGCTTCGCTGCAGGGGCTGGATAAATACCAACGCACGCTGTATATCGGCACCTTCAGCAAAACCCTGTTCCCGGGGCTGCGCATCGGTTTTATCATCGTTCCGCCACAGTTAATCAAGCCTATGGTGGCTGCCAAACAATTCCAGGATGGTTATACCTCCGCGTTGCCGCAAATGACCCTGTTCCGCTTTTTAAATGGTGATTTTTATGCCGAGCACTTAAGGAATATGCGCAAGCTGTATAAGGCCAGGCTCGATATTCTGCATGCGGCTGTCCATCAGTATCTTGCTGCCTGGACCCGGCCGCCGCTGCCGCAGGGTGGGTTGCAATTGGTATGCTCGCTGGCGGATGCGGCTACCGAGCGGCGTTTGATTCAGGCCGCCGCCGCGCAGGGAATGAAGGTCTATGGGCTGGCGGATTTTTACACCGGCCAGCCTCGGGAAGGGGCGCTGGTATTTGGCTTCTCGGCCTACACGCCGGATGAAATCGTAAAATTCATCAAAAAATTATCCGCCATTTTCAGCGCGCTGCCGCAGGCCGGTTAATGGCGTTTATGCCGTCAAAAATTGGTCTGCTCACTGTTGTGAATTGGTCTGTATTCAGCCTGCGATCGCCGGTGTACCCTGTTGGCATTAGGTTATTTCTCCTGTGGAAATAATATCTTAAAACCAGAGAGGCACTATGCACCCAGTAAACAATGGCGTTGTGGTACGCAAAATACAAAACGGCGATAAATCGCAGTGGTTGGATCTGTGGCAGGGATATCTTCATTTTTATCGTGCGGAAATAGCCGCACAGGTTACCGAGCACACGTTTGAACGCTTATGCTCGGATCAGCAGGTTTATGGGCTGGTGGCGGAAGACGCAAACGGCAATCTTTTGGGGTTGATGAACCTGATTTTCCACCCTTCAACCTGGAGCTCCGCCGGCTATTGCTACATTGAAGATCTCTATGTTTCCCCGGTGGCGCGCGGCAAGAAGGTGTCCGAGAAGTTATTTGAGCAGGCTTATCAGCTTGCCAATGAAAGGGGCAGCGATCGGGTTTACTGGATGACGCAGGAATATAACGCCCCGGCGCGTTCGCTGTACGACAAAATAGGCAGAAGAAGCTCGTTTATCATCTATACCCGTTAATTACCGACTGCGAGGGGCTTATGGCGTTCAATCAATTCGGGCAGCCGGTAGGCGAGCCATTAACCGATTGGCGGGCACCGCAACGGCCTGCCGGAGAGCCGCTGGACGGGCGATTTTGTTTCATGAAGTCGCTTGATCCGCAGCGGGATCACGCAGCCCTGTTCAGCGCATTCCAACTGGCCCCCGATGGCCGGGACTGGACCTATTTACCCGCCGAACGGCCGGACAGCCCGGCGGCGATGTTGCAACACCTGACCCAGCTTCAGGCCAACCCCGCGTTGGTGAACCTGACGGTGTTCGATAGCGCAAGCCAGGCACCGGTCGGCACCGTAGCTTATATGCGCATCGATGAAGGCAACGGCGTGCTGGAGATTGGCCACGTCAGTTGGTCGCCGGCGATGAAGCAACGCTCCAGCGCAACGGAGGCCATCTATCTTATGCTGCGGCACCTGTTCGATGATTTGGGTTATCGCCGCTGTGAATGGAAGTGCGACAGCCACAACGCGCCGTCCAGACAGGCGGCGGCAAGGTTCGGCTTCAATTACGAGGGCCGGTTCAGGTATGCGGTGATCACCAAGGGCCGCAGCCGCGATACCGACTGGTTCGCCATCACCTCGGATCGCTGGCCTGCCATTAAAGCCGCCTTCGAGCAGTGGTTAAACCCCGGCAACTTCAACGCGCAGGGGCAGCAGAAACAGCGCCTGCAGGCATTTATGCGCTGAGGCTCTAAAATACGAAAGGCGGCCATTTGGCCGCCTTTTTGCTTTCTGACCAGACCGATTATTTCAGCTCGTCAACCATAGTGGCGGCGCGGCCAATGTAGTTAGCCGGGGTCATGGCTTTCAGGCGGGTTTTCTCTTCTTCCGGCAGCGCCAGACCGTCGATGAACGCCTGCATGCCGGCGGCATCCACGCGCTTGCCACGGGTCAGCTCTTTCAGCTTCTCGTACGGCTTTTCGATGCCGTAACGGCGCATTACGGTCTGGATCGGCTCGGCCAGCACTTCCCAGTTGTGATCCAGCTCGTCCAGCAGGTGCGCCTGGTTCACTTCCAGCTTGCTGATGCCTTTCATGGTCGCCTGATAGGCGATCAGCGCATAGCCCAGGCCCACGCCCAGATTACGCAGCACGGTGGAGTCGGTCAGGTCGCGCTGCCAGCGGGAAACCGGCAGTTTGCTGGCCAGATGGCTCAGCACCGCGTTGGACAAGCCCAGGTTGCCTTCGGAGTTTTCGAAGTCGATCGGGTTGACCTTGTGCGGCATGGTGGAAGAACCGATTTCACCGGCGATGGTCTTCTGCTTGAAGTGATTCAGGGCGATGTAACCCCAGATATCGCGGTCGAAGTCGATCAGGATGGTGTTGAAGCGCGCCACGCAGTCGAACAGCTCGGCGATGTAGTCGTGCGGCTCGATCTGAGTGGTGTATGGGTTCCAGGTGATGCCCAGCGAGGTGACGAAGGTTTCGCTGAACTGATGCCAGTCCACTTCCGGGTAAGCGACGATGTGGGCGTTGTAGTTGCCGACCGCACCGTTGATTTTACCCATAATCTCAACGCGTTCCAGCTGACGGAACTGGCGTTCCATCCGGTAGGCCACGTTGGCGAATTCTTTACCTACGGTCGACGGGGTCGCCGGCTGGCCGTGGGTGCGGGACAGCAAAGGAATATCGCGATATTCCAGCGCCAGGCCCTTGATCGAATCGATGATTTTGCGCCAGTACGGCAGCACCACGTCCTGACGTGCGGTTTGCAGCATCAGCGCGTGGGACAGGTTGTTGATATCTTCTGAGGTGCAGGCAAAGTGGATAAACTCGGAGACCGCCTGCAGGGCAGGGACGGCTTCCACTTTTTCCTTCAGGAAATACTCAACCGCTTTCACGTCGTGGTTGGTGGTGCGTTCGATAGTTTTGATGCGCTGCGCGTCTTCTTCGCTGAATTCTGCGACGATCTTGTCGAGGAAAGCGTTTGCGTCGGCGTCAAAAGCGGGAACTTCCTTGATTTCTGCGCAGGCGGCCAGTTTTTGCAGCCAACGTACTTCAACCTGCACGCGGAATTTCAGCAGACCGTATTCGCTGAAAATGGTGCGCAGTGCGCTGACTTTATCACCGTAGCGTCCATCAACGGGTGAAACGGCGGTCAGTGAGGATAATTCCATCGGTAGCAACTCCTGGGATCGATTAACAATGAGCAACGATATTTTGCGCCTGTTTGAACAGACGATTACGAGAAAACATTAATTGCAGGCGGCTGCCGCCAACCTGTTGCCACAGCACGGCGGCACGGATGCCGGCCAGCAGTGTGGCGCGAACCTTGGCCTGCACCTGCGTGTTCTGCAGGATTGCCGGTGAACCTATCACCTGGATGCGCGGCCCGAGCGGGCTGACCACGTCGACATAAATGCCGGCCAGCGCGCTGATAATGGTGTCTGATTCCAAATCATAATGCGCCAACTGGCGCTCCAGCTGGCCGAGGCGTTCGCCAAGCTGGTTCATCGCCTGCTTGTTGGCGTTGAGCTTGCGCTCCAACACCATCAGGCTGATGGTGTAGCGGGTCAGTTCGGCGCCAGGACCCTTATTATTGGCATTGAGCACGCCCATCAGCGTCTCGAGGCCCATTTTCAGGTTGCGCTCTTCGCCGCCGAACACTGCCAGCGTGGAAGGCGGGTCCATTTGCAGCAGGCTGCTCAACGAGACATGCAAGGCTTCTTTATCGCATATCCCCTCGTGGGCCAGTTGCTGGACCAGACGCGCTGACTGGCTGATTCCAGCCATCGCCAGCGTAATGTCATAATAATTCTTCGCCACGGTTACTCCTGTAAACGCTGTTCGATAATGCCGCCACCGAGGCAGATTTCGTCCTGATAAAACACGGCTGACTGGCCTGGGGTGACGGCGGCGACCGGCTCGTCGAAACGTACTTCGATACGCTGGTCATCCAGTGGCGTAACGGTGCACGGGATATCCTGCTGGCGATAACGGGTTTTCACCGTACAGCGCAATGGCCCGCTCAGCGGCAGGCGATCGACCCAATGCAATTGTTGCGCGATCAGGCCGGTAGACATCAGGCGCGGATGATCATGCCCCTGAGCGACCACCAGCACGTTGTTGGCGACGTCTTTGTCTACCACGTACCACGGATCTTCACTGCTGTCTTTCATGCCGCCGATGCCCAGCCCTTTGCGCTGGCCGAGGGTGTGATACATCAGCCCCTGGTGCTCGCCGACGGTCTGGCCATCGACGTTGACGATAGGGCCTGGCTGCGCCGGCAGGTAGCGACCGAGGAAATCACGGAATTTGCGCTCGCCGATAAAGCAGATGCCGGTAGAGTCTTTTTTCTTGGCGGTAACCAGTTCCAACTGCTCGGCGATGCGGCGCACCTCCGGTTTTTCCAGTTCACCGACCGGGAACAGACTTTGCGCGACCTGCTCGTGGCTCAGGGTATACAGGAAGTAGCTCTGGTCTTTGTTGCCGTCGACGCCGCGCAGCAGGCGGCTTTTGCCGTCCACGTCCTGGCGGCGCACGTAGTGCCCGGTGGCGATAAAGTCAGCCCCCAGATCTTCTGCGGCGAATTCCAGGAAGGCTTTGAATTTGATTTCTTTATTGCACAGGATGTCCGGGTTCGGCGTGCGACCGGCCTTGTACTCTTCGAGGAACAGCTCAAAAACGTTGTCCCAGTACTCTGCCGCGAAGTTCACCGTATGCAGCTCGATACCGAGTTTGTCGCATACCGCTTGCGCATCGGCCAAATCGGTCGCTGCGGAACAATATTCTTCGTCATCGTCCTCTTCCCAGTTCTTCATAAACAGCCCAGCGACCTGATAGCCCTGTTGCTGTAACAGATAGGCAGTAACGGAAGAGTCGACGCCGCCGGACATACCGACGATTACTTTTTTCTGGCTGTTGTCTGACATGGGAGTCTCACGAACTTGAACACGAACCGTGCGATAAAAAACAAGCGCAGGATTTTACCACGTTGGCCGCGCCGGCGCACGGCACTTATTCATCTCAGAACGGCCAATCATAGCTGCCGACCAAGGAGAGCGGGTAGCGCTCCGGCTGCTGGTAACAACGGAGGCTTTCCGCAACCAGCCCGGAACGCAGGTTGGGCGCCTGCAAAATCTCTTCGGCGCTCAGCCACAGGCAGCGGTCGATATTGCTGTCTTGCGGCTCGGTGGGCAGGGGGTGCTCCAGCTCAATGACAAAACAAAAGCGCAAAAACGGCGTGTTGTCCGGGGCGATCCACTGGTGCAGCTTGAGGAACGACTGCGGCGTGGCGCGGATGCCGGTTTCTTCCCACAGTTCGCGTTCGGCGGCTTGCACCAGGGTTTCATCGGCTTCCAGGTGGCCGGCCGGCTGATTCCATAACGCTTTGTTGTTGATGGTTTCTTCGACGATCAGAAATTTCCCGGCGGCGTGAACCACGCAGGCAACGGTGACGTGCGGTTTAAACATAACGGCCCCTTACAGCGGCTGGTTGAAGTGCCGGCATACTCTTGGTTTTTCACTCGGCCGCTTTGTTTGCCGGCTACAGCGAATCAAGGGTTTTCCATTCGCCAGGTTGTAATGCATCTAGGGAAAGCTCGCCCATACTGTAGCGAATCAGGCGCAGGGTAGGGAACCCGATATGCGCCGTCATGCGACGTACCTGGCGATTTCGGCCCTCGAACAGGGTGATTTTCAGCCAGGCGGTGGGGATCGCCTTGCGTTCGCGGATCGGTGGGTTGCGCGGCCACAGCCATTCCGGCTCGCTCACCAACTCCACGCCGGCCGGCAGAGTGGGGCCATCTTTGAGCGTAACGCCGCTGCGCAGCGGCGCCAGATCGGCTTCCTGCGGCGCGCCTTCCACCTGGGCGTAATACACTTTGCCGGTGCGTTTGCCCGGCTGGGTAAGCTGCGCTTGCAGCTTGCCGTCATTGGTCAGCACCAATAACCCTTCGCTGTCGCGATCCAGTCGCCCGGCGGCGTATACATCGGGAAAAGGAATGTATTCTTTCAGCGTGGCGCGGCCGGCTTCATCGGTAAATTGGGGGAGCACATCGAAGGGTTTATTGAATAACACCACGCGGCGCGGCCCCTGTGCTACAGCGGGTTTGGCGGCGTTCGGCTTGCTGAATCGTTTAACGTTGTGATTTTTAACAGGGAATTTTTTCATAACAGTTGAGATTACGGATGATAGGCGCATTATAACCGAATCCGTTTCGGATTGGCGCGGACTGAATATTCGAGTAGTATCTACACGCATCTTACAAAGCATTAACAAAAATTGCGCTTGAAGGAGAGGTTGATGGAAAGCAAAGTAGTTGTTCCGGCAGAAGGTAAACAGATTACGGTCGATGCCCAGGGTAAACTGGTTGTTCCGAATAACCCGATCATCCCGTTCATCGAAGGCGACGGCATTGGCGTTGACGTTACCCCTGCTATGATTCACGTGGTTGATGCGGCTGTGAAAAAGGCCTACCACGGCGAACGTAAAATCTCCTGGATGGAAATCTACACCGGTGAAAAATCCACTCACGTTTACGGGAAAGACGTGTGGCTGCCGGAAGAAACCCTGGATCTGATCCGTGACTACCGCGTTGCCATCAAAGGCCCGCTGACTACCCCGGTCGGTGGCGGTATTCGCTCCCTGAACGTGGCTCTGCGCCAGCAACTGGACCTGTACGTGTGTCTGCGTCCGGTGCGTTACTACCAGGGCACCCCTAGCCCGGTTAAACAGCCAGAGCTGACCGACATGGTGATCTTCCGCGAAAACGCCGAAGACATCTATGCGGGTATCGAATGGAAAGCCGGTTCTGCCGAAGCGGACAAAGTGATCAAGTTCCTGCGCGACGAAATGGGCGTGAAGAAAATCCGCTTCCCGGAACAATGCGGTATCGGCGTCAAGCCATGTTCCGAAGAAGGGACCAAACGTCTGGTGCGTGCGGCGATCGAATATGCCATCACCAACGACCGTGACTCTGTGACCCTGGTTCACAAAGGCAACATCATGAAGTTCACCGAAGGTGCCTTCAAGGATTGGGGCTACGAACTGGCGCGCGAAGAGTTCGGCGGCGAATTGATCGACGGCGGCCCGTGGCTGAAAATCAAGAACCCGAACACCGGTAAAGAGATCGTGGTTAAAGACGTGATCGCCGACGCCTTCCTGCAGCAAATCCTGCTGCGCCCGGCGGAATACGACGTAATCGCCTGTATGAACCTGAACGGTGACTACATCTCCGACGCCCTGGCCGCACAGGTTGGCGGTATCGGTATCGCACCTGGCGCCAACATCGGTTCCGATTGCGCGCTGTTCGAAGCGACCCACGGCACCGCACCTAAGTATGCCGGCCAGGACAAAGTGAACCCAGGTTCCATCATCCTGTCCGCAGAAATGATGCTGCGTCACATGGGCTGGTTCGAAGCGGCTGACCTGATTGTTAAAGGCATGGAAGGCGCAATCGCTGCCAAGACCGTGACTTATGACTTCGAACGCCTGATGGAAGGCGCTAAACTGCTGAAATGTTCAGAGTTTGGCGACGCTATCGTTAAGCACATGTAAGAGTGTTTAAGCGTTAAATGATAACGGGAACCTGATGGTTCCCGTTTTTTATTATTCAAACTGCAACGGTTATCAAAACGTTATCAAAATTAATTATCAAAACCTAGTCGGTTTTCTCATCTTGCTTTGCTGAAAGGCTTACTTTCAAAACTAGAATCAAGCAAGAAATCACTTCTACTATAAGGTTCAACGACAAAAGAATTACCCATAACTCTAGCGCGGTTGACCTGCCCCCAGGATTAGATACAACGCTCAGTTAGCAATGTCGGATCCTTCACTATCAGAATTACCCTTTCTCCAACCCGCCGCAAATTCAGACAGCGTCTGATAATTCAGCGTGGAGTGCGGGCGGCACTCGTTATAATCCTGACGCCATTCACTGATGGTTTTCCTGGTATGACTGACGTCACTGAACCAGTGTTCATTCAGACATTCATCGCGAAAACGGCCGTTAAAACTCTCAATAAATCCGTTCTGTGTCGGCTTGCCGGGCTGGATCAGCCGCAGCTCCACGCCATGCTCATAAGCCCACTGGTCAAGTGCTCTGCAGGTAAACTCCGGCCCCTGATCAGTTCTTAATCGTAGCCGGATAGCCGCGAAACAGCGCAATGCTGTCCAGAATACGCGTGACCTGCACGCCTGAAATCCCGAATGCGATGGTAATTGTCAGACACTCCTTCGTGAAGTCATCCACGCAGGTAAGGCACTTGATCCTGCGACCGGTGGCCAGTGCGTCCATGACGAAATCCATCGACCAGGTCAGATTGGGCGCCGCGGGGCGGAGCAACGGCAGACGTTCTGTTGCCAGCCCTTTACGACGTCGTCTGCGTTTTACGCCCAGCCCGCTCAGATGATAAAGGCGGTACACGCGCTTGTGATTAACATGAAGCCCTTCACGGCGCAGTAACTGCCCGATGTGGTGGTAGCCAAAACGCCTGTGCTCCAGTGCCAGTTCGGTGATGCGTCCGGATAAATGCGCATCAGCCGCCGGACGCTGAGCGTCATAGCGGCAGGTCGACAGGGACAAACCTGTGAGTCTGCAGGCACGACGTTGTGACAGACCGGTCGCATCACACATCAACACCACAGCTTCGCGCTTCTGGTCTGTCGTCAGTACTTTCGCCCAAGAGCCACCTGAAGCGCCTCTTTATCCAGCATGGCTTCGGCAAGCAGCTTCTTGAGTCTGGTGTTCTCTTCCTCAAGCGACTTCAGGCGCTTAACCTCAGGCACCTCCATACCGCCATACTTCTTACGCCAGGTGTAAAACGTGGCATCGGAAATGGCGTGCTTGCGGCAGAATTCACGGGCGGATACCCCGGCTTCAGCCTCGCGGAGAATACTGATGATCTGTTGGTCGGAAAAACGCTTCTTCATGGGGATGTCCTCATGTGGCTTATGAAGACATTACTAACATCGGGGTGTACTAATCAACTGGGAGCAGGTCAGGGCTGCTGCAGGGCTGCGGCATCAAGTATGCGACAAATCACGACAGGGATACGATGAAAGGGGTGCCTACGGACACTCCTATCGCCATGCGACTTATCGGCGACCGCCGGAACCTCAAGCACCACCGTAAGTTCTGGAAGCTGTTGGAGCTCGGCTTCTCGTACTGGATGCCTGATTGGACGTTCGTTAGCGATCCGGAGAAGTGGATTGCGCATGAAGTGGCAAAGACGCTTGCGGTACAGGCTGGCGATCCTCTGCTTTATGACAACATCACCAAGCTGATTGCCGACAGTGTTCTACAGCGTGTTGCTGCGCAGCGCCAGCGCCGCTTTTGACGCCGAAGCCGTGAAAACAACGGAGGCATATCTCAACCACGTCATGGTTAAAGCCGGCTTCTATGATCTGGCCGCAAACCCGGACGGCGGAACGCTGAAGCAGCGCTGGAGCATCGCCTTCGTCAACATGCGCCAGGAGAAGTTCGACAAGGTTTATAGCGGTGTTGCGGGCGTCATCTGGAACGAGACGCTACAGCAGCATTTTGCCGATGAGTATGAGATGGAACAGGCCGTTAATCGGCTGATGGAGTACTGATATGCGAAAGTCGCCAGCATTCAGAAGTAAAACCCTTCGCGATTCGGCGCGGGGCCAGTGTTGCACGTTACAAATCCCCGGAATTTGCAATGGGAACCCGGAAACGACCGTGCTTTGTCACTTGCCGAGCATCACCTATGGCATGGGGTACAAGAGCGATGATTTTTGGGCGGTGTTTGGATGTTCCAGTTGTCATGATGTGATTGATGCGAGAAAATCGTATGATTGGGAAAAAGGCGAAAAAGAAGAACTGCTAATTAATGCTCTTTATTTGACATTTAAATATTGGTATTCAATAACATTATTTTGAATGTTATTAATTGACACGTAAACTATTAGGTGGCGTAGTGACTTCTTATACTGATGAGTTTGTTAAGAAAAATATTGATGAGTGTGACTCATTTATTGAAATAAAATATAAAGAGTCTGTATTTAATATACAGGGGGATAATGAACTTAACGATAAGAAATTTATTTCAAACCTAAGTTATGATGAGGTTTTTCAGGTGGCTATTTATTGCGCCTGGTTGGATTTTCACACCAAATTTAGAAATGACGCAGTTATCCTTGGCAAAAACACAATTTTTAACAGAAAGAAACTAGGCGATAGGGTTTTATTTTCCGCAGATCAAGTAAAGGATGATCCTGTTTTGTTCTTGTCAAACTTATTAAGGGTAATAATAGAAGCTAATTTTTGGGAGGGTTCGCCTGGTCTTTTTTATAATAGACGTGATGTTTTGACGATCTTAGCAAGTAATTACGGTAAAAGGGAGTATCAATTCGAGTGGATAAGAGATACTTTGCAGATTTCATTGGCTCAGTTCTTACTACACTCCGATGATTTTAAAATGGCATTACAACTTGGTTCCAATATAACTGAGCAGTCTAATATTATAAGAAATGAGTTAAATAAAGATGTGGGAGTTCTAATTGGAACTTTAACTTCAGAAAAGGAAAGTATAAAGAAAGATTTTGACACAAAAAAAGAAGAGGTTTCAAAATTATTAATCGACAAGGAGGAAGAGTTACGCAATATTTTGGAAGAGATTAACTATAATGTTAAAGGGATAGATGAGGTTAGAGAGCGATTAAGTAGTTACCATTCTGAGTTTAACTTTGTAGGTCTTTATTCTGGGTTCAAGGAATTAAAGAAAAGTAAAGATGAAGAGCTAGAATCGGCAAAAGGAAACTATCATTTAGCCATGATTATTGCAATAATGTTACCGTTATTAAGTATAGGGGTACATATATTATTCCCTCAGCTAGTGAATGGAAAAACTTTAGTTCAATGGGTGTCGTGGGCAGCTCCGTTCACTGCAATAGAGCTTCTTATATTATATTATGCAAGGGTGATTTATTCGGAAGTAAAGTCGTTGAGAACTCAACTTGTACAAATAAATTTAAGAGGAGCGTTATGCCAATTCATAGAAGAATATATGAATTATAGAAAGAAAATGAAAAATGAAAAAGGTGAGCTGAATGATGCAGCGTTGGATAAATTTGATTCATTAATCTTCAGTACAATACAAATGGACAGCGATAACATTCCTGGAGCTCTGGATGGCGTTAATGCTATTGCTGAGTTGGCGGGCAAAGTTTTAGCGAAAGGTAAGTCTTAGATAGATTGGAAATAATTTAATTCAAATTAAAATCTCATTTATAATTATTTTTGATTAAGAGGGGTTATAATGAAAAATTTAGTAGAACTGCCTTTTGAATGGCATAGCGAGAGCGATGGATTTCCAGCGGATAATCTGGATCGGGCTAAATATGCTAGATTCTTAACGGATTTCTTGGTTGCTAAAGGCCGTGAAAAAAATTATGTCTTGAATGTAAATGCTTCATGGGGGGCTGGGAAGACATGGTTTTTGAGACGTTGGTCTGAAGAGATCAAAAAGAATTATCCTGTGGTATTTGTTGATGCATGGAAAAGTGACCATTCAAAAGATCCTTTTTTGTCTGTTGTATCTGCAATTTCTAAAGATCTAGAGCCATTAATAGATGTGAAATTTAAAGATAGCGCAATAACGAAAAAAAGCTGGCTATTGTTAAAAAGTATAGCCCCCGAACTTACAAAAGGGATTGTGAAAAAATATTTGAGCTTAGATATTGATGAGGTGTCAAAAGCAATTAATAATAATGATGCATCTTCCATTGCTGGTGTAGGCGCTAAAGCTGTTGAGAAATTAATTAAGTTTCATGATGAAACTAATAGCTCCATTGATGACTTCAAAGAAGCCACATCAAAATATTTGGATTTAATTGTCAATAAATCAGATAAAGAGTTACCCCTTTTTATTTTCATAGATGAATTAGACAGGTGCAGGCCAACTTATGCAATAGAAATGCTTGAAACAATAAAGCATATATTCGATATGGATAAGGTTGTCTTTGTGATAGCTACAGATAAAGGGCAGCTACAACATTCTATCAAGGCAGTGTATGGGAATGGATTCAATTCAACAAAATATTTAGATAGATTTTTTGATAGATCTGTAACGTTAAGAAAATCATCTCTTTCAGAGTATATAGCCAGTTTGGTCTCTACAAGTGAAATTTTAAGTGTTTACTTGGGGGACTCTAAATCATGCTGGACGTTAACCGTAGAAAGTAAAAATGACATTCAAGAAAAAATTTGTTGGTTAGCAATTGTTTCTGAAGTTTTCAATATGGATTTAAGAACTGTAAAACAATGGGTGGATCGTTTAGAAGCATCGATTAATTCATCAGGGGATAGGGTTGATTTTATTTTCTTATCTTACCTTTTAGCGCTAAATAGCGTGAGTAGCAATGGGTATGATATTGTAGCTAATGCTAATTCCTCATTTACAGGTGAAATGAAGAGAACATATTTCAACGAGTTATTAATAGAGGCTAATGATGATGGTAATATCATAAAGTTCGCGATGGATTGTACTGTAATAGGTATTGACATACCGATTCCTAGATCTGGCATGTCTGTACGTAACCCGCTTAGGATAGAAGTTTTTGAATCTAGCATTCATGAGTATTTTTTTAATATTTTTTCAATTCTTATAAGTGGAGATATAGACTCTTCGATTAATAATCGCCGTGGTTATTTTGCGGATAGATTAATGAATGAAGCTGGGGGGGCGAGGGTTATCAATTTCGATGTGGTAAATTTAGTAGCTTGTATAAATAGTAAAGGAATGAGTATGGAAGATTATTTTGATATAGTGGAGTTGGCAACCATACTAGAGTAATTTTTTTTCAAAAAGGACTGACCAATATGACCAACGCAATAGAATAACTCATAAAAATGCACGTTCCGCGCTGTGTAAGCGCTGAGTCAATGAATGTAGGCCGTGGACGCGCTTCCCTGACCAGGGAGCACAGAGCAGAAGAGAGAGGATTGATCGCTTTATGGCGCAGTGTAATAAGCTGGTGCAGCAGGCGGTTGAAAGGGTGAACCTATATTTTAATAATTGATGTTTAGTTGTTATACTTCATGTAATTATCTTACTGTCGGCAAAGTGCTAGAAGCGTATAGTACACATTTAAAGGTGTTTTATTGTTGGGCCGAGCTAACCGGATTGCCGGTTAGCGAAGTAACCGGTGATTTTCATTAAAAAATATAGTTAATTGATACACTGTGAGTGCGATCGGCGGTATGCACAATTGATCCGCTTAAATCCTTTATGACCATTGGATGTGGATGGTGCTTAGTACCTGAAGCACAATGCAAAAATTGAGCTGGTGCCAGTAATGCAGCATTCCCCACCTTCCATGAATGTTGAGAACCGTGGTGAGGCACCTGAATTAAACCAATCTTGTCCCAGCGTTGCGCCCCCAGATGGCTCCTCAGGTCTGAAATAACCTCAGGAGTTAGATGTATATCCCCGGTGCAGAGCGTTGCCAGACGCGAAGTTGGAAAAAGGGTAGATGGACATACATTGAGATTACTATTCACCCAAAATTCACTAGTATCCATTTGAACCGGTGCTGCATACATGCATAGCGAAATGTTGTTTTTAGCTTGGCTGGTATGCCCAAAATGCTTCTCATAGCATTTCTTCAATGTCTTGCGCCAGTCTAAAGGCATCGCAGATAATGGATTATGTAAATTAATACTCATAATTGTATTATGGATATCTGCTTTCACATCAGAAAGAAGCATGCCCGATTTTTTTGCATGCCACTGCTTGCCTCTTTTTATTATTAACCCCAGCTCGCTGAAGTCTTTCTCCGCATTGAAAAAGACAAATTCAAAATCGTTTTTAGTTGCTTGCATGGGCCGATCATGTCTGATGGTTTTTATCTTCATGGTGCCATGTACAGAGGGCTCATTGAAAGTAAAATAGTCATCGCCCAGCATCTTGGAGTCATCATCTCGTTGAAAATCATCTGGCCTTGGGTCGGGGTTATCTTCACCAAGAGTAGTAGGCGGTCTATCTGAACCTCCTTGGATTAGTACAACCTCATCAACATGAACATCAAAATTTCTAGATGCTAACCATTGTAGTGGGTTGAGTTGCAGAAGTGCTGTGGACGGAGAAGTACCCTTTTTCCCTAAGACCGAAATTTCGCGCACGCTCTGGGTCCATTCTGAGTAGGGTAGGACCAGAGATTTGATGTGGTTATGCTTGAGAAGCTCCTCAACTCCATTAACGTGGTCATTATCAAAATGGGAGAGAACCAGCATATCAATATAATTATGCCAACACGAAAGCGTGGTTATTTTTTTGAGGATACGATCGAGAGTTGAGAAACTGGTAGAACCACAGTCGTATACCCACTTGAACACATTTTCATCATAACAATTAAAAATTAAACCAGTTTTGAAGGTACCGTTGCCAACCGAGTGAAAACGCTGAAAAACCTCATTTTTTTTCATTTTCCATCCTTAAACATACAATGCAAAAAGTGGTCTTAAAATCTCTTTGTACCTACTCTGGATATCATAGGTATATCGGCAATCATTGCCGACTATTTTTAGTCGATGAATAAGTTATCACAAACGTAAGGAGAAGCTAAAGAGGGGGGCAAAGATAAGGTTTATGAATACGGAAAATTTGGATAACATGAGCTCTATTCAAAACCTGTAGTGATGTTAGAAAACTATGTCAGACTATAATTAATAGGAAGCTAAAAATAATCAATACTACGACCGCTCTTGACATTGTGCTTCTGATAAAATATTAGCGTGCTCATTTTTCATCTTGATTGGTATTTATCGGTCCTCCTGTGAGTTTATGTGCAGGTGATATCAACTTTGATGGTAACAAGGTGATATTAAAGGTAACTTATTGTGTAATATTATGTTTGATATGGTTTTCGTTAGTTATTTCATTGTGCCTGGCATTACTTTTGGCTATCTTTGAATACCGGATGGATAATTGAGTGTGGAAGGAATATATGAAAACCATGTTGGCTACGACGCTGGTTGCGTTAATTTCGGTAAGTGCAGCGAATACGGATGCTGCAACCACCAAGACGGTGAATGGGAAGCTTGAAACACGCTTTGGCAACCCAACGTACAAGCAGGTGCTACATTATCGCGAGATGTATGAGAAAAAACCTTTCCCTGATGCTGAAATTTATTACTACGATAACGGCGTCTATAAAATCATTTCTCAGGGGGAAGACCATTATGGGTTATATGTGCTGCAGGGTGGATTTCAAGAACAGACTTATACCATAAGATTTGTTTCCTTGCCGTCCGCCGACTGGGGGAGTAAAACCGCATTTCATCAGCTTACTTTTATAAAGAACGATAAAGACAGTAATGGTGTGTTTATCCAGAATGCGGTTGTTGATACCGGTGAGGCAATTGCTCAGCAGAATGGCACTTTTTCTCTGGAAGAGAATAAAGAGAAGGATCCAACGAATAAGCGGTGGGGAAGTTAATTTACAGCCAAACTCAAACATCAGAGCGACTCAATAGTTTTGATTCTACCCTGAGTAATCTGAATGTGACCACGATGTGAAGTGACAGTCGCCGGCAGTCATTCAAGCCCCGGTATCCGTCGGGGCTTTTCTTCTGCTTAGAACACCTGATGACGCGCGCTTTCCGAATGTGGGCCGCAATACATTGATCTAAACCTGTTTAAATTTACCCGTGTTGGTTTATTATTCTTTCCTGTGGATATTCTATTAAAGAAGGGAATCATGAATAGAGTTCATTTGGGGTTTGGGATTTGCGCGCCGGCATTATCGCTTGTTATCGCTGCGTTGTTGGTGACGGGGTGTGCGAAGACGAGTTCTGCGATTAAACCTGTGCCGTCTGATGAGGGGGGCGATGAGATGTTTGCCGCCTTCGAAGGTAAAACAGCGCCTCAACCTGGGGAGGAGGCACGCCAGTATGCCGCGCAAATACAATCCGCTATTCAAAGCCATTTTCAAGACGTCGGCTCATATGCCGGTAAACGATGCGCTTTAAGACTTATGCTGGCCCCGGATGGCATGCTTTTAGATGTGCGAGCCGAAGAAGGTGACCCTGATCTTTGTCGTGCCGCAATAAAGGCGGCCACAAAGGCCCGTTTTCCCAAAGCGCCTTCACCAGCCGTTTATGATGCTTTGAAAAATCCTATATTGGAATTCCGCCCCTGAGCACCTGAAAGAGAGGGGAAAACGTGTCAACGCTATTAGGTCGGGTCAATTTGAATAAAAGCGGGAGCCTCTGAGCTCCCATTCTTTATGATCAAGGACCTTATTTCATTTCTTTCAGTTTGGCGCGTGCAGCCCAAGCAATGGCGACCATGATGATAGCGCCGACAAATTTGGGCCACTGGGCACAGGCGAAGAATTGTTCACTTATTTCTTTGCTGAGGGCAATGCAGGTGTAAACGGTGGCGAAGGTAAACCACGCTTTGATCCAGGCGGCGCTGATGGGACATCCTTTTCGAGAGATAAGGATGAAAATATCCCCCCTTTTGCATTAACAATCAAGCCGCTCTCAGCCGCTTTCCGGGGCTGCTGCGCGATGATGTTAACCCTATCCCCTAAACGGCGTTTCTACTCTGATGCTGACTGCCGGCTAATAAAGTTTTATGTCCACTTCCTGCTGTTTCAGGTAGGTACTGACGTAACCATAGGCGCAGTAAAAGGCCAGCAACGACAAGATGAGTACCGCGAAGGATGCCTTGAATTTGACGTCACCGTCTTTTGACATTTGGTAGGCGCAATAGATGAAAGACAGCAGAAACAGCAGAGTAAAGATTATGGCTAATGTGGCATATAAGATAAGCATGGCTCAACACGGTTTTCCCTGTGAGTGTTACAAAGCAGGCTCAAGGATAGCATAAGGGTGTTCGGCGTAACTCGATGGCAAACGTTGGGGGCCTGCGCAGGCCCCCGGAATTAACATAATCTCTGCTTCAACGCCGCTTAACCGGCATCAGGATGATTCTTGCCTTCTTCGATAAAGGCCTCATCAATCTCATCGGTGGTCTCCTCGCTGTCGCGGCCGGAAAGGATATTCCAGCAGGCGATGAACAACGCGGCGATCAACGGGCCGATAACGAAACCATTGATGCCGTAAATCTCCATGCCGCCCAAGGTGGAAATCAGGATGAGGTAATCCGGCATCTTGGTGTCTTTGCCGACCAGCAGCGGGCGCAGAATGTTGTCAACCAGCCCGATAATCACCACGAAGAATCCGACCAGGAATGCCCCTTGCCACAGCATGCCGGTGGCGAAGAAATAGATGGCTGCCGGCACCCAGATAATGGCGGAACCGACGGCGGGGATGATGGAGAGGAAGGCCATCAGCGCGCCCCACAGCAAACTGCCATCGATGCCGGTGATGTAAAATGCCAGGCCGCCGAGGGCGCCTTGCACAATTGCCACCACCACGGTGCCTTTCACCGTAGCGCGGGACACGGCGGCGAACTTCACGAACAGGTGGTGTTTGACATGCTCGGACAGTGGCAGCGCTTCAAGCGCCAGGGTCACCAGATAGGGGCCGTCTTTCAGCAGGAAGAACAGCAGATAGAGCATGATGCCAAAGCCGACGGCAAAGTTGAATGTGCCTTTGCCGATCAAGAACACGCTGCCCGCCAGGAATTGCCCGCCCTTGAGCGCCACGTCGGAAAGCTGCTTTTGTATTTCCGCGGCGCTGTCGAGGTTATGCTCCGCCAGAAAATGCCGTGCCCAGCCGGGTAAATGCTGCATCACTTCGGCCAGCATCGCAGGCAACTGGGTATTGTTGTTCTGCAGTTTTTCGTAGAGAACGTTGAATTCAAGCGCCAGCGACGATGCGATGATCGCCAACGGGGTGAACACAATCAGGCAGATCACCAGCAATGTTAACAATGAGACCAGGCCGTTGCGGTCGCCAAGATATTGTTTAAGCTTGTTTTTCAACGGGTGGAAAATCACGGCCAATATGATGGCCCATAGCACCGACGAATAGTAGGGACCCAATACGTCCAGAAAAGCGGCGGTTACGATGAAAAGGATCAGAATAAAGAATCCCTTTGAAATACCTTTAGACATCATAGCAGTCCCTCTGATGATAGATTTTATCGGTGAGCCTTAACGCTTACCGTCATTGACGAGCAGTGAAAAACAAACCATAGCATCACAATGACTTAACAGTTAGCGGATTGTTGGTGAGCGGAGGTTCTCTAGCTTGTAAGCCGGAGTGCTCATGGATTTTTGTGTAAATTATCAATAAATCTTATTGGTTGTGTTTCATTTTGTGAGTTTGCCTTGATGAGAAGGGGCGGGGTATCTACGTTTTAGGTGAACGTATTTTCACCTGACACGCAGAGGTAGGCGAATGACTGGGCATAAACGACTTAGATTCATTGAGATGATAGTTGCGATCGCTTTTGGCGGTTTGGTGATTTACCTGATAGCCACGGGGACTTTGTCATTATCAGGGGTGGAGCACCATTGGCCATATCCATCAAGATAACTGTAGTGATTTGCCAGGGTATGCTGAACACGGCGGATAAAAATAAAATTACGCTATTCAGACATTGCGTTCGGGCGAGGAAAGTACGGCGGAGATCCATAAGCTTAAACGCCGGCCGCTGAATCTCCCGCTAAGATCGGATGTCTTTCATCACGCCTGACCCTTCAGGCGCTTCATCATATAAATGCTCAGCGGATCAGGCGGGTAGTTGCCAAAGCGCGTTGTCTGTCGGTAGCCGGCTTTTCGGTACAGGCTAATCGCCTCGGGTTGGTTAACGCCGGTTTCCAAATACAGTTCGCCATAACCCAGCGATTGCGCTTTCTGCTCGATAACCTCGATCAACCGGTAGGCGATACCTTGCCCGCGAAAGCGCGGATCAACGTACATGCGTTTGATCTCGGCAATTTTACCCTCTGAAATGTACAGGCAGCCGCAGCCCGCGTAGTCGCCCGCGCTTTTTGCGACAAAGGCGCAGGTTTCTGACGACGTCATTTCCTCAACCGACACCGAATAGCATGAAGCGGCGGGATAAAGCGGTTGCTGGTAGTCGTCCAGCGCCGTCACCAGCGCAGCAAAACCGGTATCGGTCACCGCGGTTTCTTCAATAGATACAGCCATACTCGCTCTCGTATAACAGGGGCATCCAGATAACCACAGTATCACAGCGCACCTTGGCTGCGCTGCGACATTGTTACCTTATCCGGCGCGCCGTAAAACCCTGTCTTGTCAGGGGGTCAATACCGGGTTGACAGTAGCAATGTCAATGCTATGCCCAACGCGGCGGCGGCCAGTACCATTGCGGCGGGGGCGGACCAGCCGGCATTGGCGACGATGCTGCTTATCGCGATGGGGGCGATCACCTGGCCCAGATAATTGCCTTGCATTACCAACCCCAGGCACAGTGGGATGAGGGTCGGTTCCGGTGACGACATCGGCGTGGCGGCGAGAATGGTGGACGGCAACATACCGCTGATGGCGGAAAACAAAAAACACAGCGGTATCAGCATGTTCATCGGCGTTACCGAGAAGAAGATACCGCTGCCGGTCAGCCCCATGGCGATAAAGGTGCCGGTGAGCAGCGCTTTGGTGCTGATCCCACGCGACAGCAGTAAACCGGCGGAGAGATTGCCAATCATATTGACGGCTATAATCGCGGTACTGATGCTGCCCGTGTTGGCGAGCGACAGCCCGACGTGCTGCATCAAAAATAGAGGCAAAAAAGCCATTACCGCAAAGAACAGCAGGTTGTAGCTGGTGAATATCAGCGCCAGCAGCCCAGGTTGTCGTGCGCGCAACAGGCGAGACAACGCCTGGCGCAGGCCGATGTGTAAAGTCGCCGCAGAGCCGGTAGCCTCCCGGCGGGTCGTCAGCGGCAGCAACAACGCCGCTAACAGCGTCAGAGCGGCGCTCGCCAGCCAGCTCTGTTGCCAGCCGCCGAGCAACGGGCCGAAAAACATCGAGAGGGCGATGCCCGCCGGCATAAAGGTGCTCCAGATGCCAAACACCAGATTACGTTTTTGCGGCTGAACCACGCGATTGAGAATTGCCGGTGCGGCGACCACTACGATGACGAAACCCAGGCCCTCAATAAACCGCGTGGCGATAAGTCCATTGAAGTTATGCAGACCGGCGCCGACAAAGCTGGCGGCGCTGATGATCATCAGCCCAAGGCAAAGCAAGCGGCGATCGCCCCAGCGGCGGACCAAAATGCCGACGAGGATGCCGCTGAACACGCCCACGAAAGGGAAGGCCGAGATTACCCAGCTTAACGATTCCAGAGAGCGGCCGAACTCGCGTTGCAACTCCGGTAATGCAATCGTCGCTTTACCCACCTGCAGGGCTGCCGCAATACCGGCGAACACTATGTTCAGGATCGCCGGCCACTGGGTGGCATTGGGTGCCGCATACTCGATGGCGTCGGATTTTGTCGATGTCATGATTCGCTCCGGGGGACAAAATCAGACTATGCGTTATGGCGAAAACAGCAGCAGTTCAATAATTGCTTCACCTGCCCGAAAAACGTTCATTTCGAGCTTTTTACCGCTCTCTGCAACGACTCAAATCGCGATTAACGCCCCCGATCACACAAAACCCCTGGCCGGGTTTCCTCCGTCATCGACACCATGATAGTTTTTATCAAAATCATGATGAGGAAGAGTATGGCAGGCAAGAAAACGACCCTGGCGGCTATTGCCAGAGAGGCGCATGTCGGTATCGCCACGGTTGATCGGGTAATAAACCAACGTGCTGCGGTACGGCCGGAAACGGAGCGCAAAGTTATCGCTGCGGCGAAAAAGCTGGGTTTTGCCCTCGAAAAGTCCCACCGGTTGTTTGAGGCGGCCGGGCAGTCGCCTGTGCGGCTCAAAATGGGCTTTATCCTGCTGCGCCGCGAACATTCTTTCTATGCGCAGTTAGCGGAAAGCCTGCTGGAACAGGCCGCGCCGTACTGCGATCCGGCTCATCCGCCGCAGTTCATTTTTCATGACATCAGCGCGGTAGGCGATACCGCCGCGGCCATTACGCAACTGAGCCAGAGCGTGGATGTGATGGGGGTGCTGGCGCTGGATAACCCGATGATCCGTTATGCGGTCGAAGAAGCCAGCCGCCAGGGCGTTAAGGTGTTTACGCTGCTGTCGGATCTGTCGGTGCACAGCAGGGCCGGTTATGTTGGCCTGGATAATCAGCAGGCCGGTCGCACCGCGGCCTGGGCGGTAGAGCGTATGTGTCGAAAGCAGGGGGAAATCGGGGTTATCATCGGCGATAATCGCTTCCTGTGCCAGGAAGCCTGCGAAATCAGTTTTCGCTCTTACCTGCGCGAACACCTGAGTGGCCACCGGGTGCTGGAGCCGCTACGCAGCTATGAACGGGCCGAAAATGCCAGACAGGTCACCTTGAGCATATTGGCGCAGCACCCTGAATTGGTGGCGTTGTACGCGCCCTGCGGCGGCGTGGAAGGGATTATCGCCGCGTTGCGAGAGAGCGGCAGGCAGCACGACGTGATGCTGGTTTGTCATGGCCCGGTGGAAAACGCGGAGATGGCGTTGATCGACGGCACGTTGGATCTGATGTTGACGCACCGCATTCATGAATTCGCCGCGTCGGTCATCAAGACCTTTGTCGCCGCCGCCGGCGATGAACACCCGGGTTTTATGCAGATCATTAACCGTTTTGATCTGATCACCAAAGAAAATATCTGATCGCCGGCCCCAATGTGGGCCGTTCCCCCTGAGTTGCCGTCGATGTCTTGCAGGTTACGGCTTGTCTGTGTTTGATAAAAAACTATCATTTTAACTATCAAATTTAACGCGATCTCCATCAAAAAATGAAAGTTTCATCATTGATGGTGTCGAAATATTTGTTTGATACTGGCGCCACACTCCCCTCGAAACGGAATGAAAAATGACCTTGCCTATCGCCAATGCTCCCTGCAGTTGGGGAGTGGATGATCCCAAAAATCCTTATCTTCCTCCTTACGCCCAAGTGCTACAGGAGGCGAACGCCGCAGGCTATCACAGCATTGAGCTGGGGCCGTGGGGCTACCTGCCAATCGAGGCCGCAACCCTGACCGCAGAGTTGCACCACCACCAGTTGTCGCTGGTAGCCGGCACCATTTTTGACGATCTGGTCAGCGAGCAGAACTTCGCGCACATCCTGACGCTGACCCATAACATTTGTCGCAATTTGTCGCAGGCGCCCAAAGCACATCCCATTTGCGAAGGCCATTTCTCGCCGCCTTACCTGGTGATAATCGACTTCGGCAATCCACAGCGGGCCCGGTTCGCCGGGCAGTCATCGCAGGCACCGCGGCTGGCGCCAGACGACTGGAACCGGATGATCGGCCACATCAAAACGGTCAGCGAGATTGCCTGGCAAGAATATGGCGTCAGGCCGGTGATCCATCCGCATGCCGGTGGCTGCATCGAGTTCGCCGATGAGATCGAGCTGTTGGTCAGCCAAATTCCGCACCAAACCGCCGGATTATGCCTGGACACCGGGCACCTGTATTACTCCGGCATGGATCCGGTCATCTGGCTCGAACGCTATTTCTCCCGGATTGATTACCTGCATTTCAAGGATGTTAACCCGCAGGTGTTCAATGAGGTGCTGAAACGCGGGCTGGATTTCTTTACCGCTTGCGCACAAGGGGTGATGTGCCCACTGGGGCAGGGTGCAATTGATTATCCAGCCGTGCGCGAATTATTGGCGGCGCGCGGTTATCAGGGCTGGATCACCATTGAGCAGGAACGGGATCCGCGTCAGGTGCAGGGTAGCCTGCGCGACGTGACGGAAAGCCTCAATTATTTGCGAACAGTCGGTTTTTAATCGGGAGAAACGTGATGATCAACGGCATTAAACCTCTGGAACGATCCCTGCGCTGGGGTATGGTCGGCGGCGGCGGCACCAGCCAAATCGGTTATATCCACCGTTCTGCGGCACTGCGCGACGGCACCTTCACTCTGTTGGCCGGCGCGTTCGATATCGACGCGTCGCGCGGGCGCAGTTTTGGGCAAAGCCTGGGAGTGGCAGCGGACCGCTGTTACCCGGATTACGGCACGCTGTTTCGGGAAGAAGCCGCGAGATCGGACGGTATCGAGGCGGTTTCCATCGCCACGCCAAACAACACCCACTTTGCTATTTGCCAGGCGGCGTTGGAAGCGGGTCTGCACGTAGTGTGCGAAAAACCGTTGTGCTTTACCGCCGAAGAGGCGCAAACGCTGGTCGAGCTGAGCGAAAAACGGCAAAAAATTATCGGCGTCACCTACGGTTATTCCGGCCACCAGTTGATTTTGCAGGCCCGCCAGATGATCGCCGACGGCCTACTGGGCGAGATCCGTATCATCAACATGCAATTCTCCCACGGGTTCCACGCCGCGCCGGTAGAGCAAGAGAACCCCAGCACGCGCTGGCGGGTAGACCCGCGTTTTGTCGGCCCGAGCTATGTGCTGGGCGATCTGGCCACGCATCCGCTGTTCCTGGCGGAAACCATGGTGCCGCAATTGAAGATCAAACGCCTGATGTGCAGCCGCCAGAGCTTTGTCAAAACCCGTGCGCCGCTGGAAGACAATGCCTACGTGTTGATGGAGTACGACAACGGCGCGGTAGGTTCAATGTGGTGTTCGGCGGTCAACAGCGGCTCGATGCACGGCCAGAAGGTGCGCATCGTCGGCGAGAAGGCCAGCCTGGAATGGTGGGACGAACAGCCTAACCAATTGCGTTTTGAAGTGCAGGGCGAGCCGGTGCGCATTCTGGAGCGCGGCATGCCTTACCTGGATCACGCCGCGTTGGCGGACGACAGGATTGGCGGCGGTCATCCCGAGGGGCTGTTTGAAGCCTGGTCAAATCTGTACCGACGTTTTGCACTGGCGATGGACGCCACCGACCGGCGGGACGAGGCTTTCCTGGCCGATTTCTGGTACCCCGACGTGCATGCCGGGGCGATGGGCGTGCGTTGGGTCGAAAACTGCGTACGCTCCGCCGATGCCGGCGCCAGCTGGGTCGAGTTTCGCTAAAGCCCCAAAAGCGAGGCGGGGCCCGGCGACATGATTATTGGAATTGCAGATAGACTACCTGCTGAAAACGTCGGTTTGGCCCATTTCAGTTCACTTTTTCGCCACCCAGGCGCCAGGGGGGCGATACAGTGATCTGCCTCATTAGAGAAAGGGGGGAAAGGCTGATAGGGTAGGGGTTGGCCCAATCACAAGGAGAGAACGATGTTAGAGCAATACTACCCGGCGACGATGAGCTCCAAACCCGTCACGGACGAACAGCATAAAAGGCTAGTGGCAGTGCAGGCGGCGCTGGAGCTGATCAAGGCCACTTTGTCCGATACCAACGACGGTAACGGCGTGGATTTTCAACTGAAAGCCGCCGAAAAGCACATTGGCCCCATGGCCGACGCCATACAGGAAGCCTTGAAGTAAGCTCCTGCTGCCGATCATCAACCGCCCCCTCTGGGCGGTTTTTTGCTTTTTGTCCGGCAGATTCGGATTGTTTGTCATAGAGCAAAACGGGAAAAGTTGTAAAATCGACCTCAGGATTATCTTAAGAAAGAGCGTGAGGAGAGCGTTGATGAAGGATGTGCATATCACCCTGTCGGGCAGCTGTGTGCGGTTGGCTTACCCGGGGGAAGACGTGCTGGATTTTCCCGACCGCCTGTCATTCGGGCCGCTGTATGCGCTCGACGACGATGGCGCGTTGCAGGCCAGAACCCGCTGGTTGCACGATTTATACCGATCCGTTCACGCGCCTGAGTGGGATACCTCCGAAGAGAGTCAGGCGGGGATGACGGCGTTAAAAGCGCAACTTGCCGCCGTTACCGGGCAAGTGACCCTGTGGGTCGGCGATAACGCCGATGAACAGCTGATGCTGCGTGCATTGCTGCCGCTGCTTGGCGAACGCCCGATCTTTGTCGTCAACGTAACCGAACACACCGGGCGGCCGAGCACCCACTGGTGTGCGGCGGAAATGCTGGAACCCTTGTGGATCCGGCGGAGTGAACTGACGTCGGCAGACAAAACCGCGCTCACTACCGACTGGCATCGTCTGTTGTTGGAGAATGCCCCGGTTCGGATCTTTGCGGAAAACGCGGTTCGCGGCCAGGCGCAGGATTTTCATGACCGTCAACTGCTTGACGCCTGCCCTGGCGATTACACCCAGGGGTCGCGGGTGGTGGGCGAGGCGATGGTGAATTCACCTTATCCGGTGGGGGATACCTTTTTGAATTTCCGTCTGTACGCCTTGATTGCACAGGGTGCATTACAAGCTCAGACCGCCGGCATGAACATGAACCGCATCAAGGTCAAACAGGCATAAATTCCCTCATGCCGCATGCGGTTTTTTTTGTGCCTTCCGACGGAGAAAATAGGCCAAAGCGGTTTTCCCGGCCGTACGGATCGGCTTATAATGCGTCATTGACTGTATAAATAAACAGGGTGGTTGCAATGACGTTGGCTTTGGATGGTGAAAAAATTGGCCGTAACCGGTTTACCGGTGAGAAGATTGAAAACGGCACCTTCCGCAACTGTGATTTCTCGGGTGCGGATCTGACCGGCACCGAGTTCATCGGCTGTCAGTTTTATGATCGCGAGAGCCAGCAAGGCGGCAATTTCAGCCGCGCATTGTTGAAAGACGCCAGCTTCAAAAACTGCGATTTATCGATGGCGGATTTCAGAAATGCCAATGCGCTGGGCATTGAAATTCTCGAGTGCCGTGCACAGGGCGCCGACTTTCGCGGTGCCAGTTTTATGAACATGATCACCACGCGTACCTGGTTCTGCAGCGCTTACATCACCAAAACCAACCTCAGCTACGCCAATTTTTCGAACGTGGTATTGGAGAAGTGCGAGCTGTGGGAAAACCGCTGGAATGGGGCGCAGATCCTCGGCGCGACCTTTAGCGGCTCCGATCTCTCAGGCGGCGAATTTTCTTCATTCGACTGGCGTGCCGCCAACTTTACCCATTGCGACCTGACCAATTCTGAATTGGGTGAGCTGGACGTGCGCGGCGTCGATTTGCAGGGGGTAAAACTGGACAGTTATCAGGCGTTCCAGATCATGGAACGGTTGGGCATCGCGATTATCGGTTAAGCTTTTGCCGTATTGAGGAGTACCTACTCTACTCCTCCTGGCTGGGCTAGAAAAACTAGCGCGTCGCTGGGGCCAGTGAGTTGATCACTGCATCGGCATTGACCGGGATTTTCCGAGTGGTTACCGGGATGGTGAACCCCGGTTGTTGGGTGAAATAACGCGCATCATCATTGACCGGCGTAACAAAAATCGCCAGGTTATCACTGGCCTGCATCACGCCTTCTGGTTCGAACAGCGCGAACACAGGGGAAGCGTGCGTATCGGGTGAAGAGCAAGCGGAAAACCAGAAACCGTTTTTACTGGTGTACTTGCAGTGGGTGTCTTCACCGGCGATTCGGGTAATTTGCTTTTCAAGCAGCGCGTTAGCGTTTGACACATAGCTGGGTGGCGTCGGTTGACACCCCGTCAGACTGATAGCAAAGGCTACCAGAGCCACTGTCTTTTTGTAAATCATAACCATCCCGTGACAACCACTTAGGTAACTATATTGGTACTTTACAATAACGATCCTATCAACTGTGATGCGCCGATGTCGAGAACTTATTGATTAATTAAGGTTTGTTACTAAAACATGACGATTAGACGGGGGTGTTAACGGTGCGCATCTGACAGTCCTTCACCTTTATATCAGTAAAAAATCAAAGCAACGGTGGCAAAAAGGGTCATCTGAGCGCTATGTTCAAGCCGTAGATAAAAACTGAGGGAGCACTGCCGGAGTGCAGTTATTTAAACCAAAACGGATTTTCCCGTTGGTACGCCTCGTGAAAAACGGGCCGTGATTGCATTAGGCAGAAGTAGCCAGGCGGGGGCAAGCCTTGTGAAGATGGGCGGGAGCGATGGCTGGCCCGGCGCATAAATACAGTTGATATGACATGACTACAGCCCTTGGAAGCTGGCGCAGGCATTAATCGACGATAAACAACTGCGCACCGCCTTGCGTTGACGAGCGGTGCGGTTCGGCGTCGTCCGCCACCTGGTAGCTCATGCCCGGCAGCAGAATAAAGCGTCGGCCGTGTACTCAACCATTCTGACGCGCAGGTCGCCGAACCGGCGAGTTCGCCAATAGGCCACGCCGGTAATGCCTGGGTGCTCTGTTGCGGCGATGTCTTGCCAGTCCGTGATACCGAAGGGAAGGTCGGTTATTTTCATGGTTTTCCCTGGTAAACAGCCTGATAAATTGGGTATATCGTCCATCGTCAACGCAGTAACTGCCGTATTCCCAGCCCGACGATCAACGCGCCGCAAACCCGATCGATATGGGCTTTGCTGCGGCGATAGGCGCTGGCAATCGGGGCGTGCGACAGCACCAGGACGACCAGCCCGTACCAACAACCGGCAATCATCGCCACTTCCGCCAGCATGGCGACGAAGGTCGCCACTGAGACATGCGCCGGTGCCGCTGACGAGAATACCGCCGCGTAGAAGGCGACAGATTTAGGATTGGCAATATTGGTTGCGATACCCTGCACAAAAGCGACACGTGATCCGCTTTTTTCACGGGCGCTGGCGCTTATCAAACCCGAGACAGGTTTAGCCTTGGCGAACAGGCGGCAGCCAAACCAAATAAGATAGCCGGCACCGGCGATTTTGACCGCCATTGCCAGCCAGGGGAACAGGGCAAAAACCAGGCCGATGCCGAGAATCGCGCCGCTGGCCCAGAACAGATTGACCAGCACGATGCCGGCTACCAAAGCGAAGGCTTCCGCCCGGCGCGCAGAGACGGCTTTATGCGCTACGGCGACAAAGTTGGGGCCAGGCACCACTACGCCGACCACATACAGGGTGAAAACGGCGATTACCGCGGACATATCGATCATCATGCTGTAGCCAATCAGAAAGGAACATGTCAGCTGTTTTATAATGAATCGCGACCATAATCCATCCTGATATCCGCGCGGAGCGGAAAATTTTTCCTCCGGCTTTATGCTGCCTTTCTCAGCGGCGAGTTTTCATCGTGTTGAACGTAATAAATTCATAGGGTGTATAAATATAATTATAAATATTCCTTGCTTAAATAATCTGGCTGTGTGTAAATAGCGTCATCGGTTTGTAGTACAGACCTTATGAAAGCAGTTTTAGTAAAGCAGTTCTCAGTATTAGTGATATCCCATAGATACCTCTTCTCCCGCGAATTACCTTCTCTAGTGCCCAATAAGTTTCCAACAAAAACAGACCTCTATCGCCGTATGGCGTCTCAAAATATAAAGGAAATATCTATGTCTACTAAAATGACTGGTTTGGTAAAATGGTTTGATGCAGGTAAAGGTTTTGGTTTCATCTCTCCGGCAGACGGCAGCAAAGACGTGTTCGTGCACTTCTCTGCCATTCAGAGCAATGATTTCAAAACTCTTGATGAAGGCCAGCGCGTTGAGTTCACCATCGAAAGTGGTGCAAAAGGCCCTTCAGCAGGCAACGTAGTGGTTTTATAATTTTTAGGTAATGTTTTATTTCTTGCGATAGCGATGATGGCTTAAGCCGGAGCGGATGAGAAATAAAAGCGTTATCTGAATAAACTCCGGGTTCGCCCGGAGTATTAATGAATACGTCATTAGCTCAGCAGGAAGAGCGGCGGTGAATTTATTTACTGGCGGACTGGGGTTCGATTCCTCGATGACGTTCCAATAATTTATTATTGGCAACAGCAAAACAGATTGACGCATAAATAATAAAGCGGCGTCTCAGTCTTTTTTTCTGTTGTGAAAAGGTTGTGCTTAGGCTGCGTAACGTTGGAGTGTTCGATGGACGCTTACGCCATAACATGACGGTCGGGAAAGTAACCGGCACATATTTGATAGCCCCGGCTCTGTGCCGGGGCTTTTTTATGCCTGCGGATCAGCGCTGGGAGTCCAGCTGTTCATGGTGGGTCACCACGTCCTGGGCTTTGAGATAGCTTTCGATCAGCAACTGATAGGCCGGGAAGATTTTGGTATAGACTTCCGCCCATTGCTGCGCGTCTTCGCGGTTCCAGCTACCCTGCAGCTCGGAGGCCACGCCGGCTGTGTCGATCGGCACAACGCCCGCCTGCACGACGCGCGCCAGGGTGATTTCCTGTGCCATTTTCGAATAGGTGCCGGAGGCGTCGATCACCGCGAACACCTTATAGCCTTCGGCCACCGCGCTGATGGACGGGAAGGCCATGCATACGCTGGTGATGGTGCCGGCGACGATCAGGGTTTTGCGGCCGGTGGCCTTCACCGCCGCCACGAAGTCCGGGTTGTCCCAGGCGTTGATTTCCCCTCGGCGGGCGACGTACTGCGCATGCGGTGCGTTCTGGTGGATTTCCGGGATCAGCGGGCCGTTGGGGCCCTGTGGCACCGAGGCGGTAGTGATCACCGGCAGGTTGCTCAGCGTGGCGATGCTGGCCAATGCGCCGGCGCGGGCGCGTAGCTCGGTCATTGGCATATCGGCGACGGTCTGGAACAGGCCGCTCTGGTGGTCAATCAACAGCATTACGGCATCATTGGCATCAATAACAGGACGCTGACCGTTGAAGTTTGCTGGGGCGCTCATGGTTTTTTCCCCTGTAGTCGGATCGTGAGATAACAATTAATGGCGAATAACCCAGGATGAACCTCATCACTTGCCCTTAGTTTAGGTGCACGGCTGAATTGTACTAGAGGGTAAAGGCGGAATGCATCGTTCCATAAATGGAACGATGTCGCGACAGGCGATCATGCCAACGCTGAACTAAACTTAAACTGCATAAGAAACATGCGGGAAGCCGGGCAGGGAGCGCCATCCTGTTCACCAGCTCTATGCGGAGGGCTGCCATCATGGCTTATCAACATATCGTTGTCGCCACGGATCTCAGCGAAGACGCCGAGTTCCTGCTGGGCAAGGGCGCCAGGCTGGCCGCCGCGCTCAACGCCAAACTGTCTCTGATCTATATCGATATCCACCGCACCGGTTATTACGCCGAGCTTGGGGTGGGTGAATACAACTACACTGACCGCACTTTCTCGGAGCGGGTCAAGAACATGCTCAATGCGATCCGCGGCCAATCGTCTTACCCGGTGGAAGAGGTGATCGTCAGCCGCGGTGAGCTGACGCAAGAGTTGAACCGGGCGGCGAAGGACAAGGGTTTTGATCTGGTTATCTTCGGCCATCACCACGATGTCTGGAGCCGGTTGGTGTCTTCGGCGCGTCAGGCGATCAACGATCTGAACGTCGATCTGCTGGTGATCCCCATCGATAAAAAATAGCCATCGCCGCCGAGCTGGGCGGCGATGGCTTTTCAATGACCCTTGCTTAAGGGGATTGCGTTTATCCCCGGCCTGTCGCCGCAGGGAGCAGGCTGATAATCCCATCCCGGAATAGTCACTAAGGTAAATTCTATTATATCCATCAATGATTTGGCCTAATTCTGATAAAGGTTGGGTCAGCGCATTGAAATGACAATGAATACCTCTTTTGGGTTAATAAACCGCACGTTTTGACTGGCCCTTGCCCTCCATGAGTTTTATCCTCGGATCTCAGCAGGATTTGTATGATTTATAGAAATATATTCACATGGAGGAGGTTTCATGCGTTTCGACAATAAAGTGGTAGTGATCACCGGCGCAGGCAATGGGATGGGGGAAGCGGCGGCACGCCGATTTTCCGCCGAGGGCGCCGTGGTGGTGCTGGCGGACTGGGCGAAGGACGCGGTAGATGCCGTTGCCGCCTCGCTGCCGAAAGGTAGGGCGCTGGCGGTACACATCGACGTTTCCGACCCGGTTGCGGTTGAAAAAATGATGAACGAGGTGGCGGCAAAACTGGGCCGCATCGACGTGTTGCTGAACAATGCCGGCGTGCACGTGGCGGGTACAGTGCTGGAAACCAGCGTGGCCGACTGGCGGCGCATCGCTGGGGTGGATATCGACGGCGTAGTGTTCTGTTCCAAATTCGCCATGCCTTATCTGCTGAAAACCAAGGGCTGTATCGTTAACACCGCCTCGGTATCCGGCCTGGGTGGCGACTGGGGCGCGGCATATTACTGCGCGGCGAAAGGGGCGGTGGTCAACCTGACGCGCGCCATGGCGCTGGATCACGGCAGTGACGGCGTGCGCGTGAACTCGGTGTGCCCGAGTCTGGTGAAAACCAATATGACCAATGGTTGGCCGCAGGAGATCCGCGACAAGTTCAACGAGCGCATTGCGTTGGGGCGTGCGGCAGAGCCGGAAGAAGTGGCGGCGGTAATGGCGTTTCTGGCCAGCGACGACGCCAGCTTTATCAACGGCGCCAACATCCCGGTTGACGGGGGCGCGACCGCATCAGACGGTCAACCGAAAATTGTTTGATCCTTGGCATAAAGGGCCCAGCATGCTGGGCCCCTTGCATCACACCCCCATCCGATCCCGCAGCGTATAGTAAGCGGCGCCAATCGCGGTGAACGGAATTTGCAGGTTGCGGCCACCGAAGAACGGCAGGTGCGGCAGCTTGGCAAAGGCATCGAAACGCTCCGCATCGCCGCGCATCAGCTCGGCAATCAGCTTGCCCGCCAGATGGGTACAGGTCACGCCGTGACCGCTGTAGCCCTGCATATAATACACATTGTTCTCCAGCCGGCCGAATTGCGGCATGCGCGACAGCGTGAGCAGGAAGTTGCCGGTCCAGCGGTAGTCGATGCGAACGCCTTTCAACTGCGGGAAGGTTTTCAACAGTTTTGGACGGATCAGATTATCGATATCGTCCGGATCGCGTGCGCCATACACCACGCCGCCGCCGTACAGCAGGCGGTTATCGCCGGTAATGCGGTAATAATCCAGCAGGTAGTTGCAATCTTCCACGCAGTAATTTTGCGGGATCAGCGACTGCGCCACTTCCGGTGCCAGCGGTTCGGTGGCTACCACCTGCGTGCCGCACGGCATGCTGCGTTTCGCCAACCGGGGTTCCAGCTTGTCGCCCAGATAAGCATTACCGGCCACAATCACATAGCGAGCCTTCACCTGGCCGCCGGCGGTGCTGACCAGCGCCGGTTCGCCGTGGCGAATATGGGTCACCGCCGACTGCTCGAAGATGCGCCCGCCCTGCAGGCGAATCGCCTCGGCTTCGCCGAGCGCCAGATTCAGCGGATGAATATGGCCGCCGCTGTGATCCAGCAGTGCGCCGACGTAGCGTTCGCTGTTCACTTCTTCACGGATCCGCTCTGCGTCCAGCAACTCCAGTTGGGTATTGCCGTAGCGCTCCCAATTTTGTTTCTGCTCGATCAGCGCATGATATTGCCGGTTGTTCAGCGCGGCGAAGATGCCGCCGGGGCGATAGTCGCATTCGATGGCGTATCGCTTGATACGGCTGCGAATGATCTCTGCGCCTTCGAACATCATGCTGCCGAGCATCCGGGCGCTTTCTGCGCCATAGCGTTCTTCGATGACGTCAATGTCGCGGCTGTAGGAATTCACCAACTGGCCGCCGTTACGGCCGCTGGCGCCGAAGCCGATGCGGGCGGATTCCAGCAGCACCACGTTGTAGCCTGCCTCTACCAGGAACAGCGCAGAAGACAGACCTGTGTAGCCACCGCCGACGATACAAACGTCGCATTCAATAGATTCATTCAGTTGCGGGTAGGGCTGATGGCTGTTGGCCGAAGCCGCATAATAGCTTTTTACGTGTTCAGTCATGATGGGGGCCCTTATTCCAGCGAAATCCAGGTGGTTTTCAGTTCGGTGAATTTATCCAGCGCGTGCAGCGATTTGTCGCGGCCATTGCCGCTTTGCTTGTAGCCGCCGAACGGCACGGTCATGTCTCCGTCGTTGTAGTTATTGACGAACACCGAACCGGCTTTTAACTGCCGAGCCATGCGGTGGGCGCGGGACAGGTCACGCGTCCAGACGGCGGCTCCCAGGCCGTATTCGCTGTCGTTGGCTAATTGCAATGCCTGCTGTTCGCCGTTAAAGGACGTCACCGCCAGTACCGGGCCGAAAATCTCATCGCGCGCCACGCTCATGGCGTTATCCACCTGGGTGAGAATGGTTGGGCCGAGATAACCGGCATGGCCGCTGCGCGGGTGCTCGCGACCGTCAAGGAACAGCGCTGCGCCCTGGCTCAACCCTTGTTCGATATAACCTGCCACTTTTTCACAGTGGGCCTGATCGATCAGCGTGCCCATCACCGTGGTCGGATCGAGCGGATCGCCCGGCACAAAGGCTGCCGCATGCTTGCGCAAGGCTTGCAAGAATTCCTGCTGAATGCTCTCTTCCACCAGCAGCCGGGTGCCGGCGATACACACTTGCCCCTGGTTGTAGAAGATACCCGCTGCCGCGCCCTGTGCCGCTTTATCCAGATCCGGGCAGTCGGCAAAAATGATATTGGCGCTTTTGCCGCCGGCTTCCAGCCACACCCGTTTCATATTGGATTGCCCGGCGTAGATCATCAGCTGTTTGGCGACCTGGGTTGAACCGGTGAAGGTGAGCGCGTCGACGTCGTTATGCAGCGCCAGCGCCTTGCCCGCATCCTGGCCGTAGCCGGGGAGGATGTTCAGCACGCCGTCCGGCAACCCGGCCTGTTTCGCCAGCTTGCCCAGATAGATCGCGCTCAGCGGGGATTTCTCCGAAGGTTTGAGGATCACGCTGTTGCCGGTGGCCAACGCCGGGCCGAGCTTCCAGCAGGCCAGCAGCAGCGGGAAGTTCCAGGGTACGATCGCGCCAACCACGCCGATCGGCTCGCGTTCGATCAACGCCAGTGCATCGCCGCCGGTAGGGGCGATTTCGCCGTACACCTTGTCGACAGCTTCGGCATACCAGCGCAGACAGCGGATAGCGCCGGGCACGTCGTCGCGCAGGCTGTGGAGGATCGGCTTGCCGGTATCCAGCGTTTCCAGCAGCGCCAGCTCCTCGTGGTGCTGCTCCATCAATGCCGCCAGTTGCAGCAAGGTCGCCTTGCGTTGCGCCGGTGCGGCCCGTGACCAGTCGCCGCGCTCAAATACCTCGCGCGCTGCGCTGACCGCCAGATCGATATCGGCGCTGCTTGCCCGCGCCACCTGCGTCAATTCGCGCTGCGCGGCAGGATCCTCCAGGGTAAAGGTTTCGCCTTCAGCGGCCTGTTGATAACGGCCATTAATAAACAGTCGGTTCTCAATGTTCAGGGCTTGCGCCCGGTGTTGCCAATACTGCAGGTGATGGAAGTCCATGCCTTGCTCCGTTGATCAGAATGTCGTCGGGGTATGGGCGCTGATAATCCGGCAAATCCGCGCCGACGTGTTGCTGAAACTGTGGGGAATGCCGGTGTTGATGGCGTAGCTCTGGCCGGCCTGCAGGTGATAGTTCTGCCCGTTGACCTGCAACAACACTTCGCCTTCCAGCAGGGTGCCTATTTCTTCCCCCTGATGTTTGATGCGTTCGCCGGTAGTGGTGCCCGGCTCGTAGGTTTCGATCATCATCGCCAGCGTGCGGTTGGGGTCGCCGTTGTGGATCAGTTTCATCGACACCCCCTGGCTGCCAATCTCGATCAAGTCTTCATGATCGATGACAATCCGCGGCTCGTCCGGTTTTTCCGGCTCGGCGAAAAACGCCGATAGCGACAATCCATACACCGTCAGCAGTTTTTGCAGCGTGCTGATGGCCGGGCTGACTTTGTCCTGTTCGATAGTGCTGATGGCGCTGTGGGTTAATCCAGACAGTTCGGCGGCGCGGCGCTGTGACAACCCTAATTGTTGGCGGATCTGCGACAGACGTTTCCCCGGTGCCAAGCTGACATCGCTCATAGGCGTTTTTCCTTTTGGTAGTGCCGGCACGCGGTAATGAAGCCGTCAAACAACAGGCGCGACAGGGCGTACTCCTCACTGTTCCATTCCGGATGCCATTGCACGCCCAGCGCGAAGGGCTGGTCACGCAGGCTGATCGCCTCCACCAGCCCATCGGCGGCGTGGGCCTCGATGCGAACGTTGGGGCCGAGGGTTTTTGAGCCTTGCCCATGCAGTGAGTTGACCCAGAACCTGTTGCAATCCGGTATCAGTTGCGAGAGCAGCCCGCCATCCTGAACGATGACTTCGTGGGCGGGGGCGTATTGTTGATCCAGCGGCAGTTCGTGATCTTCACGGTGTTCGAGCAGTTCGGGCAGCTCAAACAAACGACGATGCAACGTGCCTTGGGTGGCAACCACCATTTCCTGCATGCCGCGGCAAATGGCGAAAAGGGGAATGTGCCTGTCGAGCGCATGGCGGATCAGCGCCAGGCTCAATTCATCTCGCCCGGGATCGGCGTCAGGCTCATCGCCGTTTTCACCATAAAGGTGCGGCTGCACGTTACTGGGGCTGCCGGGCAGCAAAATGCCATCGAGGTGCGGCAGCAATTCCTCCAGCAGTGTGGGCTCCGCCAGCGCGTGCGGCAGGGCGATCGGCAACCCTCCGGCGGTGATTACTGCATTCAGGTACTTTTCTTGCAAGGTCTGAGTGAGATGCTCGTTTAACCTATACCTGCACATCACTACGCCGACCATTGGTCTGTTAAATATATTGCCCATGCTATCCCCTTGGGTTGTTCGAAATTATGAACGATAAACTTCTTTAGTGCCGTTTTCGTTCAATATTTTATAAATCTAGCAGTCAAATGGGCAATATTCAAACTCAAATTAACACTTGCAAAACAATTTTGTTGCAACTATGTTTCACTGGTGGGCATTATATTGAACGCGATGGTCAAAAAACATCGACGGCAATAAGTGTGAGAATCACTGACAAAAACATAAATGGCGGGTGAATCATGCAGACCAACTTAGTAGAAGTGGAAAACTTTGTTCAGCACAACGAAGAAAGGCGAAGTAGCGCGTTCCAGCGTGAAGTGAAGAAGTACCTGGAACGTTATCCATTGACTCAGCACGTTGACGTTCTGCTGACCGATCTCAACGGCAGCTTCCGCGGCAAACGCATACCTGTCGGTGGCCTGAGCAAGCTGGAGAAGGGCTGTTACTTCCCGGCGTCGGTGTTCGCGATGGATATTCTCGGTAACGTAGTAGAAGAAGCCGGGCTGGGGCAGGAACTGGGTGAGCCGGATCATATCTGTGTCCCGGTGCCGGGCACGCTGATGCCGTCGGCGGCGGATCCGCAATATATCGGCCAGGTACTGCTCACCATGCTGGATGAAGATGGTACTCCCTTTGACGTTGAACCGCGTAATGTGCTGAACCGAGTGTGGCAGCGTTTGCGTCAGCGCGGGCTTTCCCCCGTAGTAGCGGTAGAGTTGGAGTTCTATCTCATCGATCGCCAGCGCGACGCAGAAGGCTATCTTCAGCCGCCCTGTGCGCCGGGCACTCAGGAGCGCAATACCCAGAGCCAGGTGTATTCCGTCGACAACCTTAATCACTTCGCCGACGTGCTGAGCGACATCGACGAGCTGGCACGCTTGCAAGGCATCCCGGCGGACGGCGCGGTGGCGGAAGCCTCACCCGGCCAGTTTGAGGTAAACCTGCATCATACCGACAACGTTCTGCAGGCCTGCGACCATGCGCTGGCTTTAAAGCGCCTGATCCGCATGGTGGCGGAAAACCACAACATGCACGCTACCTTTATGGCCAAGCCGTATGAAGAACACGCCGGCAGCGGCATGCATGTGCATATCAGCATGCTCGACAAGCAGGGCAACAACGTATTAGCCGATGACGACGGCGAAGATTCCGCGCTGCTGAAGCAGGCGCTGGCGGGGATGATCACCCTGATGCCTTCTTCTATTGCGCTGCTGGCACCCAACGTTAACGCCTATCGCCGCTTCCAGCCGGGCATGTACGTACCGACCCAGGCTTCCTGGGGTCATAACAACCGCACCGTGGCGCTGCGTATCCCCTGCGGCGATCGCGACAATCACCGCGTGGAGTACCGCGTGGCCGGCGCCGATGCCAACCCTTATCTGGTGATGGCGACCATTCTGGCGGGGATTGTTTACGGGCTGGAAACGCCGCTGCCGCTGCAAGAGCCGGTGACCGGCAATGGATTGGAGCAGGAAGGGCTGGCGTTCCCCATCCGCCAGAGCGATGCGCTGTACGAATTCGAGCATCAACCGGTGCTGAATGCGCTGCTCGGCGAAAGGTTCAGCCATGTTTATCTGGCCTGTAAAACGGATGAGATGGTGCAGTTCGAGCGCCTGATCACCGAAACCGAAATCGAGTGGATGCTGAAAAACGCCTGACCCCGCTCCCGAACTTACCGCGCGCGTCTGGCGCATTCCGCCGGCTATCCTGTGGCCTGCGAAGCTGCGCGCAGCGGTACAGCATTTCTTCCATCTGGGCGTACAGGACGCCGGCGAGGAAATAATCATGACAGCCATTACCCTTCCGTCAGTCAGCGCGGGCGCGTGTCCGTGCCGCAGTGAATACGGGCCATCCGCAGGCCTTAGCTATCGCTTTTCCCACCGCCCGAGCAGCAGTTTCCCCGCGGCCTCTCTGAATGACGTTAAACGGTTACCGGCAGAGGACAACGAGGGGAAGCGCTATGACGATTAATGCCACTGACTGTAACCCGGCGGCCAAGCCGCAGCTGCGCAAGACCCTTAAACTGTGGCAAGTGGTGATGATGGGCCTGGCGTATCTGACGCCGATGACGGTGTTCGATACCTTCGGCATCGTGTCCGGCGTCACCGACGGCCATGTGCCTTCCGCCTACCTGTTTGCGCTGGCCGGGGTGCTGTTTACCGCCATCAGCTACGGTAAGCTGGTTCGCCAGTTTCCGACCGCCGGTTCTGCCTACACCTACGCGCAGAAAGCGATCAACCCGCACGTCGGTTTTCTGGTCGGCTGGTCCTCGCTGTTGGATTACCTGTTCCTGCCGATGATCAACACGCTGTTGGCGAAGATTTACCTGACCGCGCTGTTCCCCGAAGTCCCTCCCTGGATTTGGGTAGTGGGATTTGTGATTATCATGACGGCCATTAACCTGAAAAGCGTCAATCTGGTGGCCAACTTCAATACGTTGTTCGTACTGGCCCAGGTAGCGATTATTCTGGTGTTTATCTACCTGGTGGTGCACGGCCTGCGCAACGGCGAAGGGGTAGGAAAGGTATGGAGTTTGCAGCCGTTCATCAGCGAGAATGCGCATCTTTTGCCGATTATCACCGGTGCCACCATTCTGTGCTTCTCGTTCCTCGGTTTTGACGCGGTCACCACCCTGTGTGAAGAAACGCCCAATGCCGCCAAGGTGATCCCGCGTGCCATTTTCCTGACCGCGCTTTACGGCGGGGTGATCTTTATCAGCGTGTCGTTCTTTATCCAGCTGTTTTTCCCTTCCATTCAGCGTTTTCATCAACCGGATGCGGCGCTGCCGGAAATCGCGCTGTACGTGGGCGGCAAGCTGTTTCAAGCCATCTTCCTGTGCACCACCTTCATCAACACGCTGGCTTCCGGCCTGGCCTCGCACGCCAGCGTTTCGCGGCTGCTGTACGTGATGGGGCGCGATAACGTGTTCCCGGAAAAATTCTTCGGCTACATCCACCCGAAATGGCGCACGCCGGCATTGAACGTGCTGATGGTCGGGCTGGTGGCACTGTCCGCGCTGTCTTTTGATCTGGTCACCGCCACGGCGCTGATCAACTTCGGCGCGTTGGTGGCCTTCACCTTCGTTAATCTGTCGGTTATCAGCCATTTCTTTATTCGCGAGGGGCGCAACAAAAGCTGGAAGGACCGTTTCAACTATCTGATCCTGCCGCTGATTGGCGCGTTGACGGTGGCGGTGCTGTGGTTGAACCTGGAAAAAAGTTCGCTGACCATGGGGCTGATCTGGGCGGCGCTGGGCTTTGCGTATCTGGTGTACCTCACCCGGCGTTTTCGCCAGCCACCGCCGCAGTTTGAGCGGCAGCCGCAGCAATAACGAAATCAGGCGGGTTTTCCCGCCTTTCTTTTTCTGCCGCCCGGCAGTAGAGTGAAAATCCCGATAAAAAATAACCTATTGGATCGTCTTCATGTTTTCTTTATCCGCCCGGCATAAAGCCACGTTGTTCGGTTTATTGGCGATCCTGCTGTGGAGCAGCGTCGTTGGTCTGATCCGCAGCGTCAGCGAAGGGCTGGGGCCGATTGGCGGTGCGGCGATGATCTACAGCGTCAGCGCAGCGTTTTTGCTGCTGGTGCTGCGTTTGCCGAATTTGCGCCATTTTCCCCGTCTTTATCTGATACTCGGCAGCCTGCTGTTTGTCAGCTATGAGATCTGCCTGTCGCTGTCGCTGGGGTATGCCAATACCCGGTTGCAGGCGATAGAAGTGGGGATGATCAACTATCTCTGGCCCTGTTTTACCGTGCTGATGGCGCTGGTGTTTAACGGGCAAAAAGCCAAATGGTGGCTATTGCCCGGCTTGCTGTTGTCGCTGTTCGGCATTGGCTGGATCATGAGCGGCGAGGGCGGATGGTCGCCGGCGCAGATGCTGGAGAATGTGCGCAGTAACCCGCTGAGTTATTCGCTGGCTTTCAGCGGCGCAGTGATTTGGGCGCTGTATTGCAACCTGACCAAAAAAATTGCGCAGGGCAGCAACGGCGTGGTGCTGTTTATTGCGCTGACCGCCGTGGCGCTGTGGCTGAAATATGCCTTCAGCACCGAAAGCGGCATGCAGTTCACCTGGACGGTGACCCTGACGTTGTTGTGTGCCGGCGCGGCGATGGGGGCCGGTTACGCGGCGTGGAACGTCGGCATTTTGCACGGCAACATGACACTGCTGGCGACGGTATCCTATTTTACGCCGGTGCTGTCGGCGGTGTTTGCCGCGCTGGTGCTCGATACTTCGCTGAGGGCCAGTTTCTGGCAGGGCGTGGTGATGGTCACGCTCGGCTCGCTGATCTGCTGGCAGGCAACCCGAGGAAAGTAACGGAAATTTTCAGTCGACCCTGGGATAGTGGGCTAGAATTTAACTATCGATTGTGCCTGAAGGAACATAAAAATGAGAGACGATATCCAATTCATTCAGCAGCCAGTGATTGACGATGAAAACTATATGCGCGGTGATACGGTGCGTCTGACCACCGCTAATTTGCGTCATGAATACCAGCTTGATGTCAGCATTCTGCGTCGGGAAGGCAAGTTGATTTTCGGCTCCGTGGTTGCCGCTGCGCCGAAGATGGACATTCCCCCTAAAGAGTGGGAGGTGGCTCCGGGGCAGGAAGTGGTTTTCCGCCAGGAAAATATTGCCAAAGCGGTGCCGGGCGTGCGTTGAGTTTTCAACGGCCATCAGACCCGCTTTCCACTTATCTCTTTCTGCAGCCGGCCATCTTGAGCCGGCTTTTTTTTGGCCTGAAAATGTCATCCGCACTCATTTTGGGTGTTGTGCACAATTGGCACAAAAACTGCTTTATAAATCACCGAGCATGACAAAAATCACATCGATCGTGAATTTGCATGAAACATAATTTGACAAATGTGAACGCAATCGATTACCTATTCGCGAAATGCATAACTGGATCACAGATTATTACACTCAGTGATTTCTATAATGCGCGCGTCGCCCGAGAAGTTTGTCAGCGGGGCAACGCCAGGTGTCGTCAGACTCATTGTCATCTTTTCTAACGGGCAGGAAATGGCCCTTTAAGCATGTGGTAATAAAAATGAAAAAAATAGCTCTAGCAGCAGGTGTATTGCTCGCCGCGTCGTACAGTGCATCTTCAATGGCTGATAGCAAAGATAGCGAATTCGTCTCGGATTGGTGGCACCAGAGCGTTAACGTAGTGGGTAGCTACCACACCCGTTTCGGACCTCAGCTGAACAACGATCTGTATCTTGAGTATGAAGCCTTCGCCAAAAAAGATTGGTTCGATTTCTATGGCTACGTCGACGTGCCTAAATTCTTCGGTGTCGGCAACACGCCGGACCGCGGGGTTTGGGACAAGGGCTCACCGATGTTTATGGAGATCGAGCCGCGCTTCTCCATCGACAAGCTGACCGGTACAGATTTGAGCTTTGGGCCGTTCAAAGAATGGTACTTCGCCAACAACTACATCTATGATCTGGGCCACAACGCCGATGGCCGCCAGAATACCTGGTACATGGGTCTGGGCACGGACATCGATACCGGCCTGCCGATGAGCCTGTCGATGAACATCTATGCCAAATACCAGTGGGAAAACTACCAGGCTGCCAATGAGAACAGCTGGGATGGTTATCGCTTCAAGGTGAAATATTTTGTGCCGTTGACACAGGTGTGGGGCGGCAACCTGAGCTACATCGGTTTCACCAACTTTGACTTCGGTTCCGATCTGGGCAAAGACAGCAACTGGACCGACGGCACCGGCAAACAGGTTCGCACCAGCAACTCGATCGCTTCCAGCCACATTCTGGCGCTGAACTACGATCACTGGCACTACTCGTTCGTGGCCCGTTACTTCCATAACGGTGGCCAGTGGCAAGATGGCTCGGAGATCGGTACGCCGCAGGGGCCAATTAAATCTACAGGCTGGGCCTATTACCTCGTGGCCGGTTATAACTTCTGATTTTCCGTGGTATCAGAAACAGAAAACCCCGCTTTGCGGGGTTTTTTTTGTCATCACTGCGCTTGTTCACCGGGTAAATGTCTCACCGGCATAAATAATCGTCCTTTGATTACATGGCATTCATTATCAATCCAATGGATGATTTGTTCACGGCTCACGCCTTCGGATTGCGCGTAGCGGTGAAGATCGCCATTAAAGTGCTGAGTGATGTATTCCATGAGTGTCATTTGCATGTCTTTTGCTCCTGAACGCCCACCCGTTGCCAACTGGCCACCGCGGGAGGTTAAGGTTTCTCAGACGCTGAATTTAAAGTATTGGCTACCAAATCTCAACATAAAGCACCGGGTTGGTGCGACAGGCGTCAAATTTAGCAGAAAAAAGAATCCCGCACGGAGAGGCGGGAAGCATTCAGTTTATCATTCTGGACGATAAAATAAGATTTGAGGTGCGACGAAAAAGAGCAGACTAACTCTTTTTGTTACCTTTCCAAGGTACTGGAAGACTTATTTTGCCGCAAGAAAAATCTTGTCGCCAAATTCGGTTTTTTCGAATAGTTTTGCGCAGGAATAATCTTTCATCACTTTCCTTACTCTTGCCGGCCCGCCCGCCTTGTCATGGTCCCTATCTCGGATTTTTCCTTATCCTTTATGGGGGGAATTAACGCTATAGTTAATGTAATACCCCAAGCAGGAAGTCATAACATGAACAAAAGTCGTACTACTCTCACGGCACTGGCGCTGATTGTCTCGCTGGGTCTGTCTTCTGCGCCGGCGTTCGCCGATAAAGGCGGCAATGGCAATGGCAATGGCAATGGCAACGGCGGTGGGCACGGCAATAGTCAAGGCAACGGTGGCGGTAATGGTCACGGCAACAGCGGCAAAGGCAATAGCGGCGACCACGTCAAGGGCAATAAAGACCACGGCTACAAAGCCAAAGGTGACGAACGCGATCTGGTGTCGGTCAATATCTCTCACGACCGGGTGCGTTCGCTGGCGCTGAATTACGGCCTGACCGGGTATCGTTCTCTGCCGCCGGGCATCGCCAAGAACCTGGCACGCGGTAAACCTTTGCCTCCAGGCATCGCCAAGAAAATGGTGCCGTCTTCAATGCTGCGCGATCTGCCGTCCTATCCGGGTTACGAATGGCGCATTGCCGGTAACGATCTGGTGCTGGTGGCGCTGAGCACCGCCATTGTGGCCTCGGTGATTAACGGCGTGTTTGACTAATGCCGGCCTCTTCGGCTCAAAGCCTCGCTTCGGCGGGGCTTTTTTCTTTCCGGGGGAGAGTTGCCTGAGCGGCGGCGATTGTGATGAACTCTGTTTTCTTTATTTGGGCAAACAAAAAGGAAAGGGTTATGTTCAGAGCGTTATTGTTCGCCTGCTGTCTGGCCAGTTTTTCGGCGCTGGCAGGCGAGGGGGCGACGCTTGGCGAATTGGTCAACCAGCGTCTGGCCTATATGAAAGACGTCGCCGGTTACAAAGCGCAGCAGCATTTGCCGATCGAGGATTTGGCGCAGGAAGCCAAGGTGCTGGCGAGCACAGAGGCGGAAGCGGGCAGGTTAGGGTTAGAGCCGCGCTCGGTGCGGCCGTTTATTGTGGCGCAGATGGACGCCGCCAAGGCGATTCAGTACCGCTATCGCGCAGACTGGCTGGCAACGCCGGAAAGCGGTTGGCAACCGCGCCCGCTGGACAGCGTGCGGCCGCAGATTGCCGAGCTGAGCAACCGCATTCTGCAACGGCTGGCGCAACAATTAAAGGCCGGGCCGTTGACGGAACAGGCTCGCGGCGCTTTTGTCAGCGCCATTCGTCAGCCTAATCTCAGCGATGCCGACAAGCAGCGGTTGTTCACCGCCTTGCTGGCAGTCAGGGCCGACAAGGCGGGGTGAGCGGCGTAGCTAATCTCGGCCGGCGTTGCTGCGCTGAAAGGTCAGCACCCGGCTGCGGTTGGCGATCAAATCCACGCTGTAGCCGCGAAAGTATAAACAAAAGCGTTTTAACCACGGGCCGTCGTGGCTTTCCACCAGCATGCGGCCGTTGCCGAGTGAGCTGACAGTGCCTGTCTGCGCCGCCGGACCCACGCCGATGTGTACCTGATCGCCGCAAATCTCGAAGGCGGTGCGGTACTGCGGGTGATACCAGAAACCCTGAACGTGTTTCAGGCAGTCGCCGCTGGGGATGACCGGCAGAAAGCTGCGCGTCACGTGTCCCACTTCGCCTTCAACCGCTTCACCGGTCCATTTCAGCCGCATTGGCATATGGGCGGAAAGCGACACCGCGTAGCCGTCGTCGGCCTGATAAAGCGGCTCGCCGGTCCCCAAATAGGTCACATTGCCATCTTCCACCTCCAGCCAGTAAGGCTCGGCCACCGTAGCGTAAATGCCGTCGGGAATGGCGGTGCTGCGCTGCGGCAGCGCCTCATCGAGCAGGGCGGCCATCACCTGTAGCGCCATGCCAAAACTGTCGCAATCCTCGCGGTTGGCCACCAGCGCTACCCCAGCCTGCCGACCGGGTGCCAGCAGGAAATAGCTTTTGTAACCGGCGTGTGAGCCGCCGTGGCCCAGCAGCCTATAGGTCCCGAGCGGGGTTTGCGCCAGCCCCAAACCGTAAGCGCTGAGCTGGCCCTGATTGAGCCGCCGTGGGGCGCTGAGCTGCGCCAACACGCCGTGGCCCGGGCCTTCATCCGCCAGCAGCGTTTGCAGCCAGCAAGTGAGGGCATTGGCGCTGCCGGTCAGGCTGCCGGAGGCAGACAGATGCAGGCCTGCGCTGGCCAGTTGCCAACCTTGCGCGGAACGCCAGTAGCCGGGCGCCAGCCCAGGCACCACGTCAAACCAGCTTTCCGGCGCCCGCAACTGAACCTGCAGCGGTTGGGCAATATGCTGTTGCACCAGTTGATCGAAATCGTAGCCTTTGGCTTTCAGCGCCGCCTCAACCAGCCGGTATCCGGTATTGGTGTAGGCGACTTCGCTGCCGGCCGGATAATTGAGTTCACGCAACCCCTGCAGGAACTGCATCACCGGTTGTGCATCGCTGCGGGTATGCACCGAGATGCCGAGCAGCCCCAGAGTTTCACGTACGTCGGGCAGTCCGCTGGTCATGTCCAGCGCCTGGCCGACGGTCACGTCCGCCAGCGGAACATGCAGCTCAGGCAGCAAATCGCCGAGGCGATCGCGCAGATTGAGGGCGTTGCCGGTGGCGTTCAGCGCCAGCGCGGCGAAAATATGCTTGGTGATTGAGGCATAGCGCACCACGCTGTCGGCGGTAAAAGGGGTGTTTTGCGCCAGATCGGCCAGGCCGGCGCTGGCGGTCGCCCGTATCTGCCCGGCGTCGAACAGGGTCATTGCCCCGCCGGGTTCGCCATCGGTGCGCCAATTCGCCAACAGCCGATCGGCAACGGCCTGTGCGGCACGCCAGTTTAACGGGGTTTCAGACATGGTAGCCTCCAGAGTAGGTCATCAATTTGGGCCTTGCGCCGCGCACCCGGATCCCGTAGCCACCTGGGGCGCCGGGGGAGAGGTTTACGGGAGTTTATACCCAGGCAATCGCCGGGCTTTTCGGCAGATTGTGGCGTACCGCGCGATCCCTATGCCGCTGTTTTGTGCGTTGTCCGACCAGATACAAAGGTTTTCACTGAAACTGCGATGCAGTGCGCAAATTGAAGCCGGGGAAGGAAAGGAGGCATGATTTATGCCGAAAAATCAGGAGGCAAGGTGACGCCGGGGCAAGATAAGCAGGCCCCGGCTTGGCATAGGCTGTGGGTTAACGCGGTTGCCCGCAGGCCAGCAGGCTGTCGATCATTTGCTTCAGCAGGCGTTGCAAAGCGGACGCACGCTGCGGCTCGAAGGCAAAGGGATACTGTTCGGACATGTAGTTCACCTGCGCCAGCTCCAGTTGAATCGCATGTTGCTGTTGCTGCGGCTGACCATAAGCACGGGTGATGTACCCGCCTTTAAAGCGGCCGTTAAGCACATGCGTGAACTGCTGTTGCTGTTCGCAGCAGGCCACCAGGCGATCGCTCAGCTCCGGGGCGCAGCTTTCGCCGCCGTTGGTGCCCAGATTGAGATCCGGCAGCTTACCGTCGAACAATCGTGGGATCACCGAGGCGATGGAGTGCGCATCGAACAGCAGCGCGTAGCCGTGCTTGGCTTTCAGTCGCGTCAGTTCATCCTGCAATTGCTGGTGGTAGGGCTGCCAGATTTGCTGTAAATAGCCGGCACGCTCTTCGTCCGACGGCGTTTTACCCGGCAAAAAGCTCGGGCGGCCGTCAAACAGCACGTCAGGGTACAGGCCGGTGGTGGCGGTGGTATACAGCGGCTTATCGTCCGCCGGGCGGTTCAGATCGATGACAAAACGCGAGTAGTTGCCGATCAGCACGCTGGCACCCATCGTACGGGCAAACTCATACAGCCGCGGAATATGCCAGTCGGTATCGGGCAGTGGCCGCGCCTCTTCGGTCAAACCGGCTTCGACCGCCGGCGTCAAGCGGGTGCCGGCATGGGGAATGCTGATCAGCAGCGGCAGGCTGCCGGTCTGGAAATCATAGGGATCGCGAATGGTCATTGACGTACTTCTCCTCGGAAAATCACCGTACAGGGCAGTTGTCCGCCCAACCAGTAAGCCAGTTCAGCCGGCCGGGAAAGCGGCCAGTGCACAAAATCCGCCACCTTGCCGGTTTCCAGCGTGCCGTGGCTGTCCTGCAGCCCCAGCGCTTTGGCCGCGTGAACCGTGACGCCCGCCAGCGCTTCTTCCGGCGTAAGGCGGAACAGCGTGCAGGCCATGTTGATCATCAGGCGCAGCGACAGCGCCGGGGAGGTGCCAGGGTTGGCGTCGCTGGCGATCGCCATTGCCACCCGGTGCTTGCGGAACAGATCCACCGGCGGGCACTGGGTTTCGCGCAGCAGGTAATAAGCGCCAGGCAGCAACACCGCAACGGTGCCGGCATCGCCCATCGCCCGGGCATCTTGCTCGGTGGCATATTCCAGGTGATCGGCGGAGAGCGCATGGTGATGCGCTGCCAACTCGCTGCCGCCGAGTGCGGAAAGCTGTTCGGCGTGCAGCTTCACCGGCAGGCCGGCGGCCTCGGCGGCGGCGAACACCCGCTCAACCTGCGCCGGTGAGAACGCCAGATGCTCGCAGAAGGCATCGACCGCATCCGCCAGCCCGGCGGCGGCGGCCTGAGGAATAATGGTGTTGCACACCAGATCGATATAATCGTCGGCGCGATTGGCGTATTCCGGCGGCAGCGCGTGGGCCGCCAGGCAGGTGGTTTTCACCTCTACCGGCAGCATGTCGCCAAGTCGGCGCGCCACGCGCAGCATTTTCAGTTCGCTTTCCGGCGTCAGCCCATAACCGGACTTGATCTCCACGCAGGTCACGCCTTCCGCCAATAGCGGCCGCAAACGGAATAGCGCTTGCTCGAGCAGCGCTTCTTCGTCGGCGTCGCGGGTGGCTTTGACCGTGGAAATGATGCCGCCGCCTTGGGCTGCAATCTCGGCATAACTCACGCCGTTCAGGCGCTGTTCGAATTCGCCGCTGCGGTTGCCGCCGAACACCAGATGGGTATGGCAGTCGACAAAGCCCGGCGTGATGATGCCGCCGTCGAATTTCACCCTTTCATCGGCGATCAGCCCCGCAGGCAGCGCGGCATATTCGCCCACCCAGACGATTTTGCCTGCGCGCACGGCGATCGCGCCATCGCTGAGGGTGTGATACTTGCCGTCGCGCATGGTGACGATGTCGGCCCCGTGCCACAGGCTGTCGCAGTGAATCTCAGACGTCATTGCTTTCCTCCGCCGGAGCCTTGGCTCCCACATGGTTGTATATACAATCAAAAACAACCTAGCGCATTCACCGGTTTGTCACAAGAGGCGGGGTAAAAATTTGTTATCGGGATGTGACCGCTGAGGGAAGACGGGTGCAAAGGCTGCACCCGCGGGGGAATTAAACGTCGCTGGTGAAACGGCCGAACAGTTGATAGCGGCTGCCGGGATACAGCAGGCGCGCCGAGGTGACCACGTTTTTGCCGGACCAGGTGCGGCGGTGAATCAACAGACCCGGTTCGTGATCTTCCAGTTGCAGCAGGTCGCGCTCCTGGCGGGTCGGCACTACCGCTTCCACGATGTGCTCGCCGGCGGTCAGCGGGGCGGCCTGCGTCAGGTAGATATACGGCGTCACGCGGTCGAAATCCTGCTTCATGTAATCGGGTGCGACCACCGGATTGACGCAGCGGTCTTCAACCTGCACCGGCAGGTCGTTTTCGTAATGCACGATCTGCGAATAGAACAGCTGCTGGCCGGGTTGAATACCCAGCGCGAGCGCTTCTTCTTCACTGGCCGGGCGCGCCTTCAACTGCAGGATCTTGCTGCTGTGGCGATGGCCGCGGGCAGCGATTTCGTCGGCGATGTTATGCACTTCCAGCAGCGCGGTATGCGCTTTGGCCTCGGCGACGAAGGTGCCGACGCCTTGCATGCGGATCAGGAAGCCTTCGCTGGTCAGCTCGCGCAGCGCGCGGTTGATGGTCATGCGGCTGACGCCCAGTTCCGCCACCAGTTCACTTTCAGAGGGCACGCGCTGGTGCGGCAGCCAGTGGCCCGCACGGATTTGGTTTACGATCGCCTGCTTGACCCGTTGGTAGATCGGGGCGGGGGTATCGCTCATTGCAGCAGCCAGTTGTAACAGGGTCTGTTGATCCACCACGACGTTAACCTCGTCAAATAAAAAAATAATAACACCAGTTTACTGTTGATGTCGGCGTATGTATATGTATATACAACTAAGGGCCGGTTCGCCACAGCAATGCGATGGGCCTGTGCATTTTCGGATGCGTGATTCTCGCGCGTTATTAGCCGTTACATTAACAGTGGAATACTGCCATGCCTGCTTATTTTGCCTCACGCGCTCTGCTCCCTGAGGGGTGGGCGCATAACGTCCGTCTGGACGTCGATGCGCACGGTCACCTGGCTCAGGTGATTGCCGATTCAGATCCCGAAGGCTGCATTCGCCTGCACGGCGATGTGGTGCCGGGCATGCCGAACCTGCATTCCCACGCCTTCCAGCGTGCGATGGCCGGGCTGGCAGAGGTCGCGGGCAACCCGCAGGACAGTTTCTGGACCTGGCGCGATCTGATGTATCGCCTGGTACAGCGGCTGACTCCGGAGCAGGTGGAAGTTATCGCCCGACAACTGTATATCGAAATGCTCAAGGGGGGATATACCCAGGTTGCCGAGTTCCACTATCTGCATCATGGCGCCGACGGCAATCCTTACGCCGATCGCGGCGAAATGACCGGTCGGCTCAGCCAGGCGGCGCAACAGGCCGGGATCGGCATGACCTTGCTGCCGGTGCTGTACAGCTACGCCGGTTTTGGCGCCCAGCCCGCCCAGCCGGGGCAGAAACGTTTTATTCAGGATGCGGACAGCTACCTGCAACAGCAGCAGGTGATTGCCCGCCAAGTGGCGGACCAACCGCTGCAAAATCAAGGCCTGTGCTTCCATTCCCTGCGCGCGGTGGAACTGAGCCAGATGCAGCAAATCCTGGCGGCGTCGGACAGCGCCTTGCCGGTGCATATTCATATCGCCGAGCAGCAAAAAGAGGTCAACGATTGCCTGGCCTGGAGCGGTCAACGCCCTGTGGCCTGGCTGTATGAGCATATGCCGGTGGACTCGCGTTGGTGCCTGGTGCACGCCACCCATCTCGATCGCGCAGAGCTGGAGCAACTGGCGCGCAGCCAGGCGGTGGCCGGCCTGTGCCTGACCACCGAGGCCAACCTGGGCGATGGCATTTTCCCCGGTGACGCCTATCTGCACCATCAGGGGCGTTGGGGCATAGGTTCCGACAGCCACGTGTCGCTCAACGTAGTGGAAGAACTGCGCTGGTTCGAATACGGCCAACGGCTGCGCGATCAGCGCCGTAACCGCCTGACCACGCCACAACAACCGGCGGTGGCGGACGTGCTGTACCAGCAGGCATTGCAGGGCGGTGCGCAGGCCTGCGGCGCGCCAATCGGCCGTTTGCAGAGCAGCTACCGTGCCGATTGGCTGGTACTGGATGGCGACGATCCTTATCTGGCCGCAGCACCCGATGCCTCGATCCTCAACCGCTGGCTGTTCGCCGGCGGCAAAGAGCAAATCCGCGACGTTTTCGTCGGCGGCCGTCAGGTGATCGAGCAGGGGCGTCACGCGTTGCAACAGCAAAGCAGCGCTGAATTCCTGCAAGTACTGAAAACTTTCCAGCAGGAGGCGTGATGAGTCTGACCCGTTTTGATTTCGATTCCCTGCCGGTGACGCCCTGGCGCAACGGCGGCGGCGAAACCCGTGAGATCGCCTGCTGGCCGGCGGGGGAGCAAGACTTTGACTGGCGCGCCAGCATCGCCACCATCGCGCAGGACGGCCCATTTTCGGCATTTGACGGCATCGACCGCTCGATTACCCTGCTGGAGGGCGACGGCGTGCATTTGTTCAGCACCGGGCACATTGATCACCGACTGTCGCAGATTGGCGAGCCGTTCGCCTTTTCCGGCGACGTGGCGTTGAATGCCACGCTGCTGGGCGGCGCCAGCCAGGATTTCAACATCATGACCCGGCGCGGGCGCTGGGCGGCCAACGTGCAACGCATTACCGCCGGCGTGGCATTGCCGGCAGGCCACGCCGGTGTGCTGTATGTATTGCAAGGAACCTGGTCACTGGCGGGCGGCGTCACGCTGGCTGCACGCGAGGGCGGCTGGTGGCCGGCCGAACATCACGGCGGGCAGTTGACGCCGCTGGCGAAAGAGAGCCTGGCCCTGTGGGCCGATATTCACCCGGTTTAATCCGCTCATCCGACAGGCGGCCCCTTGCTCCAATTAGGTGCGCCGCCTGCGCCATCATGATTCACCCGTACCCGGCATCGCCTTCCTGAAATCCGTTTATCCGCTTCCCACGCTGCTTGCGCGTTTGGCACAGTCTTTGCTCCTGTCACTTCGCTTGTATAGACAAGACTATACAGAGCCTTTCTGGCGCCCGCGGTGGGGCGTTTTATCGGCAAGACAGGAGCACAGCATGAGCAAGGGTTTTTCCGTGAAAACGGCAATGGGAACACTTTCGATCCTGGCAGCAGCGACAGGATTTTACGGTTTGACGGCAACGGCGGCGCAGGCGGCCGATACGCCGGTGGCGATTGGCATCTCCGGCTGGACCGGCTTCGCCCCGTTAACGCTGGCGGACAAGGCCGGGATTTTCAAAAAGCATGGCCTGGATGTCGATCTGAAAATGATCCCGCAAAAAGACCGCCATTTGGCGATCGCTTCCGGTGCGGTGCAGTGCGCCGCCACCACGGTGGAAACCTACGTCGCCTGGAACGCCAACGGCGTGCCGATCACGCAAATCGTGCAGTTGGACAAATCCTACGGGGCCGACGGGCTGGCGGTGCGCAACGGCATCAGCAGCGTGGCGCAGTTGAAGGGCAAGACGGTGGGCGTCGATGCGCCCGGCACCTCCTCCTATTTTGCGCTGGCGTGGATCCTGGACAAAAACCACATGACGCTGAAAGACGTCAAGCTGGCCACCTTGTCACCTCAGGCGGCGGCGCAGGCTTTCAATGCCGGGCAGAACGACGCGGCGATGACCTACGAACCTTACCTGTCGACGGTCCGCGACAACCCCAAACAAGGCAAAATCCTGGCTACCACGCTGGATTACCCGATGGTGATGGATACGCTGGGCTGCACGCCGGACTGGTTGAAGAAAAATCCGCAGGCGGCGAAAGCGCTGGTGGAGAGCTATTTCGACGCGCTGGACATGATCAAGGCTCAGCCGGATAAATCCTACGAAATCATGGGAGCGGCGGTGAAGTCCAGCGGCAAGCAGTTTGCCGAGTCCGCCGGCTACCTGCGTTGGCAGGATCGCGAGCAGAACCGCAAGTTCTTCAGCGGCGAAATCGCCGATTTCAGCAAAGAGGCCGCGGCGCTGCTGCTGGAAATGCGCGTGATCCGCAAACTGCCGGACATCGGCACGCTGTATGACGCCAGCTACGTAAACCAGCCATGAAGGAGTCCGAAATGAATTCACCCCTCAGTCCAGTGGCGGAACTGGAACGGGAGCCTGCGGCACTGCCGCCCGCTAAACCGCACTGGCATAACCCGATGATGGTGCCGTTGCGGCCGGTTGCCGGGCGGTTGCGCTGGTTTCTCGGCCTGGCTTTCTTCGTGCTGTTTGTGGCGCTGTGGGGGCTGGCGACTTTCACCGGGCTGGTGTCGCCGACGTTTTTGGCCGATCCGCTCACCATGCTGCGCGAAGGCGTACTGCTGTTCACCGAGTACGATTTCTCGCTGGATATCGGCATGACGGTGTTCCGGGTGCTGAGCGGCTTCTTGCTGGCGGCGGCCATTGCGGTGCCGCTCGGTATCATGATGGGTTCGTACAAGCTGGTGGAGGCGTTTCTCGAACCCTTCGTCTCGTTTTGCCGCTATTTGCCGGCATCGGCGTTTGTGCCGCTGTTGATCCTGTGGGCCGGCATCGGCGAAATGCAAAAAATTCTGGTGATCTTTATCGGGTCGTTCTTCCAGATAGTGCTGATGGTGGCGGTGACCGTCGGTGCCGCTCGGCGCGATCTGGTGGAGGCGGCCTATACCCTGGGGGCTTCCAACCGCAGCGTGGTGCGAAGGGTGCTGATCCCCGGTGCGGCCCCGGAGATTGCCGAACTGCTGCGTCTGGTGCTCGGTTGGGCCTGGACCTACGTGATTGTCGCCGAACTGATCGGCTCTTCCAGCGGCATCGGCCACATGATCGTCGACAGCCAGGCGCTGTTGAACACCGGGCAGATTATCTTCGGCATTATCGTCATCGGCTGTATCGGTCTGCTGTCCGATCTGCTGTTCAAGGCGGCTAACAAACGCCTGTTTATCTGGAGTTCTCTGCGATGAAAGCCGACAAACTCAACGTCAGAAACGTATCGCGGATCTTTACCGGGCCGCATGGCGAGCAGACGCAGGCGCTGCTGCCGGTCGATTACCAGGTGCAGGAGAATGATTTCATCACCATTCTCGGGCCTTCCGGCTGCGGCAAATCGACGCTGCTGCGCATCATTGCCGGGCTGGACAGCCCGACGCAGGGGGAAGTGTGGCTGGATGGTCAGCGGGTAGAGGGGCCGGGCGCCGATCGCGGCATGGTATTCCAGAGCTATACGCTGTTCCCGTGGCTCACGGTGGAGCAGAACATCCGTTTTGGCCTGCAGGAACGCGGTATAGGCGCGGCACAGCAGAAAGAGCGCAGCGACTATTTCATCAACAAGGTCGGGTTGCGCGGTTTTGAACGGCATTTCCCGCGCCAGCTTTCCGGTGGCATGCAGCAGCGTACCGCCATCGCCCGCGCGCTGGCCAACGATCCGAAAATCCTGCTGATGGACGAACCTTTCGGCGCGCTGGATAACCAGACGCGGGTGATGATGCAAGAGCTGTTGCTGAATATCTGGGAGGCCTCGCGCAAGACGGTGCTGTTTGTCACGCACGACATCGATGAGGCGATTTTCATGGCCAACAAGGTGGCGATTTTCAGCGCGCGGCCGGGGCGGATCAAAACCGAAGTACCGGTCAACTTCCCGCATCCGCGCGATTACACCCTGAAAACGTCTCCGGAGTTTATGGCCATCAAGGCGCAGGTCACCGAAGAGATCCGCAGCGAAACGCTGCAAAGCCTGCACTGAGCTTCCGCCAGGCCATAGACCTTCCTGCCGACCTGGAAGGGGGGTCATGCGCTTTTTGACTTTACCGATACTCAACCCGCGAGGTGAGGATGCAAGCCATTTCTTCCGCAGCACAGGCGGTGCGCCGCCTGGCGCGCCAACAGGCGAGTTCGCTGGGCGCCTATAACGCCGGATTATCCAGCGAGGCGGTGCGCAATCGTTACGGCGTCACTGAAATTACCCGTCTGGCGAGCAACGAAAACCCGCTTGGCGCCAGCCCTTTGGTGCAACAGGCGCTGAGCGATTTGGCTCAGCATAGCGGCATTTACCCAGACCCAAACAGCCAGGCGCTGCGGGCGGAAATCGCCGCGCTGACCGGCATTGCGCCGCAGCAGGTGGTGATTGGCAACGGGTCTGAAAACATTCTGGAAATGCTGTGTCTGGCGTTTATTAATCCGGGCGATCGGGTGGTGACCCTGCTGCCGTCGTTTGGGTTGCATGAAATCTACCCGCGCATGATGGGGGCGGAGGTGACGCTGGTGGCGGTCAATCAGGCGCTGGAGTTCGATCTGGCCGCCTGGCGGCTGGCATTGCAACGGCCGGCCAAGATGGTGGTATTCAGCAACCCGTCTAACCCGGTCGGCTGCATGCTCGGACGCGATGACTTTTTGCAATTGATCGCCGCAGTGCCGCAAGACTGCCTGCTGGTGATCGACGAGGCGTATTACGAATACTGCGCCAACCAGGCGGATTACCCGGACAGCCTGGCGCTGTTGCCGTTACAGGACCGCCCGTGGATTGTGCTGCGCACCTGCTCCAAAGCTTATGGGCTGGCCGGGCTGCGCGTCGGTTACGGTCTGGCCTGCGATGCCGAGTTGGTGGCGCTGCTGGACCGGGTGCGTACGCCGTTCAACATTAACCGGGCGGCGCAAAATGCGGCGTTGGCGGCATTGCGCGATCGGCAACATGTGGCCGACAGCGTCGCCTGGGTCAGTGAAGCGCGTGCGGCGATGGCGGCGGCGTTGCGTGCGCTGGGGTTGCAGGTGGCGCCCTCCAGCGCCAACTTCCTGTTCTTTGATTGCGGCTACCCGAGCGTGCAGATCGCCGAAGCATTGCTGGCGCACGGCATCATCGTCAAACCCTGGCGCGAAGCCGGTTATCAGCGGTTCATCCGGGTTTCGATCGGCAGCGCGGCGGATAACCGGCGTTTCCTCCATGCGTTGCGACAGGTGCTGGCGGAGGCGGCGCGCTGATGAGCGGGGCGATACTCAACGTGGCGGATTTACAGCGTGCGGCGCGGTGTTATCTGCCGCGTTTCGCTTACCGTTACCTGGCGGGCGGCGCGGAAGACGAACATACGCTGCGCGGTAACCGGGTGGCGTTCGGCCAATGGCAGTTTGTGCCGCCGGTACTGCGTGACGCCAGCCGCCGCACGCTCAACATTCGGCTTTGGCAGCAGGAATTGGCGGCGCCGCTGCTGATTGCGCCCACCGGCTACAACGGCATGCTGCGCTATCAGGCGGATCTGATGCTGGCGCGCAGCGCCCGGGCGTTCGGCATTCCCTATATTCAGAGCACGGTCTCGACCGCCTCGTTGGAGGAGATTGCCGCCGACGGTCAGGGGCAGCACTGGTTCCAGCTGTATGTGCTGCGCGATCGACAGGTTACCGCCGGGCTGTTGCAACGCGCTCTGGCCGCGGGCTGCAACACCCTGGTGCTGTCGGTGGATGCGGTGCATTTCGGCAACCGCGAGCGCGATCGGCGCAGTTACCGGCGGCCAATGAAACTCTCCCTCGCCAGCCTGTGCGACGTGGCGCTGCACCCTCGCTGGTTGTGGCATACCTTGCGCCCGGCGGGCATGCCCGGTTTCGGCAATCTGCAACCCTATTTGCCGGCGGAGCGGCAGCGGGGCCTGAGCGGGGCCGCTTATTTTGCCCGCGAGATGGACGCCGCGCTGAACTGGCAAACGCTGGATTGGGTACGGCAATGCTGGCCGGGCAAGCTGCTGGTGAAGGGCATTTTGCACCCTCAGGATGCCCGTCAGGCGCTCGATGCCGGGGCGGATGGCATCGTGCTGTCCAACCACGGCGGCCGCCAGCTCGACGGCAGCGTGGCCCCCATCAGCCTGTTGCCGGCGGTGCGTGCTGCCTGTGGGCCGACGGCGACGATCCTGATCGACAGCGGCTTTCGGCGTGGCACCGACGTGGTGAAAGCGCTGGCGCTGGGTGCCAATGCCGTGTTGCTCGGCCGCCCGTTGTTGTACGGCGTGGCGCTGGCTGGGCAGGCTGGCGCGACTCAGGCACTGCGGATTTTCAGCGAGGAAATTGACCGCACGCTGGCGCAACTGGGCTGTAGCAGCGTGCAGGAATTGGGGCCGCATCTGCTGCGGCCGGTGAATGAACGAGGATAAGGAGCCTGAGATGTCTTTAGCGCAAATCGCTTTCCCGGCGCGCGTGATACGCGGCGCCGGAGCATTGGAGGAGATCGGTACGCTGTGCGCCGGCTACGGTTCAAGGGCGATGCTGATTGGCGGCGCGCGTGGGCTGGCGGTTACCGAAGCGCGCATAGGCAACTGCCTGCGTGCCGCGGCGGTGGAGCGGGTTGGCTGCGAGCAGTATGGCGGCGAATGCAGTGAAACGCAGATTGCGCGGCTGGGCGCAGTGGCGCATTCAGCGGCGGCGCAGATGCTGATCGTGGCGGGCGGGGGCAAGGCCATTGATACCGGCAAGGCGGTGGGAGCGGCTTGCGGATTGCCGGTCATCACCGTGCCGACCATTGCCGCCACTTGCGCTGCCGTTACGCCGTTGACCATCCGCTATCATGACGACGGCCACTTTCGCGACATGCTGCACCTGCCGCATGCCCCGGCGGCGGTGGTGATTGACAGTCAGCTGTTGGCCGCGGCACCCGCCCGCTGGTTGGCGGCCGGGTTGGGAGATACGCTGGCGAAATGGTATGAGTATCGCGCCATCGGCCACCCGCCGGCACTGAACGGCATGGCGCTGGCGGCGCAGGCTAACAGCCGCATCTGTTACCAACTGATTGAAGAGTACGGGGCTGCGGCCTGTCAGGCGGCGGAGCTATGCCAGGCCGACGCTGCGCTGGAGCAAGCGCTGGATGCCATCTTCCTGTTCGCCGGGCTGACGTCGGTCATGGGCAGCGGGGCACATGCCGCAGCGGCCCATGCGCTGTTTGAAGGCTTCACCGTCTGCGACAAGACGCGCAATTTTGGTCATGGTCTGTTGGTCGGTTACGGTAACCTGTGCCTGCTGGCGCTGGAACAGCGCAGCGACGAGGAACTGCTGGCTGCGTTGCGGTTGGCGCAGGCCTGCCGGATACCGCTGCATTTGGCGGATATCGCCGACGATCTGGACAATCAAGCCATCAACGCCATTATGGCGGCGGCGGTTGAAGCGCCGGATATGGCCAACATGCCGCACCCTGTCACCGTTACCCAGCTGGCGCAAGCCATGCAGCGGGTACATGAACTGGCCGACAGAATGTGCAAAGGGTAGAGTCCGGCGTTAAGTTGTGGGATTATTTGGTTTTCCATCCTACACAGAGAAGGGCGCATGGCCTCGCTGAAAGACGTTGCAAAACTTGCCGGGGTGTCGCTGATGACAGTTTCCCGTGCCATCAACGAGCCAGGCAAACTGCGGCCAGACACCTACCAGCGCGTCAAGCTGGCGATCGACCAACTGGATTACGTGCCCGATCTCTCGGCCCGGCGCATTCGCGGCGACAGCAGCCGGGTACAGACGCTCGGCGTGCTGGCGCTGGACACCGCCACCACGCCGTTCTCGGTGGAAATGATCCTGTCGATCGAAAAGACCGCGCGCGAACACGGTTGGAACAGCTTTGTCGTCAACCTGTTCGCCGACGACAGCGCCGAACACACCATAGATTTGCTGCTGGCGCACCGGCCGGATGGGGTGATTTTCACCACCATGGGGCTGCGACAGGTCACGGTGCCGCCCAAGTTACTGGATAAAAAGCTGGTGCTGGCCAACTGCGTCGGCCAGGGAAACCGCGTTGCCAGCTACATTCCGGATGACGAACAGGGCCAGTACGACGCCATACGTGCGTTGATCGTCAAAGGCTACCGGGCGCCGCTGTGCATTCATCTGCCGGAAAACACGCTGGCGGCCGGGCTGCGCCGTCGTGGGTTGGAGCGCGCCTGGCGTGACGCAGGCGGTGACGTAGACCAACTCAAGCAATATCACCTTGATTTGAGCGACGGCGATGAGCGCTATCGCGATTGCGTGGCCTTGCTGGAACGGCATTTCGCACCGGGGCGGCGCGATTGCGATGTGGTGGTGTGCGGCAACGATCGGGTGGCGTTTATGGTGTATCAGGTGCTGTTGGCGCAGGGCTGGCAGATCCCGCAGCAGGTGGGGGTGTTGGGCTATGACAACATGGTCGGCATCGGTCAACTGTTCCTGCCGCCGTTGACCACGGTGCAACTGCCGCATTACGAACTGGGCCGTCAGGCGGCGCTGCATCTGATTAACCAGTTGGATCACTGCGAGACGGTGAAGGTGGCCTGCCCGCTGTTGCTGCGCGAATCGATGTGAACGAAACAGGGCACGACAAGCGTGCCCTGCCAGTCAGGCGCCGAGGATTATCAGGCCCAGATGCTCGCCAGTTCCCACCCCTGTAACGCTTCAAACTGTGCCTGGCCGCTTTCGGCAAACAGGCTCACGCCGCGCTGGCCATCGGTCGGGTAGATGCGGCTGGTCAGGCAGGCAACGCCCTGATTGACGAACACTTCCAGCGATGAACGGTCGATAAACAGGTTCAGCGACAGCGTGTCGCCCGCCGGCAGCGGCACGCTGCGGCAACCGCACAGACCCGGTTCCTCGCTGAAACGCTCTAACACCAGCCTGTGGGCCTGGTTGTCCACGTACAGCCGGGCGGCGTCGCCAATGGCGATACCGTAGCGTTCGGCATCGCTGGCGGCCAGATCCAACGACAGCGTCAGCTCTTGCAGGTTTTCCGCCAGAAGCTGGCGTTGGTTGCGCAGTTGCGCTGCGGCAAACCTCTGCGGCAGGCCGCGCAGCGCCGCCAACTCCCGCGCCGGGTTCATCAGCACATCGCCTTCGGCATTCAGCGTCAGTTCGCGGGGCAGGGTGAGCGCACCGGCCCAACCGTGCGCCTTGCTCGGCATTGGCGATTCCCACATGTCCATCCAGGCGAACAGCAGGCGGCGGCCGTCGGCGGCGGTGAACGTTTGCGGCGCATAGAAATCATGCCCGGCGTCCAGCTCGCAGAAAGGTTGAGTGACGTTGAAATCGGCGCCTGGCTGCCAGTGACCGAGCAAATAGCCGCTCTGGAAGCGGTTACGGTGGCGGTAACCCTGTGCCGCCAGCCCCTGCGGCGAGAACAGCAGCACCTGTTTTTCGCCGAGCGGGAAGAAATCCGGGCACTCCCACATATAGCCCTGATGCAGCGTCTGCGCGCCGTCCAGCACGCGGTCAAATTGCCAACTGCGCAGATCTTTTGAACGATAAAGCCGTGCCTGCCCGAGTCCGTTTTGTTTGGCGCCGACCACCATCCACCAGCCGTCATTCTCGCGCCAGACCTTGGGATCGCGGAAATGCTGAATGCCTTCCGGCGGTGCCAGCACCGGTCCGTGTTTGACGAAATGTACGCCGTCCTCGCTGGTGGCCAGGCATTGAACCTCGCGCACCTGATCGTCATCGCCTACTTTGTCCAACCAGACGTGGCCGGTGTAGATCAGCGTCAGCACGCCGTTATCGTCCACTGCGCAGCCGGAGAAACAGCCGTCTTTGTCGTAGTCGTCGCCGGGCGCCAGGGCTATCGGCTGGTGCTGCCAGTGCGCCAGATCCCGGCTGATGGCATGGCCCCAGTGCATCGGCCCCCAGTTTTCGTCGTAGGGGTGATGCTGATAGAACGCATGATAAACGCCGTTAATGTACACCAGCCCATTGGGATCGTTGATCCAGCCGGCGGCAGGCGCCAGATGAAACCGCGGGTAGTAATCGTCCTGACGCTGTGCGCGCAGGGTTTCGACCGCATGGTCGGCTTGAGCTAAGGCATTGTTCATTGGATTGGCTCACTTGATTTTATCGTGGATTGAAATTGAGGTGCGCGGGCGGGAGTCTCGCCGCGCAGCAGGAAGCAGGAAACCAGCGTAGTACCGGCGACGGCGCAGCCCATCAGCAAATAGGTGTCGGCAAAGCCGATGCGGTCGTAGCCGAGACCGGCCAGCGGCGCCAGAATGCCGGCGACGATCTGGCTGATAAACTGGAAGCCCACCAGATACAGCGTGGAGGACAGGCGGCTGTCGAAGCGGGTGGTGATGTATTTGAACATGGCTACCAGCAGAATCGGCAGTTCCACGGCATGCAGCAGTTTCATGGCGGAAATCATCAGCGCGCCATTGGCGAAACCAGAGCCGAACATGCGAAACGCCATCACGCTGCTGGCCAGCAGCAGGCTTTGCTTGATACCGATACGGTTGACCAGCAGCGGCGCCAGGAACATGCCGCCGGCCTCCAGAAACACTTGCAGCGAGTTAAGGAAGCCGTACATGCGGTTGCCTTCCTCGTGGGTCGCGAACTGCGAAGCGAAGTACACCGGGAACTGCTGGTCGAAGACGCCGTAGATGCTGGTGCCGAGCACGAACACCACCAGCGCCCAGAACCCCGGCAGGCGCAGCAACGCCAGGGCGTCCTGCAACTTCAGGTTTTCCGGTTTGCCGTATTCCAACCCGGCCATGGCGTTGGGTTTCAGCTCTCGCACCTGCCACAGCAACAGCAGGAATACCGCCGCCGAGGCCGAGGCAATCCAGAAATTGATGTTCGGGTTGATGTTATAGATAAAGCCGGCAAAGAAGGTGGCGCTGGCCCAGCCCAGCGAGCCCCACATGCGCGCCCGGCCGAACTCGAAGCCGACGATGCGGCTGACGCGCTCGGTATAGGATTCCAGCGCGCCGATGCCGGCGTTGAACGCCAGGCTGACGAACAGGCCGCCAACCAGTGCGCCGGCCACCAGATTGGTTTGCAGCAGCGGGGCGTAAACATAGATAAAGAACGGCCCCGTGAGCAACAACAGCACGCCGACGAACAGCAGCAGATGCTTACGCAACCCGAGTTTGTCCTGAACAAACCCGTACAGCGGCTGCACGCACAGCGCCATGATCGACATGGCCGAGAAGATCAGGCCGGTTTCGGTGCCTTTCAGGCCGATTTTCTGGTTTAGCCAGATGGAGATCAGTGAAAAGCTGGCCGACCAGGTAAAGAAGAAGAAAAACAACAGGCCGCTTAGAAGCACATAATATTTTTTTGTTTCGCGGTTCATGTGAGATGCCCTGATGGATGATGTCAGCCTTATTGTTAACGTTAACCTTTGGCCAAATAAAGCCACCAACGTCAGGGATTGCGATGTTAATCACAAAAGTTAACGTTAACATATTTGCGTTGTGATCGTCATCACTGGATGGATGCAAGGCGCCGGAGAGGGCGGGGTCAGGATATCGCCCCGCGCCTGCGTTTATTCAGATACTGGCCAGATAGCCGCCGTCGACATACAGGATCTGGCCGGTGATGTAGGCTGCCGCCGGGCCTGCGAGGAAAATGGCCGCACCGGTAAGGTCGCTCAGCTTGCCAAAGCGGCCTAGCGGGATTTTATTCTGCATGGACTCGCGCCAACCGTTATCCTGGTAAAACACCTCGGTCATCGCGGTCTGAAAATAGCCTGGCCCGATGCCGTTGACCCGGATCCCGTGGGTAGCCCATTCGCTGGCCAGCGCACGCGTCATGCCTGCCAGCCCGGATTTTGACGCGCCGTAGGCGGTAGCCCCCGGCACGCCGACTTCGCTGGTCAATGAGCACAGGTTGATGATGCTGCCGCTGCCCTGTTTGACCATCAGGCGCGCCGCCGCCTGCGCGCAGAAGAAAGCGCCTTTCAGGTTGGTGCCGACGATGCTGTCCCACAGCGTTTCATCCACCTCCAGCGACGGGCACAGGCGTTCGATACCGGCGTTGTTGATCAGGATATCCAGCGGTTTGCCCGCCAGCGTGGCGAAGGCGGTTTCAATCGACGCCGGGTCCTGGACATCCAACAGCAGCATTTCCGGGTGTTCTCCCCAGTTATTCAGCTGTTGCACCACCTCTTGCAGCGCGGCGCGTTGTCGTCCGGCGACGATCACTTGCGCACCGGCCTGCGCCAGCCCGATCGCCAGCGCCTGCCCAATCCCCCGCGTAGCGCCGGTGATCAGGGCACGCTTGCCGAGCAGTGAAAAGGGGGCCAGGCCCGGCGGTAAATAGGTGTTTTGCATAAATTCTCCTCAGGGAACCACCAGGGTTTTCAGCGCTCCGACGCGCCCCGCCAACAATTGCCGATAGGTATCCGGCAGGGCGTCGAGAGGGATCGGCCGGGATATCCAGTGCACCAGTTCGCCGGCCAACTGCGGCAACAGGCTGATGGCGCTGCGTTGCTCATCGGCGAACACGCTGCAACCGATTAGCGAAATCTCGCGCTCCACCAGCCTATTGGCATCGATTGCCGCCTGCCCATGAAACAGACCGACCATGGCAATGCGGCCGCCTGGGGTGACGAGGTTAATCAGTTGATTCAATACTCCGGTAACGCCGGTGGCCTCCACCGCGTAGGCTGCCGCCAGCGGTAAGTCGTGATCCAGCTCCACCGCCTGTAGCGGCAGCACCTGGCTGAGCACTGTCAGCCGCAGCGGGTTGGACTCCGCCACCAGCAACGGGCAGCCGCGCAGATGGTGCAATAACAAGGCGACCAACCCGCCTATGGTGCCGCCACCGGCGATCAACACCGGTTCTCCGGGGGGCGGGTTCAACTGATTCACCACCCGCAGTGCCACGCCAAGCGGCTCGCTCAGGGCGGCAATCGCCGCCGGCAGGGTATCCGGTACCCGCAGCAGCCGTGAGGCCGGCAACTGCACCTGTTCGGCAAAGCCGCCGTCGCAGACTTCGCCGACAAAACCCAGCGAACGGCACAGGTTGTGACGCCCGCTTTGGCAGGCGGCACAGTGGCCGCAACCGACGCGTGAGTCGGCCACCACCCGGTCGCCAACGGCAAAGCGGCTTACTGCGCTGCCGATCGCCAACACTTCACCGCAGAACTCATGACCGGGGGTGACCGGGAGAGGACCGATCCATTGCCCGGTGCGGAAGTTATGCAGGTCGGAACCGCAAATACCGGCGGCCAGCACCCGCACGCGTACCGCATCGTCGGGCAGGGCGGACGGCGGGGCGATGTCTTCGATGCGCAGGTCGCCTACGCCATAAAAACGCGCGGCTTTCATACTTCACCGCCGAACTGCGGATCGATGGCGGTGAACCAGCGGCTGGCCACGTCCTTGCCGTCGACGGGTTCGCTGCCCAGCATCATGGCGATGGCGAAACCCAGCGCCGAGCTTTCCGGCGTATGGCCGCTGCCGCCGCCGGCGCGCAGATCGAGCACCAGCGTCGGGCAGCAGAACAGCGCCAGCCGCATCAACCGCCGCCAGTTATGCGGCAACCAGCCGCGCGTCGTCAGTTCGCTGAGCAATGGCCGCCAGCACAGCGCACCTTTGTCCTGCAGGAAGGCGGCGCGCAATGGCGTCAATTGCCAGTCATGCTCGACGATCAGCCGTTGCCCCTCCAGCCGGGCCGCCACCCGGTAATGCGTCGCGCAACGCTGCGGTTCGTACAACCAGAACGGGTGAGCGAAAATATTGTGGAAAGTCGCTTTGATCTCCGCCAGCAGCGCCGGGATATTGCGCCCGGCGAAGGCCGGATCGAAGCTGACCAACTGCGGCGGCGGGCGATCGGTTTCGTACCATACGTTGGCGTTGTGCGCGTCGCCGTGGGCGATCACCACGCCGTGCTGCGCCAGTTCGGCCGGGGCCAACAGTTCACCGGCCTGCAACAGCAGTTCACCCAGCGTATGGCGATAGCGCACGCCGTTGATTTCCCACTGGAGGTCTTGCAATTGCGCCCAACTCAACGCTTGCTGCGCCAGTTGGAAGGTTTTGCCTACGTAGAACTGCGCCACCCGGCCGCCCAATCCCGGTGTGGCACCGGGGCTGACCAACCGGTGATGAAACAGCTGGTGGATCGGCTCGCGTGCCACCGCCGCAGGCTGGCCGATTTTCAGCGTCGGCAGCGTCATCAGCAGGATCTCCGCATCGGCACGGTGCTGGGCATCGACCACCGGGGCCATCTGCGGCCAGCTCTGTTGCAGTTCGATCTCGCGGCACACGTCGGCCAGCCGCCGGTCGTGGCGCAACAGGTACAGCAGGATCTGCCGGCCCGGCTCGCCGCAGGCATACAGCGGTACATCGACGCGGAAACCGTTGTTGCGCAGCAGCTCAGCGTTGTAATACTCCTCGATGGTGTGGTCTTCGCCTTCCTCGTGGTGATATTTAAAGAACAGACCGCGGCCGTCGGCCAATTGCAACTGGCCGTTCAGCGAGTTCAGGCTGTACTGATCGCGGTTGATGCTCAACTCGCCCACCGCCACTCCGGTGATCTCCAGCACCAGTTGGCGCAGTTTGTCCGCCGCCTGCTGCCATTCGCCGGCGTGGGTCAGCGCTCTGGCCTGCGCCGCCAAGGGTTCGCCTCGGGCGGTGCGGGGAATAGGATTATCGGTCATCGTAACCTCACTGCCTGTTCAGGACTGACGATCGAGCAGGGTTTTACGCAGCGGTGACACCGCCAGCGCGTGTGCGGGGAAGCCTTCATACAGGGCAAACCCGTGCGCCTTTTCCGCCAACGCGTCGTAGCCGCTGCGGGTGACATAACCCACGGAAATACGCTTCATGTAGTCGAATACCGACAGCGGCCCGGCCACTTTGGCGGCGGCATTGGTCGGCAGCACCGCATTGGGGCCGAGCACAAAGTTGCCTAACGTCACCGGGGTGTAATTGCCCAGCAGGATTTCACCGGCGTTGCGAATTTGGCCCATCACCGCCAGCGGCTCTTCCGCCAGGATCTCCAGGTGTTCCGGTGCGTAGCCGTTAACAAACTCTACTGCGGCGGCGAAGTCCTGCGTCAGCACCACACCGCCGTGGGCACCGCACAGCACGCTTTGCGAGAAGCCGGCGCGTTTCTCGTCCAGCTGCGCCCAGTAACCCGGCAGCGCGGCGATCGCCTGTTCGGCTACCCGGCGGCTGGAGGTCACCAACCAGGCGGAGGAGTCCGGGCCATGTTCCGATTCAATGATCAAGTCCAACGCCGCCAGTGCACCGTTGGCGCTGTCATCGGCCAAAATAATGCTTTCGCTGGGGCCGGCCGGCACGCCGGGATCGATCAACTGCGCCAATTGGCGTTTGGCGGCCACCACCCAGGGGCTGCCGGGGCCGACGATCTTCAGGCATTTTGGCACCGTCTCAGTGCCATAAGCCACTGCCGCTACCCCTTGCGCGCCGCCGCACTTGTAAATTTCGCGGATGCCGACCAACTGCGCCGCCACCAGCGTGGCATCGTCGACTCTGCCATCCGGGCCGGGCGGGGTGATCACCACCGGCCGGGGTACGCCGGCCACCAGCGCCGGGATCGCCGTCATCAGCAGCACGCTGGGGAACGAACCTTTGCCGCGCGGCACATAGCAGGCCACGGAATCGATCGGCAGGTGGCGATCGCCGGCAAAAGCGCCGGGCTGCATCTCTTTCAACCACATTTCTTCCGGTTTCTGCGCTTCATGAAACGCGCGGATATTGCCGGCGGCATAGGCGATAGCGGCGGTGACGGCGGGATCCAGCCGCGCCATGGCGTCGTCGAACTCGCTTTGTTCGACGCGAATCGACATGCGTTCGGCCTGCACGCCATCGAATTCCCGTGCGAAGCGCTGTAGCGCGGCATCGCCTTCACTGCGTACCGCCGCGATAATCGGCTGCACCCGTTCGATAAAGAACGACAAGTCGGCTTCGGTGCGTTGGAACAGGGCTTCCGGCAATTGCCGGCTGTGGCTGAGATCGTGAAAGGTCACTGTGTGCGACATGGGGATGCTCCTAAGCTAATTCGTGTTGGGAAGCCTGTTCCCGGATAGATTTCAGAACCTGACGTTGCAGATCGATATAGCGCGCGTCACCGCTCACTTCTTCGCTGCGCGGGCGCGGCAGATCGACCTGAAAGGTGGTATTGATTTTGCCCGGCCCCATCACCACGATGCGGTCCGACAGGTACACCGCCTCTTCGATATCGTGGGTGACAAACATCACCGTCAGGCGATGGGTTTCCCAGATGCGCGTCAGCAACAGCTGCATCTGGTGGCGCGTCATGGCGTCGAGCGCGCCGAAGGGTTCATCCATCAGCAGGATTTTCGGCCGGTAGGACAGCGCGCGGGCAATCGCCACCCGCTGTTTCATGCCGCCGGACAGTTCGTTGGGATAGGCATCGGCGAATTCGGTCAGCTTGACCAGCGCCAGGTGGTCGCCGGCGATGTCACGGCATTCGCCGCGGCCATAGCCCGCCGCCTTCAGGGCGAATTCAATATTCTGGCGGGCGGTCAGCCACGGTAGCAGGGTATAAGACTGAAACACCACGCCGCGATCGATGCCCGGCCCGCGAATGTCCACGCCGTCAACGCGCACGCTGCCGCTGTCGAAATCCTCAAGCCCGGCGGCGATCGACAGTAGGGTGCTTTTGCCGCAGCCGGAACTGCCGACCACAGAGACAAACTCGTTGTCGTGCAGCGTCAGATCGATGTCATGCAATACCTGACGCGATCGCTTACCGACCTGAAAGCTTTTGTTCAGACTGTTTAGGGTTAGGGTCGCCATTATTTACGCCTCGCGTTGTAGCGGAACAACACGCGCTCGGCGGCGCGCATCAGTTGATCGGTGATCAGCCCAAGCAGCCCCAGCAGCAGGATGTAGCCGATAATGGTGTCGGTCTGGAAAAAGCGCTGCGACACCACGATGCGGTAGCCCAGCCCTGAGGTGGAGGCCACCAGCTCCGCCAGCACCAGCCAGGTCCAGGCCCAACCGAGGCTGATGCGCAACGCATCCCAGATGCCCGGCAGCGCGCTGGGCAGCACGATCTTGAACAGGATATTGCGGTCCGGCATACCGAGCGTGCGCCCCAGGCCGACAAAATCCCCCGGCACGCGCTTTACGGTGTCGATCACCATCAGCACCTGTTGAAAGAAGGTGCCGATCCAGATGATCAGGAATTTCTGCACGTCATCGGTGCCGGTCCACAAAATGGTCAGCGGCACAAAGGCCACCACCGGCATATAGCGGACAAAATCCACCAGCGGTTCGGTGACCGCTTTGAAAAAACCGTAACAGCCGGCCAATACGCCGATGACAATGGACATCACCGACGAAATCAGGAAGGCCACCGAGATGCGGTACAGGCTGCTGCGAATATCGCTCCACAGCGTGCCGTCCTGCGTCAGGCTGACCATGCGGCGCCATACGCCGTCCAGCGTGGGCATAAAAATCGCCGGTACCGCGCCGCTGCGGGTCGCCAGCCACCAGCTCAGCAGCAGCAGCGCGAACACGGCCACGGCGATGGCGACGAACAGCCCGCGCGACGGCGTTTTGCCGATCACCATCAGCCCAAGCGGCTTGCGCCTGCGCCGCCCAGGCGGTGGGGCGTTGTTCAGATGCGTGCGCGCGTTAGGCGCATCCAGTTTTATCGAGCTCATCGGGTCTTTCCTCTGATGGGGCGTTGCGCCGGTCATAAACCGTCGGCCGGCGCTAATCCGGCTTACAGACCGTTAACGAATCGCGCGTCGATGAGGTTTTCCGGCGTGACCGGTTTGCTCACCAGCTTGGCTTCTGTGGCCGCTTTCAGCACGTGGGCGAAGGTGTGTTTGGCGAAGTGCTCGCTCAGGACCTGCTTGTTTTCCGCCAGCGAGTAGTACTTCACGCCGTCAAACGCGCTGGCCAGATCGGCCGGGCTGGCGCCAACCTGTTTGGCGATGATTGCCCGGTCCGCCGCGGTGTTGTGCTGATAATGCCGTAACGCGGCATCCCAGCTTTTAATCATGGCGGCGACCTGGCCCGGCCTGGACTTGATCACCTCGTCGCGTACCACCAGCACGTCGCTGATCAGGCCCGGATCGGACTCGCCGCTGTACAGCATTTTTACGTCGGCGTCCTGTTTCTTCGCCATGCTCAGGTAAGGTTCGTAGGTGACGGCGGCGCTGACGCGTTTGGCGATCAGCGCACTGCCTGCGGCGTCGGCAGGCATCGGCACTGGCACTATGTCACTCCATTTCATTCCGGCGGAGGCGAGGGCGCTGTGCAGCAGGATGTCGCTGGTGGTGCCTTCTTCGTATGCCACCTGTTTGCCTTTCAGATCGCTCAGCGTTTTGATGCCAGGGCCGACAATCAGCGCGTCGGCAGTTTGGCTTTGATCAAGCAGCAGCACGATTTTGACCGGCAGACCGGCGGACACCATGCCCATGGCGGTGTGGGTGGCGATATTGGCGGCATCGATCTGGCCGCTGGCCAGTGCGGCGTTGATGTCTTTATCTTCGGCGAAGTTGATGATATCCACCTTGTCCAGCCCCTGTTGTTTGAACAGCTCAAGGCTATTGGCTACGTGCCACTGGCCGTAGCCCAACCAGGGTTCAATGCCCATTTTGAAGGTGCCGGCCTCCGGCTTGGTCAGAGGTGTCTCGGCGGCGAATGCCGGGGCGGCAAGCATGCTGAGGCAGCAGGCGGTGGCGAGCACTTTTTGTAGCGTTTTTATGGGTTGCTTCATGGGGGAACCTCGTCTTTCGCACTGGTGAGTAATAGTGATGTCCGTGTCGGTAATGTCCGTCCATGTATATACAAGGTGGAGCAAGTTAAGGGCCAACTGCGAATAGTGGCGGGAATTATTTTTCAACTTATTAATAACTATAAATAATCAGTCATTTTGCTGACAGGGCGAGAGGGGCGTTGAAACGGTGACTGGGGGGATGCACTAGAACGGCGCACAAAAATTGCGCAGCGGTTCGAACTTGGGGCGCTATGCGCCCCTTCAGGATTAACGCTCGTTCAGCGAGCGCAGATGATCGTCGCGCCGCAGAGTCATCAGTGCGAACAGGCTGACCACCGAGGTGGCGACCACGTAGTAAGCCGGGATATCGAGGTTGCCGGTTTGCTTGATCAAACCGGTGATGATTAACCCCGCTGAACCGGAAAATACCGCGTTGGAGAGCGAATAGGCCAGCCCCAGACCGGTGTAGCGCACTTTGGTCGGGAACATCTCTGCCAGCATCGCCGGGCCGGGGCCGGCCAGCATCCCGACCACCGCACCGGCGATCAATACCGCGATGCCTTTGGCCAGCAGCGAGCTTTGCGGGTCTTGCAGCAAGTGCAGCAGCGGGAAGGTAAACAGGATCACCGCGATGACCGCCGCCAGCATCACCGTTTTGCGCCCCAGCTTATCGCTGAGAATGCCGGCGGGCAGAATGGTCAGGGCGAAACCGACGTTGGCCAGCACCGTGGCCACCAGCGCCTGCTGGAAGGTGGCGTGCAGCGAAGTTTGCAGGTAGGACGGCATCACCACCAGGAAGGTGTAACCGGCGGCGGACCAGCCCATCATGCGGCCAATGCCGATCAGAATGGTTTTCAGCACGCCGCCCAGCTTCACTTCCGGCGCTTGCGCCGTTTCGCCGCCGCTTTGTTGCGCCTGTTTAAAGGTCGGCGTTTCCTGCAGTTTCAGCCGCAGCCACAACGCCACCGCGCCCATCGGCAACGCCAACAGGAAGGGAATGCGCCAACCCCAGTCATGTAACTGTTCCGGCGTCAACAGCGCGGCCAGCAGCGCCACCAGCCCGGCACCGGCCAACAGCCCGAACGCCACGGTCAGCGATTGCCAGGCGCCGTACAGCCCACGCTTGCCCTTGGGCGCGAACTCGGTCATCAGCGACACCGCACCGCCGAACTCGCCGCCGGCGAACAGCCCCTGAAACATGCGCAACAGGGTCAGCAGCAACGGGGCGGCGACGCCGATAGAGGCATAGGTCGGCATCACGCCGATCAGGGCGGTTGCCAGGGTCATCAGCAGCAATACCGCAATCAGCGTCGGTCGGCGCCCGATCCTGTCGCCGATGCGGCCGAAAATCACCGCGCCGATCGGGCGGCAGAAAAAGGCCAGCGCGAAGGCGGCGTAGGTGAGGATCAGACTGGTGATTTCACTTTCACCCTGCAGAGTGAAAAAATTGGCGGCGATGACGGTGGCCAGAAAACCGTAAACGCCAAATTCATACCATTCGATAAAGTTGCCGACCGATCCGGCCAGCAATGCCTGGCGCGACCGGCGTGCGTCGATAACCGTCGTTTGTGCGTCCATTCCCGTTCCCGTACGTTTGAGTTGTTGTCATCCACTTCTAAATTCATATGACAAAACAATCAATTATTTTCAACGGGAAGTGTGAAGGGGGTTCACCAGGGTAACGGCGCCGCCTCACGGCCATTTTCGGCGTAGTACAACGATGGCAGGAATTGCGCCAGATAGCTGAATTCGTTATAGCAGTGACGCATCAGATTAAAGCCAATCTCGTCCGGCAGCTCGTCATGCGCGTTCGCACAGGATTTACCCAACAGGAAACGGCTGCGCAGCACGCAGCCGAAGGGCGTGTCACGCGCCAAATGCAGCATTTCTCCGTCGCGAGGGTCGCCATTGTCATCCAGCGCCACCTGCTCGCCGAAGCCGATACGGGCGCAAATGGCGGCAGATAGCGCCTGGGTGTCGCGCGCCTGTTGCAGCGGTTGCGCGGCAAAAAAATCTTCGGCGGCGTGAAACTTGAGGCGTGCCGGCACCGGCGGCAACTCCGCCAGCCATTCAACCGCGTTGATGCTGGCGCCAATGTAGCTTTCGCCTTTTTTCCAGTGCCTGTCCCAGCCGCGGTGCTCAACGTGATCGTGCGGATGCCACCAGCGAATGTGCTGGGTGGTCTCAAAAAAGGTAAACCACCAGTCCAGCATGCGGCCCTTGCAGCCGGGCAGATCGGTGCGGATCGCCACGGTCAGCAATCCGTCGGTGCTGCGCGTCAGCCCCATCTCCAGCAGCAGCGGTTCCGGTTTAAGCAACGCGTTGATATCATTAACGCCCCAAGGAAGCATCAGCGATTGATGTGTCATAGCGGTCATCCTTATAAATTAGGAAACGATATTGGTTTCCTAATTAAGGCTATGCCGGTATGCTGTTCCTGTCAACGATTTCGAGGAACCATTATGGCAAATGAAAGGGATGCCGAACCGCGTTCGCGTGGAAGGCCTTCGGCCCCGGAGGCGGAGCTGCGCTCGGCGGCGGTTGAGGCTACTCTGGCGCTGTTGCTGACGCAGGGGTATGCCGCCACCACCGTGGACGCGGTGGCGAAACGGGCCGGAATGGCCAAGAAAACCCTGTACCGTTTTGCCGAAAATCGCGATGCGTTGGTGATGCAGGCGATAGCCAGTTGGACCGACGCTTTTCAGCCGGCGTTTGAACAGGATGCGCAGCGGGCGGCAGAGGTAACGCCGCTGCTTGAGCAGGGCCTGCGCGCCATTGCACAACAGGTGCTGAGCGTGCAGGCGGTGGGGGTCTTTCGCCTGTTGCAGAGCGAGTTTCCTGGGCGGGAGGCGTTGCTGGCAACTTATCAGCGTAACGGCATTGAACGCGGTCGGGCCATTGTGGCGGATTGGCTGCAGCGCCAACAACGGCACGGCTGGTTGCGTGAGTTGGACTGCGCGCAGACCAGCGATCTGCTGCTGGCGATGGTGATGGCCGAACCCTTGCGCCAGATGGCGCTTGGACTGTTGCCGCCGGGCAGCGACATCGACAACCGCATTGCGGCGGCGTTGACGCTGGTGCTGCCGGGCTTGGTACGGGATTAAGGGGCCGAGCCCCGCATTGTTGTGGCTTTTGCTGAAATATGGCATGTTCATTATTGATGTTGTCTCACTATTTCTGACTAATAAAATGAACAATGCTCACCAATTTAAAAATGGCGACCTGTTTGCCCTGACCGTTTTCCTCGCCGTCGCGACGCACCGCAGTTTTCATGCGGCGGCGGTGGAGCTTGAGGTGACGCCATCGGCGGTCAGTCATTCAGTGAAAAATCTGGAGCAACGCCTTGCCGTTCGATTGTTCAATCGCACAACGCGCAGCGTATCGCTGACCGACGCGGGAGAGCAGCTTGCGGCTAAACTGCGCCCCGCGTTGTCTTCCATCAGCAATGCCTTGCAAGAGGTGGATGATTTTCGCGGGACACCCAGCGGCACTGTGCGGATCAACGCCAGTGAAGGCGCGGTCCGTATGGTTTTACGCCCGCTGCTGGCCCGCTTTCTGGCTGCATACCCGCAGATCCACCTCGATATCGTCTGTGACGGCAAACTCAGCGATATCATTGCCGATGGGTTTGATGCCGGGATCCGTCTGGCCGACGCTGTGCCGCAGGATATGGTCGCAATACGCGTCAGCGAACCCGTGCGCTTTGCCGTCATCGCCGCGCCCGAGTATTTCGCCGCGCACGGGCGCCCGATGGTGCCGCAAGATCTGCTGCGCCATAACTGCATCCGCTTCCGTTTCGACAGCGGAGCCATTTATCGCTGGGAGTTCGAACGCCATGGCATCGCGGAATCGATAAATGTTACCGGCCCACTCACGTTGACCGATCAACCTTTAATGGTCGATGCCGCCATCGAGGGTATTGGCATCGCCTTTGTGCCCGATCATTTGGCAATCGAAGCGCTGCGGGCAGGGCGCCTTGAGCGCGTGTTGGATGAGTGGTGCCCGGCATACCCGGGATTGTGCCTCTATTATTCCGGTCATCGTCATGTGTCAAGCGGGCTGAAGGCGTTGATAAGCTGCATTCGCGGCGCGCAACAACAGCAGTCGTAACTCGCCTGTGTACTTTTCCTCTGTCCCTTCGATTGATGAATATCATTCACTTTAACAGTGAGGCTGGCCTGCATTGTTGCGATAAGGGGAGTGTTTTACGCTTGCATGGCAAGGCGTCGGAGCATATCGGCGCATATTAACCGCTATCGCAAAGCAAGGAACCTGCAATGGAAAAGAAGATGAAAGCCGTCGTCATGACGGGTGCCAATCGCCCGTGGGAAGTTTGGCAAGTGCCGATGCCCAAGGCTGAGCCAGGTCAGGTATTGGTAAAAGTGCGTGCTTCAGGAATGTGTTACACCGACGTATGGTCTACGCAAGGCTACGCCGGGGATATCTATCCGCAGACCCCCGGCCATGAAGTGGTGGGTGAAGTGGTTGAGGTCGGCGCCGGCGTGCATTCGCGTCAGATTGGCGATCGCGTCGGTACGACATGGGTGCAGTCATCTTGTGGGCGTTGCGCCTATTGTCGCGAGAACCGCCCTCTAACGGGGCAAACTGCGATGAATTGCGTTTCGCCGCGTACCACAGGTTTCGTCGCGCAGGGGGGGCATGCCGAATATATCGCCATCGCTGCCGAAGGCACGGTGTTGCTGCCGGATGGGCTGCCCTATGTGGATGCCGCGCCTATGATGTGCGCCGGTTATACCACCTGGAGCGGGCTTCGTGATGCCGCGCCACAACCCCACGAGAAGGTGGCCGTTTTGGGGATTGGCGGCCTGGGACACGTCGCGTTGCAGCTATCGAAAGCCTGCGGTTTCGAGACGATCGCCATCACTCATTCACCGGATAAGCACTCTCTGGCGCTGCAACTGGGTGCCGATCGGGTCGTCGAGTCCGGGAAGGCATTGTTGGAGAGCGGCGGCGCAGATATTTTGCTGGTGACAACCAACGATTTCGATTCCGCTCAGGAAGCGATGACGGGGTTGAGAGTTGACGGCCGCGTCGTGCTTTGCGGGTTGGATTTCAGCAAACCCTTTGCTATTTCGTCCGACGGCGTGCCATTCCATATGATGCGCCAGCGGGTTATTGGTTCGACACACGGCGGGCAGCAGTATCTGGGCGAGGTGCTCAATCTCGCGGCCAAAGGTAAAGTGAAACCGATCGTCGAGACTTTCTCGCTGGATCAAGCGGAGGAAGCCTACAAGCGGCTGGCCGCTGGAAAAATGCGTTTCCGCGGCGTGTTCGTGCCTTAAGCGATGCAGACAAGGTGCAATAGGTTGTCACCTCTCAGCCTGCCAACGCCCGATGAACTTCATTGGGCGTTTTGCATTTTAGCGACATAAAAAGGGCGCCTTCAGGCGCCCGGATAAAACAGGGAGTGTTTACAGTTTCGGCCCGGCGTTCACCAGCTTTTCGCCTGCCGGAGTCACAGTGTATTTAGCGAAGTTATCGATAAAACGCTGTGCCAAATCCTGCGCTTTTTCCTGCCACAGAGATTCGTCGGCGTAGGTTTTGCGCGGATCGAGGATCGAAGGATCAACGCCCGGCAGCGCCGTCGGGACCGCCAGGCCGAAGATCGGCAGGGTGAAGGTCTCGGCGTGCTCAATCTCGCCGTTCAAAATCGAGTCGATAATGCCGCGGGTATCCTTGATGGAGATACGCTTGCCGCTGCCGTTCCAGCCGGTATTCACCAGATAGGCCTGGGCACCGGCCGCTTCCATGCGTTTCACCAGCACTTCGGCGTACTGCGTCGGGTGCAGCGTCAGGAACGCGGCGCCGAAACAGGCGGAGAAGGTAGGGGTTGGCGTGGTGATGCCGCGTTCGGTACCGGCCAGTTTGGCGGTAAAGCCGGACAGGAAGTGATATTGGGTTTGTTCCGGCGTCAGGCGAGAAACCGGCGGCAGAACCCCGAAAGCATCCGCCGTCAGGAAGATGATCTTCTTGGCGTGACCGGCCTTGGACACTGGCTTGACGATGTTTTCGATGTGGTCGATCGGGTAGGAGACGCGGGTATTCTCGGTCTTGCCGGCGTCATCGAAATCAATGCTGCCGTCTGCCAGCACCTGCACGTTTTCCAGCAGCGCATCGCGACGAATTGCCTGATAAATTTCCGGCTCGGCCTGCGGCGAAAGCTTGATGGTCTTCGCATAACAGCCGCCTTCAAAGTTGAACACGCCGTCGTCATCCCAGCCGTGTTCGTCGTCACCGATCAACTGGCGCTTGGGATCGGTGGAGAGGGTGGTTTTGCCGGTGCCGGACAGGCCAAAGAATATCGCCACGTCACCCTGTTCGCCGACGTTGGCCGAGCAGTGCATGGAGGCAATGCCTTGCAATGGCAGCAGGTAGTTCATGATGGAGAACAGACCCTTTTTCATTTCGCCGCCGTACCAGGTGCCGCCGATCAACTGAATGCGTTCGGTCAGGTTGAAGGCGACGAAGTTCTCTGAATGCAGCCCCTGCTGTTGCCAGTCCGGGTTGGTGCATTTGGCGCCGTTCATCACCACGAAGTCCGGTTCGAAATCGACCAGTTCGGCTTCGCTCGGGCGGATAAACATGTTCTTGACGAAGTGCGCCTGCCAGGCCACTTCGGTAATGAAACGCACCTTCAGGCGGGTATCGGCATTGGCGCCGCAGAATGCATCCACCACGAACAGGCGTTTGCCGGAGAGCTGATTGCCCACCAGGGTTTTCAGGTGCTGCCAGACTTCCGGCGACAGCGGTTGGTTGTCGTTTTTGCCGGTGCCGTTATCGGACCACCAGACGGTATCGCGGGTGGTGTCGTCACGGACGATGTATTTGTCTTTCGGCGAGCGGCCGGTGAATTCGCCGGTATCGACGTTAACTGCGCCAAGCCGGGTCAGCGTACCGCGTTCCAGTGCCGGCAGGTCGGCGCGGGTTTCCTCGATAAACAGTTGTTCGTAACTTGGGTTATAGACGATCTCGGTAGCCTGATGGATACCGTAGCGGGCCAGCGTTTGTGGGGTAACAGCGATTGAAGACATATCTACTTCCTTATCGGTTCTATGCCCGTAGCCTTTCAAGCCGTGGAGTCGTTGGCAAAAACGAAAGCCATAGGGCATATATTATGTGCCTCACTCCTGCACGGTGCCGCGTGCAGAGAAGAGGCTCGGGTACAGCTGACCGGATTCAGCTAATTCCTGCTCCGGTTCTCATTAATAAACGCACGGATTTTTACTTCCATCTATAGCATAGCAGCGAATTTTAACCTGATTAATTTAATTACAAAACGCTGACGATAATTAATTAAAACCAACATTGGTTGGGGCTCACAATATTGAATTAACGCGACGCAATTTAGTTTTGTATTTTTATTTTTTATCATATTGTCTGAGCTGTCCACTGTTTTTCCATTATTAAAAAACGAAAATACGCAATAAAATTTATGATAAACAGTTGTTTTTGTTTGATAACGTTCTTCGCTTGTGGTCAGGCGAACCGTTCCGCACCGAACACTTGTCAGCAGGGTGAATAATGAAACAGATAAATGCAGAAGTTGCCTGTGAAAAAAATACGCCATTACCTGATTCATCAGGATTAATTAATCAAATTAGACAAATGGATATCGGCGCGGTTCCGGTCGCGTTGTTTATCACTATTTGCGCCATTGTTACCGTATCGGCCTACGCCAACTTCTTGCCGAAAAATATGATCGGCGGCCTGGCGGTGATTATGACGCTGGGTTTTGCGCTGGCGCATTTAGGCAAAAGTATTCCCGTGTTGCGGGATATCGGCGGCCCGGCCATTTTATGCCTGATGGTGCCTTCGGTTCTGGTTTACTTTAACGTCTTCCAGCCTAACGTGATGGGCACGGTCCATCTGCTGATGAAAGAAGCCAACCTGCTGTACTTCGTTATCGCCAGTCTGGTGGTGGGCAGCATACTCGGCATGAACCGGGTGATCCTGATCCAGGGCATGATCCGCATGTTCGTGCCTTTGGTGGTCGGCACGGTCACGGCGATCGTCACCGGGTTGCTGGTGGGCAAGCTGTTTGGTTTTACCTTCTATCACACCTTCTTCTTTATCATCGTGCCAATCATCGGTGGCGGCATAGGTGAAGGTATCTTGCCGCTGTCGCTGGCGTATTCCGCCATTTTGGGATCGACGCCGGACGTTTACGTGGCGCAACTGGCACCGGCGGCGGTGTTGGGCAATATCTTCGCTATCGTTGCGGCTGGGGTATTGGCGCGTATCGGCCTGCAGCGCAAAGCGCTGAGCGGGGAAGGCATGCTGATCCGCTCGGCGCAGGAAAACGCGGTGTTCGCCATCAAGGAAACCAACGGCAATGTCGATTTCCAACTGATGGGCGGTGGGCTGCTGGTGATCTGCGCCTTCTTTATCGTCGGCGGCCTGTTTGAACACATTGTGCATATTCCCGGCCCGGTGCTGATGATTCTGTTTGCCGTGCTGTGCAAATATTGCCGGGTGATCCCGGTCTCGATGGAAACCGGCGCGCACAGTTTTTACAAGTTCGTTTCTACCGCGCTGGTGTGGCCGCTGATGATTGGCCTGGGCATGCTGTATGTGCCGTTGGAAAGCGTGGTGGCGGTGTTTTCGGTGGGCTATGTGGTGGTCTGCGGTTCGGTGGTGTTGTCGATGGGCGTGGTGAGCTTCCTGATTGCGCCTTACCTGAAAATGTACCCGATTGAAGCGGCGATCGTCACTTGCTGCCACAGCGGGTTGGGCGGTACCGGCGACGTGGCGATCCTCTCCGCGTCCAACCGTATGGGGTTGATGCCGTTCGCGCAAATTGCCACGCGCATTGGTGGTGCTTCGACGGTGATTGGGGCGACCTTATTGCTGGGTTGGTTAATCTGAGCCCAACATTCATGATGGATAGCCGGAGGGGATTCCTCCGGTTTTTTATTTTGCTGTTGATAGGCCAAGGCAACAAAAACAGTAATTTTTGGCAAAAACGCGATAATTCCTATTAATTTCATCGGGTCAGCCTGACATAGTAGCGCTCAGAAGGCCGGGCTTGCATACCTCGGGCTTCTGCCGAATCGCCAACCATTCCGGTTGGCGATTCACTTTCCATCTTTCAGCATGTTGATCGCCGCACCGATCAGGATCCGGCGTTCGATATCGTTGCTTTCAGCCAACTGCCGCGCCAGGTGCTTCGCCAGCGTTTCTACCGATAACACCTCGCCGCGATGGCGCAGTTGCATCACGCTGTCACCGATCAAACGGGCGACTTCATCCCACACGGGTTTTATCTCCTGCTCCGAGAACATCATCATTTACCTCGGCTGGGTGATTTTTGGTCAATGTAGCAGTTGGGCCCAGGGTTCGCCACTGCACCGGTCGCACAACGCTAAAACCGGAAGCATAAAAAATAAGGCATCAGTGTTTCTTCTGGTTTTTTCGCCCAATACTTAGCTTGTCGAATATCTGGAGGGTGCGTGATGAAACTGGTCGATCAACTGGCGGAATACTATCGCCTGAGCCGGCGGGCAGAAGTGCAAAATCGGTTGTGCCGTCTGTGGTTGCCGCAGGGGGAGGCGCGAATAGCCTATCTGCGAGAGCTGCTGGAGCCGGTGGCTAAAACGCCGGGCGAACGGCGCAACTGAAAATAGCGTCGACGTCCGGTTGGCGTTAACCGAAAACCATTGCCGCCCAGCGCAATAACAATAGGGCTACGCAGATTAACAACAAAATCAAAAACATCTTCCAGTGCTTGGTGCGCATGCGTTTGGTTGCCAAGGTGATCTCCTGTTCTATTGATCAGCTGAAATACCAGCCGCCGATAACAAAGAGAGCAATCACGACCAGCGCAATGACTTTTAATAAGTCACTGAAGGTGTCATCGGGGTCTTTGTCGTCATTTTTCATGTTACCGCCTGGCCGTAAGCCATGGTGTGAATATCGTCCACAGTATGCCTGTTGTCCCGGCGCAGGCACAGAGATTTACCGTAAAAGCCTGTAAATGGTATGGGTTTGCGCCGCCGTGCGGTGAATTCGGCAGGTGCAGGCGGCGGGGAATACGTTGTACTATTCTCTCTGCACAATGATTCATTTAATAAGGTAAGGCAATGGCAGAGGCAATTCCGAAGAAATATGAGAACACCGAGCGTTGGGCGTTCGGCAACACCGAGCAGCAGGCCGATGATGTGGTCAAGCTGATCCTCAATGGCACCAAGACCGCCACCTGTTCCAATCTCGACGGGGAAGGTATCCCGCTGGCCGGCGACGTGTTTGTGGTCGTTGACGGTAAAAATGTTCCGGTCTGTGCGGTAGAGCTGACCTCGGTAGAGATGAAAACCTACGATCAGGTTGATGAAGCGCATGCCTATGCCGAAGGGGAAGGCGATCGTTCATTGGTGTACTGGCGTAAAGAGCTGCAGAGTTTCTTTGAAGAGTACGAGCTGTTCTCGCCGGATATGACGCTGGTGCTGATGAATTTCAAAGTGATTGAGACTTTCTGATTTGACGACGGCGGTCCCCTACGTTTGCCAATGGGCAACACCTGAACTGGCGGCCGATCTGATTGCCGGGCGTGCGACCTTGGCAGATGATGCCAACTGGGCGCGCAGCGGGGCGCGTGATCGAGCGGAATATATCGAATGGGCCAATCACGTTTGCGGTATGGCCTGCCTGAAAATGGTCCTGAGCCACCGTGACGGCGATGCGCCGCCGGTGTTGGAGCTGGCGCGCCGCAGCTTGCCGTACGGTGCCTATGTGCGTGAAGGCGAACGTATCAAAGGGCTGATCTACGCGCCCTTTGTCGACTATGTGCGTGAGCAGTTTGCGTTGGACGCCGAGGTGCGGGTCGGCCTCGACGTGGAGGCGCTGCCGCAATTGCTGGCGCAGCGACGCTATTTTATGGCTTCGGTGCACCCAGGCATTCGCCAGCCCGAGCTGCCCCCGCCGCAGCGGGGCGGTCATCTGGTGCTGGTCACCGCCGTTGAGGCCGAGAACGTGACCTTTCACAATCCTTCCGGCGACAGCCAAGTCACGCGCCAACAGGTGACGCTGCCGCTGAGCCGATTTGGCCGTTTCTTCGCCGGTCGCGGTATCGCCATCACATAAAAAACGCGCCGTGCTCCTTGCGGTACACGGCGCGTTTTTCAGTTCATCGTTGTTCATGCCAGCCGCATCACCCAGGCATCGGATTGCCGATCGTAATGCTGCTTAAACAGCAGCGAATGCTTGCCATCCAGCGTCGCCGGAATGCTGGTGTGTTCATCCCACCCGTCTAACTGCATGCACAAGTCGGGATCCGACTTGCAGGGAATGGTCAGCGTGCTGGCCTGCTCGGACGAGGAGGACAAATGTGCATCATCAACCTCAAAACTGCCTATTTTTACCACGGTTTTGCCCATTGGAACTCCTTGCTCGATCTGCTGGTATGAGGTATGACCAGTTAAGGCCATCTCTTTGAGCATAGCTAAATGAGCAAAAAATGCCACATAAAAAATACAAGCTGGCAACAATCGCCGTCAGCGACTAGCGCATGAGGCTAATATTCCACGACAAAGCTGAGATTGTCCTGATAGGCGCCGACCGGCTTTTCGGTTTGCGCGGCGTTAATCACCGCCAGATAGGGAATGCTCTGCGCCAGGCCGGTACCGGCCCCGCTTTGTTTGTTGGTGCTGTCCCAGACGGTGGTGGTATTGGGCAGGTAAATTTGATACTGCATGAAATTGCTGGTGCCGTTTTTCATCTGCCGCCAGCCGGTGACCGGGTTATTGCCGTTGGTGAAATAGGTGTTGTAACCCTCGGTTTTGGTGCAGGTAAGGGTGATGCTCTGGTTCACCGGGTTAAACTGGCCCACCAGCGCCATGCTGCCAAAATTGACGTTCTGCGCGGTGCCAATCAGGCAGTCTTTGGTGATCACGGCGGTAATGGTCATGGTACTGAGCTTGTCGACGCCGTCCCACCAGATACACAGACCGAGCACGCCCAGGCCACAGATGTGGTAGTTCCAGGTCAGATTGACGGTATCGGTATAGGTGCCGGAACGCACGTTAGCGCCGGCGGTGGTCCTGACATACATCGGGAAATTGACGTTGGAGGAGATGAGGATCAGCGACAGCAGGTTCAATGAGCTGTAATCGATGGTTTGCCCGACGCTATACGCGTATTGGTAGTTCGAATCGGGGTAAATCAGGTAAGGAATTTGATCGCCGGAACCGTCGGTGTTGGCTATCGCCATATTGTGGGTGGTCGAGGTGATTTTCACCGTTACGGTGTTTTGCGACAGCAACGACAGACCGAGGCCGGTGCAGTTCAGCCCGGCGGTGCCCTGGGCGCTGATCTGGCCGTTGTAGACGGTAAAAGAGCTGCCGCCAGGCAGCGTCACGCTGCCATTGGTGGTGGCACAGTCGGCCAACGCCCACTGGCTTGCCAGCAGCATCAGCGTCAGTAATATCGCTTTGAATCCCCGAATCATATCTTTCTCCATAATGGGTTACTGGCAAACGATCGGCCCGATGCTCTGGATGCCCTGCGTTTTTGTCAGGCTGAACTGCGCCTGACAAGGTGCGCCGCCGTCTGCGGGGATGACGCTCAACCGGTTGTGCTGCTGCACCGGATCCAGATAGGCCATGCCGTCCCAACCGACATAGCTGCGTTGACTGCCGCCGATAACCGCAACCTCACTGCCGTTGGCCAGTGGTTTGCCTTGCGCATCGACCAGTTTGACGTCGGCGGCGGAGATCGGCTGGACCGGAAAATCGACCAGGAAACCGCTGTGATCGCGGATCGCCACGGTTTTCTCGACGGTAGGAATGGCAACGTCCGCAGGCAAATTGAGCGGGTCGATCTGGAATTTGGCGTGGTAATACGAGGTCACGGTCGGCACCAGCAGATAGCCTTTGGCGTTGGTCACGCCGATCAACTGATTTTCATAGCGCACCGGAATGTCCGGATAGCCCTGGGTCGAGACCAGCGCGAAGGCGTCGTTGATGGTGTTGGTGGCGTAGAGATCGCCTTTCATCATGACCAGCGAACCGCTCACTTCTCCCCAGCGGGTATAGTCGTCGCTGTTGCCGTACATCCCGGCGCGGGCCTCGAGCAAGCGGGTACGCCAGGTCATGTCGGCCTGACGGTAGCTGTTGCTGTCTTGTCCGTCCGCGTAGGCCAGGTTCCAGCCCAGGCCGCCGTCGGTCGGTGCGGCGCGGCTGTAGCTGACGCGTTCGCTCCACCGATTGTTGTTGTCGCGGGAAGCGCTGACGCTGGCGGTGCCCCAACTGTCGAAGGGAATGGCGAGCTGTAGCTGGGTGCTGTAACCGCTGCTGCCGATCTCCCGGTTGACCGAGGCATACAGGCTCATGTTGCGCCATAACGACAGGCTGTAGGAGAAGTTGACCAGCCGGGTGCGCGTGCCGATAGTGTCACGCACGTCGAAATAGCCGGCGCCAATGCTGCCGGCGCGGCCAAGGCCGAGGCTACCGGTGAGTTGATCGGTACGGCGGCTCAGGCGGTAGTCGCTCTTATAAACCGAAATATCGCCAAAGCCGGCACTGCGCAGGACGCGCTGGGCATTGAGGCTGAAATACCGGTTGCTGTAGGTGTAGCCGATGCTGCTTTGATCGCCCCGGTTACGGGTGTATTGGTAGACCGGTTGTTGATCGGGCTGCGGCAGCGATTTGCCGGTCAGCGGGTCGTAATAGTTCATCTGCCGCGAAGGGTGATAATCGTTAAACGCGCTGTCGCCGGCCTGGCTGTAGCTGTACGACGCGTTGAGCACGCCCCACTGGCCGAGGCGGATATCGGCACCTGCACCGCCCACCGCCAGTTCCGCCGCCGCTTCGGCGCGGCCTTCCATCGTCAACCAATCCGTGACGCCGTAACGCCCACTGCCGCTGGTCACCCATTGGCCGTAATCGGCTGAATTCAGGCCATAATTTCGGCGCAGGGCGCCGGCGGAAACGCTGAAATCGCTCATGCCAGCCTGCAACAGGTTGCTGGCGACATAAAACGGCACCAGGGTGCTGACCTGGCGGCCCAGCGCGTCGGTGGTGACCACCCTGGCCTCGCCCGCACCGTTGATGTAGGGCACTGTATCCAGGGTGAAAGGGCCAGGATTGACGCTGGTGGTGCTGTTTTTATAGCTGTTGATATACAGATCGACGCTGCTGGGTACCGCCGCCTGGCCGGAAAACTGCGGCAGCGGATAGGTGATCAGATCTGGGCGGGCGGTAAAATTACGCGCCAGTTGGATACCGCCAATACGCACGGAGCTGCTCCAGGGCAGTGAGCCGGTGGTGAGATCGCCGGCGGTATAGCTGAGCAGACGCTCATCATCCGTGTATCGCCACTGGCTGTCGTAGCGAATATAACGGCTCTCCTGGCTATCGCCGGCGGAGCGGTTAAAGCTGCCACGGAAAATGCCGGTGTTAGCCACCACGCCAAAACCGTCAAACAGCCGCTGTTCGCTCCAGGCGGAAAGGTAGCCCGGCTGGCCGTTGGCGTTGCTTTGGCTGGCGTAAACGTCGTAATTGAACAGCAGGCCGAGGCTGCTTTGCGCCGGCAGGCGATCCAGCGGATTCTGCGCGTTGAATTTTTGTTTGGGCAGCCAGTCGTTGGGGACGTTGATCAGCAATTGCTGGGTTTCGCCGCCGTAAGTGACATCCGCCTGCTTCAACAGATCGACCGCAATTTCTTTTGCCTGCTTGTCCGCCACCGGCAGACCGGCGTCGATCAATTGCTGCGGCGTGAGGTAATAGTGGCCGCCACGGTAGTTCACCGGCACCACTTTGCCGGTCTGGCGGCCATTGACCACCGGCTCCAGATACAGGGTGGTATCCGGCATGCTGATGGCGCTGGGCGGCGGCGGCAAATCATCGGCGTGCGCCAGCGGCGCCCACGGTGTGGCCGCTGCGCACAGTATGGCGAATGCCAACGGCTTCAGCCCGAATCCGTTGCTCCTGAGTGACGGCGTCCCTGTTAACCGCATGTGAAACTCAGTAAGACGGGAAGGTTATCGGTTGTTTATTGTCATTGACCGTGGCCTGCAGTTTACCGCTGCTGAAACTGCCTGAAGGCGGTACGGCAAAGCGCATTTGCGAACCGGGCAACACGTAACCCATCAGCCCGGCATTGAGCGTTTTTCCCTGTATCGTCACTTTGGAGATACGTGCGTGCACGATGCCCTGATTACGCACCTCCAGCCAACGTTGGCTGCTTTGCTGCAATAGCCGGTAGCTGAGTTGCGGCTGGTTGGCGGTGGCGTAGTCGCGCGGTTTTTCAGAATCCGGTTTGGTCCAGACACCCTGGCCGCTGACAAACAGCGGCACGGAATAACGCATCTGGAATTTCAACCCCATCTGGGCGCCGGCGGGCGTGGATGAACTGTCGTTTTCTTTTACCGGCACTTCATCAATCAGAATGCGGTAGGCGCGTTCCTGGCCGGCGGGCGGCGGGGTCTGCTTAATCAGCCGGATCAGTTGGCGCTTGCCCGGCGCTATCGAAGCGACCGGCGGGCTGGCGATCACCTCGCTCTGGTTACTGTAATCGTCTTTACCGTCGATTTGCCTCCAGCCAAGCACCCGTACCTGCATATAGACCGGTTTAGTGTCGCGGTTTTCCAACCACAGCGCCGTGGCGGGCTGTTGATCTTCAATCACCGGATCTATGGGCCAAATCAGAATCGACGCTGCGGCCAATGCCTGTTGCTGGCCGACAAGCAGCAGCGCTGCCGTCAACGGCAGACGGAAGGGGATACGCATAGCTAAATCCTTATTCAAAATACTTAATAAGTTACCGTCAGTAAGACCGTATCGTTGTAAGTGCCACTGGTGGGCAAGGTACTGGCCGAAAACAAACGGGCATAAACTTTTATTTCCTGAGTACTGCCGGTGGCGGCGATCACTTGCGCAGTGCCGCCGTTGCCGCCATCGCCCCACGGCGTGGAGTAGTTGTTGTCCTGGTAGAGTTGATAAAGCAGCGTCTCCGTGGTCAGGGTATTTTTTAGTTTGCGCCCTGCGGAGATGGAACCGGTGATGTTGTTGCCGACGCCAAGCGCCAGCGTGACGCTCAGGCCCGGGTTGCAACGTAGCAGCACTGAACCGGCCCCGGCGCTGGAAACGATGCTGACATTGCTGGCCAACGAAGAGATCTGACCAAAGCTGAGGGTGCCGAAGGTGGTGACATCGCTGTTGCCGCTGCCCAAGACGCAACCTTTCACTACCGTCGCATTGACGGTAAACGGCGTGCTCTTTTGCAAGTCGTTGACGCCGGTGTCACCGATTACCGGGGCCGCCGTCATCCCGAGCAGCAGCCCGCAGGCTGAAATGCGCATTGCCTTTACCAATTGATGGTCACCTGTACGGTATCGGTATAGCTGCCGACCGGTGGGGTGGATTGCACCGGGATCATGCCATACACCGGCAACCAGTTATCCTGGCCGTTAGCGGTTTGCGACACCCCGTTCAGGTTATCCCAAATGACGCTGTGGGTGCTGTTGGTGTACAGGTTGTAGTTTACCCGTTGGTTGGCGGCGCTCTGCAGGTAGCGGGCTGCGGTGTTGCCGCTTTGCCCGCCGCCGAGCAGCACGTTGTAGCTGGTGCCGTTGTTGCATTTCACGCGGATGGCACCGGCATTTTGTTGCCCGGCTACGCTGACGGCGGTAGTGAGAAAATACACCGTGCCAAAGTTCAGCGAGCCGAAGCTGACGTTGCCCCCCGAGCTGCTGCCGGCTTCGCACGCATTCAGCAGAGTGGCGCTGACGCCAATATTGGCGGTTTTGCTATCGGCATAAACCGCCAGACTTAACGCCAGTAATCCGCAACCGAAAACCGCCTGCCGCACCCTTACCAGGTTACCGTCATCGTCACGGTATCGTTATAGGTATCGGCCGCCGGAGTACTGCCCGCTGCCGGGACACGGCCGTAGACAATCAGAGGAACTGCCGCGCCGGTACCGGTGCCGGTTCGGGCGTTGGCGCCGCTGCCCCAGGCGGTAGCGCGGGCTTGATCCTGGTAGAGGTTGTAATTGATAAAGGCGCCGGCGGCGCTGGCCATGCGGCGCTGAGTGCCGGAGGTCACGTGCAGTCCGTTGTCCAGCGCTACGGTATAGTCGGTCCCGCTGGTACAGGTCAGCGACAGCGTGCCTGCGCCGCCGGAACCGGTTGCGCTGGCGTCGATAATATTCGCAAGCGAGGAGTAGGTGCCGAAGCTGATGGAGCCAAAATCATTGACTGAGCCGCTGCTGTTTCCGCCACCCACTACGCAACCTGCGCCGATGGTTAACGTCACCCCCAGGTTGCCCTGAATGGTGCCTGCTGCGTGGGCTGCGCCGTTTGCGCACAGCAGGGTTGCTACCGAGGCCAATGCCACCAGAGTTTTTTTCATTTTTTATTCCTTGCTGTGCCAGAGAGATCCGCAAAGCGCCATCCGGAAAGGCTGAACGCATTAATTTCTTTATAGGATAATTAATAGAATAGGAATTCAGAATTGTCTCGGCGGGGGGGCGAAAAATTTTCTTTATTTTGAAAGGTATCGATATTGCGCAGTCTGGGAAGCGCAATGTCGTAAATGTAGAATTATTAGAAGGGTAATACTTACATTTAGGAATATTATTAACGGTATTAATTGGCCGGGATTTCCCGGCCAATTAATACATTATTGATGGAAATCCAAAGCGCCGTCGCGGACCAGTTCGCGCGGCAGATTGTTTTTAATCCGGCTGCCGATGCGTTTGGCGATACCCAGCGGCTGCTGTTGGTAGGTCACTATGCATTCATCGCTCTGCGGCGGTGTTTCCGGATACAGATCGCGGCCGTGATACCACTCTTGCGCCAGCGCGGCGTCCAGCTCGAAACGCTGTTTGCCGTCGGCGGTGGCCAGCGCGATGACGGCTTCATGCTGCCAGCGATACCCTTTAGGGAAAGACTCTGCCAGCTTCACCCCAATACGCGAGAAGCGCACTTTGCTGATCAGCGCCTCCAGTTCGGCAGGGAACAGCCAGATCTCTTTATCGCGCGCCCACAATCGGCTGGTTTCATCCCAGGCGAGGCCGGAGGCCGCAGCGGCCTGGCTAACCACGGCCGAATCCTTGCCGGAAAGCGGGGTGAACGGGAATTTGCCCAGCTTGTAACTCGGTTTCGGCAACGGGGCAACGGAGTGGTTCTTGCGCAGGCGTGCCACGAAGAACCCCTCGCTGTCGTAGATCTGCGGGAAAACATGCAGGAAGCCTTCGGCGGTTAGCGCCTTTTCCGTGCCGGGGAACAGCTCGCCCAGCGGTTCAATGCTCACTGCATCGCCATACGCCGCCAGAAGGCCGTTGACGATTTGCTGATTTTCCTGCGCGTTGAGCGTGCAGGTGGAGTAGACCATGACGCCGCCTGGGGCCAGTGCATGGAAAGCGCTGTCGATCAGTTCGCGTTGGGTTGCCGCAATAGCGGTAACGCTTTCCGGCGACCAGTTGCTCATGGCGTCCGGATCTTTGCGCACCACGCCTTCGCCGGAGCAGGGGGCGTCCAGCAAAATGGCATCAAAGCTTTCCGGCAGCGCCGCGCCGAACACCCGGCCGTCAAAGTGGGTCAGCGCGACGTTTTTTACGCCACAGCGGCTGATGTTGGCGTGAAGGACTTTAACCCGGCTGGCGGAGTATTCGTTGGCCACGATACCGCCCTGATTGTTCATCAGCGCGGCAATCTGGGTGGTCTTGGAGCCCGGAGCGGCGGCGACGTCCAGCACCCGACGCGGTTTTTCCCGATCGGCGAACAGGGCGCTGACGGGCAGCATTGAACTGGCTTCCTGAATGTAAAACAGGCCGCTCAGATGCTCCGCCGCGCTGCCAAGCCGCAACTCTTCATCCTCACGCTCGATCCAAAAGCCTTCCGCACACCAGGGAATGGGCTCCAGCCGCCAGTCATAATCTTGTACCAACGCCTGAAAATCGGCGACGCTGATCTTCAACGTATTGACCCTCAGGCTGCGGCGCAGCGGGCGTTGGCAAGCGGCTATAAAATCGTCCATCGACAGTTCGGCGGGCATAATGGCGCGCGTCGCGTCGAGAAACGCGGGAGGCAAAAAAACGGAGGCAGGTTTGGCCACGGGGCGAGCTCTCTGGCAGCAATCGAAATAAGGGCGGGATTCTAGCATAAAAACGGGCCGACAGGGGGAGTGGGTGCCCCCTGCCGGCATTGGGTTACGCGCTTAATCCCGCGGGATTGCGGTGCCCCATTCTTTCCAGTCTTTCGGCTCTTCCGCATTCAGCATGAAGTGTTTGTTCGGCGTCGATTTAGGCGCCAGCGGAATGGTTGGCGGGGTGGCGAAGGCAATGCCGCCGCGGATGAACTGCTGGAAGGTGCCGCTCTTGATCACGCCGCCGGTCAGGCCAAACTGCAAGTTGTAGCCGGAGGCCAGCCAGAACACGCTGTTGTTGCGCACCAGGTGCTGATATTTCTTGCTGATGCGCAGCGCAACGTGAACGCGATCGGACATGGCGCCGAGATAGAAACCGGTGATGGTACCCACTTCCATGCCACGGAACAGCACCGGCGTGCCGACTTGCAGCGAGCCGGTTTCCGCTGCGTCGAGGATCACGCTCAAGCCGTCCAGATAGCGTGAGTCGGTGATGCTGGCTTCCTGCAGTTCGAAGCTGCGCAGTTCGCGGCCGCGGCCTGGTTCAACGTTGATATACGGCTGCAGCAGCGTATCGAGGTTGCTGACCCCCGCGGCGGAAATTTCCGGCGACACTACGGAGAAACGGCTGCCCAGACGTGCGAAGGTCTGTACGTATTCCGGATACAGCACCGCCTTGGCCAGCACTTCATTGCGCTCCGGCGCCAGTTTGAGCGAATCCACCTGGCCAATATCGATGCCGAGATAACGCAGCGGCATGCCGGGCGACAGCTTGCTGGCATCGTAAGTCCTCAGGACAATCTGGCTGCCTACCGCGCGGGCGGCGGTTTCATTGGCATAGAGTACGCGTTTGGCGCCTTTATCCAGCGTCACGCCCTGCAGATTGTCGAAGCTGATGGCGCCTTTCAACGCCCGGTTGAGCGGCGAAGCCTGCACCGACAGGCCGCTGCCGTTCAGTTGCACCTTGGCGCCGCCTTCGGCCCAAAAGATGCTTTCGCTGGTCAGCAGTTTGCGGTATTCCGGGCTGATATAGACGTCCACCTCAAACTCGTTGGCTTTCGGGCGAACGTTAACGATCTCGCCCACCTGGAATTTACGGTACAGCACCACCGAACCGGTCTGCACGTCCGGCAGGCTGACGGCGTTCAGCGTAAGGGTTGGCGTTGGGCTGTTGCCGATAATGCCGGCTTCGGCCTTCTCGGCGTTGGCATACAGCGGATACTGGCCGACCGGTTCGCCCTTGCTGCCGGGGATGATGCGCACGCCGCCGTCCAGCCACTCTTGCGCGCTGGCACCCAGCACTTCCATGCCGTCGATCCCCAGCTTGACGTCGACGCGGCTGTTGACCACGAATTTGCTGTCTTTATGCAGCAGGCGACGGTATTGGGCTTCGACGGCGGCGGTGAAGACCACGCCGCTGTCGGTCAGTGCGCGGCTCATCACCTGGCCGACTTTAACCCCATGCACAATCAGCGGCTGGCCTACGTCGATGCCGTAGCTTTGCGGGGCGTTGAGCGTCACGGTCAGCACGCCCGGCTGTTGCAACAGGGTTTCGCTGCTGTCGAGTACGTTGAAATGCTGCTGCGGTTCACCGTCGCCCGGCACCAGTTCCAGGGTATTGCCGGTCAGCAGTTGGCTGATTTTGGCGTCGTTAAGGCTGAGGCGCGGGCTGCGCATCACAATACGCGTTCCGCTGCGCATCAGATCCACCACCGAGGGATCGACGGTCAGCTCGCCTGTGACCTTGCTGTCCTGCTGGAGCGTCAGTTTGGTCAGGGTGCCCACCTGCAGCCCCTGGTAAATCAGTGGGGTGCGGTTCTCGCTGAGGTTATTGCCGCTCGGCAGATCAAGCGTAATGTTCACGCCGCGTTGACTGTGCGCCAGATCAGGGTACAGATCATAGCTTTGGTCGGCCTTGGCTTGCTGGCCGTCCGGCGGCGAGTCAAAGGCGATTGCGCCGTTGACCAGCGCCGCCAGGCTCTCAACCTGTACCGAGGCGCCCGCCAGGCTGAAATCGCCCTTAAAGCCTGAAACATTCCAGAAGCGGCTGTTACCTTTCACCAGATTGGCGAAGCGGCGGTCGATCAGCACGTCGACAGTGACGCCCTTATTACCTTCGGCGATGGTGTAGTCGTAGACTTTGCCGACCGGAATTTTACGGTAATACACCAGCGAACCGGTATTGAGCGAACCGAGGTCGTCGGCATGCAGGTGAATCATCAGTTCACCGGTATTCAGACGGTATTTGGGCTGGGTATCGAGTGCGGTGAAATGGGTTTGCTCTTTGCCGCTGCCCGGCATCATACCGATGTAGTTACCGCCGACCAGCGCGTCCAGGCCGGATATCCCGGCCAGTGAAGCCTTTGGCGTAACCAGCCAGAATTGGGTACCTTCGCGCAGCGAGTCTTCCAGATCGCTCTTGATGCTGGCTTCAACCACAATGCTGCGCAGATCCTTGCTCAGGCTGATGGACTGCACTGTGCCGACTTCCACCCCCTGATAGCGCACAGGAGTACGGCCCGCGACGATGCCCGCCGCAGACTGGAAATCGATGGTGACCGTGCTGCCGCGTTCCTGAAAGTTGGTATAAACCAACCACCCCGCGATCAGCAGGGCGATAAACGGCAGTAACCAGAATGGCGAAATGCGGCGCTTGTTTTTGACCCGCGCTTCAGTCGGTGTATTCGGCGTTTCCTGTTGCATGTGCATCCCAAATCAATCGGCTATCCAGCCACTCTACGGCAAGAATAGTTAAAATGACCGCAGAACCAAAGTAAAAGGCTGCCGGCCCCATAGTAAAAGATAACAGTTGGTCGCGATTCACCAGCGACATCATTAAGGCGATAACGAACAGATCGAGCATGGACCAGCGACCGATCCAGGTGACCAGCCGCAGCAGACGAATGCGCGTCTTCAGGCTGTGCGAGGTCTTGAAGTGTATGCTGAACAGCAGGGTGATCAGCACTATGACTTTGGTGAAGGGGACCAGCACGCTGGCGATAAAAACGATAGCGGCGATCGGCGCGTTGCCGGAGGTCGCCAGCGACACTACCCCGGAGAAAATGGTGTCTTCCAACCGTGCGCCGTTGGCGTAGACGATTGAAATCGGCAGCAGGTTGGCCGGGATCAGCAAGATCATCGCCGCAATCAGCGCCGCCCAGGTTTTTTGCAGGCTATAGGGCTGGCGATGACACATGGGAATATGGCAGCGCGGGCAGCGTCCCCGCTCGTCCGGATAACCGGTGAAATGGCACGACAGGCACACATGCAGCGCCGCCGGCGGGCCTTCCGGTTGTTCCTGCGGGTAATAACGTTCCCACAGTTGTTCCAGATTGACGTGGATCAGGGTCAGGATGCTGAGCAGAGTGAGCGACAGGTAGGCGATCAGCGCGCTGCCGGCCTGGATATCGGCATACTCTTTGACTTTGATCGCCGCCACCGCCATGCCGATCAGGTAAATATCGAGCATCACCCATTCTTTCAACCGTTCCAGCATCAATAATACCGGACGCAAATTCATGCCGAACGCGTGCCCGAAACGCAGATAAAGCAGCGACAGCGCCAACGTCAGCGGAGCACCCAGGGTACAGAAAGCGACCATGCTGGCGGTAAGGGGATCGCCCTGGCGGCTCATCTGCCAGATGCCTTCCAGCAGGCTGGCGTCGATGCGGGTGCCCAACAGGCGGATGCTGATCAAAGGTTCGCTGAAGGCGAAAGGCATCAGCAGCAGCATGGCGACCGCCATGGCGGTCAGGCGGGTCATCGACCAGTCGCGGCCATGCACCACTTTAGCATTGCAGCGCGGGCAATATGCGGCCTGATTGCCGTTCAGCGGCGGCAACACGAACAGCAGGTCGCATTCGCAACAGCGCTGGTGGCGTGCTTTGGAAAGAGGGCCGGTGATCGCGTGTATTTTCATCATGACAAAGCTGCTCTAAAGCCCGCCGGAGGGATAGCGTGGCTGAAAAATAAACCTGCTGTAACCCGCTTCGGGTAAAGCGCGGCGCGGTAAACAGGGTTTCTGCGAGGCAAACATACCTTGCCCGGCAGGGGTTTGTGAAGCAACAGATGAATAACCCGATGGCTATACGCATTTTTTGTAGGAAGGACAATGCGGGCCGGCGATCGTCGCTGCATTTTCTGGGGTGGTCTTTCTGGACATGGCTTCATTATAGCCACGGCGGCCATTTGCGGGCTGCCGGCGGGGCAATGGAGGGCCGACATTGAGCGTCGTTGAACGTCATAACTACCAATGCATTGATATTAAAAGAATAAAGTTCATGGCGGTTGACCCGTCGTTCCTTGCGCTAACTCCCTGTTTCAAAACGTCTCATGATTGCTTTGGACAACGCGACGCAATAGCAATTATGCTGGGGGCAAGCCGACAGGAAAATGGCAAGACAGCGAAACTACCTGCATGATATACAATAGAAAATCAAATCTATTGCCGCTTGCATACATTATGACTGGTTCCTGTGTTTCTCTCTTTATTCGGCACGGGAACGGATAACCATGGTTAACTAATGACAAAAGAAGAATTCTACGCGGAATTAAAACGCGATTTGAGTGCGCTGCTCGACGGGGAAACCAACTTCATTGCCGCACTGTCCAACGCCAGCGCGTTGATTAATGAGCGTCTCGACGACGTCAATTGGGCCGGCTTTTACCTGATGGACGGCAACCAACTGGTGCTCGGTCCGTTCCAGGGGAAAATCGCCTGCGTGCGCATTCCGGTGGGCAAGGGTGTCTGTGGAACCGCAGTGGCGGAAAATCGCGTGCAGCGCGTTGGCGACGTCCACGCGTTCCCTGGCCACATCGCCTGCGACGCGGCCAGTAATGCGGAAATCGTACTGCCGCTGCGGGTTAGCGGTCAGATCATCGGCGTTCTTGATATCGACAGCACAGTTTATCAACGTTTCGACGAACAGGACCAACAGGGCCTGGAAGCAGTGGTGGCGGGGCTTTGCGTGCAACTGGAACACTGTGATAGTGCGAAATACATCACTGTGACGGCAAGTTGATCTACGGTTAACGTGGCATTTACCGATGACGTCATTATAATGACGCCTGTTCATGCCTGTGGCTTGTTGGCGACCCGTTGTAATCAGGAAATTTCATGGAAAATCAACCTAAGTTGAACTCTAGTAAAGAAGTCATTGCTTTTCTTGCCGAGCGTTTTCCGCTCTGCTTTAGCGCCGAGGGCGAAGCTCGCCCGTTGAAAATCGGTATTTTTCAAGATCTGGTAGAGCGTGTTCAGGGGGAAGAAAGCTTAAGCAAAACGCAATTACGTTCTGCACTGCGCCTGTACACCTCAAGCTGGCGTTATCTGTACGGTGTCAAAGTTGGCGCGCAGCGCGTCGATCTGGACGGTAATCCGTGCGGTGAGCTGGAACAGCAGCATGTCGATCATGCCCGCCAACAGCTTGAAGAAGCCAAAGCGCGCGTTCAGGCACAGCGTGCCGAACAAAATGCCAAAAAACGTGAAGCTGCCGGTGAATCAGCCGATGCCGAGCCACGCCGTCCACGTCCAGCCGGTAAAAAACCTGCTGCGCGTCGCGAAGGCGGAGCCGCACCGGAGAACCGCAAGCCGCGCCCACAAACTCGTCCACAGCAAGCTCGTCAACCTCGTGCAGCAAAAGAGGAAAGCCAGCAGCGTCATGTGCCAGTCACGGATATCTCTAAACTGCAAATTGGCCAAGAAATCAAAGTCAGAGCAGGCCAGAGCGCGATGGATGCAACCGTACTTGAAATCGCTAAAGATGGCGTACGTGTGCAGCTCTCTTCCGGTCTGGCGATGATTGTGCGCGCAGAACACTTGCAGTTCTGATACGGAGGCCAACCAAGGCATGAACAAATTTGTCAGATTAACAGCAGTCGCGGGTCTGTTGTGGGCGGGTGTCAGTTACGGAGCGGATACAGCCAACATCCGCATCGACCAACTGCCTCAGCTTCATCAGGAACCGCAGCATGCTACTGTGAGTGAGCGCGTAACCTCGCGCTTCACTCGCTCTCATTACCGTCAGTTTGCCCTCGATGCGGATTTTTCAGGCAAGATCTTCGATCGCTACCTGAATATGCTGGACTACAACCATAACGTGTTGCTGGCCTCCGACGTGGCGCAGTTCGCCGATAAGCGCAATCAACTGGGCGAAGAACTGAAAAGCGGTAAGCTGGATACGCCATACGCGCTGTACAATCTGGCTCAGAAACGCCGTTTTGAGCGTTACACCTATGCGTTGTCGTTGCTCGAAAAGCCGATGAACTTTACCGGCAACGACACTATCGATCTCGACCGCAGCAAAACGCCGTGGCCGAAAGACAAGGCCGAACTGGACAGCCTGTGGGATGCGAAAGTCAAATATGACGAGCTGAACCTCAAGCTGACCGGCAAAACCGACAAAGAAATCCGCGAAACGCTGACCAAGCGCTATCAGTTCGCCATTAAGCGCCTGACGCAAAGCAACAGCGAAGACGTGTTCCAACTGGCGATGAATGCCTTTGCGCATGAGATCGACCCGCACACCAACTATCTCTCCCCGCGCAACACCGAACAGTTCAACACCGAGATGAGCCTGTCATTGGAAGGCATTGGTGCGGTGCTGCAGATGGATGACGATTACACGTTGATCAACTCCATGGTACCGGGCGGCCCGGCCGCCAAGAGCAAGGCGATCACCGTGGGCGACCGCATTGTCGGCGTCGGTCAGACGGGTAAACCTGTGGTCGATGTTATCGGCTGGCGTCTGGACGACGTGGTTTCCCTGATCAAAGGGCCGAAGGGCAGTAAAGTCCGCCTGGAAATCCTGCCTGCCGGCAAGGGCACCAAAACCCGCGTTGTTACGCTGACTCGCGAACGTATCCGCCTGGAAGACCGTGCGGTGAAAATGACGATCAAGACCGTCGGCAAAGAGAAAGTCGCGGTGATGGACATTCCTGGCTTCTACGTGGGCCTGACCGATGACGTGAAAGTGCAACTGCAGAAGATGGCCAAGCAGAACGTCAAGAGCCTGATTATCGATCTGCGGACCAACGGCGGCGGCGCGCTGACCGAAGCGGTCTCGCTCTCCGGCTTGTTCATTCCGAGCGGCCCGGTGGTGCAGGTGCGTGATAACAACGGCAAAGTGCGTGAAGACGCGGATACCGACGGCATTGTTTATTACAAAGGCCCGCTGGTGGTGCTGGTTGACCGTTTCAGCGCCTCGGCTTCCGAGATCTTTGCCGCAGCGATGCAGGACTACGGCCGTGCGCTGATCGTCGGTGAACCGACCTTCGGTAAAGGTACCGTGCAACAGTATCGCTCGCTGAACCGCATTTACGATCAAATGCTGCGGCCGGAATGGCCGGCGTTGGGCTCGGTGCAATACACCATCCAGAAGTTCTATCGCGTTAACGGCGGCAGCACCCAGCGTAAGGGCGTAACGCCGGATATCCTGATGCCTACCGGCGTCGATCCAGCGGAAACCGGCGAGGCGTTTGAAGACAACGCCATGCCTTGGGACAGCATCAATGCGGCTACTTACAGCAAAACCGGCGATCTGACCGCGTTCGATCCTGAACTGCTGAAGGACCATGAGCAGCGTATCGCCAAGGATCCGGAGTTCCAGTACATCGCGCAGGACATCGCCCATTACAAGGCGTTGAAAGACAAGCGTAACATCGTCTCACTCAATCTTGCTCAGCGCGAGAAAGAGAACCACGATGATGACGCTACCCGTTTGCAGCGCATCAACGATCGTCTGCAGCGTGCCGGCAAGAAACCATTGAAGGCGTTGGAAGATTTGCCGAAGGATTACCAGGAGCCGGACCCATACCTGGATGAAAGCGTGCATATCGCGCTGGATCTGGCTCACCTTGAACAGGCGCAGCCAACCCAGCAGCCGGCGGCGAAGTAACGCAGCCGGGTAAATAAAAAACGCACCTTCGGGTGCGTTTTTTGTTAAGCGCCGCTGAAGGCGCATTTAGGCGTCAAACATCCTGTGAGGCAATGATGAGCGAACTAACGCGTTACTCTGCGGCTCGAGTCGCTGCTGGTTTTGTTGGTGTCTGTAGCGCTGTATCAGCACCGGGAATACAGCTGGTGGCTGTTTCCTGATACCGGACATTTCGTTCCTGGGCTATGCGTTTGGCAAAAAGGTGGGGGCGATCGGTTATAACCTTGCTCATTCCTATATCGGCCCGGCGCTGTGCGCCTTACTGTTCGTCCTTTTCCCGCAGCCGTTCTGGCTGATGACGGCGCTGATTTGGTGTGTCCATATCGGCTTCGACCGCACCTTGGGCTACGGGTTGAAATATGCTCAAGGTTTCGCCTATACCCACCTTGGGCGTTTGAACGACAAACACCGCTGATTTGCCGCAGAAAAACCACCGCATTACGCAACAATCGTTTACAATTTGAAAAGCCATGCTGGAACGCCGATTTTGTAAAGTTTCGTATTTTTAGTAGGTTAATGGCGTACAACTCTTGAAACTGTGACGAATGCCCATACGATCTAGGGTATCCGAGACAGCGTTTTGTTAACATTTATGAGGAAGTAAACATTTTATGATGCGTATAGCTCTGTTCCTGCTCACCAACCTGGCGGTGATGTTGGTTTTCGGGCTGGTGCTCAGCCTGACAGGAATCCAATCCAGTAGCGTTCAGGGTCTGATGATTATGGCCGGTCTGTTTGGTTTCGGCGGTTCGTTTGTCTCCTTGCTGATGTCCAAATGGATGGCGCTGCGCTCCGTAGGCGGGGAAGTGATTGAACAGCCGCGTAACGAAACCGAAAACTGGTTGCTGGAAACGGTGCGCCGTCAGTCGCAGCAGGCGGGCATTGCCATGCCGCAGGTCGCTATTTATCACGCACCGGACATTAACGCTTTCGCTACCGGCGCACGCCGTGATGCTTCGCTGGTTGCCGTCAGTACCGGCCTGTTGCAGAGCATGAGTCGGGATGAAGCGGAAGCGGTTATCGCGCACGAAATCAGCCACGTCGCCAACGGAGACATGGTCACCATGACGCTGATTCAGGGCATCGTGAACACCTTCGTGATCTTTATCTCGCGCCTGATTGCGCAAGTGGCCGCCGGTTTCCTCGGCAACCGCGACGGTGAAGGCGAAAGCAACGGCAACCCGATGATTTACTTCGGCGTGTCGATGGTGCTGGAATTGGTGTTCGGCATTTTGGCCAGCATCATCACCATGTGGTTCTCACGCCACCGTGAGTTCTACGCCGACGCAGGCTCCGCCAAACTGGTGGGCCGCGAGAAGATGATTGCTGCGCTGCAGCGTCTGAAAACCAGCTACGAGCCGCAGGAAGCGGGCAGCATGATGGCGTTTTGCATCAACGGCAAATCCAAGTCGTTCAGCGAACTGTTCATGTCGCACCCACCGCTCGACAAGCGTATCGAAGCGCTGCGTTCAGGTCAGTACCTGAAGTAACGCTGAGAAGATTAAAAACCCCGGCTTGCCGGGGTTTTTTATGTCTGCTATTTGGCTTGCGGGCTGTGTTCCACCGGCTCCGCGCGCGGTTGGGTGATTCGCAAGCTGCTGACCGCTGCCGCTAGCGTGGCGAAGCTGCCGGCGAGGATCAGCGAGGCGTGCGTACCGGAGGTGGGAAACAGATTGAACATCAGCGCCACCAGCGCGGCACCGGAGGTTTGTCCCAACAGGCGGGCGGTGCCGAGCATGCCGCTGGCGCCGCCGCTGCGGTTACGGGGTGCGGCAGAAATAATGGTGTGGTTATTGGGTGACTGGAACAGCCCGAATCCGGCACCGCACAGCACCATACGCCAGATGATATCCAGGTCCGACGGGTTATGCGGCAGCATCGCCAGCAGGAACAGCCCTAGCGCAAACACTCCCAACCCGATACAGCCCAACAGCCCGGCGTGAACGCGCTCCACCAGCCGCCCGGCGATCGGCGCCATAACGATAATCGCCAGCGGCCAGGGTGTCAGCAACAGCCCGGTAGCCACCTCATCGCGGCCCAACGTACTTTGCAGAAAGAACGGCAGTGAAACCATCGCCAGCATTTGCGCAGCGAAGGAACAGATCGAGGTGCCCATCGACAGGGCGAAAATCGGGATGCGCAGCAGGTCGACCGGCAGCAGCGGAAACTCTTGCCGCAGTTGGCGGCGGACGAAGAAGAAGCCGATCACCATCAGTACGGCGATTTCGCTGAATATCAGCGTCAGGCTCTGACCCTGGGCAAAGCCGCTGATGGCAGTGATCAGCAGCCCGAAGGTCAGGGCGTTCATCACGGCGCTGGTCGGGTCAAAACGCTGATTGCTGCTTTTCTGGCTGTTGGCGGGCAGGTATTTCATCCCCAGCGCCAGCGCCACAATGCCAATCGGCAGATTAATGGCGAACAGCCATTGCCAGGATGCCACGGACAGTATCGCCGCCGCTACCGTGGGGCCCGCCGCCGAGGAAAAAGCGACAATCAGTGAGTTGATGCCCATGCCGCGCCCGAGAAAGCGCTGAGGATAGATAATGCGGATAAGCGCGGTGTTGACGCTCATGATGGCGGCGGCGCCAAACCCCTGCAGCACACGGGCTATGGTCAATGTCACCAGCGAATCGGACAGCGCGCAAAACAGCGAGGTAATGCTGAAGACCAACAAGCCGGCTTGATAGATACGGCGATAACCAATCAGGTCACCGAGCGAGGCCAGCGACAGCAGTGAAATGGTGATGGCCAACTGATAGGCGTTAACCACCCAGACCGAACTGGCCGGGCTGGCGTTCAGATCGCGGGCGATGGTAGGCAGCGCCACATTGGCGATCGCACCGTCAAGCACGGAAACGGTAATGCCCAGGGCGATGGCGAGGATGGCCCCATAGCGTTGTGGGACGGGGAGGCCGTCAGTACAAGAACGCATGTTGATCTCGAAGGTATTAATACGGGGGAGTATTAACATGCTAATCATATTCGACGGTAATTGCACCTTCAGTGGCCAGCTCAATTGTAATAACCGATGAGAGTTATGGCCTAATACATTCATCTTCAAGCATTTTTTCTTGGTTTCATTGCAGGGCGTCAGGGCTTGCGCGTATACTGAAACCCGTGTTCAAATTTCTTAAAACAGAAAAGCTGAGTAGGGCATTTAGTATGGCTAACGCAGATTTAGATAAACAACCGGATTCTGTTTCATCAGTGCTGAAAGTGTTTGGTATCTTGCAAGCGCTGGGCGATGAGCGCGAGATCGGCATTACTGAGCTTTCTCAACGGGTGATGATGTCCAAAAGCACCGTCTATCGTTTTCTGCAGACCATGAAGTCGCTGGGCTATGTGTCGCAGGAAGGAGAATCGGAAAAATATGCGCTTACTCTCAAGCTGTTTGAACTCGGTGCCAAGTCGCTGCAGAACGTCGATCTGATCCGCAGCGCCGATATTCAGATGCGCGAGTTGTCGAATCACACCCGTGAAACCATTCACCTCGGGGCGCTGGATGAAGACAGCATTGTCTACATCCATAAAATCGACTCGATGTACAACCTGCAGATGTATTCGCGCATCGGTCGCCGTAATCCGCTGCACAGCACCGCCATCGGTAAAGTGCTGCTGGCCTGGCGCGAGCGTGCGGAGGTGGAAAAAATCCTGTCGCAGATTGAGCTTACCCGCAGTACCCCGCACACCCTCACCAGCCCCGCTGCGCTGCTGTCGCTATTGGAGCAGGTACGCGAGCACGGGGTGGGCGAAGACATTGAAGAGCAGGAAGAAGGGCTGCGCTGCATTGCGGTGCCGGTATTCGATCGCTTTGGCGTGGTGATCGCCGGGCTTAGCATTTCGTTCCCCACTATCCGTTTCTCCGAGAAGGCCAAGGCGGATTACGTTAAACGCCTGCATGCTGCCGCACGTAACATTTCCGATCAAATGGGCTACCACGATTATCCCTTTTGATCCTGCCGGTGGTTGATGCCTAAAGGTGTGCCGTTCACGGGCGCGCCTTTATCCTTTAAATGAACCGCTATCGCAGACATAAAAAAACCGGAGCATCGCGCAGCTCCGGTTTTTTATTGCGGACGACATTTACTGGTGAGCCAGTTCCACTTCGTCTTCGCTGTCCATGATGTTTTTGTCCGTCTGCTTCATCAACTGGCTGGTGATGGTGCCGGCAGTCATTGAGCCGCTGACGTTCAGTGCGGTACGCCCCATGTCGATCAAGGGTTCGACCGAAATCAGCAGGGCAACCAGCGTGACCGGCAGGCCCAGCGCAGGCAGTACAATCAGCGCAGCGAAGGTGGCACCGCCACCCACACCGGCAACGCCGGCAGAGCTGATGGTGACGATACCCACCAACGTGGCGATCCACACCGGATCAAGCGGGTTGATGCCAACGGTTGGGGCAACCATAACCGCCAACATCGCCGGATACAGGCCTGCACACCCGTTCTGGCCGATGGTAGCGCCGAACGAAGCGGAGAAGCTGGCGATGGATTCCGGCACGCCCAGGCGGCGAGTCTGCGCTTCAACATTCAGCGGAATGCTGGCGGCGCTGGAGCGGCTGGTGAAGGCGAAGGTGATGACCGGCCAGACCTTGCGGAAGAATTTCGCCGGGTTAACGCCGGTGAAGGCCAGCAGCAGGGCGTGTACCCCAAACATGATTGCCAGACCGAGGTAAGATGCCACCACGAAGCTGCCGAGTTTGACGATGTCGTGGATGTTGGAACCGGCCACCACTTTGGTCATTAACGCCAGTACGCCGTACGGAGTCAGTTTCATCACCAGGCGCACCAGCTTCATCACCCAGGATTGCAGGGTGTCGATAGCCACCAGCACGCGCTGGCCTTTCTCTTTATCGTCTTTCAGCAACTGTAGCGAAGCCACACCCAGGAAGGCGGCGAAGATCACTACGCTGATGATCGAGGTTGGGCTGGCACCGGTCAGATCGGCGAACGGGTTTTTCGGCACGAACGACAGCACCAGTTGCGGTACGGTCAGGTCCGCCACTTTACCGACGTAGTTGCTCTGGATAGCCGCCATGCGCGCGCTTTCCTGCGTACCCTGGACCAGGCCTTCTGCGGTCAGGCCAAACAGGTTGGTCACCAGCACACCCACCAGCGCGGCGATAAGCGTGGTGAACAGCAGGGTGCCGATGGTCAGAAAACTGATCTTGCCCAGTGAAGAGGCATTGTGCAGCTTGGCTACCGCGCTCAGGATTGAGGCAAATACCAGCGGCATTACGATCATTTGCAGCAACTGCACATAGCCGTTACCGACAATGTTGAACCAACTGATGGATTCTTTCAGTACCGGGTTTTCCGAGCCGTATACCAGTTGCAGACCCAGGCCGAACACTACGCCCATCACCAGGCCGACCAGTACTTTTTTCGCCAGGCTCCATTGCTTATGGCGGGTTTGTGCCAACAGCAAAAGGAGGGCGACAAAAACCACCACGTTAATTACCAGCGGAAAATTCATCCCCAATGTCTCCAATCATTTTTCTTATATAAAAACGGCTACGCACCAAGGTGTAGCGAATCAAATATCGTAACAGTTTGCGCAACGGCTCACTTATATCCAAATGGAATTTGATATAACTTTGAATATGGATTTGTTTAATTAATATACTTTATGAATGGTTAGTGGCCGATTTTTTGTGATCACAGTCGGATATTTTTGATTTGCTCAAAATAGGACTGCACAGGAATGGTGCACCCTCCTTGCCAATAGATAGCGAAGGCCACCAGGCAGAGGCAAAGGGCTCGCTCCAACTGGTTGCCTTTCTGGGAATTTAGCACCGGCAGGCGAAAGCGCCAGCGGCAGGGCCAGAGCAAGGGTACGCCGGCAGGGGTGAGCATATCGGCCAACAGGTGGCTGAAATAGCCAATAATCATCGCATGCAGCACGTCGGGCGGGATAGGCCAACTGCGCGGCACATCTAACTGGAACAGCGCCATACCGCCGGCGATCGCCAGCAGGCTGTGGGTGAAACCGCGGTGCCCGAAGGCTCGGGAGATGGGAATGGCAATCCAGCGCAGGCGTTGGCCCAGGACCGATTTGGGGTGATCGATATCGGGCAGCAGTGAGGTTAGCAGTGCGGCAGGGATAATGTGCCACCAGTCGCCGGTGGCCAGCTCCGGTGTCACCTCGGCCTTCTTGGCGAAAATCGCGCAAGCGACAGAGAAAATAAGATGTCCTTCCGCGGTCATGCTGTTGTTGTTCCGGCTGATAAACTGTTAATTTATCCAGTATATGGGAAAATTAACAGTTGCGGAAGCGGTTACCCTGTAACTAATTGTTTGTTTTGTCCGGTTTTACAACGAGTTGTTACGTAAAAGGTTAAGCATTGACCGTTGTGGATGCCGCGGATGATCGTAAGGAATGCGTTGACTACCTCCCACAAATACATCTCGACTGCAGGCATGCGGGAGAAAGCGCCGAGCGGCAGAGTTGCGCTGCGTGGCAGTGACAGCGCTTACCGGCTACCCGGCGCTTTCTTGATGTCCCAGCATAGATATTCCGGCATGTTAATTCAATAAAAATGAAATAATGTTTTATTTATTTTCAGGCCTAAGGCATGGTTTTGAAAATTAGCAGGAGGAACCAGGAGATAAAAGAGAGAGGCAGGGCGGCAGCGGGATAACGCCGCCGCGAAAGATTACGCCAGATGGCCGGGAGTGAGCTGTTCGAGGGTATCGAGTTTATGGTCCGCCAGTGCCCAGCGCGTGTCGTGGCGATACTCTTGCGCCGGGATGACGATTGAACGCATTCTCGCGGCCTTGGTGGCAATCATGCCGTTGAACGAGTCTTCCAGCGTGATGCAGCGCAACGGATCGCTGCCGAGACGTTCGGCGGCGATAAGGTAAACCTCCGGGTGCGGTTTGCTGTAAGGCAGATATTCGGCGGACACCAGTTGATCGAAATACCCCGCCAGATCGAACATCTTCAACACCTGTTGTTGCATGTGCAGCGGCGATGCGGAGGCCAGGCCAATCTTCAGATCCAGACTGCGGCACAGTTCCAACGCCTGTTGCACGCCCGGCAGCAACGGCCGTTTTTCATGCACCAGCTCAATGGCGCGTTCAATAATCCGCGCGGAGACCTCCTCCAGCGAAACGCCTTGCCACGGCATGGCCTGAAACCACATTTTCACCACCAGATCGATGCGTAGCCCGAGGGTGTCCGGCAGTTTATGGCGGTCAGACAGATCCAGCCCCAGCGCGCCAAAGATATCCAGTTCCGCCTGTAGCCACAGCGGTTCTGAGTCGATCAACAAACCGTCCATATCAAAAATAGCGGTTTCAATGCGTTGCGAATAGGCCATTAGCGATGAGCTCCTGCCGCGTCGGTGAATGTGCCACCACTTTAGCATCGCCGGGAACCAGACTAAAATTTTTGCTTGCCGGATTGCGCCGCATTCGCTCCGGGCGCCTTGCCGAAACGCAGGATACGCCACAGATCGCGCAGTTTTGACCACCAGCGCTGGTGCTGCCGCTCGGTAACTTGCTGCAGCATGCGGGCATAGTCCAGCACCAACCCCGGCGTCCAGGTCATGGTCTCTCCGCGGCTACGCAACACCGCCAGCATCCACAGGTTGGGGTCGAGGATCAAAAACAGAAAACGCCGCCACAGAGGTTTGTCGCCCAATACGCCTTCCAGCGCACTGTCCAGCGCCAGGATCACCGTGGTGGAACAGTTACGGCGCGTCAGGTTGTAGGTTGTGTCCTGACGATACCCTTGCCAGAATGCGTGCAAGGCAGCTGGGTTATAACGGCGGAACTGGATTTTCTTGTCGGGTGGGCACCAGGCCGCTACCTCTTGCTGCAAGCCGGGCAGAAAGCGACCCTCGACGTTGTTTTGTTCGCCGGAGTGCAGTAACTGACGGAAATCCTGCACTGAATGGCTGATGTCATTCAGCGGATAATGGCTGATGTACAAATCCGGGGCCAGCTCCAGAGCGGCATGCCCGGTGGAAATATGGCCGCCGCCATCCACTGCGGCGATATAGCGGTCAACAATGTAGCGCCGGCGCGCATCTTTCGCCGCCGCCACCGGAGTCCAGACATAGACCGTCAAGGGGGCAGCCTGAACCGTTAGCGCAGCAGCAGGTTGCTGTCGGTTCAGGGAGAAGCTCTCCAGCCGCTGTGCAATGCGCAGTAACGCCCAGCCCGACAGCAAAAGCATGACGCCGACGCAAAAGGGGACCGTCATGCGGTGCGGTACCGGCCAGCCGGTAAAAATAAATAGCGACAGCAAGATTTCGAACCCCCCCGCCAACGCGACCAGTTTCCAGCGGCTGTGCTGGATCAGGGTAGAAGAGGCGATACGCACTGAACCGTCCAGCAGCAACGCGCTGCCGAACACCAGCGTGGCGACAATATTGTCGTCTGCGGGGACGTCCAGCACCAAAAAAGCCATCACCAGAAACCCCAGCCCCTTTAGCAATACCGGTCGGCTGGCGGTGGAGCCAATCACCAGTGCGGCGGAGATCGCCACCAGCCCCTCGAGTGCCAGTACCACCGCCAGTGCGTCCAGCGCCAACACCGAGCGGCCATCTTCTAGCACGTCAACTAACATCAGCAAACCGACGGCGATCCATGCCCAGCCAAACAGCAGCAGCGCACGCCGCTGGCCGCGCAGCGCCTGTGGACCCAATAACAAGATGATAAGGCGAACCATGGCGCCCCCTTTCAGAACGGATTGAATTAACTATATAGCCATTTAACGAGAATGCGTTGTCACCGTTAAGTTGTTGAAAACGGATAATCCCGGCTACGCTTGTAGCACAGCAAGGCTAAAGAAAACGGTGGGCGAGTTTCAGTAACTACAGGTAGACTTAGCCAATTACGGTTACGTCGCTTACAAGGGGAACACATGACGTATCAACAGGCTGGGCGCATCGCCATTGTGAAACGTATTCTTGGTTGGGTAGTTTTCATCCCCGCGTTGCTGTCAACGCTGATCTCGCTGCTGCTGTTTTTCTATCAGCACAGTGAGAAGACCAAGGGCATTAATGCGGTGATGCTGGATTTTGTCCACGTCATGGTGGATATGGTGCGCTTCAATACGCCGTTCCTGAATATCTTCTGGTATAACTCGCCGGTGCCGGACGTAGCGAAAAGCCTGTTCAGCGGCGCCAATCTGATGTTTATCGTTATCTATTTTTTGATTTTTGTCGGGCTGGCGTTGCAAGCCTCGGGCGCACGCATGTCGCGCCAGGTGAAGTTTATCCGTGAAGGCCTGGAGGACCAGATGATCCTCGAGCAGGCCAAGGGCAGTGAAGGGCATACGCGTGTGCAACTGGAAGAACGCATTACGCTGCCACGCCACACCATTTTTCTGCAGTACTTCCCGTTGTACATTCTGCCGGTAGTGATCGCGGTCATTGCCTGGTTCGTCATCAAGTTACTCGGCCAACTGGCCGGCGCCGCTTAAGACTGGACGAGGCCAAGGCGCTGGATTCAGCGCCTTGATACTATCGCGCTTGAGGGTGCAGCAACGCGTCTACTGCACGCTGCGCCTTGACCAGATGTTGGCCGCCGAACAGATTGCTGTGGTTAAGCAGGTAATACAGCTGATACAGCGGCTGGCGTTCAATAAAACCATGTTCCAACGGCCAGACACTCTGATACCCGTCATAAATCTGCGGCGGTAGCTCAGGGTGCAACGGCAGCATCGCCAGATCGCACTCGCGATCGCCCCAGTAGCTGGCAGGATCGAACAGGATCGGACCGTCGGCGGTCATGCCGCAGTTTCCCGGCCAGAGGTTGCCGTGCAACAGTGAAGGTTGCGGCTGATGGTGTTGCAGGCGTAGATACACTACGTCGATAATTTCATCAATATCACCAAAGGTCATGCCTTTCTCCGCCGCCAATTGCAGCTGCCAGCCGATGCGTTGCTCGGCAAAGAATTCCGACCAGCGGCGCTGCCAGGCATTGGGTTGCGGAGTGGTGGTCAAATCGTTATCGAAGTCGAGGCCGAACTGCGGCTGTTCACTCCATTTATGCAGATGAGCCAGCTGTTGGCCGAGGCAATGAGCGCCGTGGGCATCGAAGGGTTTCAGCGGCTGGTATTCCAGCAGCAGGAAGCTGTAGTCACGATCGCTGCCGACGCCATAAACCTGCGGCACCCGCACGGTTTTACTGCGTGCCAGCAGGGCCAGTTGATCGGCTTCGGCGGTAAAGATCGGTAGCATTTCGCGGGCATCACATTTGACAAATACCTCGTTGTCACCGTAACTCACGCGCCACGCCGGGTGGATCTCTCCCCCGGGCAGTTCAGTCCTTTCGCGGATTTCTGCGCTGCCAAGATGTTCACTTAACAGACGGCTAACGGCTTGCCACATGGTACACCCCCTCTGTGTTGCCTGCGAATTCATTAGGTTAGCCTCTTTACCGTTCCGAAAACACGACCTGGCGCACAGCTGGCACCGACGGCAGGCGATTTTTTCGCCAGTCGCGTTTGCTCAAAGTATATACGCTATTGATTCATTTAAGCACGCGGCCTATTGCAACTTCGTGGCACCGGAGCGATGTTTATCAGGTTGGCGGCAACAGGATACGTATAGAATGATTTTTATAATCAATAAGATGAGGGAGTTATGGAGCAGAACCGGCAGTGGCGTCGCGACGAATACCTGATAGATACGGATAAAAGTGAATTAAATTTGGCGTTCACTCACGCATTTTTGACCACCTCGAGTTGGGCGTCAGGCATTTCGCAGGAGACTGTGCAACTTTCCATCGACAACAGCCTGTGTTTTGGCCTCTATCATCACCGGCAACAGATAGGTTTTGCGCGTCTGGTGACGGATTACGCCACCTTCGGTTATCTGTGCGATGTGTTTGTCGCACTGGATTATCAGGGGCGTGGGCTGGCCCGCTGGCTGATGGACTGCACGCTGGAACATCCACTGCTGCAGCGGTTGCGGCGCGTTATGCTGGTGACCGGCACCGCGCCATGGCTGTATCAAAAAGTGGGATATGAAGCGTTGAATCGTCAGGACTATGTCTGGCATATCGTTCGGCCAGATATCTACCGGCAGCGGTAAGGATAAGCGGCGATGAGGGGGCTCACCGCCGCAAGCGTTAAGGTTTCTCGTTGCGCAACGCCTCTTCGTGACGTTGTAACGGCCTGAGTTTGCTGTAGAGCAGGGCGATAATAAACGCAATCGCCTGAACGATCACAATACAGGGGCCGGTCGCGCCGTCGATGTGAAAGCTGATCAGGGTACCGAGCACGCAGGAGAATACCGACACCAGCGTCGCGATGACCAGCATGCGATCGAAACTGCGGCACAGCATAAAGGCAATGATGCCCGGGGCTATCAGCATCGCAATCACCAGTATCACCCCGACTGCCTGCAGAGAAGCGACAATCGTCAGCGCCAGCAGGCACAGCAGCCCATAATGCAGCAGTTTTACCGGCAGACCTATGACCCTCGCATGGTTCGGGTCGAAACAGTAGAGCATCAGATCTTTGCGCTTGAGCAATACCACCACCAGCGTAATGCCGGCAATCAGCAGCGTTTGTTTCAGCTCGGCGTCGGTAATCCCCAGCATATTGCCGAACAGGATGTGGCTCAGATGCTGATCGGTATCGACGCGGGAAAACAGCACCAGCCCGAAGGCGAACATGCCGGAGAAAACGATGCCCATCACCGTATCCTCTTTCACCCGGCTGTTCTCTTTCAGGTAGCCGGTGGCTACCGCACAGAAAATGCCGGAGAAAAACGCGCCGATAACCACCGGGATGCCAAGTACGAACGCCACGACAATGCCGGGCAGAACAGCGTGCGAGATAGCATCGCCCATCAGCGACCAGCCTTTGAGCACCAGATAGCACGACAGCACCGCACACACCACGCCGGTCACGATAGCGGCCAGGATCGCCCGCTGCATAAACGGGTAGGCGAAGGGTTCACTGAGCAGTTGATACAGGGTTTCCATCAGTGGCCTCCGGTCTGTTCACGGGCGACGCGGCGCCGGGACGCCAGCAGGCCGTGTTTGGGGGCGAAGAAAAACGCCGCCAGGAACACCAGCGTCTGCAGGGTCACGATCACGCCGCCGGTAGCGCCGTCAAGGAAGAAGCTCAGGTAGGCACCGACACCGCTGGTCAGTGCGCCGATGACGATGGCGATGATCACCAAACGGCTAAAGCGGTCGGTCAGCAGATAGGCGGTGGCGCCTGGCGTAATCACCATGGCGATCACCAAAATCGCCCCGACGGTTTGTAGCGCCGCGACGGTGCAGGCGCTGAGCAGGGTGAAGAACAGGATTTTCATCCGCAGCGGCGACAGACCAATCGACACCGCGTGGCTTTCGTCAAAGAACACCGCCAGCAGGTCTTTCCACACCAGGCACAGAATCAGCAGTGAAACGCCGATGATAATCTCGACCTGCAGCACGTCTTCGTCGGCGATGCCGAGAATATTGCCGAAGATAATCGACTGCACGTTAATCGACGTAGGATTGAGTGAAATGATCAGCAGCCCAACGGCGAAGAAGGTCGAAAAAATAAAGCCGATGATGGCGTCTTCGCGCAGGCGGGTGACGTGGCGTACCAGCGTCATGGCCAGCGCGGCCAGCATGCCGGTGAAGAAGGCCCCGGCGGCGTACGGCAGACCAAGGGCATAGGCCCCGGCGACGCCAGGCACCACCGAGTGCGACAGCGCATCGCCCATCAGCGACCAGCCTTTCAGCATCAGGTAGGCCGACAGGAACGCGCAGGCGGCGCCGACGATGGCGCTGACCCAGATCGCTTTGACCATGTAGTTGTAATGGAAGGGTTGCAGCAAAATGTCCAGCATCAGAGTTGCTTCTCCTTTGGCTGGCTTTGCGCCGGAGGGTCGCTCTTGGTATGGCCGTAGAACACCGCCGGGCGTTCGTCATCGGTCAATACCGTCACGGTGCGCGGATCGTTATCGTCGTGCAGATCCGGGCCGGACAGGTTGATATGGCGCAACACGCCGCCGAACGCCTGTTCCAGATTGCTTTGGGTAAAGGTGGTTTCGGTTGGGCCGGCAGCCAGCACAGTGCGGTTAATCAGGATCACCCGGTCGCAGAATTCCGGCACGCTGCCCAGGTTATGGGTGGAAACCAGGATCAGGTGACCCTCGTCACGCAACGCGCGCAGCAGATCGATAATTGCGTTCTCGGTTTTGACGTCCACGCCGGTGAAGGGCTCATCCAACAGCAGCACGGAACCTTGTTGCGCCAGCGCCCGCGCCAGGAACACCCGTTTTTTCTGCCCGCCGGAAAGTTCGCCGATCTGGCGAGTACGCAGTTCGCTCAGGCCAACGCGCTCCAGTGCTTTGTCGACGCGCAGTCGGTCTTCCCGGGAGGGAATGCGCAGAAAATTCATCTTGCCGTAGCGGCCCATCATCACAACGTCTTCTACCAGCACCGGGAAGTTCCAGTCGACGTCTTCGGTTTGCGGGACGTAGGCAATAATATTTTTTTTCAGCGCTTGCGCCACCGGTTTGTCGTTCAACTGCACACGGCCGGTGGTGGGTTTGACCAGCCCCATGATGCTTTTGAACAGCGTCGACTTGCCGCTGCCGTTGACGCCGACCAACGCGCAAATGGCGCCGCCGCTCAGGTTAAAACTGGCGTTGTGGATCGCGGTATGGCCGTTGTTGTAGGTAACGGTAACGTCATCCACGATCAGCTCAGGGCGGACAAAAACCTCGGTGGTCATTGATCAAATCCTTTGGCGATGGTTTGTACGGTGACGTTCAGCAGGTCTATATACGTCGGTACCGGGCCGCCCTGGGTGGACAACGAATCGACATACAGCACGCCGCCGTACTTCGCCCCGGTTTCTTTCGCTACCTGCCTGGCCGGCTTGTCGGAGATGGTGCTTTCGCTGAAGACCACAGGAATGCGGTTGGCGCGAACGGCGTCGATGACCCGGCGAACTTGCTGCGGCGAACCTTGCTCGTCGGCGTTAATTGGCCACAGATAGACTTCTTTCAACTGATAGTCTTTCGCCAGATAGCTGAATGCGCCTTCGCTGGTAACCAACCAACGTTGGGCTGCGGGAATACGCGACAGGCGCTCGCGCAGCGGGGCATCCAGCGCGCTGATTTTGGCGGCATAGGCTTTGGCGTTGCGGTTATAGGTTTCTGCGTTGGCCGGGTCGTGCTGCACCAGGGCTTTACGGATATTTTCTATATAGATAAGCGCATTGCTGGCAGACATCCAGGCATGCGGATTCGGGTTGCCGTTATACGGCCCTTCGCGGATTGGCAGCGGGGTGATGCCTTCGGTCACCACGGCGGCGGGAACCTGTTTGATGTTTTCGAAGAAGCGTTGGAACCAACGTTCGAGGTTCATGCCGTTCCACAGGATCAAATCGGCGTGCTGCGCTTTAACGATATCGCGTGGCGTTGGTTGATAATCGTGGATCTCCGCTCCCGGCTTGGTAATAGATTCAACCACCGCGGCGTCGCCGGCCACGTTTTGAGCGATGTCCTGAATGATGGTGAAGGTCGTCACCACGCGCAGTTTCTTTTCCGCTAAAGCGGGATTGCCGGCGAGGCCCGCGACGAGCAGCAGACACAGTAGAGCAAAAGGGCGGTAAAACGCCGCAGCCTGAATGAGTGGCAGGCGGGGAAAAGCGCGTTGTTTCAAAAGCATGGTGACATCTCCTGGCTCAAATGAAAATGATTATCAATATCATTTATGGCAAAGTCAAGCGTCACCTTCAGGCTGACGGCAGGTTACTAATCCATTGCAAAAATAATACCGTCAGGTGAGTTATAGCATTTTATGTATCAGTATGTAACCGCTTAACGTACTCCTCATAGCGGGCTATGTCGACCTCCGGCGTTTTCCCCAGGGCAACCTCCCCGAGCTTTTGCGCCAACTGTTGTACATCCTGTTGATCCAGTGGGGTTATAAACGCAAAACTGTTGCTGCTCAACGGATGCGGAATGCCCTGTTCGTCTGTCACCGAAGTGACAAATCCATCGCGGGTTAATTGTCCGGTAAGCTTGGCCAAATCAGCCAATCCTTCTTCCTGATAGCGGAAAGTCACCACAAAACACGTCGTCGCAGATTGACTCATAAATCACCTCTTGGTATATGAATAGCTTGAGATTAGACCAAAAAAATTATGCAGGCGTCCTTACAAGTTGTATATGCTACGCAACCCATTGAAAGGAGTGAGGGATTCTGTGAAAACAAAAATCGGTTGCCTGACGGCAATCTTGCTTTTGTCGGGGTGCGCCAAAGACCCGCAAACGACAAGTACTATTTCGGGCAGTGGCACATCGCGCGGCGGTTGGTTAAAGACTCCCCCGCAGGCTCCGGTTAACCGTACAGGGACGCCGATAGCCTATAACGATTACATTCGTCAGGCCGCCAGCAGTTATGGCGTTGACGAAACGCTGATTAAAGCGATCATTCAGGTGGAGTCCGGGTTTAACCCGAACGTGGTCAGCACCTCGAACGCCGTGGGATTAATGCAGCTGAAACCGTCAACCGCCGGGCGTGACGCCTATCGTTTGAAAGGCAGAAGCGGGCAGCCCAGCTCGCGTGAGTTGAAGGATCCGGCGGTTAATATTGATCTGGGAACGGCCTATATCAATATTCTTCAAAGCCAGCAGCTAGCCGGGATCAACAACCCACAGACCTTGCGTTACGCCACCATCGTTTCTTATGTCAATGGGGCCGGCGCCATGTTGCGCACGTTCTCATCGGACAAGCGCGTGGCGGTAAACCGCATTAATCAGATGAGCCCGGATGAGTTTTACCAGCACATCCAGAAAAAGCACCCGGCCCCGCAAGCGCCGCGCTATTTATGGAAGGTCACGACGGCCTATCAGGCCATGTCGCAGTAAGCTTTATTTCTCACTAAAACCGGTCGCTCGCAGCGGCCGGTTTTTCTTTATCGACGCGGCAACATCGCGACGTATCTCTCATTTTTCGTTATTTCCCATCCTGTTACCTCAAAAACCGCACAAATAGTTAATTTTACATTAACGGTCATTTCTTTACGTTCATTCAATAAGTTACCGGTAACATTTTGGCTTGAGTTCACAAAGTAACCTTCAAAAAATAGACAAATACGTAACAAATTATTTTTAAATCCCGCAATATTCACAAGGTTGAGGTTAAATAGTTGTGATTATCTTTGGATGGAATGTGACATGTCGGACGATAAAACTAACAACTCACGGCGCGATTTCCTGCTGAAATCGATGACTTTAATTCCCGCAGCGGTGATTGGCGGCAGTGGCGTCAGCGCCCTGACGGCACCCATGCCTGCTGTCGCGGCTACAGACACCCCAACGGACTACCAGCCCACGTTTTTCACCCCGGAAGAATGGGCATTTATCAAGGCCGCTGCGGCGCGCCTGATCCCGGCTGACGATCGCGGCCCTGGTGCCCTGGAAGCCGGCGTGCCGGAGTTTATCGATCGCCAGATGAATACCCCGTATGCCACAGGTTCAATCTGGTACATGCAAGGGCCATTCAACCCGGATGTGCCGAAAGAGATGGGTTACCAGCTACCGCTGGTGCCGAAGCAGATTTATAACCTGGGCATCAGTGACGCCGATGCCTACTGCAAGAAAACCGCCGGCAAGCCCTTTGCCGAGCTGGACGCTGCACAGCAGGATGCGCTGCTGCAGAAGTTTGAATCAGGTGAGGCGGAATTCTCGCAGTTACCGGCCAAACTGTTCTTTTCCTACCTGCTGCAAAACACCCGCGAAGGTTTCTTCAGCGATCCCATCCATGGCGGCAACAAAGACATGGTTGGCTGGAAGCTGATTAATTTTCCGGGCGCGCGCGCCGACTTTATGGACTGGGTTGAGCGAGGGGAACGTTATCCCTTCCCACCGGTATCAATTCGTGGGGAGAGGGGGTAACCATGGCAACGGTAATGAAAAAAGTGGACGCGGTGATCGTCGGCTTCGGCTGGGTCGGCGCGATTATGGCCAAAGAACTGACCGAGGCGGGCCTGAACGTGGTGGCGCTGGAGCGCGGCCCGATGCGCGATACCTATCCGGACGGCTCCTACCCGCAGGTGATTGACGAGCTGACCTATAATATCCGCCGAAAATTATTCCAGGATCTGTCGAAAAGCACCGTGACCATTCGGCATAACACCAGCCAAACCGCAGTGCCTTATCGCCAACTGGCGGCCTTCCTGCCGGGCACCGGCGTAGGTGGCGCGGGCCTGCACTGGTCCGGCGTGCATTTTCGCGTTGACCCGATCGAGTTGCGCATGCGCAGCCACTACGAAGAGCGCTACGGCAAGAGTTTTATCCCGAAAGACATGACCATTCAGGACTTCGGCGTGACTTACGACGAGCTGGAGCCGTTCTTCGATAAAGCCGAAAAAGTGTTTGGCACTTCCGGCACCGCCTGGACCATCAAGGGCCAGAAAGTGGCGCAGAAGGGCGGCAACCGCTTTGCGGCCGATCGCTCCAGCGATTTCCCGCTGCCGGCCCAGAAGAATACCTTCTCCGCCCAACTGTTCGAGAAGGCGGCGCTGGAGGTGGGTTATCATCCGTATAATCTGCCTTCCGCCAACACGTCGGACTCCTATACCAACCCCTACGGCGCGCAGATGGGGCCGTGCAACTTCTGCGGTTTCTGCAGTGGTTACGCCTGCTATATGTATTCCAAGGCATCGCCGAACGTCAATATTTTGCCGGCGTTGCGCATGGAGAAGCGCTTCGAGCTGCGTACCAACGCCAACGTGCTGAAAGTGAACCTGAGCGCCGACAAATCCCGCGCCACCGGCGTGAATTACGTCGATGCGCAGGGCCGCGAAATCGAACAGCCGGCGGAGCTGGTGATCCTGGGCGCCTTCCAGTTCCACAACGTGCACCTGATGCTGCTGTCCGGCATCGGCAAGCCTTACGATCCGGTGACCGGCGAGGGCGTGGTCGGGCGTAATTTCGCCTATCAGAACATGACCACCATTAAAGCGTTTTTCGACAAGGACGTGTTCACCAACCCGTTCATCGGTGCCGGCGGCAACGGCGTCGGGGTGGACGATTTCAACGCCGATAACTTCGACCATGCCAAAGAAGGCTTTGTCGGCGGTTCGCCATTCTGGGTCAACCAGGCGGGCACCAAACCGATTTCCGGCTTGCCGACGCCTCCGGGCACCCCTGCCTGGGGCAGCAAGTGGAAAGCGGCAGTGGCGGACGCCTACACCCATCACGTGTCGATGGACGCCCACGGTGCGCATCAGTCGTACCGCAGCAACTATCTGGACCTGGATCCCACCTACAAGAACGTGTTTGGTCAGCCGCTGCTGCGCATGACGTTCGACTGGCAGGAAAACGACGTCAAGATGGCGCAATTCATGTACGACAAAATGGCGCCGATCGCCAAAGCGATGAACCCGAAATTGATCGCCGGCAGCCCGAAAAACGCCAACAGCCATTTTGACACCACCAGTTACCAGACCACGCACATGAACGGCGGCGCGGTAATGGGCGAAGATCCGAAGACCAGCGCGGTAAACCGCTATCTGCAAAGCTGGGACGTGCACAACGTGTTTTCCATCGGCGCGTCGGCCTTCCCGCAAGGGCTGGGTTACAACCCGACCGGCACTGTGGCCGCGTTGGCTTACTGGTCTGCCCGCGCGATTCGCGAGCAGTATCTGAAAAACCCAGGCCCTCTGGTGCAGGCATAAGGACGGCGACCGATGAAAGCATTTGTTCCCGCACTGGTTCTCAGTGCACTGAGTTTTTCCGTTTGGGCGCAGGACGCCACGGTCAGCAGCGAGTTGATCAAACGCGGCGAGTACCTGGCGCGCGCCGGTGACTGCGTGGCCTGCCACACCAACGGTAAAAGCGGTAAAGAGTTTGCCGGCGGTTTGGCGATGGAAACGCCGATCGGCACTATTTACTCCACCAATATCTCGCCGGATAAAAAGACCGGTATCGGTGATTACAGCTTTGAAGACTTCGATAACGCGGTGCGCAAGGGCGTTGCCAAAAACGGCAGCACCCTGTACCCGGCGATGCCTTATCCGTCGTTCGCGCTGGTGAAAGAGGACGACATGCGCGCCATGTACGCCTATTTCATGCACGGCGTGCAGCCGGTGGAGCAGGCTAATAAGGATTCCGATATCCCCTGGCCGCTGTCAATGCGCTGGCCGTTGAGTATTTGGCGTGGCATGTTTGCGCCGACGCCGGCGGATTTTGTCGCTGACGCCAAAGCCGATCCGGTGGTCGAACGCGGTCGTTATCTGGTGGAAGGGTTGGGGCACTGCGGCGCCTGCCACACGCCGCGCAGTATCACCATGCAGGAAAAATCGCTGAGCAATAACGACGGCGACAACTACCTGTCCGGCAGCAACGCGCCGATCGACGGTTGGGTAGCCTCCAGCCTGCGCGGGGACACTAAGGACGGATTGGGGACCTGGAGCGAAGCCGAACTGACCGAGTTCCTGAAAACCGGTCGCAACGACAAATCCATCGTGTTCGGCGGCATGAGCGACGTGGTTGAACACAGCCTGCAGTATCTCAGCGATGAAGACCTGACGGCGATCTCGCGCTACCTGAAAACGCTGCCGCCGAAAGATGGCAAGCAGCAGGCGGCTCCGGTCGAGGATAGCGTTGCCAAGGATCTGTGGCGCGGTAACGACAGCAAGCCAGGCGCGGCGTTGTACGTCGATAACTGCGCGGCCTGTCACCGTACCGACGGTGTGGGTTACAAACGTGCCTTCCCGGCACTGAAGGGCAACCCGGTGGTACAAACCGACGATGCGACCTCGCTGATCCACATCGTGCTGACCGGCAATACCACGCCGGCGGTGAAAGGGGCGGTGTCCAACCTCACCATGCCGCCGTTCGGCTGGCGCCTGAACGACCAGCAGGTGGCGGATGTGGTCAACTTTATCCGTTCCAGTTGGGGCAACAGCGCCAAGCCAATCGATGCCTCGGACGTGGCCGACGTGCGTAAAGACCGCACGATGATCCGCAATGAGAAGGAGATGGGTAGCGCCGAAGTGCCGGATCATCCGGACGCCAACAAGTAAACCGCCAGGGGCCTCCAGAGGCCCCTGTTTTTTGCCTCTAGCCATCCATTCCCGCACTGAAAATCGCTCATGAAGCGCGCAGTTAGCCGCCAAGAGATAGACCCGAGCAGCGTTTTTAATTATCCTTTGCCGTCCTTTTATCAAGCACAAGAATGAAATACTGCATTAATCCCTTGATTAATGTTAAAAAATTCGCGGAGAAGGATATCCCATTGAGCGCAATCGTTGTCGCTGAAGAGTAAGGTGAGCTTTCCTATGAGTACGATTTCTCCCGATTCAGGTACGCAGGCCGCTACCCAAGCGGCCAAATGGAACAAAACCGATACGGTGTGGATGTTTGGCCTCTATGCCACCGCTGTCGGCGCAGGCACGCTGTTCCTGCCGATCAATGCCGGTTTGAACGGCCCTCTGGTGCTGTTGTTGATGGCACTGTTTGCTTTTCCTCTGACCTATTTACCGCATCGCGCACTGAGCCGCTTTGTGCTTTCCGGTTCCAGCCGCGACGGCAATATCCATGATGTGGTGGTCGAACACTTTGGCGTGCTGGCGGGTAAAATCATCATGGTGTTGTACCTGATGGCGTTTTTCCCGATCGTGCTGGTATACAGCATTTCGATTACCAACGCCCTGGACAGCTTCCTGATCCATCAGTTTCACCTGACGCCGCTGCCGCGTATCTGGTTGAGCCTGGCGGTGGTGGTGGTGTTGAATCTGGTGCTGCTGCGCGGTAAAGACGCTATTGTCGCGGCGATGGGCATGCTGGTGTTCCCGTTACTGGTGTTCCTGATGGGCATTTCGCTGTACCTGATACCGACCTGGCAGACGGCGAACTTCGTCAGCGGCCTGGCCAATACCCAGTTCAGCAGCCCGGATTTGTGGCATTCGTTGTGGCTGGCGGTGCCGGTGATGGTGTTTTCCTTCAGCCATGCGCCGATTATTTCGTCCTTCGCCTCTACCCAGAAAAGCCTGTATGGCGACAAGGCCGAACGCCGCTGCGCACGTATCATGCGTTACAGCTATGTGCTGATCTGCGTCACCGTGCTGTTCTTTGTCTTCAGTTGCGTGCTGAGTTTGTCTCATGCGGACATGCAACAGGCGAAGGATCAGAACATCACCGTGCTGACCACGCTGGCGAACAAATTCTCCAACCCGTTGATTGCCTATCTTGGCCCGGTGATGGCGATACTGGCGATGTCCAAGTCCTACCTCGGCACTTCGCTTGGCGTTACCGAAGGGGCGACCAGCCTGATTGACGGTTTGACGCGAGCGGTCGGTAAGCCGTTAAGTTCGCGCATCACGCATCGCCTCTCCGCCGTGCTGCTGTTCCTGCTCACCTGGGCGGCCACGGTCTGGAATCCTAGCGCGTTGCATATTATCGAAACCATCAGCGGCCCGTTGATTGCGGTAATCCTGTTTATTTTGCCGATGTACGCGGTGCGTGCGGTGCCCGCGATGCACCGCTACCGTGCGCCGAGCAACGTCTTCGTGCTGGTGATGGGCCTGATTGCGCTTTCTGCGCTGATTTACGGCCTGGTTTAACCTCTGTGGCGCGCCGAAACCGGCGCGCCACGCTTCCTTCTGATTCACATCCATTTTCAATTAAATCGTCATCTGCTTAGCGTTGTCTTTGATAATAGAAGCCATTCTCATTATTATTTACCGAGAATTTTTCTACGCTAAGGAGCTTTACGTGCATCGTCGAATCACCCTGCTGGCATTGGCCTGCGCCTGCGTTTTATCTGCTCAGGCGATGGCGACCACCTATCCGTTGACCCTGACCGACACTTCCGGCGCAAGCGTGACGATTAAACAAGAGCCGAAACGCGTTGTGGTGCAGGACGGACGCGATATTTTGACGCTGGCTTTGCTTGATCGCGCCGATCCCTTCACCCGGCTGGTGGCGTGGAACAACCTGCTGAAGAAAAGCGACGGTGAAACCTGGAAAATCCTCGAGAGCAAATGGCCTGAGGCGAAGAACATTATCGATATGGGCTTCAGCGACAAGGGCGAGATTAATCTGGAAAGCGTGATAGCGAAACACCCCGATCTGATGGTGGCGCAGTTGCGTTCCAAACCGTCGTTGAGCCAGACCGGCGTACTGGACAAGCTGAAAGCGTTGAACATTCCGGTGCTGTTTATCGACACCATGCTGAAGCCGGTGGAAAACACCCCGAAAAGTATCCAACTGTTGGGGGAGACACTGAACCGCGAGAGCGAAGCGAAGCAATACACCGATTTCTACCAGCAGCATTATCAGAGCATCCTCGATAAAACCAAAGCGGTAGAGCCAAAGCCGCTGGTGTTTATCGAAGCGAAAGCCGGTTTGAACGGGCTTGAGTCTTGCTGCTTCACCCATTCGCACGTCGGCTGGGGTGGGATGGTGGAAGCCGTGGGCGCCCGCAACCTGGGTTCCGAACTGCTGCCCGGCGCCACCGGCGACGTCTCGCTTGAAAAAGTGATCAGCATGAAGCCGGATGCCTATATCGTTTCCGGCTCCCAGTGGGCCAGCAAAACCAATGCCGCGGTGCCCTTTGGCTATGGCGTTACCCAGCAGCAGGTTGACGAGGCTTTCAACCGCATGAAACAGCGTCCGGGTTTCGCCCAACTCTCGGCGGTGAAAGAGGGCCGTTTCTACGGCATTTACCACAATTTCTATAATCACCCGTACAACATCGTTGGGTTGGAGTATCTGGCGAAGTTTATCTACCCGAATCAGTTCAAAGACTTGGATCCGGCGAAAACCTACAGCGAGATCCTCAGCCGCTTTACCGAAGTGCCGGAAGGAAAGGGGATTCTGGGTGCTCAGGCACCGGTAGGGAAGTAAATATAGCGGGCGCGTTTCACCGATTCGCGCCCGTTTTATCAGGCCGCAGGCGTATAGGTGGAGATAATCTCCAGCACGCCGTTGATAATGAACTGCACGCCCATACACACCAGCAGGAACCCCATAAGGCGCGAGATCGCCTCGATCCCGCTCTTGCCCACCAGACGCATAATGGCACCTGAGCTTCTCAGGCAACCCCAGAGTATTACCGCCACCGACAGGAAAATCGCCACCGGCGCCACCAACAGCACCCAATGCTCAAATCCCAGCGTGTTAGCTTTAATGCTCGACGCCGAACTGATGATCATGGCGATGGTGCCGGGGCCGGCGGTGCTTGGCATGGCCAGTGGCACGAAGGCGATGTTGACCGAGGTTTTCTTGCGCAACTCGTTTGACTTGGTTTCCACCTCCGGCGCATCTTCTGCACTTTGCTGCGGAAAAAGCATGCGAAAACCGATAAACGCCACAATCAGCCCGCCGGCGATGCGCAGGCCGGGAATGGAGATGCCGAAGGTGTTCATGACCAACTGGCCGGCGTAGAACGCTACCGTCATGATGAGGAACACGTAGACCGACGCCATCAGCGACTGCTGATTGCGTTCTTCACGTGTCATATTGCCCGACAGGCCGAGCAACAACGCCACGGTGGTAAGCGGGTTGGCAAGCGGCAGTAGCAGCACCAGACCCAATCCGATGGCCTGGAATAACTGCATGATACTCGACATAAAGCAGACCTCTGTTTTCAGTTAACGCCACGGCGCGGCGTAAAAATAATAGAGTAGCCTGCCGGGAGATCACCAGCAATGGCGAAAGGGGGAGAACATTTGAAAATTCACAATGTTGACACGGAATTGATACCCGATCAGCCCTGCGTATTGGGTGGCGTCAATTCGGGCGCAGGGTCTGCAGAAGTGTCATCGTCGTCGTTCACGCAGTCATTGGCAATGTCCGGGGTATCTTCGCATTCCATCGGCGGTTCGTTGACCGCAATGGCCCGTGGGTGGCGATCGGTGCCGAGGTGAAGCAGAGTGAAACTCGCCACAAGCACCACGCAGACGCCGACGAGTAACTTAAATAACCGGTTCATGATGCGGGGGAATGTCTCAATTCAGCCGTTAGTGGCAACAGGATAGCGGTAGCGGACAAGGTTCGCCACAGCTGATTTGTGCAATGTTATTACTTGCTCATCGCGGATGAAATTTCCTGCAGGGAACGCAGCCACCTCAAGAGGGCATGTCTTGATGCTTATCAAAATCTGCTCTTTCCGACAACGTAGAAATGCAATCATCAATGCCTCGTTACTCCCCTAGTGGCACCCTGGCTAACCAATGCAGAACCTAGGGCTGCCTTCCTTTGTAAGCCTATCCGTTTTAGTTTCACACACTTTTTGAGATTTCCGGTTTTTCAGCCATCAGCCGGTATTCTTCCGGTGTCAGGCTATTCAGGGATTCATGAGGCCGCCCGCTGTTGTATTCAGCCAGCCAGCGCGCCATGATCTCCTGTGCTTCATTCAGCGTTCTGAACAGGTAAAAATCCAGTATTCCTGTCCAAAATCTGGCTTTAGAGATAGCGGCCTCACGGCAAACCTCTTTGACCGTACGCCCGGCTTCGACAGACTTTAGAATGGCGATGATCTGGTGTTGAGTGAATCGGGCTTTACGCATGGCGTTCTCCTCAGTGGATATAATCCGTATGTCGGAAGATCGCTAAAAGTGAATGGTTCGGTTAAGCGGGACACTTATACCTTGTTTACTCCTCTATTGCACAACGGGAATGAAGAGATCGTATGGGCTACAAGTGAGAAATTGAGTCGTTGGAGATTATATCAGTCCACCTGTGTTCATATTTACATCAATATTCACCAGTAAGTTAAAAGGAGTAAAAATGATGATGAGGATTTTATTTATTTTGTGTCTCGGCCTCGCTACAGGTTCTGCGTCGGCTGCTGGACCGAATGTGAATATAAAGTATTATGGTTATGATTGGCTCGACTTTTATGAAAATGCTTCTCCCTCTTATAATGCAACCGCAGCCTTAAATGCGATTTCTGACGTTGGGTTCAGTACGACAAACCTTAATGTCGTGCATTCCATTAAAAGTTTGAGTTTGCCGATTTGTGCCCAAGGGCAATGTGTGCTGAATGTACAAGCTGGATCCGGCTCCGTTGCAGGTTCGCCGTTCGTGGACATTTGTCCAGGAGCAACAAATGACAGTAGCTGTCAGGCTGTAGGGTCATGGGCAAATATTTGGCGTATTGTGCAGGAAATCAGTAAGGCTACATATCGTCCAGGCGCTATTTATTTTATTGATGAGCCGTTCGATGTTCCCGCTTTGCAAACTGGCGATAAATATGTTCCATATCAATATTCCAGTTATCTATGTACTCTCCGACAGGCCATGAAAAATTACGGGTTAGCTGTCCCGGTTTATACTGTTTTGAGTTACAGACACACCCATATACCAGAATATGTCAATGAAATACAAAAAGGTGCGCCGACAACTGCCTGCCCTGGAGATGTGAATAGTAAGCCTGACTGGATAGGGGTCGATAATTACAATTGGTCCGTATCTGACATGTGGGAAACCTACAACCGTCTGGCACCGACCAATAATAGTCAAAAATGGGTTTTGGTTCCGCCATCTAGTGCGTCCCTTGGCCTGAATGACGAACAGCTTCATACGCAAATTCAATTGTATTGGGATTTTATTAACCAATATCCCAAAGCGCCGGTGGTTTACATCATGAACTGGCGGTTTGACAGAAGTGTTACGGAAAATCGCGATGTGTATAAGACATCAACTGCGCTGTTATCTTTTATGGCGAACACTATTCTCGCCAATTAGGAATAAATAGCGAACGTCTTGTCCTCGCCGTCAACCGGCGAGGATAGGTTTTTCCGTACTGGTGGCGAGTGATCCTGTTTGACAAACTCTCCGGTAGATGGCGCGCTAATCATAGTGTTACACTGCCCGTTCCGTTATGGCGTCGCACCATGGCACACCGTAAATTGTGTGCTTATGAGGGTACATATTTGGCAGAGTGAAGCTGAATAGCGTTCATAACAACATGTAGTTAAACGATATTGTATTTCTTCATGTGATCTGTCGTGTGGGTCACCACTGTAGATAAGGAATCATTAATGCCTGTTATTACTCTTCCTGACGGAAGTCAGCGTCATTTCGACCGCGCCGTTTCCCCCCTGGATGTTGCCCTTGATATCGGCCCTGGTTTGGCCAAAGCCTGTATTGCCGGCCGTGTAAACGGTGAACTGGTGGATGCCGGCGATCTGATCGAATCCGATGCGCAACTGGCGATTATCACCATCAAGGACGCCGAAGGCCTGGAAATCATGCGCCACTCCTGTGCGCACCTGTTGGGCCATGCTATCAAGCAGCTGTGGCCGGACACCAAAATGGCCATCGGCCCGGTGATCGACAACGGTTTCTACTATGACGTTGATATTGACCGTACCCTGACGCAGGAAGACCTGGATCTGCTGGAAAAGCGGATGCATGAGTTGGCCGATAAAGATTATGACGTCATCAAGAAAAAGGTCAGCTGGCAAGAAGCCCGCGACACCTTTGCCGCGCGTGGTGAAAACTACAAAGTGGCGATTCTGGATGAGAACATCAGCCGTGACGACCGTCCTGGCCTGTATCACCATGAAGAATATATCGACATGTGCCGCGGTCCGCACGTGCCGAACATGCGTTTCTGCCATCACTTCAAACTGCAGAAAACCTCGGGCGCCTACTGGCGTGGCGACAGCAAGAACAAAATGCTGCAGCGTATCTACGGTACTGCCTGGGCAGACAAGAAACAGCTGAATGCCTACCTGCAACGTCTGGAAGAAGCCGCCAAGCGTGACCACCGCAAGATCGGCAAGCAACTCGACCTGTATCATATGCAGGAAGAAGCGCCGGGTATGGTGTTCTGGCACAACGACGGCTGGACGATTTTCCGCGAGCTGGAAGCCTTTGTGCGCATGAAGCTCAAAGAGTACCAGTATCAGGAAGTGAAAGGGCCATTTATGATGGACCGTGTGCTGTGGGAAAAAACCGGCCACTGGGAAAACTATAAAGACGCCATGTTCACGACCTCGTCGGAAAACCGCGAGTACTGCATCAAGCCGATGAACTGCCCGGGACACGTGCAGATCTTCAACCAGGGCCTGAAGTCTTACCGTGATTTGCCGCTGCGCATGGGCGAGTTCGGCAGTTGCCACCGCAACGAGCCTTCGGGTTCTCTGCATGGCCTGATGCGCGTGCGTGGTTTCACTCAGGATGACGCCCATATCTTCTGTACGGAAGAGCAGGTGCGTGCCGAAGTGAACGAATGCATCAGAATGGTCTATGATGTTTACGGCACCTTTGGCTTCGAAAAGATCGCAGTTAAACTCTCCACCCGCCCTGAGAAGCGCATCGGCACTGACGATATGTGGACTCGTGCGGAAGAGGATCTGGCTGCGGCGCTGACCGAAAACGGGATTCCATTTGAATATCAGCCGGGTGAGGGCGCCTTCTACGGACCAAAAATTGAATTTACTCTGCATGATTGTTTGGATCGTGCATGGCAATGTGGTACCGTGCAGCTCGATTTCTTCTTACCGGGCCGTTTAGGCGCGTCGTATGTTGGCGAAAACAACGATCGCGTGGTACCGGTAATGATTCACCGTGCTATTTTGGGCTCCATGGAGCGTTTCATCGGTATCCTTACCGAAGAGTACGCAGGGTTTTACCCAACCTGGATTGCTCCGGTGCAGGTGGTGGTGATGAATATCACCGATAGCCAGTCTGATTATGTCCAGCAATTGACCAAAAAACTGCAAGAGGCAGGGATTCGTGTTAAAGCGGACTTGAGAAATGAGAAGATTGGCTTTAAAATTCGCGAACATACTTTACGTCGGGTTCCTTACATGTTGGTGTGCGGTGATAAAGAGGTCGAATCAGGCAAAGTTGCCGTTCGTACCCGCCGTGGCAAAGACCTGGGAAGCCTCGACGTAAACGAAGTCGTAGACAAGCTGCTGAAAGAGATTCGCAGCCGTAGTCTTCATCAACTGGAGGAATAAAGTATTAAAGGCGGAAAACGAGTTCAACCGGCGCGTCCTAATCGCATTAACAGAGAAATTCGCGCGCAAGAAGTTCGCCTAACCGGCGTCGATGGCGAGCAGATTGGTATTGTCAGTCTGAATGAAGCTCTTGAAAAAGCTGAGGAAGCGGGCGTTGATTTAGTAGAAATCAGCCCAAATGCCGAACCGCCAGTTTGCCGAATCATGGATTACGGCAAATTCCTCTACGAGAAGAGCAAGTCGACCAAAGAACAGAAGAAGAAGCAAAAAGTCATTCAGGTCAAGGAAATCAAATTCCGTCCTGGTACCGATGATGGCGACTATCAGGTCAAACTACGCAACCTGATTCGCTTTCTGGAAGATGGCGATAAAGCCAAAATCACCCTGCGTTTCCGCGGACGTGAGATGGCGCACCAACAGATCGGTATGGAAGTGCTTAATCGCGTCCGTAAAGACCTGTGTGAAGATTCTGATTTGGCCATTGTCGAATCCTTCCCTACGAGGATCGAAGGCCGTCAGATGATCATGGTGCTCGCACCGAAAAAGAGACAGTAAAGGCTTCCAAGTAATCGAACCCGCGCAGCGCTTGCGTTGTGTGGGTTTTATTCGCCTTACTGATCGTTGTTTAACAATGCGAAGTGGATTTAATTAAAATGCCAAAGATTAAAACTGTACGTGGTGCAGCCAAACGCTTCAAAAAAACCGGCAGCGGTGGTTTTAAGCGCAAGCATGCTAACCTGCGTCATATTCTGACCAAAAAAGCAACCAAGCGTAAACGTCACCTGCGTCCGAAAGGCATGGTGTCTAAAAACGATATGGTCCTGGTTGTTGCGTGCCTTCCGTACGCATAAGCCATTTTTTTTGAATCCAGAATAAGACTTTAGGAGAGAGCATATGGCTCGCGTAAAACGTGGTGTAATTGCACGCGCACGTCACAAGAAAATTTTAAAACAAGCGAAAGGTTACTACGGTGCCCGTTCGCGCGTTTATCGTGTTGCCTTCCAGGCAGTAATCAAAGCAGGCCAGTATGCTTACCGTGACCGTCGTCAACGTAAGCGTCAGTTCCGTCAGCTGTGGATTGCACGTATCAACGCAGCAGCTCGTGTGAACGGCCTGTCTTACAGCAAATTCATTAACGGCCTGAAAAAAGCCTCTATTGAAATTGACCGTAAGATCCTGGCTGACATCGCAGTCTTCGACAAAGTGGCCTTCGGCGCACTGGTTGAGAAAGCGAAAGCAGCACTGGCGTAAGTCAGTAAAAGAGGGAGCTTGCTCCCTCTTTTATCTTTGTTTTTCAGTACGAATATTGACTTTTATTGACCGCCGCTATATCACTGGTGGGCAATCAATCGACAAGGTTAAGCAATCATGCACGTTGTTATTTTTCGTTTCTTTTTTTACTTTAGCGCCTGATCTCAGGAGGCTTTGCGCGTAAGAAAAGAAACGAAAAGTAGCGCCTAAGCCTCCCCTGTGGAGGCTTTTTTGTTTTTGGCCATACCCTTTGCCTTTCAAACTACAGCGGCGTTGGCCGCGAGTGTTCACCCCGGTCACTTAGTTATCTAAGCTCCCGGGGACTCACCCACTTGCCGCCTGGCTGTAGCTTGAAATTCTGTGGGTATGAGTCAGGCCAGATAACATAAATTATCAGTCATTACTTAGGGCCATACCGGCCAGAGGAAGAGGAAAGCAATGCCACATCTCGCAGAGCTGGTTGCCAATGCTAAAGCAGCCGTAGAAGATGCCCAGGATGTTGCCGCGTTGGATTTGGTACGCGTCGAATATTTAGGCAAGAAAGGCCATTTTACCTTGCAGATGCAATCGCTGCGTGACGTGCCGGCGGAAGAACGCCCTGCGGCCGGGGCGGTGATCAACCAGGCAAAACAGGCGGTGCAGGATGCGCTGAACGCGCGTAAAAACACGCTGGAATCCGCTGCGCTGAACGAGCGTCTGGCTGCAGAGACTATTGACGTTTCCCTGCCAGGCCGTCGTATGGAAAACGGCGGGCTGCATCCAGTGACCCGCACCATCGATCGTATCGAAGCCTTCTTTGGCGAACTGGGCTTTTCAGTCGAGACCGGGCCGGAAATTGAAGACGATTATCATAACTTCGACGCGCTGAACATTCCAGGGCACCACCCGGCGCGCGCCGATCACGACACCTTCTGGTTCGATGCCACGCGCCTGCTGCGCACTCAGACTTCCGGCGTGCAGATCCGTACCATGAAGAACCAGCAGCCGCCAATTCGCATTATTGCGCCGGGTCGCGTTTACCGTAACGATTACGACCAAACGCATACTCCGATGTTCCATCAGATGGAAGGCCTGATTGTCGACAAAGACATCAGCTTCACCAACCTGAAGGGCACGCTGCATGATTTCCTGAATAACTTCTTTGAAGAGGATTTGCAGGTTCGTTTCCGTCCGTCGTACTTCCCGTTTACCGAACCGTCCGCTGAAGTGGACGTCATGGGCAAAAACGGCAAGTGGCTGGAAGTTCTGGGCTGCGGCATGGTGCATCCGAACGTTCTGCGCAACGTGGGCATCGACCCGGAAATCTATTCCGGTTTTGCTTTCGGCATGGGCATGGAGCGTCTGACGATGTTGCGTTATGGCGTCACCGACTTGCGCGCGTTCTTCGAAAACGATCTGCGTTTCCTCAAACAGTTTAAGTAAGGCGGGAATATCACATGAAATTCAGTGAACTCTGGTTGCGCGAGTGGGTAAACCCGGCCATCAGCAGCGAAGCATTATCCGATCAAATCACCATGGCCGGCCTGGAAGTGGACGGCGTGGAGCCGGTAGCCGGCGTCTTCAACGGCGTGGTGGTTGGCCACGTGGTTGAATGCGGTCAGCATCCCAATGCGGACAAACTGCGGGTGACCAAGGTTAACGTGGGCGGCGACCGCCTGTTGGATATCGTCTGCGGCGCGCCGAACTGCCGGACTGGCCTGAAGGTGGCCGTTGCCACCGTAGGCGCAGTGCTGCCGGGCGATTTCAAAATCAAAGCCGCCAAATTACGCGGCGAGCCTTCCGAAGGCATGCTCTGCTCGTTCTCCGAATTGGGCATTTCCGACGATCACGACGGTATTATCGAACTGCCGGAAGATGCGCCGATTGGCACCGACATCCGCGAATACCTGAAGCTGAACGACAACACGATCGAAATCAGCGTGACACCTAACCGCGCCGACTGTCTGGGTATCATCGGCGTAGCGCGTGATGTTGGCGTGCTGAATCAGGTGGCACTCACCGAACCGGACATGAGCCCGGTTGCCGCCACGATCAATGATACGTTGCCGATCCGCGTTGACGCACCGCAGGCGTGCCCGCGTTACCTCGGTCGCGTAGTCAAAGGCATCAACGTCAAGGCCGCCAGCCCGTTGTGGATGCGTGAGAAACTGCGTCGTTGCGGTATCCGCTCCATTGACGCGGTGGTTGACGTTACCAACTACGTGCTGCTGGAACTGGGGCAGCCAATGCACGCCTTCGACCTGAGCCGCATTGAAGGCGGTATCGTGGTGCGTATGGCCGAAGAAGGGGAAACCCTGACGTTGCTGGACGGCAGCGAAGCCAAACTGAATGCAGACACCCTGGTGATTGCCGATCACCAAAAAGCGCTGGCGATGGGCGGCATCTTTGGTGGCGAACATTCAGGGGTGAATGACGAGACCCAGGACGTGCTGTTGGAGTGCGCCTTCTTTAGCCCGCTGTCGATTACCGGCCGCGCGCGTCGTCAGGGCCTGCACACCGACGCTTCACATCGTTATGAGCGTGGCGTTGACCCTGCGTTGCAGTACAAGGCGATGGAGCGCGCTACCCGCCTGCTGATTGATATCTGCGGCGGCCAGGCAGGCCCTGTTATTGATGTTACCACCGAAAGCGAACTGCCGAAGCGCGCCACTATTACGTTGCGCCGTGAAAAACTGGATCGTTTGATTGGTCATGCGGTACCAAGCGAGCAGGTGAGCGATATTCTGCGCCGTCTGGGTTGTCAGGTGACAGAGCAGGGCGATAACTGGCTGGCGGTGGCACCGAGCTGGCGTTTCGATATGGAAATCGAAGAAGACCTGGTTGAAGAAGTCGCGCGCGTTTATGGCTACAACAATATTCCTGACGTGCCGGTCCGTGCCGATCTGGTCATGACCAAGCACCGCGAAGCCGATCTGACGCTGAAACGCGTGAAAACTCTGCTGGTCGATCACGGTTTCCAGGAAGCGATCACCTACAGCTTCGTTGATCCTAAAGTGCAGGCCTTGCTGCACCCGGGCGAAGAGGCGTTGATCCTGCCAAGCCCAATCTCGGTAGAGATGTCGGCTATGCGTCTGTCATTGTGGACCGGCCTGCTGTCTGCGGTGGTGTATAACCAGAATCGCCAGCAAAGCCGCCTGCGCCTGTTTGAAAGCGGGTTGCGCTTTGTACCTGATACTGCGGCAAATCTGGGCATCCGTCAGGATGTCATGCTGGCAGGGGTGATTGCGGGCCATACGCATGAAGAACACTGGGATCTGGCGCGTAAGCCGGTCGACTTCTATGATTTAAAAGGCGATCTGGAGTCGGTACTCGAGCTGACCGGTAAATTATCCGAAATTCAGTTCAAAGCCGAGGCCAATCCGGCATTGCATCCTGGGCAAAGCGCGGCGATTTATTTACAGGGCGAACGCGTAGGTTTCATCGGTGTGGTTCATCCGGAACTTGAACGTAAACTGGATCTTAACGGCCGTACAGTGGTGTTCGAACTGGAGTGGAACAAGGTCGCAAGCCGCGCCGTGCCTCAGGCGCGGGAGATTTCTCGCTTCCCGGCAAACCGTCGCGATATCGCCGTTGTGGTGGCTGAAAATGTCGCCGCAGAAGATATTTTGGCAGAGTGTAAGAAAGTTGGCGCAAATCAGGTAGTTGGCGTAAACTTGTTTGATGTGTACCGTGGCAAGGGCGTAGCGGAGGGTGATAAGAGCCTGGCTATCAGTCTGGTATTGCAGGATACCGCTCGTACACTGGAAGAAGAGGAGATAGCCGCTACCGTTGCAAGATGCGTAGAGGCTCTAAAACAGCGATTCCAAGCATCCTTGAGGGATTGAACCTATGGCGCTTACTAAAGCTGAAATGTCAGAACACCTGTTTGAGAAGCTTGGGCTTAGCAAACGGGATGCCAAAGACCTGGTAGAACTGTTTTTCGAAGAGGTGCGTCGTGCTCTCGAGAACGGTGAGCAGGTTAAACTGTCAGGTTTTGGCAATTTTGATTTGCGTGACAAGAACCAACGTCCTGGGCGTAACCCGAAGACCGGCGAGGACATTCCGATTACGGCGCGCCGCGTGGTCACTTTCCGTCCGGGACAAAAGCTGAAAAGTCGGGTAGAGAACGCCAGCCCGAAAGAGTAAGTCGCATGAAACCAAAAAGGCCGCTTTGCGGCCTTTTTCTTTTTCCGAGTTAAATTAGGTCTATTCTTAATTTATACCGCCACGAGATTTTTCAGGTGGTGATATTAACCCCTCTCGTTCAAGCTAAAATAATATTCTCGTTGCGGATTATTCTTATGGCTATTTAGTATTAATTGTTTTTTGAATAAAAAAAGGGGCCGAGGCCCCTGACGGTTAATAATGATTATAGTAGTGGCCCGGCCCGCCGCCACGGTGCCCGCCGCCGTGCGGGCCGAAGCAGCAGGCGCTGAGCGCTGAAGCCAGTACGGCAACGGTCAATAGCATTCCAATGCGCTTAATCATAATAATGTCTCTCCGGTGGTTGTTGGCTTAATTATAAATAGCCTGGTGGCGATACGTACGTCAGTTATTCGTTAAAGGTTGTCAGCAATTATATTAATTAAGCGGCAGGGCCGGAGTGTATGGATTTCGTAAGGGAGATGAAAACGATCTGAAAATAGGCATTGGTGAGATAGGCGCTAAATAAATGCGCTGATATAACCACTCAAGCGAGAAAATAAAGTGAGAACATAAAATGAAAAAGTTCCTGTTGCTGGTTTGTTTACCCTTGCTGCTGCCGGTGGCTGCGCAGGCGGATGTCTCTATTGATATCAACGTGCCGGGCGTTTCGGTACATCTGGGCGATCAGGACCGTCGGGGCTATTATTGGGATGGTTACGACTGGCGCCCGCCGCAGTGGTGGCATGCTCATCAGGGCCGCGGTATGGGCGAGCGGAATAACCATGGCATGTACTGGGATGGAGGCCGCTGGCAACCGAAGCCACCGCCTGGCTATGAGCACCGCGGCCCGGATCGCGACGGCAATCCGTTCCGTGGCGAACGCGATAATCATGATAACGGCAACCGTCATGACAATGGCGGCCGTGACAATGGGCGCGGTAACGATCAGGGCCGCAGTAACGATCAAGGCCGTGGCAATGATAATGGCCGCGGTAACGGTCACGGCAATGGCGAACCCTATCCGCCGAACGGCAACGGCCCGCGCCCTTAATTAATTTTACGGCGGCTGCCTTTGCCATCACCTGCGGGTGACGGGCATGCGCAGCCGCCGTTTTCCTGCCATTGTGCTTAGGCAATGCTTCCCCTTCTGGCGCTAACCCCCTAATATTTGACTCAGACGTCAATTATTCGGCCGTAAATACGGCCTGCAGGGAAATCGCCGCGCCAATGCTGACCAGCCAAACCTTTTCTTTATTGCTCCAAAACCAACGCACTCGCGACAAGCGCCATCTGTGGTTGTTGATGCTGGGCGTTGCGGTGGCTTTTGTTTTCAGCCTCAGTGCCGGCGACATTTGGCTCTGGCCCTCACAGTGGCTGAGCGAGCCTGCGCAGCTGTTCGTCTGGCAGTTGCGGCTGCCGCGCGCGCTGGCGGTGATGCTGGTAGGCGCCAGCCTGGCGGTGGCTGGGGCGGTTATGCAGGCGTTGTTCGAAAACCCCTTGGCCGAGCCGGGCCTGTTGGGCGTCGCGAACGGCGCCGGCGTGGCGCTGGTGCTGACGGTGTTGCTGGGCAACGGTTTGCTGCCGGTGGCGCTGATGAGCCTGAGCGCCATCGTCGGCGCGTTAATCATGACTTTTCTGCTGCTCAGTTTTGCCCGCCGCCGGCGGTTAACCAATGCGCGCTTGCTGTTGGTGGGGGTTGCGCTGGGCATCGTTTGCAGCGCGGTGATGACCTGGGCGGTGTACTTCAGTTCCAGCCTGGATCTGCGCCAACTGATGTATTGGATGATGGGCGGGTTTGGCGGTGTTGACTGGCGGCAAAAGTGGTTGGTGCTGGCCCTGTTGCCGGTGCTGCTTTGGTTGTGTTGCCAAGGCAAGGCGCTGAACTTTATGGCCCTGGGGGAGATTCAGGCGCGTCAACTCGGGCTCTCCTTGCATCTGTGGCGCAACCTGCTGGTGTTGGCGATTGGCTGGCTGGTGGGCGTCAGTGTGGCGCTGGCCGGGGTGATTGGTTTTGTCGGGCTGGTGATCCCGCATATGCTGCGCCTCAGCGGTCTGACCAACCAGCGTTACCTGCTGCCCGGATGCGCGCTGGCCGGTGGCGGCGTGTTGCTGGCGGCTGATGTGGTGGCGCGCATCACCTTGTTGTCGGCAGAATTGCCCATTGGGGTGGTGACGGCCACCCTCGGAGCACCGCTATTTATCTGGTTACTGACCCGGGTAAAAAGCGTAAGGTAGTTTCTTCTGTTCACCTGCAAACAAAACAAGAGGATAAAGCTATGTCTCAACCTATCTATGACATTCCGGTAAACACTATCGAAAATAAATCCACCACCCTGGGCGAATATGAAGGCAAAGCGCTGTTGGTGGTTAACGTGGCGTCTGAATGTGGCTTGACCAAGCAATATGAAGGGCTGGAAGCGTTATACGAAACCTATCGCGCACAGGGGTTTGAGGTGCTGGGCTTCCCGTCCAATGAGTTCCTGGGGCAAGAACCCGGCAGCAATGAAGAGATCCTGGCGTTTTGCCGCGGGACCTTCGGCGTACAGTTCCCGATGTTCGCCAAAATTGAAGTGAACAGCGACGACCGCCATCCGTTGTATCAGGCGCTGATTACCGCAAAACCGCAGGCGGTCGCGCCAGAGGGCAGCGAGTTTCTGGCGCGTATGAGCAGCAAAGGCCGCGCACCGAAGCAAACCGGCGATATCCTGTGGAACTTTGAAAAGTTCCTGATTGGACGCGATGGCCAAGTGATCGAGCGTTTCTCGCCGGACACGACGCCGGAAGATCCGGCGCTGGTTGCCGCTGTCAAACAGGCGTTGGCCGGATAACAAGGAGCGGTAATCCATCATGCTGCAGCTCAGTCAGGTTGGGGTAGAAGGGCGTTTGGCCCCGTTTTCAGCGCAGGTTGATGCTGGGTTGCAGTATCACCTCATCGGCCCGAACGGCGCCGGTAAAAGCACGCTGCTGGCTCGGCTGGCGGGCATGCTGCCCGGTTCAGGGGAACTCTTGTTGGCGGGCCAACCGCTGGCCGGCTATCAGGGAAGTGAACTGGCGCTGCGCCGTGCTTACTTAAGCCAGCAGCAGCCGCCTGTCGCGTTGATGCCCGTGTTCCAATACCTGGCGTTACACCAACCGGCGGGCGCCGCTGACGCTGCGGTGGAGAGCACCATCCTCTATCTTTGCCAACGTTTAAAGCTGATGGATAAGTTGCCGCGCATGCTGACTCAGCTTTCCGGCGGCGAATGGCAACGGGTGCGGCTGGCGGCGGTGTTGCTTCAGGTGTGGCCGACGGTTAACCCCTACAGCCAACTGCTGCTGCTGGACGAACCGACCAATAGTCTGGACGTGGCGCAGAAGGTGGCACTGGATCGCCTGCTGCGCGAGTTTTGCCAGAGCGGGCGTAGCGCTTTGGTTTGCGCGCACGATCTCAACCATACTTTGCAGCAGGCCGATCGGGTTTGGCTGTTGCACGCCGGCCGGCTGGTCGCGCAGGGCGTTACGCGAGAAGTGATGGAGCCGGTAGTGCTTTCACAGATTTATGATGTGGATTTTCATCTGCAGGCGGTCGGCGATCAGCGCTGGATCATGACCAAGACGGCGTAGCGAGAAAATCGACTTAAACGTAAATTAAACGGACCCGATATAAATAGGCGGCTAACCTTAGGCCGTTATTTCTTTTTCTCTTTTAAATTAACTCTCCCGCCTTGAAAACCGTCGCTGACGTGCTACGCTGATTTAGTTCAAATAGAATAGATAAATAATTATTCACAATCACAATTTGCTGATTTTTATGCGATATTTATTTTTTTGTTGATAATCCACTCAAGTCTGATAGCCAGCTGATAATTAATCTTACCTTAAGGTTTAGTTAAGCTTGTGGCCGTACATTGGCAGCTAATCCACCAGGAACGATTCTCTCTGGTGTTTAATATTCGTTAAATGAAAGAGATCTACAGTGTCATTAAAGAAATTTGATGAGTTTGGGGTTAACTATGGATGAATTTTTACCTTTTTCTCGCCCGGCCATTGGCGATGAAGAGGTCGCAGCGGTAGAAAAGGTATTGCGCTCCGGCTGGATCACCACCGGCCCGCAGAATCAGCAATTGGAAAACGAATTCTGCTCCACCTTCGGATGTAAACACGCCATAGCCGTTTGTTCCGCCACTGCGGGCATGCACATCACCCTGATGGCGCTGGGCATTGGCCCGGGTGATGAGGTTATCACGCCCTCGCAAACCTGGGTTTCCACCCTCAATATGATTGAATTGCTTGGCGCGACGCCGGTGATGATTGATGTTGATCGCGATACGCTGATGGTCAGTGCCGCCGATGTCGAAGCGGCCATTACGGCTAAAACCAAAGCCATTGTCCCGGTTCATTACGCCGGTGCGCCGCTGCAGATGGACGCTTTGCGCGATGTGGCAACGCGCCACAACCTCCCTCTGATCGAAGACGCTGCCCATGCGGTGGGTACCCGTTACAACGGCGAGTGGGTCGGCGCACGCGGCACGGCAATTTTTTCCTTCCATGCGATTAAAAACCTGACCTGTGCCGAGGGGGGCCTGATTGCCACCGACGACGATGCGCTGGCCGATCGCGTACGTTGCCTGAAGTTCCACGGACTGGCGGTTGACGCCTTCGATCGCCAACAGCTGGGGCGCAAGCCGCAGGCAGAGGTGGTGGAACCGGGCTACAAATACAACCTTTCGGATATTCACGCGGCCATAGCGGTCGTGCAGTTAGCTCGTCTGCCGCAGTTGAACGCCCGTCGCAAAGCGTTGGCCCAACGTTATTTGGCCGCGCTGGAAGGTTCGCCTTTCCAGCCGTTGGGGTTGCCTGATTACCCGCATGATCACGCCTGGCATCTGTTTATGGTGCGCGTTGATGCCGAACGTTGCGGCATCGATCGCGACCAACTGATGGAGCGCCTGAAAGCGTTAGGCATCGGTACCGGCCTGCATTTCCGCGCTGCCCATACCCAGAAATTCTACCGCGAACGTTATCCGCAGCTGTCGTTGCCGAACACCGAATGGAACTCGGCGCGTCTGTGCACCTTACCGTTATTCCCTGATATGACCGACGGCGATGTTGATCGCGTGGTCAATGCCTTATCTTCTGTTGTGGAGTCGTTACGTGTCTCGCGTTGAACCGATAAAAAAAGTTTCGGTGGTGATCCCGGTATACAACGAGCAGGAAAGTTTGCCTGCCTTGCTTGAGCGTACTACCGCCGCCTGTAAACAACTGACTCAACCTTATGAAATTATCCTGGTCGATGACGGCAGCAGCGACAACTCAGCCGATATGCTGACCGCCGCGGCAGAGCAGCCGGGCAGCTGCGTGATTGCCGTTTTGCTGAACCGTAATTACGGCCAACACTCGGCGATCATGGCCGGCTTCAATCAGGTGAGCGGCGATCTGGTGATTACGCTGGACGCCGATTTGCAAAACCCGCCGGAAGAGATCCCGCGCCTGGTACGGGTCGCAGAAGAGGGCTATGACGTGGTGGGCACCGTGCGTGCCAACCGCCAGGACTCCTGGTTCCGCAAAAGCGCCTCACGCATTATCAATATGATGATCCAACGTGCCACCGGCAAATCGATGGGCGATTACGGCTGCATGTTGCGCGCCTACCGCCGTCATATTATCGAAGCCATGCTGAACTGCCACGAACGCAGCACCTTTATCCCGATCCTGGCGAACACCTTCGCCCGGCGGACCACCGAAATCGACGTGCTGCACGCCGAACGCGAGTTTGGCGATTCCAAATACAGCCTGATGAAGTTGATTAACCTGATGTACGACTTGCTCACCTGCCTGACGACGACACCGCTGCGTTTGCTCAGCGTTGTAGGCAGCGTGGTGGCGCTCTCGGGTTTTGTGCTGGCGGTAGTGCTGATCGCCCTGCGTTTGATTATGGGGCCCGAATGGTCGGGCGGTGGGGTGTTCACGCTGTTTGCGGTGCTGTTTACCTTTATCGGTGCTCAATTTGTCGGCATGGGTCTGTTGGGCGAGTACATAGGTCGTATCTATACCGACGTACGCGCTCGCCCTCGTTATTTTGTTCAGAAAGTGGTCGGTGAACAGCCGGTTCACAATACTCAGGAAGAAGAATGATGAAAGCTATTGTATTTGCTTACCATGATATTGGCTGCGCGGGTTTGAAAGCGCTGACTGACGCAGGCTATGACGTTCAGGCGGTATTCACGCATACCGACGATCCTGGTGAGAACAACTTCTTCTCCTCTGTAGCCCGTTTAGGCGCTGAATTGGAGTTGCCGGTCTATGCGCCGGAAGACGTTAACCACCCGTTGTGGATCGAGCGCATCCGTCAGATGCAACCGGACGTTATTTTCTCATTCTATTACCGCAACCTGTTAAGCGATGAGATCCTGTCGCTGGCACCGCTTGGCGGGTTCAATCTGCACGGTTCGTTGCTGCCGCGCTACCGTGGCCGTGCACCGGTGAACTGGGCGCTGGTCAACGGCGAAACCGAAACCGGCGCCACGCTGCACAAAATGGTCAAACGCCCGGATGCCGGGGATATCGTTGGTCAACGTAAAGTGGCGATCGCCGCTGACGATACGGCGCTGACGTTACACAAAAAAGTGCTGGAGGCGGCACAGGCGCTGCTGAAAGACGAACTGCCTAAACTGAAAAACGGTACCGCCTCATTCACTGCGCAAAATGAAGCCGACGCCAGCTATTTTGGCCGCCGCACAGCCGCAGACGGTGAAATTTTGTGGCATAAATCCGCGCAGGAAATCAACAACCTGATCCGTGCGGTCACCGAGCCTTACCCGGGCGCATTCAGCTACCTCGGCCAACGTAAGCTGATCGTCTGGCGTGCCCGCGTGCTGGATGCCCAGCATGATAAACAACCGGGCACAGTGCTTAGCACCTCGCCGCTGATCATCGCTTGTGGTGAAGGCGCGCTGGAAATCGTTGCCGGGCAAAACGAGTCCGGTCTGTACGTGCAGGGTAGCCGCCTGGCGCAGGAAATGGGCATCGTGGCCGATGTGCGCCTGGCCGCCAAGCCGAATGCAGTCATGAAGCGCAGAACTCGCGTGTTGATCCTGGGCGTTAACGGTTTTATCGGCAATCACTTGACCGAACGCCTGCTGCGTGACGATCGTTACGACATTTACGGTCTGGATATCGGCTCTGATGCCATCAGCCGTTTCCTGGATAACCCGCGCTTCCACTTTGTGGAAGGGGATATCAGCATCCACTCCGAGTGGATCGAGTATCACATCAAGAAATGCGACGTGGTGTTGCCGCTGGTGGCCATTGCGACGCCTATCGAATACACCCGCAACCCACTGCGCGTATTCGAGTTGGATTTCGAAGAAAACCTGAAAATCGTCCGCGACTGCGTGAAATACAATAAGCGCATTATCTTCCCGTCCACCTCCGAGGTGTACGGCATGTGCGATGACAAAGAATTTGATGAAGACCATTCGCGTCTGATCGTCGGGCCGATCAACAAACAGCGCTGGATTTACTCGGTGTCCAAGCAGTTGCTGGACCGGGTGATCTGGGCATACGGCGCCAAGGAAGGATTGAAGTTCACGCTGTTCCGTCCGTTTAACTGGATGGGGCCGCGCCTGGACAATCTGGATGCGGCGCGTATCGGTTCATCACGCGCTATCACCCAGTTAATCCTCAATCTGGTGGAAGGTTCGCCGATCAAACTGATGGACGGCGGGGCGCAAAAACGCTGCTTTACCGACATCAACGACGGTATCGAAGCGCTGTTCCGCATTATCGAAAACCGCGACGGTTTGTGTGACGGTCAGATCGTCAATATCGGTAACCCGACCAATGAGGCCAGCATCCGTGAACTGGCGGAAATGTTGCTCGAGAGTTTCAACAATCACCCGTTGCGCGACAGCTTCCCGCCGTTTGCCGGTTTCAAGGATGTAGAAAGCAGCAGCTATTACGGCAAAGGGTATCAGGACGTCGAGCACCGTACGCCGAGCATCAAGAATGCCCGCCGCCTGCTGGGTTGGCAGCCGACCATTGCGATGCAGCAGACCGTTGCAGACACGTTGGATTACTTCCTGCGCACTACCGTTCAGGAAGGTAAAGGTGAATGAAGAAAGTCGGTCTGCGAGTTGATGTAGATACCTTCAGCGGTACCCGGGAAGGGGTGCCGCAGTTGCTGGAGCTGTTCGACAAGTACGGTATTCAGGCCAGTTTCTTCTTCAGCGTAGGACCGGACAATATGGGGCGCCATTTATGGCGCCTTTTACGTCCGAAATTCCTGTGGAAAATGCTGCGTTCGAACGCCGCGTCACTGTACGGTTGGGATATCCTGCTGGCCGGTACCGCCTGGCCGGGGCGCAATATTTCCCGCACTCTGGGGCCGTTGATGAAACGTACCGCCGAGGCCGGGCATGAAGTGGGACTGCACGCGTGGGATCATCAGGGCTGGCAGGCGAACGTCGGCCGCTGGTCTGAGGCGCAACTGACGCAGCAGGTTCAACGGGGCGTGGATGCGCTAACCGCCAGTACCGGCCAGCCGGTAAAATGCTCGGCGGTCGCCGGCTGGCGTGCGGATACGCGGGTACTGGAGGTGAAGCAGCGTTTTGGTTTTCACTACAACAGCGACTGTCGCGGCACCCACCCATTCCGCCCGCAGTTAAGCGATGGCCGGCTCGGCACCGTGCAGATCCCGGTTACGTTACCTACATTTGACGAGGTGATTGGCAGTGAAGTCAGTATGGCCGACTTCAACGATTACATTCTGCAAGCCATTGAAAACGACCAGGGCGTGCCGGTGTATACCATTCATACCGAAGTGGAAGGGATGTCGCAGGCCGCGATGTTCGAACAGTTACTGCAGCGCGCGCAACGACAGGGCATAGCATTCTGTCCGTTAAGCGAACTGCTGCCGCACGATTTGGCTTCATTGCCATTGGGCCGCATCAAGCGCGCTCCTTTCCCCGGCCGCGAAGGTTGGCTGGGTTGTCAAACCGATGTGAAGGACGATTCATGAAGGCGCTAAAAGGATCATGGGCCATCTTGCTGGCCATTTTTTTTGCTCTGGTTTACCTGATTCCCCTCAATGGGCGCCTGCTGTGGCAGCCTGATGAAACCCGCTATGCCGAAATCAGCCGCGAGATGCTGCAGCGCGGCGACTGGGTAGTGCCCAATCTGCTTGGCCTGCGTTATTTTGAAAAACCGGTAGCCGGTTACTGGTTTAACAACATCAGCCAATGGCTGTTTGGCGAGACCAACTTTGCGGTGCGTTTCGGCTCGGTATTCAGCACCGGCATGACTGCGCTGTTGGTCTTTGCGCTGGCGATGCTGATGTGGCGCAATGCGCGCCGCGCCAGCCTGGCGGTACTGATTTTCCTGTCGATGGTACTGGTGTTCAGCATCGGTACCTACAGCGTACTGGATCCGATGATCGCCTTGTGGCTGACCGCGGCGATGGTCAGCTATTACCTGACGTTGAAAGCCACCACGGTCAAAGGCAAGCTGGGCGGTTACGCGCTGCTGGGGTTGGCCTGCGGCATGGGTTTTATGACCAAGGGGTTCTTGGCGCTGGCTGTGCCGGTGATTGCGGTGATCCCGATTGTCATTCAGCAACGGCGGATCAAAGATCTTCTTATTTACGGCCCGGTGGCGATAGTGGTGGCGGTGTTGCTCAGCCTGCCTTGGGCGCTGGCCATTGCCCAGCGAGAACCGGACTTCTGGAATTACTTCTTCTGGGTGGAGCATATTCAGCGCTTCGCCGAGGACAATGCGCAGCATAAGGCACCGTTCTGGTACTACATTCCGATTCTGTTTGCCGGGGTGCTGCCGTGGGCGGCGCTGCTGCCAGGGGCGCTGATCAAGGGCTGGCGTGAACGCATCAATCGCCCGGAGCTGTTCTTCCTGCTCAGTTGGGTAGTGATGCCACTGATCTTCTTCAGCATCGCCAAGGGTAAGCTGCCGACCTATATTCTGCCGTGCATGGCGCCGCTGGCGCTGTTGATGGCGGCTTATGCCGAGGATTATGCGGCGGCACTGCGCAGCAAGGCATTCAAAGTCAATGCGCTGCTGAACGGGTTGTTTGGCGCGATCGGCGTATTGGCGCTATTGATTATCGGTACTGGTCTGTTGCCCAAGGTGCATTTGTTTAGCGCCCAGGAATGGCCGAAGATAGTGATCGGCATTATCGCCTTTGCCGGGTGGCTAGTGTTCGCCGTGGTGTCGGTGCGTGATAATGCACGCCGTTGGCATTGGGCTGCCGCCTGTCCGTTGCTGCTGTGCCTGCTGATTGGCTATGCGATTCCGCAACAGGTGACCGATTCCAAGTTGCCGCAAAACTTCGCGCGGGTGAACATGGCAGAATTAAGCCATAGCCGCTATGTGCTGACAGACAGCGCAGGGGTCGCCGCCGGCCTGGCCTGGGAACTGAAGCGCAGCGATGTGCTGATGTTCAGCGAAAAGGGCGAAGTGTCTTATGGTCTGGACTACCCGGATGCCCGCAGCCATTTCATCAGCGATGAAGATTTCCCTCAGTGGTTGGCACAGGCGCGCAAGCAGGGCGATGTCTCGCTGGTATTGCAATTGTCGAGAGGGGATCACGTGCCGAAAAACTTACCGACCGCAGACAAGATTGTTGAGATGAACCGCCTGGCGCTGGTTTGGTATCGACAGCAACCATGATGATCGGTTACCTGTTGGTGATTGTGGTCAGCCTGCTCACCTGCGGTGGGCAGTTGTGCCAGAAACAGGCCGCTCTGTGCTGGCAATTGCCGCCGGACGTCAGACGAGGGCCGACGCTACGTTGGTTGGCGCTGGCGGTGTTGCTGCTGGGGGCCGGCATGGCGGTGTGGCTCAACGTGTTGCAACGTTTGCCGCTCAGCCTGGCGTACCCGATGCTCAGCCTGAATTTTGTGCTGGTGACGCTGGCGGCCCGCTGGCTGTTTCAGGAACCGACCACCTTGCGCCACTGGTGTGGCGTAGCGTCCATTATGCTGGGGATCCTGTTGATGAGTGTACACCCATGAGGGGCTATGCCTGGGGCGCTGCCAGCGTATTGTTGGTGACGTTGGCGCAACTGTTGATGAAGTGGGGCATGGCGCAGATCCCGCTGATGTCGTTCGCCGACGTGACATTGGCGCTGCTCATGCATTACTGGTTGCCGCTGCTGGCTGTGGGTTGCGGTATCTTTGGCTATGCGTTGTCGATGCTGTGCTGGTTCTTTGCGCTGCATCATTTGCCGCTCAATCGCGCTTATCCGCTGTTGAGCGTCAGCTATGCGCTGGTGTATCTGGCTGCGGTGATCCTGCCCTGGTTTAATGAATCCGCTACCCTGCTGAAAACGCTGGGAACGCTGTTTATCCTGTTTGGGGTGTGGCTGATTAACAGCAAGGCTGGGGTAAAAACGGCCCAATAGCGCAAAAATTGGCGTCAACGCGATTATCTCCTTCACAGCGCTTGCCTTTTTCCCCATGCGGGAGATAAATTAGCGCCAAATAGCTCTCTCCTAACGTGGTGCCGACTTTGCCTCGCTGGCGGTGTGGTTGACCGGGCGGCATGATGCGGCAACGGGTTCAATGAAGGGATATTATGCGGATGCGTGTTTGGTTTTTATTAGCCAGTTTAATTCTTGCCGGTTGCAGCAGCCATGCGCCGCCGCCAAGCGGCCGGTTGGCCGACTCGATCGTGGTGGTGGCTCAATTGAACGAGCAACTGCGGCAATGGTACGGCACGCCATATCGTTATGGCGGGATGGATCGCGGCGGCGTCGACTGCTCAGGATTTGTCTATCGCACCTTCCGTGACCGTTTCGATATGCAATTGCCGCGCTCTACCGAAGAGCAAACCGAGCTCGGCACCAAAGTCTCGCGTGATGAATTGATGCCGGGCGATCTGGTGTTTTTCAAAACCGGCGCGGGTGAAAATGGTTTACACGTGGGTATCTACGATACCAACGATCAATTTATCCATGCCTCAACCAGCCGCGGCGTCATTCGTTCCTCGCTGGACAATGTCTATTGGAAGCGAGCCTATTGGCAGGCGCGGCGCATTTAACCTTAACCCTTTGATTCGGTGTATCATGGCGGCATCACATCCTTAACGGTGACCGCCATGAATAGCCTACGTTTACTGATTTCCGACTCCTACGATCCCTGGTTCAATCTGGCCGTGGAAGAGTGCATCTTCCGCGAGATGACCACGCAGAAAATCCTGTTCTTATGGCGCAACGCCGAAACCGTGGTCATTGGCCAGTCGCAGAACCCGTGGAAAGAGTGCAACACCCGACGGATGGAGCAAGATGGGATCCGGCTGGCGCGGCGCAGCAGCGGGGGCGGAGCGGTATTTCACGACCTGGGCAATACCTGTTTTACCTTTATGGCAGGTAAACCCGGCTACGATAAAAACGTGTCCACCGGCATTATTCTGGCGGCACTGGCTCAACTGGGGATCTCCGCCACGGCGTCAGGGCGCAATGATCTGGTGATCGACACCGCAGAGGGCGTGCGTAAAATATCCGGCTCGGCCTACCGTGAAACTCAGGATCGCGGGTTTCACCATGGCACGTTATTATTGAACGCCGATCTAAACCGTCTGGCGGACTACCTCAACCCGGACCCCAAGAAATTGCAGGCCAAGGGCATCACCTCAGTACGTTCTCGCGTCGCCAACCTGGCGGAGTTCCGGCCCGATATCAACCACCAACAGATATGCGATGCCGTGACTCAGGCATTCTTTGACCATTATGACGATACCGCCAGGGCGGAAATCATCTCTCCGGATGTGTATCCGGATCTGCCGGATTTTGCCGCCCAGTTCGCCAGACAAAGCAGCTGGGAATGGAATTTCGGCAAAGCGCCTGCATTTAGCCATTTGCTGAATGAGCGCTTTGCCTGGGGCGGGGTGGATATCTTCTTTGATGTGGAAAAGGGGGCCATTGACCGGGCGCAGATTTTTACCGATAGCCTTAACCCTGCGCCGTTGCAACAGTTGGCGCAGAGGCTGGTGGGATGCGCCTACCGCAGTGAGGCTGTGGCAAGTTGTTGCGATAGTTTGCTCGCGCAGTTTCCCGATCATGCCGCCGAGTTGGCTGAACTGCGGCAATGGTTGGCCGAGACGATTAAATAACATTCAGGCTGCGACTATCCTGGGATGAGGCAACTCATCCTTTTTCACGCCGTGTGGCACCTACTTTGTTGTTGTATCTCATCGTCAAAAAAGTCGTAAATGCAGGCTCAGCATAAATTCGATAAAAATCAAGGTGGGCATTTTTTTGGTTGTTTCAATGCTGAGAATAGCGCAGTGAATTGATGTGTTATTAAATTTAATCAGTTGTTAGGGAATTGGGGCGTAATTGCGTTGAGTGCAAAGGACAGGTTTCCAGGCTGATAGGAATTTCTTTAATTAAAACAATGGAGATAAGTCAAATTTTAAGCATTACTCTATCACCTAAGTTAAATGCCTCTCAGTTTCATTCATTTTGTTCTGATTTTGTCATAAGTTAAATTGTTTTTTATTCATTTTTTTTCGAACTACGCATAGCTTTAATCTATCAATTAAATGATAACTTATTGGTAATTACATTGATATTTCCGATTAATCCCAGGGGGATTGATCGATAAAATATATTGATATACGATGAGCTGCTCGCCATTCTGCCTGTGGCATTAAAATGAAAATTCAATTCGAAGCTGACTTTATTAGTAGCTATGTTTTTCAACCTGTTTACTCAATGGACGGCAGGCTGCTGGCGGTGGAAATTTTATGCCGTTTCAATAGCCTGGACGGTGATTTAGCTATGCCGGCTGACATTGGGATTACGTTATTGACCCCTGATCAAAGGATTGAGTTATTTAATGAGCAATTGAGACTGGCGGAGCAATATGCCAGTTGGTTTATCGAGCACGACGTGCTGTTGACCCTCAATATCGAAGAAACCCTTGTCGATGCGATCCTCACTGACGAGCTGCTGTGTCAACGCCTACGGCAGTGGTCGTTTATTGCATTTGAGATCAGTGAGGCTTTTCCGAATCTTTCGGCGGGAAAGAACAATACCAAGGTCAGCCGGCTAAGCGAAATGTTCACCCTGTGGCTGGATAATTTTGGTTCGGGGCAGGCGACATTGAACGCATTGTATGACGGCCTGTTCGACTATGTGAAAATCGACAAACATTTTTACTGGCAGCTGTTTACCCACCAGGGATATGACGTAGTCATAGACTCGCTATTAAAGAATATCAACCTGCTGTGCAAGGGGGTGATTGTCTGCGGCATAGAGAAGAAGGAGTATTTTAATAAGCTCAGGCATGCCGGTGTTTTGGGGTTGCAGGGTTTTTTATGGCCCAGCGTTGGTGTGGATAATCTGGCCGCTTTGCGGGGTACGCCTGAAGAGTTCAATAACAATAATCGATAGCGCCGCCCACCTCAGAGTAATAATGGATCGGATGATTTTTGCTGTGATTCCTCCTCTGTTATTTATCATGAATTTCTCGCTGAAAAAGCCTTCCATTCATCGGCAGAATAAGGCGCTTAAACCCTATTGACGCAAACGCCTATCCTCCGCCTCTGCCTGGGTTCTCGACAGAGGTGTTTTCCCTGCATTTCCTCTGTGTTAATCCGCACGCCCAGGCTCTACACTAAGCGGATACGGAGGGCCTATGCCGCAGTTTGAAAATGCTTATCACCACCAGTTACCCGGTTTTTATACCGAATTGAAACCCACACCGCTGAAGGGCGCTCGCCTGCTGTATCACAGTGAGCCGCTGGCGCGAGAGCTGGGGTTGGACGAAAGCTGGTTTACCCAGGACAAGACCCCGATATGGTCGGGTGAAAGGCTGCTGCCTGGTATGCAGCCGTTGGCACAGGTGTACAGCGGCCACCAGTTTGGCGTGTGGGCTGGGCAATTGGGCGACGGCCGCGGCATTTTGCTCGGCGAGCAAAAGCTGGCGGATGGCCGCAGCATGGACTGGCACCTGAAAGGCGCGGGGCTAACGCCTTATTCGCGGATGGGCGACGGGCGTGCCGTATTGCGTTCGGCGATCCGTGAATTTCTGGCCTCTGAGGCATTGCACCATCTGGGGATCCCGACCACGCGCGCGTTGACTCTGGTGACCAGCGAACAGCCCGTTTTCCGTGAACAGCCAGAGCGTGGGGCGATGTTGCTGCGCGTGGCGGAAAGCCATGTGCGCTTCGGTCATTTTGAGCATTTTTACTACCGCAAACAGCCGGAGCAGGTGCAACAGCTGGCCGATTTTGTGATCGCCCGCCATTGGCCGCAGTTGAAGGATCACGATGACGGCTATTTACCCTGGTTTATTGACGTTGTTGAACGCACTGCGCGCTTAATCGCGCATTGGCAGACCGTCGGGTTCGCTCACGGCGTGATGAACACCGATAATATGTCGATCCTTGGCATCACCATCGATTATGGCCCTTACGCTTTCCTCGATGATTACAAACCTGACTTTATCTGTAACCACTCGGATCATCAGGGGCGTTATGCCTTTGATAATCAGCCTGCGGTTGCGCTGTGGAACCTGCACCGGCTGGCGCAGGCGCTGTCCGGGTTGATGACCACCGAGCAGTTGCAGCGGGCGCTGGCGGCCTATGAACCGGCGTTGATGCGAGCCTATGGGGAACAGATGCGCGCCAAACTCGGTTTTTTCACCCAGTCGACTCAGGATAACGATCTGCTGACCGGGCTGTTGAGCCTGATGGCGCAAGAGGGGCGTGACTATACCCGAACTTTCCGCTTGCTGAGCCAGACTGAACAGCAACAGGCGCAGTCGCCGTTGCGGGATGAGTTTATCGATCGCGGCGCATTCGACGCGTGGTATCAGCAATATCGGCAGCGTTTGCAGCAAGAGCAGGTGAGCGACAGTGAACGGCAGCAGGCGATGAAGGCGGCAAATCCCAAATTAATCCTGCGCAATTATTTGGCGCAGCAGGCGATAGAGAGTGCCGAGCAGGATGATGTCAGCAAGCTGGCGCGCCTGCATCAGGCGTTGCTGACGCCGTTCGCCGATGCGGCCGAATACGACGATCTTGCCGCTTTGCCGCCGGATTGGGGTAAGCATCTGGAGATTTCCTGCTCGAGCTGAAATACCTGCCGCGTTTCACATGGCAGCAGGCTAACGTGGGCGCGGCATGCTGCGCGCCAACACGCCGCCTGGCTGAAGTGTGAACAGGCATGGCGACCGTTCACTGACGCAGATAAACCTGTGGTAGCGCCACTTCCGGGTGGTGTACCACGCCTAAATCGGCCTGATACCAGCGGGTCAGAATATCCGCCTGCAATACCTCCTGCGGCGTGCCCACGGCAACCAAACGCCCCTGATGCAGCAATAAAATACGGTCTGCATACAGCGCCGCCAGGTTCAGATCGTGCAGTACGCAGCACACCGCAATGGGCTGTTGCCGCGTCAGTGAACGCAACAACCTCAGCGTATGCTGCTGGTGGTAGAGATCCAGCGCCGAGGTGGGTTCGTCCAGGAACAACCAGGAAGGCGAGGGCTGCGGCTGCCAAAGCTGCGCCAGCACGCGGGCTAACTGTACCCGTTGCTGTTCACCGCCGGAAAGGCGGCGATAATCCCGCTGGGCCAGTTCAAGACAATCGGTTTGCGCCATCACCTGCTGTACCGCTTGCTGCACATGACGTTTGCCGTGCGGTGACCTGCCCATGCTGACCACTTCCTCGACGGTAAACGGAAAGGCCAGATCGCTGTGCTGACGCATCACCGCGCGTACTTTGGCTAACTGTTGCGGCTGCCATTGATCCAACGGCAGTCCGAGGAGTTTGCACTCCCCGCAACTCGGCGACAGGTAGCCGGTTAACAGGCGCAGCAGCGTCGATTTCCCCGCGCCGTTCGGCCCGATAATCGCCACCATTTCGCCGCTGGCGATACTCAGCGAGACATCGTTGACTAACCGACGCGAACCCAGGCTGTAACGCAGCTGATGTGCCGTCAGGCTTGATGCGTTATCCATCCGTACGCTCCCGCTGGCGCATGACCAGCCATAAGAAATAAGGCCCGCCAATCAGGCTGGTCATCAGCCCGACCGGCATCTCCGCCGGCGCCACCAGCGTCCGTGCCAGCGTGTCGCTGACCAGCAGCAGGCAGGCGCCGCCCAGCGCGGAGCAGGGCAGCAGCCAGCGGTGGTCGCCGCCGAGCCGCATGCGCACCAAATGCGGCACCACCAGGCCGATAAAGCCAATGACACCGCTCATCGCCACCGCCGCGCCAATCAACAATGCGCTGAGCAGAAGCAGTTGCAGTTTGGCTCGCTGGACATTCACGCCGAGATAGTGCGCCTCTTCATCGCCCAGTTGCAGCAGGTTCAGGCAGCGCGCCTGTAACAGCGTCAGCAGGGCCGCCGGCAGGATCAGCGAGGCCGATACGATCAGCGTTGGCCATTGTGACTGGCTCAGGCTGCCCATCATCCACAATGAAAACTGACGCAGTTGTTGATCGTTGCTGAGATAAGACAGCACGCCGATGGCCGCCATGCACAGGGCGTTGATGGCGATCCCCGCCAACAACAGGCGTGACAGGCTGCCGTGCCCGCTGCGGCTGATACCGTAGATCAGCAGTGACACCAGCAGGCTGCCGAGGAAAGCCGCCAGCATGTTGCCATACAAGGCAATTACCGGCGGCAGGGCCAGAGGCATAACGATAATCAGCGCGACAAACAGCGCACCGCCGCTACTGATGCCCAACAGGCTGGGATCGGCCAGCGGATTGCGGAACAGCCCCTGCATGACGGCACCGGACACCGCCAGTGCGCAGCCGATGACTACCGCCAGCAGCACACGCGGCAAGCGGATGTTTAGCCAGATATGCCAAGAGGTATCGCTGAACGGTGCTTGCCACAGGGTGCGAAACGACAGCGTCAGCGCGCCCATATTGGCGGCACCCAGCGCCAATAGCGCAAGCAGCACCAACAGGCCGGCAATGGTCACGCGCGGAGAAATGCGACCGGGCATTACTTTTGCTCCGCCGCATTACGCAGTTTGGCCAGCGCCGCCGGCGTTTCCAGCCCAAAGCCCAGCAGCGCCATGTCGTCGACCACCAACACACGGTGGTTTTTGCCGGCAGGCGTGAGGGCAATGCCTGGCAGTTTCCACAGCTGCTCCAGACCGCCGAGGGTCTTGACGCCATCGGTGGTGACCAGCAACAGATCGGGCGCGCTGGCGATCACGCCTTCCTGCGACAGCGGGCGGTAGCGGTTGAATCCTTGCATCGCATTCTTCAACCCTGCGGCGGTGATGACCGCATCGGCGGCGGTATGTTGCCCGGCGGCCATCGGCGTAATGCCGCCGTGGCTCATGACGAACAACACCCTGATCGGCAACGAAGACGTGTTCACCTGTGCGAGCTGTTGTTGGTAACGGGCGCTCAGTTGTTTGCCCTGGTCGGTGCGTTGCAGCGCCTGGGCGATGACCGCGATTTTTTCCGGCACCGCCTGCAAAGTGGTGTCGCCGGGAATTCGCACCACCTTCACGCCGCTTTCCTCCAACTGCTTGAGCACCAGCGCAGGTTCAGCCAGTTCGGTGGCCAGCACCAGCGTGGGTTTCAGCGCCAGAATGCCTTCGGCATTGAGTTGACGCATATACCCGACATCCGGCAAGGGTTTCACGGACGCCGGCTGCAGGCTGGTACTGTCTCGTGCCACGAGCTCATCACCCGCGCCAAGGGCGAAGGCAATTTCGGTGACGTCACCGCCTATCGAGACAATACGTTCCGCCGCCGCAGCGGTGAACGGCAAGGCCAGCGCAAGGCACAACGTCAGACGACGGGACAATGAAGATTTCATGCGGCAATGTCCTTGGGTTCAAGGGCGGCAACCTGCTCGCGCCACTGGGTTTGTTCCGGTTGGCCTTCGGTACGTTGGCCGTAAAGTTGGGCGATTTGCGTGCCGTCGGCGGCGAACAGTTCCAGGCTGGTGACGAAGCCGTCTTTGGTGGGTTTGCGGGTGATCCAGCTTTCTGCAATAGCGCCTTCGATCAGGTGCAGCGTGAAGCGGCGGTTAAACACGTTAATCCAACCTTCCTGCGGCATCAGCCGCTCGATCTGGCCGGTGAAGATCTGCACGCAACCTCGGTTGCCGACAAAAATCATAATCTCGTTCTGCAAGCCGTGCGCGGCATTGAGCAACTGCGCCAAGGCGTTGTTATCCACCCGGTACGCCAGATCGTTGCCGACGGCGCGGAAGGCCTGCTGACGCGTCAGCTTATGGCGGCCCAGCAGTTGGAAGAACTGGTGAACGTCGGTCATCTCACGCCATTCCCGGTCGATTTTTTCGGCGTCCGGTGCGGCGTTGCTGACCGTAGGGGCTGCCGCCTTCAATGCCAGCACCGGGTTTTCTGTGCTCAGGTGGCGCTCGACCAGCGCCATCCAGGCCACCAGATCGGTTTCCTCGGTGGTATACACTTTATGCAAGGCATCGCCCTGATGATCGAAGAACTGAATGCTGTGGCGTACGCCGCGTTTGTTGGTTTCGCTCATGGCAAATACGCTGGCCCACTGGTTGAGGAACAGGCGTAAATCCAGCTCGCGAGGGTTAAGAATTAACCCCGCGTGGCCGTTCAGGTGTTGGTTAAGATAGCGGCCCATTTGCTCATGCACCGCATAGCTGTTGCGAGTGATGGACTTGGTGACGCCAACCTGTGCCAGCTCGGTCAGCAGGGTACGTGCGTTGGCTTGCAGGCGGCGGGTGTCTTCACCCACGCGGGCATGGGTCAGTTCCGCTTCGCTGACACCCAGCAGTTCCGCCAGATCGCGTGCGTATTTGCCGGGATTATCAATTTTTGCCTGCTGGTAACTGGCGTATAAGTTGTTGCTCATCGGTTGTGCTCCTGTGTGTGGTTCACGCGGCGGGCAATCGACTTGCCCGCCGTATTCAAAAGGTTACCACTGATAGCTGACCAGCAGTTTGGCGTTGCGGCCATCTTGCGGAATGCCCTGCGGCGAGTAATATTCTTTATCGAAGGCGTTGCCCAGCACTACCGTGGTGGTGACGCCCTGCAGGCGTTCGCGGCCTTTATAGCTCAGGTAGAAATCGTTGACGCCGTAGCCGCCTTGCTCGGCGGTACCGGTTTCCACACGAGTGGCGCGCTCGGCGAAGGTAGCGACCCAACCGGTCGACAGGCCGGTTTCACCCAACGGGATATCCAGCGTGCTGGTCACGGTGTCAGGGTTGATGCTGTTTAACCAGTCGCCGCTGGCTTCGTTCTTGCCGCGAGTGCGGTTGTAAGCCAGATCCCAGCCGAAAATCGCCGTTTTATAGCTCAACATGGCGTCCCAGCCCCAGATTTTTGCGCGGTCAATATTGGTCGAGAAAGTGGTGCAACTGATGCAATAGGGGCCACGCGGGCCACGCCCCAACTCCATGGTGACATCGGTAGTAATGTAATCTCTGGCCTTGGTGTCAAAATAGCTGGCTTTGAATTGCAGGCTGTCGTCCGCCAGCAGCAAATCGTCAAAACGCAGGCCGAAGCCGTATTCCTGAGTTGCGTTGGTTTCCGGCTTCAGATTGGGGTTTGGCACCCAGTTGTTGGTAAGGGTAGTCGGGCCCATGGGGATCGAGAAATGTTTGGAGTCGTTATACATTTCCCCCATGGTTGGCGCCCGGAACGCCTGGGAGTATGACCCGAACACCATCAGCCAGTCGGTTGGCGTAATGCTGATTGCCCCTCGTGACGACCATTTGTCGGCGTCGACATCCGCATAGCCGTCGCTGGAGCCTTTGTAGTTATCGTAACGTGTGCCTGCAAGCAGGGTGATGGGCAGGTCGCGCAGGGTGACTTCGTCCTGAAGCCAGCCGGAAGCGAAGTTGATTTTCGCCTGAGGGAAGCTTTCTGTCGCACCGCCCGGCGTCTGTTCTTGCTTATACGCTTCCGAACCATAGGTAAACAGGTGCGACGCGAAGGTATCGGCAAACAAACGGGTGCGGTTTTCCAGTTTTACACCGCGGGTGGTTTGCTTGCGCGCTTCATCTTCACTGCCGTCAGTGTGAGCGTTGATCTCCACATCGGAATAATACACTTTCGCTTCGGCATCCAGCCATTCCTGGCCAACAGGTTTCAGGCGGTAGCTGAGCTGGCCGTCGCGCTGGATCGTGGAGCGGTCGGTCATCAGGTTGCCGCTGGAGCTGGCAGGTTCCTGGGGGTTTTTCGGCTCCTGCGCCCGATTGTTGTAGTAACGCAGATTACCGCTCAATGACTGGTTTTCGTCCAGAGTCCAGGTACCTTTGGCCAACAGGTTGTTGATGGTTTCATCGTTTGGCGCGTCAAAACCGTTGCCCTGGCGCAAATTGCCGACGTCGCGGGTGCCGAACGACAGCAGGCCGTCGAGATTGTCGGTCTTGCCATAGGCGCTGGCGCCCATACCCAGGCTGTGATCGCCGCTGCCGGCGGTACCATAGACCCGGAAGCCGGTGTCATGGCCTGGCAGCAGCAGATCGGCGGCATCGACCGTTTCATAGGCGACCACGCCGCCCAGTGCGCCGCTGCCATACAGCAGGGCGGCCGGACCGCGGACGACTTCAATGCGTTTAATCAGACCGGGATCGAGGAAGGTGCCATTGATGTGTCCGGTATCCGTTCCCTGACGGATGCCATCCACCAACGTCAGTACACCCCGGCGATCATAGCCACGCATCATAATGTCCTGACCGTTGCTGCGGCCGGTACCGGTAACGGTGATACCGGGTACCCGGCGCAACATATCGGCTGCGGTAGACGCAGTCTGGCTTTCCGGCGTATTGCCTTCGATCACGGTGACCATCATCGGCGCTTCAAAGCTGCTGCGTGCGTTGCCGGTAGCGACAACGGTCATGGCGTCTTCGGCGGTTTTCTCGGTTTTTGCCGGGGTGGCGGCAGAAGAAGAAACTGTGCTGGTAGCTTGTGCAAAAGTCACCGTCGGCAGAGCGCAGGCAATCGCCAGACTCAATGCGGATAAACGCTGCCGGGTGTAAGAGGGTAGAGGCATGTCGCAACTCTCCATATGTTTTAAACATATCAATAGATTTGCTGGCTGCCTGGATCGAAGCGATCGGGGTGGCTGGCGTTGAAGAATAAGGGATTATTTGGTCAGGATTAATTTCCCGGCCTTGGTCTGCCGCAGTTGGTAACGCTGGCCCTGATGGAGGATGATCGCTACGCCGTCGGCATCAAGCAACTGCGCGCTGTCGTAGCAAGGAGGCGAGATCAGGCTGCGTTCAGCACCGGGGGCAGTTTTGCCATGCGGGGTGTTATTGTGATTATCCATCGTCATTTGTTTATAAAACAGACCATTAAATGGTAATTAATATCATATTGATAATCATTATCATGCGAACGAAAGGTTACATCAAGGAAAATTTTCTTACCGATGGAACCTTTTTGAAAGAAGGGTCGGCGGAGCGGTTCGGGCATGCCCGAACCGCAAAGTAAGGGGTTATTTCAGCAGGGTTTCGATGCGGTCAAACAGACGCTCAGGTTTGGTAATGGGCGCAAAACGTTTCACCCGCTGGCCGTCGGCGGTCAGCAGGAACTTGGTGAAGTTCCACTTGATGCGTTTGCTGCCCAGCACCCCTGGCCCCAGGCGTTTCAATTCGTTGAACAGCGGATGCGCGCCGGGGCCGTTAACCTCCACCTTGCTGAATAGCGGGAAGCTGACGCCGTAGTTGAGCGTACAGAAATTGGCGATCTCCAGCGGATCCCCCGGCTCTTGTGCGCCAAATTGATTGCAAGGGAACCCCAACACCATCAGGCCGCGATCCCGATAGTACTGCCACAGGTTTTCCAGGCCACGGTATTGCGGAGTAAAGCCGCATTTGCTGGCAGTATTAACCACCAGATAAGCACGAGCGGGAAAGTCGCCCAGAGTTTTGTGCTCCCCTTGCAGAGTGACGCAAGGGATGGATAACAGTGAATGGCTCATGCAGGAAACTCCACATCCTGTTGGCAGGGGCGCGATTTAAAGCGTCTGCGGGCTTGATTGGCTAAGTATAGATGAGAGAAGGGAACGTTGAAAAACCGGGGTGCTGCCACCCCGGAGAACAGGTTCAGAAGCGGGTATCCACCGCATCGGCCAACATGGCCAGCAGCTGTTCGCTGTCGGACCAGCTCAGGCAGGGATCGGTGATTGACTGACCGTAAGTCAGCGGTTGGCCGGCAACGATTTTCTGTGTGCCTTCCACCAGGAAACTTTCTGCCATCACGCCGGTGACGGCGGCGGAACCGGCGCGGATCTGCTGGCAGACATTCTCGGCCACTTCCAACTGGCGGCGATGCAGTTTCTGGCAGTTGCCGTGGCTGAAGTCGATAACCAGATGCTCCGGCAGCTCAAATTCGCGCAGGCTGTCGCAGGCGGCAACGATATCGGTGGCGTGGTAGTTCGGCGTCTTGCCGCCGCGCATGATGATATGGCCGTAGGGATTGCCGCTGGTCTGATAAATCGTCATCTGGCCGTTTTTGTCCGGCGACAGGAACATGTGGCCGGCGCGCGCCGCGCGGATGGCGTCAATGGCGATGCGGGTATTGCCGTCGGTACCGTTCTTGAAGCCCACCGGGCAGGAGAGCGCAGACGCCATTTCGCGGTGGATCTGGCTTTCGGTGGTGCGTGCGCCGATGGCGCCCCAACTGATCAAATCGGCAATGTACTGGCCGACCACCATGTCCAGGAATTCGGTGGCGGTCGGCAGGCCGAGCTGATTGACTTCCAGTAACAGTCGGCGTGCCATTTCGATGCCGCGATTTACCTGAAAGGTGCCATCCAGCGCCGGATCCGAGATCAGGCCTTTCCAGCCCACCACGGTGCGCGGCTTTTCAAAATAAGTGCGCATCACGATTTCCAGGCGATCCTGATAGCGAATGCGCAGCGCATTCAGACGGCCGGCATAATCGATGGCGGCGTCTAAATCGTGGATGGAGCAGGGACCGATAACCACCAACAGGCGACGATCTTCGCCGGTAAGAATCTTTTCAATTCGTTGTCGTGACGCTGTCACGCTATCGGCAATGTCCGCCGAAATCGGCAGCTTTTCCGCCAATGCTTGCGGCGTGACGAGGCTGTCGATGCGCGCGGTCCGCAGTTCATCTGTTTTGTGCATGATTTTCTCTAAAGACTTTTCTTCGCTGCGGCAGGAGTGCCGGGAAGTGATGCCGATCACAATAACGTAAAAATCGGTGAATTCAACCGTAGAAATTGTGTTCTGTTGATCGAAGCCACTAAAAAAAGCACAAAAAATCAGGGGCTGCGGGGAAATCAGCGGCAGACGGCAGGGAAAATGCCCCTGCCGGGAGAGCGCACGGTTAGGCTGGTTGTTAGCGGCGAGCGCCATGCTGCCTAGAACATGCGGCGACTCATGCCAAGAATATCCAGGATTTTAGTGGAGATTTCCTCCACCGAATAGTTGGTGGTATTCAGATAGCGAATCTGGTTCTTGCGGAACAGCGCTTCTACTTCGGCAAGCTCCATCCGGCACTGGCGAATGGAGGCATAACGGCTGTTTTCTCGGCGTTCCTCACGGATGGCGGCCAGCCGCTCCGGATCGATGGTCAGCCCGAACAGTTTATGCTGAAACGGTTTCAGCGCGGCGGGGAGATGCAAATTGTCCATATCGTCGGCGGTAAACGGATAGTTGGCGGCTCGGATCCCGAACTGCATGGCCAGATACAGGCTGGTGGGGGTTTTGCCGCAGCGGGATACGCCCAACAGTATGACCTGAGCCTGATCGAGATTACGTAGCGATATGCCGTCATCATGGGCCAACGTGTAGTCAATGGCGGCGATACGGGCATCATATTTACCGAGGTTGCTGGCCGTCAGCCCGTGGGTGCGGTTCGGCACCGGCGTGGGTTCAACGTCCAGTTCGCCCTGCAGAGGGCCGACCAGTGCCTGAACGATATCCTGGCAAAAGCCTTCGCTCTGGGTGATGACATTACGCACTTCCGGCGAAATGATGGAATAAAACACCAACGGGCGCACGCCGGTATCGCGATAAATGTCGTTAATCTGTTGGCAGACTCCACGGGCCCGCGCTTCGGTTTCAACGAAGGGCAACGTAAAGGTGGTGGCCTTGACCGGGAACTGAGACAAAACCGCGTGGCCCAATACTTCGGCGGTGATCGCCGTGCCATCCGAAATATAAAAAACGCTTCTTTCCACCCGAGGCTCCTTACCTGAAAACGGTGATGCAGTTGTATCGCCTGCTTAACAGTATCATGGGCTTCAGGTTTACCGGCGGTAAAGGGGCGGGCAAAAAAAATGTGATAATGCGGGCAGAGTTGGTCATTAATTTTCGAGGTAGGGAGAATCATGAACCACAGGTTTTTCAGATGAAACATCATTTTAATTTTTATGAAAAAGCAGAGTTTATTTTCAGTGGTGGAATGTTCAGCGCATTGGCGTTATGTTCATCAAAGACCATTAAATTTACGCGGTCTTTAAAACTGAAGTTTAAAAAATACTTAATTTTTTGATATTTAAGCTTTTAGTGCCACAGGGAACGATTCCATTCAAATTTCGCCGTTCAGGTAATTTTCCGAAAATCCACTTTCTTCATCGGGTTGATCGATTCACCTTTCCATTTCCTATGGATCATTGTGCTAGTCTGAGTTGGCTCCGTTTTGTCGGCGCCCAAGAAAGCAAACGAATTAAATCCGTCTATACCCTACTGATAGCAATAAGGATTGTCTCGATGTCCAACAATGGCCCAGACTTGCGTAATGTGCTTTGGTACAACCAGCTCGGCATGCACGACGTTGACCGTGTCGGCGGCAAAAATGCCTCCCTCGGTGAAATGATCACCAATCTTTCCGATTTGGGCGTGGCCGTACCAAACGGTTTTGCCACCACCGCACAGGCGTTTAACGATTTCCTCGAGCAAAGCGGTGTTAACCAGCGCATCTATCAATTACTGGATCAAACTGACGTTGACGATGTTGCTCAACTGGCCAAGGCCGGTGCGCAAATCCGCCAATGGGTCATCGACACGCCATTCCATGAGGAATTCGAGCGTGAAATTAACCTGGCTTACCAACAGCTGGCGGACGGCGAACCGGAAGCCTCGTTTGCCGTGCGTTCTTCCGCGACCGCGGAAGACATGCCGGATGCCTCTTTTGCCGGCCAGCAGGAAACCTTCCTCAACGTCCAGGGTATCGACGCTGTCATGGTGGCGATCAAACACGTTTTCGCCTCGCTGTTTAACGACCGCGCCATCTCGTATCGCGTACATCAGGGCTATGACCACCGCGGCGTAGCCTTGTCGGCCGGCGTACAGCGCATGGTACGTTCCGACCTGGCGTCTTCCGGCGTGATGTTCACCATTGATACCGAGTCGGGCTTTGATCAGGTGGTGTTTATTACGTCCGCCTTCGGCCTGGGCGAAATGGTGGTGCAGGGCGCAGTGAACCCGGATGAGTTCTATGTGCACAAACCGACGCTGCTACGCGGCAATCCGGCTATCGTCCGCCGCAACCTCGGCTCGAAGAAAATCCGCATGGTGTACGCGCCTTCGCTGGATCACGGCAAGCAGGTGCAAATTGAAGATGTGCCAGAGCAGCAACGCAATCGTTTCTCTCTGACCGACCAGGAAGTGGAAGCGCTGGCGCATCAGGCGATTTTGATCGAAAAACATTACGGCCGCCCGATGGACATCGAGTGGGCCAAAGACGGCCATACCGGAAAATTGCTGATTGTGCAGGCGCGTCCGGAAACCGTGCGTTCCAACGAGCAGACGATGGAGCGTTATCAGCTTAACGGCACAAGTACGGTGCTGGTGGAAGGGCGAGCTATCGGCCATCGCATTGGTGCCGGCCCGGTGAAGGTGATCCACAGCATCAGCGAAATGGATCGTATTCTGCCGGGTGACGTGCTGGTTACCGACATGACCGACCCGGACTGGGAACCGATCATGAAGAAAGCGGCGGCGATAGTCACCAACCGTGGGGGGCGTACTTGCCACGCGGCGATTATCGCTCGCGAGCTGGGTATCCCGGCGGTAGTCGGCTGCGGCAACGCCACCGATTTGCTGAAAGACGGCCAGAACGTCACCGTTTCCTGTGCGGAAGGCGATACCGGCTTCGTGTACAGCGATATGATCGACTTTACCGTACAGAGCTCTGAAGTGACCGAGTTACCGGACCTGCCGTTGAAAATCATGATGAACGTCGGTAACCCGGATCGGGCTTTCGATTTTGCCCGTTTACCGAATGAAGGCGTGGGCCTGGCCCGTCTGGAATTTATCATCAACCGCATGATTGGCGTCCATCCAAAGGCGTTGCTGGAGTTCGATCAACAAACCCCGGCGCTGCAGAACGAAATCAAGGCGTTGATGCTGGGCTATGACCACCCGGTCGAGTTCTATGTGGGCCGCCTGACGGAAGGGATCGCCACGCTGGGTGCGGCATTCTGGCCGAAGCGGGTGATCGTTCGTCTGTCCGATTTCAAATCCAATGAATACGCCAATCTGGTGGGCGGCGAGAAGTATGAACCGCACGAGGAAAACCCTATGCTGGGCTTCCGTGGGGCAGGTCGCTACGTGTCGGACAGCTTCCGCGATTGCTTTGCGATGGAGTGCGATGCGGTAAAACGTGTGCGCAACGACATGGGTCTCACCAACGTCGAGATCATGGTGCCCTTTGTTCGCACCGTAGCGCAAGCGGAGGCGGTGGTTGCGGAGTTGGCACGTCAGGGTCTTAAGCGCGGCGAGAACGGCCTGAAAGTGATCATGATGTGTGAAATTCCGTCCAATGCGCTGTTGGCGGATCAGTTCCTGGAGCACTTTGACGGCTTCTCGATCGGCTCTAACGACATGACTCAGTTGACGCTGGGGCTGGACCGCGATTCTGGCGTGGTGTCGGAACTGTTTGATGAACGCAACGAAGCGGTTAAGGCGCTGCTGTCGATGGCGATTCAGGCCGCTAAGCGTCATGGCAAATACGTGGGTATTTGTGGCCAGGGGCCATCCGATCACGAGGATTTCGCAGAATGGCTGATGGAGCAGGGCATTGACAGCCTGTCCCTCAATCCGGATACCGTGGTGCAAACCTGGATCAATCTGTCGAAGAAAAAATAACTCTTCATCGCCAGATTAATTGCTGAAGCAAAACCGTAACTCAGGTTACGGTTTTTTTATTGCTGAATGTAAATAGTGCCGGTGAGAAAATCGCCGTGGTCAAAAAAAGAATAAAAAAAAGCCCATCAAGAGACGGGCAAAGACTACACACAGCAATTTACATGTATGGCATTACATTGTTTGGAAAGCTTGCTTTAAAATCAGTGATTTGAAGCAATAGATGGTAATAATACTAGATATTTAAAGCCTGCCAGTCATTAAGAATCATCCTAATAAATACTTGCCTCATGATTTATTTTTCTGAACGCTTATTTTATCTTTATCGTATAAAGATGCATTCACTCGGCATGTTTAATTAATGTGCTCTAGCGGGCGGTTATATTATGGCAGAGAGTGAATTCGAAGGCCGGAAATGAACCGGGAGTCTGCTTCGGGTATTCTGCCCGGTAGCCCGGGCAGAATAGGGGAATTACCGCTCTTCCAACTCTTTGGCGACTTCATCCAGATCGGCCGTGGGTTCTGGCGCTTCGTCCATCCAGGCGGTGAGCAGACGATAAGATACCGCCAACACCACCGGGCCGATAAACAGGCCGATCATGCCGAAGGCCAGCAGGCCGCCGATAACGCCGGACAGGATCAAGAGCATCGGCAGATCGGCGCCCATGCGGATCAGCACCGGCCGCAACACGTTATCCAGCGTGGCGACCACGCAGCTCCACACCAACAGGACGGTGCCCCAGGTGGTGTCGCCGCTCCAGTACAACCAGATAATCGCCGGCACCAGCACCAGTAACGGCCCCAATTGCGCCACGCAGCAGATGAATATCAGCACCGTCAGCAAGGTGGCGGCAGGAATGCCGGACACCGCCAGGCCAATCCCGCCCAGTACCGATTGCACCAGCGCCGTCACCACAACGCCCAGCGCTACCGCGCGGATCGCCTGGCCACCCAGCACCACCGCCGCGTCGCCGCGCTCGGCCGCAAGACGTGCCGCAAAGTGGCGAATACCCAGGGCCACTTGTTCACCCCGCGCATACAGCAGCACGCTGAACAGCAACATCAGCGTACAGTGCAGCAGGAAACGGCCGATATGCGCCGCTTGCGCGACAAACCAGGTGGCGGTCTGACCGAAGTAAGGTTGGATCTTCGCCAGCAGCGCCGCGCCGCCGGCATTCACCAGAGTGTGGTAGCTGTTATAAACTTTGTTGCCGATCATCGGGATCGATTGCAACCAGGCCAGATCGGGAATATGCAGCTTGCCGGGGGTGCTGGCCCAGGCAACGACTGGCGCGCTGTTGTCCACCACGCTGCTGACCAGCAGCGAAATCGGCAGGATAAACAGCAGGATCAGCAGCAGTGTCATGACCAGTACCGCCAGCGAGCGTCGGCCCCACAGCAGTTTTTGCAGTTTTATCAGCAACGGCCAGGTGGCGATGACCACCATGCCCGCCCAGGCGAAGCCGAGAATAAAGGGTTGAATGACCCAAAAACAGGCGACGATCATGATGACGATAAACAGCACGCCAAAAATAATCCGCGGCAAATCGTATCGGGAGTGCGGGAGTGTCATGAATTAGGTTCTCATCCTGGTAAGTTAAATCCTTTGTACCCGCTAAGCATGGTGCATTTTCGCCACTTTTCACAATGCGGCGCACCTTTTATCGCACGCCATTCTGTAGCGGGGGAATTGTGATAATGTGAATGCCTTCACTAAACGAGTATGTTAGTTTTCAGCATCAATAAAAAGTAGGGTGGGTCTGAATATACCCTATGAATTTCAGGTTGCAGCCTACAACGCCGCAGCCTGAAAGGCGACGGGTAAAGACCTGATTCAGCGTATATCAGCGCATAAAAAATAGACAGACAGGGTCAAAAAAGCGAATGATCCCACAGATTTCTCAGGCACCCGGCCTCATTCAACGGGTGCTCGACTTTTTGGAAGCTTTAAAGCAAAACGGATTCAACGGCGATATTGCGACCAGCTACGCCGATCGGCTGACGATGGCGACCGACAACAGCATCTATCAGCTGTTGCCTGACGCGGTGGTGTTTCCCCGTTCCACTGCGGATGTGGCGTTGATTGCGCGCCTGGCGGGAGAAGAGCGCTTTAGCGCGTTGACCTTCAGCCCGCGCGGCGGCGGCACCGGCACCAACGGCCAGGCCCTCAACACCGGTATCGTGGTGGATATGTCGCGCCATATGAACCGCATTCTTGAAATCAATGTCGAACAGGGGTGGGTGAAGGTTGAAGCCGGGGTCATCAAAGACCAGCTTAACCAGTATCTGCGGCCGTTCGGCTATTTCTTCTCGCCGGAACTTTCTACCAGTAACCGCGCGACGCTGGGTGGCATGATCAACACCGATGCTTCCGGCCAAGGCTCGCTGGTGTATGGCAAAACCTCCGATCACGTTTTGGGCCTGCGGGCTGTGCTGCTGGGGGGCGATATGATCGATACCCGCGCTATGCCGACGCCGCTGGCGGAAACGATTGCTATGGAAGATACCGCTGAAGGCCGGATCTACCATCGAGTGCTGAATAGCTGCCGCGACCAGCGTGCGCTGATCCTGGAGAAATTCCCCAAATTAAACCGTTTCCTGACCGGCTACGACCTGCGGCATGTGTTCAGCGACGATCTGCAAACCTTCGATCTAACGCGCATTTTGACCGGCGCAGAGGGCACGCTGGCGTTTATCACCGAGGCGCGTCTGGATATCACTCCGCTGCCGAAAGTACGTCGCCTGGTTAACGTGAAATATGACTCCTTTGATTCCGCCCTGCGCAACGCCCCGTTCATGGTGGAGGCCAAGGCGCTGTCGGTGGAGACCATTGACTCCAAGGTATTGAACCTGGCGCGGGAAGATATTGTCTGGCATTCGGTGAGTGAATTGATCACCAACGTGCCGGATAAAGAGATGCTGGGTCTGAACATCGTCGAATTTGCCGGGGATGACAAGGCGCTGATCGACCAGCAGATGGAAACGCTGTGTCTGCGGTTGGACGAGTTAATCAGCGAGCGGCAGGGCGGCGTGATTGGCTATCAGATCTGCGGGGACCTGGCCGGCATCGAGCGGATCTATAACATGCGCAAGAAGGCGGTCGGGTTGTTGGGCAACGCCAAAGGACGCGCCAAACCTATTCCTTTCGCCGAGGACACCTGCGTACCGCCGCAGCATTTGGCCGATTACATTGTCGAGTTCCGCCAGTTGCTGGACGGCCATAACCTCAGTTACGGCATGTTCGGACATGTGGATGCCGGCGTATTGCACGTGCGGCCTGCGCTTGACATGTGCGATCCGCAGCAAGAAGTGCTGATGAAGCAGCTTTCCGACCAGGTGGTGGCGCTGACCGCCAAATATGGTGGATTGCTGTGGGGCGAACACGGCAAAGGTTTCCGCGCCGAATACAGCCCGGAATTCTTCGGTGAGCAGCTGTACGAAGAGTTGCGCCGCATCAAGGCCGCGTTCGATCCGAATAACCGCCTTAACCCCGGTAAAATTTGCCCGCCGTTGGGCGTTGATGCCCCGATGATGAAAGTGGACGCGGCCAAGCGCGGCACACTCGATCGCCGTATCCCGGTCGAGGTGCGTACCTCGTTCCGTGGCGCCATGGAGTGTAACGGCAACGGCCTGTGTTTTAACTTCGATGTGCGCAGCCCGATGTGCCCGTCGATGAAGATCACCGGCAGCCGCATTCACTCGCCGAAAGGCCGTGCGGCGCTGGTGCGCGAATGGTTGCGCCTGCTGTCCGAACAGGGGGTAGACCCGCTGGTGCTGGAACAGCAACTGCCGCAGCAGCGTCTTAGCTTCCGTACCTTGATTGAGAAAACCCGCAACAGCTGGTACGCCGGCAAAGGCGAATATGATTTTTCGCACGAGGTGAAAGAGGCGATGTCCGGCTGCCTGGCCTGTAAAGCCTGCTCCACCCAATGCCCGATTAAAATCGATGTGCCGGGTTTCCGCTCGCGTTTCCTGCAGCTGTATCACACCCGCTATCTGCGGCCGGCGCGCGACTATATGGTCGCCGGGGTTGAAAGCTATACGCCGCTGATGGCGAAAGCGCCGAAGGTATTCAATTTCTTCTTCCGCCAGCCTTGGGTGCGTGAGCTGAGTCGCAACGCTATCGGCATGGTCGATTTGCCGATGCTCTCCAGCCCGACACTGCGTCAGCAGCTTTCCGGCCACGGTGCCTTGACCATGACGCTGGAGCAACTGGAAGCGTTGAGCGCCGAACAACGCGAGCAACACGTGCTGATCGTGCAGGATCCTTTCACCAGCTATTACGACGCCAAGGTGGTGGCGGACTTTGTGCGGCTGGTGGAAAAACTCGGTTACCAGCCGGTGCTGCTGCCCTTCTCGCCGAACGGCAAGGCGCAGCATATCAAAGGTTTCTTGACGCGCTTTGCCCGCACCGCGCGCAAAACCGCCGATTTCCTCAACCGGGTGGCGAAACTCGGGATGCCGCTGGTAGGGGTCGATCCGGCGCTGGTGCTGTGCTATCGCGACGAATATAACGAGATCCTCGGCGAAACCCGCGGTGACTTCCAGGTGCAACTGGTGCATGAATGGCTACAACAGCTGCTGGCGGAACGTGCCGAACAACCGGCGACCGGCGAGGCCTGGTACTTGTTTGGCCACTGTACCGAAACCACGGCGCTGCCGGCCAGCGGTCAGCATTGGGCGTCGATCTTCTCCCGTTTCGGGGCCAAGCTGGAAAATGTCAGCGTGGGTTGTTGCGGCATGGCGGGCACCTACGGACACGAAGTGAAGAACCTGGAGAATTCGCTCGGGATTTATGAGCTATCATGGCATCAGGCGTTGCAACGTTTGCCGCGGCAACGCTGTCTGGCGACCGGCTATTCCTGTCGCAGCCAGGTCAAACGCATTGAGGGTAACGGCGTGCGCCACCCGTTACAGGCACTTCTGGAGATGATTGCGTGAAATTGTGGAAACGAGAAACGACGTTGGAGCAGTTAAATCGCTCCGGTGAGGGATGCATGGTGAGCCATGTGGGGATTCATTTCACTCGGCTGGAAGACGATCTTCTTGAAGCTACGATGCCGGTGGACCACCGTACCCGGCAACCTTTCGGGCTGTTACACGGCGGGGCGTCGGTGGTGCTGGCGGAGTCGATGGGCTCGATGGCCGGTTATCTGTGCAGCGAAGGGGAGCAGAAAGTGGTAGGGCTGGAAATCAACGCCAACCATTTGCGGGCGGTATTTGAAGGGCAGGTGCGTGGCGTATGCCGCGCGCTGCACGTTGGCCGACGGCATCAGGTGTGGCAGATCGAAATATTCGATTCGCGCGACCGGTTGTGCTGCACCTCACGCCTGACCACCGCAATCATCGACTGATCCTCCCACCCGCAGGCGCCTCTGCCTGCGGGTACTCCGTTGCCGTTCCGCAGACATTTACAGTTGGAATGGCACCCGCTTGACGAAATCCTTCTGGAAGGCGTTAGCCTTCTCCCAGGTGCCCTCCATCGCATATTTCTGGCAGATTAAGGTCAGGGTATGCCGGGCAAAATGATAGCTCTGAACCCGAAACAGCTGGCAGCGCTGCGGGTTGTTGATTTCGACGATCAGCCGGTTATGCAGTTTGCTGAGTGCGTGCAGATAGCTTTCATCATCGCCGTTTTCCAGGCACAGATTGGCCATGTTCAGGCTGACGTTATTGTAGCGTTTCAGATGGTTGATATTGCACTCTGGCCGCCTAAGCGACGCCTCCGCCATGTAGAAATCTACCGTGGCATCGCGCACGCTGAATTTATAGTCATCAATTTTGCCCAGCAGCCACGCATTCATCGAGATATTCATTTACCCGCGCTCACCTGTATTTGAATGATAATCATTATCATATTTACGGATGCGTTCGCGATCAATCATTCTGTTGAAATTTTTATCGGACACCGGGGCTGCATTTGCTCTGCGCCGACCCAATATCAGTCAGTAGCGGCTAAACTTTAATCAATGACGGCGGTTTCGGCCAGTGTGGCCGGGCGGTGCAAACGACGGAAAACGCCGCTAATTGCCGATAAACGCATTTTTGAGACAGACAAAATGTTGAAATAGGTATTTTCTATGAATGTTTACATCGACAATAAAAGCCGGCGGTGTAAAGGGGATGAGCCAGCGGCTGGGCGGTGCGGTGATTCAGGATGTACAGTAAATTCATAAGGATAAAATGAACGCGTCGCCGCCGGACTGCGCCAGGCACCCTGACTGTCCTCTCTGCTTGCCGTGTGCGGCAGCAAAAAAACGGGCTTTTGGCGGATACCCCCGCAAAACAAACGGTTGAAGTGATAATTGTTATCACTAACATATAAGCAACCCAGATTGGCTGTGGTAAAACACGAGTGTGAGGTAGGCCCTATGCAAACGGAAAATGTCGGCACCTTTTCTCTGGACGAAAATGTCTGGCAAGGCATTTTGCTCAGCGACAACGCCGTACAACAAATTACTAAATTGATGCAGCAGGATCCGCAAGTGAAGGGGCTGCAACTCGGGGTGAAGCAATCAGGCTGCGCCGGGTTTGCCTATGTGCTGGATCTCACCCGTGCCCCGGCGGAAGACGACCTGCTGTTTGAGCGCGATGGCGCCAAACTGTATGTGCCGCTGAAAGCCATGCCGTTCATCGATGGCACCACGGTAGATTTTGTCCGTGAAGGGCTGAATCAAATATTCAAATTCAATAACCCTAAAGCTCAGCATGCCTGCGGGTGCGGCGAGAGCTTTGGCGTTTGAGCGATGCAATCAACATGACACGAAGCAATGTAGAAATGCCTAATGAAGTGCAGGCTTGGGTCAGCGAAGGGCGCTACAAAGAAGGCTTTTTCACCCAGCTCGATACCGATGAATTGGCGACGGGCATCAACGAAGATGTGGTGCGCGCCATTTCGGCCAAGCGTAACGAACCTGAGTGGATGCTGGAATTCCGCCTGGAGGCCTACCGTGCCTGGCTGCAAATGGAAGAACCGCACTGGTTGAAAGCGAACTATGACCGGTTGAACTACCAGGATTACAGCTATTACTCGGCGCCATCCTGCGGCAGCTGCGACGACGCCTGCGGTTCCCAACCCGGTGCCGAACAGCAACCTGGTGCGGCAACCGAAAACAGCTACCTGACCAGCGAAGTTGAGCTGGCGTTTAACCAGCTTGGCGTACCTGTGCGTGAAGGCAGCGAAGTGGCGGTAGACGCGATATTCGATTCGGTATCGGTCTCCACCACCTACCGCGAAAAACTGGCGGAAAGCGGGGTGATTTTCTGCTCGTTCGGCGAGGCGATTCAGGAATACCCGGATCTGGTGCGCAAGTACCTGGGCCGCGTAGTGCCGTCCAACGATAACTTCTTTGCCGCGCTGAACGCCGCAGTGGCCTCCGACGGCACTTTTGTCTACGTGCCGAAAGGCGTGCGCTGCCCGATGGAACTCTCGACCTATTTCCGCATTAACGCCGCCAAAACCGGCCAGTTCGAACGCACGATTCTGATCGCCGATGAAGGCAGCTACGTCAGTTACATCGAAGGTTGCTCAGCCCCGGTGCGTGACAGCTATCAACTGCATGCGGCGGTAGTGGAAGTGATCCTGCACAAAGACGCCGAAGTGAAATATTCCACGGTGCAAAACTGGTTCTCCGGCGGTGACAGCAAGGGCGGCATTCTCAACTTCGTGACCAAGCGCGCGTTGTGCGAAGGCGCAGGCTCGAAAATGTCCTGGACCCAGTCGGAAACCGGTTCGGCGATCACCTGGAAATACCCGAGCGTGATCCTGCAAGGCGATAACTCAATCGGCGAGTTTTTCTCGGTGGCGCTGACCAGCGGCCATCAGCAGGCGGATACCGGCACCAAGATGATCCACATCGGCAAGAACACCCGATCGACCATCATTGCCAAAGGCATCTCCGCCGGGCACAGCGAGAACACTTACCGCGGCCTGGTGAAAATCCTGCCGGGGGCGGAAAACGCACGTAACTTTACCCAATGCGACTCGATGTTGATTGGGCCGGACAGCGGAGCCCATACCTTCCCGTACGTGGAGGCCCGCAATAACAGCGCACAGCTGGAACACGAAGCGACCACGTCGAAAATCGGCGATGACCAACTGTTCTACTGTTTGCAGCGCGGCATCAGCGAAGACAATGCCATCTCTATGATCGTCAACGGATTCTGTAAGGACGTGTTCTCTGAACTGCCGCTGGAATTCGCCGTCGAGGCGCAAAAGTTATTGGCCATCAGCCTGGAACACAGCGTGGGCTAAACGCCGGATTTACAGCGCAGCAGCGCTACTTAAGGACACCGCATGTTAAGTATCAAGAATTTGAAAGTCAGCGCCGAAGGCAATGAGATCCTCAAGGGATTGAACCTGGAGATCAAGCCGGGTGAAGTGCATGCCATCATGGGGCCGAACGGCTCGGGCAAGAGTACGCTCTCCGCCACCCTGGCGGGGCGTGAAGAGTATGAAGTGACCGAGGGCGAGGTTACCTTCAAGGGCAAAGACCTGCTTGAGCTAGCCCCGGAAGATCGCGCCGGCGAAGGCGTGTTCCTGGCGTTCCAGTATCCGGTGGAGATCCCCGGCGTCAGCAACCACTTCTTCCTGCAGACGTCGGTGAATGCGGTGCGCAAATACCGCCAGCAAGAACCGCTCGACCGCTTCGATTTTGCTGATTTCATCGAAGAAAAGATTGAGCTGCTGAATATGCCTCAGGATCTGTTGACCCGTTCGGTCAACGTCGGTTTCTCCGGCGGCGAGAAAAAGCGTAATGACATTCTGCAGATGGCGGCGCTGGAGCCGGATCTGTGCATCCTGGATGAAACTGACTCCGGCCTGGATATTGACGCGCTGAAGATCGTCGCCAACGGCGTTAATTCGCTGCGGGACGGCAAACGCGCCTTCATTATCGTCACGCACTACCAGCGTATTCTGGACTACATCAAACCGGATTATGTTCATGTTCTGTCCCAAGGGCGCATCGTGAAGTCCGGCGATTTCTCCCTGGTGAAACAGTTGGAGGAGCAGGGCTATGGCTGGCTTACCGACCAACAATAACTCGCGTGCGTTGCAACAGCTTTACAGCCTGTTCGAGGCCCGTGGCGGCGAACACTCCGCTCACGCCCTGGCGCACTGGCAGCAGGCTTTACGTCTGGGCTGGCCGACGCGCAAACATGAAAACTGGAAATATACCCCGCTGGAGGGCTTGCTGGAGCAGCAGTTCCTTGAGCCGCAGGCCGAGCCGATCGCTGCCGCCCAACGTGATGCGCTGGCGCTGGATCTCGATGCTTATCGGCTGGTGTTTGTCGACGGGCGTTTCAACGCCGCGCTGAGCGACAGCGATCTGGGCGAATACCAGTTCGAGGTCACTCCCTACGGCACGCCGCAGGCATTGCCGGAGCCGATCCAGCCTGAAATTTTTCTGCACCTGACCGAAAGCCTGGCGCAGGAGACCAGCATGATCCGCGTGGCGGCCGGCAAGATCGCTGCGCGGCCGTTGTACCTGTTGCATATCAGCAGTGGACGCGGCGCTGAGGGCGAGGTGAATACTGTGCATCATCGCCATCACCTCGACGTCGGTCGCAATGCCCGGGCTGAGGTGATCGAGCATTATGTCAGCCTGAACGATGCCGCGCATTTCACCGGCGCGCGTCTGACAGCCAGTATCGGAGACAACGCGGAGCTGCGTCACTGCAAGCTGGCGTTCGAAAGCCAGGCGAGCTACCACTTTGCGCATAACGACTTGGTGATTGGCCGCGACGCGCGGGTGAAAAGCGACAGCTTCCTGTTGGGGGCCGGCCTTACGCGGCATAACACCAGCGCGCAGTTGAACGGCGAAGGCTCCAACCTGGTGATCAACAGCCTGGTGCTGCCGGTGGGCAAAGATGTGTGCGATACCCGTACCTATCTGGAGCACAACAAAGGTTACTGCGAGAGCCGTCAACTGCATAAAACGGTGGTCAGCGATCGCGCCAAGGCGGTATTCAACGGCATGATCAAAGTCGCCAAACATGCGATCAAGACCGACGGCCAGATGACCAACCACAACCTGCTGTTGGGTAAGGTGGCTGAGGTGGATACCAAGCCGCAGTTGGAAATCTACGCCGATGACGTGAAATGCAGCCACGGCGCCACCGTCGGGCGTATTGATGAAGAACAACTGTTCTATCTGCAATCGCGCGGTATTGATAAACACGCAGCGCAGCAGATGATCATCTTTGCCTTTGCCGCTGAACTGACCGAGGGCATCGGCAACGATGTTATCCGCGAATGGGTGCTGACGCGCATAGCGCAACGCCTGCCGGGGGAGGCAGCATGAGTTTTCCGATTGAACGGGTGCGCGGCGAATTCCCCCTCCTGGCGCGTGAAGTCAATGGCCGGCCACTGGCTTACCTTGACAGTGCCGCCAGCGCGCAGAAGCCGCAGGCGGTGATCGATCGCGAGCTGGATTTTTATCGCCATGGCTACGCTGCGGTACACCGTGGCATCCACACGCTGAGCGCGGAAGCGACGCAGGACATGGAAGCGGTGCGCGAAAAAGTGGCGGCGTTTATCAACGCCGCTTCGGCGGAAGAGATTGTTTTCGTCAAGGGCACCACCGAGGGCATTAATCTGGTGGCCAACAGCTTTGGCCGCCATGTCCTGCAGCCGGGCGACAGCATTATCATCACCGAGATGGAGCATCACGCCAATATTGTTCCCTGGCAGATGCTGGCGCAGGAACGCGGGCTTCAACTGCGGGTATGGCCGCTGCAGCAGGACGGCACTCTGGATCTGGCGCAGTTGCCGGGTTTGATCGACTCGTCCACCAAATTGCTGGCGATGACGCAGGTCTCCAACGTGCTCGGCACGGTGAACCCGGTGCGTGAAATCATCGCTCAGGCGAAGGCTGCGGGCCTGAAGGTGCTGATAGACGGCGCACAGGCCGTTATGCATCAGCGCGTGGATGTGCAGGCGCTGGATTGCGATTTCTATGTGTTTTCCGGCCACAAGCTGTATGGTCCTTCCGGTATCGGCATTCTTTATGGCCGCCAGGCGCTGCTGCAGCAAATGCCGCCGTGGGAAGGCGGGGGGGCGATGATAAAGCAGGTCAGCCTGACTAACGGCACCACCTATGCCGAGCCGCCGTGGCGCTTTGAGGCCGGTTCGCCGAACACGGCCGGCATGATGGGGCTGGGCGCGGCGATTGATTATGTTAACGCGCTGGGGCTGGAGGCGATACACGACTACGAGCAGTCGCTGATGCACTATGCGCTCGAAGCGCTAAAACAGGTGCCGACGCTTAAAATCTATGGCCCGACAGAGCGCGCTGGAGTCATTGCCTTTAACTTGGGTGAGCATCACGCTTACGACGTCGGCAGTTTTCTGGATCAATACGGTATCGCCATTCGTACCGGGCATCATTGCGCGATGCCGTTGATGGCGTTCTATAATGTGCCGAGCATGTGTCGCGCTTCGCTGGCGTTATACAACACCCGCGATGAAGTTGATCGGCTGGTGGCCGGGTTGCAGCGTATCCAAAAACTCTTGGGGTAGGTCGAGGGTGCCTCTTGTGGCGCTCTCTGGCGAAACAATGCCTGCAGACAGTTACGCGGGGTCGGCATGCCGGCCCCTGAATTATTGAAAGGATCCTCATGGCGAACTTGCCGGATAAAGATAAGTTGGTGCGTAACTTTTCCCGTTGTCTTAATTGGGAAGATAAGTACCTGTATGTGATTGAACTGGGCGCGAGGCTGCCGGCACTTGCCGAGGACGAACGTCAGGCAAGCAATCTGATTTCCGGCTGCCAGAGCCAGGTGTGGATTGTGATGCATACTGACGAGCAAGGGCGCGTCGAATTTCACGGCGACAGCGATGCGGCCATCGTCAAAGGGTTGCTGGCGGTAGTGTTTATTCTGTATCACCAAATGACGCCACAGCAGATTACCGAGCTTGATGTGCGGCCCTTTTTCGCCGAACTGGCGTTGAGCCAGCACCTGACGCCATCGCGTTCCCAGGGGTTGGAGGCGATGATCCGCGCTATCCGCAGTAAGGCCACCCAGTTGCTGTAAGCCTGCTTTGACATTCAGAAAGGCTTATTGATGCGTTGAATATATTTCTTGTGTCAGTGAGTCTTTACAAATCCCTTCCGATCCCCCCGTCTGTGCAACAAATCAGTGACATTTCAGCAGCTTGCTTATTGACGTTACATTGACAAACCTGCCGCGAAATTACGTTATAACATGTTGATTTTTAGAGGACTTATTGCCTTTAATGCCAGTATTGCTAGTATTAATCAGGTATTGTCTGATTTACCTGCCGTCAGGTGCCCGCTAGCCTTGTGGCCGAACCGTAACAAGCATATAGGGATGATAATGAAACGTGCGTTGAGTTTAATGGGCATGCTATTCGCCACCGTACTGACAGGCACCCAAGCCGCCAGCGCGACCGAGTATCCGTTGCCGCCGCCGGACAGCCGCCTGATCGGCGAGAACACCACTTACACCGTACCTAACGATGGCCGCCCGTTGGAGGCAATTGCCGCCGACTATCAAATTGGTCTGCTGGGCATGTTGGAGGCCAATCCGGGTACGGATCCGTTCCTGCCCAAGCCGGGTTCGGTATTAACCATCCCGACTCAAATGCTGCTGCCGGACACCAAGCGTGAGGGGATAGTGGTCAATCTGGCCGAACTGCGCCTGTACTACTACCCGAAAGGCGAGAATAAAGTGATTGTTTATCCTATCGGTATTGGCCAGACCGGCATGCATACGCCGCTGCAGGTGACTTCAGTCAGCCAGAAGATCCCGAACCCGACCTGGACGCCGACGGCCAACATCCGTAAACGCTATCAGGCGAAAGGCGTGACGCTGCCGGCGGTCATACCGGCAGGCCCTGAAAACCCCATGGGGCTGTTTGCCATGCGCCTGGCTATGGGGCACGGTGAGTATCTGATCCACGGAACCAATGCCAATTTCGGTATTGGCATGCGCGTCAGCTCCGGCTGTATCCGCCTGCGTCCGAAGGATATCGAAGCGCTGTTTAACATGGTGCCGCGCGGCACCCGCGTACAGGTGATTAACGATCCGGTGAAAATTTCCGTGGAGCCGGACGGTAAGCGTTACGTCGAAGTCCATCAGCCGCTGTCGAGAGTCGAAAGCGACGATCCGCAGACCATGCCGATTTCACTGTCCAAAACCGAAAAAAGCTTTGTCGAGGATTCGCAGACCGATCGTGCGGTGTTCGACAGTGCGGTTGTACGCCGTTCTGGCATGCCGGTACTGGTTAATCTGGGGCAGAGTACCTCTGAGGTGACTTTAACGCCTGTAGCCCCGCAGGGAGCGAATAAGGGCCTGTTCAAGGGGGCACCTATCAGCTCGGTGAATTAAATACGGGTCATAACTGACGATTCTGAGGGGGTTCAGCGTGCTGAACCCTTTTTTTCGCCTGTGGCGAGGGGAAAGGGGAGCGCAAACAAAAAAAAACGGCGCACAATGTGCGCCGTTTTCAATAACCGAAGCTATCTTACTTTTTGTAAGCGTGAGCTTGGTTGTCCAGGCGCTGGTTAGCACGTGCTGCGTCGTCTTTAGCTGCTTGAACGTCAGAACGGATTGCGTTCACGTCGTTGCTCAGCTGGTCAACTTTAGCGTTCAGAGTCTGAACGTCAGAAGACAGTTGATCGATTTTAGCATTGCTAGAGCAGCCTGCCAGCAGAGTGGAACCCAGGATTACCGCGCCCAGTACCAGTTTAGTACGATTCATTATAACACCCTCTAGATTGAGTTAATCTCCATGTAGCGTTACAAGTATTACACAAACTTTTTTCGAAAGAGAATAATTTTTTTGTATTGGAGTGCTTTATTTTGATCGTTCGCTCAAACTTGCATCTTCTTTTGATGAATAGTTAAAAAATCTAGGGAAAACAGCTGGATTCCATGGGACAACTCCGATTTGTAATTAGCCAAATAATGAGCAATCGGCAGTTGCGTTTTTGGGAAAACAGTTTACTACTGCTAAAAAAAACGCCGCTAAGCGGCGTTTTGGTCAAGACAATTATGTCACGTTTTATATTACAGCACGTGAACCGAGGCAGTATTGGTGGTGCCGCTTGGTACCAAAGCACCAGAAACCATCACCACAACGTCGCCTTTTTGCGCCAGGCCACTGGCCAGTGCAGCTTCTTTGCCAATGCGATAGAAGTCGTCGGTAGAGGCGATTTCTTTGACCATTTGCGGCGTAACGCCTTTGGTCAGGATCAATTGGCGAGCGGTGACTTCGTTGGTGGTCAGCGCCAGGATCACGGCGTTAGGGAAGTATTTACGCACGGATTTGGCTGATTTACCGCCGCTGGTGGCAACCACAATCAATGGCGCGTCCAGTTTTTCTGCGGTTTCAACGGCGCCACGGCAGACGGCTTCGGTGATGCGCAGTTTGCGGTTGTCGTTCAGGCTGTCAATACGGCTTGGCATCACGCGATCGGTGCGCTCGCAGATGGTGGCCATAATGGTCACGGCTTCCAGCGGGTATTTGCCCTTGGCGCTCTCGCCTGACAACATAACGGCGTCGGTGCCGTCCAGAATGGCGTTTGCCACGTCGCCGGCTTCCGCACGGGTAGGGCGCGGGTTCTTGATCATCGAATCCAGCATTTGGGTGGCGGTGATCACCACTTTACGTGCGCGATTACATTTTTCGATCATCATCTTCTGAGCGAAGATCACTTCTTCTACCGGGATTTCTACGCCCAGATCGCCACGAGCAACCATGATGCCGTCAGAGGCTTCGAGGATCTCGTCGAAATTGTTCAGGCCTTCCTGGTTTTCAATTTTGGAGATGATCTGAATCTGCTCGCCGCCGTGGGCTTTCAGATGTTCGCGGATTTCCAGCACGTCGGAGCGTTTGCGGATAAAGGACGCGGCAACGAAGTCGACACCTTGTTCACAGCCGAAAATCAGGTCGCGTTTGTCTTTTTCTGCCAATGCAGGCAGTTGGATGGAAACGCCCGGCAGGTTAACGCCTTTGTTTTCGCCCAGATCGCCGCTGTTCAGTACCTTACAGATCACTTCGTTCTCGGTCACGTTAGTGACTTCCATGCCGATCAGGCCATCGTCGACCAGCACGGTATTGCCGATTTTCAGATCGGCGGAGAAGCCGGCGTAGGTAACGGCAACGCGTTCGTTATTGCCGATAACGCTCTGGTCGGTAGTGAAAGTGAAGGTCTGACCGGCAACCAGCGCCGCGTCTTTACCGCCTTCCAGCTTCATGGTGCGGATTTCCGGGCCTTTGGTATCCAGCAGGATGCCGGCGTTTTTACCGGTTTTCGCGATTACTGCGCGCATGTTCTTGATGCGGTTGCCGTGTTCTTCGTAATCGCCGTGGGAGAAGTTGAGACGCATTACGTTCATGCCTGCATTGAGCAGGTTGGTCAGCATTTCTTCCGATTCGGTTTTTGGACCGATGGTACAAACAATTTTGGTCTTTTTCATGACGGAGTTTTCTACAAGTTGTGATGGATAAAAAAACGAATAAAACCAGCGGCCAGGCCACCGGTATGGAATTTGAGTCGCGCCTGGTGGTGCAAAACACAGTTAAGGATAGGTGACCAGAGTTGAAATGGGGCGGAAAAATTCAGCCCGCGCCGGGGCGTAGGGATGCTGCGCAACATGATGAGATGAAAATGTGTTGTTATTGCGTTTTCGCAGATCAAGGGCTGAAACCATTCAACTGAAAGACGTTGCGCATTATAAAGGCTAAGCGACGGGAAACAAAATAAAAAACCGGTGATCGACGGCGGATCCGGCAAATCAGCAGCAAATGTGGCGCAAATGCAAATCATCAGCAGGTGTTTGTTGCGCAAATAACCTTGCTGTGAACGCCACAATTAACGCAATCAATCTGCCGTGATGATTTCCAGCAGGGTTCCGGCAGTCAGGCAGAAGCAGCCGCTGGCGGTATTGGCGGGAATAGCGATAGTTTCCCCGGCCACCACCACCTGAGTATCACTGCCAACGGTGAATTCAAACTCACCGGAAACGACCCGCGTTTGCAATGAATGCTCCCGCTTTTGCAGTTGCCCGAAGGTGCCGGCACCGAATTTGACTTCCGTAGCACGGGCGCCATCGCTCATTACGCCTTGGCGGCGGATGAGGCCGTTGTCGAGTTTTTCAAACGGAGTTTCTGCGGTAAATGTCAGCATTAAACTTGTCCTGTAAAAGGTGTTCGCCATGATGATATTCGGATACGGCTAGCGGTTACAGAAGTAACGTTCGGGAATCGCATGGGCAGATTAGGGTAATGGAAGTATCGGATAGAAAGGTCAAGCCTGAGGGAATAACGATTTGGTGCGTCCGAGTGGACTCGAACCACCGACCCCCACCATGTCAAGGTGGTGCTCTAACCAACTGAGCTACGGACGCACTGCACTGCTTTAGAAATTTGGTGCGTCCGAGTGGACTCGAACCACCGACCCCCACCATGTCAAGGTGGTGCTCTAACCAACTGAGCTACGGACGCACTGTACTGCTTTAGGAATTTGGTGCGTCCGAGTGGACTCGAACCACCGCCCCCCACCATGTCAAGGTGGTGCTCTAACCAACTGAGCTACGGACGCATCTTTTCCTGTCTGTCATGGCTGACAGCGGGGACGAATATTAACGAGCTACCTGCGCGCTGGCAAGGAGAAAAACGTAATTTTATCCGGTATTTCACACGATTGCTGAGCTTATGTGCAGTGCGGTTGTTTTTTCTGCAAACACGGACGAAGAAGCCACCGGCGGGAATAAACCGGCCGGTGGCGAAACTTAGCGGGTGGAGCGCTGCAAGATCAGGGCAGCAGGCTGTTTTTGCAGCCAGCGCATGCGCGTGGCCATCATGATGGCCGCAAAGGTCAGGCCGATGATAAAACCAATCCAGAAGCCGCTTGGCCCCATCGCCGGCACCAGGACATCGGTCAACGCCAGCAGGTAGCCGCTCGGCAGGCCCAGCACCCAATAAGCGATAAAGGTGATGAAGAAGATTGACCGGGTATCTTTATAACCGCGCAGAATACCGCTGCCGATCACCTGAATCGAATCGGAAATCTGATAAATGGCCGCCAGCAACATCAGGTGCGACGCCATCGCAACTACCGCCGGGCTGTCGTTATATAACAGCGCGATTTGTTCGCGGAAAGTGGCGGTAAACAGCGCGGTGCAGCAGGCCATCAGGATGCCGACGCCGATAGCGGCATAGGCGGCAATCCGCGCGCCTTCGACCGAACCTTCACCGAGCCGATAGCCGACGCGAATGGTGGCGCTGACGCCGAGCGACAGTGGCAACACGAACATCAACGCGCTGAAGTTCAGTGCAATCTGATGCCCGGCCACGGAAACGATGCCCAGCGGCGAGACCAGCAGGGCGACGATGGCGAACAGCGTCACCTCGAAAAACAGCGCCAACGCCACCGGCAGACCGATCCCGATGAGGCGTTTCATCGCCGGCCAGTCCGGGCTGCGGTTGCTGCCTTCATGCGGCAGGATGTCACGTTGCGACGGTGCGCGTTTTACATACCAGCGCATTGCCAGGAACATGAACCAGTAGACGCTGCCGGTTGCTACGCCGCAACCGACGCCGCCCAGCTCAGGCATACCGAACTTGCCGTAGATGAAGATATAGTTAATCGGGATATTGACCAGCAGGCCGAGAAAGCCAATCACCATGCCGGGTTTGGTTTTCGACAGTCCTTCACACTGGCCACGCAGCACCTGGAAGAACAGATAGCCCGGCGCGCCCCACATGATGGCATGCAGGTAACCAACGGCTTTATCTGCCAGTTGCGGATCGATATTGTGCATCATGTCGATCACGAACTTGCTGTTATACAGCACGAAAATGATCAGGACCGAGACCGCACAAGCCAGCCAAAACCCCTGGCGTACCTGATGAGCGATACGGTCGCGGCGGCCGGCGCCGTTAAGCTGCGCGATCACCGGAGTTAGCGCCAGCAGCAGGCCGTGGCCGAACAGAATGGCCGGCAACCAGATAGAGGTGCCGACGGCGACGGCGGCCATATCCGTGGCGCTATAAGCGCCGGCCATAATGGTATCGACCACGCCCATTGCGGTTTGCGATATTTGCGCGATGATTACCGGAATTGCGAGGGCCAATAAACTACGCGCTTCAATGAAGTACTTCTGCACGCATACACCTTTTCTATTTATTTATGATTGAGGGGAGGGTCGTCGCAAAAGGACAACAATTAAAAATAGCGGAATTTTGTCCAAAAGATTGTACGCGCTCGGCGTCGTTAAGCAAATGTTGTGACGAAATAGTTATTAAATGCGCAGGCGCGGATTTTTTGTCTCCCCGGGTTTGGTTTTCCTCGCCAACTGGGGCAAACTGCCCCAAGCGCTTTAAACATTTTCAGAAAGAAGAGGCTCACATGTTCACCGGTATCGTACAAGGCACCGCGCCGCTGGTCGCCATTGATGAAAAATCCAACTTCCGTACCCACGTCATAGAGATGCCTGCGGAACTGCTGCCTGGGCTGGAGCTCGGCGCGTCGGTGTCCCATAACGGTTGCTGCCTGACCGTCACCGCGGTGGAAGGCAACCGCGTCAGTTTTGATCTGATCAAAGAAACGCTGCGCCTGACCAATCTCGGCGAGCTGGCTTTGGGGGACGTGGTCAATATCGAAAGGGCGGCCAAATTCAACGATGAAATTGGCGGCCACCTGATGTCCGGCCATATTATCTGCACGGCGGAAGTCGCCAAGATTTATACCTCCGAAAATAATCGCCAGATATGGCTGCGCATGCCGGATGCGGAACTGATGAAATACGTTCTGCATAAAGGTTTCATTGGCATTGACGGTATTAGCCTGACGATCGGAGAGGTGGTGAATAACCGTTTCTGCGTGCACCTGATCCCGGAGACGCTTGAACGCACCACGCTGGGCAAAAAACGCCTGGGCGACAAGGTGAATATTGAGATTGATCCACAAACGCAGGCGGTGGTAGATACCGTTGAGCGGGTGTTGGCGAGCCGCGAAGCGGCCATGGCGACGGCGAGCGCGCTGGCGCAGAAGATCTGACGGACAATAACCACAGAGGAGTAACCGCGTGAAGTTTTATGGGAAAACGTTGATGTTAACGGCGCTGCTGGCGCTGAGTGCCTGTAGCAGTTCACCTGAGCAGGGCGCGGCCAATCAGGCCGTTGATGCAGAAAGTGATACCTGCGGTGCCGCGCAATACCAGAACTACGTCGGCAAGCCGATGTCAGCGCTGGAAGGCGTTCAGATTGAATCTCAGGTACGTGCGATTCCGTACAATTCGGCCGTTACTATGGACTTTAACCTGCGTCGTCTGAACTTCCTGGGCGACAGCGAGGATAAAATCATTCGGGTTTATTGCGGCTGATCAGCCATTGGTTAGCGCATAATATAAAACGCCCCCGGTAAAAACCGGGGGCGTTTCGTTGTGGCATGGCATTAATCAGCGCGGGACGCGGATACCGCCTTCAATGCCTTTAGGGCTGAATACCACCTGCCACAATTGAATGTCACGCGCGCGAAACGCACCTGCACAGGCGTTCAGATAATAGCTGAACATACGTTCGAAACGCTCGGAATAACGCTGAGCCAGTTGCGGCCATGCCTGCCTGAAACGCTCGTACCAGACCATCAGGGTACGATCATAATCGGCGCCAATATTATGCCAATCTTCCATCACGAAACGTCCCTCGCTGGCTTTGGCTATCTGCGTGACTGAAGGCAGGCAGCCATTCGGGAAGATATATTTGTTGATCCACGGGTCAACATTCATATCTGTCCGGTTCGAGCCAATGGTGTGCAGCAGGAAAAGGCCATCCGGTTTTAAATTACGCTCCACCACCTTGAAGTAGGTGCGATAATTTTTGGGGCCAACGTGCTCAAACATGCCGACGGAGGCAATGCGATCAAACTGCTGGTTCAGATCGCGGTAGTCCTTCAGCAGAATTTCAACGTCCAGCCCGGCGCAGCGCTCCTGCGCCAGCTTTTGCTGTTCGGCGGAAATGGTTACGCCCACGACGGAAACGCCATAGTTTTTCGCCGCAAAGGCGGAAAGGCCGCCCCAACCGCAGCCGATATCCAGTAATTTCATCCCCGGTTGCAACTGCAGTTTCTCGCAAATCATTCTCAGCTTGGCTTCCTGCGCTTCTTCTAGCGTGGTCGCCTCTTTCCAATAGGCGCAGGAATATTGCATATAGGGATCGAGCATCAGCGTAAAAAGATCGTTTCCCAGATCGTAATGTTCTTTACCGACGATCCAGGCGCGTTTCTTCGATTGCAAATTGGTTAATCGCGCGGCGGCGATACGCAGAGTGTCTTTCACATGGTGGGGGAGTTTCTTTTCCAGGCCTGCGCCGACTACGTGTTGAAAGAATATATCCAGCCGTTCGCATTCCCACCAGCCATCCATATAGCTTTCGCCCAGGCCGAGAGAACCTTCCCGCAACACGCGTTTAAAAAAATCAGGATTTTTAATCTGAATATCAAAAGGACGTGAGCCGTTTATTTCTATACCGGCCATACTGAGCATTTCATGAGCGATACGGTACCATGGGTTGTCCTGAATGCTCACATCTTCTATACACGATGAACTCATAGCTTCTCCATCACCTTCTTCTGACTTATGACCCGCCAGAAAATAGCTTAGACAATTTCTGCGGGCGCATATGTATACCTACGGTGGAAAGTCACCGTGGCGTCTGATATCCGACTATGAACAGAGGAAAATTTTAAGAAGGCTCCAGCGCAATAGGCGCGGATAAACAAATCCTTAAAAAAGTGTGACGCCATACGCGTACACAACAGCTACTTGTGATAATAAGACTATAAAAGTGTTATTTTAAAAGGTCGTTTTGAGTATAGGCTTGCCGAGGCGCTTACTCAACCGTAAATCGCACTCGGCAAAAATATTCTTTAAGTGATTATTCGTGCAGGTAATTATGACGCAGAGTTAGCATGTTCCTGTCGCACTGCCTGCGAATTTTCGATCACTTTTCCCCGTTGCAACATATACCCCAACGCGGCCAATACCACCGTTGAAACCATCACCGTTACCGTCGCCAACAGCGGTTGGGCTATAAAGGCCGAAACCAATAGGCTCGCGACAAAGCACAAGCCCAATTGCAGGGTATTTTGCAGCGCTGCGGCTTTGCCTGTGCCTTCCGGGAACGGCATCAACGCATTCGCCACTACGATCGGGTAGCAGGCTCCGTTGACCAGCGCCATCAGGCAGAATGGAATCAGCAACGTGGTGAGCGTGGGCTCGGTCAATGTCGCCACCAGATATAACGCCACCATGCTGATGCCATAACCTACCAGCAGCCAGGGCAGCAAGGTGTTGCCATTCATGCGGTTTAACGCCGTACGGCAACCGTAACCGCCCAATAAGAAAGCCAGCGTCTGCGGGACATAGCTCAGGCCAATATCATTGGGGCTGTAACCCATTTCGCCAAGAATAAACGGCGAACCGGTGAGCCAGGCAAAAAAACCGGCAGAGCAGGCGGCAAAAATGGTGACGTTACCGCTGAATACCGGCGATTTCAGCAGTTGGAAGAAACTCAGGGTGTTTTTGGTCTGGGCAGATGGCGCGCTTTTGGCGCTTTCCTTCAGTAACAGCGTCGGCAGCAGCAAAATGACGGTGATACCCAGCAGCACGGCGAAAATTGCCCGCCATCCCATGTGGTTCAACAGCCAGGCGCCGACCAACGGTGCCAGCGCAGGCGAAAGTGCTACCAGCGGCATAATGGTGGCGAATACGCGGTTGGCCTTGCCTTCACGGTAGCGGTCAATGACCAGTGCCTGCCAGGTGACGGCGGCTGAACACACACCGATCGCCTGGATAAAGCGCAGCGACCACAATTGGACGGCATTTTGCACCCATAGCATGCCGAGGCAGCCCAGAGCAAACAGCGCCAGGCCAATCAGCAGCACGGGTTTGCGGCCCAAATTATCGGAGAGCGGCCCCCAGAGCAGTTGAGCAAAGGCAAAACCGGCCAGGAAAATGCTCAGGCTGGCGCTGATTGCGCCGGCGGAAATTTGCAGATCTTGCTGCATAGCGCCAAAGGCGGGCAGATACATGTCGGTGGCCAGGTAACCCAGCATGCTTAGGCCGGCAAGATAGAACATAAAACCAAAGGAATTTCGCATGGTATTTCTCATTAATATTTTATTGTCGCAGGTTTTCAGCGCCGGCAAGTGTATCCGGCTGGATCTCTGCTTGTGAAACGGTAATATTTGCGAAGTGCTGTTAAAAAAATTGAAGGCAAAAATCATGTGGTCTGAATATTCGCTTGATGTCGTGGACGCGGTCGCCCGCACCGGCAGCTTCAGCGCGGCGGCGCAGGAACTGCACCGGGTACCTTCGGCGGTTAGCTATACTGTGAAGCAACTGGAACAATGGTTGGCGGTACCGCTATTTGAACGGCGTCATCGCGATGTAGAACTGACGCCGGCCGGCACGCTGTTTATTCATGAAGCGCGCGGTGTCATCAAAAAAATGCTCGACACTCGCAGGCAATGCCAGCAGGTGGCCAATGGTTGGCGTGGCCAATTAAAAATTGCGGTGGATATCATCGTCAAACCGCAGCGCTGCCGTCAACTGGTGCTGGATTTTTACCGTCAATTCCCCGATGTCGAGCTGTTGGTCCAACCCGAAGTGTTTAACGGCGTATGGGATGCGCTGGTGGATGGGCGTGCCGATATGGCGATCGGCGCTACGCGGGCGGTGCCGGTTGGGGGCGGTTTCGCCTTTCGCGACATGGGCGACATGCGTTGGTTGTGTGTCGCCAGCCCTCAGCATCCCTTGGCAGGGTTGGATGGTCTGCTGAACGATGATCAGCTCCGGCCTTTCCCTTCGCTGTGTCTGGAGGATACGTCACGCAATCTGCCCAAGCGGGTCACCTGGACGCTGGACAATCAACGGCGGCTGGTGGTGCCGGATTGGGCCTCTGCGGTGGATTGCCTGTGCGCCGGATTGTGCGTCGGCATGATGCCTGCGCATCAGGTATTGCCGTTGGTACAGCGTGGTGAATTGGTGGCGCTGCAACTGCAACAGCCATTTCCCGCCAGCCCATGCTGCCTGACCTGGCAGCAGAATACCCCATCGCCGGCGATGGCCTGGCTGCTGGATTACCTGGGGGACAGCGAAACCTTGAATCAGGAATGGTTAAGCGAAGTGACGCCGGAAGCCGTTTTGGCTCCCGGCGCTGGCGACTAGCGGCGGTAATCGATGAAGGGGCCGTCGGCGACCGAGCGGCGTTCAACCAGCTTCGGATGTACCTCAATGACTTGCGATTCTTCACGCTTGCTGATGATGCGATCCAGCAGCATGGTGAACGCCATCTCGCCCAAACGCTCTTTGGGCTGATGGATGGTCGTCAGTGCCGGCGTGAAATAGCGGGCGTTGCGCACATTATCGTAACCAATAACGGAAATATCCTGCGGGACGCGCAACCCCAGTTCATCAGCGGCGCAAATAGCGCCCATTGCCATGATGTCGCCGCCGCAGAATACCGCCGTTGGGCGCTGTTTCTGCGATAATATCTGGTGCATGGCCTTGTAGCCGGATTCCGGTTCGAAGTCACCTTGTACAATCCACTCGTCGCGCACCTCGATATTGGCTTCTTCCATGGCTTTTAAAAAGCCCTGATGGCGGCCACCGCCGGTGTTGCGCGCTAATTGGCCCGGAATGGCGCCAATCTCACGGTGGCCACGCTCGATCAGATAGCGGCCGGCCAGATAACCGCCTTCGAAGGCGTTGTCGATAATGGTATCGGTAAAATCACCGCGTGCTGCGCCCCAGTCCATGACCACCATTGGGATGTTACGGTAATCTTCCAACATCCCCAGCAATTGATCCGGGTATTCAGAGCACATCACCAGCAGACCATCGACGCGTTTTTGCGCCAGCATCGCCAGATAAGCGCGTTGCTTGTCGAGGTTATTGTGCGAGTTACACAGGATCAGCGTATAGCCTTTGCTGTAGCAGCTGTTTTCCACCGCCTCGATCACTTCGGCGAAATAGGGCGCTTCGCTGGAGGTAGCCAGCAGACCGATAGATTTGGTGTGATTGACTTTCAGGCTGCGCGCCACGGCGCTGGGAGAATAGTGCAGCTCTTTGATCGCGGCCGCAACGGCCGCTTTAGTCTCTTCGGCGACGAAACGAGTCTTATTGATGACGTGCGAAACGGTGGTGGTGGAAACGCCAGCGCGTTTGGCCACATCTTTAATCGTTGCCATGTAAAGAATGACTCCTGAACTCACATGTTGCAGCATGTAAGTGTGATGTTAATCGTTTGCCTGCGTAGATCCTTCTTCCAAATAAGCGAAGCTGAGTTTGTAGTGTGTTGAAGTCGTCAGCGTTTGGTCAGGAGGGGCATTTTTGCCGGTACGCAGTTGTGAACTGCGAATTTTGTCCCATATTGAGCCAAAGTGGAAGAGGTAATCAGTATTATAAACCGGGAAATGATAACAAGATTTTATTGTCTAACTGTGGGAAAATGGTTTGACGCATTAATTGTGTGCCTTTTATCCTTGGGATAACCCGTCTGAAAAGGAGTTGTAATGGATACCGATCTGAAAATGTCACTGTTCACCACTGTGTGTGCGCTGGCCGTTATTATTGCTTTTAGCTTCACCGCGGCGTTGAACTGATCCCCGGTTGTCACACAGGCGCAGTTCACTGCGCCTGTTCGCATTTCCCCACCGCTACGTCAGATTTTTCCACAAGTGCTCCCTTCACCCACACCCGGATGTTTTCCATGCGGCTTCGCGAAACCGCGGTCTGAGAGCGACGAAAAGGCCTAAGATCAGAACGCTTGCGGTAGGCGGTGAGGCGTGCGGCTGGGGGGGACCAGCCGCGGAGGCGATTATCGAATGGTTTTCGGTGTTACCACACGGCGGGCGCCAATGTAGTGGTTTTGCCAGTAGTCGTTGTCCAACTGGCTGATACGGATTTCCTCACCGGTACGCGGTGACTGAATGAATTTGCCGTTGCCCAGATAGACGCCGACGTGATCGGCCACGCCACGGTTGTTGATGCGGAAGAACACCAGGTCACCGCTTTCCAGCTCGTTTTTCTTGATCGGCGCCGCGTCGCGTAGGTGATACATCTCGTTGGCAGTACGCGGCATCTTGATTTTCACTACGTCTTTATAGGCGTAATAAATCAGTCCGCTACAGTCAAAACCGGTTCTTGGCGAAGTGCCGCCCCAGCGATAAGGTTTGCCCATTTGATCCATCAGCTTGGCCATCGCGGTTTGCTTGGCGTGCTGATAGCGCTTTTTGTGCGCCGGGCTCAGTTTCAGCGGCTTTTCGTCGCGAGCCAATTTGGCGGTGGCCATGCCGGGTTCCCGGTGACGGCCATAGCCTTTTTTGTAACCCTTTTTCGGTGGGGTCACTTTGATTTTGGCTATTTTCTGGGTTTGGTGTTTCGATTTTGCGCTGACGATCTTTTTAGCGGTTTTTTCTGTTTTGGCTTTGGAAACCTTGGCTGTTTTTGGCGGAGCAGTGACTTTCACTTTTTTGCTGGCCTTTGCCGCTTTCTTTTTCTTGCGGTCATCCGGCCGGGCTTCATTAACGTGGCTCTTGCGCTGCTCGGCGGCAATACGCGCCTGTGGCGCAGCGTGCGCCAGATTTAAGAATAGCTGTGTAAACAACAGCACAAAAAGCGTAAGAATTAAACGCATGTCGACGTTACCAACCTTGGCCCCGGAACAGATATCGAAAGAATGACAGTATTCCCCAATTTCGCCATATAAAACAGCGAAGAACTCATAAATGATAATCCATATTGTGAGAAAACGTTAACAGCATTTTTTTTGTTGAAAAATCAATCCGTTGGTGTATAAAAAATCACCTTTTCTCCGCTGTCGGAATTATTAAAGGATACCGAGTGGCGGAAAAATATATTAGTGAAATGGTCGGATTAAAAATGTTATTCTGAGCGTATGTTTTAACCGGAACGGCCTTTGCCGGTGAGATGCGATTGGCAACGGGGAATACCCTTGCAAAAGATGGCGTTTTCTTGCGACTGTTCCAGCCGCTACAATAGCCAGTGTGATGCATGTTGTGGCCATGAGATGTGGCTTGAGGAAGCAATAAATGACGACGATTGAAAAAATTCAGCAGCAGATCGGTGAGAACCCAATTCTGCTGTACATGAAAGGTTCACCGAAATTGCCAAACTGCGGTTTCTCTGCGCAAGCGGTGCAGGCGCTGTCTGCTTGTGGCGAACGCTTTGCCTACGTTGATATTCTGCAGAATCCGGACATCCGCTCCGAGTTGCCGAAGTACGCCAACTGGCCGACTTTCCCGCAGCTGTGGGTAGACGGTGAGCTGGTAGGCGGCTGTGATATCATTATCGAAATGTATCAGCGCGGCGAACTGCAACAGCTGATCAAAGAAACGGCAGCGAAGTACAAAGAGCAAGAAGACCAGCAGCCATAACGGCTCGGGTTGATTGCAAGAAGACATCGGGCGGCGCCAGTGCAAACTGGGCCGCCCGATTTATTTGTGGCTTAGTCGTTATTACCGATGGCCAGCGGCCATCCGCCAAGGCGTTTCCAGCGGTTAACCAGCTCGCAGAACAGTTGAGCGGTTTGTTCGGTGTCGTACAGGGCCGAATGCGCCTGGGTGCTGTCGAACGGAATATCGGCGGCAATGCAGGCTTTGGCCAGCACGGTTTGCCCCAACACCAGCCCGCTTAGCGCGGCAGTGTCAAAGGTGGCGAACGGGTGGAAAGGGTTGCGCTTCAGGCTTGCGCGTTCTGCTGCGGCCATCAGGAAACTGTGATCAAAGTTGGCGTTGTGCGCCACGATAATCGCCCGGTTGCAGCCACGGTCCTTGATGCCTTTGCGTACCGCTTTAAAAATGGCATGCAACGCATCGTATTCACTTACTGCACCGCGCAACGGGTTATGCGGGTCGATACCGTTGAATGCCAGCGCTTCCGGTTGCAGGTTGGCGCCTTCAAAAGGTTCAACGTGAAAGTGCAGGGTTTCATCCTGCTGCAACCAGCCTTCTTCATCCATTTTTAACGTAACGGCGGCAATCTCCAGCAGCGCGTCGGTTTTGGCATTAAATCCAGCGGTTTCTATATCTATCACTACGGGATAAAACCCACGAAAACGGCCACTCAGGGCGTTAAGATCACTTTTTTCGGCCATCAGTTTCTTATCTTCATCGAATGCAGCGCGCATTATGGCAAATTTTACGCCCGGTTGCAGGCGGTATCGCAGGCATAACAAGAAGGGCGCTGAAAGCGCCCCTCATCGGTATCAGTGGCCGAGGCCCTGACCGGCGTGTTTGTTCTCGATCAGTTCGATCTTATAACCGTCCGGATCTTCAACAAAAGCGATAATCGTGGTGCCGCCCTTGACCGGCCCGGCTTCACGGCTCACTTTGCCGCCGGCGTTGCGAATGCTGTCGCAGGTGGCGGCCACATCGTCGACGCCCAACGCCAGATGGCCGAATGCGGTGCCCATCTCGTAGCTGTCGGTGCCCCAGTTGTAGGTCAGCTCAATCACTGCGCCTTCGCTTTCGTCGGTATAACCGACAAATGCCAACGAGTATTTGTATTCTGGATTCTCGCTGGTGCGCAGCAGGCGCATGCCTAATACCTTGGTATAGAAGTCGATGGAGCGTTGCAGGTCACCGACGCGGATCATGGTATGGAGTAAGCGCATAATTCCTCTGATTGGATGTGCCGTCGCCAACGGCGAAGGGATCTTAGCGAAACTCAGTATAGCGTTGCCGTATAAGGGATTTCAATTTATCGACATGGCTAAGGCATGAGAATAAAGGTGACGATGTCACCTATGCATCGACTATGCTGATGATAACCGCACAGTATGCTGTCGTTCGAATCAGGGAAATAAGTACTATTACCCACCTCAAGGGGAGCGAGGTCTGATAGCGGACCAGGGTTGGATCGCGTCAATTGATAAATTTGGGGCTGGTTAGTTTTTTGCCAGTACGAAGTCATCGCTCTTGCCGAAGGAGGCCATCAGTGGATGAAATGCTGATTCTGGTTGATGCCGATGATAATTCCATCGGCTCGCAAACAAAAACGCGGATACATCAGCAGGGGTTGTTGCACCGGGCGTTTTCAATTTTTATCTTCGATAGCCAGGGCCGTTTACTGCTGCAACAGCGAGCTTTCAGTAAATATCATTCGGCTGGGTTATGGACCAACAGTTGCTGTGGCCACCCGCGCTGGGGAGAGGCGACGGCAGCAGCGGCGCAGCGTCGGTTACAGGAGGAGATGGGGTTCAGCAGCGAGTTGCAGCAGGTCTCCAGCTTCATTTATCGGTCAGAGGTGCCGGGCGACTTAATTGAGCACGAGTTCGATCATATTTACGTGGGATTATTTGATGGCGAACCTCAGGGGGATCCTGCCGAAGCCCATAGCTGGCTGTGGATGGATATTCAGCAATTAACCGACGAGATAAAACGGAGCCCTGATAAATTTACCGTTTGGTTTCGGGAAATAATGAATACTGTCGATGCCAACGAGATCGCGCGTTGGGCGATGTTGGCGACTCATTAATTGCATTCGCGTTGTACGACAAGAGCCGCCTTTACCAGCCCCAGCGGCTTTGCCGATAAACAGCAAAAAGCCCGCCGGCATTCGCGCACCGGCGGGCTTTTTATCTTACTTACAGCGTCGGATAATCGGTGTAGCCTTCGGCGCCGCCGCCGTAGAAGGTTTCCGCCTGCGGCTCGTTCAGCGGTGCGTTCTGTTTGAAACGCTCGACCAGATCCGGGTTGGCGATGTAGCTGCGGCCAAAGGCCACCGCATCGATAAAGCCTTTGTTGATCAGCTCTTCGGCTTTCTCGGCGGTGTAGGCGCCTGCGCCGACAATTACCCCTTTAAAGCGGGCACGCACTGAATCGCGGAAGGCGTTGGAATAAGGTTTGCCGCCTGCCCAGTCCGGTTCGGAAATGTGCAGGAAAGCGATGTTGCGCTTATTCAACTCTTCGACCAGATACAGCGCCGCTTCTTCCTGATCTTCACCGTTATCCAGACCATTGAACGGGCCCAACGGCGAAATGCGGATGCCGATATGCTCTGAACCCCATTCGGCGATGGTCGCGTCGACCACTTCCAGCGTCAGACGTGTGCGGTTTTCGATGCTGCCGCCGTACTGATCGGTGCGTTGGTTGGAGGCTGGGGACATGAACTGGTGCAGAAGATAACCGTGGGCTGCGTGCAGTTCGATAAAGTCGAAACCGGCCTCACGCGCATTGGCGCTTGCCTGGCGGAAATCGTTAATGATGCCCGGGATCTCTTCGGTTTCCAGCGCACGTGGGGTCGAGGTTGGAACCCGCACCCAGGCACCGGTTTCGTCACGCACGGTGGTGCGGGTGTCGGCATTGATCGCGGAAGGAGCTACCGGTGCCTGTTGGCCCGGTTGCAGGCTGTTGTGGGAGATACGGCCCACATGCCACAACTGAACGGCGATATGGCCGTTTTTATCGTGTACGGCCTGGGTGATCTTTTTCCACGCGGCGATCTGCTCTGGGGTATGCAGCCCCGGAGCGCCGGCATAGCCTTTCGCCTGGAAAGAAATCTGGGTGGCTTCGGTCACGATCAGACCGGCGCTGGCGCGCTGGGCATAATATTCGGCCATCAACGGAGTAGGAATATCGCCAGGCTCAATGCTGCGAAGACGCGTCAGCGGGGCCATAAACACGCGGTTTGGCAAAGTTGCAGAGCCAACCTTCAGCGGGGAGAACAATTTTTCAATCTTCATAGTGCATCCTATATTAATAGACCGGTCGACTAGTAATGGCTAAATAACAGCCCAACAGAGTGATTTTTCGGTAAAGCTCGGGTGTTGCGTTTACGGCTGCGGCGGGCGCAACAGCAATTCAATACTTTCCAGCGCGCTGGTCAGCGGGGCGACCGAACGGCGGATTTTGGCGCGCAGCGAAGCACCAAGCCACAGTGAGTACAGCGTTTCTGCGGTGGCCGCCGGGCTCATGGCTATCGACAGCGATCCTTCGCGGATACCGCGCTCGATGGCATCCTGCAGGTGGCCAATCACCCGTGCGGTGCCGATTTCCAATGCGTGGCGCATGGGTTCCGACAGGTCGCTCACTTCGGCGGAGAGTTTCACCGCCAAACAGGCGTTATGGCATTCGCTGCGGCAATGGAAGCTGATCGCCTGGGCGTAATAGCTCAGCAACTGGTGGCGAGCGTCGCTTTTATCGTCGCTAAACAGCCGTTGCATTTCAGCATCGTAGTGTTCGAAATAACGCTGCAGCATGCCTTCGCCGAAGGCTTCCTTCGAGCGAAAATAGTGATAGAACGAACCTTTCGGCACACCCGCCGTGGCCAGCAGTTCGCTCAGCCCCATGCCGGTAAAACCCAGGCGCAAGCTAAGGGACTCGCCGGTAGCGAGCAGATGTTCACGTGTATCTACGGGGCAGTGCGCATGTTTCGTCATAATGAGGATTAGCATAATAGACCGATTGGTCTAGGTCAATAGCAATAAAAAAACCGGCGCAAAAACGCCGGTTACGAAGCAGGGTATTTTGCCCGATCAGGGGGCAGAAGTTAAGCCGTTATGCCCCGCTGCGGCAGCGTTGCAAAATATCCAACTGCGACTGATACTCGCGGGTTTGCACGTTCAGCATACCTAGCAGGGTATGGAACAGATTATCTTGCGAGATCTCATCCTGTTCGGCCATCTTGTTCAGGCACTGGCGATCAATCTTGAAGTTGCGCTCATAGTCGGCGGACATCCACATCAGGAAAGGAACGTGGGTCTGCTGGCTGGGAGCAAACACATAAGGCGTACCGTGCAGGTACATGCCATTTTCACCCAGGGATTCGCCGTGATCGGAGAGGTAAACCAGCGCGGTATTGAACTTGTCACTGTGCTGTTGCAGCAGCTTGATGGTGTCGTCCAGCATGGTGTCGGTATAGAGCAATGAGTTGTCATAAGTATTTACCAACTGCTCATGGGTGCAATCCTGGATCTGATTGCTGTCGCAGGTTGGTGAAAACTTCTGGAACTCCGGCGTGCTGCGGCGGAAATAGGCCGGCCCGTGGCTGCCCATCTGGTGCAACACTATCACGCTATCGTCTTTCAGGCCGTTGATGTAGTCGTTCAGCTTATACAGCAGCACGTTATCCATACAGACGTCGCCATCACAATCCTGCGGCAGTTTCAGCTTGGTCATGTCGACGTGCGGCACGCGATCGCAAGCGCCTTTGCACCCACCGTCGTTTTCACGCCAAAGTACGTTGACGCCGGCATGCGCCAATACGTCGAGCATGCCTTCCTGGTGAGTCGCCAGGGTGGCGTCGTAGTCCTTGCGCGGCATATTGGAGAACATGCAGGGGACAGAGATCGCCGTTTCGGTACCGCAGGAGCTGGCGTTCTTAAAGTACACCACATTGTCTTGCTTCAGGCGCGGATTGGTTTCACGCCCGTAGCCGCCGAGCGAAAAATTCTCGGCGCGGGCGGTTTCACCCACAACCAGGATCACCAGGGATTTCTTTTGTTGCCCGGCGATCAGCGGTCCTTTACGTGCGTCTTCGCCGATTTTCACCAGCGGCAGATTACGGGTGAAATAGCGCTGCTGGGTAAATTTGATGGTGCCGGAAACGAAGTTCGACGGCGTCAGCATTTTCACCACGCTTTTATTGTTGCGGATCAGCGAGGCGTAATCCTTATAAAACAGTGCGGCGATAATCAGGATCACCACCACGGAAAGCATCACGTTGGCGGCGCGCAGCCCGGCCATATACCACCACGGGCGGGTGATGCGGATTTCGGTAAAACAGACCAACACCGCAGGCAAGATGCCAAGCAGCACCAGCCACAATCCCATGCGTGGCGTCAACAGAGCGGTCGCCTCTTGCGGGTTGGTTTCGAAGGCGTTTTGCATCATGTTGCCGTCGATCACCACGCCGTAGCTGAACATAAAGTAGTTCGCGGCAGCGCTGCCAAGGAGGAAGAAAATCATCAGCGGTTTGCGCAGGAAAGGCACGGTCAGCAGGCTGAAGATAATGTTCAGCGCACAGAAAATCACTACCGGCATGGTGGCGGCGAAGATCAGGTTGTGGACGCTATCGAAATTGATATACGACCAGGCCTTATGCAGGAATAACGCGTTCTGGAACAGAGTGAAAAACAAGGCGCTGGCGAGGATAAACCCCAGGCTGTTGCACTGTAAGCGTTGACGTAACCACATTGCCAAATCTGAATCCTGATAGTGAGTAATGCGCTGAAATTTACAGGATGAAACTTAAGAAAACCTTAGAGATTCAGAATGGTGGCGGGTTTGTTTACTTTTGGTTTAGTTTACAGTCGCCAGACCGCGAGGATCGCGGCCTGGCGGGGTGATTAATAAGCAGCGGTAAACTGCGCTTTAATAAACTGCGGTTTTTCGATTTCATCGAGAATGGCAACCGACAAGTCTTCCACTGAGATGCTGGCCGGAGCCTGGCCATTCATCAGCAGCTGGGTGGTGCCGAGGCGGAACTGACCAGTCCGCTTGCCCGGTTCCAGCAGCGCAGCAGGGGAAAGATAGGTCCAGTCCAGCGAAGAGCCGTTACGCAGCTTGTTGCGTAAATCGCGCACTGCTTGTGCGCCCGGACGGATATTTTCCGGGAATTGCGGGGTGTCCACCAGTTCAACGCCCGGGGCCACTTCCAGGCTGCCGGCACCGCCGACCACCAGCAGGCGTTTAACGCCGGATTTTTCCACTGCGGTCAGGATCTGTTGTGCGCCGACAGTGGTTTTTTCGTACAGATTCTCTTCCGCCCAACCCGGGTTGTAGGCGCTGACCACCGCGTCTTGCCCGGCCAGCTGTTTCGTCAGCCATTCGGTGTCGGCGATATCGCCCAGCGCTACGGTCAGGTTGGCGTCATCCGGCAGATCTTTTTGCTGCCGTGCAATCGCCGTTACTTGCAATCCGCGCGCCAGCGCTTCGTCCACCACGCGGCGGCCGACAAAACCGGTTGCTCCAATAATGGCTACTTTCATCTGTTTGCTCCTGTCAGAAATAGGGTCGGTATCAGGATCAGGTCGGATTGACCTGAGCGGTTGCATATACTCTAGTACTTAACAATAGACCTGATTAGTGCCATATTCATGCTTTCTTGATTAAGTAAAACTTCATAATCGTGGATAAACTGAATCGAATGGCGGTATTCGCCATCGTGGTGGCCGAAGGGTCGCTGGCCGGTGCCGCACGGCGGTTGGGCATGACACCGTCGGCGGTCAGCCAGCACATGCGTTCGCTGGAAAAAGCGCTCGGCGTGCCGTTGTTGCACCGCTCCACGCGGCGATTGGCGCTCACCGAAGCGGGGGCAGCGTTCTATCCTGGCTGCGAGGCGATGTTGTCCCAAGCGCAGCAGGCGGAACAACGGCTGGCGGAATTGCGCGACACCCTGGTGGGTGAACTGCGTATCGCCACCACAGTCGGTATTGGCGGGCGCCCACTGGCGGAGGCGTTGGCGCCGCTGTTGCAGGCGCACCCCAAACTGACGCTGCGCGTACTGGCGGACGACCGGATCGTCGACATGATCGAGCAGCGGATCGATATCGCGCTGCGGGTCAACCGTCAGTTGGCGGATGCCAGTATGATCGCCCACCCGCTGGCCGAGTGGCCGATGGTGCTTTGCGCCGCGCCGCGTTATCTCAGCCAGCACGGGGTGCCGGAGACACCGCAGGATTTGGTGGCGCACCGTTGGATCTCCGGCATTCACAGCGGCGCACATCTGGATTTGCACCATCAAAGTGGGCAGCAGCTCAAATTAAGGCTGGCGGAGGGGCAGATCGTCAGCGACAGCATGACCGTCATGCGCGGCTTTACCCGCAGTGGCCTGGGGATCTCGGTGCAGCCGCTGTATGAAATTGAGGATGAATTGCAGCGCGGTGAACTTATCCTGCTGTTGCCCGAATGGCGGCCTGTGCCGCTACGGCTGCATGCGCTGACGCTGGAAAGGGCGATGCCGGAAAAAAATCGGCAGGCGTTGCGCTATTTACGCGACTATTTTCGCCGCCATACCGAAAAGTCACTTGCCAGCGGCGCCAATGGCGTCTTCAATTAGCAAGAGAATGCAGGAGGACGTGTGCCGCAGCAGCTTGAGTTTTTCGACATCCCCAGCCCGTGTCGCGGCATTTGCCAGGCCGATGAGCGCGGTTTCTGCCGTGGCTGCCTGCGTAGTCGCGAGGAGCGCTTTGGCTGGATGCAAATGAGCGACGCGCAAAAACGCGATGTGCTGCGCCTGTGTCACCAACGCTTCCTGCGCTTGCAACGGGCCAATAAACTGCCTGATGAGCCGCAACCGGAACAGCCGTCGCTGTTCTGAACCTTTCCTGATCTGCCGCACGTTAACGCAGCTTTCCGCTTCCCACGCTCTTATCCGCTTGTGTATGCTGGCATTAAACAATGTCATGAGGTTTTAACGATGGTAAACCGTATTCAACTCGCGCCGCAGGGGCCTGAATTTTCCCGCATGATTTGCGGATACTGGCGTTTGATGGAGTGGGGCATGACGCCGCAGCAACTGCTGGCGTTTGTCGAACAGCATATCGAGCTGGGTGTGACCACCGCTGACCACGCGGACATTTATGGCGGCTATGCCTGCGAGCAGGCGTTCGGTGAGGCAATACGCCTTAAACCCTCGCTGCGTCAGTCGATGGAACTGGTGTCTAAATGCGGGATCGCCACAACGGCCAAGCCTGGCAACCCGATCGGCCATTACAACACGGACCGCGATCATATTGTGCACAGCGCCGAACGTTCGCTGGAGCTGCTGCATACCGACTACCTTGATCTGCTGCTGATTCATCGTCCGGATCCGCTGATGGAGGCCGATGAAGTGGCGGAGGCCTTTGTCGCTCTGCACAAAAGCGGCAAGGTGCGTCATTTTGGCGTTTCCAACTTCACGCCGGCACAGTTTACGCTGCTGCAGTCGCGTCTGCCGTTCTCGCTGGTCACCAATCAGGTTGAAATTTCGCCGATCCGCCAGCCGGCTATTTTGGATGGCACCTTGGATCAGTGTCAGCAATTGCGTATCAAGCCGATGGCCTGGTCTTGTCTGGGGGGCGGTCGCTTGTTTAGCGACGCGGAGTTCCAACCGCTACGTGATGAATTGCAGGCGGTGGCGCAGGAGATTGGTGCCGACACTATCGAGCAGGTGGTGTATGCCTGGGTCATGCGCCTGCCGTCGGCACCGCTGCCGATTATCGGTTCCGGCAAGATTGAGCGCGTGCGTTCGGCGCTGAAGGCGCAAGATCTATCGATGAACCGCCAACAGTGGTTCCGCATCCGCAAGGCGGCACTGGGTTACGATGTGCCTTAAGCGTCAGACGAGTTAACCCTCAGAAAAAGCCGGGCCCATAGGTGCCCGGCTTTTGTATTTTACGCCAGCACCACCTGGCTATCGTTGAGATGTTCGAGGTTCACGCCGATCAGCGTCACTTTGTTTTCGCCGAAGGCCAATGCCAGCCCGTCGTCCTGTTGCGAAACATAGTCGCGGAAATTGCCGCTGGCACCCTGGGTCCCGAGGAAAACCAGTTTGTCGCTGGAGCCAAAGTGGTACACCTTATCGTTGCCAAAATCGCCGCTGAACAGGAAGGTATTGTTGCTGCCGGCGCTCTGCAGGGTATCGTTGCCGTTACCGCCGACAAAGGTCAGGTTACCGCTGCTGTGGCCAAACAACTGGTCATCGCCCCCTTTGCCAAACAACCAGCTGTCGCTGGCTCCGGCGTGCAGGATATCGGCACCGTCACTGCCATTGGATGACGCGGCGTAGGCGTTCAGGCTGGAGCCTGATTTCAGCCCGGCATCGGTCACCTGATGGTCTACGTCTTTGGTAAAGATCAACAGCGTGGTTTCTTTACTGCGCAAGGTGCTGATATCGTTTGCCTGGGTAATTCCGCCTTTGGCGTCACGCAGATAAAGCGTATTGCCGTCGTAAGCCACCTCGTTTTTCTTCAATGCCTGTTGCAGGTCCAGCGTGTTATTTCCCTCACCGCCGACAATGATATTAAACCCACCGCCGTCGCGGAAAGTGTCGTTACCGGCGCGGCCCTCGAGGTAATCGTTGCCCGTGCCGCCTTTGATCAAGTCATTGCCCTCGCTGCCAATAATAAAGGTCGGGCCGCTGTGTTTCTCGGCGTTGCGGTTCAAATCCTCCACCCAGGTATTGCCGCGCGTCACCTCGGAGAGGTTGGAAACAATCACCGTCGAGTCTTTATTGGTCAGAGAGTAAAACGTTGAATTCAGCACCCGCATTAAGCCGTCTTGATAAAAGAACGGTAAATGGGATAACCAGGTCGGAATATTCAAAATGGAGAAGGGCAGGATATTCCAGGCGGCAGAGGCGTAATGATCGTTAAAATTAACGATATTATTGGTGGCGGACTCCTGTGGCGTATCATGGACGCCTAAGGATGCCGGCGTTAGCGTGGTGCCATCCAGTGCGCGAAATACCGGGTCGTTTTCGTAACCAATATTAATGACTTTGCCGCCTGTTTCATATTGCGTTGGCGAAGCGAACGCTACGTAGTTGGATTGCGAGTAGAACCCCGCCCAGTTATCGTCGCTGAGCGCTGCCATGCTGTTCACCGCCAACCCGCCCAGGCTGTGGCCGCTGACGGTGACATCATCGCCGGTCAGGCCATGCGCCTGGGCGAATTTAGCCACATCGCCCAGTAACGTGCCGAAAGCTTTCAGGCTGTAATTGTCGGCATAGCCTTCGGGCCCGAAGCCTGCCAGCAGGTCGTTGATCAGATCGCCGATACTGTCGGTAATTAATGACTCGCGTGGCCCGCTGGTACCGCGAAAGGCGATGCCAATCGAGATGAGGTGGCCTGTGCTGTCATATTTTCCCAGCACCTCAGCCTGCGCGGTGGTGTAACCCAGACTCTCGCCGTAATAGGTGCCGCGAGCATCCGTTTTGCCCTGGTAGCCTAATTGGTCAGCGCTAATCAAGGACCATCCGGCGTTATTAACCGCGTCTAACGCCGCTTTTTCCGAATCGGGATTCCAGGGAATGCCGGGCAGCCCGCCCTGTGATTGCGTGCTGCCAATCAGCGCGGTAACCAGCGTAAACGGCAAACCCAGACCAAAGCCATAGTGGTGGTAGCCTTCGTCAAAACCATTATCGATATTGTGATATGCGTATGTGGAGATCGCCAACGCATCAGAAAATAACGTTTTTGATTTCGCATCATCGAGACCTTGGTAATTAAATATGCCCATATCAGTTCCTTATGAGTTTGCTGCATTGGCTTGTTTAATCATCAAATAGCACTGGCAGCGAGTGTAGGTGAACAGAACAAACCGAACGACAACTGGTCGGATGACCACGGGCGGTAAAATTATTATTAGTGTGAATCATTAATAATGCGAATCTTATCGCCAGATTTATCCCCATTCTGAGCGGTGACATCACCCGTTACCCTATACTCAAGGTTCACAGATATTCCATGGAGAGCGATTAATGAAACATTATTGGTATGCGGCCTTCGGCCTGATGGCCTGTGGCGTCGCCCAGGCGGCAACGGTGGATGTTGACATGAATCTGGTGACCGGACAGGGAATTGGTCAGGAGATTGGCAAAGTCACGATCAGCGAAACGCCTTACGGCCTGCTGTTTACCCCTCAGTTAAAAGCGTTGCCGGCCGGAGTGCACGGCTTTCACGTGCATGAGAACGGCAGTTGCGAGCCGGGAATGAAAGAGGGTAAGGCGGTAGCGGCGCTGGCGGCGGGTGGGCATTTTGATCCGCAAAAAACCGGCAAGCACCTTGGCCCTTACGCAGACGGCCATTTGGGCGATCTGCCGGCCATTTACGTTACGGCAGACGGCATGTCCACGGATCCGGTGCTGGCGCCACGTCTGAAAAAAATCAGCGAAATCACCGGCAAAGCGCTCATGGTACATGCCGGCGGCGACAACCACTCCGATCATCCGAAACCCTTGGGTGGCGGAGGGGAACGTTTTGCCTGCGGTGTGATTAAAGGGTAATCGGGTTTAACGGGCGGCCGGTGTGGCCGCAACCTCGTCAGGCGGGTTGATCGCCTGCTGCAACTGTTGCAGCGAACAGTAAAGCCGCCAAATCAACCCGGCAAGATCGCGCGCCGCCTGTTCCGGGTGGTGCGCCAGCGCATTGCTCATGCGCAGCAGTTCCTGCAGGGTGGCATCCAACGAGCGATGCTGTACGCCTTTCTCGGTCATAATGTCCCGTAGACAGTGAATGCAGACGTCGCGCACCGCCGAGAGCGGATCGGAGCGGGTTTGCCAATCACGCAATTGCCAAACGATATGGCTGCAGTTGAGCAGTACCACGCCCCAGCGCAATAACCAGCTGCGCGCCTCCTGATCCTGACTTTGATTCAACTGACTGACGCGGTGATAAATCAGCGATTCGAACTGACTCTCGCTCTGCTGCGGTTTTTTGCTCAGTTGATCGCTAAAGTCGCGCCGCAGGGCGCGGATAATGCGCCGGCTTTTGCGCTTGTCAGAGCTGGGCCGCAGGATCTGGAAGGCCAAACCGGCAAACAATACCCCAACAATCTTGCCGATGTTGTCATTGAGGAACGACTGATAATCGTAACTGGGTGGGTTGGTGACGGTGAGAAAAGACCCCATGAATACGATCAGTTGCCCCCACAGCGCGGCGTAGGGCGGGTTTTGCAGTTTGATCATCTGCAGGGTGACCAGAATGGGGAACAGAAAAGCGCAGAACACCCAAAAATCATCGATTTGGATCATCAACCCGAATTTCACTACAAAACAGGCAACCGAAAGCAACAAGACCGCTTTCAACAAGGTGGTGATGCTGTTGATCGGCGAAGGAGTAGAAGAATAGAGCACGCAACTGATGGCGGTTAACGTCAGAGCCGAACTGCCTGCATCCCACTGGGTATTAATCCAATAAGCGCAGCCGATGATAATGCACAAAAAGGTGCGAAGGCCGTTATAGGCGGCTTCGTAACTGTCGGTATGGCGCGCCAGAGAGGTCACGCGAGGGGGCTGGATATCGCTGACCGGCGTGGCACCTTCCAATTTTTGCAACCAGCGACTACAGCGCAGATACAGCCAACAGAAATGGCGCAGTCGCAGCCAGAAGGCTCGGTGGCGGTAATCTGTCGGATCCTGGGGCGCTATCTGCTGCAGGATACGTGCCAGCCGGTATTTGTCGGTGGCGGGAGCGCGTAATTCTGTCAGCAATTGATCCAGGACGGCCGCCAGATTGGCCGGATGGTCCGGCCAATTCAGCAGCATGCGGCGCAGGCTGGAAATCACGCTGGTAAGGCGCAACTGCTGGTGCAGCATATAGTTAAGCACGTTATTCTGCCGCCGCAGCCGGTAGTGGCTCCAGAACGCCTGAATACGCAGCAGATTCATGGTCAGGATCTGACCTATGACGCCCTCATGCGATGTGCGCATTTGAGCGGTGATTTCCGGCTGCCACAGCATCGCGGCATGTTCCAACAGCCGCAACTGCATGCGCCGTAACGAGGTCAGCAGAGCCTCACCGTCGGAGGTGCTTGGCAGAATCATCATCATCACGCCACCGCACAGAATACCGGTGATGACCTCGCAGACGCGCGCTTGAGCGATATCAAAGATTTGTTGGGTATCGGTGACGTTGACCGTGCCGAAGGCGATGATGGCGGCGGTATAGCCCGCCAGCGCGAAGGCATAGGAGACGTTGTTCTGGTAATGGTTGGAAATGTACGTGCACAGACCGATCCAGGCGGCGATAAACAAGGTAAACAGCCAAGGGTCGTTCAGGCAATGGCCTGCAATGGCCACAGAAGCGGCGGCGCCGAGCAGGCTGCCGATAATACGCCCGATGCTTTTGCTGATGACGCCGCCGACGGTGGGGAAACTGACCACCGCCGCGGAGGTCAACGCCCAATAAGGTTCGTCGAGATTGAGGACGAACGCCACCCACAATGACAGACACATGGCCAGCGAGTTGCGCAGCGCATACCGCCACTGGCCACCGTTGGCCTTACCCCAGGGGGTACGGCTCCATTCCAAAAAAGGCAGGTTCACTGGTTAGCCTTACTGATGAATGGCGATGGTGCAAGTAGTGCCGGCCACTAAAGGCAGATCGGCGGGCACGTTCAGCAGTTTTATCCGCACCGGCACACGCTGCGCCAGCCGTACCCAGGGAACGTTGGGCTTCACATCCATTAATAAATCACTGCTGTTGTCGACGCTTTGATCGTTAATGGCACGACCGATGCTCTCCACTTGGCCCTGCAGAGGAATGTTGCCATTATATAAAACGATGTCCGCTTTGTTGCCTTCGTTTATATGCTTCAGTTTGGTTTCTTCAAAATATCCGAGCACATAAAATGAGTGCGCGTCGACCAGCGCCACCAGAGGGGTACCGGCGCTGGCATAGTTTCCAATCCGGGCTTGCAAATTAGTGATATAGCCATCCGCAGGCGCGTAAATTTTAGTTTTACTTAAATTCCATTTAGCCTGTTTCAGATTAGCGTCAGCGGCTTTATACGCGGCTTTCATTGCTTGTGCGGCTAAATTTGATTCGTCCATATCTTCAGCAGAAATAACGTTTTTCGGCAGGCCGCGGCGGCGCGCTGCCTCATGATCGGCTCTGGCCAGATCGGACTGCGCTTTTGCCAGCGCGGCCTCAGCATTGTCCAGCGCAATCTGGTATGGCACCGGGTCGAGAGTGAAAATCAGACTTCCCGCAGGTATGAACTGATTGTCATGTACGGTTATTTTCTCTAATCTCCCAGAAACTTCTGGTGTGATATTGACGAGCTCGGCGCGCACTTTTCCATCACGGGTCCACGGGGATTGCATATAATAATTCCACGACCACCAACCGGCGCACAGGGCAATGGCACAAACGATTACCGTAGAAAAATATTTTAACGTTTTATGCGTCATGAGTTACCAACTCGCTAAAATGCATAAGGAACCACTGACGGCGATGACGAAAATAGACAAATCCATCAACAGGGGATGCCAAATTTCGCCTGAATAAATCCAGTCCCGCAACAGGTGGTGTGCCAGTAGCCATAAAACTGACCCGAGCAAAAAAGCTTTAAATAGGGGCGGAAAATAGAGCGAGGCTCCGAGCACCAAATCGGGCAGAGGGGAGGCGACGTGAAGCCATGAACCATTCACATTAACAGTCCCTAAGAGTGAATATGTTAAATATTTGCGTAAAGGATAAACAATAATTGACCAAAACGGTGGCTATTTCTTCAACATACATTATATACATTTGTGTTTTTAATGTGAGTTACTCAGAATGGTCTAAGCTTTGGAAGGTTATATTAGCATGCTAATTATAAGGAGGGGGAAGTGGAGTCATCATTAGGTTCAGATTTAGCACGATTAGTTCGTGTTTGGCGCGCGCTTATCGATCATCGGCTCAAGCCGCTGGCGCTCACGCAAACACACTGGGTTACCCTGCACAATATCAATCGCCTACCGCCGGAGCAGTCGCAGATCCAACTGGCCAAGGCGATCGGCATTGAACAACCTTCGTTGGTTCGAACACTGGACCAGTTGGAAGAGAAAGGGCTTATTACCCGTCACACTTGCGCCAACGATCGGCGTGCCAAGCGTATCAAGTTGACTGAAGCGGCCGATCCCATCATCAGGGAAGTCGACAGCGTCATCAGCTCTACGCGCGGTGAAATTTTGAGCGGCATTACCACCGATGAAGTACAACAGTTGGTAGGTTTGATTGGCAAGCTGGAACAAAACATCACTGAATTACAAAATAAACAATAATAATGTTTTCTTTATTTGACTAGATTTCACAGCATCGGAAATGAAACCGGAGGCCTTGGCCTCCGGTTTTACCTTTCAGCTTCCGCTTACGTTTACAGCGGGGAGACGGTAATGGTGTCGCCGGTGCGCGCCATACGCACACGTTGGCCTACGCTGAACTTGGTTGCGCCAGCCTTCTGAACCACCACGATGTTCTCTTTCTGGTCGGTTTTGATTTCCAACTCATAACCCGAAGTGCGTCCTGCCAGCTCACCGACGCTGTTGCCGGCTACGCCGCCTGCCACTGCGCCCGCAGCGGTTGCCAGGGTACGGCCGGTGCCGCCACCTACGGTGTTACCCAGCAGGCCGCCAAGGACCGCACCGCCGATAGCGCCAATGGTATTCGAACTGTCGCTCCCCTGGATCTTGACTGGACGGACAGAAACCAGCGTACCGTAAGTCACGGTCTGAACCTGTTTAGCCTGCGAGGACGAATAGACGTCGCCGGACATAGATTCATTGGCGCATCCTGCCAGCGTAACTGCGGCGACGGCAACGACGAGAAGACGCTTGATCATATAAAACTCCTGTTGTAGTAGTCCATAACCTGGGAAATCTTGCCAGGCCAGATTCAGTGAAAATAATAGACAAAGTATGGCGTAAACACACGTACATCACCATGCCCCGTCACTGCACGAAGCTTAACTTTACTCTGTTCAACCAATAATAAACGGTGGTTTAGCTTTATAACAGGGCTGGAACAAATTCCGTTGCGGGTTGAGCCGGGGTTTAGCCGTCGTTATCTGCGTGGGCGACAGGTAAAAACAGGCGCATCGCTCACAGAGGTGAAAAAAGGCATCATAATTCATGGCGTTAATGGCCTAATTCTGGTTTATTTATCGGTTGAAAGTTTGTTTCCCCGCGCGGGTTAAAGGATGTTGCTATGAAGTCAGGCCGCTATATAGGTGTTATGTCTGGCACCAGTCTGGATGGCGTCGATGTGGTGCTTGCCGCAATCGACGGACGAATGGTCGCGCAGCAGGCCAGTTACAGCCACCCGATGCCGATCCAACTGAAGCAAGACATTCTGGGCATGTGCCAGGGCCAGCAGACCACACTTTCTGCGGTGGGCCGACTGGATGCACAGCTTGGGATGCTGTTTGGCGAGGCGGTGCTCGGCTTGCTGAAAAAAACCGGCGTCTCGGCGCATGACATCACGGCTATCGGTTGTCATGGCCAGACGGTCTGGCATGAGCCTGGCGGCGACGCGAGTTTCTCGATGCAACTGGGCGATAACAACCGCATCGCCGCGTTGACCAATATCACCACCGTCGGCGATTTTCGCCGCCGCGATATGGCCTACGGCGGCCAGGGTGCCCCGCTGGTTCCGGCGTTTCATCAGGCGCTGTTGGCGCATCAAACAGAACGCCGTATGGTGCTGAATATTGGCGGCATCGCCAACCTGTCGCTGCTGCTGCCTGGCGTACCGGTGCGGGGGTTCGATACCGGGCCGGGCAATATGCTGATGGACTCCTGGGTATGGCGTCATCGCTCGCAGCCTTACGATAAAGACGGTGCATGGGCGATGGAAGGGCGCGTCTGCCTGCCGTTGTTGCAACAGATGTTGGCCGATCCTTACTTCGCGCTGCCTGCGCCGAAAAGCACCGGCCGCGAATATTTTAATGCCGCCTGGCTGGAGCGTCAGCTCTCGGGCTTGCAGGCTATCAGCCCCGTCGATGTGCAAACCACCCTGGCGGAACTGACGGCGGTCACCATTAGCGAACAGGTACAGTTGGCGGGCGGCTGCGAGCGTTTGCTGGTGTGCGGCGGCGGAGCGCGCAACCCGTTGTTGATGGCGCGAATGTCCGCGCTGTTGCCGGGCACCGAAGTGTGTCTGACCGATGATTTCGGCGTCAGTGGCGACGATATGGAGGCGCTGGCCTTTGCCTGGCTGGCGTTTCGTACCCTGTCCGGGCAGGCCGGCAACCTGCCGTCGGTCACCGGCGCCAGCCGTGAAACCCTGCTGGGTGGGATTTATCCGGTTTTGCCTTTAGGGCCCCGTTAGCTCTGTTAGGATAGAAATCGACAGATTTCCCTAAGGAGCAACAGCATGAAAAAAATGATTACTGCCGCGGGCGCACTGGCATTGGCGGGTTGCAGCTACGTGTTGCCGCAAAGCAGCCAGACTCTGCATTACCAGTGCGGCACCACGCCGTTGACGGTGTCGGTGGACGGTAAGGAAAGTACGGCCAGCTTTCTGATGGATGGCGAGCAACTGAAGCTGAAACAGGTGCTGGTCATGTCCGGTGCGAAATACAGCGACGGTAAGTACAGTTTCTGGTCGAAGGGCCAAAACGCCTATGTCGAACGTAATGACAAGGTGATTATGAGCGACTGCGTACTGGCTAACTGATCGGCCGGCGGCGGCGTCAGAACGATTGAGATTCTGGCGCTGCAGGCGCAGAATGTAACGACGATTTTTTCGGTTGGTTGATAAACCAGATGATTGAAAATAATGAGTTTGATGTTGCGGACCTGCGCCGTGAATACACCCGTGGCGGCCTGCGCCGCAACGATCTGACCGCAAATCCGCTGGAATTGTTCGAACGCTGGCTGAAACAGGCCTGCGAGGCGCGTCTGGCCGATCCTACCGCCATGTGTGTGGCTACGGTGGATGAAAATGGGCAGCCCTATCAACGTATCGTGCTGCTCAAGCATTTTGACGACAAAGGGCTGGTCTTTTATACCAACCTCGGCAGCCGCAAGGCGCAGCAGTTGGCGCAAAACCCGCACATCAGCCTGCTGTTTCCGTGGCATATGCTCGATCGCCAGGTGATTTTCCTTGGCAAGGCAGAACGTCTGTCCACGCTGGAAGTCATGAAGTACTTCACCAGTCGGCCGAAAGACAGCCAAATCGGCGCCTGGGTATCGCAGCAGTCATCGCGTATTTCCGCACGCGGCGTACTGGAGAGCAAATTCCTCGAACTGAAGCAAAAATTCCAGCAGGGCGAAGTACCGTTGCCGAGTTTCTGGGGCGGATTCCGCGTTAATTTCGATTCTGTCGAGTTCTGGCAGGGCGGCGAACACCGCCTGCATGACCGCTTTTTGTATCAGCGCGATGGGAATGACTGGAAAATTGACCGACTGGCGCCCTGAAGACTGAAAATCCCCCTTAAGCGCTGGCACTGATGCCGCCGGCGCTTTATTCTATGCGCTACCCCGATTTTATATTTCGCCAGTGGGCGGAAGGTCGTGTACCGACAAAGGTGCATTCGTTTATACATGGAGTCATTGATGGCAAGCAGCAACTTGATTAAACAACTGCAAGAGCGGGGCCTCGTTGCCCAGGTTACGGATGAGGAAGCGTTAGCAGAGCGACTGGCGCAAGGGCCAATTGCACTGTATTGCGGTTTCGATCCGACCGCTGACAGCTTGCATTTGGGCCATCTGGTTCCTCTGTTGTGCCTGAAGCGCTTCCAGTTGGCCGGGCACAAGCCGGTCGCGCTGGTAGGCGGCGCGACCGGTCTGATCGGCGATCCGAGCTTCAAAGCGGCTGAGCGCAAGCTGAATACCGCCGAGACGGTGAATGAGTGGGTGGAAAAGATCCGCAAACAGGTTTCCCCGTTCCTCGATTTCGACTGCGGCAGCAACAGCGCCATCGCCGCCAACAACTATGACTGGTTCGGCGGCATGAACGTGCTGACCTTCCTGCGTGACATCGGCAAGCATTTCTCCGTGAACCAGATGATCAACAAGGAAGCGGTGAAGCAACGTTTGAACCGCGACGACTCGGGCATTTCCTTCACCGAGTTCTCCTATAACCTGCTGCAGGGTTTCGACTTCTCCGAGTTGTACAACCGCCATCAGGTAGAGCTGCAGATTGGCGGTTCCGACCAGTGGGGCAACATCACGTCCGGTATCGATCTGACTCGCCGCATGCACCAGAAACAGGTGTTCGGCCTGACGGTTCCGTTGATCACCAAAGCGGACGGCACCAAATTCGGTAAAACCGAAGGCGGCGCTGTGTGGTTGGCACCGGAAAAAACCAGCCCGTACAAGTTCTACCAGTTCTGGATCAACACCGCCGACGCCGACGTTTACCGTTTCCTGAAGTTCTTCACCTTCATGAGCCTGGAAGACATCAACGCGCTGGAGGAAGAAGACAAGAACAGCGGCAAAGCGCCGCGTGCCCAGTATGTGCTGGCGGAAGAAGTGACCGGTATGGTACATGGCGCGGAAGGGCTGGCTGCGGCCAAGCGCATCACCCAGAGCCTGTTCTCCGGTGCGTTGCATGAGATGACCGAAGCGGACTTCGCCCAGTTGGCGCAAGACGGCATGCCAACCATCAAACTGGATGGCGATGCGGATCTGCAGCAGGCGTTGGTGAATGCTGAACTGGTACCGTCACGTGGCCAGGCGCGCACCATGATCGGTTCCAACGCGGTGACCATCAACGGTGAGAAACAGTCCAACGCCGAATACGCGTTCAGCGACAGCGATCGTCTGTTCGGCCGTTACACGCTGTTGCGCCGGGGTAAAAAACATTACTGCCTGATCGACTGGAAATAAGATTTCACCCGAAAAGTTGTAAGCGGCCCGCCGGCAAATTGCCTGCGGGCCGTTTTTTTAGGCGATAATCGCTTCATCGACCCCTTGGTGAATACCGTTGAGAGTGACGCTCGGCGCTTGATAGTGCACATTGCCGGCTATCTGGTAAACGTCCTTATCGCCTAGAGAGAATACGCTGTCGTCTTGGTCAAACTGTTGATTGTGGTTGTTATCAACCACCACATAGACGTTGTTGCCGATCTTGACTGCGCCGACCTCTGCCAGGCTGCTTTTGCTGGCGCCGTTGGTGATTTTGTCCAAGGCTTTGGCGAAGATATCCTGTCCGTTGTCTTTGCTCTCCACGGTGAGAGAATTAAACAGTGCATCAACAGCCGTCGGCTTACTCACGCTGCCATAAACGGCCATAGTCTGGCTGGTATGGGAACCGAATTTCCACTGCTCGGCACCTTTGCCGAGGAAAATGGTATCGCTGGTCTCAAGTTTTTCAATGGTGACCATGCTATCGATGCTGCTGCTGTTGAAACTGATTTTATTAGAACCACTATATGGATCGCCCCCCTGATAACGGGTCAGGGTGGTGTTGCCCTGGATCGAAAAACTGTTGGTCGCCGTATAGGCGATGGTTAGCTGATCGCCGGACAGCTGGTCAATGAGTCCGTCGTAAGCGCTGTGATTGCTCAGGGATTGCAGCAATTGATAAAACTCCCCTCCGCCGGTGCCGCCTTTTTCCAGCGTCAAGTTTGCAGTGATGACCGGCGGATTACTCCAGGGATCTTCAATCACCGGGATGACGATATTTTTCAGCGAATCGCTAAAATCGGCTTTAATCGTCAGGTTCAGGGTGGTGCTGCCATAAAGCTCCAGTGTTTCAATATGCGTGCTGCCGCCGGCCAACGTCAGAATGTTGTTCGAGGTTCCCCAGGAGGCAATAGACAAGGATTCGCCGGATACGGCGGTCGAATGGCTGGTCAGGCTTACGGTGCCGCCATCGACTGTCGATGTTTTGCTGTTGCCTATCTCCATGTTCCAATGGGGGGCCTCACTGCCATTGACGGTTTCGAGGTGTACCTTGCTTTTACTGGAGGCGTTGTCCGAAATTCGTAATGTCGTCATATGGGACAAGGAAACATTGATGACATGAACATTGTCGGCAAAGCCCGACAAATTGAAACCACGAGAACCGGTCCAGATGGTGCCGGTACTGTCCTTTTGCGCCGCCTCTGCCTGGGTCAGGCTGGATACGTCCGCATAGTGCTCATTGTAGATACTGGCGGTTTGATCCAGGAGGCCTGCGTCAAACACGTTTGTGCTCTCGGTCGCCACCAGTTTCCCGTAAAGATAAATATTTGCCGTGCCCCGATAGTACGCTAAGTCGATAAATTGAAAATGCAGGAACTGATTCAGGTTGCTCTGAATGACGCCTTCTACACTTCCCCCCGGCGCAGAGGTCAGCAACACATCTTTTGTGATGAAATTTGCCGAAACGATGCCGAAACTGGAGTCGTATTTGGTGGATGTCAATGTGGCGGTAAAATCGCTACTGACCCTATTGCTTCCGTCAGGAAAGGCATTACCTTTCCATAACAGGCGGATTTCGCTTGCGCCATTCAGATTAAGCCGGGCGTGGGTGGCGGCAACATTGAGTTGGTCGGTCAGGATACTGCTGTTTTGTCCATTGGTGAACTCAACCAAACCTGCGGTGTTGGCCACGTTTTTATCGGTGAGGTTAAGAGTGACGCTTTTACTTTTCAGCGAATTGAGCGTGGTCAGGCTGGCTGCAAAATCGCCCTGCAGCGAAACCTGCTGCAATGATTTGGCAAAGCTGAGATCGACAGCCACGCCGACGTCGACGTTAAGGGTAATTTGGAGAAGCTGAGCGATTTCTGCATGGCTCAGCGTATGTTGGACGCCGGAATTAAGGGGGCCGGTCAGCGTACCATCGGTATTTGACAGGCTAAGATTGCCTCGGATTTGATAACCCAATTCGCTGCCAATTTTGTACTCGAGATTAACCATGTCGTCGATGCTTGGCACGGGGCCACTGTCCAGCGGCGCTTCGCCATGACGGAAGGTATCGATGATATTCAGCGTTGCTTGCAGGGGGTTATTGCCTGCTTGTTGGAGAATCGCTTGCTTTTGCAGGTCATTCAACGTGGTGCCGTAGAGTTTGGCATAAACCTTGGCGAAGTTAGTCGCGTCCTGGAAATGGGTCGATTTTGCCAGGAGGGTCAGCAGATCAAGATCGGATTTTCCACTGGCGAGAAATTTGCTGAAACTGTCTAACCCAGAGGCATTCAGGAGGGTGTTTTTCGCCAATTGCAGAAAGAGCAATGCAACGGTTTCCTGATAATTCAGCGCGGGAAGTTCACCTGCAGCATAAACGTGGGTGGCATTCTGGAAGTTCTGTTTGGCCGTATCGTGCGAGGTGTCATTTCGAATATCTGTAATCAGGCGCATCAGGACATCGCCACGGGTCTCGGTATTATTATTTAAGCCGGCGACATAACTGGCTATTTCGCTTGCCCCGGCATCTACGCCGAAAGTATTTTTATAGACCGTTTTTACGAACTCCTCATTACTCAGTTCTTTCAACCCGCTGCGCGTATCCACAAAACGGCCGGCGATATAATTGGCGTTGGCTTTTCCTTGGGCGAGAATACTGCTCCAATAATTGACCCCGTCTGCTGCTATGAGACTGCCCACTACGTAAAACATGGCCTGAATATCGGCGGCAGCGGCGGCATTGTCGGGATAGGGCGACAGTGCAGGATACAACGTAGTCTCTATCACCTCTAACAAATGATGCTGTTGCCCAACCTGGTGGGCATTGCTACCCGTATAGCTCTTTACTCCGCCAATCAAATCCTTGGTGAGTTGCCCCAGGGATTGCCCGGCATTCACTTGCGCGACCAGCGTTGCCAGCAGATTGGAGGAGGGGGATTCACCCGTGGTGTTTTTATAGATGTATTGAATTTTTTGCGCTGTCGTTAAGCCGTCATACCGCTGATGGCCATCCTGAGATTGGATGAATGTATTGGCCAGTTGGCTTTTGTTGTAACGGCCCAGATCCAGTTGTTTGGCGAAAAAATTCAACGTTTCACTGTCTGCTTGCTTGCCGAGAGTGGCATAAAAAAGAATGGCTACATCCTGCTGCAAGGAAAGAAAGCTCATTAGGTGCCTCATGAAGGTAAGAAAATAAGCTTTAAGTACAGTTTAAAATCCTAAAAAAACAATGCGATCAGCGGTAAGGATATTCTGGTTTTGAAAAATGTGCGGCCTCTTTGCTCCGGCCGCACGACGGGATGCTCAATCAAGTTAATTCGGTGCTGGGTTGGCTGTTATCATTAATCATGAGGGTTGGCGCCTGATAATGAAGATTTGCAGCAATGTCATAAACATCCTTATTCCCTAGCGAGAAAATAATATCTTGATGATCAAGTTGCTGATTGTGATTATTATCAATGACAACATAAGCGTTAGTGCCGAATTTCACCACGCCTACCTCATGTAGAACATCGCCGTCGGGAGAGGTTTTTGACAGCGCCTGTGAAAATACATCATGCGCAGTGCTTTCGCTGTCGACGTTCAATGAATTGAATAGGTTATTGATGTCGGTTTCTTTGGTTACGCTGCCATAGATATTTATGTTCCCGGATTTTCCACTATTGAAAACCCAGGGTTGGGCAGGGGAGCCGGCAACAATGGTATCGGTCGGGGTGAGAGTATTGATGGTGACTATACTGTCGACCGTGCTTTGTTCAAAAATGATTTTACTGTCATGCGCTTGTTCATTGGCCATCACCAAATTATTGAGTGTGGTGTTGCCTTGGATAGTCAGTGTCTGGCTGTTAGTGTATTGAATGTTGAGCTGGTCGCCAGCCAGTGTGCTGATTATGCCGTCATAAGCGGAGTGGTTGCTCAATGCGGACAGTAATGTGTAAAACACGCCGCCGCCACTGCCTCCTTTCTCCATCGTCAGGTCAATTTCGAACCGAGGTATACCTTCCCCAAGTGGGTCAATAAGAGGTTCGATGATAATCTCTTTGAGACTGTCACTAAACTCCGCTTTCACCGTAGCTTCCAGCTTGGTAACGCCGCTGAAGTAGAGGGTGTCGATATGACTGTCAGCGCCTGTCAGTGTTACAGTATTCAGTTTTGAGCCGCTAGAATACATCCTTAGCATTTCTGGTGGTTGCTGTCCTATAAAGTGGCTAGTGAAACTAAGCGTACCGGCATCCAGTTTATCGAGATTGGCGTTCCCGATATTGACCCCCCAGTATTTAGCTGAAGTCGACACGCTCGGTGCCAATTCAAGGTGCAATTTGCTTTGTGCCCCGGCGTTGCCAATGATCGATAAAACGGACGATTTTTCCGCGTCAATATTAATAACGCGAACATCATCGGCATAGCCAGAAAGGACGAAACCCTCGACGCCAGTCCAGCGGGATTGATCGCCGCTTTTAAATGCATGGTCAGCTTGTTGGAGGTCGGACACATCGGAATAACCGCTGTTATAGATACTGGCAGTTTGATTGATAATCCCGTAATCAAAAATATTTTTACCTTCAGTGGCAACCAGTTTGCCGTCCAGGTAAATATTGCCAGTGCCGCGATAGTCTGCAAGCTCAATGGTGGGAAAGAAAAGGAATTGGTTAATGTTGCTGTGGACTTGACCGCTGATGCTGCCGTCTTCTGCTGTCGTCAGGAGGATATCTTTCAGGATAAAGTTGGCTGAGAGAGTCCCGGCTGCCGTAAATAGGTTTTGTGCGGTGAAAGCACTGCTAACGCTGTTTGCACCATGGTTGATGCCATTACCGTCCCATAGCAAACTGGCCCCGCCGTCAGCAAAGTTTAGATTGAGCTTGGCATTGACGATGTCGTATGTGTCTGTGACTAAGACGGAGTCTTTCTCCGAGCCAAACGTGATCTTTTCTGCTGTTTTAAACCAGGCTCTATCATCCAAATTAACTCTTAATGCGAAAGATTTGTTTTTTAGCGAATTGAAGGTGACGTCATTGGTGGGCATATCACCCTGCAATACCACTTCTTGCAGTTTTGGTGAGTAGTTGAAGTCAACGACAGAGGGTGTATTAACGTTGAGATACACCTGGGTTAATACTGAAAGCTCTGCCCAGCTCAATGGGTGATGACTGCCGGAATTTACCATGCCGGTAAGGGCACCATTATCAGCGATGCCAAGTTCGGCGCTGGTCTTATAACCCAGTGAATGCGCAATTTTAGCCTGATAGTCAGCAACGCGTATCGGGTTCGGCTTGTCATCACTGTCGAGCGGGTATTCACCGTTGCGAAAAGCATCAATGATGAGAGAGGTGGCTTTGACCTTGTCGTTGCCTGCCTTCAGCAGAATGGCCTGCGCCGAAGTGCTGTTGAGTGGGCTGCCGTAGAGTTTCATATAAATGGACTGATAGTCCCCGGCGCTGCGGAACAGATCTGCTTTGGACAGAATGTTGAGCAGCTCAGCCTGAGTCTTGCCGCCGGCGAGCAGGCGGCTAAAGGAGTCAATCGTGGTGGCATCGGCCGAGACGCCGGCGACAGTCAGATAAAGCGACATGACCGATTCGGCATATTGAGCCGCCGGGAGTTCACCAGGGGCATAAACATGGGTGGCCGCCGCAAAGTTCTGCCTGGCTACATCGTGACCGGTATCATTTCTGATGTCGGCCATCATCCGCATCATGACGTCGCCCCGTGTTTCACTCTCATCATTCAGGCCGGTCAGGTACTTTTGCAGCTCGCTGTTATTGGCTGCGGTGCCAAAGGCTTGCGAAAAGATTTTCTGCACGAAATCTTCGTTGTTCAGTGAACTGATATAGCTTTTGAGCGTAACAAAATAGTTGGCCATTTCTACGGCGGTTTTTTTACCGCTGTTCAACACGCCACTCCAGTAATCGATGGCGGCGGAGTTGATCATGCTGCCAAGTAAGTAGTACATGCCTTGTACATCTGCCGCAGCGGAGATCTGAGAGGGCAGTTCTATCTGTGACGGATACAACGTGGTGTTGATGACATTTTCCAGATGCTGTTGTTGAGCCAGTGGAACAGCATCATTACCGGCATAATCTTTGGTTTCGGCAATCAACGTCGTTGTCAGACTGCCCAGAGTGGTACCGGCATCGACCTGTGCGGTCAGTACGCTTAAGGTTAAGGCGTCGGGTGGCGTGCCATTGGTATTTTGATAGATGTACTGCACTTTTTGGCTGGTAGTCAGCCCATCGTACCGGTGTTGTCCATCTTGAGAGGTGATAAATCTGGCGGCTAATTCGCTCTGGGTATAGGTCCCTTTTTCAAGCTGTTTGGCGAAGTAGGTCAGGGCCTTGTCATCTGCCTTCTTTCCTAAAGTGGCATAGAACAGGATGGCAACGTCTTGTTGTAACGTCAGTAGACTCATAATGTATCCCTGAGAGTGAAGGAAAATATCTAGCAACAAGTACAGCGTAAAATCTACTGATAGCAAGACGAAAACACCTAAGGAAAATCTGCTTTAAGATGAGAAAGCGGAACGATGTTCGGGCTATCCGCTTTTTTTGCCAGTGGGCTTTCGCTACAATATGCCGCCGCAAAAAAATAAAAAAGTTCTCTAGTTTCTTGTTTTTAAACGCGCCGGCATAACGTTCCATACGTTATTTATTCATTCTATTTCGCCGCGGGCTGTCGCACACGGCATGGCGAGGTCAGGTTGTACCGATGAAAAACATTCTTTCTATTCAATCGCATGTGGTGTTTGGGCATGCGGGCAACAGTGCGGCTGAATTCCCCATGCGCCGTATGGGCGTTAACGTCTGGCCGCTGAACACTGTGCAGTTTTCAAATCATACCCAGTACGGCAAATGGACGGGCTGCGTGATGCCGGCCAGCCACCTGACGGAGATCGCTCAGGGGATTGCGGCCATCGATCAACTGAAAAACTGCAATGCGGTGCTGAGCGGCTATATCGGTTCGCCGGAGCAGGGCAACCATATTCTCGAGGTGGTTCGTCAGGTCAAACAGGCTAATCCGGGCGCCTGGTATTTCTGCGATCCGGTGATGGGGCATCCTGAGAAAGGCTGCATCGTTGCGCCGGGCGTGGCGGAGTTTTTTTGCCAACAGGCGCTGCAGTGCAGCGACATGATTGCGCCAAACCTGCTGGAACTGGAACTGCTGAGCCAGCGGGAAGTGACTGACGTCGGGCAGGCGGTAAGCGCAGCACGCGAACTGATCGCCAAAGGGCCGAAGCTGGTGCTGGTCAAACACCTGAGCCGCGCCGGCTATCATATCGACTGTTTCGAAATGCTGTTGGTCACGGTGGACGAAGCCTGGCATATCAGTCGTCCGCTGGTGGATTTTGGCGTTCGTCAGCCAGTAGGCGTGGGCGATCTGACCAGCGGTCTGTTGCTGGTCAATTTACTGAAAGCGGTGGCGCTGGATAAAGCATTGGAGCATGTGACCGCAGCGGTATATGAGGTGATGCTGACAACCCAGGCAATGGGCGAGTACGAACTGCAGGTAGTGGCGGCGCAAGACCGCATCGTGCAACCGAACTGCGAATTCAAAGCGGTGAAACTGTAAGTTCTGTAGCCCCGGCCGAGCAGCCGGGGCTTGGGATTATTTCAAACCTTCGGCGTTCAACGCCGCATCCACCGCTGGCCGCGCCGCTACGCGATCAAAATACGCTGCCAACTGGGGGTGTTTTTTGAGATCGAACTGTTGGGAAATGGCCCAGCGCAAAACGGTAAACAGATAGGCGTCCGCTACGCTGAATCGGTTTCCCAACAGGAAATGCTGCTTCGCCAGCACGGAGTCCAAATAGCTGAACTGCTGCTCCAGTTTGGCGCGTGCGATGCTCTTGTATTCATCCGGCGTTTTTGGATTAAACAGCGGGCTAAATCCCTTGTGCAATTCGGTCGCAATATAGTTCAGCCACTCTATGGCATGATAGCGCGACAGCGTACCCGCCGCCGGGATCAGGTTACGATCAGGCACGCGGTCCGCCAAATACTGCACAATCGCCACGCCCTCGGTCAGCAGGCTGCCATCATCCAGCAGCAGCGCCGGTACCTGTCCTTTGGGGGTGATCGCCAGGTAGTCTGCGCCGCTTTCGGTCTTTTTCTGCGCCAGATCGACCTTTTCCGCCGTAAAATCCAGGCCTGCCTCGCGCAACACAATATGTGGGGACAGAGAACAGGCGCCGGCTTTATAGAACAGTTTCATCGGAAGCTCCTTGATTGTGATGAATGACAGGCATGCTTAACCTCTGATCTTAGTTCCATAACGCTAAAATTACAGCGGGTTAGCTGACATATTTAGCTAATCAGCGCCTCTTCCGGTTGTAACTGCGCCAGAGTCACGGCAATTTGCTGTTGCAACGGCGGTGGTACGATTTGCATCGGCGAACGCAGCTCGTTGCGGATCAGGCCCTGTTGAGCAAGAGCGGCTTTGACCGGCGCCGGGTTGGGGAAACTGAACATCTGGTGGATCATCGGCAACAGTGCATAGAAGTTCGCTCGCGCCGCAGCCAGATCGCCGTCGGCGACTTGCTGCACCAGTTGCACAAAGCGCTGCGGGTAAATGTGCGCGGAGGCGGAAATCGCACCGGTACCGCCCAGGCACAGGGTGGTGAGGATCAGGTTATCTTCGCCGGTCATGACGTCGATCTCGCCGTCGTCAATCAGCGCCATGGTTGTGTCCGGGTTACCGCCGCAGTCCTTGATCGCCTTCACCTGCGGATGGCGTGCGATCTTCCTGATAGTTTGCAGTTCCATCACGATGCCGGTGCGTTGCGGGATATTGTACAGGATCACCGGCACGCTCGAGGCATCGGCAAGTTGGGTGAAGTAATCCACCAGGCCGCATTGCGATGGGCGGATGTAATAGGGCGCGGGGATCAGCACCCCGGCGATATCGCGCAGTTGGATCTCCTGCTGCATCTGCAGGGTGTCCAGCATGTTATTGCCCGATAACCCCATCACCACCTGGCTGGCAGGCACGACGTCCAGCACCGCGTCGAGCACCGCCAACTGTTCTTCTTTGCTTAACGCCGCCGCTTCACCGGTGGTGCCGCAGACCACCAATCCGGAGACGCCGGAGGCGATCAGGTATTGCGCCAGCCGTTTAACCGCAGGCAGATCGACGGCGTTATTATTGAATGGGGTAACCAGCGCAACCCAAATACCGGAAAATGAAGCCATAATAAGTTCCTTCAGTGCAAACGACAGATAAGCCAGATGAGAAAATGCCAGAGGATATCCGCCGATAATGAATATTCTTCATTATGCTGTCAATTTACAACTTCTTGATAACATTGTTATTCATGATTTGAATGGGCTGATGAGTTTGGCTAATGAATCGGGGCAATAAAAAACCCCGCACTGGCGGGGTTTTCGTACGGCATTAACGCGGTGGGCGGGTGCTGATTGAAGCGGACCAACTGAAGGTTTCGCCGCTGGGTTTGACCCGGTTGGCTTTACGTTCGGCACGCGTCGCTTTTTCAATTTTCTCGCGGGCGGCCATGATGCGTGCCACGACTTCATCCTTGGTCTTGTTGTTCTCGGCATTCGTCAGTTCCCGGCCGAGGTTTTTACGCGCCTTGTCCAACTCGGTTTTTACTTCACGTTGCTCGCTTTCCGTCATGTCTTTCAGCGTCAGTTTTTTCATCGTTGCAGCCTGGTCAGTGAAGATAGTTGTCAGTGTACAGCAATTATTGCGGCGAAGATGCCGGTAGCGTAACGGAATCGATGCGTTTGGGGGCATTAACAGCGATTTTCACATTTCTTCCAGCAACTCGCTGAGGAAGCGACGCATGCGCTCGGTGCGTTCCTGTGCCATTTGTCGACCGGCCGCGGTCTGAAAGCCTTCCTGCAGCTTAAACAGTTTGGTTTCGAAGTGATCCAGCGTGAAACGCTTATCGTCATATTGGCGCTGTTGCGCCAGCGGATCGGCGGCATCGTACAGCGCGCTGCGCATACGCCCGCCGATGTAGAAACAGCGCGCCACGCCAATCATGCCGATGGCGTCCAAACGGTCGGCATCCTGGATGATTTTCGCCTCCAGGGTTTCCGGCGTAATGGCGGCAGAAAAGCTGTGCGCTTCGATGGCATGGACCGTTTTGGCGATGTCCTGCGTTTCCCAATCCAGTTGCGCGAGCGTCAGAGCGGCTTTCTCCGCCGCCATGCGTGAGGCCAGGTGGCGCTGCGGCGAGTTCTTTTCTACCGCGACGCAGTCATGCAACAGCACTGCCGCACACAGAATGCGCCGGTCGCCGCCTTCCTGAATGCTGATCTGGCGGGCGTTTTTCCATACACGGTGCAAGTGGGCAACGTCATGCGAGCCATCGTCGGAATCGAGGGTCAGCGGCAATAGCGCCTGCGCCAATTCCTGATGGGGTGAGAAAGGCCGCAGCAATGCCTGTGGCAGCAGTGGAAAATGCACGTTTTGCTCCTTGGTGGCGGTAATTGTTAATCATCATAGCAGCCGCAGATGAGGCGGTTATGACACCGCAGTAACAGAATTGTTTACTGTATTGCAATAGACTATTGCCGTAATTACGGTTTTTGTACCGGAATAAGCAACCTACAATAGCCTCATTCCGGTCATCCCCGCCTGGTGTTAGCCTGTGTCTGCGGGGCATGGCCGGAATATCCCGCTAATGCCACAGGAGAACAGACATGCCAACGAATCTGGAAATTGTACGCGCTACCTATGAGGGTGGCAGTGCCGAAGTGAACGGTCGTAACCTGCTGGCGGCGTTGGCGCCCGAGGCAGAATGGACCGAAGCGGCAGGCTTTCCTTATGCCGGTACCTACGTTGGGCCGCAGGCCATTTTTAAAAATGTTCATCAGCGTTTAGGGACAGAATGGCAGGGCTACCGCGCCGACGTCGAACACTTCTACGATGCCGGTGAAAACGTGATTGCCCAAGGGTTCTATCATGGCACCTATGGCGCGACCGGCAAATCATTCACTGCATCCTTTGCGCATATTTATCAGCTGCGCGAGGGGAAAATCGTCAAGTTCACGCAAATCGTGGACAGCGCAAAAGTGCTGGAAGCCATGCAGGACTAAAGGCCACTGTGCTTGCCGTATTTACGATCGTACTCCCGCCGGTAGCCGCGCGCCTTGTTGCGATCGCGGATCCACAAATAGCCGCACACCAGCGCGACTGCGCCTGAAAAGGTAATGTTGCGCATATCGCGGTCATAGCAAAACACCAATACAGCATCCATCGCCGCGACAAAGGCAATCCATTTGTACATATGGGATTGCCGCCGCGTGGCCGCGTTGAGGCGCTTTAACTGTCTGGCTTCGTGCATAACCGGTTTTTGCTGCATAACTTTCCGCGGGTGGTAATTCTCTTAGCGATAAATTACCAGAATATTCCTGATGGCGGCAAAGGTTAACGCACGCCGCGCCGCTGTTTTTCCCGCCGGCATTCCTCCGCTGAAAATCTGCGCACGAGGTAGTGAATAAACCCCAAAGCATGATACGTTATCTATTCACTATTTGTGTTTTTTTATTCATCCGGGGGCGCAATGATTGTCAGGACCTGGCACGGGTGCGTGCCGTTACGGCATCAGCAAGGATTTACCGATCATTTAACTGTCACAGGGCTGCAGCATGCTGAAGCTACGGCTGGAAATCTTGGTGCTTTTGTTCGCCAAGAGGTCCAGGGCCAGTATGCGCACTTCTTTCTGGCCACCTACTGGGAGTCTCTGGCGGCGATAAAACGTTTCGCCGGCGAGGATTATCAGGTAGCGGTCACTTATCCGGACGATGAAGCCTTCGCTTTAATTTCAGATCCTTATGTCTTTCATCATCGGGTTGATGAAATCGCCGCGCTGTAATTGTCAGGTTAACTATGAACAGGGGATAGTATGAACAACAAAACGATACGCCCGGAAGATGTGGTTCAGCAGCAGCTGGATGCCTATAACGCCCGCGATATTGACGCCTTTATGGCGTACTGGGCGGAGGATGCGCAGTATTATGAACATCCGGATACGCTGCTGGCCAGCGGCAAGGCGGAGATCCGCGAACGCCATATTGCGCGTTTCAAGGAACCAAGCCTGTACGGTGAGCGGGTCAAGCGCATGGCCTTGGGCAGCATGGTGATCGATCAGGAAGTGGTTACGCGCAATTTCCCGCAGGGGCGCGGCAAAATGGACGTGATCGCCATTTATGAAGTTGAACAGGGCAAGATCGTGAAGGCCTGGTTCAAAGTCGGCCCGTGCGAGCTGGATGAGGGCGCATTATAGCGCCCAATCTCACAGCGCCACGACGGCTTCGATCTCCACGCATGCCTGTGGCGAGAACAGTGCGTTGACCGCGACCAGTGAACAGGCCGGCAACGCACCATCGAAATAATCAAACAGCACGGGCCGAATTGCCTGCAGATCGCCAATGTCAGTCAAAAACACGGTGATTTTAATGAGCGCCTTGAGATTGTTGCCTTCGGCGGCGGTGATGGTCGCCAACTGCTCCAGAATGGCCTGCGTCTGTTGCTGCGCCGTTTGCCCCTGAGCTTCGGTGGCGAAGGCCGTTAGCCCGGAGACATACAGCGTATCGCCGTGGCGCACCGCGTGGACATAAGGCCCACCCGGCGTAGGCAACTGCGGATAATTAATGCGCTTCAATGACGTCATGATAAAAACCCCGCAAGATTAATTAAAAAAACAGGCAAACTTGGTTAGGATACTGCAATTAACACCGGGAATACGCCGAGAACTGTTGATTTCTAATAGTATCACCGGTGCCAATTTTTCACCGTGATTGCCATCAATAAGGACGCCTGCTCGCAATGAATCCGGCCTTTATTCCCTATGTGCAACGCTGGCAGTTGGAACCTGACGGCAAAGCATTTGAAACTCACAGCAGCCTGCTGATGCCGGTGCGGTATCAGGGCGCTGCCGCCATGCTGAAAATCGCCCGCGAACAGGAAGAGAAGTTCGGCGGGTTGCTGATGTGCTGGTGGCAGGGCGAAGGCGCTGCGCGAGTGCTGGCCTGGCATGAGGACGGCATCCTACTGGAGCGTGCTCAGGGCAACCGATCGCTGGCGCAAATGGTGCGAGACGGCGACGATCGGCAGGCGACGACCATTCTTTGCCAGGTGGTTGCCCGTCTGCATGCGCCACGTTCACAGCCCTTACCGGAGCTTATTCCGTTGCACCTGTGGTTTAACTCGTTGTGGCCGGCGGCGCAAGCCCACGGCGGCATGCTGCGGCTCAGCGCCACGGCGGCGGCGGAGCTGCTGACCAGCCCGCGAGAACAGAGCGTGCTGCACGGGGATATTCACCACGACAACGTACTGGATTTCGGCGAGCGCGGTTGGCTGGTAATCGATCCCAAACGCCTCTACGGCGAACGCGCCTTCGACTATGCCAATATCTTCTGCAACCCCAATTACGGCATTGCCACCGATCCGGATATTTTCCAGCGCCGCGTGGAGCAGGTCTGCCAATTGGCTGGCTTGGAACGCCAGCGTTTGCTGCAATGGATCCTTGCCTGGGCGGGGCTGTCCGCAGCCTGGTTTATGGAAGACGGCGAAGCGGCGGATATCGATTTTCGGGTAGCGGAGCAGGCTGCGCGCGCGCTGGGCCTGCCGCTGCCGGAGGGGGACTCAGGGTTCACCCTCCCAATAATCGAGCGACGCTGAAGGACGTTGCAGATAGCGCACCGGTTGGCCATTTTTGCGCTGGGCTATTGCCTGAAACTTGCCTGAGTCCGGATATTCCACCAGTTCAGGCTGCTCACGGGTGCTGACGGAAAGATATTTCAGCGGTACCGCCGAAGTGTTGATGATTTGGTGCGGGTATTCCGGGCCGGGTGGGATAAAAATAACGTCGCCGCTTTTGATCGGCAATTGCTCACCGGCGACCCGCAGCGTTCCGGTTCCCTCCAGCACGATAAACATTTCTTCCTGCGCATAGTGAAAATGATAAGGGCAGGAACGCATGCCTGGCGCCACCACGTCGATGGACGCTCCCAGCTTGTTGGCGGCGGTGCCGGTGCCTAAACGGGCGCCGACGCTGTCATATAACGGCGGACGGCGATCGTGAGTTTTTTCGACTTCTTCAAGATTGCGGATTAAACGCTGGGCTAACAGCGCGGCGTTATCATTCATAAGCCATATGCTCCATCGTGACAATGTCACTTAATGATTGACTGTGGTGGTAAAAGCCTCTAAGCCCGCCGAAGCTATACGCATCAACCTTTATCGTTTTGCACCGTGCACGTTCTCCGGTGGTTAAACCAGCCTGGGCGGCGTTTCGGCTGTGGCCAGAACAGTGCGCCCTGACCCCCGCCCGGGATCTGCCATACCGCGCAATCATAAATAGTGAAGGCGTTGCCAAATTTATCGACTCGCAGGCCTTGATATCCCTGCGCGATGCCTTGGCGGGTGGTCTTATCCAGCAATTGCTGGCGTTCCGCGCGATCTACCGGCGAGGCGCTCAATCGCGAAGGCAGCGCAATAAATTCATCGAAGGAATAACCGAAACACTGTTGCGCACAATGATTGGCGTAGATAAAAACCGGGTCCACGCCGCCTCCGTGAGCCAACAGGCTGTACGGCGCCTGTTGGTGCAGCCAGAGAAAATGCTGGTCGGCAGTAGCGGCCTGCGGCCCAGGCAGGCCGCCGCCCGTCCACTGGCGATAGGCGGAATCGATACGCTGAATCAGATCAATCAGCTCGGAAGATGGCATAGCGGCTCCCTTAACGGATCCAAAGCGGGGCAATAATTGCCCCTTTGACAGTTAAGCAGAAGATCGCTGAAGCGGAAAAGAATTACGCCTGGATTAATCCATCGTGCGCCGTGGCAGAGACAAAATGAGATGCGCGATCGCTCCGCCGATAATTCCCCAAAATGCAGAGCCGACGCCGAGCAGCGTCACGCCGGAAGCGGTGATCAGAAAGGCGATCAGGGCGGCATCGCGCTGTTTTTCATCCTGCAACGCGCGTTGCAAACTGCCGGCGATAGTGCCGAGCAGCGCCAGCCCGGCAATGGTGTGGATCAGCGCCGGCGGCAACGCACTGAACAACATGCCGATAGCGCCGCCGAATAGCCCGGCGAGCAGATAAAACACCCCGGCGGCCACGGCGCCCATATAACGGCGCTGCGGGTCGGGGTGCACGTCCGGCCCCATGCAAATGGCGGCGGTAATGGCGGCGATGCAAACGGAGAACCCGCCGAACGGTGCCAGCAGCAGTGCGGTCAGCGCCGTCCAGCTGATCAGCGGCGAAGTAGGGACGCGATAGCCTGCGGCCTTCAGCGTAGCGATGCCGGGGGCGTTTTGCGATGCCATGGTCACCACAAAAAACGGCACGCCAATACCAAGCAGCGTCGACCAGGTAAAATGCGGTGCGATAAATTCCGGCACCGCGAAAGCCATCGGTTGCTGAGAAAGATGAATGGTCCCCTGCAACGCCGCAATAGCCAGCCCCACCAGCAGCGTCAGCACAATCGCATAACGCGCCAGATAGCGGCGGCTCACCAGATACACCAACCCCATCCCGGCGCTGAGCACGAAATTTACCTGTAACGAAGCAAAAGCGTCCAGACCGAAGCGCAGCAGGATCCCCGCCAGCATTGCCGCCGAAATCGCCTGCGGAATGTAGTCCATCAGCCGGGCGAACAGCCCGGTGACGCCGCACAGCAGGATCAACCCGGAGGCAAAGATAAATACGCCAATCGCTTCGTTGATCGGCGTGCCGGGCAGGCTGGTGACCAGCAGCGCCGCGCCAGGGGTCGACCAGGCTGTCAGGATAGGTGTGCGGTAATACAACGAAAGCCCAAGCGAGGTAACGCCCATTCCCAGCCCCAGCATGCTCAGCCAGCCGCCGATCTGCACTGGCGCAGCACCGGCCGCCGCCGCGGCCTGAAAGATAATGGCCGCGGAACTGGTGTAACCCACCAATACCGCGACAAAGCCGGCCATAACGGCGGGCAGGGTCAAATGACGCAAAGAGATGGCTGGGCGCATGGCAGACTCCGGCTATAATTGTGCGTTATAACGCACGGCGATGAATGAGCATAGCATCGTGCGTTATAGCGCACAAGTGGCTATAATCAGCCGGAATTCAGAACGGGGGAATCATGCAGGAACTGTCCGGCCATCTGGCGCAAACATTGAAATCGCTGCGTGCGCAGCGCGGCTGGAGCCTGGCTCAGGCGGCTGAGAATACCGGCGTCAGCAAGGCGATGCTGGGGCAGATAGAACGCGGCGAATCCAGCCCAACGGTGGCGACGCTGTGGAAAATCGCCACCGGTTTTAACGTGGCGTTTTCCGCTTTTTTGGAGATTTCGCCGCTGCAAGAGCAGGCCACCTTGCACCGTTATGGCGATGCGCCGGTGTTCAACCAGTACAACGCCGATATGCGGGTGGTGCCGCTGTTTCCGTTCGACAGGCAATTGGGTTTCGACATGTTCGTTATCGACCTGGCGCCGGGAGCGCTCAGCGAATCGTCGGCGCACGAACCGGGCGTCATCGAACATGTGATCGTCATCAGCGGCCAGTTGGAACTGGCGGTCGACGGTCAGTGGTACAGCCTGGCCAGCGGCGAGGCAATGCGCTTTCAGGCCGATCGGCCACATGCTTACCGCAACGCCAGCCAGGAGACGGTGCGCATTCACGATCTGATCCACTATCCTAAATTTTGACTCAACGGCACGGGCGCAGGCTTTGACTCCACTGCGTCAACGATCTACCTTGTTGAAAATGAGTCTTATTTATCCAGGAAGGAGAACTTGATTTTGCCGGTTAGCAATCGACGCCAGTTTATTAAACTCAGTGCACAAACTGCAGGAGCCGTATTCGCGATGACTTCATTACCGAACAGTGTCCGCCTGGCGATGGCGGCGGAGGGCGGCGCCAGCGCCACCGATGAGTTCCTGTGGCTGGAAGCGCTGCAGGGCAAGGCCGCGCAGGCATGGGTCAAGCAGGAAAACCAGCGTACCGCTGCGCGTTTTGCCCAAGGCAAAGGCTTCCAACAGGTGGAAAAACAGGTGCTGGATATCCTGAACAAGGACAGCCAAATTCCGTGGGTCGCCAAGCGCGGCGATTACTACTACAACTTCTGGCAGGATCAAACCAATCCGCGCGGGCTATGGCGGCGCACCACGCTGCAGGAATACCGCAAGGCCAACCCGGTCTGGGAAACGGTGCTGGATATCGATGCGCTCGGCAAGGCGGAGGGCAAAGACTGGGTGTTCCAGGGTTCCGTGCCGTTACCGCCGGAGTATCGTTATTGCCTGCTGGAGCTGTCACCGGACGGCGGCGACGCCACAGAAATACGCGAATTCGATCTGGTCAGCAAAGCGTTTGTGAAAAACGGCTTTGTGCTGCCGGTGGCGAAAAGCCAGGCATCGTGGATTGATAAGGATACGCTGTTTGTCGCCACCGACTTTGGCGCAGGTTCGATGACCCAATCCGGTTACGCGCGCATCGCCAAACGTTGGCGGCGCGGCACGCCGCTGAGCGCCGCCCAGACGCTGTATGAGGCGCAACCGCAGGACATGGTGGTGTTTGCTTACCATGACCATACGCCGGGGTTTGAGCGTAGCTACGTGGGCCGCAGCCTGGATTTCTATCGTCGTGAAACCTTTGTGCTGGCCGAGCAGGATCGGCAAATCAAAATTGATATCCCCGCCGACGCCGAGTTCAGCACGCACCGTGAATGGCTATTGATCAAACCGAGCAGCGACTGGGACGTGGGGGGGACGCGCTATCCTTCAGGTTCGCTGCTGGCGGCGCATTTCGATGATTATCTGGCGGGAAAACGTGAACTGACGGTGTTATTCACGCCGACCGCGCAGGCGGCGCTAAGCGGTTATAGCGGTACGCGCGACCACCTGATCCTCAGCATCATGGACAACGTGGTAAACCGGCTGGAAGTGCTGACGCCGCAGGGGAAAAGCTGGCAGCGCAGGCCGCTCGGCAAGCCGGGCGCCATCAGTACGATCTCCGCCGGCGGGATTGACGATGAAACCAACGATTATTTTCTGACCATTGGCGGGTTCCTGCAGCCGACTTCGCTGTACCTGGGGAATCTCGACGGTGGCGAGGCCGAGCTGCTCAAGCAGGGGCCGCAGGACTTTGACGCCGGCGGTTATCAGGTCAGCCAGCATTTTGTCGCCTCCCGCGACGGCACCCGCGTGCCGTATTTCCAGATTTCGGCCAAAGATATCAAGCCGGACGGCAGCAACCCAACGCTGCTGTACGGCTATGGCGGTTTTGAAGTGTCGCTGCTGCCGGGTTACATGGGCAGCAAGGCTCCGGCCTGGCTGGAGCGCGGTGGGGTGTATGTTGTGGCGAATATTCGCGGCGGCGGGGAATATGGGCCGACCTGGCACCAGGCGGCGCTTAAGCAGAACCGCCATCGCGCCTATGAGGATTTTGCCGCCGTGGCGCAGGATCTGATTGCGCGAAAAGTGACATCGTCACAGCATTTGGGCGCGCGTGGCGGCAGTAACGGCGGGCTGCTGGTGGGTAACATGCTGACGCTGTACCCGCAGCTGTTCGGTTGTATCGTTTGTGAGGTGCCGCTGCTGGACATGCTGCGTTATACCCAGCTTTCCGCCGGCGCTTCCTGGATTGCCGAATATGGCGATCCGGCCAAAGCGGAGGAATGGGCGTACATTAAAACCTTCTCGCCTTATCACAATATCAAAGCGGATGTGCCTTACCCGCCGGTGCTGTTTTACACCGCCACCAGCGACGATCGCGTCAATCCGTCGCACGCCCGCAAAATGGCGGCGCGCATGCAGCAAATGGGCTATCAGCAGGTCTATTTCTATGAGAATACCGAGGGTGGGCATAGCGCCGCCGCAGACAAGAAACAGGCTGCGTTCCACAGCGCGCTGGTCAGCGAGTTTATGTGGGCAACCCTGAGCGGCAAGTCGCCGGGCTGAGAAGGGAGATAGAGGCTGAAATAAAAAACGGGGCGTTGTTGAGGCGCCCCGTTTTTTTGTCTGTCCGAAACCGTTATCAGCTAACCGCTGCGGCGGCCTGCGCTTTCTTTTCGGTGTCTTCTGCGGTGTCGAGCGTCATGCGGTACAGCTTCGGTGCGGTCAGCATCATCAGAATGGCAATGACGGCGGTGACGATACCGATTTGCATAAACACGTGACTGTAGATAGCCAGCGATGCGTGCGCATCGTTGATGTCGCTTGGTACGGCGGTCAATCCTGCGACCTTGCCGGCAATCAGCGCGGCGGCGGCGGTGGTCAGGAACCAGGACCCCATGATAAAGCCCATCAGGCGTTGCGGCACCAGTTGCGCCACCATGGACAGACCCAGGCCGGAGATCATCAGTTCGCCGATGCTTTGCAGCCCATAGCTCAGGATCAACCAGTTAACCGAAACGATGCCCTGTTCGTTGGCGAAGCTGGCGCCCCACGGCAGTACCAGGAAGGCGCCGGAGCACAGGATCATACCGAAGGCGAACTTGTGCGGCATCGGCAGACGGTCACCCATCTTGTTATACAGCGCCGCCAGAATCGGGCTGGCCAGCATGATCCAGAATGGGTTCAGCGCCTGATACTGTTCAGGTTCAAATGCCACACCGAGGATACTGTGCTCAACGTTATGGATGGCGAAGAAGTTCAGCGAGGTCGGCATCTGGGCATACAGCACGAAGAACACCACCGCTTCCAGCATCAGCAGAAAGGCGACGATCATCTTGCGGCGCGCTGCGCCATGCAGCGTAAAGGCTTCCTTGGCGAACACGACAACAATGCCCAGGGAGATAATCGCCAGCGCCCAGCGGGCAATGACCTGGTTGTGCAGCAACCAGCTTGACAGGGCAACCAGTGCCACGATGCCCACCAGCACCATCAACAGCTTCTTGACCTGCAGCGGTTTAAAGTCCGGCTTGGAGCCGTGTTGTTTCACCCATTTGTGGCACACCATAAAGTTGACCAGGGTGATCAGCATGCCCACCACGCTCAGTGAGAACGCGACGCTCCAGCCATATTTCGCCGCCAGCCACGGGGTCGCCAGCATCGACAGGAAAGAACCGATATTGACGGACATATAGTACATGGTGAATGCACCGTCCAAACGCGGGTCGTCTTTCTCATAGCAGGTCGACAGCAGGGAGGATGGGTTCGCCTTGAACAGGCCGCTGCCCACGGCGATGGTCGCCATGCCCAGATAGACCCAGAAGATTTCATGGCCGGAGTACGCCACCATGGCATAACCGACGGCCAGTACCAGCGCACCCAGCACGATCACGCGCTTGGAGCCCAGCACTTTATCCCCCAGCCAGCCGCCGATGGCAACGAAGCCATACACCAGAGCGCTAAAGGACGAAAACAGGGTAATGGAGTCGGCTTCGCTCAGGCCAAGCATTTTGACCAGATAAACCGCCATGATGCCTTGCAGGCCGTAATAACCGAAACGTTCCCACAGTTCGATCGAGAAGATCAGGTAGAACGCCTTAGGTTGTTTGAAGGCGTTCAGACTGACGCCTTCAGGGTGTTTGCTGTTGTTGTTTGCAGTTGACACTGGTACCTCTGATTTTTCACTGCCCCGTCTCGTAGAGACGAGAAATTGCAAAAGGTGATGCAGGACTGCATCCTTCTGCGTTGTTATAGGATGGGATGACGGCGGTTAATGTTCACTATCTTTGTCAACGAGGCAAGCCGTTTGTCATACTCTGTTACATATAACGTTCGCGTTGTGAAACAACCATGTTGCAAATGTTATTCAGCATTAACTTTTGCCTCGATTTGTTTTGGCGAGTTTTTGTTTTGATTAAAAGCTATACGGAATTTAATTAGTGATATATTCTGCTGTATTGTCTTTTTATAGTTGATATCAATGCTTACGATCTTCAACTCACTGGATTGTTGTGCGCAATGGGTGTTTTGTAAAATTATAGAAATTTAAGACAATGGGGCTGGCGGTTGTGACGACGATGTGATCGTGAAAGCGTGATTTATACCGCAATTTTTGACTAAATTTTCGCTTGAAAATAACATGGAAGTGAGTTTTTCGCTGAAATCCACGAAATTGCCAAGGTTACTGCTGCTCGGTATCACATTTCTGATAAAAAATAGGGCAGTGACAGGGGAGATGGTGCACGCAGGGTAGCGTGTGCGGAATGTTATATCTGCAACAGGCCGGTACGCTAAAGAGTCCTGTCCAAGGCAGGATGTAAGGGCTGGCAGACCCGCGTTCAAGCGACTGCAAGATCGAGGATTGGTTTATGGTATGTGGCCCAAAGAGAGGGGCCATTTAAGTGTGAATCTGCGTTACAGACTACCGATTAGGCTCGGTAAACTTCGGAGGATATGCCTTGCGGTGCATGCAAATGACCGCCGGTGGCGGTCGCGGCCGTTGTGTGACAGGCGTTAAGCCTCGGGGTAAGCTTTCTCTTTAAACTCGCATAAATCTTCAATGATGCAGGAGCCACAGCGGGGTTTGCGCGCAATGCAGGTATAGCGGCCGTGCAGGATAAACCAGTGATGGCAATCGACCTTGAACTCGCCCGGCACCACCTTCAGCAGCTTCTCTTCGACCTGATCGACGTTTTTGCCCGGCGCGAAGTTCGTGCGATTACAAACGCGGAAGATATGGGTATCTACCGCAATGGTCGGCCAGCCAAAGGCGGTGTTGAGCACCACGTTGGCGGTCTTGCGGCCTACGCCGGGCAATGCCTCCAGCGCGGCGCGATCTTCCGGCACTTCGCCGCCGTGCAGCTCAAGCAGCATGCGGCAGGTTTTGATGACGTTCTCGGCCTTGCTGTTAAACAGGCCTATGGTCTTGATGTAACTTTTGACGCCGTCGACGCCCAACGCCAGCAGCGCCGCCGGGGTATTGGCCACCGGATACAACTTGGCGGTGGCCTTGTTGACGCTGACGTCGGTGGCTTGCGCGGAAAGCAGCACTGAAATCAACAGCTCGAATGGCGTGGTGTAGACCAGCTCGGTGGTAGGCTGCGGGTTGTTGTCACGCAGCCGGGTCAGAATTTCCAGGCGTTTGAGTTTATTCATTACGCTTTCTCTGCTTGTCCTGGTTCCAGCGCCGGTTCGGCCACTAACGCTTTGGCGGTACGCGCCTTCATCCGTTCATCAATCAGGTATTTCACCGCCAACAGCAGGCCCAGGCCAATAAAGGCGCCTGGCGGCAGCATGGCCAACAGGAACGGGCTGTCGAAATGAACCACTTCAATGCGCAGCACCTTGGCCCAGCTTCCCAGCAGCATATCGGCGCCGTCGAACAGGGTGCCGTTGCCGAGCAGCTCGCGCATCGCTCCCAGAGTCACCATGACGCCGGTGGCGCCCAGGCCGATAGCCATGCCGTCCAGGGCCGACAGGCCGATCGGTTTTTTAGCCGCCACCGCTTCGGCGCGGCCGACCACGATGCAGTTGGTGACGATCAGTGGAATAAAAATCCCCAGCGACTGGTAAAGGCCGAAGGCGTAGGCGTTGATCAGCATCTGCACGATACTCACTACGGCCGCGATGATCATGACGTAAATAGGGATACGGACTTCACTGGGCACCCAGCGACGCACCGCAGAAATGGATCCGTTGGTCAGCGTCAGCACCAGCGTGGTCGCCAGCCCCAGCCCCAGGGCGTTGGTAACGGTGGAGGTGACGGCCAACAACGGGCACATCCCCAATAACTGAACCAGGGCGGAGTTGTTCTTCCACAGCCCCTGGACAATCAACTCTTTTGCTTCACTCATTCGCTGGCTCCGCAGGCAGGTAAGGTGTTGAGTTTAGGCGGCAGCGTTTCCATATACAATGCCGTGCGGCGAACGGCGTTGACGACCGCGCGCGGCGTGATGGTGGCGCCGGTGAATTGATCGAACATGCCGCCGTCTTTCTTCACCGCCCAACGCTTGTCGTCCGCGCCTTCAATTTTCTTGCCGCTGAAGAACGAAATCCAGTTCGAAATGCGCAGCTCAATCTTGTCTCCCAGCCCCGGTGTTTCGTGGTGTTCGATCACCCGGGTGCCGAGCACGGTGCCGTTGAAATCGGCGCCGACCAGCAGCTGAATGGCGCCGGAATAACCATCCGGTGCGGTGGTTTCCAGTGCCGCCGCCGTTGGTTGGCCGTTCTTGCGTGCCAGATACAGGCGGTGCGGGGCGCCGTTGCCCAGCGCCGGGTCACTGACCAGGAAGCATTCGGTCTGCATGTTGTTATCGTAGTTTTCCGGCGGCACCACTTGATCAAGCAGCGCTTTTTGCTGCAGTTCCGCCTGATGAGCGATGGTTTTCTGCGTCAGGCTATGCACCACGGCGGTCAAGCCGGTCGTCACTGCGGCGAACACCGCCAGCGTGGTGCCATGCTTTCTCATTGAATTTAGCATCATGGCTCCTTAGCGATGGCCGTACACGCGCGGTTGCGTGTAGTGGTCGATCAGCGGCACGGTAATATTGGCCAGCAACACGGCGAAGGCCACGCCATCTGGATAGCCGCCATAAACGCGGATCAGCCATACCAGCACGCCAATCAGCGCGCCGTAAATCAGGCGGCCTTTTGGCGTGGTGGAGGCGCTGACCGGGTCGGTGGCGATAAAGAACGCGCCCAGCATGCTGGCGCCGGAAAACAGGTGGATCAATGGCGATGCCTGATGCGCGGGATCAAACCACCAGGCCAGGCCGGAGCAGATAGCGATGGTCGCCAGCATGCTGAACGGGATCTGCCAGTGAATCAGGCGGCGCGCCAGCATAAACAGACCGCCTGCCAGGAAGCCGAGGTTGATCCACTGCCAGCCGATGCCGGCAAGCGTGCCGCCGAACAGAGGTTGTTGCAGCATCTGCTCTACGCTATGACCGCTGCGCAGACCGGTTTTGAAACCGTCCAACGGGGTAGCCTGGCTGATGCCGTCAACGCCCATTTGCAGTTCATGAATAGTGGCGCCCTGCGAGGTATGGCCGCTGAAAATAGCCAGCAGGGTGTCCTGGAACGACAGGGCGGTGGCGCGCAGTTCATCCGGCGGCAGCCAACTGGTCATCTGCACCGGGAAGGCGATCAGCAGCACCACGTAACCGACCATGGCCGGATTGAACGGGTTTTGCCCCAGGCCGCCGTAAAGCTGTTTGGCGATAACGATGGCAAAGAAGGTGCCGATAACAATCATCCACCAGGGGGCCAGCGGCGGCAGGCTGATACCGAGCAGCAGCGCGGTCAGCAGCGCCGAGTTGTCCGCCAGCCGGGCGCGTACCGGTAATTTGCGCAGGGCGAGGATAGCGCCTTCCGCCAGCAGGGCGACGATCATCGCCAGCGCGGTTTGGATCAGGTTACCGTAGCCGAAAAACCACACCTGCGCCGCCATGCCCGGAATGCAAGCCAGCATCACCCACAGCATGATGCGGCTGGTGCTTTGCTGGTTATGGGTGAAAGGGGAACTGGCGATGTGCAAGCCTTTGGCGGCTGTTTGTTGTACCGGCCTGAACTTCATAGAATCACTACACCTATCTTTGCCGTGGATCGGCAGGTTCGACGCGCCTCACAGCGGAGACGCAGGGAAAATAATAGCGCTGCATTCTACCTCAATCACTGAAAGGGTAATACGTCTTAATTGTAGGGGTATTAGGCTTTTAGCACGGGTTGCGCTGTGGCTTAATCGCGCCGTGGCGCGATCGGATTTTTTTTCGCGGCAAAACTACGCTAGCTTGAACATGCAGTAGTCAAACTGTTGGCATCGCGGGCCGGCGTCAGGCGATAACCGCTGGATTTGTATGTTATTTTTGGTACGTTTTTTCGCACAAAATAACAACTTTTGCATAATCCATGTGGGTTATTATCCCGAGTATTATTAAGTTAGTGAATGCATAATAATGACTAATGAAGATGTATTTTTTATTGAAGAATTAATTGAGTGGGTTGAGATACATCTGGAGAAACGGCCTAATCTGGACGAAGTCGCGCGCATTTCCGGCTACTCCAAGTGGCATTTGCAGCGCAAATTCAAGCGTATCACCGGCATTCAACTCGCCACCTACATCCGTTCACGCATCCTGACGCGTGCCGCAGTGGCGTTACGCATTACCCACCGTTCGATCATCGACATCTCAGACGAATTGGGCTTTGACTCCCAGCAGACCTTCACGCGCATGTTCAAACAGCGTTTCGACACCACCCCTAACCGTTACCGCTCGATGGACAAATGGGATGTGAAGAACCTGATGCCGCGTTTCAGTTTCGACGCCAGCTTCGCGGCGGATTACTATCCGGAGGTGAAACGTGTAACGCTGCCGGATATGCAACTGGTCGGCTTCTCGCGCCAGCTGGATTTTGCCGGTGAAACGGAAATCGAACATGCTTCTTGCATGGCGATGAAGGACGAGATTTTCACCGATTTCTTCCGTGGGCTGAACGTGGACTGCCGCCGGGTGTACAGCATTCACTCCCCCCGTAACCGTGATGACAAGCAGTGGTCATCTACCCACGTGATGGCGGTGGAGGCGGAGAACAAAAAGGATATTCTTTCGGGGCATCAGATCGACAATATTCATATTCCCGGCCGCGAGTATATCTCTATCAACCATCTGGGCACGGCGAAAGAGTGTTTACAGTTCTTCGCTTATCTGGTGACCCATGTGATGCCGGGGCTGCGCCATGAGGTGCAGGGCAGCGTAGAAATGGAAATTATTCAACCCAAAGAGTGGAATCAGGACTCGAAGATGCGTCAGATCGACGTCGATTATACCTATCTGATTTCTATTGATTAGGCTGCGTGCCCAAATGACCGCCAGCGGCACTCACGTATAATTGAGGGGCTCAGTCTGGTGCGCCTTGCGTTCGGCAAGGCGCTACCGTCGTTTTACTCTTTATCTGCCTCAGCCGTAGCCAGACTCTGCGCCGCCTTTTTGGCTTTGACGCGGGCAATAGCCGCTGCGACCGCTGCTTTGCGCGGATCTTCCTCCATCACCGGCGCTGCCGGTTCGGCTGGCGCGGCTTCGACAGGCGTTTCTGCCGCAGCCTGCTGCGCCGCCTTTTTGGCTTTGACGCGGGCAATAGCCGCTGCGACCGCTGCTTTGCGCGGATCTTCCTCCATCACCGGCGCTGCCGGTTCGGCTGGCGCGGTATCGACAGGCGTTTCTGCCGCAGCCTGCTGCGCCGCCTTTTTGGCTTTGGCGCGAGCGATGGCCGCTGCGACCGCCGCTTTGCGTGGATCTTCCTCCGCCACCGGCGCTGCCGGTTCGGCTGGCGCGGCTTCGACAGGTGTTTCAACCCCGGCCTGCTGCGCCGCCTTTTTGGCTTTGACGCGGGCGATGGCTGCCGCAACCGCCGCCTTGCGCGGATCTTCCTCCGTCACTGCCGCTGCCGGTTCGGCTGGCGCGGCTTCGTCAGGCGTTTCTGCCGCAGCCTGCTGCGCCGCCTTTTTGGCTTTGGCGCGGGCGATGGCCGCTGCGACCGCCGCCTTGCGTGGGTCTTCCTCCGCCACCGGCGCTGCCGGTTCGGCTGGCGCGGTGTCGACAGGCGTTTCAACGCCGGCTTGCTGCGCGGCTTTTTTGGCTTTTACCCGCGCCAGCGCGGCGGCAACCGCCGCTTTACGCGGGTCTTCACCTTCGGCGGCCGTTGCCGCATCTGGAGCGGTTGTCGTCTCCTGTTGGGCGCGGCGTTCGCGAGCCTGAGCCTTGCGGGCTTCGCGGGCGGCAATCATCTCGCTGTTGTCTGGGGCATCACCGCTCACCGTGCCGGTCGCCGGCGCGGCATTTTTACTGCGCACGCGCGCCAGAGCGGCCTGAACGGCATCCTGATCGTCATCGGTCAGTTTGACCGCGGCTTTCTTGTGGCGTTCTTCACGCGCCAGTTTTTCGCGTTCCAGTCGCGCCAACTTGGCTTCATAACGCGCCTTGGCTTCGGCGGTGCGTGCGGCTTCCTGATCGATGGCTTTGATCTCGGCCTTTTCCTGGCGGTAATACTGCACCAGCGGAATATTGCTTGGGCAGACAAAGGCGCAGGCGCCGCATTCAATGCAGTCGAACAGGTTATGATTGCGGGCTTTTTCGTGTTCTTCGCCGCGGCTGAACCAGTAAAGCTGTTGCGGCAACAGGCCCGCCGGGCAGGCGTCGACGCACAGACCGCAGCGGATACAGGACTGTTCAGGCTCCTGCGGCGCCATTTCGTTAACCGACGGGGCCAGAATGCAGTTGCTGATTTTAACGATCGGCACGTTAAGGGCGGGCAGGGTAAAGCCCATGAGCGGGCCGCCCATCACCACCATTTGCTGCGCCTGCGGCTGGAAGCCGGCAAAATTCAACAGATGCTGCACCGGCGTGCCGATGCGCGCCCACAGATTACCCGGCTGGCTGAGCGCATCGCCGGTCAGGGTCACTACGCGCTCGATCAGCGGTTCGCCGTCGACAATGGCACGCTTGATGGCGAAAGCGGTGCCGACGTTTTGCATCAGCACGCCGATGGCGGAAGAGTGCTTGCCGTGCGGCACTTCCTTGCCGAGCAGGATCTTGGTGAGCTGTTTGGCGCCGCCGGAAGGGTATTTGGTCGGGATCACCCGCAGGGCGATGCCCGGTTGATCGCGCAACGCCAGCTTCAGAGCTTCGATCGCTTCCGGCTTGTTGTCTTCGATGCCGATCAGCGTGACTTTAGGTTGCAGCAAGTGACGCAAAATCTGCGTGCCTTCGATAATCTGGTCGGCGTGTTCGCGCATCAGACGGTCATCGGCGGTGATATAAGGCTCGCATTCAGCGGCGTTGAGGATCAGCGTTTCCACGCCGTTCATGCCGCCCTGCAGCTTGCTGGCGGTCGGGAAACCGGCGCCACCCAGCCCGGCGATGCCGGCCTGATGAATGCGTTGCAATAGATCCTGCGCCGCCAGTTGGCGGTAGTCCGCCACAGGTACGCGTTCGCACCAGCGGTCTTCGCCGTCCGCCTGGATTATCACGCATAACTCCGCCAGCCCGGAAGGGTGAGCGGTGATATGCGGTTTGATGGCACTGACGGTGCCGGAGGTCGGCGCATGTACCGGCACCGTGCGGCCGCGGCCCACGGTCAGCGGTTGGCCCTTCAACACCCGGTCGCCGACGTTGACGCACAGCTCGCCTTCCGGTCCAAGATGCTGTTGCAGGGGAATAATAAAACTGTCGGCCAACGGAGCGGTGCGCAGTGGCACTCCGCTGGATTGAGTCTTCATTTCCGGTGGATGGATCCCGCCGTCGAAATCCCAAATCCGGTCTTTTTTGAAGGCGGCGAACAGATTAAGCATGTTGCTCCACGTGGATCACTTGCACCGGAATCGTCTTCATATCCCACTTCCAGTTGGCAGTGGTGGTGGCGACCGGCTTCATTTCAATACAATCGGTAGGGCACGGCGCAACGCACAGGTCACAGCCGGTACAGAGATCGGTAATTACGGTGTGCATGGCGCGCGTGGCGCCGACGATGGCATCCACCGGGCAGGCCTGAATGCACTTGGTACAGCCGATGCAGTTGGCTTCATCGATATAGGCCACCTGGCGCACCGGCTCGGCGGCGGCTTCGCTGCCCAAGGGTTGCGGCTCGACGTTAAGCAGTTCTGCCAGTTTCAGCATCACCTGCTCGCCGCCCGGCGCGCATTTGTTGATCATCTCGCCGTTGGCGACGGCTTCGGCATAAGGGCGACAGCCGGGGTAACCGCACTGGCCGCACTGGCTCTGCGGCAGGATCTCGTCGACCTGCTCGGCCACCGGATCTTCTTCCACTTCAAAGCGGCGCGCGGCAAAGCCCAGCACCAGGCCGAACAACAGGCCGAGGGCGCTAAGCGCGGCAATAGCAATCCATAACGCCGTCATTAGAATTTCACCAGCCCGGTAAAGCCCATAAAGGCCAGCGACATCAGCCCGGCGGTGATCAGCGCGATGGAAGAACCGCGAAATGGCGCCGGCACGTCGGCGACTGCCAAGCGTTCACGAATGGCGGCGAACAGCACCATCACCAGCGAGAAACCGGCGGCGGCGCTAAAGCCGTACACCGCCGATTGCAGGAAGTTGTAGCCGAGATTGACGTTAAGCAGCGCCACGCCGAGCACCGCGCAGTTGGTGGTGATAAGCGGCAGGAAGATCCCCAGCAGGCGATACAGCGCCGGGCTGGTTTTGCGCACCACCATCTCGGTAAATTGCACCACAACGGCGATCACCAGAATGAATGACAGCGTGCGCAGGTACACCAGATCCAGCGGAACCAGAATAAAGGTGTTGATCACCCAGGCGCTGACGGAGGCCAGCGTCATGACAAAGGTGGTCGCCATCCCCATGCCGATGGCGCTTTCCAGCTTCTTGGATACGCCAAGGAACGGACACAGGCCAAGAAACTTCACCAAAACGAAGTTATTCACCAGGACGGTGCCAACAAACAGGAGCAGGTATTCGGTCATTGCGATGCCTAAAAAAATAAAAGCCGCCTATTATCGGGAATTGGCGGCATAACGACAACATATGGATAGCAAGGTTATTGCTCTTTTTGCCCTTTTTTGGCGAAAATTTACACAATTATCCGCACAAAACGTGCCACAGCGGCACTCAGCGTTCGGTAAAGGTGCCTTTTACCCGTTGGGAACGCTTCATGTAGGGCACCAATAGCGCCGCCATCAACAGGGGCCAACCCAAACTGCGCACCGCCAACTCGTCAGGTACCGGCGAAAAGGCGAAGGCTTTTATCGCCAGCAGCACGGTGATCAACAACCACACCAGGAACAGTTTGGGGAAACGCTGCGAGCGCTGGCAAAACAGCCACAGCAGCCACAGGGTAAAGCACCACATCGCCAGCGTGGTCAGGACGGACAAATACCATTGCAGGGTAAATGCCTGGGCGTTGGTCAGCAGGTATTCGCGCGATTCCGGCATGAAAATCGCCATGCCATACAGGAGCATCATCAGGCTGGCGCTAAGCAGGGTGACAATCATATAGGCCATCGGGGCCAGCAACCAACCGCCAATACGGGTGTATTCAGCTTGAGACATAAACGGCTTCCTGGGTAAGACATGAAGCCGCATAGCTTAGCGGGTAATAGGGGGTTAGTCATCAATATCAAGCGGATGGTCGGGACAATGGGGCAAGGGCAGCACGTTTGGCTACCGGCAGCCGGTTTTGCCCCGGCTGCCGACAGATTAACGGCGGTTGAGCTGGTAGTAGGCTTCGTTCCAGCGGATTTCGTTTTTGAACGCCGGCAGAGCGGTGGCGTTATCGATCAACAAGAACTCGATGTTGTGCATCTCGGCGTACAGCCGCAGTTGGTCTGCGTCCAGCGCCTGGGAGAACACGGTGTGGTGCGCGCCGCCGGCCAGGATCCAGGCTTCTGCGGCGGTGGCCAGCGTCGGTTGAGCCCGCCAGATGGCGCGCGCTACCGGCAGCTTGGGCAGCGGGTGCGGCTGTTCCACGGTATCCACCTGATTGACCAGCAGACGGAAACGGTCGCCCATGTCGATCAGGCTGGCGTTAACCGCCGGGCCGGCCGGGGTGGAGAAAATCAATCGCGCCGGATCCGCCTTGCCGCCGATGCCGAGCGGTTGAATGTCCAGCAGCGGCTTGCTTTCTTTGGCGATTGAGGGGCACACCTCCAGCATGTGCGAACCGACCACCAGATCGTTGCCCGGCTGGAAGTGATAGGTGTAATCCTCCATAAACGAGGTGCCGCCGTTCAGGCCATCGGCCATCACTTTCAGGATGCGCAGCAGCGCGGCGGTCTTCCAGTCGCCTTCGCCGCCAAAGCCGTAACCCTGTTGCATCAGGCGTTGCACCGCCAGCCCCGGCAACTGCTTCATGCCGTGCAGATCTTCAAAGTTGGTGGTAAAGGCCTGGAAGTTGCCCTGTTCCAGAAAACGCTTCATCCCCAGCTCGATGCGTGCCGCGTCGATCAGGTTCTCGCGCTTTTCACCGTTGATTTTCGCCGCATCGCTCAGCACATAGCTGGCTTCGTATTCTTCAATCAACGTGTCCACATCGCCACGGCTGACCTCATTGATCACGCTGACCAAATCGCCGATGCCATAGGCATTGACCGAGTAGCCGAACTGGATCTGCGCGCCGACCTTATCGCCTTCGGTCACCGCCACTTCACGCATGTTGTCGCCAAAACGCGCCACTTTCAGCTGTTGGCTCGCCTGTTTGGCGGCAGCGGCACGCATCCACTGGGCGATGCGGCGGTGTGCTTCAGGATCCTGCCAGTGGCCGGCAACCACGCTGTGCTGCTGGCGCATGCGGGCGCCGATAAAGCCGAACTCACGGCCGCCGTGGGCGGTCTGGTTCAGGTTCATAAAGTCCATATCCATGCTGTCCCAAGGCACCTGGGCATTGAACTGGGTATGGAATTGCAGCAGCGGCTTGTTGAGGATAGACAGCCCGGCGATCCACATCTTGGCCGGCGAAAAGGTGTGCAACCAGGTCAGGATGCCGATGCACTCCTGGCGATAGTTGGCGTCGCGGCACAGGGCGGTAATTTCATCCGGTGTGGTAACCAGCGGCTTCAGCACCAGTTTTACCGGCAACCCCGCCTCACGGTTGAGACTTTCCACGACCTGTTCGGCGTGCGCCTTGACCTGTTGCAGGGTTTGCGGGCCGTACAGGTGCTGGCTGCCGATGGCGAACCAGACTTCATGCTGCTTAAATGCATCCATCAGAGACTCCTGGGGGTTAGCGTTGGGTATCGGGATTCAGCATGGCGAATCTGCGCCAGGGGCGTAGCGCGGCTCGGCGGCCAGGCACCATTGCTGATAGCGTTGATAAAGCTGTTGATAGCGCGTGACACGCTGCGGATCCGGCTGCAGCGTGCGTTCGATGCCGCAGGCCATCTGGCGCTGCGCCTCGGGCACGTTACTGAAACGGCCGGCGGCTACGGCGGCGAAGATCGCCGCACCCAGCGCGCAGCATTGATCGGAGGCGACAATCTGCAGCGGGCGGTTCATCACGTCGGCGCAGGCTTGCATGATCGTCGGTGATTTCCGCGCGATGCCGCCCATGGCCAGCACGTTGTCGACCGGGATGTCCTGCCGTTCGAAGCATTCCATGATGGCGCGGGCGCCAAAGGCGGTGGCGGCAATAAATCCGCCAAACAGCGTCGGCGCGTCGGTTCCGAGGTTCAAATCGGTAATCACGCCTTTCAGACGCTGGTTGGCATAGGGAGTGCGGCGGCCGTTAAACCAGTCCAGCACCACCGGCAGGTGATCCAGCGACGGATTGTTGGCCCAGGATTCGGTCAGCGCGGCCAGCAGGCCGGCTTCAATCTGTTTCAACTGCGGTTGCAGTTCGGGGTGGTTTTTCGCCGCCTCATGCAGCGGCCAGCTCAGCAAACGGCTGAACCAGGCATACATATCGCCAAAGGCCGATTGCCCGGCCTCCAGGCCTATCAGTTCCGGCACTACGCTGCCGTCGACCTGGCCGCAGATCCCTTCGATTGCGCGCCCGTCGACCCGCTGACGATCGGCGATCAGGATGTCGCAGGTGGAGGTGCCAATCACCTTCACCAGGGTATAGGGTTGCGCCCCGGCACCCACCGCGCCCATATGGCAATCGAACGCGCCACCGGATAACACCACGCTCTGCGGCAGCCCGAGGCGTGCGGCCCACTCGGCGGTGAGCGTGCCGACCGGCAAATCGGCGGTGTGGGAGTCTTCAAACAAAGGCCAGGGCAAGTCTTCGACCAACAGCGGATCGAGCGCGGCGAAAAACGCTTTCGGCGGCAGGCCGCCCCAGTCGGGGTGCCACAGCGTTTTATGCCCGACGCTACAGCGCCCGCGTTTTAAATTCTGTGGGGCGGTGGTGCCGGACAGCAGCGCTGGCACCCAGTCGCACAGTTCCACCCAAGAGGCGGCGGCCTGGCGGACCTCTGCGTCCTGGCGCGAAACGTGCAGGATCTTGGCCCAGAACCATTCGGATGAATAGACGCCGCCGATATAGCGAGAATAGTCGGGGAAATCGCCGCTGCGGCAAAGCCGGTTGATGGCGTCGGCTTCCTCGATGGCGGTGTGATCTTTCCACAGCACAAACATGGCGTTCGGGTTGTCGGCAAACTCCGGCCGCAGCGCCAGCACCTTGCCTTGCTCGTCAATCGGCGCAGGCGTGGATCCGGTGGAATCGACCCCGATGCCGATCACCTGCAGCCGTTGCTGCGGAGACATGCGCTGCACCAGGCTGACGATCGCCTGTTCCATGGCTTCTATATAGTCGAGCGGGTGGTGGCGGAACCGGTTTTCTGCGGCGTTGCAGAATTCGCCGCGCTGCCAGCGAGGGTAGTAAACCACTTCGGTATCCAGCTCCTGGCCGTTATGGCAGTCAACCGCCAATACCCGCACCGAATCGCTGCCGAAGTCCAATCCCAGGGCAATAGCGTCTGCCGTCATGATGTTGACTCCTGATGTGTAAATACGCTGTGACAACCATAGGAGCGGGAGCGGTGGGCAGGTGAGGAGCCATTAGCTGGAAGTATGCACTTTTCTGCTTCGCACAGTGATTTTGTGACGCTTGTCATAAGTTAATGCTTGGCGGAATTCGCTAAATATATGCACATATCTGCTGTAATCCACGGATGTGATAGCGCTCTACATTTCGGCAACAAATACCCGCTAAAACTTAATCCGTCTTACAGCTGGTGTTGGGAGATGCCGCGCAAACAAGCGACGCACCGACAACAGGCACCCTAATGATAACGTTTTCACGGCGAGCGAATTTATTCGCCGAAGAGAACAAAACTGCGGAGAGCATCATGCATAAATTCACTAAGGCGTTGGCGGCACTGGGGCTGGCGGCCGTTATGTCACATTCGGCTGTCGCCGAGACCATGAAGCTGGGTTTTTTGGTCAAGCAGCCCGAGGAACCCTGGTTCCAGACCGAATGGAAATTTGCCGACAAGGCCGGTAAGGATCTCGGTTTCGACGTGATCAAAATCGCCGTGCCGGACGGGGAAAAAACCCTTAACGCCATCGATAGCCTGGCGGCCAGCGGAGCCAAGGGCTTTGTCATCTGCACGCCGGATCCGAAACTCGGCTCGGCGATCATGGCCAAAGCGCGCAGCTACAACCTGAAAGTGATCGCCGTGGACGATCAGTTTGTCACCGCCAAGGGCAAACCTATGGACAGCGTGCCGCTGGTGATGATGGCGGCCACCAAAATCGGTGAACGCCAGGGCCAGGAGCTGTGGAAAGAGATGAACAAACGCGGCTGGAAACCGGCGGACACCGCCGTGATGGCGATCACCGCCGATGAACTGGACACCGCCCGTCGCCGCACCGGCGGTTCGATTGCCGCGCTGAAAGCGGCCGGCTTCCCGGAAAAACAAATCTACTCGGTACCGACCAAGTCCAACGATATTCCGGGGGCGTTCGACGCCGCCAACTCGATGCTGGTGCAGCATCCTGAAGTGAAAAACTGGCTGATTGTCGGCATGAACGACAACACCGTGCTGGGCGGCGTGCGCGCCACCGAAGGCCAGGGCTTCAAGGCGCCTAATGTGATCGGCATCGGCATCAACGGCGTGGATGCGGTCAGCGAACTGTCCAAGGCGCAGGCCACCGGTTTCTACGGGTCGCTGCTGCCAAGCCCGGACATCCACGGCTACAAGAGCATTCAGATGCTGCATGACTGGGTAGCAAAGGATGTGGAGCCGCAGAAATTTACCGAAGTGACAGACGTGGTGCTGATCACCCGCGACAACTTTAAAACCGAACTGCAGAAAAAAGGCCTGATGTAATCACCGAGCCGCCCGCAGCGTAACGCCGGGCGGCATTTTTGACCGCAGGAGGATCGCATTATGACCGCCGCATTGCCGTATCTGACGTTTAAAGGCATCGGTAAAACCTTCCCGGGCGTGAAGGCGCTGGACGATATCAGTTTCAGCTGCCAGGCCGGGCAGATCCACGCGTTGATGGGGGAAAACGGCGCCGGGAAATCCACGCTGCTGAAAATCCTCAGCGGCAACTACGCGCCGACCCAGGGCGAAATTCAGCTGAAAGGCCAGCCGGTTCAGTTCACCAACACCACCGATGCCTTGAACGCCGGGGTCGCGATTATCTACCAGGAGCTGCATCTGGTGCCGGAAATGACGGTGGCTGAGAACATTTATCTCGGCCAGTTGCCGACCAAACTCGGGCTGGTGGATCGCAAGCTGTTGCGTTACGAATCCCGCTTGCAACTGGAACATCTCGGGCTGGATATCGACCCGGATACACCGCTGAAATACCTGTCGATCGGTCAGTGGCAGATGGTGGAAATCGCCAAGGCGCTGGCGCGCAACGCCAAGGTGATCGCGTTTGACGAGCCGACCAGTTCGCTGTCCGCCAGAGAGATTGAGCAATTGTTCCGGGTGATCCGTGAACTGCGCGCCGAAGGGCGGGTGATCCTCTACGTTTCGCACCGTATGGAGGAGATCTTTGCCCTCAGCGATGCCATCACGGTATTCAAAGACGGCCGCTATGTGCGCACCTTTGACGACATGAGCCAGGTCAACAACGCGCAACTGGTGCAGGCGATGGTGGGCCGTGATCTCGGTGACGTCTACGGTTATCAGCCGCGTGAATTGGGGCCGGTAAGGCTGGCGCTGCAGGGATTGCAGGCACCGGGCGTCAAAACCCCTATCGATCTGAGCGTGCGCGCCGGGGAGATTGTCGGGTTGTTCGGCCTGGTGGGCGCCGGGCGCAGCGAACTGATGAAGGGCATTTTCGGCGCTACGCGGGTCAGCCGCGGGCAACTGACGCTGGATGGCCAGCGGCTGGACATCCGTTCGCCGATAGACGCTATCCGTGCCGGCATCATGCTGTGCCCGGAGGACCGCAAGGCGGACGGCATCATTCCGGTGCATTCGGTGCGCGACAACATCAACATCAGCGCGCGGCGCAAAAGCATTCGCGCAGGCTGCCTGATCAATAACGGCTGGGAAGTCAGCAATGCCGACCATCACATCCGTGCGCTGAATATCAAAACCCCAAGTGCCGGTCAGCTGATTATGAATTTATCCGGCGGTAACCAGCAGAAGGCTATTCTGGGCCGCTGGCTGTCGGAAGAAATGAAAGTGATCCTGCTGGATGAGCCGACGCGTGGTATCGACGTCGGCGCCAAGCATGAAATTTACCATGTGATTTACCAACTGGCGCAGCAGGGCATCGCGGTGCTGTTCGCTTCCAGCGATTTGCCCGAAGTGCTGGGGCTGGCGGACCGCATCATCGTGATGCGCGAAGGCGCCATTTCCGGCGAATTATTGCATGACGATGCCAGCGAGGAAAAAGCCCTCAGCCTGGCGATGCTGCGCACCCCCGATATTGCCCCTGATGCCGCTGTGGCGGTGGCTTGATTGTGAAGGAGAAAGAGATGTCGACCATAACGACCCATTCTGTGAAAAACCGCAGCGGCCGGGGGCTGGCGCGTATCTGGGACAGCTACGGCATGCTGGTGGTGTTCGCGGTGCTGTTTATCGCCTGCGTAGTGTTTGTGCCTAACTTCGGTTCTTTCATCAACATGAAAGGGCTGGGGCTGGCGATATCCATGTCCGGCATGGTGGCCTGCGGCATGCTGTTTTGCCTGGCCTCCGGCGACTTCGATCTGTCCGTCGCCTCGGTCATCGCCTGTGCCGGGGTTACCACGGCGGTGGTGATCAACCTGACCGAAAGCCTGTGGATCGGCGTAGGCGCCGGCCTGCTGTTGGGCGTGGCGTCGGGGTTGATTAACGGTTTTGTCATCGCCAAGCTGAAAATCAACGCCCTGATCACCACGCTGGCCACCATGCAGATCTTGCGCGGCCTGGCCTACATCATTTCCGACGGCAAAGCGGTGGGCATTGAAGACGAGCGCTTCTTCACCCTGGGCTACGCCAACTGGTTGGGGTTGCCTGCGCCGATCTGGATCACCGTCGCCTGCCTGATCCTGTTCGGTTTCCTGCTCAACAAAACCACCTTTGGCCGCAATACGCTGGCGATCGGCGGCAACGAAGAGGCGGCGCGGCTGGCTGGGGTGCCGGTGGTGCGCACTAAAATCATCATCTTTGTGCTGTCCGGGCTGGTTTCGGCCGCCGCCGGCATCATTCTGGCTTCGCGCATGACCAGCGGCCAGCCGATGACCTCGATCGGCTATGAGCTGATCGTGATCTCGGCCTGCGTGCTGGGCGGGGTGTCGCTGAAGGGCGGTATCGGCAAGATTTCCTACGTTATCGCCGGCATCCTGATCCTCGGCACGGTAGAGAACGCGATGAATTTGCTGAATATCTCGCCGTTCTCGCAATATGTGGTGCGCGGCGTGATCCTGCTGGCGGCGGTAATTTTCGACCGCTACAAACAGCAGGCCAAACGCACGCTGTAGAAAATCGTTAACCCTGCTCACAGTTCTGCCATCGGCTCAGGCAGTAATCTGCCGGGCCGATACACTACGTATACCAGACTGCTGACAAAGCCCGTTATTAGGGAGAGCGTGCCGAAGGGGTCGTAACGGCCTTGGCCGTCGACCAATTTGCCGGGAGCAAATTGGAACGACTTCATGTCGCCCGAAGGGTGGGACACAGGGATGTGTCCCATAATGGCCCCTCGGTGCGCCAGGCCCGGGTATCTCGGACTCAAAGACAACTTTGTCATCAACCTCACAATACAAGCCGTTTGAGGAGGACCGATGTATCATCGCATGGCACAGGAACCGCAACCGAACCCGCTGTTACCGGGTTACACCTTCAATGCCTATCTGGTGGCCGGGCTGACGCCGATCATGGCGGACGGCCCGCTGGATTTCTTTATCGATCGCCCCGGTGGCATGAAGGGCTATATTCTCAACCTGACCATCAAGGGCCAGGGCAAGGTGTTTGACGGCGAGGACACCTTTTACTGCAACCCCGGCGACCTGTTGCTGTTTCCTCCCAAGGCATCCCATTACTACGGCCGTTCGCCGGACAGCGACTGTTGGTATCACCGCTGGGTCTATTTCCGCCCGCGCGCCTACTGGGCCGACTGGCTGGAATGGCACAGCAAAACCCATGAAGTGGGGCGCCTGACGCTGCCAAACAACAACCTGCTGCTGGAATTCGACCGGTTGTTCGCCAATATCGAACAGACCCAGCGCTCCGGCCGCCGCTTTGCGGAAGAGCTGGGCATGAACCTGCTGGAACGCCTGTTGCTGCGCGCGATGGAAGAAGATCCGCTCAGCCCGCAGAAAATCATGGATCCACGCGTCATCGAGGCCTGTCAGTTCATCACCGGCAACCTGGCGGGCGAGTTGCGCATCGACGAGGTGGCGCGTCATGTCTGCCTGTCGCCGTCGCGGCTGGCGCACCTGTTCCGTGAGCAGGTGGGCATCAATATCCTGCGCTGGCGCGAGGATCAGCGGGTGATCCGCGCCAAGCTGTTGTTGCAGACCACGCAGGAGTCGATCGCCACCATCGGCCGGGTGGTGGGCTATGACGATCAGCTCTATTTTTCCCGCGTATTCCGCAAGCGGGTGGGGGTCAGCCCAAGCGATTTCCGCCGCCGCAGCCTGGAGATTAACTACCCGGTGAAAAGCGAGCGCCAATCGCCTTACGCGGCGGTGAGCAGTTAACGCAAGGCTGTGTCCGGGTTCGTCGCCGGACGCAGCCTAATTTACTTCTTGTTCCCGCCTGCGTCATGGTGTCAAATCGGATGGATCTATAGCGAGCCAGCAAGAGGAAATACCATGGCAGAAAAAATTCGGGTTGGGCTGGTGGGTTACGGCTATGCCAGCAAAACCTTTCATGCGCCGCTGATTGTCGGCACCCCGGGCGTAGAACTGGCCGCCGTGTCCAGCAGCGATGCCGGCAAAGTGCACGCCGACTGGCCTGCGATGACGGTAGTGAGCGATCCGCAGGCGTTGTTCGACGACCCCTCTATCGATCTGATCGTCATTCCCACCCCCAACGATACCCACTTTCCGCTGGCGCAGCAGGCGATGGCCGCCGGCAAGCACGTGGTGGTAGACAAACCCTTTACCGTGACATTGTCGCAAGCGCAAGAATTGAAACGGCAGGCGGAACAGAGCGGCACACTGCTGTCGGTGTTCCACAACCGCCGCTGGGACAGCGATTTCCTCACGCTCAAGGCGCTGCTGAAAGAAGGCGCGCTCGGCGAAGTGGTTTACTTTGAGTCGCATTTCGATCGCTTTCGGCCGGAAGTGCGTCAGCGCTGGCGCGAGCAGGCCGGCGCCGGCACCGGCATCTGGTACGATTTGGGGCCGCACCTGATCGATCAGGCGCTGCAACTGTTCGGCAAGCCGCAAACGCTGTTTGTCGATCTGGGCGAACTGCGCCCTGGCTCGCAATCGGTGGATTATTTCCACGCGGTGTTGAACTACGGCAATCGCCGGGTGGTGCTGCATGGCACGGTGCTGGCGGCGGCGGAAACCGCACGTTATATCGTGCACGGCACCCAGGGCAGCTTTATCAAGTTCGGGCTGGATCCGCAGGAAGATCGCCTGAAAGCTGGTGAGCGCCTGCCGCAGGCCGACTGGGGCTACGATATGCGTGACGGCGTAGTGACATTGTCACGCGATGGCATACTGGCGGAGAAGCCGTTGCTGAGCATTCCCGGCAACTACCCGTCCTATTACGCGGCAATTCGCGATGCGATTAACGGCGAGGGCGAAAACCCGGTGCCGGCTGGCGACGCCATCAAAGTGATGGAAATGATCGAGCTGGGCATTGAGTCTGCGAAACAGCAAAAGGCGTTGCCGGTGGTTTGAACGCCGTAGCTTCCGCCATCCACGGTTCCGGGTTCGCTTGCCGAACCCGTTTTACTCTTCGAGGGATCCCGATTCATGTCCTGGTTACAGCGTCTGCGCATTGATAAGTTTTTGTTGGTCCTGATTTTTGTGGTGATCGTCGCCTCGATCTTCCCCTGCGAAGGGGTATGGAAAACCTTCTTCGAACGCCTGACTACCGCCGCCATTGCGTTGTTGTTCTTTATGCATGGCGCCAAGCTGTCGCGCGAGGCGATTATCGCCGGCATGAGCCACTGGAAACTGCATCTGGTGGTGTTTCTCAGCACTTTCGCGCTGTTCCCGCTATTGGGGCTGGCGATGAATTGGATGGTGCCGGGGCTGATGACGCCGACGGTTTATCTGGGCTTCCTTTATCTGTGCGCGTTGCCGGCAACGGTTCAGTCGGCCATCGCATTCACTTCTGCGGCGGGCGGTAACGTGGCCGCGGCGATTTGCAGCGCCTCGGCGTCCAGTATCCTAGGCGTTTTCCTGTCGCCGCTGTTGGTGGGGGCCTTGATGCATACTCAGGGCGGGAACACCGACGTAGTGCACGCCATTGGTTCGATAATTCTGCAACTGATGGTGCCGTTTGTGGTGGGGCATTTGGCGCGGCCGTTGATTGGCAAATGGGTCGATCGCCACCGTAAACTGATCAACATCACTGACCGTTCATCGATATTGCTGGTGGTGTATACCGCGTTCAGCGCGGCGGTGGTGGAAGGCATCTGGCACCGCATTGATGGCTGGTCGCTGCTGACCATTCTGGTGATGTCGCTGGTGCTGCTGACGGTGGTGCTGATTATCAACACTTACACTGCGCGCTGGTTGGGGTTCGATACCGCCGATGAGATCACTATTGTGTTCTGCGGCTCGAAAAAGAGCCTGGCGAACGGCATTCCGATGGCCAACGTGCTGTTTCCGGCCGCTGCGGTGGGGGCCATGGTGCTGCCGCTGATGATTTTCCATCAGGTGCAATTGATGGTGTGCGCCGTACTGGCGCAGCGCTATGCGCGCAAAACCGCCAAACAGCGGGAGGCGCTGGCGGTGAAATAAACCGGGGCGCGTTATACGCGCCCCTTGCTTAATCAGCCCTGCACTTTATCGCGCAGAGCCTGCTTTTCCTGCTCGCTGAGGAACGCCATTTTCAGGCCGTTTTCCTGTGCGGTGCGGATTTCAGCCGGCGTCAGCCCGGCTTGTGGCGCCGCTACCCGATATTCGTGTTCGATCTCGATGCCCTGAACCGCCGGATCATCGGTGTTGATCGAGGCCAGCACGCCGTGGCGCAGGAATTTCGCCAGCGGATGCTGGGCCAGAGAAGAGACGGTGCTGGTCTGAATATTGGAGGTCAGGCAGGATTCGATGCCGATGCCGTGTTCAGCCAGGAAGTCCATCAGCGCCGGATCTTCAATCGCTTTCACTCCGTGGCCGATACGTTCGGCACCCAGCTCGCGGATCGCCTGCCAGATGCTTTCCGGGCCTGCGGCTTCGCCCGCGTGCACGGTAATGCGCAAGCCGGCGTCGCGGGCGCGGTTGAAGTGGCTGAGGAACAGGCTGCCCGGGAAGCCCAGCTCGTCACCGGCCAGATCCAGCGCGGTAATGCCGTCGCGGTGCGCCAGCAGGCCTTCCAGCTCTTGCAAACAGGCCGCTTCGCCAAAGGTACGGCTCATGATGCCGATCAGGCGGACATCGATGCCCCGATCGCGAACGCCGGAACGAATGCCGTCAATCACCGCTTCGACTACCCCAGCCACCGGCAGTTGGTGTTTCATCGCCATGTAATACGGCGAGAAGCGCAGCTCGGCATAGTGCAGGCCGGCATTGGCCGCGTCCTCTACGTTTTCGTAGGCTACCCGGCGGCATGCATCCAGGTCGCCCAGCACCGCCACACCCCAGTCCAGCTTTTGCAGAAAGCTAATCAGATCCGGTTCGGCATGGGTGATTTGCACGTGCGGGCGCAACGCTTCCAGCTCGTCAGCGGGCAGGGCCAGATTGAACTGACGGCCCAGATCGAGAATGGTTTGCGCACGGATGTTGCCGTCGAGGTGACGGTGAATGTCGGTAAGCGGTAGGCGGGAGTCAATCATGATCTGCACTCGTTATTTTGTTGTAGGTAAAGTGCATATCAGTATAAAAACAAAATAATGAAAATTGCCATTACGTTGCATAAAAAAGTGATGAAAATCACATTAATTGCGGGCGGCGTCGCATTTTTGGCTAATGGCGGGCAAGACGTTCCCGTGTTTGCTCTGACCCGCAATCGCGGAAAGCATCAACCCGCCATCCGCTTACCGATGTTGGCGCCACCGATGCCGTACTCCGCCAGCCAATCGACAATCCTGCCTACCTCCACCGGCAGGGCCTGCTCAACCCGGAACACCGGGCCGAGGGCCATCGGGGTGGCGCGTTCTGCCAGCGCCCGCAGCTCAGGCAAATACTCTGCGCCGGGGTGGCCTTTGGGCCGTTGGCCGATGCGCGAACCATAACGTTCGGCCGCCAGATCGCCGGAAATCTGGTTCCACACTTCGAGGGGCTGCGCCACCCCGGCTTCACGCAGGTAATGACGCAACGGCTCTCTGGGCTGAAAGCCGAACCAGGCGTCGATAACGTAAGTGCAGCATTCCGGTGCCTGCGCCACGATTGACCAAATGGCTTCATAAGCGGCGCAGCCAAGCCGCCGGTTCAGCCCCCGATCCACGTTGTCCAGCCGCGACATAAACGGCTCCTTGATGCCGTCGAGGGTCAGATACGGCAGGCCGAAATGCTGCGCCAAGGCCTGCGCGACGGTGCTTTTGCCCGAGGCAGGAATGCCATTGACCAGAATGACGGTTTTTCCGCTCGCCAGAGTCATAATATGTCCACCACTTCTTGCCATATTTTCGCGGCGCGGAGTTTGTCGAGCCGCTCTTTATTGTCCAGCAAATCGACAATGGCGCGAATGCCGTCTTCGATATGCCGGTTACTGTCGGTCGCGCCGAACAGGATAACGATATCGGCCTTTTCGCTGTCCTGAAAGGCGATAGGCTCTTCCAGCAACACCATGCTGAAGCAATTTTTAATCACGCCGCACTCCGGCCGTGCGTGGGGGATGGCGATGCCTTCGTCAAACACGTAATAAGCGCCGTGGGCCAGCGTATTGCTGATCACCGCCTGATAATAAGAAGCGTGAATATAGCCGTTATCCACCAAGGGCTGTGCCGCTAGCGTAATGACCTTTTTCCAGTCCGTTTCCTTGACGCCGACCTGTATGGCGCCGGCCTCAAGCAGCAGTTGTTTAATTGTCATCATGATCCCTCAGAGATTTTTCCTGATAATATTGCGCAGCTCGTCCATTTTGATAAAAATGGTATCGATATGTTGGCGATGATGCTGGCTTTTGGCGTAAATCTTTACAGCCCGATTATAGGCCAGCATTAATGTCTTATGGATTTCGCCGTCCGCCGGCGTTGCCGCCAACCGCCGTTCCAGTGCGTTAATTTCGGCTGCAATTTCATTGGCTTCATCATCGTAATTCGTGGCGGGCAGCGTTTCTTTTTCCCGCTGACGTTTCATAAAATTAAACATATATTCTCCAGTCTATACCTGCGCCTTTCACGCCGCGGCAGGGTGTATCAATCGGCCGAATATATACGGCCCCGACTCCGGCAGGCGCAGCATGCCTCGCCCCTGCAATAGCGGGGGATCCGGGACTGATGAGTTAACCGCTTGACCGCGACTTGAAATGCACAGGGTATATATTAAGAACTAATGACAACCGTTATTTAAACAGACCGATCTTTTCCGTTAATACCTCGGTGACGGCATTATTGGCCGGGATCAGGAATTTCCGCACGCTGTCGTTCACTTTGCCTTTTTCAAACGTCTGCTTGCAGCGCCCAACCCACTGCACGTTCATCTCGGTGCCCACGTTGACCTTTTCAATGCCGCCGGCCACCGCGCGCCGCATGTCTTCATCGCTGACCCCGGTGCCGCCGTGCAACACCAGCGGGGTATGGGTGGCCGCGGTGATTTCCGCCAGGCGTTGGTGCTGAATATGCGCCTTGCCGGTGTACAGCCCGTGGACGGTGCCGACCGACACGGCCAGCATATCGACCCCGGTTTCGTCTACAAAGCGCTTGGCGTCTTCTACGGCAGTAAAACAGATGTCCTCTTCCGCGACCGCCTTGCCGTCCTCCGAACCGCCGATGGCGCCCAGTTCAGCCTCCACCGAGACGTTACGTTGGCGGGCAATGTCGATCACCTTGCGGGTATTGGCGATATTTTCGTCCATATCAAGGTGCGAACCGTCATACATCACCGAACTGAAACCGGCATCAATCGCCGTTTCGATCGAGGCGATGTCCGAGCAGTGATCCAGGTGCAGACAGGTGGGTACGTCTTCGCTTGCCGCCAGCGAGCGCACGGAATCAACCAGCAGCCGGTAGCCCAGGTACTCGGCGGTGCCGGTGGAGATCTGGATCATCAGCGGGCTGTGGGTGGCCTTGGCCGCCTTGAAAAAGGCCGGCAGCATCTCCAGGCAATGAAGATTGAATGAGCCTATCGCCTTGAAGTCGCGGGCCTTGGCAACGGATAACAGTTCGTTGAAATTATAGAGTTTCATGGACTTTCCCCTCAGGGTGTTTGGTTGATTTACCGTTAACGAACCACGCAATCAGCGTGACGAAGACAATAAACAGGGCGATGAACAGCCAGTTGCCCTGGAAGGCATGCCCCATCACCAGGCCGCTGCTGATGACGTCGGAATCGCTGAAGGTCACGCCGACAAAGCCGTAACTTTCCAGCATCGGCACCAGAATGGCCGGCAGGAAGGTGATGAACAGGCCGTGAACCACGCCACCGATCATCGCGCCGCGTCGCCCGCCAAGAGCGTTACCGAAAATGCCTGCGGTGCCGCCGGCGAAGAAGTTGGTGAGCAGGCCGGGCAGGATCATCGCCAGACCGAACATCGGGAAAACGATCATGCCGATGATGGAACCCAGGGTCGTGGCCAGGAAGCCGACAATCACCGCATTGGGCGCATAGGGGAACAACACCGGGCAATCCAGCGCCGGGCGGGCATCCGGTACGATGCGCATGGCAATGCCGCGAAACGCCGGCACCAGCTCATTCAGCAACAGACGCACGCCGCTGTAGAGGATAAACACGCCGGCGACGAACTGAATGGCCTGCATAAAGGAGTACATCAGGTAATTCATACCGCCGGCGTATTGGGCGATGAACTGCGGCCCGGCCGCCAGCGCGGGGATCAGGTACATCGGGATCATCACCACCGCCATCGACAGATAGGTGTCTTGCAGAAACTTGAAGTTGTCGGGTAATTCCAGATCCTCGGTGGAACGCGAACCTTTGCCGACCACCTTGGCGACCGCCGCCTGCACCAGATAACCGATGGTGCAGAAGTGCCCCAGCGCCACCTCGTCTGAACCGGTGATTTTGCGCACTACCGGCTGCGCCAGCGCCGGCATCAACACCGCCATCACGCCGCCAAAGATCCCGCCGGTCAAAATCAGCGGCATCCCGGTCAACCCGGCTTTATAGCCGATCACCGCGCCGATGGTGGCCATCCACAACAACGCCTGCCCGGTCAGGAAAATGTATTTGAACGGGGTGATGCGGGCGATGATGATATTCACGGCGAAAATCACCAGCAGCGTCATCGCCACTTCAGAACCCAGTTCGCGGTTGGCCAGGCCGGCAATGGCGGCGACGTCGGTGATGTAACCGGTCATGCCGAAGCCGTGGGTGAAGATACTGTTCAGGTAGGTCAGTGCGCCGACGATGATGTTGATTCCCGCCATCATGATCAGAAAGCCCAACAGCGTTTTGAACGTGCCCTCGGCGACTTTGCCGATGGATTTTTTCTGCAGCAACAATCCCAGCATGGCGATAAAGGCAATCAGGATCGACGCCTGGCCAAGCAGATCTTTGACGATAAAATCGATCAGGCTACTCATGATGGGGGCCCTTCATGTCGCGCTCTTTCAAAAAGGCCACAATCTTTTGCTCTATTTCCACTTTATCGGTGAGCCGGTGGAGAACAATGACCCGTTTTTTTTCTTCTTCGCTGGCGTCGGCATTTAAAATATCGGCGAAGGTTTTTTGGGTAAGAATAATATCTGATTTAAAGGCGCTGGCTTCAGAGATTGTGGTGTGATCAATATCGGCTTCAATCTCTAATTTTTTCAGCACCGCTTTTGCGCTCATTTCGATGGCAAAGCTGGAGCCGAGGCCGCAGCCACAAACACACAGTATTTTAAGCATGGACATCTCCTCAGATTATATTTAACTGCCTGGCGAGTTTGTAATGGTGTCCTTCGGTGTCGACCAAACGTTTTTGCATGCTGATTAAATCAATCGGAATGGGTTGATTGCCGGCATTAATAATGATTGCCTTGTTTTTCATTCCGGAATGAATACAGCGCACGACTTCGCTGGCCATAAGAGTTCCCTGATAAATTTCTTCGCAGGTGGGATCGCCATTGCGCAGACCGTACCCCACGATGGTTTTGCGAATACGCACGCCAATCTTGGGTTCCAGCTGTTTAATCATGGTGTCGATCGCCCCCTGGAAACCTGGCGAATACTCTTTCGTATATCCTTCAGAACATAAAATGATAACGCTGTTTTGCCGCTCCAGCCGGTGGGTTATTTTTTCCGCCAATGCGTTCAAGGGATGTTGGCATTCGGGAATCAGGGCAAAGTCCGCATTGGACTTTATCGCCGATTGCAGCGTCAGTTCCCCGCAGTAACCGCCCAGCAGCTCAATCATAAATACGCGGCCCGGCAGGGCGCGCCCGGTATTTCTCAGCTTGGAGACTTCTTTTATCACTTGCTCGCAGGCGGTGGAAAAGCCGATGGTGTAGTAGCTGCCAAAAACGTCATTGTCGATGGTCATGCCCACGCCAAAACAGTTAACACCAAACTCGCTGAGCGTATTTAAAAACTGCAGCGAGCCGTCGCCGCCGGCCATAATAAGCACGTCGATGTGCAGAGCTTTAAGTTGCTTACCGATAGTTTCATATTCACTGGCGACCAGTTTTTTTGCCGTTCGGCCAGAAGAGATAATGGGCATCGATGAAATAGAGAAATCGACCAGATCGCGTCTGGCGATGGAATGATGCTGATTAGCCAGTAAGCCCGGTATTCCGCCGTTAAAAAGAACGATATCTGCCTGCGCCAGCCTGGCGACCTGGAAAATAAAGTTGTTGATGCCGGTGACATCGCCACCGCTTATTACCACGCCGATTTTCATATGCCTGCTCCCAGCCCGTTCCGTTGCAGTCATTGTTATTTTTGGCATCGGTAAAATTTGCAAGCGATATCACAAAACAATCACAAATATTTCCTTGGAACACATTGACAGTACTATTGAGAGTGATTTTTCTGTGAGGTTTGTCTCGTTTTTGTTTTTGATGGATAAAAGAGAAAAGGTGACTATTTATTGATAATCAATATGTTGCCATTCGATTGCTGCGGTTTTTTTATAAAGCGGGGAAAATAGCGGATTGGGCCGGGATCAGTTTAATGAAATGTGATTACTCTCGCATTTTTTGTGGCAGTGAGACGAATACGTAAAATTAATATCCCTCAACACGTGTCAGGATTAAATAGCTGCGAACTAATAGTGCTGCAGGTGAGGAGCATGCGGAGCGCCGATACGCCGTGAATCCATCCATGGAGGCTCGTATCGTGCGTCCATGCGCTCAACTAACCTGCATGTTCCTCACCCGCCCCAAGCTTGGGGTGTTGCGGTATTAAACGCAGCCATTTAATAACCGTGCATTGATTAAGTCTTTATTTGGCCGTGCCACTCAGGCCCTCACCACCGTGACCCCGGCCTGTTCCAGCGGGGCGATCAACGCGGCGTCGGTGGCGCGTTCGACGATAATGGTCTGCGCCAGCGTGATGTCGCCAATCGCAAATTGTGAGGCGGCGTTCAGCTTGGCGGCGGAGGCCAGCACCACGGTTTCTGCCGCCCGTGCCGCCAGCGCGCGCTTGATATAGGCCTCTTCGAGATCGCCGGTGCTTAGCCCGGCGGTCGGGTGCACGCCCGTCACGCCCATAAAGTAAATGTCGGCGCGGATGTGCGACATGGCTTCCACCGCGGCGGCACCCACGCTGACGATCGAGTGTTTATACAACCGCCCGCCGATCAGGATCACCTCCACCTTAGGGTGTTCAACCAACCCGACCGCCACGCTGGGGCTGTGGGTGACGATAGTCGCCTCCAGCGTGGGCGGCAGCTGTTTCACCAGCTCGGCGGAGGTGGTGCCGCCATCGATGATCACCACTTGCCCTGGAATGATCATCGCCGCTGCGGCTTTGGCGATGGCACGCTTGGCGGCCGATTCCTGCCCGTTTCTTTCGGCAAAGGTGCCGATGGCGGGGGAGACCGGCAACGCGCCGCCGTGCACCCTTTGCAGCAGCCCTTCGCTGTCCAGCTCACGCAGATCGCGGCGGAGGGTGTCTTCGGACAGCCCGAACATTTCGCTGAGTTGTTTGGCCAGCACCTGTCCGTCCTGTGCCAGTTTTTCCAGAATGATTTTTTTGCGCTGACTGGTGAGCATCGCGTTGTCCCGTTAAATTTTGCACTGCACGAAATATCTTGATCATACACGAAACTGCACGATAGTATCCAGTTCCTTTCCTGAGTTGTGGAGTTGACCAACATGATTGCGACCAAAGATCGGGTTCGAATCGTTGAAACCCGGGTGTTGTCCGACGACTGGTATCTGCTGAAAAAAACCACCTTTGATTTTTTGCGCCGTGATGGCGTATGGCAACGGCAAAACCGCGAAACTTACGATCGCGGCGACGGCGCGACCATTTTGCTGTTTAACCGGCAGGTGCAAAAGGTGGTGCTGACGCGCCAGTTCCGCTTCCCGGTGTTCGTCAACGGCCACGACGGCATGCTGATAGAGGCCGCCGCCGGCTTGCTGGACAATGCCTCGCCGGAGGAGCGCATTCGCGCCGAAGCTGAGGAGGAAACCGGCTATCGGGTGCAAAACGTGCAAAAGGTGTTCGAGGCCTATATGAGCCCCGGTTCGGTGACCGAAAAACTGCATTTCTTTGTTGGGGAATACGCTGCCGACAGCCGGGTGAGCGACGGCGGCGGGGTGGAGGCGGAAGGCGAAGACCTCGAGGTGATCGAGATGCCGCTGGCGGACGCTCTGCACGCCATCCGGCAAGGAATTATCGTAGATGCCAAAACCATTATGCTGCTGCAGTTTGTGGCGCTTAACCGTACCCTGGAGAATAACCGATGAGTGCTCAATTGATTCTGATAGCCGGCCCGTACCGCAGCGGCACCGATGGCGATCCGCAGCGCATTGCCGCTAACCTGCACCATTTGGAACAGGCGGCGCTCGAGGTGTATCAGCGCGGACATGTACCGGTGATTGGCGAATGGTTGGCGCTGCCGTTGGCGGCGGCGGCCGGTTCAACCCAATTGGGGGACGCGGTAAGCGAGGCGTTTCTCTATCCGGTGGCTCATCGGTTGATTGCCCAATGCCAGGCTATTTACCGCATTGAAGGCGCATCGGCGGGGGCGGACAACGACGTGCGGCTGGCTAATGAACGCGGGTTGAGCGTGTATTACCGCCTGGACGATATCCCGCAGGTGAAATGAACAGAGGGCGAACAGGTTCGCCCTGAATGGCCCAATAGCGGGCGTAGCCTGTAACCGGTGACGGCTTGGCCAATACTCGGTGCCAGGCCGGTCGACTAAACCTCGCCCAGAACAAACCTCAGCCCGCTAATCAGCTTATCCATGCCGGCTTCCACCTTGCTGCGTGGGCAACCGACGTTCAGCCGCAGGAAGCCGCGGCCCTCTTCGCCGTAAGTGAAACCCGGCATAATCGCGACCTTCTCGCGGTCGATCAGTACCTGTTGCAGTTGGCTGTCATCAACGCCCAGCGGGCGCAGATCGATCCAGGCCAGATAGGTGGCCTGCGGCGGTTGCCAGCCGAGCGCCGGGAACGCCTGGTTCAGCCGTTCGGCGACGTAGGTCAGGTTGTCTTGCAGGTAATCGCGCAGTGCATCCAGCCAGGGTTCGCCGTGGCGATAGGCGGCAATGTGCGCCACCACCGCCAACACCGCCGGTGAAGACAGCCCGTCGCGGCTTTTCAGCAGTTGAGTGTAGGCGTCGCGAGCGGCATCGTCGCTGATAAACCCGTAGGCGCCGGTCAGCGCCGGAATATTGAAGGTTTTGGAGCCGGAAGTCAGCAGGGCCCAGGGCGTGGTCGCCACCTGGCTCCATGGCGTGTGGCGCCTCTCGCCCCACACCATGTCCATATGGATCTCATCGCTGATCACCCGTACATCATGGCGTTCGCACAGCTCGGCCATCTGCTGCAACTCCGCCACGCTCCACACCTTGCCGGTCGGGTTGTGCGGGCTGCACAACAGCAGGATCTTGGTTTGCGGCCGCGCCAGCAGCGCTTCCAGGTGCGCCATATCGCACAGCCATTGGTCGCCGTCCTTGTGCAACGGGCAGGCCAACAGTTGACGCTGATTACTGAGGATCACCTTATAAAAAGCGTCATAGGCCGGCGTGTGAGTGACCACGAACTCCCCCGGCGCCGACCACAGGCGGATCATCTGCGCTGCCATGTAGATCACCGACGGGCCGTAAACCGCCATCCCGGTGTCGATCGGCGTATTGAAACGCTGCTGATACCAGTGGCGCACCGCGCCGAGAAAATCCTCATGCTGCCAGCGGCTGTAGCCCAGCACGCCGTGCTGCAGGCGCTGTTGCAGCGCCTCGATAATGCAGGGGGCGGTAGCGAAATCCATATCGGAGATGGTGAACGGCAGCAGATCATCGCTGCCAAAGCGATCGGCAATGTAATCCCACTGCGTGCACCAGGTGCCGTGCCGATCGATCGGAGTAGAAAAATCAAACATGTGACGCTCCCTGCAGGGCGGCAGCAGGTTGCGATGCCGCTATCAGTGAGTCTAATTCATCTTTCACCGATTGTACCTGCGGGCCGATCACCACTTGCAGATTATGGTCATTGAGGTGCACTACGCCAATGGCGCGGTTGGCCTTCAGCGCCGCGTCATCCACCTGGCTCATGTCGCTGACCGACAGGCGCAGGCGGGTGATGCAGTTATCCAGCGAAACGATATTTTCGCTGCCGCCCAGCGCCGCCAAAATGGCCGGCACGTTATAACCGGATTTACCGACCGCGCCCGCAGGCGCGCTTTGGCTGGCGGCGGTGTCGCTCTCGCGGCCCGGCGTTTTGATGTTAAAGCGCTGGATGGAGAAGCGGAAAATGGCGTAGTAGGCGGCAAACCAGATGGCGGCGACAATCGGCACCAGATACCACTTGGTGGCGGTGCCGTGCAGGATGCCGAACACCACGAAATCGATGATATTGCCGTCGGTGTTCCCGATGGTCACGCCCAGCAGCGCCATCACGGTGAAGCCCAGCCCGGTCAGAATGGCGTGGATGAAGTACAGGAACGGCGCTACGAACAGGAACAAGAACTCGATCGGCTCGGTGGTGCCGCCGACCACGCAGGCTACCACGCCGGAAATCAGCAGGCCCTTGATTTTATGTCGATTTTCCGTCCTGGCGCAGTGATACATCGCCAATGCCGCACCCGGCAGGCCGCCGAGGAACGCCGGCATTTTACCCTGCGACAGGAAGCGGGTAGCGCTTTCGGCAAAGCCGGTGGTGGTTGGGCAGGAGAGTTGCGCCTGGAAAATGGTCAGGGCGCCGCTGACGCTGTGGCCGCAAACGTCCAGCGTGCCGCCCGCCTCGGTAAAGCGGATCAGCGCCACCAGAATATGGTGCAAACCGAAGGGTAACAGCAGGCGTTCGCCGGTGCCGAAAATCATCGGGCCAAAAGCGCCCGCGCCGTTGATCACCCAGCCGAGGCCGTTGATGCCGGCGGCGAACCAGGGCCAGATCAACGGAATAACCAGCCCGCACAGACCCAGCACCAGGGTGGTGACGATCGGCACAAAGCGGGTGCCGCCGAAGAACGCCAGCGCATCCGGCAGACGGATGGTATTGAAACGCTCATGCAGCAGATAAACGATAATGCCGACGATCACCGCGCCCAAAATGCCGGTGTCGATTGATTGGATACCGAGGATGTTCTGGATGTTATTGGCTTTTAACACCAGCGGATCTGTGGTGGGCAGGATGCCGGTAGTGGTCAGATAAAAATTGGTAGCCAGGTTCAGCACGGCAAAGCCGACAAAGCCGGAGAACGCGGCGACGCCTTTGTTTTCGCGCGCCATGCCCAGCGGAATGGCGATGGCGAACATCACCGGCAGGAAGCTAAAGGCAAAAGAACCCACCTTGCTCATCCAGGTGAACAGCAACTGGAAGGCGGGGTGGCCGATAAAAGGCAGCAAAGTGATGACATCGCGGCTGCTCAGCGAACTGCCGATCCCCAGCATGATGCCGCAAAAAGACAGCAAGGCGACGGGCAGCATGAATGTCTTGCCCAGGCTCTGGAAAAACTCCCAGAGCGTTATTTTTTGTTTTTTAGATGCTGGCATGACCGGCGGCTCCTGGCGAAAAAACGTGCAAAAGTGATGTGTGCCCCTGTTAGGTAAAAATAAGATAAAACGTTTTACCTAGCAAAAATGCGCCGCTAATCACAATTATGGCAGGTGCTTTACGGTGACAATGGTTATGCCAGTAAAACGTTTTACCGAACAAAGAGATTCGGTATACCATGGCTTTAAAGACAGGCCCTATGGCTTTCAGGCTGCAGCGTTTGCACACTATGCCCAGGATCGGGCTTGCAGGGGTTATGACCATCAAAAAGATCACCATCACCGATGTCGCACAGCAGGCTGGCGTCTCCGTCACCACCGTGTCACTGGTGCTGAGCGGCAAGGGGCGTATTTCGGGCACCACAGTGACGCGGGTCAATGAGGCGATCGAACGGCTGGGTTATGTGCGCAACCGCCAGGCGGCGACGTTGCGTGGCGGTGAATCCGGCGTGATAGGGCTGATCCTGCGCGATATCTGCGACCCTTTTTATGCCGAAATGACCGCGGGCCTGAGCGAGGTGCTGGAGGCGCACGGCAAAGTGCTGTTCCTCACCCAGAGCGGCCGCGACGGCAAAGGGCTGATGCGCTGTTTTGACACGCTGCTGGAACATGGCGTCGACGGTATGGTGCTGGCGGGCGGTATGCGTTCGGCGGCGGGCCTGAAGGAAAAGGCCGCAGAGCAGGGCGTTCCCCTGGTGTGCGCCGCGCGTTCGAACGGGCTGGAAGGCGTCGACGTGGTGCGCCCGGACAACATGCAGGCCGCCAAGATGGCCACGGAATTCCTGATCAAACGCGGCCACAGCCAAATTGCCTATCTGGGCGGCCAGAGCAGCTCACTGACCCGCGCGGAACGGCTGGGGGGCTTTTGCGCCACGCTGGTGCAGTATGGCTTGCCTTTTCGCTCCGAATGGATTGTCGAATGCGATGGCCATCAACGGGCGGCGGCGGAGGCGGCGGAAAACCTGCTGCGCCAATACCCGAACATCAGCGCGCTGGTGTGTCACAAGGCTTCGGTGGCGTTGGGCGCTTATTTCGGCATTGTGCGCAGCGGGCGCAGCATAGGTTCGGAAGGCGTGGACACCTATTATGGCCAACAGGTGGCGCTTATTGGCTTTGGCGACGTGCCTGAAGCCGAACTGACCGAGCCGCCGCTGACCCTGGTGTCCAGCTCTGCGTTGGAGGTTGGGCGCAGCGCGGCTTCACGCTTGTTGCAGCGGATTGGCGACGCCGGGTTACCGGCGCAAAACGTCATGCTGCCGCCGCGACTGATCGAGCGCGGTTCTGCCTAAGCCTGTTCTTGCCGGGCCTGCTGTTGCAGCCAGCCTTCGAAGGTTTTCATCGCCGGGGTCATTGCGCGGGATTTCAGGCGGGTCAGCCAATAGCCGCCCAGATTCGCTTCGGCGGCAAAGGGGCGCACCAGCAGCCCGCCCTGCAATTCCCGGTCGAACATACTGGCGGGAGCCAGCGCCACACCGCCGCAGTTTATCGCCCCCTCTACCATCAATCGCGACGCATCGAACACCGGGCCGTTAATGCGCCAGGGGGCGATCTGCGCGGCGGCAAACCAGCGTTCCCATTCATCCTTGCGGTAACTGCGCATCAGCAGCTCGTTTTTAAGATCCTCCGGTGAACGCAGCCGCACGGCGACCTCCGGCGGGCACAACACCGTCAACGGCGCGTCAAACAGTTTGATATTGCAGGTCGCGGGCCACAGCCCCTCGCCGAAGCGAATGGCGAAATCCATGCCGTCCGCCGACAGGTTAACCAGATTGTTGTTGGTCAAGATACGCAGATCGATAAACGGATGGGCCTCCCTGAACGACGCCAGCCGCGGCATCAGCCAGCCGACCGCAAAGGTACCGACCACCGCAATCGTCAGTACCTCATGAAAATGGCCGCCTTCAAACTGCTGCAGTACCGACTCGATGCGGTCAAAGGATTCGGTTAACACCGGCAGCAGCGCCTGGCCTTCTTCGGTAAGATCCAGACCGCGCGGCAGGCGCTTGAACAGCACAATGCCCAACTGTTCTTCCAGCATGCGCACCTGCTGGCTGACGGCGGCCTGGGTCACGCTCAGTTCCAGCCCGGCGCGGGTAAAATTAAGGTGGCGGGCGGAAGATTCAAAAGCACGCAGTGCATTCAGCGGCAGTCGGTTACGCATAACAACCTATAAGTTTTTCTTTTGGCTAGGTGAAATTATTATCGCTTGTCAGGTGAAGGATAAACACCGATATTTTGCGCACTCGTTGCAGTTATTCTGCGGCGAGCCAAGGAATAATCGATACCCATGCCTTTCAGGCCGCAACGTTGTTGGCTGCAACCTGAAATTCGCCGGGTATAATCACTCAAGGACAGGGTCACGCCGACTGACAAAAAAATCTATTGGCGGCAGCCCTTCAATACAATGAGCTTGTTATCATGAAGAGAATTCATAAGCTGGCGGTGGCGTTGCTGACCGCACTGGCGATACCGGCAGGCCATGCCGCAGACAAAGTCGACATCGATGCCATCGTTCAACCGCTGATGCAGAAATATGGCGTGCCGGGCATGGCGATCGCGGTATCGGTGGAGGGGAAACAGCAGTTTTATCATTATGGCGTGGCGTCCAAACAGACCGGCAAACCCATCACCAACCAGACGCTGTTTGAAATCGGCTCGCTGAGCAAAACCTTCACCGCCACGTTGGCGGCCTATGCCAACGATGAGGGCAAACTGTCGTTCGCCGAGTCGGCCAGCCGTTACCTGCCGGAGCTGCGCGGCAGCGCGTTTGACCATGTCAGCCTGCTGAATCTGGCGACTCACACTTCCGGGCTGCCGCTGTTTGTGCCGGACGAGGTGACCAACGACGCGCAGTTGATGGCCTATTACAAGCAATGGCAGCCATCTCAACCGGCGGGCAGCACCCGCGTTTATTCCAATCTGGGCATCGGCATGCTGGGGATGATCACGGCCAAAAGCCTGAACCAACCCTTTGCTCAGGCGATGGAGCAACGCTTGTTCCCGGCGCTGGGGCTGACGCACAGCTACATTAACGTGCCGACAGGCCAAATGGCGAATTATGCCCAGGGTTACAACAAAAAAGATCAGCCGGTGCGGGTCACTCCGGGGCCGCTGGATGCCGAATCCTACGGCGTCAAATCCAATGCGCAGGATTTGATCCGCTACCTCGAGGCCAATATGCAGGTCGCGAAGGTGGGGGATAAATGGCGCAAGGCGTTGGACGAAACCCATACCGGCTATTACCGGGCAGGGGTATTCACCCAGGATCTGATGTGGGAAAGCTACCCTTATCCGGTGGCGCTGGCGCGCCTGACGGAGGGCAACAATGCCGGGATGATCATGAACGGCACCCCGGCCACCGCCATTACGCCGCCGCAACGGGAACAGGGCGCGGCCTGGTTCAATAAAACCGGCTCGACCGGCGGCTTCTCTACCTATGCGGTGTTTTTGCCCAAGCAAAAGATTGCCGTGGTGATGCTGGCCAACAAATGGTTCCCGAATGACGATCGGGTGGCGGCCACTTACCGCATCGTGCAGGCGCTGGAAAAACCTTAAGTCGCAGCCTCAGGGCGCCGCAATGGCGCTCTGAGGCATATCCTGCAACGCCTGTTTCTCGCGCATAAAATCAACGAATACCCGCAGCTTGAGCGGCATATGACGGCTGGCAGGGAAATAGATGAAAAAACCGGGCGAATCGCCGGCGTAATCCGCCAATACCTCCACCAGTTGCCCGTTTTCCAGCTCGCGCTGCACCGTACCGCGAAAGCGCTGGGTCATGCCTAGCCCCGCCAGCGCGGCGTCTTTTATCAGCCGATCCTCATTGAAAATCAGGCTCCCGCCGACCTCCAGCGACAGGTGCTCGTCATTCTGCCTGAAATACCAGGGTTCAAATTTTCCGCTGCCGGGGAAACGGTAGCGCAGGCAATTATGCTCGCTCAGTGCCGCCGGCGTTAGCGGTACGCCGCGTTGCGCCAAATAGCCCGGAGAGGCGATCACCACCCGCCGTTGGCCGTTATCGATCGGCACCGCAATCATGTCTTTCTGCAACATGGCGCGCATACGGATGCCGGCATCGAAGCTGCCGAGCACCAGATCGGAAAAATGGTCGTCGGTAAACAGCTCAAGCTGTACTTCGGGATAACGTGCCTGAAACTCCTCCAGATAAGGCATCACCAGCAGGGACGCGGCCAATTGCGGCAAGGTAATGCGCAGCAGGCCGGAAGGTTGCCCGCGCAGGATGCGGAGATCGTCCGCCGCCACGTCGATTTGGCTCATGGCCGGCGCCACCCGCCGGTAAAAAATCTTTCCTTCATCGCTCAGCCGTACCGAACGACTGGTGCGGTTGAACAGCCTGACGCCCAGCCGCGTTTCCAGCGCCTGAATGTTTTGCGACACCGCCGGTGGCGTAACACCCAACTGGTTGGCCGCCTGGGTAAAGCTGCCCAGCCGGGCGACGGCCTCGAAGAACGGCAGCAACTGTAACAGTGAACTCATCGATTGCTAATTCCTGCTTAATGATTCGTTAAGTAATCCGACATTTAATTTTATAATAGACGCGTTAGACTGATTTTATTTCCTCTGAGAGAACAACAAAACATGTCGACAGTGAATCAGTCATTAGCAGAAAGAGTGCAGGCGGTCAGCCAGCGGGCGATCGACGAAGGGCGCATCGTGGGTAGCGTGGTGCTGGTGGCGCAACGGGGCGAACTGGTTTATGCCGGGGCCGCCGGCTATGCCGATCGCGAGTTGCAGCGGCCAATGCGGCGTGAAACGCAGTTTCGCCTGTCGTCGGTGTCCAAGCCTTACATCACACTGGCGGCGATGCGCATGATCGAACGACAAAAGTTGAGCCTGGACGATGCAGTAAGCCGCTGGTTGCCGTGGTTCACTCCGGCGTTGGCCGACGGTCACCGCCCGGAGATTAAAATCCGCCACCTGCTGAGCCACACCGCCGGGCTGGATTACCGCATGAATCAGCCTGCGGACGGCCCGTATCATCGGTTGGACATTAAAGACGGCATGGAGCTGTCGTCACTGACGCTGGAGCAAAATTTGCAGTTGCTGGCGCAGGCGGAACTGTTGGCAGCACCCGGCAGCCTGTTCAATTATTCACTGGCGATCGATGTGTTGGGCGCAGTACTGGAGCAGGCGGCGGGCGAACCTTTGCCGCAGTTGTTCACCGAATGGGTTGCGCAGCCGCTGGGGTTGGGCAACACCGGTTTTTACGCCGCCGATGCCGACAATCTGGCGACGGCCTATTACAACAGTGCCGCACGCCCGGAACCGATGCACGACGGCCTGCTGTTGACGCTGCCGGAAGGCTTTGGTTTTGACGTCGAGTTTGCCCCTTCGCGCGCTTTCGAACGGCAGGCGTACCCGTCCGCCGGTGCCGGCATGGTCGGTGACGCCGACGACGTACTGCGGCTGGTGGAGACGCTGCGCACTGGCGGTGACGGCATTTTGCAGCCCGCGACCGTGGCGCTGATGCGCCAGCCGCACGTGGGGGCCGAAGCCGAGGTTCAGGGGCCGGGCTGGGGGTTTGGTTTCGGCGGCGCGGTTCTTGCGGATGCGCAACTGGCGGCCACACCGCAGCATAACGGCACCCTGCAATGGGGCGGCGTGTATGGTCACAGCTGGTTTTACGATCCGCAGGCGGCGTTAAGCGTGGTGGCGTTGACCAACACGGCGTTCGAAGGAATGTGCGGGCTGTATCCGCAGCAGATCCGGGATGCGGTGTACGGGATAGGGGAATAAAATCGGGGCTCCGTACAGGAGCCCCGGGGAACAACGATTTATTGCTTACTGTGCCGGTGCAGGAACTGCGTCCTGAGCCGGTGCTTCATCTTCTGCCGGCGCACCCAGCAGGCCGAACATGCCGATGAACTCTTGCAGCGTCATTTTATTGCCGTTCAGATCAACCTGGTTGTCGGCGTAGTGGAAGCTGCTGCCAATCACGTCGTCTTTCAGGGTGGTCAGTTTGAACATCTGGCCCATCGCCGCCAGCCCTTGAACCTGTTGCTGTGCCAGCTTTTGCGCTTCTTCCGCGCTATAGCCTTGCAGCAATGCCGTCTGTGAGGTGGTTTCGGTGGCCATCGCGACCGGAATGCTCAGGCTGGCGTCCAGTTTTTTCACCGAACGGGCAATCAGCTGGTCAGGAGATTGTGCCGGGGAGCCGGCCTGCGTCGGATCGGACAGGTCCAGATTCAGGGTAAAGGTGCTTTCACCCTTGCTGTTTTTCCAGCTCAGCGGCGCAATGCTGATGCTTGGATTGCCTTTCAGCAACAGCGGCAGGTTTTGCAGCAAGATATCGGTGGTTTGCTGCTGGTAAGCGACCGGATCGACGGGTTGGCCCTGTTGCAGCATCGCCAGCGCCTGCTGGTTGTAACGGTCGGCAAACTCTTTCAGCGACTTGGCGTCCAGTTTGTCGATTTTCAGCGACAGCTTGCCGGAACCGAAGTCGCTGTTCTGGATCTTCAGCGCATCCATGGTGTAATCGATCTGGCCGTTCAGGTTGCTGTCTTTCTCGCCGAACTTGCTCGCCAGGTTAAAACCGTCCAGCGTCAGGGTATCTTTACCGTCAACGGCAACCTTGACCTGCTTCACCGCCATGTTCTGATCGCCGAGGCTGAGATCGAACTGGCCGGCATGGGTCTGGCTCTTCAGCGTAGCGCCTTGCAAGGTCACCTGTTCGATCTGGCCGAATTGGTTCGGGCCGCTGATCACGGCGCTGTCGCTGCCGGCATCCAGGGTGAAGGCCTTCATATCGCGCGAGACATCGGCATTGATGGTGGCACCGCTGAACTTCAGCGCCGATTTGTCTTTGGTGTATTCCAGCGGGATCACGTCAATGGCCGACGAGGTGTCGCCGCTGTATGAAATGCGCGAGTCGGCGGTGAACAGCGACTTGCCTTTGGTTATGTCAAACAGGCCTTTGGTCGCCGGGGTGTTTTCCAGCTCGGTATGCACCGAGGCCATGCTTGGCAACAGATTGAATTTTTTCAGTTGGGCGAACGGGAAAGGGCCGTGATCGATGGTTTCCAGGAACGCCACTTCGTCGCCGGGTTTCAGTGCGGCATCGTCGGTGGTGACGCTGCCGTCGGCACGCAGCACATAACGGATTTTACTGCTGAAAATGCCGCGCTGGTAATTTTCATACCCCAGTTTGACACCGGCTTTCGGCAGGTAGGCTTTCAGTTGGCTGTTGGCGTTATCAACCACTTCACCCATCCGTTGCTCGATCAGTTTGCCGGTGTACCAGGAAGCCCCGGTCCATGCCGCGCCAAGAACCACAATGACGCTGACAGCGACTAACGATTTTTTCATAGTTCTGTTCATCCTTTATTAAGCCATCTGTTGCAAACAGATGGATGGGCAAGTTTGGGCCAACAAAAAAACGCCCGCAGGCGTTTAATTGTGAAGGTAACCCACTCTTTTTAGCAACTAATTTGCTGAAATTTACCGAGTGACTACGGCAACAGATTATAAACGCGCGCGATTCGGCCTGAACCGCTAACGCTGACCGGGGACTCGAAAGCGCCGATAAAGCAGGACTCACCCGGCTTCAGCGCCAGTTGCTGACCCTGTTTTTCCAGCACCGCTTCGCCTTCGACGCAGAACACGATGGCCGCGCTGTTTTGCGCCAGCGTCTGCGGTGTCGCGGAAAGATCGTGCAGCGAGAAGGCAAAATCCTCGACCGGGATCGGGAAGAACAGCTCATCGCCGCGTTTTTCCGGTTGGGTCAGCAGGCCGGAAACCGGCTGCGGACGGAACTGCAGGTTGGCCAGCAATTCAGGAATATCGATAAACTTGGGCGTCAGACCGGCGCGCAGCACGTTGTCCGAGTTGGCCATGACTTCCAGCGCCACGCCTTTCAGGTACGCATGCGGTGTTTCGGCATACAGGAACATCGCTTCGCCCGGTTTGAGCTGCACCACATTCAACAGCAGCGGCGAGAACAGGCCGCTGTCGTCCGGGTAGAAACCGGCGATAAAGCGCAGGGTATCCCAAGGTTCGCCTTGTTGGTTGTTCAGCGCGGCTTTCAGCACCCCGAGCGCCAGCGACTTCTGCTCACCGCTCATCGCCAGCAGGCTGGCAAACAGCGTTGACAGGTGCGCGACGTCCGGTTGTTGCAGGAAGGCGGCGATATCAGGGTGCGCACCGGCAATCGGCTGCAGCAGAGAAACGATGTCGGACAGCTCGCGGAAGCCGTTCATCGCCAGGAACGGGGTCAGCGCAAACACCAGCTCCGGTTTGTGGTTTGGGTCTTTATAATTGCGCTCGGCCGCATCCAGCGGAACGCCGGCGGCGTTTTCTTTGGCAAAACCGACAACGGCGGCGGACTTGCTGGGGTGTACCTGGATCGACAGCGGCTGATCGGCGCACAGTACTTTGAACAGGAACGGCAGTTCGCCAAAGCGGCGGGCAACGTCGGCGCCCAGCTGTTTGGGTTGGTCTTCATCAATGAGGTCGCGCAGCGAGCGCAAATTGCCCTTGGCATCCGCCACGCGGGAGCTGCTTTTCGGGTGAGCGCCCATCCACAGCTCCGCCATCGGTTGCCCCTGCGGGTTGGCGATGCCATACAGCCGGGTTAAGGCGTCGTGACTGCCCCATGCATAGTTTTGCACTGCGTTGGTCATTTTTTGCATCTTGATAAACATCCTTTGCGTTCGCCGCCAAAGTGGCGGGGAGTAGCTGACTGATTATAAGGCTAAAACAAGCAGACTCTGCGCACCCATCATACGCTCATCCGATAGCGCTCAATCAGGTGCGCGATCAAACAAGGGGTGCACTTGCATCCTTCCGGGGGTAAATAACATTTACAACGCGCTTGCTGTTCGGTATTGGCGAAGTATAACGTGATAACAATAAGCGTCACAAATGCCTCTGGCGGTTCGACGGGGTTGCGGGCGGGTAAAAAAAACGCCAGTAAAAAGGGATTGTGAAAAGGGTGTTGCATCGGCAGGTTTTGCTCTGGCTATTAATGGAAACGCCAAATGCCATTTTGACGTTATTTCACACCGTTATATTTCAATGTGTGAATGTTGACGTGAATTATTACTCACTGAATATTTGTATCATCATTATGTGGTTTTTTTTATTGGCAACCACACAAAGGGCTTAAATCGGAAAACAGTACCGTTCTACAGTGCACGCAATTAAATGGATTCTTTTGATTATGGCTATTTAAACGCTGAGGCGCTGATGAAAAAATTATTACTGGTTTTGATTATGTGCACTTCCGGCGCCCATGCGGCTGTCGTTGTTACTCATGCTTATGGTTATGGCGTTCGTCGCCCGGTCGTGGTGGTGCCGGGCCCGGCGATTGTCGCTCCGGCGCCGGTTATCGTGGTGCCGGCACCGGTTGCGGTCACCGCGGCACCGAGGGTAACTCACCCCGTCGCGGCGGTCGGCGTAGGGATATATCGTCATAACGAACGGCAGGATGCTTATGATGAAATCAATCATCTGCAAGATGAAAGGATTAATGCCTACAATCAGCATCATCACTAAATAGTGACGGATTAGCGAAAATATCTGAACCGAGCGTCCGATGGTGATTTTTATTGTATTGGCGCGTTAATGAAGCGCAGGCAGGGCACTGGAGGGAAACGGCAACGAAATAATAGCCATGCAATAAAAAAGACAATGGAGAAAAAATGCTGTGAGGTAACTCTCTTAATGCGAATAGTTATTATGTCACTATACTGAATGGGCGTGCCGACGGGCTTGAGCGCGTTGGCGTAATCGTACATTTTTAGGAATTGTACTAAGGAGACAGTGATGGCAGCCGTTCGTATTGAAAAAGACTCCATGGGGCCCATCGAAGTGCCGGCCGATCGGCTATGGGGCGCGCAAACGCAGCGCTCTCTGGCGCATTTTCGCATTTCTTCCGAAAAGATGCCTACGGCATTGATTCATGCACTGGCGCTGACCAAACGCGCCGCCGCCGGGGTAAATCGGGATCTGGGGCTGCTGCCTGCGGAACGCGCTGAAGCCATCATCAACGCCGCCGATGAGGTGTTGGCGGACAAACACCCGGACGAATTCCCTCTGTCGATCTGGCAAACCGGTTCCGGTACCCAGACCAACATGAACATGAACGAAGTGCTGGCCAACCGCGCCAGCGAGCTGTTGGGCGGGGTACGCGGCGAAGAGCGGCGCGTGCACCCGAACGATGACGTCAACAAGAGCCAGAGCTCCAACGACGTATTCCCGACCGCGATGCACGTGGCGGCGGTGATAGCGGTGCGCGAACATCTGATCCCCGAACTGAAAGTGCTGCACAAAACGCTGAGCGATAAAGCGGAAGCCTTCCGCGATATCGTCAAAATCGGCCGCACCCATCTGCAGGACGCCACACCGTTGACGCTAGGCCAGGAAATTTCCGGCTGGGCGGCGATGCTGCAACATAATTTGCAGCACATTGAAGCCAGCATTCCGCACATTTGCGAGCTGGCGTTGGGCGGCACGGCGGTGGGTACCGGGCTGAACACCCATCCTGAATATGCGGTGCGCGTCGCCAGGGCGCTGGCCGACTTGACCCGCCAGCCGTTCGTTACCGCACCCAACAAATTTGAAGCCTTGGCGACCTGCGATGCGTTGGTGCATGGGCACGGCGCGCTGAAAGGGCTGGCGGCCTCATTAATGAAAATCGCCAACGATGTGCGTTGGTTGTCCTCCGGCCCGCGCTGCGGCATCGGCGAAATTTCCATCCCGGAAAACGAACCGGGCAGCTCCATCATGCCGGGCAAGGTCAACCCGACCCAGTGCGAGGCGATGACCATGCTGTGCGCTCAGGTGCTGGGCAACGACGTGGCGGTGAATATCGGCGGCGCCTCCGGTAACTTTGAGCTGAACGTGTTCCGTCCGATGGTGATCCACAACTATCTGCAGTCTATCCGGCTGCTGGCCGACGGCATGCAGGGCTTTAATGAGCACTGCGCGGTGGGCATCGAACCCAACCGCGATCGCATTAGCCAGTTGTTGAACGAATCCTTGATGCTGGTTACCGCTTTGAATACCCATATCGGCTATGACAAAGCGGCGGAAATCGCCAAGAAAGCGCATAAAGAAGGGCTGACGCTAAAAGCCGCAGCGCTGAAACTGGGTTACCTGACCGAGCAGCAATTCGATCAATGGGTGCGCCCGGAAGAAATGGTCGGCAGCATGAAGAAGTAATTGATTGAATGTATGGTTAAGGGCTTACTTGGGGTAAGCCCTTTTTTTTGGAGAAAAAAGCATGTCACGCACCGAGCGTTTACTGGATCTGATGCAGATCCTGCGGCGCCATCGTTATCCGATCGCCGGCCATGCGCTGGCGCAGGAAATGAACATCAGCATGCGCACGCTGTACCGCGATATCGCCACGTTGCAACAGCAGGGGGCGGAGATCGTCGGGGAGGCTGGGGTGGGTTATGTGTTGCGGCCCGGTTTTATGCTGCCGCCGCTGATGTTCTCACCGCAGGAAATCGAAGCGCTGGTGCTGGGAATGCGCTGGGTGGGGCGGCGTGGCGACACCCAATTGGCCGGCGCGGCGAATAATGCGCTGGCGAAAATTGCCGACGTTCTGCCCGCCGCGCTGCGCGATGAGTTGGAAGCCAGCACCCTGTTGATTGGCCCGATAGACGTGGCTCAGGTGGCGGACGAAACGGTGATGCTGATCCGCGATGTTATCCGCCAGGAGCGCAAGCTCGCCGTAAATTATTGCGATCTTGCCGGTAAAATCAGCGAGCGTGTTCTGTGGCCGTTCGCGCTTGGCTATTTTGAACAGGCGCGCATGCTGGTCGCCTGGTGCGAGCTGCGCCAGGAGTTCCGCCATTTCCGCCTAGATCGTATCCGTCTGGCTACGCCGCTGGCGCAGCGCTACCCACGCGGCCGCCGCGTGCTGTTGAAAGAGTGGTATGAAATTCAAGGCATTACTCCCCAGTAAACAATAATCACTACTGCCAAAAACTGTCAGCAGGGCGGGCTAATTTATCGCTATCGGGAGCCGCCGGTTCCCTTCAGCCATGAGGACAGTCTGATGACAACCCCAAACATGACTCTGCTTTACGTCGATAGCCCGGAAAAAAGCGTCGTTTTCTATCGCCGGTTACTGGGGCGGGAGCCGGTGGAGCTTTCACCCACCTTCGCGCTGTTTGTACTGAGTAACGGTTTCAAACTGGCGATGTGGTCGAAGCATACCGTAGAACCGGCGGCAACGGCTGCCGGTGGTGGCGGTGAGATTGGTTTTCTGTGCGAACACCCGCAGCAAGTAGACGCGCTTTGTCAGCAGTGGCGTGAGCTGGGGGTGGAAATTATCCAGCAACCGGTGTCGCTCGATTTCGGTTATGCCTTCGTCGCCACCGATCCGGACGGCCACCGTCTGCGGGGCTACGCGCTCAGCCTGTAGGCGCGTCGGTATACAGATGTAGCCGTTTGACCAGTAGCCGCAGCGGTTTGGCATCCGGTTTGTACTTGTGCTTGACCGTTGCGGCGTCGTAATTAAGCAGTTCGCCAATCTTCGGCACCTGCGCGCCGCTTTCCTCCTGGCACAGGGCGATCAGCGGCAGCGGACAGGGGTGTTGCACCTGTTTTTGCTGCTCCTGATACCACACCCGGGCGATCGGCTGTACCTTCACCGGGCGTTTGATTTTCAGCACCGCCTGTTGCGGCAGGCGGCTGACGTCATCGATCTCGCGGCTAACCAATTCTGCCCACTGCTCGCGATTATGTGGCGGCACGGCGCGCCCGGCCTTCAGGCTCTTTTCCAACTGAGCCAAGATATCGTCGCGTTTCACGTTTTTGATAATGTGTTTATTGGCCCAGCCGAAGCGGACCGAATCAGGATTGCTCAGGGCGGTGATGGCGCGATAGGCGCTGAGGGTGATCAGGCCATGCAGGTGAGTGTGGACGAAATCAAACCGCTGCTCCGGCGCCAGGCCCGACTCGACGGTGATAATCTGCTCCAGTTCGGCCTTCAGCCGATTAATCAGAGCGATCTGCGCCTGCAATGCCTGGTATTGCGGCAGTTCCACGGCCAGACAGATCACGCCGGGCAGGCGTACCGCCGCCTTGCTGCTGACGTTGTGTTTATTGTGATGGATAAACAGCCGCTGGTAGTGTTCCAGTGCGAGGTCGCGCGCCGCCTGGCCGACATGCTGCTCGACGGCGATTTGCTCCACTGCCGCATGCTCTTTGCCTTTCTCGATTTCCGGCAGGCTGAACACCCGTGCCGCCAGCAGACGCAGCGGGAGGATCTGCTGGTGGAGCGCGGCCAGAGCCTGCTCCAGCTCGGTGAAACACGCATTCATTCTGCCGATTAGACCGTATTTATCCATCATTCACCTCGTATTTTAGTTACAACATACAATAAGAGAACGGCAAACGAAAGGGCAACCTCGGCCACAGTGATAACACCAGGCCCCTAGTGGTCCAGCCTGGCAGGGGAATTAAGGTTGCCGCCTGTTTCTGCGTACCGGCAGGCGGCAAGGAGAGGGGTCAGACGCGCGCCGCTTCCGGCAGTTTCTTCAGATAGTGCACTACCAGCAGAGCCAGCAGCAGCATCACGCTGATAAACGCCACCACACCGCTCCAGCCGAAACTGTGCCAGAACACGCCGCCGAGCGTACCGGCGACGCTGGAACCGACGTAATAGCAGAACAGATAAAGAGAAGACGCCTGGCCTTTGGCGCGCCGCGCCCGGCGGCCGATCCAACTGCTGGCAACCGAATGGGCGGCAAAGAAACCGGCGGTAAACAGCATCATGCCGATAAAAATAACCGCTACCGGTGCCAGTGCGGTAATCAGGATACCGATCAGCATAATCAGGATCGAAGCCAGCAGAACCGGGCCACGGCCGAAACGAGACGTCATTGCGCCAGCTTTCGGTGAGCTGTAAGAGCCGGTCAGATACACCACCGACAACAGGCCGACAATCGCCTGGCTGAGGTGATAAGGATCGGACAGCAGGCGGTAGCCAATGTAGTTGAACAGGGTGACAAAGCTGCCCATCAGCAGAAAACCTTCGGCAAACAGCAGCGGCAGGCCCTTGTCGTGCCAATGCAGCCTGAAGTTAATCAGCAGGGTACGCGGGCGCAGCGAACTGGCGCGAAAATGCGTAGAGGCGGGCAGAATACGCCAGAACATGCAGGCTGCGGCCAGCGCGAACAACCCGATCACCGCCAGCGACACGCGCCAGGAGAAGAAATCGGTCAGCACCCCGGTTACCAGGCGGCCGCTCATGCCGCCGATGGAGTTGCCGCTGATGTAAAGCCCCATCGAAAAGGCGACAAAGCTGGGGTGGATTTCTTCGCTGAGGTAAGTCATGCCAACGGCGGCCACGCCGCTCAGCGACAGCCCAATCAGTGCGCGCATCAGCAAAATACCGTGCCAACTGGTCATAAAGGCGCAAATCAGGGTGCATATTGCCGCCAGCAACAGCGCCACCACCATCACCGATTTACGGCCGATGGCATCGGACAGCGGGCCGGTAAACATCAGGCCGAGTGCCAGCAGGCCGGTGGACGCCGACAGCGACAGGCTGCTTTCCGCCGGCGAGATGCCAAAGTCTTGCGACAGAACCGGCAGGATCGGCTGCACGCAGTACAGCAGGGCGAAAGTAGCCAACCCGGCGGAAAACAGCGCCAGGGTAACGCGCATAAACTGCGGCGTTCCGCGTTCGATGTAAGGGAGTTTATTCAGGGTGGAGCGTTTGGCTTTTGGCGCAGCAGCCGCATCGTCGTTGGCGGCCAGCGTCGACGGCATACTAGCCGCAGAACGCACAGGGGTTGTCACAGTCTTTCCTTACCGAACGTCGGGAGATTTAAATCAGCACATCATGGGTTAACAAAATGATAGGGAGAGCTCAGTTTTTTGTCTAATATATTAATAATTCAAATTAAGACGTTTAAAGTATGAATATTGAACTGAGACACCTGCGCTATTTTGTCGCCGTGGCGGAAGAGCTGCATTTCGGTCGTGCGGCGGAACGTCTGCGCATTTCGCAACCGCCGCTCAGCCAGCAAATCCAGGCGTTGGAGGAAATGGTCGGCGCGCGTTTGTTGGCGCGCAACAACCGCAATGTCAGCCTGACGCAGGCGGGGGAAATGTTCCTGAAAGAGGCTTATCAGGTGCTCGATCAGGTCAGCCGTGCGGCGGAGAAGGCCGCGCGACTTGAGCGTGGGGAACTGGGCGAGTTGACCATTGGTTTCACTTCTTCGGCGCCGTTTATCAGCGTGGTATCGCGCAGTTTGCGAGCTTACCGCCAACAGCACCCGCACGTGCATATAAAAATGCGTGAAGTGAACACCAAGCAACAGATCGAACCGCTGCTCAACGGCGAGTTGGATCTGGGCGTGATGCGCAATACGCGCTTGCCGGAAGTGCTGAAGCATCAATTGTTGCTGTGCGAGCCACTGGTCGCGGTGGTGCCGGAAGGGCATCCGCTGACCCATGTTGCGCCCGGCACCTTGCGTTTCCAGCATCTGGCGGAAGAACCCTTTGTGTTTTTCTCGCGAGAGGTAGGTACGGCGCTACATGACGAAATCCTGTCGCTGTTGGCCAAAGCGGGGATCACGCCTTATATCACCCAGGAAGTCGGTGAAGCGATGACCATCATCGGCCTGGTGTCTTCCGGGCTGGGTATTTCTATTTTGCCGGCGTCTTTTGGCCGGGTGAAAGTCGATGGGGTGAAATACCTGCCGCTGGCGGAACCGGAGGCGATGACCGAAGTCTGGTTGGTGCATCACCGCCAAAGGGCGCTGACCGCCGCGGCCAAATCGCTGATGGCACTGCTGCTGCCGTGACGGAGTGCTGCGCAAATAAAACGCAATCCGCAGCAAAAGCGGGGCGAATTTGTGCGGCAAATCACATAACGAATCAAATAGTTGACGCTGTATTACAAAAGCCCCACCATAGCCTCTAGTCTTTATTTAGAAGCGCGAAAAATAGTAGGAGCAGGTTTGTGATTGCTGTTGGGCAGCCTGGGCATATCGATCAAATCAAACAAACAAATGCAGGGGCAGTTTATCGGTTAATCGATCAACTGGGCCCAATTTCGCGCATCGAACTGTCAAAACGCGCGCAGCTCGCCCCCGCCAGCATCACCAAAATCGTGCGTGAGCTGCTGGAAGCGCATCTGGTTAAAGAAAACGAATATCAGGAAGTCGGCAGCCGTGGGCGGCCGGCGGTCGGGCTGGTGCTGGACACCGAAGCCTGGCATTACCTTTCCGCTCGTATCAGCCGCGGCACCATTACGCTCGCGCTGCGCGATCTCAGCAGCAAACTGGTGGTGGAAGAGCTGTTGCCGCTGGATGCCGAACACCCTGAACCGCTGCTAAAACGCATTCTCAGTGAAGTTGACCAATTTTTTATCCGCCATCAAAGCAAACTTGAGCGGCTGACGGCGATCGCCATTACGCTGCCGGGCATGATTGATGTGGCCTCCGGCGTGGTGCACCGTATGCCGTTTTACGATGTCGTGGACATGCCGCTGGGTCCCGCGCTGGAAACCCGCACCGGGCTGCCGGTCTACCTGCAGCACGATATCAGCGCCTGGACTATGGCCGAAGCGCTGTATGGCGCCTCGCGCGGTAGCCAGAACGTGATTCAGGTGGTGATCGACCACAACGTCGGGGCGGGTGTGATCACCGGCGGGCGGGTGCTGCACGGCGGCAGCCACAGCGTGGTAGAGATTGGTCATACGCAGGTCGATCCTTACGGAAAACGCTGTTACTGCGGCAACCACGGTTGTCTGGAAACCGTCGCCAGTATTGAAAACATCCTGGAGATCGCCCAGCAGCGTCTCGCGACCTCCATGAGCTCCAGCCTGCACGGCGCGCCGCTGACGGCTGAATCCCTGTGCGATGCTGCGCTGGCGGGCGATCAACTGGCCAAAGACATCATCCTCGGCGTGGGCCACAGCGTGGGGCGTATCCTGGCGATCATGGTCAACTTGTTCAACCCTGAAAAAATCCTGGTCGGCTCACCGCTGAATCGTGCGGCAGAAATCCTGCATCCGGCCATCGCCTCTTGCATTCGTCAGCAGTCGTTGCCGGCTTACAGCGACCATGTACAGGTAGAATCTACCCAGTTCTTCAACAAGGGCACCATGCCCGGGGCCGCACTGGTGAAGGAAGCCTTGTACAACGGTTCGCTGTTGGTGCAACTGTTGCAAGGGTAGTATCAGTAATACTTATCGTTTAACGACAAAAGATTGCGCTACCTCAAGCCCCGTACGCTCAGCATCCCCTAGAATTTTCCCGTTCGTCTCCTTCGCCTTATTGCGGCGATATTTGGATTCATGGAGCATTTCGGGGCAATTAAAACATGTTAAAGCGTTTATTTGTAACAGGCACGGATACCGACGTCGGTAAAACCGTGGTTTCCCGCGCCTTGCTGCAGGCGCTCGCCGCGCAGGGCCGTTCGGTAGCCGGTTATAAGCCGATAGCGGCGCGTTGTCAGGAAACCAGCGAAGGCATTCGCAATAAAGACGCTTTGGTTTTACAGGCGTCTTCGACCCTGCCGCTGTCGTACGAGGAAATTAATCCCATCACCTGTCTGGATGAGGTGTTTCACGCCCATGCCACCGAGGATATCAACTACGGCGTGATGAGCAGCGGGTTGCAGAGTTTGTCCGCCAGAGCCGACACCGTGGTCGTGGAGGGCAGTGGCGGTTGGCGTGTGCTGATGAACGATCTGCGTCCCTACGCCGAGTGGGTGATCCAGGAGCAATTGCCGGTGGTATTGGTGGTGGGGATCAAGCTGGGCTGCGTCAGCCACGCCTTGTTAACGGCGCAGTCGATCATTAATGACGGCTTACCTTTGTTGGGATGGGTTGCGAACCGGATTAACCCGGGGCTGGCGCATTACGCAGAAACCATTGAAGCCTTGCGTCAACGCATCCCTGCGCCGCTGTTGGGCGAAATCCCTTATCTGCCGCGCGCCGAGCAGCGCGAACTGGCGCACTATCTCGATATCTCCGCGCTGTTGAACCGTTAGGCGTTGTGATAGACCGACACTGAGCGCAAGCCGCGCGACACGGTGGTGGCGATCACGCAGGCCAGCAGGATACCGGGCAACAAAGTGTATTCGCCGGTCATCTCAAACACCATCAGTGCGGCCATGATCGGCGCGTGAGTAGTGGCGGCCAACAGAGTCGCCATGCCGGTCAACGCCATCAGCAAGGGCACGGCCGCGCCCAGTTCGGGCCAGGTGGCGCACAGTTGCCCAACCAGCGAGCCCAGCGCCGCCCCGACAAACAGCGTTGGGGTGAACACGCCGCCAGGCGCGCCGGAACCGCTGCTGGCAAGCACCGCCAGCAGTTTGCAGATCAAAATGGCGCCAACCAGCAATACGCCGGGCGGCGCGCTGAGCAGAGACTGCACCACGCTGTAGCCATTGCCCCACACTTCAGGAAACAGCAGCGACAGTAAACCAACAATGAATCCGCCCAGCGCCAGCTGTAGCGGCGGCGTCAGGCGCAATGAGCGGAACGCATGGCCGGAAGCCGACATCGTCCACAGAAACAGCGGGCCGCAGATACCGGCCAGTATCCCGAGCAGCGCCATCAACAGATATTGCACCGGCCAGGGCGCAGGCAGCGGCTCCACCAGATACAGCGGCGCCTGGCCACCGTTGAGCAAATTAGTCACCAGCAGCGCGCTGACGGCGGCAATCACCACCGGGCCGAGCGAAGCCAGCATCAGAGTGCCAAACAGAATTTCGGCGATAAACAGGCTGCCCGCCAGCGGCGCGTGATAGGCACTGGCCATACCGGCGGCCGCACCGCAGGCCACCCACAGTTTCCACTCTTTCTCATGGGTGAAGCGCTGGGCAAATACCGATCCCACCAGCGCCGCCAGCAGGATCATCGCGCCTTCGCGGCCGATGGCGCTGCCGCTGGATACCACCAGCAATGAAGCCAGGCATTTCACCAGGCTGGCGCTGACATCGAGCCGTCCGTCGCCGGTTTCTATCGCTTCCATATAATCGGTGGGCGCTATTTGCCGCTGATGCTGATAACGCTGATAAACCCACAGCAACAAACCTGCCGCCAGGCCGCCCAGGGCCGGAGTCAAGGCTCTGCGCCAGCCCGGTAATGCGGCGGCGGCGGCCACCAGGCTGCCATCTTCGTGATCGAGCAACGCCCATTCCAACCCGAGCATGGCACGGTGAAACAGCCAAACGACCAACGCGGCGGCAATGCCCAGAAATATAGCGGTAAACAGGCGGCGCAGCAGGGCGCGGTAGTGATGCAAGTGGACCCATCGTTTCATGAGGCGGTAAAATCGTGAGAAAAATGAAAGGTTCAGTTGGGCATTGTGCTTGCCGGTCCGGCCGAAGGCCAGAGAATCTTTTTAGATTCGCCGCTGGGATCGTGGTTTCAACGGCGAAACGATAAATCCCGTTGATTTACGGTTACGTTGTCACCAAATGTTCAAATGATGCGTTTTTCGCCATTGAAAACAGGGAAGTAGACACAACTTACGGCAGCGTTTAACCCGGCGGGTATAATTTGATGACAATAAAAATCCAGAGCCAAACAACGCCATGACAAATAACGACTCATCTGCACCCCTCGCTCATCGCCCGCTGATTCTGATCGCCTGCATGCTGGCCATGTTTATGTCAGCCATCGAGGCGACGATTGTCGCCACGGCGATGCCGACCATCATCGGCGATCTCGGCGGTTTCTCGCTGTTGGGCTGGGTCTTTGCGGTCTATTTGCTGGCGCAGGCCATCACCATTCCGATCTATGGCCGGCTGGCGGATCTGCTGGGCCGCAAGCGGGTATTTTTCTTTGGCGCATCGCTGTTTTTACTGGGTTCGGTGTTGTGCGGTTTTTCGCCCAACATGTACTGGCTGATTGGTTTTCGGCTGTTGCAGGGGCTGGGGGCCGGGGCGATTATGCCGATTGCGACCACCATTATCGGCGATATCTACAGTGCGACCGAGCGGCCGAAGGTCATGGGCTATCTGTCCAGCGTGTGGGGCGTGTCGGCAATCATCGGTCCGCTGCTGGGGGCGTTTATCGTCCAGCATTTGCCTTGGGCGCTGGTGTTCTGGGTCAACTTGCCAATCGGCCTGCTGGCGATGTTTTTCCTCGGCCGCTATTTGCCTTCCAGTAAACAGGTGCGTAAACACGCGCTGGATCTGGCAGGCACGGCGTGGCTGACGCTGTTTGTCGCGGCGCTGCTGATGTCGCTGCTGCAGGCGGAAAGTCTGGGGTGGTGGGTGTTGCCGCTGTTGTCGCTGGCGGCGGTTTCGCTGATGCTGCTGATCCGCCAGGAACGCCGTGCGCCAGAGCCGCTGTTCCCGCTGGCATTATGGCAAAGCCGGGTGATTGTGGCCGGCAATATTGGCGGGGTGGTGATCGGTGCGGCGATGATGGGGATCAGCGCTTTTCTGCCGACCTTTATTCAGGGCGTGATGGGCGGAACGCCGCTGGAAGCCGGAACCACGCTGGCGCTGATGTCGATCGGATGGCCGCTGGCCAGCACCCTGAGCGGGCGGCTGATGTTGATGACGTCTTACCGTACCACCGCGTTGCTGGGGGCGCTGTTGCTGGTCGCAGGCGGGTTGATCTTACTGCTGCTGCAGCCGAACGGCGGTCTGTTGTGGGGGCGGTTGGCGGCCTTTATGGTGGGTGCCGGCATGGGGCTGTGCAACACCACGTTTCTGGTTTCAGTGCAAAACGCCGCGCATCACAGCATTCGCGGCATAGCCACCGCCTGTACGGTATTCACCCGGATGATGGGATCGGCCATCGGCACCGCTATTCTGGGGGCTACGTTGAATCTGAATTTGCAGCATCGTCTGCCGCAGACGGCCGATCCGGTGCAGCAACTGATGGAGCCGACAGTGCGTGGCGCAATGACGCCGGAAAAGCTGGCCGATATCATTCAGCAGGTGGCCGCTTCGTTGCATTGGGTGTTTTTGGTTTCCGCACTGATTTCGTTGCTGGCGCTGGCGGCGGCGATGTTGATTCCTGCACGGCATAGGCCGCAAGGCGAGGGTGAAGAGGCGGAACAGGCGTAAAAAAAGGAAAGGGCGCGGTTGCGCCCTGAGCTGCAGTTATTGTGCGGTGTTGGTGTCCTGGCTGGTGCCGGTCTGAGCCGCGTCACCGTTGTCGTCGCCGTTGCTCAGGCGGGTATAGACAATTTTCTGGGTGTCGTTTTCGCAGTGACCAACGACCAATCCGCCAGCCTGCTGAGCCTGGTCATTGGGCACAATGTCCAGTTTGAAACCGGATTCCGGTACGCCGTTTTTGACAATTTTCTGTGAAATGTCCGCCTTCACGCTTTCGCATGAAGCCAAGGCTGCCAAGGGGGCTGCGGTTAGCAGCAGTGCACCCAGGATAAGCGCTTTTTTCATCAATTCGTCCTTATTTGAGCATGAGCTTCCTTTGTCACAATAGCAGTAATGGCGGCGGAGGTTAACGTTCGCCGCTTGCTGCGGCGTGATTAAGGATTAATCTGACGACCGGTCTGGCGATCCAGACACTTGCGGGTGTTCGGTTCCCAATAGGCGTTAACGTTCAGGCTGTCGTCGCAGCGGTCTTCGTTATCAATCGCCTTGTCTACCTTGTCGAACTCTTTCTCCACACGGGTGTTGACCTTATGGCGCAGGGATTTGGTGTCGTTAAACTGTTCTTTGCTCTGGCGTGCCGCTTCGGTGCTCATGGCACCGCTGTTGCTGCCATCGACAGTGACGCAGGTGCTGCCCTGAGTGCAGGTGGCAGCCAACGCCGGAGCCTGCCAGGCACCCATCAACATCAGCATGGCGACCGGCAGCATCCCGCGCAGCAGTCGTTGAGTAGAAAGTGTTTTCATCGTTTCATCCTTATGAGTTAGTGTTGCCGGGAGAAGGTAACACTGGCTTAATCTCGCCCGCAGGCGCGGCAATAAATATACCACCGAGCCTTGATGCTGCACCAGCCAAGCACCGCTTCGTTTACTTTATAGAGAGAAAATCGTTACCCATGTTAAAGACTACCCTGCTATTTTTCGCCACCGCGTTAGCCGAAATTATAGGCTGCTTCTTGCCTTACCTGTGGCTGAAAAAAAACGCCGGCGTTTGGTTATTGTTGCCGGCGGCGGCCAGTTTGATGTTGTTTGTCTGGCTGTTGACGCTGCACCCGGCCGCCAGCGGGCGAGTCTATGCGGCTTATGGCGGTGTCTATGTGGCAACGGCGCTGCTGTGGTTGCGGGTGGTGGACGGGGTTAAGCTGTCGGCGTTGGATTGGCTGGGCGCCGGGGTGGCGCTGGCGGGGATGTTGATTATCGTTTCAGGCTGGCGTGCCGCCGGATAACCCGGCGGCACGGGAAAAATCAGGACTCGCGGTGGATGTTCAACCCGGCGAAGGACTGGCTGACCGGCATGATTTCCAGCGTATTGATATTGACGTGGGCCGGCAGGGTCGCAACCCAGAACACCGACTCGGCGATATCTTCCGGCGTTAGCGCATTGGCGCCGTCGTAGATCTTGTCAACTTTGCCATCGTCGCCTTTGAAGCGCACGTTGGAGAACTCGGTACCGCCCACCAGGCCAGGCTCAATGTCGGTGACGCGGATGCGCGTGCCGTGCAGATCGGCCCGCAGACCCAGGCTGAACTGTTTGACGAAAGCCTTGGTCGCACCGTAAACGTTGCCGCCGGCATAGGGCCAGTTGGCGGCGACGGAGCCGATGTTGATCACATGGCCGATATTGCGTTCAACCATCGCCGGCAGCAGGGCGCGGGTCATATTGACCAGGCCTTTGGTGTTGGTATCGATCATGGTATCCCAGTCGTCGGCGTCGGCTCTGTGCGCTGGCTCCAGCCCCAACGCCAGGCCGGCGTTATTCACCAGCACGTCGATTTGGCGCAGCGTTGCAGGCAATTCGTCGATCACCTGCTGAATAGCGGCGCGGTTGCGTACGTCCAGGCGGACGATATGCAGCGCGTCACCCAGTTCGTCTTTCAACTCTTCCAGACGTTCAACGCGACGCCCGGTGGCAATCACCTGGTGGCCTTCGCGGATAAAACGTCGTGTGATAGCCTCGCCAAAACCTGATGTGGCGCCCGTGACAAAAATGATCATGTGACTGTTCCTCAAGTGTTTATACCCTACATGCTATTAGGATTAGCATAATCCCACATCAAGTGGCAGCGGTTATCTGCGTGAGCGGTAAAAAACAGTCATCGATGCCGGAAAACGGGCGGTTTTCGGTCGGTTAATGACGAAAGGATAAGGGCCGGGCCGCTAAACGATGATCAAGGGGCCGGCCCGGCAAAACGCTTAAAGCTGTGGCGGGACGTGGTAGACCACGCAGTCGTATTTGGTGTTTTCGCGCCGGCCGGCTGCCACGCCGCCGAGGGATTCAGCGATACGTCGGCTGGGGACGTTTTGCTCGGCCACCGGGTAGACAAAGTGCTGCGGCCGGTAACGCTCACTGGCCCAGACCGCCATGGCGTGGACAATTTCGCGGCCATAGCCGTGGCCCTGCTGAGTCTCTTTCACCCAAATGCCCAGTTCCGGCGTTTGGCTGTGCAGATCGTGTGCGCCACCCATGCCGACAAACTTTTTACCGTCGCGCAGACGGGCAACAAAAATCACTTCCTCGCCTTCACGGATCAGCGGTAACCAGGCTTCCCAGACGTTGGCGAAGGCCTCCGGCGACTCCTCCGGTTCAAAATTCATAAAGCGCGTCAGCGTAGGGGTAATCGCCTGGTAAACCTCGTCGGCGTCTGCTGCGGTAAATGGAGCAATCAACAACCGGTCGGTGTTAAGGCGGCACTGAGAAAGGTCACTGTGAATCATTCTTATTACCTCGCTTTTCAGGCCAAAACGGCAAAAAATCCGCGCCCGTCAAAACGGGGCGGATCATCGATATTACGTTGATTAGCGGCAGATGCGACTTATTTTTGCGGCAGGTGCGGTGCCAACAGCAGCAGGTCGGCCGCCGACAGACGGTCCGGCGCGGTGGCGGCCTGGTGCCAATAAGGATAAATCAGTGGCGGGCGGCTCACTTCCTCCAGCCGCTGAAGGTCCTCCTCATTCAGGTTCAGATTGGCCGCTTGCAGGTTGTCCTGCAGCTGGGTATCGTTGCGCGCACCTATCACCACCGAGGTGATGGTAGGCCGCGCCAGCAGCCAGGCCAGGGCGACTTGAGCCGCAGACACGCCATGCGACCGGGCGATATCCACCAGCACGTCGACGATATCGTACAGCCGTTCCTCGTCGCGAACCGGTGGCTCGCCCCAGTTGGCCAGGTGACGAGTGCCTTCCGGCGCGGGCTGATTGCGGCGGTATTTACCGGAAAGCAGACCGCCGGCCAGCGGGCTCCACACCAGAACGCCGACGCCCTGATCCGCTGCGATCGGCAGCAGTTCATACTCTGCCTCGCGTGCCTGCAGCGTGTAATGAATCTGCTGGCTGACCGGGCGCACCAGGCCCAGGCGTTCGGCGGCACCCAGGTGTTTCATCAGGTGCCAGCCGGAAAAATTGGACACGCCGACGTAACGCACCTTGCCGCTGCTGACCAAATGCTCCAGCGCGCGCAGGGTCTCGTCAACCGGCGTCAGGCCGTCCCATTCATGCAGTTGATACAAGTCGAGATAATCGGTGTTCAACCGCCGCAGACTGGCTTCGCAGGCGCGGATCAAATGATGGCGAGACAGCCCCGCGTCGTTCGGGCCTGCGCCCATGGGGAAGCGGGCCTTGCTGGCGACCAGGACCTGCTGGCGTTTTTTGCCCAGAGCCTGGCCCAGGATCTCTTCCGCCTTGCCGGCGGAATAGACATCGGCGGTATCGAACAGGTTGATGCCGGCGTCGATACAGCGGTCTATCTGGCTGCGGGCTTCGTCAACGCCGGTATCGCCGGTTTTGGCGAATTTGCCTGCGCCGCCAAAGGTCATGGTGCCGAGACTCAGCGCCGAAACTTTCAGGCCGGAATGGCCAAGCTGACGGTATTGCATCGTTTAACTCCTTGCCTTGGTTGCCACGGATTCATCAGCGCCAGCCGGTGCCGACGAAGGGGATTTTTTCCGGCGGACTTCGCTGCCGGCATCGGGATTCAACGTCAGACTGTCTGCCACCGCCAACAGAGCGATAACGCCGATAACCCCAAACGCCAACTGGAAATCGACCAGCGGCAGGCGACCGGCCGACGGCGGTATCAGCATTTCCGCCACCCGCAGCGCCAGCGCACCGATGGCGATGCCCAGGCCGCTGCCCAGTTGCTGCGATACGGTGAACAGGGTATTGGCGCCGCCCATCTGCGGCTGCGGCACTTCGGAAAATGCCAGCGTATTCAGCGCGGTGAACTGCATGGAACGCGTCAACCCGCTGACGAACAGCAATGCCACAATCAGCCAGGTTGGGGTTTGCGGCGTCAGCAACGCGCAGGCAAAAATGGTGGCGGCGTTCAGCAGTCCATTCACTACCAGCGTGGTGCGAAAACGGAAGCGATAGAGTACGGCAGAGGTAAAAGGCTTCATCGCCAGATTCCCGGCAAACACCGCCAACACCAATAACCCGGCGTCGAAGGCGTTGAGACCAAAGCCGATCTGGAACAGCAGCGGCAGCAAGAAGGGCATGGCGCCAATGGCGATGCGGAACAAGGCGCCACCCCAAATAGTGACGGCGTAACTTTTTATTCGCATTGCCCACAGATCGATCAACGGGTGCGCGGTGCGTTTGGCGTGGCGCACTGCCAGCGCGCCCAGCGCCAGGCTGCCGAGGATGCACAGTACCGGCACCAGCCAGGAGAGCTGCGGGTGGTTGATCAGGTCCAGGCCGAACATCAGGCCGAAGCAGGCGATGCCGGTCAGCATGAAGCCGATGGCGTCAAAGGGCACGCCTTTCTGCGGCGATTCTTGCGGGATCAACCGCCAGGCCAACCACAGCGCGGCGACGCCCAACGGCACGTTGAGCAGAAAAATCCAGTGCCATGACGCGTAGGTAGTAATAAAACCCCCGACCGGCGGGCCAAGAATGGGCGCCACCAGCCCCGGCCAGGTAATGGTGGCGATGGCTTTTATCAGATCCGGTTTGGCGGTATTGCGCAGCACCACCAACCGGCCGACCGGCACCATCAGCGCGCCGCCAAAGCCTTGCAGAATGCGGGCAGCGGTAAAGGTGGGCAGGTTAACGCTGGCGGCACACAGCACCGAGGCCAGGGTAAAAATCACCACCGCGGCGGCAAAGATATTGCGCGCGCCAAAGCGGTTGGCGATCCAGCCGCTGGCGGGAATAAACACCGTCAGCGTCAGAATATAGGCGGAAATGCCGATGTTCATGTCCACCGCCCGCACGCCGAAAGCGGCCGCCATCTGCGGCATGGCGGTGACAATCACCGTACCGTCGAGGTTTTCCATAAAAAAGGCGCCGGCCACCAGCAGCGGCAGCGCGCTGGCGCGTGAAAACCAGCTCATGGCACAGTGCGCCGGGTGACACACAGACGGAATGCAGGCATGACAAGAAACCCCGTTTCAAAAAATGTAATTCGGACGAGTTTTCGAGCATAGCGCATCGTACACAGGTTAAACAGCGGTTAAGCAGGCGATGATTAGCGAGCGCAGCATTCTGCGCTCTCAGAGGGGGACAGCCGGCTTCAGCCCGGTTTTTTCGGGCCGAAGTCATGGGTAATCAACACTTAATTTTCGCTTAACCGCTGGCCGCTGGCGGCGTCGAACAGGTGGATCGCGTCGATGTTGGGCGCCAGCCACAGCGGCTGGCCGCTTTCTGCATTGATGCGGCCGCTGAACTGCACATGCAACCGGTAACCGCCCCAGGTCAGGTGCAGCAGACTGACGTCACCGGTGATCTCCATCAGCCGAAGCTGGGCGGGTGGTTGTTCGCTGACCTCCACCTGCAGAAAATCGTGCGGGCGCAGCCCGAGGATCACGTTATTGCCCGGAATTGCCTGCCGCCACTTATCGGGTAGCGGCAGCCAAAGTTCACCGCAGGTTACGCCGGGGCGATCGCCGCGCGGCGTGACGATGCCGTCCAACAGGTTCATGGGCGGCGAACCGATAAAGCGTGCCACAAAGGTGTTGGCGGGTGCGTCGTAGATCTCCAGCGGCCGGCCCTGTTGCACGATATTGCCGTCTTTCATCACCACGATTTGATCGGCCAGCGTCATGGCCTCGATCTGGTCGTGGGTGACGTACACCGTGGTGGTTTTGAATTGCTGATGCAGCGATTTTATCTCGGCGCGCAGCTCCATGCGCAACTGGGCGTCGAGGTTGGACAAGGGTTCATCGAACAAAAAGACCTTCGGATTGCGCACCATGGCACGCCCCATCGCCACCCGCTGGCGCTGGCCGCCGGACAGCTCTTTCGGATAGCGCTGCAACAGGTGATCGATCGCCAGAATGCGCGCCGCCTGCTGCACTTTGGTCTGCTGCTCGCTTTTGCTGACCTTCATGACCTGCATGTGAAACGCCATGTTTTCCGCCACCGTCAGGTGCGGATAGAGCGCATAGCTCTGAAACACCATGGCGATATCGCGATCGGCGGGGTCCAGATCGTTAATTTTCTGTTTATCCAGCAGGATAGCGCCATCGGATAGCGTATCCAGCCCGGCCAGCAAGCGCAGCAATGTAGATTTACCGCAGCCGGAGGGACCGACCAGCACGGTAAAGCTGCCGTCGGGAATGATCAGATCCAGCGGATTCAATACCCGCTGTTTGCCATAATATTTGGCGACTTTCACCAGTTCTACGCTTGCCATCAGATCATCTCTCCGGCGCAGGTTTTCAGGGTGTTCCAGTCCAGGTATTGACGCGGCGAACTGCTGATGGCGTGGCTGGCGGCGCGAATGCCCCAGCGCAGCGCCACCGTGGCCGAATGGCCGTGCAGGCAGGCGGTCAGGAACCCGGCGTTGAAACTGTCGCCGGCGCCGATGGTATCGACCACCTTGATCGGGTGCGCCGCAGCTTGCAACAGCCGTTCGCCGCACCACATGCGCGCGCCGTCCGGCCCGCACTTGACCACACAGGCGGCGTCGGTCGGTTGCTGGCGGTTCAGGGTGCGGGCGGCGGTGTACAGATCTTCATGGCCTGCCATGCCGCAGGTTTCCACTTCATTCAGCAGCAGAATGTCGCAGAACGGCAACCAGTCGGCGATCTGACCGCGCAGCGCGTCGCTCCAGCCCTGCGGCGGCCAGCCGGTGTCCACCGCAATGCGGTAGCCGCGTTGGCGCAGCGTTTGCAGCAGCGCCGGGTAATCCGCCAGCAAAGTGGTGCACAGGAAAGTGCCGCATAACAGCACGGTGTCGCCGTTGCCGGCGAACAGCGGGATCTGGTGCAGCACGTCATCCTGGCTCAGGCGGGTGATGTGTCCTTGATTGCTGAAAAAGGTGCGTTCGTTGTCGGGGTGCGTCACGCCGAAGGTCAGCGAGGTTTCACAGCTGTAGGTCGGCCAGTACAGCGAGCTTTCCGGGAACAGCTGCGCCAGCCAGGGACTGAAATAGTCGTTGCCCTGATTGGCCACCAGCCGGTAAGGCGTCTCCAGCGCCGCCAACGCCAGCGCGCAGTTGCCGGCCGAGCCGCCGGGGCGCAGTTCGCTGTGATCCAGCATCGCCTCGGTGCCTTTCTGCGGCCACTGGTGCAGGGTGCTCATGATCACGTCGACGTTGATATTGCCGACCACGTACAGGGTGGGTTTGGTGTTGGTATTCATCATGTGAATTCTTTCCCTTTTAAGTCAGCCCTTGCTGCCGCCGCTGGTTAACCCGCTGACCAGCGTTTTTTGCAGCCAAATGGCAATAAAGAGTGGCGGTATGGCGGCCAACATGCCGACGGCGGCGATCAATCCGTCATCGGTGGCGCGTCCCGCGGTGAAACCGGCGATAGTCACCGGCAGCGTCTGGGCCTGAATGTTGCTGGTAAACAGCAGCGCGTAGAAAAATTCGTCCCAGGCCAGCAACCAGCCGAACAACGCCGAGGCCCCGAGCGCCGGTTTCGCCAGCGGCAACGTGATGCGCAGCAGCACCTGCCACTGACGCAGCCCATCCAGCCGCGCCGCCTGTTCGATATCGATCGGCAAGGCGTCGAACTGATTCTTCAGCATCCAGGTGAGAAACGGCAGGATCAGCGAGCAGTAGACCAGCACCAGACCGATATGGGTGTTCAGCAGCGCCAGCTGTTGCAGAATAAAGTACAGCGGCAGCACGAAGGCGACCGGCGGCACCATATAAATCGCCAGACTGGCGAACAGCCAGCCGTCGCGGCCCGGATAGCGTGAGAAGCTGAACGCAGCCGGGATCGCCAGCAGCAGCGAAATCAGCGTGGCGCCGCAGGCCACCAGCAGGCTATTGAACAGCGCGTGCAGGAACAGTGCCCCAGGCTGGCCGGCCTGTAAAGACAGCAAGCTGCCGTAGCGTGAAAAGTCCCAGCGGCGCGGCAGCCATTCCAGCGGCACGCGGGTCAGATCGGCGGAGGAACTGACGCTCATCAAAAACAGCCACAGCATCGGCGCGAGGATCGACAGCGCCAATAGCAGCGCGGCGCCATAGCGCAGTATCAGGCGGATTTTACGCTTCATCGGCGAGGCTCCTTCGGCGTTGGCGGAACAGCATCAGCATGTAGAGTGCGATCAGTAAACCGCACAGCAGGGTCATCAGCACTGCGTAGGCGGCGCCGCTGCCGGCACGCAGATAGCTGAACGATTCCTGATAAACGAAAAAGCTGAGGGTCTTGGTGCTGTCCATCGGCCCGCCGCGGGTCATCACGTAAATGATGTCGAACACCTTGAAGGCGTCGATGGTGCGTAACACCAGCGCCACCGCCAGCGGAGCCAGAATGGCGGGCAGGGTGATGGCACGAAATCGCCGCCAGGCGGAAGCGCCGTCCAGTCGGGCCGCCTCGTACAAATCCTCCGGGATGGATTGCAGTGCCGCCAGCGTCAATAGGGTGATCAGCGGGTAGTTTTTCCAGATATCCGCCAGCATCACCGCGTTCAACGCCGAGGCGGGATCGCCCAGCCAACTGCGGTAATGGTCGATGACCCCAAGCTGAGTCAGCAGCGCATTGATGCTGCCGTAATCCGGATTGAAGTTCAGCCGCCACATTGTCGCGTTGACGATGGTGGGCAGCGCCCAGGGCAAAATCACCAGTACCCGCAGCAGGCTGCGGCCGTGGAATTGCTGGTTGAGCAGCAGCGCCACCAACACGCCAATCGCCCCTTCGAACGCCACCGAAACCACGGTGAAATAGAGCGTGCGCCACAGCGCGGCCTGGAAATCCGGGTCGGTCAGGGCATACAGAAAGTTATCGACGCCGACCCAGGCAGGCGTTACGCCGTCACCGACCAGCGCTGCGTCGGTAAAGCTCAGCCACAGGGTGCGGCCCAGCGGCCAGGCGGTTAACAGCAGCATCATCAGCAGCATGGGTGCCAGCAGCACCCATGCCTGACGCCGCTCACGTTGGGGCAAAGTGAGCATCGTCATCCCTTAACGCAGCCGTGCCGCGCTTTTGGTGGCCGCATCCAGGCCCGCTTGCGGCGTCACCTTGCCTTGCAGGATCTGCTGCAAATCTTGCTGCAATCCGTTGGAAAGCCGTGAGTAATCGGCAGTTTCAGGGCGCGACAACATCACGTTCAACGACTGTTTGGCGGCGGCGATCAAGGGTTGTTGGTCTTTCTGCACCGCCGGATCGTCGTAGGAAGATTTCCAGATCGGCAGGCTCAGTTTGGCGTACTTATCCTGTACCGGCTGGGAGGTCATGTAGCTGATGTACTGCCAGGCCTGATCCGGGTGGGCGCTGGCCTTGGCGATGCCGAGGCCCATCGAGCCGTTGACGGCGGAAACCTGCCCCTCAACCGATCCCGGAGCCGGCACGATGCCGACATCGCCGGCCACTTTGCTCTGCTTCGGATCGTTGGCCATGTTGTACATATAGGTCCAGTTGAGCGCGAAGGCGGCGTCGCCGTTAGAGAAGGCCTTGCGCACGTCCTCTTCCAGATATTCGCGCGAGTTCGGGTTGGTCAGCCCCTTGTCCAGCGTGTCTTTCATGTAGCCGGCGGCCTGTAATGATGCTGGGGTGGAGAAGTTGATTTTCCCCTGTTGGAAGAATTGCCCCTTGAAGGCGGACACCAGCGTGGTGTAATCGCAAACCAGCGCCTCGGCCTGTGACCAGCTCCACACCAGAGGGTATTTGACCACGTTTTTCTGTTTCAGGATTTCCGCCTGCTGCGCCAGTTCCTGCCAGGTTTTCGGCGGGGCGCCGATGCCGGCCTTGGCCAACATGGCTTTGTTGTAATACAGGTATTTGGTATCGAGGATCCACGGCATTCCCCAGCGCTTGTCTTTGTAAGTGACGGTGGTCATGGCGCCGTCGAAAATCTTGCCGCTGTCGTCGGCGCTGATGCGCGAGGTGACATCCTGCAGCAGGCCGAACTTGACGAATTCGGCCGGCCAGATGGCGTCGAACAGCACCACGTCGTAGCCGTTGCTGCCTGCGCCGCGCGCCGCGACGATTTTATCGTGCAGCGCTTCGTAAGGGACGAACTCGAGGTTAACGGTGATATCCGGGTGCTGTTGGGTGAAATCGGCGGTCATGGCGCGAATGTCGTTTTCGCTATAAGCCGCCTGGGTCATAAACAGCGCGTTGATTTGCGTAGGAGCGGCAAAGGCGCTTGAGATGCAAAACGCCAGGGCAGACAGGGTACAGGCGGCCTTAGCGGCGCGGATAGGGCTTTTCATGGTGCGTTCTCCGGTGTTAAAAAGATTCTTAAATCAATTTGATTGCTTTAATGGAGGGCACCATACTGCAAACACCGATTTCCCTTTCTGCATAGGCAGTTATGACGACATCCGGCACTAACCTTGAACATGCTCGTGCACACAACCGGCGCGTAGTGATAGAGGCAATCCGTCTGCACGGCGAACTGACCCGTGCCGAAATCGCCCGGCTGACCTCACTGACGCCGCAAACCGTTTCAAACATCGCGACAGAGCTGGAACAGGCCGGTATTCTCTCCTCGCACCTGCCGCGCCGTGCCGGAGGGAGGGGCCAACCGGCGACGCCGTTGACCCTCAATCCAGACAGTGCATATTCCATCGGCATCCATCTGGACCACCAGTCGCTTCTGATCATCGTCGTTGATCTGTCAGGAAGCGTTCGTTTCCATCGGCTGATTATGGTGCAAAAGCCGCAACCTGCTGCGACCTTGAAACTGATTTGTGATGTACTGCAAGAAATGCGCCAACAGCCGGATATGGCCTGGGGAAAAATGCTGGGCATCGGCGTGGTGATGCCGGGGCCGTTTGGCGTGGAAGGGATCTCCTCCGTTGGGCCGACTACCCTCAACGGCTGGGAAAATATCGATGTAGTGGCTGAACTTAACGCGCAGAGCGGCCTGCCGGTGACGCTGGAGAACGACGCCACCGTCGCCGCCATCGGCGAACGTCTGCACGGCGTGGCCAGGCAGCTCAATTCGTTTATTTATCTGTATCTCGGCACCGGCCTCGGGGCGGGGATCTTCACTGACGGGCGTATTTATACCGGCCATGCGCACAATGCCGGTGAAATAGGCCACATGATTGTGCAACCGGGCGGGCGGGCTTGTTATTGCGGCAACCAGGGTTGCCTTGAACGCTACGTCTCGCTGCAGGCAGCCTATGAGAGCTGCGGGCTGGATCCGATGCGTGCCATGCCGCAGGATCTGCTGGCATTGCCGCAGGCGCAGATCGACCTTTGGTTGGAGTCTGCGGTGCCTGCGCTGCGCCAGGCGATCAACATCGTCGAGTGCATGTTCGATGCCGAGGCGGTGATTATTGGCGGGCTGATGCCGGAAAGTATCGTTGAACAGTTGATCAAACGCTTGGCGCCCTTGCACCGCTCGGTGCGCAGCAAATACCTCGATGGTCTGCGCGTGCGGTTGGGCACCACCGGCGCGGATACCGCAGCATTGGGGGCGGCGGCGCTGCCGTTGTTCGACGAGTTTAACCCACGTTATGAAGTGTTATTGAAATAGCCGCAAAAAAGGCTCCTGAAAAGGAGCCTTTGGCCTGAACTCAAACGACCTCGTTATGCGCTGATTTCCTTCCACAGAATATTGACGGTCTGAGTGGGGTCCCACCCTTCGTTCGAGGTGTGGGCTTGGATACATTGATAGGTTTTGCCCTGATAGCGAACCTTGTCATCCACTTCATACCGGGTATTGAGCGCCCATTCCGGAATGTTGCCCCCGCCGCTGGTCTTCAGGATCAACACATTGCTGGGCAGGGACAGGTAATCCCGCACGTCGATAGCCGCGACAAAATAGCGGTATTCGGTGCTGCCGCTAAGCCCGGCATCCGTATATTCATGCTGCGTCGGCGAGGTGGTGCCCACCTGAATGCCGTCGCGATACACATAATAATGCTTAAGCGCATGGCCACCTGTCGATGCTGACCACATCAAACGCACGGTGTCTGCGGTGACGCCCATCGAATGCAAATTACCCGGTGCGGTAGGCGGATTGTCCTCACCGCCTTCACTGAGGGTGCGAACCACGATCGAATTCCCCGGCAGCGATTGATTATTTTCACTGTCCGTGGCGGAGACGAAATAGGTGTAGTCCGTGTCCGGAGCCAGGTTTCTGTGGGTATAGCCGAGTGCCGGCGCATCAAGCTTAACCAACAGGTCGCCGTTGCAAAAAACGGAGTAGCTGGTGATGGGATGCGTACCCGTGGAGGCTGACCAGGCTAACTCCAGCGAGTTTGCGGTCACATGGGTGGCATGCAGGCCACCCGGAGGGGTCGGACGCTCGTTCCCGCCGGCATCGGTGAAGTTGAGATCGATAACCTGATAAAACGCGTTGCCGGTATTGGCGACTTCCCAGATGGCGAGCAGCACATGGTAGCCATGTCTTTCCGGTAGCGTCATCTGATGGATTGTCGGTTCAGGCGGCGTTAACGCTGCCTGATGCTCCCAGTGCGGCTGAGCGGACAGCTCCGCTTTATAGAAGGGCGTCGATTCGAACTGGTCGCGCGCGAGTTTGCGTTGCGGATCCCAATCGGCCTTGGTGATGAAATAGTTCCAGCGACGGGTGAGGTGCAGCGCATGGTATGCCCAGGATACCGTGAGGGGCTGGCCCGCTTTGACCTCATGTTTGCGCCATTGGGTACCGGGCTCGTCGAGGAACAGTGCGCCAGGCCAGCCACCGCTGGCGATTTTCCCGTCCGCCGCCGGGACATTGCTGAGATCGTCGGTTGGCGCGATCGGGTCATGCAAGCCGCCTGCGGTGGCGGGGAAGAATTTCCCTGCCTCCAGGGAGCTCGGATCGGTATCCGTCAACTTACCTTCCTGGTAGGCGAAGATAGCGCGAGATTCCGGGGAAAACACATGCCCGTGACGAGGTTGATTACGTCGTGCGTTAGCCATTTCATTTCTCCATTTATTCAATGAGATATTAATAATTGTGCGTGTAAAGGCCGTGCGAGACTATCGACGCGTTTCGACCTGCCAAAGCATGTCGGCCAGAGAAGGGATCCAGAATCGGTTAGAGGTATGTTCCTGAATGCACAAATAGGTATTGCCGGCATAGCTGACGCGATCGCCACGGTTATACCACTGCTCTGTGCGCCATTGTGGTGCAGCGCCGGGCAGCGTGCTGGCCAACAGCGGTGCGCTGCTTGAAGAGGAATTACCCTCGGTATCGGTCGCACTGAGGGTATAACGATACTGGGTGCCCGCCGCCAATCCGCTGTCGACGAAGTGAGTCGCCGTTGGCTGGGCGATTTTCTGGTTATCGCGGAAGACGGAGTAGTGTGCGATAGGGTTGGCACCGCTGGAGGCGCTCCAGGAAAGGGTAATGCTGCTCTGGGTTTGCGCCGTGGCGACCAGATTGGCGGGGGCCGAAGGTTTCTCGCCGCTGCCGCCGCCGGTCAAAAAGCCGTAACGAGTGACGAATTCCCAATCATAAGGTTTCCCGGATTTGTTCACGCCGTCATCCCAACTGACAGACCAGGTCATCAGGCCGCGGATCGGATTGCCTGCTTTATCCAGGCGTTCAAGTGCATTAATGGCGTCTTGCGGATGAATGACGTAACCATTTGCCGCGCCGTCGATATTGGCGGGCAAGCCGATAATAAATTTATCCGCCGGGATGGCGGTAAAACCACGAGTGCCGTGAACCAGACTGTCGGTGAGGTAATAAAGAAAATCCTCTTTCATGGCATCGTCATTTTGTTTGACCAGTTGATTTAATTCGTCAACCCAAACGCCATCTCCGCCTTGATTGTAATATTGCGGCGCAATGAAATCGTAAATATCTTCTAGCGCTTTGAGATAGGCGAGATAACTGCCGGAGTCACGCAGGTAAGGGAATTCCGGCGCCATACTGATAATAAAGTGTTTACCTTCCTGGGCGTAATGTTGTTTAACCATCCGTAATGCGGCAGGAATAACCGTGCGGTTGTCTGCAAAGGTGATGGCCGATTGTTCGAGGTCAATATCCAATCCGTCAAAGCCGTAGGTTTCCACCAGCCTGATAAGCTCATAGGCCAGCATGTCTTCTTGGCCGGCGTAGAGCTCAATATGTGCGTCAGCACCGCCAAGGGAGATGAGCACCGCGCGACCTTGTGCATTCAACACATTGATTTGTTGTCTGAATTCCGCATCTGAATAGCGATAGGGTTTGAACGTCGGGATACCACTGCCTTTCATAAAGGCCACGGCTACCACGTTGTATTCCACAGGGATGTCGGTCAGCGCCATCTCGGCGAACATGCCGCCCTGATAACCTTGCCCCTGCTCGGGGGCCCAGTTGTGCCAGAACCCCATCAGGATATTTTTCCCTGACATATCGGGCATCAGTGACGCGGAATCTCGGGTTTGATTTTTATATTGATGTAAAACGGTAGGGTTAAGCATAAATACTTTTCCTTATGTTATGACAACTTGATGACTATCTATAAAAAATCATTGTAAATACGCATGTGCCATTCATGAGAAATGAATATCATAAACGGCAGTCAGCCATGTTGACCGGTGGTTTATTTAGGTGGTGGGTGCGCCGTTGGTGTTTTTTTTTTGCGAGCATCTTTAATGTGTCAATATAATAGCGCCGATTGCCATAAGTCCATGTGAGAATAAATCAAACATTGATATAGATCAATACTGCACCATAAATACATTTAATTATTAAAGTGACTGAAAAGTGAAATTATCGCCTTTGAAAATTGTATTTATGTGAATAATTAAAGTAGGAATGAATAACATAAAGTGGAAATAAAAACTCACGACTTCTGTGCATCAATGCCCGAGATTGGTGCACTCGCTTTTTTTTACCGATAAGCAAACGGTTGCTTATTATGAATGTTATTTTGTTTTTGTTTTAAAACAAATATTTTTATTTTAATTTATTGTTTTTTAAGGTGATATTTTAATCCTCCAGGCATGTGGCACACCCTTTGCTATTCTTAACTCAACATCTGCAAACAATAAAAAAGACCGCCAGATCTCGTCAGGCAGCGTTCTCTCAGCGCAATGACGTAGGCGAGTCGGTAGAAAAGGAACGGCAACATGAACATGCAATTCACCACGGCTATTCGTGGCAATTTTTTCGATATCGCTGCCTGCGTGGAGAGCCCGCAGCAGTTGAATGAGCAACTGCGGCATATTCCCGATGGATTAATGCTGCTCAATGAAGGCACCATTGTCTGGCTCGGCAGTTGGCAGCAGGGCGAACCGCTGTTGCCGCCGGGTTTTGAGGTAACGCATTACCGCGACAAGCTGATCGTGCCGGGGTTTATCGACACCCATATTCACTATCCGCAAACCGAAATGATCGGCGCTTATGGCGATCAGCTGTTGGCGTGGTTGAAGCACTACACTTTCCCGACCGAAAGCCAGTTCTGCTGCGAACGGCATTCCGGCAAGATGTCGGCGTTCTTCCTGCAACAACTGTTAAGCAACGGCACCACCACGGCGTTGGTGTTCGGTACGGTACATCCGCAGTCGGTTGACGCGTTGTTCAGCCAGGCGGCGGCGCTGAACATGCGTCTTATCGCCGGCAAAGTGATGATGGACCGCCACGCACCGGATGAACTGCTGGAAACCCCGGAGCAAAGCTACCGGCAAACGCGAGAGCTGATCGCGCGCTGGCACGGCAAACAACGGCTGGGCTATGCGATAACGCCGCGTTTCGCCCCCACCAGCACCCCAGCGCTATTGGCGCAGGTGCAGCGGTTGCGCGAAGAGTTTCCGGATGCCTGGCTGCACACCCACCTGAGCGAGAACCTGGATGAAGTGGCCTGGGTGAAAGCGCTGTTCCCGGAGAACAGCAGCTATTTGGATGTGTATCACCAGTATGGCCTGACCGGCGAGAAAAGCGTATTCGCTCACTGCCTGCACCTGGAAGAGCAAGAGTGGGATTGCCTGTGCCAGACCGGCTCGGCGATCGCGTTCTGCCCGACCTCCAACCTGTTCCTCGGCAGCGGGTTGTTCAACCTGCAAAAAGCCTGGCAGAAGCAGGTGAAGCTGGGCATCGGCACCGATGTCGGCGCAGGCACCACCTTCAATATGCTGCAAACGCTGGGCGAGGCATACAAGATCGGCCAGTTGCAGCGCTATAAGCTCTCCGCCTGCGAAGCCTTCTATCACGCCACCTTGGGCGGTGCGCGCGCGTTGGCGCTGGACGATAAAATCGGCAACTTCGGCGTAGGTAAAGAGGCGGATTTTGTGGTGTTGGATCCGGCGGTGTCGCCGCTGCAGAAGCTGCGCCATGAAAACAGCCGCGAACTGGCGGACCAGCTGTTCTTGCTGATGACGCTGGGGGACGATCGCAACGTTTATCGTACCTACGTTGACGGCAAAGTGGTTTATCGCGCGGCCGCGCACCAGGAGGCAGCATGATCCAGTTTCTGCTTAATCAAACGCTAAAAAGTGAAAGCGCGCTCGATCCCAACACCACGGTGCTGAACTATCTGCGCCGCAACCTGGGCCGTTGCGGCACCAAAGAAGGCTGTGCCTCCGGTGACTGCGGCGCTTGCACCGTCGTATTGGCCGAGCCGGAAGGCGGACAGTTACGCTACCGCAGCGTCAATGCCTGCCTGACGTTCGTCAGCGCGCTGCACGGCAAACAGCTGATCACGGTGGAGGATTTGAAACACCATGGCCAATTGCACAGCGTGCAGCAGGCGATGGTTGATTGCCACGGCTCGCAGTGCGGTTTTTGCACGCCAGGATTTGTGATGTCGATGTTCTGTCTGCAAAAGAACGGCGGGGAATATCAGCGTGAACAGGCGCAACAGGCGCTGGCGGGCAACCTGTGCCGCTGCACCGGCTACCGGCCGATTCTGGCGGCGGCGCAGCAGGCCTGCGGCGTCAAGGGCGAGGACAGTTTCGATCGCGGGCAACGGCAAACCGTGGAGCGCCTGCAAGCCATTCGCGCCGCGACGCCGCTGGAAGCGGCGGGTAAACGCTGCCTGATGCCGCAAACGATCGACGAGCTGGCGGGGTTGTATCAGCAACACCCGCAGGCAAAATTGTTGGCCGGCGGCACCGATCTGGCACTGGAGGTCACCCAACGCCACCAGGATTTACCGCTGATGATCGCCATTGGACAGATTGAGGCGTTGAAGCAAATCAGTTGGCAGGGCGAACGCTTGACGATCGGTGCCGGTGCGGCGCTGAGCGACTTGTATCCGCTGCTGGAAAAATATCACCCGGCCTTCGGCGAGCTGCTGGCGCGTTTCGCTTCGCAGCAGATCCGCAACCAGGGTACCTTGGGGGGCAATATCGCCAATGCTTCGCCGATTGGCGACGGCGCTCCCATGCTGCTGGCGCTGGATGCCATGCTGAACCTGCGCTGCGGCGATGTGCGGCGTGAGTTGCCGCTGCACGATTTCTTCCTGGGCTATCGCCAGACCGCGTTGCAACCGGGGGAATTTATCGAAAGCATCGTGTTGCCGGCCACCGCTCCGGCGGATTTCCGCGCCTGGAAAGTCTCCAAACGGCTGGAGGACGATATTTCGGCGGTATGCGGTGCCTTTAACCTGGGGATCGAACAGGGCATTATTCGCAGCGCCCGGTTGGCATTTGGCGGCATGGCGGCGACGCCAAAACGCGCCTTGCTATGCGAACAGCAACTGGTGGGGCAGCCCTGGCGGCGCGCCACCGTTGAACGTGCGGTGCAGGCATTGGCGCAGGACTTTACGCCGCTCAGCGATTTTCGCGCCAGCAGCGGTTATCGCCTGCTGGTGGCGCAAAACCTGCTGCGCCGCTATTTCATTGCGCTGACCGCGCCGCATTTGGCGATTGAGGTGACCGCTCATGAGTAATAACAAACGCATTGAAGCGACGCAGGAACAATTGGCCGAACGTTTCCGCCAGCCATTGACCACCGGGGTGGGCCGTAGCCGCAAACATGAAAGCGCCGACAAACACGTCAGCGGCGAGGCGCAATACATTGACGATCGGCTGGAGTTCCCAAACCAGTTGCATCTGGCGGCCAGGCTGAGCGAACGGGCACATGCGCGCATCATCAAGCTGGATTTGTCGGCTTGTTACGCCTTCCCCGGCGTGGTGCGGGTGATCACCTGGCAGGATGTGCCGGGGGAACTGGATATTGCACCGCTGACCCACGGCGATCCGCTGCTGGTGAAGGAGACGGTGGAGTACGTCGGGCAGGTGATCGCGGTGGTGGCGGCAGAAGATCCCGAGATCGCCTGGCGGGCGGCGCAGGCGGTGAAGGTGGAGTATCAGGATCTGCCGGTGCGGCTGGACGTGACGCAATCGCTGCGCGAAGGCTTTGTGGTACAGGAGGCGCACCATCATCGGCGCGGCGATGCCGACGGCGCGCTGGCGCGGGCTTTACACCGCATTCAGGGCGAGTTGCACGTCGGCGGCCAGGAGCATTTTTATCTGGAGACCCAGATCGCGTCAGTGATGCCCGCCGAGGACGGAGGTATGCTGGTGTATTCCTCTACCCAGAACCCGACCGAAATCCAGAAACTGGTGGCCTCGGTGCTCAATCTGCCGATGCACAAGATCACCCTCGACATGCGTCGCATGGGCGGCGGTTTCGGCGGCAAGGAAACCCAGGCTGCCGGCCCGGCGTGCCTGTGTGCGGTGGTGGCGCACCTGACCGGCCGGCCGGCCAAAATGCGCCTCAACCGCCGCGACGATATGCTGATCACCGGCAAGCGCCACCCGTTTTATATTCACTATGACGTTGGCTTTGACGATGCCGGGTTACTGAACGGAATCAAGATCGACCTGGCCGGCAACTGCGGCTATTCGCTCGATCTCTCCGGATCAATCGTCGATCGCGCCATGTTCCACGCCGATAACGCCTATTTCCTGCAAGATGTATTGATTACCGGCCACCGCTGCAAAACCCATATCGCGTCCAATACCGCCTATCGCGGCTTTGGCGGGCCGCAGGGCATGATGGCGATTGAGCAGATCATGGACCATATTGCGCGCTATCTGGCGCTCGATCCGCTGGCGGTGCGCAAGACCAATTATTACGGCAAGGACCACCGCAACATCACCCATTACCACCAGCCGGTGGAGCAGAACCTGCTGCAGGAAATGACCGCCGAACTGGAACGCAGCGCGGATTATCAGGCACGGCGCGAGGCTGTCCGCCGTTTCAACGCCGAGAACCCGATCCTGAAAAAAGGGCTGGCGCTGACGCCGGTGAAGTTCGGCATCTCTTTTACCGCCAGCTTCCTCAACCAGGCCGGTGCGCTGGTGCTGGTTTACACCGACGGCAGCATTCAGCTCAACCACGGCGGCACCGAGATGGGCCAGGGGCTGAACACCAAGGTGGCGCAGATCGTCGCCGAAGTGTTCCAGGTGGATATTGAACGCATACAGATCACCGCCACCGACACCGGCAAGGTGCCGAACACCTCGCCGACGGCAGCGTCATCCGGCACCGATTTGAACGGCAAGGCGGCGGAGAATGCGGCGCTAATCATTAAACAGCGGCTGATCGACATGCTTGCCAAACAGCATCAGGCCAGCGCCGATCAAATTGCCTTCAGCAACGGCCAGGTCAGGGTGGGCGAGCGTTATTTCAGCTTCGAGCAGGTGGTCGAGCAGGCGTATTTCAATCAGGTTTCGCTCGCCAGTACCGGTTATTACCGCACGCCGAAGATTTTCTACGATCGCGACAAGGCCAGCGGTCACCCGTTCTATTACTTTGCCTACGGCGCGGCCTGCGCGGAGGTGTTGATCGACACCCTGACCGGCGAATACAAACTGCTGCGCGCCGATATTCTGCATGACGTGGGCGACTCGCTGAACCCGGCTATCGACATCGGCCAGGTTGAGGGCGGCTTTGTGCAGGGCATGGGCTGGCTGACCAGTGAAGAACTGGTGTGGGATGAACAAGGCAGGCTGCTGACCAACGGTCCGGCGAGCTATAAAATTCCGGCGATTGGCGATGTGCCCGCCGATCTGCGCGTTACGCTGCTGGAGAACCGCAAAAACCCGGAAGATACGGTGTTCCATTCCAAAGCGGTGGGCGAACCGCCGTTTATGCTGGGGATCTCGGTTTGGTGCGCGATCAAGGACGCGGTCGCCAGCCTGGCGGACTACCGCCTGCAGCCCAATATTGACGCGCCGGCCACGCCGGAACGGGTGCTGTGGGGCGTGCAACAGATGCTGTCAAGTGACATGGTCACTGAACTGACGCGGGGGAACGGCGATGGACGAATGGATTGAGGCGCTGGCGGAAGCGCGCAGGCGTGGCGAGCCCTGCGTGCTGGTGACGTTGGTGGACGAACGAGGTTCCACGCCGCGTAACCGCGGGACCAAAATGCTGGTGACCGCCGAGCGGGCGGTCAATACCATCGGCGGCGGTCATCTGGAGTTCCAGGCGCTGGCGATTGCGCGTGAGATGCTGCAACAGGGTGACGCCACGCTGCGGCTGGAGCGTTTCCCGCTGGCGGCTCGGCTCGGCCAGTGCTGCGGCGGAACCACCAGCGTGCTGTTCGAACCCTTGATCCCGCCGCGCCCGCAAATCGCGCTGTTTGGCGCCGGGCATGTGGGCCGTGCGCTGGTGAACATTCTCGCCACCTTGCCGTGCCGGGTGCGTTGGGTTGATGGGCGTGCGGCGGAGTTCCCTGCGGCGATGCCGCCGGGAGTGCGGCAAGAAATTTGCGATGAGCCGCTGGAGATCGTCGATGCCATGCCGCCGGGCAGTTATTTCATCGTGATGACCCACGATCACGCGCTGGATCTGGCGCTGGCGGAGCGCATTTTGCGCCGTGGCGATGCCGGTTACTTTGGCCTGATTGGTTCACTGACCAAGCGTAAACGCTTCGAATACAAGCTTGGCCAGCGTGGCATCAGCGAACAGGCGGTGGCCGCCATGCGCTGCCCGCTGGGGCTGCCCGACGTCAAAGGCAAACTGCCTGCGGAGATCGCGGTAGCGGTGGCCGGGGAGATTATTGCTTGTTACGGGAGGGGGGAACGGGGTTAAAACCGCGGCGGGTTGTTTTCGAACATTGTGTGGGCGCCCCCCGAAGGTTGCGCCGCCACAGATAATAATCGTCAAATCACTTCAGTTCTGGCCAGTAGTCTTTATTGGCTTCGAGCAGATCGTCCAGAATGGCTTTAGCGACAGAAGCGCTCGGCACGGTTTTCGAGAGCGTTATCGCCTGCCACAGTTTCAGATAGGATTTCTCAATCCAGGCTTCGACCACCAGTTTTTCAACCGCCACCTGCTGGCTCATCAACCCCTGCTGGAACAACGGGATCTTACCGACAGTCAGCGGTTCCGGCCCGTTGCTACCGACGAGACACGGAATTTCAACCATCGCTTCCGGATCAAAATTGTTGATGGCACCCTGATTCGGCACAATCAGCAACATTCTTTCCTGAGTGTTGAATGCGATGGCGGTTGCCAGGTCAACGATGTAAGACGCGTGTTCATCAATCTCCAGTTCGCCGGCGGAAGATTTCCCCGCCTTGGTAATCGCAGCGCAGGAACTGAAAACGTGTTTTTCTCGGTGCTCCATCACCTCATTGGCGCGGGTATGTTCCGGATTGGAATGCGCAACCACGTAGTCCGGGAACAGGTAATATTTCAGGTAGGTATTAGGGAACGTAGACGGATCTAACGCCCAGACATCTTTCGCTTTGGCGAATGTATCATTCCAACTGGCTTCGACGCCCGGCTCGTTGGTTGACGGTACATAGCCGTGTTTAGCCACATGTTCGCGGATCTTGGGCATCAGATCGTTACCCTTCAAATCTTCAATCGACGTCCACCAGCCAAAGTGATTCAGTCCGTAATAACGCACCTGCATTTCTTTACGCGATTTCAGCCCGACAATCTGCGCCATGCGTCCTTCAATGCCGATAGGCATATCGCAAATGTTGAGGATCCTGGAGTGCGGGCGCAAACGGCGCGTCGCTTCCGCCACAATTGCGGCCGGATTCGAGTAATTCAGCATCCAGGCGTCCGGGGAATATTTCTCCATGTAATCGACGATTTCCAGTACGCCGCCGATGGAGCGCATACCGTAAGCGATACCGCCAGGCCCACAGGTCTCCTGTCCTACGACGCCATGACGCAGGGGGATTTTTTCGTCTTTTTCGCGCATCGGGTATTTACCGACACGGATATGCGCCATGACAAAATCGACATCGCTAAAGGCCGTTTTCGGATCCGTGGTATAGCCGAATTCAATGTCCGGCGCCTGCTCTTTGAGGATCACCTTGCACGCTTCGGCCACAATTTCCTGACGTGCGCCATCGTTGTCATAAAACTTGATGGAACGCAGCGGGAACCTTTCCAGATTCGCCAGTAACATCAATACGATACCCGGTGTAAATGTGCTGCCGCCGCCGGCCACGACTACTGAGAATTTCTTCTTCATACTGCCTCCGTAATGGATGTTTTTGTCGGGGAACTCGCCCCGGATATGGATGATGGTGTGAAAGCATCTTGCTTCATCAGCGTTTCTATCTGGTCCCTGACCTGAGGAACGTGCAGGCCCACGATGATCTGAATGCCGTTGCCGCGCCGTACCACGCCATGTGCGCCCAAGGCTTTGAAGATGTCGTCACTTTGCGTCAGCGCCATGTCGCCGAGCGTGATACGCAGCCGCGTCGCGCAGTTGTTGAGATTGACAATATTGCCGTTGCCGCCGAGTGCATGCAGATAGCCAACAGCCTGAGCTTGTGCTGAAGAAGGTGCCGGGATGTCGCTGGTGCGGCCCGACGGATTTTTCTGCGCCTGATAGTCAGCCTTACTGTAGAGTTTGATTTCGCTGTCCTCACGCCCCGGTGTTTTCAGGTTAAGACGCAGGATTAGCGTGCGAAATACCAGGAACCAGATGCCGGTGAATACCAGCCCGATGGCAATCTGGGTGAACATCATCGAGGCGTGATTGTGATACATCGGGATCCAGTTTTGCGGCAGGAACTGGTCCAGTAGCCCACCGCCCATGTTGCCGACCACGCCCGCCATGTACATCAGCGTCGCCACCGTGGCGGCAAGCAACGCATGTATGGCAAACAGCAGTGGCGAGATGAAGAGAAAGGTGAACTCAAGGGGTTCGGTAATACCGACAAGTAAGGCGGTCAGCGTCGCCGGGATCAACAGTCCTGCCACCTTGACGCGATTTTCCGGTGCGGCAGTGGCGTAGATCGCCATCGCAATACCGACCGAGCCGAAAACTTTCGAGTTGCCCTGCAACGCGAATCCGCCTTGCGGGAATAAGACTTTCAGCGGCTCTGTGCTCTCGCTGAACGCCTGCAAGTGCTCTGCCCAGTAGACCTGAATTCCGCCTTCGACAGCTGCCGGGCCGAAGATAAACGGGCCATAGATGAAGTGGTGCAATCCGGTAGGGATCAGAATGCGTTCCAGGAAGGTATACATCCATACGCCGAGAGAACCAGAGATCAGCATAAAGTGTTGCATCGAGAGAATGCCGGCCTGCACTTTCGGCCACACCAGCAGCGTCAGCCATGCGCAAGGCATCATCAACAGGAATCCGACGATGACCACGAAGGAGCTGCCCTGAAAAATACCGAGGAATACAGGAAGTTGTTTATCAAATAAATGATTGTGTATTGAGGTTACTAGGCCGGAAATTATAATTGCACCAATAATACTGGTATCGATAGTTTTAATTCCGGCGATCATTGTCAGTCCGCTGTGTCCTCCGGGATCCGCGTTAAAGTTAACGCCAAAATAATCGCCCCATGTTAATCCCATTGCGTTAATTAAATAATTCCAGGTCATAAAGCTGACCAGTGCCGCCAGGCAGGCGCGACCTTGCGCATGTTTCGCCAGCCCGATGGGCAGGCCGACCGCGAAAATCAGCGGCATGTTGCGGAAAACAGTCCAACCGCCTTCTTCTACAATATGAACAATTTGTGCGAAAAGACTACCGGGTGCAGTGAGTGAATCCCCGATAAACATAGGGTTCTGAAGCATGATTGCAATGCCCACCACCATTCCCGCGAACGGAAACAGCAACACAGGTGTAAACATCGCACCACCAAAACGTTGAATTTGACTGAGCATAAATACTCCTCATATTTTTCCGGGTCAGATTTTTTATTATTTCGTTTTTACTGATTTTATTTTCCATTCAAAGAGTAGGGACTTTGAAAAAAAAGGTCGCAAAACGATTAATCATTTTGTGATCGCATTCATGTTTTCTCCCTGGGTGAAGTGGTCTACTTTTATGGCGATTTGTATACATTTAAGTGTTCGAGGAAAAAACAGCCAGGGTAATATAAAAATAAATTTCATGTTTTACAGTGCGATAACCTCCTTTTGTTGCGCGGTTATCAGGATTCATTTAGGGATAAAGAGGTCTTCAAGTGATCTACAAAACGCTTGCCGAACGTCTGAGAATACGTATCAATTCTGCTGATTTTGCTATCGGCGATGCCTTACCCAGCGAGAAACGTCTGGCTGCCGAATTTTCTGTATCGAGGATGACGCTACGCAAAGCGGTAAGTTTACTGATTGAATGGGGGCTGGTGCGTCGCTGTCACGGCAGCGGAACCTTCGTCGCGCAGAAAGATCTCCAACATGAAACTCGCGGGCTAATGGGTTTCTCGGAACTGATGAAAGAACTGGGTCGCCCCACGGTGAGCCAAGTGCTGGAGTTTCGAATGATGGGGGCCCCCCCAGCCATCGCCAGCCAGTTGCGAATCAAGGCCGATGAGCGTATTTACTATTCACGTCGCGTCAGGTTTGTGGAAGGGAAGCCTGTGGTGCTGGAAGACAGTTACATGCCTGGCAGGTTATTTGGCAACCTTTCGGTCGCACACCTGGAGGGTTCAAAGTTTGCGTATATAGAAGACGAATGCCATATCAATATCGCAGGGAATTACGAAAGCTTCAGCCCGATCTTGGCAGACAGCACGATCGGCGCTTTACTGCACGTTGCCGAAGGCACGCCGCTGCTGCGCCTGACATCGCTTTCCTACAGTGATACCGGCGACTATATCAACTATTCGGTGATATTCAGAAATGCCAATGAATACCACGTGGACTACCATTTGAAGAGGAATAAATAGCGGTCGAAGGGGCTACATATTCACTATATGATAATTGCAATAATTTCCAATCTAATCATCACGTTGCTTAACGTAATTTCACGCAAGATAATATAAAAATGTTTTTTGCCATCGCAAATTAATAGTGTTTTAGAGCGTTCGTAGCGCCTGAGCTAACACGGTTTAGCAAGGTATGCTAAAAAACGACCGATTTAAAACGAATGTCACTTAAAAAATGCCAGTGCATTATATTTACTTTACCCAGTCATTGTTCGGGAACATAATTGCAAAGCTTCTATTAGATACTGAAAATTAGTCGGTATTAAACTGATAAATTAACGATTAAATATTTAAATGTCAGGGGAAACATTGATTTTTTTATTTTTTGAATAAGAAACAGGAGAGTATTGTAATGCCCCGTCAAGGATTGAAAACTGCACTAGCGATTTTTCTAACCACATCATTAAGCGTCTCATGCCAGCAAGCCTTAGGTACGCAACAGCCCTTGCTTAACGAAAAGAGTATCGAACAGTCGAAAACCATACCTAAATGGTGGAAGGAGGCTGTTTTTTATCAGGTGTATCCGCGTTCCTTTAAAGACACTAACGGGGATGGTATCGGGGATATTAAAGGCATCATAGAAAAATTAGACTATTTAAAAGCTTTGGGGATTGATGCCATTTGGATCAACCCACATTATGATTCCCCGAACACGGATAATGGTTACGATATACGTGATTATCGAAAAATCATGAAAGAATATGGCACGATGGAGGATTTTGACCGCCTGATTTCTGAAATGAAAAAACGTAACATGCGGTTGATGATTGATGTGGTCATCAACCACACCAGCGATCAAAACGAATGGTTTGTTGAAAGTAAAAGCAGTAAGGATAATCCTTATCGTGGCTATTACTTCTGGAAAGATGCTAAAGAAGGGCAGGCGCCTAATAATTACCCTTCATTCTTTGGTGGCTCGGCGTGGCAAAAAGATGAAAAGACCAATCAATACTACCTGCACTATTTTGCTAAACAACAGCCTGACCTAAACTGGGATAACCCCAAAGTCCGTCAAGATCTTTATGCAATGTTGCGTTTCTGGTTAGATAAAGGCGTGTCTGGTTTACGCTTTGATACGGTAGCGACCTACTCAAAAATTCCGGACTTCCCAAATCTCACCCAACAACAGCTGAAGAATTTTGCAGCTGAGTATACCAAGGGCCCTAATATTCATCGTTACGTCAATGAAATGAATAGAGAAGTTTTGTCTCATTACGACATTGCCACTGCCGGTGAAATCTTTGGCGTACCCTTGGATCAATCGATAAAATTCTTCGATCGCCGTCGCGATGAGCTGAACATCGCATTTACCTTTGACTTAATCAGACTCGATCGAGACTCTGATCAAAGATGGCGTCGAAAAGAGTGGAAATTGTCGCAATTCCGACAGGTCATCGATAACGTTGACCGTACTGCCGGCGAATATGGTTGGAATGCCTTCTTCTTGGATAACCACGACAATCCGCGCGCTGTCTCCCACTTTGGCGATGATCGCCCACAATGGCGCGAGCCATCGGCTAAAGCGCTTGCAACCTTGACGCTGACTCAACGAGCAACGCCTTTTATTTATCAAGGTTCAGAATTAGGCATGACCAATTACCCCTTCAAAGCTATTGATGAATTCGATGATATTGAGGTGAAAGGTTTTTGGCATGACTACGTTGAGACAGGAAAGGTGAAAGCCGACGAGTTCTTGCAAAATGTACGCCTGACGAGCAGGGATAACAGCCGGACACCGTTCCAATGGGATACGAGCAAAAATGCAGGATTCACGAGCGGAAAACCTTGGTTCAAGGTCAATCCAAACTACCAGGAAATCAATGCGGTAAGTCAAGTCGCACAGCCCGACTCGGTATTTAATTATTATCGTCAGTTGATCAAGATAAGGCATAACATCCCGGCACTGACCTATGGCACATACACCGATTTGGATCCTGCAAATGATTCGGTCTACGCCTATACACGCAGCCTTGGGGCGGAAAAATATCTTGTTGTCGTTAACTTCCAGGAACAAGTGATGAGATATAAATTACCGGATAATCTATCCATCGAGAAAGTGATTATAGAAAGCAACAGCAAAAACGTTGTGAAAAAGAATGATTCCTTACTCGAACTAAAACCATGGCAGTCAGGGGTTTATAAACTAAATCAATAAATCCCATAATCACGCCAAATAATGTAGATATATTGAAACCATTAAAACCGGCACCTTATGCCGGTTTTTTTGCGCGAAATAGGGCTGGCAAAGAGAAAGCAGGGGGCTACCACCCTGAGCTATAGGCTTTTTTAAAGGCAAGATTACCCGTTGAGGCTCTGCCGTCACCCGGCTGCGATAAACCGCGTTGATCCTCAGACGCCTGGCCGTTGCACGAAAACCAAGACCGGGGTTTGAGGGCTTGTGGGGCAAAGCCGCAAGCCCGCCAACCTCTTGTGAGCGCGAGCACGTTGCTACTGAACAATCTCGCTTCAAATGTTATCGTGATAATTGAGTGTTGCAGTGGCTCCGCCGGGTTTTACGCTCGGTTCAGGTCTGATTCACATAACAAGGTCACATGGAAATGAAAGTGTTGTTCATCGCTTCGCTAGGCGCTTTATCGTTAATGCAAGCCCCATTTTCCTTCGCGGATAATGCCAATGGGAAAAACATCTACTTACAGCGATGTAGCATGTGCCACGGAAACGATCTCAAAGGCACGGGGCCATTGGCTGACAAAACCAACCCGCCTCCACCTGACCTGACAACCCCCGCGTTCAAAGAACGGCTCAATGATTATCCGGGCGTTATTGTCTCATCGATAATACTTCGTCCAAATGGGGACTTGATTCCCAAAACTTTGCGAGAAAATGGGGTAAAACTACCGCCGTTCACTTGGCGGATTCAGGATCTGCGCGATGTGAATCAATACATGAACGGCGTGATTTCAAAAAATCGATAATGTTGAGAAGAGAGGCAGGCACAGAAATCGAATAACCCTTTCAGAGTGGCTACCTGTTTGACGGCATCCTTCATGTAAAGCCAATACACGCCAGAAGGCAGTCGGCAAGGCGGTGTCCTGCAACGGGACACGCCATTCTAATCACTTGTTTTTGCTCAAACTGCCAACTGCGCCTAAGCTAGGATGTGTCCTGGGGACTGGGGTCCCTTTGCACTTTATTCTGTGAACATGGAGGAGTTTCGATTTGATGCGTTTATCTACATTGGTGCTGGCGATCGGCATGGCGCTGAGCTCGCAGGCACAGGCAGCAGAAACCAATCCGCACGCGAGTCATAGCGCGTTGCCAAGCGGCCAGGCTAAGGAGGCTAACGTGACCGGTGAAGCTAACCAGCACGAGAACAAAAAGAACGAGAACCCGTTCTTCTATCAGAGCCGTCTGCCGTTCCAGGCACCGCCGTTCAATCTGATCAAAGAAAGCGACTACGCCCCGGCTATCGACGCCGGCATCAAGCAAAAGCGGGAAGAGGTGGAGAAGATCGCCAATAACCCGGCCAAGCCCGATTTTAAAAATACCTTTGTGGCGCTGGAGCAGGCCGGTGCGCTGTTGACGCGGGTGATGAACGTGTTTGGCGCCATGACCTCGGCCAACACCAGCGACGCGTTGCAAAAGTTGGATGAGGAAAGCTCGCCGAAACTGGCGGCGCTGGATGACGCCATCATGCTTAACAGCAAGCTGTTCGCGCGCATCAAGGCGATTTATCAGCAGCGCGACGCGCTGAAGCTGGACGCGGAATCGCGTCGCCTGGTGGAGGTGACTTACAAAAACTTCGAGCTGGCGGGGGCCAACCTGTCCGACGCCGATAAAACCAGGCTGAAAGCGCTGAATCAGGAAGCGGCGACGCTGAGCACCCAGTTCTCCAACAAGCTGCTGGCGGCGACCAAAGACGGCGCGCTGGCGATCGCCGACAAAGGCAAGCTGGACGGCCTGTCGGAAAGCGAACTGGCTGCGGCGGCTCAGGCTGCCGGCGAGCGCAAGCTGGACAAGCAGTGGTTGCTGGTGTTGCAAAACACTACTCAGCAGCCGGAGTTGCAGAGCCTGAAAGACAGAGACACCCGCAAGGCACTGTTTGACGCTTCGTGGAACCGAGCGGAAAAGGGCGACGGCAACGACACCCGCCAGACCATCGCGCGCCTGGCTAAAGTGCGTGCCGAGCAGGCCAAGCTGCTGGGCTTCCCGAACTATGCCGCCTGGAAACTGCAAAACCAGATGGCCAAAACCCCGGATGCGGCGCTGAGCTTTATGCGCAATATCGTTCCGGCGGCCACCGCGCGCGCCGAACGCGAAGCCAAAGACATTCAGGCGGTAATCGATCAGCAGAAAGGCGATTTCAAGGTTGCAGCCTGGGACTGGCAGTTCTACGCCGAGCAGGTCCGCAAGGCGAAATACGATCTGGATGAATCGCAGATCAAACCTTACTTCGAACTGGATAACGTGCTGAACAACGGCGTGTTCTATGCCGCCAACCTGTTGTATGGCATCAGCTTTAAAGAGCGCAAGGACATCCCGGTCTACCAGCCGGACGTGCGCGTGTATGAAGTCTTCGATAAAGACGGCAAATCGCTGGCGCTGTTCTATACCGACTTCTTTAAGCGCGACAACAAGGGCGGCGGCGCCTGGATGAGCAACTTTGTCGAGCAGTCGAAGCTGAAAGGCACCAAACCGGTGATCTACAACGTCGCCAACTTCACCAAACCGGCGCCGGGCCAGCCTGCGCTGCTGTCGTACGATGACGTGATCACCCTGTTCCACGAGTTTGGCCATGCGCTGCACGGCATGTTTGCCGATCAGGAGTATCCGAGCCTGTCCGGCACCAATACGGCGCGCGATTTTGTCGAGTTCCCCTCTCAGTTCAACGAACACTGGGCCAGCGATCCCAAAGTCTTTGCGCACTTCGCCAAACACTACAAAACCGGCGAAGCCATGCCGCAGGAACTGGTCGACAAAATCAAAAAAGCCGACAAATTCAACAAAGGATATGACATGACCGAGCTGCTGTCCGCTGCGCTGCTGGACATGCACTGGCACATGCTGAGCGCGGATCAGCCGCAGCAGGACGTGGACAAGTTCGAAGCCGAATCGTTGCTGAAGGATAAAATCGATCTCAGCTACGTGCCGCCGCGTTATCGCTCCAGCTACTTCAAGCATATCTGGGGCAACGGCTATGCCGCCGGTTACTACGCCTATCTGTGGACCGAAATGCTGGCGGATGACGCCTTCCAGTGGTTCACCGAGCACGGCGGCCTGACGGCGGAGAATGGCCAGCGCTTCCGCGACATGGTGCTGTCGCGCGGTAACAGCCAGGATCTGGAAAAACTGTACGTCGATTGGCGCGGCAAAGAGCCCAGCATCGAACCGATGCTGATTAACCGCGGGCTGAAAGACGAATAAAATATTCTGATGTCTGTACGGAGAACAGAGGGCGCGGAAAAACCCGCGCCCAACCTCTTCAGCGGTTAACCACCTTGGCCGGCAGCGCGATCACCAGCAGCGAACTGAGCAGCAGACAACCGGCGAAGGCCCACAGCGCGCCGCCGCTTTTGCCGGTCAGATCCAACGCCAACCCCATCAGCGAGTTACTCACCAGCCCGGCGATATTCGCCAGCGAACAGGCCAGCGCAAAGCCGGTTGCCGCTGCCGTGCCGCGCAAAAAAGTGGCCGGCAGGCTGAAGAACACCGGCACCGCGCCGATGATCGCCGCCTGGGCGATGGAGAACAACAGCACCGTGGCGATCACGTTATGGGTGAAGAAGGTGCTGCCGGCCATCGCCATCGCGCCGACGATAAACGGCACTATGATGTGCCAGCGCCGCTCGCGCATGCGGTCGGAACTGGTGCCAATCAGCAGCATGCCCAGCAGGGCGGCGATGCTCGGCAGCGCGGTCAACAGGCCGATGGTGGTGATGTCGGTGACCCCGGCAGTTTTGATAAAGGTCGGCATCCAGAACCCCATCGCATAGGCGCTGAGCAGGATCGAGAAATCGATGCCGCCCAACATCCACACCTTGAGGTTAAAGAAACCGTCGCGGAAACTGTGCTTGCTGTGGCCGGCTTCGGCTTCGTCATGCGCCAGATCCTGCTCAATGCGTTTTTTCTCGTCCTCGGTTAACCATTTTGCCTGGCGATAATTATTGGGCAGCACCCAGAAGGTGAGCACGCCCAGCAACACACTGGGAATGCCCTCCAGCAGGAACAGCCATTGCCAGCCATGCAGCCCGTGGCGCATATCGAAATGCCCCATGATCCAGCCGGAGAGCGGGCCGCCGACCACGCTCGACAGCGGCAGGCCGATCATGAACAGCGCAATGATGCGGCCGCGACGATAGGTGGGGAACCATAACGTCAGGTAATAGAGCACGCCGGGCAGGAAGCCGGCTTCCGCCACGCCCAGCAAAAAACGGATGGCGTAAAACTGATTCGGGGTGGTGACGAACAGGGTGCCGGCGGAAAGCAGGCCCCAGGTGATCATGATGCGGGCAATCCACACCTTGGCGCCGACGCGCTGCAGGATCAGGTTGCTCGGCACCTCAAACAGAATATAACCGACAAAAAACAGCCCTGCGCCCAGCCCAAAGGCGGCTTCGCTCAGTTGCAGTTGATCGGCCATCTGCAGCTTGGCCAGCCCGACGTTGATGCGGTCAAGGTAAGCGGCCAGATAACACAGGCAGAGAAACGGGATCAGCTTCCAGGTGATTTTGCGGTACAGCAGCGATTCTGTTCCCGCTTTCCCCGTTAACGGGGTTTCAACAATGGCCATGATGATGTCTCCAGGTGGTGCATGGTGGCCTCCGGAGGAGGTGTGTTGTGTGCTTGCTTTTGAGGCGCTTTCCGCGCCTTCTTTATTGATTGTTCTGCTCTCCGTGCAGGTGAAGCCTTTTGGGTCTACAACAGGGTTAAATAGCCGATCGCCTCCTGTTTGCTCACTACGTCGCCATATTTGCTGTCGATGTCGAACAGGTTGGCTTCGTGCGGGCCGGCGTGACGGTCTCCCACGCATTCACGCACCACGATAGTGCGAAATCCGTGTTGCACGGCGTCCACCGCGCTGGCGCGGATACAGCCGCTGGTGGAACAACCGGCCAGCAGCAGGGTATCGATACCGAGCGCCACCAACATAGGTGCAAGCGAAGTGCCGAAAAAGGCGCTGGCGTATTGTTTGGTCAACACCACCTCGGTCGCTAGCGGCGCAACCTGGGGGCAGAACGCCGCCAGCGGATTGCCCTCGACCATGTCTTTCATCACCGGCGCTTTTTTCACCCAGATGCCGCCATCGGCGAAATGCCCCGCATGATAGCGGATATTGGTGTGGATCACCGGTATTCCTACCTGTCGCGCCGTTGCCAGCAGCGCCACACTTGAGTCGACTGCGCTGACCACGCCGGGGGCGAACAGCGGTGCGCCCTCGGTGGTATAAGCCTGCATAAAGTCGATCACCAGCAGCGCTGGGCGCTGGCCGAAGCCGATACGGTTGCCCCAGACGCCGCTGTAGTTATCGATGAGAGAGTTATCGGCTGCGGATGCCATTTTTCCTCCTTAATAGGCGCCGGACAGCAGGGCGCCGGCGCCGGGCACGATCGGCTCCAGCTCCAGCGCGGTCAGCATGGCGTAGGTGGTGGCGATAGCGGCGGTCAGCACCGGCTTGCCGGTTTGCGCTTCAACGGTGGATACCGCAGGTAAAGACGGCATTTGCACGCAGGCGGACAGCACTATGGCATCCACGCCGCTCAGGTCCATCTCGGCGACAATTCCCGGCAGTTTGGCCGGATCGTGGCGGCCCACCGCCAGGTTGTCCGGGATCTCCAGCGCGCGCCACACCTTGACCTCAATGCCCTCGTGTTCGATGTAATCCACCACCATTTGAGTCAGGGGTTTCATGTAAGGCGCCACCAGCGCGATGCGTTTGGCGCCGAGCATTTTCAGGCCACTGACCAGCGCGCCGGCGCTGCTGATCACCGGTGCGGCGGCGTTGTTGTCCTGCGTAACCTTTGCCAGCCGGGCCTGGGACTCGCGATGATAGCCCAGCCCCATCGACATGATCGCCACCAGGCAGGCATAGCCGAGCACGTCGACCTGCGCGTCGGAAAGCTCGAGCGCGCAGCGGTCTGACTCGGCGTCCATCGCCGCCAGTTCCGCTTTGCTCACATGCTTCATGCGCATGCGGCTGGAGTGAAAGGTAAAACGCTCCGGGCGGATCAACTGGCGCGCGGTCAACATCGCCGGAATTTCGGTTTCCATCGTGGTGTTGGAACTGGGTACGATCTGGCCGATACGGTAATTTTTGGTCATGGAAAATGCTCCTCAGTTAATCCAGAAAATCGCCCAGGGCGCGGAAGAAACCGTCAAAGTCGTCCCACGGGATCATATGCCCGGCGTTTGCTACGTGCGCGAGGGTGATTTCCGGTTGTAACTCGCGGATCTCCGCCTCGTCTTCCGGCAATATCACGCCGCCCAGGCCCGCGACCATCAACAGCGTCGGCATGCTCAGGTCGGGATAGTCGCGGTGGCTGTCTACCTGATGGAAATCTTCATAGGCACGTTGAATGGCCGGTTCATAGCAGGTGTGCAGCCATTCGGCGCGCAACTGTCGCTGCTCCTCGCTCCAGGTCGGGCAGTAGGCGCGCATCTGCTCGGCATCCATCCCCGATAGCGCCTGGCGGATGGAATCGACGTACCAAGGCCATTTACCGGGATAGTCACGGCGGCCGGGGCCGGAAACCGGCGGATCGACCAGCACTAACCGGCGCACGCCGGCAGGTTGCAGCACCGCAGCGCGCAGGGCAAAACGCGCGCCCATGGAGTGGCCGAGCAGCGAATAGCTGTCCAGCTTCAGTGCGGCGGCGAAAGCGTTGACGTCCTGTGCGCAGGTTTCGGCGTCATAGGCCAAATCCGGGCCGCTGGAAGACAGGCCGCGCCCGCGCACGTCCAGCACGTAGGTGTCGTATCTTTCTCCCAGCCGTTCGGCTACGAACCCCCAGGTGATCGCCGGGCTGGTGATGCCGGGGATCAGGATCAGCGCAGGGCCCTGGCCGCCGTAGCGCAGGTAGTGCTGGCGAATGCCGTTGGCCTGCACGTTGGCGCCATACAGGAAGCGGCTCATGCGGCGTTCTCCGATTTCAGCGCCTGCGCGTACAGGTCATAGCCGTACACCCAGGCCGGATCTTCCTGAGTGCGCAGGAAAGTATTGGCGTTGGACACCGCCTGCACGCGGGAGGCGCGCTCTTTGCGGTTGGCTTCATACAGCTGGAAGGCGGTGCGGTAGTCGGTCAGGCCGGTTTCCTGCAGGCAGCGCGCCAGCATGGCGGCATCTTCGATCGCCATCGCCGCACCCTGCGCCATATGCGGTTTCATGGGGTGGCAGGCGTCGCCGAGCAACACCATGCGGCCTTCGCTCCACAGCGGCAGCGGTTTGCGGTTCAGCAGTGGCCATTTGGTGACCTGCTCGCTGGACTCGATCAGCGCTTGCACGATCGGGTGATAACCGGCGAAGGTTTCGTACATTTCTTCGCGGCTGCTGTCGATGAAGCTGCCCTGGAAATCCCACGCCGGGTGGGGCACGCCGCTGACGTAATAGTATTCGTCGCGTTTTTGGGTGGTGTAATAGACCATCAGGTGGCGATCCGCCGACCACCACTTCACGCAGTCTTCGAAGCTCAAATTGTATTTGGCCAGTTTCTCGCCGCGGATCAGTGCGCGGTGGGCCACCCAGCCGCTGTAAGTTGGCGCTTCGACGCCCAACAGGTGTTCGCGAATGCGTGAATTGATGCCGTCGGCGCCAATCACGATATCGGCGGTGGCGCTGGTGCCGTCGGCGAAATTCAACACCACTTCGTCGCCGCGATCTTCAATCTTGCTCAGGCATTTGCCAAAGTGCACGCTGCCCGGTTGCAGAGCGGCCATCTGCAATGCCTGTAAATCGCCACGATGCACGGTAACGTATGCCGCGCCGTACTCTTTGCGGGCAAATGCCCCCAATTCAATGCGCGACAGATAATCGCCGCTTTCGGCATCGCGGCTGAACCAGAAATCCGGGTGCGAAGCCATTTGCTCCAGCGGCTGTTCGATGCCGAGGCGACGGAAAATCTTCAGTACGTTCGGTCCCATATGGATACCGGCACCGAGGCGTGAAAACACCGGGCTTTGCTCATACAAATCGACGGTAAAGCCGGCTTTTTGCAGCAGACCGGCGGCGGCGGCGCCACCCAGGCCTGCGCCGACCACGGCAATGCGTTGTTGTTTGCTCATCATTTTTCCCCTGACTGTTGGTCTTTTTAGGCGTTGTCCGCAGCAATGCCGGACGATTGATTTATAGTGTATACGCTAAATATAGCAAGGTTGCATAAGTGTTAATTTAGATCTCGCTCACGCTAATGGGCCGCAACTTGCTGGTAAACTCATGTTAATCACAGCCTGTTACGGGCATAAAATAGGATTTACTTATGGATGACGTTAGCGACTTGCTTCCCATTGAATTTTCGGCTTAGATGATTAAAAGAGTGTGTTCACTTTAATTTGTACAAAATAACCTCACCGGCGCCGAGTGCATCGGTCATTCATTAGCGAAACAGGAGATACGCCATGGCGGTCAATGAGAGTCAGCTGGTTCAACTGTTCGAGCAGGTGCTTAGGTTGTCGAAGGTGGATGCTTCGCAGAGCGTAGCCATCCTGAAAAGCCACTATTCCGATGCGCGTACGGTGCGCGCCGCGACCGATGCCGCGCTGCGGTTGGGGGCCAAGGTGTATGCGGTGGAGCTCCCCTCGTTCAACCATCCGCGGGCGATGGGCAATGACATGACCGCTTACTGCGGCGACACGGCGCTGACCGGCAATCCTGCCGCGCAGCGTGCGCTGGAAGCCGCCGATTTGATCGTCGATACCATGATGCTGCTGCATTCGCCGGAGCAGGAGCAAATATTGAAAACCGGCACGCGCATACTTTTGGCGGTCGAGCCGCCGGAGGTGTTGGCACGAATGTTGCCTAATCCAGAAGACAAGACGCGGGTGTTGGCGGCGGCGGCGGTGTTGGAGCAGGCGAAGCTGATGCGGGTGACATCCGCCGCCGGCAGCGATTTTCGCGCCCCCTTGGGGCAATACCCGACGGTGACCGAATACGGTTATGCCGACGAGCCGGGGCGTTGGGATCACTGGCCGAGCGGTTTCCTGTTTACCTGGCCGAATGAAGAGCAGGCTGAAGGGGTGTTGGTGCTGGACGTCGGCGACATCCTGCTGCCGTTTAAAAGCTATGCCCGTGAACGCATTACGCTGGAGATTGAAAAAGGCTTCGTGACGCGCATTCACGGCGGTTTCGAGGCGGAATACCTGCGCGAATACATGAAGTATTTCAAGGATCCGGAAGTGTACGGTATCTCGCATATCGGTTGGGGCCTGCAACCGCGCGCCCAGTGGACGGCAATGGGCCTGCACGATAAAAACGACGGCATGTGTATGGATGCACGCGCATTTTACGGCAACTTCCTGTTCTCCACCGGCCCGAATACCGAAGTCGGCGGCACGCGAAAAACGCCGTGCCACATGGATATTGCGCTGCGTCGCTGCGACATCAGCCTGGATGGCCAGACGGTGGTGGCTGAAGGGGAAGTGGTAGCGCCCGAGGCATCGCGGGTGCGCCAGGGTTAACCGTTGCTGTTAACCGCGGGGGTTTGTACTATTCTCGGTAGTTTCCATAGATGGTGAGAGTAACGCAATGACGCCCCCCGAAGACTTGACCGCCGATGACGGCAAAGCCGAAAACTATCATTTTACCGAACAAGTCGGGCACCTGCTGCGCAAGGTTTATCAACGTCACGTGGCGATATTCCAGCAGAACGTCGGCGATTCGCAACTGACCGCCGTGCAGTTTATTACCCTGTGCGCGGTGCGCGATATGGGGCCTAGCTCATTGACCGAGCTGGTGCAGGTGACGGCGGTCGATCAGGCCACCATTCGCGGCATCGTCGAGCGCCTCAAGGCGCGTGAGTTGATCACCGTCATGCCGGATCCGATAGACAGACGCAAAGTGGTGGTCGGGTTGACCGACACCGGCGCTGCGCTGTTGGCGGCAACGGTGCCGCATGCGGCGAAGATCACGGAATTAACCTTCGGCACGCTCAATCCGGCCGAACGTGTAGCCTTGATGTTCCTGCTCAATAAAATGCTGGAAGACCAGCCGCCAGGCTAATTCGCTCCCCGTAACTGCGGTTGTCCGGTGAGTGGCCTGCGGCGAGGTCACGGCCCACAATACATACCCTATAGCTTTCAAGTTGCCGTTGGGCACCCAGCTGCGGCTTGAAAGATGACGGGTATAACCGGAACGCAGGCGGAGACGCGAGAATGGCGATATCTGAAGTGCCGACGTCCAGGGAGGGGGCGGTAAAGAAGCTGATGGAGCACCCGCTGCTGCTGTCGGTGAACGGAAAAAGTATTCACACCCAGGTTATGACGGATACGCCGCTGCTGTTGGTGCTGCGTAACGATCTGGCGCTAAACGGCCCGAAGTACGGCTGCGGCCTCGGCGAATGCGGCGCTTGCACCGTGCTGATTGACGGCATTGCCGCCCGCTCCTGCGTGATCCCGGCGCTGGGTGTGGCCGATAGGGCGATCACCACGCTGGAAGGGCTGGGGGCGCGCGATCACCTGCACCCGGTGCAGCGCGCCTTTATTGAAGAGCAGGCCGCGCAGTGCGGTTATTGCCTCAACGGCATGATCATGACCACCAAAGCCCTGCTGGATCGAAACCCTTCGCCGAGCGACGGCGAAATCCGCCAGGCGCTGTCCGGTAATCTGTGCCGTTGCGGCACCCACATCGAAATCCTGCGTGCGGTTCAGCGCGCCATTATTCTCTGCCGCAATGAGGAAACCCCGCATGACTGACGCCCGTTTCTCATTGCCGAGCCAAGCCGAATTACTGCAACGTCACGGCACGCTACTGGTTATCGATCAGATCCAGCCGCCGCCGGGCCTGGTGCCGAAAGGCCAAACGCCTACCCTGAAACCCAAGGAGCAGGGGCTGTTTATCGCCATTTGCGACAGCGGCGAGGTCTACGCCTTTAACGGCCATGTCGATCTCGGCACCGGTGTGCGCACCGCGCTGGGGCAGATCGTCGCCGAAGAACTGTATCTTCGGATGGAACAGGTCTGCATGGTGCTGGGCGATACCGAAAGTACGCCAAACCAGGGGGCGACCATCGCCAGCGCCACGCTGCAAATTTCCGCCGTGCCGCTGCGCAATGCCGCCGCCGAGGCACGGCACTGGCTGCTGCAACAGGCGGCGCAGCGTTTTAACTGTGCGGTAGATCAACTGACGTTGCGCGACGGCGCTATTGTCGATCCGCAAGGGCAGACGCTGACCTACGGCGAGCTGGTGGCGGGCGTGCATGTCGAGTTAGCGATTTCCGGCGACGCGCCGCTCAAACCGCAGGCCGAATACCGGCTGGTGGGTACCAGCACTGCGCGGGTCGATATTCCGGCCAAGGCGACCGGCGAAACCACCTATGTGCACGACATGCGCTTGCCGAACATGCTGCATGGTCGGGTGGTCCGACCGCCGTACGCCGGCTATGACAGCGGTGAGTTCGTCGGCACCAGCCTGCTGGCGGTGGATGAGCGGTCGATCGCCGCTATTCCCGGTATCGTCAAACTGGTGGTGATCGGGGACTTTATCGGCATCGTCGCCGAGCGCGAGGAGCAGGCGATCAAGGCGGCGCAGACGCTGCAGGTAAGCTGGAAGGATTGGCGACGCAACCTGCCGCAGATGACCGACGTGGCGCAGGCGTTGCGCGACAATCCGCATTCGACGCGGGTGGTGCATGACACCGGCGACGTCGATGCGGCGCTGGCGTCCGCCGATCGGCGTTTCACCCGCAGCTACCTGTGGCCTTACCAACTGCATGCTTCTATCGGCCCCTCTTGCGCACTGGCGGACTACCAGCCGCAGCAACTGCGGGTCTGGTCCGGCACTCAAAACCCGCACCTGCTGCGCGCCGACCTCGCCTGGCTGCTGGAATACCCGGAAGCGCAGATTGACATTATCCGCATGGAGGCCGCCGGTTGCTATGGCCGCAACTGCGCCGACGACGTGTGCGCCGATGCGGCGTTGCTGTCGCGGGCGGTGGGCCGCCCGGTGCGGGTACAACTGACGCGCGAGCAGGAACACCTGTGGGAACCGAAGGGCACCGCACAGCTGATGGAGGTCGATGGCGGGCTGGACGCCGAAGGCCATCCCGTCGCCTACGATTTTCGCACCTATTACCCCTCAAATGGCGCGCCGACGCTGGCGCTGCTGCTGACCGGCAGGGTTGAACCCGTGCCTGTGGCTTATGAAATGGGCGACCGCACCTCGGTGCCGCCTTATGACTACCCGGCGCTGCGCGTCAGCATTGAGGATATGGCGCCAATCGTGCGCGCCTCCTGGATGCGCGGCGTGTCGGCGTTGCCGAATACCTTCGCGCACGAGTCTTATATCGACGAGCTGGCTAACGCCGCCGGCGTCGATCCGCTGGAGTACCGGCTGCGTTACATCAACGATGAGCGTGCCACCGAACTGATGCGCAGCACCGCCGAACGCGCCGGCTGGACGCCGCATACCGAACCGATGCAGACACCGGCGGAAGACGGCGTGCTGCGCGGGCGCGGTTTCGCTTATGCGCGCTATATACACAGCAAGTTTCCCGGTTTTGGCGCCGCCTGGGCGGCCTGGGTCGCCGACGTGGCGATCGACAAGGCCAGCGGCGAAGTGGCGGTCACGCGCATTGTGGTGGGGCACGACGCCGGCATGATGGTCAATCCGGACGGGGTGCGTCACCAAATCCACGGCAACGTCATCCAGTCGACCAGCCGGGTATTGAAAGAGCGCGTCACCTTCGAAGAATCGACGATTTCCAGCAAGGAATGGGGCGCTTACCCGATATTGACCTTCCCGGAGGTGCCGGAGGTCGACGTGGTGATGATGCCGAGGCCGTACGATCCGCCGCTGGGCGCCGGTGAGTCCGCTTCGGTGCCCAGCGCGGCGGCTATCGCCAATGCGGTGTTCGACGCCACCGGCATTCGCTTTCGCGAATTGCCGATCACCTCCGATCGGCTGCGCGAGGCGTTGAACGGCCCGGACACTGCCCGGCAGGAACCTGCGCCGGCGACCAAACCCCGGCGCAGCAAATGGTGGTTCGGCGGCGCGGCCGGTATTGTCGGCGCCCTGTTGGGCGTCGCGGCTACGGCACTGCCGTGGCGTACGGCGATTGCACCGGTCGCCACGCCGGGCGCAGGCACCTGGTCGGCCGCGACCCTGGAACGTGGACGTCAGTTGGCCGCCGTCGGGGATTGCGCGGTCTGTCATACCGCCTCTGAAGGAGCGACCAACGCCGGTGGCCTGGCGATGGAAACCCCGTTCGGCACCCTGTACAGCACCAATATCACCCCGGACGTGGCAACCGGCATCGGCAACTGGTCGTTTACCGCATTCGATCGTGCGATGCGTCAGGGCATCAGCCGCGATGGCCGCCATCTGTATCCGGCGTTTCCTTATACGTCGTTCAGCAAAATGACCGACGGCGACATGCAAGCGCTGTACGCCTACATGATGTCGCAACCGGCGGTTGCGCAAAGCAACCCGGCTAACCAGATGCGTTTCCCGTTTAATCTGCGCCCGCTGATGGCCGGCTGGAATGCGCTGTTTCTGCGCCAGGGCGAGTACCAGCCAGACCCCACGCAAACTGCGCAGTGGAATCGCGGATCTTATCTGGTCAACGGGTTGGGCCACTGCGCCGCCTGCCATTCGCCGCGTAACCTGATGGGGGCGGAAAAGGGCGGCGCCGGTTTCCTGGCAGGGGCGATGGTGGACGGCTGGGAAGCGCCGGCGTTGAACCAACTGGCCAACGCGGACAAACCCTGGAGCGAAGAACAGCTGTTCCAGTATTTGCGCAGCGGTCATTCCGCCGAACACGGCGTGGCGGCCGGGCCGATGGGGCCGGTGGTCAGCGAACTGGCTACGTTGCCGGAATCGGACGTGCGGGCGATGGCCGGCTATCTGATTTCCCTGAGCACCCCGACAACGTTAAACCTGGAGCCGCAGGTACAGCTAGCCGGAAGTCTGCAATCCGCGCAGGCGCAACAGGCCGGCGAGCGTCTGTTCCAGGGCGCTTGCCAGGCCTGCCACAGCGCAGCCAGCGGTGGGCCGCAGCTGTTTGGCGTCAGCCCGGATCTGGCCAATAACACCAATATTTTCAGCGATCGGCCGGACAACCTGATCAAAGTGATCCTGCAAGGCATTGCCAAACCGGCCACCGCCGATCTGGGCTTTATGCCGGGCTTCAAGGACAGCTTCTCCGATCGGCAGGTAGCGGATCTGGTCAATTACCTGCGCCAACGCTATGCCGGCCAAAAACCGGCATGGCGAGAAGTGGAAGCTCAGGTAGCCAGGCTGCGCGCCAATCCGGGCAGCCATTAGCGGCGTTATGGCCGCTGCAGGAACGCCATCCGCCGTTGCAACGGCAACGGCGCCAGCTTGCGCGCCGCTATTGCCGCCCGCCGCTGTTTCGCCGTCTTTTCTTTATCGGGCTATTAATCCTGAATATTGAGATTGTTTGGCGTTCAGTTACATAAGTCGAATCGCTTTCCGTGATGACTTCAGTTTTTATCTTGGTTGTTCATTTAATTAATTGGGGTGGTTTTTTTAGTTGTTGATGTTAAGTGAAAGTATAAATAATATTTTGATGATTTAATTAAGTTACACCTTTGATTGATGTGGCGTTATTTTATCTATGCCTTTGTTTATTGTTGACTTGGTTGTTTTTTGTGTTTATATAATTAGCAGGCGGATTAGATATGTGGCTTGTAAAAAATATCATAAATGGCGTTGGAGGGCGTTATGGGAATATTAACAAAATCAGAAATAGATATGATTGGCGGCGGTAGCGAAAGCAGCGTGGATACCCGCAGTAAAAAGGGCTGCTACGGCAACGGAACATCGACTAACTATGGTGGACAGGCTAACGGTTTCGTGCCCAATTCATCCCCCGGAATAAGCTCTGAATGCGCATGGCTCTAGGCCTTGCTGCATTTGGCGGCGGTGTTGGCGGGGCTATTGCCGGCAGTGCCCGTGCGATTGCGGGCGGGCTAGTCTCAGGCTCAATCGGCGGCTTGTCTTCCTGTATCGGCAATGGCGGCGGAAAAGGGACGCAGAACGCATCGGAAAAAAGGTCTGATAGTTATAATGGTGGAACCTGTCGTTGGTGACTTTATCCTAACCGGTAATTTTAATGCAATATAGTCTGCGTGGTTGAGTTATATTTTTTTTGGTGGGGTTAATCGTTGAAAAGCAGAGGCGTGGTGATTTTTGTTGGCATATTTCTCGTCTTTTCATTGTCTCATGATTTATTCAGGGTCGTGGGGCTGAGCCAGTCTGGCGGCTGGTTTAATATCGATATCCCTGATGGGTTGGCGAAGTATATTATTATTTTCTGCGTGCCGGTGGGCATGATTGTTACAATAAAATGCCTTTATATTGCGCTACATTGGTGTATCCGCATGAGGAAAAGTGCGGGGAAAGGAAAATAACCACCGGTTTATAAACGGGCCTTAAGGTGCAATCCCCATGACAGGACGTCCGCCCCAGCTGTATCGAGAGGGCTATTTCGCCGCGCAGGCGACAAAGGCCGAGGGCGAGGTCATTATTCCGCCCAGCCTCAGTTTAACCGCCTATGCCTGGGCCAGCGGGGCGCTGGTGCTGGCTATCCTGCTATTTCTGATGCTGGGCGAATATACCCGCAAAGCGCGGCTGGAAGGCGTGGTAATGCCCTCCAGCGGGCTGATCAAAGTGGTCGCCCGCAACGCCGGGCAGGTCACTGAACGACTGGTGGCCGAAGGGGCGGCGGTTAAAGCCGGCCAACCGCTTTATCGGCTCAGCGGCGAGCATTTCAACGGAAAGGGCGTTGGCGCGCTGGCGTCGGTGGCCGCGTCACTGGATCAGCAATACCGCATGCTGGAGCACCAGCGCGAACAAGAACAGGTGACCAGCGCCCTGCGGCAAACCGGCGTGCGGCAACGCATCGCGCAGTTGGATGACGAACTGACCAGTGCAGGCTCCGCCTTGGTGCTGGCTCAACAGCAGGAAACGTTGTCACATTCGGTGATGGCGCGTTACCGCAAGCTGATAGCCAAAGGCTATGTGTCCGAAATCGAATTCCAGCAAAAGCAAATGGAACTGTCGACGGCGCGGGAAAAGGTCGAAAGCCAACGGCAGGCGCAGTTGAGGTTAAAGCGTGAATGGGCGGCTGCGGGCTCGGAGCTGCAAACCTTGCAGCAACAGCAGCAAGGGCGGGATGCCGAGCTTGAACGCCAGTTGCAGAGCATCGAACAGCAAAAAATAGAGCTCAACGCCCAGCGCGAGACCACGCTGACGGCACCGGTCGATGGCCACATCGCCGTGGTGCTGGCGCGTGCCGGGCAGACGGTGAAACCCAACGATCCTTTGTTGATGATGGTGGCGGACGGGGCGCAGTTGCAGGTAGAGCTTTTTGCCCCGAGCAAGGCGGTGGGCTTTATCAAACCCAGCCAACGCGTCGGCCTGCGTTTTGCCTCGTTCCCCTATGAAAAGTTTGGCGTGCAATACGGTTCTACCCGCGCCATCACGCATGCCAGCCTCAGCGCCGGCGACGCGATGTTGCAAAATCCGCTGGTCTGGAAGGAAAACGAAGGGCATTACCGTGTGGTCGTGGCGCTGGATAAAACCACCATTACGGCTTATGGCCGGCAGGAACCGCTGCGCGTCGGCATGGCGGTGTCCGCGGACATTGAGCTGGACAGCCGCCGCCTGTACGAATGGCTGCTGGAGCCGTTATGGAGCCTGCAAGGGAGGATGTAAGCATGGACGTGACAGAGATGATTAACTGGGGGTGGCGAAAGCGCCTGCCGCTGATCCGCCAAACCGAATCGGCGGAGTGCGGGGTGGCCTGTCTGGCGATGATCGCCGGTTGGCATGGGCACCGGGTCGATATGCGAACGCTGCGCGCGGAATGTCATGTCTCGCAGCTTGGCATGACGTTTTCGCAGTTGATGGCGTGCGCCGAAGGCTTGAATTTAAGCGGCCGCGTCATTCGGCTGGAGCTGGATGAACTGCACCTGTTGGCCGTGCCCTGCATTTTGTATTGGGACATGAACCATTTTACCGTTCTGCGGCGGGTGCGGGGGAAAACGCTGGAACTGCACGATCCGGCGCGCGGCCTGCTGAAAATGACGCTGCAAGAGGCGAACCGCCATTTTACCGGCATCGCGATGGAGCTGACGCCCACACACAGGTTTGAAACCCGGGATCGCCGGGAAAAGATCCGTCTCACGACGTTGATTGGCAAAACGCACGGCCTGAAGCCCGCGCTGGCCAGGATCTTTTGCTTCGCCGTGGCGCTGGAGGTGTTGGCGCTGCTCGGCCCGCTGATAAACCAACTGGTGATTGATGAGGTGCTGGTGGCGCTGGACGCCAGCCTGCTGACGCTGATCGTCATCGCCATGCTGCTGATGACCGGCACCCAGATGCTGCTGGAGCTGGCGCGGCAATGGGCGACGCTGACCATGGCGGTCAACTTCAACATGCAGTGGACGGCCAACGTGTTTCACCATCTGCTGCGCCTGCCGATAGGCTGGTTCGAGGCACGCAACATGGGGGATATCAGCGCCAAGTTCGATGCCGTCGACACCATACAGGACACCCTGACCACTACGCTGCTCGAAGCCTTTTTGGATGTGCTGTTGGTGGTGGGTACGTTGAGCATGATGTTTTTCTACAGCGCAAAGTTAACCCTGGTGGCCTTGGCCGCCGCCGCCGTTTACGGCCTGTTGCGCCTGTGTTGGTTCAGCACGCTGCGGAAAGCGGCGCAGGACAGTTGGAATGCCGGCACCGAGGAGTCCAGCCATTTTCTGGAAAGCCTGCGCGGCGTGTTGAGCCTGCGGGTGAACGGCGCGTTGATGCCGCGAGAATCTGCCTGGCGCAACCTGAACGTCGCCCGGCGCAATGCCCAACTGCGCGAAAGCAAACTGATGATGGTTTACGGCATCATGCAGACCGTGATCGGCAGCCTGGTAGCTGCGGCGGTACTGTGGCTGGGCGCCGGTTCGGTGCTGGCCGGCGAGTTCTCGGTGGGCATGCTGGTGGCCTATATGTCTTTTCAGGGGCGGTTTTCGGCCAGCATTAACGGGTTGATAGACAAAGCGGTCGCCTACCGAATGCTGGACGTTTACAACGAACGGCTGGCCGATATCGTGCTGACCCCGCGTGAAGGCGCGACGGCGTTACAGGCCGGCAACAAGGGCCCGGCGTACCCGGCAGGCGATTGGCCTCCCGATTTGCCGGTTCTGAGCCTGGAGCAGGTCAGCTTTAAATACGCCGGGACCGAACGGGAGATCCTGTCGCAAGTCTCGCTGGATATTATGCCCGGCGAGGTAGTGGCGTTGGTGGGGGCGTCCGGCAGCGGCAAAACCACTTTGGCCAAGCTGGTGCTGGGATTATATCCGCTGTCTGGCGGGGTGATACGCACGTTGGGGCTTGAACACCGGCGTACCGATTATCAACAGATTCGTCAGCATATCGGTGCGGTGCTGCAGGAGGACCAGCTGTTTCGCGGTTCCATTGCCGACAACATCACGTTTTTCTCGCCGAAAATGGACAGCGAAAAGCTTGGCGAGTGCGCCAGGCTGGCGCAGTTGGATAGGGACATTGAACAACTGCCGATGGGCTACCAGACGTTAATCAGTGAAATGGGCGGGACCTTGTCTTCCGGGCAGAAACAGCGATTGCTGCTGGCGCGGGCGCTGTATAAAGAGCCGAAGCTGCTGATCCTGGATGAGGCGACCAGCCATTTGGACGTCGCCAACGAAATGTTGGTCAGCCGCACCTTGCGCCAACTGGGTCTGCCGATTTTACTGATCGCGCATCGGCCGGAAACTATCGCCTCGGCGGACAGGGTCATAGAACTGACGGCGGGGCGCCTCCGTGCGCTGGGGCTTTGAGGATAGCCCCTTCTCCTGGCCGGAGAAGGGGGTGCGGATCAGGCCAGCGGCCCGCCCAGGATGGTTTCCTTCATGCCGGAGAGAATGCGCTCGCCGGTTTCGGTTTTCAGCTCTTCGTACCAGCTGCGGGTGATCTCCATCTCTTTGCCGTGCGTCACGTCACAACGCTTGCGCGCCTTCAGCACCAAATCCTTCACCCGGTAGCTGCGCTTTTCCTGATAGCGCAGCAGCGCGTCTTCAATCCCCAGCGAGTTGGTTTGCAGCGCAATCGCCAGCACCACCGCGTCTTCCATCGCCGCGCAACCGCCCTGGCCGATATCCGGCGTGGTGCTGTGACCGGCGTCGCCCAGCAAGGCTACGCGGCCGCGCACCAACTGCTCGAAAGGTTCGATATCGTGAATTTCAATGCGGTTGACGGTGTCAGGATCGAGCGCGGCGATCAATTTCTGCACCGGCTCGGCCCAGCCTGCGAAGTAGCGCTGCAGATCGGCGCGCGCCGTGCTGCGGTCTTCCGCCAGCCCGGTCGGCAGCGGAACGTCGAAGAAAAAGTAGAAACGGTTGCCGGAAACCGGCATCAGTGACACCCGCTTGCCTTCGCCGACGAAGGTGGTCCACTGATTGGCCGGCGCGATGGATTCATCGATCGCCACCAGCCCGTTCCAGTTGACGTAACCGGCATAGCGGCGATCCACCCCATGCCCGAGCACGTAAGGGCGGATAGCCGAATGGGTACCGTCGGCGGCGATCAGGAAATCGCCGCTGGCCTGGCTGCCGTCCTCGAACCAGGCGGTGACGCCGTCTTGGGTCTCTTCAAGGCCGTTGACGCGCTTGCCAAAGTTAACATTGTCACGGCCGTAGGTCTCCAGCAGCATGGCCTGAAGTTCGGCGCGGGCCACCGGATAAGGGCGTTCGCCGACGCTGGCGATCAACGGATCCAGGCTGAAGCGCGTCAGGGTCTGGCCGTGCAGATATTCCTGATAGGCCATGTAGTGCATCGGGCCGCCGAGCCGGCGCAGGGGTTCTTTCATCCCCAAATAGTTGAGACACTTAACGCCGTTCGGCCAGATGGAAATCGCCGCGCCAACCGGTTTGATCTCTTTAACCGCTTCAAAAACCTCGGCCTCGATCCCGCAGCGCTTCAATGCGATGGCGGCGCACAGCCCACCGATACCGCCGCCTATGATAATTGCTTTCATGTTCTTCTCCTTTGTCGCCATAACAAAGGAGAAGCAATTTCCGTACCAGCCTGCGAGCGTCCGAGAGCGGCATTGAGGGGGAACATTGGCGCGATTTGGTGCAAAACCTGAGCCGGGGTGGGGCAAAATGTGCTCAGTTGCACAACAGCAAAATAATTCGACTAGTATAAGTTTGTTGCGCCCAGGTTAAAAAAGAGGCCGTGATAACAATATGAAAGCGCCGCGATGGTGATGTCATGCGGCATTTTGGAGCGATGATCAATGAAAATACCCGAAGTCCCGCTTACGCGGCGGCGGTTTATCGTCGGCGCCGGCGCGCTGGTGATTGGCGCCTATCTACCTTCTACCGGCGCACTGGCACGCACCACCCCCGCCGCGGCACCAGAAAGCAACGCTTTTGAAGCCAACGCCTTCGTACAGATCGGCGAAGACGGCATCGTCACCGTCATCAGCAAACACACCGAAGTGGGCCAGGGCGTCTATACCGGCATGGCGACGCTGGTCGCAGAGGAACTGGACGCAGACTGGGCGCAGGTGCGCGTAGTCGCCGCCCCGGTGGACACCAGCGTCTACAAAAACCTGTCATTCGGTTTCCAGGGCACCGGCGGTTCCAGTTCGGTGGCCAACGCCTATGACCAAATGCGGCGCATGGGCGCCATGGCGCGGGCGCTGCTGGTTCAGGCCGCCGCTCAGAGCTGGAAAACCTCAGCGCAGGAGATCACCGTACAGGCAGGCAAAATCAGTCACGCCGCCAGCGGCCGCGAAGCGGGCTTCGGCGAGTTCGCCGCATTGGCCGCTAAACTGCCGCCGCCGGATCCCGCAGGGTTGACGCTGAAGGACCCGGCCAATTTTACCTTGATCGGCAAAGTGAGCGGCCTGCACCGCGTGGATTCGCTGGCGAAGACCAACGGCAGCGCGCAGTTCACGCAGGACATTCATGAGCCGGACATGTTGACCGTCACCGTGAAAAAATCGCCGCGCTTTGGCGGCAAAGTGGCGTCGTTTGACGCCAGCCGGGCGCTGCAGGTGCCCGGGGTGGTGGATGTGAAGCAAACCGACACCGGCGTAGCGGTCTACGCCAAAAATACCTGGGCGGCAATCCAGGGCCGCGAAAAATTGCAGGTAGAGTGGGACGATTCCCAGGCCGAAAGGCGCAATACCGAGCAAATTTTTGCCGAATTCCGCCAGGTGGCGCAAAAAACCGGCGTGGTAGCGACCAGCCGCGGCAAGTCGGACGAGGTTTTCGACAAGGCCGACAAGGTGATCGAAGCGGAATATACCTTCCCCTATGTGGCCCATGCGCCGATGGAGCCGCTCGACGGCTATCTGTTCTGGGACGGCGAAAGCGTCAAGGCGCGTTACGGCTGTCAGATCCAAACTCTCGACCATAAGCAACTGTGCGATCTGTTCCAGCTGCCGCCGGAAAAAGTGCAAATCGAAACCATTCTGGCGGGGGGCAGTTTCGGCCGACGCATCGATCTGGGCAACCCGACGCTGGGGCCGGATCTGGCGGCGGATATGGCCGCGGCCGCCAAGGCTATCGGGCCAGGCCACGGGGTGAAGGTGGTGTGGACGCGCGAAGACGACATCCGCAACGGTTGGTATCGTCCAATGATCTTGCATCGGCTGCGCGGGGCGATCCGGGGCGGCAAGGTGGTGGGCTGGACCGACACCGTCGTCGGCCACTCCTGGACGCTCAACAGCGCCATGACGGCGCTGGTGGTCAACGGCGTCGATCAGATGATGATCGAGGGTGCCAGCGAGCTGCCTTATACCTTCGAAAGTTTCCGTTGCGATGCCCATATCGTGCCGGGCAAGGTGCCGACTTCCTCGCTGAGATCGGTCGCCAGCACCCATACCGGCCATGCGGTGGAAAGCTTTATCGATCAGTTGCTGCAGGAAACCGGGCAGGATCCGGTGGAAGGGCGGCTGGCGCTGATGGGAGACGCACCGCGCGAAGCCGGGGTGTTGCGAGCGGTGGCGAAAGCCGCCAACTGGCAGGGCGCGAAGGTGGTGGATGGCCGGGCGCGCGGCGTCGGTGTCGCCAAGGCGTTTGACACCCGGGTGGCGCAGATTGCCGAGGTGTCTATCGGCGAAGGCGGCATTCCGCGCGTGCACAAGGTGTGGTGCGCGGTGGATTGCGGCGTGGCGGTGAATCCTGACGTGATCCGCGCGCAGATTGAGGGCGGTATCGGTTACGGCCTGAGCATCGCGCTGTACGGCAACATCACTTTAAAAGACGGCCTGGTCGAACAATCCAACTTCAACAATTTCCGCCCGTTGCGCATTGACGAAATGCCGGAAATTGAGGTGATTATCGTGCCTTCAACCGAGAAGCCTACCGGCGTGGGCGAACTGGGCGTGCCGACCATCGGCCCGGCGGTCGGCAATGCGTTGGCGCTGCTCGGGCGGCCCCGCACCTCGCTTAGCCTGCCCTTACACCGTCCCAACAGCGACGCCAGCGTCTAATCAAGGAGAACATCATGATTACTTTAACCGTTAACGACCAACCGCTGACGTTTGAGGGCGATACCCATATGCCGCTGCTGTGGTTTCTGCGCGATGAAGCTGGGCTGACCGGCACCAAGTTTGGCTGCGGCATCGCCATGTGCGGCGCCTGTACCGTTCATCTGGACGGCGTGCCGGTACGCTCCTGCATGACGCCGGTTTCGGCGGCGGTGGGCAAGAAAATCACCACCATCGAGGCCATCGGCGAAACGCCGGCCGGGAAAGCGGTGCAGGAAGCTTGGGTCAATCTGGACGTGGTGCAGTGCGGCTACTGCCAGTCCGGCCAGATCATGAGTGCCAGCGCGCTGCTGGCCCAGAGCAAAAACCCGAGCGATGCGGATATTGACGCGGCGATGGGCGGCAACGTTTGCCGCTGCGCTACTTACGTGCGCATTCGCGCCGCCATCCACCAGGCCGCCAAGGCGCTGGATTAAGGGAGAAACTCATGAGCAACGCCCTGAGATGGCTGTTATGGCTGATTGTCGCGGTAGTGGTGATAGTCGGCGGCTATGCGCTGTATACCCTGCTGCGGCCGGTTGGGCCGGAGCCTGCCGCGCCTATCGCCGGTGCGCCGGCCGGCATTACCGACAAACTGGCGCGCGGTGAATATCTGGCGCGCGCCGCCGACTGCGTGGCTTGCCACACCGCGCCGGGTGGCAAACCTTTCGCCGGTGGTTTCGCGTTTAAACTGCCGTTCGGCACGATTTACGGCACCAATATTACCGCGGATAAAGAAACCGGTATCGGCGACTGGAGCGACGACCAGTTTGTGCGTGCGGTGCGTGAGGGCGTCGGTCCGGAGGGTAACCTGTATCCGGCGATGCCTTACACCTCTTACACCGCGTTGAGCCGTGACGACGTGCTGGCGATCAAGGCTTATCTGTTCAGCCTGCCGCCGGTAAAACAGGCCAACCCGCAAAACGATCTGCCATTCCCGTTCAACCAGCGCTGGGGCATGAAGTTCTGGAATCTGGCGTTCTTCCATGAAAAACGCTTCGAACCGAATCTCAACCAGGATGAACAGTGGAACCGCGGTGCCTACCTGGCGACCGCGCTGGGGCACTGCAGCGAATGCCACACGCCGCGCAATCTGGCCTTTGGCATTAATCAGAGCAAGAACCTCAGCGGAGAGGTGGTCCAGGGCTGGTTTGCCGCCAACATCACCCCGGATGCGCAGACCGGCATCGGCGGTTGGAGCGAGCAGCAACTGTCGCAATATCTGGCGACCGGCCACGCGGAGGGACGCAGCAGTGCCGCCGGCCCGATGGCGGAGGCGGTGGAAAACAGCCTGCAGTATCTGACGCCGGAGGATAATCAGGCGTTGGTGAAATACCTGCGCAACATAGAACCTATCGCCGGCGACAGTGCCGCTGCGGTGAACCTGCAGCCGAAGGGCGCGTTGTCCTCCAGCGCGGTGCTGCCGGGCGGGCAAGAGGATTCGTTGGGCCGCAGGCTGTTTGCCGGTGATTGCAGCGGTTGTCACCAGTGGAACGGCGTGGGCCGCCAGAGTAAATACGCTTCGTTGGTCGGCAGCACGGCGGTGAACGATCCGCAAGGCCGCAGCGTGGTGCAGGCGATCCTCAAAGGCACCCGCATCAGCATCGGGGAACAGCATGAGGTGATGCCGGACTTCGGCGCCCAATATTCGGACGAAGAAGTGGCGGCGGTGGCCAACTATGTGGTCGGCCAGTTTGGCGAGAAGCAAGGGAAGGTCACGGCGAAACAGGTCGCGGAACAACGCAAACAGTAACGAACGGCGAAGGGGAGTTTCTCCCCTTCGCCGTTCATCCGTGACGGCCTGCGCCAAAAAAGAGCGTGGCAGGGGGCAACGGGCGACATTGCAGTGCATTTTCGGCGAAGAGTGATGTCGCTCGCAAAGTTTGACGAAGGCAGTTGCCGAAAAATCGCAACTATGGCGATACTTCCGTCGCGATCTTCGTGGTCGCCAGACATTTTTATTAAGGCGTGTTACTGCTCAGGCAGGCAAGACCAAAATAGGAATGCACCTCTCATCATGATGAGGCGCATTTTCATTTTGGTCTTTTTTTTTGTTTTTTTACCGGGGAAAATCGATGGATTACAAACAGTTGGGCCTGGAAATATTGGCGCGAGTCGGCGGTAAAGCTAACGTCAGCAAACTGACGCACTGCGCCACGCGTCTGCGTATGGAGTTTAACGATGACAGCAAGGTGCAGGCGAAAGCCATTGAGGCCTTGCCGGGGGTGATAAGCGTGGTGGAGCGCGGCGGCCAGTTTCAGATCGTGGTCGGCAATAACGTGCAGCAAACCTTCCGCACGTTGCAAAAAGAGATTGGCGATCTCAGTGGCCGGCAGGGCGAGAAGAAACAGCAGGCCAGGGGCGGGGTGTTTTCGCAGATCATCAGCGTCATCTCCACCACGTTCACGCCGGTGATCCCGGCGATCACCGGGGCGGGGATGATCAAGGCGCTGCTGGCGATCCTCAAGCTGACCGGTGTGATAGACGCCGCCAGCCCGACGTATCGTCTGCTGGACACCATCGCCGATGCGGCGTTTTTCTTCCTGCCGGTATTACTGGCCTACGGCGCTTCGATCAAGTTTGAATGCAACCCGATACTGGCGATGACCATCGCCGGCGCCTTGCTGCACCCCAATTTGGCGCAGATGCTGGCGGCGGGCACCGCGATTGATTTTATCGGTATTCCGGTACGGCTGGCGGACTACGCCGGTTCGGTGCTGCCGATTATATTCACCGTGTGGCTGATGTCCTATATCGAGCGCTTTGCGGAGAAAGTGTCGCCGACGATGATCAAGTTTTTCACCAAACCTATGATTATCCTGTTGGTTACGGCGCCGCTGGCGTTGGTGGTGGTCGGGCCGTTCGGTATTTTCCTTAACGACCTGGTCGCCGCAGGCGCGGCCATCGTCGACGGCAAGGCCAGTTGGCTGATCCCGATGCTGATGGGCGGGCTGCAACCCTTCCTGGTGATCACTGGCACCGCCTGGGCGATGACGCCTATCGCTACCGGCCAGTTGAGCAAAAACGGTTTCGAAATGATTAACGGGCCGGGCATGCTGGCGTCCAATATCGCGCAGGGCGCGGCGACGCTGTGCGTGGCTTTCCGCACCAAAAACAAAAATCTGCGCCAGCTGGCGTCTTCCGCCGGGTTCACCGCGCTGCTGGGGATCACCGAACCTTCGCTGTATGGCGTGACCCTGAAGCTGCGCAAACCGCTGATTGCGGCGATGATCGGCGGCGGCTGCGCCGGTATCTATGCCGGGCTGAGCGGGCTGGTGCGCTATGCCTTTGTCTCGCCGGGATTGGCGGCGTTGCCGGCATTTATCGGTGAAAACCCGATGAATATCGTCCATGCGCTGATCACCTGCGCCATTGCCATCGTGGTGACCTTCGCGCTGACCTGGATCCTCGGCTTTGACGATCCGGTTGAAGAGCAAGAGCAGGATACCGCACCGGCGGTGGCTCCCATCAGCGGCGATGAGCAGCAGATTTTCAGCCCGCTGGCCGGCCAACTGGTGGCGCTGGAGCAGGTTAACGACGACGTGTTCTCGCAGGGGTTATTGGGACAGGGCGTAGCGATAAAGCCGCAGGAAGGGGTACTGCGTGCGCCGCTGGACGGTGAGGTGATGACCTTTTTGCCGTCGATGCACGCGGTGGGCATCAAGGGCGACAACGGCGTCGAACTGCTGGTGCACATCGGCATAGATACCGTCAATCTGGCCGGCCGGCATTTTGCTTCCGAATTGCAGATTGGCGATCGGGTCAAGGTGGGGGATGAGCTGGTGCGTTTTGATATTGCGGCGATAACCGCATTGGGTTACGACCTTACTACGCCGGTATTGGTGATCAACAGCGAAGCCTTCCCGCAGTTGAGCTGCCGTCAGCCGGGCAGCGTGGGCTTTGGCGAGACAATCATCGCCCTCAATACCCCCAAGGAGCCGGCATGATTTATCAACGACTGGACGATTTCCCCGCAGATTTTCTGTGGGGGGCTTCTACCTCCGCCTATCAGGTGGAGGGAGCCTGGGATGAAGACGGTAAAAGCCCGTCGATTGTAGATATGCTCGATCATCCTGAAGAAACCGCCGATTTCAAAGTTGCCAGCGATCACTATCACCGTTTCCGCGAAGACGTGAAACTGTTCGCCGAGCTGGGGCTGAAGGCCTACCGCTTCTCCGTCGCCTGGACGCGGGTGCTGCCCAACGGCACCGGTGAGGTTAACGCCGCCGGGCTGGCGTTCTATCGGCAACTGCTCGATGAACTGCAGCGCCATGGCATTGAACCTGTGGTGACGCTTTATCACTTCGATTTGCCTTACGTGCTCGAACAGCAGGGCGGCTGGTCGAATCGCGCCACTATCGATGCGTTTGTCGAGTATGCGGCGGTGCTGTTTGACGCCTTTGGCGATCGGGTAAAATATTGGCTGACCATCAATGAACAGAACACGATGATCCTGCATCCGGGCGCGATTGGCATGCCGAAGGGCGGCGAGTTGCCGTCCAAACAGGTACTGTATCAGCAAAGCCACCACATGCTGGTGGCGCAGGCCAGGGTGATGGCGTTGTGCCACCAACGCTGCCCCTCCGGCAAAATCGGCCCGGCGATTAACACCACGTCGATGTATCAGGAAACCTGCCATCCGCTGGACGCCATCGCCGCGCACAACTGGGAAACGCTGCGCTGCTGGAGTTTCTTGGACGTGGCGGTGCATGGGCGCTATAACGCGCTGGCCTGGCGATATTTGCAGGATCGCGGGCTGGCGCCGCAAATGGAACCGGGCGATGCGGCGCTGTTGCTGCAGGGCAAACCGGATTACGTGGCGATAAACTACTATTCCACCGCCACCATCGCCGCCAGCCGGGGCGATGCTTCGGACATCAGTGCCCGCGCCGGCGATCAGCAAATCATGCTGGGGGAACCGGGCGTGTACCGCGCGGCGGAAAACCCGTTCGTTGGCAAAACCCGTTACGGTTGGGTGATCGACCCGGTCGGGCTGCGCCTGACGCTGCGCAAAACCTACGAACGCTATGCGTTGCCGATATTAATTACCGAAAACGGCATAGGCGCCCCGGATGAGTTACAGGCCGATGGTACAATTAACGATGACTACCGCATTGAGTTTATGCGCCAGCACGTCGAACAGATGCAATTGGCGATCAACGACGGCGTTGAACTAATGGGGTATTGCCCGTGGGCGGCGATAGACGTGGTCAGCACCCATCAGGGCTACGCCAAGCGTTACGGGTTTATCTATGTAAACCGGGGCGAGCAGGATCTGAAAGATCTGCGCCGCATCAAAAAGCGCAGTTTTGACTGGTATCAACGGCTGATTGCCACTCATGGCCGGCAACGCTAATAAAAATAAAGGGTGATGGCCGCGACGATGAAAGTCATTAAGGTACTCAATAATAGCCTGGTGCTATCAACAGACAGCGATAACAACGAAGCTATCGTCATGGGCAAGGGTATTGGCTTTAACAGCAAAGTGGGTGACGTTCTCGACCCGGCCACTATTGAGAAAGTATATGTGGTGCAGAACAGCCAAAAGGGCCGTGATTACCTGCGGCTGATGGAAAACACGCCGGAGGAGCACCTGGAGATTGTGCAGATGATCCTCGCTGAGGCCAACAGGCAGCTCAATGGCCGCATTAACGAGCAGATTTTCTTCACCCTGGCGGACCACATCAGCTTTGCCATTGAGCGCTATCACAAGGGCATTGCGATCCAAAACCGGCTGTTGTTCGAGGTGAAGCGCTTTTATCCGCAGGAGTTCGCAGTGGCGATGCAGGCGCTGGGGCAAATCAATCAGCGGCTTAACATCGCTCTGCCGGAAGAAGAGGCGGGGAATATCGCGTTCCATCTGGTCAACGGCCAGACCGACGTGCAGAACATGGAACATACCCTGCTGTCGGTGAAGATGCTGAAAGACATTTTCAATATCATCAAGTACCACTTTCGCATCAATATCGATACGGATTCGCTCAATTACGCGCGTTTTCTGGTGCATATGCAGTTTTTTATTCAGCGGATGGTCGAAGGGCAACAGATGGCGTCGAAAGACGACTTCATCTTTGCTCAGGTGACCAGGGAGTACCCGAATGCTTATCGCGGTGCGCTGCTGATCCGCGACTATGTGAAGAATCTGCTGGAGATGGAGATGTCGAACGATGAACTGCTGTATCTGGTGATCCACCTGACGCGTATCACCGACCAGCAGGATTAACCGGAATGCTGTGCGCTGACCGCCTCCGTCACCAGCGCGCGAAAGCGCTGGATGAGGGCGGACGAACGGTTGCTGCGCAGCGCCAGGTACAGCGGTGCACTGAGCTGGGCTTCGTCGCTGATTGCCCGGTAGACGATGCCGTCGCCGCCCAACCGCCGCATCGAGGCCGGTACGATCGACAACCCCAGACCGGCCCCCACCAGGCTAAGCGTCGCGGGCAGGCGCGGGGCCTCTTGGATGACGCGCGGGCTGAATCCGGCGCGGTGGCAGGCGGCTAAAATGGCATCGTACAAGCCCTGGCCCGCAGGGCGGCGGTAGAGAATAAAAGCTTCGTTCGCCAACGACGCCAACGGCAACGGCTGCGCGCCGTCGACTGCCCGCGGGTGGCCGACCGGCAGGGCGACCAGCATGGGTTCGCGCAGCACCGGCTCAATGGTCAGGCCTGGAATGCCGCTGGCCGGCGAGCGCACAAAAGCCACGTCGAGCCGTTCATCCACCAGCGCATCGAGCAGTTCGCCGCTGCCGGCTTCTTCCAATTGGGTGGTGATGCCCGGCAGGATATCGCGATAGCGGCGCAACAGGTTAGGCACGAACGGGTGCAGCGCGGCGGAACTGGTGAAACCGATGGCGATATGCCCCTGTTCACCGCGTGCTGCGCGATGCACCGCTTCGGTCAACAGCTCGGCGCGGGCCAACAGCGCACGCGCCTCATTAAACAGCACGTTGCCCGCTTCGGTGGCACGCACGCCACGCGGCAGACGCTGCAACAGTGTTACCCCCAGCTCATCTTCCAGCCCCTGCAGCAGGCGGGTCAACGGCGGCTGTTGAATAAACAACCGTTCTGCGGCGCGGGTAATATTGCCTTCTTCAACTACCGCAACGAACGCCCGCAAGCGGCGAAGTTCGATCATAGCCATACCTAAAAGGTATCCTTATTGATTCTGAAATGCATTAGACATCATGACATGGCGGCGCGCATCATACCAGGCATCAAAAATAAGCGATGTGGAACGAACAATGTCTGAATCGGATGCGGTAAAAAACACCCGGCTTGCGGTGCCGCCGGGCAATGGGGAGCTGTTTTGGGGCTTTCTGATGCTGGGGCTGATGGGGTTTGGCGGCGTGCTGCCGCTGGCGCGCAATATGCTGGTGGAGGATCGGCGCTGGCTGAGCGGCGAACAGTTTACCGAGCTGCTCGGGCTGTGCCAGTTTCTGCCGGGTGGCAACGTGATCAACCTTTCGGTCGCGGTGGGGATGGAGTTTCGCGGCCTGAGCGGCGCTTGCTGCGCGCTGTTGGGGTTGATCAGCGCGCCTACCGCGATTGTGGTCGGGCTGGGGATGGTTTATGCCCGCTTCCAGAATGATGCGCATGTGCAGCACGTGTTTGCCGGGTTGGCGGCTGCGGCGGCCGGTTTGCTGCTGTCCACCGGGATAAAAATGCTGTTGCCGCTGCGCGGTAAATGGCTGGCGCTGGGGATTGTCGCGCTGTGCCTGATCGCTATCGCCTGGCTGCGCCTGCCGCTGTTGCCGACCATGCTGGTGCTGGCGCCGCTGAGCATTTTGTTGCTGTGGTGGAGGAAGCCCTCATGATGGGCGTATTGATCTCGCTGGCGATTATTTTCACCGAGCTTTCGCTGTTGGCGTTCGGCGGCGGCATGACCATCTTGCCGGAAATGCAGCGCCAGGTGGTGGAGATTCATCAATGGATGAGCGCACAGGAGTTCAGCGCGCTGTTCGCCATGGCCCAGGCCGCGCCGGGGCCGAATATGATGATCGTGCCGCTGATTGGTTGGCACGTGGCCGGCTGGGCGGGGCTGCTGGTTTCCTCCATCGCCAAGTTCGGCCCGTCATCGATCGTCACTTTACTGGTGATGGGCGCCTGGCGGCGCTTCAAGGACAAACCCTGGCGGCGTATCGTGCAGACCGGTCTGGTGCCGGTTACCGTCGGATTGGTGGCGGCCAGCGGGGTCTTGATTGCCGAAGCCTCTGCGCCGAGTTGGCCGTTGGCGGCGATTATCGCGCTGGCCACGTTACTGAGCATGAACAAACGCCTTCACCCGCTGTGGATACTGGCGGGCGGGGCGCTGCTCGGGCTGCTGGTAGCGTAGTCAGCGCGGCGTCAGTACAAAACGGGGTTTACCGCCGTGGTTCATGACTTCGTAGCGTTTGGGGGCGGTGAGCGCCAGAAACGCCACCCTGCTGCCGTCGGCGTTGGTTAACGTCATGCCGTCCGGCGTCGGGCGCCAGGCTACCGGCAGCTCGGTGAGCGCCAGCGGTTGCAGGCACTGCGATGAGGCGGTGAAACGGTAGGCGTTGGTGCTTTCGATCCGTTCATCGCTCAGTTCAACGTCACAGGCGGCGATCTTGCCTTCGGTGTCGGTCAACTGCCAGTGCCCTTTCAGCGCGGAGGGGGCGAGCAACGGCAACGAACTGGCGAAGGTATTGCTGCACAACAATAGGCTCATAACGGCTCCTGTCAGGGCAATGCGCCGTAATGCGCGCAATGGGGCAGAGGGGCAAAGGGTGATCATCAGTTTCCTTACTGTCGCTTTTGTGGCCGGGTGGAAACATCTTTTGTGTCTATGATGATAGCAAAGTTGCCGGCGTTGACGTTTGGCTTTGCGGGGGACTGGTTTGTTATGCATGGCGTGGAGACGTCATATCATCTGATGATTCGCTCTTTTTTCTTCGTTATGGAGCCGTAGATGAGCTATTTTTCGCAACGTCCATTCGATATTCGTCTTGAGTGGGGAGCAAACGCCATCGAGCATATGGCGGGCGACGTTGATTGCGTCATCATTGTCGATGTGATGTCGTTTTCAACCTGTGTCAGCGTGGCAACCAAACGGGGAGCCAGCGTCTATCCCTATGCATGGAAAGATGACTCGGCCAAGGATTACGCAAGCAAGTTAGGCGCGGTAACGGCTAGCAACACCCGGCGTTTTGATGGCGCAGGGTATTCTCTTTCGCCACTCTCGCTGGTCAATATCCCTGCGCAGACCAAGCTGGTGCTCCCGTCCCCCAATGGCTCCTCGTTGGCTTTTAAGGCTCGAGACTCAGGGGCTGCGGTATTCTGCGCTTGCCTGCGCAACCTTAAAGCGACAACCATTGCCTGTGCGGCGTATCGAAACATATTGGTGGTCCCCAGCGGCGAAAAATGGCCGGACGGCAGCCTGCGACCGGCACTTGAGGACTGGCTGGTTGCTGGCGGGGTCATCGCCCAACTGCCAGAAAGAAACCCGTCGCCGGAAGCACTGGCGGCGGCAGCAAGCTTCCATGCGTTGCCTGCGACCGCATTGCGCCAGTGCAGCTCAGCGCGGGAGTTGATTGAACGTGGGTTCGTCGCAGACGTTGATCTCTGTTTGGCGACTGATGCAGACGACAGGGCCTGCAGGTTGCAGCACGACCATTTTGTCGGTAACCAATGAACACTTCCAGCCTATTAAGGCCTCATTAAACCTGGTTGATTCTCTACGCTGCAGTACATGGCACAGCCCGGTAAATTCTATGAGGGGCGCTTGTAAGATTCGTCTCTGTATTGCAGTTTCTCCTTACGCCGCCCGCCGCCATAACGCGGCGTACATGCCGGGTTTGGCGAACATCACCAGGTTCCCCAACAGGATCAGGCACAGGCCGATCACCGCGTTGAGGTGCCACTGGTAACCTTCATAGAGTGTCGAGATGCTCAGCGCCACCAGCGGGAACAGCAGGGTGCTGTAGGCCGCAGCGCTTGCGCCGATGCGGCCAAGCAGGCTGAAGTAAGCGGCAAAGGCAATCACCGAGCCAAAAATCGCCAGATACAGCAATGAGCCGATATAACGGGTACTGAACTCAATCTGGAAGGATGCACCCTGGGCCAGTGCGATCAGTGCCATCAGGATGGCGCCATAACTCATTGCATAAGTATTGGTGGAAAGAATGTCCAGCCCACGCCGCTGGTGGCGTGAACTGATCATATTACCGAGTGAAAAACCGTAGGTGCCGAGCGCACTCAATCCGATGCCTTGCAACAGTTCCGGTGCCATTTGCGTGGCGACCAGATCCTGCCAGAACAGGGCGAAGATCCCGGTCAGGCCCAGTACCGCCGCAGGCAGCAAGTTTGGGCTGGGGCGTTGACGGAAGAAGATCATGCCGTTGACGGCATTGAACAGCACCGCCATCGAAAAAATCACCGATTCCAACCCGCTGCTGATATAAGCCGCTGCATGGTAGAAACAGAAGAAGTTAAAGCCGAACACGCAGCAGCCTTGCAGGATGCAAAACAGGTGATCACGCAGCGCAATGCGGCGCAGGCGGCGCGCCAGCAGCAGAACCAGCAACATCACCGCGGCGGAAAGCACGAAGCGGTAACTGATCGACACCGGAATGGCTACCGGTCCTGCCTGTTGCAGGGTAATCGCAATCCAGGTGGTGCCCCAAATCAGCACCACGGCAAGGTACAACAGCACGTTCATAATCGACTCCGGCAAAATAGATTGCCGCAGTATCCGCCGTTGCTCGCTGTCGCGCTTTCAGCGCTTTGCGCACAATTGCATATTCTTGCGCTTTTTTTAGCAAAAGCGCGGGTCGTGGACTGGTGCGGTGTGGCGTCACTCTTTACACTGAAAACACTTCAGCGAAGCGGGGCCGGCGATGTCCAGATACAAGGCGTTTGAAACACTGCGGGAACATAAAGCGCGGTTGCACGGCAGCGTGCTGCTGGGTTCCGGCGTGGAGCTGGCCGCCTGGTCCAACCGTGACGATCGCATTACCCAGGAAAGCGCCGATCACCATACCCTGAGCCTCTATGTCGCCGATGGTTACGAGTGCTATCAAAAAGTGCCCGGCGGCTGGAAGAACGGCGGCGGGCCGGACCGTTTCTGCATTATGCCTCGCCAGTATGAATCCACCTGGGACGTGCGCAGCGATTTATCTTTCGTGCACCTTTACTGCACCGACCGGCATCTGCGGCAAGTGGTGGAGCAAACCTGGGATCGCAGCCCGGCGGCGATCGCTCTCGAACCCTGTGCTTTTGCCGAGGATCCGCAAATTACGCTGTTGTACCGCCAGTTTTTGCTTAACTGCAACTGGCAGGAGCGCGCCAATCACTTGGCGCTCAGCAGTGCTACAACCCTGCTGATGTCGCATCTGGTTCAGCGCTACAGTCAACTGCAATGGGCCTTGCCGACAGTGCGCGGTGGCCTGGCGCCGGCGGTGGCCAGGCGGGTAAAAGAGTATATCGAGCAGCACCTCGACAAGCCGCTGTTGCTGGCGGACCTGGCGGCGCAGGCCGGGCTGAGTGAGTTCCACTTTGCCCGCATGTTCAAACATGACACCGGCCTGGCGCCACACCAGTTTGTGATGCGCGCGCGGCTGCAACAGGCGGAAAAATTGCTGTGCCACAGCTTGCTGCCGCTGACGCAGATTGCGTTGGAATGCGGCTTCAGTTCCGCCAGCCATTTCAGCAACCGCTTCAAAGCGGCTTATGGATTTGCCCCGATGCAGATGCGCCAAGGGCGTTAACCCTGACAGGAGATAGCATGGAACAGCAGTTCGCAGGACTTGGCGTATTGTTTATTGCCGGATTTGGGCCGATTACGCAGCAAACGGAGCACAGCAAGGCGTTTTATGTCGACGCGCTGGGGCTGCCGCTCAAGCCGATGCCCGGCAATGCCGATTATCTGCTGGCCGAGCATGGCGCGCTGGAAGGGGTGAAGCACTTTGCCTTGTGGCCGTTGGCGCAGGCGGCGCAATCTTGCTTCGGCAGCGAACATTGGCCGGCCGATCTGCCGGTGCCGCAGGCATGGATGGAGTTTGACGTCGCCGACATGGCGTTGGCCACCCAAGGGTTGATCGACAAGGGGTACCGCCTGCTGGTCGCCAACCGTGAAGAGCCCTGGGGCCAGAGCGTCACGCGCCTGCTCAGTCCGGAAGGGTTGCTGATCGGCATCACTTTCACGCCCTGGTTGCGCGACTGAATTACAATCATGGCCCGTTAGGGCATTTTGCTGTTGGCTTATGAGGGATCATGGATGGAAAACAAAACCCTAGAGATACTCACCTACACCCTCAAGAAGGGGGCTGGCCGCGATTTTCACAAGATCATGACGGAAACCAGCGTCCCTCTGCATCGTAAGGCGGGGATCGACGTTGTCTGCTTTGGGAACTCTTTGCACGATGCAGATTCGTACTTTCTGATCCGGGCTTTTGACAGTGCCGAACATCTTGAAAGCGCCCAGGATGAATTTTACAAAAGCGATGCCTGGCGCGCGGGCCCGAGGGAGGCGATTATCGAAAGGATTGAGCAAAGCATCAAGTCTGTACTGACAATCAGCAACGCTGCACTGGATGCGATGCGGGTTTAGCCTGTCCAAATAGCGTTAAGGCAATAACCGGAACGTCAATCAGGACGTGCCGTTACGGCACTTCCGAACCTCAGTGTCGTTCACTTGCGTACGCTTTCCACCTTTCTAAACTGGCTGCGCAGCAACAGGCAATTGATCAGCACCAGCACCGCCGTTACCGCAAACACCCAGCGGAAGCCCATCAATGCGGAAATACTGGAGCCAATCAGCGGGCCGACCACGTTGCCGAGGTACATAAACGATTGGTTATAGCCGAAGATGCGGCCGGTAACCTGATCGGAGGAATACTTCAGCAGCAGCGTTTGCACTGCGGGCATCAAGGCGCCATCGGCAAAGCCCAGCAGGAAGCGCAAGATCCCCAATTGCAGCGGCGTTTGCACCCAGGCCATGATGGCGAACAGTAGGGTGGTCAACCCCAGCGCCGCCATCAGAATGCGAGCGGTGCCGATACGGTCGCCAAGCCGGCCGAGACGCGGCGCGGAAACCAACGCGGCAATACCGGGAACGGCAGCGATCATGCCGCTGATAAAGGCGATATTGCCGCTGTCGCCGGACAAATCCTTGATGAACAGCGTCAGGATCGGGCTGATGGAGGAATTAGCCAACTGGATCATCAACGTACTGATGAACAGCGTGACAATCAGCGTCGGATAAGGCAGCGACTGGAATACCGCCTTGCCGCTCAATCGGTTGGCCTTTTTCACTTCGATATGGCGTTCTTTTATCAGGAACAGGGTAATGAGGAAGCTGACGAACATCAGCCCGGCGGTAACGAAAAACACCACGCGCAGGCCCAGATGGTCAGCCATCAAGCCCCCCAGCAGCGGGCCGACGATCACCCCGGAAACCGGGCCGGTAGATAAAGTGCCCAGCGCCCAACCGCTTTTATCACGCGGCACCTGCGAGGCCACCAGCGCCATAGCGTTGGGAATATAACCGGAGGTCAGGCCCATCAACGCGCGCAGTGCAAACAGCTGATAAACGTGGGTCACCATGCCCTGCAGCACAATGACGATCGCCATCCCCAGCGAAGCGCGCAGCAGCATCAGCTTACGGCCTTTGCGGTCCGCCAGGCTGCCCCACAGCGGCGACACCAGTGCAGAGACCAAAAAGGTGCCGCTAAACACCAACCCTGACCAGATGCTGAGCGACTGGTGGCCGCTGACGCCGAGCTGTTCAATATACAGCGGCAGAAAAGGGAGGATCTGGCTCATCGCCAGCCCGGTGAAAAAACAGCCGAGCCAGACCGAAATCAGATTGAGTTTCCACGCTTCCATCAACTTGTCGTACCACTTTGAATTAAGAGGACATTATTGAGCAGAATAATAATAACACCGGTTATCAGGCGTGGGTGGCGAAATGAGTGAGCAAAAGTAAAACCCGCGTTGCGCGGGCTCAGAGATTTAGCGTTGGTTGTCCTGTTCTACGGCGTCATACAGCCGCTGGAGAATATCCGGGAAGGCGGATTGTACGCGGTTCCAGCTTGGCACAAAGGGTTTATCGCCGGGGTTTTCGCTGAAGGCTTGCCCGGCCTGCGAAATCACCCGAGAGAACAGTTCGACCGCTGATTCTTCGCTGTGGCGATCGAAATCCAGACCGTTCATTTTGGCATCGTGCTCAAAGGCATCGATCATATCCAACGCCGTGCGGTAGTAGGTGGCGCGCAGTACGCGAAAAGAATCGCTGGTGATCGGCACCCCCTGGATCGCCAGTTTGCGGTACAGCGCTTTGGTGATATCACCCGCCATACGCTGCAGGCCGCTGTGCGGATCCTCTTCCGACATTGCCTGGTGCTTATGATCGTAATTATCGGCGATATCCACCTGGCAGATTCTATTAGTGGCGGTGTTGCGGTGGACTTCCGACAATACGCCGATCTCCAGCCCCCAGTCGCTGGGAATACGCAGGTTGTTGAGAATGTGGGTCCGCATGGCGAACTCGCCCGAGAGCGGGTAGCGATAGCTGCGCAGATAGTCGAGAAAATCCGAATTGCCGTACACTTTCTGCAGCGATTTCAGCAGCGGAAACACCAATAATCGGCCGACCCGGCCATTCAGCTTGCCGTTAGCCACCCGGGCATAATAACCCTTGCAGAAATCGTAATGAAAATGCGGGTTGGCCACCGGATACAGCAGGCGTGCCAGCATGCGGCGATCGTAAGTGACAATGTCACAGTCGTGCAGCGCCACACAGCTGGAACGGCGTGAAGCCAGTGTGTAGCCGACGCAAAACCACACGTTGCGGCCTTTGCCCGGTTCGTTGGGCGCCAGCCCTTCGGCGCTGAGCTGGTCGGCAATCGCCGTCAGGCGCGGCCCGTCGTTCCACAAAATGCGGTGGCGCTGCGGCAGGCGGGAGAAAAAGCTTTTTGCATGCAGGAATTGCTCATGGTTGGCGCGATCCAGGCCAATGACGATCTCCTCCAGATAGGGCACCTGCGCCAAAACATCGACGATCTTGTCCAGCGCCGGGCCTTCCAGTTCGGAATAGAGCGAAGGCAGTATCAGCCCCATGGTGTTGCGGCCGGAAAATACCTGCAACTCGTATTCCAGTTCGGACAATTCGCGCTGTGCGAGATTGTGAAAGTTGGTGATGATGCCATCTTGATAAAAATCACTCATGGTGAGATCTCCCGTTAATCAGAAAATGATCCAATCCTTCGCACCAGCCCTGGGGGCCTTGCAGGCGCGTACGGTACAGCCGGCCGGCGAAATCGCCCGGTAAATCGAGAGGTTTGTCCTGCTGCCCCCGGATCAACACCGCCAGATCGCTGGCTTGCAGCAGGGAAATATCGTTGGGGCCGTCGCCCAGACTGAGGGTGGTAAGGGGCGAACCGTGCGGTAACTGATAATCCGCGGTTATCCAACGGGCGGCGTTGCCTTTGCTGACGGCCGCGCTCATCACGTGATAAAAGCGTCCGCCTTGGGTCAACTCGAGCTCGTGCTGCGCCAGGAGCGTGCGAAACTGGGCAAGTTGTGCATCGTTACCGGCCCAGCGCAAGGGTTCAGAACCGGCACGCCGGCGCGCCAGATGCGCCTGATCGCGCGTTAAACCTGTCCATTGCGCGACGGTTGCGTCATCCACATCGGCAAAGCCCTGAAAGGCAAAACCCGTCTGGCTGCGCAGTTCCCGCAGCGTGGCGCAAAGGCTGGGGTAATCTGCACCCAGGTGCTTGGTTGGATAGTCGGGACGATCGCGCCATTGCGCGGGGAAGACAATCTGCGCGCCGTTTTCCGCAATAAACGGCCAGTGGCTCAGCCCGAGTTGCCGCTGCAACGGGGCGACTTCTGCGGTAGTTTTACTGGTGGCGATAATCAGCGGCGTCTTCGTGCGCGCCAGTCGTTCCAGCCAGGGCTGCGCCGCGTGCCAGCGGTAGCTGTGGTGATCCAGCAGCGAACCGTCCAGATCGGTGAAAATTAACAGATTGGGGCTCGGTTTCAGCATTTCATCTCCATGATATCGTGCGCAATTCACTGATAAACAGGTTGATTACTTTGTTGTCATGTAGACCGACTGAGAAACGGCGCGTGGCGTTGTAGAGGGTGCTTGCCGTAGACACCGTGACTCCTCCAGGTGAAAATTGTGATGTGAATCACAATTTACCCTAACGGCTTATCGCAGGGGGCGCAAGTTTTGGCCGTCACCCGCAAAACGGGTTATTGCGTTTAATCGTTGCAAAATGGGGGGCGTGTCCGCTTGGCTGGCGGGATTACGACGCAATCAGCCGGTTAAACAGCGTTTGTTGAATATCCAGCTTTTGGGCAAGAAAGGCATGTACGGTGATAAGTGAATCTTCGAGCGAATAAATAACGCGATAGCCGTTGACCGTATTACATTCACGGTATTTATCGCAGCCAATTTTCAATAGTTCAGGGCAAATCTGACAGCCGGTTGGAAAGAGGTTTACCCTGGTTTCGAACCCAGTAATGATGCTTTCAACGACCGGTAACGGCAGCACATTATTGGCTTTCAAATGGTGGACAATCTCGAGCAAAGTACTCTTTGCCGTTGCGGTATACTCAATATCAATCCGTTCCCTCATGCGACATCTCCTTTTGAGCGCATTACTTATCTATATCAGCCAGCAATTGGTCGCGGGAATAAACTTTGCCTTCTTTTTTGTCTTTTTCAGACAGCGTTAGCAATTTAAGCAAGGAAATGGCGTCATCCCTTTGCTGGCGTTGTTCATAAGATTCGATCACATAAGCAGGGGTACCATTTTGCGTCACCAAAATAGGCTCAGACAAATCGAGCGCGGCGGCGTGCTTCTTAACATAGCTGATGGTTTCAACTTTCATACTGGCGTCCTCGTGTCTTGCGTGAGCCAAATTTAGTTCATATTCAGACTATAAGCAATGCACCACGCAGAACCGAATCTGCTACTCTGCGGGGAGGCGGTTTTCGCCATCCAGTAAAATTATCCCTATCGAATCAGGAGGCAAACGTGCCCGAGGAAAAGCAAAGCATTCACCTGCGCCCGATGATTGAAAGGGATCTGCCGGCGGCGTTCGGGCTGTCGCAACAGGCGCGCTGGCCTCACCGCCTGGAGGATTGGCAGCAGGCGTGGGGATTGGGGATGGGAGTGGTCGCGGTGGCCAACGGAGAGACGGTCGGCACCGCGCTGCGCTGGTTGTGGGGGGCGAATCGCGCCACGTTGGGGTTGGTGATTGTCGACGAACGGCATCGCGGGCAAGGCATCGCCAGGGAAATGGTGCAGACGCTGATGGCACCATTGACTGACCATCAACTGCACCTGGTGGCTACCGAACAGGGCAAGCCGTTGTATCAACAGTTGGGGTTTATCGAACAGGGGCAGTTGGCACAGCATCAATGTCGGGAGTTGCCTGCCCGCGACGCCGTGCCTTTGCCGGAGGACGTCACCCTGCGCCCGGTATCGCCGCAGGATCTGCCAACCCTGGCCGAGCTGGATTTCGCCGCTTGCGGCATGCGGCGCCAGCCGCTGCTGGAGACATTGCTGAGTAGCGCCGGGCAGGCGCTGGTGCTGGAACGGCAGGGGATTGCCGTCGGTTTCGCGGTGCGTCGCCGCTTTGGTCATGGCAACATGATCGGCCCGGTAATTGCGCCCGATATTGCCTCCTCCGTCGGGTTAATCGACGCGCTGTGCCGGCCCTGCACCGGCCAGTTTGTGCGTATCGACACGCCGCAGGCCAACAGCCTCGGCCCCTGGCTGGTCGAGCGCGGTTTGCCCAGCGTGGACACGCCCGCCATCATGGTGCGCGGCGCGCCTCATAGACCGGATCCTGCGAGCGTGCAGACTTTTGCATTGTTTTCGCAAGCGCTGTCATAAAATTGAAAATCAGGTACCACGGCGGTGCATCGCCAGATGCATTGCCCAATTGTTGTGCAATAGTTATCAACTGATGACTTTGCTGTAACCGCAGGTTTTGCCGTTCCTGCGCCGCCGTACGCCGCCGCGCGTGAAATATCCCCAGAAAGTCCGCAATTGGCACAGGCCATGCATTGTCATCATCAGTCTTTGTTACCTGAGTAACAGACAGCGGTTTGATGACAACTCACCAACAGCGGGCGAACTATGGCAGACCATCCTGATGTGATCGCACAGATAGAAGCGTCATTTGCGGTACAAACCCCGACCGGCAAGCGTATTGCCGGTTATCTGCTGGCCAATCTGGCGCAGGTGCCGTTTGAAACCGCCGACGGCATCGCCCGCAGCACGGCGACCAGCGGCATTTCGGTCGGCCGTTATCTGCGCAGCCTGGGTTACCGCAATCTCGACGATCTGAAACGTACGCTGCGTGAACAAGGGGCGGCGCTGTACCAACCCTGGGGCGTCACCGATCGTCTGGGGGCTTACCGCCGGCGGCGCGATCAGCCGCAGCCGCAAAAGCTGCGCCAGGCGTTAACCCTGGAGCTGGAGGCGATAGAACACGTTTACCAGTTGGCCGGCGGGGAGGCGTTCAACCGCGTCAGCCGCCAACTGGCGCAGGCGGAAGCGGTGTTTGTGGTCGGCATCCAGTCTACGCGCGGCATCGCCAACGCCTTTTACAGCCATCTGGAGTATCTGCGGCCCAGAGTCTATTACGCCGACGGGCTGTCCGGTACCTACGTGGAATCGCTCAATTCGGAATTTGGCGCGCCCTATCTGGTGCTGACCGACACTCGCGCTTACTCGACCATCGCCCGGCAGTATTGTCAGGCGGCCTGCGCGCGCGGGCTGCGGCTGGCGTTGATCACCGACATTTACTGCCCGTGGGCGCGGGATTACCCGATTGACCTGCTGCAGGTAAAAACCGACACCGGCCAGTTTTGGGATTCGCTGGCGCCGCTCAGTTGCCTGTTCAACCTGCTGCTGTCCTCGGTACTGGAACAGGGCGGCGCGGCTGTGGAGCAACGGCTGGCCAACAACCGCCTTCTGCAAAAAGAACTGGGCCAATTTGAATCTTAACCGCATGGGAACAGGTAATGAGTGACAATGTAACGTTAATGGATCTGGCTGAGGCGTTTCCCGATCTGCCGATCGAGTTGAAATACGCAGGCGCCGATAACCTCACCGGCCGGCCTATTTACCGCGAAAGCCGCTGCCTGTTGCATCCCGACGCGGTACGCGGGCTGACACGCTGTCTGTTGGCGGCACGGCTTGCCGGTTTATCGCTAAAGGTGTTTGACGCCTATCGGCCGCAGCAGGCGCAGGCGCTGCTGTGGCTGGCATGCCCGGATCCGCAATATGTCACCAGCACGCAAACCGGCTCGCACCACAGCCGCGGCGTGGCTATCGACGTGACGCTGCTGGATGCGGCGGGCGCGGCGCTCGATATGGGCACCAGCTTTGATGAGATGAGCGAGCGTTCCCATCCGTTTTACCCCGATTTTCCTCCCGAGGTGCAGCGCAACCGGCTATTGCTGAATGCGGTGATGGCCGCCGGGGGGTTTTGCGGCATCGCCAGCGAGTGGTGGCATTTTGAGCTGCCCAACGCCGGTGACTATCCGCTGTTGGCCGATCGCTTCGGCTGTTTTTCTTACGATTAAAACGACGCACCTTCAACACACCAGGAGTCAGTTTATGAGCAAAGTTAAATACGCCGCGCTGGCGGTGGCAGTCGCTGTAGGTCTGGCCGGTTTGGCTCCGGCGCAGGCGGCGGTACCCAAGGATATGCTGGTGATCGGCAAAGCGGCCGACCCGCAGACGCTGGATCCGGCCGTGACCATCGATAACAACGATTGGACGGTAACTTACCCTGCCTACCAGCGGTTGGTGCAATACAAAACCGAAGGCGGCAAAGGCTCCACCCAGGTTGAAGGCGAACTGGCGGAAAGCTGGGCCGCTTCAGACGATCAATTGGTCTGGACCTTTAAGCTCAAGCCGGGCAACAAGTTCGACGACGGCAGCGAGGTTAACGCCGAGGCGGTGAAATGGTCGTTTGAACGGCTGATGAAGATTGGCCAAGGGCCGTCAGAAGCTTTCCCGAAAGATCTGCAGGTGACGGTGGTGGATCCGCTGACGGTGCGTTTCACGCTGAAAACGCCGTTTGCCCCGTTCCTCTACACGCTGGCCAATGACGGCGCCGGCATCGTCAACCCGGCGATCGCCAAGGCCAATCCGGCCGACGAAGGCAAAGCCTGGCTGGCGAATCACAGCGCAGGTTCCGGCCCTTACAAGCTGGATCGCTGGCAGAAGGGCCAGCAGTTGGTGCTGGTGCCCAATCCGCATTACGGCGGCGCCAAACCGGCGTTCAAACGCGTAACGGTGAAAATCATCGCCGAAAGCGCCACCCGCCGCCTGCAATTGACGCGCGGCGATCTGGACATCGCCGAATCTCTGCCCATCGACCAGCTCACGGCGCTGAAAAGCGAAAACAAGGTGGCGGTCAATGAGTTTCCTTCGTTGCGCGTCACTTATCTGTACCTGAACAACGGCAAAGCGCCGCTGAATCAGGTGGATTTGCGCCGCGCCATCTCTTATGCGGTGGATTATCAGGGCATGGTGAAGGGCATTCTCGGCGGCAACGGCAAACAGATGCGCGGACCGATCCCGGAAGGCATGTGGGGCTACGACGCCGCCGCACAGCAGTACAGCCTGGATGCGGACAAGGCCAAGGCCGCTCTGGCGGCGGTGAAAGACAAGCCGACGTCGCTGAACTTCCTGTATTCGGTCAGCGATCCGAACTGGGAGGCGATAGCGCTCTCGGTGCAGGCCAGCCTGGCGACGGTAGGCATTAACGTCAAACTGGAGAAGCTGGCTAACGCCACCATGCGCGATCGCATCGGCCAGGGCAATTACGACATCGCCATCGGCAACTGGAGCCCGGACTTCGCCGACCCCTACATGTTCATGAACTACTGGTTCGAATCCGACAAGAAAGGGCTGCCGGGCAACCGCTCGTTCTACAGCGATCCGCAGGTGGATGCGCTGTTGAAAAAAGCGGTTTCGGTGTCCGATCAGCAAGTGCGCACCGCCGATTATCAGGCCGCGCAGAAAATCGTCATCGACCAGGCGGCCTACGTCTATCTGTTCCAGAAAAACTATCAGGTGGCGATGAACAAAGAGGTGAAGGGTTTTGTGTATAACCCGATGCTGGAACAGGTGTTCAACGTTGGGCAGATGAGCAAGTAATTCTCTTTCGGGCAGCCGTTTGGCTGCCCCCTTGCACCACGGGAAACGACTATGAACGTTTGGAGCCTTATCCGCCAGCGCTGCTGGGGGCTGGTGCTGGTGATGTTCGGGGTGTGCGTCATCACTTTTACCATCTCGCACCTGATCCCCGGCGATCCGGCGCGGCTGCTGGCCGGCGATCGCGCCAGCGAGGAAATCGTCCGGCATATTCGCCAGCAACTGGGGCTGGACCAGCCGTTATACGTGCAGTTTGGCCGCTATGTGCTGGATCTGCTGCACGGCGATCTGGGCACGTCTATCCGCACCGGGCGGCCGGTGCTGGACGACCTGCGCGCCTTCTTCCCGGCGACGCTGGAGCTGGCGTTTTGCGCTTTGCTGCTGGCGATCGCTCTGGGGGTGCCGCTCGGCGTGCTGTCGGCGGTTTACCGCAATAAATGGCCCGATCATCTGGTGCGTCTGCTGTCGGTGACCGGCATCTCCACGCCGGCGTTCTGGCTGGGGCTGGGGGTGATCATTTTGTTTTACGGCCAACTGAACGTCTTGCCCGGTGGCGGCAGGCTGGACGACTGGCTGGATCCGCCCACCCATATTACCGGGTTCTATCTGCTGGATTCGTTGCTGACCGGCAACGGCGAAGCGTTTTGGAACAGCCTGCAGCACCTGATCCTGCCGGCGCTGACCCTGGCGTTCGTGCACCTCGGGGTGGTGGCGCGGCAAATCCGCTCGGCGATGCTTGAACAACTGGGCGAAGACTATATCCGCACCGCACGCGCCAACGGCCTTTCGCACTGGCGGGTGGTACTCGGCCACGCGCTGCCGAACGCGTTGATCCCTTCGGTGACGGTACTGGGGTTGGCGTTGGGGGATTTGCTGTACGGCGCAGTGCTGACCGAAACGGTATTCGCCTGGCCAGGCATGGGCGCTTACGTGGTGGATTCCATTCAGGCGCTGGATTTCCCTGCGGTGATGGGCTTTGCCGTGGTGGTGTCTTTTGCCTATGTGATGGTTAATTTGATCGTCGATCTGCTTTATCTGTGGATCGACCCGCGAATGGGGCGCGAGGGCTAATGACTATGTCTCAACTTGAACAACCGTCGTCTCAAATCGAGCCACCGCCGGCGGCGGAACCTGCGCTGCGCTTTGTCGGCGCGCGGCGCGCCTGGTATCGGGTGCGGCGCAGCCCGCTGACGCTGTTGGGTGGCGCCATCATGTTCTGCGTGCTGTTTTTGATGCTGTTTTCCCCCTGGCTGGCGCCGCACAATCCGGACGCCATCGACCTGACCGCGCGGCTGCTGCCGCCTTCGGCCGAACACTGGTTCGGCACCGACGAAGTAGGCCGCGACCTGTTCAGCCGGGTGCTGGTCGGCAGCCGGCAGTCTGTTGCCGCCGGGCTGGCGGTGGTGGTGCTGGCGGGCGGAATTGGCTCGCTGCTCGGCTGTTTCTCCGGCGTGATGGGCGGCACGGTGGATGCGTTGATCATGCGCTGCATGGACATCATGCTGTCGGTGCCTTCGCTGGTGCTGACCATGGCGCTGGCGGCCGCGCTCGGGCCAAGCCTGTTCAACGCCATGCTGGCGATTGCGGTGGTGCGCATTCCGTTTTACGTGCGGTTGGCGCGCGGGCAGACGCTGACGCTGCGGCATCAGGCTTATATGCAGGCGGCGCGCACCTTTGGCGCTTCGCGCTGGCATTTGATTGGCTGGCATGTCCTGCGCAATGTCATGCCGCCGTTGGTGGTACAGGCGTCGCTGGATATCGGTACCGCCATCCTGATGGCCGCCACGCTGGGCTTTATCGGCCTTGGCGCCCAACAACCGACCGCCGAATGGGGTGCTATGGTGGCCAACGGCCGTAACTATGTGCTCGACCAGTGGTGGTATTCGGCCTTTCCCGGTACGGCGATCCTGATCACCGCCACCGGTTTCAACCTGTTCGGCGACGGTCTGCGCGACTTGCTGGATCCTAAAACCCGGGGGCGTTGATGAGTGACACTACGGTTTTATCGATTGATGAGCTGCAACTGGAATTCCCGGTTTACGGCGGCAGCGTCAAGGCGCTTAACCGCGTTTCGTTGCAGGTCAAGGCCGGCGAAATCGTCGGCGTGGTGGGGGAATCCGGTTCCGGCAAATCGGTAACGGCAATGATGACCCTGCGCCTGCTGGCCGAAGACGGTTACAACGTGACCGGCGGCAAGCTGGAGGTATTGGGCACCGACGTGCTCAGCGCCAGCGAGCGGCAAATGCGCCAACTGCGCGGTGCCCGGGTGTCGATGATTTTTCAGGAGCCGATGAGTGCGCTGAACCCGACGCGGAAAATCGGCCGCCAGATGTGCGAGGTGATCCGCCTGCACCAGCGGCTGTCGGCGCGGCAGGCGCGTGACAAGGCGATCCAGTTGCTGCGTGAAATGCAAATTGCCGATGCGGAACGGGTGATGGAGCGCTATCCGTTCGAGCTGTCGGGCGGCATGCGCCAACGGGTGCTGATCGCCATGGCGTTTTCCTGCGAACCGGAGCTGATTATCGCCGACGAACCGACCACGGCGCTGGATGTTACGGTGCAGCGGCAGGTGCTGCGCCTGTTGCAACAGAAGGCTCGCGCCAGCGGCACGGCGGTGCTGTTTATTACTCACGATATGGCGGTGGTGTCGCAGCTTTGTGACCGGGTGTACGTGATGTATGCCGGGCACGTGATCGAAAGCGGGGCCACGGCGCGGGTGATTGACCACCCGCGCCACCCGTATTCTATCGGGTTGTTGCTGGCGGCACCGGAACGCGCAGAGCCGCGCAGCCTGCTGCGGGCCATTCCCGGTACGGTGCCCAATTTGAGCGCGTTGCCGCCGGGTTGCGCATTCAGCAACCGCTGCAGCTACGCCAGCGGCCAATGCCGGCAAACGCCGCGGTTGACGCCATTAGCCGCTGACCCGACGCAACGGGTGGCCTGTTGGCATCCGCAGTCTATCGATCTGGAGGTGCAAAATGAACGTTGAAGCGCTACTGGAACTGCGCGACGTGCGGCTGCGCTTTCCCGCCAGCTATAACTGGCGCGGTAAGCCGAGAGAATATGTCCATGCGCTCAACGGGCTGGATCTCAACATCATGCGCGGCGAGACCCTGGGGATCGTCGGCGAATCCGGCTGTGGCAAAAGTACCTTGGCGCAACTGCTGATGGGATTGTTGAAGCCCAGCAGCGGCGAGTTGCTGCGCGCCCGTTCCGGCGGCTCCTGGTTTGGCAGCGGCATGCAGATGGTGTTTCAGGATCCGCAGTCGTCGCTCGACCCGCGCCTGCCGGTATGGCGCATTATCACCGAACCGGTCTACGTGCAGCAGCATAACGGCGTGGCAGAGCGGCGGGCGCTGGCGGCCGAACTGGTGCAGCAGGTTGGGTTGCGACCGGAGTCTATCGACCGGCTGCCGCATGAGTTTTCCGGTGGTCAGCGCCAACGCATCTCGATTGCCCGTGCGCTGTCCTCGCAACCGGATATCATCGTGCTGGACGAGCCAACGTCGGCGCTGGATATCTCGGTGCAGGCGCAGATCCTCAACCTGTTGGTGGAGCTGCAACGCCAGCGCAATCTGACCTATGTGCTGATCTCGCATAACGTTTCGGTGGTTCAGCACATGAGCGATCGGGTGGCGGTGATGTATTTGGGGCAAATCGTTGAGCTGGGGCCAACCGCGCAGGTCTTGCGCCAGCCGCAGCATCCTTATACCCGGCTACTGCTGGATTCGGTGCCGCGTGCCGGGCGTGCGCTGAGCGACAGCACTATTGAAGACCGCAAAGGGGAGTTGCCGGGCAATCGCCAGTTGCCGCTGGGGTGTTTTTTCCGCGAGCGTTGTCCCTACGCCGGGGAAGGCTGCCAGATGCCGCAAACGCTGCGGGTGAATCTGGGGGGGACGGCGGTGCGCTGTCATAAAGTGGCGTGACGGCCACATTTTCAGCGAATGATGCCCCGCGTAGAGCGGGTAAAAAAATCAGTGAACAGCCGCAGTAACGGGTATTCCACGCTGAGGCGGGCGGCTTCTTGCCGCACGTCTTCCAGCGCCATCGCCTGGTGATACAACATGTCGTAAAGAGAATGAATAACCCGCTGCTGTTGCTCGTCGGCGGCCAGAAAGGCCGGCGCCAGCAGATGCAGGCCGTCCGGTTTGGCGCGGTTGCCGCCGGCCTGGACGAACGGCGGCAAATCCTGCACCGCGAGCGTGCCGTCGGCCAATCGCGCGTGGGCACCGATAATGCAAAACTGATGCACCGCACAACGCGCGCCGACCCAACCGCCGTCGCCCAATTCCACATGCCCGGCCAGCCCGCTGTTAATGCCGATATGCGTGGCGTTGCCAATGATGCAGTCGTGGGCAATATGCACATTATCCTGCAGATGGTTGTCATCGCCGATCGCGGTGTGGCGGCAGCCTTGAACGGTGCCGCGATGCAGGGTGGCGTATTTGCCGATGCGGTTGCGATCGCCGAGGGTGAGCGTGGTCGGTTCACCGGCGTATTTCAGGTCCTGGCCGGCTTCGCCGATCGAAGAAAACTGGTCGATGACGTTGTCGCGGCCGATGCGCGTCATGCCGTTAATGACTACGTGGGAGGCGATAGAGGTACCTTCGCCAATCTCAACGCCGGCGGTGATGAAGCAAAAATGACCGATGCGTACGTGCGCACCGATAATCACGCCAGGCTCAATCACGCTGCTGGCGGCAATACGGGCAGAAGGAGAAATCATGCTGCTTCCTGATGGCGGCGCGTGGCGTATCCTTCAGCCAGGCCAGACATCGGTTAACCATTAAGCCGGATTCTGGATTAATCAGGGGAAAAACAAGAAAGTGCGGGCATGAGGGCTTGCCTCTGGGCCAGGTGCAACAAAGTTGTCTGAGGCCAGCATAAGCCTCTGCCGGTCTCAGACCGCCCGATTATATTTTATTTATTTTATGAACCATTCAGTAATAACGAGATGTTATTACCGGAGGAGTGCGGCTGCCGTTTTCCAGGGGGCGAAAATCATCAGGCTGGCCGCAGCCAACGCCCAGGCACCGAGGCCGCCGTACAGCATCACCAGGCCAAAACTTTGCGTCAAGGCGGCATGAACCAAGGGGGCCAAGGCATCCCATTCGGGGAGCGTTTTCAAGGCGGTGAGATTACCCGCCACTATCTGCTCCGCCACCGAATGCAGCGGCAAGGTGCCGAATGATTCGGGCAGCGTTTGTTGCAGATAAGCGTCAACGCCCGCCAGCAAGATAAACCCCATGGCCGCAATATTGACAGCCAACGCGATCATTCTGGCGCTCATGTCTATCCCGGAGGCCATGCCGGCGCGGGCATTCGACACCGAACCTGTGGTGGTGTTGGTCACCGGGGTATTGGTGATGCCCAGGCCGATGCCGGCGATAAGTAACCCCGGCAGCATAGCCAATCCGCCGGCATGTTCGCCGCCTGATTTCATCAGCAGGAAACCCAGTCCAAGCGCGAATAGCCCTGCGGGGATCACGGTTCCGGCGCGGTAACGCAAAGCCAATCGCTCGCCCACCGGGGGGAAGACCAGCGTGGGCAGCGTATAGGCGAGCAGCGACAAACCTGTGGTCAGGCTGTCATAGCCCAGCCCAATTTGAAAATAGAGCGGCAGGTAGATCATAAAGGGCCAGAAGCTGAAATTCATGCCGATAGAGCCCATCAGCGCCCCGGAAAATTGCCGATTCCTGAACACGGAAAACTCCATCATCGGATAGGGGCTGCGTCTCTCAACCCAAATAAACAGCAGCAGGCTGAGGGCTGCAGCCAGAAGAATCCCCCCGGCACGAACGCTGGCGAAACCGAACTCCGCCCCCTGAGTGATAAAATACACCAGCCCAAAAACCGACAGCGACAATGTGACGATCCCCAGAGTATCCAGTTTTGCCGCCTGCGGATCGCGGGATTCTTGCACGCTGAAAATCACCAGTAACAGTGTCAGAACGGCGATGACCGCATGAATCAAAAATACCCACTGCCAGTTGGCGAGCGCCACGATAACGCCGCCGATCGCCGGCCCAAACCCTAAGCCAATGCCAAAAACGACGCCCCAAATGCCGAAGGCCTGACCACGCTGTTTGCCGCTCTGAAACTGATGCGACAATGCAGCCACCTGGCAAATCAACATGGCGCCGCCCGCCATGCCTTGTATAAAGCGGCCCAGGATCAGCAGCGTCGAGCCGTTGGCCAGGCCGCAGAGTAAGGAGGTGAGGCCAAAAGCGGCAATAGCGATGATGAAAACTCGCCTGCGGCCAAAACGGTCAGACAGCGTTCCGGTGGCCATCATCACGGCGGTGCAGGCCAGGGTATAGGCATTCATAATCCACTGCATATCGCTGAAATCACTGTGTAATACCCGTTCCAGCGTCGGCAGTATGACCGGTACGCTGGAGATTTCCAGGCCGAACATCAGCGCGGCGAGGCAAATTGCCGTTAATGCCAGTCGGTTTTTACTGGCGTGAGAGAGCGTCATGAATTTTTTCCACAAAAGAAAGGTTAGGGAAACGAACAGCCATTCTGGATAAATGGCTTGCATGATAGAAATGATTTAATTTATCGTTATTAATTAATTCCCATCATGTAATCGCCCTATGAACATTGACCCGACACTGCTGCGCACCTTCGTTGCGGTTACCGAAACCGGCGGCTTTACGCGCGCGGCGCAGCAACTGAATCTGACCCAATCCGCGATCAGTCACCAGATCCGTCGGCTCGAGGAGCAGATTGGCCGGCAGTTGTTGCACCGCACTACGCGGCGCCTGACGCTAACCGAAGACGGTGAAGATTTGCTGCGCCACGCCGTGCACGTTTTGCAGGCGCTCGACGCCATGCAGCGGCGCTTTGAATCCTCACCCGTGTCGGGATCAGTACGCTTTGGCCTGACGGAGAGTTTTCTGGGGGAACGATTGCCGCCGCTGTTATCCCAGTTTGCCCGGGCTTTTCCTGCGGTCAGGTTGGAGGTCAATGTCAGTATCGGGCTGGATCTTTGCGGGATGGTGAAGGGCAACGAACTGGATTTGGCCGTCGTGATGTCGCTGGCTAACCGTATTGAGGGCCGGTTATTGCGGCGGACGCAACTGGTGTGGGTAGCGGCTGAGACATTCAGCCTGGCGGGCTCGTCGTTGCCGCTGGCGTTGTTGCCCGCGCCGTCGGTCAGTCGCGAAGCCGGGATCGCCGCTTTGGAAAGCAAGGCAATCCAATGGCACACCGCCTTCACTTCACAAAGCCAACAAGGGCTACGGGCGGCCGTGCTGGCGGGGTTGGGCATTGCCGTCATGGCAAGCGGCGATCTGGCGCCGGGGATGAAAGTGATCGAAGACGAGTATGGGCTACCTGAATTGCCCGACGTCGATTTCACCCTGATCGTCAACGGCGCGGAACCTGGCGCGGCTGCGCAGGCATTCGGCAAAATACTGCTGGAGATGTCGGCGCCGTTGCCTGCCGCAGGGGGAGATTAAGTGCGGCTCAGGGCATTGGCCAATCGGTCGGGGTTTTGCTCATCACGTCGAAGAATACGTCTTTGGTCACTGACCAAAAATGCAGGAATCCTTCCTGGCTGAAACTGATGCCCATCAGGCCCATCACAAACCAACAGGTGGTGAACAGCCCGAGGCTGCTGAACATGAATGCCATGCCGTTACGGCTGGTCTTACGGCAAACGACGTTTAACTGGCTGGCCATAAACATCATTACGGCGCTCAGCAATTCCCAGCGCATCATAATCAAACCCGTGGCTATGGTACTCATCGAACGTGATCCTTTGTGACAAAGCCGCAGCCGGCAGGGCGCCGGAGAACAGTGCGGGCAAAAATGGAGTAGTGTGATCTGCGTCACATTGTAGCACTGGGATAAAGGGGTGCTCAATCCCTGTACGGCATAAAAGCCGGTACCCGGAAACATTCCAATATGCTGAAACATTTATGCCATTTCATTAGCAACCTTTTAATGGGGGCCGTTAACCAATAACGCTATGCTTGCCGACTTTTCACTGCCCTGATTTATCTGGGGAAAATGTGACGTCAGACAGGTACTGCACTGCGTATGGCCCTCTTAAAAGAAAAAATCCGTGACCATTCCGCTGAGGAAATGTTGTTTATTCGCCGTGCCTGCGTGGCGATGGCGTTGGTGATCGCCTGCTTCGGCGCACTGATCGTCAACCTGTATCACCTGCAGATTAAGCAACATGCGTTTTACCAGACGCGCTCCAATCAGAACGACATCAAAATGCTGCCGATTGCCCCTAGCCGCGGGCTGATATTCGACCGTAACGGCATCCCACTGGTGCGTAACATTACGCTGTACCAGATCCAGGTTATTCCCAGCAAAATCGTCAATATGGCCGCGCTGCTACAGGCGCTGACACCGATTGTCGATCTGACGCCAGAGGACATCGCCACCTTTCGCGACGATATGCACCACAACGGCCGCTATAAACCGGTGACGCTGAAAAGCGGGCTGAACGACACTGAGGTCGCCCGTTTTGCGGTCAATCAATATCGTTTTGACGGGGTGACCATCGACACCTATCAGCAGCGGGAATATCCGTATGGCGCCGAACTGGCGCACGTGGTGGGTTATGTATCGAAAATCAACGATGGCGATGTGAAACGGCTCGATAAAGCCGGCATCGGCGAAAATTACTCTGCCGACCATAACATCGGCAAGCAGGGCATTGAGGCTTACTATGAGTCGGAGCTTCACGGCACCACCGGCTATCAGGAAGTTGAGGTGGATAACCACGGCCGCGTGATACGCCTGCTGAAAGAACAGCCGCCGCAGGCCGGCAAAAATATCTATCTGACGCTCGATTTGCCGTTACAGCAGTATATCGAGTCGGTGCTGAAGGGGCAGCGAGCGGCGGTGGTGGTTGAGGACCCGCGCGATGGCGGTATTTTGGCGATGGTGTCCAGCCCCAGTTACGATCCCAACCCGTTCGTTAAGGGTATCAGTTACAAAGCCTATAAAAGCTTATTGACCAACCCGGATCTACCACTGATTAACCGCGTCACTCAGGGGCTGTACCCGCCGGCGTCTACCGTGAAGCCTTACATGGCTACCTCTGCGCTGTTCGCCGGGGTGATAACCCCCAACACCAGCTTCTTTGGCGCGCCGACCTGGACGTTGCCGGGCACCCAACGCCGTTACCGCGACTGGCTGAAGAGTGGCCACGGTATGCTGAACGTCACCAAAGCGATAGAGGAGTCCGCCGATACCTTCTTTTATCAGGTGGCGTTTGAAATGGGCATCGATCGCATTCACAGCTGGCTGAGCCAATTCGGTTACGGCCAGGCGACCGGGATCGATCTCAACGAAGAGTATCGCGGCGTACTGCCCAGCCGCGACTGGAAGCAGCGGGTGCATAAAAAACCCTGGTATCAGGGCGATACCGTATCGGTCGGCATCGGCCAGGGGTATTGGGTCGCCACGCCAATTCAGATGGTGAAGGCGCTGACCACGCTTATCAATAACGGCAAGGTGAAAACGCCCCATCTGTTGTATTCCATGCGCCAGGGCAATCGGGTGAGCCGCTATCAACCGCCGCTGCAGACGGCACAGATCGGCGATGCCAAATCACCGTACTGGGGCATTGTGCGCAATGGCATGTACGGTATGGCCAACTTGCCGAATGGCACCGGTTACAAGCTGTTCCATACTGCGCCGTATCAGATCGCCGCCAAATCCGGTACTTCGCAGGTATTCAGTCTGAAAGAAAATCAGACCTATAACGCCAAGATGATCCCGGTACGGTTGCGTGACCATATTTTCTACACGCTGTTCGCTCCCTATAAAAATCCGCGGGTGGCGATGGCGCTGATTCTGGAAAACGGCGGCGGTGACGGCGTGGTGGCGGGGCCAACCGCACGGGCAATCCTTGACCATATTTTTGACCCGGCCAACGCGCCGAAACCTGATGATGGGCAGAAAGTTAAACCGGAGTTAAACGACAGTGAGGATGTGCAACAGTAAACGCGTTTGTTTTTACTTTCTTACAAACTGCAATCTTCTAAAGATTTCCGTCAGGGTAGACTGAAATAATTACATAATCCGAATAAAAACGCAGGGTTAACAGTGGCGCCACTAATAAAAAAAAGCGGTAAAAATTATTCCTCACTGAGGTTTGGCTGGATTTGCGCCGGTATTCTGGTGTGTTTTTTCCTGCTGGCGTTCCGGGTGGGCTATTTGCAATTGATGGAGCATCAGCAGTTGGCGGACCAGGCGGATCAGCGCTCAATTCGCACGCAGGTGCTACCGACCAACCGGGGTATGATCACCGACCGCAATGATGAAGCGCTGGCGGTGAGCGTGTCTTCGAAAGATATCGTACTGGATCCCAAGCATATTCTCGACACCCATACCGATACCGGCAACGAACGCTGGCAGAGCCTGGCCAACGTGCTGAAAATGCCGCTGACGGACGTGCAAAAGTTGATTCAGGCCAACGCCCATAAGCGTTTCGTCTATCTGGCCCGCAAGGTGGAAGACGATAACGCGAACTACATCAATAAACTGCATCTGACCGGTGTCAGCACCGAGCAGGATTTCAGCCGCTTTTACCCGATGGGCCAGGACGCCGCCGGGCTGATAGGTATTGTCGGGCAGGACAATCAGGGGCTCGAAGGCATTGAGCTGGGCTTCAACCACCTGTTGCAGGGCAAGAACGGGATGCGGGTGTACCAGAAGGACGGCAGCGGGGCGGTGATTGGCGTGATCAAGAGCGTCGATCCCGTACCGCCGCCGAACGTTACGCTGAGCATCGATAAATTTATCCAGTACGTACTGTTTGCGCAAATCCGCGATGGCGTGCTGGCCAACCAGGCCGATTCCGGCTGTGCGGTGCTGGTGAAAGTCAGTACCGGCGAGGTGCTTGGCATGGCCAGCTACCCGTCGTTCAACCCGAACAACTATGCCAATACGCCGGCAAAAGATATTCGCAACGTTTGCAGCAGCGACAGCTTCGAGCCGGGTTCGACGGTGAAACCGGTGGTCGTGATGGTCGGGTTGGAACATAGGCTGATTAAGCCGGATACGGTGCTGGATACCACGCCGTACCGGGTCAACGGCCACTTGATCAAGGACGTTGGTCACTGGTCCAAACTGACCATTACCGGCGTGCTGCAAAAATCCAGTGATATCGCGGTGTCGCATATCGCATTGGCGCTGCCTGCCACTGTGCTACCGGCGGTCTACAAGAGCTTTGGTCTGGGGTTGCCGACCGAGTTGGGCATCGGCAACGAGAGCAGCGGTTATCTGCCGCAGCATCGTGAACGCTGGGCCGATATCGAACGGGCGACTTTCTCCTTCGGCTACGGATTGCGCGTTACGCCGCTGCAAATGGCGCGCGAATATGCCGCCATCGGCGCTTACGGCGTCTATCGGCCGCTGTCGATCACGCGGGTGACGCCGCCGGTCATGGGGCAGCGGATCTTGCCGGAAGAGACGGTGAAAACCGTGGTGCATATGATGGAAAGCGACGCCTTGCCGGGCGGCAGTGGGGTCAGCGCCGCGGTGCCGGGTTACCGGCTGGCGATTAAAACCGGTACTGCCGAGAAGATGGGTGCCAACGGCAAATATGACGGCGGCTATATCAACTACACCGCAGGTGTGGCGCCGGCCAGCGATCCGCAGGTGGCGCTGGTGGTGATGGTCAACAACCCGAAAGCCGGCAAGCACTTCGGCGGTTCGGTGGCCGGCCCGGTGTTCGGCAAGATCATGGCGCAGGTGCTGGAGCATATGAATATCCTGCCGGACGCTCAACCGCTGAATGTGGTTTCTCGGGTGAAGGGGTAATGTTTTTGCGTTGCCGATAGAAAGCTGAAAGGGGGCCGGTTTCCGGCCCCCTTTCGTTTACCCGGCAGGCTGCGTAATAAGCTGCCTGCAAGTCAAATTATCACTTACCCTGAACTGCCCACCATTTTGCCACGCAGGCATTAGGCGCCTGGATTTTTTTGCCGTCTTTGGTGACGTAGGGAACCGGCGAATAAATAAAGGTGCAAACGCCGGCGGGACGTTGCGCGGCGGAGGCGACGGCAGACATGCCCACTGCGGAAGCCAGAATTGCCGAGAGAAGCATTACGTTTGATAATTTCATAACTCATCCTTAATAATGAAAATAGAATTAAACTTGTCAGCCTAATCAGAGTTTATCTGATGCCGATCGACGTATTATCATTACCTTCAGTAATGCCATTTCTTTTTTTTGAAGGAATGACAGGGGGAGGTTATTAGCTTATCCAGTCATCGTCTACGGTGAATTTTATTATATATTCCCTATGATTCATTCATTAATAATTTGCGTAGATGATTTCAATTCATATTTCGTTTTTTAATTATGTATTCTTGACGTGGGATCCGATAACCGTTTCCTGTTCATGATGATTTTCTTGCCGCGAATATGCAGAGTATTTCCGAAACGGTTGCGACAGGGCCGCCATACCTCGATAGTGCGGGCGCGGGGGCCGTAGCGGCGGCACTTGGCTTCACCCGCCTGAGGTCGGAAGCGACGGTCATCGGCCAACCTAATGCCTATAAGGAGATGTTTACTTGATTTATAGTAAACTAATGTAACTATATTAAAATTTAATTGTTTATCGAGATTGGCACTGATACTTATGACAAGGAGCAACGAAGCTGACAAAAGGAATGAAAATGAAAAAATTACCTGGAGTAGTAGTAGGCACACTGATGTTGATGTCTGGCTCTGTCTTGGCCAAAACGGTTCCCGATTGCGTTAAAGTCGATCGGGCTCAAATTGAAGCATTATTTGATAAATGGAATGACGATTTACAGACTGGAGATGCCAGGAAGGTGACAGATAATTACCTGAGCGATGCGATCTTGCTCCCCACGGTTTCCAATAAAGTACGTTTGACGGAAGCTGAGCGGATTGATTATTTTGAACATTTTCTGGCGAAAAAACCGGTTGGCAAGATAGATAGCCGAACGATACGTATTGGCTGCAACAAAGCCGTGGATACGGGGACCTATACCTTCAGTTTTAAAGATAAATCAACCGTTTCTGCACGTTATACTTTCACCTATGCCTGGGTCGGCAACGAGTGGAAAATTTCCACCCATCATTCTTCCGTGATGCCAGAGAGCTGAAACCGATATGATGGTATGCGGCTGGTATTATTGCCTCGTGGTTAAGCAGAACGTTTAGGCAATGAGAAATAATTAACCCTGAGATTTAAAAGGGGGAGATTAAAGGCAATGAAATAATATTAACTCAGGCAAGAATAGTGCGCTGTTGCAGATATTCCGGCCTGAGATTTTTATTATTCAGCTATCGTTAACGGCTGGTTTGGTGACCGATAATACCGCCCAGTGCTGCCCCGCCCAGCGTGCCCAGGGTGCTGCCGTCGGTCAATACTGCGCCACCCAGCGCGCCTACGCCGGCGCCGATTGCGGTGTTGCGATTGCGGTTAGACATATGCCCGCATGCAGTGACAGAGAGCGTAGCCATTACGAGAACCAACACGCCGGCAACACGTTTAATGTTCATAAGAATTATCCTGGTAAAATGATCGATTACTTGGCTAAAAATACGGCAATTAATCGTTCGGTAGAAGTTGAGATGAATGTATTCCTCCGGCAGAAAATAGAATAGGTAAATATTCTTAAATTTGAGTCGCCGTATATTATTTAAGGGCCGCCAGATGGCGAATATCCGGCCAGACGTAAATCACATTGCTGGAACGCCACAACGGACCGGGATCGGTATAGTTACCGGCCGGAGCACCGCCCAAGGCCTGATAAAACCGCATGGCGTTGTCATTCCCGTCGACCACTCCCAGCGCAATGCTGCGATAACCGAGCTTTTGCATTTCTCTTGCCGCTGCACCGAGCAGCCTGCGGCCGATACCCTGGCGTTGATGTTCATCGCTGACGAACAGTGATTTTATCTCGGCATGCTCGCCAAACTGCGGATGGGAAGGGGCGTCGGCCAGACAGAATCCGGCCAATTGACCAGCCGATTCGGCCAGCAGCACTTGCGCTGCGCCAGGTTGTTGCAGTTTTTCTTGCCACTGGACCAACCGCCTTGGTTCATCCAGCGCGGCATAGGCCGCTTGCGTTGCCAGCCCTTGGTAGGCGCTGCGCCAGACCTGCACGTGCAGACGCGCGATCGCCGGTGCATCCGCAGGCCGCGCCATTCTCAGTGTTATCATCATTGCTCCCGTTATTTGGCCGCTATCGCCATTATTTGCGTCTTGGACACCTGTTTTCGAGCAGGCGTCCCACCGATGTTTCGTTGCGTTATCCCGCCTTTCCCAGAGCATTTTTTGTCATTGTTTTAATGCAACTGTGTAAGTTACATTAGTCGCGCTTAAAGTGTGATGTCTATCACATATCGAAAATACCAACAATAAAGTGTGCGGTATCTCGGAGAAATTCCATTCCATTTGTGAACGGCTTTCTCCGCTTAAAAAACCGGGAGACAACGATGTTAGAAATGATTGAGAGTTTGGCAACCGTGGTGATCCTGGTGCCGGTAATGATAGCCGTGTTGCTGGGCTCGATTTATGGTCTGGGTGAAGTGTTTAACGTTTTCTCCGCTATCGGCAGAAAAAAAGACTGAATTCCATGATCAGGGGAGCGCAATGCTCCCCTGATGCAATTAGAGTACCGTCGCCAGGAAATTACGCGTTCTTTCATGCTGAGGCGCATCCAGCACCTGCTGCGCAGTCCCCGTTTCGACCACTTTCCCCTGATCCATAAAGATGATTTGATCGGCCACTTCGCGGGCAAAACCGATCTCATGGGTGACCACGACCATCGTCATGCCGGAGTGCGTCAGGCCCTTCATCACCTGCAACACTTCGCCAACCAGTTCCGGATCGAGCGCGGAAGTCGGCTCATCAAACAACAGCACCTCGGGATTCATCGCCAGCGCGCGGGCGATCGCCACACGCTGCTGTTGGCCACCGGAAAGCTCGCGTGGCCAGGCGTTAATGCGATGCTCCAGCCCCACGCGGGTCAGCAGGGCCTTCGCCCGTTCGACCACCACGGCCTTCTTTTCCTTTTTCACCAGCAATGGCGCTTCCGTAACGTTTTCCAGCACCGTGCGGTGCGGGAACAGGTTGAACTGCTGGAACACCATGCCGATGCTTTTACGCTGTTCGGCGACCTCAGACTCCTTCAGTTCATACAGATGCTTGCCTTTCTGGCGATAACCGATCAGTTGTTCGCCCACGCGGATGGTGCCGCCGTCGAGCTTTTCCAGGTGGTTGATGCAGCGCAGCAAGGTCGATTTCCCCGAGCCGGAAGGGCCGAGGATCACCGTGACCGAACCGGCCGGGATCTGCAGGCTGATGTTTTTCAGCACTTCGGTACCGGAGAAGGACTTACGTACCCGGTTGATATGAATGGCTGCGCTCATTGTTCTGCTCCCTGGTTCAGTTCGGGCGTGGCCTTACGGTTGCGTAACAGCCAACCGCCGCGCGTGGCCTGAGTGCCACGACCGAAATAGCGCTCAACATAGTGCTGGCCAATCGACAGAATCGAGGTCATCACCAGGTACCACAGCGTGGCGACCAGCAACAGCGGGATCACCTCGTAGGTGCGTTGGTAGATAATCTGCGCCGAATACAGCACGTCTTGCAGGGCGATAACCGACACCACGGCGGTGGTTTTAAGCTGCCCGATCACCTCATTGCCGGCCGGCGGCAAAATGGTGCGCATGGCCTGCGGCAAAACCACTCGCCACAGGATCTGCCCACGGCGATAGCCCAATGCCTTGGCGGCTTCCAGTTGGCCGCTGCCCACGCTTTGAATGCCTGCACGCACAATCTCTGCCGCATAGGCCGACTGATGCATGACCAGAGCAATCACCGCTGCGCTGAAGGTGCTGATAATGGTGTTGGTCGGCGCGCTGGCGACCTCGCCCAGAAACGGGAGCCACAGGCTGATGCGCGGGTAAAGCGCGGCGATGTTGTACCACAGGAAAAGTTGCACCAGCATAGGTACCGCGCGGAAGAACCAGGTATAGAACCAGCTTACCGCGACCAGCACCGGGTTGGCGGAGAGGCGCATCAACGCCAGCAGCACGCCGCCGGCGAAACCGAAGATCACCGAGATGACCGTCAGCTTCAGCGTCATGATCACGCCGTTGATGATTGACGTCTCGGTAAAGTTTTCCGCCACCACCGCCCATTCGAAGCGCGGGTTATGCAGCATCGAATTGGCGATAACGCCGACGATCAGCAGTACGATCAGGGCGCTGAACCAGCGCCCGTAATGCCGATGACCGACGATGCTCAGTTCGGCATCATCGGCAGGTTGTTGCGCACTCATTTTGCAATCTCTTCGTTGATGCCGGCGGTTTTCACCGCACCGAAACCGATATCCCAACCGTCGAGGATTTTCTGGTAGCTGCCATCGGCAATCAGCGAGTTAAGCGCGGCCTGCACCGGTTTCACCAGTTCGGAACCTTTTGGCAACGCGATGGCTACCGTGGTGCCTCCGATATTGATGTCGCCGGCCAGCGCCAGCGCTTTAACATGGCTCGCCTGGTAGCGCAGGCCTTCATAAGGGCCGAAGAACATCGGTACGCGGCCGCTGATCGTCGCCTGCACGCCGGCCGGGCGGTCCGGGAAGATCGGAATGGTGATCGCCGGTTTGCCGGCGCTGACGCACTGGTCGCTGGCCTGCTGCAAACGGGTGACCTGCGAAGTGCCGGCACCGGCGCCGACGGTCTGGCCGCACAGTTGCGCCAGCTCGGTGTACGGGCCGAGCGCCGCATCTTTACGGGCGATCAGCGCCAGTTTGGAGGCATTGTAATAGCCGACGAAGTCCACCTGTTGGAAACGCTTCTTGTTGGCGTCGATGTTGGCCAGCGCCACGTCGTAGCGACCGGATTTCAAACCGGGAATGATATTGTCGAAACCGCCGGTGTCCTTCCAGTGGATCGCGACACCGAGACGATCGGCAATTGCGCTCATCACGTCGATTTCACGCCCGGCCAGCGTTTTGTTGTCCGCCTCGTAGAAGGTGGTCGGCGGCGTGTTCGGGTTAGTGCCCGCCACGATAAAGCCGGCTTTTTTGACGGCGTCGGGCAGGCTGTCGTGCAGTTTCGGATCGGCGCTGGCTTTCAGCGCGGCCTTGAAGGGAACATCGCCTTCGGCGGCATAGCCTGTGGCCAACGGGGCTAAGGTGGAAGAAGCCAACAGCAGGGACAGCACAGTGCGTTTAACGGTAGTTTTCATGGTATTCCCCTGCAGATTAAGCCGATTTTACGTTGGCGAAGTTGATTGCCGGTTCCGGCAGGCCCAGGTTTTCACGCAGGGTTGAATAGTGATATTCCTCGCGGAACAGGCCACGGCGGCGCAGCTCCGGTATGACCAGCTCGACGAACAGCTCCAACTGATTTGGCAGTACGGCGGGCATGATGTTAAAGCCGTCGGCGCCTTGCTGTTCCAGCCACAGCTGGAAGTCATCGGCGATCTCTTCGGCGGTGCCGACCACCACGCGGTGTCCGCGCGAGCCTGCCGCTACCGCAGCCAGTTCCCGCAGCGTCAGGTTTTCCCGCGCGGCCAGATCGGTCAGCAGTTTCACCCGGCTTTGGCCACCTTCGGTTGCGCCAACATCCGGCACCGGGCCATCGAGCGGGTAGTCGCTCAGATCGAAGCCGAAGCGGGCGGAAAGCTGCTCGATGCCGTTATCGATATCCACTAACTGATTCAACTGATACCAGGTCTCCTGCGCTTCAGCCTTGGTGCGGCCGATAATCGGCATCACGCCCGGCAGGATCAGCAGGTGGTCCGGGTTACGGCCGGCCTCGGCCACGTACTTTTTCTGGCTGCGGTAAAACGCCTGGCCTTCCTCCAGCGTGGCAGCGGCGGTAAAGACTACCTCGGCGGTTTCCGCCGCCAACTGCTGCCCGGCCGGTGAAGAGCCGGCTTCGATAATCACCGGGCGGCCCTGTGGGGAACGTGAAATATTCAGTGGTCCCTGTACCGAAAAGTGTTTGCCCTTGTGGTTGGCCGCGTGAATTTTGTCGTCGATGGCGTAGATGCCCTGTTGTTTGTCACGCACGATGGCGTCTTCTTCCCAGCCGTCCCACAGCTTGTAGCTGGCTTCGAGGAACTCGCGCGCCACTTCGTAACGTTCGGCGTGCGAAGGCAGATCGTCACGGCTGAAGTTGCGTGCGGCATCGCTGGAAAAGGACGTCACCACGTTCCAGGCTGCACGGCCGTGGCTGATATGGTCGATGGACGCCATGGCGCGCGCCAGATGGAAGGGTTGGTCGAAGGTGGTGGAGGCGGTGGCCGCCAGCCCGATATGGCGAGTATTGACCGCCAGCGCCGCCAGCAAGGTCAGCGGCTCCAGGCGCGACATCGTCGAAGGCAAACGGTGTACGCTGGTGGCCAGCGCGTCGCCGACGAAGAACATGTCAAAGGTGCCTTCTTCGGCTTTTTGGGCGATCCAGGTGAACCAGTCGATATCGGTCGGTGATCCGCTGGCGCCTTCTGCGCGCCAGCCGCCGACATGGTGCCCCAGGGCTTGAACAAACAGGCCGAGACGTAATTGACGCGATGGTGTTGAAGGTGAAGCACTCATAATTAGTCCTCTATTTATTATTGATTTAATAATGCAATTAACCGTGCCGTCGCGCCGGGCTGCGCCAGTGCGCAGTCGCGAACCACGCGGTCGCCATCCAATTGCGGCAGCAGTTGCAGGATGCTGCGCAGCTTGGCTTCGACGTCCGTTGGGCGGGCGGCGGTTTGTTTTCTGGTGACAATGTCACTAAATTGGCGGCCGTCGTGCAGCGTCAGCGTCACGCGATGGAAACGCAGTTCCGGATCCAACTCATCTGGCGGAGCAGAAAGGTCGGCGTGCCGTTCCACCCGCGCCGCCAGTGCGGCAATCATCGGGTCTACGGGGTTTTCACCGTAATGCATCAGCGGCACGGCACCGCTGTACAGTGCATCGGCGATCACGTATTCCAGGCTGAAACGCGCTTCTACGCCGTTTACCGGGCGGCGAATATGGGGAGCGGTATCCGCGCCGGGCGGAAAACTGACCTGAATGCGGCTGATGGCGGCAGGTATCTCGTCGGCGGTAATACCTTGTTCGAGCAGGTTTTCACACAGGGCAAAGGCGGCTTCGGCCGCGCTGTGGGTGCCGCCGCAGGTTGGGTAGCGTTTAAACTCCAGGCCCGGTTGCAGGATGCGCCACGGCGCGCCCCAATCTGCAGTCAGCAGATCCGGCCGCTGCCGGCCGTCACCGTGGGAACTGAACAGGCTGTCAATCACGCCTTCCGGCTGGCCGGCAAAGCCCGCCTGCGCCAGCAGCACGGCATTGACCGCCGCGCGCGCCGCCAATCCGGCGTGCAGCGGTTTGGCGGCAGAACCGAACTGGCTGCGCAGCCCGGCGGCCTGGGTAGCCGCCAGGCCGAGTGCAATCTGCGTCTGGGGCGGGGTCAATCCCAAATAGCGTGCGGCGGCTGCGCTGGCGGCTACCGCGCCCAGAGTCGCGGTGCTGTGGAAACCCAACTGATAATGCTGGGTTCCGGCCGCCAACCCCAATCGCCCGGCGGCTTCTACCCCTATCGCATAGGCGCTCAACAGCGCGGTGGCATCGTCGCGATCGTCGGTCAGCGCCAACAAGGCAGAGAGCACCACCGTGGTCGGGTGGCCGCGTAGCGCAGGGTGGTAATCGTCGAAATCCAGCGAGTGGCTGACGTAGCCAAAATACAAGGCACGGTTCTCAGCGCTGATCGGCGGGAACACCGATTTCACCGCCGCCAGCCCGGTATCGCTCAGCGCGCCGTGGACGATCGGCAACGCGCAGGCAAAGTAGTCCATCAGGCCGCGACGAGCGGCTGACAGGGCGAGAGCATCAGGCTGGGTATCCAGCACCAGACGGGTAAATTGAGCGGTTATGAGCGATGACAAGAGTATAAACCCTGATTTTTTATGCGGTTATGAGCCGGCCTGCGATTCAGGTTTTATTGTGTGGTGATTTTCCTTGCCCCGAAAGAACGAACGAGACTTTCATATTTCAAAATGGAATATCATAGACAGAAGCTAATGCGGTGAGGCCCGCCGGCAGGCACTGTCGTTGCTGGCTTAGCTGATTTTGTGCAAAGCAAAGCCGGAATTGCTCTTAAGCCGCGTTGCGCCGTTAAGCCGGAAACAACCGTTCGCTCAGCAGATCGATAAACACCCGCAGTCGGGGAGCCAGGTGCTTGCTGGAGGGCCAGAGAATTTTAAAGCTGCCGGTATGGTGGCTGTGCTCGCCGAGAACCTGCTGCAACCGTTGCCCGGCCAGCGCCTGTTCCACGGCGAAGTCGGGCAGGCAGGCGATGCCCTGGCCCTGTTCCGCCAGATAAATCAGCGTATCGACGGTATTGCACACCACGCTGGTCCGCAGACCTTCGCCGAGGATTTTGTCCCAGTCCGCCACCGGCCAGCTTTCGACTTTTCCGGTGGTGGGGAATTTATACAGCAGGCAGGCGTGTTGGCGCAGATCGGCCGGCTGTTGCGGAATACCCGCCTGGCGTAAATAGCCGGGGGCCGCCACCAGTTGCAGGTGGAAGGTGCCCAATTGGCGGCTCATCAGCCGGGAATCTTCGGTTTCTCCGACGCGGATCACCGCGTCAAAGCCTTCCTCAATCACTTCAACCCGGCGATCGGAGAAATCCACCTCCAGTTCAATCTGCGGATATTGACGGATAAACTCCGCCAGCACCGGATTAAGCAGGCTGCCCACCAGGGGCAAACTGACGCGTAATTTACCGCGTGGCGCACTGCGGGTATCGCTCAGTTCCTGTTCCGCCGCCGCCATTTCGCCAAGGATCCGCTGGCAGCGCTGCAAGAAAAGCGTGCCTTCCGCCGTCAGCGTCATGCTGCGGGTGCTGCGGTGAAACAGCCGCACGGCCAGGCGTGTCTCCAGCCGGGCGATGCTTTTGCCGATAGCCGAAGCGGAGACACCCAGCACGCGGCCTGCCTCGACAAAACTGAGCGTTTCGGCTGCCTGAACAAAGGCCGAGACGCCTGCCAGATTATCCATGTTCTTCCCCTATTGCGGACGCTAGTGTCCAGTATGAAGGGAAATCTAGCCTGTTTTTCCGTTAATCACCACACTCTATTCTCGGTAGCTACAGAATTGACTGTCTACTGGAGTGTGACCCATGAGTGAATACAAGCTGGCAGCTCAGGCTATTGATAAGGCCATTGATCTGGCGCTGGAAGAAAAACGGCTGGTTGGGGCGGTGGTGTTGGTGGCGCAGGGCGGTGAAGAGGTTTATCGCCGTGCGGCGGGCATGGCGGACCGAGAAGCCGGCAAGCCAATGGCTGCCAACGCGCTGTTCCGGCTGGCCTCGGTCTCCAAACCTATCGTTTCCACTGCCGCGCTGGTGTTAATGGCGCAAGGGCGTTTGGGGTTGGAGGACCCGGTGACGCGCTGGTTGCCAGCTTTCCGGCCTCGCACCGCCGACGGGCGCGAACCGCCAATGACGGTGCGTCATCTGATGACCCACACCGCCGGGTTGAGTTACCGGTTTTTCCAGCCGGAACAGGGGTTCTATGCCCAGGCGGGCGTCTCCGACGGGATGGATGATGACCGGCTCAGCCTGCAAGAGAACCTGCAGCGCATTGCTTCGGCCCCGCTGTTGGCGGCACCGGGAACCGAGTGGCGCTATTCGATTGCTACCGACGTGCTGGGTGCCGTGATCGAGCAGGCCAGCGGCTTGCCGTTAGCGGAGGCGGTGGCGCAGTTGGTGACCGGGCCGCTGGCGATGTACGACACCGGTTTTACCGCCACGGATGCACAGCGGTTGACGGTGGCTTATGCCAACCACCACCCCGAACCCCGGCCGTTGCAACAACCCGATCGTTTGCCTTTTATCGAGGATACGGCCGGTTTTAACCTGTCGCCGGCCCGGGCGTTAGAGGCTGGCGCCTATGCCTCTGGCGGCGCAGGCATGGTGGGCTCCGCCGAAGATTTCTTGCTGCTGTTGGAAACCTTGCGCCAGGGCGGCGCGCCGCTGCTGCCAACGGAGTGGGTAACGGCGATGACCAGCAACCAGATAGGCGATCTGCCGATGCCATTCTGGCCGGGGCGCGGCTTTGGTCTGGGGATCACCGTGCTGAAAGATCCGCAGGCGGCGCAGACGCCGGAATCGATCGGCACCTGGCGTATGGGCGGCACCTACGGCCATTCCTGGTTTGTCGATCCGGCCCGGCAACTCAGCGTGGTGGCCTTCACCAATACGGCGCTCGAGGGGATGGCGGGGGCGTTTGTCGGCGAGCTGTGCCAGGCGGTGTATGACGGGTTGGGAGAGCCGCGATGAAGATCCTGCCGCCGATTTTTTTCATCGCGCTGGGGCTGTTCGGCGTTTACTGCATCGAGTTTGGCGTGGTGGGCATTTTGCCGTTGATCATTGCGCGCTACGGGGTTTCAACCGCGCAGGCCGGGTGGCTGGTCGGCCTGTTTGCCGTGACCATCGCCTTGCTGGGGCCGTTGCTGGTGCTGCTGGCTTCGCGCTTCAACCGCAAGCGAATGCTGTTGATTTCGCTGGCCGTGTTCTCGTCGGTCAGCGTACTGTCGGCTTATGCCGCCAGTTTCAGCACCCTGATGATCCTGCGTATCCTGCCGGCGCTGTTCCACCCGATTTATTTTTCGCTGGCGATGGTGGCCGCGGCGTCGTTGTACCCCAAACAGCAGGTGACCCGGGCGACGGCCTATGCGTTTATCGGCACCAGTATGGGCATGGTGCTGGGGATCCCGCTGACCCACTGGATCGCCGGTCAGTTCAGCTATGAAGCCTCTTTCCTGTTCTGCGCGTTGGTTAACCTGCTGGCGGGCGTCGGCTTATTTTTCCGCCTGCCCGACGCCGCCACGCAAAAACTTAGCTACGGCAAACAGTTGGCGATATTGCGCAGCGGCGCGCTGTGGCTGAATATTGCCGCCTGCGTGCTGATTTTTGCCGCCATGTTCTCCGTTTATGCCTACGCTACCGAATACCTGAGCCGACAAACCGCCATTCGCGAGCCGATGGTGGGTATCCTGCTGGTGATTTTTGGCGCAGGCGGGGTAGCCGGTAACCTGTTGGCCGGTAAGTTGCTGAACCGGAACCGGGTAGCGACTACGTTACTGCACCCGATAGTGTTGGCGGTCGCCTATCTGCTGCTGTACCGCTACGGCAGCGCGCAGACGGGGCCGATGATCGCGCTCTGCCTGTTCTGGGGCGCAGCGCACACCAGCGGCCTGATCGTGACCCAGATCTGGCTGACATCCGAAGCGCCACAGGCACCCGAGTTCGCTACCGGGCTGTATATCGCCTTTATCAATTTGGGCGTGGCGGTCGGTTCGGTGGTCAGCGGGTGGTTTATCGATGCGTTGGGCCTGCAGGGCAGTATTCTTTGCGGTGGGCTGTTCGCTGCGCTGGCGGTAATAACGATTGCGGTCAAGATCGGGATTTACCCACGGAGAACGGCTGCGGTGAGCGAGGGTATGGCGTGATCATGGTTATTACTGCGCAGTGAGTACGGAAGCAGGATAAATCATTAATCGCCGCTGTGAATACCCACGGTGGCGATTAATCCCCTGCATGTTACTGGCGAGGGGAGGTTATTATAAACCGTTATAACCATCCCAATAAGCGCCCGTGGCTTCTTGCGTAAAGACAGTATAAATCTTTTGATTGGGATCAATTTTGTAGGTTTTATTCAATACGATGTTATTAAGTTCAAGTTGGCTTTTAAATTTTTCGCTGGATAAATAATCGGCTTTTGTTTTGGCCTCCGCCAGGGATAAATGGGCGTTGCGGTCGCATTTGCCCTGCTGGTAGAACTGATCAAACGTCGGCGTGCTGGCCTTGATGCTGTCTTGAACCAACGTCCTGATTTGAGAATCGTTTTCGTTTGAGATTTGGTAAATATAGTGTGAAGCGTGTTTTTCGGCAGGGCTTTTTGCTGCACATGCGGCCAACATGAGGCAACCCAATGCCAACGCGCTGGCATTCACTCTTTTATTGCATTCCATTACCTTTCCTTTTGATAATTTCAAATAGAGCGAGGATACGAAAATAATGCTAACAGAACCCTTTTATTTTCGTCAATAAATACAGGGAGGCAGTTAATTGCAACGTCGCTCTATTTATTTGAGTTATTATTCTGTTGCTAGTCTGTTTTATAGTGCGCTAATTATATCCGGGAAAGAATTGCTTTCGGGAAATATGATGCCTATATCCAGTCCAGGTTACCGCAACCCAGATATGGCGTCAGATGCACTGATAAACTGCATTTGCTGCGTCTTCCGCCTTATCAGGTGATGACATAGGCTGCTGACAGGTTCTTTCAGGAGGCAGCAACATGAAGTTTACAGTTAAATCCGGCGGCGCAGATCCAAGGTGGATCCTCGCCAGTCTTTCTCTTTCGATGCTGCTCTCGTCGCTGGGCACCAGCATCGCCAACGTCGGTTTGCCTACGCTGGCACAGGCGCTCAACACCTCTTTCCAGGCGGTACAGTGGGTGGTGATCGCCTATCTGCTGGCCATCACCACCTCAATTATCGCTTTGGGGCGTCTGGGCGACAGGATTGGCAGGCGGCGGTTGCTGCTGGCGGGCACCGCGCTGTTTACCTTTGCGTCTGCGCTGTGCGCTGTTGCACCGAACATCGGGCTGCTGTTCGCAGCGAGGGTTACTCAGGGGCTGGGGGCGGCAGTCATGATGGCGATGACCATGGCATTGGTGGGCGAGACCCTGGGTAAAGACAACACCGGCCGGGCGATGGGGCTGCTCGGCACTATGTCCGCCATCGGGACTGCGCTCGGACCTTCGCTGGGGGGCGCGCTGATTTTTGGTTTTGGCTGGCGGGCGATGTTTCTGATCAATCTGCCGGTGGGTCTGCTGGCGTTTATTCTTGCTTACCGTTACCTGCCGGCTCCGGCTCAGGCACCGCAAAAGGAGCGGGCCAGGTTTGATTACCTCGGAACCTTGTTGCTTGGGCTGACGCTGGCCAGCTATGCGCTCTCCATGACGCTGGGGCGCGGCGATTTCGGTTGGCTTAATCTGCTGCTGCTATTGTGTGCCGCATTGGGGATCGGGTTGTTTGTTTGGGTGGAGAACCGCACTGTATCGCCGTTGATTCACCTGGCTATGTTCCGTCAGCCGGGGCTGAGCGCCGGGCTAACGATGAGTCTGCTGGTGATGGCGGTAATGATGACTACGCTGGTAGTGGGGCCGTTTTACCTGACGCACGGCCTGGGGTTGGCGGTTGAGCAGGCGGGGTTGGCGATGTCGGCAGGGCCGATTACCGCTGCGGTGGTCGGCGTGCCGGCCGGCCGGTTAGTGGACAAGCTGGGGGCGCAAAAGATGACGGCCGTGGGTTTGATTATCCTGGCCACCGGCGCCGGTGCCATGTCGATGATGTCGATAAGGCAAGGGGTTCTGGGGTACGTGGCGTCGCTTTGCGTGATCACCCTTGGCTATGCGTTGTTTCAGGTCGCCAATAATACCGCGCTGCTTAAAGACGCTACCCCCGAGCGGCGCGGGCTGATTTCCGGCATGATAAACCTGTCGCGCAACCTTGGGTTGATCACCGGTGCCTCCGCCATGGGCGCGTTGTTTATGTTTGCCTCGAACACGGCAGATATCAACGTCGCCGAGGCTGCCGCCGTGACCGTGGGTATGCATTTCACCTACGGCGCGGCGGCGTTGCTGGCGCTGGCCGCATTGGGCATTGCCCTCGGCGGCCGGGCGCTTAGGGTCCGCTATTCGGCGCGTTAAGAAACCCAGTGGGAAACGCCTTCTTTGCAATACTGTTAGAAATACGTAATCGGGGATTGTAAGCCGGAACCAAAAAAATTTCCGTCGCCAGAAAAACAGAATGTGGTTGCTGTTTTTAGAAATGTGCATGACAGTAAAATATAGGTTTCACGGACACTGGTGTAAGTGCCCAGATGGGAGGTTTCAATCCAAAGTAAAAATAGAAATATTAGATGATCGGTAATTCGAAACATTGAAGTTTAGCGGCTGTCGAATATTCATAACCTGTATGATTCTTTCTGCACTTATCTTTAAAAAAGTATCGAATTGCTCCCAGAAAAAAAGAGGGGAAAATTACGGGATCTGGTTGCGTATTTATCATTAAGTGTCTTTTTATTCCTTACATCTATGGGTGGCGGTGCAGCAGTCTAAATAATGTTGCGGAACGGTATTTTCGTATTGTCGCATCTTCTAAATTGTGATCTTACTCAATAAAACACATATTTACAGAATGTTTTTTTTGTCTGATATTACCAAAGGCGGAATAAGTAAAATATTGTAATTGGTTATAAAAAATCACATAGGAGTATGTAGACGGAAATATTCAAAATGCTGATGCCTGGTACGAGCGAACTACAGCGTAAGCAAAGAGCAGCAACAGGAATTATGTCGCATGTACAGGAGGGGGGAACATTCTATCAGTGACCTGTCAGAACTGTTTTCAGTATCACCCCAAACGTCTATCTGACACTTAGCCGTGGTGGAGAAAAACAGTAAGTTATTTTATATATAAGGAAGACGGATGGCTCAGGATATTTTTATAAAATTTAATGGTATCGACGGTGAATCTCAGGATTCCACACATACAGGAGAAATTGAAGTACTTAACTGGGACTGGTCTGTTGGTCAGACTTCGAATATGCATTCTGGCAGTGGTGGCGGTGCGGGGAAATGTACTGTTGAGGACCTCCATTTTGAACACTATATCGACAAATCAAGTTCTAACCTTCTTCAGTATTGCTTGACCGGAAAACATATTCCCGAAGCGGTTCTGACTATGCGAAAAGCCGGAGGCTCTCCTCTGGAATATCTGCGTATTACGCTTCAGGAGATTCTTATCACCGGGGTGCATCCGGTTTACTGTCAAACCATGCGCGCACCGCGCGAGGCGGTAAGCCTGGCTTTCTCCAGAGTAACAATGGATTATGTTTTGCAGAATGCAGAGGGAAATACAGCGGGTACCGTTTCCTCAGGATATGACATTAAAGCCAATACAGTAATCTAACTATTGGTAATACAAGGAAGGATAAAAATGTTATTCGTTGATAAAAATGGTTTAGTGGATGCGGAGCGCATTATTGTAAAGCGATTCAGTACGATAGAACGCGGAAAACTGAATAAAGTGAACGGGATTGTTGTACATCAAACGGGAGGCTCCACAGCAGAAAGTTCTTTTAATAGTTATAAAAATACAGGTGCAAATGGAGCTCATTTTCTGATTGATAAAGATGGGGCTATTTATCAGACAGCTTCTGTATTTAAAGTCACCAACCATGTCGGTAATATAAGATCCCGATGTTACATGGAAAAGACATGCACACCTTCAGAAATTTCCACAATAAAACCATTACTGAATAAGTATAAACAACTCTCTCGCTTAGAACAGAAGAAGCCATATCCGGAAAGATATCCTGCTAACTTTGACTCACTGGGGGTAGAAATTGTGGGAAAACCTACTTCAGGCGAGGGGGAGAATGCTGTTTATGAAAAAATAAATGATGCACAAAACAGCTCTTTAAGATGGCTTATAGCTGAACTTACTGACACATTGAAAGTATCAATGACTGAAATATTTAGACACCCTGAAGTATCGTATAAAGTTAAGACAGAAGCAGGCACAGCCCGATGGTAAAAAAAATATTTTCCATGTTGGGTGTGATTTTTACCATAAATGTGGCTTTTGCAGCCCATACAGCACCCAGAACAATAGTAGAAGTTAAAGTTAATGAAACAGGAAAAAGTGAAGATGAGTCGATAAATGTGAGGGATGGTTGCCTTGCGTTTAAAATCACAGAGAAAGATGTGAGGGAATTCTTTTCTCAAGCATATCCTGTGCCTTTAAATTTCAATGTTCATGAACGTTACTCCCCCTGTTATGCTAAGGGAATCATTGAGTTTAGCAACAATACTCGTGGCAAATGGAAGATTTCCTCCAGTGGAGGAGGAACACTACTATGGGATACTGGTGATATAGCAACATTATTTTATAATGATTATAAGTGGACAGATCCTTTTGAGGATACATACACTTCTGAGGATGAATCCAATTCAGAATAAAAACCCAGGTTATTATAATTTAAAGTACGTCTCAATAGACGTACTTTATGTCCTAAATGCTTCAAGATTTTTCACATGATTTGACTGAGCAACACTGAAGTAAATAGTGGAAAAATTTTGGCGGCTTCCGGCTTGCAAACCCTAATGTTCACAGAACATTTTATCACAGCAAGTCCCCGCGATAGGCGATATGGATCTTGTTGCCGTCCGGGTCGCGCAGGTAAGCGCCAAAATAGCCTTTACCGTAATTCGCACGCTCGCCGGGTTCCCCCTCGGCGCTGCCGCCGGCCGCCAGGCCTGCGGCATAGGCTGCCAGCACTTGATTCTCATTGTCGGCGGTGAATGCCACCATGCTGCCATTGCCTGCGCTGGCGGGGTGACCGTTATACGGCTCGTAGGCGTAAAATCGCGGCAAAGTCAGCCCCGGTTTTACCCAACAACGCGCGGCAGGGCCGCCATCGGGCGTTACCGGCCGTTGTATTAATCCCAGCGGCAGCAAAATGGCATCGTAAAATTCTGCGGCCTTGTCCAGATTGCTGACGCCTACGGTGATATGGCTAAACATCTTCTCTCCTTGTTCCGGGGTCTATTGCCTGTTCATTCATACTATCTCAAACAGACAAAAAGCCGGCATTGCGCCGGCCAATTTTCACCCCAGATACTCGATAATGGACAGACCGCCGTTGTAATCCGTGCTGTAGATAATGCCCTGGGCGTCGACAAACACGTCGCAGGACTGGATCACCTGCGGGCGGCCCGGGCGTTTATCCATCATGGTCCGCGGTGCGGCGGGCACCAGCGCGCCGGTTTCTTTCGGCTGATAAGGGTTGCTGATGTCGTAGGCGCGGACGCCGGCATTTTGGTAGGTGGCAAAAATCAGCGTCGAGCTGACAAAGCTGCCGGGGCGGTTCTCATGCAGATTATGCGGCCCGAAGTGCGCGCCCTTGCTGACATAATCCCGTTCATTCGGCTGCGGGAAGGTGGAGATGCTTACCGGGTTGGCCGGCTCGCGGATATCAAACAGCCAGATCAGCTTTTCGCCGTCCTCCTGGTTGTCGAGCACCGCCTCATCCAGCACCACCAGCAGATCCCGCTCCGGCAACGGCAGCGCGGTGTGGGTGCCGCCGCCAAAGGGCGGGCTCCAGTTGCGGTGGGCGATAAGCTGCGGTTGGTTGCGATCGCGGATATCCAACAGCGTCAGCCCGCCGTCGCGCCAACTGGCGTAAGCGGTGTCGCCGCTGATAATGGCATGGTGCAGGGCGTAGCGTTTGCCCTCCGGCCAGGTTGGCGTCTCGCCTCCGGCGCTGTGCATGCCCGGCAACCACCAGCGCCCGGCGATTTGCGGGTTGCGCGGGTCCGCCAGATCGACAGTCAGAAAAATATAATCGCTGTAGCCGTCAATCAGGGCGGAAACGTATGCCCATCGCCCACCGACATACCAGATGCGGTGCACGCCGATGCCCTCCAGCGCCAGAAAACCGATTTCCTGTGGCCGCTCCGGCGTGGAGATATCGAAAATACGTACCCCGGCGCTCCAGCCGCGGGCGTCGTTGCCTGACACCGTCTGGCTGATGGCACGGGTGTAATAGACCTTTTCGTCGGCAAAACGGGCGTCGGCAAACAGGTCACGGGCGTTGATCACCAACAGCAAATCGTCATGCGCCTGCAAATGCACGTTCCAGGTGCCGGGCGGCGCAGGGACAAAGCCGACGGCGCGCAGATTTTTCGCGTCGCGCACGTCGACGATGGAAAACCCCTGCGACACCATATGGCCAATGTAGGCGTAGCCCCGGTGAACCATCACCTGTACGCCATCGGGCCGTCCGCCCTGGTCGCTGTGGCCAATCAGCCGCATGTTGCGGCTGTATTCGGGTTGGGGAAGCGGTTGCGATGCCATGAACCTTCCTTATTTTTTAGCCTGTTGCGCTTCAAGCGTGGCGAACCACGGCGCAACGAAATCGTCCGATTTGCCCCAACCAGGGATCACCTTGGCCAGCGAGGCGACGTTGGTGGCTTCCGGGTGGCTCAGCAGCAGCGCTTGCGGAATGGCGGCGGCTTTAAACTCATAGGTTGCCGGGGTTTTCTCGCCGGCGATTTTGTTGGCCACCAGGCGCAGGTTAACGGCGCCGATCAGCTTGGGATCGACCGCCACGCTGAGCTTCCAGGCGCTGCCCTTGGCACGCATCAGCGCCAGATCCTGGTTCGAGATATCAATGCTGTAGAGTTTGATTTCGGTGCGGCCATTTTCCTGCAACGCTTTGTACGCGCCCTGGCTAAAGGCGTCCCAGGTTCCCCAGATGGCGTCGATTTTGCCTTTGGGGTACTTGGCCAGGATTGCGCCGATCTTGTTGGCCGTATCGCCCTGAACGTCGGAAGACACCGCGCCGATAGACTCAAGCTCTTTGATGCCGGGCTGGTCGCGCAGCAGTTTCTGGTACTGCGCCTGGCGCCGCTCCATCGGCGGGAAACCCGCAACCCAAAGTTTGACGATGTTGGCTTTGCCGTCGAAGTCTTTCACCAGTTGGCCGAAGGAGAGATCGGTTAATGATGCGTCGTCCTGCTGGCTGACGGTAACGCCCGGGATCTCGCCCTGAACCGCGGTATCGAAGGCCGCCACCGCAATACCGCTGTCGGCAATGCGCTTGAGCAGAGCGGTTGAGTATGGATCGCGCCCCTGCGACAGAATAATGCCGTCGTATTTCTGGCTGATCGCCTGATTGACGAAGTCCTGGAATTTGGCGTCATCGCCGTTGGTCAGGAAAGTGTTGACCTGAAACCCCAGTTTGCGGCCTTCCTGCACCGCCCCGGTGACGAACTGCGTGGTATTGTCGTCCGAGCCCAGATTGCGGATCACCGCAATGCGGATCGGGCCCTGATGGTTGGCGATCGCCGCAGGAACCGGTGCGGCAGTGGGGGCGGAGAAAGCGGGAAACACGGCGAACAGGCTTAACGCCAGTAATGAGGTGTTGAACAGTTTCATTAAGTTTTACCCTGCGTGGTTAAGCATCATTAAAAAACGGGAGGACAATTCATCGTCACCATTGGAATGGTTTTTTTTACCGGCATGAATTGAGGCAGCCAGTTTCCACGGCGGCCGGGCGGATGACAATGAACGAAAAATCATAAGCTAATGCAAAACAGTATTAGTCATCGGCTTTCCCGTCTCTATGATGGCAACAGCAAACAAAATAAGGACTTGAGCATGAGTGATACCCACATTCGCGTGGTCGCCGGCCCCGCCAACTATTTTGCTTTCCCCGGTGCGATTGGCCGATTGGCGCAGTTTTATTCCCCGCAGCAATTGGATAACGCGCTGTGGATTTATGGCGAGCGTGCGCTGGCGGCCGCCAAACCCTGGCTGCCTGAGGTGTTTGACGCGCCTAAAGCCCGCAGGGTGTTGTTCAACAGTCATTGCAGCGAAAGTACGGTGCAAAGCATCGTGCAACAGGCGGGGGCGGATCGGCAGGTGGTGATTGGCCTGGGCGGCGGCGCGGTGCTGGACACCGCCAAAGTGGTGGCGCGCCGGCTGGGGCTGCCGGTGGTGGCGATCCCGACCATTGCCGCAACCTGCGCCGCCTGGACGCCGCTTTCGGTTTGGTATAACGAGCAGGGTCAGGCGCTGCGCTACGAAATTTTCAACGATGCAAACCATCTGGTCCTGGTGGAGCCGGAAATTATCTTGCGTGCGCCGAAGGCGTATTTACTGGCGGGCATTGGCGATACGCTGGCGAAATGGTACGAAGCGGCGGTGCTGAGCCCGCAACCGGAACGCTTGCCGTTAACCGTGCAACTGGGTCTGAATACTGCGCTGACCCTGCGCGACGTGCTGCTCACCGAAAGCGAAGCGGCGTTGCAGGCGCTGGCGCATGGGCAATTGAGCGCACCTTTCCTCAACGTGCTGGAGGCGATTATCGCCGGCGGCGGCCTGGTGGGCGGGTTGGGGGATCGTTACACCCGCATTGCGGCGGCACATGCGGTGCATAACGGCCTGACCGCCTTGCCGCAGACCGATGCTTTCCTGCATGGCACCAAGGTAGCCTATGGCATTTTGGTGCAAAGCGCCTTGCTGGAGCAATGGGAAACCGTGACGCAATTGATCGCGCTTTACCGGCGGTTGGATCTGCCGGTAAGCCTGGCCGCATTGGCGGTGGACATTCACGATGACGAGCAGGTTCGGCGCCTGATTGCACGCACGTTGCAGCAGGGTGAGTCGATTCATTTGCTGCCGATAGCGCTCAGCGAGGCCACATTGCGTTCTGCGCTGAACTATGTGGAAGCGCAAGCCGCCTAAATAGCCGCGCCTAAGAGTGCTACAGGTGAGGACACGCCGTGAATCCGTCCATGGAAGCTCGTATCGCGCGTATATGCGTTCAACGGTCGGCTAACCTGCATGCCCCCGCCTGTCTCAGGCTCGGGGTGTGGCGGTACTGAACCAAACCGGAGAAAAGGGCTTTCCCCCAGTTCGATTAGCTTTCAGCGGCGTTATTACGCAACCAGGCTACCGTATCGCCGATCGTTTGTTCTACCGGCCTGAATGTCAGACCCAGTTCCCTTTCGCTTTTGGCATGATTGAAATGGGAGCGGTTGGCTTCTTTGACCATCAAACGTACCGTCGCCAGGCTGAGCAATATCGGCTTGCCGCTGAGGCGGGCATAAGCTTCCTGCAGCGCGGCGATGATATAGAGCAGCGGTAATGGCAAGGTACGCTTTGGCGTTTGAACCCCGGCTATTTTGCCCAGCAGCGGCACCAGTTGCTGCATGGTCATATGCCGTCCTGCAGCCAGGTAACGTTCTGCGCGTTTGCCGCGCTCGGCCGCCAGGATCATCGCTAATGCCACATCTCGCGCGTCAACCACTGAAAAACTGCCCGGCACCAGGCCCGGCAATTTGCCGTTCATCACGTCATTGGCCAACTGGCCGGAAGACGTGGGGCCAAGATCGGCGGGGCCCCACATCCAACCCGGCAGGACCAGGCTGCCGTTCATGTCGGGGTGGCTTTGCAGAAACGCCAGTACCACCTCGTCAGCCAGAATTTTACTGCGGTAATAATCATCGGCATCCTCCGAACGACGCAGACAGGTTTCGTCTATCGGCATGCCCGGTTCACCGTTGAGCACCGCAATGGAGGAGGTATGAACAAAACGGCGTATGCCTGCGCGGTATGCCTGTTCCAACAGGCGCTCCGTGCCGTCGACGTTGATCGCTTTCAGTTCGGGCCAGTGGCTGCCGCCCTTGTAGTTGTCGCGAAAATAAGCGGCGGTATGAAACAGTACGTCACAGCCTTGCAGATGCGCGGCAAAGGCGGCCACATCGGTCATATCACCGGCAATCAACTCAACGCCTTCGACGGAATCGAACTGCCGGCGGCCTTTTTCCAGCGAGCGTACCAGCGCTTTGACGTGGCAGCCTTTTGCAATCAACTCTCTGACCAGGTTATTGCCGAGCAGCCCGGTGGCACCGGTGACAAAAGCCGTTTTCATGTTCATCATCGTTAAAATCTTAAGTGAGTTTCAAAGTTCATATGATATCTTAATTTAGTGGGGCGCATTTAAAATATCAAGTGATATCTTAAATGCGTATCTATGACGCCAAAGCAGCCTAAAGTCGAAGAAAATGAAGACAGAAAAAAAGCGGTTAACCCGCGAAGAAAGCCAGCAGCAAACCCGCGAACAGTTACTTGAAACCGCACGCCAATTGTTTGTCGCCGGCGGTTACGGCGGTACTTCAATCCGGGATATCGCCAGCCAGGCCGGGTATTCCCAGGGGGCGTTTTATTCCAACTTTGCCTCCAAGGAGGCCTTGCTGCTGCAACTGTTACAACGCCATATGGAAGCGGAGGCCACGCAACTCACTGCGTTGGCTCAAAGCGATATCGATACCCCGGAGCGAGTGTTGACGGCGCTGGAGGCTTGGGCGGCGACCCTGAATCTGGAGGCGGACTGGTGCATGCTGTCGGTTGAGCTGCAGTTGCACGCGAAACGCAGCCCGGCCTTCGCCGTGGAGTACAAAAATATCTGGGACGTGCATCAGGCCAAAATCGGCGCGGTGATCGGTTCACTGTTTCAACGGGTGGGCAAAGCGCCGCCGGCGGATCAAAACGAACTGGCGGCGGCCTTTATGGCGATGGCGCATGGGCTGGCTTTGCAGAAGACTGGCACCGGCGCCGATCCCTCCGGCAAATTGATCATGCTGTTTCTGCGCAGCCTGCTGTTTGCGCCATCGGCAACCTGAAATGTCTATCGCAGGCGCGCCGTTCACGGAACGTAAATGATTTCAAAACTCGAGGTTTTGTCGTAATAGGGCGTCATGCCCCCGTCGACGTAATAGACTTGCAGATCATAATGATAAACCAGCTTTTTATCCGGATTGAGGATCAGTTCCAATACCGAGATCTTCACGTTGACCGAATGAGCGGGATGGTCTTTATCCAACTCGACGGTTTGATTGTCGATATTCACCAGAATACGCTTGATCGGACGCGGGCCTGAGGGATCGTAAGCACCGCTGTCGCTCCTGAATTCAACGGTTTTATTGATGTCTACCGGGGCGGACTGTTTGATGAATTCCCGTACTTTGCTTTGGTATTTGGCGTCCAGCGCGAGCAGCACCGGGAGGTTGTCCGGGTTAAAGCCGACGAATTGCACCGTCAGATAGCCCTTGAGCAACAGGTTTTGCGGTGAGCGGTCAAATAACGCATCCCAGATCAGCGCAAACTGTTGGGCGGGCAGCGTGAAGGAATCCACGATGCCGCTTTGCAGGTTGATCAGCGCATTTTTCTCCTCGGTTTTTCCATCGGGCAAGCCCAATTGCAGCTTCAGCGTGTCGGCATTGGCGAACGGCGCCAGCTTGCCGTCCAACTGCGTTTGCGCAAACTGTTCAGCGGCATCGGCGATGCGCGCCTGGTTTACCTTGGGCGAGAGAAAATAATCGAAGGTCACTTTGACATCGTCCAGCGACGTCGCGTGTTCTGCGGCGGCGAAGGAAATCGACAGCATGGGTTTGTCGTCGTCGGCGGCATTGGTGGCCAGCAGGAAGGTATCCGGCAGATAGTAAAGGTAATTTTTGCGGACATAGTCCTGATAATAGTTGTACCACACGTCCTTGTAAGGCATTGGGGTGAGAATCAGTTGCAGACGCGGTGGCGGCGGCACAATGCCCTGGTAAATATAAGGGTAATAGTTCTCGGCAAAATAGAAAATTTTAGGCGAGGTAATGGTGTTGAGAATGCCGTGATCGGTGACGATGGCCACCACCAGCGTGGTTTGCGCGTCGTAATCCGACAGGGCGCGCAGCAGGGCGTCGCGCTGTTCCAGCCGATCCAGATCCAACTGCGCGTGGTAGCGGTTTTCCGTGGCGGTCAGCAGCACTTTATTGAATATCATTTCATCGACGTTGCCGAAGGTACTGAAGGTCAGCACCACATAGGGGACTTGCGGTACCTGCCTGCTCAGTGCGAAATCCAGCGTCATGCTCCAACTGGTGCCGTCGGTACTGGTGGCGATCTGGTAACGGGTTTCCCCCGAAACGATCTCGGTGCAGACCTCTGCGGCCAGATCCTCTGCCAATGTGGCCGGCGCGGCGCGATAGCGCAACCGTTTTGCCTCGGCGTCTGGAAACTGTTCGCGCGCGTTGTCCAGAATGATTTTGTTCAGTGTGACCAGATCATTGAGAAAGGTATTCATGGCTATCCTCAGTGCGAAGGGGGTGGGCCAGAGATCTGAATGGGTTCAGGCAGGCCGAGGTCCAAAGGAAGCGCCCGTCATGCCGCCGGTAAAGCGGGCTTTCCAACCGGTCGGCGGGCCGTTGCCAGCGGGTCAAAGCGTCAATCACGGGCGTGAGTTGCGGGATCCCGCGCTGTCTGGCGTATTCCAGGGCGACGTGCCATTCGTGGGGATGAGCGTAATAGGGCGTCAGAGTGCTAAGCCTGTCGTAGTGCTTGCCGCACCACTGCACGGCCCGGTTCAGCATCTGAAGAATACGCAGGTAGGCCGGTGCCACAACGCCGGTTTCAGCCTTTAGCGTATTGAGCAAGATCAGTGCGTTGGTATTTACGCAGCAATCCAGTTGGCGGATGTCATTGTCGTCCTTCATCCAGGTATGAAAACTTTGGCACTCCGCCCACTGATGTTGCACGGCCGCCAGGCGGGGATCGACCCGGCGGACCTGATAAGCGTTCATGTGCGCAACGGTCTGCCTGAGCTGCGCCAGCGAAATGCGGCCGAACTTGTAAAGCAGTTCGGTAATGATGGCGGTGTCGTCAATGTCTGCGCAGATGCTTTGGTTCGCCATCCATGCAGGATGGGCTGCGGTTGGCCAAAAGCTGAAATGGAACGGCCGGGTTTCGCAGGCGATTAAAAAATCGAGCGCCTTCTCGATATAAGGCGCGGTCTGTGGGGTGTACTTCAGGGTTCGCAATACCTGGGCGGTGACGAAGGCATTTTCATCCCGATGCCAACGGCCATCCGGCGTTCTGACATGGGAAATAAAGGCACCGCTGGCGCACTGCTGCTCAAGCAACGCCGTCAGGTTGGGGCGGGCGTCACTCACCGCTGGGGGGGCCGTTCTCAGTGGCAACACCTCGAATTGCGTGTTTTGCGGGCTGAAAGTACAGCTGATGCCGTGACGGCCCTGCATATCAACCGAAAAACCGACCACGTTGAACTGCAACGGGACCTGCGCGGCCATCGCCCGTTGCAGCAAGGGCAGGGTGTGGCCGCTTTGTGCCGACAGCGCTTGCACGGCAGGAAATACCCGCTGGTTATCGCCAAAGAAACCGGGCGCGATGGTGAACAGCGTAAAACTCTCCAGTGTGCCGTTTTGGTCATAGGCCAGGCTAAAACCGTAGGTGGTGGGTGGAAAACCTTCGTCACTCAACGTGTGTTGCAGTGCGCTATCCAGCAGGGGCGTTAGTGCTGCAAGCCATCCCTCGCAGCCGAAAAAGGCCATGACCGCCGCAATATCTGCGTGGGTGATCAATGCGCTGTGCCATTGAAAGTAATATTCGCGCGGTGAAGCAGGCAGTTCCGGGTAATAGCCGACCATCAGCAACGACAAACCTGCCTGTTGGCAACCGGCAACCGGGTAATCCGCCGCGCCGCCAGGCCATACGGACGCGTCGGGCACTTCGGAATACACTTTAAACTTGACGGCATCCGGCGCATATTTTCGCCCCAGCCAGGAGCCAAATCGCAGCGGCTGCGTACTTTCGCGCTGCATGCGATTGACCGCGTCAAAACTGGCCTCAGCATTGGCGTGCGGGGGAGCGGCGGTGATTCGTTGGCAATGCCGGTAAAAAGCCGCGATCCCGCGATCCTCCGCGTAACGCGGCAAAAAAGGATCCAGCGTGCAGGAAAGCGCCTGCGGTTTAGCCGAGGAGACGGTGAACTCAAGCGGGCAACCGTTATAGGCCAGCAGGCTGGTGTTAAAGGCGGCGGCCAGGCAACCGGAGGCCAGGCGCGCCTGGCTGAAACGGGCGATCTCGGGGGCCAGCGTGGTCCGCAGGTAAGGCGCTTCCTGGCACAGGGCGTTTACCAGGGCGTTCCATGCCGCCGGCAATACTGAGTTATGTTCGGCCATCGTCAGTCACCTAGGCCAGGTTCGGGATAACGATGGCCGGCGGATTTTCACTGCCGTCGCGTATGGCCGTGCCACCACCGACCAAAAGGTAGGTAATCTTGTAGTTAACTACCCAGGGGGTCTCGGTCGGGCAGCGATATTTAAAGGTTTTGCTATCGCTATTATCTTGGCTGAACGGGTACTTCTTGGTTTTCCGGCTCAGTTTATCGTCGATATAGTCCAACTCGACGATCACCTGATTATAATTTTCCCACGAGAATTTCCTGTCGAGGAAGATGGCGATTTCGTTGAACGTCAACACCGCTGCGGGATCCAGGTTCAGCAAGGTTGAAGCCGACTGTGATGGCGATTGGTAGCTGCTGCGGCCTTCCCAGCCGGAAGAGGCGGCGGACCTGAAGACAAACTCGCTTTGAATTTGAAACAGTTCTTTGCTGTCGCGGCTGCGGGCGATGTTCTTGGTCCATTTTCCGTCATCGGCGACAAAGGGCTCGGCGGTGTAAACTTTCTGGTTGTAGGTGAGAGAGAAGGTAGCGGCTTTGATGCCGTACTCTTCGAAACCGTCCGGCCCCAGCACGGTAAAATCGATTCTCTGGAAGAACGGATCGTTGACGTTAACTTCAATAAAGTAGGGCGGTTCTTTTTTTGCCCGCAGGATGTCGCTGCCGATAAAGTTTTGCGGCACCGCAGACTGGCTGAGCGCTTTCGACGAGGTGTAGTTGAAATTCAGGCTCTTGGTTTCTTCGATTCTCACCAGTTTTATTTCCAGCGAGGCGCTCGGGAACAAACCGCCTTTACCGCCTTCTTCGCCGTCTTTACCGCTGGAAATCAGCGAATCCAAAATCGAGTCGCTGGCCGATTTCGCCTGGGTATTGCTGTCGTCATTGGGTTTGAGCGACGCGGTGAAGAAGCTTTTCAGGATCTCCTCTTTAACGAATTGCAGCGCCCATTCCTTTTCCTTCGCCTCCTCTTCGCTCGGCATGCTCTCGGTCACCTTGATGATCAACTTTTGATCCTGCTGCAGCTTCTTGATCACGCTGTCAAAGCCCAACCAAAAACTGGCGGGGGTTTCCACCGGGATCGGGATATTGGCGCCAAATTTAAGATCGAACTCTTTGTAAAGGCTTTCAAACCTGGCCTCGACCTCGACTTTTAACGCCGGGGTGATGCCGGTAAAACTAAGGTTATAGGCCACGGCGGCCGGTGCCTGCGCCTGATTAAACGCCGCTTCGAGGATGACGGCCTGTTCCGGCGTCAGTTTGGCGCTGAAGATGGCGCTGTTATTGCCAAACAGGCTGGGACACTGCGCGCTGATCAACTCGCCGTTGGCACTGCCGACATCAAGCACAAAAAAGTTGACCGTGCCTTTATCATACGGCACCTGAGCTTTGCGGGCATTTTTCGGATCAACATGCAGTTTGCGCAGGTACTCGTTAAAGGCACTGTCCAGCACGGCATCATCAATCGCCGTATTCACCTCAAAGTTAATGTATCCCCCTTGTTGGTCACTGCCATCTCCGGTGTATTTGATCAGTGAAAATACGGGCTTTTCGCCTTGCTGCGCGATATGAATGTCACCGGGCAAATACCAGAACTGGTTGTCATCGGAGTCATCGGCGAAGAAGGTAATATTTTTGATGGTTTCGGTTCTTGCTCTGAGTAATAACATGGCGATTCCTTAATTGAGGTTGGCGATATCGATATCGTCTTGACGGGTTGCGGATTGAACGTACGCGGGTTTTCCCTCGCCTTGGCCCGGTTGGTAGGTGAACCAGATGTCCAGGTTGACGATGAGCCGTTCAGGGTCGATTTGATCGGCGCTGAATCGCTGGGGGGCGTCATCGGATTCGGTAAACTGAAAAACCTGCTGCAGGCTATCGGTGGGTGAATAGGCATAGCTGACAGAAACGATCACCATGGCAATCTGTTGCCAGTCCATGCTGGCGGACAGCCTGAGTACGCGCTGGCGATACAAGGTTGAAAACAGATAAACATCCTGGCTGGTCGGCTCGTTCAGTACGGCGGGAATATGGGGCGAATTGGTGGCGGTGCTGTATTCCTTGCTGACCTCAAACAGATACAAATCAGGATCCGGTAGCATCACCGGGTAGCTGTCCTGCTGTGCCGTTTGGCTAATCTGGTAACTTTTCGAAATGGAGCTGTTCGGCCGCTGAATATGGCGGCAACGCAGCGTGACCAGTACCGATTGATACCAGCTCCAGTCGAACTGGCTCGCCGCCTTGATCACAAAATCATAGCGGCCATAAACGGATTCTATATCCAGATAAACATCGTTCAATTCGGTTTGCAGGCTGTCGGAACTGACGGAGGTCACACCGCCAATTGCCTGATTGAAATAAACGACGAAGCTGTACTCGACCGGCCACAGCATTTTTCCGGTTTTGGGATCCCGGATGCTGGCCACTCTAAACAGTTTTGGGTCGGCATCGTCGCGGCGAAAGTTAAACTGCCGGTTGTTGTCGCCATAACGCAGGCGCGCAACCACCAACTGAATATTGTCGTCCAGCTCGGTGGACAGCAGATTGACCCGCACCTCGCGGAAGGTGAAAAAATCATCCTGCAGATCGCTTTTGGTGATCACCCGGTCGGCCTGGTAATCGGTGCCTTTGACCAGTTCGGCAAACAAGGCCTGCGGATAAAGCGAGCGTTTGACTACCGTGGTTTCAGTCAGTTTTCCGCTTAAACGTCGTTGGTCAATATCCTCAACCGACAGCCGTTGCAGATAAAACCCGGCCTTTGGCTTGGATTGCTGCGGGACTTCGGCAAATACCGGGGTAAAAAATTCGCTGATCAGGATCTGCGTCAGTTCGGCCGCGGCCTGCTTGAAGTGGCCATCGGGGTCCGTGTCCCTGACTTTCACAGTGACCACTTTTTCGCTGATGAGACGCGACGAGGTTTCTTCGATATCGACGGAAAAAATCAACAGGTTGAAACCGACCGACTCTTGCAGGAACTGATAAACCTGGTCCCAGCGGGCTTCCAGCTCAAAGGTGGCTGGGGGGAGCTGTTGCAGATAGTCAATTTTGTAGCTGATGGCGATCGGCGTGGAGGCCGGCGCGTGCATCAGGCTCGCCAACAGCGCAATATCGGCGTCCGGCGGCAATTTGGCCAGCAGATAGCAGTTCTGTTGCTCACTCAATGAGGTTTTGCTGGTTTGACCGGCGATAAAGCCGGGAATGTCCAGCGTGGCGCTGCAGGCAATGGCTTGTAACGGCAATAACAGCGCATCGCGCGGGATATCCGGGCTGGCGTCTGCGGCCTTGCGTGCCGCTTCGGGGCTGCTTTCCAACTGCGTTTGCAGCGACAACATGGCGTAGTAAACCGTGGCCGGTTGGTTGCTGTTCCTAAATATCTGTAGCTGGACGGCGGGCTGGTTGTCGTCATTCACGGTAATACCCGGTGCGGCGGCACAGTAGTAATAAATTGGCCTGTCCGGGTCGGCGCGAATGAAACAGATGTTCTGCACGACCAATTGGTTGTCCATAGCGACCTTCCCATGTGTGACGGTGGAAACAGGGCAAGGCGAGCTTGCCCCGGATTGCCTCAGCCCCTCAAAACGTCACGACCACGATGCTGCTCGTCACTTTTTTGGTGACCTCGTGTTGGTCATTGTCGGCGCCAAAATACACAGTGGCGGTGTAGTTGATTTGCGCCTCATTGTCTTTCTCAGGCTGCATCAGATTGAAGGTCAGGTATTGGGTCATCGATTTGGGATCAAACTCGGTCAAGGCAAAGGATTGGGCCTGCGTGAAATCCCATTTTGGGTAATACACCGTCATATCGAAGGTGATCAGTGAAATATCTTTCTGCGTAGGCTTTAAGATAATGGTGTATTTCTGCTGCTTCGGCAGGGCGTTGGAGATCAGGATTTGGTTGCCGCGAATGCCGTCATAGTCAGGCAACTGCGGGTTGGTTTCCATGCCGCTTGGCACGTAAGTCAGGCTGTCGCCATCCATGACATAGTAATCGGCGGAGTAATAAATCGGTTGTTCGACTTTAGTGCCGATCGGATAAATAAAGGGTTTGGGGGGCGACGACTCCTTGACAACCTGACTGACCAATTTTTTATCGACATTGTTCGCCGAATCGGAATATAGCGTTTTGACCACCACTTGGCTGAAGATTTTCCAACCCATAGGATCCAGCAGCGTCGCTATATCCGCATAAACGATGCCGCACTGCGCAACGTTAATGGTGACAACCAACTCATCCTTGACCTGGATATTGCCGGAATGATAGGGCTTGGCTTGCATGCCGCTAAAACTGACGGTATAGGAGTAAGAAAATGAACGGCCCAATTCGGGTTTGATATACCATTTGCCGGTTTTTTTCGGCTTGGTGTCACCCGGGGAAAACTGCAGGGTGCTCTGATTGTCTTTGTCGTAGACGGCAGTTACCACGATATTGGCAACGTTATACTTCGCCAGATCGTCGGTGACAAAGAATTCGGGCTGCAGGTATTGGTAGAACGGGTCATTGAGATCGTACTCTTTAAAGTACTGGTCCAGATGTTCTGAGCCGACGATGGACTGGATCGACGGCAACTGGGCCTGCGGCGCAATGGAAAACGACACCACCGAGTTCTCATCGTAGACCCGGGTAAAGCTTTTGGTTTGGTTGAGGCTGGATTTGAATTTATCAAAGCCGTCGGCGTCATTAAGCAACTCGAGGCTCATGTCCAACCCGGTTTGGCTGCTGAGGATTTGCTCAACCTGTTTTTGTCCCCAGTCGCGCAGGCCGTCTTTCCATTTAATGTACTGCTCTGGCGTCATGCCCATCTCTGCTGCGGTCAGGCCGATTTCGACGTTGATGCTAATGGCGCCTTTTTCGATATATTCGCGCTCGATCTTTTTCTCATCGGCCGACCAGGTGTGGTAGGAGATATCTTGTGTCACCGACTTGGTGATCTCGCTGTCGTAGCTGACCGTTACCTTTGCCGCCGGCAGGGAGGCATCCAGGTTGAAGTCAAAGCGCACCGCGACACTTGAGTTTTCATTGGTACCTTGCAGCACTTTTTCGAATAGGGTGGCGCCTTCGCCGGTTAGCGACAGGCTAAACACGGTGTTGTTGTCCCCCAGCCCGGAAGGCGACAGTGTAGTGGGGATTTGGCGATGGAATTTACCGTCGTTATCCAGAATCAACGAGGCCTGCGCCGACGTAAATCGCGGTTGCAGCAGTTTGATTTTAGCCGCATCTTCCGGCATTAACTCGTTGAGGAACTGGTCATTGCCTTTGCCGCTGTCATAGAGCGCCACAAATTTGGCGGCCTGAGCGTCGTCCAGCCCCGTATTTTTCAGCGCCGTGTCCATAGCCGATTTTTTGCTCGGATTTTCAGGATCCGCTACGTAAGCCTGCTCCGCTTTAACATACTGAACAATCAACGTGGATTTCGCCTCCAACTGTGTTTGAATGTTGCCAAACAACTGGGCGCGGATCTTCTCTTGCATGTCCAATTCAGGGTGCGGCAGCATGACGGTAAATTGCGTATAGCCGCCTAGCGTGTCTTCGCCGCGATACTTGTAGAACATAAAGCTTGGGTTGTTCGGTCCCCTCGCGACAAATACCGGGATTTCCGGTACCACGTAATAAATATCCTTGTCGACACTGTCGCCGTAACAGGTATAAGCATATTCCGTGATGCCGAGATATTTGGTCACGGCGATCTTGACCGATTGCTGCAAAGCGGTGGTTAACATAGGGAATTCCTCTTGTTTATGTCACTTGTTGTATTGCAGTTTGACGGGGCTGACGGTGGCCTGCTGCGGGCCAGAGTCGTAGGTTTTGGGGAACAGCGACGAGGTTTTTCCTTGCCAGTGGTAATCGATTCGGCCGTTTAGTCCGGCTGCATGGGCATTGATCCACCAGTTGGCCTGCCATTGCTGGTTGGCAAACGCGAAGCTGAAGTTTTGTTTTTTAACCTGGCCTGCAGGGACATAAGTGGCCGTGCCGTTAATCGATTTAAAGCCGTCCTTCAGGTGCCCGGCTTCAAACAGCACGCTGTAAAAGCCCAGGTCTTGCGGGGTGAGCGCGACCGCGTCTTGCCAGCCGAATTGGCTTTCATAGCTGGAGTAGTCGGAAAACGTCACTTTGAGGGTGATGTCGCCGACCGCCGTTTCGGTCTTTAAGGTCACCGGCGGGAAATTGGGCCACTGCATCGGCGTTTGTTGGCCCGCCCAACGCAGTTCGATAGACATGATGTTGAAACCGTTCGGGTTGAACCCCAGGCTGACCAGGCACTGGTGGTGCTCGATGGGTTTGTCCGGTCGGCTGGGTTCCGGCAACGGCGTTGGCGTAAAGGTGATAATGCTGTCGGCGGGCAGTTGGCCGAGCAGGGCAGCGATGTCTTGTTGCTGCGCCAGCAAATAGCGTTGCGGCACGCTGTTGCTGTAGCTGACGTCATAGCTGAGCTTGTTGGGGATCTCACCCACCGAGTGGATGTTGCGTAACGTGTTGCTGACCAGTTGCGACGCGGTTTTCACCAACGAATCCCTTACCAGCTGACGGGTCTGTTCCGAGGGGGTATTGTCAAACTGCTCAAGCAGGGTGATCACGCCGGCGTCAATCTGCTGGTTGAGCAACAGGGCGATAGCCTCCGGTTGGCGCGCCTGTTCGTTGAAGGCCAGGGTTAAAAACGCGACCCAGTCCGCATCCAGGCTGGCGGTGGCGCGGCTGCTGACGCTGAACTGACTGTGCGTGACCAGGTAAACCTGGTTTTTGGCCCCGCGAATGGCGTTGTCCAGCAGGCCGGCTTCAGCGTGGGTCAGCGGCATTTTTGATTGTTCGAACTCGACGTTATAGCTGTCTGACTCCGGCTGGCGGACAAAGCGCAGGAATAACGATTGGCGAATATCGCCTTGCGCCAGGCTGATTTTCCCCGGTGCCGGGATGAAATGCCGGCGGATATAGGCTTCGATCGCCGCCGTATCGACCGGCATGTTTGGCGCGATAAAGGTTGCAAGGCCCCCGCCGGGGCTGGTCAGCAAATGCAGCGCGCTGACTTTGCCTGCCGGGGTGTCCAGCACCACCTGCGGGGTAAAGCTGCCGTAGGTGTAACACTCCGATGGCAAGGTTTGATCGTGAAACGCCAAGGCTCTGCCGAGCAGGAAAAAATTCTGTAACGTTTGTTGGGGATTCAAAAAGTCAGTCATTATTTTTCACCCTTGATATCAATCGTTTGATCGCCGGTCACATAGGGCGACCATGAGCCCGTAGAGGTTTTGTAACGAAATCCGGCAGCAAAAATAGAGGTGACATTCCATTGATATTCGAAGCTGTCCTGCTGGTGGGTAAAGGTATGCTCCGACGTTCGGGTTTCGTTTTGCGGCTGAAAGGTCACCACGGCTTTAAGCATTTCGGTGGGCAGATGGGCGGTGATCCGCGCTCGTTGTGCACCAAACTGCGGGAAACTGTAGGCACCGATGGTGGTGTCCTGGGTTATTGGCATGGGGAGCGGCACGGCCTCGCTGCCGGATAAGGAATACGCCGTCGCATCGGCATAGGTATCGTCACCGAGGATCGGGCAACTGAAATAGGGCGTTGCCGTCGTTAACGCCAGCTCCTGCAGCCAGCCGGCAGAGTGGTAAAGGCCGCCAATCCGGCTTTGCTGGGTAAACCCCGGGTCGATGCTGATGGTCAGGAAACGGCAGGGCAGCGCGGCGTAATCCAGTACCAGAGCGCGATTATCACTGCACCGCACTTCACTGCTCAGGGTGCAATAAGCGCCATCCTTCGGGTAGTTAACGCGGATTTGGTAGAGGAACGCTTGTTTGTCCAGTGCGCTGTTATGGAACCTGAAGGTCAATCGACTGCTGTCGGGAACCAGTAATTGCGTTTGCGTCTGCTCAAGCGGGTAAATATCGCCCGCCGGCACGGTGAGCTGAATGTCGATAAAGACGTTACTTTTCAACCCAAGCGGGAAGGCGTAAAAGACGTCGATCTCCAGTTCGCCCGCCGGTAGTGGCGGGGCAGTGGTGCGATGGATAATGGTATCGGGCGAGACCTTGGCAATTTGCTGGGCGGCGGCAAAAGGATCCAGCAAAAAGCAAAGCGGCCGCCGGCTAAGTACTATCCTATCCAGGTTGAAGATCACCCGGCCGCCTTGCGCCGGCAGGCTCAGGCAGATCATGGCCACGTTACTGGCCGGTGGGCCGGCGTAAGGCGAACCCAGCAGGTTGCAGAGCCGATCAAGAAACGCCTGGCTGAAAAGCAAGGTTTCCTCGGGGGCGTCAATCGGCAGCGGCGGGGTGATTTTCAGCGGCAGCCGCGCGATATTCTGGTACAGGTATTGGGTCAACAGGCCATAGTCAAAGGCTACGCGATCGCCCTCAACGGGGTGTGCGCCTTTGACCCCGGCGGCCAACTCGAGCATCAGCGCTTGGGGATCAAACTCGATGGCATAGGCGAGACGTGGCGATACCCCTTCGACAAAGCCGTCCAGCCGCGCATTAAAGCCGAGGGTGTCATCGAGCAGCGTTTTCTCAATGAGTTGGGTGCTGGCAGAATTCAGCAAAATAATAAACTGGATGCACTGTGCCGAATACCAGGTGGCATCATAGCTTTGCCCGCTCAGGGCGCTGTGATACTCGATAGGCACGTCAAACCCCAGGCTGCCGGGCAACACCGGCAGCACCCTTACGGCTTTATCCGGGTATTGCTGTTTGAAGTCCGTCAGACTTTGCTCGCCGGCAAATTGCAGTTCGGTGGTGAAGTTCAGCCAACCATAAATGCTGTCGGTGCTGACACTGCGGACAATATCCAGCGAGAAGGCCAGTGGGTCTGCCGCCAGAATGCTGACGGATTCCGGGTATAAGAAATAGGCATCATTTTGCTGATAGGTGGCGATAAACCTTTGGCTACCGCTGATGATAATTTGCTGAAAATCCGGATATCCCTGGTACATGATATTACTTACCCGCCAGATTGAGATGGTTTTGGTAATCTTGATGCCATTCTTGAGGCAGTTTGCTCAGGATATTGACCGGTCGCCGATGATATTCATCTTCACAAACCCTTTGCATCAGATTATCGCCGACCAATATGCCATTGGCATAGAACGTATTATTGTCGTAAGGCATACTGTCTACCGGCGTATCTATCGGTAATTGCAGGTTATAAACCTTAATGTCACCTTCTTTTTGCACCAGGCTGACAATTTCAGCCTCTCCATCCAGCGTAATAACCCGGCTGGCGTGATTGAGTTCTCGCGCCATGACAATGCCTGCCGATGTGATAAAAGGGTGCCCAAGGCTGGCGGTGATATTTTTTATTTTATTGCCGTTGTCTCTCAGAGTGATTTCAACATAATGGCGTTCATGACCGGCGGTAATGGCATCAATCCTGAGTGCGTGGCCATTACGCGTTCGTATATATTCGCCGGCGCTAATGTCGGTAATGAACTTCTCGTTGCCATCCTGCATCAGGATTTTTGTATTCTCACCCAGGCAGCCATAAACGATGCACATGGGCTTTAACGGTGCGGTATTTAAAAAGCGTTGGTCCGGTTCAAGGTTTTTGGGGGCATTGGTAATAAATGCAACGATGTTTCTGCCCTCGACGTTCAGATTGACTCTGAATACATAATAAACCCATTCGCCAGATTCAAAATCAACCTGCTTGAACTTTAACCAATTAAGATCCCAGGAGAGGGTATCGCCATTAATTTGGGTGTTGGGCGAGTTAAAAATATTTAAATCGTCATAAGGCGTTACGGGATCGCCGCCGGCACGGGTGCGTATCAGATAAATAACATTCTTTGCGTTTACCGGCTGGCCGGCATTAAGGTCTATTTTTCCGTTATAGGTGATGGCGCCTTTAATCGGCACCCTGACGGTACCGTCGCCATCATAGGTATAACGATAGTCGCAGTCTGGCGCATCACGGGTTAAACAAATCTTTATGGCGTCCTGGTTATAGAGACTGCGCGGTGAATCATTGTAAATACTTTTAGGGTAACTTTGCGTAGTAATAATTTCCGCGCCATAAAAGGTATTTTGGTCAATAGTCTGCGCGAAGGTATAAATGACCGTGACCGGAAAATCACCGGTGAGCTGGCTTTGCGGATAATCGCCATTCGCAGTGATTGCGCAATCTGCGGTGTAAACGTAGGCCTTGTTGGATGTCACCTGGCCAACATTGGTCGCCTCGGCGTCAAACAACCCGAGGGTCTGCGTCACATTGCTGGCAGAAACCGGCAAGGAGCCAATGGCATCTGCGCGATAGCTTCTGCCGTCGATGGAGTCTAACCGCACTATGCTGTAGACCGGTTGGGCGTAGCCGTTGCCGGCCTCGCTCAGCCGGCCTGCGGTGCGTTTACTCTGTTTCGATTGTTGCCAGACTTGGGAGAATTGCGGCGAAGCACCCGGAGTGACCCCCGCAAGTCTTAGTTGGATATCGTAAAAATCGACCAATAATGGATTGCCTGGTTCAATAATAAATATGCCGGTATTGCTATACTGGTTGATAACCGCTTGAACAATACTCTTTTCATATGGCGTATAATTTTGCGTAATCATAATATCAGGCACCCAATAAAATTCTGGCACTGTCGTGCGAAAGTGTCGACGGATAAAATAATTGGCGACAAATAGGGTTGCGGATTTATTTACAGGTTGCTTTGCAATAGGAATAAATTGCGCTCAAACTGTCGGAACCAAGATAGGCTTCAAATTCACCCTCGGTCGGATCGATATTGGGGTCCGCGGTCATACTGAAAAGTTCTTGAGCAAACATGTCTTTGGTGGCGGAAGGTTTATTTTGAAAGTAGGCTTTTAATTTCCCTTTGCTCACCTTGCGTATCCATGCGAACTCACCGCCAAGGGTGACCTGGCCGGTGAAGATAAAATCGTTGCTGGTATAAACGCTGATATCATTGGGATAAGCCTGATAACGAACAACCTGATTGACTTCAATATTCTTTAGGGTTTCTTCCCAGGTTTCTCTTTTTATCACGTTTAAGGCAAAGTTCTTGCCGTCAACCGGGCCGTCTTTTGCATCTGCGGTTCCCCCAAATAACATGGGGCAACCTCTGGCGAAACCGGTGGCTTTCAAACCTAACAGAATAAAGTCGTTATTCCCGACAGCTTTTGGATTACTGTCAAGAATGACGTATTTTTTAATGGGCATAGTCAAATCCTTATACGCTTGTGAGTATAAAAATAGAATATATTTGCTGGTCGGGAGCGGTGATTTACTCACCTTCAACAATAGCAATGGCGACTAAAAAATCAACTGACACATAAAAATAAATGAAGTATTTTTTTGTGGCTATCGAGATAACCAAACAAATCACCACGTTAAAAAAACAGATGAAAAATCTTTTAAATAATCAAAAAAAGAGGATGTGATTGTTCCGTTTTTGTTAAATGCAAGCGTTAGACGTATGAAATCAACGCATTGGAAAACGGCTTTTTTTGAAAGGGGTAAGTGGCTTGTCATTAACTGTAATTGTTAGCAATGCAATTAATCTATTGCTTGGGAATTTATTTATTAATGGCATTTATGCAAAGGAGGGTTAACAGAAGAAATAGCGATAAAAATAGATCAACAGTCATATTTATTCCAGGATAATTATATGCAGGTGCAATGAGCATTCAGATCCTTTCGAACGGCCAAAACTCGCGAAGCGAGCCAGATCTCGATTCGAACAGGTTAAATTTCCAGCAGAGAGGCTGGGGAGAATGTTGCTTCGGACTTAATCCGGAGGAAACATATGTGAGCGTTCTGCTCGGGGTGTGCGTCAAGGGCTGCGTTGGGTTCTCTCCGCAGTGTTCCCCTGAAGGTGAAAAAGCCACACGAGGCAGGTTCGATGAAGGGGCGGCGCACCGCCCGGCAGTAAACCCGCCCCTTTGTCCGGTTGTTAAACCCCGGCAACAGACTCGCGAACGAAGTCTTCATAAGTGCGCAGCGGGTGCCCGATGATAGTCTGAAGCTGTTCTACGGTGCCTTCAGCGGCTTGCATGCCGAACGCCTGGATGCCTGCCATCATCAGACGCATGTCATAAGCCAGCCAGCTGGGACTGTATGAAGTGAGTTGGTCTTCGAAAGCCGCGACGTCATCCCCTCCGTATAGGATCTCCCGCCCCAGGGCAGAACTCCATATTTTCGCCACGGACGTACCGGTAAGCGGTTGCGGCCCAATCAACTCCAACGTTACGCGTTCCTGCGCAGACGATGCTCTGTCGCGTCGCAGCAACTCAGCCACGGCGACATCCGCGATATCTCGCGCATCAATCATTGAGACGCCTGCCGAGCCGATTGGCATAGGGTATACCGCGTAGTTCTCAATCGTCTGTTGAACCCTGTGGTCGTTTTGCATGAAGTAAGCCGGGCGCAAAATGGTTGCGGGAATGTCGTGACTTTCGATCATGCGTTCAACCGTGTGCTTGCCGGTAAAGTGCGGGACGTCAGTAAACTGGTCGGCATGAATCACCGACAGGTAAACGATGCGCTCGATGCCCGCTTCGCGAGCGAGGTTCAGCGCGATCAGGGCTTGCGTAACCTCGTCGGGCGTAACTGCATTAATCAGAAACAGCGTACGCACCGAGGACAGCGCGGCGCGCATCGAGGCGACCTCGGTGAGGTCTGCAACGACTTCCGTGACGCCAGCCGGGAACGCACGCTTACCTGCCTGGCGGACAAGGGCTTTGACCTCGGCGCCTGCGTCAGTCAGGCCCTGAGTGATGAGTGAACCAATGGTGCCGGTGGCACCGGTAACGAGAATGCTCATGTTTGAAACTCCTGCAGAGGTATAGGGTTAACGAGAGAAGTCCACAACGACCTTGCCGGTCCGTGAAACAGTACGATTGCGTTCTATTGCTTCGGGAATATCTGCAAAGCCCACTACGCCGCCAATTCTGGACTGAAGGATGCCGTCGGCGACGTCTATGGCCAGTTTTTCCAGCAATTCGGGATCGGGCTTATTCATAAACCAGAGGCCCCGGCGGTTTTCCGGCGTGCGGGTCAGAATGTCCGGCGACGACGTGCCGATCACAACGCCGTCCTGCGCCAGTACCTGCCAGGAACGGTCCAGCACTTCCCCCCCGACGTAGTCGAGCACCAGGTTTATGTCCTGGGCGACGTCTTCGAAACGTTGAGAGTGGTAGTCGATGACACAATCGGCGCCGAGGCTGCGCACAAAGTCCAGATCGGCCGTGCCCGCAGTCGCGAAGACCTCGGCACCCGCCCGTTTGGCAAACTGCACTGCGTAGGCACCCAGCCCACCGGCCGCGCCATGAATAAGGATTCGCTGGCCCGGAGAGAGCGGTCCCGCGTGGTGTAAGCTGTTCCAGGCCGCGACGGCGGCCACGGGGATGGCGGCGGCATGGACATCGTCCAGACTCTCGGGTGTCGGGGAGAGGCTGGTTTCATCGATCGCCACGAACTCGGCGTACGCGCCCAGTCCTGCCATTGCGCCCATGACGCGGTCGCCGACGCGAAAGCGAGAGGCATCGGGCCCGACAGCCTCGACGATCCCCGCCATCTCGGCGCCCAGGATAATGGGGAAGGAAAGCGGAAAGGCATTTCGTACCTGGCCTTCACGGACTTTCCAGTCAATACCGTTTACGCCAGCGGCCTGAACCCGAACCAGAACCTGGCCTTGTCCCGGTGCCGGTTTTTCGATCTCGGCCACTTCTGTGGCATCGGCCCCGCCGTAGTGACGGATCAGTACAGCGCGTTGTATGTTGTTCATTGCTGTTCCTCGTATCAGGTTTTGATAGCGAAACAGTATTCCGTTGCAATTAAAAAACGAAGATCATAAAACCTAGACACCTTGTTTCAAAAATGGAACGCCATGAACCTGAACGCGCTGTCTGATTTTATACTTGTCGCAACGAATGAAGGGCTGGGGAAGGCAAGCCGTGCGAGCGGCATTTCCAAAGCCACGCTATCGCGACGGATCGCCGATCTTGAGGATCAATTGGGTGTGAGGCTGATCGAGCGTAGCGCTCGCGGTTTGAAGCTGACCGAAGCCGGCGAGATGCTGATGTCCCGAACCGAAGGCCTGCTGAGTGAGGTAACCGAAGCCATGACGGCGGTCGGTGACGGTGTTTCGACGCCTCGCGGACGTTTGCGCGTAGCGGCACCCGTTCTGTTTTCCCAGCTTTCGATGGGGCGCATTGGCGCCGAATTTTGTGCGGCCTACCCGGAAATCGAGATTGAGATCGTGGCGGAAGATCGCATGGTGGATCTCGTCGAGGAACAATTTGACGTCGCCATTCGGATCAACCCCAGTCCAGACAGCAATTTGGTCGGGCGGTGTTTCGCCAAAGACAGGCTGGTTGTCGTGGCCGCGCCTGGAATACTCAAGCCGGCACCCGGCGCAATTAGACCCGTTCCCAGCATCGTAACCTCGAATTTCCAGCTTACCCACTGGAGTCTCGATGGCGGGCAACTGGTCCTGGAGCCGATCCCAAAGCTGCGCTTCTCTTCGTTGCTGATGGTTCGGGATGCGGCTATTGCCGGCGGTGGCGCCGCCCTCATTCCGCAGTCCATTGCATGGAACCAGCTTGCCCGTGGCGATTTGGTTCAGTGGGGCACCATATCGGGTGCAGAGCGAACACTTTGGGTATTGCATACCTCCAGGCGACTTGCTGCGCCAAAGGTTCGCGCCTTCGTCGATTTCCTGTGCGCCAGATACCCGGACATGTCGTTGGTTCTGACGGGGTGACGTTACAATACCGATACGTATCGCGGATAATAAAGACAAGTATCTAACGTTTTGACCCTCTGGATAAAAAGGGAATTACGATGAAGAGAGAGACATTATTCAGTTATGCCCGGGAACATTTTAAATCTGAGCCGGAATATCTCTGGAGCAAGCTGCCGGGTTATGCCGTACTTCGCCATCATGACGGAGCCAAATGGTTCGGTCTCGTGATGAATATACCGGGTACAAAGCTGGGTCTGAAGACGGAGGATGTGTTAGACGTCCTCGAAGTGAAAGTCAGGCCGGAGTACATCGGCTCGTTGCGTAAAAAAGAGGGCATTTTGCCCGCTTACCATATGAACAAAGAGCACTGGGTCAGCGTGCTTCTTTCCGGGCCGCTAACGCCAAAGGAAATACATGAACTGCTTGCCGACAGCCATGATCTGACATCCTGACAACATCATTCAAAAAACAAGATGCGCGTGCTATCGCAGACATCGCGGCGGCTGAACGGCTGCGTCGCGACAGGGCGGGCTCGATAGCGTGGCATGGGCTCGGCATAACCGGGCTTGGCGCGCTGTGATCGCGGGTCTCTCTCGCTCTCACAGCGCATGACCGACAGGATTTCTTATCGGGTGTGGCGACGTCTCAGGATTGCGGAATGACGATATCGGCGCTGATGCGCGCGCCGTCGGCATCAAACACCAGGCATTGCTGTGCCTGGAATCCCGGTTGCAATTTTTGATAGGGCCGGAAATTCGCATCGCCGGGCAACAGCATTTTAAAACCGTCGTGGCCGTGGCATTGGCCGAACAGATAGGTGTTGTTGCCGAGCCGTTCTACCACTTCGCAGTGGAAATCCAGGCGTAACGGTGAATCTGAGTGGGTTGTCAGGTGCTCGGGACGAATACCCAGCGTCACCGGCTCGCCGGGAGAGATCTGCAGGGTGGAGAGGGCGAGAGCCAGGGTTTTGTCTGCGCCTATGGAGACGGTCAGTAGCTCTGGCGTCCAGCTCACCACGGTGGCCGGCAAAAAGTTCATCTTCGGCGAGCCGATAAACCCGGCGACAAATTTGTTGATCGGGTTGTAATACAGCGCCATCGGCGCGCCCATCTGTTCCACCTTGCCGTAATTCATGACCACAATCTTGTCGGCCAGCGTCATCGCCTCAACCTGATCGTGGGTAACATACACCATGGTGGTTTTCAGCTCCTGGTGCAGCTTGGCGATATGCAAGCGCATGTCGACCCGCAGCTCGGCATCCAGGTTGGAAAGCGGTTCATCAAACATGAATACTTTGGGATTGCGCACGATGGCACGCCCGATAGCGGTACGTTGGCGCTGGCCGCCGGAAAGCTGTTTGGGTTTTCTGTCCAGCAGATGGGTCAGCTGCAGGGTTTTTGCCACCATCTCAATCTGATGGCGGATCTCTTCTTTCGGCGTTCCGTTCACCTTTAATCCATAACCCATGTTTTCGGCGACGGTCATGTGCGGGTAGAGCGCATAGGACTGAAACACCATGGCTACGCCCCGGTGAGCGGGTGCCACATCGTTGACCCGTTCTTCGCCAATCAGGATATCCCCGTCGCTGATCTCCTCCAGCCCGGCAATCATGCGCAACAGCGTAGATTTACCGCAGCCTGAAGGCCCCACGAACACGGCAAACTCACCGCCTTTAATCTCAAGGTTGATATTGTGCAACGTCACCGTTTTACCAAAACGCTTGGTGACATTCCTCAGTCTTATGCTGGACATCTTGTTGATCCTCGGAAGTTATCAATAGGCAAAGCCTGTCAGGGCGTCTTCTGGCCGTTGTCATCGTTTTTATGTAATACGTATAACAAATATTTTCTCATCGTCGTAACAGCCAGAAAGTCTTGAAAAGACTATAACTGCGCTGGATTTCAAGCCATATCACCGGTTTTCATTTCTGCAATAACGATCACACAATGGCGATAATTGTATAGAGTTGGCGCGGTTCTAAGCGTAGCGTATAACAAGCCGAGACAATGACCCGGTTAGCGCATTAAGCGTTGTAATACTGAACATTGCGCCTGGCTTGAAGTATCTAATCCCAAAGTGATAAAACAAAAATGTAATACCTTCACATGAGGTGGGTAATGAAAACCAAAACAATCACTGCTCTGGTACTGGCCACATTGGCGGCCAGTCAATATTCCGGTTTCGCCCTCGCAGCGGCAGGCCAACAGCTTACCGTCTGGGAAGACATCAAGAAGTCCGACGGCATCAAGGGAGCCATCGCCGATTTCGAAAAACAGAACGGCGTGAAGGTTAACGTGCTGGAAATGCCGTTTGCGCAGCAGATTGAAAAGCTGCGGCTGGACGGCCCGGCCGGTATCGGCCCCGATGTGCTGGTGATCCCTAACGATCAGGTGGGTGCGGCGGTGGTGCAAGGCTTGTTATCGCCGATAAAGCTGGATCAGGCCGCAGCCGACGCGTTCACCAAGCCGTCCATCGGCGCGTTCACCATGAATCAAACGCTGTACGGCGTGCCGAAAGCGGTAGAAACGCTGGTGCTGATTTACAACAAGGATTTGCTGCCGCAGCCGCTGGCTAATCTGGATGCCTATTACGACTTCTCCAAACAGCAGCGTGCGGCGGGCAAATACGGTCTGTTGGCCAAGTTTGACCAGATTTATTACAGCCGCGGCGCGATCGCCGGCATGGGCGGTTATATCTTTGGCAACGACGGCAAGGGAGGGCTGAACCCGCTGGATATCGGCCTGAACACCCCCGGTGCGGTTGAAGCCGTCAGTTACCTGAAAAAATTCTATGCCGATGGCCTGTTCCCGGCGGGCATTATCGGCGATGGCGGGTTGAACGCTATCGATTCCCTGTTCACCGAGAAGAAAGCCGCAGCGGTGATCAACGGCCCGTGGGCCTTCCAGCCTTATGCCGACGCGGGCATCAACTATGGCGTAGCGCCACTGCCAACCTTGCCGAACGGCAAACCGATGAACTCTTTCCTGGGCGTGAAAGGCTACGTGGTCTCCACCTGGAGCAAAGATAAGGCGTTGGCGCAGAAGTTCATCGAGTTTATCAATCAGCCGGCCTACGTGAAAACGCGCTATCAGGTGACCAAAGAGATCCCTCCGTTGGTGGCGATGATTGACGATCCGCTCATCAAGAACGACGAGAGAGCCAGTGCGGTAGCCATTCAGGCCAGCCATGCGACCGCCATGCCGGGCATTCCTGAAATGCAGGAAGTCTGGGGGCCGGCCAACGCGGCGCTGGAGCTGAGCATGACCGGCAAACAGCCACCAAAAACGGCGCTGGACGATGCCGTCAAACAAATCAAAATGCAAATCGAAGCGATGCAGGCCAGCAACCAGTAACCGAGCAACGGGAGGTCTCCTCCCGTTTGAGTTTGATGACAAAGTTGTCTTTGAACCCGAGATACCCGGGCCTAGCGCACCGAAGGGCACTCCGGCGGGCAAGCCGCTACGACCCCAACGGCACGCTCTCCCTAATAACGGGCTTTGCCAGCAGTCTGCAACGGGAGGTCTCCTCTCGTTTTCAAGAAGGAGCAGTGTGTGATTGTCACTCCAAGTGAAAAGTTGTCCGCCGACCGAGGCCGATACAGCCATTCCGTGGGGGCGCTGATATTGGCGCTGATCCCCGGGTTTGGTCAGTTCTATCATCGCCAATGGGCGAAAGGGCTGATCTTTCTGGTGCTGCTCACCAGCTTTGTCGGGGTGACCTGGCAGTTCCTCACCGAAGGGCTGTGGGGGCTGTATACGCTCGGCAGTGAGGTGCCACGCGATAACTCCATTTTCCTGTTGGCGGAAGGGATCCTCAGCGTACTGGTGATTGGCTTTGGCCTGGCGATTTACGGCCTGTCGATACGCGACGCCTGGGTGAATGGCAGAAAGCGCGATGCCGGCATGGCGCTGAACAGCGTGCGCAAGCAATACCAGATGCTGCTGAGCGAAGGCTTTCCTTATCTGATGATCACGCCGGGGTTTATCCTGTTGGTGTTCGTGGTGATCTTCCCCATTTTGTTTGGCTTCTCTATCGCCTTTACCAATTACAACCTGTATCACACGCCGCCGGCCAAGCTGGTTGACTGGGTCGGGTTCAAGAACTTTATCAATATCTTCACGCTGTCGATCTGGCGTTCCACCTTCTTTGACGTGCTGCAATGGACCGTGGTCTGGACGCTGTTGGCCACCACGCTGCAATGCACGGTAGGGGTGATGTTGGCGATCCTGGTCAATCAGAAGGATTTACGTTTCAAACCGCTGATCCGCACCATTTTCATTTTGCCTTGGGCGGTGCCGGGCTTTGTCACCATTCTGGTGTTCGCCGGGATGTTCAACGACTCGTTCGGGGTGATCAACAATGCCATTCTGGCGTTTTTCGGCATCGCGCCGAAAGCCTGGATGACCGATCCGTTCTGGACCAAAACTGCGTTGATCATGATGCAGACCTGGCTGGGCTTCCCGTTTGTGTTCGCCATGACCACCGGCGTGCTGCAGGCGATCCCGGATGATCTGTACGAAGCCGCGACTATGGACGGGGCGAGCACCTGGACCAAGCTGCGCACCATCACGTTGCCGCTGGTGCTTTACTCGATTGCGCCGATCATCATCACGCAATACACCTTCAATTTTAACAATTTCAATATCATCTACCTGTTCAATAACGGCGGCCCGGCGGTGGCAGGCTCCAACGCAGGGGGCACGGATATTCTGGTGTCCTGGATCTACAAGCTGACGATGTCGTCTTCGCAGTACGCCATCGCCGCCACCATCACCATTTTGTTGTCGATTTTCGTGGTGGGCATCGCGCTGTGGCAGTTCCGCGCCACCAATTCGTTCAAGAACGACGACGCGGCCTAAGGGGATAGCAATGTCAAAGAGCATCAAGAAAGAGAAGTGGGTGCGTTTATCGCTGTCCTGGCTGGTGATTATTCTGGTGTCCGCCATCATCATTTACCCGCTGGTGTGGACCGTCGGCGCGTCGCTCAATGCCGGCAACAGCCTGTTGAGCAGTTCGATCATCCCGGAGAACCTGTCGTTTCAGCACTATGCCGACTTGTTCAACGGCAAGGTCAATTACCTGACCTGGTATTGGAACTCGATGAAAATCAGCTTCCTGACCATGGTGCTGACGCTGATCAGCGTCAGTTTTACCGCCTATTCATTTTCACGCTTTCGTTTCAAGGGGCGGCAGAACGGCCTGATGTTGTTCCTGCTGTTGCAGATGATCCCGCAGTTCTCGGCGCTGATTGCGATTTTTGTGCTGTCGCAGTTGCTGGGGCTGATCAACAGCCATATGGCGCTGGTGTTGATCTACGTGGCGGGGATGAGCCCGATGAACACCTATCTGATGAAGGGCTATCTGGATGCGATTCCGAAGGATCTGGACGAGTCCGCCCGGATGGACGGCGCCGGCAACTTCCGGATTTTTATCGAAATCATCATGCCGCTTTCCAAGCCGATTATCGCCGTGGTTGCGCTGTTCTCGTTTACCGGCCCGCTGGGGGATTTCATCCTCTCCAGCACCATTTTGCGTACCCCGGACCAATATACGCTGCCCATCGGCCTGTATAACCTGGTGTCGCAAAAGATGGGCGCCAGCTACACCACCTACGCGGCGGGAGCGGTGTTGATCGCGCTGCCGGTCGCCATCTTATACCTGGCCCTGCAAAAGTACTTTGTTTCCGGCCTGACCTCTGGCAGCACAAAAGGATAATGCGATGAAAACATTCAAACCGGCTTTATTAAGCCTGTGTCTGGCGGCCGGGCTGCTGTCCGCCACGGCGTTTGCGGCGGACAGCGTCATCATCAAACCGCTGAACAATGTTCCGGCCGGCTTTATCAAGGGCGTGGATATTTCTACCCTGGCGGATGTGGAGCAGCACGGCGGCAAGTTCTACGACCAGAACAACGTTCAACAGGATCCGCTGGTCATCCTCAAACACAACGGCGTGAACTATGTGCGTCTGCGCCTGTGGGTCGATCCGCAAGACAGCGCAGGCCAACCTTATGGCGCCGGCAATAACAATCTCGCCACCACGCTGGCGCTGGCCAAGCGCGTCAAGGCGCAGGGCATGAAGCTGCTGCTGGATTTCCATTACAGCGACTTCTGGACCGATCCCGGCAAGCAGTTCAAGCCTAAAGCCTGGGACAAAATGAGCTATGACCAACTGAAAGCGGCGATCCATGATTATACCCGCGACACCATCGCCAGCTTCAAGCAGCAAGGCGTGTTGCCGGATATGGTGCAGATCGGCAACGAGATTAATGGCGGCATTCTGTGGCCGGAAGGCAAAAGCTGGGGTCAGGGCGGCGGGGAGTTTGATCGCCTGGCCGGGTTGCTGAACGCGGCGATCGCCGGGCTGCGGGAAAACCTCGATTCGCCTTCACAGGTGAAAATCATGCTGCATTTGGCCGAGGGCACCAAGAATGACACTTTCCGCTGGTGGTTTGACGAGATAACCCGGCGCAATGTGCCGTTCGATGTCATAGGGTTGTCGATGTACACCTATTGGGACGGCCCTATCTCAAAGCTGCAAACCAATATGGACGACATCAGCAAGCGGTATAACAAAGACGTGATTGTGGTAGAGGCCGCTTACGGTTATGGCCTGGAAAATTGCGACGATACCGACAACAGTTTCTCCGCCAAAGAAGCGCAGGATGGGGGATATCCGGGCACCGTTCAGGGGCAAGCCGATTTTATTCGCGATCTGATGCAAAGCATCATTAACGTGCCGGATAACCGTGGCAAAGGCGTGTTTTATTGGGAACCGACCTGGATCGCCGTGCCGGGCGCCGGCTGGGCTACGCCGGCCGGAATGAAATATATCGGTGAATCCGGCAAGGATGGCAACGCGCGTGAAAATCAGGCGCTGTTTGATTGCCGGGGTAAAGTGCTGCCTTCATTAAAGTCATTTAATTAATTGCGTCGTCCGTAATAAAGAATTTCAGTGATTATTTTCTAAGGAATTATGATGAATAAATTTCCTCCTTTGAGTGCAAAGGTGCCTGGCCTATTGCATGGAGCAGACTACAACCCGGAACAGTGGGTTAATTATCCGGGCATGGTGGAGAAAGATGTAGAACTGATGAAGCAGGCTAGCTGCAATATTATGTCGGTGGGGATATTCAGCTGGTCGAAGCTGGAGCCTGAAGAGGGGAAATATCAATTCGCCTGGTTGGACGACGTGCTGAATAAGTTATATGAGCAGGGCATTCACGTATTTTTGGCTACGCCAAGCGGCGCGCGCCCGGCGTGGTTGTCGCAGAAATACCCGGAGGTGTTGCGCGTAGGGCGCAATCGGGTACCGGCGTTGCACGGCGGTCGACACAACCATTGCCTGTCATCCCCGGTGTACCGCCGCAAGGTGAATGAGATCAACCTGGCGTTGGCTCAGCGCTATGCGCATCATCCGGCGGTGATTGGCTGGCATATTTCCAACGAATACAGTGGCGAGTGCCATTGCAGCCGTTGTCAGAGTGATTTCCGCGTGTGGCTGCAGCAGCGTTATCAGACGCTGGAGCAATTGAACGAGGCCTGGTGGAGCGATTTCTGGAGCCATACCTACAGCGACTGGTCGCAGATTGAATCGCCTGCGCCGCAGGGCGAGGTGTCGATTCACGGTCTGAACCTGGACTGGCGGCGTTTTTGCAGCACTCAGGCCACCGATTTCTGCGCGCAGGAAATTGCGCCGCTGAAGGCGGCCAATCCGGACTTGCCGGCCACCACCAATTTTATGGAATATTTCTACGATTACGATTACTGGCAGATGTCGAAAGTCATCGATTTCATCTCCTGGGACAGCTACCCGATGTGGCATAACCGGCAGGACGAAACCGGCCTGGCCTGCTATACCGCCATGTTCCACGACCTGATGCGCAGCCTGAAGCAGGGCAAGCCTTTTGTATTGATGGAATCGACACCGAGCGTCACCAACTGGCAGCCGATCAGCAAGCTGAAGAAACCGGGCATGCATATTCTCTCCTCACTGCAGGCGGTCGCGCACGGTGCGGATTCGGTGCAGTACTTCCAGTGGCGCAAAAGCCGCGGCTCGGTGGAGAAATTCCACGGCGCGGTGATTGACCACTCCGGGCGGCTGGACACCCGCGTCGGCAAGGAAGTGAGCGAGCTGGGCCGCTTGCTGGCCGCCATGGCACCGGTCGCCGGTAGCCGGGTCGAAGCGCAGGTGGCGATTATCTTCGACTGGGAAAGCCGCTGGGCGATGGACGATGCGCAGGGGCCGCGCAACGCCGGGCTGCATTACGAGCAGACGGTGGTGGAGCATTATCGTCCGTTCTGGGAGCAGGGCATCGCGGTGGATATCATCAACGCCGATTGCGATCTTTCCGGCTACAAGCTGGTGATTGCGCCAATGCTGTATATGGTGCGCGAAGGCTTTGCCGCGCGGGCGGAAGCCTTTGTCCGGCAAGGGGGGCAGTTTGTCGCCAGCTACTGGAGCGGCATCGTCAATGAAAGCGACCTGTGCCATTTGGGCGGGTTCCCAGGGCCACTGCGGCCGTTGCTGGGGATCTGGGCGGAAGAGATCGACAGCCTGACGGATGACGAGACCAACAGCATTCGCGGCGTACCGGGCAACGAGCTGGGTTTGCAGGGCAGCTATCAGGCGCGCCATCTGTGCGAGTTGATCAACCTGGAAGGCGCCACCGCGCAGGCGGTCTACGGCAGCGATTTCTATGCCGGCCGCCCGGCGTTGACGGTCAACCGCTTTGGCGACGGCAAGGCGTGGTATGTCGCTTCGCGCAATGATGCTTCTTTCCAGCGTGATTTCTTTATGGCGATAGCGCAACAGCTGGCGTTGCCGCGCGCACTGGACACGGCATTGCCGCCGAGCGTGACCGCACAGCGGCGTACCGACGGTGAATCCGAGTTCATTATCGTGCAGAACTACAGCGACAAGACTAAAGCCGTGGAACTGCCGGGGGAGTATGTCGATATGTCGAATGCTAAGGCTCTACAGGGCGAAATAACGTTGGCCCCCTGGGGCTGCCGCCTATTGACCCGCAAGTTGGCCTAGTTTCTTTCCCTTGCGCCCGTTCAGTCGAACGGGCGTTTTTTTACGTCTGTATCTTATGAGGAAATAACCATGGTCAGTTTAAAAGCCTTTACGCATTATTTCTCTCACCCGAAATCGCCGGTGGAAGATAATAACGTCGACATGCCGTTTTTAGAAACGCTGATGCGGCATTTGGGCGGCCGAGAAAATATCCAGCATGTCGATGCCTGTATTACTCGCTTGCGTGTAACGGTGACGGATTTAGCCAAAGTCGATACGGAAGGATTGCAACAGTCGGGAGCGCTGGGGGTGATTATTATTGGTCAGGAGGTGCATGCGATATTTGGCAAGCAGTCAGATAATTTGCGTAAATTACTGGCGGAGCGTTTTTCGGTTAATCATCAGGAATAAAAAATAATTGGTAACCCCCAAGGGGGTTACCAATGGACGACCGCAACCGGAGAGCATCGTCAAAGACACAGAAGATAATGATGAGAGAATTAAGCTACTGCCAATAAACCAAGAGCCGTTATTTACCCTGAGTTATGCCTTTACCACCAGGCTTCAACCTGCACGCCAAAGTTCCAGGTATTGCTGGCGGTGCCGTCCTTGAATGAATTGCCTTGCTCTGAATCGTTGAGATAGGAGGCGTATACGCGCAATTCAGGACGGGACATGAATTCCGGTCCATCCGCCAACCCCAGCGCCAACGTGTACTTCTCGCCGCCTTGCTTGTAATGGCTGCCGTCTTTGTGGTCATCTTTCTGGTAGAAAGCGCCGGCTTCGCCAATGCCGCGCACGTACTGCGTGAACTGGTACTGTGCCCGGCCCACCAGAGAGATCAGGTTACTCTTGTCGATCGCATCGCTGATATCGCTGGCGGAACCCCAGGTCAACACGTGGTTGAGGGAGAACTTATCGGTAATCGGGATCAGCCCGGTATTGATCACCCGGTAACCGGTGGCATCGCGGGTGTTGTTCCAAACGTCATACCAACCGCCGCCCTGGGACACCATGTTCTGCGCCAGGCCCTTGGTGGCGTATTGCAACACCATTTTGTTATAGCCACCCAGCATGTCCTGACTGATCTCGCCGGTCAGCATCACGCCGTTTTCCGCATCGTACAGGCCGCCGTACTCTTTTTGCTTGTTGGTCGGGTTCGGCATCGCATAATCGATACCAAACTCGGTCCAGGCGCCGGTCCACGGCTTCCAGCCGGCATAGCGCAGGTCGAGATAGTTGATGTTGAGGTCGTTATCGTTGTCGACGCGGTAGTCCACGTCGTTGCCGTCACCGCGGATCCAGGCGACGGAGATGGCGCCCGGCCCGAAGGAGAGGTTTTCCACGCCGGCACCGGCACCCGAGATGTTCCAGTATTTGGTATCGATGATGTGCAGGTCATGCCGCTGATAGTAGCGCTTGCCGCCCCAGATCACCGCGTTCGGGTCGCCCGGGATCAGCCCTTTGATTTGCAGATTAAGCTGACGCAGACCGAATTGCGCGTCATCCCCCAGCGTGGTTTCATTGTCGTTGGAGCCGTCCGACACCATGCTGACCATAGTGTCGAGATAGAAGCTGACGTCGTTCTTTTTGTAAACTTCGCTGCCCAGTTCGATCTCTCCGTAGGTATCGGATTCGTTGCCCAGACGGCCAATTTTGTTCTTCTGCCATTCTTCTAACCCACCATCCTGGGATACCCCGACCCCGGAGCGCAGATAACCATGGAAATCGATCCCTGGGGTTTCGGCGGCAAAGGCGACCGGTGAGGAAAGCGCCATCGCCAAGGCGACAGACAATGTGCGTAGTCTTGTTTTCATGTATGCCTCATTATGTTTTTTGTATTACGTTCACATCCACGCAGCAATAGAATGGCTAATCATGACAACAAACAATCGTGTTATTGATTTATTGTGATTTAGTGCAAATAAAACAGCGGGATTTGTAACGGTTAGTGAGAGAGATCACTAAGGTTTGATATGTGAACGAATAACTTTTTTGGAAATTTGATGGATGTGATCGGGGTAACTATGCGGTGAGGAGGGGGCCTGTTACAATCAGTTCAGAGCAATCACAGGGAACGGATTATGAAGTCGAAAAACACCACGTTAGAGGATGTTGCCCGCCATGCCGGCGTGTCTTACCAGACGGTTTCACGCGTGTTGAACAAGTCAGCCAATGTCTCTGAAACCACGCGCCGCAAGGTTGAACAATCTATTGAGCTCCTCAGGTATGTGCCCAATCGCCTGGCGCAGCAGTTGGTGGGCAAACAGAGCCGAACGTTGGGGCTGGTCACCGTCTCCCTGGCTCTGCATGCGCCTTCGCAAGTGGCGGCGGCGGTAAAACGTTACGCCAATGCGGAAGGCTATCAGGTGCTGATTTCAATGATTGATGAGAACGTCAATCATGGCATTCAGGACTCGATCAACGATCTCAAGTCGCAGCGGGTAGAAAAGGTCATCATCAACGTACCGCTGGAGACGGCGGTGGCGGAAAAAATCGCCGCGGACAACGATGACATTACCTGCCTGTTCCTCGACGTTGACCCTTACAGTTCAGTGTTTAACGTTTCTTTCAACCCGGCGGACGGCACCCGCGCCAGCGTCAAGTACCTTTACGAGCTGGGGCACCGTGACTTTGCCTTGCTGGCTGGGCCGCAATACTCCATTTCGGCCAATTTGCGGCTGAAGAACTGGCAGGATGCGCTGCAGGATTATGGCCTGACGCCGGTCACGGTGCTGCACGGCAACTGGGACGCGCAAAGCGGTTACGCCGGCGCATTGCAGATGCTGCGCGAGACCCCGCATTTCTCGGCGGTGTTGGTGGGGAATGACCAAATGGCGCTCGGGCTGCTAAGCGCTTTCCATCAGAACCAGCTGCCGATACCGGGGCAAAAGTCGGTGATTGGCTATGACGATGCTTACGAAAGCGCCTTCTTCTATCCGGCGCTGACCACCGTCTCGCTGGATCTGGATTTGCAGGGCAAGGAAGCGGTCAGGAAGGTGCTCAACACCAGCGAGAGCGAGCTGTCGCGTGCGTCATCGATTCTGTCGGCAAAGCTGGTGATCCGCAATTCCACCGGGCCGCGCGAGCATAATGACAAGGATTTGAAGCAGATTGCCGAACAGCTGCGCCTGTTGGCGCAACGCCTGGAGCAGTGATCGCGCTCCGGCGCTGTTCGACATCGGTATTATCCGACTCCGGCGTTTGCGTCCCAAACCGCCAGCAAGGCCGTGACGGCGCTATCGAGCACCGAGTGACTGACGCCGTCGCGTGCCAACGTCGAAACGCCCAGCAGGAAGCTGTCGAACAACGCGGCGATGGCGGCAGCGTCGGTATCCCTGGCCAGTTCGCCGCCGGCAATGCCTCTTTTGACGCAGTGAATAAAACCGTTCAGCGTGCGTCGGCGCGAATCGGCAAGCGGTTTCAGCACCGCTGAATGCTCCTCCGTACCGCCCGACATTACGCCCAATGCGACCATGCACCCTTTGGGATGTTGATCCTCACACTGCATCTTCACCGAGCGGCGCAGCGAGGTTTCAATCGCTACTCTGGGGGGCAGGGAGTCATCCCAGAGCGCATCGTTGACCCGCCCATAGCTGTTGAGGTAGCAGGCTACCGCTTCTCTGAACAGCGCTTCTTTCGAACCAAAGGCGGCATAAAAACTGGGGGCGGTAATGCCGCCGCCAATCTGCGCTTTAAGTTGAGCCAGAGAAGTGGCCTCATACCCATGTTGCCAAAACAGATGCAATGCCTGCTGAACGGCCTCGTCGCGGTCGAACCGGCGAGGACGGCCCATTTGTGCCATGGTCGTCTCCATGTTTATAAGTTATATACTGATCGGTATAAATATCATTGACACTCAGATGATACCCCCTTAGCATTATTATACCACTCGATACATAAATCAATTCAAGTGACGTAGCGACCGAGATGCAGCCGGCTAAAACTGGCGCAGATCGCTGTCGCCCATATTTATACCGATCGATACATAAATGGATGAACTGTGAGCCAAACAAATATCAACTGCAGTAATGCCGGGGTGATGCCTGAAGAGGCACCACGTTTGCCGATAGCCGCCTTGCTGGCACTGGCCATGACGGGGTTTATTTGTATTGCTACCGAAACCCTTCCCGCCGGTTTGCTGACCCAGATCGCCCCTGGCTTGCAGGTGTCGCCATCGCTTGCCGGGCAGATGATCACCGCCTATGCGTTGGGTTCGGTATTGGCCGCCATTCCGTTGACGCTTGCCACGCAGCGTTGGCGGCGGCGTAACGTTTTGCTGTTGACCATTGCGGGCTTTTTTATTTTTAACTCGATCACCGCCATGTCGGCTAGCTTTGCGGTCACGCTGACCGCGCGCTTTTTTGCCGGAGCGGCGGCGGGGCTGGCCTGGAGCCTGCTCGCCGGTTATGCGCGTCGGATGGTGGCGCCTCATCTTCAGGGCAAGGCGATGGCGGTGGCGATGGTGGGCGCACCGGTAGCGCTGTCGCTGGGCGTGCCGCTCGGAACCTGGCTTGGATCTGTGGTCGGCTGGCGTGCAGCCTTTGGCGTTATGTCGCTGTTGACGTTGGCGTTAATCGTCTGGGTGCTGGCAAAGGTGCCCGATTATCCAGGGCAGACGGGAGCAAAACGGATGCCGCTGTACAGGGTGTTGATGACCCCTGGCGTCAGATCGGTACTGGGCGTGGTGCTGCTGTGGATGTTCGCTCATAACATCCTTTATACCTACGTTGCGCCTTTTGTTACACCGGCTGGCCTTGGTGACCGGGTTGATGCGGTGTTGCTTGTTTTCGGGTTGGCGGCACTGGTGGGGATCGGGATCACCGGTCGGGTGGTTGATCGCCACCTGAGAATTGCGGTGCTGGCCAGCCTCGCGCTCTTTGCCGCCACCAGCGTGTTGTTGGGCATGGGGCTCCAGAATGCGGGGGTGATCTATGTCGGCATGGTGCTATGGGGGTTGAGTTTCGGCGGGGCGGCGACGTTATTGCAGACCGCTCTGGCGGATGCAGCCGGTAAAGGTGCGGATGCGGCGCTGGCCATGAACGTGGTCACCTGGAACAGCGCTATCGCCGGTGGCGGCATTTTCGGCGGGATCTTGCTTGATCGGTATGGCCCGGCGTCTTTCCCCTGGGCTGTATTTGCGCTTTTATTGGGCGCACTGGCCGTCGCGGCTGCGGCTAAACGGCACGGGTTCTCTGCGGGAAGACGCCAGGGCTGAATCCGGCGGTTGCAGATGGCGCATTCCGTGCGCCATCCGGCGTCAATCCTCGGGTCAGGTGTTATCTACCCGGGGATTGGAATGGGTCGGTTGACTGGGGTATTCCACCTGATGTTTGTGCAAGTAGTCCCGTATCAGTTGCCGGATCACCTGAGACGGGGTGACGTCCTGTTGCAGGCACAGCTCTTCAAGGGCTTTTTTCTTATCCGGATCGATGAGTATCGTCAGTCGTGCCGTTTTCTTTTCCATGAGGATTCCTCCAGAGGATGATAATCAAATGATAATGGCATGCTGGGTAATCGGCTATCCGACCCGCATCTTCTAAATAACTGTGTTTAATGCCGCTACACCCCAAGCCTGAGACAGGTGCTCTGCATGCTCCTCACCTGTAGCACGGATAGGCGCAGCTTTTCAGTTAAAATACAGCCGCTCAATTTTGCGCGACAGAAAACCTAAATCACAGCCAAAGGTCGGGCCGACGGCGGCGGAAAGGCGGCGCAGCAGGCTGAGCGGCGTCTCAACATGAACCGGTGTAGCGTAAATAATGACGTTGCCGCTGGGTGCCACGCAGTAAAGAACGGTTTTAAACGCGCAGTGCAAGCTGTGATACAGCAGCGTGCTGTCATCGGGCACCTCATGATAATTCAGCACCAACCAACCCTGAGGCGAAAGGCGACCGGCGCATTGCTCCAGAAAATTTCGCGTGCCCTGTTGCGGGTCCATCGCGAAGGCGCTGTAAAGATCGGAAAATATCAGATCATATTGTCGAGTGGCGGGAGCCTGTAAAAAATCGGCGGCATCGGCGGTGTGCAAGGTGACCGTTTCATCGGCGGGCAGGGTGAAATAACGGCGGGCGACAGACACCACCGCCGGGCGCAGTTCCACCACGTCCAGCAGCATGTTGGGATCATAGGCATGCAATGCCCGCACCAGGCTGCCGCCCCCAAGACCGAGGATCAGCGCAGCCGAAGGCGGCTGCCAGGCCACCGCCATCAGCATGGTTTTTATGTAGTTGTGCACCGGCACCTGCGGCGCACTGATGCACATTTTGCTCTGCTCGCAAATGCCGTCGAAACGCAGGGTACGATAGTCTTTGTGGTCAGAAACGATAATTTCACCGCAATGGTCTTCCTCCCGGGCGATTACCTGTCCACGGGGAGAAAAATCAAGGCTATTTAGCAACTTATCAACAATAGACATGGTAGCTTCGCTTTGGCTCCTTTAGAAAACGGGGGCTTATTTACGGGCGCACATAAATTCGGCCGTACAGATGCGGCGGCCATTGACCGTCGCCATCCCGGAAAAACGGGCAATGCCGGATCGTTGCCGGACAAAGGCGACGTCCATGCGCAATTGGTCGCCGGGTTGGGCCGAGCGGTAGAAACGGGCGCGTTGAATAGACGCAAAGTAATAATGCTCGCCTTCTGAAAGCGGGCCGAGAAAGTAGTGGGCCAGCAGGCCGGTGCTCTGCGCCAAGGCTTCCACCATCAGGATGCCGGGGAATACGGTGGTCTGGTGGTGGCCGGTCCAAAAGGTCGGTTCATTGGCGGTAATGTTTTTGATGGCGCTCAAGCGCCCTTCAGAAATCGACGTGCCGGCGGGCAGAATGCGGTCGACCAGCAGACAGGGGAACCGGTGTGGCAGGATAGATTGAACATCCTGGTACTGTAGTGGATTTCCATTCAGCGGCATGATTGATTTTGGATCCTGTCAGCGGGACGAAGCTCGGCCAGCGGTGGCTTGGTGGCTTATGCGCCCGGCGGGAATGTAATAGCATTATAATGTTATTATCATCATATACACTAACTGAAAATCGCCAGGTCGGGCATTAAACGTTACTTTGTGACAACGTAACCTAAAGTTGACGATTGGAATTGGCATCCAACAGATTGATGGATAATCATTTTTAATGGAGGAGAAGATTAGCCGCCATCAGAGTGATGACGGCCAGAACGGTTAATCAGCGCTTCTCACGCGTTATTTTATCGAGGTAGCCCATCAGGAAAGCGGAAAGCACGAAGGTGAGGTGAATAATCACATACCACATCAGCTTATTGTCCGGCACGTTCTTGGCATCCATAAACACCCGCAACAGGTGAATGGAAGAGATAGCGACAATGGATGCGGCTACCTTGCTCTTCAGAGAGGTGGCGTCCATTTTCCCCAGCCAGCTCAACTTTTCTTTATGTTCGCTGATATCCAATTGCGAAACAAAGTTTTCATAGCCCGAGAACATCACCATGACCAACAGGCCACCCACCAGCGCCATGTCGATCAGCGAAAGCAGGGTGAGCACCAGATCCCCTTCGGTTATGGAGAAGATGTTCGGCAGAACATGCACTATCTCCTGGAAGAATTTGATCGACAGCGCCACCAGCGCCAGCGACAAGCCAAAGTAAACCGGTGCCAGCAGCCAGCGCGAGGCATACATAGCGTTTTCTATAAAGCGTTCCATAGTCATCTGAGTTTGTTACCAAAAGAGGCGCACAGTATAGCTCAGGACGCCCGGCAGAAGGCAAGCGCGGCACCCTGTACGGGGATGAGTTCCTTCCAGGAAGGCAGGGCATTTTATGACGGGTAATTCCCTTTCACTCAGTGCGTTTTCTATGGGGTTATCGTCCATTTTTGGTTATTTTCGCACTATATATTGAGCTATCCACAAATCGTACTAGCATTTAAATGCTGTAGTGAAGAGTTTAATCGGTGTTTTATATCGAAATTGAATTATATATGTCGGAAATAAATCTACCTATTGGAGAACGTCATGGAAACTTCCCTGAATGGAAAAGCAAGCGGTTGGGATAGCGTTAATGATTTACTGAATGAGCACCACAGAGGTAATGGTTTAAACGTCAATAATAAGCCTTCTTTTGATGTGGGGGAGGCAGGCCAGCAAATAGCCCGCAGTGAGCAGACCTGGAATGGTGTGCATATTACCGGCCAGGGCGCGACGGTCACCTATTCCTTCCCTGATTGGGATTATAATCAGACTAATTTAAATTCCGTCTTTTTCAGAGCAGATGACCGCGAGACAGGCTTGAGCGCGTTTACTGCCGAGCAACAGGCGCAGGCCAAGCTTTCGCTGCAATCCTGGGCGGACGTGGCGAACATTACCTTTGTCGAGGTGGCCCCAGGCCATAAATCCGATATTACCTTCGGCAATTACGAAGGGGCGGGCCAGGCTTATGCGATTAAGCCCTTTACGCAAGCAGGCAACGACTACAGCGGACAGCATGTCGCAGGGCAGAGTTGGTATAACGTCAATTATGATGTCGCCGATACCGGAGACGGCGTTTACGCCAACCTGCACCCTGATTTAGGCAACTATGGCCGGCTGACGTTCACCCACGAAATTGGGCATACTCTGGGGTTGGATCACCCCGGCGATTATAATGCCGGTGATGGAGCCACCTACAAGTCAGTTCCAACCTATGCCGAAGACACTCGCCAATTCAGCGTGATGAGCTATTGGAATGAATCCTACACCGGCGGCGATAACGGCGGCCATTATGCCGCTGCGCCGCTGGTTGACGATATCGCCGCGATTCAGTATCTGTATGGCGCCAATACCAGCACCCGCGCCGGGGATAGCGTTTATGGATTCCATTCGAATACCGGCAGAGACTTCTATACGGCGAATGACAGCAGCCAGAAGCTGGTTTTCTCGGTATGGGATGGGGGCGGCAAGGATACGCTTGATTTCTCGGGTTATTCTCAGGATCAGTGCATCAACCTGACCGCCGGATCGTTTTCCGATGTCGGCGGTTTGAAGGGCAATATTTCCATCGCGGCGGGCGTCACCATTGAAAATGCCATCGGCGGTTCGGGCAATGATGTGATTGTCGGCAATAACGCCGCCAATATTATCAAGGGCGGCGCCGGTAATGACGTTATTTATGGTGGAGGTGGGCAAGATCAACTCTCAGGGGGCAGCGGAAAGGATATTTTCGTTTTCGCCGCCGTGAGTGATTCACCTTATACATCGCCTGACAAGATCCTGGACTTTGAGACCGGTATCGACAAAATCGATCTTTCCTTCTTTAACCATGGCGATAAAGGCAACGACTTTATTCATTTCGTTGAGAACCTCAGCGGCCAGGCGGGAGAGGCATTGTTGTCTTACAACGCGCAAACTCATTTGAGCGAGTTAGCCCTGAATATCCATGGCAATGCCGGGCCGGACTTCCTGGTGCAAATCGTCGGACAGGCGAATGCCGCCACGGACTTTATTGTTTAAGCCTCATGCGGTGGGTTATGCCCACCGTTCTCTTATGGTTTTATTCGCTCCCCTTATGACGATCCTTTCGCACACTGACTGCCTGAACCGCTTTGTAAGGATTTCGTAAGCGGTTAGGAAATCTCTCACCAATGCAAATAATAGGGTTTTAATGATATTGCTTATGATAAGCATTATCATTAACATGCTTTTATTAAGTCTACGCAGAAAGACCATTCTTATAAAATTGTTAATTTTCGTTAATACCCTTGATCCCGATTAATTACCGGGGCGAAGCAACTGCGAGCAAATACCAATAATTATTGCAGGGTTAATACATGTGCAAAACTTTTAATTACCAGGGAATTATCGGGCATTCCATCCTATGGGGGACGTTGATCGGCAGTTCCCTTAACGCTAATGCTGAAATAAATAAAACGCCATTAGAAAAGACCACGCAAAATGAAGAGGAAATAACGGTTGTCGCGCCCGTGATTGAGAAAAAGGCCGGGACAATAACCACGATCAGCGCGCAAGACATGCAGAAAAAAGGGGGAAATGATTTCGGTTCGATCATGCGTTATGAACCGCTGATTAGCGCCACGGGCGTCAGTGGGGGATCGTCCTCGGGCAAAAGCGGTTTCGATCGCAGCGGCTACACCGGGTATAACATTCGCGGCCTGGAGAGCAATCGCGTCGGCCTGGATGTCGACGGCATTCCGCAGCCAGACGCCACCGGGCGCAGCTATGTCAGCCGAGCCGGCCTTAACACCTTTGGCATCGGCAGGGACTATATTGACCCTTACATGTACGGCCAGGTGGAGATCGAGTCGGGAGCGACCTCGATTGAACGTAGCAATACGTCTATCGGCGGCGCTGTTTCGTTTTCGCCGAAGTCGGCAGATCAGTACCTGTCGCCGTCCAAACAGACTTACTTTGGTTACCAGAGCGATTACGACTCGTCCAACCGCAGTTGGCACAACGGCATTACCGCAGCTGCGGGCGATGACCAACTTCGCGGGGTTTTCGTTTATAGCCGCCGCGACGGCCAGGAAACGCGCAACAACAGTGGCACTTACCAGGCTTACCCGGCCAACTGGCATTCCAATGCGCTGATGGCGTCCGGTATCTGGCAGCCAAATGACGAACACAAACTCACCGGCACGGTGGATTACTACGATAAAGTCAACCACACCCATTACGACAGTTGGAACTCGGCCGGCAGCGCCATCCTGGGTACCGCCCAACAGCAGAGCAATACGCGCCGTTGGGGAGTGAGCGTGAAAGACGAATGGACACCGTACAATGATTTCGTCGATACCCTGACATCAAAAGCCTATTACCAACAGACCCAGGCGCATGACAACACTTACATGCCCACCAGTACCGGCAGCATGGAGCGGGTTTACTCCGACTACAACGTCAATACCTACGGCTTTGAAACGCTGATAACCAAAACGCTGGGGCGCCATGCGTTGAGCGGAGGGTTAAACGCGAGGTTAACCGAGACCGAGCGGCCATTCCGTGAAGAGCCGGCCCCCAGCGCGTTCACGGCCATCATGCAACCGGAATCAGACAGCCGCAGCTACGCGTTGGGCGGTTTTGTGCAGGACAAGATCCAATTTGATCTCGACGGGCACGGTTTTGCCGTGGTGCCGGGCGTGCGCGTGGCTCACCAAAGCACCAAGCCGCAGAACCTGACCAGCCTGACCACCGGCAGCACGGTGTTGACGGAGTCCGAGCTGGAAACGTTATACGGCAAAAGCAACACCGACACCCAGATATTGCCGTCTCTCAGCGTCGAGTACGATATTACGCCGGCGCTGATGACCTACCTGCAGTACAAGCGTGGCGCACAGTTCCCGAACGCCAGCCAGCTGTACGGCTCATGGAATCTCGGCTCCAGCTATGCGGGCACGGCGCAGTATGCGTTGATCGGCAACGCCGATCTGAACACCGAGACCAGCAACAATCTGGAATGGGGCATGAAGGGAGACGTCGTGGACGGGGTGACAATGCGCACGTCGCTGTTCTACAACACCTATAAAAACTTCATTGCATATACCCGTTATCAACGGGCCAGCAGCCCGGACAAGTTCGCTAATGTGCCTTCCAATATCTACACCATTTATCAAGCGGAAAACCGTGATAAAGCCTATATCTACGGCGCTGAAATCAGCACCAGGGTGAATTTTGGCACCTGGTTTGAGCAGGTGAATGGGCTGAGCGCGAATTTTGCGCTGGGATATAACCAAGGCAAATCCAAGTCCAGCTATTCCGGCGATAAATATGTCGATATCGACAGCGTAGCGCCAATGAAAGCCATCGTGGGCGTGGCGTGGGACGATCCGGCGAAACGCTACGGTGCGGCGGTAACGGCAACCTTCGTCAAAGGCAAACAGGCGACGGCGACCAACCGTGAAAGCTACAACAACGCCAGCGGCAGTACGCTCACCGACGCCACCACGGAATATCTGCGCGTGCCGGGTTACGGCCTGGTGGATATGTCCGCTTATTGGCAGGTTGCCCGCAATGTGAAACTGAGCGGCGGCGTGTATAACATCACCGACAGGAAATACCGCGATTACCTGAGCAGCCGTGAACTCACGGACTCAACCCGTCAGGATGCCTACGACAATGCGTTGGCCGTCATGCCGGGAAGAACCTTCCAGCTTGGCGTTAACGTGGATTTCTAACTACCGCATTTTGATCAACCGCTAGCGTTTATGCCGCCTTTCGTCAATGAAAGGCGGCTGTCGCGTTTTAATGAGGCCGGCCATTCCGCGCTTAAAGGAGACTTCGGATGAAATCATGGGTTATCGGATTACTGGCGCTGCCGTTTTCGGTATTTGCCGGTGAACGTGTGATCGCGATTGGCGGAGACGTCACGGAAATTATTTATGCTCTCGGCGCTGGGCAAACGTTGGTCGCGCGCGACAGCACCAGTCAGCAGCCGCCGCAAGCCACAGCATTGCCGAATGTCGGTTATATGCGCCAGCTCAACGCCGAGGGGATCCTGGCGCTGAAGCCCTCGTTGGTGATCGCCAGCGAACTGGCGCAACCCTCTTTGGCGTTGCAGCAGGTCGAACAGGCTGGGGTGAAAGTCGTGATGGTGACGGGTAAACCCGAGCTTGGCGCGATCGACGAAAAGATCGCCGTCATTGCCGCCACCTTGGGGCGAGAAAAAGAGGGGAAAACCCTGCAGGCCAAACTGGATCGTCAGATCGCCGCCGTACCGACTCATCGATTGCCGGTCAGAGTGCTGTTTATCATGGCGCATACTGGCATAGCGGCAATGGGGGCAGGTAACGGCACCGCAGCAGAGGGCGCCATTCGCAGCGCCGGGTTGGACAACGCCCTGGCTGGCGTGACGCGTTATCAGCCGCTGACTCAGGAAGGGCTGGTAGCCGCCGCACCTCAGTTGCTGGTAATAGGCAAGGCCAGCCTGCAACGGATGGGCGGAGAAGCGAATCTCTGGGCATTGCCGGGGTTGGCGTTTACCCCCGCGGGCAAGCAGCGGCAGTTGCTGGTGATTGATGACAACGCCTTGCTGAGTTTTGGCCTGGATATGCCGACGGCCATAGGGCAATTGCGTCAGGCGGCCGAGGCCGTCGCGCCTTAACTTTTAACGCCTTTGTTATCCACGTGGCCTAATGGCCGCTCAGGGAAGCATCGATCGCGCAAACGCTGTTTGAGCGCGGCCGCGTCGGGGAAGCCGCCTTCGGTTTTGCGATCCCAGATGACGAAGCCATCCACGGTGACCTCATAAATGCCGCCGGTGCCGGGAACCAGCGTCACGGCGGCCAAATCGGTGCCGAAGGTATGGAGCAATTCTTGCGCCATCCACGCGGCGCGCAACAGCCAGTTGCATTGCGAACAATAGTGAAGGGTGACGACGGGGGACGTTTTCATTGAGCAGGCCTGGGCGGTAAGATTTCCTCATCATCGGATGCCGCCGCAGCCCTGTCAAGCCGGCCGATCAGGGGCGCAGCAGGGTCAAATCGATCTGCCATTTATTGATTTTATTGTACAGCGTGGTGCGCGATAGCCCGAGCAGCCGTGCGGCCTGCCGCAGATTGCCGCCACTGGATCCAATGACCTGCATGATATGGGTACGTTCGTTATCTTCCAGCCTGGCGGAAGGTGCTGCGTCAGGCTCAGTGAGATCACGAGTGATTTCCTCCGGCAGGTCGCCCACGTCGATCTGCAGCCCTTCGCACAGGTTCACCATTCGTTCCACCAGGTTTTCCAGTTCGCGTACGTTGCCCGGCCAACGCCAGGCGCTAAGGCAGGCCATCGCCTGCGGTGACACCTGCGGCGGGATTTTTTTCATGCGCGTACAGAGTTTGTGCACAAAGCCGTTAACCAGCCCGGCGATATCTTCCCGTCGTTCGCGCAGCGGCGGAACCGAGAGGGAGATGACGTTCAGGCGGTAATACAGATCGCGCCGGAAAGCGCCATTCTCCACCGCCTGGGCCAGATCGCAATTGGTGGCCGCCACGATGCGCACGTTGACCTTCACCGGGTGCGTGGCACCGATCCGCAGCACTTCACTCTCCTGCAGCACGCGCAGCAGACTGGTTTGCGCATCCAGCGGCATTTCGCCGATCTCATCGAGCAGCAGAGTGCCGCCATCCGCCAGCTCAAATTTCCCGGCGGAACCGCCCCGGCGCGAGCCGGTAAAGGCGCCATCCACGTAACCGAAAAGCTCGCTCTGCACCAGATCGCGCGGCAAGGCGCCGCAGTTAACGGCAACGAAGGGTTCATTGCTGCGTGCGCTGCCGTTGTGGATCGCCTGAGCGAACAGCTCTTTGCCGGTTCCGCTCTCGCCGGTCAGCAGAACGGTGCTGTCGCTGCGGCTACTGGTACGCGCCTTGGCGATGGCTTCCCGTATGCGGCTGGAATGGCCGTATATCATGTCAAAGGTATAGCTGGCGCTGACCCCCATCACGCGGCGGGTGATGGCGCGAATGCGCTGGTTCTCGCGCAGGGAGAGCACCCGGCCGTCATCCGGCGCGGGCATCAGCGAAATCACGCAGGAGAGGGCCGCTTTGCCTTCGGGCATAAAAACCATTTCACGATCGTTGCAAAACGGCATGGTCAGCAGCGAGCCGGACTGTGGGCGCAGCAACTCGTCGAGGTTCAGGTCGTTTGGTTCCAGCCCGTCAAAAATCTGGCGTGCATAACGGTTGACGGTTTTCAGCCTGCCGTGGCGATCGCAGACAATAACGCCTTCATTCAGCGTTTCCAGAATGGACTGTTGTTCCGCCAGCAGCAGACGTAACTGCAACTGTTGGCCGACGGCCTCCGCAGCCGCCTGCACGGTGCCCAGGGTGTGGGCGTTGAAGTTATCCGGCGTGGCGGTGAGCGTCAGCACGCCGATCATCACGCCTTCAGCGTTACGCACCGGCGCCGCCGCACATTGGCGATGGCGCTGACGCAGGCCCATTTTCCAGTTTTCACCGCTTAGCACATACACCAGACGCTGTTCCCGCAGGCAGCGCGCGGTGCAGTTGGTGCCCTGAACGTCCTCGCGCAGAATGCTGCCGACCGGCGTCAAATCCGCGCCGCAGTAATGGAGGGTGACGCCGTTGGCGTCGGTCAGGTTGATGTGGCCGTCAGGGTTGTAGGCCAGCAAGTTTTCCATGATGCCGTGCGCCACTTTAATCAGCTCGCTGTTTTGCGCCAGAATCATCTGCAACCGGTCCGCGGGCGGCGAGTGATAGACAAACTCCTCGGGGTCGATGCCGTTTTCGCGCGAACGTTGCCAGGATTGCAGGATCGACTTGCGGATCCAGCCGGGTTGCCCGCCTTCATTAAAAACCTGCCAGCCTTGCCAAAACAGGCTATCCCATTCACTGGCCTCCGGGCCTCCCGGGAGGCTGAAAATCGGGTCGCTCTCGTCTTTGATCGGCATCAGTCCGGCGGCAGTGTGCATGCGGCTTTCCAGTTTGGAATGTAATGTTCATTTTATTGTCATGTGAAATTGACATGTCAATTTAGTTGTCACTCTGTTGCGGTTATCTGTGCATCCCCTCACAAATTCCTCCCTTTTCGAGCTGGCATCCCCTTTGCAATACACAGTGAACTCCGTAGCCCGACAAGGGCGTTAACTCACATAAGGAATCACTATGAGTCATTCACCTCACAACTTGCGCGTTGGCCTGATCGGTGCCGGCAGAATGGGCACTTTCCATGCGGAGTCATTGGCGCGGCGCGTGCCGGGCGCCGTTTTGGCCGCCGTGGCCGATCCGCTGCCGGGTGCAGCGCAGCGCCTGGCAGACAGGCTGGGCGTCAGCGCCTTTAGCGATTTGCAAAGCATGCTGGATGACAGCGAAATCGATGCGGTAGTCATTGCTTCCCCGGCGCGCACCCATGCGGAATGGGTGATTGCCGCCGCCCGGGCCGGTAAGCATGTGTTCTGCGAAAAACCGATGGCCATCACGCTGGACGAGGCGGATCGGGCCATCGCCGCCGCCAAACAGGCGGGTGTCGTGCTGCAAGTGGGGTTTAATCGCCGCTTTGTCAGCGGCTTTGCCGCCGCCATTGCCGCCGTGAAGGAGGGGGAGAATGGCGTTACCCAGCTTTCCCGGTCGGTAACCCGCGATCCGCAGTTGCGCGATCCCGCGCCGATCCCCGCCTGGACCATTTTTTTGGAAACGCTGATCCACGATTTTGACACGCTGTTGCACTTCAACCCGGGCGCCCGGCCGGTTGAGGTATACGCGCTGGCGGATGCGCTGGTGCGCCCGGACTTCAAGGATAAAGGGTTACTGGACACCGCCGTGGTGACTATCCGCTTCGATAACGGCGCTATCGCCACCGCAGAAGCCAACTTCCAGGCGGTTTACGGCTATGACGTGCGCGGCGAGGTATTTGGCAGCAAGGGGATGTTGCAGGCGGGCAATATCAACCTGAATAACTGCGTGCGGTATCACGCCGGCGGCATCGCCATCGAAACCTCGCGTCAGGATACCGATCTGCTGCATGACGCTTATGTGGCGGAGCTGACTGAATTCGCCCGCTGTGTCCAGCAGAGGGAAACGCCGCGCGCGACCGGACAGGATGCCCGCAATGCGCTGGAGATTGCATTGGCCTGTATCGAGTCGGTGAAGCAGGGCAAACCGATCGCGCTGGGGAGACAATAATGGCCGGATATCAGCTGTCTGTGTGCGCCGAGATGGTGTTCCTCGATCTGCCGTTTGTCGAACGCGTAGCGCGTATCCATGCGCTCGGCTTCGGCGTCGAGATCTGGAACTGGGAAAATAAAGATCTTGATGCGTTGATTGGCACCGGCGCACGTTTTACTTCAATGACCGGTTATCTCGCCGGCAACCTGACCGACGACGAGGATATCGCCCAACTGTTGCAAACGGCGGAACAGTCGCTCGCCATCGCGCAGCGGTTGAACTGCCCCAGCCTGAATCTGCACGGCACCGGCCTGGATCCCAACGGCTTGCCGGTAAAGCCGGTGGAGGTGGTGACCGGTGCCATGTGGCTGAAAGCGGCCGATACCTTGGGCAAGCTGGCGCAGCAAGGGGAGCGCGCCGGCAAGGTGTTCACGCTGGAAAACCTCAACCTGCCGCGGGACCACCCGGGCACGCCCTTCGCCAAAGCCTGCGACACGCTGGCCTTGGTTGAGGCGGTCAACAGCCCGGGATTGAAGATGAACCTCGACCTTTATCACGCGCAAATCGGCGAAGGCAATCTCATCGAGCTTATTCGCCGTTGCGGGCCGGCGATAGGCGAAATTCAGGTGGCCGACGTACCGGGGCGGCAACAGCCGGGGACCGGTGAAATCAACTACCGGGCCATCGCCCGTGCGTTGGACGAGATCGGCTACCGGGGCGTAGTGGCATTGGAAGGATGGGCATCCGATGACAGCACCGCGGCGCTGCAACAGTTCCGCGACCATTTCACTTTATAACCGCAATAAACCCGGGCGGTGGTCTGTTGCCCGGGATGAAGAGTGATGCATTGATTTTAATAATAAATTTATCTCAACCTACAGGATGACATCATGAAAATCAGAAGCTTGCCGTTGATATTGCTTAGTCTGTTTCTGGCCTTTGGCGCCCAGGCGAAAACCTATAAGGTCGGCGTCGCGTTGGCCAATTTCGATCTCAACTTCGTGTCCATTTTACGCTCGCAAATGGTGAGCGAGCTTAAGCAGTTGAACATGGACGGCCAGTTTGTCGATGCCAAAGGCGACGTGGCGCTGCAAGTGCAGCAGGTGGACGATTTTATCAACCTGGGGGTGGATGCCATTATCCTCAACCCGGTAGATACCCAGGGCGTGAAGCCGATGATGGATGCCGCCGAGCGCGCCAACATCCCGCTGATTTTCGTCAACCGCAAACCGGAAGTTAAGCTGGGTAATGCCATGGCGTATGTGGGATCGGACTCGGCGGAGGGGGGCAAGTTGCAAATGGAGGCGCTGGCGAAACGGATGAATTATCGCGGTAATGTGGCGATCCTGATGGGGGCGCTGTCCAACGAAGAGGCGCGTGAACGCACCCGCGCGGTGGAAGAGGTGATCGCCAAGTATAAGGACATGAAGGTACTGGAAAAGCAGACCGCCAAATGGCAGCGCAATGAAGCGGTGGATGTGGTATCCGGGTGGTTGCTGAACGGCCGCCCGATCGACGCTATCGCCGCCAATAACGATGAAATGGCGATTGGCGCCATCATGGCGTTGAACCAGGCTAAAAACAAAAGCATCCTGGTGGCGGGCATTGACGGTACGCCGGACGGCCTGCAGTTTATTAAAAACGGGGGCATGGTGTTGACCATTTTCCAGGACGCCAAAGGACAGGCCACCGGGGCGGTGCAGGTCACCAAGGCACTGCTGGAAAAGCAAAAGACCGAGGCTTACAACTGGGTGCCTTATAAAACCATCACTCAGCAGAATCTGGCGGAGTTTGTGACCGCCAATCAGCAATAGCCGCAGGTTCTGCGGCTATTGCGGGATGATTTTACTGCTCAACCGGCGGTGCGCGGGGCGCGTTTGGCCAGCATTCTCAGCGCCAAACCGCCCGCTGCCGCCAGCGTGGCCAGCAATACGACGCCCGGCCAACCGGCGCTTTCGAGAACTTTGCTGCCGAGAGCGGCGCCGCTCGCCATACCGATAAACACCAGGGTAAACATGATGGCATTCAGGCGGCTGCGGGCTGCCGGGTTGATGGCGTAAATAATGGTCTGGTGCGCCACCAGCGTCGCCTGGATACCGAGATCAAAACCTACCGCGCTCAGCGCGATGAGCGCCAGTTGGGCGGGCAGCGGAAGCCAGGGCAGCAGAAACATCAGAGCGAATGAACACACCACCATGGCAGCGCCGATTTTAGTGACATAGTCCGGCCCGTGACGATCGGCCAGCATGCCTGCCAGGGGGGCTGCCAACGCACCGGCCGCACCTGCCAGCCCAAAAGCGCCGGCTACGGCACTGCCAAGCTGATATTTTTCCGCCAGCATCACCGCCAGCGTCGACCAGAAAGCGCTGAAGGCGACCGACAGCAAGCCCTGAGCCAACGCCGCACGCCGCAGTTCCGGGTAGTCGGCCCACAGTTTCCCCAATGAGCGCAGCAGCGCAGGGTAGCTCAGCGTGGTGTTGGGTTTAAAGCGCGGCAGCACTGCGCCGATCGTGAGGGTGATGACCAGCACCCCCAATGCCGCCAGCATATAAACGCTGCGCCAGCCGAAATATTCCGCCACCACGCCGCTGAACACGCGTGAGAGTAAAATGCCGGCCAGCAGCCCGGTCATCACCGTGCCCACCGTCTTGCCCCGGTTGGCGTCCGAAGCGAGCGTGGCGGCCGCCGGGATAATGTCCTGCGCCACCGTAGCGGCTAAACCGATCGCCAGACTGCTGAGCAACAACAGCGGAAATGAAGAAGAAAAACCGCACATCAGCAGGGTGAGTGCCAGCAGCACGCCCTTTATCCGAATGATCTGGCGGCGATCGTGACGGTCGCCCAGCGGAGCCAGCAGCAGGATGCCCAGCGCGTAGCCCGCCTGGGTCAGCGTGGGGACCATACCGGTATCGCTGACCCCGGCGTGGAACGTATCCCCCATGATGCTCAGCATCGGCTGGCTGTAGTAAATGGACGCCACGCTCAGACCGGCGCCGGCGGCCAGCAGGAAAACGATTTTGGCGGAAAGCGCAGGGTCAGGCGCGGTGGCAGTGGTTGAAATCAGGCTCATGACGGTTATCCAGAACGAGTAAAGTGGGGCTATTCTTGCCAGTTTTCGGCGGAAACTGTAGCCCCAGCACGGGTAAAACTGTTATACGTAATACGTATGAATAAAAATCCATTTCCCAATGGCGATCGTATAGCCATGCTGCAAACTCTGGTGCGCATTGTCGACAGCGGCAGCCTCTCGGCTGCTGCGGCGCAAATGAACACCTCGCAGCCCACCATTAGCCGGCGTCTCCAGGTGCTGGAGCAACTGCTTGGCGTTAAATTAATCCAGCGTACGACTCACGCCATGAAGCTGACGGACGACGGCGAGCGTTGTTATCAGCATGCGCGCAAGTTGATTGAACACTGGCAAATCATGGAGGACGAACTGCGCGGCGTGCGCGATGAACCCGTGGGCGTTTTACGGGTGCGCGCGCCGCATGCCTTTGGCCAGGATCAGTTGATTGGGCCGTTGGGCGATTACCTGCAACGCTATCGTCAGACCAGCGTAGAGTGGACGCTCAACGATCATTCGCCCGATTTCATTCCCGAAGGCGTGGACTGCGCGATCCACGTCGGTGCGGTGACCGATCCTTCGGTGGTTGCGGTGCTGTTGGCGCAGGTGCCGCGCATTGTGGTGGCCGCGCCTGAACTGCTGGCGCGCCATACGCCGCTGGCGCAGATCGGCGATTTGGCGCAGTTGCCCTGGCTGGCGCTAAACAGTTTTTATCGCAATGAAGCGACGTTGACGCATACCGCCAGCGGCGAAGATTACCGTTTTGACATCGTCCCCAGGCTGAGTACCGACAGCCTTTATGCCGTGCGCAAGGCGGCGCTGAACGGCGTGGGGGTGGCCATGCTGTCATCCTGGGTGGTCAAACAGGATCTGGAGCAGGGGTTGCTTACCCCGTTGATGCCGGATTGGCACGCCGCGCCCTTGCCGATTTATCTGCTTTACCCCTATGCCAGTTATTATCCGGCGCGGTTGCGTAAATTCCTCGAGTTGATGAAAGAAGTGATGCCACGCATCACCGGCGCACAGGCGCCAGTGCCGTGAGGGGGGCGGCTTCGTGCTGCGTACAGCGGAATAGGTCGTCAGCGGAGCGATAAACAGCGTAAATGTAGAGTGCAGGCGGGCGGATTCAACCTGATTGGCGACGGTATCTGTTTGATAATCGAAGAACACCTACCGTCCATTTCACTCGAGAGAATCGCCCATGCACTTTACTCAAGCCATTGCCAGACTCCCTGCCGATAGCTGCGGCAGCGGCCAGACCACCGCTCAATTGGGCGCGCCGGATATCGCCGCCACCGGCCGTCAGTTTTTGGCCTATGTGGATACCTTGCTGCGCCTGGGCCTGAAAGTGACGGTGTTACCGGCGGCCCCGGCCTTCCCGGACGCCCACTTTGTGGAAGACACGGCGGTGGTCATGCCGGAGCTGGCCGTGATCACCCACCCGGGTGCGCCGAGCCGCCAGGGCGAGGTGGACACCATTGCGCCGCTGTTTGAAGGCGAGCGCCCGGTGGTGCGGATGAGCCGGCACGGCCACCTTGACGGCGGCGACGTGCTGTTGGTCGATCGTCAGTTTTTTATTGGCCTGACGGCGCGCACCGATGAAGCCGGCATTGGCGAGTTTGCCGCTGCGGTAGAACCCTATGGCTACCGGGTGACCGCCATTGAAGTCAGCGCCGGTCTGCACCTGAAATCCATCGTCAACTATGTTGGCCGCAACACCTTGTTGCTGACGGAAGACTACCAACGCCATCCTGCCTTTAGCGGTTTCAACGCCATCGTTATCCCGGAAGCGGAGTCCTATGCCGGCAACACGCTGTGGATCAACGATACCTTGATTACCCCACGGGGTTACCCGCACACGCTGGCCCAAATTGAAAAATTGGGCATGCCCATCGTTCAGCTCGACACCAGCGAATTTAAAAAAATGGACGGCGGCCTGACCTGCCTGTCACTTCGTTTCTAGCGCTTTCTTGCACCGGGGATCTCAGCCATGAAAAAAACATTAGCGGTTCTACTGACCAGCCTGGCCCTGGGTGGCCCGGCGGCGGCCCAGTCTTTCGATACCATCAGCTTTGGCGTCGACGGCGGTTACCCGCCTTTTGACGTGCTTTCGCCCAGCGGCGAGATCACCGGTTTTGACATCGATATCGCCAATGCGCTGTGTACGCAGTTGCATGCCAAATGCGTTTTCGTCAAACAGCCTTTTGAAAGCATGATCGCGGCGCTCAATGCGCGTAAGTTCGATGCCATTATCGCTTCGCTGACCATCACCGACGAGCGTAAAAAGGAAGTGGACTTTACCGATCGCTACTACCGCAGTTCGGCGCAACTGGTGGCGCGCAAGGGCAGCCCGTTGCTGCCGGATGCCGCCAGCCTGAAAGGCAAAACGGTCGGCGTGCAGACCGGCTCCATTCATGAAACCTATGCGAAAAAGCATTGGGCCGGACAGGGCGTGAAGATCGTGTCTTACGCCAACCAGGACAATGTCTATCTGGATTTGATGTCCGGGCGGATTAATGCGTCGTTGCAGGACAATACCCAGGCGGCCAGCAGCTTTATCGATACCCCGCGCGGGCAGAAGTTTGCCTTCGCCGGCCCGGCGATTACGGACAGCAGCATCTCCTCCGACGTGGGCATCGCGGTGGGCAAAGACAACCCGGCGCTGCGTGACGCGCTCAACGGCGCCATTAAGGCCATCCGTGCCGACGGCACCTATGACGCCATCCAGAAAAAATATTTCAGCTTCGACATTTACGGCGGCTAAACCGGCGCGCTGACGCCGGCTGGCCCGGTATCAAGTCAAGTATGGGAGGCCGGGAATGGTCATCGAGTATTTGCCGTTGCTGGCACACGGCGCGGCGCTGTCGTTGTGCGTGATGCTGGTTTCTCTGGCGGTGGCGCTGGCGCTCGGCCTGATCAATGCGCTGATCAAGTTGTTCGGCCCGCGCTGGCTGCGCTGGTTATCGACGGGGTACACCACGCTGGTGCGCGGCATTCCCGAACTGGTGATTATGCTGTTGCTGTTCTTTGGCGGCGAAATGCTGGTCAACGGCTTTCTTGGCCTGCTGGGGTTGGGGCCGCTGCGCTTCAACACCTTTATCTCCGGCGTGCTGGCGATTGGTTTCGTGTTTGGCGCTTACTACACGGAAACCTTTCGCGGCGCTTTTCTCACCGTTGAGCGCGGGCAACTGGAAGCGGCAATGGCTTACGGCATGCGCCCAGGGCAGGTATTTCGCCGCGTCTTGCTGCCGCAAATGCTGAGTTTTGCCATTCCCGGGATCAACAATAACTGGCTCGGCTTGATGAAAGCCTCGGCGCTGGTGTCGATCCTGGGGCTGGAGGACATGGTGTGGCTGGCGGAGCAGGCGGGGCGGGCAACGCAAAAACCCTTCCTGTTCTATTTCCTGGTAGCGCTGATCTATATGGTGATTACCGCGATCTCCAGTTGGGGCTTTAGCCTGCTGGCGCGCCGCTACGCTCTGGCTTCCTCGACCGCAGCAGGAGCACGCTGATGACTCTGCAAGATATGCTGGAAGTGACGCCCACTTTTTTGTGGAGCGACGGTTCGGATGTGACGGGGCTGGCGCTGACGGCCAAACTGTTTTTGCTGTCGGTGGTGCCGGGCCTGCTATTGGCGGTGCTGATGGCGATCGGCCAGGTGTATGGCCCGCGCCCGCTGTCCTGGTTAATCCGTTGCGTGACCTATTTTTTCCGCAGTACGCCGCTGTATCTGCAATTGATGCTGATTTACTACGGGCTGTCGCAGTTCGACGTGGTGCAGTTGGGCTGGCAGAACGATCAGCCTTTCTGGTTGCTGTTTCGTGACGCCACCTTTTGCGCCACGCTGGCGTTGGTGCTCAATACCAGCGCTTACGTCGCGGAACTGTTGGCCGGCATGATGGGGACCTTTCCCAGGCAGGAGTGGGTCGCCGGTGAGGCGTTCGGCATGAGTCAGTGGCAGATAATTCGCCGACTGGTGCTGCCGGCGACGTTACGGCGGGGTATTCCTGCGCTGAATAACGAGATGGTCTTTCTGCTGCACGCCACGTCGCTGGCAAGCACGGTGACGCTGCTGGACATTACCGGAGTGGCACGCGCTTTTTACGCCGCCACCTATTCGCCGTTTATTCCCTTCCTGATGGCGGCGGCGCTTTATCTGCTTTGCACCTTCCTGCTGATCTTCCTGTTTTCGCGGGCAGAACGGCGCTGGCTGGCCTTTATCCGCCGTGACTGAGGCGGCTCAGGATCGCTTGATGGATTGCAACTCGGTCAGGGTAACGATTTTATCCACCCGGAATTTTTTGCTGGTCAGCCAGGCGTCGGCCAGCAACCGGTAGCTTTCCATGCTGCGGCAACCGATGCGCACCAGAAAATCGAAACTGCCGCTGACCAGCCAGCAATCCAGCACCTCTGGGGTATTGCGCATTTCCTGCTCGAACGCGGGTTGGGAATGCCCGTGATCGGCCAGCGCGATTTGCGCCTGTATCACAAAGGCATGTTCCGGTTCCGGCAGTTCGATAATGGCGCGGTAGCCACGGATAATACCGTCGCGCTCCAGCCCGCGCACCCGTTCCTGGCAGGGGCGAGCGGTCAGGTTGACCTGCTCGGAGAGCTTTTGATAGGAAATGCGGCCATCCCGGCACAGTATTTCAAGGATTTTTTTGTCGATTCGATCAAGCCGGGCTTTCTTTTCCACAGATAGGACGTCCAATGAAAAGTAAACATCATAAGTTACCTGAACATGCCCTGGGTGGGCAGCGCCAATTCACCAGTTTTCATTTCGGCCAGCCCGGCCTGGGCGAAAAGATTTACCTGCAGGCCGGCCTGCATGCCGACGAACTGCCGGGCATGCTGGTGCTGCATTATCTTAAAAGATTACTCAGCCAGGCGGAACGGCGCGGTGAACTGCAAAGTGAAATAATCATTGTCCCGGTGGCCAACCCGCTGGGGCTGGCGCAGGTGCTGCTCAACGGCGGCGTCGGGCGGTTTGATCTGGTCAGCGGCCGCAATTTCAATCGCGACTTTCCCGATTTGGCTCTATTGCTGCATCAGGAGGCCTTTGTCTCGTCGGAGCCTGCCGTGCAGCAGGTACGCGCCGCGATGCGCGAAGCCTTGCACGCTATGCCGGACCGCAGCGAGGTGGACGCCCTGCGCCGGCAATTGCTGTTACTGGCCTGCGATGCCGATGTGGTGCTGGACCTGCATTGCGATGACCGCGCGATATTGCATATGTATGCCGACCCGGCCTGGCGCGAGCAGGCGGAAGATCTGGCGCGTTGTATGGGGATCGGCGCGGTGCTGCTTTCGCAAGACAGCGGGGGCGGCTCGTTTGACGAAGCCTGTGGGCTGCCGTGGCATCGGCTGGCGCTGCGGCATCCCGCGTTAAACCTGCAACCCGGCTGCATGGCGGTCACGCTGGAACTGCGCGGGCAACAGGATATCGGGCACCAATTGGCCGGCAACGATGCCGAACGTCTCTATCGCTATTTGCAGCACCGTGGCGCAATTGCGGGCGAGCCGCCGGCAATACCTCAGTTGGACGTCGCCATGTTGCCGTTTGCCGCCGGGGAGATTGTTACCGCGCCCGCCAGCGGCATTCTGCTGCCGTTGCGCCAGCCGGGTGAGTGGGTGGAGGCGGATGAAGCCGTGGCGGAAATCATTGACCCGATCACCGATACGGTAAAAGCGGTGCGTGCCCAGGCGGGCGGGCTAATCTATGCCAGCCGCCGCGCACCCTTCGTCACCCTCGGGGCGGAGATCATGAAGATCGCCGGTAAAACGCCCTATAAAGGCGGCGGTGGCCTTGCGTCGTGAGAAGGGGCCATTAGTAGAGTAGTACCGTTAGAAAAAAGTAATAAATATGAAATGTGGGTGTCAAATCAATAGATTAGGATGTTTAAACTAATCAGGAGTGCGACACTAATGGAGTATTTTATGAAAAGCTACTTATTACAAGGAAATGTGATTAAGTTGCTACGACTGAGCTACCCTCAGTATGAAAAGATAAAAGAAGAAACATGGCAGGCTCTAATCAAAGCCGAATCAACTTTGCAGGATGGGATTGCAGCAGGTCATCATTACGATGGGTTTGTGAGTGGTGTTAAGAAAATAATAAAAAACAATGATTTTTATGTGTTACAACATCGCTTGAGTCCATATGTTGATAATGACCTATTCGCCAACGAGAACGATAACAGTCATAACGACTTTACGGTTTTTAGCTCTCTTGAGGTAAAATTACTCGATATCGTAAAAGATGACGACAGCTTCAATAGATTCATTGAATATTCTGGCCGTTCATTAAATAAAAATAATGCCATTCGAAACATCAATGTCAGAACTGTACCTGAAGCAGATGGCAGCTATACAGAATTCTTGGATGTTGAGTTTTTATCGTTAGAGTTGGGATTGCTAAGAACGTTTATATTAAATAAAAGCAAAGAAAATAAACTTTTGTGCGCAATTATCGCATCGGTTTTTTTGATGCACATTCATCCATTGAGTGATGGTAATGGACGCGTGTCTAGAGTGTTATTTAATGTAATTTTGGAACGAGATGCAGAAAGCTACATCCCGATAACGGAGCTATGTCATATAGCCAGAAGTGGATACGTTTTAAGTTTACGGGAAGCATTTTTATTTCTTGGCTGGGAACCCATCATCATATTTTACTGTAAATGCATTGACCTTATTCACAATTCACATGATTTCAAGTGAATAATATATTTAGTATGTAATTATATAATTGTATGCTACATATATTATTTAATTTGATAAAAGGAGATTGTATGTTAACTGAAAAAGATCTTTTATTGATAAAAACAACAACTATGACAGATACGCAGGTTGATAAAATCGATCCGGTATTGGGTTACAGAAGATTTAACAGGTTCTAAACTTTTAAAAACATAACGGGGGCCCCCGTTATGTTTCATTTCCTTGACGAAAGGAAGCTAGATGAACAAGTTTTGGTTTATACTCAGGTACTTTAAACATACTTCCGACTTACCCGTCAAGATCAAGTTTTTCGTCATTATAGCCATTTCATTCTTCTCTACTATCTTGATTTCCATTCAACCGGTTATTATGGCAAGATTGGTTGGCGTAATTGACAGTAAACAACTTGATTTCCCAGTTGTGATTTACTTGCTTGCGTTAAGCTACATTGTTGTTATGAGTCTGAGAAAACTGTCTTCAGCGTTAAATTTCATATTGCTAACTTCTTTGAAAAATAATCTTGTAATAAGCATGACTAATAATTATTTCAAAAATTTATTTTATGATGATGATGCTATAAAGAACAATGAAAACACAGGTGATATCACACAGCGTCTGAATCAGGCTATAGACGAATTGACAATAGTACTACGAAATATTTCACATAACTTTATACCTCCCTTGCTGCAGTTGATATTCAGCATTGTCATTATTATTGCCTCTGGTGACTATATTGTCGCTTCTCTTTTTATAATTTACTTCTCGATTTACTTTATTGTCAAAAGGATTTTTAATCCTGGAATTGTAGAGCTATACAATGACTTCTATACAACCTCAGTAAAAAAGTACAGTCTCATCACCGATAGTGTGAAAAATATGGGGGCAGCCAAAGTATGTAATTCATATGATTATCTATTTGGTCGTTACGAGAAGCTTTTAAACAACATCGAAACCAAGCATGAGCGCCTTTTGAAGGCAGATATGCGATTCCTGTTGATTGAGTCTGCTTGTAATATTGTTTTTTTTGGAACGTCATTTATCTACTCTTTGTATCAAACTGCGATTGGCAATATAAATATAGGCCATTTTATTATGATTTCATCCTATATATTATTATTGTCATCCCCTTTGGAAAATATTGGTTCCATGTACACGGCACTACAAAAATCGACAATATCTCTGCATGGTTTTATACAGTCGTTTTTTGGTAAGACCATGGAGTACAATGCGGGGCACCCCTGGACTGGGACCGTTGATTCGTTAAAAATGGTAGATGTGTGTTTTTCGTATGAAAATGCAGATGAATATATTATTAATAATCTCAACCTGGAAATTCACAAAGGGTGTTTTGTTACTCTGACTGGCAGCAGTGGCTCAGGAAAAAGCACCATTGCAAAACTCATGGCCGGACAGATTGAAACCAAGCAAGGTGACATCCTGATCAATGATCGGGACATTCATCAGTTTTCAGCGAGGGAGCGGGCGGATGTGATTTTTCATCTATCGCAAAATGATTATGTCTTTATGGATACTCTGCGGTTTAATCTCAAAATTGCCTGTCCCGAAGCCACTGATGAGCAATTAACCCAAGCGTTGAACCTGGCAAGATTCGACGATCTGGCGAGTGATAACGGTACGAACTTACTGGATATCAAAATCGGTGACAATGGCATGACGTTATCAGGCGGTCAGCGTCAGCGGTTATCTCTGGCTCGCTTATTTTTAAGAAATCCCAGGATTATTATTCTCGATGAAATTACATCGGCACTTGATGTCATCAATGAGAGAGGGGTGATAACAAATATCAAAAACAGTTATCCCCATGCAATGATATGTAACATTAGCCACCGGAGTTCAACCTTCGACTTTTCTGATGAAATTATAGTCATCGAAAAAGGTCGTATCGTCGACAGAGGTGACTTTGTCGCGTTAAAAAACACAAATACGTATATCCAATCGATCCTGCGTCAAGAGGCTATGAGAGAGGCGAGGCGATAACAACACTCGCCGCCGCATCTGCAGAGTATCAACCGGGTAATGCCACTCGGTTGGCACGCATCGCCGCGATAACGCCGCCCTCTATCAGCAGTTAGCTGCCGGTAACGAACCCGGCGTCCGGGCCAAGCGAATAAGTGGCCAAAATCGCCACCTCGTCAGGCGAGGTCATCCGTTTGGCGGGAGATGCGGTAATTAGCGCCCGATACCCTTCGCCAATCTCTCAAGCCAGTTCATGTTGCAAAGGTGTGGCAATGATCCTGGGGCCGATTGAACTCACCCATGCCATGAATGAATAGCGGGAAAGATGGCTAGCCGACCGCCGTCCATGTTAAATTCGCTTGTAGTCCCGTAGCGCCTGATGACAAAGAGAATTAAAAATGAAGATCGGTTATTTTTTCCCTATTGCGATTATTGTTGCGGCCTTGGCTCTGCTGACCCTGTTTATTGTCGGCGGCTATGCGACTCCGGGCGGTTGAGCGCCATCATGTAATCGATCGGGCCAGAGAAGTCAGTGTCTATGAGCACAGCAAAACCGCGCCGCCCGCATGGGCGATGGGTCTATTACATTTTGTATGAAGATATTCTGTGGCCTTGCCCCGTCAAGTGGGAGTGGGAAAGCAGTTACCATGCCTGGTTGCCTTTTTACTACTCGCCAACCCTGGAATTCGTTGCCGGCAATCCCGCCAAAGCGACAAAAATCACCAAAACCAAAGCTAAAACCAAGGCCTGAACCGAGCCGATTGACTAACTCAAACCTTCCTGGCTACCTTTAAGCTGTCTCTGGCGCCAGCGCCCACACGTCCTCTGCCGCTAAGGAAGCCTGATCATGCGTAACTTTTCTTGCCCGAACTGCGGGCAGCAGCTGTCGTTTGAAAACTCGCTGTGTTTGTCCTGTTCGAGCTCCCTGGGGTTCGATTTGCCAGGTCGAAAATTGGTAGCGATCGCGGCTCCCGACCTTGCGGGCAACGATCCCCCGGAACAGGGGCACCTGTGCGCCAATATGCATATTGCACAGTGCAACTGGCTGGTGGAGCAAGAAGGGGAATTGTGCGCCTCCTGCAGCCTGACCCAAACCCGGCCGGCGGATGATGATGCGGAAGCGCTCCCGCTGTTTGCCGAAGCCGAAACGGCCAAGCGCCGTCTGATACTGGAGTTGACCGAGTTGGGCCTGCCGATAGTCAGTAAAAATGACGATCCGAACAATGGGCTGATCTTCGAGCTGCTTTCCAGCGAACGGCGCCAGGTGCTCACCGGCCATGCGAACGGCGTAATTACGCTGGATCTGGAGGAGGGAGATGACGTTCACCGCGAGCAGCGTCGTATCTCCATGGGTGAACCTTACCGCACGTTACTGGGTCACTTCCGTCATGAGGTGGGGCATTACTATTACGATCAACTGATCATTCAGCCCGAACAGCGGCAGGCATTTGCCAATCTGTTTGGCGATCCGGATGCGGATTACCAGCAGGCGCTCGATCGGCACTACCGGCAGGGCGCCCCGGAAGGTTGGCATGAATGTTACGTTTCCGCCTATGCCACCATGCACGCTGCGGAGGACTGGGCGGAAACCTTTGCTCATTATCTGCATATTCGCGACACCCTGGACACGGCCGCGGCTTACGGTTTTGCCGCGCCAGACGCCGCTTTCAACCATTCAGATGAAACCCCGGATTTTGATCGCCTGATCGGGCAGTGGCTACCGGTCTCCTGGGCGCTGAATCAACTCAATCGTTCGATGGGGCATGCCGATCTTTATCCCTTTGTGTTGCCTGCACCGGTCCTGGAGAAAATGCGATTTATTCACCAGACCATTGCCGACGCGAATAAAAAGGGCACCGATCAACCAGTGCCCTGATGCGTTGACTTAAAGCGACATATCCACAACCACGCGGCCGGTGATTTTGCCCTCGCGCATGCGGCCGAAGATGTCGTTGATTTGATCCAACGGCTCTACCGAGATGGTTGCCGCGACTTTATTACGGCCGGCAAAGTCCAGTGCCTCTTGCAGATCCTTGCGCGTCCCGACAATCGAACCGCGCACCGTCGTGCCTTCCAGCACCATATTGAATATTGAAAGGTCAAAACTGCCCGGCGGCAAGCCATTCAATACCATGGTGCCGCCACGTCGCATCACGGTGGTCGCCTGTTCGAATGCCTTTGGCGATACCGCCGTCACCAGCACGCCGTGCGCGCCACCGAATTCCTGATGGAAAAAGCGGCCAGGATCGACGTTTCGCGCGTTAGCCACCACCGAAGCGCCCAGGCTTTTGGCGAAGGCCAGTTTGTCATCGTCAATGTCGACCGCCGCCACGTTCAACCCCATCGCGGTGGCGTATTGGATCGCCAAATGCCCAAGGCCGCCGATACCGGAAATGACCACCCAGTCGCCGGCCTTGGTATTGGTCATTTTCAGACCCTTATAGACGGTGACGCCGGCGCAGAGGATCGGTGAGATAGACAGAAAATCGACGTTGTCGGGCAGAATACCCACGTAATTGGCATCGGCCAGGCAGTATTCGGCAAAGCTGCCGTTAACCGAATAGCCCGAGTTTTGCTGGGAATGGCACAGCGTTTCCCAACCGCCGAGACAGTGTTCACAGTGCCCGCAGGCAGAGTAAAGCCAGGGCACCCCTACGCGATCACCTTCTTTTACGTGGGTAACGCCGGCGCCCACCGCTACCACGTGACCGGAGCCTTCATGCCCAGGAATAAAAGGCGGGTTGGGTTTGATCGGCCAGTCACCGTCGGCTGCGTGCAGATCGGTATGGCACACCCCGGTGGCGGCAATTTTCACCAGGATTTTTCCGGGCGTGACCTCCGGGATCGGGACATCTTTAATCACCAACGGTTGTCCAAACGCAGTCACCACAGCAGCTTTCATCGTTTTCATTTTCAGACCTCGAGAAGTTGTAGGGTTGGAACAGGCAACATTCAGTTAAAACAGCCCTTGCGGTTTGGCGTCATAGCTCACCAACAGGTTTTTCACCTGCTGGTAATGCGACAGCGCCACTTTGTGCGTTTCACGGCCGACACCGGAGTTTTTATATCCCCCGAAGGCAGCGTGCGCCGGGTAGAGGTGATAGCAGTTGGTCCAGACGCGTCCGGCCTTGAGCGCACGGCCCATGCGATAGGCGCGGTTGCTGTCACGGGTCCACAGGCCTGCGCCCAGCCCGAACTCGGTGTCGTTGGCCAGCGCCAGCGCTTCGGCTTCGTCTTTGAAGGTGGCGATGCCGATGACCGGCCCAAAGATCTCTTCACGGAAGAAGCGCATGCTGTTATTACCGGTGATGAGCGTTGGCTGGAGATAAAAACCTTGCTGCAACGTCTGTTCCTGGTGGGTACGCTCGCCGCCGGCGATGATTTTCCCGCCTTCGTTTTTGGCGATTTCGATGTAAGAGAGGATCTTGTCGAACTGCTGTTGGGACGCCTGTGCGCCGATCATGGTGTCGGTGTCAAACGGGTCGCCCTGACGAATGGCGGTGATGCGCGCCAGCACTTTTTCTATAAATTGCGGGTAGATTGACTCTTGGATCAACGCGCGTGAAGGGCAGGTACAGACTTCACCCTGATTGAAGAAGCCGAGGATCAGTCCCTCAACCGCCTTGTCGATAAATTCCGGCTCGGCCTGCATGATGTCTTCAAAGAAGATATTGGGTGATTTACCGCCCAGCTCCACGGTGCTGGGAATGATATTCTCCGCCGCGCAAGCCAGGATATGCCTGCCCACCGGGGTTGAGCCGGTAAAGGCGATTTTATCGATGCGCTTGCTGGTCGCCAGCGCCTCGCCGGCCTCTTTGCCAAAGCCGTGAACCACATTGAGCACGCCCGGAGGCAGCAGATCGCCAATCAGTTCCAGCAGCACGCAAATGCTGAGCGGCGTCTGTTCTGCCGGCTTGAGCACCACGCAGTTACCGGCAGTCAGCGCCGGGGCCAGTTTCCAGGCCGCCATCAGCAGCGGGAAGTTCCAGGGGATAATCTGTCCAACTACGCCCAGCGGCTCGTAAATATGGTAGGCCACGGTGTTTTGATCAATCTCTGCGGCGGTGCCTTCCTGCGCGCGCAGGCAGCCGGCGAAGTAACGGAAATGATCGATCGCCAGCGGGATGTCCGCATTCAGCGTTTCGCGGATCGGCTTACCGTTGTCCCAGCTTTCGGTCAGCGCCAGCATTTCCAATTGCGATTCCATGCGATCCGCGATGGCCAGCATCACGTTTGCGCGATTTTGTGCACTGGTGTTTCCCCAGGACTCAGCGGCGGCGTGCGCCGCATCCAGCGCCCGCTCAATATCCTGGGCGTCGGAGCGGGGGAACTCGGCGACAGTTTTCCCGGTTACCGGGGAGGTGTCGGTAAAGTAGTTACCGGAAACGGGTTCGACAAATTTGCCGCCAATGTAGTTGCCGTAGCGTTGTTTGAAAGAAACCAGCGAGCCAGGCAAACCGGGATGGACATATTTCATGTTAAACACCTCTCAAAGGAACACGGGCTGTAGGAGGGGTACCAGGTTGTGGCACCGTGCCTAAACATAAGCATTGCCTATGCCACATTGTTCCATCTTGTCGATGTTTGTTTTTGAACCTGTTTAATATCATTAAGTTAACAGCTATAAATATCTAGTGCCGGCAATAAAATCGGTGATTTATCATTCATTTCTATTATTTTTTGTGTCCCATGTCGCAACGCATGAGACACATTCATGATACAAAAATGCAACACTTTTGCGCGGGAGAAAGTCATGTTGCATAAAGAACGGACAGCCGTAACGGGGTTCGCCTCCGACCATGAAAGCAGGCCTCTCCCCAGCCCACTGTCAGAGTCTTGGCAGCGTAGCCAGCACTACGGGCTGAGCCGGGCCGACGACCACGTTCCTTTTGTTCGGCCGACCGTGCTGAATGAAGTGCGCGGGCAAAACGGCTGGGTGGCGCAGCTGGCCCAGCCGCTGATCGCGCGTCTGGAGGGCCAAATCAATCGGCAACCTTCCATCATTGTGGTGTCTGACGCCAGCGGGCTGGTGTTGGAGACCTGCGGCAATACCCATTTCTTGCGCAAAGCGTCGCGCATAGCGTTGGCGCCGGGCAATCAGTGGGGGGAGCAAGAGCGCGGCACCAACGCGATCGGCACCGCGCTGGCGTTGGGAGGTTTGTGCGAGGTGAGCGGCGACGAGCATTTTCTTAATCAGAACTCGGGGCTTTATTGTTCCGCCGCACCGATTTTTCGGCCCGACGGGCAAATAGGCGGGGTGCTGGATATCTCAACGCCGGTGCAACGCCCGTACGGCGATGCCCGGTCACTGATTCTGCAGGCGGTGCGGCACATTGAACATCAATGGGTGAAGAGCACCGTCACGGATCAACACTGGACACTCAGCCTGCACAGCGATGCGCATACCCTCGGCACTGCGCACGAACTGATCCTGGTCTTCCGCGATGACGTTCTTACCGCCGCCAACCGGCTGGCGATGCAAGAATTTAACCTTTCACCGGCGTCCTTTGGGGCGCTGGATTTCGCCACGCTGTTCCCGGAGCTGTCGCGACAGACGCTGGATGCACCCTGTCAGACACGAGCGGCCAACCGTCGCCGTTATTACTCGCTGCTGGAGATGCCAGAGCGGCATTCGCATGTCGTCAGGCCCTTTGTTCAGCCTTTTGATCGGGACGGCGCAGACAAGCAGAAAGCGTTGCGGATCGTGAACGCCGGCCTCGCGTTGTGCATTACCGGGGAAACCGGCTGCGGCAAGGAGCACTTCAGCCGGCGGCTGTTCCAGGAAAGCAAATGGCGGGACGGCAACTTCGTGGCGATCAACTGCGCGGCGCTGCCTGAAAACCTGATCGAATCCGAGCTGTTTGGTTATGCGCCCGGCGCCTTTACCGGCGCCAATCCCAAAGGTTACGCCGGCAAGATCAGGGAGGCTGACGGCGGGGTGCTGTTCCTGGATGAGATTGGCGATATGCCGCTGAGTCTGCAAACGCGGTTGCTGCGCGTACTGCAGGAAAAAACCGTCACGCCACTGGGCAGCCGCCATGCCTGTTCGGTAGATTTTACGCTGATCTGCGCCACCAACCGCAATCTGAACACCTTGGTGGCGGCGGGGGAATTCCGCGAGGATCTGCTGTACCGCATTCAGGAGTTCAGCCTGTGCATTTCACCGTTGCGGCAGCGGGCGCATGTCGATCGCTTCATTCTCAGCCTTTGGCATGAGCTGGGCGCCGATAAGCGCGGCATCAGGCTGGCGCCGGACGCGCTGGCCGCGTTGGCCCGCTATTCGTGGCCCGGCAATGTGCGGCAGCTGTTGAGTACGCTGAAGGTGCTGCTGGCGTTGGCGGATGACGACAACCTGATAGCTCTTGAGGATCTGCCGGAACAGTTCAACGCGTTGCCGCCGCTTTGCGCGGAGGCCGACGCCGTTTCGCAAGCCGAGCCGGAGGTGTTCGCCGCCATCAGAAATGCCAACGGCAACATCAGCCAGGCGGCCAAGTCGCTGGGCGTATCGCGCAGCACGCTTTATCGCAAAATGGAGAAAAAGCGCCTTGGTGCAGATTGAATGATCTTAAACCAGAAAACCAAGGTGAAATTAGCCCTTCAAATAACAGGTCACCAACAAGATTAATTCACGTTTTAGGTCTGATGATGCTAACTGCCCACGCCGCGATGCATCATGCACGACGCCTTCAATATCAGCGGTGTACGAACTGAGCGTCCGGGATTGATTCGGACGCTGGAAATGCTTCGTGAAGGCGATACGCTGGTTGTCTGGAAACTCGATCGGCTGGGACGTAGCGTAAAACAGCTTGTTGATATGGTTGGTGAGCTGCACAAACAAGGCATTCAGTTCAAAAGCCTCACGGATGCTATTGATACCGGAACACCAGCGGGGCGTTTTTTCTTCCACGTGATGGCCAGTCTTGCAGAGATGGAGCGAGAGTTGATCATCGAACGTACCCGCGCCGGGCTTGATGCGGCAAAGCGACTCGGCCGTAAAGGCGGGCGAAAACCCAAAATGACCAGCAGTAAAATTGAGTCGGCTAAAAAATTATTAGCCAGTGGTATCCCTCCCAGAGACGTAGCTAAAGATCTCGGCGTTTCTGTACCAACTCTGTACCGTTGGTTGCCGGCGTCAAAGCATTCTTAGGTTGCATGCAGGAAATCTCTGGCACTTTCACGAGGAAAAGAATGATCGACTTAACCGCAGAGCAGCAACAGTTGGCGAAGATAGTTCATGACTACGCCAACCAATTTCCTCCTACAGAAAATGGTGATGCTCAGCTATTGCAGGGCTGCTATGACTATATGGAAGCCTTTAAACGGGTGATGGGCAGCGCATCAAAAGTTCAGATGGACTACATCTGCCTGCAATATCCTGGATATTTTCGCTTTGCAAAGTGGATGGAACGACTGGCTCAGGGTATTGCTGATGGAGTTATTGAGGTACCGAAAGATCACTAACAACATCATATGTCAGAAATTTTCGGGATTCTGACACCCATTTGGGGTGAGAAATGTACATAGCGTACGGTTTGGCTTCGTGGGTCGAAGTCAAATGTCGTCAAATCGCAGCTTCGCTCCCACTGGGCCTATTTTCATAGGTTAATGGCATGAGAACAATGGTTTTTTTACGCCAGATGGTATTTATCGGGGAAATGTGCGCGGAACCGTAACAGCCCGCGGTTCGTTTCCTGGAAAGGCTACAAAGCCGTCACCAAGGACCTGAAGGTATCTTTCAGGTCCCAAGGGAAAAGGCAGCGCTACAGGCACCGGATGAATATGAACATTGACTACAGTAATGTGCCTGAATTGGTGCCCGGTTTTAGTTGGTCGTTACAGTGTCGAACGAAGGGTACTCCGATAAAAGACGACACCACTCCATTCGAAACCAGGGTGTGAATTGTGCTTCTGACTCTGAAAGCCGGGCTGATATTTCAGCCCGGGTTAGCCACATGATATCGCTGACTTCTTCAGTCGAAGGGCAGACTACATCATCAGATTGCGCAACTAATACATGACATAATTCATTTTCCGCACCAATCGAGCCAAAGAGAGCATGGTATTCAAAACTATATATGAAGCGGCTGGAGGCAGAAACCCCTAATTCTTCACGCAAGCGACGAGACGCAGCGTCCATAATCGTTTCACCAGGTGCCGGATGACTGCAGCAAGCATTCGACCAGAAACCTGGCCAAAGCATTTTTCCTGCAGCACGACACTGAAGTAGATGATGTCCGGCGCTGTTGATTAGATGCACCGAAAATGCGCGATGGAGCTTTCCCGTTCCCAGGTGCGCGATTCGTTTATTACAGACACCGATTTGTACATCTTGTGAGTTAACTAATACGACATCGTTGAGCATTATTGTATTCCCTTTTGTGCAATTGCGCTCCGTCCTGTACAGGGGGCAGTGTGTGGGGACAGCACTACGCCCTCAACCCATGTTCGGGGACTTGTCCCCAGGCGCTGACGAATGTCAAAGCAGCGTCAGTGAACTCAGGATCGGCACGCAGGTTTGCCATGGCATCAAGGTCGTTTTGGGTGAGTAGCCCAAGTTTCAGCAGCGCTGGTCCAGCTTGGGCGGTGGTTGCAGCCCAAAAGGTATCGGCTGGGCTGTTGTCGCCGATGTGGCCTTCGAGGGTGCGACTCTCTATTTGGGATAGCCCTCTGGCACGTAACTGGCTGGGGAGAGTATCGGCCCAGAGCATATCGGAACCAATTGACCGCTCCAAAAGAGAGATTCCGGCTTGGGCGACTTTTCGGAACAACGGGTTCGTAGTTCTCAAACTTGGTTGTAGACTCACATCTTCTATCACTAACCAACCGCCCGGACGGACCCAACTGACGGCTCGAGTCAATACGTCTTCACGATCGGTGAGGTGACACAGGAGCGCCCGTGCGTGCACCACGTCAAAGGAAGCAGCAGGGAAATCATCGGCCACAACATTATGGGTTATCACCCGAATACCGGGTATATCTATAAGGAATCGGGTGTCAATGTCGGTGGCGGTGACTGTAGCATCGGGATATCGCTTGGCCAGCCAGCCTGCCAGAGAGCCGGCTCCAGCACCAAGCTCAAGGATGCCAGACCTGGCCGGAAGATCCAACTGGTCAAAAACCGTTTTACTTAACGGGTCAAAGGCATATTCCAGGGTGCGAAGTCGTGCTAATTGACTGGCGCACTGGTCACCGAGATAACTTTGGGTATAGCAGGTTTTCCCTGAGGGGGCGGTGACGGTCATAATGTTACCTCCAGTCGATCGGGACAACGGTTGAGAAATCCGTGTTCTGTAGGCTGAAACCCCTGCGCCCAACGCACGCCCGGAAACGCCTGTAATAACATACGGCTGGCAGTCGTAATCTCCATCTGTGCCAGCATCGCCCCCAGGCAGAAATGACGTCCTGCACCGAAAGCAAAATGGCTTGTCGTCTGATTGGGGCGTGACATATTGAAGGTGTTGGGATCGGGAAATCTATTTGGATCACGGTTGGCTGAGCCGATTAGACATGCAAAGGTCGCACCAGAAGGGAGTGTTCCTGACGGTAAATCCAGTGATTCATTCGCTTCCCTGAGTACGAGTTGCAGAGGAGGATTACGCCGCAAAGTTTCGGTGAGCGCATTATCCATCAGGTCGGGATTAGTCATCACCGCATCTTTGACACCTGGCTCACTCAACAGATTGGCAATAAGATTAGCTAAGGCTCCGTGGCTGGTCTCACTACCCGCTGTCATCAGGATTGCACAGTAAGCCCTGATGAATGTCTCGGATAAAGGCTGATTGTCGATTCGTGCCGCCAGTAAATGCGAGATCAAATCGTCTGTGGGTTGAGCACGGCGGGCGTCGATATATGGCTGAATGAATTCATAAAAACTATCCCGGTTGGATAACCCGCCAGTCAACAGTGCCGGATCCTGTCGATAGTTGCCCAAATAAGAGAAGCCGATGGCACACCAGTTTTTTAGCTGTTCCACCTCCAGGGAAGTGTCAGCCGGGAGACCCAGCGCACGAGCCATCACGCGAACCGGCAACACTGAGGTAAAATCAGCAATGAGATCAACCTGAGTTCGACCATGCATCTGCGCCAGCAGGTCGGTAGTAACTGACGTGATGGAGTCTCTGAGTACTTCAAGTGCTTTGCCGCGAAATGCCGGACTAAGCAACGCTCGGTGTTGAGCGTGTTCACAACCGTCCATAGCGACAATAGTGCGTCCCAGCAGTGGTCCAATCTGCCATGTGTAATTGTTATTGCTCACATTTGGGTGGGTCAATGCGGCTTTGACATCCACGTACCGACTGATAAGCCACACATCTGTGGGTTCGTCGTATACGATTGGCATAGTGGTCCTTAGACGCTCATACAAGGGGTAAGGGTCGATTTCGAATTGTCGGGATTTAAGTGTGGGAGGAATAAGTTTCAGGTCCACCTGCCGAGTGGACTGTGCTGTAGAATTTGTGTTCTGCAGGTGATAGCGAGAAACGGTCCGATGCCAGTCGCCTGCTGCACGGACAATATGACGCAGGCGATCAGGGTTAGTCGCTTTGGACAGCCCGTAACTTGTATCCCGGGTAGCAGCTACAGTGAATTCTGCAACAGCTGTTTTCACCATCTGATGAGCGGATTCAATCGCGGTAGACCAGTCGATGCCTGTGGTATCCGCCAGTATAGATACCAGGTTGAAGCGCTCGCCACAAACCACATCTTTGGCAACAGAATGGATATCGTTCGTCCATGCAATGATGTTAGCACAGTGTTCACGCAGTGTGTTCCACCATTCGATGTCCGCTGAATGGTGGTACGGGTCGAGAGTTTCTGCCGCGTCGATGAGATCAAAGAAGAACAGTGCTCCAAATGAATCTCGCCGCAATGGCAAATACTGAGCCAAAGTAACCGCAGCGTTGCTTTCCCGCATTCGTACCAGCGTCGCTTGTGCACGAAGATGCCGGACTAAATTTTGCACGAGTTGATGCCGCCAACGCTCGTCTCCTAAGTTTCGGGTTCGCGGCCACAAATCATCGACCAGAGCAACGAGCATTGGGTCATCAAATTGACTGATTTTTCCCGAAAGATTAGCACTCTCGTCGTTCCCGATCACAGCCTGCACCGAGGTGACAAAATGCTCCAACCCCCCGTTTTCCGCCCACGGTCCGTCATCAATACGGTCATCAAGAATGAGCGCCCAGAGATACCAGCACACCAGAATTTCGGCGCGTTCTGTGGGAGCTCTCCCACATAACGCGAACCCGAGTTCGAGCAATGGTGTAGTACTTAGCCGATGTGCCCCGCGGCGGCCGATCAAACCGTAACGCTGCGCCCAAGTGAGTGCACACGTTCGCAACTGATCACTGTCAGAACGCGGGGGAGGGACGGGGAAAGGAAACTGAATATGAGGAACGATCAACGGTGTCGACGGTAAATTACAACAGTGGTTCATGCCAAGATAACTTTTAGTGTGTACTAGTTTCATGACGCTCTCCTTTTGGTACAATTTTCCCTTAACGTTTGCCTTCAATTCTCCAGCCATCAAAAGGCTAAGCACTCTTATAATTATTTCAAAGATGCGTGATTTTTACTCAGTTCCAGTTCACAAAAATAGATGTTGCATTTTTCATGCTTCGCCCCCACTGGACCCAATGCATATGTTTATTACGGTGAAACACAATAACTAACTTAAGAGATCTCCGTATCCGTTTTTATAATCTCATTACAAAATCCCTTAACGTGAGTTTTCGCTCCACTGAGCGTCAGACCCCTGTACCAACTCTGTACCCCATTCGGCCTTCAGGCTCCGGAAGAAGCGTTCCATTGGCGCATTATCCCAGCAGTTTCCCCGCCGACTCATGCTTTGCTTTATCCGGCAACGCCACAGGGCCTGCCGGTATTTACGACTGGTATAGTGACTGCCCTGGTCGCTATGGAACATCACACCCGTTGGTCGACCACGCAGCTCCCAGGCCATCTGCAACGCCTTGACCGTCAGTGCCGAGTCCGGCGACGTCGACATGGCCCTGCCCACCGGTTTACGGGCGAACAAGTCCAGCACCACCGCCAGGTAAGCCCAGCACTTTCCGGTCCAGATGTAGGTCACTGACTACGCCAACCAATTTCCTCCTACAGAAAATGGTGATGCTCAGCTATTGCAGGGCTGCTATGACTATATGGAAGCCTTTAAACGGGTGATGGGCAGCGCATCAAAAGTTCAGATGGACTACATCTGCCTGCAATATCCTGGATATTTTCGCTTTGCAAAGTGGATGGAACGACTGGCTCAGGGTATTGCTGATGGAGTTATTGAGGTACCGAAAGATCACTAACAACATCATATGTCAGAAATTTTCGGGATTCTGACACCCATTTGGGGTGAGAAATGTACATAGCGTACGGTTTGGCTTCGTGGGTCGAAGTCAAATGTCGTCAAATCGCAGCTTCGCTCCCACTGGGCCTATCTGGGGCACGGCTGGACGGCATATGCGGCTTTGACGCGTGCGACGCAGGTTAAACCTGACGATGTGGTTTTTGTTTCGAGCGGAGCGGGCGCGATTGGCTCCATGGCGGGACAAATTGCCCGTAAGCTGGGTGCCAAACGAGTCATTGGCAGTACTGGAACGCCTGAAAAAGCTTTATGGATGAAGCGAGAATTGGGTTATGACGAGGTCATCATTCGCGGTGACGGCACTATCAGCGACCAATTGCACCGCTATGCGCCCGACGGCATTGACATATTTATTGATATTGTAGGCGGTGAGCAATTGGAAGCCGCGGTTTCTCACACTCGGGAAGGGGCGAGGATTGTCCTGCTTGGGGCGCTATCGGCCGAACTTGCAGATGCAAAGTCGACCAAATATGCTCCTGTGGAAATAGACGCTTTCACTATTATCGTCAAGGGAATTACGATGCGCGGATACAGCGCTGACGAAAATCCGGAAGTATTTGCTGAATGGCTTTCCTGTCTATCACAACCTTCATGGGCGGACATCGAATTTCCTGTGACCCGGTTTAAAGGACTGGAATCGGCACCGTTGGCACTGAAAGAGACGTGTTCCGGCAAGGCACGCGGTCTGGTACTCGTTGCGCTTTAAACAACAGTTAAGGGCGCCGGGTAAGAACCGGCGCCTTGAAAGCCGGAAGATCAGTCCCCCAATCCCAGAGGATTGATTTCAGAATGTTCGATTTTCTCGTCGCTTTCCGCCCAGCGATCCAACACTTTCAGGTAGCTGCCGTTGGCGATGGCACTGTTGAGCGAAGCCTGCACGGCATCAACCAGGCCGTTGCCCTTTTTCAACGTCACGGCGATGTTGGCGCTGCGCGGCCAGCCGCCAGGCACTATGCCGACCAGCTTGGTTTTGCCGTTTAACTTGGCCTGATAGGCGCCGGCTACGTTCGGCCCGAAAGTCGCATCGGCCCGGCCGGATTGGATCGCCAGCGTCGAGGCCGCTTTATCGGTCACGTAGATCGGTTGGAGAGCGGGCAACCCTTTGGCCTGATTTTCTTTATCCCACGCCAGCAACACCGCCTCCTGATTGGTGCCGGAGTCGACGATGATCTTCTTGCCGGCGATATCCGGTGCGGATTTTATCGAGGTGATTTTACTGTCGGCCTTCACGTAGAAGCCCAGCGTATCCTGGCGATAAGTGGCAAAGTCGAATTTGGTTTTACGCTCATGGGTGACGGTGATGTTATAAATTGCCGCGTCGTATTTCCCTGAGGTCACCCCCAGCGGCCAGTCTTCCCAGGATGTCGGGACCAGTTTGAGTTTTAGCCCAAGCCCATCGGCGACCAACCGGGCAATATCCGACTCGCTGCCAATCACCGTTTTATTGTCGCGGGCGTACAGCCCGAACGGTGGGCCGCTACCCAATATCGATACGGCGACGGTTAGCGTACCCGGCTCCACGAATTTAAATCCTGCCGGGATCTTGGCTACGGCCTCTGGGCTTTTAACCGTGTTTATCGGGGTTTCATTGGCGATCAGATCAATTCCCGGTGCGGCATTGGCGATGAAGGACATGCTCAGGAGTGCCGCCGCTGCGGTTAATTTAGCGCTATACATCATGATTATTACCTGCATTATTATGTTGTTGAGGCGGTCTGCTCACTATCCTCGAAGCCGCTAAATCTGTGAACGAACAAAATTAACTAACTAATTTTAGAAAAATCGGGTTGCAGTGAAATGCTGCCCGCCTCAATCGTCGATTTCTTCGTTATAACGAACATTTTCCCGCAGCAGGTTGATCACCTTGGGTGCTTCAACGGCCTTGCTGAACAAAAAGCCCTGTCCGAAATAAAAACCGGCGTCGCACAACGTCTGGCGCTGTTGCTCGGTTTCAATCCCTTCGGCGATGATATCGATGGCCAATTTCTGCCCCAGAATGCCCATGCTTTCGACGATGCCCAAGATAGCCGGCTCGTCGTTCATCCGGCGGATAAAATCGCAATCCAGTTTAATGCAGTCCAGCGGGTAGTTCATGATATGCGTAAAGGCCGAATGCCCGGTGCCAAAGTCATCGAGCGCAATCCTGATGCCCATTTCCTTGAGCATTTGCAAGGCCCGCAATACATACTTCGAACCGTGTTTGTTGAACGCATGTTCGGTGACTTCCAGCTCGATAAGGTGGTGCGGAATGCGGAACATCAGCAATCGTTGCAGGAAGGTTTCGGCATAGTTGTCGCGTAAAAACTCGATAGGGGACGCATTCAACGACACCGGCAAGACGTCTACGCCGGCGGCGATCCAGCGTGAAATATCGGCAAAGACTTTCATCTGCATGGCTTCGCTGATTTTTGTCGCCAGTTCATAGTCGCTGAAGGCTTCACTGACGGTATCCGGCAACTGCATGCCGTTCACCGGGGAATACCAGCGCAATAGCGCCTCAAAACCCACGATCGCGCCGTTGGCCAAATTGACTTTCGGTTGATAGCTGGGGCGAATGCGGTTATCACGCACAATCTGTCGTGCGTGGTTAAGCTGTGAGGCGCGCGCTTTTGCTTTATCCATCATCTGTTGATTGAACATGTAAACGCCGCCGCGGCCGCCGTCCTTAAGTTCATACAGCGCGGTATCGGCGCACTTCATCAGTTCCGACGGGTCCTGGGCATCCTGAGGATAAACGGCGCAGCCGATGCTCATGCCGCAATGCAGCGCCTTGCCGCCGTGGGTGATCGGCGATTCGAGTTGCAGCAGAAAGTTATTGGCGATTTTGAAGATATCCTGCTCATCGTCCACGTCGCTGATGACCACCGCAAACTCATCGCCGCCGAGCCGGGAAACAAAAGAGTTAGGGTTCAGGTGCGCCGTGAGCCTTTTGGATAACACGCGCAACAGATGATCGCCTGCGGCATGCCCAAGGGTGTCGTTAACCAATTTAAAGTGGTCGAGATCCAACAGAATCAGCCCGAGCAATTTATTGTTGCTCAGGGCGCGTTTCATTTCCTGTTTTAACTTTTTCTTGAATAACCGTCGGTTAGGCAGACCGGTCAGGTCGTCATATTCACTGGCGATCAGCAAACGCTTCTCCGCTATTCTTTGCGAGGTCACATCGCGGGAAACGCACAATATATTTTGTATCCGGCCATTTTTATCGGTGACCGGGCTGAGGATATTATCCCAATGCTGCATCTTGCCATTTGGCGTGATGCTAAGGCCGGCGAATCTGGCATTGCGGCCATTCAACACTTTGCGCAGCGCTTTTCTGCCGCGCTTGCGTATTTCTACCGGCAGCAGCCCCAGCCACGACATGCCAAACTGTTTTTGGTTTTCATCCAGGCCAAGAGCAATGCAGCCGGCTTTGTTCATGTGCAGCAACGAACCGTCATTATTGATGATCTTGATGCAGTCGACGCTGGCATCGAGCATGTTTTGCTGCGCAGCCAAGGTCGCGGCGAGGATATGTTTTTCCAGCACTTGCTCGTGGATATCCACGCAGGTAAGAGACCAGCGCGGTTCTCCAGGCAGGGGATCTTTGGCGGCGTTGAACGACAGCAAAAACCAGCGGAACTCACCGCTGCGATGGCGCAGACGGCTTTCATTCACGAACGAGGCGGCGGTAGCCATTGCCTGCTGCCAAAGGTTGTGCACCGGCACATAGTCAGCCGGGTGCAGGGCTTTCAGCCAGCCGCTATCCTCATTATCAAACGAGGCTCCGCCGGTATATTCGCGCCACCCTTTATTAAAGCGTCCGCCCAGGCTTTTACCCACGCCAATGAGATTCGGTAACCCGTCAAAAATTACATCAGCTATATCAACAGGATGATTGTCATCACTGCGATCAGGTAAAACGCTCATGTCTTGTTCCTTTATGAAAACCGCCTGAGATTCGCTCCAAAAGGAACTGTTTTAATAATATTCGTGCCTGCGGAAATATGCCAATAGCCGGGCTTGGCGCGGTAAAAGCCGATTGAAAGAATGAGATATAATGCCGGGTAAAACAGTAGGATTATTCTTGTAAAAGGAAGGGTGTTTTCTATGGATTAACGCTAATTTGCGATAATTCATAAAAAAATCCCCCATCATATGACGGGGGATTTTTGTTATTGCGAAGCTTGAACGTTACTTATCGAGCGCGTAAGCGATCACGTAGTCGCCACGGTCCGGTGATTGGCGTGCGCCGCCGGCGGAGATAAGAATGTACTGCTTACCGGTGGTCGGTGAGACGTAGCTCATCGGGGTGCCGCCGCTGCCGACCGGCAAACGCGCTTTCCACACTTCTTTACCGGTGGATGAATCAAATGCCCGCAGGTAGTAATCCTGGGTGCCGGCGATAAACACCAGGCCGCCCTGGGTTGCCAGCGTACCGCCCAGCGTTGGCATGCCTACCGGCATTGGGGCGCGCATTTTAATGCCGAATGGCCCGGTATCCTGCACGGTACCGGCCGGTACTTGCCACACCACTTTCTGGGTTTTCAGATCGATAGCGGACAGGGTGCCGAACGGCGGTTTCTGGCACGGAATGCCCAGCGGCGACATAAAGCGGTTCTTGTTGACGCCGTAAGGGGTGCCTTTTAACGGCACGGCGCCCATGCCGGCGTTAACCGATTCGCCGCCGTTGCTGGCCGGCGCGTTGGGGTCGATTTTTTGCGGGATCATCTGCACCCACAGGCCCAAACGCATGTCGTTGGCGAAGATGTAGTGGTTGTTCGGATCGGTAGACAATCCACCCCAGTTCATGCCGCCCAGTGAACCCGGGAAGCTGAGCGAGAGATCGGTGTCCGGTGCGGTGAACAGGCCATCATAACGCATCGATTTAAAGCTGATGCGGCACATCAACTGATCGAACGGCGTTGCGCCCCACATGTCGGATTCGGTTAACTTCTCTGCGCCAATCTGCGGCATGCCGACAGAGAAGGGCTGCGTTGCCGAATACTGCTCGCCCGGGATGTTACGGGTTTTCACCGGCAGCTCTTTCACTTCGGTCAGGGGTTTGCCGGTATGGCGATCCAGCACGAAGATCTGCCCGGTTTTGCCGCCGAATACCAGTGCAGGGCGGGTGGTGCCGTCCTTCATCGGGAAATCGATCAGGCTCGGTTGCATAGGGACATCGAAATCCCACAGATCGTTATGTACGGTCTGATAAATCCACTTTTCTTTACCGGTTGTCGCATCGAGCGCCAGGATGGACGCGCCGTATTTGTGGTCCAGAGCGTTGCGGTTAGCACCCCAGAGATCCACGGAAGAGCTGCCCATCGGCATGAATACGGTGTTCATCGCCGGATCGTAGGACATCGGTGCCCAGGAGTTCGGCGTACTGCGCACAAAGGTTTGGCCCGGTTTCAACGCCGCGTTCGGGTCTTGATTGCCCGGATCGAACGCCCAACGCATTTCACCGGTGATCACGTTAAAACCACGCAACACGCCGCCAGGCATGTCGGTTTGCACGTTATCGGCCACGCGGCCACCCACGACGACGGTGGTGCCCGCCAGCGTAGGGGCGGAGGTCAACTGGTATTTCGGATCCGAGGCATCGCCCAGCCCGGCTTTCAGATCGACGATGCCGTTGTTGCCAAAGTGCTGGCAGAACTCGCCGTTATCGGCGTTGATCGCCACCAGGCGCGCATCGATGGTGTTCATCAGAATACGGCGCTGACAGCTGTCACCGGCCGCAAGCTGAACCGGCGCTGCAGGCGTTGAACCAGGGACCGTCGGTTCCGGCAGGGGTTTGGTGGCGTCGAAGTAGGCCAGGCCGCGGCAGCGGTTCCAGACCTGCGATTGCGCGTTGATTTCACGCTTCCAGATCGCTTTCCCGCTGTCGGCTTCGACGGCGATGACGTTGTTGTGCGGCGTACACAGGAAGATGCGGTTGCCGATTTGCAGCGGCGTCTGCTGGTCTTCTGCGCCGTTGCCGCCAGGGCTGATCGGCGTATCGCCAGTATGGAAGGTCCAGGCGACTTTCAGATCTTTCACGTTATCGCGGGTGATCTGATCAAGCGCCACGAACCGGCTGCCGCCTGGGGTATTGCCGTAGTTGTCCCAGTCTTTTTGCTGTTTGGCTTTATCGACCGGGATCAACGGCAATTGCTGGCCGCTGAAAGCGACGGTGGGGTGCGGCTGAAACATCTGCACGAAGGCGCCGACCATACCCACAGCCAACACGGCGGAGAGCAGATAAGAGAGTTTCGCCAGCGGCGATTTCCCTTCCGGTTTACGCAGTGCAGGCCAGCTAAGGAAGGCCAGAATCATCAGACCGGTTGGCACCATCAGCCGCGAAATCAAGGGCCAGAAATCAAAGCCGGCGTCGGCCACTGACCAAATCAACGTACCGATGAAAACCAGCAGGAACAGCGTGACTGCCGAGGATTTGCGACGGAAGAATTGGATGGCGGAAAGCAGGGTGACGATACCGGCAATCAGGAAGTAGGCGCTGCCGCCGAGCGAGACTAACTTTCCGCCGGCGATGGCGAAAAATAAGCCGGTAACGGCAAGAATTACCCCTAATAAACAACACCATAATTTAAGCTTTATACCCGGCCGGGCAGTTGAATCAGACATGTTCAGGCGGTCTCCGAAAATAATGTTTCTTACTACTCGTTTACCAAAGTGTAATCGTTGCTCCGCGCCCTGCATTGAGGCAAGGCACGGAGCAACAAATTAAACAGTGAATTCGGCAGATTGTACCATTTGATTCGTTAGGCTGTTAAGGATATGTTGCTTTTAAAGCCGGATATTACTCACTTTTAGAACGACGCGAAGATGCGGCGGTGCCAGAAAGACAACGCATCCCGGCTAAGTTGCTCAAGATATTCTGGCAGTGGATTGTTTTCCAAAGCATTTTCTCGTGCATATTGAAAACCAGGATCGCTGCCGCGGGAGTGCTTGCGCAGAAGGATATTTCTCGCCGCGGCCAGTTCTCCGTCGCTTATCTGCGCCAATTCCAGCTTCATTTGCTGCAAAAATGCGGCGGTGTAATGATCCATCTGCGCGACGGTATATTTGGGTGACTGTAACGCGAAGAAAATACCTTCGACGTCGACGCAACGGTAATAAGCACAGTGCGCGACATAGCCAATATTTTGATCGACGCGCAGACGCTGGAAATAGCGCGAGGCATAAAGCTGCGCCAGCAGTTGAAGAGCCCAACGTGCGGCGGCCGATGTTTCCGGCAGCGGATAAAACACTAACCGGGCATTTTCATCGCCGCTTTCCGCAAGCGCGACGCGCTCTGCGGGCGTACGAATACGGTATTCCCCGGCGGGGACGATCGGCTCGGGAAAATCATTGAGTAAGTGTGCCAGCCGTTGTCGTAAAACCTCATTCCCACCGACCAGCGTGGCTTGCCAACTCACCGGGTCCGGCGTTAATCCTGCCGATAATGCGGTCGGCAACTGCGCCAACAAGCGACGGATGGCGATGTCGCCGTGTTCCCGCGCCTGCGCTCGCTGGCCGGCTCTCGTTGCGTCACGCTGCATTGCGGGTGATATCGCCGCCAGCCGGCGGTTGATGGCGGTGATGGCGCGACACATCAACGCATCCTCTCCGGCCAGTTGCAGCACCCACACTCCCTGATGACGTTCGACGCTCAGATGCCCATCCTGATGTGCCAACTCTGCCGCCAGCGTACGCAATGCCGATTGCAGGAGATACCCCCGTTGTTCCTCAAAAAGCACATTCGGCGCGGGCCGCAACAACAAAACGGGAGAACCCTCATCGTTAGGCAGATGTTTTAACGGTGCGCGGCCGACGGGCGGGGTGGCGCTATGCGGAGATGCGACGTCGACAGGAAAGAAAGTGAAGCGCACGGTGGCAGGCGGTGGGCTTTCAGGATGGAAGAGGGTCAGTTTTAAAGGCAATCCTCGATACTCGGTGACTTCGCCGCCGGCATCAGGTCGTACAGATAAACGGCTCATTGAGGCAGACGCAAGCATGGCGATCTGTTCTGCCCAATGGTCGGTCGCTTGTACCGGCGGCAGGCCAAAGGCGTTCGCCCGTAATTGATCGAGTGGGGCAAGGCGGTCGAATGCCCGATTCGCCAGACGGCTATAATGCTCGAGTTGGCGTCCGGTCAGGCCGGCCAATTGCTCCAGCCAACTAAACAGGGCGGTTTCAATGGCTGCCGCCTCAGCGGTTGTGCCCTGAATAACGGTGAACGCCAGAGTGAGCAGCGAACACCCCTCGCCGCATGTTGCGTGAATTAACCGAACAGCGTCGCTGTATTCCTCTGCGCGCAGCCAGGCCATCAGGCCGCCAGGCGCTTCATCCAGCAGCAGACACGCCAACAACCGCAGCCATTGGCGCTGTATTGCCGGTTGCTTATTTAGGGCAAAGGTCAATCGCAACTGCGGTGCGCCAGGCAAATCGAGCGTGCGGTCGCCTATCGGAACAGTGTGTGAGACGGCCGACAATGGATGGCGAATTCCCTTGGCAATGCGCGCGCCATATTCTTCGGCCATGGCGCGTAATTGATCCGGCGACTGTGGCCCTTGCAGCCACAGCGTCATGTTAGCGGCGTTGTAATGCCGTTGATGAAACTGTTGCAGTGCAGAGCGCAGCACCGCCATATCCTCGCCAAAGCCGGCGCGGCTGCCGATATGGAAGCGATGCATTGCCGCGATGCCGTCAAATGCTTGCTGCTGCGCCGCCTCGCAGAGTGTTTCTCCCTCAGTGCGCAGTAATTGATATTCGGCGTCAATGATATCCGCTTCTTGATCCAGCGCGTCAGTTGCCAACAGCGGGGCTATCAGCATATCGATCAGACGGTCAATGCCGGCATCAAATTGCTCGGGGCCGATTTCAAAAAAGAAGAAGGTACGCGTCGCATGAGTGGTCGCGTTAAGACGCCCTCCCTGAGAAGGCACCCAGTTCATTAAGCCTTCTCGTGCCTGGAAGCGTTCGCTGCCGCGAAACAGCATATGTTCAAGCAGATGCGCCAGCCCCGGCCATGCGAGCGGTTCGTGGTAGCTGCCCGCATCGACCTGCATCAGCGCAGCGGCGCGGGTCGCTGCGGGATCGCTGATCAGATTGACTCGCAATCCGTTGCCGAGTCGCACAGATGCGGCGTGACGTCCCATGATTTAACCTTTGAAGATTAACTTCGAGTTGGCGGCGTTGCGAAAACGCAGTTGCTCAATCCCGATTTGCGTATGGTTGGCGGCCTCGCGTGCGGCCAGTATGGTGCCATGGTGCGGCGATTTAGAGCACACCGGGTCGGCATTTTGGGCGTCGCCGGTCAGCATGAACGCCTGGCAGCGACAACCGCCGTAATCTTTCTCTTTCTCGGAGCAGGAACGGCACGGTTCCGGCATCCAGTCATAGCCCCGATAGCGATTAAAACCAAAGGAGTGATACCAGATGTGTTGCAAGTCATGCTCCAGCACCGAAGGGAATTTCACCGGCAATTGACGCGCACTGTGGCAGGGCAACGCCATGCCTTCCGGCGTCACGCTCAGAAAGATCGCGCCCCAGCCGCCCATACACCCTTTAGGCCGTTCTTCGTAATAATCGGGCGTGACGAACAGCAAGTTCGCCAGGTTACCGCTGTCGCGCATTTTTTCGCGGTAGCGCTTCACCACCTCTTCCGCATGCGCGATTTGTTCGCGAGTCGGCAGCAGGCCTTCGCGGTTTAGTTGCGCCCAGCCATAGAACTGACAGGTCGCCAGTTCCACATCGTCGGCTTCCAGTTGAATGGCCAGCTCGATGATGCGGTCTATTTGATCGATATTGTGGCGATGCAGCACGAAGTTGAGCACCATCGGGTAGCCGAGTGCCTTAACCGCTTTCGCCATCGCCAGTTTTTGCTGGAATGCCTTGGCGGATCCCGCCAGTGCAGCATTCAGCGTTTCATCGCTGGCTTGAAAACTGATCTGGATATGGTCCAGACCGGCATCCGCGAAGGTTTGCAGTTTTTTCTCGGTCAGCCCGATGCCGGAGGTGATCAGGTTGGTGTAAAAGCCCAGATCGCGCGCGGCGGCGATCAGCTCGGGCAAATCCTTGCGCACCAACGGCTCACCACCGGAAAAGCCCAGTTGAACGCTGCCCATAGCCCGAGCCTGACGGAATACGTCTATCCACTGTTCGGTGGTCAGCTCTTGCTCCTGGGCGGCAAAATCGAGCGGATTAGAACAGTAGGGGCATTGCAGCGGGCAACGGTAAGTCAGTTCCGCCAACAGCCAGAGCGGGGGATTCACCGCAGGGGCGGCGGTTATATCAGTCACGGAAAATCACCCATTTTTGCGCATAAGCGCGTTGGAAAAACTCGACTACGTCGTCCGCCAACCCCTGCGCCTCCGGGAAACGGGCATTCAGTTGGTCGATGATGTCATTCAGCGTCGACTTGCCATCGACCAATTGCAAAATGAGTGCTGCGCTTTCGTTCAGTTTAGCCATGCCCTCCGGATAGAGGATGACATGGCTATTTTGCACTTCTTCCCATTGCAGGCGATAACCGCGCCGGAATAACGGGGTTTGCTCTCGGTTCAGCGTCATTACACCAACCTCCGGTTGTGCCACACCCGCGCGTCGGTCACGCAGTGATAAGGCTGCCTGTTAAGGGTATAAGCCATGCTCATGGCATCCAACATGCTCCAGAGGATATCCAGTTTGAACTGCAGGATCTCCAGCATGCGTTGTTGTTTCTCCACGGTATCGCAATAATCCAGCGCCAGCGTCAACCCGTGCTCAACGTCGCGGTTGGCTTGCCCCAAACGGCTGCGGAAGTAATCGTAACCTTCCTCATCAATCCACGGATAATGCTGCGGCCAGCTATCAAGGCGCGACTGGTGGATTTGCGGCGCAAACAGTTCGGTCAGCGAACTGCATGCCGCTTCTTGCCAACATGCGCGGCGAGCGAAGTTGACGTAGGCATCCACCGCGAAGCGCACGCCCGGCAACACCAATTCCTCAGACAGCAGGATGTCGCGCTCAAGGCCCACCGCCTCGCCGAGGCGCAGCCAGGCTTCAATGCCGCCTTCGCTACCGCCGTATCCGTCGTGATCGAGAATGCGCTGCACCCATTTGCGCCGCGTTTGCGGTTGCGGGCAGTTGGCCATGATCGCCGCATCCTTGATCGGAATGCTGGTCTGATAATAAAAGCGGTTAGCCACCCAGCCCTGGATCTGTTCCCGCGTCGCTTCACCGTTGTGCATCGCGATGTGATACGGGTGATGGATATGATAATAGGCACCTTTGGCGCGTAGCGCCGCTTCGAACGCCTGTGCCGAGAGTGGCTGTTGCTGTGTCATGGTACTCACCTACAGTTCAATGTTCATTCCGTCCCAACTCACTTCAATGCCGGCATCGGTCAGGCTTTGGCGCTCAGCGGAGTCTTCGTCAAGAATGGGATTGGTATTGTTAATGTGGATCAGGATCTTGCGCTTGGCCGGCAGGCTGCTGAGCAATGCCGCCAGCCCCTGTTCTTCCGCCAGCGCCAGATGCCCCATGTCTTTGCCGGTATTGTGGCCGACGCCGAGGCTAGCCAACTCATTGTCACGCCATAAAGTGCCGTCGATCAGCAGGCAATCTGCGCGCTGTAGCCAGGGGAGCAACGCCTCGTCCGGCTCGCCAAGGCCGGGGGCGTAGAGCAGGCTGGTGCCGCGCAGCGTATCTTCAATAAACAAGGCGACATTGTGGCCTGGCAGCGGGCGATTGCGATAGCGAGAATAAGGCGGCGCATTGCTCAAGAGCGGTACTGCGGTGAAGCGGATCCCTGGGCAAACCGCCGTCTGGAACGATGCCAGCGGAACGACAGGGTGATGGATCAGGCCGCCGTTCCAATGAGAAAGCATGGTAAATACCGGGAAACCGGTGTTGAGATCGTCGTGAACTTCAGGAGTGCACCAAACGTGGTGTGGGCAACCTTCACGTAAACTGAGTAAGCCCGCACTGTGATCGATTTGGCTATCGGTCAGGATAATGGCGCCGATGCCGGTGCCGCGAAGCACGTTGGGGTTATTCAATTCAGGCGCAGCAAGCAGTTGTTGGCAAATATCGGGAGAGGCGTTGCACAGCACCCAGTTTTTACCGTCGTCGCTGATGGCAATCGAGGATTGCGTCCGGGGCGAGGCGTTGAGCGTCTTGTTGCGTACCCCCTGACAGTTTTTGCAGTTGCAGTTCCATTGTGGAAAACCGCCGCCCGCTGCAGAGCCGAGAACTTTAATCTGCATGTATTGACCAGGAAAAGAGGAAAAGAAGTGCCCGCTCCGGGGGAACGGGCAGACGGGGCGATTAACGGTTGGAAATGTACAGTGTTACTTCCAGCCCCAGACGCAGATCAACAAATTCGGGTTTGGTCCAAGTTGTCATAGCGGTACTCCTGTTGTGTGAATCAAGATGGGACAAGTCAGGTAACAAAATCGATCTCACCCGACGCGGCCCAGATGTTGATGAAATATGATGAAATTCGCAACCTTATAAAGGTAAGTTTTTTTATTCGCCCCACGAAGCGCTCAAGGTTCTGAGCCAATTGCGCCAGGCCAATTTCTCCAATAACCGGTCGTCAAACCCAGCCTGCGACAATGCTTGCATCAGGTGCGGTAAACCGCTTACGTCACCAAGCTGTTGCGGAATGTTCACCCCATCGAAGTCAGAACCGAATCCAACGTGGTCTTCTCCAAGTTTAGCGATCAAAAACTCAATGTGTTTAACAATTTCTGTCAAAGGAGTCGTTGCACTGTCACGTTTTCCGTCGGCGCGAAGAAACGCAGTGCCGAAATTAATCCCAACGAAACCATTGCTTTGCGCGATAGTTTCCAATTGTTCATCGGTCAAATTACGGGGTTGCGGGCACAATGTATGGGCATTCGAGTGAGTGGCGACCAGAGGGGCGTTGCTGAGCGCGGCCGTGTCCCAAAATGCTTTTTCATTCATGTGCGAAACGTCGATCATGATACGGCGCTGATTGCAGGCATAGATGAGTGCTTTACCTGCCTGCGTTAAACCCGCACCACTGTCCGGGGAGCCGGGAAATGGCCCGGTGACGCCTTCGCCGAACGCATTGGGTAGATTCCAGAAAGGCCCTATGCTGCGCACACCTAAATCATAAAACCGATCGAGGCGCGTCAGTTCTGCATCCAGAGCGCCGGCACCTTCGATATGCAGCACTGCGGCAATGAGCTGATGGCGCTGGCAATATTCTATCTCACTGACCGTGCGGCATATTCGTAACCGGCCTTCGGATGCTTGTTCCAACTGATACATTATGGCGATCTGCGCTTCGGTGATCGCCAACGGATCATGGCTGGCGAGGGCTTGCTCTTCGGTCTGGTTACGCATCTGCGCGACATAGCTCGCCGGGGGGATGAATACCGCAAATAACCCGCCGAAAAATCCGCCGCGTTTCATGCGCGCAAAGTCCAGATGACCGTTTTCCACCCTGGAGTAAAAGGCGGCAACGGGATCGTCGGGGTGTTCCAGCCAAAGCTTGAGCAGCAAATCGTTATGGCCGTCAAAAACAGGCAAGGGGGATAAGAGTGTCATGAGTTCCACTGTAAAAATGGCCGGCATGAGGCGGCGACAGGATTATGCGAGCCATACTATCGCGCCGGGGAGCGACTGGGTAGCCTCGTCTGACCGCCGAATGGCGGACGGGCTTCTCGCCGTTTATCTCAGAACGGTAGGGGAATAGTGCCAATGAAGAAGATATTTGCAGCGGTTAAAGCGATTTTTAATGCTATTTAGCCGGCGCTATGACCAATTGATTATTTATAGGCAGTTGCGGCATTGTTCTGCCGTTATTTTTTCCGGCAAGCGTGGATCTTTCCGTTAATGATTCCCGACATATTCCTCATGTTTACTGCTCTAAATAGCTGCGCCTGGTGCTACAGGTGAGGAGCATGCAGAGCGCCGACACGCCGTGAATCCGGCCATGGGGGCTCGTATCGCGCATCCATGCGCTCAACGGTCGGCTAACCTGCATGCACCCCACCTGTCTCAGGCTTGGGGTGTAGCGATATTCAACGCAGTTATTTAGGCGCTTGCCCGTTTAATGAATGTTCCGAGTGTCTTTTGCTCAACAGGCGATCGGCGTTGAGCCAACTCCCGCAATTACCGTTTACGCCCTCGGTGAAGCATTGATGGCCTGCCGTATCTGGCGCACGTCGCGGATAGGCGATACCGCGAATTGCCTTAGATATTCGCGGCTAAACTGTGAAGCGCTTTCGTAACCGACGAGAAAGGCCACCTCGGACGCGCGATGCTCGCCGGCAAGCAAGAGCTGGCGGGCTTCCTGCAATCTAAGCTGTTTCTGATACTGGACAGGACTGAGACCCGTCATCGACAGAAAATGGCGATGCAGGCTGGCCCGGCTCATGCCGCTGACATCACACAACGCCTCGATGCGAAGCCGGATATTGTAATTGTCTCTGATCCAGGCAACGGCCCGGCGGATGCTACCCAGTGCGCCATCAGGCTGAGCAATCTGACGCAGAAGTTGCCCCTGAGGCCCCTGCAAGAGACGATAAAGCAATTCCCGTTCGAGCAGGGGGCCAAGAATCGGGATATCGTCAGGCGTGTCGAGCAATGATAATAAGCGGAGCAAGGTGTCGCGGAGCGGAGCGGTCATCGGATTTATCGCGATGCCAATCCCTTTTTGTTCGCGCTCGCGAACCGGCGGCATGGTCGCCGCTAATTCCGCCAGTATGGCCGGGTCCAACACAAGCGAGAGCGCAACGTAGGGTTGCCCGTCTTCAGCATCAAGAATTTGCCCGATCAAAGGCAGGTCAAGGGCGCTGATGAGATATTGTTCACTGTCGTAGCTCAGAAGATTGTCGTGGATCGCTACGCGCTTAGAGCCTTGCAGGATGAAGCAGATCATCGAGCGATACAGGCATGGCGCCTTGTCTGTAGAACCTTGCCCGACGCAGAGGTCTACACGCGGGATCCGTGTTGGGGTCAAGCCCGGTGGCGCATGGCGCAGGGCGATATCAAGATGCGGTGCAAGCTCATTTTTCATCCGTCGATTATACCCACCATCCTTCCCCCCCGTAAAATGATTGAGACAATCAGGCAATAAACTGAGCTTATCAGGCGTAGGTTACACACCGGTCATTGCCTATCATGAGCAGGTCAAGCAGGCACCGCAAGGTGCGCCCAATTAACCTATACGAGACAGCCCATGACCAACCCGATTGCACTCATCACCGGCGCCAGCCGTGGCCTTGGCCGCAACATGGCTCTTCACCTCGCCAAGCGCGGCGTACGCATTATCGGCACCTATCGCAGCGGCGCCGCAGAAGCCCAGGCGCTGAAACAGGAGATCGAAGCACAGGGTGGCAAGGCCGCGATGCTGCCGCTCGACATCACCGATACCGCCAGTTATCCGGCTTTTTCAAACGCCGTGACTGAAACGCTGAGGGCCGACTTCGGCCGCGAACGCTTCGACTTCCTCGTCAACAATGCCGGCAATGGACTCTTTTCAAACTTTGTTGACGCCACCGAGGAGCAATTTGCCTCTCTGGTCGCCACGCACCTTCGCGGGCCGATTTTTCTGACTCAGAAGCTGTTACCGCTCGTGGAAGACGGCGGCCGGATCCTGAACGTTTCGTCCGGCTTCGTGCGCTTTACTTTGCCGGGGTACAGCGTTTATGCGGCGGTGAAGGCGGCAGTAGAGGTTCTGACCCGTTACATGGCCGTAGAACTTGGTGCGCGCCAAATTCGGGTGAATGCGATTGCCCCTGGCGCCATCGCTACCGATTTTGGCGGTGGTGCGGTGCGCGACAACAAGGATGTGAACGCCTGGGTTGCTCAGGGGATCGCGCTGGGTCGTGTCGGTTTACCGGACGACGTAGGCGGTGCGGTAGCCGCCATTCTGTCCGATGACATGGCATGGGCTAACGGGACGACCTTCGACATTTCGGGCGGGCAGTTACTGTAATCACAGCCAGCCGCATTCATTCCATTCTGCCATTGAACATAGGGAGAATGCGGCCATTTGCGAATATCGCCACGAAGCGCAGGCTGGAGCCAGCCTGTATTCCAAAGCGCCCCCTCCCGCGCGCAACAACGCGCCTGGGGATGCGCAGGTTTTCTCTAAATCCGATTTATTAAACAAAGCCTCACTCTCTGTAAAAAAGCTTGGCGCAGATATATTCCGTTTTCCGATGGGTCTGTATAACTAAGGCCTGGACGATTTATAGCCTTAATTTTTTTCATCGAGGGGGAAGCGTGAAGTTTCCGACAATAGCCTTTATTATTGCCGTCATTTTTTGCCCACCGGCGGTTTTTGCCAGCCAAACTCAGCCGATATCCTGGGTTTCCTGCAAAAACAGTTCGTTTAATCAATGGTTCGACGGGGGAGAGATCCCTGCGCGGCTGCAATGCGGCTATGTTGAAGCGCCTTTATCCTACGGCGGCAGTAGCCATGAAAAAGTCAAACTGGCAGTCACACGCTTGCCTGCGACCGGTGAGAAGCGGGGCAGCGTGCTGTCTATTCCCGGCGGGCCGGGGCTGCCTGGGATTCAGGTGCCTATCGAAACGGAAGAACTCAATGAAAGTTTCGATGTAATCGGTTATGACCCACGAGGCGTCGGGCAATCCCGGCCAAAAATTACATGTTCCACTCAGCCGGACAACAATGCCGATAATGCGCTTAATACCGCAGAGGCCGAAAAAGTGGGCCGGACCTGGTTGGAAGGCTGTATTAATCGCACGACGCTCAATGTCCTGAAACACCTGGGTACGGATGAGGCGGTCAATGATGTGGACATTATCAGAGCCGCTTTGGGTGAAGATAAACTGAATGCTATCGCCTTTTCATACGGAACTCAGGTAGCGGCAATCTACGCAGAGCGTTTCCCGAAAAATATAAGGGCCCTGGTATTCGACGGCGTGATGGACATCTCGGACGATGCGTTCAGCAGCGATTACAAACAGGCATTGTCCTTCCAGCATTCATTCGAACGTTTTGCCGCCTATTGTGAAGAAGAACAGCAGTGCCAATTAACTAAAGCCCATGCCACGGCGAACTATCACGCGTTGCTGGAAAAAGTAGATAACCTGGCGCTGAGGGATGAAAATGGCAATGATATAGGCTCGGATGCCATTATTAGTGCGACCCAAAAAACGCTTTATTCTTCAGAAAATTGGCCGGACCTGGCCAAATTGCTGCGCTCAATCGATAGCGACAAGTTTGATTACCAGGCTCTGGCCGTTTTGGATAAAACCGCCGATCAGGCTACGGAGGCAGAACAAAACGCACGCCCTAAAGCGGTAAATCCCTCCAAACCCCGTAACCAGGCAGACAGCAGCGCTGATGTGGGCGTGGCAAGCGCCGCCGACGAAGAGGCCGATAATTTAACCCTGATCGGCTGCATAGATTCGGCCAATCCGGGTGGAAATCTTGAACAGAGCCGGCTCAAAGAGCAGAAGTTAGCGGATGCATCCCCTTTCAGTAACTATCCGGTAAAGACGCAGTCTCCACGCAATGTCTGCGACCTCTGGCCATTTAAAGGCACGATGCCGGCACATACTCCCGTAGTGTCTGCCGAATTGCCGCCTTTGTTATTTGTTGCACAACTTTATGATCCCGCTACCCCTTATGAGGGGGCCAAACGGATGGCGACATTTTTTCACAGCCCTTTGATTACGGTGAATGGCGACGGGCATACGATTGCGCTTTCCAACGTCAATCAATGCGTAGACGATGAAGTGATTGATTATTTTATTTCCCCTGAAAAAGTAAGGGCCAATAAAAAGTGTTAGCCTTGATGGATAATTAATAGACCGGTGAGCGCCAATATATTGTGTCTTCGATATTTCTGGCGCTTTTATCTTTGTATTTTCGGTTTCTTTAGTTACATAAGGTTAGAAATTCGAATTCATTACGTTAATATTCCCGCTCCACTATGCAGTGCTTCGATTGATTGGGCGTCATCGTTTTAATGCACTGCATAGTGGGCACTATTAAAGCAAAATGAATCAAACCAATAAAATCCCTTTATTATAATGGTTACGCTGCGTAATTATCCCAACCAACACTCCTCGTGGGTCTCTTTGCCCTAAACCGTTCAAGCTTGTATTACTCTATCCGACGTTTTACTCCGGCATAAGAAACGCATCACGGCATCTGTTTGCTTTTTCATGACTCCGGTGCCTGCCGCCGGCAGACGCTCAACACCAATTGCCGCAGCCAACGGTGGGCCGGATCCACTTCGGAGCGCGGATGCCACATTTGCGAGACGGTAATGCTCTGGGTTTTTACCGGCAGTTCAAAAGCGAAAAGTGCGGCGACAACCCCGTTCCCACTAACGGTGGGTTGATTGATAAGAAAAGAGGCGGGCACCAGCGCCACCAGGTCAGACGCCTGAGCCACCGCCAGCGCGGCGGGAAAACTCGGCACCACGGCGGCGATGTTCCGCTCCAGCCCCAACTCCGCCAGCGCCTGGTCCACCGGCCCGGCTACCCGCCCGCTGCGCGAGGCGACAACGTGCCCGCAGGCAACATAGCTCTCAAGGGTAACGTCAGGCTGTAGCGCCAGCGGATGTCCCTTCCTTGCCACCCCCACGAACCTGTCCCTGAATAGTGCCTGCAGGCGTATTTCCGGCCCCATGTCGCCCAACACGCCGATCTCGAGATCAACCAAGCCTTCTCGCAAAGGCTTTGAGCTTTTCTCGGGTTTTGGCGCAAAGCGCAGGCGCACCAAGGGTGCCGCCGCCGCTGCCGCCGCGATAAGCGCAGGACCAAAAGCCTCCACAAAGCCGTCATTGGTACGCAGGGTAAAGGTGCGTTCCAGCGTGGCCGGATCCAGCTCCGCGGCAGAAGGGCGGAGTACAGCGCGTGCCTCAAAGACGGTATTTTGCGTACGCTCGCGTATCTCTTCGGCATAAGGTGTCAGCACCATATTGCGCCCGGCGCGCACCAGTAAAGGATCGCCGGTTGCCGTGCGCAAGCGGCTGAGCGTGCGGCTCATGGCCGAGGCGCTTAACCCAAGACGCCGCGCTGCGCCGGCCACGCTGCCTTCGGCCAGTAACACGTCGAGGGCAATGAGCAGGTTGAGATCGGGATCAGTCATCATGCTTCGTATCCTGAACCAAAGAAAAAGGGAGAAGGCGTTCCGTGCAGGTTATCAATGCCAATGCTGCGTCTTCCGCCTTCTATTATATCCTACGCCAAGACCGCTTCCGTCTGTCGGATCTACATTATTCGGCAGACAAATATTGCCGTTTGAGGTTATCGTATTGGCGGCCCAAAATGCTCAATCAAGCATCTTCCTCGTCGTAAAGTGCTGCCGGCACTCTTCCTGATGGCTGATGAGGGCTGGGCGGTGGCCTATTCTAAAACCCTGAAGAATGCCGCCATCATGCCGGCGGACAAGAGCCTCTCCATGCCTTACTTCCTCGGGGCTTGTTTCCCTTTTTATCCCGTTTGGGTGGGATTTTCGGTGCTGGGGTGCCTGGTTGGCCCAATATTGGGAAATGTAGAAGAGTATGGTTTCGCGATGGCTTTTCCCGCCACGTTTATTGTCCTTCTTCGGGGAATGTGGAAAGGATATCGGGCTGCCCGCCCCTGGTTGGTCAGCCTGGCGGTTGCCGCGGCGGTGTATCTTGTCATTCCGGGCCATGCCTACGTGCTTGCAGGAACGTTCAGCGGGTTATTGGCGGCATGGTTCTGGGGAGATAAAAATCAATGAGCTGGGCTGCCTGTTTAACCATCGCCGGGATGGCGTTAGTGACCTATCTGAGCCGGATACTGGGGTATCTTGTCTTGAGAAATCGCCACCTCAGCCCCCGAGCAAGAAGCGTCATGGAAAGTGCGCCCGGATGCGTAATGGTGTCAGCCATCTCACCTTACTTTGTGTCGTCCAATCCGGCAGAAATCATCGCCATGTTTATCGCGATAGGCTGCGCTATTCGGTTTTCGATGCTGCCGACGCTGATTATTTCCATAGCCTCACTGGGCATGTTGCAGATAGTGCTTAGCTGATGGTCAGGTTTCTCGGGCCATCGTCGAGGGGAGATACCTTCTGCGATCGCAATAAAAAAGCCGATAACAGAATGCTATCGGCTTTTAACGGCAAACCGGGTTTAAGCGGTCGGCAACTGCTGCGCAGTGGTTTCCACCAGCGCCAGCAACACTTTAATGTCTTCCAGGCTGACGGTCGGGTTCAGTAACGTCATTTTCAGGCAGGTGACGCCATCAAACTCGGTAACGCCCACGTTGGCGCGGCCCGATTCCAGCAGAGCATCGCCAATCCGTTGGTTGAGCAATGCAATCGCCGCATCGCCGCTCGCCGCCAACTGTGGCGGGAGGTAACGGAACAGGACGCTGGCCAACTGCGGCTGCATAACCAGTTCCAGCGACGGTTGATCGCCGATGTAGTGCGCAACCTGCTGCGCCAGCGTAACGCCGTGATCGATGATCTCCGCGTACTGTTTTTGCCCCAGCGCTTCCAGACCCATCCACAGTTTCAACGCATCGAAACGGCGGGTGGTTTGCAGCGATTTGGACACCAGGTTCGGCACGCCTTGCGCTTCGTCGAACTCGGAGTTCAGGTAGGCCGCCTGATAGCGCATCAGCTCATAGTGACGGGCTTCTTTCAACAAGAAGGCGCCGCAGCTGATGGTCTGGAAGAATTGCTTATGGAAGTCCAACGTAATGGAATCCACCAATTCAATGCCATCCAGATAATCGCGGTATTTCTCCGACAGCAACAATGCACCGCCCCAGGCTGCATCGACATGCACCCAGATCTGGTGTTTCGCCGCCAACTGCGCGATAGCGCGCAGGGGATCAATAGCACCGGCATCCGTGGTGCCTGCGGTCGCTACAATCGCCAGGATCTGCTCGCCATTGGCTTCGGCCTGCGCCACTTTTTCGGCTAAATCGTTCAGGTCCATACGCGCGAACCGATCGGTTTTCACCAGCGTGACGGATTGATAACCCAGACCCAGCAACGCCATGTTCTTTTGCACCGAGAAGTGGGCGTTTTCAGAACATAAGACTTTAATCTTTTTCAGGTTGCCGACCAGGCCATCCTGCTGGATAGAGTGCCCCTGGCGCGCAAAGAAGGCATCGCGCGCCAACATCAGGCCCATCAGGTTGCTCTGGGTACCACCGCTGGTGAACACCCCGGCATCGCCAGGTTGGTAACCCACCTGGGTGCGCAACCATTCGATCAATTTCATCTCGATGATGGTGGCGGATGGGCTTTGATCCCAGGAATCCATGCTTTGGTTGGTGGCGTTAATCAAGACCTCAGCGGCCTGGCTGACCACCAGGCTTGGGCAATGCAAATGCGCCACGCACTGCGGGTGGTGAACCGACAGGCTGTCTTTTAAAAAGTACTCAATCGCGCGTTCAATCGCGGCCTGGTTGCCCAGGCCCTGTGGATTGAAATCGAGCGTAATGCGTTCACGCAGTTCGGCAACGGTTTTCCCCTGATACATCTCAGGTTGTTGCAGCCACTGCACAACGGCCTGGCTACTCTGTGCAATCGCTTGCTGGTATGCCTCGGTGCTTTGCGCCGAGGCCGCCAGAATCGGGTTTAACTTGGACATCGCGGTCATTCACTCCACTCAGACGGGTTTGACGCCGGCCGCTAACAGGGCTTGTTCAAATTTATCCAGGAAAATACCCAACTCATCGTTGGTGATCAGCAGGGAAGGCAGCAGGCGCAGTACGCAACCATTGCGGCCACCGCGCTCCAGAATCAGCCCGGCTTCAAAGCATTTTTTCTGCAGCAATGCGGATAATTGGCCATCGGCAGGGTAGCAACCCATATGATCTTGCGCTTCGCCAGGTTTGACGATCTCAATACCAATCATCAAGCCCAGGCCACGCACGTGACCTATCACCGGATAACGCTTTTGCAGTTCGGCCAGTTTGGCTTTCAGCCATTCGCCCTGGGCTGCCACTTTTTCGGCAATCTGGTTGTCTTTAAGGTGCTGCAGGGTGGTCAGGCCGGTAGCCATCGCCAATTGGTTGCCGCGGAAGGTACCGGTATGGTGGCCAGGCTCCCAGGCGTCAAACTGCTTCTTGATGGCCAGTACGGCCAATGGCAAACCGCCGCCTACGGCTTTGGACATCACGATGATGTCCGGCTCAATGCCTGCGTGCTCAAAGGCGAAGAATTTGCCCGTACGCGCAAAGCCGGCCTGAACTTCATCGATGATCAGCAAAATGCCGTGTTCCTGAGTGACTTTGCGAATGCGCTGCAACCACTCGGCCGGCGCCGGGTTAACGCCGCCTTCACCCTGAACGGCTTCCAGAATGACGGCCGCAGGTTTACGTACGCCGCTTTCGACGTCATTGATCAGGTTTTCGAAATAGTAGGTCAATGCCTTGACGCCAGCCTCGCCGCCAATGCCCAGCGGGCAGCGGTACAGGTGCGGGTAAGGCATAAACTGGACTTCCGGCATCATGCCGTTGATGGCTTCTTTCGGTGACAGGTTACCCGTTACCGCCAGCGCACCATGGGTCATGCCATGATAGCCGCCGGAGAAGCTGATCACGCCGGAGCGGCCAGTGTGTTTTTTTGCCAGTTTCAGTGCGGCTTCAACGGCGTCTGCGCCGGAAGGGCCGGTGAACTGCAGGCAATACTCTTTACCCTGGCCGGGTAACAAGGAGAGCAGATATTCGGAGAAACGATCTTTCAACGGCGTTGTCAGATCGAGAGTATGTAACGGCAAGCCGCTGGTAATGACATCTTGGATGCTTTTCAGCATGTCAGGGTGGTTGTGCCCAAGCGCCAAGGTTCCGGCGCCAGCCAGGCAGTCAAGATACTGATTATTCTCAACGTCTGTGATCCACACGCCCTCTGCTTTGGCAATGGCCAGTGGCAATTTGCGCGGATAACTCCTGACATTCGATTCAAATTCGGCCTGTCTCGCCAAATAGGTTTCATTGTTTCCGTTTAATGAATTCGCAACTAAAGTGTCAATACGGACTTTATCCGTCATCATATCTCTCCTACAACCGGGGGTATCAAAACGCCCTGGTTGAATTAATTGAATTTAAAAGTAAACCCGGTAAAAAATCGCGTACAATATATGGCTTTTTAGCCTGGGACTCAATAGCTTATTTCCCTTTGATTTTACTGATTTTTTTTAGCTTCAATCAATATGTTGCTGTTTTTATGACCGTTCATGGCTCCCCCCGGGTTGCACCTGCCGGCTAAAATGTTTGCTGACAACATTTAGACACGTTTTTTATGTGGCGATAGACTGACCGACGGGGGATGGCTCGTCCGCCAGGCCGCGCCAGTCGCGACCTTAAGCAGAGGCGGTACGTGAATCAACAAATATCGAATAATTGCGGCCGTATTTTATTATCATGGTGAGTATGTACTCGGATGAATACCTAATTTTTATTTGAGGATCTTTGCAGGGAATTATCCCTGATGCTATATTAAAAAAGATTCACGACCCCAATGTTTTATCGAATATTCACATTTAAAGTCATTTCAATAAATATAAAGATCACGCTAATAGAGTTAAACATAAAAATATTAGCTTTCAGAGTGACTTTTATTTTTCTGCCGAATGCCGCCACGGAATAATTACGCCTTTTATTTTTCCTCGAAAAACAGGAGGCGCCGTTGTTTATTGTTTTTATGCGAGGCTTCTATGAGCTTAATTTATCGGGCGTTATTCTACGCCTTTGCGGTGATACTGTCCTTTTTTAGCAGCACTGCGGTTGTTGCGGGCCAGCTAATATTGAAAAACACCTCTTTATCGCCCATTACTTGCACGGTTGACGGTTGGACGGTCTCTTCAGGCAGCAGTTTCGATTGGTTCATTAAGGTGCAGCCGGGGCAGTCATTCTTTGTTGGACAGAACACCAGCAGGCCGAAAGACCCGATAATTAATTGGGCAAAGTGCAATAACTTGCAAACCCGCGCGATGACCATAACGCCCAGCGGCCCCAATCAAACGCTGGTGCTGAATGGGCAACAAACGCAAGTATTGAACGTCTCGCTTTATCCTTTTCTTCCTACGCTACCCACGGATAACTTCGAAAATTTGGTCGCCTATATTGTGCAGACTTATCAGTCGCAGCACCCGCAGGTGTTACTCAATGCAGTGCTGAATCCGCAGGTGAATATTTACAGTTTTACCGAGTTGCCGGTCCTGCTGGGTAATGATGGATTTGACGTGATAGAGCTTGATGTCCTTTATCTGGGTTTCCTGGCGGATAATCATCTGATCAACCCCGCCCAGATTACCGGCGAAGCGCCCTGGGCCGTGGCGCTGGCGGGGGCGACTTACCAAGGCCAGTTATGGGCGATCCCCAGTTGGCTCTGCATGGACTTTTTCTACGCGTTCGATCAGGCGATTCAGCAGCAGAAAACCTTGTCGAAAATGCTGAATTATTTGAATACCCGAATGTCGTCAGTCGCCAAAATGGCAGGCAGCTTTAATGGCAGTTGGGCTATTCCTTCCGATTATATCAACGCTTATGTGCAGACCTATGGTTACGGTGCGTTGCAACAGGCGATGCAAATGCCGCCTGATAACGGCGTTGTCCATCAATTGGTTTCACTGTCTGATACCTGCAGCTTTAACGGGGTCAACAAGTGCACCAATAACACCTATCATAACGCCCCGAATGGCGGTGCCGAGCAGGTGTTCGCCTCCGGGCAGGCCAGTACCGACATGGGCTTTTCCGAGCAGTCTTTCTACGTGAATCTCTATTCGTCGGCGCAAAAACCGCTGTATGTCGTGCCTACCCCTTGGGGAGAACACCCCCAACCGCTGTTATTTGAAGACGCTTTTGTTTCCAGCGCCGCGACGTGCAAGCCGGGCAGCCAATGTGCGGCCAATGCGCAAGCGTTCACCACGTTAATGACCGGGACGGCGATGAAAAATTATATCGTGCAGTCCAAAGATCTGCCCGCCGGTACGCCTTGGCGGACGTTGTTGGTGGCCACTCAGCAATTCTGGCAACAGTCGATCATTGCCAATAACAGTTATTACCAACAGTTATCGCCGATATTTATGACGGCAAAGGCGTTTCCAAACAACTTTACCCCGCAAAGCCAGGTTGCTATGGCCAATGGCATTTGCAATGCCCTAAAACAGCAGCAGCCTAATTTTGTTTGTAAAAGCAATAATAGCACCAGCTTGTTAGCCCCATCTCACGGCAGTTCCATCATCAACCCACGCAGCACTGATAGCAGGAGAGGTTTATGAGTATTGGACCCGTTTCCGGTAATGGCATCACCATCACCTTACCCGTAGGCAAAACGCTATTTTGGACCGCCAATGTCCAGGCATCGTACTCACAATATGTTCTGGTTCGCGACTCGACGAATCAGGTGGTTATTGAGAGCAAAGGTGCATCGACAGGCGGGCATTCGCCGACCCAAATTGGCCAGGGCTCGTTTGTTACCGCAGGCAGCGGGGTTTATACCGTTTTCATTGGCTATAACAATGGCCAGTCCTGGTCCCAGGTTATGTGGGATGAAATCGCGTTAAATATCGGCAGCCAGATTTACTCCAGTTGTTTCAATTTCATTAGTGAAGACGGCGCGGATCAGGATTTCAATGATACCTGCCTGACACTGACCTGGTTTAACAGCATCGGTTGAGGAGCAAAGACATGGCAATTGGACCCGTAAATGGCAATGGTATTGCCATCAATATTCCCTCCGGAAAAATAGTTTTTTGGTCTGCTCTGGTTCAAAGCTCGGCAAACCAGTTTATTCAGTTGAAAGACAGCAGTTCAAACGTGGTCTTCACTACGCAGGGGGCCAGCTCCAGCGGCGGCACACCCACGCAGATAGGCGAGGGGTTCTTCCAGGCTGCGGATGCCTCCGGGAATTACACCATCTGGATCGGCACCAATAGCGGGCAACGCTATTCGCAGGTGATCTGGTCGCAGGATGTGATTACCAGCGGCGCAACGGTCTATTTTGGCAAATACATTTTTGCCAGCGAAGACTACACCGACAATGATTACAACGATTCATTGCTACAGCTGCAGTGGTTCCAGTTCGTGGGTTAACCCCTCGACCAAAAGGCCGATCGAGCCGAGCGGGACAAAGCCGCTTGGCTCGAAAAGATCCTCGCACCAATAACAAATCTGACGACACGTTGATGGAGGTAGTTATGAAGGCACTAGCAGGCAAAAATCAAATATCTTATGGCGGAGATGGTGGGTCTTTCAACGCCGTGCAGGATACCGGCGGTCAACAGGTGGTGATCAAAAGCGGCAGCAAAATCGATTCCATACAAATTGGCAATAACAAATATGACAGTGGGGCACCATCAGGCTGATTTCTTGTCCCTCCGGGAAATGGATGGGCTTGGAAAACATGGCGGAAACCATCGCCAGTACGCTCAATCGGCCGCTGGAGGCCTATACCTACCGTCGCCATTAGCATTGCTGAGGTGGTCAATGGCACAGTGACGCCTGTCAGTAGTTATCGGCCTGTGTAGAAGCCGCTTTGAAATGGCTGATTTTTAACTAAAAAAATAAATCAATGCGATAATAACCACGCAGGCAGAGCATATAAATACGTTACCAGAAAATTCACTTAATGAATTAAAAAAATCCTCATTATTTTCATTTAATTTATTAATGGCTTCTTTTTCATTGTCAGCTTCTACTTCGACATGATGCTTTCTGAACCCTTTACTCTTCATCTCTTTAATTAATGTATGTGTAATTGATTCTTTTTTAATTGCTTTTGAGTCATCATTTTTTATAAAAACAACATATTTACTCATAATTCCTCCATGAAAACACAAAGTTTTACGTCTGTGTTTTGAACCATTAATTAACGGTCATTCCGAACTCTCTTGGCCCAGTGCCATTCACCCAGAAACCACTAAGCACCACTGAAGATACTATCCATATACGGCATGTGAAAAATGCTAAATTCAATTAAATTGCGAACTTCGTCACAAAATATAAAAACAAGTATTTCCACTGACTGAAAGTTTGGGATGAATTGGTTCCTTGGCAAATACGTCGGATTGGGTGGCAAAGAAGACAACGAGTCATCGGCAAAAAAAAGTGACGATGTCACTACCGCGTCGAGTAAATGAACCTGAAGTACCCACAGGTGTGAGCAAAAAGGAGCGTGTTTTGACCGTTTCAACCATGATCCCAACGCTGGAGATGCAACTGCATCAGCCGGCGACGCGTAACAACAGCAAGATTGTCAGTGAATTGCTGCATGACGATTTTGAAGAGATAGGCCGCTCGGGGCGGCATTATGATAAGCGGCAAACCGTTGCGGCGCTGGAGCAAGAAACCGGTCGGCCAGTGATCCATGCCGAAGATTTCAAGTTAGCCATGATGACGGAGGGCGTGGCGTTGCTGACGTACAAAAGCTTTCAGCGTGATGCCGTAGGCGATATCACGAGGCTCACGTTGCGTTCGTCTGTCTGGGTGTTATCGGAGCATCAGACAGGCGAGCGTTGGCAGTTGCGTTTTCATCAGGGCACGCCGGCAACGGAGTCATTTTTCATTAAACACTCACGCCCCCAATAAAAAGAAATCAGGCACTATCCGCGTCAGAATGAGTAATTAACGCCAAACGAGAGCGAACCGGTACTTGATTTGTCCACCATCGGGCTGTCTTTAACGGTGTTTGGCAGCGATTCGTAGCGTGCAGAGACAAAAGTATCCCAGCTTTTATTAATGTGGTAGCGCACGGCCAATTCCAGGTAAGGGGTAAAACTGTCGTCCGGGGTATAACTGGCCAGCCCGCTTCGGTGCGATTCGCCGGCGTTGATGCCATAGTAATATTTATTTTGGTTTTTGCTGTCCCACCTAACGCCGGCTATCGGGGTGATTTCCCAGTCATTCAGGTGGATGGGATACAGATAGGCCAGATCGCCCACCAGGCCGTTGCTATTGTTCAACACGTCTGCGGCAAGTGCCGTGCGAATGGCCCCCCAGGCGGCGCGATGGGTGTACTCAACGCCGGCCATGGCGGTCGAACGGCGCTTGTTCAGCCGCTTCATTTGCTCATCGTCACTGTCGCCGGGTTTGAAATGCAACGGCGAATAATAACCCATCACATCCAGTTGATTCTGTTCGTCTTTCCACAGGTGATAGCCTCCTTTTAACCCGTGCAGATAAAAGTCTTCACCCTCATACCCAATGAGTGGCAGTGCGGTCAGGGTATTGTCCGTATCACGATAGGGGCTGATGCCACCTCCCGCAGCCGCGCCAAGCGACCATTCACCGGCGAACGCGCCTGAGGCATAGAAAAGAGGAAGAATCAAAAGCACGCGGCATTTCATTACGGGATAAAGGCTCATAAGGTCTACCTGAATATCAATATCCACGGAGTGTGGTACCCAGGGAATCTATAGCAACCAAGGCATAAAAAACTCACATTTCCATTTTTTTTACGCGAGCTTGATTATTTTCTTACAAAGGTTCATCCCTTACCGCTACGGCCATTTTTCGGTTTTCATTCCCCAGGCGATTGGCGAAATAGTTTAAGAGTGTCAGGTTTGTGAAAATAATGCGAAAGGCCGGGAGCTTGCTTTGAATTATTTATAAGGCGAGCGGTCAGTGGGATATCTCTTTAAATGACAGTGCCGAGAATAATATGCCGATAGAAACGGATGTTCCGCATGGCCCCGGTAAAGGGTTTCCCACATTTATAAAGTTGACGCAGTATTTATGAACACGCGAGACACGCCAATCAAGATGAAGAAATCAATTGTTGCGATGCTATTCCTTAACAGCCTGTCGGCCTATGCCGCAGACGGGTTCCTGGTGAAAGATATCCACTTTGAAGGGCTCCAGCGCGTTGCGCCAGGCGCCGCTTTGCTGAGTATGCCGGTACGCGTTGGCGATACGCTGTCTGACGAGGATATCAGCAATACTATCCGCGCGTTGTTCACCACCGGGAACTTCGACGATGTGCAGATTCTGCGTGACGATCATGTCCTGATTATTAAAGTCAAAGAGCGGCCGACGATTGCCGGTATCTCTTTCTCCGGCAACAAAACGGTGAAAGACGACATGCTAAAGCAAAACCTTGAGTCTTCTGGGGTGCGCGTGGGCGAGGCGTTGGATCGCACCACGCTGTCTTCTATCGAACAAGGCATGGAGGATTTTTACTACAGCGTGGGCAAATACAACGCCCGCGTAAAAGCGGTGATCACGCCATTGCCGCGTAACCGCATCGATCTGAAGCTGGTGTTCACCGAAGGGGTGTCGGCCAAAATCCAGCAGATCAATGTGATCGGCAATCAGGCCTTTCGCACGGACGAACTGCTCGCCAATCTGCAACTGCGCGATGACGTGCCCTGGTGGAACCTGGCGAGCGATCGCAAGTACCAGAAACAGAAATTGGCCGGCGATCTTGAAACCTTGCGCAGTTTTTACCTCGACCGGGGTTACGCAAACTTCAAAATCGACTCAACCCAGGTGAGCCTGACCCCGGACAAAAAAGGGATTTACATCACCATCAACCTTAACGAAGGCAGTCAGTACCTGCTGTCTGGCGTGGTATTGAATGGCAATATGGCGGGGCACTTGCCGCAGATTGCGGCCTTGACGAATATCCAGCCGGGCGAATTGTACAACGGCGCAAAAATCACGCGCATGGAAAATGACATCAAACAGCTGCTGGGGCGTTACGGCTACGCTTTCCCGCTGGTAGGGATAGAGCCTGAAATCAATCAGAAAGCCAAGACGGTAAAACTGCACGTCAATGTCGATGCCGGCAAGCGTTACTCGGTGCGCAGGATCCGTTTTGAAGGCAACGGCACGTCGAAAGATTCCGTTTTGCGGCGCGAGATGCGGCAAATGGAGGGGGCGTGGTTAGGTAACGATCAGGTAGAACAAGGCAAGCAACGCCTGAATCGCACCGGCTTCTTCGAAACGGTGGAGACGGAGACCCAGCGTGTGCCGGGATCACCGGATCAGGTCGATGTTGTCTATAAGGTTAAAGAGCGCAATACGGGGACCTTTAACTTTGGGCTCGGTTACGGCACGGATAGCGGGGCCAGTTTTCAAGTGGGCGTCAGCCAGGACAACTGGCTGGGCAGCGGGAATACCGTCGGTTTTAATGGCACCAAAAGCGACTCCCAGACCTATATCGAATTGTCGATGACTGACCCTTATTTCACGGTGGACGGCGTAAGTTTAGGCGGGAAGATCTCTTATAACGACTATGATGCGGAAGATGACGATCTCTCTGAATACACCATGAAAAGCCTGGGCATCGGCGGCAACCTTGGCTTCCCGATCGGCGAAAACAGTTCGCTTGGCCTTGGCCTCGACTATGCCAATACCCGCCTGAGCGGGATGGCGCCGCAGGTGGCCATGTGGCGTTACCTCAATTCGGTCAATGTAAACCCCGGCATCACCACGCAAGACAACGATAACGATGCCCGTTTCACGGCCAATGACTTCTTTACGAGCGTGGGGTGGAATTACAACACCCTTGACCGCGGTTTCTTCCCGACCGACGGGACCAGCGCCAGCCTGAACGCCAAGATTACCGTGCCGGGGTCGACCAACAGTTACTACAAGGTGACGTTCAGCGCCAATCAGTATCTGCCGTTGAGCAGCGATAATAAATGGATCGTGATGGGGCGCACCAAAGCCGGCTATGCCGATGGTTTCGGCGGCCATGAGGTGCCGTTCTACGATAACTTTAATGCCGGCGGTTCCAGTAGCGTACGGGGTTTTTCTTCCAACAGTATCGGCCCTAAAGCGGCTTATTATCATTGCAGCGGCTCGGAGAGTGCCTACAGCGACTGCCCGGTCGACAAATCCGATGATGCCGTGGGTGGTAACGCCATGGCTATTGCCAGTACCGAGTTGATATTCCCGACGCCGTTCATTAATGACCGCTATGCCAATTCATTGCGCACTTCGCTGTTTGTCGATGCCGGTACGGTCTGGGATACCCATTGGCAGAATACCTCGCAAACGCTCGCGGCAGGGATCCCGGACTACGGTGATCCGAGCAACGTCCGCGTTTCGGCCGGTATCGCATTGCAATGGCAATCGCCGCTGGGGCCGTTGTCCTTCTCCTATGCGTTCCCGATCAAAAAGTACGAAGGGGACAAGGCAGAGCAATTCCAGTTCAACATCGGTAAAACCTGGTAATCCCAAGGCAAAGCCTGCAAATTTCATGTGGGCTTTATTTTCTGGTAATGGATTGATAATGAATAATAAAAACCAACCAACGGATAAAGGATTTTTTTGCTGACACCTTACAGCAAACCCGTGCCTTTACCGTGCTCAACATCAATTAATTTCGTGATTGCTCATCATTTATTGCAGCGCAAAGGTGATTTTGTCCGCATTATTTTTCATTGTTATTCCGTTGTTATCGGAAAGGTGACTCAACTCTCTTTTTAATTGGCTGCCGAGATCTATTTTTTCATTGTTTTAGCTAAAACCTTTCAGCTAACGTTAAGGACAGCACCATGAAAAAGTTAATTACACTTTCGGCGGTTATCTCTTTGATTTCATGCGCAGTAAACGCGCAGACCATTGTATTGACCGACACGGAAAAAGGCATTGAACAGGGCAATTGGCAGACCGACAGCCAAAAGCTGAACATCACAGGGGCAGGCTTCAGCTTACAGCAACAGGTGCTGCACGGCGGAAAACAGGAAGGCTCCAAGGTGATCACCTTAAGCAGTGCAGGCCTGACGATTGCTCTGAGCCCGACACGCGGCATGAATATTCTGAATGTGAAGGGGTCCGACGTCCGGCTGGGCTGGGACTCACCGGTAACCGAGGTGGTCAACCCGGCTTATATCAATCTGGACAGCCGCAATGGGTTAGGGTGGTTGGACGGGTTTAACGAAATGATGGTGCGCTGCGGCTTTGAATGGACCGGGCACCCTGGCGTCGACAACGGCACGCTTTACACGCTGCATGGCCGCGCCGGCAACACGCCGGCCTCCAAAGTGGTGATCGAGATCGCCGAAAAAGCCCCGTACGAAGTCCGCATTCGCGGGTTGCTGAAAGAAAATACCTTCAAGAAAAGCAATCTGGAAACCTGGACCGAACTGCGCTATATCCCCGGTACACAATCGTTTTCAATCCACGATCGCGTGACTAATCGCGCCGATTACCCACGGGATTACGAAATCATTTACCACAGCAACTTCGGCAAACCGTTACTGGAAGAAGGTGCGGTATTCAGCGCCCCGATCAAGCAAATTTCGCCTTTTAACGACTACGCCAAAGCCGGCCTGAAAGACTGGGCAACTTACCAGGGCCCGACCAAAGGCTTTGATGAAATGGTGTTCAACATCCTGCCGTATGCGGATGCGCAAGGCAAAACGCTCGCCATGCTGCACAACCGGCGCGGGGATCGCGGCGTGGCGATAGGTTTTGATACCCACCAACTGCCGCTGCTGACATTGTGGAAGAATACGGATACCGAACGCCAGGGGTACGTCACCGGCATCGAACCGGGGACCAACTATGCCTATCCGGTGAAAATCGAACGGGAACAAGGGCGTATCAAACAGCTGCAGCCTGGCCAAAGTACCGATTTCGAGCTGACCTATACCTTGCTGAAAGATGCTGAACAGGTGAAAGTGTACCAGGACAAGATCAAGACGCTGCAGGGGAGCAATCAGCCCAAACTGGTTGAGACGCCTATCGCGGTAGAGTAGTCGTCAGCAGGAACCGTACCGATCGCGGGCCAACTTTGTTGGCCCGTTTTGTTTTCTTGCGGTGCCGCTCATCGCTTAACGCTTGTGTCTGTCAGGGATAATCAAATCTCCGCGCAGCACGCAGGCGCCGAGCATATCCCGGGTTTTTTCCGTCAACCAACTGACGATACGCGCCGCCATGGCGTCCATGGAATATTCGATGGACGGGATCGCCGGAATGCCCGGCAAATGCAGCGAACCGGCCAGGCTAAAGACCATGATGTCGTCCGGTACGGATTTATTGAACGCCTGTAGCTGGGTAATCACTCGCTGCGCCTCCTGCTCGTCCGCCACCAGCAGCGCGTTGAAATTGAGCGTGGTGGCGTTATTGAGCAGCACCTGTACCGCAACGGATGAGGTGGTCGAATCCATAAATACCAGGTTGCGATTGAACGGCAAAAAGTTGTTTTCCAGCGCAAGCTTATAACCCAGCAACACCTGATCGGCACAGCCGCCTGCATCCGGCTGGATCAAGGCTATTTGGCGTCTGCCTTGGCTAATCAGATAATTGCAGGCGCTTTCGGCGGCGAAAGCGTGGTCGAACTGAATGCTGTTAGGCGTGTCGGCCTCAACGCAATCGACCAGGATCACGTTGTCATGCGGGATGTTGAGCGGGAAACGGGCGCCGATAATCAGCACGTCGTCGCACAACCCGCAGGTGAGTTCGTCCAGCGCGTTCATCACGCCCGCTTTGGTATTGGCGAAACGCAGCAGCAGATGCTTTTGATGCTGGCTGAGCTGTTTTTCCAGCGCATAAAGATAACCTGTGGTTTGGTTAATGTTCTCCTGCGCGCAGATAACCCCGATGCAGCCCGTCGATTGGCTAAGCAATGATTGCGCTATGACGTTGGGCCGGTAATTGAGCTCTTCCGCCGCCTGCAATACCGCGAGACGGCTGGCTTCCTTAACGCCGCGCGATCCACTCAACACCCGCGAGACTGTGGCTTTTGACACCCCAGCTAAACGTGATACATCGTTGATTGTTGACATCTTTATCTCCTGACAGACCAAGCTGCAGCCTGTAAAAACCCATCCGGTAATGGCTCACATTATCGCCGCCAACAGTATAACCGTTTTCCTTTTTTCATGGAAACCGATTTTCCACACCATGTCAAAACACCTCAAAACAAGACAAAAATATGTGATGGCAATCCAATAAAAATCCCTTGCGGTGGCTAGATTATGATGAGTATCACACTTCCACTCTCACTCGATGGAAAACGGTTTCCGTATGATATCCAATCACTCCCGCATTCAGGTTATTTACCCGTTGAGGAAGGTTGTCGATGTACAAAATCATGCTGTGTTGTTCCGCTGGGATGTCTACCAGCCTGCTGGTCAGGAAAATGGTGGAGGCGGCGAATGAAAGGGGGTTGCCGGTCGAGATCGACGCCTATGGGGTAGCCGAGTTCGATACGCAGTTTCCACGCTATCAGGTGGTGCTGCTGGGGCCGCAGGTAAAATATATGCTTAAAACACTGTCAGAAAAGGCTGCCGTCCAAGGCATACCCGTTCAGCCCATTGATCCGATGGACTACGGCATGCAGCGCGGTGAGAAGGTACTGGACTATGCTCTGTCGCTGATCGCAGCGGCGCACTAAAAAGGTGTTCCTATGAGTTCGTTATATCAGTCAATGATTGCCGTCATCGAGCAATCCATCACCCCGTTGGCTGGCCGCCTGGGGCAGCAGAAATATGTCATCGCCATCCGCGATGGCTTTACCGCCGCGTTGCCGTTTATGATTATTGGCTCGTTCATGCTGGTCTTCATCTTTCCGCCGTTCTCCGCAGATACCACGAACAGTTTTGCGCGTGGCTGGCTGGATTTTTCGCAGACTTACCGTGCGCAACTGATGTTGCCGTTCAACCTGAGCATGGGAGTGATGACTTTCTTCATCTCCGTGGGGATTGGCGCCAGCCTCGGGCGGCAGTTTAATCTCGACCCCGTGATGTCCGGCTTGCTGGCATTTATGGCCTTTTTGCTGGTGGCGGCCCCTTATGCCGACGGGAAAATATCCACCCAGTATCTCTCCGGGCAGGGGATTTTCACCGCCCTGATCACCGCCATTTACTCAACCCGCATTTACGCCTGGCTCAAGCAGAACAACGTCACTATTCGGTTGCCGAAAGAGGTGCCTACCGGGGTGGCGCGTTCCTTTGAGATCCTGATCCCGGTCCTGGTGGTGATTGGTACGCTGCATCCGCTGAATCTGTTTATCGAAGCGCAAACCGGCATGATCCTGCCGCAGGCGATTATGCATCTGCTGGAGCCGCTGGTGTCCGCCTCGGATTCGCTGCCTGCCATTTTGCTGTCGGTATTGCTGTGCCAGATTTTCTGGTTCGCCGGTATCCACGGTGCGCTGATCGTCACCGGCATCATGAACCCGTTCTGGATGGCGAACTTGTCGGTAAATCAGGCGGCGCTGGCGGCGGGGACGGCATTGCCACACGTTTATTTGCAAGGTTTCTGGGATCACTATTTGCTGATTGGCGGCGTCGGCTCGACCTTACCGCTGGCTTTCCTGCTGTTGCGCAGCCGCGTTGCGCACCTGCGCACCATCGGCAAAATGGGCGTGGTGCCGAGCTTCTTTAACATCAATGAACCGATCCTGTTTGGTGCGCCGATCATCATGAACCCGATGTTGTTCATTCCGTTCGTCTGCGTTCCCATGGTCAACGCCGTACTGGCCTATACCGCGACGCGTTTGGGATGGCTGGCGCAGGTGGTCTCGCTCACGCCGTGGACCACGCCGGCGCCCATCGGCGCCTCCTGGGCGGCGAACTGGGCGTTCAGCCCGGTAGTGATGTGCGTTATCTGTATGGTGATGTCCGCCCTGATGTACTTGCCGTTCCTGCGTGCCTACGAGCGATCTTTAATGAAAACCGAAGAGCAAAAAGCGCAGAGCGGTACACCGCTGGCCGGAACTGTCAGCAGCAACTGATATTTAATGGAGAACCGGATCATGAAATACGCATTTCCCGAGCACTTTTGGTGGGGCAGCGCCAGCTCCGCGTTGCAAACCGAAGGGGACAGCAGGCAGGGCGGTAAAAGCCCGACAATTTGGGACGCCTGGTACGCCAATCAACCCTGGCGCTTTCATCAGCAAGTGGGCCCGCAGGAGACGTCGACCTTTTACCGGAACTGGCGCCAGGATATCGCGCTGCTGAAACAGCTCAACCACAACAGTTTTCGTACCTCTTTGAGTTGGTCGCGGCTGATCCCGGACGGAACGGGCGAGGTGAATCCGCAAGCGGTGGCGTTTTATAACAACGTGATTGATGAGCTGCTGGCGCAGGGCATCAAGCCGTTTATTACGCTGTTCCACTTCGATATGCCGATGGCGATGCAGGAGAAGGGCGGCTGGGAAAACCGTGACGTGGTCACGGCCTTTAGCCGCTATGCGCAGGTCTGTTTTGAGCTGTTTGGCGACCGGGTGATGCATTGGTTCACCTTCAATGAGCCGATTGTGCCGGTCGAAGGCGGCTACCTGTATGATTTCCACTATCCCAACGTGGTCGACTTTAAACGGGCGGCGACGGTGGCATACCACACGATGCTGGCGCATGCGTCGGCGGTACGGGCGTTTCGGGCCGGGCTTTACGCCGGGGAGATCGGTATCGTGCTGAACCTGACGCCGTCTTACCCGCGTTCGCAAAATCCGGCGGATGTGAGTGCCGCGCACCATGCCGACTTGCTGTTTAACCGCAGTTTCCTCGATCCGGTGCTGCGTGGCGAATATCCGGCCGATCTGGTGGCATTGCTGAAAACCTGGGATCAGCTTCCGGCCTGCCAGCCCGGCGATCGGGCGCTGATCGCCGAAGGAAAGATTGACCTGCTCGGCGTCAACTATTACCAGCCGCGCCGCGTGAAATGCCGCGACAGTGCCGTAAACCCGCTGGCGCCCTTTATGCCTGAATGGTTATTCGAAAACTATGAAATGCCCGGCAGAAAAATGAATCCTTACCGCGGCTGGGAAATTTACGAACCGGGTATTTATGACATTCTGACCAATTTGCGCGTTAATTATGACAACCCGCGCTGTTTTATTTCCGAAAATGGCATGGGTGTGGAAAACGAACAACGGTTTGTGGAAAACGGCCAAATCAACGATCATTATCGTATTGAATTTGTTTCCGAACACCTTAAATGGCTGCATAAAGGCATTAGCGAAGGCAGTAATTGCCTCGGCTATCACATGTGGACGTTTATTGATAACTGGTCATGGTGCAACGGATATAAAAATCGTTACGGTCTGGTGCAATTGGATTTGGCCAGCCAGCAACGTACCGTCAAGAAAAGCGGAGAGTGGTTTGCCGCTACCGCCGTAGACAATGGGTTTAACGAACAGGAGACAAATGATGATTGAATTGGAAGACGCGGTCATGGAGATTATCGTCAATGCCGGTCAGTCGCGCAGCCTGTGCTTTGAGGCATTGCGCGCCGCGCGGGAAGGCAACATCGGCGAAGCCAAAGCGCTGTTGCAGCAGGCCGATGGCTTTTCGCGCCAGGCGCATCAGATGCAAACCAAACTGATCGAACAGGATGCCGGCGAAGCCCGGCAGCCAATGACCTTAATTATGGTGCACGCACAGGATCATTTAATGACGTCTTTACTGGCGCGTGAATTATCGGAAGAGATCATTCATCTTTACCAACGCTAATAACACGTTGTTCATTCCAATAAGGGGGAATAATTACGAAAATAACTTAACTGTTCTGTACCCATGCAAATAATAAAGAATCAGCTTGTTTTGGTGATAGCACGGTTGTTTTTTAAACCAGAACAGGATGGCTGTTATCTAAAAATAAACCAGCCCACACCCTATCATTAAAGCTGCCTGCAGGCGGCTTATAGGATCACGTGTGTACAATTGAGATAACCATGAAAATATATAATAAATTGCCAATAGCGCTGGCGGTAATGGCCGCGCTTTGCTCTGGATCCGTATTCGCTCAAGAATTTACCCAAGAACAAATCGATGCCATCGTGGCAAAAGCGGTAGATAAAGCCCTGGCGCAACGGCAGGCGAAAATAGATGCCGCCGTAAACAAAAAGGCCGATGTGATTACCGAGCCGCAAAGCACCGCCCAGTCGCCGGATATGGCGATCCCGTTTGGCGTCAAATTTTCCGGTTACGCCCGCTATGGTGCGCAGTTCCAGGGCGGCGATCAGAAATTCGTCGGCGTTGACGGTTCCTACAACGGCGCGTCCGCGTTGGGCCGTTTGGGCAACGAAGGCAATGGCGGCGAATTCCAGCTTTCCAAAGCGTTCAAAGGCGATAACGGCGCAATCTGGGATGTCAATGTGATGTTCGACCACTGGGGCGACGAGGTGAACCTCAAGAAAGCCTACGCCGGCGTCACCAATATTCTGGCCTCCAATCCGAATGCCTATCTGTGGGCCGGCCGCGATTTTCATCAGCGCCCGCAACAGGGCATCAACGACTATTTCTGGATGAATCACGATGGTCAGGGCGCCGGGGTGAAGAACTTCGATATCGGCGGTGTGCAGTTTGACGTCGCCGCCGTCGCCGCCGTTGAGTCCTGTGACCCGAGAGTGGCGGAAGACGAAGCCAACCCGTCGCGCATCACCTGTACCGGCGGTTCAGGAACCGGCGATAAAGGCAACTACGCGCTGACCTCGAAAATTCACGGCATGAAGGTCGGCCCGCTGGATGTGGAACTGTATGCCAACTATGGCTTCGATTCTAAAGCCGTGGAAAGCGATGACCGTCTGAAAGCCTGGCAGGGCGGCGTGGTGCTGAGCCATACCGGCGACAAAGGCGTGAATAAGGTCATCGCCCGTTACTCCAACAATGCGGATAACAGCGTCTACAACAAAACGGACGAGTTGACGGCGGTCTACGCCAGCTTCGAGGGGAACTACAAGTTTACCCAGCAGGCGCAGGTGGAATACCTGCTCGCTTTCCATGATTACTCCAACGACGCCGATGGCACTGACGATCGCCGCAACTACGGCGCGATTGTGCGGCCGATGTATTGGTGGAACGACGTGCATTCAACCTGGCTGGAGGCCGGTTACCAGCGGGTTGACTACGATCAGGGCGGCGATAACCACGGCTGGAAACTCACGCTGTCGCAGAATATTTCGATTGCGATGGGGCCGGAGTTCCGTCCTATGCTGCGCTTTTACGTTACCGGCGGTGAAGTGGATAACAAACATACCGCCCGCGTGAACGGCACCGACGACGATACCCAGTTGGACTCGTTCAACGTCGGCGCAATGTGGGAAGCCTGGTTCTGATGACAGACTTCAGGGTGGCTGCAGAGGTGGCCACCCCGAACCCTGTGAACCGGTTAAGTGCCGCCTTGGCCAGAGAAAAAACGCGCCGGCCGATAGCTTTCAAACATGTCCAGCGTCTTACCGGTGACCAACTCCTCACTTATCATTCTCCCCAAGGTGGCTGCGCAGGTCACTGCCGGATGCATCACCGCCACGTAAACGCCTGTTGCATCCCCCATGAATCCGATGACCGGGCATCCATCTTCCGGCACAGGCCGCAGCCCTACCGATTGGCTAAGCAATTGCGCCGACTCTGTGCCTTTTAGGGCGATTTTCATCGCCGCCAACGTGTCAGAGGCGATGTCATCGATTCCGCCTGTTGCCGGATAATCTTCGGCGGCTAAAATATCCCCGTTGCGGGCATGGCGAACCTCTATGTCATGGCCTGAAATCAGGGTGTTAACTACGTGGCCTGTCGCGCCGTACCGCAATAAAATGGCCGGCGAGGCCATGATCGGCAGCGGGGTACCAATGGCATCGAGCAGGGGCGATATGCCCGTTCCGCAAGCCAGGATGAGGCAATCCGCCTTCAATACGCCCTCTGGCGTCTCGATGCCGGTAATTTTGTTTCCCTCTCGGGTAAACCCGATTACCGCCGTCTGGGTTTTGAGCGTGGCCCCCAGGCTACAGGCTTTATCCAGCAGGACACGAGTGGCGTCTATAGGATCGACAGCCCCCTCTTGCTGTGCATAATAAGCCCGTTGCGGCGGGTTATTCAGCGCGGGTTCAAGCCGGGATATGCCCGGTTGCCGAAGCAAGCTATCGTCGGCCTGGCTCTCCAGTGAAAAATCGTCGTAACTGAGCGCCCCCGTCCAGTTAACCCAAAGTTCCGGGATCTCTTTTTCCAATCGATGCCAGTCCGCCACAGAGGCTCGGCGAAGCAATGCATCTGGCGCATCATCACTCACCGTAGTGTGTATCCAGCCAAAAGAGCTGCCGGTGGCCCCAGACGCCGGGTGGTTTTTATCGATAACGGTCACTTTTATTCCGCGGCTGGCCAGGTGATAGGCTATCGAAGCACCCATGATTCCCGCGCCTACAACAATCATGTGTTTTTCTGTGGCACACATACCGAATCCCTCTTGTCACCGTTCGTTCAATAAAGAATTTTGCCAGCCTCGCAGGCTATCATTCTGGGAGCACCATCTGGATTGCGCGTGTGCCAATTTCTGCCCCGGTGACGGTATCAATCGCTATAGCGTTGATGTCAGTTCCCGCCTCGGCATCCAGCAGGCGGAGCAACTTGCCTTCGCCACGGTGCTTTCTCCCCCAGGCGCCAATCATGATAAGCACCGGCAGAAAGTCGCGGCCTGCCTCCGTCAAAATATACTCCTCGCGCAGCGGGCGCTCCGAATACTGCCGCTTCTCAAGCAGATTCTCTTCGGTCAACATCGCCAGCCGTTTGGTCAGCATGGTGGGGGCAATCCCCAGGCTTTTGCGGAACTGGTCAAAGCGCGTCATCCCGGAATTGGCATCACGCAGGATCAGCATCGTCCAGGCATCGGCAAGAAAAGCTACGCTGCGTGCGATGGGACAGATGTTTTCAGAATAGGAATTTGTGCTCATAATTTTCACCTCACTAACTACTGAAACGATACTATCACGCAGGCTTGCCTCAGCCGACTCCTTTTTAACTATCATTTTAGTATTGACTAACTACTAAAACGATACTAACTTAAAGCGGGTCATCACTGCGACCTGGCGGTGCCGGTACGTGCCAGCGGCACATTTATCCATCACTGATATCTCTATTGCACTGCGGAATGTGAAACCACACCGCCTTTTGGAACAGATCACTATGAAAAAGACCGTCTTAATTACAGGTGCATCATCGGGGTTTGGGTTGATGCTCGCCAACAGCCTTCACCAGCAGGGCTTTACCGTTATCGGCACCAGCCGTGAACCCGAAAAATATGCGGCTAAAGTCCCGTTCAAGCTGCTGAAGTTGAATATTGACGACGACAGCTCAATTACTTCGTTTGTTTACGAATTATTCCAGTTCACTAAACAGTTGGATGTACTGGTCAATAATGCCGGTTATATGGTGACGGGCCTTGCCGAAGAAACGCCGATTGAGCTGGGCAGACAACAATTTGAAACCAACTTCTGGGGCACGGTGAAGCTGACCAATGCCTTGCTGCCTTATTTCAGAGCGCAAAAGCAGGGGCAAATCATTACGGTCAGTTCTATTGTTGGCCTGATCGGCCCACCAAACCTGTCTTATTACACGGCTTCCAAACACGCCGTTCAGGGCTATTTCAAATCTCTGCGCTTCGAGCTGGATCAATTCAATATCAAAGTCAGCATGGTCGAGCCGATGTGGTTTAAAACCAACCTGGCCCACAATGCCATTTCCGCAGAAGGCCGTGACATTGCCGACTACAGCACCTATCGCAAGCAGGCCATGGCCGCAACGCAGAAGGGCATTGATGAAGCCGAAGCGCCTGATGCGGTGATCAAAACCATTTCCGGCCTGATAACGGCGAAGAAACCGAAATTCAGCAATCCTGTGGGGAAAATGAGCAGAATAATCCTGTTCCTTCAGCACCACATGCCAAAAATCTTTGAAGGTGAAATTCTGAAAAGCGTGAAGTCTGCATAACAGAAATAATGTCTGCGACGTTTAAATGAAATTTAAATGACTTCAATGAGGGACTGACCATGAAATATTACCTGTGCAAATTTATACCGCCGCGAGCTAATTTCCTGACCACGATGTCTGCCGACGAACAAAAATGGATGCAGCAGCACGCTGACTTTTTGAACGAGCTGCTTGCCCAAGGCCTGATCGTAGCCCATGGCCCGGTGATTGATGAGAAGGGTGGCTATGGCGTCTCGCTCTACCAAATTACCGATGAACAGGATATCGCGGCCATTACAGCGGAAGACCCCATTGTGAAGAATGGTGTCGGCCACTACGAACATTACTCCATGCTGCATTTGAAAGCCCGCGGCTAATACCCATCAGGAAAATAACGATGACAACTGCACTTATTACTGGCGCTTCAAGCGGCATTGGCGCTGTCTATGCGCGCCGCCTGGCCGCTCGTGGCCACGATCTGGTTCTTGTTGCACGCGCAACGGATCGCCTCAACGCATTAGCGGCTGAGTTGCGTGATGCGCACGGCGTTAACATTGAGGTGATTACGGCCGATCTGATTGATGGCGCCGAGCTTGAACCTGTTTTACAGCGGCTGCGAGCCGAGCCAGCGATTGATATTTTGGTGAATAACGCCGGGGCCGCCATGAATGGGGGATTCACGACGGCAGATCCGGCCGAGCTGTACCAGCTTCTGCGCCTTAATGTTCTTGCGCCAACCTTGCTTGCCTCCGCCGCCATTGCTGGAATGGTCGCACGCGGACAGGGTGCTATCGTTAATATCGCCTCCGTTTTGGCGCTTTTACCCGAATATGCACCGGGGATTTACGCCGCCACCAAATCCTATGTGTTGACGTTATCGCAAAGCCTGTCCGCCGAAGTGTCATCAAAAGGCGTCTACGTACAAGCTGTATTGCCGGCCGCCACGCGCACTGAAATTTACGAGCGGGCAGGTGGGGATATCAGCCAGGTGCCGGATGTGATGGAAGTCGAGGATCTGGTGGATGCCGCATTGATCGGCTTCGACCGCAAGGAGCTGGTGACCATCCCGCCGGTGCCGGAGGCCGCAACCTGGGAAGCCTTCGAACAGGCGCGTTGGGCACTGGCCAAAGGCTTCAGCAATTCTCAGCCGGCGAAACGTTATCGCCCGTGAGAGGGCGTTATCCCGTGACCAGACCTCGAAGGGCAAAGATTGCTCTTCGAGACCTGGAGCCGAAGGCTGAAAATTATCGGCCCCAAACCCTATCAGGCAACGGCATCAGGGCTATTGTGCGCCAGTGTGAGTGCCGCCAAATTGTTCTCGATCCAGTCCGCTAAATCCCGAACTTTGGCCGCAGCTTCTTTTCCAAGTGGCGTGAGCGTGTATTCTACGCGTAGCGGAACGATGTTGTAGTCATAGCGGTTAATCATGCCGTCTTTCTCTAATAACTGCAGAGTTTGAGCCAGCATTCGCTCGCTGACTCCTCCGATCCTGCGGCGAATTTCACTGAACCTCAGTGTCCCGGGCAGCAACGCGATCAGAATAAGTACCCCCCAGCGGCTGGTAAGATGGCTCAAGATTTCGCGTGAAGGACAGGCCGCGGCCATTACGTCGCCGCGCAACATTTTTTCGGATAAAGGTTCAACTACGGAGTTGGTCATGGGGCCTCTTTGGACAGGTGAAATCATGCATCACTTACCTTTTTGTACGTACTTACTATAAGTTAGTATCTGGTCTATAGTCGAGTCGTGATTAACCGCACAATCAAATTTCAAGGAGTTATGCCATGACTATTGCCATCACCGGCGCCACAGGTCAGTTAGGCCGTATCGTTATTGATAAGCTTAAACAGAAAGTGGCGGCCAGCGACATCGTTGCTTTGGTACGCACCCCGGAAAAGGCGCAATCGCTAGGGGTTAGCGTACGTGCTGCCGACTATGCGCACCCTGACACGCTCGACGCTGCACTGGCCGGTATCGACAGCCTTTTGCTAATCTCTTCAAGTGAAGTCGGCCAACGCGTCGCCCAGCACGCCAATGTGATCGCCGCCGCGAAGAAAGCAGGCGTGAAACACATTGTCTACACAAGCCTGCTCCATGCAGACGTCTCGCCTTTGAACCTGGCCGGTGAACATCTTGCAACGGAGACCGCGATTAAGGCCTCTGGCCTTTCCTACACGATCATGCGCAACGGTTGGTACACCGAAAACTACACCGATTCCGTTGGCGCAGCACTGGCCAATGGCGCTTTTATAGGAAGCGCCGGTGAAGGCCGGATTTCATCGGCCAGCCGTGAAGATTTCGCAGAAGCGGCCGTGGCGATTTTGAGCAGCGCCGGCCACGTGAATGTGACTTACGAATTAGCCGGCGACACTGCATGGACACTGAAAGAGCTGGCAGACGAGCTGTCCCGCCAGACGGGCAAGGACATCGCTTACCATAACCTTCCTGAAGCCGAGTATGCGGCGGCACTGCATAGCTTTGGCCTGCCGGCAGAGCTCGCCTATGCGATCGCATCTTGGGATGTGGGCGCTTCGCAGGGTGCGTTATTCGATGCGGGTGGCGAGTTATCCAGGCTTATCGGCCGCCCGACGACCCTGCTGGCAACCAGCGTCGAACAGGCTCTGAAAGCGAGCTGACCACCTTACGAAAAGGGATCCTGAACAATCTCGCCTTTAACCAGGCAGTCGACAATGTGCAGGATCACAAGGCTGGGTTTTGTTGCATCCCCGTCTAATGATCTGAAATAGCTGTGACCGATAATAGGGTCTGCAGGTTGATTTACCTTCTTGCAATTTATTACGGTAACATTTCTGGGAATACGTGTAAGGTAAGCCGGCCCTTGGCTTCCCAGGCGGGGTAAAGGGTCGGCATTCGCCACTTTGCTTCCCTTTAGCGCTATATCATCTCTTGCGTGATATACCAATACGTCGCGGCTTACCTCACATATAACTTCACCGGGCTGATGGCTTTCCAGAGCATTGCTTTCGATATCTGGTGCTACCATAAAAGTTGTATCGAATAAACGCCGCCTGTCTGGTGAGTTTTGGTACCAATTATTTAATGCAGAACATAATACTTGGTTTCCCATGGAATGAGACAGCATGTTTATACTTTTACAGGGTGCCGTACGTTGTTTTCCCCAATCTACAAACCGTTGTATTACACGCGAAAAAGGGCTGCCGCTATCCTTTGCAGCCTCTTTATCATCGTAGTAGCGCTTTATGATTCCTTTCTCACCACTGCATGGCCACACCAGGGTAATGACCATGATTTTGAAGGGGGCCAGAGCATCGCAAAGATTTTGGAGACGTTGCGCTTCATCGAAAACATCGGCCGGTAGATTTTTGAAACCATGCAGGTAAAACAGAATCGATTCCGGCTGTGCTTCATCCAATTTATCAAGAAAATCATCGCTGCCAAGCTCAACGTTAGTATTCTTGAAACTATCGTGATAGCAGTAATAAACAGAGGCGGAAGATGTATTATCCATCAAGTTAAATAAAAACTCGCGTCCTGGCTCGGTAATAAATGATCCTTGCGGTGAACGGTTAGTGATAAATAACATGAAAACCTCCCGTTTTTATTCTGTTTTTTAGCATGAAAGCCATTGCATAAAAATAATCCGGCAATGTTTTCGATTTGAGGTAAATGTCATGATGTTAGCATGATCATCAATGTTTTTATCACGACATGAAAGTTACTTCCTCACAGAGAAGAAGGTTATGAAATGAATTTATATTAAAAATAGGTTAAAAAAACAAATTACGCAATATGACTTTATTTTTTGTAAGCGCCAAGAAAAATAAATTTTCCCTATTTAGATAGCTTCTGACATAGCATCGGCAGCCTTGAACATGGTGTTAACTGTTGCTCGAGAGAACGACTGCAACATGTACGAATTGGCTTCCAGAAAGCAGCGAATCGCCGACTTGATGAGTTTTGACAGTTCAAAAAGTGGTGCTGAGTATGATTTTTTTTTCGGTGCATTTTGACGCGTTCTGCAAGGCCAAGTATGCCAACTTTTATCAGATTTCACGTAGCGCGATCAAAAAAGAAGGGCGTTTGGACCGCGTTCATTGAGCGATTGGAGTGATGCAGTCACCGCGGTTCAGCTTCACCAGCCAGCGGAACGTAACGTAACGTTACGATTGTCGTCAACGAAACTGCTGCATGACAAATGTTGGAGAAATCAGCCAACTGCCAAACGGAAAACTGCACAGGACTGGGAAGTTAAAATAGTCAGTCGCAGATTTTTGCCGAGGGTTCGCTAGAGACGATTGCCGAGAACAGAGTCGTATTGATGACGAACAGTTTTCCCCGTGATGTGGATGAACGCCGTTGCTTGATGCACAAAACGTTCATCGAGCAGGTTGTTATCATCAATGAGAACGGTGTTCGTTGGCGATGCGTTTTCATCAGAGCACATCTGTTGATAAGGAAACCGGTAGTGCTTAAAAGACCAGGCTCGCCAATACCGAATCTGGCCATCTGAGATTGAACGCTGGAAAGCAAAACCGGGAAGGTGAGTGAAGTGAGACAGAACAAACAAAGAACCTGATAGATAGGCATCCTGGTACGTGGTCAGTAATTATATTTAACTTATGTTGAGAGAAAACCTAGTTCATATATGACCATGTTTTATCTCATTGTTTTTTAATTATTATTTTTCATCAATGATTATCAATCACTAACTTCATGAACTAATATTATCAAGCCATTTTTTGTGCTGTTTTGCATGGCTCAGTCAGTTTTAGTTCATGAACCATCTCAAATCGAAATCTCATAATTGGCTCCTTAAATTTCAGGGCTTATCTGATTGATCCATTGAATAAACTTAATATTTAGGTAGCATTTACAGAGTTCCACTTCTTATCAGGTAGGGCGGTAGCTTCTGGATGAATTTCTGCTATTATCTCTTTTATTTGAACACAACTTTCCATTAGGAGTGGGATTAATGTTTGATTCCAGACGAGGTTTTTTGCGACACTCCTCCATGAGACGGATTTTCTATTATCATTACACGAAGAGCAATAGCGTCACTACTTTGCTGATGATCCATGGATTTGCTGAGGCTTCTTTCATTTGGTCAAAAACCGCCCAGGAAATCGCGAGTAAGTTTAATTGCGATGTCATTGCCATCGATCTGAGTGGCCATGGACGATCAGACTGGCGTGAAGATGGCAACTATAATACTGCCAATTATGCCGATGACGTTGAGTTCGTTATAAATGAGTTGAATATAAACTCGCTTATTTTAATTGGGCACTCTATGGGGGGGAGAATTGCCACTGAGCTTCTGAAAAGAAAAGTATCCGGGGTGTGTGGAATGGTGATGGCTGATTTCTGTCCGGAAATTAGTAGCGGCACGCCATCAAGCTACGTGGCTAGAAACTTCGAAAAGTCGGTGGGAAGATCATGGTCGATTGATGAATATGCCGATTTCATCAGCAATGCCAGACCATTAATGCCGGTAAAAGATATTAAGTGGCTGGCGGGTGAGCTGTTAGTAAAAATAAATGGCAGCTATTTTTTTCATGCGGATCCATGTATTTTAAATAATAGTGAAAATCACAGCACTAATGAGAGATCGCTGGCCAGGAGTTGTTCAATTCCCATTTCGATAATCAGAGGGTGTTTCTCCTCGTTTGTCAGCGAACATCAGGCGCAAGATTATCTTCGCGACTTTAAGCTTTCGAAGTATTACAACGTGGTTAAGTCTGGCCACGGATTGGTCATTGAAAATAATAGTGGGTTCAATATGGCACTCTATGATTTCATGCAGATGATACCCGGCATAGAAAAACTGGCGTGACTATGCCTTCATCGACACGCTAGCCGATAAAATTTTCAGTTTAAATACATATAATTATGATTTTCTTGTGCGCATTTAAGCTTGCAAGGGTTTCGCCTAACCCTAACGGCTTCCCGCAGTGCGTTTTGCCGCACATGGCCGCCGCTGGATGCTATCGGCATTAAGAGACTGAGACGGAAATAATGGCGCAACAGGCAATTGCCGCGTGCCGCTTTTCGGTTTTTATTTCATTTTTATTTTACCTCATTCGTTGTTTTATTTTAATTTATAATGGATACTGTTTATTATTTCTGATAATGCCATCCAGTGTGTTAATCATTGAAATCATTGGCGGTGAAATGAGTCCTCCGGGCGTAAATTGAAAGCTTGGTGTTTAATCAGACTGAGTATCGTGAGCAAGAACAACCCCCGTTAATTTTAATCGAGGTGTTTCAAGCATGTTTAGCGAAAATGATTCTGTAAGAGTGACATTATACATTGCATTGTTGTTGAGTGTCCCCGGGCCGACTAATACATTATTGTTCTGCGCAGGTTATACGCAGGGTTTCGTGAAAAGCTTGAAGCTGATTTTATCGGAATGGATAGGGTACTTTCTGGCGGTTACAGCATGGGGAGTCTTTTTTACCTATTTGGCGCAACACGGAAATCCGGTGTTAAACATCATTAAGTTGATGTCTGCATTTTACGCGGCTTATTTGGCGATAAAGGTGTGGCGCTTTTCGCTTCATCAGGTTCGCGGCAATGTGACTTTCGGCACGGTATTCATTACAACGCTGCTCAATCCAAAGGCTTTTTTATTTGCGGACTCTATCATTCCTCAATCGGCTTTTCTTTATCAAGACAGTTACTTTCATGCCATGCTCTGTTTGTTATTGGCATTGTTACCTGTTTCCCTCATATGGACCTATTCAGGCACCCTAATTAACTTCAGTGAACACTCAAATTACAAGTTAAAACCCGTGCTTTTTTATCGCAGCGCCTCGCTGGTTATCTCATTTTTTGCCGCTTCGATGTTTTACAAATCGGTATCAATGATGCTTTAACGGTTGCTCAACTGGGTAGAGCAGGGGCCGCAGGCGTTAATTGCCAAATAGCCTGGCGATGTTTTGCCGAACTTCTGGTTGGAAAAAGGTTTTCTCATGCATGAGAACTTCTTGCGCGGTATATTTCGGCAACTGGGCGCGCAGATTCCGGGTCAGATGATCCTTTAACGTGATGAGAGACAGACGGGGTTTTTTTACCAGATCCCTGGCGATGGATAAAGCCGCTGCGGCGACATCCTCCCTGGGATAAACCGGGAACGGCACGCCCCTTTGTCTCAACGCTTCGCCGCGATAGTTATTCCCCAACATCAACATTTCTTCCCCTAAAGCCAGACCCAGTTTCTCCGGTACGATAAGGGTTCCTCCCATGCCGGGAGTAAAGCCGTACTTCATAAAATTGGCGGTATAAATGCTTTCCTTGCTCATAATCACAAAATCGGCAAAGAGCCCCATCACTAGGCCGCCTCCCACGGCATGCCCCTGCATGGCGGAAATGACCGGGATAGGGCATTCAAGGGGCAAGCTGTAGATGTTGGTGTCCGTGAACTTTCCTTTTCCTGCCTGCAAGGCAAACAGATCTTCCTGAGTTCCCCCTGTGGCGAAGTAGTTATCATAGCCAGTAAGAATGACGGCTTTATAACGCTCCGCCGTTTCAACCTGTTTGAACGCTAGGATCAGTTCATTGACCAAAGCGCGTGAAAAGGTGTTCTTATAGGCGCGATCTTGCATGCGTATTTGGGCGATTCCCGGTTCTATCTCCTGAAAATCAATGACATTTGTCGACATTTCTAGGCCTCCCAGGGGTATTTGCCCGTTTGTATGTAACGGTTTATTTTTCTGATGTTGTCCTCATCTGAAAAAATCTCCACATTCATCGCCAAAGCCGCTGATTTTTGATCGCCCACCCGCGTATCAAGTTCCGCCATGTAGGATTTGTAACGCACGATGGCTGATTTTGATAAACAGCTAAGCCGTTGAATATGCTTTTTAAGGAGCAGGTCGCTGTTATCGCCATAATCGTCAACCAATCCCCAGCAGTAAGCCTGTTCCGCCGACACTGGCTTGGTCATTAGCGTCATATAATGCGCTTTTTGTTTGCCTATCTTGTGTATCAGGAAGGGGAGTACACAGGCCGGCAACAAGCCGAATAACATTTCAGACAGGCTGAACAGAGCCCGATTGTCGGCAATAACGATATCGCTGGCGGCAACGAACCCTAATCCTCCCGCGTTGGCCTTGCCCTTGACATGGGCAAGGCTGATGTAAGGCCCGCTCATCATGTCTTGCCAGACAGAATAAAGGATTTCCGGATCCTGAGGCCGGCCACCGCTGCCGTTTCCGGCTATATTTCCTTGTTCGATGGCCTGCAAATCTGCACCGAAGCAAAAGACTTCAGGCAAGCCCTCAACAACCAATATGTTGATTTTATCGCGAAACTCGCGGATGGCCGCCCGACACTCGATGGCAAATGCTTCATTGATCGTATTGCTGGCTTCAGGCCGGTATATTTGCAGATATAAGACCGAGCCATCCTGTCGCAATCGTAGCGTTTGATATGATGACATGGTCAAACCCATTCATATTCACGATGAAACTGGTTGATGCGCCTCAAAACCAGGCGGTGAGGGGCTCGCGATCCTGCATGAATTTGCGGGAATAGGCTCAGATCCAGCTCGACGGTTTTGGTGCCGAAGCTGACGCGCTGGTTGCTGTAAAGCAAAGCGTCATATTCAGCCATGGTTAGTTCCCGGCGGTTGTCCAGGTGAGCGCCGATGTCCATTTGCCTGACGCGCTGGGCGCTTTCAGGCGTGACTACGCCGCTGAAAAACTCGGAGCAGCAGCCAGAGCCGTACGAGAAACAGCCGATGCGCTGTGCTGAGTGAATATCGGCATTCGCCAACGTGCTGAGCAGTGAAAGCGCTAACGTCGCCCCCATAATATTGCCGACGCGCTGGCAATAATTTAGCCCGGGAATGACCCGACGGGCGAAGTCGGCTTCAATATCCTGCGGGGCAGCGCGAACCAGTTTGCGCATCATGTTGCGATGAGCGCCTTTGACCATTCCGCCGAACGGCGTATGGAAGGCCAAATAGCCAAAGGTGTTCACATAATCAATGTCGGCGGTACGTTTCTCGTACTCCTGATACGCTTTTTCGCAACATTCCAGGTAGGCCAATAATGACAGGTCCGAATCCCCGGTTTCCATATCAGGAATGGGTCTGCAGGTATCCATCACTTCATAACCGTAATACCCATTCGCCCCGACATCGATTTGAAAAACGTGCGGGCTGTCGCTGACCAGCATGGCCACGGCACCCGAACCACCGCTCGGTTCGGCAAAAGACCAGTCCTGGCTGGTAGTTGCGGCGTTTTCCTCCTCCAGGATGAAACGCGTCATATCGGTGGCGATAACGAGCGCCTTGCTGCCTGGCGATGTCTGAGAAAGGATCGTATTCACCGCCATTTGCAAACCGGCGACGCCGGAGTAGCAGGCCGTTTTCAGTTCAAACAAGCGACAATTTCGCTTTAATCCCAAGTAGTGGTGCACATAGGTGCTGAGGGATTTGCCGAAGTCGATGCCTGATTCCGTGCAGGTAATCAACAACTCAATGCTGTTTTTTTCTGCATCACTCAGAGCATCCAGAATGGGTTTGGCGGCATTGACGGCAAAGCTGACGGGATCTTCACAGGGTAAACTGACTGTTTTTTGCTTCATCAGCAGATTGTCGAAGCGTGATATATCCAGCTGACGATGTTGCGCCAAATCCCTGACATTGATATAGCTTGAGCCGCAAAAGGCGTTTATCGCTTCAATTCCAACGGAAATCATAATGCCTCTTTTCGCGAGATTACATGGGATGTTTACGCCGTTATTGGCTGACATGTTCCAACACAACACAGGTATTTATGCCGCCGAAACCGAAAGCATTGTTCAACGCGATGGCGATCGGCTGGCTTTGAGCCTGTTGCCCGACAAAACGGCAGTCATTGTCAATGGGGTTTTCCAGATTCAAATTCGGATGCAGGAATCGTTCTTTCATCTGTATCAACGTGGCGGCCGCTTCCACGGCGGCGGCGGCGTACAGGCAATGCCCCGTGAGGCTTTTGGTGGAGTTAAGCCAAATCTGCCGATGATAGGGACCAAAAGCGTGCTTGATGGCGGCAATTTCAGTTTCATCTCCCTGCAATGAACTGGTGCCGTGAGTATTGATGTAGTTGACCGAGTCATAAGGGCGATTCGCCGCCAGCAGCGCCTGGCGCATCGCGCGCGACTCACCTTCGCTGCTTGGGTTGCTGCCGCGGTTGGCATCCAGGCAGAGGCTGCCGCCAAGTACGCGCCCCCAAATCGGCGCGTTGCGTTCATTGGCGCTTTGCTCATTTTCGAGCAACAGGCAGGCGCAGCCTTGGCCATAGACAAAACCTTGCCGATTATGATCAAAAGGGCGGCAAAGCCGCGCGGCATCGTATGCGTCGCCTTCAGTCAGCAAGGCGCCGCTGTTTTTGAAAGCCTGTATTTCCGGCGGTGACAAATCCGCCATCGCGCCGACGACCAGACAAGCCTGCGTAACCCCTGAAGCGATTTGCCGGTAGGCGTGGAGAAGGCCGGTGTTGCCGCTGGCAGAGGCACCGCCCACGGTGTAGCCTTCTCCGCGGAGGGTTAAAAGCTCGCTGAGCAGCGCCAGTTGGTTGGTATCCATAAAGCACAGCGCATGGCTGGCTGGAACAAACTCGGGGCGATCAACATAAGACTGACGGATTTGATATTGATACTTTTGTTCGATGTTATGCCCGGCAATGATGACCCCTCGTTGTTCGGGAGGATAGGGACACCCGTCGGCAAAGGCGTCATGCCAGGCTTCGAGCGCGGTTGCGAGCGATAAACGGGCGCTTAGCGGCGCTTTGGCGCCCAGGCGCAACGCATGATTCAGTGTTTCCTGCGAGAGGGGTAAAGATGCCAGTGCGGTTTTGTAACTGTAGTCTGCCAGGCTGGCCTTGATTGCAGGAAATTCGTTGATATGACACTTAACGCCGCTGATGCCTGATTTTAGAGCTTGGGTAAAGGCGGGTATTCCAATTCCATTGGCAGCAGAGACGCCTAAGCCGGTCACAACGACATGGTTAATCATACGCCCCCGGTCTTACTTTACTGAATGAGCATTTATGCAACAGAACACATATGCAAATGAAATGGTTACTGCGCTTTGGCGTGCAGGAAGCTGACTAACTCACCGATGTTTTTTAGAGAAGCGGCTTCGTGGAGTGGGAACATGACATCAATGGTTTCCATGCTGGAGAGGAGAATATCTGCACGGTCAATTGAGTTGGCGCCTAAATCTCGCATGCTGTGTTCTTGTGTAATATCACCGGCGTCCAGGTGTGGCAGGGTTTCCAATAGGTTTTTTACGATGATGTTGAATATGTCTTCTTTACTCTTTGGGCTCATACACTGCTCCTTACTTGTATGGGTGAGTACGAATTAACATGAATTGGAATGGATTTTCTTAATTTTAATGCCAAATAAAAACACCAGAGTTAATCATCATCTGATAATTAAACCCAATCGAAAAATAGAATTTCTTTATTAACCCTGAGAGATTAACCAAGGGAAACCATGAATAACACTTAACTTTTTGCTTTGTTGGCAACCTTATATCAGGGAAGGTAAAGAAGTGTCAATTAGTATTTATCAATTTTTTTTACAGTTTCATAACCTACCGCGACTACCTGTTTTTTGCGCATTTTTGTATCCAATCCAGATTTTTTCACGGCACGGCCGGCCTGGCGGATAGCTGCCCACAGGAGAGAATAGGCTCATCGCAACGCCCGGTGGCAGAACCATGCTGCTGGCGCCCGCTACCGTGTTTCTCGCTGCGCACGCTCTTTGGCATTCGATACCCGCCAGTACGAGCAAGCAACGAAGGGTGTGATGATGATGCTATTTTTTATTTTAAATCAATTTGTTGCTATTTTTAACCCGATATTGCTTATGCGGCGCGTGTTACTCAGCCGTTCCGCAAGTATCTTCCTTGTCCATGCAGAAATGCGTACTCGGCAAGCGTCTTTACGCTGTCCGCGTCGCAACCCGCGCCGTAAGGACAAGACGGAGGTCATCCCTGCGAACTCAATGAAGTTGTTTGTTTTATCAACATGCTGCGAGGTGGGGGTGAGCTTGCTAGTCGGGCTTGCATGCTAAAAATATTTAGACTAACTTAACATTTACATTTCTGTTTTGATTAAGAAAAATTAATCAAATGTTAATGTCGAAACCGATTGAAATGTTTTTACATAATTTTTGCTCAGCAGCTCGCTGTGTCATTTTTAGTTTTGGTTATAGTTATTTGGTTCTGAATATATTGAAATTAAACTTTAAGTGAAGAAGCCTTCCAAAGTTAACCAAACTATTCATGCATATTGGTGAAGGGGTCGTGATGTCGGCGTACACGTTAAGTGACAGTAGTCTTATTGTTTCTGGGCATATGGTATTGAATGAACCTATTCTGCCGGCGATGGGGTATGTTCATTTTGTTGCGTCATCATTATTAAATAATAACGACGCTAATAATACCGATGGCATTTATCCTATGCAGCTAAAAAATGCAGTCTGGTTCTCGCCGATGACCCTGGATAAGGGGCCCTGCGAGGTGAACATTGTTTTTGGCGATGAAGACGATGATAAAACTTACTGGGTTACGTCAAAGGTGCCGGGTAAGGCGACAAAGCGCCATGCGACGGGCGTAGTGTCATTCGATTTTAACGCTGCCGAAACAAACGAAAGGCCGGTTGGCGACCAGTACGCACGCTCCGTATTTCCTCTGCCCGATATCACAGCGCAAACCTTCACCCATAGGCTGGCTCGTGATGACATTTACCGCCAGTTTCTGTCTGCCGGCATCGATTACCGGGGCAATTTTCAGTGTTTGCATGCGCTGCACTGCAACCGAACGCTTTTTTGGGGCCAGATCAGTGCGGATGAAGGAAGCCTGACAGGCCTTCCTTCTCCCTACATACTCGACGCCGCAATACAAACGGTTTTGCTTGGCGCCAGAAAAGCCCTGTGGGGTGATTGCCCTGGGCAAGTTTATGTCCCTTTTTCGTTAGACAATATCTTGATTCACAAACCATTAACGGCAAAGTGCGATGTTTTTTCCGCCCCAAGACAGGTGTCTTCATACTCGCCTGATAAGGGGGTTTTCGACGTGCTGATAGTCAGTGAATCGGGGGATATACTGGTGGAGATGAAAGGCTTGCATATACGGGCATACCATAAAGCCGGGCAGGGTGAACAGAGAGCGCTTGCAGCCGCGCCAACGGACGCGGGGCAAACATGGGCGATCGCCGCCACCTTTACGGCAGAACCGATCGTTGAGCCTCTGCAGACCTGGTTCTCCCAACTGAACTGGCATGATCGCATCAAGTTTGCGCCCTACAATCAGGTTTATCAGGAGCTGCTCAGCCCGCAGAGTTTGCTGGCGACAAACGCCGCAGGCGTAAATGCGATTCTATGTCGATTAGAAGATCTGATCGCTAATGATGCGGCGCAAGCACCCACTACAGGGAAAAATGGCGTTCCTCAGGTTTCACCGGAGCAAATCAATCATCATTTGACGGATTGTGAGCGCTACATCCTGCCTAACGGTATGGAGATCGCGCATCTGAAACCCTATGAAACTCGCTATCTGTACGAAGAAATTTTCGTAGAGAAAACATACGTGAAACACGGTATTTCCTTTGCGCCAGGGGATGTGGTCGTCGATATTGGCGGCAATATAGGCATGTTTTCCCTGTTTGCTACGACTCAATGTCCTGATTTACGTATTTTTTCTTGCGAACCGTCACCGATCTCCCACGCCATTCTTCGCAACAATCTCGCACTCTATGCGCCTGAAGCGAAAGCGTTGCAAGTGGGCATTGCCGACAAAGATGGCGAGGCCGAATTTGTTTTTTACCCCAACTCTTCAGTGTGGTCCGGGTTCCATACCGATGATGCGGAAGATGGCGAAGCGCTGAAAAAATCCATGGAAAATGAGGTGGCCAAGCATCTTGGCGCCGTAGACGGTGAGGTCATTCGCGAACATTTGGATGCGATGATCGGCGAACGTCTGCAAAAACAAACTTATCAAGTGCAGATGCGTTCGTTGGCCAGCATCATGCAAGAGCATCATATAAAGACTATCGATCTGTTGAAGGTCGACGCGGAAAAATGTGAATGGGATATTTTAAGCAGCATTGCTGATGATGTCTGGCCGAATATTCGCCAGATCGTAGTTGAAGTTCATGATAAAGAAGGGACTACGGCAGAAAAAATCGCCCGGCTGCTGCGTGATAAAGGCTATGAGCTGGCGGTAGTGGAAGAGGATATGCTTAAGTCTTCCGGGCTCGCCAACTTTTATGCCAGACGTCCGGCGGTTCAGGCTGACAATGCACTGCGTTTGTCCCCCTTTGAACAAGGCGTCTACGATAACTTTAACGATCTGCTGACCCTGGTCGGAGAACAACCGCACCGTCGCCAAGGCCCGACGCTCTTCGTGCTTTGCCCGCCTTCCCCCGCAATGCGTGAGCGGTTTTCCGCCGCCTTGTTAACGCAAGTCGCTCAGATGATGCATCGCATACAGGGCGATAAGGCGGAGATACGCTGTATTGACCTGAATAATCAGCTGCAGGCTTATGGTGTCACCGACTATCACGATGACGTGCGTGATGAAATGGGGCATATTCCTTATACGCCCGCGTTTTTCGAGGTGATCGCCTCCGTTCTCGTACGCCATACCCATGCCAGCCGGCGCCCGCCTTATAAAGTGATCGCCCTGGATTGCGATAACACGCTGTGGTCTGGTGTAGTCGGCGAACAGGGTGCTGCGGGCGTCACTATCGATGCGAATTTCCGCGCATTGCAGCAGTTTATGTTGCGCCAAAAAGAGCGGGGAATGTTGCTATGCCTGGTGAGCAAGAATAACCAGGAGGATGTAAAGCAGGTCTTTGACAGCCGTGACGACATGGTTTTGCAATGGGATGATTTTGTTGATGTGCAAATCAACTGGAACGCCAAATCTGACAATTTGCAACATCTGGCAAAAATGCTGAACCTGAGTTTGGATAGCTTTGTTTTTCTTGATGACAGTCCGATTGAATGCGCCGAGGTCTCTGCGCGTTGCCCGCAGGTGCTCAGTTTGCGATTGCCGGAGAATAACGACGCTATTCCCAGGTTCCTGGCGCATGTCTGGGCCTTTGATCACGTGCGCCGCACGACAGATGAGGATGCAAAACGCACCCATCTTTATCAGGAGCAAGTCCGGCGTGAAGCGTTCCGCCAAAGTGCATTCAGCATGGAGGCGTTCATTCACGGGCTTGGCCTTGACGTCACCCTCCAGCCGGCAACGCCGGATCAGGCGGAAAGGCTGTCTCAGCTGACACACCGTACCAACCAGTTCAACCTTGTTAAAGCGCCTTACTCCGCCGGCGATATCCTTTCCCGCATTCAGCATCCTGAGCAGGGGTGTTGGAGCATCAGCGTTTCCGACCGCTTTGGCGATTACGGCATCTGCGGCCTGTGCCTGTTTTCCGAACACGAACACGCGTTGTCCGTCGATGGTCTGTTGCTCAGTTGCCGCGTGCTGGGACGCGGTGTTGAATATCAGGTGTTGAATGCGCTGGGGCGAACCGCTCTGGAACGGAAGAAGCACACCGTGGCGATCCACTTTGCAGCCAATGATAAAAACCAGCCGGCGGAAAACTTCCTGCGCGGCATCCCGGTAATGGTGCAGGAGTCGTCCGGTATTTGGGCGTATGCCGCACCGGCCGTCGCCTTGGCCGAACTGGCATTTACCCCTTCGCCTCAGGCTATTGATTCAGCGAGTGACAATGCGCCTTCTGCGCAGGAGACCGCCTCTCTGCCGCACGGGCAATCACACGATACGTGGCAAATGCAGCAGATTGCCGAGCAGCACGGCCGGCTCTCGCTGCCGCAAACCGAACGGGCATGCCCGCCGATTACAGCGCATCAGCCAGATGACATCGACAACGATGCCGTTTTGCATTTCATCGATGCTGCAATTGAGCAGAGCCTGCATGAATGCCTGAAGGCAAAGGTTGATATCGACGAGACCAAAGCCTTTTCCGAGTATGGCGTCGACTCCTTCGCCGCCATTAACCTGGCGGTCAAATTGAACGCCGCTTTCGCGATCAAGCTGCCCAGCACAGTGCTCTTCGACTACGGCTGTGTCAGTGATTTGCGCCGTTATCTGCTGGCAAATTATCGTTCTGCCATTGTGGCACGTATGCAACCAGACGCTGTGCCTGTCGATGATGCGAGCCGTCGGGCCAGGGCGCCGGTGAATCAAAACAGAAAAAACGCGAATGAGGCTGACGGACAGGCCCAATACGGCGGGGATATCGCCGTCATTGGCATGTCTGCGCGCTTCCCCGGCATTGCGAACGTTGACGAGTTCTGGTCGATGCTGCTGGCAAGCGGCAACTGCATTTCTGACGTGCCGGCAGAACGCTGGGATATTGCGGCCTATTACGATGAGGATCGTTCCAAACCGAATAAAACCTACGGTCGCTGGGGCGGTTTTATCGAGGACATTGATAAGTTTGACGCGTCTTTCTTTGGTATTTCCGGTAAAGAAGCTAAACAAATGGATCCTCAGCAACGCCTGTTCCTGCAGGAAAGCTGGCACGCGCTGGAAGATGCGGGATATGCCAATCGGGACATCAAAAACAAGAAATGGGGCGTTTATGCCGGCGCGGATGCCGGCGATTACCAAGCTAATCTGCGGCGCCATGGTGTTCCGTTAGACGCCTCTTCATTCATGGGGAACGACTCGTCGATTCTGGCGGCGCGCATCGCTTACTTCATGGATATGAAAGGCCCGGCGATGGCGATCGATACTGCGTCTTCGTCGTCTCTGGCCGCAGTGCATTTGGCCTGTGAAAGCTTGAGAAGCGGCGCGGTCGAAATGGCGATCGCCGGCGGCGTGTCAATTCATACTACCGTCAACTTTCATATTTTATGCGCGAAAGCCGGCATGTTGTCGGCCGATGGGCGCTGTAAACCTTTCGATCATCGGGCCGACGGTTTTGTTCCGGGAGAGGCGGTCGGCGTTGTTGTCCTGAAGCGTCTGCAGGATGCCATTACCGATAAAGACCCTATTTATAGCGTGATCAAAGGATCCGCCATGAACCAGGATGGCAAAACCAACGGGATCACGGCGCCGAGCAGCCGTTCGCAGACCGAGTTGATTTGCCAGGTTTACGATGAGCTGAATCTCAGCGCCGATGAACTGACCTATATCGAGGCCCACGGCACCGGAACCAAACTGGGCGATCCGATAGAGATAACCGCCCTGACGGATGCCTTCCGCAGGCAGACTCAACGCGTCGGCTTTTGCGCCATTGGTTCGGTCAAAAGCAACATCGGCCATTGTGTTCATGCGTCTGGGGTCAGCGCGCTGATCAAGCTATTGCTGTCTTTCAAACATCGCAAGTTGCCTCCCAGCGCCAACTATGAAAAACCGAACCCGCTGATCCCCTTTGAAGAAACGCCTTTTGTCGTCAATACCCAGGTTCAGGATTGGCAGCCGAACGCTCAGGGCAAACGGATAGCCGCAGTGAGCTCATTCGGTTTTAGCGGGACCAATGTGCATATGGTGCTTGAAGAGTTTAGGCCTGCGAGTGGCGCAGGGGCGCCAACAAAACAGCTTGATGCGCTGGATCCCGAACCTGCCTTGTTGTTGCTTTCCGCCAGAAGTGAAGCGCAATTGCATCTCCTGGCTCAACGACTGAAAGCGCATCTTCAGCAACACTCACCGCTGAATCTCGGCGAGTTAAAGGATATCGCTTATACGTTGCAACTTGGACGAGAATCCTTGGGCCATCGTCTGGCGATTGCCGGAAAAAGTGAGGCGGAGATGCTCTCGGGGCTGGAGGACTACCTCAGCCGGCATGCGTTTGCGCAAACTTATCTCACCGCCGCCGTGGCGCAAGGCGAGCGCAATAAAGGCAATAGCGCGGGGCAGCAGGCGGAAATCGACCACGCCATGCAGCAACGCGACCTGAGAGGGCTGGCCGGGCAGTGGCTGGAGGGGCGGCAAATTGACTGGTCTGCCTGGTATCCGGCGGTACGCCAACGAGTGGCCAACCTGCCGCGTTATCCTTTTGAACAAGAACGGTACTGGCTGCCTGAAAACCAGGCCCGCGCCATGCTGCATGCCGTGAGCGATGCCGGGGCGATATCTGTGGCCGATGTCTCGCCGGCAGTCATGGCCGCTCCCTTGGCTGAAAGCGCTCCGCGCAAGCGGGTGTTGGCCGCCTTGCAAACCTTCCAGTCGGCGGATTTGCAGGCAGAGATAGCCTCCATCCCGCTAACGGATGAAGGCCAGGGCATATTCTCGCTGCGCCTCCATGGTGCCGGCGGGGTTTCGGCCAACCATCTTTCCCACTTGTTGACGGCGTTAAAACGCCGCACGGACATCAGCGTTCTGTTGCTCTGCGGGGATGAGCAGGGCTTCCTTGCCGATCTTGAGCATGACCATGAACTATTTTTACAGCAGGCGCTGTACCGTACCGTGTTGACGATGCCGTTTCCTGTGATCGCCGCCGTGCCTGGTGATTGCAAAGGGTATGCCTGGTTGCTCGCCTGCCTGTGCGATTTTGCCGTTTTGAGCGCAACGGCCCGCTATCACTACGCCAGCAGCGATCAACGGGTATCGCAGCCGTTGTATCACCTGCTGAGCGAGCGTTTTACGCCCGCTGCGGCTCAGGCCTTGCTGACCGACATGCGGCAGAGGGAAGGCCGACAGTTGAAAACCTTGGGGATGCTGATGCCGGTTTTCCCGTCGGCAGAGGTTGCCGGGGAAGGTCTGAAACTGGCGCGGGAGCTGGTGAAAGCGCCCAGAGAAGCGCTGGTTGAATTGAAGCAGCATTTGGCGGCCACATTGGTCCAACGGTCTGCCGCGCCGGCAGATAGCCCGATCGCGTTTACGCCAGACGCCGCGGTTTCTGGTCCGTTACTGCCGGAAAACGGGGTGCAGGCGTTCGAAAACGGCCAATTGCCAGCGCCGTATGGCCAGCCGCGCAAAGTGGCGCTCAGCTCCGCGGTTATCGAGGCGGAAGCTTATGACAATGGCGTGCTGTTGGTCCGGTTATGTGAGCGTGAAAGCCGTAATAAATTCTCGAAAGCCTTCGTGGCCGGTTTTGAAGAGATCTTTGCTCATATCCGCCAACATCACGTTTATAAAGTGGTGGTGCTAACCGGATATGACCACTATTTTGCCAGCGGCGGCACGCTGGAAACGCTGCAGGCGATCCAGAAAGGCGAAGCGAAGTTCACCGACGAAAAAATCTTCGCCTTGCCGTTGGAATGTGAAATTCCGGTCATCGCCGCGATGCAAGGGCATGGCATTGGTCCGGGATGGGCCGTCGGCATGTTTTGCGATGAGGCGATCTTCAGTCTGGAAAGCGTCTATTACAGCCCGTATATGCGTTACGGATTTACCCCAGGGGCTGGGGCGACGCTGATCCTTCCCAGCCGGCTGGGCCTGGATCTCGCCAGGGAAGTGCTGTTTACCGCCGGCGAGTATAAAGGGTATGAGCTCCTGCAACGCGGGCTCAAAAATCCGGTGCTTGAACGCGCCCAGGTGTTGCCCTTTGCGCTGGCTGCCGCCAGTGCGGTCGCCCAGAAATCGCGAGCTGAGCTGGTTGCCTGGAAAACGCAACGCTCGCAGCCTTTGCGAGATCGCGTCGAAGCGAACTACGCGCAGGAACTTCGAATGCATGAACGGACTTTTGTCGGCAATCCAGAGGTGTTATCGCGTATCCAACAGCATTTTAACCTGGGTGCCAAGCAGCCGGAATCGAACGCTCCACAGCAAAGCGCGAACGCGTTGACGGTGAATACAGCGCATTCCGTCGGCGCCGGGCAGCCCGCGCAAGACGCGCCTCAGGCGTTGTTTGATAAAGTTTATGTTCTCCTGCGGCGGATGCTGACCGAAGAATTGCAAATCAAAGCCGAGCACGTTGAAAGCGAGCAGCCTTTTGTCGACCTTGGGCTGGATTCGATTACCGGCGTCACCTGGGTTAGAAAAGTCAATGCGGAATACGGGCTGACGCTCAACGCCGCCGACATCTACAGTTACCCCAATCTGAAACTCTTCACCGCGTTAGTGATCGATAAAGCAGGCCTCAGTGCTGCCGTGGCTGACCATCATGCCGTTAAAGCGAATAAGTCCGCGGACGTCTTGCCGGCGCTGTCTGTCGACAGCCTGGCTGCAGACAGCGCCGGCCATGTGGAAACCCCGTCGGCCAGCGTGCTGGCGTTTTTAAGCCAAACGCTGTCTCAAGAGCTGCAAATTAAAGCGCAGGCGATCGATCCTGACATCGCTTTTGTTGATTTGGGCCTGGATTCGATAACCGGCGTCACCTGGATCAGAAAGATCAACCAGCACTTCGGCCTGGCGCTGAATGCAGCGGAAATATACAGCTATCCTACGCTGCAAGAGTTCGCCGCGCTGGTGCAGCGCTATGCCGTGGCGCCGGCGGCGCAATGGCATGAGGCACCGCTGCCGGCCGCCAGGCCGGAAGAGCACCGCCGCCAGCGTGCAGACTCGCTGGCGGCGCCAGAACCAGCGTCTGCCGCAGGTCAGGCGATTGCTATCGTCGGTATGTCCGGCCAGTTCCCGAAAGCGAAGAATTTGCAACAGTTCTGGGAGAATTTGCGCGCCGGCGTCGACTGCATTTCAGAAGTGCCTGCCGAACGCTGGCCGGTAGCGGAGTTCTTTGACTCTAACCCTCAAGCGCCCGGAAAAACCTACTCCAAATGGATGGGAGTGCTGGACGATGCCGACAAGTTTGATCCGCTGTTCTTCAATATTTCTCCTCGCGAAGCCGAGCTGATGGATCCGCAGCAGCGGGTATTTCTTGAAGCCTGTTGGGGCTGCATAGAAGACTCGGGGTACAACCCTGTCGATTTGTCCGGCAGCCGATGCGGCGTTTTCGTCGGATGCGGCGAGGGTGACTATGAAGCGCGCTTTGGCATGGAACTCAATGCGCAAACCTTTATGGGAAATTCCGCGTCGATTCTCGCCGCGAGAATCGCTTACCACCTGAATTTGCAAGGGCCAAGTCTGGCTATCGATACCGCCTGCTCATCCTCTTTGGTGGCGATGGCCTCGGCCTGTGACAGTTTGGTGCTGGGCAATTGCGATCTGGCGTTGGCCGGCGGGGTTTCCGTATTGGCCGGCCCAAGCATGCACATCATGACCAGCAAAGCCGGAATGCTGTCGGAAGAAGGGCGCTGCTTTACCTTTGATCAGCGTGCCAATGGCTTTGTTCCTGGAGAAGGCGTGGGCGTGGTGCTGCTGAAACGTCTGGAAGAGGCGATTGAAGATCGGGACGTCATTCATGGCGTGATCAGAGGATGGGGTGTCAATCAGGATGGCAAAAGCAACGGCATCACGGCCCCGAACGGCAACGCGCAGTCGCGCCTGGAGCAGACGGTATACACCCGCTTTGGGATCGATCCTGAGCGCATTCAATACGTAGAAGCCCACGGGACGGGCACCAAGCTGGGCGATCCCGTTGAAGTCGCAGGTTTAAAGCAGAGCTTCGCTCAATTTACCCGCCAAGCGAATTACTGCGCATTGGGCTCGGTGAAAAGCAATATCGGCCATACCCTGAGAGCCGCCGGCGTCGCCTCGGTGCTTAAGGTGTTGCTGGCGATGAAGAATCGCCAGATACCACCCATGTTGCAGCATCAGGCGCTTAATGAACACATTGCGCTGGACAGTTCACCCTTTTACGTCAACCGGGAGCTTCGAGACTGGAGCGTGGCAGCGGGGCACCGCCGCCAGGCGGCCGTAAGTTCGTTCGGCTTTAGCGGCACCAATGCCCACCTGGTGATTGAACAGTTCTCAAGCGAGGAGGCGCCCGCCATCGTTACCGGGCAACCCTCCACGCGCGAACCGGCGCTGATAGTCTTGTCGGCGAAAAACGACGTGCAGCTCAGGCAAAGCGTCGTCAATTTGTTGGCTCATGTGCGCGAACAGGCTGACCGGATGCGAGCGCAAGAAGGCAAGGCCGGAGGAGCGGATGCCTACCTGCACTCACTGGCTTATACCCTGCAAACCGGACGTGAAGCGATGAGTGAACGGTTAGGATTTGTCGCGCACACTCTTGATGAGTTGCAAAGCCAGCTTGCAGCCGCGCTCGACGGCGAGCAGCAAACCCACGATCCGATCTTCCGAGGTAAGAGCAAATCACAGAGCGATGTGTTGTCGCTCTTTAACGTTGATGACGATATGCATGACCTGGTGCAAGCCTGGGCCGCCAAGGGCAAGTTGGCCAAACTCCTCAAGATATGGGTCAAAGGCGTCAATATCGATTGGGATATTCTCTATTTAAAGGGAACGCCGGCACTCAGCCCCCGAAAAGTGTCTCTGCCGACGTATCCTTTTGCCCGTGAACGCTACTGGGTCGATCTGCCCACCGCGCCTGCCGAGGGGACTCGGGGCGCGCCGGCAGACGCGGCGCCCGTTTCCGGTTCGCTTCCGCAATCGCTTGATGCGCCGATGGATTTCTCGACTTATGAGAACCTGCTGGCGGCAAGCGCAATGTCTGCGCAAGACCGGCTCCCCGGGTTATGGTTGCTGGAACATGTGCTGAGCGCCTGCGAGTCATCCGCCCGAGGACATGTGGCCGAACTGAATTACCTGCTGTGGGGACAACCAGCCAGCGTGCAGGACGCTGTAGATGGCCATATTCAAACCTATTTCTCCCACGAGGATGACGGTCTCTATTTCCAGTGCGTGACCGAGAAAGCGCATCAATCCGTGACTCATCATTTTGGCCAGGTCACCCTGAACGCATCCGCCGGTGTTGGTAGCCGTGTGCAGGAGCTGCGGGTGCTGGAAGCACAACTGGAAGCGTCTCATCACCAGCAGGCGGCGCTGCAAATCAAACGGACAATCGATGAAAGCGGGTTACACAACCACGCGGTGGCCGAAAAAATGTGTTTTGACGGCACACAGCTGCTGGTGCGACTCAGCGCCTTTGCGCAACGGCCACATCAGCCGCAAGCAACGCAGTTCCGGCCGGCGCTTCTGACAGCCTGCTGGCAGCTGCTCTCGGCGCTAAATCATTATTGTCATCCTCAAACGCCGGCGCATGGCCAGTGGTACCCATTCTCGCTGGATTCGGTCATGACTTATAAGCCGGTTCCAGAGCGCGCGACGGTCTGCATTTCACCAGCGCCTGCGGAACATGCGTCTTTGGTGATCACCGGCGATCTCCCCGGATACGACTTGAGCGTGTACGACGAATCGGGCGCGCTTTGCATGCGGCTCAGCAACTTGAAAATGGTGCGGGAAGAGGCCTTGCTCGCCCTTGAATCGTCCGAACCGTGATCGCGCAGGACACTGATTACTGACCGAATAACCAGTACGGCTTTGCCAGCCCGTTGAAAGAGGTGATGTCATTGATGGATGTACAAGGAAAACGAGTATGCATTATCGGCGGCGGCCCTTATGGGGTCAGCCTCGGTAAAGAGTTGAACCAGGGCGGCATTGATTATGACCTGTATGAAGCCGAATCGGACTTTGGCGGCGTATGGAATGCTGACAGCCGCTGTGGCCGCACCTATCCGTCATTGCATCTGATCTCCCCGAAGGTCAATACCCAATATCCGGATTTCCCCATGCCGGAAGATTATCCTCATTATCCCAACCATAAACTGATGCATCAGTATGTTTGCCATTACGCGCGCACCTTTGGGGTCTATGAGAAAGCCCATTTCAATGTCGCCGTCACCCGTATTGAACCGCAGGATAATGGTTGGCAGGTTGAGTTATCGACGGGGGAAAGAAAGTTTTATTCTTTTGTTCTGGTCAGCAACGGCATGCAACGAGAGGCCCGCTATCCTGAACCGGCTTATCGTGGCCATTTCACCGGCGATATCATGCATTCGATCGATTACCGGACGCCGGAACGTATCAAGGGCAAGCGGGTCTTGATCATTGGCGCCGGCAACTCCGGCTGCGACATCGCGGTTGACGCGGTTCATCATTGCCAGGCGGTCTACCACAGCACGCGGCGCGGTTACTACTATCAGCCCAAGTTTATCAACGGCATGCCAACCCCAAGATGGATGGAGGGGTTGGGGAATAAATTTAACACTCGCGAAGAAACGCTGGCTTATATACAGCAGGTTTTTAAGCTTGCCGGTTACGACGGTACGGATTTCGGTTTAAAGAAGCCGGATTATCCGTTGGATGCCTCCCATCCGATCATGAACTCTCAGTTGCTCTATTTTATTGGTCACGGTGATATCCAACCTAAGGTGGACGTGAGCGAGTTTCGCGATAATACCGTGATATTCGAAGACGGTTCGCATGTGGAGGTCGATACCCTTATTTATGCGACAGGATATCACCGCCGCTTCCCATTCCTGGACAGCAAATATCTGGATATGAAGAACGGCATTCCAGACTGTTTCTTACACATTGTCCCCAAAAACTTCAATAACCTGCTTTTTGTCGGTTATATCAACTCCGCTACGGGCCTGGGGGTTTCCGCCCGTTCTCACGGCTTGTTCGTGGTGGATTACCTCAAGGCTTATTTCGCTCAGTCTCAAGGGCTGCACGATTTTACCCGAATAAAAAAAGAGCAGAACCCCGATCTGGGGCAGAACTATTACATCGGATCTTTCCGGCATCAGTGGGAAGTCGATCTCTGGAAGTTCCTTAAGTTACTGGCGCAGTACCGTGAAGTACTCAATAGAAGGTAGAGGCGATGACAGGCAAAGATAACAACACACACGACTTACACGAGTCAGCCCGGAATGCGCTGGAAGCTGAGTTGATGCAATCCGCCAGGAAACCTATGCCTACCGACGCCAATCCTGCTCGCGCCGCCGTTGAATGGCCGCTTGCCGCTGCTGTCGGCGATGGCTGCCGCCAGGCACTGCGGCAAGAGGTGATGGGCATTTTTTCCATGATCCTCAAGCTGCCGTCGGAAAAAATCGACAGCGAGGAAAAGATATCGACCTACGGCGTTGATTCTATTGTCATTACGGAAATCATGGGGCGTATCGCCGGTGCATTGGGCGTGTCGCTTTCCGCCGCCATTTTCTTTGAAGCCAGAAACATTGAGGAACTAACCGATATCATCATTACGCGTTTCGGCCAGCATGTCGCGGCGCGCTACGAGCGTTCGCCCGCCCGCAGCGATGACCGCCGGTCAGCCGAATTGGCACCGGGCCAACGGAGCGGGCCGGCAGCAGCGGCAGACATCGCCGCCGGTGAAAAATCAGCCCGGCACCTTCAGGCGCTGTTGGCAAAAAGTCATCAGCTCAAGCGACAACGGGAACTGCGCGCTGCACCGGGCGATCGGGCCCGGCCCATTGGTGCGCCGGCAAACAGGCGTTACGAGCCGATCGCCATCATCGGCATGAGCGGAATGTTTGCGCAGTCTTCCTCAGTGCAGGCGCTGCAGCGCCACCTTTACCAGGGCCGGGATTGCATCAGTGAAATACCCAAAGAACGCTGGGATTGGAAAGCCATCTACGGCAACCCGAAAGACGGTGAGTTGACCAATGTTAAATACGCCGGCTTTATTCAGGACGTGGATAAGTTCGATCCGGGTTTTTTTGGCATCTCACCGCGTGAAGCTCAGACCATGGATCCTCAGCATCGGCTGTTTATGGAATCGACCTGGCAGCTCATCGAGTCATCCGGCTATGCCCCTTCGTCATTAGCCGGAAAAAAGGTCGGGGTATTTGCCGGCATCAATTTGCAAGACTATGCCGAAACTGTTCTGAATGCCCAATCCCGCGATATTGTCGAGCTCACGGCGATCCCCCATATGTTTTGCCCGAACCGCCTCTCTTATTTGCTGGATGTGCATGGCCCCAGCGAAATTATCGACACCGCCTGTTCAAGTTCTTTAGTGGCGATCCACCGCGCAGTGATGAGCATTCAGCACGGCGATTGTGATATGGCGATAGCCGGCGGCGCCAACCTGATCCTGAGTCCGAAAATGCACATCCTGTACAGCAAGGCCGAAATGATTTGCGAGGACGGACGCTGCAAGACGTTCTCTGATCAGGCCAACGGCTACGCCCGCGGGGAAGGGGTTGGCGTCGTAATGCTGAAAAGGCTGGCAGCTGCGCAGGCGGATAAAGATCGTATTCTCGGGGTCATTATCGGCTCAGCGGAGAACCACGGCGGCGCCGCCACCTCGCTGATGGCTCCCAACCCGAATGCCCAGGCTCAGCTGATTCGCGATGCGCATAGTAAATCCGGGGTTGACCCGCGCAGCATTACTTATATTGAGTGCCATGGGACCGGCACGCCGCTGGGCGATCCTATTGAGGTCAATGGCCTGAAAACGGCCTTTAAAAATCTCTATCAGGAACACGGGCTGCATTCCGCGGCGGCGAAACACTGCGCATTAGGTTCGGTGAAATCCAATATCGGCCATACGGAAACCGCCGCCGGCGTTGCCGGCGTCATCAAGGTGTTGTTGGCGATGCAGGATGAATATTTGCCCAAATCGCTGCACTGCCAGAATCTGAATCCTTTGCTGGAGCTGGAAGATAGCCCGTTCTATGTCCTTCAGGAGGGGCAAACATGGCAACGGCCGACGATCGGTGACGCGCAGCAACCATTGCGGGCTGGCGTGAGCTCCTTCGGCGCTGGCGGAGCGAACGCGCATCTGGTGATTGAGGAATACCGTCAGGAACCTGACGAACTGTCGTCCTTGGCCCTGGAGCCGGAAATCATCGTGCTATCAGCCAAGAACAGCGAAAGGCTGCAGGTCTATGCGCAGCATTTGACGCAGTATGTCGCTCAAAATTCGGCTTATGTCGCGACACACTTCAAACAGTTCGCCTACACATTACAAACGGCGCGGGATGCGATGCCGGTGCGAGCTGCATTCGTGGCCGAAGATGCGGCTTCGCTTTTGCGCCAACTGACCATTCTGGCGCAAAAAACATCGACCACCGCCAGTGAAGAGGCCATTTTTGTCAACAGCGAGGGCGCGGAACGCGTTTCCCATGTCGATGCGCAGGATATCGCGCGTTGGTGGCAGAATCGGCAGCTTAATGAAGTCGCCCGGGCTTGGGTGGCGACCGGTGCGGTTGACTGGCGGCAACTATACGCGGGCCGGCATTATCCGCGCCTGGCGCTGCCAACCTATCCCTTCGATCGCCGTCGTTACTGGATAAAGGACACGCAGCCGCAGCCGACGGTGACCATCGCGGCCATCCAGCCAGCGAAAGAACCGGTGAAAAGGGCCAACCATTCAGAAAAGATCCGACTGCAGCCGCTGAAATCGAAGAAGGACGCCAATCCGCCGGTTGCAGTTGGCGGCGACGCGGCTTCGGCGCAGACGTGGCCGCGTGACGAGCGGGGTGAGCTGCACCAGAACCATGACGACAACGGGGCTGCCACCGTGAACGGCAACGGCGCCCCGCGCAGCGGCGAGAGGCCGCTGGAGAGCGTCACCGATGCATTACGAGCCAGTTTGGCTCGGGCGCTCTGTTGCGCCGAGGCGGATATTCACGTGGATCGATCCTTCGCTGAAATGGGCCTGGACTCCATTGTCGGCGCTGAATGGGTGCATGAAATCAACCGTCAGCTTGGCAGCGCCTTATCCGCTACCCGGTTATACGATTATTCCAGCGTTCGGCAGCTGGCGCAGTTTATCACGCTCAGTAGCGAGCCGTGCGGCGAGCCGGAACCGCGTCATGCCGGGGATAAGCCTCAGCATAATGGCCAGCAGGCTATCGCCCCAAGCGGCACCGCGGCATCGGCGCACTCCGCAGAGCAGCAACGCGATCCAGCCGCGGCGATCGCGCCCTTGCTGAAAGCCAGCCTGGCTGATGCACTTTACATTACGGTGGAAGACATTCAGAACGATCGCGCCTTCTCGGCGTTAGGTCTGGACTCGATCATCGGCGCCGAATGGATCAATGAGATAAACAAGACGCTGGGCACCGATCTTTCCGCCACGCGTTTGTACGACTACCCCAACATTCAGGTTCTAGCGGAATATATTGCGTCGCAATCTGATGGAGCAACGCCGCGCCCAAAACCGAACGCGGCCGTTTCAGCGCCTGAGGACTCATGTCTCGAGGTTCTGAAACCGGCCGCTTCCGCCGTTGCCGCACGTTCAGAAGAGGCCGCCATCTCTCATCGCCGGCAAGAGAAAATCGCCATCATCGGCATGGCTGGCCGCTATCCCGATGCGGACAATTTGGCGCAATACTGGGATAACCTGGCGAACGGGCGCAATGCGGTGCGTGAGGTCCCAAAAGCGCGTTGGGACGTCGATCAATACTTCGATGCCGATCGTCGCGCCGAGGGAAAGGTGTATTGCAAATGGTTAGGGGCATTAACGGATATCGACTGTTTTGACCCGCTATTTTTCTCGATCGCTCCCGCCGAAGCGGAAGGCATGGATCCCCAGCACCGTCTTTTCCTGCAGGAAGGATACAAGGCGTTTGAAGATGCCGGCTACAGCCCTGAGGAATTGAGTCACCAGAACTGCGGCGTTTATATGGGGATAATGAGCTATGAATATGCTCACCTGATGCTGAACTCCCCGCGGCCGCTGTCCGGTACCGGCAACAGCTTCGCCATCGGCGCGGCGCGAATTCCGTATTTCCTTAACCTGAAAGGGCCGGCCATCCCTATCGATACCGCGTGTTCGTCTTCGCTGGTCGCGACCCATTTGGCCGTCACGGCATTACAAAACGAGGAAATAGACCTGGCGCTGGTCGGCGGCGTCAGCCTCTATCTGATGCCGGAAACCTACATGGGCATGTGTTCTGCGGGCATGTTGTCCCCTGAGGGCCAGTGCAAAGCGTTCGATGATGCGGCGGATGGATTTGTGCCCGGCGAAGGTGCCGGATGCCTGGTGCTGAAACGACTGTCACAGGCTGAGGCGGACGGCGACCATATTTATGGCGTCATCATTGGCTCGGGCATCAACCAAGACGGCAAAACCAACGGCATTACGGCGCCCAGCGTCAACAGCCAGATTGAACTGGAGAGAGAAGTCTACCGCAAGTCTCAAATTAACCCGGATTCGATCAGCTATGTGGAGACGCACGGCACAGGGACGAAACTTGGCGATCCAATTGAGCTTGAAGCGCTGACCTCCGTCTTCAGAGAGCAGACATCGCGCAAGCATTTCTGTGGCCTCGGCTCGGTGAAAAGCAATATCGGCCACGCTTCAGCGGCATCCGGCATGGCAAGCGTGCACAAAACGCTGCTGTCAATGAAACACCGGCAACTCGCGCCATCGCTGCATTTTATCAAGCCGAACCAGCACGTTAACTTCGAGGATTCGCCTTTCTACGTCAATACTCAACTCCAGCCCTGGCGACATGATGAAAACCAGCCGCGAAGAGCGGCGGTGAGCGCTTTCGGTTACAGCGGCACTAATGCGCATATGGTGATTGAAGAGTATCTGCCGCCGTCGGTGGCTGAAACGGTGGAGGAAAAACCAAGCGTGATCGCGTTATCGGCGATGCGGGCCGACCGTTTGCCGCTGATGGCGGAAAATCTGCTGGCCTGGATCAAAGGTGAGCAAGCTGCCGGCCGCCCCGTTGATTTAAGCCGGCTGGCTTATACCTTGCTGAGAGGACGCCAGGCCATGACGGAGCGGCTTGCGTTTGTCGCCACCTCGGTTGGCGAGCTGCAAGAGAAACTGGGCCGGTTTATCGCCGGGGATATCGAGGCACCGCCGTTCTTCAGAGGAACGGTGAACGGCAACCCGCCGGCGCTTCATCAATGCGCCAACCCGGCGGATCTGCACGCGCTGGCTGCGGCCTGGGCCGCAGGGGCGGCGCTGCCCTGGGATTTACTCTATCCGCAGGTTGCTGAAGGCGCTGAGCGCCGTTTCCCCCAAAGAATCAGCTTGCCGACGTATCCGTTTTACCGGCAGCCGTGCTGGTTCGAAGAGACAGAAACCGTGGTCTCGCCGGCACTTTCGTCAGACGCCGCCGGGACAGGGCCGGCTGACGAAGAAACGTCATGGCTACGGGCGACAGAGGCCTGGGTTGACGTGAATGTCCATGAAGACACGCCATGGGTTGAACGCATCGAGGCGAACCGCGACAGGCAAATTCTGGTGCTTGATCGGACCGTTGCAGACTATCGGAGCGTTGAGCAGGTTTGTCAGCATATTCAGCAGATCACCGATAACACTCAGCCGCTCTGGGATGTGCGGCATATCGCCTTGCCGAAGGATACCTTAACGGCGGAGGCCGAGAGCGCCGCGCTGCAAGAGGCGCTCTCGGCGGCGATCCCTCATCCCGATAAACCGTTGGCGATTTTTTTGTTCCTGCCCGATAGCCCGGACGCCGAGGCAGAGTCTGGGCTGCGGCTTGCCTATCTTTGCGTGCAGGCCATCCAGGCGGTTGCCCGGCTCAACCCGGTGCAATTCTATTGCTGTCACCGGGCGGACTATGATCGCGGCCTGACAACCGCGGCCGTGCAATATGAAGCGCTCTGCGGATTGCTACGCTCTGCGATCCTGGAAACCGTGGGGCATACCTACCGGAACGTCATCTTTTCTCCGCAGGCAGCCCACCGGGAGACGGCGCTTCAGTTGATGCAAACCTGGCTATGCGACGGCATGTCGGCGCCTGAAGCGGGCAGACAGACGCAGGCGATCAGCGCATCGACAGTGCGTTTCTCTGGCGGCCGGCAGTACGCGTTACGCGTCAGTGAATCCGAACGGCCTGAAACGGCGGATGCGCATTTTCGCACGGGCGCGACCTATTTAATGGTCGGCGCCCTGGGCGAAACGGGGGAGCAGCTTTGCCGGGTGTTAGGGCAGAACTATCAGGCAGAGTTGGTGATTTTCTCTCGCCGCCCGGAAAGCCAGGTCGCGCCGATTCTGACGCGCATCCGGGCCTCTGGCGCCCGGGTTATTTATTATGCTGTCGATATTCTGGACATGGGCCAGATCGGCCAAGCGATGCAGCAGTTGAAATCTGAAGGCATCAGCCTCCACGGGGTGGTGCAGCTGGCCCGACAGGTGAGCGACGGTTCTATTTTGAATAAGCCTTGGGATGCGTTTCGGCAAACGCTGGCGGCGAAGGTCGCAGGCACCCTGAACATCGACGCGGCAACGGCCAATGAACCGTTGGCGTTTTTCCTGATGTTTTCTTCCGTTGCCGCGTTCGGCATTCAAGGCTCTCCGGATTACGCCTATTCCGCCGCGTTCCAGAACGCGTTTGCCCGATACCGGCAAAAACGGGTCGCCCAGAAACAACGGCATGGGCTCACGGCTTCCGTTTGCTGGGGGCAATGGGAAACTGACGGCGCCGTTGATGCCGAGCGGCTGCCTGCACGTTTGGCGCATCTGGCGCGGCAGGGCATGGGCAGCATTAACGCCTCTGCGGCGGTACGGCAGATACAAGCCGGGCTGGCAGAGGGCGCCACGGCCTTGGTTGCCGTGACCGATCGCGACAAGGCGAGAGTGTTGTTAGGTTTTGACGAACCACAGACGGTTGCCGTAAACGCTGGCCAGGCGCTCGCGACGGCAGAAGCGGTGCGACAAAACATCGATCGCTATCGGCTAGGAGGATTAACGCCAGCGGCGTTTGCGGATTATCTCTCTTCCTTGTCCTTGCAGGATCTGCCGGCCGAGTTGCAACAAGAGGTTGGGGCCGCGATTGCGACGGCGCAGCATGAGCCTGCCGCTAACACGGCGCCCATCGAAGCGGCCAAAGATGCCGGCGGGGTGACGCCGAGAGAAGGCGACGGCGAACTGCGCGACGTGCTGGCCTTCGGGATCGAGAAAGTCATGAAGCTGGGCGACGATCTTGACTGGGATAAACCCCTGCAAGACTACGGGATGGACTCGATTATCGCCATGCAGCTGAGCACCACATTGGAAAAAAAGATGAAATTTCCAGTGCAGCCGAATTGGCTGATCGATCATCCGACCCCCAACTTATTGATGAAAAAATTGCGTGAACAGGTTGGCGCAAGAGGGAACCGGTTATGAACACGCTGAATCAAAAGCTGGAAAACTTTTTCTCCGGTTATCACACCTCAGAGACCGAAGCGCGGAACGGCAAGCCTGAGACAGACGTTTCTTTTAGCTATCTGTTTTTTTCTGATGTCCGCAAAGATGTCTCGGATCGGGATAAATATCGTTTTGCCCGCGAGCTTGTCGAGTTTGCCGATCAGGCCGGGTTTGAATCGGTTTGCTTCCCTGAGCGTCACTTCTATGAATTTGGTTCTATTTACGCCAATAACGCTATCGCTGCGGCTTATTTTGCGCCGCTGACTAAAAACGTGCGCCTGCGTTCAGCCGCCGTGACCAATACGCTGCACCATCCGGTCGAGATCGTCGAAAACTGGGCGATGGTGGATATTCTCTCAGACGGTCGGGTTGAACTGGGTATTGGCAGCGGCTGGAACAAAGCGGACTTTATCCTGTCACCCGAGACGTATGACGATCGGGCAAAAATACGCGACCAGCGGATCCCGGTTATACAACAGCTCTGGCGCGGTGAAACCGTAGATTTTCCCGGCCCCGGCGGGGAGCTATTCCCAACGGTCGTGTATCCGCGTCCGATTCAAAAAGAGGTCGCCATTTGGTACTTCAGCATCTCGGAACCGGGTTTTCGCTATGCGGGGCTGCAAGGATATAACGTCTTCGGCATGTTGCATGGGATAGACCTGCACGAGTTCGGCAAGTATGTGAGCAGCTACCGGTCTGCCCGCGCCGAAGCGGGGTTGGATCCTCTGAGCGGCCGGGTGACGCTGATGATGCACACCTTCGTTCATCCGGACATGGAATGGGTACAGCGGGTGGTCTGCGAACCGTTCAAGGCTTATATCCGCAGCAGCATTATTCCCCAGATGAAAGCCAGAGATAAGCATTTCGATAACAGTCAAATTGATCACATTCTCGATTACGCCTATGCGCGTTTTTTCAAAACCGGAGGCATATTCGGCCCGCTTGATGAATGCCAGAAACAAATTGATTTGGCGGTGGCGTGCGGGGTCAATGAAATTGCATTTCTTCAGGACTTCGGCATGGATTACGCCGCCGTCAAAAACGCCCTTGGTTATTTGCAGCAATTAGTTGACCTTAATCTCAAGCGGGAGAAGTCTTTTTATGAGTAAGCAAGCAGCACAATTATCTTTCATTGCGCAGTGGATTAATAATCATAAAACCGCTTCTTCGGATTCGGCATCAACGCTGTTAGCTGCAAACGGAAATATCGAGCCTTTAGCGATTACCGGCCTGGCGGGATATTTCCCGCAGTGTATGAACATTACCGAGTTATGGCGGCATCTCGATGCCGACGATACGTTGATCACTTCATTGCCGGCGCAACGCGAAGCATGGTATCGGCAAGACGAGGCTGAGGGAGAAACGCCGTGGTCGGTGCTGGCAGGCGGGTTTATTCCCGATATCGCCTCTTTTGATGCGGCAAAGTTCGGCATCTTACCGCTCGAAGCCGAAGAGATGGACCCGCGGCAACGTCTACTGCTGATGTCAACCCAACACACGCTGGAAGACGCCGGCCTTGTTCCCGCCTCCCTAAGCAAATCGCAGACCGGCGTATTTATCGGTTGCGAATCCAATGAGTATGCCGCGCTGATGGCGCGCCACGGTTATCGGCCTGAGTTCGGCCTGACGCAGGCCGACAGCATGATAGCCAACCGGATTTCTTACCAGTTTGATTTGGCTGGGCCCAGTGAGTTAATCAATGCGACCTGCGCCGGGTTCGCCGTCGCGCTTCACCGAGCCACTTTGGCGCTCAGAGCCGGCATCATTGACCGGGCCATTGTCGGCGCAGCCAATATCATGCTGGTTCCTGACGTGACCAACCGATTGAATGACGCCGGCCAGCTCACTCACCGTGGGCAGGTGCTCTCTTTCGGCGAAAATGGGGATGGATTCATCCGATCCGAAGGGGTCGGCACCTTGCTTTTGGAACGCCTGGCGGACGTTGAGAAGGCCGGGCGGCGGGTCTATGCCGTCGTCAAGCATACCCGGGTTAACTTCAATGGGCAGGGCGGCGTGTCGATGGCGTCGCCGAATACGGATGCGCATTGCGAACTGATCAAAGACTGCTACCGTGAAGCCGCTATCGACCCACGCAGAGTGTCTTACATTGAGGCCCAGGGTATGGGGCTGCCGGTAGCGGACATTGCCGAATGGACGGCGTTCAACCGGGCGCTGAGCCAGCTTTGTGATGAACAGGGGCTGGCGTTCGAGCCGGGTTATTGCCGGGTCAGCAGCTTGAAACCCCTGCTGGGGCACATGCATTCTGCCTCGTCACTGGGGGCCTTGTTCAAAGTCATCCGTAGTCTGCAAACCGATAAAATTCATAAAATACCGGGTTTTGAACGGCCGAATGACTATTGCGATACGCAAGACACCCCCTGTGTTTTTGCGAAAGAAACGCAGGCCTGGCCGGCAGGTGAGCATCCCAGGATCGCAGCGATTCATAGCTACGGCTCCGGCGGCAATAATGCCCATATCCTGATCGAAGAATATCGCGGTGCTCACCCTGCGGGCACCGAGTTTCCTGCGGCGTCGCCTCATTATGCCTTCGCCCGGGAATATTGCTGGTTCCAGCCTGGTGTGCGGCCAACCCAGGCCGCACACGCCCCTGACGCCCGCCACCTGGCCGAGGCTGAAGCTGACGTACGCGCGACGATAGCGCGCCTGCTGGGCATGAATGGCGTGGACGACGAAACCTGTCGGCAGGCATTTACCGATCTAGGACTCGACTCCGTCTCTGTTGACGCCTTCGTCAGCCGACTGGTGGCGGCGTACCCGGTTAAATTGCGGCGTTCTGATTTGTTCAGTTACACCACGCCGGCGGCGTTAGCGCGCGTGGTTGCCGAACGCATGAAGAGCGGCACAGCGGCGAAGGCTCTGCGCCAAACCGCCGCTGCGCCGCGTTCGGCGCAAAGCGGCAATCGCGACATCGCCATTATCGGCATCGATATTAAGGTTGCCGGGGCAGATAATGCGGCAGAATTCTGGCAAGTGCTGCGAGAAGGCCGCAGCAGTATTGGGCCGGTGCCGCAATGGCGGCGGCAGCGCGAAGACTTGCAAATGAAGACCTCCCGGGGAGGTTTCATGGCGCATATCGATTGCTTTGACCCGCTGTTTTTTAAGATTTCGCCCCGGGAAGCCCACCACATGGATCCCCATCATCGCTTGCTGTTGCAGTCCGCATGGCGAGCGATTGAAGATGCCGGTTATGACCCGCAGACATGGTGCGGGCAACAGCACGGCATTTTTGTCGGCATGGAAGAATCAGATTATCCATTGACCGAACACTCTGCGATTACCTCGGTACATACGGGAACGGCGCCGGCGCGTATCGGTTACTTCCTTGATACCAAAGGCCCTCTGTTGGCTATCGGCACCGCCTGTTCCTCTTCTCTGGTTGCCCTGCATTATGCCTGCCAGAGTATTTTGAACGGTGAAAGTGAATTGGCGCTGGCCGGCGGGTGCAATCTGATCTGCCAGCCGGAGCGTCTGTTGCACTGTTTGTCGCGGATGGGGGATATGCTCTCGCCAGACGGCGCCTGCTATGCTTTTGATCACCGCGCCAACGGCATGGTGGTCGGCGAAGGGTGCGCGACGGTGGTGTTAAAACGCCATGAGGACGCATTGCGAGATGGCGATGATGTTTATGCCATTATCAAAGGCAGCGCAATCAACTATGACGGCAAAACCAATGGTCTGACGGCGCCCAGCGGCGCTCGCCAGAGTGAGCTTTACGCACAGGTTTATCAGCAAAGCGGCGTTTCTCCCGATCAGATCGACTATGTTGTCAGCCATGGCACCGGCACCCTGTTAGGGGATCCCGTTGAGTGCAATGCGCTGATCGATGCCTTCCAGAGCGAAGGGGCGCAGAAGAAGCAGTATTGCGCGTTAACCTCGCCGAAAACCAATATTGGCCATACGCAGGCCGCGGCCGGGATCGTGAACGTCATCACGGCGGCGTTGGCGTTGAAACAGCGAGAAATCCCGCCGTCGTTGAACTATACCCAGCCCAATGCGGATATTGATTTTGCCGACAGCCCCTTCTATGTGAATACCGAACTCAAGCGTTGGGACCGGGAGCGGCGTTTCGCGGCGGTCAGTTCTTTCGGCCACACGGGCACCAATGCCCACCTGGTGCTGCAGAACGCAGAGACGCCGATGAAGCGCCAGGGGGAGCAATCAGGCCGGCATGAGCCGTATCTGATAGTGTTATCTGCTAAAAGTGAAGCCCAGTTGAAACAGATGGCGGCCAACCTGCTCGCCGCGGATGAACCGCACAGCATGGGCGATCTCGCTTATACCCTGCAAGTCGGGCGAACGCCGATGCCACATCGTCTGGCGTTGTTTAGCGACGGCTGGCATAGCCTGCAGGAAGCGTTGGGGCAGTACCTTGCCAGCGGTGCGGAGATAAGCGCTTCGCTCGATTTGTATTATGCCGACGTATCGGGAACGACCCGTTCCGCCGCCACGCAGGCATTGCTGCGTGACGAGGGGGGGGCTCACGGGCTTCAACCCGGCCAGACGCCGCCTCTTGCGCGCCTTCAACTGGCCGCCTGGCTGCTCGGTGAGACGGTGGATTGGGCTGCGTTATATCACGATGCCGTGCCGCGCAGGATGCACCTGCCGACGTATCCCTTCGCGGAGGAACGTTATTGGTTCGCCTCGACGGATGAGTTAAACGCTCTCGCGCCACGCCGTACGGCGGAGGCAGAGCAGAATGACGCCGTTTGGATCGCTCGCGAAAGATGGCAGGAGCAGCCGCTACCGGACGCCGTGAATCTCGGCGCTGAGCATTACAACCGGCGCGTGATTTGCGTCCTTCCAGCTGCCGTTCAAACGACGCTGGGGGCCGGCATTATGCAGATTGCGGGAGAGGATTCACCGGCGCTGTTCCTGCACATGGCAGAGACAGACGCCTGCAGCCGTTTCTTTGCGCAACTGAAAATGACCGCACAAACGGCAAGTGAACCTGAGTCGGCAAACGCGTTGTTGTGCGTTGTCGAACCTGAGTCCGCGATGGACCAATTGGTGCCTCTGTTCCAGGGGGTGTTATCCAGCGGGCTCGCGGTCGGCCGTATTTTGATCGTCAGCGCCTTTACCGACGCTTTGGAGCGTTGCTACGCCGATGCGCTGGTCGCTTTCGGCGCCTCTTTGCGACTTGTTCTGCCGGAAACGAGCATCTCGTTTGCCGGGTTCGACACGGCTCCGGGCGCTGAGCGGTGGCAGGGGGTAGCCGCATCACTTCCCGCCGTCTGGGCTGAGTTGCAAAGTGAACCGGGCCAAAACGCGCTGTATCTTCAGGGCAAACGCCATGTGCTGGCGTATGAACCGGTCCAGATGGCAAGCGGCGCTCATGCTGTAAACAACGATGAAAACGTGAAAGCGGAAAGTTGTTTAAAAATGGGCGGATGTTACCTGATTACCGGAGGGCTCGGTGGGTTGGGGATGATATTTGCGCGCTATCTGTGCGAAAACTTTATGGCGAAGGTGATCTTGATTGGCCGTTCTCCGCTTAATCTGGATAAACAGACGGATTTGCGGGCCATCAAACAACATGGCGGTCAGATTACCTACTTCCAGGCCGATGTAAGCGAGTTGTCGCAGATGGAGTCTCTGTTTGCAGACTGTCGGCGTCAGGGGATCCGCATCGACGGCATCTTGCATGCCGCGGGGGCGCAAACGCAGCAAACGCTGGCGGAGAAAGATCTCGCCGGGGTTCATCAGGTGCTGGCGCCGAAAGTTCAGGGTGTTCAGACGATTGATAACGCCTGGCAAAGCGTGTTCGGCGCAGAACACGCGCTGGACTTTATCGTTTACTTCTCGTCCAGCGCTGCTATTTTTGGCGATTTTGGCGCCGGTGATTATGCCGTGGCGAATCGTTTCCAAATGGCTTACGCCAACAGCCGACATCGCGGCGCGCGGTCCGCCCGCAAGACTGTCGCTATCGGATGGCCGGTGTGGGCAGACGGCGGCATGACGCAGGGTTCGGCCGAACGGGAGCAGGCGACCTCCTTTTACCTGAAAACCAGCGGCCAGCGCGCATTGTGCAGTGAAGAAGGATTGAGGGTGTTCGAACAGCTGCTCGCCGGCGAAGAGGGCGCGGTGCTGGTCATGGCCGGTCAGCACGATGCGCTGCAACGCCTGCTGGCGGGGGGGCCGCGTCAACAGGGCGCGCAAAATCGACCGGCAGCCGCCATCGTTTCCCACCCTGAAATGAAAGGGCTGACGGTTGAACAGTGCGTGCTTTGGGAATTGCAGCAGACGGTGAGCGATATTTTAAGCATTGAGCGGTATCGTTTGCAGCATGACGTGAACCTGGCGGATTTCGGTTTTGATTCAATCAGCCTGGCGGAGTTTGCCGCCGCTCTCAGCCGGCGCTGGAAAATCGCTGTGTCGCCGGCCCTGTTTTTCGGGCATGCCACGCTCTCGCGGCTCAGCCAGTACTTTATGGCGACTCACGGGGCGTTAATGCACACCTGCTACGGCAGTTCGCCAGGCGAGCGGGAGTCGGCAGACCCGCGCGCCCATTTGGTTCCTCCATCAGTCCGCAACCCGGGCATGCATACCCCTGCGCTTGCGCCGTCTGCGCAAGAAGAGCCGATCGCGGTGATCGGCATGAGCGGCCGGTTCCCCGGTGCCCGCGACGTTGAGGAAATGTGGCGCTATCTGGCGGAGGGCAAATCGTCCGTCAGCCAGGTGAGCGAGGCGTATCTGCGCGGCCGTGACGAATCTTGCCGAGAGCATAGCAGCGCGTCGGCGCGCCAACTGTGGTGCGGCGTCATGCCAGACGTTGCGGAGTTTGACCCGCTGTTTTTTGAAATTTCGCCACGGGAAGCGCAGAACATGGATCCGGCCCAGCGCCAACTGTTGCAGGAGACCTGGAAAGCGCTGGAGCATGCCGGTTATGGGGATCACTCGCTGCGACAGCACAGTATCGGTACGTTTGTCGGTGTCGAAGAAGGAACCTACGGCCATTTCACCGCGAGCGAGCAGGTTGAAATCACCGCCAATCATAACGGCATTCTGGCTTCGCGACTGGCCTATTTCCTCGATCTGCATGGCCCCGTGCTGGCGATCAATACGGCCTGTTCATCCGGCTTGGTCGCGGCGCATCTGGCATGCGCCAGCCTGCGTAACCGGGAATGTGACACCGCATTGGCCGCCGGCGTCAGCCTGCAACTCTCGACGGAAGGTTTCGACATCATGGCGCGCTCAGGCATGCTGTCAGAGGACGGGACCTGCTATACCTTCGATCAGCGCGCCAACGGCATGGTGCCGGGGGAAGCCGTCGTGGTGCTGGTGTTGAAACGGTTGTCGCAGGCAGAGGCCGATGGCGACCGGATCCATGGCCTGATCCGCGCCAGCGGCATCAACTATGATGGCAAGACTAACGGGATCACCGCGCCGAACGGCGTGGCGCAGGCCGATTTGCTCAAATCTGTGTATCAACGTGCCGGCATTAGCCCGGCGCAAATTGAGTATATCGTCACGCATGGCACGGGCACCCGCCTTGGCGATCCGGTTGAGATCAATGCGCTGAATGAGGCGTTCAAAGCGCACACCGATAAACAGGCCTTTTGCGCTCTGACATCGACCAAAACGAATTTCGGTCATACTTTCGCCGCCTCGGGCCTTCTGAGCGCCGTGAGCCTTATTGAGGCTTTGCAGCGGCAAATCATTCCCGCAAGTCTCAACTGCCAACAGGAAAATGACTACATCACCTGGGCGGAGAGTCCTTTCTACGTCAATAAAACAGCCCGCGCCTGGCCGAGGGTGGCGGATAAACGAAGAATGGGGGCAGTGAGCGCCTTCGGCATGAGCGGCACCAATGCGCATCTTCTCATCGAGGAATATGCGCAGGCGCCTGCGGCGCCAGAGCAGCAACGCAGCCATTATCTGCTTTGCTTGTCCGCCAAGACCGAGGAGGCGCTCTATCTCAAGGCCAGCGATCTGATGTTGCATTTGCAAAGATCGGAAACCGAGAGTCAGAGTCTGGCGGCGATCAGCTATACGTTGCTCCACGGCCGTAGCCATTTCCGCTACCGCCTGGCTATCGTGGTCGAAGATCGCGAGGGCGCCATCGTTAGCCTGCAACAGGCCGAACATGTGCAGCGCCCCAATCTGTTCCGCGGTAACGGTATCCCTCTGGGCTTCATAGGGCAGCCAGCCATTCAAAAACACGTCGATGCGTTGCTGCGCCAATCGCAACGTAGTACAGGGCAGGAATATCAGGAGAATTTGTGCGCGCTGGCGGATTATTACTGCCAGGGGTACGTGCTGAAAGGCGACGAGCTGTTGCCGGACGTGTCCCGCTGCGTTGTCTTGCCGGCTTACCCGTTCGCCCGTGAACGCTGTTGGGTGGAGGGCGGCGCGTCATCGCCGGCGCGAAGTGCCGTCGCCGTACGGGGCGCGCTGCATCCGATGCTGCAGGAGAATGCCTCAACGCTGGGGGAGCTGCGTTTTCGCGCTGAGTTCAGCGGTGAAGAGTTTTTCCTCAAGGATCACCGGATTTACGGGCAGAAAGTTTTGCCGGGCGTCTGCTATCTGGAAATGGCGCGTGCGGCTTATGCCTGCGCGGCCTCGCCGTCGGTTGCAACGCCTCAGCCGCTGCGCTTCAGCATGAAACAGGTTCTTTGGCTTCAGCCGGCGATCGCCGCACAACAGACCATGACCCTTTACCTCGGGCTCTGTGAGCAGAACGAAGGGCTTGTTGACTATCGGGTGTATTCGGAAAACGAAGGACAGCAGCGCACGATCCACAGCCAAGGCGTGATTGTGCCGCATCTGAATGACGCCATCCCGGCGCACCGTTCTCTGGACGTGGAGCAGCTGAAAAGCCAGATGACGGGCCCCGGCTATCTGCCGGCGCAGTGCTACCAAAGGTTCCGCAACATGGGGCTCGAGTATGGCGAATCATTCCAATGCATTGAGCAGCTGCTGACGGGAGAGCGCCAGGTGTTGGCCAAAATTGCGCTGCCGAATGCGGCAGCCCTGCAGGGGCTCGGTTTGCACCCGAGTTTGATCGACGCCGCATTGCAAACCAGCCTGGGGCTGCATGGCTCTGAGCCGCGCCCCGACGCCGCCTATGTGCCGTTTGCGCTGGAGCAGTTGGAGGTCTTTGGCAACATCGACACCCGGCTCTGGGTCTGGCTGCGGCTGGTCACAACCGATAACGCCGCGGATCCGCAAGTGCAAAAAATGGACGTCGATCTCTGCGATGAACGGGGGCGTATCTGCGTGAGCTTGCGCGGCTTCTCGACCCGCATACTGTCGGTATCTCACCCGTCTGAACAAGACGTCATGCCGGAAACGGAGCCTGCGGTCGAGATGGCCGTTAGCTCACAGCGCAAAACGTTAAGCGGGACTGAATACTTCTTGCAAGATCACGGCGGGTTGTTGCCGGGCATGCTGTCGCTGGCGTGGATGAGCGAATTGGCGGCGGCGCATCTCCAGCCAGAAGATCCCCCGGCCGTCATCGGACTCAAACAGGTGGTCTGGCGACAACCCGTGGCGGTGGGAGCGAGCGGAGCCGATATTGATCTGCACCTGAGCCGGGATCAACACGGTTATCGCTGCACGGTCAGTTCGCAGGGCGCGATGCACGCGCAGGCCCGAGTGATGACCGGCTCAGCCGGCGAACAGGCGCTTCAGCCGTTGCCGCTTGGCGAGATCGCGCAGCGCTGTCGGCAGCGCAGAGAACAGAGTGCCTGCGCCGAATTCTTCGCTGCGGCGATCGGACCAAGGTTGCTCGGCATCACCCGCTATGACCAAGGGCATCAAGAAGCGTTAATCGCGCTGGAAACGCCGGGCGATGTTGACGGCGAGACGGTGGCGCTGCACCCAACCCTGATGAACGGGGCCGTTTTGGCCGCGATCATGTTGGCCACCGGCGGCGAGCGGCAAAGCGATCGCCCGCTGATGCCGTTTAGCCTGGATGAACTGCGGGTCCACCGGCCATTGCCGGGGAGTCTGTTGGCCTATATTCGCCAACACCCTTCAGGGAGCGGCTCGCAGCAGCAGATCGTAAGTTGTGATATCTGGTTTACCGATCGTCACGGCCATATCCTGGTCGAAATGAAGGGGTTGAAAATGATCGCAGCACCGGCGGTGTCGCTGGTCTTTGCCCGGCCTCAGTGGGCCCGTCAGCAGATTGCTGTTCTCCCACAATCTGAACGCACTTCTGGCGCGCCGCCTCGTTTTATTCTGGCGCAGGAGAGTGATGCGTGGCAAACCGCGTTGCAAAGCGCCTGGCCTGCTTGCCGGATCATGCGCCTGTCGCCCGATGCAGATCAGACACCGGCGCAATTGACGCTTTGTCTGCAGCAGTTGTTTGCCCAAATTAAAGAAAGCACGCTTGCCTGCACGGAACAGGCCCAGCGGCAGGCGCTGTTCATACTGGCGGCGGAACCGGTGAACGAGTCGTGGCTGTCCGCGGCAGCAGGGCTGCTCAAAACGGCCCGCCAGGAACAGCCAGGCCTCAATGGAAAAGTGATCCGCTACCCGAATGCCGCTGACGCGGCCATGCAACTGCCGACCCAACTGCATGCCGAAATGCAGGAGACAGAGGGCGCCGTCGAGATTCGTTACGACGCGGCGGGCGGCAGAAGCGTGCGGGAGTGGCACCAAACAGCGCTGACGGACGCCGCCGGTGTGCCGCCGATGGCTGCTGGCTCCGTTATCTGGATCACTGGCGGGCTGGGCGGTATTGGCTATCAGTTGGTCCGTGAACTGGGGGCGCGCTATCAGGCTCGTTTCGTCCTGAGTGGCCGTTCCGCTTTACAGGGCCTCAATGAGCAACGCCTTGCGGCGCTGCGGCAGCAGGGTGCCCAGGTGGCTTACTATCAGGGTGATGTGACCGATCCCGAGCAAGTTCGCCGCCTGGTGCGGCAAATCCTGCAGGATGAGGGCCGATTGAATGGCGTCATCCACAGTGCGGGCGTCACGCGTGACGCATTCATTGTCAATAAGACTGAACGTGAAGTGCTTGAGGTTTTAGGGCCGAAAGTCGCGGGCACACTGGCTTTGGATGAGGCAACCCGGGATTGCGATCTGGACTTCATGGTGCTGTTCTCCTCTTTGAGCAGCGCGTTTGGCAATAGCGGACAGGCTGACTATGCCTGCGCCAATGGCTTTATGGACGGCTTCGCCTTCAAGCGTAACCAGCAGGTTGCCGATGGTTTACGGCGCGGGAAAACCCTGTCGTTGAACTGGCCGCTTTGGCGCGATGGCGGTATGGGAATTTCCGAGCAGGCGGCTGAACAGCTCAGGCGCCAGTCGGGTTTGGTGCCGATGCCCGCCGCAGCGGGGATAGAGGCGTTGCTTCTGGGGCTGCACAGCCCGGAGCCGCAGTTGGCGGTTATGTATGGCGAAGCCGAGCAGATCGGGCGCCGACTCTCGGAGACACGCGATCCGCTGCCCGCGGGTTCATCAAGCCGCGAAGAGGTGCCCCGTCAGCTGGCAGGCGAAAACAGCCCGGTTCGGGTTGCACGCGTCCACGCCATGCTGGTCAGCATGGTGGCTCAGCTGCAAAAGCTCGATGAGAACAAGGTTGAGTTGGATATGGAACTGTCCAAATATGGCTTTAATTCCATCGATTTCACCGAGTTTGCTGGTCGTCTCAATAAGGCCTATGGCCTGACGCTGATGCCGACGGTGTTCTTTGAACATTCCACCCTGCGGGCGATGGGTCATCATCTGGCCGACACTTATCCCGATGCCGTCGCTCAAATAGCGGGCACGCCGGAAATGGCGGCCGCCAAAGAGCCGCCTCCAATCATCACCGCCACCAGCCTGGCAATGCGGGATGATGGTGAAAAAACGTTTGGCTGGCGGGCGGCGGCTTATGCGTCAACGCCACAGCAAGAATCCCCGGTCGTCGCCTCAACGGCGACGACCGGGCCGCAAGAGCCGGAAGCGATAGCGGTTATCGGTATGAGCGGCCGATTCCCGCAGTCGCGCAATCTGGATGAGTTCTGGCGAAAACTGGAAGCGAATCAGGACTTGATCAGCACGGTTCCGGCCGATCGTTGGAACTGGCGGGAATATTATGGAAACCCGCATGAAACGCCCGGAAAAACCAACGTGAATTGCGGCGGGTTCATGCAGGATGTCGATTGTTTCGACCCGCTTTTTTTTGGCATTTCTCCACGGGAAGCCCAGTCATTGGACCCGCAGTTCAGGATTTTCCTGGAAACGGTCTGGGCGACGATTGAGGATGCCGGCTATCGCGCCAGTGATTTATCGGGCAGCAACACCGGGGTGTTTGTCGGGGTATCGACCTCTGAATACAAAGACGCCTGGCTGAAGTATTCCCACGATAAGTTCGGCATCGGCGATCCCCCTTGGCTTTCTCACTTCGCGCTGGCCAACCGTGTGTCTTACATACTGAACCTCCATGGCCCAAGCGAACCCATTGATACCGCCTGTTCCAGTTCACTGGTCGCCATTCACCGGGCGATAGAAGCAATGCGCGCCGGCAGTTGCGATATGGCGTTGGTCGGCGGCGTCAACATTATCGTCAATCCGGGGATCACCATCACCGCCGGAGAAGCGGGGATCCTTAGCGAAGACGGCCGCTGCAAAACCTTTGATATCAGCGCAGACGGCTACGGCCGCGGCGAAGGCGTCGGCGCCATTATGCTCAAACCCCTCCGCCAGGCGATTGCCGATGGCGATCGCATTCACGGTCTGATCCGCGGCAGCGCCGAGAATCACGGCGGTAAAGCAACGTCGCCCACCGCGCCGAACCCGGTTGCGCAGCAGGCGCTGCTGACCCAGGCCTATCGCCGCAGCAGCATCGATCCGGCGAGGGTGGGTTATATCGAGACCCATGGCACGGGAACCCGGCTGGGCGATCCGATTGAGATCGATGGGTTGAGAAAAGCGTTCACCGCCTTGTATCAAGAGCGGGGGCAATCCATGCCGAGCGAAGCCTGTTGTGGACTCGGATCGGTAAAAACCAATATCGGCCACCTGGAAGCCGCAGCCGGCATTTCTGGTGTCCTGAAAGTGTTATTGATGTTCCGTCACCAGAAAATTCCTGGCAACGTTCATTTGCAGACGGCGAATCCGTATTTGGATCTTGCCGAGAGCCCGTTCTACCTAGTGCGAGAAACGCAGCCATGGCCGGCGATGCAAGACGCCGGTGGCCGGCCGCTGCCGAGAATAGCCGGCGTCAGCAGTTTTGGCATCGGTGGGGCGAATGCGCACATCGTTCTCGAAGAGTACGTTGCGGAACCGGCCGTCAGCGTTACTGCTTCCTCTGCGGCGCCGGTGGCGATTGTCTTGTCGGCAAAAAAAGCCGCTCGCCTGGAGGCGGTCGTACAAGGTTTGGCCACCTACCTGGATTCTGCGGCGTTTGCCGAGCAGCAACCGAGCCTGGCGGATATCGCTTATACCCTGCAAGTGGGGCGCGAAGCCATGGATGAACGCCTGGCCTTTGTCGCCGACTCCGTGCCGGCCTTGCAAGACACATTGTCCCGCTACCTTGCCGACCCCAAACCGGCGCCGGGCATCTATCGCGGCAATGCGAAAGCGGGCAATGGTGCCTTATTTGCAGCGGCTGATGAAGACCGGCAAGGCAAGTATGGCAAGCGGCTCGAGGCCTGGGTGCAGGGCGCCGTCGTTGACTGGAAAACGCTGTACTCCGCGGCAACGCCACCCCGCAAGATCGGCTTGCCAACTTATCCGTTCGCACGGGATCGTTTCTGGTTGAAAGAGAAAACCGCCGCGGCCAGCGAGAACGGAGAGGCGACGCCGCCAGTCATGCCATCCCAGCCTTATCGTTTGCACCCGCTGGTACACCGCAATACCTCCGACCTGACCGCGCTCAGCTTTACCTCTTGGTTTGACGGCGGCGAATTCTTCCTGTCAGACCATGTGGTGATGGGAAAACGGCTTTTGCCTGGCGTCGCTTATTTGGAAATGGCGCGCGCCGCCGTTGAACAGTCGGTGGGGCGTGAACGGCGTCTACAGTTGACTCAGATCGTCTGGATTCGCCCTTACATCGCCGCCGGCGAAAACGGCCTTTCCCCTGTGATGGTAAAATTAATGCCGCAATCGCCGACGGTGATTCGGTTCGAAATTTGTTCTCAGATGGCGGATGGCCAAACCCAGACGCATTGCCAGGGAAAAGCGATCGTTGCGGACTCGTTTGCGGCTAGCGAAACCCGGCTCGATCTGTCGGTTGCGATGGCCGAGCACCAAGACGGTACGCTAGAGAAAGCCGAATGTTACCGGGCTTTCCATCAGTTGGGGATCGAATACGGCACCGGACATCAGGGCATTGAACGGCTGCATGTCGCCAAGGGTCGCGTGCTTGCGCAGCTGGTGCTGCCTGAAACCCTCAAAGAGACGCTGGGCGAGTATGTCCTGCATCCCAGTCTGATGGACTCTGCATTACAGGCGACGCTGGGGTTGTCCCAGGATCATCGGCTGGGTTTGCCGTTTGAACTGGAGTCAATGGAGATCCTGCACCGCTGCACGTCCAGAATGTGGGCCCGCATTGCGTATGAGCATGGCTCCGAGCCTGCGCTACGGGCGAAAGTCCAGAAACTGACCGTTGAGCTATACGACGATACCGGGCGGCTCTGCGTTCATTTGCAGGGATTCAGCGTCCGCGCGCCTGAGCCCGACACGCCGCCCGGCAACGGCACGCTGCTGCTGGTGCCGACGTGGTCGCGTAAACAGGTCCGAGGCGATGTCGTTGCTCCGCATGCGTACTCCCACCGTCAAACACTCTTCTGCGGAGAACCTTCCGTCGCGAAAGCCATGGGCCTGACGAATGACCTGATTTTCCCGGCCATGGACAGTGAGGACCATATCGCCCTGGATTTTCAGCAGCAGGCGCTGGCCTTGTTTGGCCGGGTAAAATCCCTGTTGGATGGGCGGCCCAAGCAGCCGATGCTGTTGCAAGTGGCGGTTGTCGGGGCGCTGCCCGCGCCGTTTTCCGCCGCGCTCTGCGGGGTGTTAAAAACGGCGCGTTTAGAGAATGGCCGGTTTATTGGCCAACTGATTGAGCTGGAGGCGACGGCGCGCGCCGACGAGATTAACGACAGGCTGCGGGAAAGCAGCCTCGTGCCGGAAGATATTCACATACGCTACGGCGGGGAGGGGCGCCAGGTTTTATCCTGGCGGGAAGTGCACTCACTAACCGGAACCTCCGCCGTGTCTCCAGCGTCAGGGGCGGTCCGCATTCCGTGGAAAGAGCGGGGCGTTTATCTGATTACCGGCGGTGCAGGCGGGCTGGGGCTTATTTTTGCCACAGAGATTGCCCGCCAAACCCGCGGTTCCAGGCTGATCCTCACCGGACGAACGTCGATGAACGATCGGATCCAAGCCGCAGTCAGCCAGTTGATCGCGCTGGGCGCTCAGGTTGACTACTGCCAGCTTGACGTCTGCGATCGCCCAGGGGTTGAGGCGTTAACCGCCAGCACCATGGCGAAGTACGGCACCATCAACGGCGTGCTCCATTGCGCTGGCGTGCTGCGCGATAGCTACATCCTGAAAAAGTCGCCGGAGGATTTTCTGGCCGTACTCGCACCTAAAGTGCAAGGGACGGTGAACTTGGATCTGGCCCTGGCGCAGCACCCGCTGGATTTCTTTATTCTCTTTTCATCAACCGCAGCCGCCTTGGGTAATCCAGGGCAGGCTGATTATGTTACGGCGAACAGTTTCATGGATGCTTACGCTCACTACCGCCAGCGGCAGGTGGCGGCTCAGGCGCGGATGGGCAGAAGTCTGACGATCAACTGGCCGCTGTGGAAAGAAGGCGGCATGGCGGTTGATGACGCATCTGAAACCCTGATGTACCAGAACACGGGCATGATCGCGATGTCTGCGGCTGCCGGCCTGCAGGCTTTCTATCAGGCGCTTGAGCGGGAAGAAAATCAAGTGCTGGTGATCGCCGGCGACATTGAAAAGTTGCGCCTGACATTGGCCAACGGTGGTGAACAGCACCGCGTTGAGCCGGCGGCAGGCAGCGGGCAGAAGGCGGCGGTGCCGATTGACAAAACGGGGCTGGAAGAGGCGGTGCAGCAGTTGTTGATCCGCGAAGTCTCCGCATTGCTTGACGTGGCGGCGACCGAGATCGATCTGGATCTCGAATTGACGGAACTGGGCTTCGATTCCATTCTGACGACCGGGTTCGCCAACACGCTGAATCAGCGCTATCAGCTCGACCTGTTGCCAACCCTGTTCTTCGAGTATCCGACGATTGCGGCGCTGAGCGGCTATCTAACGGCAACCTATCAGGCCGCATTCGCCGCAAGGTTTACCGCGTTCGCCCAGCCGGAAACCGGGGAGCTGGCTGCACCGGCACCTCGGATAGCCGAAGATGCGTCCACCCAGGCGGTGGATATACCGGCGTTGCATGAAGCGGTTCAGTCGCTTCTGATGCAGGAAATTTCTGCGTTGTTGCACGTGGACGCCGCTGACATCGATAACGATATTGAGTTAAGCGAGCTGGGCTTCGACTCCATACTGACGACCAGTTTTGCCAATAAATTGAACCGGCAATATGCGCTGGAACTGCTGCCGACCGTGTTTTTCGAGTACCCGACCGTTGCGGGATTGACGCATTATCTGGCCGAACGCTATCGTGCGCGCTTTAGCCTGCTGTTTGCCGCGCAAGTGATGGCGCAAGCACCGCAGAGCGATGAGGCGCCGGCGCATGATGTCTCAGTCGAGCGCTCGCCCCAGCCGAAACCGTCCGCCTCACCAGCCGTTCACGACCGGAACGACGCTCAGGAAGCGATCGCCATTGTGGGGATGAGCGGCAGTTTCCCTATGGCGCCGGATCTGGACGCCTACTGGGAAAATCTATTGCAGGGGAAAGATTGCATCAGCGAGGTGCCGCCAGACCGTTGGAATTGGCGGGATTCCCTACAGGCTGTACACAGCACTGAAAATCGCGACAGTATTCGCTGGGGAGGATTCATTCAGGATATGGCGGAATTCGATCCGCTCTTTTTCGGTATCTCCCCCCGAGAGGCCGAACTGATGGATCCGCAACAGCGGCTGTTGATGACCCATGCCTGGAAAGTGATTGAAGACGCGGGTTACTCGGCCGCTTCTTTGGCCGGCAGTAGGCTGGGCATTTATGTCGGTACGGGAAACACCGGTTATGCCGGTCTGATCGTCGATGCGAAACTTCCGGCGGAAGGTTTCACCGCAACGGGGATTGTGCCTTCGGTCGGCCCGAATCGTATGAGCTATTTCCTCAATGTGCATGGGCCGAGTGAGCCAATTGAAACGGCGTGTTCCTCTTCGCTCATCGCCATTCATCGCGGTGTTTCAGCCCTGCGTCATGAAGGCTGCGATATGGTCATCGTAGGCGGCATTAATACATTGGTCACGCCGGATACGTTCGTCAGCTTCTGCAAAGCGGGCATGCTCGCCGCCGACGGTCGTTGTAAAACATTCTCCAGCCAGGCTGACGGCTATGTGCGCGGCGAGGGCGCGGGCATGCTGCTGCTGAAGCGCTTATCGGCGGCCGAAGCGGACGGCGATCATATTTATGGCGTCATCCGCGGCAGCGCGCAAAATCACGGCGGGCGCGCCAGTTCCTTGACCGCGCCGAACCCAAAAGCGCAGGCGGCCCTGTTGGTCAGCGCCTACCGCGATGCCGGCATCGACCCCAGGACGGTCGGCTACATTGAGGCGCACGGGACGGGCACAAAACTCGGTGATCCGATTGAGATCAATAGCCTGAAAGCCGCGTTTCACGATATGCAGGCTCTCTATCCGGGCGAGAAATACCCTGAGGCGGAGTGCGCCGTCGGGTCGGTGAAAACCAACATCGGGCATTTGGAGATGGCGGCAGGTATTGCCGGCGTCATCAAAGTGTTGCTGCAGCTGAAACACCAGACGTTGGTGAAGAGCCTGCACTGTGAAGAACTGAATCCCTATATCGACTTCACGAACACGCCATTCTATGTCGTGCAGGAGAATCGCCCCTGGCGCGCATTGCGAAACGCGCAGGGTAATGCGTTGCCGCGCCGGGCCGGCGTCAGTTCTTTCGGTTTCGGCGGCGCCAACGCGCATATCGTGATAGAGGAATATCGCGGCAATCGGTCGGTACTGCCGGCGCCGCAATCGCGCTCGCGCTATGTGATCCCGTTGTCAGCCAGGGATGATGTTCGCTTGCGTGACGTAGCCCAGAACCTCAGGCGATACCTGGATCAGCAACGGGAAAAACCTGAGCTGACGCTAATGAATCTGGCCTATACGCTGCAAGTCGGGCGGGATGCCATGACGGCGCGGCTGGGCTGGATCGTGCAGTCCCTCGACGAGCTGAGGGCAAAACTGGACGGTTTTTTGCAGGGTAACGAGGAACCCGGCGAGGTCTACCGCGGCCAGCGTAGCAGCCACAACGCTCTGGTGGCGCAATTCTCGGCTGATGAAGAACTGCGCGAAGCCATCGCGAAATGGGTGGTGCGCGGTAAATACGCCAGACTGCTGAGCCTTTGGTGCCAGGGGCTGGAGTTTGATTGGTCAGGCTTATATCAAGGGCAGCAGCCGCTTCGCCTGAGCTTGCCGACCTATCCCTTTGACCGCCAGGCGTTCTGGCTTCCCACCGCTCAAGGACAGGAACACGCCGCCCCCCACGTCTTGGCGCATGACGTTCACCGCCAGCCGGAAAAAATAGGCGGCATACCGTCACCATCCCTGGCGGACAGCGTACCGCAGAAGGCCGAGGCGCGTTTTGACCTTGAGGTTTACCTGACCGCGCTGATCGGCCGGCAGCTCAAAGTGGCCGAAGCGGCGATCGGCCCGGATACCGCTCTGGAGGAATTGGGCATGGATTCGGTCGTGTCCATCGCGCTGTTAAATGACATCCGCGAAAAGTTCCCGCAAGTCTCCCGCTCGCTGTTTATGGAATACCACACCGTCGGTGAAATTCAGCTGTATCTGCGCAGCCATTTCAGCGAACAGCTGGCCATGCTGAGTAACCCAGGACCGTTGGCAGAAGCGGAGCCGAAGCCGAAAGAAAGCAAAATGCGCACGGAGGAGGAACAGGGGCAAAATATCAGCATCATCGGCATGGCGGGGATCTTCCCGCAGGCAGAGGATATCGCTGCATTTTGGGATAACCTGCGCGCTGGCCGAGCGGCGCATTCCACGCTGAGTGACAAGCGCAGGCGCCTGATGGCCCTGGATGAAGAAGAGATCGGCAGCAGCAGAATCGGGGCTTATCTGGATGGGGTTGAGTATTTCGATCGCAAACTGTTCAAGGTTTCCCACAAGGACGCGCAAAAACTGGATCCCCAGATCCGAAAATTGCTTGAAGTCATTTGGCAATCCATCACGGACGCCGGCTATACCCTGAGCCAGTTCCGTGAGAAACGGACCGGGCTTTTTGTCGCGACCCGCGGGCATTCAGGCTATCAGGATATTCAGGCCAAAGTGGATCCGCAGCAGGCGGCTCAGTGGCGTTTCCAGGCGGAGCAGATCTCCGCTTACGCCAACCGCATTTCAAACATTCTGAACCTGTCAGGGCTCAGCGAGATCGTGGAAACCGGATGCGCCAGCTTTTTGGTTGCGATCAGGCACGCCATGAGCGCCATCAGAGAGGGGCGTTGCCAGCAGGCGATTGTCGCCACCGCGGAACTGGGTCTTTCGCCCTTCGCGCAGAACCGCACCGACGATCAAGCGCTGTACAGCTCTCATCCGGTAACGAAAAGTTTCGCCAGTGATTCTGACGGTTATGTGAAAAGCGAAGTGGTCGGCGCCATTATCCTGAAAGCGGAGGACGATGCCTTGGCGCAGGGCGATGCCATTTACGTCAATGTCAAAGGCGTCGGCGTCAGCCACGGCGGCAAAGCCCCATTGAAATGGTACAGCCCCAATATTGAGGGGCAAAAAGCGGCCATCGTCGCCGCCTTCGCGGAGACCGGGCTCGATCCGGCGACCATCTCCTATATCGAGCCCGAGGCCAACGGTTCCCAGTTGGGTGACGCGGCGGAGCTGGTCGCCATCCAGTCGGTCTATGGCCCCCACTTGCAGGCCAGCCAGGCGTCGAACGCACCTTCAACCCAGGCGGCGCCTATCGCCATTGGTTCACTCAAACCGTTGACCGGGCACGCCGAAACGGCATCGACGTTCCCTGTCCTGGTGAAAATGGTGCTGTCCATGCACCACCGCCAACTGGCGAAAATTGCGGGACTCGGCGCGTTGAACGAAGGGATCACTCTGACTGATGGTTTTGAACTGCTCGATGAAGATCGTCCCTGGCAGAAGCGGGGGCCTTACCCGCGGCGCGGCGCCATCCATTCCATGAGCATTGGCGGCGTGAACGCCCATTTGCTGCTTGAAGACTATGAAACGGAACACCACGCCGAGTGGTTCCCGGCCGAGCGGCCGCTCATTTTCCTGTTTTCTGAGGCGGATGAGGCCGGATTGAACCTGCTGGTGAGCGATTACCTGGACTTTCTGCCGCGTGCGTTGGCAAACCTCTCTGCGCGCGACGCAGCACAGGATCCCACGCCAGAAAAGCAGCAGGCGCGCGAGTCGCTCTATTTGGAACGGCTCGAATATACCCTGCAACAGGGCAGAGAGCATCGAGACGTGAGACTGGCGGTCAGCGCCGCCAGCATTGCGCAATTGCAAGAGAAGTTGCAGTGCTGGCTGTCGCATACGGGCCATCAGGATGGCATTTACGACAGCCGTGAAGCGCCGCCAATGCGAGAGAAAGCGTTGTCTTCCTTGAGCGACGGCGTGCGGCAAGCCTTGTTGAAATGGCTGGCGGGGGATGCCGTGGAGTGGGCCAAATTGCGGCAGGACGAAGGGTGGCGAGACGGACTGCGCAAGCTTCATTTGCCTGCCAACCCACTGCGGAAGCTGTTCTGCTGGCATGAGGGATTCCACGATAGCGACGTCGCTGACGGTCATCATGCAGGACCGACAAACGCGGAACAGCGTTCTGTCGTGGAGTAAGGGTGCAATTGTACCGTTTTTTTTTATTCAAATAGGGGTGTGCAATGAATGAATTAGACGAAGCCTTGTCGGGCTACCTTGTTACGCAGGCTGCGAAAGTATTGAAGTGCAGCCCGGACATTATCGAGTGGGAAAGTGATATTGATGAATATGGGTTTGAGTCAATGGAGGTCAACCAATATTGCGTCGATCTGAATAAATTTTTCTCTATCAAACTGACGCCGGTTGTATTCCTGGAAGTCAATTCGTTGCAAGGGTTGAGTGAGTATCTGAAAAAACATCACTTCAATCGTCTTGAAATGACCTTTTTATGAACATGAGTCTCAGAGGAAACTTTTATGGAAAAGTATGACATTCAAAGTGAAACGCAACGCAAAGCCTTCGACCTGATGCCACACTTCTTTCTCGATCAGGAGGAACAGGCGAATTTCCACTTTATGATGCATATGCGGTTGCTGTTGAACGCGCCTGAGTTTATGGCCACCTTCGAACGCGACCTGTTTGAGAAGAAATTGGCCGACCTCCAGGCGAAATGTCCGGATCTGGCCAACATGGATTGTGCCGATACGTTCATAAAAATGAAGTCCTACGATTTCTCAAATATGGATCGGCATACATTCCAGCACATGATCAATGACGCAAGCAATCCGCCGATTATTGCCAAGGGTTTTCTCAACGACACGAAAGCCGTTCAACAATGGACCCATGAGTACCTGATTGAGCACTACAAAGACACTGAGATTATCGCGGTGGGTTATGATGAAAAAGAAACCAGCCTAAAAAAACTCAAGTTGGAAAAAATACTGCGGTCTCAATTGGACAAGGATTCAAAGGTCAGCTATTACATCAACAACTCTGCGGAGATATTTAACGACTATCCGGATTTAATCGATGAAGTGGGGGCTGAAAAAATACTTGATCTGTTTTATGGTCATTCTGCAAATAGTTTCAGTCAGTTATTTGTCGGCAATCTTCGCACCTGGGGAACCAACTGGCATCAGGGAAATGATATTTCCTGTGCACTGATGATCAGTGGGGTAAAACGGTGGTATTTCGTCGATCCACGGCTAGGGTATATCTTGCGTCCCTTCTTTGACGGCGCCAATGGCATGTCAGCCAAAATGGATGCTCGCCTGGATATGAACTTCCATAAAATCCATAGTCCACTTTATGCGTACGCGCCCAAATTTTATGTCGATCTGGAACCCGGCGATGTCATCTTCTTCACGAAATACTGGCCGCATGCGGTTATCAACACCACACCGTTGCAGATCATGGCCAATATGCGAATGACGGAAGTGAATCTGGATACCATGACCAAAGGCAAAGATGTCCCGACGCTGATGCCGGTGTACGACAACATTCTGAACTCCGATCCATCCTTCATCAAATTCAAGTTCGATATCTTTAATAACTTGGGGAAAAAATCCAAAACCATCGGCGATGAGAACTATTTCTCTGCCTATACTTCGACCAGCGATGTTCTGACCAATGGGGATAAACAATGAGCGAGTACCTGATAAATTCCGGCGAGTTCAACATGATTGTTTGTCCGGCAGACAAAGCCTATTACATCCTTAATGATGATCGGGCTTCGACGGAGACGCTGCAGGAATTTCTGGACGGTGAGAACGTGCAGTACCACCGGCTTAAGCCCCTGTGGTTTAAGTATCGCGCCGATGAATCCTGGCAGGATCTCAATAAAAAAGAGTACCGACTGGGTAAAGAGCTTTCCGAAGCGGAACTGATCGACCGTTTTGTCTTGAAAGCATTTAACTTTGGCAGTTTGGTCGCCGTTCGTGACAGCCAAACGGGCGCCGTCAAGATATTTAAACGAGACAAGTTAAAAATGTCCGTCCGTTAGTAACCGATTCGCCTGAATAAAATTGATGCACGCCTTCTTTTGATTTTTCCCTGTTGTACTAGACTCATGGGGGGCGTGCGGCAGCGCTGTTAACCGCGCCAGGGAAAGTGATTGGAGAAGCAAGTGACGAAGCAAAATAACGACAGTGAAAACGCCTCAATATTAAATAATATACATGATAAGGAAATAGCGGAAAGTCTGAGCCTGGATGAGAAAAAAGACGCTGTCGCGATTATCGGTATAGGCGGGTTCTTCCCAGGTGCCGATTCTATCGAAGATTTTTGCCGCAAGCTGGATAAGCAAGCGTCGCTGTTTTCACCTGTGCCTGACAATCACTTTCCCGGGCCGGAAATGCGCAACAGATATGGCGCGTTTTTGCACAATATATCCGGATTCGATCCTGACGTATTCAACATCGGCCCCATGGAGGCCGAATACATGGATCCCAGGACGCGTTTACTCTTGATGTCGGTGTGGCATACCCTGGAGGACGCCTGTTATTTGCCACAACAGCTAAGCGAAGCCAGCGTCGATGTCTATATAGCCTCGGAAGGCGCCGCTTATACGCCGTTTCTCGCCAAGGCTGAGCTTACGAGTTATTCCATATTGGGTATGATGTCCTGGTCTTTACCGAATTACCTCTCGCACGCTTTTCGTTTCAACGGCAAAAGCCTGTATATCGATACGGCCTGTTCCGGCGCCAGCGTGGCTTTGCATCAGGCCAAGGAAGCGTTGTTGCGCGGAGAGACGGATTATGCGCTGGTCGGCGCCGCTAACCTGTTATTCGGCGATGCGCTGGCCGGATCGTATTTGGGACAGGAATCGCTGGGCATTCTCGGGGGCGAGGCGAGCTGTTCCCCTTTTCAGGCCGATGCCAAAGGTTTTCTGCCCGCCGAGGCGACGGTCACCGTGTTGCTCAAGCGGTTATCCCAGGCTATTGACGATCGAGATAACATCCATGGGGTTATTTTAGGCTCCGCCGTCAACCATACCGGAGGCTACGGCAGCCTCACGATGCCTTCGGCCGAATCACAGGCGAAGGTCATTGTCAGCGCCTATCGTCAAGCCGGTATAGATGCGGATACCGTGGGCTATATTGAAGCTCATGGTGCCTCATCGCTGCTGGCCGATGCCGAAGAAATCAAAGGATTCAAGCGTGCGGATGCGCAATTAGCAACGCGCCTGGCGCCCTCTACGGGCACGCCCTGCAAAATCAGCACGCTTAAACCGAATATGGGGCATGCCAATTCGGCTTCCGGCCTGGTGTCGCTGATCCGTGTGCTGCACGCGTTTAAAACGCGGAAAAAACCGGGGATCAAGGATTTCACCGGCTGCAGTGAAAAAATCAAGCTCGAAGGTTCACGTTTTTACCTCAATGACGCGACAGAAGAGTGGCCGCCGTTGGTGGATGCCAATGGCCGGGAGATCGCACGCCGGGCCGCGATTAACAACTTTGGCGCGGGGGGAGTTAACGCCCATTTGCTGCTGGAGGCGTTCTCCGGTTACGACGACCGCCACGAGAACGCCGGTGATGAAGCGCATTCGCAGGAAAAGGGGTACTTTCTGGCGCTGTCGGCGCTGCATGAATGGCAGTGGATTCACTATGCGGAATCTCTCCTGGCCTTTTTGCAGCAGTCCCCCGACGTCCCTCCGGGCGCGCTGGAATATTTCTATCTGACCGCGCGCAATAAGTTTGAGCACCGGGTGGTGTTTCGTTATACCGACACCGAAAATTTGCAAGAGAAGCTGACCCAGTTTATCGCCGCCAAAGGGCAGAAAGCTTACTACCTGAAAAGCGGGGCGCGCGATGAGAATAAGGCGCTCGACATATTTAACCGCCATCACCGGCTGTCGGACTTGTTGACGACGCTGGATTGGGAAAATGACAAACGCTTTCTTATCGATCTGTGGGTTCAGGGCGTCGACTTCCCGCTGCATCAGACCCTTGGCGCACTGACGTTTAACAAGCTGTCGCTGCCGCGTTATCCTTTTAACCTCGAACATTACTGGAGCGCGGCGGTGTTACCGTTAGAGCCGCGCGGCGATCAGAAGCACCGGGACATACATCCGTTAGTCCAGCAAAACACGTCGGATTTTTATACTCAGCGCTACAGCAGTTTCTATACCGGCGATGAGTTTTTTCTGGCCGATCATCTGGTTAAAGGCCAGAAAGTGTTGCCTGGGGTTGCCTACCTGGAGTTGGCGCGGGCAGCGCTGGCCGATGCCTTAGGCCAGCCAACGGCGATCAGGCTGGAAAATATCAGTTGGATACGGCCAATGCGCGTAGAGGCACCGGGGTTGCATATTGCTGTCGAACTGCATCCCGAAGGCGATGCGCGCTTCGGCTTTGAGATATACAGCACCGGTTCTTCCGCCGCGGGGAGCGAAAGAGTAACGCATTGCCGCGGACAGGCCGGGATAGCGCCTGCCGGGGAGTCGGCGCCACCTGCAATCGATGTTCGCGCTCTGCAGCACCAATGCGCCGTCAGGCATCTGGACAGCCAGGCATGCTATGCCGCTTACAGCGCAATGGGCATTCTTCACGGCACAACCTATCAGGGCGTGATCTCGATAGATGAGGGCGCTACGCAGGCTATTGCCCGTATCGAATTGCCCGCCAGTGCGGCCAAGAGCCACAGTCAATTCTTTTTACACCCCAGCCTGATGGATTCGGCATTACAAATGGCCGCCGGTTTGCTGGTCGACGCTGAACGCCCTGAATTCGCATTGCCGTTTGCATTGGAACATTTGGAAATGTTCCCGCGAGAGGGAGCCAGCGTGTTGCCCGAACGCCTGTGGGTCTGGGCCCGGTTTAAAACCGGGTCCGCTAAAACCGACAAAGTCAAAAAAATGGATTACGACCTGTGCGACGAAGCCGGCCATGTTTGGGTCAGGCTCTGCGGCTTTTCTTCCAGAGGGGTAGACAATGCGCCGCCGGCCGCCGTCAGCGCGGTGGCGCCAACCGAGACACTACCGTCTGACACGCGCGTCGCGGCGGAAAGTACCGAGAACCAAGGATTGCAAGGCAAGCTTCTCCCCTTGATGCAGCAGTCACTGGCCAGGTTGCGGAAGCTGGAAGCGGGGCGAATCGATCCCCATGCCGAACTGTCTCAGTTTGGTCTGGATTCTATTCAGCTTACGGAGTTTACCAACCTGTTGAATCGCCAATACTCGCTGACGTTGACGCCAACGGTATTCTTCGAATATTCCACCCTGGGGGAATTTGTGGCTTATCTGGCGCAAACCCATACGGCCGCATTCTCAACGCTGCTTGCCGCACATGAGCCGCTCGCGCAGCCCGCCGCTGGCACTGAGCAAGAAAACGGGGGGCAATCACACGAACCGAGGCGCCATGACGAGACAGCGCGCGCCCCTCGGACGTTGCCTCGACACGGGGCTGCCTATCCATCGGCGTCCATCTCGCTCGCCGCGCCGGCAAACGAGCCGATAGCCATTGTCGGCATGACGGGCCGTTTCCCGATGGCGCAGGATCTGGACGCCTTTTGGGACAACCTGGTGAACGGCAAAGATTGCATCAGCGAAATTCCGGAGCAACGCTGGGACTGGCGGGCACTGTATGGCGATCCACTGCGTGAAGTGAATAAATGCCAGGTGAAGTGGGGCGGATTCATTGATGGTATCGATGAGTTTGATCCTCTGTTTTTTGGCATTTCGCCGAAAGAAGCCGAGCTGATGGACCCTCAACAACGCTTATTGATGACTTACATATGGAACGTCATTGAAGATGCAGGCTACAGCGCCGGCGAAATCTCCGGTACCGACACCGGCATTTTCGTGGGAACCGGCATGAGCGGGTACGGCAGCCTCATCTCAGAGGCCAGGCTCCCCATCGAAGGGTATTCGCTGACCGGCATTGTCCCCTCCGTCGGACCTAACCGAATGAGTTTCTTCCTGAATGTTCACGGCCCCAGTGAGCCGGTGGAAACCGCTTGCTCTTCTTCGTTGATCGCCATTCACCGCGCCGTTCAGGCTATCAACGCCGGCGAATGTGAACAGGCCATTGTCGGCGGTGTGAATACGCTGGTAACCCCAGACGGGTATATCAGTTTCAGCAAGGCCGGCATGCTGTGCCAGGACGGCCGCTGCAAAACCTTCTCCAGCGCGGCTAACGGTTATGTGCGAGGAGAAGGCGTCGGCATGCTTTTCCTGCGCAAACTCAGCGTGGCGGAAGCGTCGGGTGATCATATCTATGGCTTGATTCGTTCCAGCGCGGAAAATCACGGCGGCCGGGCCAATTCATTAACGGCGCCCAATCCGAAAGCGCAAACGGCCTTGCTGAAGCGCGCTTACACCAAAGCCGGGATCGATCCGCGCAGTATCGGGTACATCGAGGCTCACGGTACAGGAACGCCGCTGGGCGATCCGATAGAGATCGATGGGCTGAAAAGCGCGTTTCAAGACTTATATCGCAAGACACCGGCGGCAACCGATCTGCACGACCGGCCTCAACACTGCGGTTTGGGCTCGGTAAAGACCAATATCGGCCATTTGGAAATGGCGGCCGGTATTGCCGGCGTGATCAAAGTGTTATTGCAGCTGCAGCACAAGACGCTGGTGAAGAGTTTACATTCCGAACAACTCAATCCTTATATCCAACTGGATAACTCGCCCTTTTATGTCGTGCGAGAGAATCAGCCTTGGCTTGCCCCTCAGGATGCACAGGGGCAGGCGCAACCTCGCCGGGCCGGCGTCAGCTCTTTCGGCTTTGGCGGCGCCAATGCACATATCGTGCTGGAGGAATACACCGGCGGAACAACGGCAACGGACGAGCAGGGCAAAGAGCCTGCGGAACTCGCCATGGTGATCCTCTCGGCAAAGAACGCCGAGCGCCTTATGGCGGCGGCGCAGAATCTGCTCTCCCGGATCACGGCTGAAAACAAGGCGCGGCCGCCGTTGGATGAACTCGCTTATACCTTGCAGGTCGGGCGGGATGCGATGGATCAACGGTTGGGGATCCTGGTCTCATCCCTTGATGAACTGGCTGAGAAACTAAGCCAGTTCCTGTCGGGGGAAGAGGCTATCGATGGCCTGTATCGCGGTAATGTCCGACAGAATAAAGATATGTTGGCCATGTTCGTCACGGACGAAGACATGACGGCTACCCTCGATCTTTGGTTCCATAAACGTAAGCACGCAAAAATCCTGGCGTTATGGGTGAAGGGGATGGCCGTTGATTGGTATCGGTTATACCCGCAGCAGCGGCCAAAACGCATCAGCCTGCCGACTTATCCGTTCGCGACCGATCAATACTGGATCAAAGATGTCCGCCACGCGGCATTGAGCGTCTGCGCCGCGCAAACGCCAGACGCCGTGCCCGACGATCTCGCCGCGAGCGCAGCGCAGAACCCGGATCGGGCGCAGACGCAGCCAGACGATGATTTCAGCCATGTCGCGCTCTGGGAAACGGATGACGCCCCGCTGGAGAGCATCACGGCCTCGCCAATGACGGGAACGGTGCTGATTGTCGCGGGGGAGCGGGAGATGGCGCTGGAAACTGCGCTGATCGCCAAACTGAGCGGCCAAACCCCGCGCCTGGTGCGTTTGTCCCTGAGCGACGCGGCGACGCGTGAAACGCGGCAGAGCGGCCCCGATCGCTGGACGTGCGACATCCGGGATGAAAACGCGCTCGGCCATTGCCTGGATAACGTCGGCGGCATACAGCATGTCTTTTTCATTGCCGACGGCGCGGATAGCCAACCATGGGCAGATGCGGCAACGCTCACGGCCAGTTTGCAGCGTAACGAGTTGCAGCTGCTGCGTTTGGCAAAATCGCTGCAACAGCGGTTGGCGAAAGAGGATGCGGTAGATTTTACCGTGATCACCCAAGACAACCACGCGTTGTCAGCCGATGAGATTCGTTACCATGGCGCCGGGATTACCGGCCTGGCTTATTCCATCGCTCAGGGAGATCACCGTTTCAGGGTCCGGAATTTGGATGTTTCCCTGCGAGACGTGCAATCGCCCGCGCGGCGAGAAAAATTGCTGCAGCAGATCATCAACGAAGCGCCCAGTGAGCGAGGCGAACAAATTCGCCTGTTTTCCGGCCGACGCTACCGGCAAACCTTCTTCCGTCTCGATCCGCGCAGTTACAGCGACGAAAACGCCATCAAACATGGCGGCGTCTATCTGATTCTGGGAGGCAGCGGGACGGTGGGCGGCGTCATCACCCGTCAGCTCTTGCAACATTACCAGGCGAAAGTGATTTGGCTGGGCCGCCAGCCTGATTCCAGCCCTGCGTTGCAAAGCCGGTTGGATGCATTGGCAAGCGTGGGCGAGCGGCCTGATTATTTCCAGGCCGATGCGACGGACCTGGCCTCTTTGCAGGCGGCCCTGGCGCAAATCAAGCGGAAATACCCCCGCATCGACGGTGCGATATTCGCCGGCCTGGTTTTTGACGCCGAGAATACCATTAGCCAGACGACGGAACAGGCTTTCTGGCAAATACTGCAGGTCAAAGCGTCAGGCAGCTTCAATTTCTACCGGGCGCTCCAGCAGGAATCGTTGGATTTCCTGGTCTATTTTTCTTCCTGTCAGGCCTTCTCGTTTTCCGGCGCCGCAACGCTGTCGGCCTATGCTGCCGGGATTACGTTCTCTGACACGCTGGTACGCACCCTGCAGGCTCAGGCCGAGTATCCCGTGGGAATTATCAATTGGGGATTCTGGCAAGCCTCACTGGCCGGTTTGCCGGCCAGCCAAAGCATTTTCGCATTAAGTGATGCGGAGGGTTTCACCTGTTTTGAGCGTTTTGTCACGCTGCTGCAGCAGAAGCGCCAGGGGCAGTTCGTCTGCCTGAATGCCTCTGCGCCGGTACAGCAACTGATGAATCTGCATCCGCATGAGTCCGTGCTGGTCAGCCATCAACGACAACCTTCACCCGACACCTTTAATCAGGGGATGATCAATGCCTAAGATCGCTGACAATCAATGGGACACAGAGACCGACGTGTTGTTGCAGTCCCATCATCCTCACGCCATTAACGCCTGGCTGGCTCAACTTCTGTATATACAGCTCGATCGGCTTGGCGTTTTCTCAGCCTCAGCGCATCACGATGATTTTACCGAACACGCCGATCGTTGGGGCCTTGACCCTCAGTTCCAGCCCTGGTGGCGCGAGTCGATCAGGCTGTTACTTGCAGCCGAATTGATCGCCTGGCAAGACGGCATCCTGGTTTGCCGCGGGCCGAGTTCGGAACAAGCGGAGGCGGTATGGCGGGCGTGGGATGATTTTCGCGACGGCCATCGTCATGACCCCGCACGCATGACCCAAATGAACCTGGTTGATGCCTGTTTGCGCAATCTGCCACAGATCCTGACCGGCGGGCTGCCGGCGACAGAAGTGCTATTCCCCAATGCGTCGATGGAAAAAGTCGAAGGGATTTATAAGGACAATCCGGTTTCAGATTTGTTTAATCGGGTATTGACGAAAACCGTCAGCGACTATGTGAGCGGCGTGCTGCGCCTGGATCGCGAAGCGCAATTGAATCTGGTCGAGATCGGCGCCGGCACCGGTGGCACAACGGCCATGGTCTTACCGGCGCTGATGGCGTACCAACGCAATATTCAACAATATTTGTATACGGATCTCTCGCAAGCCTTTTTGATGCATGCTCGGCGTTGTTATGGGCCAACTTGCCCGTTTCTTGATTATGCATTGTGGGATATTGAGCAATCCTTGGCGACGCAGCCGATCCCTCCCGCGTCTTTTGATGTGGCGATCGCGACCAATGTTCTCCATGCCACCAAGGATATCCGGAGCACGCTGCGCCATTGCAAAGCCGCCTTGCGCAATGGCGGCATGGTGATTATCAATGAACTGAGCGATAAGTCCGTGTTTACGCATTTGACGTTCGGGCTACTCAAAGGCTGGTGGTTGCATCAGGACACCGCGTTGCGCATTGAAGGCAGCCCGGCGATAGCGCCTGACACCTGGCGAGAAATTCTGGAAGAAGAGGGGTTTCATTCGGTTGAGTTTCCGGCGCAGAAAGCGCATGCGTTAGGGCAAACCATTATTGTTGCCCTCAGCAACGGCGTGATTCGACAGCAAGCGCCGCTGTCGAAGAAAAAAAATCAGCCTGCAAAACAACAGGCGACCCCTAGTCCCGCCGCACCGGCTTCGGCGCCCGAGGCAGGCCTAACCGAAGAGCGCATGGCGGCGCACATCAGCGAGGCGATCGTGTCCGCTCTGGCGCAAGCGGTGAACCTTTCTCCTGAGCAGATCGATGCCGAAACCGCCTTCTCCGAATACGGCATTGACTCCATTCTGACTGTTAATTTCACCAATAAAATTAACGAATTAATTGGCGTCCGCCTGAACCCGGCTGCGCTTTACGATTACCGTTCTGTCGCCTCGTTGAGCGGCCATATCCACCGCAGCGCCAGTGAGGCAGTTCGCGCCTCGCTGGCCGCCTCCAGCGCCCACGAGGGCGGCGAGGCGGTTCCGGCGCATGCGGACAAGAAAGGGCCGGCCGCCGCACGCGGTGCGCACGATGCAAACAGGCTGAAATATATTACGGACAGCGTGATTGACGGGCTGGCAAAGACGGTCAACCTGCAGCCTGAGCGTATCGATGAGCAGACGGCATTGTCGGATTTTGGCATTGATTCGATTCTCAGCGTTAACTTTATCAATCAGATCAATAAATCACTGGGGATCGCGCTAAACCCGGCGGTGCTCTATGACTATGCGACGATAGAAGCCTTAAGCACGCATATCTGCCGGGCTTATCCCGAGCTGCGCGTTATTGCTGAACCTCTCGCCGCGCCGCAACCGCAGCCTCCTTCAGACCGGCGCCGAGAGCCGGCGCCACAGATCGCCGCACCAGGGGCGAAAGCCTCCGAGCAGCGGCACGTCGAATCGGACGCAATCGCGGTGATCGGCATGGCGGGGCAGTTCCCCGGCGCCGAAGATATCCAACGTTTCTGGGACAATCTTGCGGCAGATAATACCGGGATTGAAGCGTTGCCTGCCCATTATTTGGATCCCGCGAGATATTCTGCCGATACGGACAAAGAAGCGGCCGTCCGAGACGGAAAAACGTATTGCAAGTGGGGCGGTATCGTTAAAGACCGGGACTGTTTCGATGCCAGGTTTTTCCGCATTTCCGAGCAGGACGCCCTATCGATGAGCCCTCATCAGCGCCTGGTGCTGCAGGAAAGCTGGAAGGCGCTGGAAGATGCCGGCTATAACCCCAAAGCGCTGTCCGGCGCCAACGCGGGCGTGTTTATTGGCGCGGAGCCCGCCAATTACCATCACGGCTCTTTTGTTGGCTCGTCCGAGGCGATCATCGCATCACGCGTCTCTTATTTTCTGAATATGAAGGGCCCGGCAATGGTGGTAAATACCGGCTGTTCATCTTCAGCCGTGGCGATACACCTGGCGTGTGAAAGCCTGCGTCGACGGGAGACAGAGCTTGCACTGGCCGGCGGCGTCTTTACGGCGCTGGATGCCGACGCGCTGGCGAGCCTGTCCGGTATTGGGCTGTTGTCCCGCAAGCCGGCATGCCCCATTTTTGACCAGGAAGCTGACGGCATGCTGCTGTCGGAAGGGATTGGGCTGGTCGTGCTGAAAAGGCTGGATCAAGCCATTGCGGACGGCGATCCCATCCACGCCGTCATCCGCGCTTCGGGGATCAATCAGGATGGCGCCAGCAACGGCATCACGGCGCCGAGTGGAACCGCGCAGCAACAATTGCTGGAACAGGTCTATCATAAGTATCGCATTGCCCCTGAAGAGCTCAGCTACCTTGAAGCTCATGCCACCGGCGGTAAATTGGGCGATACCATTGAGGTTAATGCGCTGGTGCGCGCGTTTAAATCGCTGACCGCAAAGCAGCATTTCTGCGCCCTGGGCAGCGTGAAATCGCATATTGGCCATACTTCTGCCGCGTCAGGCGTGATTGGGCTGATAAAAATCGTGCTGTCGATGCGCCATCGTCAGCTGCCGGGTTTGAAAGATTATCGGCAAATCAACCCGTTATTCGAATTGCAGGACTCCGCATTTTATCTTCAGAGCTCGGCCTCCGCCTGGCACGGCCACGGCGATAAACCCCGGTTAGCGGCCCTGAATTCTTTCGGCCACAGCGGAACCAACGCCCATTTGGTCATCGAAGAGTATGTCGCGACGCAAGCGGCAGCCGAACCGGCCAACGCCGGTTGGATTATTCCTCTGGCGGCCAAAACGCCGGACAGTCTGTACGCGCAGGCAGAGGCGCTGAGCGCCAGGCTTGAGACGATGGGCCGACAAGGCCGCGAGAGCGAAGAGGATACCCGCGCCTTCATGCAATCCATGGCGTACACGTTGCAAATCGGGCGAGAAGCGATGCCGGAACGCTTCTTGATGATCGTGCGCGATCATCGTGACTGTCTGCAGCAGCTACAGGCATTTTGCCGCCGGCAAACCGCGATAAGCCATGCCGCGAATGCCGCCAGGAAGCAGCCGCCGTTAAGTGCTGAGGCTTACCAAGATCGCGGTTTGCACCGGCTTTCCCATGCTGAGCTAGAGACTATCGGCCGCGCCTGGCTGCAGGGCCGCCCCGTTAATTGGCAAAGCTTCTATTCGTCGGCGCCCAAAAGAATTCACTTGCCTGGCTATAGCTTTGCGAAAGAGGTTTTCCGCGCTTCGGGCGCTGGCTTCACCGAAAAAAACCGGCAAGCGGGCAGCGCAATCGCAGACGGCCATTATCCGATTGGGCAAGTGGGATTATTTAGGGCCGGGCATCCCTGGAGCCAGCCTTTTAATCGCCATCATCCCGTTTTACGCCATCACAAGGCATTCGGCCAATCGCTGATGCCCGGTCTGGCGTACATCGATCTGCTGTTCCAATTTTTCCATCGTCAGGGCATGGATTATCGGCGGTTGGAAATGCGTAATCTGGTGATCCACCATCCCCTGACCATTGCCGACGATTACGCGGTGGAGGCGCACATCAGTTGCCAAAAACATGAACAAGGGTACTGGCAGCTCCGCGTTGAAGGCAGTGAAGTGTTTGATGATCATCGGCAGTCAGAACTGAAGACCTATATGAGTGCGGAAATGCACTCAGTTCAGGCGGCGCCGTTTGATGAAACGCTTGATTTAACCCCGTTGAAACAGGGCGCCACCGGGCGGTTGGGGCTACGGGAAGCCTATGAGACCTTTGGCGGAACCGATATTCGCCACAGCGGACCGATGGTTGGCGACGGCGTAATTTATCACCTGCCTATGGCAAATCTGATCGATATTAGCGTGCCTGAAGAACCTTTGCCCGGCGCCGAAGACTATCTGTTCCATCCGGTGTTGATCGACGGGAGCGCCATCGGCTCCGGGAGCCTGTTTCTGGAGCAGAACGCGCAGCAGGATATCTTCTTGCCGCTTTATTACGAATCTTTCCGGGCGACGGCGCCATTATCGGCACACTGTATTACCCGGATCAGCCGCGACTCGCTGAAACAAACTCCGCAACTCTCGTACCTGACCATGGAGTTCTTTACGCCCCACGGAGAAAAGATTGGCGAGCTGAAAAATTTTACCTGCAAGCGCGTGCGCGACGCCGCAGCGATCAACGCATCACAACCTCACACCGCCGTGACGACGCAGGCCGCTGCCGCCGTCATGTCCGCCGATCCCATTGAGCCTATGAAAAATGAAACCCTGTCTGTAACCGCACCCATCGTCGCGGATAAGCATGAGTCAGCATTGGAATGCGCTGAGCAGCGAGTGAAAAAGATCCTGGCGGATACGCTGACGAAAAGTCCTGAAGAGATTGATACCGATATCGGTTATTACGAGTTGGGTTTGGACTCCGCCGGGCTGTTGCATATGGTGAAGTTGCTGGAACAGTCGCTCAAGGTGAAATTGAACCCGACGGTGCTGTTTGAATATGCCAACGTCGGTGAACTCGCCGCGTATTTGCTTGAGCAGTATCCGATGTCGTTCCTCGCGGCGGATAAGGCAAGCGCCGCACAGGGGGACGTTTCTCCCCAGACGCAAAACGCTGGCATTTCAACGAGCGAGAGCCAAACGGATGCCGCAGCGAACAATGCGCAACAGAAAGCGCCTCGTTCATCTGCCGACATTCGGCAACCAGCGGCAAGCGGCGATGAAGATATCGCGGTGATCGGGATTGCAGGGCGATACCCCGGAGCGCAGGACATGGCGGAGTTTTGGGCTAATCTCAACGCTGGCAAGGATTCTGTGACGGAAATTCCCGCAGAGAGATGGCGGAAAGAGATATTGGATGGCGTTGCTTCCCCTTCGGGCCGCCCGATTTCACGCTGGGGTGGATTTATCGACGATGTGGACTGTTTCGACTCCCAGTTCTTCCGCGTATCCCCCCGAGAAGCGCAATGGCTCAACCCTCAAGAGAGGCTCTTCCTGGAAACCTGCTGGACGGCGATCGAGGATGCAGGTTACACGCCGGAGACGCTGGTGGCTGAAGAGGGGCCCAATAAACGGCGCGACGTCGGCGTCTTTGTGGGGGTAATGCATAACGATTACGCCCTGATCGCGGCGGAAATCGTCAATCGAGGGCAGGTCATGCCGCTGTCGATGAATCATGCCCCCATCGCTAACAGGGTCTCTTATTTTTGCGGCTTCCACGGGCCTTCTTTGGCCATCGACACGGTTTGTTCCTCTTCCCTGACGGCGCTTCATTTGGCTCTGGAAAGTTTGCACCGGGGGGAAAGCAAGGTCGCGATAGCCGGCGGCGTGAATCTGTCCTTGCATCCTTACAAGTACATGACCTATGGGCTGGCGGACATGTACTCCTCCGATGGCCGCTGCCGGGCCTTCGGCGACGGTGGGAACGGTTTCGTCTCCGGGGAAGGGGTTGGCGCGGTCTTGCTTAAACCGCTTTCTCAGGCGCTCAAGGACCGGGACAATATTTATGCGTTGATCAAAGGCAGCGCCATCAACCATGTGGGGCAAGTGAGCGGCATTACCGTTCCCAGCCCGGTGGCGCAGGCCGATTTGATGCTGCGCTGTTACGAAAAAACCGGCATCGATCCACGCACCATCAGCTATATCGAGGCGCATGGCACAGGAACGGCGCTGGGCGATCCGATCGAAATTCAGGGGTTGGTCAAAGCTTTTAGGCAGCATACCCCCGACAAGCAGTTTTGCGCGATCGGCTCGGTAAAATCCAACATTGGTCATGCGGAGTCTGCAGCGGGCATCAGCGGGCTCAGTAAAGTGATCCTTCAACTGCATCATAAGACGCTGGTGCCCTCACTGTTGCATGCAGAACAGGTGAATCCTTATCTGGAACTGGAGCATTCACCTTTCTATATTCAACGCGAGGCGAAGGCGTGGGAGCAGCCAAGGGTGGAACGCAACGGTGAAGCGATTGCCGTGCCCCGGCGCGCCGGGATCAGTTCATTTGGCGCCACCGGATCGAATGCGCACCTGATCGTCGAAGAATTTCTGCCAACGGTCCCCCACAGAACGGCGAGTGCTCAGCCGCTGATCGTGCCTTTGTCAGCGAAAAATGAAGACAGGCTGCGAGTTATGGCGGGAAATTTGGCTCAATTCCTGGCGAACCACCCGAATCTCGACGGCCTGCCTCCTGAAGATCTGGCCTTTACACTGCAGGTGGGCCGCCGGTCATTGGAAGAGCGCGTTGTGTTTGTCGTACAGGATCTCAGGGAGCTAGAGCAGAAACTGGCGGCATTTGCCACAGAAGCCGTTTTGCCTGAACAGAGCTGGCGGGGAAGTGCCGGTAGCAACGGCAAAGACAGCGCCCGGAGCGGCGGTTTTCTCACGGCGGACGACAGCGCCACTCTGCTTCAGCGCTGGATAGCGCAAAATGCCGTTCACAAAATCGCCCGTTTTTGGGTTGAAGGCTTTAGAGTGAACTGGCCTCAGTTATACCCGCTGGCGACACCTTGCCGCATTAGCCTGCCAGGCTATCCGTTTGCCCGAGAGAAGCACTGGCTTCCCGCCCCGGACGACCTGGGGCGGATCGCTCACGCCGCATCGGCGGCCTCTTCGGACGAGACGGCGGCGCCAAGTTCAGCCCCTGTCAGCCCGGAAGAGCCCGAGAGGCTGATGCTGTTTACGGAGTCGTGGCATAAGATGTCTGCGCCGGCCGCACCCCGGCAGCCCCGAGACTTCAACACGCTTATCTGCTTCTTGTCGCAGCCGGAAAGCCAACGTTTGCTGCGATTGCACATGAAAACGCTGGCGCCGCAAACCGAAGTGGTGTTTGTTTCCCGCGAGCCGGAACGCCGCGCAGAACGTGTTTTCTCGCTGCCGCATGCGGGCACGGAACAGGAACAGACGGAGCACTATCACCACTGCTTCACCCAGTTGAAATCTGCGCAGATCCTCCCTCAGCACAGCGCGATCCTGTATCTATGGCCGTTGGAAGAGCGCGGCCATTTGCCGGATTATGCCGCGCTGCATCATCTTCTGTCTTCGATGGTGAAAACCGGCATGGCGCCACAACGTCTGTTGTTGGCCGGCGCCAGCCACCATTCGCTTGGCCGGGCCTATCTGGAGTCGTGGATTGGCATCGAGCGTTCCCTGACGGCCGCATTGCCGTCCACGCAATGCGCCATTGCCGCCAGCGTTGTTTCAGGGGCCAACGCGGCAGATGAACGCGCGGTATTGGCCGCACACGCCGTCACCGAGCCCTATCTCTCGCGGCTTTATCAGCAAATAACGGCGCAAGATTTTGAAAGCGTTTGCTATGAAAATGAAGAGCGGCACGTCTTGCAGGTTCAACCTAGCCCCGTGTCTCTGACGGGGCCGGAGGAAACGGGGATGAAGCACGGGGGCACCTACCTGATCACCGGCGGGTTCGGCGGTCTGGGCTTGATTTTCGCCCGATACCTGGCACAGCGTTATTCCGCCCGGTTGATTCTGACTGGCCGCACCGCCATGAATGCGGAACGAGCCGCGGTGGTTGACGAGCTGGTTCGGTTGGGGGGACAGGTGCATTACATCCAGGCGGATGTGTGTGATGCCAGCGCCATGCGTTTTAATCTGGCGCAGGCCAGGCAAGCAATGGGTGCGATCCTTGGCGTGATTCACGCCGCCGGTATTGAAGCCGGAGAACCTGTCTTTGCCAAATCTCGTCAGGCATTCGAAGCGGTCCTGCAGCCGAAAGTTGATGGGCCGCAAATAGTAGACGAACTGCTCACACAGGATCCGCTGGATTTTGTCTGCTATTTCTCCTCCAGCGCCGCATTCTTGGGCGATTTCGGTTCTTGCGATTACGCGATGGGAAACCGTTTCCTGATGAGCTATGGCAAGCACCGCATGGAGCAGGTGAAACAAGGCCATCTTCGCGGCAGAACCTTGATTATCAACTGGCCTTTCTGGGCCGAAGGGAAAATGGGCGCTCACGACAAAGAAAGCGCCGGCTTCTATCTCAGCGCGACCGGGCAGCGGGCGCTTAACAGTGCGGAAGGGCTGCAGGTCTTCGAGCAGTTGCTGCAGCAAGGCGAGGGGCAATATCTGGTTATTGCCGGAAAGCCAACTCGCGCCGCCAAGTTGTTGGGATTGGATAAACACACGGTGGCCGGGCAGGCCCCGCATCCTTATTCAGCCAGGCCGTCGCGCGATGGCGCGGCCACGGATGTTACCGCACGCGATCTGCAACAACCGGCTCTCCCTGCCGGAAAAATGGCCGATATTCGCGCGGAAGTCAGCCACATACTGAAAACGCTGATCAACCGTTTGCTCGGCACTCCGCTTGATCGGATCGGGTTGGACAGCGGTTTTGCCGATTTCGGTTTTGATTCGATCACGCTGGCGTCATTTTCCCGGGAATTGAGTCAACGTTTTAATCTCGACATTACGCCAACGGTGCTCTTCGGCCATTCCTCGGTTAAGCGGTTAACGGAATACTTTTGCCGTGAACACGCGCCGGCGCTGCATGCCATGCTGTCACCCCACATGGCGGCGGACACCGGGGCTGCCGCCATCCCATGGGTTCAGGCGACGCCTGCCCAAGCACCGGCTCCCGAAACGGCCGGCGAACGCCAGCCGGCCTCTGCGGCAGCGCCGCACGCTGAGATCGGGGCCACTGAGGAGCCGATCGCCATCATTGGCATGAGCGGGCGCTTTCCGCAGGCGGACAGCATCGACGAATTCTGGGATGTGTTGATTCAGGGGAAAAGTTGTATCGGCGAGATGTCTGAGCCGCGTTGGGACCGGGGCTCCGTCACCGACAACGGAGCGGTTGTTCCACAATGGGGCGCGTTCATGACGGATATCATGCGGTTTGATGCCGCTTTCTTTGATATCACGCCGAAAGAGGCGATGGACATGGACCCCAGACAGCGAATTTTTCTGCAAGAAGCTTGGCGTACGTTTGAAGATGCAGGTTACATGGGGCAGCGCATCCGCGGCATGTCTTGCGGTGTGTATGTCGGTGCGGAAGAAAGCGATTATGGCATGCTTGTCGGCGAGCAAGGGTCGATAAATGGCAATCAGAATGCCACGCTGGCGGCGCGGATTTCATATGCGCTGGATCTGAAAGGGCCGAACCTGGCCCTGACCGCGGCTTGCGCATCGGGCTTGGTCGCCGTTCATCAGGCCTGCTTGGCGTTGCGCCAGGGAGATTGCGAGATGGCGCTTGCAGGGGGGATCAACCTGTTAATGACGCCGTGGGTGTATCAGAGCATGAATCGGAGTGGGATGCTGTCACCCGACGGCAACGCCAGCGTATTTGATCAGCGCGCCAACGGGCTGGTACCGGGAGAGGCGGTCGCGGCGGTGTTGCTGAAACCCTTGTCAAAGGCCAAGGCCGATGGCGATCGGATCTATGGCTGCATTAAAGCCAGCGGCGTGAATTACGATGGGAAAACCAATGGCATCACGGCGCCGAATCCGCTGCGCCAGGCTGAATTGCTGAAAAATATCTATGACCGCTATCAGATCGATCCCAGCGCGATTCAATACGTCATCTCCCATAGCACCGGTTCGCAGCTGGGGGATCCGATTGAGGTTCAAGCGCTGGCCGATGCCTTTGCCGGTGGGGGCGGTGATCCCCATCGCTGCGTGCTAGGATCGATTAAACCGCTTATCGGCCATACTTTTGCTGCGTCCGGCATAGTCAGTCTCATCGCCATGCTGAAAGCGATAACGCATCAGACGATGCCGGCGACCCATCGCTTTGAAACATGCAACCGCTATATCAATCTGGAGCGGACCCCCTTTACCATCGAACGGCAGAATCAGCCCTGGCTGCGCCGGGGCACGCAGCCCAGACTGGGAGCCATCAGCGCAACGGGGATCAGCGGAACCAATGCGCATGCAGTGATTGAAGAATATATTGCGGACGATCCCGAATCCGGGCAGGCGTCAAAAACGCCGTTGTCGGCAGGGGCCGCCGAGCATTCCACGATCGTGCCCATTTCAGCAAAAACCGCCGAGGCGCTGCAAGCCTATGTTCAGGCCTGCGCGCAATTTCTCCAGGGCCAGCCGGCAACGCAGCTTGAGCAGCTGGCCTATAGCCTGCAAACCGGGCGAGACGCCATGGCGCAACGTGTAGCCTTTGTCGCAGCGGATAGCGCAGAACTGCGCGAACAGTTAGCGCGGTTTATTGCCGGCCAGACTGCGCCGGGCGTTTATCACATTAGTGCGCAAAGTAGTGACAATGTCACAAATGCACCAGCGTGGGGGGATGAAAACGCGGCGCCGCCGCCTGAACAAATTCAGGCTTGGATCGCAGCACGCCAATGGCAAGCATTAGCCGACGCCTGGAGCCGCGGCGCTGAAATCGATTGGTTTGAGTTATACCGAGAGACACGGCCACCGCAGCGCAGTGCGGGGCCGGTCTATCCTTTCCGGGGCAAGCGCTACTGGGCCACTCTCTCGCCCACAACGCCGTGCGGGCCTGCGGTTCTGAATGCGCAAACGGCCGAGGCAGCAAGCGATGCAACGATGAGCGAAAGCAAAACGTTGTCGCTTGAGGCTATCGTTCGTCAGGTTCGTTCTTTACTGATACAGACGCTGTATTTTGAGGAGGATGAGGTTGCCAACCATCAGCCGTTTACCGAACTAGGGTTAAATTCAATTAATGCAGTTGCCTTTATTGAAGCCATTAACAGGTCATTAGCGGCCGGGGTGACGATTAATGCAATTTTTGAGCATCCCAGCATTGATGCCCTGTCTGCATATTTGCACGCCGTGCCGCGTGGCTGCCTGGCCGAAAGCACAGAAGCCGCGCCGACGCTGAGCGCTGAACAAGGCGCCACCGCCCACGGCCGGCAAATGGGAAAGGCCTGGTTGAAACAGTACCCGGAGTGCATTCCTCTCAGCCGACAACTGCGCGCTGGCGATGAGCGGGAACATGACCGCTCTCGGTTCTGGATCCACCCGCTGACGGGGTCTACAGGCTTATATCTGAAGGTGGCTGAAAATCTGGGCGATGACTATGCCATATGGGGCATTCATTCGCGCGGTTTCCTGACCCGGCACCCGCCGCTGAAAAGCATCGAAAGCATGGCGAATTACTATATTGAAATTCTTCAAGCCGGCAACGCCACCGGGCCTTATGAACTGGCAGGCTATTCCATGGGCGGGATTATCGCTTATGAAATGGCCCGGCAACTGCAATTGGCGGGCTACCGGGTTTCGAGCCTGATCCTGCTGGAGCCGCCGTTCCCGCACCCCGAGCATCTGCACCAGTCGTCGCCATTTTATTATCACGACGCATTGTTGATGAGCGCGAATTTCTTTTTGCACTATAGTTTGAAGGACATAGTGGCGTCGGGGCAGGTAGCGTTTGAAACCCTTGCCTACAGGGAGCAGGAATTAATGGGCATTGACGCCGATAAACAGGTGACGTGGCTGGCTGAGGGGTGCCTCAGAAAAGGCGTGGAGCAGCCGTTGTCGGTGGTGAAAGAAAAAATCGAGAATATGGCTCAGATCCTGAAGCACAATCGCGAAGCCATGGCGGCCTATGTGGTGAAAGCATTACCTAATGCCCATGATATCGATTTGCACTACATGACCGTGAGTCAATCGTCCAACGGTGCACGGTCAGACAAGGGGAATACGTCGTCCGCTTTAGCTGAAAACAATCGCCATGTTCTGGGCGAAGCGCTCACCCATGACGAGAGCCATTGTCAGCGATGGCTAGACTATCTGCCGGGCGCTCAAGTGTTCCGCACCCGGGCCAAAGACCATTTTCACCTGTTGTCTGAACGCGAAAGCGTAGCCATGATTTCCGACCGCTGCCGGACGATTTATCAGAACGCCTCGGCGAGAAAAACAACAACGGCCGATGCGGAAGAACCTGTGGCGAAGCCGCGTCAACCGGGGCGAGAGCGCATTGCGATTATCGGGATGTCCGGGCAGTTCCCCGGTGCCAGAAATGCGGATGAACTCTGGCGGCTGCTCGAGCAGGGCCAATCCACGTTTACGCCACCGCCAGATGATCGCGGTTGGTCTGCCGGCCAGTATGAAGGCTACGGCGCTTTTCTCGCGGAGATAAAATCCTTCGACCCGCTGTTTTTCAACATGTCTCCGCAAGAGGCGTCGATGCTGGACCCTTGCGAACGGCTGTTCTTACAGGAAAGCTGGAAAGCGATTGAGGATGCGGGAATGCGGCCTGATGCGCTCTCCGGTAGGCGTTGGGGCGTTTTCTGCGGCAGCGGGGGCGACTATACGCTGCGCTTTGCGGCAGGCGAGCACTTCGCGCCGAATATCACATTGTCCCAGATCCCGGGACGCGTCTCTTACAGCCTGGACCTGAAGGGGCCTTGTCTCTCCGTAGAGGCCGGTTGTGCATCATCGCTACTGGCTATCGCCCAGGCTTGCGACCATTTAGCGCAGGGCCAGTGTGAGGTGGCCATTGCCGGCGGGGCGCAGATTTACTCCACGCCAAATATGTTGATCAGCGCTTCCCGCTTTGGGCTTTTATCGCAGGCAGATCGCGGTGGCGCATTTTCGACGCGCGCCAGCGGCATGATGCCCGGCGAATCGGTGGGGGTGATTATTTTGAAACCCCTCTCGTTGGCATTAGCAGAGGGGGACCGGATTCACGGCGTGATCGAAGGCTGGGGCAGCAACCACAACGGCCGGACCCATGGAATTATGGCGCCGAGCGCCAAGGCGCAGGAGGCGCTGTTGTCTGATACCTATCAACGATTTGATATCCGCCCGGAGAGCATTACGCTGGTGGAAGCCCATGCCGCGGGAATGCCCGCCGCAGATGCGGCGGAAATCGCCGCCCTGAACCAAGTGTTTCGAAGTCAGGAGCGCGCGCGTCAATCCTGCGCGCTGGGCAGCGTTGAAAACAACATTGGCCATGCGTTTCACAGTTCGGGAATGAATCACCTGTTCAAGGTGTTGCTGGCGCTCAAGCACCGGGCGATTCCCGGCACGCCGAATATCGAAGACCGGGAGGCGTTGCCTGCGCTGGAAGACGGCCCGTTTTATATCAATTCGACAACGGTTCCCTGGCAGCCGGAAGCAGGGCAAGCGCGTCGGGCCGCAATCAGTTCATTCGGGGCGACGGGGATCAATGTTCACCTTGTTGTCGCCGAGCCTGATTCAAACGGGGAAGCGCGTGAAGAGGGGGCGGATGGTCGTCTTTCGCCGGCCGCCTCGCGATTGGAAAGCGCCAGGCCTGTGTACATCGCACTGTCGGGAAAGAATGAAAGGGCTCTGCAGCAACGTTGTCGTGAGTTGCAAAAGTTTGTGCAGGCCAGGCCAGAATTGGATCTGCAACAGCTGGCGGCCAACTTGTTGTTGCGGCGAACGCATTTCGCCTACCGCTGCGCCTGCGCGGTTTCTGGCGTCGAAGAATTACGCCATTTTCTGGCTCAGGTGATAGCGGGTGCGGTTTTAACCCCGGCGGACCCAGGTTACCGGGGCAAAGCGGCTCCAGGTGGCCAACGATTGGCTGAGCATGCGGCCTCATCCGCCGTCGCGTGCGTTCGGCAAGCCATCCAGGATCCGAGCGATAACGGGAATTGGTTGAGGTTAGCCCGGCTTTATGTCGATGGCGTAGACTTCATGACCCAGGATTTCCACGCTGGGGCCGATATCGCTCAGGCGTTCTCTTCGGCGGAGAAATTCCCGTTGTCGTTGCCAACCTATCCGTTTGACGCGCGTTTATGCTGGGCCGGCAACGCCGAACCTGCGCCTGTCGGCAAATCATCGGCAGATCTTGCGCCCGAGCAGACGCCAGCGCCGGCGGCCGCCCAGCCGATCGTGCAAAAGCTGCTCGGTATCCTGGCGGAACTGGCTGGCCTCGCCCGTACAGAAATTGATCCAGATGAGCCGATAACGCACTACGGCATCGATTCATTGTTGGGGCTGCGTTTGCTTAACCGGATCAACTCAGCGTTTGTCACGGCGTTCGATGCCGAGCTGCTGACCCGCGGCACGCTTCGGGCGATTGCCGGGGAGATTGCCGCTCATCCGCTCTCCGCGCCGGTGGCGGCGCCGCAAGATGCCGGGAGCGCATCGCACCCAGCCTATATTCAATCGATCTCGCTGGCGATACGACGGGCGTCTGCCTTGACTGCCGATGAGTTGACCTTGGCGCGCGCCGAGTTGGGCCGGCTATTGCAGCAGGGCGTTGGCGTCTGGAAAGACTCAGCCAATCTGCATGTCGAGTTTAACCGCAATGCCCCATGCGCCCGACAGGCGCTGGAACACGCGAATCAGACGGATATTTTGGGGATGTATCTGGAAGAGGGAGTGCGTTACTACCCTACCAGCCACATCCAGGCATTCGTTCTGCATGAAACCGAGGTGAAAAAGCGCGCAACATTTAATATCGGCCAGGGCTTTTGGCTGGATATGCCCATCGATCTGGCGCTGTTGAATCAGGCGTTGAACGACATGGCGCGCCGCCACGCGATTTTGAGAACCGGCGCCGAACTCGTCGGGCAACAGTGGGCGCAGGTCGTGCATGAGGCGTTAACGCTGGAATGCCGGGAAATCTGTTGGCCTCATATCAACGATCGGGCAACGTTTGAACAGATATTCGCGCGATTCCAGCAGTCGGTGAACATAGCGCTGTTCCACGCGGATCGAATGCCGATGTTTGATGTGTATCTTGTCCATAACGGCGCAGATCTGGGCGCGATTTACTTGGCGACGCATCACTTCCATGCCGATGGTTTTACCTTGTTCATGCTGCTGCAAGAGCTCTATCTCCGCTATACCGCGCTGCTCGGCAACACCGAGTTTGTTTGCGATAAATCCACGGCTGAATATGCGCATTTCGCCTTGAGCCAGTTTGGCGAACATCGGGATAGCGCGACTGCATATTGGTTGAGCCAGTTACGCGACAAACGCGCGTCCTTTGCGCTGCGCGATAAATACATCGCACGCCAAGACCAGCCAAACAAAGCCGGGAACGTTGAAAAGGCGGGGGTTTATCATCTGCCAGTCTCGGATGAGATGCTTGGCCGATTGCAGGCATCAAATCGCCGCCATAAGACCACGCTCACACAGCTCGCGACCTGTGCCTTGGCGGTGCTGGCGTATCGCATCACCGGCGTGAACATACCGATCCAGATGGCGTACAACCTCAGAGACCGATATGAATTTGAGCCGGTATACGGTGACTTCTCATCGTCGGTTCCCCTGGTGTTAACGCTTCAACCTCATTTCAACCTGCAACAAGTGTGGCGTATCTATGAAGACGCCATCCTGCAGGTGCAAAAATATAAGCACTTTGATTTTGTCGCCTTGCATCAGCAACTCGCCCCTTCAGAGAGCGCCGCCCACGAACACACCCTGTTGGGCAGCCTGGCGGTCGACAGTAATGATCGGGACAGCTTCGTTGAAGTCACGGCTTTCGCCCGAAAATTGCTGCCGATGTCGCTGGAAGAAAGGGAGCCAGCAGCCCCCTTGTTAATGGGATTGTTGAAGACAAACGGCGTGCTGAGCCTGCCATTCGTCTATGACCGCAGGTATTTCTCGCCGGATCTGATACGGGTGCTTGCTGAGCACGTAGGCTTTTTGTTGACGCTGATGATGGAACAACCGGAATTGAAAGTGGAGGACATTCCCGTTCCCGAAATGCTGATCGATCGTTTATCGCCGGAGGAGGTAGTGGCTTTGGATGTTTAGCGCCAACGAAGGGCGCAAGGAAATGGAAGGCTAACCCGGTTAGCTATAAAACAACTGATGAGGATATCGATGTCATTGCACCTATTTAAAAGAAAGTTCGCCGCCGTCGCGGCTTTTTCTCTGCCATTGATGGCATTCAATACGTATGCAGATACCCCTTTGTCGAAACCAATGGGATTTAGCCAGGTGCTGACCTTTATGGGCTCCGGCGTCATTAATATCACCAAGAGTGAACCTTTCCCCGGGGTGACCGGGTGCCTGGGCACCTTATGCACCAGTGACTATTTCTACACGCATATTATGGGATTTAATGAGCAGCAGGTGGCGCAAAAAAGAGAAGACGCCATCGCTTATTTTAACCAGGAATTCGGCATTGATGTAAAAACGCTGGTCGCACAAAAACGCATTGAATTGAAACCTTATACCGGCAATCCAGATGGCGAGTATCGCTTGTACTCAGTCGCCGGAATGAATTTACCTGCCGCAGGGTGGATTGTGCGTGACGGCGGCTTCTACATTACGGTTCTCGATAAGGGGGGTATTCCGCTGGGCGGGCGCCATAGCGGCGAAACAGCCACGCCAAAAAATCAGATGTATTACGGGAACTACAATATTCTGGCGACCAGCCCCCCGCATCAGCTAAAAGAAATCGTGATTAGTTATGAGTCGAACGAAATGGCGGTGATCTCCCCGGATGGCCTGCGTACAACGTTTAATACCCGCACGCACAATGAGCGCTGGGGGGAAGGCCAGAGCTACGTGAGTTACGAGTTTAAATTGAATGGCGACAAAACGGTTTTGACAAATGGCCGGGAAGTCATGACGTTTGCCAAATATCCGGCGACAAGAGATTTTCCAGACTATCCATCCTTTGCCATGAAAGGGGATGCCTACCCGCATTAAGGCTTTCCTGACTGCCTGAGTAAGTGAATGAGAGGCAATAATGACCTATGTGAAAACTCTGGCGGAACGCCGCCAATACCCGCCTCATTCTGATGCCGGCGAAGGACGGCAGCTGGCTCAGGCTGAGCGGTTGGGAAGTGCGGCGTTCCGCCAGGACTATGGCGTTAAATACGCCTACTCCAGTGGCTCAATGTATCAAGGGATTGCATCCCGCAAGCTGGTCGTGGCGATGGCCCGGGCCAAGATGATGAGTTTCTTCGGTTCGGGTGGGCTGAGCCTGCCGCTTTTGCAAGAGGCCATTTTAGGCATTCAATCTGATCTGAACGGAGAGTCATTCGGCATGAATATGCTCGCTGACTATGAGTTTCCGGAAAAGGAAATGCGTCGGATTGAATTGTTCCTGGCCCATGATATTCGTTTTATTGAAGCCGCTGCTTATATTGCGATTACGCCTGCCTTGGTTCTTTACCGGCTGCGCGGTATTCACTTGGGGAAAGACCAACAGCTGGTCATTCCGCATACGCTGATGGCAAAAGTTTCACGCCCTGAAGTCGCCGAGGTTTTTGCCAATCCGGCGCCGCCTGATTTAGTTGCCGAGCTCTATGCGCAAGGGTTGCTGACGCCGCAAGAGGTGGAGCTGGCGCAACGGGTTCCCATGGCCCAGGATATTTGCGTCGAGTCAGATTCTGCCGGCCATACCGATCAAGGCAATGCGTATGTTCTTTTTCCGGCAATTGCCCGGCTTTGCCGGGATATTTCGGCCCGGCAAGACTATCAGAAACCGCTCAGGGTCGGGGCCGCCGGTGGCATAGGCACGCCGGAAGCCGTGATGGCGGCCTTTATGCTGGGGGCTGATTTTATCATCACCGGTTCGGTGAATCAGTGTTCAGTAGAGGCGGCGACCAGTGACGAAGTGAAAGACCTGCTGCAACACATCAATATTCAGGATACCGACTATGCACCTGCCGGCGATATGTTTGAGCAGGGTGCCAAAGTGCAAGTGCTTAGGCGTGGTGTGTTTTTCCCCGCTCGCGCCAATAAGCTTTACCAGCTTTATCAGCAATATAATTCATTGGATGAGCTGCCGCAGGCGATAAAAAACCAGCTTGAAGGTAAGTACTTTAAACGGCCGCTATCCGCCGTCTGGGAAGACGTGAAGCAATATTATCAAGCTCACCGCCCAGAAATGCTGGAAAAGATAGAAGGGCAGCCGCGGCGTAAAATGGTGGCGGTCTTCCGTTGGTATTTTGCTTACAGCTCGCGGTTGGCGCTAGCCGGCGATCCGGAAAACAAAGTTGACTACCAGGTACATTGCGGGCCGGCGTTGGGCGCCTTCAATCAATGGGTAAAAGGCTCCGCTTATGAAGACTGGCGTAACCGCCACGTGGATGAAATCGGGGAAATATTGATGCAGGAAGCCGCCTCGATGCTGTCGACAAAGATCAGTTTGCTCAAAAGCGATGTTTCACCCTCTTACTCATATTCTTAATCGGATGGCGCGGAATTTATGAAAACAGTCTATACCTTTCCTGGTCAGGGATCGCAATATCGCACGATGGGTTATGACCTCTTCGAACAATTCCCTGAGCTGGTGGCGCAAGCCAATCAGGTTCTCGGGTATGACATTGCCGAACTTTGCATCAAAGATTCGCTGCGCGTTTTAAACCAGACACAGTACACTCAACCGGCGCTCTATACCGTGAATGCGCTCAGCTACCTGGAGCGCAAAGCGCGCGGCGCGGCGCCGCCGGATATCCTGGCCGGGCACAGCCTGGGAGAATATAGCGCGCTGTTTGCCGCCGGCGCTTTTGACTTTATTACCGGACTTAAGCTGGTGCAAAAGCGCGGGCAGCTGATGAGCCTTGCCCCCAAGGGGGCCATGGCCGCCGTGCTGGAAATCAATGTCGCTGATATTGAACGCATCCTGGCCGAAAGCGGTTTTCAGCATGTTGACATCGCCAATATCAACTCCCTTCAGCAATGCATCATATCCGGCGCTTATGATGAAGTGCTGGCGTTAGAGCCTCGTTTTCTCGAGGCCGGCGCACGCTTTGTTCAATTAAATGTCAGTGCGGCGTTCCATTCACTGCTTATGTCGGATATCGAAAGGGAATTCGCCGATTATCTGACGCAGTTTACTTTCCAGCCCTTATCGATTCCCGTTCTGTCAAATGTTACGGCCCGGGCTTATCCCAGGACGGATTATCAGACGCTGCTGACCCGGCAAATATCCAGCCCGGTTCGCTGGTATGAGTCTATATCCTGGTTGCTGGCGCAAGGCTGTGATGACTTTGTCGAAGTGGGCCCCGGCGATGTGTTAACGAAACTGCACCAGCGCATTACCGAAGCGCCAATGCCGATAGCCCAACCTCAAGAGGCAACAATACGGCAGGCGCACCCCAACTGTTCGCCGCCGGCTACGCCGCACAAGTTCGTTTTTATGTTCGCGGGCCAAGGGAGCCAGTACTATCAGATGGGAAGGGCTTTTTATCATTCCGACGGCCATTTTCGCCAGACGATGGATCGCCTTTGCCACAAGGTTTATATGCTCAGCGGTGTGAACCTGCTGGAGCAACTCTACAGCGAACGTGATGTCTCAGCTGAGTTTGACGATATCCGCTATACCCACCCGGCGCTGTTTTGTTTTGGGTACAGCCTGGCTCAGATGTTGATAGCCAGGGGCATCCAACCTGCCGCCGTGGTCGGCCACAGTTTGGGGGAATACATCGCCGCCGTGGTCGCCGGGATGCTCCGGCTGGACGACGCGCTTCGGCTGGTCGTTGAACAGGCGCATTTACTGGAGCAACATGCGCCGGCAGGAGGATTGGCCGTCGTGTTGGCTTCGCCGGACATTTTTCATCGCGCCACAGATGTCTTTTCTCGCTGCACGCTGGCCGGTGTTAATTTCGGCAATAACTTCTTTATCTCAGGTGAACAGAGCGCTGTCGCCAGTGCGATACAGAAGCTGACGGAACAAAATATTTTGTCCTTGTCGCTGCCGGTCAGGTACGCATTCCATTCAGCCTCGATCGATGCGATCAAACCCTCATACCAGAAATTACTGGATAAAACGCCATGCTTCGCGCCAACGATGCCCGTTTATTCCTCGGTACTGGGGCGTTCCGTCGGCGCGATGCAACAAGCTGATGCCCAAGGTTATTTATGGCAAGTCATCCGAGACAAGGTCGATTTTTCCACCCTGGTCAACTCAGTATTTTCCACCTTGAGCGACCACTTTTTTATTGATGCCTCCGCCACTGGCAGCTTGTCCAACTTTTTAAAATATTCGCAGGATTTTACCTGTCGACACGGTTATGTCTTAAACCCGTTCAGTGACGGGATGACGTCGCTTGAAACCCTATTATCGCAGGTGAAGGCGTAACAGGGGTGGTGGCTAATAGATTCAATGAGAAGGAGTGTACGACTATGCCAATTCGAGTTTATATGTTCCCGGGACAGGGCTCCCAGCAGCCAGGGATGGGGCGAGAACTGTTCAGACAGTTCCCTGATTTAACCCGTATTGCCGACGATATATTAGGCTATTCTATCGAGCGCCTCTGTCTTGATGACCCTGATGGCGAGCTTAATAAGACCCAATACACTCAACCTGCCATTTATGTAGTCAATGCATTGTCTTATTACAAGAAACGGCAAGAGACCGGTATCCAACCTGATTTTGTTTTAGGGCATAGCCTGGGGGAGTTCAATGCGTTGCTGGCTGCAGAAGGCTTTGATTTCACCACCGGCCTGAAGCTGGTGAAGAAACGCGGCGAATTAATGGCGCAGGCGGCGGGCGGCGGCATGGCTGCGGTGCTGGGGGTAAGTGAAGCGAAACTGCGGGCATTCTTGACGGAAAAAAAACTGGATACCATTGATTTAGCAAACTTTAATACGCCCTCGCAGATCGTAATTTCTGGTCAACGTGACGATGTCACAAAAGCGTTAACGGAGTTCGAGCAGAGCGGAATGCGGTGTGTTCCTCTGAATACCAGCGGTGCTTTTCACTCCAGGTTGATGCGGGACTCAATGGATAAATTCGAAAGTTACCTGCAAAACTTTCAGTTCTCAGCATTGAAGATCCCTGTCATTGCCAATACAACGGCACGCCCCTATGACGATGACACGCTGTTAACCTGCCTGGCGCAACAAATCGCCAGCCCGGTGCGCTGGACCGCAAGCATTCAATATCTGATGAGCCTGGGCACACCTGAATTTACCGAACTGGGCCACAGCGAAGTGGTCAGTGGCCTGGTCGAAAAAATCAAAGCAGAAACGACAGAAGACGAGTTGCAGGCAATAAGGTTACAACGTCACGGAAATGACGCCATCAAGGAAGTGGCCGATGCGATTGACAGGGTTAAACACAGCGCTACGCTGGCGCCAGCCGAGAAAATTGCTCAATGGAATAGCCGGTTCCCGATCGGGCAAAAGGTTCATTCCACTATTTTGAACGCGGAAGCGGAAACCCGAACCGAGGCTTTGTTGCTGTTCCAACATCGCGCGGCGATATATCTGAAAGGTTACAACGGTTACTTTGAACTCGATGAGCTAAAGCCGCTTTGACGACATGGCGGCAACGTTTACGCGAAAACGGCCGCCGTGAACATTCCACGCGCAAAACAGGCCGTTTTTTAGTGCGTTTTGAGCAAATCTGTAGGTAACGAGGTGCCAAATGCTTTCAGATTTCACGTAGCGCGATCAAAAAAACTGAGGGCTTTAATCCAAAATCGGTGGCATTGCGTATTCTGGCGAAGATGAATGGTCGTTCCGGAGGAACGTGAACGCGTTATTTGCTAACGCGGCCTAACAGAAGAACTTGATAGCCTGGAGTGATGCTGACTGGATTGATAACGAACGAAAGCCGAGATGATCAACGCAGTAACGCAATGGATAGAGAAGAGGCAAGCAGGTTTACCATATCCATTAACATCCACTGGCGTCGGTGACCAGGCACATCGAGCTGGGTAAGTGAGAACATGAATGATCAGTCCTGACAACATAACAAACATGAACCAAAATCTACTATGAACATAACAACAAAAACGCGAACATCATCATAAAAGGTAACTGTCTGATTTGTAGCAGTGGTAGAGGTACTCATGAGTTATTAATCAATGCGTCTAATTTAACATAATATACATTATGCGCACCAAGATAAGGATACGTAGATTCTGAGGTTTTGGCCTTTGTCATGACCTTATCCGCATCTCGCCTCAGATCGTGCTTTGCGCTAGCCATACTGTTCTTCCTCCGCATTCAGGATCTTCGAAAACCATCTTCACAACGCGAAAGCCATTTTCATGCAGCAACTGCCGATACTCTGCTGGCGCCAGGCTCGAATGATACAATGGCTCGCCTTCAAATGTGCCAATCGCTTCGCCATCGCTTGTGCCACTGGTAAACATCAATGCTGCTTTGCTGCCTGCATGCTTGCGGAAAACGTTGAACATCTGACGTTGGTCATTACGAGTAAGATGAAAAAAACTGTCCCAGGCAATCAGCCCGCCAAAGGTTTCATCCAGTGCCAATTCTCGCATATCTGCCACTCGCCACTGCTGATGCGGAAATGTCTTCAAGCATGAGTCGATCATTGATCCTGAGCTATCAATCCCCAGTACGCCAAAACCTTGTCGAATGAAATATTCGGCGATCGGCGTTCCATTACCGCAACCGATATCCAGAAGCCTTGTATTTGTCGGTACCAAATTCAGAAATCTGTCCAACCAGGGGCGTTCAAACAGATCGGTTGTCCGCAACCTTTTCCAGGCTTCGGCATGCTGTTCGTATAGAGTGATGATCTTCGCGGCCGCAGAATGTGTCATTTGCCCTCTTCTTTTTGATCGCGCTACGTGAAATCTGATAAAAGTTGGCATACTTGGGCTTACAGAATGCGTCAATAATTAGTATTCAACACGTCACCTTTTGCTCTTTCAGCCATTTTTGGCCTGCAGATTTCACCAAAATACGTCGTTTAGATGCTGAAAATTAACACGTATGGTTCCCATTAAGTGACATTGTCACCCAGAGTCACCTGCGTAAGCAACGGTTCTGCCAGGAAATGTGCCGACAGATTATCAATAACCAGCTGAACCGTTGCGGCGATGGCCTCGGGAGAGCGCCCGGCGATATGCGGCGTTAAAATAACATTGGTCAACCGCGCAAGTTCCGGCGGTACGGCTGGTTCGCCCTCTACCACATCAAGAGCCGCACCGGCGATGCGTTGACGTTGCAGGGCGTTGATAAGCACCGGGGTATCCACCACGCTACCGCGCGCAATGTTGATCAAAAAGCCGTTTGGGCCCAGAGCGTCAAGCACCTCCGCGTTAACAATGCGGCTGGTTTGCCTGCCGCCAGGGGTTGCGATCACCATAAAATCGGCCCATTCGGCCAGGGCAACCGGGCTTGCACAATAGTGATAAGGCGTGCCGTTACGCGGCTGGCGGTTGTGGTAAGCCACGGGCATCTCAAAGCCCCTGGCCCCGCGCTGGGCAATCTGCATGCCGATATTACCGAGGCCGAGGATCCCCAGTTTTTTGCCGAAAACCATCGGGCGCGGTTGCCGTGCTTGCTTCCATTCCCCCCGGCGAACGGCTGCATCGGCCTGCGGGATCCCGCGGGCAATCGCCATCAGCAACGTTAACGCGTGGTCGGCAACCGAGGCATCATTGGTGCCAGGGCCATGCGTCACGACAATACCCCGCGCCTGTGCGGCCATAAGGTCGATATTTTCGTAGCCCGCACCGAGTGCGCAGATGATTTCAAGCGCCGGCAGCGCGGATATCTCGTTTGCGCTGAGCCCAATGGAACCGTTGGTCAGTACCGCCTGTACATCGACCCTTGGCTTTTGCGCCGTCCATGCCGCTACAGAACTGGCGATATGGACGGTAAAACCAGCCTGTTCGAGGCAGGCATGATGTTCGTGCGCAAGTTCAACCAGTATCAGAAGATGACGTTTCATAGAAAATGTTCCGGCGGCAAGAAAGGCTATCGCCAGAATACCGCGACGGTGCCCGGACCTTAAGCCGGAAAGTGCTGATTATGAATCTGCGCCTCAGTTCGCTGTGTTGAATGGCCACCCTTAGCTTGGCGTAAGCACTTTTTTCAGGTGTGACGCCCTTATGCGCAATTCTCCCTGACGCCACTCGCCTTCTGGCGTGGCGCGTTCATCGATAAGGCGATTCAGCGCTTCCGCGATAAGACGATCAAGCCGCTGGCTGTAACTGGTCAACGCCCAGCCTGGCGCACAGGCCTCGTCGATATCGTCAAAACCCACTACGGCGATTGCGGTTAACGGATCTTGCCTTAAGGCTTCGAGAGCGCCCAACGCGAGGACATCGTTTTCGCAAAATAGTGCATCGACCTGTTCGTTAATTGGGGTTGAATGCATGTAATCGATCATCAGCTGAAAACTGCACTGCCGATCATAATGTCCGGCGGTTAATACCTGATCCAGGTGCAGACCCGCAGCCACCAGCGTGTCTCGGTATCCTTCCATTCGCAGCAAATGGCTGCTGAGGGTGTCAGGTCCTTTCATATAGCCAAATCGCTGATGCCCTTGAGCGATCAACAGGTTGGCGATCTCTCTACCAGCCTGATAACCGTCAATGTTAACAATATCAATGTGTTTCCCTTCGGTGTTGCGGCACACTTGCACCAGGGGGATCTGATGTAAGTCTTTCGCGATCGCAGACCATTCTTCCGTCAGCGATGTGCCCAGAAACAAGATGCCATCTACCTGCAACTGGTCGGCCATGGACATTGCCGCCCGGTAGTTCTCCCCGGCGGTAATGTTAAGCAAAAGTGCCATATACCCCCGGGCTTGCAGTTGTTTCGTCACCACATCGAGCATCATCATCGAATGTGGGTTTTTCAACTCATCAATTGCCACCCCAATAATGTGGGTCTTTTTTTGAGACAAACTGCGCGCCAGGAGATTGGGCCGATAGCCCAGTTCTGTGGCCGCAGCCAATACGCTTTCACGCGCCTGCTCCGAAATGGAAGCGCCGGGGATGAAAGCGCGCGATACCGTCCATTTCGATACCCCCGCCTTTTGGGCAACGTCGCTGGCGGTGGCTTTATGGCGTTTTATCATTGTTTTTGTCATATACCTGTGTCCGAAGGTTGAAAGGTGCATCCTGCATTTGAGCATGGCTTTCTCGATTGTTTTTATTTTTGCACCCGATTGCAATTGCTATTTGCAATCGGGTGCAAAAAGTAACGGTTTTGTGACAAACCGCGCCCTTTCCGCTTTTGCTCTATTGACCAAATGTTGACTCTGTATGAAATTTAACTCGCCGTTCAGGATGGTTCTAAGATATTCGCAGCTTTTTTTTACCCCTGATTGCACCCGGGTGCAGAGGTGGTGAAAAAACAGAACGCGACTGCGCCATTCACTGTGCTTTGCCATAACAACAACCTTCCCTTACAGGATACTACGATGAAAAAAACAAGACTGCTGTTGATGTTATTGAGCTCGATGTTGGCGTGTACCGCTCAAGCAAAAACCAACCAGGTCGGCGTAGCTCTGGCTAATTTCGATTTAAATTTTATTTCGATATTACGGACTCAAATGGCCCAGGAGCTGGAAGCGCAGAAACTGAAAGGACAATTTTCTGATGCCAAAGGTGATGTGGCTTTACAGGTACAGCAAGTCGACGACCTAATCAATCAAGGAGTCGACGCCATCATTCTCAACCCTGTAGATACGCAAGGCGTTAAGTCGATGATCGTCGCCGCCAGACGCGCCAATATTCCCTTGATATTTGTAAACCGTAAACCGGAAGTGAAGCTGGAAGGCGCAACGGCTTACGTGGGTTCGGATGCGGCATTAAGCGGCACCCTCCAGATGGAAACGCTGGCGAAAAAAATGAACTACCGAGGCAATGTGGCAATACTCATGGGCGCCCTATCCAACGAAGAAACACGCGAGAGAACCCGGGCTGCGGAAGCTGTTATCGCCAAATACAAGGAAATGAAAGTGGTGGAAAAGCAAACGGCAAAATGGCAGCGCAACGAGGCTGTTGATGTGGTGTCCGGTTGGTTATTAAACGGCCTGCCTATTGACGCTATTGCCGCCAATAACGATGAAATGGCCATTGGCGCAATCATGGCGCTAAAGCAGGCCAAAAAGACCGGTGTTCTGGTTGCCGGTATTGATGGTACGCCCGACGGCCTGCAATTCATCAAGAATGGTGAAATGGCCGTCACCATTTTCCAGGATGCCAAAGCCCAGGCGACAGGTGCGGTAAAAGTGACAAAGGCTATGTTAGATCACGAAAAAACAGAGGCGTATAACTGGGTGCCTTACGAGATCGTCACCAAAGAAAATTTCCAAAAATTCGCACAGATTAGTCAGAAATAACTCCCGCACCAAAAGCATCAAACGTCCGTTTTTTTAACCTGCACTGCACCCGGGTGCAATAATGATAATTAAAGGAATCAATATGTTAAACGGTGAAAAAAGTATTACCCGCCCCCTGCGTTGGGCCATGATCGGCGGTGGTCGCCTCAGCCAGGTCGGTTACAAGCATCGTTCAGGCGCTCTACGCGATAACACCGCCTATCAACTTGTTGCCTGCGCCTTTGACATTGACGCGGCACGCGGGCGTGATTTTGGCGTCAATCTGGGTGTGCCATCCGAACGCTGTTATGACAACTACCAGCAACTGCTGACAGAAGAAGCCAAAAGAATCGATGGTATTGAGGTAGTGACCATCGCAACGCCCAATGGAACCCATTATGAAATTACCCGGGCGGCACTGAATGCCGGCATCCACGTTATCTGTGAAAAACCCTTGTTCTTCACCACTGCGGAGGCAAAAGAAATCAAAGCGTTGGCGGAAGAAAAAGGGCTCATCGTCGGGGTTACCTACGGGTTCTCCGGCCACCCTTTGCTGATGCAGATGCGGGCAATGATCGCCAAAGGCGACATTGGCGACGTGCGCATGGTTGAGCTGCAGTACACCCATGGTTTCAGCGCGAACGAAAGTGCGGACAAATTCAGCGACGCGCAGAAATGGCGTATTGACCCCAAAATTGCCGGCCCATCCTTTGTGCTGGGCGATATTTCCACCCATACCTTTTACATTTCGCAGCTGGTTTTGCCCGAGATGAAAATCAAGTCCCTGTTATGTGATCGGCAGAGTTTCATCCCCTCCCGCGCCCCTCTTGAAGATAATGCCATGGTGCTTATGCATTATGAAAACGGAGCCGTCGGCCGCATGTGGGCATCGTCTATCAATGCGGGCTCAATGGACAGCCAAAGCATTCGCATCGTGGGGTCGCTGGCCAGCCTGGAATGGAGCGATTACAACCCCGGCGAATTGAAATACGAGGTCCAGGGGCAACCCAACCAAACGCTGCATCATGGCATGCCGTATCTGGATGAAAGCGCGCTGGCTGATGAAAGACTCGGCGCTCTTCATACCGAGGGTCTGGCAGAATCCTGGGCCAACATCTACCTCAAATTCGCTATTGCCATCAGTGCCAGTCAGCGTGGCGACCGGCAAACGCTGGATTCGCTGATCTATCCGGACATCAACGCCGGGCTGGAAGGCGTGCGTTGGATTGAAAACTGTGTTCGTTCTGCCGATAACGGCGCCACCTGGGTTAACTACGAATAAGGAAATAACCATGAGACTTTCATTCTGTACCGACAGCCTTGGCCATCTGCCTTTTGAGCAAATGCTGGACAGGTTGCTGGAGTTGGGTGTGCACGGTGTCGAGATGACCACCGGGGGATGGTCTTCCGCCCCGCATATGCAGACCGACGAACTGTTGACCAACCCTGCCAAACGCCAGTATCTGCTCCAGGCATTGGCCAGTCGCGGCATGGAGATTGCTGCACTTAATGTTTCCGGCAATCCCCTAGACCCTGGCGAACTGGGGCAGCGTCATAAAAGCGACACCGATAAAGCGCTGGAACTTGCCGGCCTGCTGGGCGTAAAAAAGATCGTTATGATGAGCGGTCTGCCGCCGGCGAGTCCTCATGATACGATCCCGAATTGGATCACTTATACCGTCAGTTGGCCACCTACGCTGAAAAACTGCCTGGATTACCAATGGAATGAGGTGGCTATCCCCTATTGGCAAGGGCTTGTACGCCGGGCCAAGGAAAGCGGTGTCGAACGATTTGCTTTGGAGAACTTCAGCTCAATGCTGGTTTGGAACCCAGAAACGCTGTTCCGGCTACGTGATGCCGTCGGCCCGATGGTGGGTCTGAACCTCGACCCCAGTCACCTGATCTGGATGGGGGCGGATCCCATAGCGGCGGCGCGTGCCCTCGGCCCTGCCATCCATCACGTACATGGTAAGGATGTCAGGTTGGAACGTGGACTGGTTGATGTTAACGGGCTACTGGAAACCAAGCCGGTGGAAGATGTTGCCAACCGGGCCTGGAACTACGTAGCCGTCGGTTGTGGGCAGGACCTGCAATGGTGGAAAGAGTTCTTCTCCGTCGTGCGCATGATGGGTTACAACGACTGGGTATCGCTTGAAATGGAAGATTTAACCATGTCGGTGGACGCGGGCGTAACCTCGTCCATTCTTGCCCTGCAACACACTATCAGCAAATAAACATCATGCTTGATAAAGAGCAGTGGCGGCATATCTGTTTGCTTTATGTAGCCACTGCTATTTTTTGATATCAACGCGCTATTGATATTCAAAGTTAGATTTACCCAGAAGCCGGCTGGCATCCGCTAGCTCACTGCCGCGACGATATGCTCACGCAGCCATTGATGCGCCGGATCGCGGTGCGACCGTTCATGCCACAGCATCGCCATCTCGAATCCGGGGACTTCAATGGGCGCTTCAACCACCTGCAGCGCCCGGTTATTGCGCACCAGCCGCCAAGGCAGCATGGCCACCAGATCGGAGCTGGCCAGAACAGACATGATGAACAAGAAATGAGGAACCGAGAGCACCACCCGGCGCTGCAGGCCAGCCTCCGACAATACGCTGTCCGTATTGCCGAAAAATCCCCCACCGTCCGGTGATACCACCACGTGCTCCAGCCGGCAGAACTGTTCCAGCGTAGGGGTTACCGCCAGTTGAGGATGACCGGTGCGGCCTGCCAGGACGTAACGTTCGCTAAACAGGGTGCGCCGCCGCAGATTCTCTGGCGCCCCTTCATGAGTATGAAAAGCAAGATCAATTTCCCCTTGCTCCGCCTGCCGGGCGAGGCGAGCGGGCACGGCTTCGAACACCGCCAACCGGGTGCCCGGAGCCACAGAACGCAGGCCAATCAAGGCGGGCAAGACGATGGTCGATTCGCCATAGTCTGAGGCGGCCACTCGCCAGGTATTGCCGGCGCTGGCGGGATCAAAAGGGCTCGCGGGCGCCACGGCTTGCTCCAGCGCCTCAAGCGCCTGCCGCAAAGGCTCGCGTAACGCCTCGGCACGCGCGGTCGGCCGCATGCCTCGTGGCCCCGGCAGCAACAGAGGGTCGCCAAAAATCTCTCTCAGCTTGGCGAGATGCACGCTAACCGAGGGCTGCGAGAAATTAAGGCGTTGCGCCGCTCGCGTCACATTATGTTCGGCGAGCAAGGCATCCAGCGTCACCAGCAAATTGAGATCCAGCCGTCTGAGATTAGTCATGGTAATACCTGGAATATTAGAAATTCATTTCTACTATACCTGACAAAAACCTACCCTGCTTTTATCTTGCAACGGAGGTCTACCATGAATGTTCTTCTGGTCTACGCACACCCAGAACCGCAATCGCTGAACGGTTCGCTGAGGGATTTTTCAATCAAGCGGTTGGAGGATGCCGGGCATACCGTTCAGGTATCCGATCTTTACGCCATGCAGTGGAAAGCCGTGCTGGACGCGGATGACAGCACAGCAACACAAACGGGCGAGCGGTTCGATCCCGTACGCGATTCCCAACGTGCATTTGCCGATGGGTTGCAAAGCAAAGACATTGAACTCGAACAGCAAAAGCTGCTGTGGGCTGATGCGGTGATCCTGCAATTCCCGCTGTGGTGGTTCTCGATGCCGGCGATCCTCAAAGGCTGGGTTGAGCGGGTTTACGCCTACGGTTTCGCCTATGGTGTGGGGGAACACTCCGATACCCACTGGGGCGATCGCTATGGTGAAGGCACGCTGGCCGGCAAGCGCGCCATGCTGATGGTCACCGCCGGCGGTTGGGAAACGCATTACGGCCCGCGGGGCATCAACGGACCTATGGATGATATTTTATTCCCGATCCAGCATGGGATTTTGCATTACCCCGGTTTTGACGTACTGCCGCCGTTCGTGATCTACCGAACCGACAAGATAGACCCGGCGCGATTTGCCGTGGCCTGTGAGGTACTCGGGCAACGTTTGGACAGCCTGTGGGATACCCCGCCTATTCCGTTCCGGCGGCAAAATGCCGGGGAATACCATATTCCCGAGCTGTCCCTGAAAGAGCATATCGCGCCAGGCCGCTCGGGGTTCACCGTGCATAGCAGCGAGAATCAATAACTCTACCGCGCGCGCCATTTAATACGGCGCGCGCGGCACAGGGCTAGTTCAGATTGGCGATAAAGGCTCGATACTCTGACGCGCTGCGTTCAATATCATGATGATTTAAGGGTTCAACTTCGGCGTCCGGGGTATTTTCCTTGCCGTAGAATGCATGGAATGAACCGTATTTTGCCCGCACATAGTTAACCGTGATTTCAAAAGGCCGCAAAATTTCATCCAGTGAGTACTTATATCTGCCCTCCTGCGAGTACCCCTTCGCGCTGATCCCCGCCGTGACGGCCAGTGCCACCTTGCGATCTTTCATCTTATAGCCGCTGCTTGAACCATAGGCCCAGCCATAGGTCAGTACATCATCCAGCCACTTCTTCAGGAGCGGCGGCGAACTGAACCAGAATACCGGAAACTGCAGAACGATTTTTTCATGTTGTTCAATCAGTTGTTGCTCTTTTTCGACATCGAACCGCCAGTCTGGATAGGCTTTATATAATTCATGAATGGTATAAAGATCGGGATATTTCCTCAGCTCGGTCAGCCAGGCTTTATTTATCATCGAATTTTCGATATCAGGATGAGCGACCACCACCAGCGTTTTCATTCAGACTTCCCCTTTCAATGAGTTCACCGGGGCATCATATGCTATGCTTTATTAATGTAAAATACGCACACTGACTACATATACTAACCTTTAGGAAAGTATCAAATGAACGTTGAAGATATCTGCAGCCCAACGGGCATCGACCTCGAACAGACCGGATATGGCTATACGCTGTCGGTGATCAGCGGGAAATACAAAATGATTATTATGTACTGGTTGGCGCAATATAAACCGGTATTACGCTTCAACGAATTGCAGCGCTGCATCGGCACCATTTCTTATAAAACGCTAAGCTCGACGTTAAAAGAGCTGGAAAGAGACGGCATCGTCATCAGAAAGGAATATCCGCAGATCCCGCCCAAGGTCGAATACAGCCTCTCGGAGCGTGGCCGCACGCTGATCCCGGTCATAGATATGATGTGTGCCTGGGGGGAAACTCACCGCGCTGAAGCGCTCAGCCCTGCGGACGAATAAATAATTGTTCGTCCCCTACTTTCCAGAGCCGCCTGCGAGGATCAGATCCCGCAGGCGATTCTTCTACATAATCGGTGGCGGTAAGCACACCAATGTAGCGGAGAGCTAAAGCTAATCAGTTCTGCCAGTTAATCATCTCGTCAAGGCCAGACAACAACGCCGGAAAGTAGCTCTCATCTATACCAAAAGAATCTTTTATGATGACGCTTTCAGCCGGATTTTCAGGTCTGAGCGTTAACTCCACAGCAATAGAATTATCAGGCATAGGAATAAAATGAAGATTTAGCTGATTTTCTGTACTATCGAAGACCACATCATGTGGTTTATGCCCGCTGACCAAATCCTGATAAATAGAAACAACATCTCTCCTAAAATCAATCAGTTCCCCAACACTGAATGATGCCTGGTATTGCGCCTTCAACTCAGGAAGAGAATATTCAATATATGTTCTTATCCAGTCATATGCTGGTGCTTCTGGGGTGTTTTGCCTTTCAAATGGCGAAACACGTAATGTCCTTGAACCACTTACGATATCTATCATGATAATTTCCCGTCACTTGTATAAAAAATGAGTGACTGTCCAGTCTTTCTCGCGAACCACAACTTCAAGTGTAAAGCGTTTATAGTAGTAATATCCTTTTCGAGATTTATCCTCTACCAGACGGTACATTTCTGTTTCATAACGAAAAAGGCCTGGGGATTTTCGAGGGTCTGGCATTCTGCGCCCATAGCGAATCGCTTTTTCCTGAAGCTGCAAAGGCACATAGCGCCCGGGGTTATACATATGCTTCGCAGAGGTTTCTGTCATTTTAAGATTACGGGCTGACAGACCCACTTTTAACCGACCACGTAAGAAACTGACTGTACTCTGACTGAGTTTTACGGTGACAGCTGTTCTGGCCCCGCTTTGCAACAATGCCCTGCCGGCAACGAAGATACGAAAAACACCGGCTGCCAGTAATACAATATCGGTTGGATCAATCAGCGGTGATTCTAGCGGAGCTTCTTCCAGGCGGACAAAAGTGCCATCAGTATCATAAATTCGCCACAGACCGGGAGCCTGTGAAACGGAATAACCAATGCACATCCCGCTTTCGTCATCAGTTATTGGTTTGGCATTATGGGGTAAAAGTCGGGGACGGATTTCAAAAAATTCACCCGGTGGCAACCGGGACTGAAAGGTATAATAACGACCGAGTTCTTCTCTGACTGCAAATCCTGTTGCCATAATATGATCCCTTTTGATCTATCAGAAGGGATCATATAACACTTTTTGCAGTACTACTCCATCTTGGCAGGTGGGTGGGAACGGGCGACTGGGAACCAGGCCGCTGGAAGATGTTGCTAACCTGGCATGGAACTCACCGCGCTGAAGCGCTCAGCCCTGCGGACGAATAAATAATTGTTCGGTCATCGGTTGGCCCCACTGTTCACCCTGCTGCTCTTCTGCAAGGACAAAACCGACGCTTTCATACAGATGCCGGGCCGCATCCAGCCCTTTGAACGTCCACAGGTGCGTTTCACGGAATCCGCATTCGTCGCAAAAGGCCACCGCCCGGTTCAGCAATTTCCGGCCCACGCCACTGCCGCGCAGGCTGTCATCGATGATAAAGGCGCGCAGATGGGCGCGATTATCGCCCAGTGACTCGCCGTCGATGGAAACCGAACCGACAATTCGGCCGTCGCTGAGCGCAGACCAGGTCTCGTTCAGCGGATGAGACAGGCGCCCGGCGAGATCGGCCAGCGCCGCCCCTACCGTAGATTCAAAAAATGCGCCGAACCCAACTGTCCGCGAATAATACTGCATATGCATTTCCAGCGTTCTGGCGACAAAACCGGGGCGGTAACCACTGGCAATCTCTGCCTCAGGTCCCGGCAACGCCCCGTCACCGACCCGGTGTGCGCGCAATGCGGCAGCATAGGTTTGCAGACCGGCGGCAATGCCGGCGCCGGCCGCCGCCGGCAGAGTGTCCAGCGCATTCAGCACCTGCCGTTCGGCAAAGCGATTAATCCCCGCCAAGGTTTGCCGCCCTTGTTCCGTCAGCCGCAGCATTTTCTCCCGCGCGTCGCGCTCGCTGGGTTGCGTAACCAGTTCCCCCGCCTTGATTAACTTGTTCAGCATGCGGCTGACGCTGGATTTTTCCAGATTGAGCACCGTACACAACTGCGCGGCGGTATCAACCTGCCGATCGCCGATTTCGATCAACGCATGCACGGCGGAAGGCGGCAAATCTGTCCCCGCCAGAGTGCTGCCCATAAAACCCAGTTCGCGCACCAGATGGCGTGACGCATCCCTGATAGGCTGCAAATAAAGACGGCTCTCGGCGGTGGGCATCATAATGGCCTCTCCAATAAAGTTGTATAATACAACCATATCAGAGAGAACCGAAAATTCAAGAGTACGAATCAAAACCCCTGCTCTGGCCGTTGCAGGCGGCGTCCGCTTCCTATCACTCCCGCCGCCAGCATCAGTAAAACTGCGCCGCCGATCAACGGCGCGGCCACGCCGATGGCATCCAGCAAATGCCCGCCGACAGCCCCGCCCAGCATGATGGCTAACTGAATGGATGCCACCATCAGGCCGCCGCCGCTTTCCGGTTCGTCATTAATCTCTCTGGCAAGCCAGGTAGACCAGCACACCGGAATGGCCGCGTTCAGCATGCCCCATCCGACCATCATCAGCGCAACGCCCGTAAAGACATGGCCCGCGCCGACCATGCCGAGGGTCACCACCGCCAGGCCGACCGGCAACCAAACCAGCAGCCGATACAGGTGATTGCGCTGCAGCATGGCGCTGGCGAAATGCGTGCCTGCGAAACCTGCAGCCCCCAGGCCCAACAACAGCAAGGAGAGTTTGTTTGAGTCAACGCCGGTCGTGCCTTCCAGAAAAGGACGGAAATAGGTAAATGCGGCAAAGGCACCGGCAAAGGTCAGCATGACCGCGAGCATACCTATGGCGACATAGCGGCGTTTGAGCAAACCGAACAGGCGTGTGAGTGGAATGCTGGCCTGTGGCGGCATCGACGGCAGGCTTTTCGCCTGCCAGACGAGGTTGATCAAAACCAGAGGAACCAGGCTAGCAAACACCCAGCGCCATCCGAAGTGCCCCCCCATATAAGCGCCAATCGGCGCTGCAAACGCGGTGGCGACCGCATTACCCATGTAAATGGCGCCGAGCGCGTTGGGGACCCGGTGCGCAGGAACCAGGCGGATCACCGTGGCGGTAGCCAGCGACCAGAAACCGCCCACGGCCAAACCCAGCAGTGCGCGGGCGACCATTAGCAAGGAAAAGCTGGGTGCCAGAGCGATCAGAATCAGTGACAACAGCATAAGCACCGTCATGCTCATCAGTACATAGCGGCGATCAAAGCGGCCTGCTATCGGCCCGATAAACAAGCTGGCCAACACGGCGAACAAACCTGAGATGGAAATTGCCTGCCCGGCCATGCCCTGCGTAGCATGCAGATCGCCGGCGATAGGCGTCAGCAAGCTGACAGGCATAAACTCTGAGGCGATCAGTAGCGCAACGCACAGCGCCATGGAGCCGACGGCACTCGCCAGAGAACCTCCTGGTGAGGATCGGGTTGAGGTGGTCATGGGTTACTCCGAAATGAAAAATATCCCCGCTAAACCTCAGGGCATATTATGGGCGATGAAGATGAATGAACTCAGTCAAATACACATCAGATTCAATTCCCGAGAGAGATTGTGACGCGCACGATCCCCGGTCGGTTAAGGGCTTCAAGGCCTGAAGTGATTTTGCCAATTTTGATAACCCCTGCGGCTTCAGGTCCTGGGCCTCGGTAAAAAGCAATGTTCCCCCACGGGGCATAATAAGCAATATCCCCGGTGGCACCGGCATCAGACCTGGGGGCCGCGTCTTGCGAAAGACGATGTGGCAGTGCACCGCTGATTTTCTCCGCCTCACCGTAGTCTTTCAGCGTTAAGGTGAGTGGCAGCAGCTTGACGAAGCTCCGCGCCGTCGGATTATCCTCAAGCGTTGCCGTCAGAGAGGTGGAACCTATGGCTAGCCGAATATCATGCATTTTTACCTGCCTGGTAGCATTGGAACTGTCCTGGGCCGCTTGTAATGTGCCGACTGTCGACAGCATAAAGAGCAGTGCCGCATATTGGCTAACCCGCATAGAAGTCTTTTCCATGGCCTGTCCTTTTATAGTCGACGTTTTCTCCACGCGGTTAAGCTCAGGTTACAGGCCGCGCGGACTAACGCGGCCTGGGTTGCGGAGACGAAACGCTTACTTCAGATTGCTGTGGAAGAAGGAAGCCAGCTTGGCGAACGGGATCAGGTCGGTACGGTCGTACAGATCCACATGGCCGGCACCCGGCACTATGACCAGTTCTTTCGGTTGACCGGCCAGTTTATAGGCCTCTTCGCTGAACTCACGCGAGTGGGCTTCTGAGCCCGTGATGAACAGCATCGGACGAGGAGAGATCGTCTCAATGTCGTTGAACGGATAGAAGTTCAGGAACTTGACGATACTGGTCAGCGTCGGGTGGGTCGTCAGCGCCGGTGACGAACCTTTAGGGGTGAATTCACCGCGCGGCGTGCGGTAGAAGTCATAGAACTCACGTTGAATAGCCGGCGTGTCCGCTGTCAATTCATGCACAGTACCACTGACGTATTCGGTTTTTCCGCCCGCGAACTCCACATCACGCTGTTCGGATGCGGCGGCGATCATCTGCTTTCTCTGCTCCAGCGTTTGCGAATGTTTCAGTCCATTGCGCACTGCCGCGCCCATATCATACATACTGACCGTCGCAACGGCTTTGATGCGCGAGTCGATTTTCGCGGCACTGATGACGAAGCTGCCGCTTCCGCAAATGCCCAGCACGCCAATCTGCTCTTTATCAACCCAAGGTTGGGTTCTCAGGTAGTCAACCGCTGCGCTGAACGCTTCCGCATAGAGGTCTGGCGCGACGACGTTACGGGGTTGCCCCTCGCTTTCCCCCCAGAAAGACTGATCGATAGCCAGGGTGACAAAACCTTGCTCAGCGAGTTTCTGCGCATAAAGGTTCGAGCTCTGCTCTTTCACCGCCCCCATTGGATGCCCGATGACTATCGCGGGATAGTGGGTACCCTGCTTCCGATTTTTGGGCATGTAAAGGTTCCCTACAATCTTCATTTTGAATTGATTGTTAAAGGTGACCTTTTGCGTCGTTACCTTATCGCTCCGGTAAAAGTTATTTGCGCCGTTAGACATATCGGCTGCCATAGAAGTGAATGAACTGACCAGCAGGGCCAGGGATAACGCTATTTTCTTCATCGGATTACTCTCGGTTGAAATAGTGAAGTCAATTTCTTCGGTATTGGTATCAGTAAATCGGGGAATCAAAAATCAAACCTGAACGGGGGGCATTTATGTAAACGCCTGACTTCAAGTTTTATTTAAAGGGCCTGTCGACGCAGTCAATATAACAACAACGATTAGAACAATTAATGCCAAAAATCTTTACGCTTTTGTGAGAAAAATTCATCAATGGTTTTCCCTCAGCCTGCATTTGGGTAAGATGATACGCACCCAGGCACCCGTTCAATCAACACCTGAATCCAGTCCCAGAGGAGAAGCAAAGTGGATGATCTTAAAGCCTTTCTGTGCATTGCCAGATTGCGGAGCTTTACCAAAGCGGCGGCGGAGATTGGCGTTACCCCTTCAGCTCTGAGCCACACGATCAAAACGCTGGAGGAAAAACTGGGGTATCGGTTGCTGACCCGAACCACCCGCAGCGTAGCCCCCACCGAAGAAGGCGAAATGCTTATGCGTAGCCTGGGGCCCTTATTCGAGCAGATAAACGATGAGCTGGAAAAGTTGGGGGCGATGAGGGACACACCGAGCGGGACGATTCGCTTGACCGGTGCCGATGATTCCGTTCAGTACCTGATTCGGCCGGTGTTGGCAGATTTTCTAAAAAAATATCCTGATATTAATATTGAAATAGGTATCGATTACGGCTTTACCAATATCGTCCAGGAGCGCTTTGATGCGGGTATACGTCTGGGAGAATCTATTGACAAGGACATGGTGGCGGTAAGGATCAGCCGGGACTGGCGATTATGCGTCGTGGCGACGCCCGCTTATTTCCAGCAATATTCCGCCCCGAAAACCCCTAACGATCTTATCCGGCATAACTGCATTAATATCCGTCATTCAACCACCAGCGGCGTTTATGCCTGGGAATTTGAAAAAGGCAAACGTCAGTTCAGCGTAAAAGTTAAGGGGCAATTCACGGCAAACAGCACCCTGCATCAGTTAGACGCCGTGCTGGCGGGTATCGGCATTGCTTATCTACCCGATTACCTGGTTGCCCCTTATCTCCAAAGCGGGCAACTGACGGAAATTCTCTCTGAATGGTGCCCGTATTTTCAGGGGTATCATCTTTATTATCCCCATCGCCGCCACGGTTCGCCGGCCTTTATGGCCCTGGTTGACATCCTGAAGGAAAATTACCGCAATCATCTTTAGCCACTTGCAGAGGTTTTGCCTTCCTTATCCCCGCCAGAACTGGCGGGAAAGCACGGGTTTTATCGTTTACCCCTTTACTGAGCCTCCCGCTTTTTCGGCGCGGGTTTGTTAAACGGCGCCCTCGCCTTTTTTTAGCTCTTTCAGGTATTTGTAGACCGTCGCGCGCCCAAGGGATAACACGTTGGCGATATAATCGGCGGCGCTTTTGGCCTTGAATGCGCCTTCATTATAGAGATCGATCACCAATCGCTTTTTTTGCTCACGGCTCAATGATGCCAGCGAGGTGTTCTGAAGGCGGAGCCACTCATGCAGGAAGGTATTGATCTTTTCTTGCCAGTCATCCTTGAACAGCTGCTGCGGCTGTGGCTGCAAACGCGTCACCGACAAGAACATGTCCAGCGCGTTTCTGGCGTCCTCAAAGATGCTGGTGCTCAGGTTAATGCACAGCAGATAGCTCGGATTGCCCTGTTCATCGCGCGCGGGAATGCTCACCGAGCGCATTTTTTTGCCATCCCAGTTGAGCTTCTCGTAAGGGCCGGTGACCGGCGCGCCGCTGTTGATATCAAAATCGTCCAGGCCGGCATCGTCACCCGGTTTGCGTTTCGACAGATTATTGGCGAGGTAGGCGACTTTGTTGGTCGACAGATCGTGTATCACTACTTCCACATTAGGGAAAAACAGGGCTGCGATACCGTCGGCGACCGACTGCAATAATTCAAGTTGAGGCGTGGGTTTCAGCACTGGGCTGTTTCTCCGTAACGATAAGCATGATGATAATGGCCGATTCTCATCATCTGGACAGCCGCTTAGCATACCTTACTTGCCGTGTAATGCCGAGCGGGAGAGCGGCCGCCTTCCCTTGGTTCACCGCTGCGGTAATGGCACATGTTGAGCCTGAAGCGGCAATATGCCACCAGCCATTTTGTTAACGGAAAGTGAATATCGCCACAGGTCATAAAACGACGGTACGGACTGTGCTGTAGCCCACATTTTGCGTGAACAGTCCGTTAACGGCGTAAGATTTTCGATATATCAGCCAGTTGAAGCTGGTTTCGTTTAAGAAAAACACAATATCAGGCCGTTTTAACAGGGATTCCCCGCCGTCGTCAGGAAACGGCATTGTCAACATGGTGGTTAAATAAAATGAAACTTTTTGATCACATTCAAGCTTCTGACAAATAGATAAAGTCAAAATTTATGCGTTTTTTGTGCATAAAGCATGAATACCCCACGTAACCTCCCGACAAAAGTAATTAACTATTCATTTTTACCCGTCAAAACCCATTGGAAACCGGCCTGCAGCCCGATCAGGGGGGGCTAACAACCGGCAGGTTTAATGGTAAATTTAGCGTCGCAAAAGTGTTATGCACTTAGTAATCCACGGTTAAACAAAATAAATACCTAGATAAAAAAAGGTTGGTTATGGAAAAGCTATCCTACGCTTCAGAAAGCAGCACAACGGCCTGGGCCACCTACTTGCAACAAATCGACCGCGTTGCACCTTACCTCGGTGACCTGTCTCGTTGGGTTGATACCCTCCGTCATCCCAAGCGTGCGCTGATTGTCGATATCCCCCTGCAGATGGACGACGGTTCTATCCGCCACTTCGAAGGTTTCCGCGTTCAGCACAACCTGTCGCGCGGCCCGGGTAAAGGCGGCATCCGTTACCATCCGGATGTTGATCTCGATGAAGTCATGGCGTTGTCAGCATGGATGACCATCAAATGTGCGGCGGTCAACCTGCCTTACGGCGGTGCCAAAGGCGGTATCCGCGTCGATCCTTTCAAACTGTCTGAAGGCGAGCTGGAGCGACTGACCCGCCGCTACACCAGCGAAATCGGTTTTATCATCGGGCCGCAGAAAGATATCCCTGCGCCGGACGTCGGCACCAACTCGAAAGTCATGGCCTGGATGATGGATACCTACTCCATGAACCACGGCACCACTATCACCGGCGTGGTCACCGGCAAACCTATTCACCTTGGCGGTTCTCTGGGCCGTGAAAAAGCCACCGGTCGCGGCGTATTCGTCACCGGCAGCGAAGTGGCCAAGCGTCTTGGCGTTGAAATTGAAGGCGCTAAAGTCGCGGTACAGGGCTTTGGTAACGTAGGCAGCGAAGCCGCTCGCCTGTTCGTTGGCGTCGGTGCCCGCGTAGTGGTGATTCAGGACCACTCGGCCACCCTGTTCAACCCGGACGGCATCGATCTGGCCGCGCTGACCGAATGGCAGACCAAGAACAAGCAGATCGCGGGCTTCCCTGGTGCTAAAGAGATCGAAAGCGAAGCCTTCTGGTCGGTTGACATGGATATCCTTATCCCAGCGGCGCTGGAAGGCCAGATCACCCGCCAGCGCGCAGAAATCCTGAGTGCCAAGCTGGTACTGGAAGGCGCTAACGGCCCTACCTATCCGGATGCGGACGACGTGCTGCGTTCACGCAACATTACCGTAGTGCCTGACGTTATCTGTAACGCCGGTGGCGTGACCGTCAGTTACTTCGAATGGGTGCAGGATATGGCCAGCTACTTCTGGAGCGAGAGCGAAATCAACGAGCGTATGGACAAGATCATGACCGACGCTATGGTTCACGTCTGGAACAAGGCCGAAGAGAAAACGTGCAGCCTGCGCACAGCGGCTTATATCGTCGCCTGTGAGCGTATCCTGACCGCACGTAAAGAGCGTGGCATTTACCCAGGTTAATACGTTGTACTGCCCGGCCTGCTTTGCGGGCCGGGATATTTCCCTTCTCCCTCTGCCTTAAACCTTTCCAGTGCCGATCTTCGCTTCGGGCGAACAGCGTTTCTTCTTCACAGATTCATTCGCGCCCTGCACACGCCACCGACGATGCCAGCGCAACCGGGCAAAGCCGATTGCGCTGCGCCAGTTCGGTTCAATGTGAGGATTCGTTGATGCCACCGGCGATCACCGACATGCCGCCGTACCCGACCATCAGCGCGTATTGAATCACGCTTTCGATCAGTTTGGCCCGAGGATCCTTGGTCACGGCGATAGGAAACTCGAGTATGCCGCCGAAATTAAAGGCAAAGTTTGCGATAGACTCCGGGATCAATGATTGATAGCTGGTATTCCATTTGTCATGGTTTTCAACAATATTCATGATAACCGGCACGTTCCAGACCAGATTGATCACCGACTCCACGCCGGCAGATATCGTAGTGGCCAGATGCCCCGTTGGCAGCGTCGCAAGCGGGATGTTAACGAATCCTTTGACAATACTTATCCCGGTCAGCGTATTGTTCATTTGCTGCCACCAAGTGGCGGTCTGCGCATTGATCAACGTCGCCAGATTGGGGGAAACATAAGACACATTGGCAATCGCACCCACCAGAGCCAACGTTTTTGGCCAACTCCCCGCGAAACTGCCATCGCCTTCCTCAGCCACGCGTTGCAGTGAAAGGACCACCACCAGCCCTACGCTGCCTGCTAATGCAAAGAAAGCGGAGACCAGCCCAAACACTTTCAGACGCGCACCATCCAGGACCGGCGTTTCACCCGCGCGATATCGGTTGGCACCTGGCAGCGAAGAGGACGCCAGCGTGAAGAACTGTTGGCGAACCTGCTCAAAATCTTCGGCCTCCAGTAATCCTTGAGTGAATGCATCCCCTTGCGGAAAGGGAGTGGCGCCAAGGGTGATTTTACAGACCAGGGTGGCCGGGATGGCGGCGATAAAACAAAACAGATCGAGGAAGGAAAGTTCGTCGCCGGTCAATTCTTTGTATAGCCAGGAAATCACGGGGATATCAAGAGGCTCGTCCAGTAAGCTCAGAAAACCCTCGGCCAGTTGAACAAACACATCGATAGCAGCAAGCAGAATGTTCTCCGTGGTTTGCAGTAGGGTATCAACAATAATCGCGGTGAATTTCTGAATGATCTGAGTCACCGACAACGTATCGAACTGGCCGATAATATCCGTTTGGATCGCGTTATAGGCACCCACTAACGTGGCCTCTTCGCTATCCAGCAAGTTAAGCAGGTCCTGAAAAATCGCCTGGTCCACCGAAGGAGGGCTGAATGTCGAACTCGCGCTCGACATATTGCCTTGATAATGGTGTATACCGAGTTGAGCCGGCGCGCTGTTTTGCCCATTCAACGGCGGATTTAAGGCACTGGTGCCGGCCGGCGTTTGGTCAAACCCCGGAATGTCCGCCCATCTATTGATATCATTTTGCAACGCGAGAAAAACCGCAGACACTTCCGTCTTGAGGCCACTCAAGCTGTTCACGCTCTGCTTCACCCATTGGGTAAACACGTTTTTCATCACGCGATGGGTGACAAGGATATCTTTGAATTCGAACAGGAACTCCAGGAACTGGATCAAATCCGTAATCGCCGTTTTGATGGCGTTAAAGACCCAAACCGCAGCCTCAACCACTTTTTCAGCGGCGTCCAGTACCGCCGCGTAGACCTTCCCGGCAATCCTGGCAATGAAGTTCCACGTTTTGCTTGCGGCATCCTCAATGATTTGAATAACGGCTTCCACACCCGACGCCAACCAACTGAAAAGGTCACCGATGTCGACCCACAGGGCATCTATCCCATCAACGCTCAATGCGGACGATGCGGGCGACATTTGCGCCAATGCCGTTTTCTGCAAGGCGGCAGCGCCCAACGTGCCGTAAACCTCGCCTAACTGACTATTTGATGTGGCAACGCTTTGCAGCTCCGCATTGGAGACACCGGCGCCGATCAAGGGGCTGGACGAGCCGTCAGCATGGGTAATGGTGGCCTGCTTCAGGCTGTCGACGCTATTAAGTTGCGCAATTTTCCGCATTGGTTTGTCCATCGGATCCACCAACGTGGCTGGCCCATTGGCGGGCAATACGCTCAATCGGGTCCCGGTCAGGCCGTTTATCCATTCGATTACGGTTATGCTGCCAAACTCATCGGTATTTATCTGAATGCCGGCGGCATCAACAATATAATACAAATGATTGATATAGACGCCGACTCTGGATCCGGCGCTGATGGATACCCTTTCCCCTGCCAGCGGTTGGTTATTCTCATCGCTGACCTGGATCCGGGTGGTATAGGAGCTGTACTTTTGGGTATCTTTACTGTCCGGCGAAGGCAGCGTAATACTCTGTGACGTCCACAGCGTATTGTCGGTCGATTTCACCCATTTATTCAACAGATTGCCCGCTACCGTAAAGAAGGTATTGCCGTCGTCCACCCGGTTCAGATAAGGCGAGAACTGATCGACCGCCGTGACGATCGGCAATGGATAGCTCCATGCTGAAGGCGATGCCAGCTCTTGGCCCAATGGGCAACGAAGGTAAAAAATCTCGTCGTTGCCATTCAATCCCCAGACAACGGACATATTGTTGGATTGCGCAGCGTACATTTTTCTCACGCCGTTAAATAGGCTGCTTTGCGCCAGTAAAACACCAATGGCGCCATCCGTCTGATTATCACTCGCAAAGCAGTAAAGCCCACCGTTGCTGCAAACATACAGATCGCTGGACATATTGGGTTTACGGCAAGAGGCAATGCTGTCGGCAATCAGGTTGCCGGGGAGCAATAAACGGGCCGAAAGCGCCGGTATATCGGGGTTGAATACATTGTACAGCGGCTGGAAAATCAACTGCGGGTTGCCGTCGACCTGTCCGGCAGTATACAGCCCATCGATTGTCGGCTGGTGAGGGCTACCGGACAAATACTGGCGCCCCAAACAGCTACTGTAGCTGCCGGCCTCCAAATCTATCGACACGTCGTGCGGCATCCAGGCGGGCGTACCCTGGGTGTTGATGTAATAGCGGGAAATCAGATGTTCAGCGCTGCTGGGATCCCTTAATATATCGACAACGATATATTGTTTGTTGTTAAGGGTCTCGCTCAGATAAACGCCGGCAATGGTGATGTTCTTTGCCGGGTTATCGAACGGATACTGAACCCATACCGGTTTTTTTAACCAATCGGTATCGGCATTGGAATTGCCCAGATTCAGAAACAAATGATCGTTTACGCCGTCATTAAGCACCATCGCCAGGCCAACAGTGCCATCAACCACGCTTTGCCCTGCATCAAACATTTTACATACAATGTTACTCTGCCCGGGAAAACTCTGCGCAATCTGCCCGGCGCTGATATTGTGTTTTTCCCAACCGGTATCATGTTTTATCGACTCTTCGGTGGCGTAAAACGCGCCGTCCGAACCCACTGAAAACAACAGCGAGTTGCCACTGCGGGTTTGGAGAGCTTCAAACTGCTTCTCCGGCGACATCAGTAACGTCTGTTTGTAATTTTTCATCAACTCTACCGAGACTTCTACTTTTGGCGTAGTCATATTATTTACCTTCTTAGAATTTAGCCGGCTTAATCGACTTGGCTGTCAGTCCGGGTTGAACATAAGAAATATGTGAAACCAGGTCCTGATTGTTAGAGAAAACTACGTCTTTGAAGGTAAATGTTTTGCCTCCAGGGAAAACGAAACGTTGGGCGACGTTTAACGGCATGCTGTGAAACCCCGTCTGAGAAAAATCGCTGGCCCAGTCGGCAATATCGCCCACCAGATCATTAAGGCCGGTAAAGATTTCAATAAACCAGTTGGTGCTCGGCGTAGCATCGGAATTATCAACAGGTACTGAAATCAGACTGGCGGATAAATGCCCTTCCTGGTCGATAGCCAATGTGTAGGTGTCCGTAATGGTCTTGTTTATTGCGTTCCAGCTCTCCGAGGATTGCAGGGATCGGATATAGACCGAAACGACAAATTTTTGTTCGACGACAATGGTATTGCCGGTAAAGGTAACGGTGGCATTATACGTCGTACTCAATGTCATCTCGCCCATGTCGCCGCCAAGCCCTGCATCATCATTGTCTGAGGAGCTGTAGGAATAGGTTAAAATAGTATTCCCCGTTGCCGGAATATTCACGGTCGGCGTTTGATAAGGAGTCATTGACCAACTGTAATTGATCGTCGTATCAAGAAAGCCGGAAAGCCAAACTCTCACCCAGGCTTTATAACAGTTTGCTGATACGTAATTGGATAGCTGACTTTTAAAATAATCAGCGAAGGTATTTCTATTTATCGCAATAACGCCGTCAAAACTGGACTCTTCAGCAGGTTCGATCCAGTTCCAGGAGAAAGGCACCGCAGGTGGAAGGCTGTTACCATTGACTTCACACAGGTAATTAAGCGTATTTAAATCATTAGTGCTGGTACTGATCGGTGTATAGGGGCTGACCTCAAGCTCCATTTTAGTCAACTTGAGGGTCGACGGATTGTTGTCGGGCGTGTTCTGTACGATAGAGTAATTCAACACGGGTTGGGCATTGGCTTTCATTGCCGTGAAATAGGCCCCTAAAAACACTTCGGACAATACCGTGTAGGCCGGTGTGCCTGGTGTAACGCCACTGATGGTTGGCGTTGACTCCAGCGCTGCGTTATCTAAATCAAAAAACAGCTGCTGTACGCTGAAAGCATCCGGCCCCAAATTGTTAAGCTGTTCCTGAACGTCCGGCGGCAGATCGGCATTATCCGTAATTTGTTTTAATGAAACGATGGAGGTAAAAAGCCAGGGCGAATCGGTAGGCTGTGTGGCGCTGAAAAAACTGGTCAGGCCATGTCGGCCAAAGTTGCAGGTCACGACCGTAAACTGCGCGCAAATCAGATTGAAAATGACCGACTGGCTGGTGGGTTGCAACGTAACGATATCGGGAATGGCATTAGGCTCTATGTCGGCAGGGATGCCTATAGCAGCCTCGAAGGCAAAATAGAAATTGCTGTTATTAATATTTTCTATTTCAGGTGTCATAGGGTCGCCCTGATTCCAACTTGGCACGGTTAGCGGATCGGTCCCCTGAGTTTGCTGCAAGAGTTCATCTCGGGATATCGCTACCGGTTGGCCTTGATCATCTTGATTCCAATACATCCTTACCGTGGGAAAAACGGAATTATATAAATACTCTTTCATCGTTCCGTTAATACTGGCCTGAGAAGTGGCCACGACGAAGTCATAACCATAGTGAGAGTCTGATAAATTAGATTGATTTGCACTCATGATAAACGCCTCCTCGTTGCCTACCGAGTAAGCAACGATATCGTTAAGTTATATTTAGCTGCGCAATAAAACTCCTGATTTTAAAATTATCTAAAAAACACCCAAAGCCGTGTTAAATACCTGCAAGCACGAATGAACGAGCCAATATCATTGCTGATATTTAGCATGGCTCTTCCTGGTGGTATCATACACAGATAAATTGACAATATTTATCTACGGGGTGTTCTATGAACCCGTTACGCATCGATAAATATGGCTTGGCATACTCTTACCCGCTAATACATGCACGTAATATACATTGTTAGCAGGTTAATAATAATGTATTGCAATTGCTGGACGTTGTTTTGACACGGACGTTCCGCGAAAAATTAATACGCCATAAACCTATTCCAACAGAAACTTTAATATAGGATACCAGTAGGCATATGCAAGCAACCTGAAGGATATAACTATCCTGTATTAAGAATAACCACACTAACAATATGATTATGCTGTTAGATTTAATTTATTTATCATATCGGAAAAAATATTTCATCAAAAATGCCTTAATCAATACCCGTAAGATTGCTTTCATGGTGCGAGTAAAATATTACCTGTCACTACGGGGCGTTCTCCAGGCGTATCGACAGGGTATCGAAGAAAAGACAAGTCGCTGTCTTGATTCTGGTTCGCGCACCCTGCCCGCATAAGCTATATGTTAGGGATCCTTTCCCCTCCGGAGAACTTCCTCATGAGCAAGAAAAAGATCCTGATGCTGGTCGGCGACTATGCCGAAGATTACGAAACCATGGTGCCTTTTCAGGCATTGCAGATGATTGGTCACCAGGTGGATGCCGTCTGCCCCGATAAGATCAAAGGCGACTACATCATGACGGCGATCCATGATTTTGACGGTGCGCAGACCTACAGTGAGAAACCCGGCCACCGCTTTATCCTGAATGCCGATTTTGCCGCTGCACGGGAGGAGGATTATGACGCCCTGCTGATCCCCGGCGGCAGAGCGCCCGAATATCTGCGCCTCAACCCGCAGGTGATCAAGTTGGTGCAGGCGTTTGACGCCGCACGCAAACCGATAGCCGCCGTCTGCCACGGCCCGCAACTGCTGGCCGCCGCCAACGTGCTGAAAGGCCGAACCTGCAGCGCCTACCCGGCCTGCGCCCCTGAAGTGCAGTTAGCCGGCGGGCATTATGCGGATATCGGTATCGATCAGGCCCACGTCGACGGCAATCTGGTGACCGCCCCAGCCTGGCCGGCGCATCCGCAGTGGCTGGCGAAATTTGCCGAGGTGTTGGAACAATAAACCCGGCGCAAAAAAGGCCCGCAATCGGACATGCGGGCCAACAACACAGCACAAGACATCTATTCTGATGCTGCCTCTATACCCGTCGTCTTTCAAGCTGCAGCGTTGTTACCTGCACGCGTTCACCCCAGTCACTTACCGGAGTAAGCTCCTGCGGATGAACGAGCTGGGCGCCTAGCTGCAACTTGAAAGCCATAGGGTATTCATAAGAAATTCTCTTTTCCGCTGGCGTTAATTTAGCGTCAGGAAACAGAAAATAATCCGTACCGGTTTCGCATCATTTTAATTGTTCAATCAGAAAATGGATATCATAAAGCCAGCGCTTGGCCCGGGCGGAACGTACCAGCATGTAAACATACAGCGGCCGGATCCTGTCCATTTCCAGATCCCAGTCATTCACGCGGCGAGGCGACGCGGAGAATAATATCCCCGACTTTGCTTCTTGCCGAAAATACAGATCGTGATTGTAACTGCTGTTGTCTATGTTAAAGGTGTCGAAGTAGCCGCGCATCAGCGTCTCGGCCATCGGCAAGGTCAGGTTAAGCTCTTTGTTTATCTCGGTATTCAGAGTGACGGCGATGCCCTTTTTAAGAAATCCGGGCGTGTTATATCTGTCGATAACGGAAATCACTTGTTGCTGAATATCACTGTCCATTTCAACCTCAATATATTTGGCCGCGGGAAAGAAGCGATATTTCTCTGACCTTTCTTATTGTATCGAGTTCTGCGGGTCGGGGTTATTTTCCTTTTCTTTACATTTCTCTCACCGGATAAATATAAAAAACGCAGGGTGATAACCTCCCCCTGCGTAATAGGTTTATTGATTGCGAGTAAAGTTAACGGGTCAGGGTCGCGCTATTGGCGACCACGCTATCCCCCTGCTTCTCCGCCGTAATGCCGCCCCCCAGAACCTTATACAGCGTAATCAGGTTCTGGTACTCGGTTTGCTGCGCGCTGATCAACGATTGGCGAGCGGTGTACAGCGTCCGCTGCGCGTCCAGCATGTTCAGGTAGGTATCCACGCCGTGCCGATAACGCAGTTCAGCCAGGCGGTAATATTCCCGCGAGGCAGCCACGTAGCCGGTTTGCGCCGCCAGTTGCTCCCCAATGGTGCCTTTGCGCGCCAGCGCATCGGCCGTTTCCTGGAATGCCGTCTGCACCGCTTTTTCATAGGTGGCGACGTACAGATCCTTTTGCGCCTTGGTGTAGTTAAGCTGCGAGGTGTTATAACCGCCGGTGAAAATCGGCAGACTGATGCTTGGCGCAAAGGACCAGACGCCGGCGCCCTTGCTGAACAGGGACGACAGCTCCCCGCTGCCCACGCCGCCGCTGGCGGTCAGGCTGATCGACGGGAAGAACGCCGCGCGCGCGGAGCCGATGCTGGCATTGGCCGACTTCAGATTATGCTCGGCTTCCAGGATGTCCGGCCGGTTCAGCAGCACTTGCGACGACACATTGGCCGGCATGTCTTTCATGATGCCGGACAGCGCCTCGATCCCGTTCGGCAACAGGCTTTCGGGCACGCTTTGCCCCACCACCAGATCCAGCGCGTTTTTTGCCTGCGCGGCACTGGTGGTATAGCTGGCGACGTCCGAACGCGCCTGCTGATAAACCGTGTCCGCCGAAGCCACATCCACCATCGACAAAATGCCGTTTTGCTGGTTTTTACGCGTCACCTCCAGCGACAGCCTGGCGCTTTCCATCGTGTCTTTGGCGGCCGCCAACAGGCTGCGTTCCGCCGCCACGTTCACCCAGTCGGTGACGATATCGGCGATCAGCGTCAGGCGCGTACTTTTTGCCGCCTCGGACTCCGCCAGATAGGTCTCGAATTTTGCGCGCGACAGGCTGCGGTTTTTACCGAACAGATCCAACTCAAACGAACTGGTGCCGGCGCTGGCTTCGTAGCTCTGGCTGATCGCGGTCGCATTGCCGTTGCCGGTCAAAGAGCGTGAACGCGTGCCGTCCACCCCTGCGTTGATGGTTGGGAACAGTTCGGAACGTTGTTCGCCGTATAACGCTCGCGCCGACTCAATGTTGGCGATCGCTTCACGCAGATCACGGCTGCTGCTCAGCCCCATCGCCACCACCTGCCGCAGCCGGGCATCTACCACATAATCGTGCCACGGGATATCCGGATAGCTCAGCGAAAGCTTACCGCTCGGCGTGGCATAGGCGGCACCTTGCGGCAGGTTTGCCGGCACCGGCGCCTGCGGCCGCTGGTAGTCCGGATCCAGTGAAATACAGCCTGCCAGTAACAGGGGGAATGTCAGAGTTATCAAACGTTGCAGCACATTATTCTCCTGCCTGTGGCGTGGTGCTTTCTACCTGTTTGGCGGCGACCGGTTTACGTGCAAATACCCGGCGTACCAAAACGTAGAACAAAGGAACAAAGAAGATCGCCAATAGCGTCGCGGTAAGGGTGCCGCCGATAATCCCGGTGCCAATGGCTATGCGGCTGTTGGCGCCGGCGCCGGTGGAGATCGCCAGCGGCAACACCCCGGCGGTAAATGCCAGCGACGTCATCAGAATCGGCCGCAAGCGCATACGGGATGCTTCGACCGCCGAGGCGATCAGCGTTTCTCCGTGCTGGTACTTCTCTTCGGCAAACTCCACGATCAGAATGGCGTTCTTGGCCGACAGGCCAATAATGGTCAACAGCGCCACCTGGAAGTAGATATCGTTTTCCAGACCGCGCAGCGTGACCGCCAACAGAGAACCCACCACGCCCATCGGCACCACCATCATGACCGCGAACGGGATCGACCAGCTCTCGTACAACGCCGCCAGGCACAGGAACACCACCAAGAGCGCGATGGCATACAAGGATCCCGCCTGGCCGCTGGTCAGGCGCTCCTGATAAGACAGTCCGCTCCAGGAGTAGCTGCTGCCCGCGGAGAACTTCGCCGCCAGTTTTTCCATTTCATCCATCGCGGTGCCGGAGCTGGTGCCCGGAGCGCCTTCGCCGGTGATTTCGAACGACGAAAGCCCGTTATAACGCGACAGGTTTTCCGGCCCGTAGATCCAGTGCGATGAGGCAAAGGCCGAAAACGGCGTCATGCTGGTCGTGGTCGTGCCTGAACTGGTGCTGGTTGAGCTGCCGCGCACAAACCACTTATCCAGATCCTCCGGTTTTGAACGGAACTCCACATCCCCCTGCATATAGACCTTCTTCACCCGGTTACGGTCGATAAAGTCGTTAACATAGGTGCTGCCGAAAGAACTGGTGAGGGTGCTGCTGACGTCGCCGGGGCTCAGGCCCAACGCTTGCAGCTTGTCATTATCGATATCCACCTGCAGCTGCGGGGTGTCCGGCAAGGTGTTGGCGCGTACGGCGATCAGGCCCGGATTTTTGCCGGCGGCGGCAATAATCTGGTCACGCATCGCTTGCAACTCCGCACGGGTCGTTGCGCCTTTGGCCTGCAACTCGAAGGTGAACCCGTTGGACTGGCCAAAGCCGTCGATCGACGGCGGGCTCATCGAAAACACCTGAGCATCGCGAATGCCGGCGAAGTGCCCCATGGCGCGTTTGGCAATCGCGTCGGCGGTGTTCTCGCTGCCGCTGCGCAGGCTCCAGTCCTTGAGGCTGACGAAGGCCATGCCGGCGTTCTGGCCGCTGCCGCTAAAACCAAAGCCGTTGATGGTAAAAATGCTGTTGACGTTAGCCTTCTCATTGTTGAGGAAGTAATCCTTCACCTCGTCGCTGACCACCGAGGTACGAGCGTCGGTAGCGCCGGCCGGCAGCGTATATTGCACCATCACCATCCCCTGATCTTCGTTAGGCAGGAAGCCGGTCGGCAGGCGCATATACATGACGGCGGCCGCGATCAGCAACAGACCATACATCAGCAGATAACGCATTGGGCGGTGGATCACCCTGCCGACCTTGTCGGCATACTTCGCCTGCAGCCGGTCATAACCCCGGTTGAATTTGCCCAGCAGGCCTTTGTCGGTCAGTTCCTCATGCGCGGGTTTCAGCAACGTGGCGCACAGTGCCGGTGCCAGCGTCAGCGCCATGATCACCGAAAGCGCCATGGAAGAGACGATAGTGACGGAGAATTGGCGATAGATAACCCCGGTGGATCCGCCGAAGAACGCCATCGGCAGGAACACCGCAGACAGCACCATCGCAATGCCCACCAACGCGCCGGTGATCTCTTTCATCGACTTTTCCGTCGCTTCGCGCGGCGGCAGTTTTTCTTCGCGCATCACGCGCTCGACGTTCTCCACCACCACGATGGCGTCATCCACCAACAGCCCGATGGCCAGCACCATGCCAAACAGCGTCAGGGTGTTGATCGAATAACCGAACACCGCCAGCACGCCAAAGGTGCCGAGCAGCACCACCGGCACGGTAATGGTCGGGATCAGCGTCGTACGCAGGTTCTGCAGGAAGATGAACATCACGATCACCACCAGCACCACCGCTTCGAACAGCGTCTTCACCACTTCTTCAATCGAGATATTGATAAAGTCGGTGCTGTCTTTCGGGTAGGCGACCTTGTAGCCGTCAGGCATGGATGACTGGTATTCCCCCACCTTGGCCTTGACCAGCTTGGCGGTATTGAGCGCATTGGCCCCTGCGGCCAGCTTGACCGCGATACCCGCCGCAGGGTGACCGTTCAGGCGTGCGCTGGAAGAGTAATCCTCGTTGCCCAGCTCAACCCGCGCCACATCGCCCAGGCGAACCAGTGCCCCGCTGCTGTCGCTTTTCAGGATGATATTGCGAAATTGCTCCGGCGTTTGCAGCCGCGATTGCGCCTTGACCGTGGCGGTCAGTTGCTGATCGGCGCCGGCCGGCAGATCGCCGACCTTACCCGCAGAAACCTGGGTGTTCTGCGCCTCAATCGCCGTCTCCACATCGGACGGCATCAGCGAATAAGACGCCAGCTTGGTCGGGTTCAGCCAAATGCGCATGGCGTATTCCGAGCCGAACACCTGCACGTCGCCCACGCCGTTAATGCGCGACAGCGGGTCTTGCAGGTTACTGACCAGATAGTCGGCGATGTCTGCCATCGTCGCTTTATCGGTCTCATCGTACAGACCGACGATCAGCAAAAAGCTGCTCTGCGATTTCTTGACCGTTACCCCTTGCGAGGTGACCTCGGATGGCAAGCGGCTTTCCGCCTGCTGCACCTTGTTTTGCACCTGTACCTGGGCGATGTCCGGATCGGTACCCTGATCGAAGGTGACGTTGATGCTCACCGAACCGTCGGAACTGCTGGTCGACGAGAAATACAGCAGGCCGTCCAGGCCGGTGAGCTGCTGCTCAATGACCTGCGTCACGCTGTTTTCCAGGGTTTCCGCATCGGCGCCCGGATAGGTAGCCGAAATGGCGATCTGCGGTGGAGAGACGTCCGGGTATTGCGAAATAGGCAGCGAATTGATCGACATCAGGCCACACAGCATGATGATGATTGCGATCACCCAGGCAAACACCGGCCGCCGAATAAAGAACTGCGCCATAATTACTGCTCCCCACCGTTAGCCGTGCCGGTCGCCGTCTGTTTCGGCACTTCGACCGCGTTGACTTCGACGCCGGCGGCCACCTTATTGGTGCCTTCGACGATCAGACGATCGCCGTCGTTCAGCCCTTTGCTGACCAACCAGTTGCTGCCGATCACCCGTTCGGTGGTGACCGTGCGCTGCTCAACCTTGTTTTGCGCATTCACCACCAACGCAGTGGCTTCACCTTTGGCATTGCGGGTGATGCCCTGCTGCGGCGCAAGAATGCCTTTCGGATCGACGCCGTTATCGACTCTGGCGTGAACGTACATGCCCGGCAGCAATTCATGCTCCGGGTTAGGGAATACGGCGCGCAGCGTAACTGAGCCGGTAGACTCATCCACCGACACTTCCGTCAGTTCCAGTTTGCCGTCATGCACATAAGGCGTACCGTCTTCAAGCTTGATGGCGACCGGTGTGACGTCGTCACGTTTTAAGGACACCTGCAGTTTGCGCAACCTGAGCAGTTGGCTGCTGGACTGCGTGAGATCGACATAGATGGGGTCCAGCGCACGGATAGTGGCCAGCGCATCGGTCTGGCTGGCGGTAACCAGCGCACCCGGCGTCACCGAGGAAATACCGATACGGCCGGAAATAGGCGCGCGTACCTGGGTATAAGCGAGATTGATTTTGGTGGTTTCCAGCGCCGCCTGATACTGGTCGACAGCGGCGACCGCCTCCAGATAGGTCGCCATCGCATCGTCCGCATCCTGTTTGGAGACGCCATTCTCTTTCACCAGCGCGGCGTAGCGTTGCGCCTTCAGACGGCTGGATTTCACCGTCGCCTGCGCACTTTTCAACTGTGCGGCAGCCTGGTTATAACTGGCCTGATAGGTGGCGGGATCGATTTGATACAGTACCTGGCCGGCTTTTACCTCGGCCCCTTCGGTAAACAGGCGCTGTTTGATAATGCCGTCAACCTGCGGACGAACGTCCGAGGTCATGGTGGCGTTCACCCTGCCGCTCAAATCGCTGCTCAGCGTGACCGGTTGGCCGTGCAGCGTCACAACCCCCACCTCCGGCGTGCCGCCCGCTCCCATCGGGGCTCCGCCGGGTTTGCCATCACAGGCGGTCAGCAATAACGCCAGGCCGACAAGAAAAATCTTTTTGCTCTGCATCGAGTATCTATCCTATTGAGAACGTTTATTCTCAATATATAGATTCTGATCTTTTTAGTCTGACAGGGTTACGTAAGGATTCGGTAAAAGTCCTTCGCAAAGCATGAGAGACGCCCTATTTTTGCCGCAGCGGCACGTCTTTCAGCAACCAGGTCAGCGCAAAGGCCAGCACCATGACCCAGGCGGCAATCTGGTACACCGAGTGGATCGCCCCGCCGAAAGCCTGCAGATAGTCTTGCTGCAAGGCCGCCGGCAAATGGTGTACCGCCGCCGCGCCCAGAGAACGCGGCAGTTGCGTGCCCTCCGGCAACAACGCGGCCAGGCGGCTGTGCAGCACGTTGGTAAAAATAGCGCCAAACACCGCCACGCCTATCGAACCGCCAATCGAACGGAACAACGTAGCGCTGGAGGTAGCGACCCCCATATGCTGCGGCTCCACGCTGTTTTGCGCCGCCAGAATCATCACCTGCATCACCATGCCCAATCCCAGCCCCAACAGGCTGATATAGAGATACAACTGGTGTACCGGCGTCGAATTTGTCAGCGTGCCGAGCAGGATCATGCCCGCCAACGCGCACAGGGTGCCGATAATCGGGAAGATACGGTATTTGCCCCTTTTGCTGATCAGCCTGCCGCTGACGATCGAGCTGATCATAATGCCGCCCATCAGCGGCAGCAACTGCATCCCGGCCTGCGAAGGCGTCGAGTCTTTCACCACCTGCAAATACAGCGGCAGGAAGGTCACCGAACCAAACAGCGACATGCCGATGATAAAACCGATCAGGCTGCACAATACAAAGGTGCGATTACGAAACAGCCCCAGCGGAATGATCGGCTCGCTCGCCAGCCGCTCTTCGTAGATAAACCCAACCAGCGACACCAACCCGAAGGCCAGAATGCACCACAGCTGGCCATCCGACCAGGCCATGACCGTGCCGCCCTGGCTGGTAAAGAGGATGATGCAGGTCAGCGCCGAGGCGAGATAAGCCGCCCCCAAATAGTCGATTTCGTGTTTAACCCGGTTGACCCGCGACTGGAACACCGCGCCGATCACCAACAGGGCGAAAACCCCCAACGGCAGGTTGATATAGAAGATCCATCGCCAGGAGAAATGCTGCACCAGCAGCCCGCCGATCAGCGGCCCGACCACCGTCGCCAGGCCAAATACCCCACCGAACAACCCCTGATAGCGTCCGCGATCGGCCGGTGGGATCACGTCGCCCACCACCGCCATGGTCACCACCAATAAACCGCCGCCGCCCAGTCCTTGCAACGCGCGCATCAGGATCAATTGCGTCATGTTCTGTGCCAGTCCGCACAGCACCGAACCGAGCAAAAACACCACGATGGCGATTTGCAGCACGACCTTGCGGCCGAACAGATCGCCAAACTTGCCATACAGCGGCACCACAATAGTCGATGCCAGCAGATAGGCCGTCACGACCCAAGACAAATTCTCCAACCCGCCGAACTCGCCGACGATGGTCGGCAACGCGGTCGAGACGATGGTCTGATCGAGCGCCGCCAGCAGCATCACCAGCAGCAGCGCGGAGAACAGCAAACGGATCGAGGGCGCCTGTTCAGACGCCCTGCCGCTATCTTCGTGGCCTGCGGTGTTATCAATGCCCATTCGAGTGAGTCCGCTTGTAATTAATTAACTGAGTAATTAATATATGAGTTATTCTTTTCTCCGGTCAATGGATCTCGCCGCGATGACAGCACAAAACGTTAAAAAAACCGCCTCTCCACGCCGCCCTGGCAGGCCCAGCGGCGCGGCTAACGGGGCAGAGAAACGGGAGCACTTGCTCGACACGGCGCTGAACTTGTTCGCCCGCCAGGGCATTGCCGATACTTCGCTGAACGCCATTGCCCGCGAGGCCGGCGTTACCCCGGCGATGCTGCACTACTACTTTCACAACCGTGAACAGCTGCTCGATGTGCTGATAGACGAACGTTTCCTGCCGGTGAGAATCGCCGCCGGCGACGTTTTCGACGCCAACGAGGACGATCCGGTTGCGGCTTTCACTGAGTTGGCGCAGCGGTTTATCGATATTTCCATCGCGCATCCGTGGTTCGCCCCGCTGTGGTTACGCGAAGTGATGAGCGACAGCGGCGTATTGAAACAGCGAATGGACGAGCGCTTCGGCGACAAACAGCGCAAAACGGCGATGCAGTCCATCGTTCGTTGGCAGGAGGAAGGCAAGCTGCATGCCGATCTGGAGCCCTCTCTGCTGATTGTCACCCTGTTTGGCATGACGCTGTTGCCGTTGGCCACGGCGTCAAAATGGCAGCGCGATACCTCCCTCAACCCACTGCGTGCCGACGATATTGCCCGTCACGCCATTACGCTGCTCACCCACGGCCTGGGGCCGCAACGCTGAAGAGAGATCCATTCTGGTGCGGGCCGCTCCGCCCCCACACCGGGTATTTCTTTAATGGGAGTTAAGCTGGAGTGGTGTAAAGACGTTGTCGATAAGTGATTCTTAATGAACCCCTGAGTAGGTATATTTTCAATACTCTGTCAGGGGTTATTTCCTAAGGATTAGTCCTCTTTAACTATGTTCCCATCTTCTTTTTGATAATATACGGCATTGTTTGTAACATACTTCACAACGCCTCCAGATGTCTTATAAATCGTTATTATCTCATTCTTTTTTTCTAAGCAGGTTTTTTTAGCTTCATCAAAGCAATATAAGTCTTCAAGGCGGGAGGCAAAGAGTGAATCTTCCCTATAAATTTCATAGCCATCGCCAAAATCCCAAATACTTACAGAGTAAGAACCATTTCTCTCTGGCTTAGGTATTCCGTATTTCGTCTGAATGGTATGTTCATTTTTTCGCCACCATGTTATTTTTCCATCATCTGCAATGGGCGGGTTTTTTATTATTATGTCTCTATTATCATGCGTGAGTACAATATCAACGGGCCTGTCTTTTATCCACAAATAGAATGACAAGGAAGATAAGAAAAACAATCCACCTATGAGTAATATTCGTTTGTAGTTTGCTTTTTTTATCATGACTGCCTGTTCCCTTTTATTTCCACAGTAGCTTCCATATTTGTCATGAATGGTTTATAACCAAATTTATTATATCTCTGAAGGACAAACCATATACGGAACAAACGGTAATTACGAAACCCCGCAACATCTCTATTATCTAATCCAAAGTGGTCCTGAACAGTGTAGTGGACTATAGCATGATAGCGGTCTTTATCAATCTTTAGCGATTTTATAGTGATATGCGTTGCATAGGTATCATGTACAGTGATACCTAATCCGTTAACTCTATCTTGCCATCTATTGAACTTTGGTAGGATGGTTTTTTGCATATCGCCAAACAATGAAGTAAGGTCACCAGGAAAAATATTATGATTCCAATCAATCCCCCTCTCTATTATTTCTTTTATTTTCAACAATGAACTTTTATTTGTTCGATCTCCAAGAATGAGCTCTTTCAATGCTGTATTTAACGAAACATCCCTAAACGGAGTGCCATTGCTGTTTTGCATGTGGTCGATCATCTTTCCGACGAGGTTCTTATACGGACCGGAAAAAGAAAATGGTTTCGATAAGCTGCGAAATTCATCAAAGAGGATCTTTGCGCATTCTTTACGCGTCACTTTCTCGCTTTTATCGTTTGTCCCATAAGGCAAGGATTGCAGTTGCGTAAACGGCGATATCTTTGTCAACGTGTACGGGTTAACCTCGGCTGATACATCATTCATGTTAAAGTCTGTTTTTAATTGTGTTTCGCTTAGATCGCCACATCGCATATCATCGGCACCGTAATCATCCATACGTTTTTGGGTTCTGAATATAGAATAGGGAAAGCATAACGCGTGTGAATTTGATTGAGTGGTCTCTGACACAGTAAATTCCTTTTCGTTATTAATGGTTTCTAATCTTCCTTATCAGGTCGAGATATTACTTTAAACCTGTCGGGACAGAATAACCAGAAATGGACATTTATAAAGGTTTTATACTCAAAATAATTCAAGTTACGGGTGGAGGGAAACGTTAAGCCTTATGAAGATATCCCTAAACCTGCTCACTCACGGCCTGGGGCCGCAACGCTGAAGAGAGATCCATTCTGGTGCGGGCCGCTCCCGCACCGGGTGCAATACTCACCTTGACCCGCTCGCTTTCCCGCTATTTGCGCCCGTCGCTTAACTGGCACCCTTTTTGCTTTGGCTACTCCGCCTAATTTGGCTTTTTAATCAGGGGTAGCGCTATGTTTCAAATAATTAGAGTGGCATTTGTTTTATTGACCTTAGGTTGCGCCAACGCGGCGACCGCCGCCGGGGAGTTACCGCACATCGTTATTTTGGCCACTGGCGGCACCATCGCCGGCTCGGCAGCCTCCAATACCCAAACCACAGGCTACAAAGCCGGGGCGCTCGGGGTGGATACCTTGATCGCCGCGGTACCGGAAATGCAGAAAATCGCCCGGGTGGACGGCGAGCAGATTGCCAATATCGGCAGCGAAAACATGACCAGCGAGATCCTGCTCAAACTGTCAAAACGCGTCAACGAACTGCTGGCGCGCGATGATGTCGCCGGCGTAGTGATCACCCACGGCACCGACACGCTGGATGAATCGCCCTATTTCCTTAACCTGACGGTAAAAAGCAACAAACCGGTAGTGTTCACTGCAGCCATGCGCCCGGCGACGGCCATCAGCGCCGACGGCCCGATGAACCTGCTGGATGCGGTGACCGTCGCCGCCGATAAACAGGCAGCCGGCCGCGGCGTCATGGTGGTGCTGAACGATCGTATTGGTTCCGCCCGTTTCAGTACCAAAACCAACGCCACCACGCTGGACACCTTCAAAGCGCCGGAGGAAGGTTATTTGGGGGTGATTGTCGGCGGTAAACCTTACTTTGAAACCCGGGTGGATAAAATTCACACCACTCGCTCGGTCTTTGACGTGCGCAATGTCAGCGCGCTGCCGAAGGTCGACATTATTTACGGTTATCAGGACGATCCTGAATACATGTATGACGCAGCCATTCAGCACAAGGTAGACGGGATTGTTTATGCCGGCACCGGTGCCGGGTCGGTTTCAGTGCGTAGCTCGGCCGGGATCAAAAAAGCGGAAAAAGCCGGCGTGCTGGTCGTTCGCGCCAGCCGCACCGGCAGCGGTATTGTTTCTGAAGATGCGGGCCAGCCCGGCCTGGTTTCCGACTCGCTCAACCCGGCTAAATCACGCATTCTGTTGATGCTGGCGCTAACCAAAACCCATAATCCGCAGGTGATTCAGGACTATTTCCACACCTATTAATCTGCGCCCTTCCCTCAGAGCCGGGCGGCTCTGAGGGGATCTCTTTCATCCTCAATCGCGTTCTATCTGGCCAACAACGGACGGCGGCCAGAAAGCACAGTCAGGGAGAAGTGCGCGGCCAACCCGAAGATCAACCCCCAGAATACCGACGCCATGCCTAAAAAGTTCATGCCGGACGCCGTGACCAGGAAAGTGATTAACGCCGCTTCCCGCTGCTTCTCGTCGGCCATTGCGCCGGTCAACCCGGTGCTGATGGCGCCAAACAGCGCCAGCCCGGCCAGCGAGATAATCAGTTCTTTGGGTAATGCAGTAAACACCGAGGCCAGCGTCGCGCCGAAAATCCCCATCACAATGTAGAAAATCCCGCAGGCCACGCCGGCGATGTAGCGTTTGCTTTTCTCGCGGTCCGCCTCTTCGCTGGTGCAAATCGCTGCGGTAATGGCCGCCAGATTTACCCCGTGCGAGCCAAACGGCGCCAGCAACACTGAGGCAATCGCGGTCATCGAGACGATCGGCCGAGCCGGTGTGGCGTAACCGGAGGAGCGCAACACCGCCATGCCGGGCACATACTGACCGGTCAGCGTCACCAGCGTAAGCGGCAGTGCGATATTAATGATGGCGTGCCAGCTCCAGGCCGGGGTAATCAGAACCGGGTGGGCTACGCTGACGACGATATCCCCGCCGTTCAACATGCCGCTCATTCCCGCCACTGCGCCGCCGATCACCAACACGGCGACAATGGCATAGCGTGGCAACAGGCGTTTAAACAACAGGTAGGTCACGAACATGGCCATGACCAGCGTCGGTTGCAACTGAATGGACACAAACATCTCGGCGCCAAAGTGGAATAAAATCCCGGCCAGCATGGCGGCGGCGATCGACCGGGGTAATTTACCGATCAGTTTATCGAAAGCGCCGGACAGACCAATGACGGCGATAATGAGCGAAGAAACGATATAAGCCCCCACCGCCTCGTTGATCGTCACCCCTGGCAATAACCCGACCAGCAATGCCGCGCCGGGCGTAGACCAGGCGGTGATCACCGGCACCCGCAGATGCCAACTCAAAATCAGCCCGGTGATGCCGCTGCCGATGGAGATGGCCCAAATCCAGGAGGAGATCACCTCCGTGGGCAAGTGCGCCGCACTGGCGGCCTGAAACACGATGATCAACGGGCCGGCGTAAGACACTATCACCGCGATGGCGCCCGCCACTACCGCCGAAAGAGAAAAATCCTGTCGCAATCTGTCCATCATTACCCCTATCAATGCACATCGATTAAATCGATGTAATATGCCAAAAAAGAAAAACCCCGATAAATTAACTTAAAAACAACAAGTTGAAGATACAATAACAAACAACATTTCGAAAATAACATCGATTGAATCGAGTTAATTTAAGTCGATTGTATCTGTGTAATTCTTTCTGTGTTAATACTTATTACATCAATTTAATGGCTGGCTTATACTGTAATCGTCTTATCCCCACCCTGCGGCCAGCAATGCCAAAGCAGAAAGCCCGCGGGGATAGCCATTCAAAGCATACAGAGGGTCTATGTGGACACCGCGCTTCAGTGAGAAAAATGCCCCGGTGTATTTGCTGATTGCAGATGCGCTGCAAAATGACATCAACAACGGCGTGCTGCCTGCCGGTTCACGTTTGCCTACATTGAAAGAGCTGGCGCAGACGCTGGCCGTTACGCCGGGCACCGTTAATCGCGCTTATGAAGAAGCTGCGCGGCGCGGGCTGGTTCAGGGCGAAGTTGGCCGCGGAACCTTTGTGCTGGCTGCGCCTGAAAGGGCCATGGAAAGCGCGCGCCTGCCGCACTTTAGCCCTTCATCTTCCGCCCAGCGGGATCATATCGATCTGTCGGTGATCAAACCGGAGGTGCAGGCCCAGGAACAGGGGATCCGCACCGCGCTCGAGCATCTGGTCGCCAGCCCGGAGCTGGGGCTGGCGCTCGACTATTCGCCGGAAGGCGGACATCCGGCGCATCGCGACGCCGGCGCCAGTTGGCTGCGGCGTTTTTTGCCCGATGTGCATTGGCAGCAAGTGGTGTTGACCGCCGGCGCTCAGCACGGTTTGCTGGTCGCCATCAACGCATTGACGGCGCACCAGGACCTTATCCTGTGCGAAGCGCTGTGTTATCCGGGCATTATCTCGCTGGTTCATGGCAATGGACGGCGGTTGCGCGGGGTCGAAATGGATAGCGAGGGCATAGTGCCAGACTCGCTGAGAGCACTGTGCCGCCAGGAAAAACCGGCGATGCTGATCTGCGTGGCGAGCTGCCAAAACCCCACCACGGTGGTGATGTCGAACGCCAGACGGGCCGAAATCACGCAGATTGCCCGCGAGTTCGACTTTTACATTCTCGATGACGACATTTACGGTTTTCTTACCGCAGAGCCGGTTGAGGCGCTGTCTTCGTTTGCTCCTGAACGCTCGGTGTACCTGACCAGCCTGTCGAAAAGCATCTCACCGGCGTTACGTATCGGTTATCTGCATGCGCCGGCGGAAACCCTGTCGCGGTTGACGTCGATGGTGCGAACCAGCATCTGGATGCCTTCCCCGCTTATCGCGCAGTTGGCCAGCAATATCGTGACTTCCGGCATTGGGGCTGAAATGCTGCAAACCCAGAAGCAAGAAGCGGCGGCGCGCCAGGCCATCGCCGCAGAGGTTTTCCACGGGCTGGAGGTCGCTTCGCAACCCTATGGTTACCACATTTGGGTCACTCTGCCCGAGCCCTGGACCAGCGATGAGTTCGCCAATCTGGCGCGTGCCCAGGGGGTGAATATCTCCAGCGGCACGCAATTCTTGGCCGAACGCAGCGGCCACACGCGTGCCGTGCGCATCGTGCTGATGTCGCCAACCAGCCGCAGCGAATTGAAATTTGCCCTGACCAAGTTGCGCAGCATGATCGAATCCGCAGAACCCCGCCTGTATTACTGAGGCCCTGGCCCGGTGCGCTTTACCGCGCCGGGTTAGCCTTGTTCAATCAGCATCACCGCCGTGGTATCCGCCTCCAGGGCTTCAAAAATATGCTCCCGATCGGCGGAGTAACTGATGTAATCCCCCGCACTCAACTCCACCGGCTGCTCCGTCGGCCCGATTCGCGCCCTGCCGCTGCTGATAATCACGTGCTCAATGGTGCCCGGCATGTGCGGGCGTGAAACCCGCGTCTCGCCCGGCTGAACGCGCAAACGGTAAATATCGCGCTGTGCTCCCGGCGGGCAGGTTGCCAGCAACGTAGCGGCATAGTTGGCCTGTTCGGAAACCGTGGTGACCCCTTCGTTGGCGCGGATCACCTGTACGTGCTGACGCGGTTGAGAGATTAACCGGCTGACCGGCACGTCGAGGGCCATCGCCAGCGACCACAAGGTTTCCAGGCTTGGGTTGCCGCTGCCGGTTTCCAATTGCGAAAGCGTCGATTTTGCGATGCCGGCGCGGCGCGCCAGTTCTGTGACAGACAGCCCCAACCGCTCGCGTTCGCGGCGAATGGCGGCCGAAAGCAGGCCGATGGGCGTGCCGGTATTGCTGGAGTTATCGCTCATTGTTCACCATATCATCCATTTGTTCGACTTGACGAACAGGCATGCACTGTTCATCATAATGTTCAGTTGTTCATTTTAATGGTGTTCGTCGACGGCGGCAAGCACGGCACTCAATCAGGGAGAAGGCAAATGAAGGTAAACACCCGCGGCGTAGTACAGATGACCCTGGCGATGGTGATCTCCGGCACCGTCGGCTGGCCGGTGATCGCGCTAGGGCAACCGCCAACGACGGTCGTTTTCTGGCGTTGCGCGTTTGGCGCGCTGGCGATGTTGATCGCCTGTGCCCTGCTTGGCCTGTTGAAGAAAGGCATGCTGACCCGCCGTCAGGCCGCCGTGGCGGTATTGGGTGGCATGGCGTTGGTGCTGAACTGGACGCTGTTGTTTGGCGCTTATGCCCATGCCTCTATCGCCGTAGCCACGGTCACCTATCACGTCCAACCTTTTATGCTGGTCGGGCTGGGCGTACTGTTCTTTGGCGAAAAGCTGACGGCAAATAAGCTGGCTTGGCTGCTGCTGGCCTTCGGCGGCATGTTGCTGATCATTACCGGCCGCCCAGGCGCTGAGGCTTCGGAGTCGGATTACGTTATCGGCGTGCTGTTGGCATTGGGCGCGGCGTTTATGTATGCGGTGGCGGCGGCGATCGTCAAAGGGCTAAAAACCGTGCCGCCGCATTTGATCGTGTTGATCCAGCTCAGCGTCGGAGTGGTGGTGCTGGCGCCGTTCGCCGGCCTGGCCCACCTGCCCTCAACGGCCAATGCCTGGTTGCTGCTGGCGACCATCGGCCTGGTGCATACCGGGCTGATGTCTTCGCTGCTGTATGGCGCGATCCAGAAAATCCCCACCAGCCTGGTCGGCGCGTTGTCGTTCATCTACCCGCTGGTGGCGATCATCGTCGATTGGGCGGTCTTCGGGCACCGCCTCAGCCTGATGCAGCTCTTGGGCGCAGCCGCCATCCTGATTGCCGCTGCGGGCATGAACTTTGGCTGGCGGGTGATGCGCGCGGGTAAAACCGCCCGCGCGGCGGAGGGGCAGTAAGCGGCGGGTTATTTTTTCAAGGCGTGCAGGCTGGCGAGCACCTTCTGCAACGCCCTGCTCAGCGGCTTATCCTGGCGCAGTACGATGCCCAAAGTGCGCTCAAGCGCGGGCGTAAGAGCGTCTCCCCGGGTGCCGGACAGTGCCATGCGCGGCACAATGCTGTACCCAAGCCCGGCGGCAACCATCTCTTTGATCGCCTCTATGCTGCCCAGTTCCATTACCGGCGCGGGTTTAACCTCCGCGCCAAGGAACCAGTCATCAATCAAACGGCGGGTGCTGCTGCCGGATTCAAAAGCCACCCACGGGAGCGCACCCAGAGTTTGCGGGGTGAACGTGGCAGGCAAATCGGGGGAATCGGCCGGGAAAATGACGGCAAACTCGTCTTGCAGCAGCGGCGTTAACTGCAAACTGCGGCCATTGGCCGGAAAGGTCACCAATGCGATGTCGATGCGGTTTTCTTCCACCGCTTTCACCATGTCATCGGTGTTGCCGGTGCGCACCCCGACGTTCAACAAGGGATAAGCTTGTTTCAACTCCCGCAGCAGCGTCGGCAGCAAATGGATACAGGCTGTGGCGCCGGTGCCCAGAGTCACGGTGCCGGCAATCTCCTGCGCGTGGCCGGCCATGTCGCTCAGCGCATGATCCACCGCCGCATTGATGTGACTTATGTGTTCCAGCAGCGCCTCACCGGCGGATGTCGGCCGCACGCGCCTGGCGACCCGCTCCAGCAGCCGAACGTGCAGCCGCTGTTCCAACTGCCGGATTTGCAAGCTGACCGCGGGCTGGGTCAGCCCCAGCACTTCCCCTGCGGCGGAAAAACTCCCTTGCCTGACCACCAAAGCAAAAGTCTGAAGCTGGTCCAAATTAAGCTTACCCACCACACAATACCCCTTATGCAAAATGCCGATGCCGGTCCCCCACATGCGGAACCGGCATCGCTGAGTGTATCCTTGCGGGCGGCCTTTGTAATCAGGGCAAACCCGGAGCGAATGGCGTTATTGCGCCGGTAATGAAACCCAGTAGCCTGGCTGGTAAGGCAGCGGCAGGAACTTCTCGTGGAATTCTCTGAAGGTGCGATCCGGATCCAAATCGCGGAAGAGATCCGGGTGCAGCCATTTGGCCATTACCTGAATGGCGACAAACTGATACGGGCTGTCATAGAACTGATGCCAAATGGCGTGCGCATTGCCGTTATGGGCCACCGGCAGCGTGCGGAATGCCGGGCGCTCCATCAAACGTTGCAGCCGTTGCTGCGCCTGTTGGCTATCGGCCCCCGGACCAACGCCCACCCATTGCCCGATGGTATTGTAATTTTTCCAGTTGGCGCCGGTGACAATCGCCACCTCAGGCTTGCTGGCGATGATTTGCTCAGGGTTCAGCGTGCCGAAAGTGCCGGGGATCAGATCCTTGGCGATATTCTTTCCGCCGGCCACTTCCACCATGCGGCCAAAATTCTCATCGCCAAACGACATGCAGCACTCTTCGCTGTAACCGCCGGCGCGATCGATCATCACCGACGGACGGTGACCGGTGAAGTTCGCCAGGCGTGAGGTGACGCGGGCAATTTCACGCTGACGGAACTGAACAATGTCTTCGGCACGCTGTTGCTTGCCGAGCAACTGCCCCATAATGCGAATGCTTTTATCCGCATTTTCAAAAGGTTTCTCGCGAAAATCGATAAACACTACCGGTACGCCCACCGCTTTCAGTTTTTCGATCAACTGGCCTTCATCGGTAGCGGCCTTTGACTCCAGGTTCATCAGCACCAAATCGGGTTTCAGCGTCAGCGCCTGCTCAACGTTGAAGGTGCCGTCTTTAGCGCCGCCAAAGGTCGGTAATTTTTTGATTTCCGGGTAACGGGCTTCATAAGCCCTATAACCGTCATAATCTGCCTTGGGGAAGTCATCGCGCCAGCCCACCACCCGCTTGAAAGGGGCGTCGGTATCAAAGGCCGCCAGCAGATAAATCTGACGCCCCTCGCCCAAAATGATGCGTTTCACTTCGCCGGGAATTTCAACCTTCCGCCCGCTCACGTCCGTGATCACCGTGGACTGAGCCCCAGCGCAAAACATCATTCCCAGGCCGAGCAAACCGATGGCGGCGCGCAATTTTCGTAACATATTTCCTTCCCCACTAAAGATAATGATTATCGTTATCAAATTATTGGGCGTTAATATGTCTCAATTTGTTGCCTCATGAAAGCGATTGTTACGGCTCGGACCAAAGGTCAGAGCAGTTCGCCTTCGGCCTTCCGACCCGGCCATCTGGACAGCCCTTCATGGATAACAGGTTTTCCTTTCTCGTTAGCAGAAAGCCTGACGGCGGTGAACCTATTATCCCGAAAACCTCAAAAGCTAAGCGAAATAACGTATTCGACCCGTTTTAAAATAGCTGTTACCTCTATTAAGCAGACACGGAGGAGGAATTAACGATGACGCGTTATGTGTGGAATAACCGGCTGAAACAGCGCATCCGTTTCAGCTACTGGAATGAGCTGTGCGTCACTGGCTGCGCGGGCAGAGCCCTCTTGCCCGCGGGTATTCGTTATCGGTGCGGGAAAATCATCCCCCGCCTATCGCAAAGCTAATTAATCGCTAAGCAATGGACTATTTATAATAAGCCTTTGCTTTACACCGCAACCTGCAAATTATTATTATCACTTCGTACCCCACCCGTTGTAACAACTTAAATTTTAATTATATTTCATCGCGCTACGCCCGCGGCGGCGCGCTATTTACTGCCGTCTCCGTATTGAGGACATCGTTATGGTTGTTTCTGTTTTGCCTGCGCCGGATGCGGCCAATTTCCCTCCCGCAGAAGAATGGACCCACAGGATTGTCGACGACCAACAGGCGCTGGATGCAGCACGACAAGTCGCCGTGGCCGCCGCGCCTGAAGCCCAACTGCGTGACCGCCAGCGGCGCTATCCGTTGCAACAGTTGGCGCTGTTTACCCAGTCTGGCCTCGGTGGCATTTCCATTCCGCGCGAATACGGCGGACCGGAACTGTCCTTTACCACGCTGGCGGAGGTGTTTCGCCTGATTTCCGCCGTCGATCCGGCGCTGGGGCAAATTCCGCAAAACCATTTCGGCCTGATTCAGTTAATTCGTGATGCCGGCAGCGAAGAACAAAAACGGCGTATTTTCGCGGCGGTGCTGGCCGGCCAACGCATCGGGAACGGTGGCCCGGAGAAAAACAGCAAGCACACGCTGGATATGCAGAGCCGCTTACGGCAAACCGCAGACGGCCTGCGCTTTACCGGCGACAAATTTTATTCCACCGGCGCGCTGTTCGCCCATATCGTCGCCGCCAAGGCACTCGACGATCGGCAGCAGCCGGTACTGGCATTGATCCCCCACCCGGCGGCAGGTCTGGAGATCGTCGACGACTGGTCCGGCATGGGGCAGCGCACTACCGCCAGCGGCACGGTGCGCCTGCGCGAGGTTCTGGTCGATCCGGCCAATGTGATCCCGCTGCTGCCGCTGGCAGAAAAACCGACGATTCAGGGCGCCGTTTCCCAACTGATTCAGGCCGCCATCGATGCCGGCATTGCGCAGGGCGCGCTGGATGAGGCCACCCAGTTTATTCGCGAGCGTTCCCGCCCCTGGATCGACGCAGGCGTCGAACGCAACGCGGACGATCCCTACATTCTGGCCGACGTCGGCCGGCTCAGCATGGAGTTGAGCGCGGCGAACGCCCTGTTGCGCCGTGCGGCGCGGACGCTCGATGAGGTTGACCGCTGGCCGGTAACCGCCGAAAGCGCCGCAGCGGCGTCGATCGCGGTCGCCGAAGCCAAGGTGTTGACCACGGAAGTGGCGCTGTTGGCCAGCGAAAAGTTGTTCGAATGGTCCGGCAGCCGCGCCACGCTGGCGGAGCACGGCCTCGATCGCCACTGGCGCAACGCACGCACCCACACGTTGCACGATCCGGTGCGCTGGAAATACCACGCCATTGGCGAGTACTACCTCAACGGCCGCTTTCCGGCGCGCCATTCGTGGATTTAAAGGAGCAGAACATGACCACTCAGGTAGCCCCTCAACGCGTGGCGCAACGCATTACCAGCCCCGAACAGGCGCTGGAGACCGCACACCGGCTGGCGGAGCAATTCAGCCCGACCGCCGCCGAGCGTGATAGCCAACGGCGATTGCCGGTTGCCGAACTGGCAGACCTGTTCGCCTCTGGGCTCGGCGCGATTACCGTGCCGCAAGAATTTGGCGGCCCGGGGTTGTCGAACCGCGTGCTGGCGCAGGTCATCGCTATTCTCAGCCAGGGCGATGCGTCGATCGGTCAGGTGCCGCAAAACCACTATTACGCGCTGGAAGTGCTGCGGGTGAACGGTTCGCCGCAACAACAACGGCGGCTGTACCAGGAAGTGCTGGCCGGCGTGCATTTCGGCAATGCGCTGGCGGAGTTTGCCAGCAAGGCCGCCCACCACCGCAGCACCTCGCTGGCCAGGCATGAAGGCCAATGGCAGCTGTCGGGCCAAAAATTTTACGCTACCGGCGCGTTGTACGCCGGGCGCATCCCGACCGCCGCGCGGGGTGAAGACGGTAAAGAACAGTTGGTGTTTTTGCCGCGCAATACGCCAGGCCTGAGCATCACCGACGACTGGTCCGGCTTTGGTCAGCGCACCACCGGCAGCGGCAGCGTGACGCTGGAACAGTGCCCGGTCGATGAAGAGGATATCGTGCCCTTCCAGACGGCGTTTGAACGGCCGACGCCGGTTGGCCCGCTGGCGCAAATCATGCACGCCGCCATCGATCAGGGCATCGCCAAAGCCGCGTGGCAGGACATGCTGCAATTTGTTCGCAGCCGTTCGCGCCCGTGGATTGATGCCGGTGTCGAACACGCCAGCGAAGACCCGCTGACGCTGGACCGCATCGGCAAAATTTCCGCCCGCATTCAGGCCGGTGACGCCCTGCTGGCGGTAGCCGGTGAAGCCATCGATGTCGCTCAGCGCCACAGCGATGCCCTGTCGGTCGCACAAGCCTCGATCGAGGTCGCCACGGCGCGCGCCTGGACCACCGAGGTCGCGCTGGCCGCCGGCAATCTGCTGTTTGAACTGGCCGGTAGCCGTGCCACGCTGCAGGAATATAACCTCGATCGCCACTGGCGCAACGCCCGAACCCACACCTTGCACGACCCGGTGCGCTGGAAATACCCGGCGATCGGCAATTACGTGCTGAACGGGGTGCTGCCGCCGCGCCGGGGGACTCTGTAATGAGCGTCATCGCCAAAGAGGTTCTGCTGAACGCCTTCAACATGAACTGTGTCGGCCATATTCATCACGGCATGTGGACCCATCCGCAGGATCGCTCCACCGAGTTCAACCAGCTCGGCTACTGGACCGAGCTGGCGCAGTTGCTGGAGCGTGGGCTGTTCGACGGGCTGTTTATCGCCGATATCCTCGGCGTTTACGATGTCTATCAGCAAAACATCGCCCTGACCGCCCGCGAGTCGATACAGCTGCCGGTTAACGATCCGCTGTTGCTGGTGTCGGCGATGGCCGGAGTGACCCAACATCTGGGCTTCGGCATCACCGCCAACCTGAGTTACGAAGCGCCCTATCCCTTTGCCCGTCGCTTGTCGACGCTGGACCATCTGACCCAGGGCCGCATCGGCTGGAATATCGTCACCGGCTATCTGGACAGCGCCGCGCGTGCGATGGGGTTGAACGAACAGATCGGTCACGATCGCCGTTACGATCAGGCCGATGAGTTTCTCGACGTGGCCTATCAGTTATGGGAAGGCAGTTGGGAAGATGATGCCGTGTTGGCCGACCGCCAACGGCGGATTTACGCCGATGCGCAGAAGATCCACAAGGTTATCCACCGCGGCGAGTTTTATCAGGTGGAGGGCTATCACCTGTCTTCGCCTTCGCCGCAGCGCACCCCGCTGCTGTTCCAGGCCGGCAGCTCGGCACGCGGTATTCAGTTCGCCGCCCGCCACGCGGAGTGCACCTTCGTTAACCACGCCACCCCGGCGGTAATGAAGGCACAGGTGGACAAGCTGCGTAGCGCAGCGGTAGCGGCCGGCCGTCAGCGACAGGATTTGAAAGTGTTTATGGGGGTCGGCGTTATCGTTGCGCCAACCGCCGCCGAGGCGCAGGACAAATACCGTGAATATCTGCGTTACGCCAGCCCCGAAGCCGGTCTGGCGCATTTTTCCAGTTCGACCGGTATCGATCTTTCACGCTTTGGTCTGGACGACCCGATCCAGGCCGGGCCGACGCAGGCCATTGAGTCGGTAACCCAAACCTATAGCGGCTGGACCCGCCGCCAATTGCTGGAACAGCACGCCATGGGCGGGCGTTATCCGCTGGTGGTGGGCGACCCGCAACAGGTGGCGGATGCGTTGCTGCAATGGGTGGATCAGGCCGATATCGACGGGTTTAACCTGACGCGCATCGTTAACCCAGGCAGCTACCGCGATTTTATCGATCTGGTGGTGCCGGAGTTGCAAGCCCGTGGCCGCTACAAAACCGCCTACCGTGCCGGCAGCCTGCGGCAAAAGCTGTTTCGACAGCAGGATCGCTTGCCGCAAAGCCATCCGGCGGCCGGCTGGCGTCTGGGTGCGCCGTTACCCGTTTGAACCCTTATTTTTTCTTTTGAAGGAACAACCCTATGACAATACCCTCTCGGACAAAAACACTGCTGTTTTCGGCGTTGCTGGCACTCTCAGGCGCGGCGGCTGCGGCCAATGATTACAGCGGTGCGCTGAAAGTCGGCACCACCGCCGCCTTCGCCCCGCCGCTGGAGGTGGCGGCGGAAGAGGCTCGCAAACAGGGGCTGAAGGTCGACATCATCGAATTCAGCGACTGGACCGCGCCGAACGTCAGCCTGGAAAACGGCGATATCGACGTCAACCTGTTCCAGCACCTGCCGTTCCTGCACAACGCCAATAAAGAAGGCAATTTCCACCTGGTGGCCTATGCCCCGGCGATCATCAATAACGTCGGGCTGTACTCCAAAAAATACCAAAGCATCGCCGATCTGCCGGAGGGTGCCAAAGTGGCGATCGCCAACGACGTGATTAACGGTGGCCGCGGTCTGTTGCTGTTGCAAAAAGCCGGGCTGATTAAGCTCAAACCGGGATCCGGCCTGCAGGCCACCCAGGCAGACATCGTCAGTAACCCTAAACACATCAAAATTATCGAAGTGGAAGCGGTGCAACTGGCACGCACGCTGGAGGAAGTTGATTTGGCGCAGGGCTATCCGCACTATCTGCGGCTGTCCGGCACCGTCGATCCCAACAGCGCCCTGCTGTTCGACGGCCTGGAAAACCCGGAGTACGTGATCCAGTTCGTGGTCCGCGATGGCCATCAGGATGACCCGCGCCTGCGCAAGTTTGTCGACGTTTACCAGCATTCACCGGTCGTGCGCGCCAAACTCGACAGTTTCTACGGCAAGCTGTATCAGCCGGGCTGGAGCCAGTAGTCTATGTCGAGCCTGATTTTGCCTAACCCAGGCACCCTGATCGCCGAAGAGGTGGTGCGCCGCCAAGATGACACCCACCTGCGCTTTACCCGGCTCAGCAAGCGTTACCCCGGCCAACTGACCGAGGCGCTGAAGGAGATCTCCCTGGACATTCGCCGTGGGGAGATCTTCGGCATTATCGGCCGCAGCGGCGCCGGCAAGTCGTCCCTGATCCGCACCATCAACCGGCTGGAACGCCCCAGCGGCGGCAGCGTGGAGGTCGATGGCGTCGATATCGGCCAATTGGATGAGGATCAACTGGTGGCCTACCGGCGGCGCACCGGCATGATTTTCCAGCACTTCAACCTGCTGTCGGCCAAAACCGTCCGGCAGAATATCGAGTTGCCGCTGCGGGTGGCGGGCGTGCCGGTCGCCGAGCGGCGCGGCAGAGTGGACGCATTGCTGGAGCTGGTCGGGCTGAGCGACTACCCGGACGCCTATCCGGCGCAGCTTTCCGGCGGGCAGAAACAGCGGGTCGGCATCGCCAGGGCGCTGGTGCATAACCCCGAATTGCTGTTGTGTGATGAAGCCACCTCCGCGCTCGATCCGGAAACCACCCGCGCCATTCTGGCGTTGTTACAGCGCATCAACCGTGAGTTCAACATCACCATAGTGCTGATTACCCATGAAATGGAGGTGATCCATGATATCTGCCACCGGGTGGCGGTGCTGGAACGGGGGGAGATTATCGAATGCGGCCCGGTGTGGCAGGTGTACGGCAACCCGCAGCAGGAAACGACCCGTATCCTGCTGACCCCCTCACACGATCGCTTGCCGGAGGAATGGGTTGGGCGGATCGCCGCCACGCCCCCCACGCCGGATGCACCGCAATTGATCCGGCTACGCTACCGCGGCCAAGGTGCATCGCTGGAGCTAAACCACGTGCTGGCGGCTTTTCAGGGCAGCGTGACGCTGGTGGAAAGCGCCATTGAGCATATTCAGGGGCGCGCCATCGGTTATCTGTTGTTAACCGTGACGCCGTCACCGAATAATCGAACCATTCCGCAGACGCTGGCCGACAGCGTGGAGGTCCTGGGCTATGTCACTGTTGCTTGAACGGCTGTGGGCCGGATTTCTCGATACGTTGCTGATGGTGGGCGTTTCGTCCCTGTTGGCGTTGATTCTGGGATTGCCGCTGGCGATCCTGTTGGTGGTCAGCGAACGCGGTGGATTGTATGAGCAGGTTGGCGTTCAGCGGGTGCTCGGCTGGCTGGTGAATCTGTTCCGCTCGATCCCCTTTCTGATCCTGATGGTGGCGCTGATCCCCTTCACCCGCATGATTGTCGGCACCTCTTACGGCGTATGGGCCGCCGTGGTGCCGCTGACCATCGCCGCCATGCCGTTTTTCGCGCGTATCGCCGAAGTCAGCCTGCGAGAGGTGGATCACGGCCTGGTTGAAGCGGCGCAGGCAATGGGCTGCCGCCGTGGGCATATCATTCGCCATGTGCTGCTGCCGGAAGCCATGCCCGGTATTGTCAGCGGCTTTACCATCACCCTGGTGACCATGATTAACGCCTCCGCGATGGCCGGAGCCATAGGCGCAGGCGGCCTGGGTGACCTGGCTTACCGTTATGGTTACCAGCGTTTCGACACCCAGGTGATGCTCACCGTCATCGTGGTGTTGGTGGCGCTGGTGACCCTGCTGCAATTTTTTGGCGATCGGCTTTCCCGCCGGTTAAATCACCGTCATTAACCTTTACTGACTGGATATGTGTAATGAAAAAACTGAAAGCCACGCTGATCGCCGCTTCGCTGCTGTTGGGTGCATTTGCCCTGCCGACCGTTGCGGCGCAGGAAAAACCGCAGCAAATCACCATCGGTTACCAGAAAGCCAATATCTTCGCCCTGTTGAAATATCGCGGTACGCTGGAGCAAACCCTGACGCCGCAGGGCATCAAGGTGCGCTGGATTGAGTTTCCCGCCGGGCCGCAAATGCTCGAAGGGCTGAACGTCGGCAGCATTGATCTGGCGGCTACCGGCGATGCGCCACCGGCTTTTGCCCAGGCTGCCAAAGCCGATTTGATCTATCTGGGGCATTCGCCGGCCAGCCCGAAAACCGAAGCCATAGTGGTGCCGCAGGATTCGCCGATCAAAACCGTTGCCGACCTCAAAGGCAAACGCGTTGCGCTGAACAAAGGCTCCGACGTCAACTACCTGTTGGTCAGCGCGCTTGAACAGGCCGGGCTGAGCTACAAAGACGTGACGCCGGTGTATTTGCCGCCGAGTGACGCCCGCGCTGCCTTCCAGCGCGGCAGCGTAGACGCCTGGGTGATTTGGGACCCTTACTACGCCGAGGTGGAAACCCACGCCAACGCCCGTCTGCTGAAGGATGCCGAAGGTCTGGTGCCGCATTACACCTTCTATCTCGCCAGCCGCCACTTTGCCGAAACCTACCCGGACAGCGCAAAATTGGTGATCGACCAGCTAAGTGAACTGAGCGCCTGGGCCAATGCCCATCAGGACGACGCGGCGAAGATCCTGGCGCAAAGCACCGGGTTGGAGCAGGCCATTTGGGCCAGAGCCCTCGCCCGCATGCCGTTCGGCAGCCAACGCATGACGCCGGCGGTATTTGCCGAACAGCAGCAATTAGCCGACAAGTTCACCGCGATTGGCCTGCTGCCGGTCAAGGTGGACGTCAGCGCCGCACGCTGGTCTGAGGATAAGTAACTTGCTGAATATATTTGCATTAATTCAGCAAAGCAAAGCGATATTCGGCATTTAACCTACGGGGATATTTTTATTATTATCGGGATATGTCTCTGGGAGCATTTTCTTTCAGGGCCTGTCTACCGGAGTTTTTGTCCTTGTTTCGTTCGTCGCGAACTTTATTTTGGCCGCACTTTTGTGCGGCTTTTCTTTTTGTGGCATTGGTCCACTGAGGGGATAAAAAAACCGGCGCAGAATGCTCTGCGCCGGCCAGGTTATCACGTCTCGTTGCTAGCGCCCTTTCACCAGTTTGTGCAAGGTTGCCGCCAACAGATCCACTTCCTCGTAGGTATTGTAAAACGCCAGCGATGGCCGCACCGTCGCCTCGACGCCAAAGCGCCGCAGGATCGGTTGGGCACAGTGATGGCCGGAACGCACCGCAATGCCTTCACGGTTAAGCGCGTTGCCCACTTCTTCGGTACGGTAGCCGCTCAGCACAAACGACAGCACGCTGGCCTTATTGGCTGCGGTGCCAATCAGGCGCAGGCCGGGAATGCGGATCAACTGCTCGGTGGCGTACTCCAGCAATTCATGCTCATAACGGTTGATGTTATCGAGCCCCAGGCGTTCGACATAGTCCAGCGCTGCCCCCAACCCCACCGCGTCTGCGATGTTGCCGGTGCCGGCTTCAAACCTGGCCGGTGCCGGCTGGTACAGCGTTTTCTCAAAGGTGACATCGGCAATCATATTGCCGCCACCCTGCCACGGCGGCAGGGTTTCCAGCAGCTCCGCCTTGCCGTACACCGCGCCGATGCCGGTTGGGCCAAACACCTTGTGGCCGGAGAACACGTAAAAGTCCGCGTCCAGCGCCTGCACGTTAACCTTCAGGTGCGATACCGCCTGTGCGCCGTCTACCAGCACCCGCGCTCCGGCCTGATGAGCCAGCGCAATCACCTGCTCGACCGGCGTCACCGTGCCCAGCGCATTGGATACCTGGGTGATCGACACCAAACGGGTACGCGGCGACAAGAGCTTGCGGTATTCATCCAGCAGAATCTGCCCGCTGTCATCCACCGGAATCACCCGAATTTTAGCCCCCACGCTGGCGGCAAGCTGCTGCCAGGGCACGATGTTGGCGTGGTGTTCCAACTGGGAAACCACGATTTCATCGCCTTCACCGATGTGTTGCCGGCCAAAGGTGTTGGCAATCAGGTTAATGGCTTCCGTTGCGCCTCGGGTAAAGATAATTTCCGCCGGTGATTTGGCCCCCAGAAAACGAGCAACGCTGTTTCTGGCCCCTTCATAGGCATCCGTTGCCCTGGCGGCCAGCTCATGCGCCGCGCGGTGGATATTCGAGTTTTCATGGGCGTAGAAATACGCCAGCCGATCGATAACCACTTGCGGTTTATGGGTGGTGGCGGCGTTATCCAGCCACACCAGGGGTTTGCCGTTAACCCGTTCCGAAAGAATGGGAAAGTCGCGGCGTACGGCATGCACATCAAAACTGCTGCGCGGCCGTTGCTGCGGTGCGGCTTCTCGCCGTGGTTGCCCCTGTTCCAGGAAATAATACTGCCCGCTGGTCGCCTCTTGCGCTACGCCGCTAACCGGTGCCGCGACGGCAGGAAACAGCGATCCGATAACCGACTCCAGCCCGCCGTTGACCGCCCCGGCGAAGGGTTGGTCACTAAGATGGGCCTGACCGGTGAGCGCCTGTTCCGCCAGGCCGTCCAGCCCGGTATCCTGCGGCAAGCGTTTTTGCCGGGCCTGATTTTCGCTCAGAAAATAGAACCCCGCCGTCGCCGCCGGATCCCGTGGCTGAGGCAGTGTCGGCGGAGCCAAAAAGGCTTGCCGCTCTGCGCCCTGCTGCCAGCCGGACAACCTTTGCGCCTCCAGGCCGTCGGTGGCCAGCGCCGGTTCTAGAGCCGGCGTAAAGGTCTGCGGCAACACCGTCGTGGCGCGCTCGCCGCCTGCGGCCGGTTGCAGCCCTGCACCAGCTTCACGTCCAGGCAAGGCACTGAAGATCTGATTAGCCAGGTTAGCCAGCGCGTTAACGTCCGGCAATCCGGCTGGCGGCTGCGCCTCGTGAGGCAATGAACTACTTGTAACTGTCTGGATAGTCATGATATTTGCTCACATCAACATCGTCTAAAACGGCAACGGCATCTTCAGTCAGAACCGCCAATGAGCAGTAAAGGGAGATCAGGTAGGAGGCTATCGCATTGCGGTTAATCCCCATAAAGCGCACAGACAGCCCCGGGCTTTGCTCACCCGCGACGCCCGGCTGGTAAAGGCCAATGACGCCCTGACGTTTTTCCCCGGTACGCAGCAGGATAATTTTGGTTTTGCCTTCTTCGTCGATGGGCAGCTTGTCCGAGGGGATCAGCGGCAAGCCACGCCAGGTGAGAAACTGCGAACCGAACAGACTGACGGTTGGCGGCGGCACGCCACGGCGAGTGCACTCGCGGCCAAAGGCGGCGATGGCTAACGGATGAGCGAGGAAGAAACCGGGTTCTTTCCATACTTTGGTGATCAGTTCGTCCAGATCGTCCGGCGTCGGCGCCCCGGTCAGCGTTGAAATACGCTGGGCGTCATCGACGCTGGCCAATAAACCGTACTCAGGGTTATTGATCAGCTCGTTTTCCTGGCGCTCTTTAATGGTTTCAATGGTCAGGCGCAGCTGTTCGCGAATTTGATCGTGCGGGCTGCTGTATAAATCGGAGACGCGGGTATGCACGTCCAGAATGGTGGTAACGGCATTGAGAAAATACTCGCGCGGCGCTTCTTCGTAATCCACATAGGTCTGGGGTAACAATCCTTCATCGCGCTGCGAGCAGGCAACCTGAACATTTAACGGGTTCTTGACCTTGTTCAGGCGGAATATCCCGGCCTCGACCGGTGTCCATTGCAGTAAATGCACCAACCAACGCGGGGTGATAATGGATAATTGCGGGACGGTTTTTGTCGCGTTAGCCAATTGCCGTGCTGCATTATCCCCTAATGCAAGCCGGGCGTCATTGTGTTGAGACATGGTTGTTTCTCCTGAAAAAATAGGCTGGTGATAAATAATTAATAATTACCGGTTAAATAGCGCGTCAAATAAAATATCGATTTATTGATTCCGTTTCGCAGACCTCACTGCGGGTTATTAACATTGTTGAAATGCGCCACATTAAATACCTGAGCCAAATTCATGACTGTCGCTCTGGATATTTGCCTGGCGAATATTACTGCCCGGTTTGACGCTGCGCGTCAGCCATACGTTGCCGCCAATGGACGATCCCTTGCCAATGGTAATCCTGCCCAGCAAAGTGGCGCCAGCGTAGATCACCACATCGTCTTCAATAATCGGATGGCGTGGCTGCCCTTTTTGCAAAATGCCGGACTCTTCGGTGACAAAGCGTTTGGCGCCCAGCGTGACCGCCTGATAGAGGCGTACCCGCTTGCCGATAATGGCGGTTTCGCCAATCACTACGCCAGTGCCGTGGTCGATAAAGAAGCCGTCATCGATTTGTGCACCGGGATGAATATCGATACCGGTTTCACCGTGAGCCTTTTCGGCGATGATGCGTGCCAGCAAAGGAACGCCCGCGAGATAGAAATAGTGCGCCAGCCGGTGGTGGATAATGGCGTTGACGCCGGGGAAACACAGTAGCACCTCGTCCACGCTGCGCGCCGAAGGATCGCCGTGATAAGCGGCCAGAATGTCGCTGTCCAGCCGGCGGCGAATGGTCGGCAGCACGGCGGCGAATTGCCGCACCAGCGTCACCGCCTGCGCATTGAGCGAGTCCCCTCGCTCAGCGTCGTCGTCCTCGGAACGGCTAAACCCCAAAGCAAGGCGCACCTGAATCAGCAATGCATTCAGCACCGCGTCCAGCGTATGGCCAACGAAGTAGTCTTCGCTTTCATGGCGCAGATCGTCCGGCCCCAAGCGCATCGGGAATAAAATCGCTCGCAGCGATTCGGTTATTTCGCTGACCGCACTTTTCGACGGCAGCTCCTTTTGCCCGGAAAGCGACGCCTGGCCGCTGCGCTCGCGCCAGGAGAGCCGCGCTGAGCGCAGCTCATTAACGATATCGGCAAGTTGCCAGTTGGTGTTTTCTTGCGGCTGTGAAAAGCGAGTCATAATTCCCTCTGTTTATGTGATAACGCCCAATGACCCACTCGGTTCGAGCGCCGTCAGGCTGTCTTTAGCCAGGGTAAGTGTCGTGCGCCCTCGATCCCGCCTTGTACGCCGTAAGCCTGCGTATAACCGGCTTTAAGGGCCGCCAGCACCGCATCGGCGGAGCGTTTGCCGGTTTGGCACAGCAGGATGACCTGCTGTTGTTTGTCGACGACTTTGCTTAACTCAAGGAAAAAACGCGGGTTGCGGATTTTGTTCGAGCCGGTTAACCAGGGAACCCGCGCGGATTCCTCAACGTAGCCAAAGGTTTTGCGCTCTTCCGGGGTACGGATGTCCACCAACACCGCCGCCCCGCTGTTGACCAATTGCCAACTGGCTTCCGGCGTGAGATCGCGTTCAAAAGCGGCGGTATTTTGGGCGACGTAGTTATCCCTGCCTGGGTTATCCGCATTCACGTTGGAATGGGTTTTAAACGTTTGTGCAGATGCGTAGGACATATTCACCTCCGGCATATTCTCTATTTTTCAGTAGGGTTGTTTTCGTTCATTAACTTCAATTTATTACCCTTTCCGACCAGCAATAAATAACTTTTCATTAGGGCTTATAGTAAAAGCATCTAGCCCGACTTAGCTAAAATCAGGCTAATGAAAACCAATTATTGGCTTATGAATTTCGATTTTCGCGTGGCTATGTTACAGCGCGCTGTTACCCGTTTTCTCCCGTCGATCACATTACGGGTAACACAGTTTATTAACACTCTTCAGCGTGATATCTGTCGCAAAACCGCCGTCTGAAAACCGCTTTGATAACAACAACGAAACCATGGTGTTTTCTGAACAGGTAAAAATGATGACCGATATCCCCAATGACGTATTGTTGATCGCCCCGCTAATGGACAGCCTGCTTGCCCGCCTTGAGGCCAACTTTGTCGTGCACCGTCTCTACGAACAGGCCGACCCGGCCGCTTTCCTGGCGGCCAATGGCGGAACCCTCACCGCGCTGGTCACCCGTGGCGATATTGGCGTTGCTACGTCGGTACTGGAACAACTGCCGAACCTGGGGCTGATTGCCGTTTTCGGCGTGGGCACCGACGCCATTGACCTGAGTTATACCCGGCAGCGCGGCATCGCGGTCACCATTACCTCCGGCGCACTGACGGAGGACGTGGCGGATATGGCGCTGGGGCTGCTGCTGGCAACCGCGCGCCAGCTGTGTCACTACGACCGTTTTGTGCGTGAAGGCCGCTGGCTGCAGGAAGCGCCGGGCCTGTCGGTGCAGGTCAGCGGCAAGCGCCTCGGCATTTTTGGCATGGGCAACATCGGCCGCGCCATTGCCCAGCGCGCTGCCGGTTTCAACATGCATATTCAATACGCCAGCCACCAACAGGATGGCGCACTACCCTATGCCTACTTCCCCGATCCCCTCTCCCTGGCGCGGGAAAGCGACTTCTTTGTTATCGCCATTTCCGGCGGCAAAGACAGCATCGGCCTGGTGGACAAGACGATCTTCGACGCGCTGCCGCCGCACGCGCTGGTGATTAACATTGCCCGCGGCAGCATCGTTAATGAACAGGATCTGATCGATGCCCTGCGCAGCGGCGCCATCGCTGGCGCCGGGTTAGATGTCTACGCCGACGAACCCAGGGTGCCCGCCGCCTTGATTGGCATGAACAACGTGGTGCTGCAACCCCACGTCGCCAGTGGCACGCACGAAACCCGGCAAAAGATGAGCGACATCGTGTTCGCCAACGTCAGTGCCTATTTCAGGCACCAGCCTCTGCCCAACGCTATCGAATAATTAACAGGTTTTACTCATTTTGAACGACAGAACCTTATTTATACCCTATGAATTTCAAGCTGCAGCTAGGCGGCCAGCTCGCTCATCCCCAGGCGCTTACTCCGGTAAGTAACTGGGGTGAACGAGTGCAGCCAACAACGCTGCGGCTTGAAAGGCGACGGGTATACCCACGCCCGCAAAGAGAGATCGCTATGGATAATAAAATCCCCAACACCCGCTGGCTGCGGGTTATTGCCCCGATCCTGATCGCCTGCATTATTTCTTTTATGGACCGGGTTAATATCAGTTTTGCGCTGCCCGGCGGCATGGAAAGTGATTTGGGCATCACCAGCCAGATGGCCGGCCTGGCCAGCGGCATTTTCTTTATCGGTTACCTGTTTTTGCAGGTGCCCGGTGGGCGCATCGCGGTTAACGGCAGCGGCAAACGTTTTATCGCCTGGTCTTTGTGCGCGTGGGCGGTAGTTTCGGTAGCCACCGGATTTGTCACCAATCACTATCAATTGCTGGTGCTGCGCTTTGTTCTGGGCATTTCCGAAGGGGGCATGTTGCCGGTGGTGCTGACCATGATCAGTAACTGGTTCCCGGAGAAAGAACTGGGGCGCGCCAACGCTTTCGTCATGATGTTCGCCCCTCTTGGCGGCATGCTTACCGCGCCTATCTCCGGTGCCATCATCAATCAGCTCGACTGGCGCTGGCTGTTTATTCTCGAGGGGGTGCTGTCGCTGCTGGTGCTGGCCGTCTGGTGGCTGTTGATCAGCGATCGACCGCAGGAGGCGCGTTGGTTGCCGGCACGCGAGCGTGAATATCTGATAACCGAATTGGCGCGTGAACGCCAGGCACGCAGTAAAGCGCAGCCGGTCAGTAATGCCCCGCTGAGAGATGTGTTTCGCAATAAAGGGTTGATGAAGTTGGTGCTGCTGAACTTCTTTTATCAAACCGGCGATTACGGCTACACCCTGTGGCTGCCCACCATCCTGAAAAATCTCACCGGCGGCAATATGGCCTCGGTCGGATTTCTGGCCATTTTGCCCTTCGTCGCCACGCTGCTGGGGATTTACCTGATTTCGGTACTCACCGACAAAACCGGCAAGCGCCGCCTGTGGGTGATGGTTTCACTGTTCTGCTTCGCCGCCGCGCTGTTGGCTTCGGTAGTACTGCGCCATAACGTGGTGGCGGCCTATATCGCTCTGGTGGTCTGCGGATTCTTCCTCAAGGCCGCTACCAGCCCGTTCTGGTCGATGCCTGGCCGCATCGCCTCGGCGGAGGTAGCCGGCGGCGCACGCGGCGTGATCAACGGTCTGGGCAATCTGGGCGGTTTCTGCGGGCCTTATCTGGTGGGCGTGATGATTTATCTGTACGGCCAGAACGTCGCCGTTTGCGGGCTGGCCGTCTCGCTGATTATCGCCGGTATTATCGCCTGGCGGCTGCCGAAGGAGTGCGATCTGACCGGGTCCGAACCGGCACATGACGCCCTGCTGGAAAAGGCTAAACGCGCCTGAAAAGCAACGGAAACCACGAGCGGGCTACGGCAAAATTTGCTATGTTAGCCCGCTGATTAAGCTCTGTTGCCACTAGCCGGATAAGTCTATGTTTACCCATAAAGCAATCGCCGAACTCAACGCGCTGGAAATGATGGTTTATAACTACGTCATCAAAAACAAGAACCCGGTGATGTACATGACGATCCGCGAACTGGCCGAGGCCGCTGGGGTGTCGACCACCACCGTGTTGCGCTTTTGCAAGAAAATGGGGTGCGAGGGGTATTCCGAATTCCGTATCCGTTTCAAGCTGTATCTGGAACAGGCGGAAGTGGCGCCGATGGATTTTGGCACCAGCGAAATCATCAGCTTTTTTAAAAGCATCAACAACGACGAATTTAATCAGCAAATCGATCAGGCGGTGCAGCATATCGCCGCGGCGGAACGCATTATTTTCGTCGGCGTAAGCACCTCGGGCGCGTTGGGCAGATACGGTGCGCGTTTTTTTTCCAACGTCGGGAAATTCAGCACCCATATTGACGATCCTTATTACCCGATCAACAGCGATATGTATAAAAGCGCGGTGGCGATTATGCTTTCGGTCTCCGGCGAAACCGAAGAGATCCTGCGTCTCGCCAGCCAGTTCAGCCTGCATCATTGCAAAATTGTCAGCATCACCAACAACGAAACCTCGTCGCTGGCAAAAATTGCGGACTTCAACCTCTCCTATCACGTCCCCCAACAGCTCATTGCCGGCCAACATAATATCACCACCCAGATCCCGGTCATTTACATTATTGAAACCATCGGCAAGCGGCTGGGGAATATTAACGCCGCAAAATAAAACAGCCTGTTTTTTTAATGTGACAAGTTACCGAAGCGGTAATTTGTTATATCGTGACATTTAATTCCAACTTGCTACTCTATTCTCAGACGCTAACAAAATAGCCTTTCATTAATAAACGAATGAGAATCCAACAATGAAACAGCAACAGTTACCGAAAGATTTTCTGTGGGGTGGCGCCGTCGCCGCGCACCAGGTTGAAGGCGGTTGGGATCAGGGCGGTAAAGGCCCAAGCATCGCCGACGTACTGTCGGGCGGCTCGCACGGCGTGGATCGCGTGATGACCGATGGCGTGTTGGAAGGCTATAGCTACCCGAACCATGAAGCGGTGGATTTCTACGGCCGCTATAAGCAGGACGTGGCGCTGTTTGCCGAAATGGGCTTCAAATGCTTCCGCACCTCAATAGCCTGGACGCGCATCTTCCCTAAAGGGGATGAGCTGGAGCCGAACGAAGCCGGCCTGCAATTCTACGACGATCTGTTTGATGAACTGCTGAAATACAACATTCAGCCGGTGATCACCCTGTCCCACTTTGAAATGCCTTATCACCTGGTGAAGGAATACGGCGGCTGGAAAAACCGTCAGGTGGTGGATTTCTTCGTGCGTTTCAGCGAAGTGGTGCTGCGCCGCTATCAGCACAAAGTGAAATACTGGATGACCTTTAACGAGATCAACAACCAGAGCAACTACCAGTATCCGCTGTTTGGCTACTGTTGCTCGGGCGTGGTGTACGGCGAAGAACAAAATCCGGAGCAAACGCTTTATCAGGTATTGCACCATCAGTTCGTCGCCAGTGCGCAGGTAGTGAAACTCGGTCACCAGATTAACCCGGAGTTCAAGATCGGCTGCATGCTGGCCTGCGTGCCCTTCTATCCGTTCTCCTGCAAGCCGGACGACGTCATGTACAGCGTCGAGGCGATGCACCAGCGCTACCTGTTTACCGACGTACAGGTGCGCGGTTACTACCCGTCTTACCTGCTGCGCGACTGGCAGCGCAAGGGCTTCCAGATTGAAATGCAGCCGCAGGACGAGCAAACCCTGCGCGAAGGTTGCGCGGACTACATCGGTTTCAGCTACTACATGAGCAATGCTTTGCAGGCGGATGCGCCAAGCAGCAGCGACGCCATGTTCGGCTTCCCGGGCAACGTGCCGAACCCGTACGTTAAAGCCTCCGACTGGGGCTGGCAGATTGACCCGGTTGGGCTGCGTTATTCGCTGAACGTGTTGTATGAACGCTACCAGAAACCGCTGTTTATCGTTGAGAACGGTTTTGGCGCCTTTGACAAAGTAGAAGCCGACGGCCAAATCAACGACGACTACCGCATCGACTACCTGAGCGCGCATATCGAGCAGATGAAGAAAGCGGTGATCGAAGACGGCGTAGATCTGATCGGTTACACCCCGTGGGGCTGTATCGACTGCGTGTCCTTCACTACCGGTGAGTACGGCAAGCGTTACGGATTTATCTACGTCGACAAACATGACGACGGCACCGGCACCCTCGAGCGTTCGCGCAAAAAGAGCTTTGACTGGTACCGCAACGTGATCGCCAGCAACGGCGAGCAGCTTTAAAAATCACGGTTTTTTTATGAAAATGCGAATGAGCCACAGCGATGTGGCTCATTTTTATTGGAGTTTTGTGTAGTTAGTTCTCCCTTTTTCAGGTGGTCTTTAAAATATACAGATAGCCTTTGCCCCTGAATAATCATCTAAAACTGACTTTACTTAAAGTCAGTGTATGATTGTCCTTATCTATGGATATATAGAAATAAGGTAAAACTTCATCTTTCCTCGTCCATTTTTCAGACGCCCCATCATGCGATGATACTTTGTACCCTAAAGTGATTAGGTGTTTTTTGACATCTGACAAAATTGCATTATCACTGTAGATAATACTACTTTCTCTTGATTGACCACCATCCTGAGCTATAAATGTAAAATAATACGATACATCCCATTTTGGCGCTGATCAGATATCTTTGTCTGTGTATAGATAATATGCCCATATATTTGACTTTGTATATAAGCTGTTTACCGTACCGTTATAACCTGTTACCCATGTGCCCGGTTTAAAGTGTTACCTATGTGACCGGTTCATACAACTCCGCCCCCTTTTTACGCCATTAGCTGTCGCAAGCGAAGCTACTGCTTAACTAAAGCAGGAATCAGTCCTCGTCCGGGAAGAGTCTGACAGGCTGCACCTTTCGACGGAGGCGCTGTTTCCGGATATTTCCCATCCGGTGTAATATAGACTTGGGTTGTAGCCACATAGCCATCGCTGAACGTTGCCTCAAGGTAGGTTGCCTGCCATCCGCTGTCTGGTGACGTCAGCGGAATGCTAAGCGTCTCACCGCCGCTGGCCAGACTGACAGGAGCTGAACTGTATTTCACATCACAGGCATAGCGAAAATCCCTTGCTGCGGGGTTCCTGGCTGTCCAACGTAAAATGCTTGTTGGCTTTTCTGAAAAACTCACCGTCAGCACTTTTTCCTCATCGTCGTTGCCCTGCACTTTTTCTGTGATTTCAGGAAGCTTTCGTTGTTCCTGAAAACGGTTAACAAAGGTAGTCAGCGACTGTTCCGCAACCGATAGAACTCCGTTATGCGTTGAATTTGGCACAACCCGCAGGGATTTTGAGCCAGGTAACTGGTTATAGTAAAAACGACTGTTGTCCGGGACATAGAAATCATCACCGCTGGCATTAATAATATATTTATCAATATTCAGACGGCTGCCCAGATCGGTATTCCGATAAGCCAGCGGGTCTTCCAGCGTCATCAGTCTGGCAAATTCATTCGTACCAATCTGCTGGTCAATCTCCTGTTTATAGTAGGGATAAAAGGCTATCGGCCAGTTTTTTCCATATGACTGATACATGTGTTCAAGAGATTTCTTGGTACCCAGTAGATCCAGAACAAAAGGAACAATGGCATTGACATCCGGGTCCGACAGTGCTGCCAGCCATGTGGCCCAGCCACGTTTAGAGGCGCCGGTGACAATAAATTTTTCTATATTCTGTTGTCCAAGTTCTTTCTTCGCCAACCGGAAAACCTGCGATATCGACGCGGACATAGGAATATGCAGGGATGCGTCCTGATATTTTTGCGTGTCGCCGATAAATAGTTTCCAGGAATGCGCCACACTGTCATCTTCAGCCAGCGGTTTGTTAACGCCCTGATAATTAAGCGTCTGATTAGGAACGTTACTGACAGATATCACAATAGTTCGAGTGGCGGCCGCAATACGTGTAAGTTCTTCCCCATTAAAATCTGTCGGCTCCACAGAGTTGCCTGAACCATCATTGTTGCTGCCATTATTAACAACAACAAGGGCATTTTTTTCCCTGGCTGAATCAGGAATATAGATATCTACCTCATGCTCCCAGCGTGGCGGAGACACGATGCCTTGTGGAGACCATGACTGTGAGCTCAGCTTATATTTCTGTAGCATAACCCCGTCGAGTTGTTTTTTCTCCTGAAGAGAATACTCGAGAGGAAGCGAGGCAAGTAATATCCGATAATCAGAAATAACATGCGTCAGATCTGCATTTTTACACTTTCCTGCCGAGGATAATGCCAGGCAGGCCGGTGAGATAAACAACATTGCAAGATATAATGCTTTAACTTTCATCAGAAAAATCCTTTTAAGGGATGCGTAAAAACAAAGTTACCATTCATCCGGAACCGGTTCACGTGGTTCCTTGATATTTGTCAACCCGCGCCCGAACAATGGCTTCGATTTCTGCGTCGACATTACCCTGATATCGTCCGCATTGCACAGCAAGCGCTTTTCGTGTATATCATCACGTCACCGGGTCTGGTGAGCATTTTAATGCACGCCAGACCCATAGTTTTTTCATTTTTCATATAACAACGGCTAAGCATTTCTTAATGCCTATTTCCACAACCTATCTTTTATTATTTTATAATTCTCGGCAGTTAACGCATCATACTTCCAGATAAATAAGCCGCCAAGATTAAAGTCCAACACCTGATCGATAAAGTAATTTAAATTCCAGTCAGTCAGACCTCTTGTTGTCAGAGCGAGAATACATCTTTTATTTTCCGCACCATGCTTTAGCGTTCGTTTTAAAGCAGGTATAACATTGTCGATAATATCATCCTTACTCCACATTGCGGAGGCATAACAATAGTGGATAATTCTGTCGCATTGTCCAGACAGAATAACTTTCTTTACCTTATCGTTTAGATTAGCACCATTAGTTGTTTCGGGATGGTTGTAAGAATACCCAGAAATAAAACCAAAGCTCGTCTCTTTCTGACATGTCTTTAGTTGTTTCATTGCATCAACGACTAAATCAATGTTCATATTACATTCATCGTCAAAATCCACGCCGTCCCAACCCTGACTTTTTGTAGCTTCCGCGATCCTTAATACTTCCTCTTTATTTGAAGGCTTCCCTTCAGGGGAGCATCCCCCTCCTCCATATACCCATAGAGTTTTTCCTTTAAAATCGGGGGAATTTTCAGGCTTGCTTTTCTTCTCCGGACTCCATCCGGGATTAGTCGATGTTCCTGTCGTTAATCCGTCAAGGTTGGTCACCATTCCATACATCATCACTTCGAATTCAGGAAGTGGCTTATCAGATAGTGACTGGCTCCAACCGCCAACAATAAATTTATTCATAATGTTTGTCTCCTTGTAAACTATCTGATCTTCATGGTTTGTATTTTTCTACCAGCGCATAAATGACCGCAGCAGTTTCAGCATCCATCTTCCCGCTGTAATTGCAGGGACGAAAATGCAGTTGAAATGCCCGAATTAACTGGGCATAACCTGCTTCACTTCCCGAACCTGAGGTGTCGTAGCCATATCGTTTCAACTTTTCTATAATGTCATCTTTCGGAGGTAAAGTTTTGCAAAACTGCTTAACGTATTTATCTTTTGTTTCTTCATCAAACCACGCTCCAATTCCGGAATCGTAAAGCTCTTTCCAGGGAAAGGCTGAGCCCGGGTCGCTTTTTCTTCCCGGGGAAATATCACTGTGCCCGACGACATTGACAGGAGTAATATCCGGATAGCGTTGCAGAATGTTTGCTGCCAGCGCCTTTATTGCCTCAATTTGTATTGGATTATAGGGCGGGAATGTAAATACCCCGTTATGATCTGTGGCTAAATTAACAGTCTCAATCCCGATGGCTGTATCATTAATATTACTACGCCCAGCCCATGAACTGACCCCGGCATGCCATGCGCGTTCATTCTCATCAACCAGGTTAAAAATACGCATATCTTTAAAACCAGCGTCAATATACGTTTTATCCGAAGGGTCTGGGACAAGATAGTGGGCACTGACAGAGGGGCCAGTCAACGCCAGGATCGACTCACTGAAATTAAGCGCGGTATAATGCATTACCAGAAAACGGACTCGGCGATTAAATCCTTTCACAGAACGATAGCTATTATAGTCAACCTGATACATATAGACTCCTTTCATATGATAAAATTATGAATTCCAATTTATTGGACGGCATAACCAGAAACGCTAATTAAATCCGCCCTGGTCGTTATTTATACAGCGGCTTGCGTATGCTTATGTAAATCGCTTCGTAAAGTTGTCTAATTTTTACTTGCGTGAGCTCTGTTCTTACTGCCCAGCAAGAACTTTGATTGGCACCGCTGAGTGATCGCCAACAACAGCGAGCCTTTGTCACCATACATTCCCGCTTGGGGCCACTCTCCGTCTCTTTATTATGCTCATCACATAACCTCAGGTTATGTAAAACACCGCTAAATTTCACTTTATCGTAACACTTCGGCTTGCGTAGACTCAGTGTGGGGACAGGGTTTCTCCCCTTCGCGCTGACATAACAACAAAACAGATCAGCCCTTTGTATCCTGCCTATGCCATGAGGATTTCCGCATGAGCCAGATAAATGAACTGTACCATCGCAACTACGATCGGCACCCGCCGGCGCTGGTGCCGGAATATAAAACCAGCGTGCTGCGTTCGCCGAAGAACGCATTGATCTCGCTGCAAAATTCGCTATCAGAAATCACCGGCCCGGTGTTCGGCCAGCATGAACTGGGGGCGCTGGATAACGATCTTATCCTTAATTACGCCAAACAGGGTCTGCCTATCGGCGAGCGTATTATCGTGCACGGCTATGTGCGCGACGAAAACGGCCTGCCGTTGCGCAATGCGTTGGTAGAAGTGTGGCAGGCCAACGCCGGCGGGCGTTACCGCCATAAAAAGGATCAGTATCTGGCACCGATAGACCCTAATTTCGGCGGTTGCGGCCGTATGCTGACCGACGATAACGGCTATTACTTCTTCCGCACCATCAAGCCCGGCCCCTATCCGTGGCGCAACCAGGTCAACGACTGGCGCCCCGCCCATATTCATTTCTCGCTGTCCGGCGACGCCTTCGCCCAGCGGCTGATCACCCAAATGTACTTTGAGGGCGATCCGCTGATTGCCAGTTGCCCAATCGTCCGCGCCATCAAAAATGACGATGCGGTGCGCACGCTGATCGCCGGGTTGGATAAAACCGCCTCGATTCAACTGGACAGCCTGGCTTATCGCTTCGATCTGGTGCTGCGCGGCCACCGCGCTACGCTGTTTGAAAACCGTCTGCAGGGGAAAGCATAATGCCGCAACAGTATCTGCCGGAAACGCCGTCGCAAACCGCCGGGCCTTATGTGCACATCGGCCTGGCCCCCTTTGCCGCCGGCTTCGATATCTTTGAAAACAACTTTAATCACGTGCTGACCCAGCCGGAAACCCAGGGCGAACGTATTACCCTCGAAGGCCGAGTGTTCGACGGCAGCGGTTCGCCGATCCGCGATGTGCTGCTGGAAATCTGGCAGGCCAATGCGCACGGCCGCTACAACCACCCGGGTGATCAGCAGCACGAGAAGCCGCTGGACAGCGCTTTTCGCGGTTGGGGGCGCAGTTGTTCGGATTTTGAAACCGGCCACTATCGCTTTGAAACCATCAAACCCGGCGCAGTTTGCGGGCGTGACGGCCGCCTGATGGCGCCGCACGTTAATCTTTGGATCGTCGCGCGCGGCATCAATCTTGGTCTGCACACCCGGGTGTATTTTGCCGACGAAGATGCCGCCAACCAGCAAGATCCGGTGCTGAATCTGATCGAACTGGAAGTCCGCCGTAAAACGCTGATTGCCCATCCCGAGCGCCGTGGCGACGAGTTGGTGTACCGTTTTGACATTGTTATTCAGGGCGACCGCGAAACGGTATTCTTCGACCTGTAATTCCCGCCACCGCTGCGGCCGCAAAAATCTGCACATCAGTGTAAATATGCGGCCGCCGTCACTTGTTGCCACAGGGGAAAACTCCCTACACTGGGGCATGAAAAAAGCCAATTTATTTATGCAGCGCATGCGTTTGCGCCACATCAACGGGTTCGTCGCGGTGGCACAGGAGCGATCGCTGAGCCGTGCCGCCGACAAACTGAGCCTGAGCCAACCGGCCCTGTCGAAAACGCTGAGCGAACTGGAAGCCTTGACCGGTAATCGCCTGCTGATACGCAGCCGGCAAGGAACCCGCTTGACCGAACAAGGCGAACAATTTTTGGGGTATGCCAGCCGGGTGCTGGAGGCGTTGACCGCCGCCGGACACGCGCTGGACAGGTTGGATGACGCACCGGCGCGGGTGCTGCGCATCGGCGCACTGCCGACTACCGCGCTGGGCATGCTGCCGCAGTCGATTGGCCAGTATCAGCAGGCGCACCCTTATTCGCGTATTCAGGTGATCACCGCCAAAAATACCGAATTGCTGACGCAGCTCAAAGCCGGCGACATTGACGTGGCGATTGGCCGCATGGCCGAACCGGAAATGATGAGTGGGATTGCCTTCGAACTGCTGCTGTTGGAATCCTTGCTGATGGTGACACGCCCTGGGCATCCTCTGTTGAGCGAGACCATTACCCTTGAGCAGGCGCTGAGCTATCCGGCCATTTTGTCGCCCAAAGGCACGGTGCCGCGCCACAATACCGAGAACCTGTTATCCACCCAGGGATTCAGCCTGCCAGGCCAATATATCGAAACGCTATCCGCTTCTTTGGCGCGCCAGATGACGTTGCAATTTGACTATGTGTGGTTTGTGCCTTCGAGCGCGGTTAAAACCGATATCGCCGCCGGACAGCTTATCCCCTTGCCGCTGCCTACTCAGGGTATGGAGGAAGCGGTGGGCATTTTGAGCCGTAACGACGGCGAACTCAGCGATGCGGCGCTGGCGTTTATCGCCACCGTGCGCCGTCTCGCCAACGCCACGCGTTCCGCTTAGCCCGCTTCGCGGTCCTGTTCGGCGAATACCTCTTCCGCCAGGTGGAACGCCGAGTTTGCCGCCGGCAGGCCGCAGTACAGCGCGCTTTGCATCAATACTTCTTTGATCTCCTCGCGGGTCACGCCATTATTCGCCGCCGCTTTCAGGTGCATGCGCAGTTCGGCTTCGCGGTTAAGGGCGATCAACATGGAAATGGTGATCAAGCTGCGGGTGTGGCGTGCCAGCCCTCGCCGGGTCCAGATTTCACCCCAGGCGTAGCGGCTGATAAAGTGCTGAAACTCCTCGTTTAACGGGCTGAGCCGGTCAAGACTGCGATCAACGTGTGCATCTCCCAGCACGGCCCGCCGCACCTCAATGCCCTGCTGATAACGTTGCTCATCATTCATATCGTTTTGCTCCTGCGGTTAACGGGGATGCCTGTTCCAGCACCCGTTGAGTAAATGTCTGCGCGCTGCCGAGGTAATGCTGCGGATCCAGCAACACGGCCAGCCGCTGCGGGGTTAAATGGGCCATTACCCTGCTGTCTTCCAGCAAGACGTCGAGCAACGTCCGTTGCTGCGCCAGCGCCAGATGGCACTGTTTTTCAATAAGCTGATGCGCCTGCTGGCGGCCGATAGCTTCGCCCAACGCCATCGTCACGGCTTCGGCCATGATCAACCCACCGGTTAACTTCAGGTTATGTTGCATCTGCTGCGGGAACACCTGCAAACCGGCGATCAGATCGCCCGCCGTGTGCAATGCGCCCGCCGCCAACATCACCAACTCCGGCAAGCTTTCCCACTCGGCGTGCCAACCGCCCAGGCCACGTTCATGTTCCTGCACCATAGCGGCATGCAACCCGCCGACCAGCGCCGGAACCCGGTTGGCCGCCGCGAGGATCACCGCGCAGGCCACCGGATTGCGCTTATGTGGCATGGTGGAGGAACCACCGCGCCCTTCTGCCGCCGGTTCGGCGAGCTCCGCCACTTCGGTTTGCATCAGCAAAGAGATGTCTCGCGCCAGTTTGCCCAGCGTGCCGGTTAAACCGGCGTACCAACCGGCAATCTCCAGCAGCCGATCGCGCTGGCTGTGCCAGGGCGTATCCGCCGCGCTCAGTTGCAACCGCACGGCCAATGCGGTCACCAGCAGATCACCTTCTTCACCCAGTGACGCCAACGTCCCCGCCGCGCCGCCCAGTTGCAGCGCCAGCACCCGCGAGCGCATTTCATCGAGCCGCTGCCGGTAACGCAGCAAAGCATCCAGCGTACCGGCCAACTTTAGCCCCAGCGTGGTCGGCAGCGCGTGTTGCATCCAGGTGCGCCCAACCAGCACGCAATCCTGATGCAGAGTAATTTGTTGTACCAGCGCCGCCATCAACCGGTTCAGATCCTCTTGCGTGAGGGTGATAGCCTGCCGCAGTTGCAGCATCAAACCGCTGTCGATAGCGTCCTGACTGGTCGCTCCCCAATGAACAAAGCGTGCGGCGCCGGCATCGCGCTGCGCGACCAAGGCCGTGAGTTGCTTCACCAGCGGGATGGCCAGATTGCCGGCCTGCGCCGCCGCCTGCGCCAGCGCGGCGCTGTCTACTAAATGACTGTGGCAACAGGCGGCGATATGCTGCGCAGCCTCTGGCGGAATGATCCCCAGCCCGGCTTGCGCCGTAGCCAGCGCCGCTTCGAAATCCAGCATGCCCTGCAACGTGGCGGCATCGCTGAAACATTCGCTAACCGCTGAAGACCGCAACAACGGCGTCAGTAATTCCATAAATTCTCCGACCTAAAAGGGGCTTTTTCCGATGATGGCGCGGCCCAAGGCAGGGTGCAAGAGCGATAAACGCTGCTTTGGGCGATAATCGAAACATTGGGCATCTTTCTGCTGCCTGCTGCGTTTTTTGTGATCCCGGTGGGGTCAGTTCATCTGAAAAGGCGAGCCGACGTAATTTTCCGCCAGCACCGTCATGGCGCTGCGCGACTTGACCGTATATTGCAGTTCCGACAGCTGCAGCCGCTGCTGGAATGGGCTGCCGTCAGGATGGGTGTGCAGCATGTTGGTCATCCACCAGGAAAAATGCTCGGCGCGCCATACCCGCTTGAGGGCATCGTCGCTGTAGCTGTCCAGCCGCCGCCAGCTTTTGCGCAGATAAAACGCCTCCAACGCTTGCGACAGCAGGCAGACGTCCGCCATCGCCAGGTTTAACCCCTTCGCCCCGGTCGGCGGCACGATATGTGCGGCATCCCCCGCCAGCAGCAGGCGTTTGCAGCGCATGGGCTCGGTGACAAAGCTGCGCATGCCGACCACGTTTTTCTGGAAAATACGGCCCTTTTTCAGCGACCAGCCGTCGTGATTTTCCAGCCGGGTTTCCAGTTCATTCCAGATTCGATCGTCCGACCATTGATCGACGTTTTCGGTCGGATCGCACTGGAAATACATCCGCTGCACGCCTGCCGACCGGGTGCTGATCAGCGCAAAGCCCCGCGCGTGCCGGGCGTAGATTAATTCATCACTGGAAGGCGGCGCCTCCACCAGAATGCCGAACCAGCCGAAGGGATAAATCCGAGTGTAATCCTGGCGCAACCCACCGGGCATCGCCGCCCGGCTGATACCGTGAAACCCGTCGCAACCGATAACGAAATCGCAGCTTAGCTGCCGTTGTTCGCCGGCGTGGCGGTAATGAACCTGCGGCCGTTCGCTGTCCAGCGCCTGCAATGATACCTGCTCGACCTCAAAATAGAGCTGGGCCTGCGCCGCTTGTCGTGCGGCTATCATGTCCTTCAGCACCTCGTGCTGGGCGTAAACGGTGATCGCCCGGTCAGTGAGCTCGGTGAGGTCTATCCGGTGCTGTTGCCCGCCAAACGCCAGCCGAATGCCGTGGTGCTGCACGCCTTCTTTGCGCATCCGTTCGCCGAGCCCGGTTTGGTTCAGTAAATCTACCGTGCCCTGCTCGAGCACCCCGGCACGAATAGTGGATTCCACCGCCTGCCGGCTGCGAGTCTCCAGGACCACGGACTCAATACCCTGCAGATGCAGCAGGTGCGATAACATCAATCCGGCGGGGCCTGCGCCGATAATGGCGACCTGTGTACGCATGCTTATCTCCTTACAGCGCTTTGTTGAGCGAGCCGGACAGCTCCGGCGTTCGGCTGGAAAAGTGTTTGATCATCAATGCCACTGCGGCAACCAATGCGGGAATGGCCAGCAGAGTGAAAATGGTGCTGAACGACAGGTGCATTTGCATCAGCACCCCGCCGCTCATGGCGCCTAGGATGCCGCCGAAGCGCCCCAACCCCAGCATCCAGGCCACGCCGGTCGCCCGCCCCTGGGTCGGATAAAAACCGGCGGCCAGCGCCGGCATTGAGGACTGCGCCCCGTTCATGCAGGTACCGGCGATAAATACCGTCACCGCCATCAGCACCGGATGGGTATAAACGTAACCAATCGCGCAGACAAACAGCCCGGTCAGCAGATAGCCTACCGCCACCACCTTGTGGGGGTTCATTCGGTCCATCAGCCAGCCGATGATCAGCACGCCAATGCCGCCGCCCAAAGGAAACAGTGCGGTAATCAGCGAAGCCTGGCGGATGGAGGCGCCGGTTTCGCGGATCAGCAGCGGCAACCAACTGGTCAGCAAATAGAAAATCATCAGGCCCATAAAGTAGGTCAGACACAGCATCAGCGTGCCCATCAGATAGCGTGGGGAGAAAATCACGCCCAGCGCCGATTTCGCCTTCACCTGGCCGCTTTCACTCAGGGTAAAACGCAGCGATTCCGGCAAATTGACCGGTGCTATGCGCTTGAGCACCGCAGCGATACGTTCGCGCGGGTAACCGTGCACCACCATGAAACGGGCGGATTCCGGCAAGGCGACAATCAATACTACCGCCAGTAGCAGCGGCATTACGCCGCCCAGCACCATCACGCTCTGCCAGCCAAAGTGCGGGATCAACCAGGCGGAAACGAAACCGCCCATGGAGGAACCGAGCGGGAAGCCGCAGAACATCAGGTTCACCAGCAGCGCACGTTTACGTTCGGGCGCATATTCCGACATCAGGGTGGCGGCATTCGGCATCGCCGCCCCCAGGCCCAGTCCGGTTAAAAAACGCAGCAACGTCAATATGGGCAGTGAGGTGGCAAACGCTGTCAGCAGGCTGAAACCGCCAAACAGGATCAGCGACATCACCAGCACCTTTTTGCGGCCAATGCGGTCCGCCAGCGGCCCGGCGGTCAGCGCGCCCACCGCCAGCCCCACCAGTGCGGCACTCATCACCGGCCCCAGCGAGGTTTTCTCAATCCCCCAGTCCTGCACCAGCGAAGTGGCGATGAAACCGATGATCGCAGTATCGAATCCGTCCAGCGCCACCGTTAAAAAACACAGTATCAGGATCATCCACTGATAACGGGAAAAGGGCTTGGCATTGATAAACGACTGAATTTCTAAGGTGTTGTGATCGGACATTGGCGTTTCCTAAGTTGGCCTGGCGACATAAGCCCGGCGGGAACGGCCAGACGCGACGCTGGCATAATCGCTTTTTGTGCGATTATCGAAACTTAGTTCGTTAATCGACGTTTAAATCAAAACACCGCCAACAATAAGTTTCAATATTGTTAAATTAATTAGCGTGCGATTACCGAACGAGAAAACGCCAGTATTTCTATAAAGATTTTATTTTCAAATGGATAAGTGGGTTTTTCGCAAAAAGGAATGAATGGTTTTCTGTGAACTGATTAACATTGATGAAACATAATTTTCAGCCGCGCACCGGCCTGATTAACCGGCGCGCTGCCTCAAGGATCAAATGCTCTTGGCGATTTCGCCTGTAGGTAACTGGGCCTGGCGATTATAACCCCGGATGCCCTTAAGGAAGATGGCGCACGCGGTGATCACCGCAGGAATGGCGATAATGGCGAAGATGCGCTCGAACCCCCACCCCAACGCCAGCATCTCTGCGCCGGCAAAGGCGCTGAGAATAGCGCCAATGCGCCCGACGCCATGCATCCAACTGGACCCGGTCGCCCGCGCCTCGGTCGGGTAATAGTGCGCTGACAGCGCATTCATGCCGGTGTTGGCGCCGTTCAGGCAAAAACCGCAGGCCAACGCCAGCGCGCCGAGCATCACGCTGCTGTGAGAAGCCAACCCTATCATCACCGTGAAACAGGCGCCCAGCAGGTAGATCACACCCAGCGCCCGATGGGGATTAACCCGATCCATCAGCCAGCCGGCAAACAGCGAGCCTGCGGTGCCGCCGGCCTGATACAACGCCGTAATCACCGCCGCTTGCGCCACGCTCATCCCAATGCCTTTTACCAGCGTCGGCAGCCAACTGCCCAGCAGATAGACCAGGAACAGTGCCATAAAATACCCCAGCCATAGCATGATGCTGCCAAAACGGTACTGAGGCGATACCACAATCTGCATCGAGCCTTTACCGGGGGCAACCAGCGGCGGCAAAGTGTAACGCGTGTTGGCGTCGGTACTCCCCGGCGCCAGTTTTTCCACAATTTTGCCAATGCGTTCAGGGCTGGCGCGCTTGGTCACCAGGAATCGCACCGATTCCGGCAGCCTGGCGAGCAACAGCGGCACGCTAAGCAACGGCAGTATGCCCCCCAGCAGCAACAGCGCATGCCAGCCCATCTGCGGAATAATCCATGAGGCGGCAAATCCCCCCAGCGCAGCGCCGAAGGTAAATCCACAGAACACGACGGTGATAATGAACGATCGTTTCTTTTCCGGCGCATATTCGGATATCAGGGTGCCGACGTTCGGCATCGCCGCCCCCAGCCCCAGCCCGGTCATGAAGCGGAAGAAAATCATTTGCTCGATATTCTGCGAAAATGCGGTGATCAGCGTCCACAAACCAAAAAAGAACACGCTGTTGATGATAATCACCCTGCGGCCCATCCAATCAGCCAGCGGTCCGGACAGCAGCGCGCCTATCGTCAGGCCGATCAACGCCGCACTGATCACCATGCCAAGCTGATGATTGCCAACGCCCCACTCGCTTTTCAGCTCCGGCGCGATAAAGCCCATCAGGGTAATGTCGAAACCGTCCAGTGCAATAACGATAAATCCAAGCAAAACGATCAATTTTTGATACCCGGATAACGGGCGATCGTTAATCAGTGTGCGAACATCAATTTCGTTTGAAGCCACAATGTTTTCCTCCGTACAGTCGGCTCAGGCCGCAAATGTCGTTATAAGCGTCGGGACTGTCTCCGCGTCGCTGTGTTATTCGCTTTACGGCCACCAGGGCTACAGGCGCAGATGAATGCAGATGTTCGATAATCGCACCAACATTCAAATATCGCACTTCCAATGTAAGAACTCTCAAGCGAGTCGGCAACGGAGGGTATCGATAATCTGGGCGGTTATCGAACCCATTGGTACGTTTGTCGCCAAGTTAAAACACCGCTCTACCGAGAGCCGATACTACAAAACGCTGAAAACTAATGTAATTAATAACCTTATTGCTGGGTGAAACACCAGCGCAGCGGCGAAAAATAATGTTGTTGAAGTGTGAGGAAGATCATTATGGCGATGCCAATACCCGCGAATTGCTTAACATTCAGGCAACATGATGTCGATCACAAATCAAAAATAGCCGGTTTACATAAAGTACCAAATGGTTCATTTTTCCTTCATGCCGTCATCCACGGCGACCCAGCCCAGACACGGAGAAACCATGAAGAATGATCCACAACGCCGCCCGCTCTATTTGCTCGCCCTGCTGGGCAAGGGCATTCAGGGTTCGCTGTCACCGCAACTGTACGAGCAGGAGGCCCGTCGTCAGGGGCTTCGTTGCGCCTATCAACTGCTGGATTTCACCCAGCGCGGCTGGGCCGACGACCGCCTGCCGGAGGTGCTCGACAGCCTGGCGCTGTTGGGTTTCACCGGCTGCAATGTCACGCATCCGTTCAAGCAACAGGTCATTCCCTGGCTGGATGAGCTGTCGCCGCAGGCCAGCGCCATCGGCGCAGTCAATACCGTGCTGTTCCAGCATGGCAAACGCATTGGCCACAACACCGATTGCGACGGGTTTATCACCCACTTCAGCCAAGGATTGGCTGGCGAAAATATCCATCGCGTAGTTCAGGTGGGTGCGGGCGGCGCGGGCTATGCGGTAGCTTATGGCCTGCTGGCGCACGGCGTCGACCATTTGATGCTGCACGACCGTGATCCGGCGCGCAGCCACAGCCTGCAACAGCAGTTGGCGCGGCATTTTGGCGAGCAGCGGATTAGCGTGACGGAAAACGTAGCCGGGGCACTGGCCGACAGCGACGGCCTGGTGCAGGCTACGCCGATCGGCATGACAGGCCACCCCGGCATGCCGGTGGATATCGACTGGCTGCAACCGCGCCACTGGCTGGCGGACGTGATTTACGTTCCCCGGGAAACCGAACTGGTGAAAAAGGCCCGCGCCAAAGGCTGCCGGGCTATCGTGGGCGACGGCATGGTGGTGCACCAGGCCGCGCTGGCGTTTCAGCTGTATACCGGGCACGCGCCGGATACCGCAAGCATGAGCCAGGTATTCCAGCAGGTCGGTTAACCAGAACGGGCGCGGTCAATGTGAACCGCGCCCTGCTATCACCGCAATTGCCTCATCGCCGCCAAACGCGCCGCACCATTCACCGCACCATACTGGGCGTACCCGCCAAGCCTTTGCAGCAATTCAAAGAAGAAGCGCCCTTCGGCAAAAGGTTGGCTGTAAACGTGCAGCAGTTCACCGCCCTGCGCATCGCGATCGTAGAGGATATGGTGCTGCGCCAGCCGGGCGATAAAGGCGTCGTCGAGATCAAAGCGGGCAGCCAGATCTTCGTAGTAGTTATCGGCGATGGTCAACAGCCGCATCCCCTTGGCTTTGGCTTGTTCAACCGCCTGAAAAATATCCCCGGTCGAGAACGCAACGTGTTGTAACCCTGCGCCGTGGTAAGTTTCCACCGTTCTGGCGCTGAGCGTCGCGCTGCTCTGCGAAACGTTAAGCGGCAGCCGGATACCGTTACAGCGGCTGTGCATTACCCGGCTGTGCACCAGCCCGTAAGGATCCGGCAGCAGTTGTTCGCCGTCCGGTTCGAAACCCGGCACACAGCGCAAAAACATCACCCAGTTTTTTAAGGCGCTTTCAGGCATCGCCACCGCCAGATGATCGATACTCTCAAGTTCACAAACAGAGTGCGATGGCCGTTCGCATAGATGGAAGTCATCCTGATAAATCGCCGCCTCGCCGCCGTTTACCGGGGTCTCGACCAAATAAATCAGGCTGCCGTCGGGCGCGCACAGCGCCGGAATACGGTGTTCGTTAGGGCCAACCTGCCCCTGATAGACCGGATAACCGAAGTCATGCGCCCGCTGCAGCAAAGCGGACGGATCCGCCACCCGCCAGGCCACTGCGCACAGCGAAGCGCCATGCCGTTCACGGTAGTCATCGGCGAAAGAGTCGTTTTGCTGGTTAAGGATGATGCGAACCGCGCCGTTCTGATACAGCGTCACCGCCTTGGAACGGTGTTCACCGCGCAGGCTGAACCCCATTTGCCGCAGCCAACCGGCCAGACTTTCCGCTTCCTGCCGGTTTACCGCAAACTCGATAAACTCGATCTGTTGGCTTTCGGGCAAAGGCGTGCTGCGGAACAGGTCCGGCGTGGGCGGCTGAGTGGCGGCCACCTGTTCTTCCAGATACAGCAGCGAGCGCAGGCCGTCCTGCGCCGTTGGCGCGCTCGGCGTTGCGCGAAAACCGTCGTTGAAAATCTCCAGCGACCAGGGGCCGGCGTAACCTTTTTCGACCAGGCGGCGGACGAACTCGACCAGCGGTAATTCCCCCTGGCCGGGGAAGCAGCGGAAATGCCGGCTCCATTCGATCACGTCCATGTTCATCAACGGCGCATCGGCCAATTGCAGGAAACTGATTTTCTCTGCCGGGATATCGTCCAGTTGGTCGAGGTTGTCGCCCAAGGCCAGAATATGAAAACTGTCCAGCACCAGCCCCAATGCCGGGCTGTCGACGGCGCGAACCCGTTCCCAGGCCTGGCGATAGCGATTCACATGCCGCCCCCAGGCGAGCGCCTCGTACCCCACCACGATGCCCTGTTGCTGCGCCAGGTTTGCCAGACGCCCAAGATCCTCAATCTGCAGATCAATATCGGCAGAGCAGTCAGGCGCCACATTGCTGCAAAGCAGCATGCGATCGCAGCCCAGCTCCTGCATCAGCGCAAACTTGCGCCGCACGCGCTCAAGGTTGGCCGCCAGGCGATCGCGCGGGCCGCCCTCAAAGTCGCGGAACGGCTGGAACAGCGTAATCGCCAGGCCAAGATCCTGCGCCAGCCGACGGATATCCGCCGGTTTGCCGGGATAATACAGCAGGTCGTTTTCAAAAATCTCCACGCCGTCAAAACCGGCGGCGGCAATCGCTTCCAGCTTTTCCGGCAGGGTTCCTGCAATGGATACGGTGGCTATAGAACGAAACATGACTTTTCCCCTTTGCGACAGTGGTTACAAATCGGCTCGCCGCCGTTAAAGGGGGAAACGGGCGGCGGCATATGCAACTATAAATGAACCATAAGGTTCATTGTGTCAATGTGCCGCCCGCGAACATTAACAACTCTTTAACCAGGATCACAAAAGCGCCGTCACTGCGCAGGAGATAAGATGTTATTTCAGCTTAAGCATCTTCCCGAGCAGGATATCCGTGGGTTCGAGTATGTCCGTATCAATCCCTGCCGAGGGTGTGAAGGTCAATTCACCAAAGATGACTTTGCCATTGGTGATATAGAAATCAACGCGGACAAATTCAAAGGGCGCAGACAGTTTCCTGGCGTACTCAAACAGCTCATCGTAGCCTTCGGGTTTCACAAAAGCGTCGATCTCTTCCTGGCTGAGCGCCAGGCAATCTTGGCTATAACAAAGAAACTTGAAGTCTTTATCGAAAAAATAATATTTAGGCATGCCGGTTTCTCTGCCGACACACAGTAACGTGCAGTAAGGAACACCATGGAAACAGTATATTTTGTAATCATCAGGGCCGGCGCCATTTGATGACTCTATGAATTTCTCACCTATTATTTTTTTATCGATGTTCTTATAATTTAACTCGGCATAGACCTTCCAATAGTCCTCGCGCATCCAGTTTTCGATGGTTTTCGATGTCTGCACCCGATCCAATGAACTTTTATCCTGACAAATCAGGTTGTAACCCGAACCGTGGTTACCCTTAATCACGAACTTGTCAGGTAAAGACTCCCACGGGATCTCCTGAACCGAATCGCAGGCGAAGTAAAGTTCATTGAGAATTTCTTCACATCCCTGCGCTTTCAAATACTCCCTAACGGCGTATTTATCCGCGCATTGCGTGACCAGTGCGTTGTTGCTGTAATTGTTAAGTTTAAGATAATTTATCTTCTCGTTCCATGTCGAAGGCGGCTTTAAATTTAACGCTTTCCCGAATGCCTTTTTATATATAAGTTTGGTCTTGAACGTCGGCGCGAAAGTAGCCAATTGATTCATGATGAATTTATTAATGTGTTTTCTCATACAACCTGTCTTATCATTTGATAACAATATTAAAGGGGTGACCAAGCGGCCATCAAGGGATTTAAAGCGACGGGTTGTTCTTGCTCACTGCGCCATTGAATCATCGCCGGAGTGGTGCTCAAATCAAATTGGTTGTGGCCTAAAGTTCGATTGAGAATGCGTGCCGATCGCCAGGCCACCAGGCTAAGCTGCGGATCGGCAATGCCGTGGTGATGCATGCTGGCGTTAACGGCAAACAAGCAATTCTCATGTTCCCCTTCCCGCTCAAGGGTAAAATCAGAAGCGATACGGTATTGCCCATCGGGGGTGGTCAACAAACGATCAGCCAGGGAGTCAAGAAATGCCGGGCGGACCTGTTCATAGCCGGTCGCAAAAATGACCACGTCTGCATCAAAGCTTTCTCGCCCTTGATCAAGGTGATGAAGCGTCTCTAACCGATAAGCATTATCTTTGGCATTAAGGGCCGTAACTGAACGGCTGGGCAGCAGGCTCACCCATCGTTTCTCGCGGAGTACGTCGAAGTGGTGATACATGGCGCGGTAAATTGCCAACAGAGACTCGCTGGTGATCCCATCGGAAGTCATCTTTTGTTCTTGCAGCATGTGTTCTTTGGCTGTGTGGCCGAGCGTGTAGAAGTTGTCGACATAATCCGGCGTAAAATACTCGTTGGCAAAGGCGGCTTCATCAAGTGCGTTGTAGTTGTTGCGTCGAGATATCCAGCCAAGGTGTTCTGGTCGGCCCCATTCCCCTTGGAAAATATTCAAGAACAGGTCGGCACCGCTTTGACCGCCGCCCACAATGACCACGCGTTTTCCGGCAAGGTTTGGCTGGCGCAACATCATTTCGCTGGCGTGAAAGCATTGATCGTTTTGTTCGGTCACGCAGTTCGGCAGTTTGATTTGCTTGCCTATGCCCACACACAGGTGTTTAGCGTAAAGCACGTCATTCTGGGTGGTGACGACAAACTGCCGCTGTTCGTCATCAAAGTCCACGCGGCGAACCTCTTGATTGAACATCAGCGAATCCAACCCCGTTGCCGCCCAGTTGAGATAATCGGCAAACTCTTCGCGCGACGCAGTACGCTGTTCAGTCGTCAGGAAGCGGTAGAACTTTTTACTCTTCACCAGATAGTTGAGAAAACTATAAGGGTTGGTTGGCGAAACGGCGGTGACCAGATCCTTCAAAAAATGGGTCTGCATATTGCTATCTGCCAGGATCATGCCGGGGTGCCAGGAAAAGTGCGGTTTGCGTTCGAGGAATTTGCAATTGAAACCTTCGATTTCGCTTCCAAGCGCAGCAAGACTGAGGTTGGACGGGCCGATACCAATGCCGATAAAGTCCAAACGCTGGTTCATTGTGTGTGCTCCTGTGTGAATATATCTATTTCCCAAAAATACATCATGTGGCTGGATAAAATAACGCAACGAGCATGTCCCAATGACATTGGGATCATTGACGCCATCAGAATCACGCCCTGCATTATTGTTGCCAAACCCGAACGCCTGCCATTGACGACTGCAAGATAAAAATAACGGATCCATTGCGTCGTTTTGTTTCAATTGAAATTATCACTCATCGTACTTTGACAAATGAATCTCAAATTAAATAAAAACAATTTGCAGCGCTATGAAAAGAGAATGCTTTAGGAGACACTGTCGAGTTGATGGAATTCGACGGATTGACCGAGGAATTCATAACATCTCCCTATGTTAATTTGCATATTCCGCATAGCATCATCCTTAATGAGACATTGCCGAATCAGAGTATCGCTAAAGCCGAAGTCTGGCATGTGAAAAAGCATAAAATTAAAGTCAACACACAGGTTATCAATGTGAAATTAAAAGTGAAATCGTCAATATTCATGAAATTTCACTTTGGTTTGGCCTGTTTCGCACCTAAAACCTGGGTTGTTACGCCGACAAGAAATCAATAAAACATAAAAATTCAATGCATTACAAACAACTGATTGTAAATTGGCCGTTGCGCCGGACCTTGCGCAACACCTGTGCAATTTCTATCCATTTACATCGTCGCTGACGACATTGTGAGCAATTTGAAATCCAAAATCGGATTCTTCATCCTGAATTCGTAATTTTTTACCCGAGAAAAGGCGTAATCAGAGTCGCTGAAAATTTGGAAAAAACACTTTTCCGTACGCAATGCCGTCAGTTTGTGTACAATACTTTTTAAATCCGGCTTAGGGTGCCATCTCAAATTCAACTTCTGTTCAGATTGATATATTCTAGGCACCGTGATTATAAGCAAGAAAGTCATCTCTTATTAATGTCATTCCCTTTTCGACTCAGGTTCTTTCTCTACACAGCCTATTCCCCCCTTGCATTAACGCCTATTCGGCGATCGTCGCTCAACATCCCGACACCCCGCCATGCCTCTTTGAGCAACATGATGGTGCTCACAAAAGCGCTGACGTGGCAGATTGTATTACCGGGTTACCCCGGTTACTCTTAACCGGTGTCCCCAAAACGATAAGTGACTGATGTGTTGAATAATGATGAGATCCCCGCGACCAAACGCAAAAATGACCCCGTTGGTCTGAAGCAGCGAATTTTCGCCGGGGCGCTGTGTGAGTTTGCCGAGGCGGGCCTGAAAGGGGCTCGCATGGAGAATATTGCCGAGCACGCGTCCACCACCAAACGCATGGTGGTTTATCATTTCAAGAACAAGGAGTCGCTCTATCTGGAGGTGCTCGAGCACGTATATCAGCATATCCGCGCGCACGAATCTGCGTTGGATCTGCAAGCGTTGCCGCCGGTAGAAGCGATGACCCGGCTGGTTGAAGAAAGCTTCAATTACCATGCGGAGCACCCTGACTTTATCCGTGTGATTTGCATGGAAAACATGCTGCGTGGCCAGTACATCCGCCAGTCACCGCGCATCAAGGCACTGAATCAGAGCGCCTTGACCTTGCTGGAAGATATTTTGCAACGCGGCAAGCAAAGCCGGGAGTTTACTGCAGATGCCAGCGCCGCCGACGTGCACCGCTTGATCAGCAGCCTGTGTTTCCACTATGTTGCCAACCAGTACACCTTTAATACGCTATTCGAAAGTCATGAACCGCCGGAGGATCAGGTTATCCATAACCGGCGGCTGGCCGTCGTGGCGACCCTGCGCTATCTGGCGCTGTAGTCTTTGAAACCGGGAGCCTGAATGGCCAAGACCTCTGCCGGCGACAACATCGCCACCCATGACATTTCGCTGTCCGCCGCCAGCGGCGACCCTTTCAAGGGCGATCCCAACTTTATGGCCTCGTTGGCGCGGGGGTTGGAGGTGATCCAGGCCTTTACCCCGCAACGCCGCCTGATGTCGATTTCGCAAATCAGCCAGAAAACCGGCATTCCACGCGCGGCGGTGCGCCGTTGCCTGTACACCCTGAACAAGCTGGGGTTTGTCTACGCGCAGGACGGCAAAAACTTCGAGCTGCGTCCGCGTATTCTGACGCTGGCTCACGCCTATCTCGGCTCGACGCCGTTAGCCAAGGCTACCCAGCCGGTGCTGAAACACATCAGCCAGTTGCTGAATGAATCCTGTTCCATCGCCACGTTGGACGGCGACAACATTTTGTATATCGCCCGCGCCTCCGCCGAGCGCATCATGACTATCGATCTGAACATAGGCAGCCGGTTGCCCGCGTTCGCCACCTCGATGGGGCGCGTGCTGCTGAGCCATCTGCCGGCGGATAAACGGGATGATTACCTGCAACGCATCACCCTGATGCGCTATACGCAATACACCATCGGCTCCATCGACAAACTGCGCGAGGAGCTGGATAAAGTCCGCGCGCAGGGGTATGCGATTAACGATCAGGAACTGGAGATCGGGCTGCGTTCCATTGCCGTGCCGATCATGTCGGCCAACGGCAGCGTCACCGCCGCGTTAAACGTCGGCGTACAGGCCGGCCACGTTCCGGTAAGCGAATTGACCGAACGCATCCTGCCCATCCTGCTGGAAGGCGCGCAAGAGCTTTCGCTGCTGACGCACTAACCGGCCTCGCGTGCGTTGGCCAGGTATTTCGCCATCTCCGCCTCCGGCACCATGCCGCCGCCGGTCGCCCACACCAGGTGAGTGGCCTGGTTCATCTGCCGTTCATCCAGCCCGCGTTCGGCCAGCCATTCGGGGCTAGCCGCCACCCGCCACGGCCCCGCCATGCCCGCCAGCGCCGAAGGCTCCAACTGAATGTGCTCCTGACGATCCAACAACCCCAGCAACGCGAACATCTCGCTATCGCTTAAGGTGTAAAAACCGCTGAGCAGGCGCTCCATGGCGCGGCCGACAAAACCGGAGGCACGCCCAACCGCCAGCCCGTCCGCAGCGGTTTGATTATCTATGCCCAGATCCTGCACGGCGATCCGGTCATGCAGCCCGGTATAAACCCCAAGCAGCATGCACGGCGAGTGCGTCGGCTCGGCAAAGATGCAATGAACGTGATCGCCAAAGGCCAGTTTCAGCCCAAAGGCCACACCGCCTGGCCCGCCGCCGACACCACATGGCAAATAGACAAACAGCGGATGCTGCGCGTCAACCTCAATCCCATGCTCGGCGAACTGCCGCTTCAGGCGACCGCCGGCCACCGCATAGCCCAGAAACAGCGTTTGCGAGTTTTCGTCATCGATAAAAAAACAGCTCGGATCGTTCGCCGCTTGCAGCCGGCCCTGCTCAACGGCAACGCCATAATCTTGCTCGTACTCGACCACGTTGACGCCATTGTCACGCAGCTTTTGCTTTTTCCATTCGCGAGCGTCCGCCGACATGTGCACGCTAACGCTGAAACCCAATCTGGCGCTGATGATGCCGATCGACATCCCCAGATTGCCGGTTGAGCCTACGGCAATACGATAACGGCTGAAAAACTGGCGGAACTCTTCCGAAAACAGCTTGCTGTAGTCGTCCGTAAGCTGCAACAACCCTGCCGCCAGCGCCAACTTTTCCGCATGTGCCAGCACCTCATAGATGCCTCCGCGCGCCTTGATTGAACCGGAAATCGGCAGGTGGCTGTCTTTTTTCAACAGCAGATGGCCGCCGAGCGTCACACCATAGCGCTGGTCGAGCGCAGTTTGCATCGCCGGAATGCCAACAACCTCGGATTCGATCACGCCGTTGGCGGCCCGAGTTTCCGGAAAAGCGGCACTCAGATAGGGGGCGAAACGCGCCAGCCGCTGCTCCGCGTCGGCGACGTCGTCAGCGCCCAATCCTACGTACGGCAACCCCGCCTGCAAAGTCGTTGCACGCGGGTTGAACCAGGTTATCGGTTTGAGGTCGATCAGGTCCTGCACCAAAGGGAATTGCGTAACCCACTGCTGAATCTGTGATTTATCCATTATTATTCTCTACGCTACGTAACGATTTCCCCTAGGGTGCAGCGATTCGCCGGCGCTGACAAATGATAAAAACTCAGCCTTGCGTGAGCGGCATTAATGCAAAAGCTGATTTTTGTTGTGGGGCGAGCCTGACGATTACCCCAGCGCAGATCCAAACAACAGGCCGACGCCAGAAGAGACCGCCATCGCCAGAGCGCTCCAGAACAGGATACGCACTACGCCCGGGCGGATCGGTGCGCCGCCTGCCCTGGCGGCAATACCCCCGAGAATGCCCAAAGACACCAGTGCGGAAACCACGATGGCCGCAATGGTCCATGCGACCGGGGCCAGCACCGCGACCAGTAACGGCAGCAGCGCCCCGACGGAAAAACTCAGCGCCGAGGCCAGCGCCGCCTGCAATGGCCGCGACGTGGTAATGGACGAAATCCCCAATTCATCGCGGGCATGCGCGCCCAGTGCATCATGAGCCATCAGTTTTTCCGCCACCTGTTTGGCCAGCGCCAAATCCAACCCGCGATGCACATAGATAGAGGTCAGTTCACGGTATTCGCCCGGATAATCGCTGAGCAATTCCGACTGCTCTTCCGCCAACGCGGCCTTTTCCGTATCCGCTTGCGATGACACCGAAACATATTCGCCGGTCGCCATCGACATCGCTCCGGCAACCAGCCCGGCAATGCCGGCGAGCAAGATGCCGCCGTGCGCCGCATTGGCCGCCGCCACGCCAAGCAACAGGCTGGCCGTGGAGACAATTCCGTCGTTTGCGCCCAGCACCGCCGCGCGGAGCCAACCTATATTCTCAATGCTGTGCCGTTCTTTGTGCATCGGGTGCGTCCTTGTTGTGGGGATAACGTTAGCCGCGAGCCGCCGCTTCCAGCCCGGCGATATCCAGTTTGACCATCTGCAGCATAGCTTCAGTCACCCGTTTCACCTTCGCGCTGTCGGGGTCGCTCATCAACTCCCCCAGCCGCCGGGGGACAATTTGCCAGCTCAGCCCCCAGCGATCGCGCAACCAGCCGCACTGCTCTACGACGCCGTCTTCGCTTAACGCCTCCCACAGCCGATCCACTTCCGCCTGATCCGCGCATTCGACCATAATCGAAAAGCTGTGATTGAAAGCATCGAGCGGGCCGGCTTCAATCGCCGCATAGCGCTGATCGCCGAGAGTAAACGTCGCCAATTTTACGCTGCCTGCGGGGCCGCTCGGGGTATCGGCGGGCAAGGTGGCGCTCCAGGTCAGGGAAGAGCCGGGGATCAGCGCTATGTAGCAGCGCAGCGCCGCGTCCATGTCTTTTTCAAACCACAGGTGTTGTGTGATCTTCATCGCCCCCTCCCCGCTACTCGTCAAGGATTGGTTCGAAACCGCCGAAAATCATGCGTTTGCCGTCAAACGGCATCTGCTCGCCCAGTGTCTTCATGCGCGGGTCATTCATCATTTTCTCGTTGGCGGCATCGCGCGCCGCTTTTGAGGGATATTCGATCCAGCTGAAAACCACCACTTCATCGGCTTCGGCCTTCACCGCACCGCGAAAATCGGTGAGTTTACCTTCGGGCACGTCGTTGCCCCAACATTCGACAATCCGCGTCGCGCCGAACTCTTTAAATAAGGGGGCGGCCGCGGCGGCCAGCTTAAGGTACGCCTCCTTATTGGCGGCAGGCACCGCCACAACAAAGCCATCAACATAGTTCATGAGATGATTCCTCTTGTCCATTCGGACATCAGGTAGGGCGCAAGCGACATTGCTTGCGCTCCCTTCCATTTTAGACCCCCTGACCGGGGTCAACCATGAACGACAAGCGGCAGATTTCAGCGGTCGCGGTAAATCAGTGGGGATATTTCTGGCGTGGCGACACGGTTGCGGCCGCTGTTTTTGGCTTTGTAGACTGCCATGTCGGCGATTTTCAACAGATTATCAAGATTTTGCTCTGTACCGCCGATGCAGGTAACCATCCCGATGCTGACGGTGATTTGCAGATGATTGCCGGCAGGCATGGCGATCGATTCGATTTCCACCCGCCGGCGCAGACGTTCGGCCAAATACACCGCATCTTCCTGACGTTCGATAAGCGCAACGATAGCGAACTCCTCCCCGCCCATGCGGCCAAACAGATCGGAATCGCGCAGGTCGCCGGCAATGGCGCGGGTAAAGGAAATCAGTGCGGCGTCACCGCCGGAGTGCCCAAAGCGATCGTTGATGGATTTGAAGTAGTCGATGTCCAGCATCATGATGCAGACCTGCTCGCCTTTTTGGGTGAGCAACCGCGAGCCGCGTTGCATAAAGGCATTACGCGTCAGCACGTGGGTCAGAGCGTCATGGTTCGCCACGTGCTCCAGTTGTCGCAGCAGCGCATTGCGTGCGAAATTCATGCTGGCGATCGCAATCGGCCCCAGTGCCAACAGCGCTACCCCGAGCCGCATCGACACGGTGTTCTGCAACGCCTTCATATCGACGTTAATGGCGATCAGACCCAAATCAATAGCCAGATGGCACCATAAAACGTAGATCAGCACCACCACCAGGGTGGTGAACAGTGAAAACGACATCGCCAGCCACAGCAGGATCGGCACGGGGAAAATCACGGCGCCAGGCCCGCCAATCAAGATACTGCCAATGCAGGCCAGCGCTAACAGCGCCAGAACCGCCAGTTTTCTGCCGCTGCCAGGCCGGATAATGCCGTGAACGACGCTGCGCAGGTAGCCCCGCCAATCCGCAGGCAAGGCCAGGATAAACGGCATCAGCGTAATGTAATTGGTAAACTCCGAAGACATCCACAGCGCCAGTGCGGGGAAATACTCGCGATCAAACAGCAGCACCGAGGCCCCGGCACCGATCACCCCGGTGGTGCCGGCGCTGGCCAGACAAATGGCAAACAGATAAACGCTGGCTGACGTGCGCTCCAGCGTTTTGACCTGCGGGGGCACAAGTTTAAACAACTGATACCCCACCACGACGCCGGCAATATTGGCGCCGTTCAGCAACAGGGCTTTGTCGAGTGGGCTACCGGTGATCAGATCTGCCGTCAAATACCCCAATATCGCCATCACCCAGCCTAAACGGCTGACAAGCTCCGGATAACGAACGAACACCGCCAGCAACACCGCATTGCTTGGCCAAAAGGCCGCCAGAAAGCCAATGGGCCGGCTCTCAATGCCGAAGATACAGGTGGTGAACACCAGCATAAAGACGGTGAGCGCAGGCTGTAATTTTGTGGTGTCAGGTGACTGGGTGGTGTGCATCTTGCTTCCAGAGCGTTCGAAGAATACGGATAAATCCTGCCAACATGATGAGGGGCGACAACCGATTCATCATACCTGACGATGCGCGTGAAAATTGGGCGACCAGAGTGGCATTATTGCTACTTTCACAGGTCCGATCACCTGTTAATTGAAGGCTTGGCAATATATTTATAAATTAACTGTAGCGCCAAAGGGTGCAATGCACCTGCCTTCCGGAATGCATGCCGCAAACCAGGATCAAGTCAGAAAGCGTTGACATGAATAACGCGCGGATTATTGAAGGGGGGCCACACAGCCTGAGCCTGTGGCCATGGTGATTATCAGCATGTAGCTTAGTCCGTACCGCAATATTGCGCCAAGCCGGCACGTACCCAATGACAAAGCCTCCTAACGCCGATGCGCCAGCGAGCGGACCAGGCGATCGCCCAGGGTTTGCACGCCCTGAACCAGGAGCACCAAAATAATCACCGTCGCGATCATCACCTGATTGTTGAAACGTTGATAACCGTAACGGATTGCCAGATCGCCTAATCCGCCTCCGCCGATCACGCCGGCCATGGAAGAAAAACCAATCAACATCACCACCGTCAGCGTCAGCCCGGCCAACAGCGTCGGCAAGGCCTCCGGCAGCAGCACTTTAAAAATGACGTGGCGCACATTGCCGCCCATCGACAAAATTGCCTCGATCCGCCCTTTTTCCACCTCATCCAAGGCAGATTCGACGATGCGAGCAAAGAACGGAAAAGCGCCGATGGTAATCGGCACTACCGCCGCGGAACTGCCTAACGTGGTGCCGATAATCAGCCGGGTTAACGGGATCAAGGCTATCAACAGCACCACAAACGGCAGCGAGCGCCCCAAATTGACGATGGCGCCCAGCGCCCCGTTGATGCGCGGTGCGGGCAAGATGCCCTGCTTGCGGGTAATAAACAGCACCACGCCAAGCGGTAAACCGATCAATAAGGTAAACAGCGATGCCAGCGCCACCATATACAAGGTTTCGCCGGTGGCGTTCAGCACCAGCGCCAGAAGATCTTCCCAGGACAATTGATTTCTCATAGCAGTTCGGCCCTCACGCCCCGTTGATTGAGGAACGCCACCACTTCCGCCAGCGGTAAGCCACCCTGCGGCGATCGCAAGCCCACCCGGAAACGGCCGACGCTCTGGCCGGCAATCAGTTCAACGCCCCCACCCAGCAGCGTAACGTCCACCGCATGGCGCTGCGCCAGTTCGCTGAGCACCGGCGAGGCGCGCACGCTGTCGAAAAATGTCAGTTCCGCCACCTGGGTCTCCGGCGCCGCCGGCGTCAGGCAGCCCGGCAACAACGCCTGCCCCAACGGCGATGTCGGGTTCGCCAGCAATTCGCCAATCGGCCCCCATTCAACCACACGCCCGGCGGCCAATAGCGCCGCATGGTCACAAATGGCCTTGACCACGTCCAGTTCGTGGGTGATCAACACAACGGTTAATCCCAACTGGCGGTTGATGTCTTTCAACAAGGCAAGAATAGAGGCGGTGGTTTCCGGATCCAGCGCGCTGGTCGCTTCATCGGAAAGCAAATAATCCGGCCGGGCCGCCAGCGCCCGGGCGATGCCGACGCGCTGTTTCTGCCCGCCTGAAAGCTGAGAAGGAAAGGCTCGCGCCTTGTCGTTCAGCCCGACCAGATCGAGCAGTTCACCGGCACGGCGAATACGTTCCGCACGAGGTACGCCGGCGATCTCCAGCGGCACCGTGATGTTATCTCGCACGTTGCGGGCATGCAGAAGATTGAACCCCTGAAATATCATGCCGATACGTTGGCGCTGGCGCCGCAGTTCCGCCTCGCTCAGTTGGGTCAGATCGCGGCCGTCCATCAAAATGCGGCCCTTGCTGGGCCGCTCCAGTAAATTAAGGCAGCGGATCAGAGTACTCTTGCCCGCACCGCTGCGGCCGATAATGCCGAACACCGAGCCGTCGTTAATGGTAAGCGACACCTGCTCCAGCGCCGGCGGTTCACCGGCGCCGTAGGTTTTACCCAGCCCTTCTACGACAATCATCAGCCGGCGTCCGCAGCTGTCACGGGGATCACCGAACCCTGATATTTTTGCTGAATGAATTTGGCCACCTCTGGCGACTGCAAATCTTTGGCCAGCTGTTTGATGCGCGGATCGTTCTCCAGTTGCGGCGTCGTGACCAGAATATTGGCATACGGGTTATTTTTCGGGCTTTCCAGCCCCAGCGCGTCCTTGGCTGGCGTAAGCCCGGCCTCCAGCGCATAGTTGCCGTTAATCACCGCCAAATCGACGTCATCCAAGGCACGCGGGATCTGCGGCGATTCAATCTCCAGTATCTTGAGATGTTTGGGGTTGTTGGCAATGTCTTTTGGCGTTGCCTGATCCTTGGCCGGATCGTTAAAGCCGGCTTTCAGGGTAATCAGCTCTTGCGCCTGCAGCAGGTACAGCGCCCGGCTGAGGTTAGTGACGTTATTGGGCACCGCCACCTTGGCGTTGTCCGGCACCTCGCTCAGCTTTTTATACTTGCTCGAATAGATGCCCAACGGCTCGATATGCACGCTGGCCGCCACGGCAAATTTTGTGCCCAGCGCCTGCTCTTGCGAATGCAGATAAGGCAGGTGCTGGAAGTAGTTGGCATCCACGTCGCCGTGCGCCAACAGCTCATTGGAATTCACGCCGTTACTGATCTCAATCACCTTCAGTTTCAGCTGCGGGTCAATTTTCTGCACGTAGGCCAGGATCTCCGCATGGGGCACCGGATCGGCCGCCACCCGCAGCGGTTCCGCCGCCAACAGAGAGGCCGGTAGCGCGAGCGCCGTCAGCAGAGCCAAACGGGAAATTGTCGTTTTAAACATGGTCACCCCCAATGAAAGATCAAAACTCTGCGCCGGTTAAGAACCGCACGTTCTTATTTATGGTTATTTGATGCCATAAAGTAATAAAAAACTAGCACCAAGCCTTCGCGCGCCACCAATATCATTCCGTTATAAGGTATTAATAATCATAATCTTATTAATGAATTAGCTTTCCCGGAAATGGCATATGGGATCCGTTCCTTCATTGCTACGCTGACAGCCCGTTCCCCGCAGGCTGGCGCTCTCATGGATTATTATCTCGGCATCGACATAGGCACTTCGAAGATCAAATCGGTTTTATTCGACGAGCAGTTTAATCAATGTCAGGTTGCCAGCGCCGACAACCTGACCGAAGTACCGTTCCCCGGCTATGCCGAGCAGGATATGGAACAGCTGTGGCGCAATGTGGTCGCGACATTGCGCGTGCTGGCCGACTCGCCGTTGTTGCAGCAAGGGCGCATCCGCGCCATTGGCCTCTCGGGCCAGGGCGAAGGTGCCTGGCTGGTCGATGCCGCAGGGCAAGCGGTTCGCAAGGCCATTTTATGGAGCGACACCCGCTGCGCGCCTTTAGTGGCGCTTCTCAAGCAACAGCCGGAACGGGAAGAAAGGCTGTTTCGGGCAACCGGTACCCGCCTGCTGCCGTGCAACAGTTCGCTGATCCTGACATGGTTGGCGGAAAATCAACCCGAAACGCTAAGTAATGCACGCTATTTCTTCTTCGCCAAAGACTGGATCCGTTATCGCCTGACCGGTGCGGCCAATCTTGAGCTGACGGATACCGGCACCTCACTGCTCGATCTTCACAGCGAAACGCTTTCCGATGAGGTCTTGACGGAGCTGGGTCTGCAGGCCCTTCGGCCGCTGTTCCCGCCGCTGTTGCGCCCCGGCCAACGCGCAGGAGAAATCACGGTGCAAGCGGCGGCTGTCACCGGGCTGGCGGCGGGCATTCCGGTGTGCGCCGGTGCGCTGGATGTGTCGGCGGCAGCGCTGGGCATTGGCGCCGTGCATCACGACGACGTTTACACTCTGTTGGGCACCACCTGCTGCACCGGCATTGTCTGCGACAGCCTGGCGCAGGTCAGCCCGAAGACGCGCTTTGTCGCCCATGCGCAGCAAGGGCGTTATATCAACCTGTTCGCCATGCAGGCGGGCACGCCGAACCTGGACTGGGCAGTACGTGAGCTGGGTGGCGATGGCGATCTCGAGCGTATTGGCGAGCAGATCGCCGCCATTCCCGCCGGCAGCGGCGGCGTGCTCTATCAGCCCTATTTGAACGGGGAACGCGCACCTTTCTACAGCCAGGCGGCCCGCGCAGGTTTTTTTGGCATCGGTCAGCATACCGGCAATCTGCACCTGCTGCGGGCGGTGTTTGAAGGGCTGGCGTTCGCCATTAAAGACTCGCTGCATGATTACCCGCCGCAGGGCGATCTTTACCTTGCCGGCGGCGGGGCCGCTTCGGCCGTCTGGTTGCAGATCATCGCCGACTGCACTGGCCGGCGGGTGATCACCAGCCGGGTGAAAGAGCTGAGCGCCCGAGGCGTGGCGATTTTGGCGGCGCAAAGCATTGGCGTGACGGTGTCACATGAAACGCTTGTTCAGGCCGAAAACCGCCGGCTATTTGTCCCCGACCCCGCCAACCAACGGATCTATCAGGCGCTCTATCCACTGTTCCGCCAGTTACGCCTTCAGCTTGAACCGCTGTGGCAAAACCGGGAGCAAATTCTCAATGCCCTTAACGCAGGAACCCCCGCACCATGAAAACCCTCTTTACCGCCGAATACGCCGGTTCGCTTGAAGATTTCCGCCAACTGGGCGAGCTGGTCATCCGCGGTTGGGCGGCCGGCGAAAGCAAGCTGACCGAAGACGCGCTGATTGATCTGGCCCATGACGCCAGCTTTATCATCACCAGCTACGACGATATTACCGCCCGGGTGATCGACGCTTGCCCGCAGTTGAAACTGATTGCCTGTACCCGTGCCAATCCGGTCAATATTGACCTGCAGGCTGCCGCACGGCGCAATATTCCGGTGATCTACACCCCAGGCCGCAATTCGGACGCCGCAGCGGAACTGACGCTGGCGTTGATGCTGAACCTGGCCCGCCATATTCCCCAGGCCCACGCAGCGCTCAAGCGCGGTGAGTTCACCCGCGAGCAACCGCAAGCGGCGGCGGCCAAAGAGGGTCTGCGCAGCGATGTGGTATGGGACGTGGATAAATCCAGCCCCTATGAAGTGTTTAAAGGCAGCGAACTGCGCAACAAAACGCTGGGCATCGTCGGTTACGGCAGCATTGGCCAACGCGTCGGCCGTATTGCCCGGGCTTTCGGCATGCGGCTGTTGGTGGCGGATCCTTACGTTTCCGGGGTAGAAATTAACGAGCCGGGTATTGAGAAAACCACGCTGGAACAGCTGTTCAGCGACGCCGATTTTATCAGCCTGCACCTGAAAGCGACGCCGCAAACTGATGGGCTGATTGGCCGTGAATTGTTTAACCGCATGAAACCCCACGCGCTGTTTATCAATACCTCGCGCGCGGCGGTGGTGATTGAAGAAGATCTGATTGCCGCCCTGCGGGAGAAACGCTTGGCCGGCGCGGCGCTGGACGTGTACGCCAGCGAACCTATTTACCGCCGGCATCCGTTTATCACCGAATTCGACAACGTGGTGATTACGCCGCACATCGCCGGTGCCACGCGGGAGACGCTGGTCAAACATACCGAAATGATCGCCCAGGACATCCAACGCTATCTCAAAGGCGAGCCGTTGCTGTACGCCTGGCGCTAAGCGCTGCGCGGCGTCTGCTGCATAAACCGCCGGGTGTGTTCCCAGTCGATCACCCCGGCGTCCGATCCCAACCCGCCTGCAACCAACCCCGCCACCGCCGTCGCCAGCAGGCAAGCTTCCGGCACCGCCAGCCCACGGCTTAGCCCGGCGATAAACCCACCGCAGTAGCTGTCGCCACAGCCGGTAGTGTCCACGACCTCAACCTGATAGGCCGGAATGCGCACGCAGGCATCGCGGGTGACGATAAAGGATCCCTGCTCACCGGCTTTGAAAATACAGCTCCCCACCCCATGGTCGAGGAAGAACGCGCCGATCTCCTGCGGCGTTTGCCGGCCGGACAGGTAAGCGGCCTCCTCCAGCGACGGCATAAAGTAATCGACGCTGGGCAACAGCGGCAGCAACAACGCCAGGGTATGCGGGCCTGGCGCAATCAGGTCGAAACTGGTGGTAACGCCGAGTCTTTTGGCATGGCGCAACAATTTGGCGCTTTGACCCTCGTCCATCGCCGCCAGCAGCCCGGTGCCGCCATGATGCAAGAAACGGGTATCGCACAGCGCGTCAAAGTCGGCATCGTCAACGAACAGAAAATCCGAGGCCCCACGATAATGCAGCGCCGGGCGCTCGCCGTTGGGCCTGATCGGCAAAATGGTGGCGGACGTTTCCGCCCGCGCCGTGCGCTGGATCAGCGAGCAATCGATGCCCAGCCGACGGTAGGTATTGAGGATAAACTCCGCCTTTTCATCCTCGCCGAGACAGGCCGAGGTGGCGGTGCGTATCCCCAGCTTGGCGGCATTCATCACCGCGCCGCTGGCGGTGCCCGCCGGGTTCAGCCGAATCTGCTCGATAAACTGCACGCCGCCGCCTGCCGGGATAGCGCTGACCGGCCGCCCCGCGATATCGAGCAAGGTTAAACCGACAAATACCGCATCATATTGACTCACTGCCGGCCTCCGCCTGTTGCGTTTGTTTTAACCGGCTCTGGATAAAGGACAGCGCCAGCGCCACCACCAGGATCACGCCGGTCAGCGCGTCTTTCACCATAAAATTCAGCCCCATCAGGTTCAGGCCGTTCGCCACCATGCCCAGGAACAGCACGCCAACCAGCGTGCCCAGCACGTTGGGTCGCCCCTGCGGATGAAACGCGGTGCCGATAAACACCGCCGCGATGGCGTCCAACAAATAGGCCTGCCCGGCCAGTGGGGTAAACTGGCGCAGGTTGGCCGAAAGGATCACGCCGCCCAGCGCGCAGGTCATGCCTGAGACGATCAACAGCCAGCACAGGTAACGACCATTGCGGATCCCCACCGCACGGGCCGCCTGCGGGTTCAGACCGATGGCATGAATCCGCTTGCCGAAGATGGTGCGCTCGAAAAACAGAAAATAGCCCAGCAGCAGTACGGCCGCGATAACTATCGGTAACGGCACGCCACCAAGGTTGCCTACTGCCAGATCGTGATACTGCTGCGCCATGCGGCGGTAGGCTATCGACCCCCCGCCATCGGTATAAATGCGTTCGATGCTGCTGCCGATGAAAAAGGTGCCCAGCGTCGCCAAAAAGGGCTTAACCTGAAAGTAAACGATCAGCAACGCATTGAGTGCACCGATCAGTGCGCCGCCCGCCAGCGCGGCGACTACCGCCATTTGCCAACTGAGCTGATATTGCTTCAGGGCGATCAGCGCAAAAGCCGCGCCAAAATCCAGCGCGACGCCCACCGACAGGTCAACGCCACCGGCGGTCACTACCAGCGTCATGGCCAGCGCGACAATCAGCAATATTGCGTTACCCTGTAACAGATTACTGAGGTTGTCCAGGCTGTAAAACACGCTATTGCCCCAGGAGAAGAACAGGAAAAAGGCGATAACAATCAGCATAAAGCCGTAGCGAATCAAAAGTTTGCTCAACGCCGTCATGGGTTTCCCCCCCGGTTTTGCCTGGCAGCGGCGGCCAATACCAGCAGGATCAGCCCGCCTTTGATCGCCCCGACCCAAAAGATGTCTACCCGCAACAGCGCCAGCCCGTTCGACAACGCATTGACCAGCAAGGCCCCCAGCAGCGCCCCCCAGACGGTCACGACTCGCCGGCGCGAGAAAGCCGCGCCGATAAAGGTCGCCAGTACCATTTCCAGCAGCAGCGGTTCTTCACTGCCGGGTGAGCTGCCTGAGCCGCGAGCCACCAGGGCAAAGGCCGCCAACCCGGCCGCGGCCGCCGCCAGCAGGTAAGAGCCAATCACCAGCGGTTTGACGCGCAAACCGGAGATCTCCGCCGCCTCGCGATTGCCGCCCGCCGCCTGCAACTGCATGCCCCAACGGGTGTGATGCAATGCCCAGCCAAACAACGCCAGCGCAGCGAGCATTAACCAAACCATCAGCGGCAACCCCAGCCAGGTGTCGTCACGCAGCGCGACAATGGCCGCGTCACTGACGCTGATGCGCCGCTGTTGGGTGATCAGGTTGGCGATACCCACCACCGCCACCGAACTGGCCAGCGTTGCCAGCAACGGCGGCAACCCGACGGCCACCACCAGCAAAGCGTTGACGCCCCCCGCCAGCAGCGCCGCGCCAAACGCCAGCGCCGCCAGCCACAGATAACCGTCACCGTCGTGAGTCAGGCCGTTACTGATGATGGCCGCCCCCAACACGGCGATCGCCGGCAGGGAAATATCGATGCCACCAGAAACCACGTCATCGCCGCCGCCGCTGATCACGCAGGTCAGGCCAAAACACAGTATCGCCAGCGGCACGCTTTGTTTGAGGATAGTGCTCAGATTCTGCCAACTGGTGAAGTACGGCGCCTGCAAACAGAAAAACAGCAACAGCGCGGCAAACAGCAACAGCGGAATTTTATTGGCGATCCGCTCTCCGGACGGCAAAAAACGACGCCAGGAGGAGCGTGCCGCCACATTGCCTTCGGTCAATAGGCTCATAGAACCGGCTCCTGTACTAAAGGGGACGCCGTTGAACCGCCGCTGGTCAACGCCAGCAGCGCGTCCTGCGTCAGCCCGGCGGTACGGACATTCGCGACAATCTCGCCGCGCAACATCACCAGAATGCGATCGCACAGCCCAATCAACTCGCTGCCGTCGCTGGACGACACCAGCACGCAGCGCCCTTCAGCCGCCTGGGCGGCAACCAGTTGGTAAATCTCGGCCTTGGCGCCGATGTCTACGCCCAGGGTAGGTTCGTCGAGGATCAAAAGTTGCGGGTTAGTCGCCAGCCAGCGCGCCAGAATCGCCTTTTGCTGATTGCCGCCGCTTAACAAACGCACCGGCAATTGCAGATTGCGCGGGCGGATATCCAACTGTTCCGCCAGCGCTTTGGCATGCAGCCGAGCCTTTTTGCGCAGTTCCCACCCCGCACGCGCCAATGTGCCAAGCGACGCCAGGTTGATGTTGTCCGCCACCGGCATGGGCAACACCAGACCGGTATGCCGCCGATCGCGAGGCACCAACGCCATCCCCGCGGCAGTGGCCTGCGCCGGGGAAGCGATGCGCACCGGCTTGCCGGCTATGCGCAGTTGTCCCTGCTGAAGCGGGCGTAATCCATACAGAGCGTCGATCAACGCTTCGCGGCCGGAACCCAACAGCCCGGCGATGCCGACGATCTCCCCCGGCGCCAGTTGCAAGCTGACATCGCGCAGCTGTGCACCGTCCGACAGACTTTCTGCGCTAAGCCAGGGCTCCGCCGCCGCCCGTCGTGCCGGGCGCGGGGCAAACAGGTGGGTGATTTCGCGGCCGACCATCATCGGGATCATGCGCGCGATATCCCCATCGCCCAGTTGTTGCAAGGTGCCAACGTCGCGGCCATTGCGAAACACCGTGACACGGTCACAAATCTGGGCGATTTCCGCGAGATAATGAGAGACGTAAATAATGGCGATGCCGCGCTGTTTCAGCCGGGCAATCGCGTTAAACAGCAATTGCGACTCTCTGGCTTCCAGCGGCGCAGTAGGCTCGTCAAACACCACCAGTTGCGCCTGCCCGTCGATTAACGCCCGGGCTATCTGCACCAGCTTGCTCTCGGCAATGCTGAGATCGCGGATCAGTCGGTTACCGTCCAGGTGGGTGTCCAGCACCTCTGACAAAAACCGTTCTGCGTCATGACGCATGCCGCGCTTGTCCAATCCCAGCCAACGGTTACGCCGCTCCTGGCCGACATACACGGACTCCGCCACGGTGAAGTGCGGGATCAAATGCAGTTCCTGATGGATAAATCGCACCCCGGCCGCCCGTATCGCCGCCGGGGTGACGGAAACCAGCCGCCGGCCACCGATGCTGATCTCCCCGCCGTCTTGCGCATAAACTCCGGCGAGGATCTTGATCAAAGTGGATTTGCCGGCGCCATTTTCGCCAATCAGGCCGTGGACTTCGCCCGGCAGCACCCGCAGTGAGGCACCGCTGAGCGCCCGAGTACCGGGAAAACGTTTCTCGATGCCAATCATTTCCAGGCCGCCCACGGCGGGAGCGGCCTGCGTTTCCTGCTGGCCCATGGCGTTATTTCAGCTCGCCGTAGCCGAGCTGTTTGTACACCGCCTTCGCCTCTTCCGGCCCTTTCACCGGCAATACCGGCACAAAGGTTTGCGGTTGCAACTTCTCGCCGGCGAAATAACGCGCCACGTTATCCGCTGAAGTGGTGCCGATTAACCGCGGCTGTTGCGCCACGTTGGCAACCAGCGGGCTGCCCTTTTCCGCCATGATTTCCAGGGTTTCCGGCCCGGCGTCGATCGCCGTGACCTTAACGTCGCCGGCGCGGCCGCTCTCTTCCAGCGCCTGCACGATACCGATCGCCGGCTGGTCCCAGCAGGCGACGTGAATTGCGTCCAGCGTGCCTTTCGGATGCTGGCTTAACAGTTCGAGGGTTTTCTTGCGCGCATCTTCCGGCGAATTGGCGTATTGCTCGGCCAGCTCCGGTTGAATGATTTTGATGTCCGGGTAATCTTTCAACACGTATTTCCACAGATCGTAGCGAATGCCGCAGATACGCAGTGAGTTGGAGAAGGCGTTGAACACCGCCACATTGCCTTTGCCGCCCAGCGCCTCGGCGGTATAGCGGCCAATGGTGCTGCCGATGCTGTAGTTGTCCGAGGTGGTGTTGTTGATGGAATACGGTGATACATGGTCGACGGTGAATACCGGGATCCCGGCGGCGCGCAGCGCTTTGAATTTAGGCTCGACGGCGCTGTCGCCCAAAATGCTGATCACCGCATCCACCTTGCGCGCCAGCAGGATATCGTGATTGTCGGCATGTACCTGGTTATCGCGGCCGCCATCGACCGCCACCACTTTGCCACCCAGATGTTCCACTTCGTCGCTGGCGCCTTTGAACGCTTCGCGATCCCAAAAGTGCTGCGTGCCGACCACCGCCACGCCAATGGTTTTCCCCTGCAATGAAAGCGCCGCCTGGGCGCCGTGAGCAGCGAAAACTGACAGTGCCAGCGCTGTGATTTTAATAAGTTTTTTTGTCATTTCTGTTATTACCCTGTTATTCATCCCCTGATGGAACGAACAAAAGCTAGCAACAGGCTATGCCAAAGCGAAATAACAATACCGGTTATGGTTAGTTAAAAAGCGGGATTGTTCCGTGGGATGAAAATGCGGCCGGTGCGGCTCTCCGTTCACACAAAGGCCCCGGCCGCAAAGCGGGTTGAATCAGCCCCTATGCCTGATAAATCCGTGCTTCATAAGGGCGCAGCGTCTGTGGCTCTCCGCCGTGTGGATAATTGCCCAACCGCAGTTGCCAACTGTCCAGCGCCAAAGATTGGGGATCAACCTGTTGCGGTTCGCCGCTCAGGTTGCACAGCACCAGCAGTTGCCGGTCATCCAGCGTGCGGGTATAGGCGTAAATATGCAGATGTTCGGCCAGCAGCAATCGGTAACGGCCATACAGCAGCGCCGGGGTCTGCTTGCGTAACCGGATCAGCGCACGGTAGAAATTCAACACCGAGTCCGGCTCCCCACTCTGGCGTGCCACGTTGATATCGCGGTAGTTGGCGTTAAGCGCAAACCACGGCGTTGCGGCGCTAAAGCCGCCGTTAGGCCCGTCGTTCCACGGCATCGGCGTGCGCGAGTTATCGCGCGAACTGCGGCGCAGCGTCGCCAGGATCCGCTCTTCATCCATTCCCTGCCGGCGCAGGTCGGCGGCACGATTTTTGGTGGCGACGTCGTTAAAGTCATCCAGGCCGGCAAAATGGGTATTGGTCATGCCCAGTTCCTGCCCCTGATAAATAAACGGCGTTCCCTGCATCAGAAAATACAGTGCGGCAATGGCGGTGGCGCTTTCGCGTTGGTAGCGCCCGTCGTCCCCCCATTTCGACACCACGCGCGGAATATCGTGGTTCTCTACGTACAGCGCGTTCCAGCCCTTGCCCTCCAATAGCGTCTGCCAGCGGGTGAAAATGCTCTTCAGGCCGAGCAGATCCAGCCCGGCATCCGGCGCCTGCTGGTTGGCGGTTTCCCACAGCTTGACGTGTTCGAACTGGAAAATCATGTTCAAGCGGCCATGCCGTTCTCCCACCCAGTCCTCCCCCTGTTCCGCCGAAGCGCCGTTCATTTCCCCCACTGTCATGATGTCGTAGCGGTTAAACACCTGTTCGCACATCTCATCGACGTAATCCAGCAGCCCATCGTAGTTGAGATGCCGCTCGAACGACGGTACGTAACGCAACCCTTGCGGATTCGGCATGTCGCTCAGCCCCGGCTGTTTTTTCATATGGCAAATGGCGTCGATACGGAAACCGTCGATGCCCTTGTCCAGCCACCAACGCATCATGTCATACAGCGCCGCGCGCACCTGCGGGTTCTCCCAGTTCAGATCCGGCTGGCGCTCGGAGAACAGATGCAGAAAGTACTGTTCGCTGCCGGGATGGTACTTCCAGGCCGAGCCGTTGAAAATGCTCTCCCAGTTATTGGGCTCCGCGCCGTTTTTGCCGTCGCGCCAGATATACCAATCTCGCCTGGCGCTGGATTTTGATGAACAGGATTCAATAAACCACGGATGTTCGTCCGACGTATGGTTCACTACCAGATCAAGTATTAGCCGCATGCCGCGCGCATGGGCCTCCGCCAATAGGCGATCAAAGTCCGCCATGGTGCCAAACTCGGTCATGATCGCCTGATAGTCGCTGATATCGTAGCCATTGTCGTCGTTCGGCGAACGGTACATCGGGCAGATCCAGAGGGCGTCAACGCCCAGCCACTGCAAATAGTCCAGCCGCGCGGTAATGCCGTTCAGATCGCCAATGCCGTCGCCGTTGGAATCCATAAAGCTGCGCGGGTAGATTTGATAAACCACCGCCTCTTTCCACCACCGCGCCGTTTGCGCACCGCTCATGTCATGCTTCCTTATGTCAATGCGTCTGTTCCGACGCCAAAATGCGCGGGAACGCGCGGCCCTGGCGGTCAAACAGATAACAACACTCTACCGGCAGGCGCACGCCCACGGTTTCTCCGGCCTGAATGGTCGAGCGTTCGGGATTGCGCAGCACCCAGGGCTCCGCCGCGTTGCCGTTATCCAGATAGAGGTAGGTTTCGTTGCCCATATGCTCGACGAACATCACCTCGCCATGAAACTCGCACTGCGCCTGTTCGCCGCCGCGAATATGCTCTGGACGAATGCCGACGTTGACGCTCTGGCCTTCCGCCGCCACCGGCGTGGCGATCGGCAACACCAGTGCCTTGCCGTTGTCCAGTTCCACCACGCTCTGCCGTTCGCCGGCGCGACGCAAAATGGCCGGGATCAGGTTCATCTTCGGCGAGCCGATAAACTGGGCGACAAATTCGTTGGCCGGCTGATCGTAAAGCTCCAGCGGCGTCCCAACCTGCTCGACATGCCCTTTGTTAAGCACCACGATACGGTCGGCCAGCGTCATGGCTTCGACCTGATCGTGAGTCACGTAAATAATGGTCGAACCCAGCCGTTTATGCAGTGAAGCCACCTCCATACGCATTTGTACGCGCAGCGAGGCATCGAGGTTGGACAAGGGTTCATCGAACAAAAACAGCTTAGGTTCGCGCACTATGGCGCGGCCAATCGCCACCCGCTGGCGTTGCCCGCCGGACAAATCCTTCGGGCGCCGCTCCAGCAAGGGCTCAAGTTGCAAAATGCGGGCGCTTTCGCGCACCCGGCGGTCGATCTCCTCCGCCGAATGGCCGGCAAGTTCCAGCGCAAACGCCATGTTTTTGTATACGCTCATGTGCGGATAGAGCGCGTAGGACTGGAACACCATGCCGATACCGCGCTCGGCCGGCGTATCGTCATTGACGTAGTTGCCATCGATATACATGCCGCCGCTGCTGATCTCCTCCAGCCCGGCGATCATGCGCAGCAACGTCGATTTGCCGCAGCCGGAGGGCCCGACGATCACCACGAACTCCCCGCTGTTGATCTGCAGATCCAGCGACTTGATAACCTCTGCGTTAGCGCCATAGCGTTTTTGCAGTTTTTCCAGCGTTAATTGCGCCATATTCCTCCCGAACTCCAGGTTGTTGCATTCAAGGGGGCGCAAGCGCGCCCCGCCATCCGGCTTATTTCAGGTAATCGAGCCACGGCCCCTGGCGTGAAATCATCACGTCCACCAGTTCCGGGATCGCACGGCATTTATCGTTGACCGAGTCCACCAGCAGCGCCTGGATAACCAGGTCGCGCGAACCTTCAATCACTGCGTCGGCGGTCAGATCGTGAATCGCAATCTGGTTGCTCAACAGGCCACCGATGCCCGCAGGCATGTCGACCTTGATGCCGTGCACGCCCTTGCGGTCGATAATGGCCGGGACTTCGACGGCAATAAACGCCGGCAACTGCTTGATAAACCCTTGGTTCGGAATGTTGACCGCGGATTCTTCATAACCGGAATCGGTGAGGATCCCTTCCATGATCGGCACCACGCGTTCTTTCAGCTTCAGTTCGATTTTTGGCTGCACATGCCCCAGATAGTTGCGGTAGAAGGTGTAGAAATCGAGAATGCCGCGATGATCGCTGACTTCGCTGGCCCAGCGGATGTACTCGCCAAAGTGGCTGTCGCCGGTGATCGGCAAATGGTGAAACTTCTCCAGAATTTCTTTGAACAGCGTGCGGTCCGCCCACGGGTAGGCGCTGTCTTTGCCGCCCAGCGCATCGCGTTCGGTGCTGCCTTCTGTCTCCACCAGTTTGCCGTGATTGCGGGTGTACGCCAGAATGTCGCTGTAGCCCGGCAGGCGGGAGAAATAGTCCGGTGCCTTGGCGCGTACGTCGGCGTAAGCGTCTTTGCCGCTGTCTTTATAGCTGGCCTCCAGCAACACGCTGAAGTGGTTCAGCCCGGCGGCGCGTAGACTGAGGTTGTCGAAGGAGGTGCCGAGCATTTCCGGCAGATAGCGCTCAAGTGAGGCGATTTCATGGCACATGCCGACAAAATTGAGCTGCGGGAAACGACGATGCACGGTGGTGCAAATGCGGCTCATCGGGTTCGAGTAGTTGAACACCCAGGCATTCGGGCAAATGTCCGCCACGTCGGCGCAGATGTCGAGGATCGGCGGAATGATGCGCAGCGAGTGGAACAGCCCGCCGGGGCCACCGTTTTCACCATACACCTGCTGAATGCCGTACTGCTGCGGGATCTGCCAGTCGAGATCCCACAGCGCAAAACGGTCGCCCACTTCAATGGAGATAATCACGAACTCCGCTCCGCTCAACGCGGTTTTGCGATCGGTGGTGGCGCTGACGGTAAACGGCAGATCTTCCGCCGCCAGGAAATCACGGGCGGTTTTCTCGGTCACGGCCAGCGAGGCCGGGTTGATGTCATGCAGCACTATTTCACTGCCGTACAGCGTCTTGCTCTGGAAGATGTCGCCCAGGGTGCCGTAGCCGAATTGCGCGCTGCCTGCGCCCACTAAAACGATTTTTGTAGCCATTGCATTTCTCCTGCTTCAGGGTTAATCGAAAATCAGCCTTTTACTGCGCCGTTGGTTAATCCGCTGACGATGCGACGCTGGAAAATCAGAACCAGCACGATGATCGGCAGTGTGACGATGACCGAGGCCGCCATGATGGTGCCCCAGGGAAGTTCGAACTGAGAGGCGCCCTGCAGCATGCCGATCGCCACCGGCACGGTACGCTTGCCGCTGGAGATGACAAACGTCAGGGCGAACATGAATTCATTCCAGGCGCCGATAAACGCCAGCAGCCCGGTGGTCACCAACGACGGCCCCATGATGGGCGCGAAGATGCGGGTAATGATGGTCCAGGTGTTGGCGCCGTCGACGATCGCCGCCTCTTCCAGTTCCGCCGGGATCGCCTTCATAAAGGTGGTCAGCACCCAGACGGTAAACGGCAGAGAAAAGGTGGTGTAGGACAGTACCAATGCGCCCAGCGAATCGTACAACCCCATAAAACGCACCAGTTCGAACATGCCGGACAGCACCGCCACCTGGGGGAACATCGAGACGCACAAAATGGTGAACAGCAGATATTTGCGGCCGCGAAAACTGATGCGCGCCAGAGCGAAAGCGGCGGTAATCGACACCAGCAGGCAGATACCCACCGTTAGCGTTGCCACGACGATCGAGTTAAACAAGCTGCGGGCGATGCCGTTATCCATCAACGCCGTCAGGTAATTGCCCCAGTGCGGCGCACCCGGCAGGTAAGCGACCTGAAACAGGCTGCCCCCCGAACGCAGCGAGGTGATCAGCGCGTAGTAAAAGGGAAACAAACAGATGACGCTGGCCAGCGCGGCACCGGCGAAAATCAGCGCCTTGTGGCCGTATTTGTGCTGTTGGCGAGTCAGTTTCATGCGCGTTTATCCTTGTCATTCAAGCGACCCAGCGTGAGGAAGCAGGCGGCGATACCCGCCACCATCATGAACACCAGCACCGAAGCGGCCGAGCCGGAGCCCATTTCCTGATAGCTGACCATGCGGTCGCGGGCATAACCGGACACCGAGATGGTGGCTTCACTGTTGGAGGTCAACACATAGATCAGGTCGAATACTCTCAGCGCATCCATCACCCGGAAAATCAGCGCGACGATCATCGCCGGCATAATCAGCGGTAACGTGATGCGCCGGAACCGTTGCCAGGCGTTAGCCCCGTCCACCCGTGCGGCTTCGTACAGATCGCCCGGGATAAGCTGCAACGCGGCCAGCAGCATCAGCGCCATAAACGGCGTGGTTTTCCAGACGTCCGCAATCACCACCGCCCACATCGACAGCCCCGGCTCCGCGACCCAGGCCAGCGGCGCGGCGATAATCCCCGATCTGAGCAGCAGATCGTTCACCACGCCGTACTGATCGTGGAACATCCAACCCCACATCTTGGCGGAGACAATGGTCGGGATCGCCCAGGGCACCAAAATGGCGGTGCGCACCAGGCCCTGTCCGCGAAATTTCTGGTTCATCAGCAGCGCCAGCAACATGCCGAACACCAGTTCCAGCGATACCGACAGCAGGCTGAAACGCAGCGTATTGCCCACCGCCTGCCACCACTGCGGATCCGCCAGTACGCCGTACGAGTGGCCGCCCCCGGTCAGGTCCAGATAGTTGGCGAAGCCGACAAAGCGGTATTCATCCGGCGCATCCAGCATGGCGTCGGTAAAGCTGTAAAACAGGGTGCGCAGCAGCGGCCAGCCGGCAACCGCCGCCAGCAGCAACATTGCCGGCGCCACCAACAGCCAGGCGATACGGCTGCGGCGCTGCCGATGATTAAGCTTGCTGCGCCTGGCCGGCTGCACTGCCGCCGGGACGGGCGTGGCCGTCAGGGTTAACCTGTGTGTATCGCGTTTCATGCATCAGACTCCGGGCCGTTAATGGGGGGAATTGCACTGCCTTCAACGCCATCCTCTGGCTTTAATCCGCTCCAGCCGTTGCTGTAAATCCGCCACCGCCGTGACACCGTCACTGTCACCGCGCAACACATTGAAAGTGGCGTTGTAGATGGCTTTCGAGACCTGCGCATACTGCCTTTTGGTCTGCGTCGCCGGGCGCGGCATCGCCTGCGAGAAAATACCCTTGAAATCCGCCAGATATGGCGCCTGCGCCAACACCTTGGGATCGTCATACAGCGCGGTACGCGATGGCGCCCACCCCATCAGCGCCAGCGCTTTTTTCTGCGATTCGGCGTCGCTGACGATTTTCAGCAGCGCTATCGCCGCCGTGGGGTTTTTGGTGTAGGCGCTGATCGCCCACTGCCAACCGCCCAGCGCGCTGACCGATTTGCCGTCCGCGCCCTTTGGCAGCGGCAGCACGCCGATCTTGCCTTTGATTGCGCTGCTGTTGTCCTGCGCCAGCACATAGGCGTAGGGCCAGTTGCGCATAAACAACGCGTCGCCGTTCTGGAAGAGCGCGCGGGACTCCTCCTCCATGTAACCCAGCACACCCTTCGGCGAGATAGTGCCGATCCAGCCGGCAGCCCTGTTCAACGCCTGCGCCGCCTGCGGGTTATTGATGGTGATGTTGCCGTTGGCGTCGATAAAGCCGCCGCCGTTCTGCGAGGCTACCCATTCCAGCGCGTTGCAGGTCAGCCCTTCGTAGGATTTACCCTGGAACACCAGGCCCCAGAAGTTCTTATGGCCCGCCTGCCGTTCACCCTGCTGAATGCGGGTAGCGATGCGCGTCAGTTCATCCCAGGTGACCGGCGGCTGTTCGCCGTACTTTGCCAACAGATCTTTGCGGTAATAGAGCGCACCGGTGTCCAGATAAGCCGGTACCGCCTTTACCCGCCCATTGACTACGTTGTTCTGCCAGGCGGCGGGGAAAAAATCCTGCCGGATATCGCCCACGCTGTCGGTCAGATCCAACAGGTGTTTGTTCAGCACGCCGATCCACACGGTATCGGCCTGAAACAAATCAATGGCGCTGGAATCTTTGGCGGCAAACAGCTGCTGAAACAGCGACAGCTTTTCGTCGGAGGCGCGGGGAAGATCGATAAACTCCAGGGTATGGCCGGTCTGCGCCTCGAAGCGCTGCTTAATCTCATTGCAGAACTGACGGCCCTCTTTGCTGGGCGCGCATTCCATCCGCAAGGTATCGGCCAGCGCCTGGCCGGACATCAGCGCCAGCGCGGTGGCGACCATACTCGGTATCAATCTTCTCATTGCGTCCTCTCTGGTGGCGGCTGGGAATACCGGCATATCCCCGTCATACTTGAAGCTGCATCTGTGTTGGCTGCACCCGCGCACCCCAGTCACTTAGTTGACTAAGCTCCTGGGGATTTACGGCCTTGCCGCGTTACTCGGCAAAGCCTCGCCCCGTTGGGGCCAGCGCAAGCGCTGTTCAACAAACCGTTGGTTTTGTTGTGATGCAACTCCAATTATTTTGGGCATAGGAGCAAACTATCGAAGGCGGGCTATTGGCGGAAATCGTTTTTTGCCACTAAGATATAGAAACTTTCTATACCACTAGCGGAAAACATGATCGTGGACAAAATTCTGCGGCAGTTTATCGAAGTAGCGATGTTCAAAAATGTGAGTCATGCAGCAAACAAGCTTTGCCTGAGCCAGCCGACGCTGACCCACAACATGAAGAAACTGGAAGAGAACCTGGGGGTGCAACTGCTGGAGCGCACCTCAACCGGGGTCAACACCACCGAATACGGCGATCTGCTGCTGGAACAGGCGCAGATGATGCAGCGCATTTATGACAACACGCTGATCAAGCTGGCGTTCATCAAGGCGCGCCAGGAGCAGAGCCTGCGCATGGGTACCGGTCACGCCTGGTGGTATATGTTCGTGCGCGACAGCTTTAATGCCTACCGCAACCTGCACCCTACGGTGAATATTCATATCGATCTGGGTAACCACCTACGCCTGATGGATCTGCTGCTGGGCGGAGATATCGATATGTTTATCGGCCATGAAATTCAGGGGTTGAACCCCAAGGCCGGCATCAGTTTTTTGCCGCTGTTCAGCACCACCGACAGCATGTTCGTCCGCAGCGGGCATCCGCTGGCAGGGCGGCAGGTTGGGCCGGACGAATTATTGGATTACCCCTGCGTGGAACTGACGCCGGATGAAAGCCGCTATCAGCATATGGTGGAAGACATGCAGCCGAAGAAATTGGCGCGTAATCGGCTGCATCTGGCGGAACGGGTGATTTGCTCGACTAACTCGATGATGTCGGCGGTGGACATGATCAACGATTCTGACGCGGTGATGCTGGCTTATCCCACCTGCATGGCGGGTTATTTCGCCGACTACGGCATTGTGCCGCTGAAAACGACGCAGGAAAGCCTGCGTTGCACGGTGGGCATTTACCTGATGCGCGAAAAGGCGGATGCGCCCCACGTGGTGCAGATGCAGGCGTTAATGCATCAGCATCTGGAGCAGATCCGCCCTCTGTTGCTGTAGTTATTTCTCGCCGGTCACTGCGATCAACGCCTGATACAACGGCCGAGCGTTGCCTGGCCCCACCACCAATTGAAACTCGGGGGTGTGGCGCGACGTTTCTACCTCCAGCAACGCCTTGACCCCATCCAGAGCCTCCATCCCCGGCCGATCCAAGCGGCTGCCATCGCGCAGTTCCGCCCTGACGCGGCTGGCGCAGTATCGCAGTTTGATCAGATTGTCCGCCCCGCCGAATGCCGCCAACACCGATGCCGCCAGCTCATGCTTTTCCATTTTGCCTCCTGAGAGAGTTTGCCACATGCCGCTGCAGCATAGGGCCGGTCGCCGGGCAAAGTGAAATTGATTTCGGCCGGGAGGATATAGAGTGAATCTATGGCGGACAAAAAAACGGCAATCATTGATATCCCTGCGCCACCGGCAGCGCTATGGTAGGCCCTGAGTTCACAGAATAACCAGGGACCGCAGATGAACCGATTAATCTGGGCTATCGTTATATCATTACTGATCGTTTGCATGCTGCTCTACATAATGACCGGCGCCAAGGTCTGAAGCCCGACACGACGATCAAAAAGGGTATCCGCGGTAATGCACGGCAGTGACATTGACTTCAGGAGAGTGAAATGAAAGCGATAATCCCTGCGCTGCTGATTCTTGTCCTTTCCGGTTGTATTGGCAGAGGCGGCCCACAAGACGTGCCGCCACCGCCGGTACATAATGATCCGCAGACCTGCAACAACTCATCCGCCAGTGCCAACAGCGACTGTTCGCAATCGGTAGTGCCGGCGATGCACTAATCGGCGGACTGGCGGGCCACCGAGAAACGCGCCGGCCCGCCGCCCTGCGGCAAAGGTTAAGAGGACTGCTCTTCTTCGTTGGCCAGATTCTTCGCCTGCTGTTTCATAAACACCACTTCCTGCGGGCTGGACATATTGACCCGCTGCGCGCGCAGCAGTTTGAGGATGTTAAACAACAGCTCGCTCTTGGTGGCGCCGACCATGCGCGGGCTGGCAACGTAGCCGGTGACGCTGAGGATGATGCCTTCAGGGCCGAGCTGGCTGAAACGGACATAAGGCGCCGGCGTTTCCTGAATGGCGTCATAATCCTGATAGGCGCTCAGTAGAATATTGCGCACCTGCTCAGGATCGATATCCGTCGGGAAGGTCAACGCAATGGTCACCACGCCCTGGGCGTTGCCCATGGTGGCGTTACGTACGTTCTGCGAGATCAGCTGCGAGTTGGGCACGATCATCGTCGAACGGTCGCTGAGTTGGATTTCGGTGGCGCGGATGTTAATCCGGCGCACGTCACCCTCTACGCCGCCGATGCCGATCATATCGCCGACTTTCACCGGCCGCTCCGTCAGCAGGATCATGCCGGAAATAAAGTTCTTCACGATCTCCTGCAAGCCAAAACCGATACCGACCGACAACGCACTGACAATCCACGCCAGATTATTCCACTGGATGCCCAGCGCCGCCAGGGTGATCAGGATCAGCAGCACATAGCCCACGTTGCTGAACAGCGTGACCAAGGATGCACGGATACCGATATCTGAAATGGTTTTCGGCAGCAGTTCATGGCTCAGCCAACGCTGGGTCACCCGCATGATATAGATGCCGATGGCCAGGCATATCACCGCGTTGATCAGGTTGCCGGGCACGATGTTCAGGCTCTTCAACCCTTCGCCACTCAGAATGGCGATAATCTTGTCCAACAGCGAGTTAGGCGTGGTGGTACCGAACGTGCCGTTAAACAGCGCGACAATCATCAGTAACAGCAAAGAACATTTGGCGACGGCGGTCAGAATAATCGCCATCTGCTCCAGGTGACGGTCCTTGAAGTTAAAGGATTTCTTGAGCATTTTGCCGCTGGCGGTTTGCGGCGAGAAAATCGCGCCGCACAGATCGACGGCAAACAGCAGCAGGAAATAGAACGCCATCAGCACCAGAGCGATCCAGATCACCTGATAGGTCAGGAAACGGGCGAAAGCGATATAGCCAATCAGCAGCGAGAGCAGGATGACCAGCGAGCCCACCAACGTGCCCATGTGCAGCAACCCGCTGATGGTGGAGCGTTTCTCGACGTGTTCGCCCTGCTGTTCCAGCTTGCGGCGGATACGTTGGGCGCGCAGCGGCATCGCCAGCAGCACCATGCCGATCAACCCGGCCACCAGACCATTGCCGAAAATGGTCGCGGCCAGGCTGGCGCTCACCACGTTATTGATCTGTTCAACGGTGCCGAACGCCAGCGCCAACCCCGCCAGCAACGGCGAGAAGAAACGCAGGCCGGAGGCGACGGCGTCGTCCAGCGAGGCCAAACGCCATGACGGGCGGTTAAGCGAAAGCGTGGCGCGGCCCAGTCCTGCGATCAGCGCGCAGAAGATCCCCAGCCGATTAAACCCCTCGGCGAAATCCTCCAGCATGGCCGGCAGCGGCTGCACGCGGGTAAAGGTGAGATACAGCAGATTCAGCGCGATGCCGGTGGTGATGACTGTGACGCTGACGATCGCCATCGCCATAAAACTGCGGCGCAAACGCCCGTCCGGCAGATAACGAATGCTCACCCAGGCCAGGAAACGCTCGGATAAATAACGCCCCCATGACCAGATAACGACCGCCAATAGCAGCAGGCCAAGGGTGCCGTAGCGCCACTCCTCCTGCCAACTGGCATCCCACGCCTCTTTCATGGCGACATGGAACTGATCCAGCCGCTGTGCGTCATCGGCCGTAGGTTCCGCGATCGGCGACCAGAACTTGGCCCCCAACACGCTGCCGGTATTTAGCGCCAACTGGGTTTTGAACGCCACACGACGCATATCGCCGATTTGCTGCCCCAGATCGAGCACGCCGGTTCTCATCTCCTGCGCGCGTTTTACCGCATCATCCAGCTGCTTCTTGCTGTTGTTCAACGCGTTGCGCTGTTGTACCACGGCAGCGGTTTCAGGCATCGCGCCGGGGGCGGGTTGCGGGCCCAGGACGTCCAGCTGTCCCTGCAGCTTTTCCTGCGCCGGTTGCAGATCGGTTGCCAGTTTTTCCAGTTCTGCGGCCAGCTCGTCGGTGGCCTGCCTCAGCTTACTGAGCTGGGTATCTGTGCTGGCCTTGGAGACCTGCTGTTTGATGCTGTCCAACTGCTTTTGGTAGTTTTTCAGCGCGGCGGCGGCATCCGGCGCGCTGATGGCAACAGGGTCATCCTCTGCGGCGACGCTGGCCAACGGCGTCAACTGCAACCCAAACAGCAGGAACAGGAAAAGAAGGATCTGACGGGGTTTTAACATAAATTCAGTGCTCGGCAATGGCATGATAGACAGACGAAACAAACGGGCCGGTATTGACTATTTACCGGCCCGTTTGGCTAATCATAAACTGAGATTATGATAGCTGCTTAATCTCAGCTTAAATATCAGTATTATTCCCATTCAGCACGATTATTTATGCTGCAGCATCGCCGCGAACGGCTCGACCTGAAGCAACGTTGCTTTTGGTCGTTAGCCTACTGATAAGCTGAGTTATTTGGCAGTGGTATAACCCGAAGAATCGCCCTATACTCAGCTCACCTATTAACCAACATTATAAAAGGAGGATTACTATGCCGATGTGTGAATTGTTTTTTTACTCACACTTCTATAGTAATTGCCGCCGCTCAAGCATTACCGGTATCGTGCTGCGATAACCCAGGCTTGAGCGAAGCTTACTAAAAATTGAGTCCCTTCCCTCCGGCTTACCGGGTTGTCGTCAGCGATGTTTGACGATAGGCATTTGCATGCCTGTAACTCTTGAGTAAGCAATGAGCACATTATTATCTGCACAATCCGTCGGTTACGACAACGCGTTCGGCCCACTGCTGGCTGAGGTTTCCTTCAGCCTGAAAAAAGGCGATCGCATCGGTTTAATCGGCCACAACGGCTGCGGCAAAAGCACCCTGCTTAAAATCCTCAGCGGCGCTCTGCCCGCCAGTACCGGCAGCGTTACCCTCTCTCACCAATGCCTGATGGCGCGAGTGGAACAACATCTTCCCCCCGAACTGCACGGCAGCACTTTGCTGGAGGCGGTACTGGCGCGCCTGCCGGAAAACCTGCGCGTCAGCGAAAGTTGGCAGGGTGAAGTCCTGTTGACCAGCCTGGGGTTTGCCGCGTCCTCCTGGACACTGACCGCCGGCACCCTGAGCGGCGGCCAGCATACCCGCCTGCTGCTGGCGCGCGCGCTGATCCGCCGGCCGGACCTGCTGTTGCTGGATGAACCCAGCAACCATCTGGATCTGCCGACGCTGTTGTGGCTCGAACGGTTCCTGCAAAGCTGGCCGGGCAGCTTCGTGCTGGTTTCCCACGACCGCTACCTGCTGGATAAGGTGACCAACTGTACCTGGATCCTGCGCGATAAAACCTTGCAGTTCTTCCGCTTGCCCTGCTCTGCGGCGCGTCAGGCGCTGGTGGATAAGGACGCGGCGGATGCGCATCGCCGGCAGGCGGAGCAAAAGGAGATCGAACGGGTGGAAAAAAGCGCCCAGCGGCTGGCGGTCTGGGGACGGGTGTACGACAACGAGGATCTGGCCCGCAAGGCCAAACAGATGGAAAAACGGGTCGACCGTCTGAAAGAAGATCAAACCCAGCTGACGGCCGCTACCCAGTGGCGGCTCCGGCTGCGGGGCGAAGCCCTGGATGCCGATCGCCTGTTGGCCCTGCCGCAACTGGAGGTACGCCCGGCAGCCGATGCGCCGGTGCTGTTTCGCCTCGCGCACCTGCGGGTGAAAAGCGGCGATCGCATCGCCATCGTTGGCCGTAACGGCTGCGGCAAATCCTCGCTGTTGCGGCATCTGTGGCGGGAATACCAAAGCGCCGTTTCCGGTGAAGTGGTATTCCACCCCAGGGTGCGTATCGGGTATTACGATCAGAGCCTTCAGCAGTTGCAGGATGGCGATACGCTGAGCGAGGCGTTGACGCACTTCGCTCCGCTGACCGAAGAGCAGCGCAAAATGGCGCTGATTGGTGCCGGTTTCCCTTACCTGCGCCATCAGCAGCGGATCGGCACCCTGAGCGGCGGCGAGCGTTCGCGCCTGCTGTTTGTCGGCCTGACGCTGGCCAACCATTCGCTGTTGCTGCTCGACGAACCGACCAACCATCTGGACATGGAAGGCAAAGAGGAGTTGGCGGAAACCCTACGCGAGTTTGCAGGCGCGGTGATGCTGGTCACTCACGATCGGATGTTGATAGAAAACAGCTGTAACCGCTTCTGGCTGATTGACCATCAACAGTTGGAAGAGTGGCAGGATCTGGAACCGGTCTATGCCCGGCTGGCGGAAGAGCCCGGTGCCGAGCCACAAGCGGCCAGGCAAACCGCCTCCGGCGACAGCGAGAGGCTACACCATGACGAAGAGCGGCTGCTGGCCTGCTTGTTCGAGCTGGAGGCTAAACTGCAGGAGGATTTGGCACGTAAAACCAGGCACCAGAAACCGGCGTTGCAACGGCAATGGCGCAATGAAATTGCTGAAATCACTGCCCGGCTGAAGCTGGACTGACCTTCACAGGCCGCCTGTTCTGGCGGCCTTTCTATTACCCCCGGTGCAGACCTGCCGGGCGAGCTTGATCAAATCCAGACATCGTTGACCGCAGTACGTTCTCCCCGTTCGTCACCGGTGTTCAGCACGCCGCGAGGTTCGATAAGCATCAGTTGGGTTTCGATCTCGGCAGAGGTTTTGTGTTCGATGCCGCGTGGGACCACATACATCTCGCCCGCATTGACCAGCACATGGCCATCGCGAAAATCAATGCGCAAAACGCCATCCAACACGATAAGGGTTTCATCGGTTTCGGCATGCGTATGCCAGACGAAGTCACCGTGAATTCTGACCACTTTAAACTGGTAATCATTCATCTCGGCAATCACTTTCGGCTGCCATTGTTCAGAAAACAGAGAAAGTTTATAAGCAAAATTAATAGGTTGGTACATTTTTAGGCTCCTTGGTTAACAGGAGCCCAGCATAGTGGACCCGGCGGGCGGCAATCTTGAATGATTGTGCAACTTCGCGCTTAACCTCCGTTGATAAACTTCAGCCAGCGGCCAGGAGAAACGCCAAAATTGCTGACAAATTGGCGCGTCATGTGGCTTTGATCCGCAAATCCCGCATCGATTGAAATATCTGCCAGATTATGGCCCGCCAACATCCGCCGTCTGCAATGTTCAAGACGACGCATAGTGACGTAGCGGTAGGGGCTGGTGCCAAACAGCGCCCGAAAATCCCGGCTCAGACTCCAGCGATCTCGGCCGCTGATCAAAGAAAGCTCATCCAGGGTAATATTTTTATCGAAACAGGAATGGATATATTCCCTTGCCCTTTCAGCCGCCTGGTAGTCAAACGCCCGCCGCTGATAGCGTTGCCCCCCGACAGCGGCAAGGGTTTGCGCCAGGTCATAAAGCGCATCCTCTTCCTCAAGCGTTTCAAACGGATCCTCCATGGCCTTGAGCAAGGGTTGAGCCGCAGCAAAGAGTCTTGGGTCATCGGAAAGACCGCCCGGAATAAAGGGCAACGGCTTGCCGCCGAGTATCTTTTGGATTAATGCCGGCTCGATATAAACCATGCGGTATTGAAATCCCTCCTCCGTACCTGCCTCTCCGTCATGGACCTCATCCGGATGCAATACCAGGGTGCCGCCGGGCAGGCTATGACGCCTGCCGCCACGATAGTTGAAACTTTGCACACCGGACAACGTGCGGCCAATGGCGTAGGTGTCGTGGCGATGGAGCTCATAACCGTGGCCACCGAAAAAAGCTTCGATACGCTCAATTTGCATTGGGGACCGGGCCGGTTTTACCCAGTCTTGCAGGTCTTTACTTCGTGACATGGGGAGATACCTGCGTCTGTCGAGACAACGAGACTCTATTGATAATCGTTAAAGCTCACGTTGGCTAGTAGTCCCCGTTAAAAATGACCATTTTAAGACAACAACAATCGCAATATCGGCATTGAGGGCATTGGGGAAAAGCATTGTGCCGTAATCGCTATCTTTCCTGTCTATTGGAGCCAAGTATTGTCGCCGCATTTTATTTATCATGGGACTAAGCACGCTGGGATATTGGCCCTGATATTGAACATTCCGCGAGGAGAAAAACATGGCTACAGGTATTGGCGGTTGCACGCCACAACAGGCCTTGGAACAGTTGCAACCGTTAACGGACAACCCGCCTGCAATCGCCAGCGGCGAGTATCGACAACGCATTCAGCACGCACAGCGTCTGATGCGCGAAAACGACATTGATGCCTGCTATATCAATGCCGGCAACAATCTACTCTATTTTACCGGTACCTCTTGGTCGCCCAGCGAACGTATGGTGGGTGCAGTGATCCCGGCCGAAGGTGAAATCGCTTATATTGCGCCCTGGTTTGAAATAGGCACCTTCAAAGATGCGCAAGTCATCGAAGCCGAAATATTTAGCTGGCATGAGGAGGAAGACCCCTACCAGCTGTTCTTCACCTTGCTGGCATCTCGCGGGGTGACGGGTGCGGGCAGGCGGCGCAAGGTGGCGATTTGCGAAACGGCTTCGGTAACGCTGTTCCTCGGCCTGCAGCAGTACGCCGGCGATATTGAACTGATCGGCGCACAAGCCGTCACCGGTTACTGCCGCAGCCGTAAATCGCCGATGGAAATCGCACTGATGCAGACGGCTAATAACATTACCTTGAGAGTACAGCAGGCGGCAGCCAGCATTTTGCACCCAGGTATCACCGCCGGCGAACTCACCGATTTCGTTGATAAAGCCCACCGCAAAATGGGCACCACCGGCTCTTACTTCTGTATTGCACTCTTCGGATCCGACAGCGCATTTCCGCATGGCGTGAAGGAACCCAAGCCTCTGCAGGACAACGATATCGTGCTACTGGATACCGGTTGCCGATATAAGGGATATTTGTCCGATATCACCCGTACTTATGTGTACGGCGAACCCAGCGCGCGACAACGTTTCGCCTGGCAAGCGGAGCATGAGGCACAGGCTGCGGCGTTTTCAGTTATCGCGCCTGGCGTGCCCTGTCATAAAGTGGATGACGCGGCACGCCAAGTCCTGGCCTCTTATGGCTTCGGACCGGATTATCAGTTGCCTGGCTTGCCGCATCGCACCGGACACGGTATCGGGCTGGACATTCATGAGGCACCGTATCTGGTCCGCAAACGGCAGGAACAGCTCGATGTTGGCATGTGTGCCAGCATCGAACCCATGCTATGTCTACCTGGCGAGTTCGGTATCCGCCTTGAGGATCATTTTTACGTTACTGAAGGCGGAGCATACTGGTTTACCCCGCCGGCAAAATCCCTGGATGATCCTTTCGATCTAGCATCCTGACCCCCTTTCATGGCGGCCACCCACGGTCGCCGCATGCAGGCTCACAAAGCGGGTTTGATCGGTTCCACGTGCCCCACTGCCCGCGAAATGGTGGGGTAAAGTGCCCGCAGTTGGCGTTCTATGTGGTCCACTGCGTCGTGAGCCGCCACAATGGACGCGGCCGGCGACACCCGGCAATGGAAATTGACGATAATGCCATCTGCCGTTTTCCGCGCCCGAATGTTATGTACGTCCTGCACCATTTCCCCCTTTTCCACCGCAATTCGCAAGATCTGGCGGATATTTGCCAGTTCATCCGGCTCTACGTCCTCACTGGCGATCCAATGAGGCATCTGCGGTTCAAGATGAGTTTCGATCTCCGTGTCTTCGCCGATAGCCTGGCGCAGAAGGTTTTCAATCTCGCTGGCGATATCGTGCGCCTGCGCCACGCTGGCGCTGGCCGGCACCGCCAGATCCATGCTGATCGACATGCGTTCCGGCAGTTGCTGCAACGCCACATTTTGCACCACCGCACCGTGATTGGCGGCAATCACCCGGATGCGGGTCGCCATGTCTTCATCGCTGCGGGTTTGCGGGTTGGCAATCACCGTGGCTTCGGCGTGGGCATACTGCCGCTCCAACCGCTCGGCGATGGACTGCTTCAGCGCGTTGATGCGCTCCAGCGGCAAGGTGCGGCAGACGGCGACGGTCACCTCGATAAACAGGGCCGCACCGGCGTTGCGAATGCGGATATTCTCGGTCGCCAATATCGCCGGAAAACTATCCAGTAACGTGCCGATCTCCTCTTTGGCACCGGCAGGCGCTGTGTCCATCAGCGAATCGAACGAACGTTTGCCTAACTTCAAGGCAGCGACCACGATAAAACCGGCAACGATCAACGCCGCAATCGCATCTGCGCGGGTGAACCCCAGCAACACGAATACCATCCCCAGCAGCACCACGGCGGAGGACAACATATCGGAGAAGAAGTGCAGCGCGTCGGCTTCCAACGCCGCGCTGTCGGTGGCTTTCGCCACGCGATTCAGCGCCTTGACGCGGAAATAGTCGACCACAATCGAGATCAACAGCACGGCAATCACCACTGGCGCGGCGATAATCTCATGCGGCTGCCCCAGCAGGCTGGTGCCGGCCTCATAAACGATCCAACCCGCAGCGCCCAACAGCAGCAGCACTTCAAACAACGCCGCCAGATTTTCGACTTTGCCGTGACCAAAATGGTGGTCCTCATCGGCCGGTTTGTCGCTGATGCGCACCGCCAGCCAGGTAATGCTGGTGGCGACAAAATCGGTGAAAGAGTGTATCCCTTCGGAAATAAGGCCAATACTGCCGGTAAAAATACCCGCAGCAAATTTGCCGGTCGCCAATAACCCACTGGCTATCATCGAGTTTCTGGCCACGGACTGTTTTTCATTTTGCATAGTACGGCTCACATTCGCATTGGAATTTATTTTTTAATTTTTGCAGACAATTGCCAGACAAAAGCAACCAGCAGCATACTACCCGAGAATGTCAGCATTAAACTAGACAGGAATTCTGATTTTCCGGTTGAATAAAAATAAATCTCATTAACACCCACAGAGATCATTAAAATGGCATAAAGCAAACCAAGAATAAAAATAATCATTATCGTTTCACTCGTTAAAACCGCAGGCGGCGGTCAGAGTTTTATCGGTATCCTCCCCGTCGTAAATAAAACACTTCGGGGAGGATGCATTGCGGCGGTTCTTCAACGTTCATTAATCATCCCATTTGGTGCTCATATAGGCGGCTAACAGGCCCAGTGAGCTGATGATGCTCAGGAATCCTACAAAAATTGTCATGTTTCCCATTATTATTTCCTCAGTTAGCGGTTATCGATAAAAACCTCTTTAATTAAAAAGTGGGTTAAAAGATTATTCATTGCGATTAACGTGCCTCCTTATTGAGTGAGGTAAAATGTCCGCTCCGGCAGCGGCACGAAGCGGATCCCGGTTTAAATATTCAGAATGTACTGGGCAATTTTGAAATAAATAATCAGGCCAGTACCATCAATAAAGGTGGCGATAAATGGCGCGGACACCACCGCCGGATCGATCCCCACTCTTTTCAGCAACATAGGGATAATCGAGGACACAATCGCGCTCCAGACGGTGATCGCCACCAGCGACAGGCTGACGACCATCGTCACGTCCATTCCCACCCCCATGATCCAGGCGCGAACCCAGGCGGCGACGCCAATAGTGACGGCTATCAGCAGCGAGGTGGACACCTCTTTGCGGATCACCGCGCCCAGGTTGCGCAGGCTGACTTCGCCAAGCGCCATGGCGCGTACCAGCGTGGAAGTGATCTGCGTACCGCTGTTACCGCCGGTGCCAATCAGCAGCGGGATAAAAAACGCCAGAGCGATCGCCGCTTCCAACTGGTCTTCAAACGCCTTCAGTACGTTGCCGGTGTAAGCTTCGGCGACGAACAGCATCAGCAACCACGCCGAGCGTTTGCGCCATAGCGCCCAAGGGCTGGTTTCCAGATAGGGCTTGTCCAGCGGCAGGCTGGCGCCCTGTCGTTGTGCATCCTCGGTGTTTTCATCCTCAATCAGTTGGGCGATTTCTTTTTCCCCCAACACCCCAACCAGGGTTTTATTCACCACCACCGGCACTACATCCAGCCCGCCCTTACCCAATAAATGGGCGACGTCATTACGATCGTCGTCGGGCGATACCTGGAAATAGCTGTGGTTAATCATTACCCCAACGGCTTTATCATCGTCCGTGCACTGCAACAATTTTTTAACCGACAACGTGCCGCGCAATTGATAATCGTCTGCGGTGACAAAAAGTTGAGCCGGAATTTCATCCGTTTTAAGTTGCGAAAGAAAATATTCTTTGGCTTTATTGACCGTCATATTACCGGGAACGGTAATAAAATCGGCGTTCATATAGTTTGCTATCGAGGACTCATCCAGCACGTCAGCATTGGCCAGCGCCGGAGATGAGTAATTTTGATGTGACTTCATTATGTTAGTCCCTATTTCTGTTTAAACTTCAACAGCGAATCGCATAGGGGCGTTAACCACAGAGGGAGTGCAGACAGCCTATCTCCGCGTCCAGGTTTTAGCACTATACAACGTATCTGATGTATTTATCAGAAGTTACCTTGGGCTAAACCTTAATCCGATAAAGCCTGTCTTAACCTTGGGCATCTCTCGATGTCGTCAGATCAGTAACCTGTGTTTGTATAGGAGCCTCGCCAAACGAGATACTGCATATAAACTACGGGAGGCATTATAGACGCGGTTTTTTGGCGGCGGGCGTAAATCTGGCCGGCCGTTTATGAAACATTTAGAAAAAAAATTTTTAACCGTAAAGATAATAAAAAGGGGGCAGAAAATTTCCACCCCCCATTATTGCGACATCAGTGAGCGATAATATAGGCGTTCTTGTCGTACAGCGGCCCCTGTCGGGTAAAATCGATGCCTTTCACATAGGGTTTGACCAGCGTGGCGTTGGCTTCGTAATAAACCGGCGCCACCGGCGTATCCACCGCCAACCTCTCCTCGGCCTGTTGGAAATAGTGCTGTACCTGCTGCGGCGTCTTCGCCGCAGTGGCCTGATGCAACAACCGATCGTAATTCTCGTTGGCATATTTGGCGGAGTTTTCACTGCTGGTAGATCGGAAGACATTCAGGAAGGTGGACGGATCGTTGTAGTCTGCCAGCCATCGAGAAAAAGCAACGCTGTAATGCCCATTGTTGATGTTATCCAGCGTCACCTTACGCTCCTGGCTTTGCAACGTAGCATTAACTCCCAGGTTCTTTTTCCACATCGCGCTGCTGGCGATGACAATCTTCTTGACGGTGGCGTCATTGCTGTACAACACATTGAACTGCAACGGGCGCTCGGCGTTGAATCCGGCCTCCGCCAGCAGCTTTTTCGCCTGGGCGACCCGCTGCTCCTGCGTCCACCCCGCCGCCTCACCGGCCTTCAGCGTAAAACCACCGGCCCCGGAGGGGGTGAAGGTCCAGGCCGCTTGCTGGCCGTAGCCCAACACCTTGGTGGCGATGACCTCTTTGTCCAGCGCCAGATTTAACGCCTGCCGCACCCGTACGTCATTAAAAGGGGCCTGCCGGGTGTTAAAGGCAAAATAGCTGGTGGACAGTAACGGATAAGTCACCAGTTGTTCCTCACCCAGGCTCTTTTTCAACTGCTGATAGAGTTCCGGCGGGGTGCTATAGCCCAGCTCGATCTCCCCAGCCCGGAAGCGCGCCACCTCGGGGAATCCTTGCAGCGGCAGGAAAGTCACTTTGTTAAGCGCCGTATGGGCGTTGTCCCAATACTGAGTGTTACGCTCCACCACCACTTTTTCGTTCACCACCCACTGCGTTAACCTGAAAGCGCCGTTGCTGACGAAATTCTGCGGTTGCGTCCAGTTTTTGCCGTATTTTTCCACCGCCTTGCGGTTCACCGGCAACACAGGGAAATGCACCAACTGTTTGAGCAGATAGGAGTTCGGCTCAGACAGTGTGACCTGCAGGGTATTGGCATCCAGCGCCTTCACCCCCAACTCCGTCGGCGGTTTGCTGCCGGCATTAATCTCCGCAGCGTTAAGCACATAGGCCGAGGCCAGGTAGCTGCCGTACGGCGAGGCGGTTTTGGGATCGGTCAGGCGACGCCAACTGAAGACGAAATCCTCGGCGGTAACCGGATCGCCGTTCGACCATTTGGCTGCCGGGCGCAGATGGAAGGTCCAGACATTGCCCTGGTTTTCCCAATGGGTGGCCAGCGCGGGAATAACCTCGCCGTTTTTCCCCACCCGCAACAATCCTTCGAACAGGTCATTGAAGATATTAAACTCCACGTTGCTTTCAGCCAGATTGGGATCCAGCGTCGCAGGCTCATAGCCATTGGCCCGCACCAGTTCCTGCGTGGCCGCTAGCTTGACGCCCACCGGCACTTCGGCAGCATGAGCCGGTGAAGTGGCTTGCAATGAAAGGAAGATTAGACTGGCTAGTCCGTTAAATCTGAATGAATATTTCACGCCTTTATCCCTTATTGGTGTTTTGTCGACGCTCATATTCATTGAAGCAGCTGAATAAATTAAATGATTAATCGCTATGACTCATAACCAAAAGCCGTGATGAATTTCTTTCATTATCAAATGAATACCCGCCAACATGGCGGGTTTCGGTTTACAGCGCTTGAAACAGCGTCAGTTGCAATCCGGCCGGCGCTTCCAGCCGGTTATTGATTGAATTGAAGGGCGTAACCCGCGGCTCGGACAACACCTGCGCGCCGCCCTGCGCCAGACTGGCCGTGGTTGCGGCAATATCGGTCACCTCAAATGCCACCCGGATCCAACCGGAGACGCGCTCTCCCACCTCTACCTGGTCGATATAAGCGGCGGTTGAGGGCTCCACCAGCTCCAGCGTGGCCTTGCCCGCCTCGAGGATCGCCACCCTGCCGCTGTCTGGCGGCACCGCATCGGCCTGGGTCAACCCCAGTCGATCGCGGTAGAAAGCCAAGGCGTTATCAAAATCTTCGGTGGTGATCACCAGACGTAGCTGTTTTACCGATGATGCAGACATGGTTATCTCCTGGTTATTTGGCTGAGTAATTTTCATCTGTTAACCTGCATACAGAAAATAACCTGCCACCAAATGGCAATTCAAAGTCATAGTTCTCAGCCAAAGATGAAAATAGCTCATCATGAAAAGAAAACTGCCGCCCCTGGGGTCACTACGGGCTTTTGACGCGGTCGCCAGACTGCAGAGTTTTAAACTGGCTGCGGAAGAAATTGGCGTTTCGCCGACGGCCATCAGCCACCAAATTCGGCTGCTGGAGAGCCTGCTGGGCGTCAGCGTGTTCGAAAGAACGCCGCGCAAGGTGGAATTGACCGCCGACGGCAAGATCCTGCAACAGGCCAGCGCGCAGGCGTTCAACCTGTTGCAGACGGCGGTGGAGAATATCGGTGAACGCCAGCGGCCGGCGGTGTTGACGTTATCCGCTACCACGGCGCTGATCACCCACTGGCTGGTGCCGCGTTTGCCGGCGTTGATGCGGCAGTTTCCCGCCATAGACCTGCGGTTGCACGCCGATGATCGCATTGTGGATTTGCGCAGCAAACAGATTGATGTGGCGATCCGCTACGGCAACAGGCCGGATGACCCGCTGTCGCCGCGATTGCTGCAACAGGACCGCTTCGTGCTGGTCGTCAGCCCGCGGTTGAATGTCGCTTCAATCGCGGATCTGTTGCAAACCACGCTGATACACATCGATGGCCGCCAGGTGCCGCAACCCTCCCCCGACTGGCCGCGTTGGCGCAGCGAGTTTGGCCCGGCGGCGCTGACGGTCGACGCCGGCCCGCGCTTTACCGACGAAGCCCACGCCATTCAGGCGGCAATCGCCGGCCAGGGCGCGGTTATCGCCAGCCGACTGATGGTGCAGCATGCGCTGGAGAGTGGCGTGCTGATAGCGCCGTTCGAGCACTCGCTGCCGGGCGCTGCGCATTATTTTGTCAGCAACCCCGACGGCAAGCACAGCCGCGCCGTAGCGCAACTGGCAGACTGGTTTGCGGTTGAGATGGCGGCTCCTGAGAAGGCGAACGCATGAGGAGATATTTTCAACTGCATGAATTCTGTCGACATTAGGCAATCAGTTCAGAGTATTCAGGCTGAAGCTTAATTTTTCCTTAGGGCGAGTTAATTTATGAGCGAATGCAAAAAATAATTTAATACGAATCGTTTTCACTATCATTATGACTGTTCTTGGCTACAATCGGGCCTGCTTGCGCTCGCCAGGCGATATTCGCTTTTCTTCTTCGACCTCTAAAAAGGATAACAGTATGAAGCTGCGTCTTTCTTCTCTAGGCCCCGTTGCCCTGCTCGCCTCATCAATGATGCTGGCGTTTTCCGCTCATGCGGCCCCTGCCGATGACGGCATCGTTATTTATAACGCCCAGCACGAAAACCTGGTGAAATCCTGGGTGGATGGCTTTACCAAAGACACCGGCATCAAGGTGACTCTGCGCAACGGCGGTGACAGCGAGTTGGGTAACCAACTGGTGCAAGAAGGCAGCGCATCCCCCGCCGACGTTTTCCTGACGGAGAACTCCCCGGCGATGGTGTTGGTGGACAACGCCAAACTGTTTGCCCCGCTGGATGCCGCGACGCTGGCGCAGGTTGAACCGCAGTACCGCCCGCAGCATGGCCGCTGGATCGGCATCGCCGCCCGTTCAACCGTATTCGTCTACAACCCGGCCAAACTGACCGAAGCGCAATTGCCTAAATCGCTGCTGGATCTGGCCAAGCCGGAATGGAAAGGCCGTTGGGCCGCTTCGCCATCCGGTGCGGATTTCCAGGCGATCGTCAGCGCGCTGTTGGAGCTGAAAGGCGAAAAGGCCACGCTGGAATGGCTGAAAGCGATGAAAACCAACTTTACCGCCTATAAGGGTAACAGCACGGTGATGAAAGCGGTCAATGCCGGCCAAATCGACAGCGGCGTGATCTATCACTATTATCCGTTCGTCGACGGTGCCAAGACCGGCGAAAACAGCAAAAACGTCAAACTTTATTACTTCAAACACCAGGATCCGGGCGCGTTCGTCAGCACCTCCGGCGGTGGCGTGCTGGCTTCCAGCAAACACCAACAACAGGCTCAGGCCTTCGTGAAGTGGATCACCGGCAAGAACGGCCAGGACATTCTGCGTACCAATAACGCCTTCGAATATGCGGTAGGCGTGAACGCGGCTTCCAATCCTAAACTGGTGCCGCTGAAAGAGCTGGACGCGCCGAAAATCGACGCTTCGCAGCTGAACGGTAAAAAAGTAGTTGAACTGATGACCGAGGCCGGGCTGCTGTAAGCCGGTTGTAGAGAGTTTTTACCTTATGTCGAATATTGGCCTTAACGCCACCGGCGCAACGCCGCGTTACACCACCACCCGGCTGCATCAGCGGCCGGGATTGTTTATCGTGGCGGCTGCCCTTTTGCTCTCCCTGTTGGCCCTGTTGCCGCTGGGATTTGTCGTCAGCGTGGCGTTTGAAACCGGCTGGCAGACGGTAAAAGCTCTGGTATTCCGCCCCCGGGTGGCCGAACTGTTGCTCAATACCCTGCTACTGGTGGTATTCACGCTGCCAATTTGCGCCATTCTGGGGGTCACGCTGGCCTGGCTCACGGAGCGCACCACGCTGCCGGGCCGCCGCATCTGGTCGCTGCTGGCGACCGCGCCGCTGGCGGTTCCGGCATTTGTGCAAAGCTATGCCTGGATCAGCCTGGTGCCCTCGATGCATGGGCTGGGCGCCGGGGTATTCATTTCAGTCCTCGCCTACTTTCCGTTTATTTATCTGCCGGCCGCAGCGGTGCTGCGCCGCCTGGATCCCGGCATTGAAGACGTCGCCACTTCGCTAGGCACCCGACCCTTGGCGGTGTTTTTCCGCGTGGTGTTACCGCAGCTCAAACTGGCGACCTGGGGCGGATCGTTACTGATCGCGCTGCATCTACTGGCGGAATACGGCCTGTACGCCATGATCCGTTTTGACACCTTCACCACCGCCATTTTCGATCAGTTCCAGTCCACCTTCAACGGCCCGGCAGCCAACATGCTGGCCGGGGTGCTGGTGCTGTGTTGCCTGGGTTTACTGCTGCTGGAAGCCGCCAGCCGAGGCCGCGCGCGTTATGCCCGAGTAGGCTCCGGCAGTGCCCGCAGCCAAACCCCCTACCGCCTGGGGCCGGTGACGACGCTGCTTGCCCTGCTACTGCCGTTGAGCCTTAGCGCGCTGGCATTGGGCGTGCCCTTTATCACTCTGGCCCGCTGGCTGACGCTGGGCGGGATCGAGGTCTGGCGCAATGCGGATTTACTGCCCGCGTTGCTGCAAACGCTGTCGCTGGCCGCCAGCGGTGCGTTGCTGATCACGCTGTGCGCCATCCCGATGGCCTGGCTGTCGGTTCGTTATCCGGCACGGCTGTATCGGCTGCTGGAAGGCTGCAATTACGTCACCAGTTCGCTGCCCGGCATCGTGGTGGCGCTGGCGCTGGTGACCATTACCATTCACAGTTTCCGGCCGATTTATCAGACGGAAATCACCCTGCTGTTGGCCTACTTGCTGATGTTTATGCCACGGGCATTGATCAACCTGCGTGCAGGCATTGCCCAGGCACCGGTGGAGTTGGAAAACGTGGCGCGCAGCCTTGGCCGTTCGCCGGCGCAGGCGCTGTGGAGCACCACTTTGCGACTGGCCGCACCCGGCGCGGCTGCCGGTGCAGCCTTGGTGTTTCTGGCGATAGCCAATGAGCTGACCGCGACGCTGCTGCTGGCGCCGAACGGTACCCGCACGCTGGCGACCGGCTTCTGGGCGCTGACCAGCGAGATCGACTACGTGGCGGCTGCACCTTACGCACTGATTATGGTGGCGTTATCGCTGCCATTGACCTGGCTTCTTTATTCTCAATCTAAACGCACGGCGGGATTATGAGTACGCTTCAACTGCAGGCTATCGGTAAGTCCTATAATTCGGTCAAGGTGCTGGAGCACGTGGATTTGCAGGTGGCACAGGGCAGCCGCACCGCGATTGTCGGCCCTTCCGGCTCGGGAAAAACCACCTTGCTGCGCATTATCGCCGGCTTTGAAATACCGGACAGCGGCCAGGTTATCTTGCAGGGACTGCCGATGGCCAACGGCAGCGGCTGGGTGCCGGCGCACCTGCGCGGCATTGGCTTTGTACCGCAAGACGGCGCGCTGTTTCCGCACTTTACCGTGGCCGGGAATATCGGTTTCGGCCTGAAGGGCAGCAAGCGTGACAAGCAGCGACGCATTGATGCGTTGATGGACATGGTGGCGCTGGATCGGCGGCTGGGCGCGCTGTGGCCGCATGAGCTTTCCGGCGGACAACAGCAGCGGGTGGCGCTGGCGCGCGCGCTGTCCCAGCAACCCAAGCTGATGCTGTTGGACGAGCCCTTCTCCGCCCTGGATACCGGCCTGCGCGCCGCCACCCGTAAAGCGGTGGCGGAGCTGCTGGCGGAAGCCAAGGTGGCGTCAATTCTGGTGACCCACGATCAGACGGAAGCGCTGTCGTTTGCCGATCAGGTCGCGGTGATGCGCAATGGCCGGCTGGCGCAGGTGGGCCCGCCGCAGGATCTCTATCTGCGACCGGTGGATGAGCCGACCGCCACCTTCCTGGGGGAAACCCTGGTACTTTCGGCCAAACTTGAACACGGCTGGGCCGATTGCGTTCTGGGCCGGATTGCGGTGGACGATCGCCAGCGCCAGGGGCCTGCCCGCATCATGCTGCGCCCGGAACAGATCCAAATCAGCCTGTCCGAGCCGACGCAACAGGGCCAGGCGGTGGTCACCAGCATCGATTTCGCCGGTTTTGTCTCGACCCTCAACCTGCGCATGAACGGCAGCGACGCCGCTATCGAAATAAAAACCGTCAGCCGTGAAGGCATCCGCGCCGGTTCCCAAGTCAGCCTGAATATCATCGGGCAGGCGCATATCTTTGCCGGGTAACGTTATGGGGCGGCTCGCCGCCCCAAACATTCAGGCTTCACCTATCGCAGCCATTGCTTAGTAAATCGCCCTTCATCAACTACGATTATTCTGTGACCGATTCATTCACGTGAAGGTCCAGAAGGTAACCCATTGAGGATTATCATAATTACTCATGCTATTTAAGCCGCCCTTCTTTAACGCGGCTAAGAAAGGTTAATTATGGCACGTACTACCCCTATCGAACGCTACCGCAATATCGGCATCTCGGCGCACATTGATGCCGGCAAAACCACCACCACCGAGCGGATTCTGTTTTACACCGGGGTCAGTCACAAGCTGGGCGAAGTGCACGATGGCGCGGCCACCATGGATTGGATGGCGCAAGAACAAGAGCGCGGCATCACCATTACCTCGGCGGCGACCACCTGCTTCTGGAACGGCATGCAGCATAATTATCCGCAGCACCGCATCAATATTATCGATACCCCAGGGCACGTTGATTTTACCATCGAGGTCGAGCGCTCTATGCGCGTGCTGGATGGCGCAGTCATGGTCTACGACTCGGTGGGCGGCGTGCAGCCGCAGTCAGAAACCGTCTGGCGGCAGGCCAATAAATATAAAGTGCCGCGGCTGGCGTTCGTCAACAAAATGGACCGCGTCGGCGCCGACTTCTTCCGCGTGCGCAAAATGATGATCGAACGTTTGAAAGCCAATCCGGTGCCGATCGTCATCCCGATTGGCGCCGAAGACCACTTCACCGGCGTGGTGGATTTGGTGCGCATGAAGGCCATTCTGTGGGACGAAGCCTCGCAGGGCATGAGTTTCAGTTTTGAAGAGATCCCGGCTGAGCTGCGCGATTTCGCGCAAGAATGGCGGGATAAAATGATTGAAGCCGCCGCCGAAGGCTCGGAAGAGCTGATGGACAAATACCTCAACCAGCAACCGCTGAGCGAAGAAGAGATTGTTCGCGGCCTGCGCCTGCGCACCATAGCCGGTGAAATCCAGCCGATGCTGTGCGGCTCGGCCTTCCGCAACAAAGGCGTGCAGCGCATGCTCGACGCGGTGATCGAACTCATGCCCTCGCCGCTCGACGTGCCGCCGATGGAAGGCCATGACGAGCACGACAATATCATCATCCGCCGGGCTGCCGACGACGAAAAATTCTCGGCGCTGGCGTTCAAGCTGATGACCGATCCCTTCGTGGGCCAACTGACCTTCATTCGGGTGTATTCCGGCGTGCTGGCCAAAGGCAACAGCGTCTATAACCCGATCAAAGACAAAAAAGAGCGCATTGGCCGTATCGTGCAGATGCACGCCAACGACCGCAAAGAGGTCGAAGAACTGCACGCCGGTGATATCGCCGCCTGCGTGGGGCTGAAAGACGTCACCACCGGCGACACCCTGTGCGACCCTAGCGCCATCATCACGCTGGAGAAAATGGTGTTCCCGGAACCGGTAATTGCGCAGGCGATTGAACCGAAAACCAAAGCCGACCAGGAAAAAATGGGCATCGCGCTGCAGCGCCTCACCTCCGAGGATCCGTCGTTCCGCGTACGCACCGACGAAGATTCCGGTCAAACCATTATTTACGGCATGGGCGAGCTGCATCTGGAAATTATCGTCGATCGCATGCGCCGTGAATTTGGCGTGGCGACCACCACCGGCAAACCGCAGGTTTCTTACCGCGAAACCATCCGCAAACGCGTGGTCGACGTGGAGGGCAAATTTGTGCGGCAGTCCGGCGGTAAAGGCCAATATGGCCACGTGGTGTTGACGGTGGAACCGAACGAACCGGGCAAAGGCTTCGAGTTCTTCGATGAAATCAAGGGCGGCGTGATCCCGGGCGAGTATATTCCTGCGGTGAAAAAAGGCGTGCTGGAAGCGCTGAATAACGGCGTGCTGGCCGGTTATCAGATGGTTGACGTCAAAGTGCATCTGACCTTCGGCTCATACCACGACGTCGATTCCTCTGAGCAAGCCTTCCGCATGGCGGCGATCTTTGGCTTTAGAGAAGCCTGCCGCGCGGCTGATCCGGTGATCCTGGAGCCGATCATGGCGGTAGAAGTGGAAACGCCGGAAGACTATGCCGGCAGCGTGATGGGCGACCTGTCGTCGCGGCGCGGTCTGGTGCAAGGCATGGAGGATATCCCCGGCGGCGGCGGCAAGGAGATCCGCGCCAAGGTACCGCTGTCCGAGATGTTTGGTTACTCAACCACCCTGCGTTCGATGTCGCAAGGCCGCGCGACTTACACCATGGAGTTCAGCCACTACGCCGAAGCGCCGCGCAACGTGGCCGAAGAGATCATTAACCACAGTAAACGTTAAGCGGTTCACCGCCTGCCGCCTTCGCGGCAGGCGTGGCGCTTATCGTTCTGCCAACCGCACTACCACCGGCTCCGGCTTGATGCGCATCGCGGACACCACCCCGATCATCAGACAGGCGATACCGCACAGCGTCAACAGCGGCGGCCAAGCCTGGCGCAATATGAAAGTGTAGGCCAGCCCCGCCAAAATTTCGAAGACAATCAGCGGCCCCACCAGCACCGTCGGCAAGCGCTGGCTCGCCTCATTCCAGCACAACGCACCTATCCACGAGCAGAATATACCGATGACAATCATCAAGGGGACGAACACACCCGGCCTTGGCCCGAACGGCAGCGCAAACGCCGGCTGAGTGAGAGCCAACTGGCCGCAAACCAACAGGTAACCTGCCAACGCCAGCGGCAAAGTGACTACCCCCTGCGCCGTCGCCCAGGTGGCCGGTCTTTGGTCTGGATTTTCCCGCAGCCAGCGGGCATTGCGCAGGGGGAACCAGGTCCAGCAAGCCACCGCCAACAGCGCCAGCCCCAATCCGCTGATATAGCGCCAGAGATCGAGCGGTGCCGTATTGCCCTTCAGTTCGGCGACGTTGACGAACGCCAGCCCACAGGCGATCAACACCAGCGCCGGCGTTAACTTCCGCCAGGAAAGCCGCCCGTCATGCCGGCTGTAGAACAGGTTGGCGGTCACCGAAATCACCACCGGTAACGTGCCGATAATCATGGTGGACACCGGCGCCCCGGTGCGTTGAATGGCGCTTGCCAGGCACAGGTAATACAGCAGATTGCCGATCGCCGTCAGTTTGAGCGCCTCGAGCCAGTCTTTACGCTTCAGCTTTCGCAACCGGCGGCGATCGAGCCAGGCCAACGGCAAAGCGATCAGGCCAAAGGCCAGGTAGCGCCCGGTGGACTGTAACGCCGCAGGATATTCCGGGATCAATACCGGGCCGACAAAAATCAGCCCCCACATCAGCCCGGCAGAGAGGGCAAATAACACGCCAACAAACATAGTGACTCCAGCAACCCGTGAATGAATTTCAGGAGCAGCCTAGCCTAATTCCTCATGGCAATATTGTAGCAGGTTGCTGTTTTAGCGAGTCGACCTGGGAAACTGCGTTAAGCCTGTTTTTATGGTGATATTTTAGCCGGCCTTAGTAGCTCTCTTGGTTGGTTGATCTGATAAACCGAAAGCCAGGCGTAGAGTATGAGTTTTGATGTCGACAGGCCATGCTGCAATGCATTGTTCAAGTTTGGTACGATTGTCTGCGAAGAGTGCGCGAATTCCCTCCTCGTAGCCAGGCAAGTCTCCGGCGATCGCCTGCATGAACTGATAAGCAGCCTCATGAGCTGCCCGTTTTTGTTCACGCGCCCCCGCCGAGTGCATGGCTTCGTCTACCAGACGCCTGAGTATAGCGGATGCGCTGCCGGGTCGGGTGGTTAACCAGTCCCATTGACTGGGCAATAAGGTTACCTCGCGAGCAACGACACCTAATTTTGGTCTACCCCGTCCTTTCGATTCTGCAGAATCGTCTTCCACCGTCTCTGCCGACTTGTCCCGGCGGGTGGCATAACGCCCCGTGAATTGCTGGGGAGGACAGGAAAGCCTCTCTACAACGTCGGCATCAGACCCTCGCAGGTCCAAGTCGATCACGCTGCCTGTCATATCATCAAAAACAAGAAATGTTCTTAACGATCCCTTTTCGAGCTCATTTTTAACGGCAAGTGCAACTTCGACCAACGGACCTGAGAACAGCAAATGTTGGTCACCAAAGGCTGTCGAAGCCTTCGACAGGTATTCAGACATGCATTTAACCTCAATGGGATGTTAAGGGACCTTAATATACCCGGATAAAATTAATAGTAAATATTATGAAGACAGCTTCATTCTGATTAGTCACCTTTTTGACGACATCCGCGAAACTTGCAACCACCGGTGACTCATAACAACAGTAAATTCAGACTATAACCCCATTTAGCGATGATGACAGACCCTCTTCCGGGGGCTGTCTGCCCCATTCGCCATCAACCCCAAATTTTCATGCGGTATAGCGATAGGCATATTTACCCGGGTATTATTGACAGAGAATATTATCCGGGTATTATTCGTGAAAACGCATACCGCTGACAACAACGCCATGACTTACCTGAAACGAAGAGGAGGGATGATGACAGACAAACAAGCGCTGAAACGGCAGTACCTGGACACGAAAACCCGAGCCGGGGTGTATGCGATCCGTAACAAGATTACGGGGCGAGTATTGGTTGCAGGCAGTGCTAACGTTCAAGGAACACTCAACCGGCATCGTTTTGAACTGCGATATGCACAACATCGGAACATGAGACTTGCGCAGGATTGGGTTGAGCATGGTGAGAGTAACTTTCTCTTTGAGGTACTCGACAGGGTTAAAGCCAGTGAAGATCCCGCTTTCGATGCCGCGCGGGAATTGGAAATGTTGGTGAGCCTGTGGCGCCAGGAAATCCGCAGCCCCGACGAACTTAGCTACGACGAACCCAGGAAGAAGCCTTGATGAACACAAATCTCGATTTTTGTTTGGCGTTATATCGTGCTCAGGCCAGTCTGCAACTTAAGCTTGACGATGAATTGGGCACATATCATGGCATCAGCTTCAGTGACTTTACGCTACTGAATGTTATCGCGCGATCGGACGGCGATCGGGTCAATATATCAGCACTCGGGGAACAGATTGGTAAACCGCAATCAGCCGTAGTGCGTCAATTGATCGTTCTCGAAAAAATTGGCCTCGTAGCACGCGACAGCACCAATGGGCTTCGTCAGGTCGTGCTTCGCGCCCCCGGCCGTGTATTGGTGAACGTGGCGCGTGAAACTGCAGCGAGTGTTGGCACAAAAGCTCTCGAGTCATTTACCCCGGCAATGGTTGCAACTGTTTTCGCCGCAATGGTAACGCTGGCAAATGCGTCTTAATGCTCTAATGAGCAACGCCGTCAGTATCGAAAAGTTGGGCATACCATTGCAGTACGACGACAACATACAAATGTGACGAGAAAAATTCAGGTGTCGCTTTTGATTTTAACGGTTTAGGTGTGCTGTTCTTGTTAGATGTACTCAGTTTTGCTATTTCGGCATAGCAGGTTGCTGTTTTAGCGGGGCGTGGCACGATCTGGTGATGGGGGGTTATCAATGCCGGTCAAAGCGTAAACAACAGCCTCTGTACCCACGATACAGAGGCTGTTGTGATAGTGATAAAATTTCACCTACCTAAATGGAACCCCACGATCTCTACCAGAGCTGTTATTGCAGGTTCCGCCAATACCAATGGCTGCGGAACCTTAATCCTGTAATGCTCCAACAGTCAGAGAATTGAATGTCACCTTCCCTTGGCATTCTCAAAAGAAGAGCATTCTTACTTGCATACATTAATGGCGATACTTAGCGGGCCATGACCTGTTTTTGATAGCGCACTGGCGTGACGCCGTAACGGTTGGCGAAAGCGCGGGTTAAATGCGCCTGATCGGTTAGCCCCGCCGCCGCGGCTACCTGCGCGGCAGGCATGCCACGCCCCAGCATCAACTTGGCTTGCGCAAGGCGGATCGCCATCAGCATCTGCTGAGGCGACACATGGTATTCGGCTTTGAATTTGCGCAAAAAATGGTACGGGCTGAGCGACACCAGCGCCGCCAACTGATCCAGCGTGATGGCAGCGGAAAAGTTATCGCGCAGGTAGGTTTTGACGATGTCAAAACGGTGCGCCGGCTCATCTTTCAGCGGCCGGGCGATACGTGCGTGGGGGCGGAAGATCGCCACCACTTGCAGCAGCAGGTCATCAATCGTCATCGGATCCCGGGCTTGCCACAGTGCGGCCAGCGTCGCCGAAAGTTGCCGCGCCGCCTGCGGATCCTGGCGTACCGCATCGGTAAACCAAAACCCCTGCTCGCCGGACAGCAACTCCAGCGCCCCGGGTTCAAGGTAGAGCATCCGGTAATTCCAGCCGCCGGCCGTTTCCGCCTCGCCGGTGTGCAGTTCATCCGGGTTCATCAATACCAGCGAACCCGGCGCCGCCAGATGCTGTGCCCCCCGGTAACGGAAGCGCTCGGCACCGACATCGACGGTGCCGATGGCGAAAGCGTCGTGGGTATGCGGTTCGAAGACATAGCGTTCGATATGGGCGTGGTAAAGCTCGACGCCTGGCAATTGCGGCAATTGCCGGAACTGCGCGCAATCTTTTTCGAAGGGGAACTGCTGTGGAACACCCTGCACTCTACCTCCATCGCCTGCACCCTACCGCCTTGCATCAAGGCCGAATCTGGCTTGTATGATAGTCAAACCAACGCCGTTTGAGTAGTGCGCATTGCGGTTCCCTGGACGATCGCGCTCATTCGGCGTAGGGTATTTTACCCATCGACTGGCGTCTGTTGATCGGCGTCAGCGGGTTTGATTATCCTGCCGCAGAGCGGGAAAACGGTGTTTAACTCCCTGAAAGTAAGAGGCAACAATGTATCCAGATACTCAACTCTATATTGACGGACAATGGCGCAGCGCAATCGCCGGCAACACCATGCCGGTCACCAACCCCGCTACCGATGAGGTCATTGGCAACGTGGCGCACGCCGCACAGGCCGATCTCGATCTGGCGCTGGCCGCTACCGAACGCGGTTTTAAACTCTGGCGCGACACCTCCGCCTATCAGCGCGCCATCCTGATGCGTAAAGCCGCCGCCTTGCTGCGCGAACGCGCAGAATCTATCGCCGCCATCATGACGCAGGAACAAGGCAAACCGGTGGCGCAGGCCAAGGTTGAGATCCTTAACTCGGCGGACGTCATTGACTGGTTTGCCGGCGAAGCCAGCCGCACCTACGGCCAAATCATCCCTGCCCGCAGCCGCGATGTTCAACAGCAAACGCTTAAGCTGCCGGTCGGCCCGGTTGCCGCCTTTACGCCGTGGAACTTCCCGATCAACCAGATCGTGCGCAAGCTGTCCGCCGCGTTGGCCGCCGGTTGCTCGATCATCATCAAGGGCCCGGAAGAAACACCCGCCTCGCCGGCAGAGCTGATCAGAGCCTTTGCCGACGCCGGCATCCCGGCCGGCGTGATCGCATTGGTGTACGGCACCCCGGCGGACATCTCCGAATACCTGATCCCGCACCCTACCATTCGCAAGATCTCGTTCACCGGCTCCACCCGCGTGGGCAAACATCTGGCAGCGCTGGCCGGGCAGCATATGAAAAAGGCCACCATGGAACTGGGTGGCCACGCGCCGGTGTTGATTTTCGACGATGCCGATCTCGACGCCGCCGCCAAAGAGCTGGCACTGGCCAAGTTCCGCAACGCCGGCCAGGTCTGTATCGCCCCGACCCGTTTTCTGATCCAGCAAGGCGTCTATGAAGCCTTTGTAGAGAAATTCACCGCAGCGGTGCGCGACATCAAGCTGGGCAACGGGTTGGATGAAGGCGTGACCATGGGGCCGATGGTGCTGGAGCGCAGTGTCACAGCCATCGATGCCTTCGTGAAGGACGCCATCGACCAGGGCGCCAAGGTCAGCACCGGCGGCAACCGTCTGCCGGGCAGCGGCAACTTCTTTGAGCCAACGGTGCTGCGCGACGTCCCGCTGAGCGCGCGGGCGATGTCTGAGGAGCCGTTTGGCCCGGTCGCCCTGCTGCGTCCGTTCGCCACCTATGAGGAAGCGATAGCCGAGGCTAACCGCCTACCTTACGGGCTGGCGGCCTACGCCTACAGCCGCAGCATCGCCACGGTAACCGCACTGGGCCGCGATGTGGAAAGTGGCATGCTCAGCATCAACCATATCGGTTTCGGCCTGCCTGAAACGCCGTTTGGCGGGGTGAAAGACTCCGGTCACGGCACCGAAGGCGGCAGCGAGGCGATCGAATCCTATCTGGAGACCCGCTTCGTCACCGTCGCCGGCCGTTAGACACCCATAGCTGGAAACGCCAATGCCCCGCAATTCCAATGCGGGGCATTAGTCACACCGGGTGCAGCTTTCAGCACACTAACAAAAGGTTAGACGGCCTTGTCGAACAGCACCCGCGCCGCCGGAGTTAACCCCAGCATATGGATGCAGGCATGCACCATGCCCGGCAACCGTTCGCAGCGCACCGCCACCCCGCTTTCACGCAACCGTTGCGCATACTGCTCGGCCTCATCGCGTAACGGATCGTACTCGCAGCTCAGAATGGTCGCCGGTGGCAACTGCCGCAAGGTTTCGGCATGCAATGGCTCGGCGTAAGGATTACGCGTTTTCCCCTCTTTACCCCGATACGTCTCCCAGCAAAACGCCATCACTTCCCGGGTCAAGAAATACCCCTGCGCGTAGTCGTCATAACTGGCGGTATTCATTGCACCGCTCAGCGCCGGATACAGCAACAGCTGATGCTCGATTTGCGGCCCTTCGCGGTCGCGGGCCAGCAAGGCCACGGCCGCCGCCAGATTGCCGCCTGCGCTGTCGCCGCCAACCGCGATGCGCCCGGCGAGAATCCCCAACTCATCCGCCCGCTCAACCACTGCGCACAGTGCCTGGTAAAAATCCTCCAGCGGCCGAGGGAACTGATGCTCCGGCGCCAGCCGGTAATCGACCGACAGGATCAATCGGCCCGTGGCATTGGCCAGCGCCTGGCAAGGCCGGTCATACAGCGCCAACGACCCCAGGCACCAGCCGCCGCCGTGGGCGTACAGCATGGCCGGCATGGGTCCTTCCTCCGCGCTCAGCGGTAGATAAGCGCGAATGGCGATCTCATGACCGTCGTTGGCGGTGACCGTAAAATCCCTCACGCCGCCGCTGGCTTCCGCTTCGCCCTGCAGTTGCATCAGCCCGGCCTCGGCGGCGGCGCGCATCTCGGCCAGGGAACCGGGTGCCGCCGCACCTGCCGTTTCCGCCAGAAAACGGGCAATCAGCGTATCAAGCGGCATAGGTCTGCGCCTCCGACAGGAATGGCACCACCAGGGCGATAAACGCCTCGTGACACTCTTCGGTAATAAAATGGCCGCAGCCGGCGACCGTCTCGCCCCGCAGATCCACGGCGTTATCCCGCAACGTGACAAAAGGCGCATCGCCAGTGGCGTGTTCTGCGCCGATGGTCATCACCGGCATTTCGAGTCGGCTCTCGGCACGCCGCTGGTTTTGCCGCACGGTCTCGGGAATGGCGCGGTAGTAATCAAAACCGGCGCGCAGGCTGCCCGGTGCAGAATAAGCGGCAATATAGGTTTCTGCTGCCACCCGATCGCGGCGATAGGACCAGCGGTTAAAGATGTAGCCGAGATACTCTCTCTCGCGCCCCAGCGTCAACGCCTCCGGCAGGTCCGCCAGTTGGTTGAACATGAAATGCCACAGAAAGATGTTTTGGTCCGGCGACACAAAAATCGGCGGTGCCGGCGCCAGCCCAGGGATCACCGCTTCGGTCAGCACCAGTCTTTCCACCGCCTGCGGATAGTCGCTGGCCATCGCATAGCCGATCCACATGCCAATATCGTGGCCGACCAATGAATAACTCGGGTGCCCAAGCTGCTGCATGGTCTCGTGCAGCACGGCAGCGACGCTGCCGGTGTCATAACCGCCGGTGGGTTTATCAGAATCGCCGATGCCCGGCGGATCCACCGCAATCGCCTTAAAACCGGCCGCTGCCAGCGCCTGCATCACATAGCGCCAGGTATACCAGGTCTGCGGCCAACCTGGGATCAGCAACACCGGCCGGCCTTCGCCGAGGGTGACGCAGTGAATACGGTTGCCGTTGACCCGTGCATAGACGTGTTCGGGTTCAGGTCCATTCAGCATGGACCCGTTATTTTGCATTTTCATGGGTGTTCTCCGTGGTGGAATAACGTGGCTCAGCGCAGGCCGAGCAAGGTATTGATCTGTTGCTGGTCGACCGGCGCGCCGGCAAAATCATCAAACACCTTGTCGGTGACGTTGATGATATGGTCGCGGATGAACGCTGCCCCTTCGCGGGCGCCGTCCTGCGGGTGCTTGAGGCAACATTCCCATTCCAGCGTCGCCCAACCGGCGTAGCCGTGCTGCGTCAACCGGGAGAAAATGCCTTTGAAATCCACCTGGCCGTCGCCCAGCGAACGGAAACGCCCGGCGCGTTCGGTCCACGACTGGTAACCGCCATAGATGCCCTGCCGCCCGGTCGGGTTGAACTCGGCGTCCTTGACGTGGAACATTCGGATAAAGTCTTTATAAATATCGATGTAATCCAGGTAGTTCAGCTGTTGCAGCACGAAGTGACTCGGATCGAACAGGATCTGGCAGCGCGGGTGACCGCCGACGCGCTGATGAAACATTTCAAACGTCACGCCGTCGTGCAGGTCTTCACTGGGGTGAATTTCATAACACAGGTTCACGCCCTGCTCGTCGCAGGCATTCAGCACCGGCAACCAGCGTTTCGCCAACTCATCGAACGCCGTTTCTATCAACCCGGCCGGGCGCTGCGGGAACGGAAACAGGTAGGGCCACGCCAGCGAGCCGGAAAAGGTGCCCATCTCGCTCAGCCCCAGCCGCGCGGAGGCTTTGGCCGCCAACAGCAGCTGTTGCCGCGCCCATTCGCCGCGTGCCTGCGGGTTGCCGTGCAGCGCCGGCGGCGCAAAGCTGTCGCACAACGCGTCATAAGCCGGGTGCACCGCCATCAACTGACCAAAAATGTGGGTGGTCAGTTCGCTGACTACCAACCCCTTGTCTGCCAGCATGCCGACCAGTTCATCGCAGTAAGTCTGGCTTTCCGCTGCGGTAGCCAAATCGAACAGGCGGCGATCCCACGCGGGGATTTGCAGCGCTTTAAAACCGGTGTCCGCAGCCCATTGCGCAATGGCGGGCAGACTGTTAAAGGGGGCGGCATCGTCACTGAATTGGGCAAGATGCAGGCTTGGACCTTTCAAGGTTTTCATCGTAAACTCCTATTGGTTGTCGATTGACAAACAATAGGCTTAAATGAATCCCGCGGCAAGCAGATTTTAGAAATTCGTTGGCGTCAGGGGCGATTTAAGCGATCCTATCTCACTGAATGACAGGCAAACAGGAGCCGACCGATGGCAGGCAGACCACGCGAATTCGACCGCGAACAGGCATTACTGAAAGCACGGGATCTCTTCTGGCGCCAGGGATACGAAGGCACTTCGATGTCGGATCTGGTGGCCGAACTGGGCATCGCCTCAGCGCGCATATACAAGGCGTTCGGTTCGAAGGAATTGCTGTTCCGCGAAGCCATCGCCAGCTACGAAAACCATGAAGGCGGTTTTGCCGAGCGGGCGTTCAGTGAGGAAACCGGCGTGCGAGTGGCGATAAAGCGCTTGTTGGAAGACGCGGTGACGCTCTACAGCCGTACCGATCTGCCACAGGGCTGCATGGTGGTCTCTTCCGCCGCCAGCGTCAGCGCTGAAAACAGCGGCATTAAAACCTGGCTGGCGGAACACCGCCTGCTGCGCACCCAGGGCATTATTGAGCGGCTGCGGCTGGCGGTGAAAAACGGGGAGCTACCGGCGGATACCGACGCCGACAGCCTCGGTGATTACTTCGCGGTCTTTTTGCACGGTTTATCGATACAAGCGCGTGACGGCGTCACAAAAGAACGGTTGTTAGCGGCGGTTGACGTGGCGTTGTCCGCGCTGGGCGACCGGCATTAATTCTCGGGCAAATCAACAATCACCAGCGTGCCGTGGCTGCCCGCCAACACGCGGTGCGGCACGCCGGCTGCGGCCTGATACAGTTGCCCGGCGTTCACCGTAATTTCCTCGCCCTGCACTGCCAATCGCAGTTGGCCTTCGATCACCAGCAGCGTCTCATGGTATTCGTGAACCTCATCGTCAATGGCGCGCTGATCCATTCGCAGCACTTTGATATTGGCGGAACCGACGCGCCCCAGAATGCTGGAACGCCATGCTTGCGGCAAATCGGCAGCCAGCGCAGTAAGATCGAACAGTGACATAAACCCTCAGAGCAAAGCCGCGCACATCGCGCCACCGCACTATAGCCTGCGCCATGCCTGCGGCTAAATAACCGTTGCTTTTAACCTATAGCCAGACCGTCACACCGGCACCCGGCGGCTGATCTCCACCACCTGATCGCTGGGGAGATAGTAGTAATCCGTCACGTGCATGCCGTTACGCACCATCAGCGCAAAGATGCTGCGCTGCCACGCCGGTAACCTGTCGTTTTCTTCGCGGCGCACCACGGTTTCATGTCCCAGATAATAGGTGGCGTCGTCAAAATTCAACCCGGTTTTTTGCGCCTCGGCGTGGTGCAATAGCCGGGGAATGTTCGGCCGTTCCATAAAACCGTAGCTGGCCACGCCGCACCAGAAGCCCGGTGACTGCTGCCGCATAACCAACCGCTCGGCATTCGCCACCCGTGGTTCGTTCACAATCATGATGTTCAGCGCCAACACATCGGCATGCAGCGAGCCGTTACGTTTGACGTGCCATTTCATCACCGGCGGCGTGCCGTTCAGCGTGCGAGTAAGAAATATTGCCGTGCCCGGCACCCGAGGAATGTCCTGCGCTTCGATCTGCGCCAGGAAATCCGCCAGCGGCAGGCTCTTTTCACCCAAGGTACGGGAGGCGGCGAGCACTCCGCGATGCCAGATCAGCATCACGCCATAAACCAGGCTGGCCAGCAGCAACGGCACATACCCCCCTTGCAGCACCTTGCTGAGGTTAGCCACCAAAAAGCTGAGATCGACGATGAAAAATCCGCCGGCAACCAGCAGGCTGGCGGTGAATCCCCAGCGCCACACCTCGCGCATCGCCACAAACAGCAAGCCGCTGGTCATGATCATGGTGAGCGAAACGGCGATGCCGTAAGCGGCGGCAAGGTTATCGGAGGATTTGAAGAATACCGTCAGAAAGACCGTCACCGCCATCAGCAGCCAGTTGATGGCACCGATGTAAATTTGGCCGTAGCTCTCCTCGGTGGTTTGCTTCACCCGCAAGCGCGGCAACCAGCCAAGCTGGATCGCCTGACGGGTCATGGAAAAGGCCCCGCTGATGATCGCCTGGCTGGCGATGATGGTGGCAAGGGTAGCCAGGATCACCAAGGGTATTTGCATTATCGGCGGGCACAGGCGGAAGAAAATATTCTGGGTCACGTCGGCGCCGGAGAGGATCAGCGCGGCCTGCCCGGCATAGTTCAGCAACAAACTGGGGAACACGATGCCGAACCAGGCGAGCCAGATAGGTTTTTTGCCAAAGTGCCCCATATCGGCATACAGCGCCTCCGCACCGGTTACGCAAAGGAACACCCCGCCCAACACCAGAAAGCTGGTTAATCCATTGGAGAACAAAAACGCCACGCCGTACTCTGGGTTGATGGCCATCAGCACCGCCGGATGCTGGATGATACCCCAGACGCCCAGGGCGGCGATCGAGAAAAACCACAGCGCCATAATCGGGCCAAACACCTTGCCGATGCGCGCCGTGCCCAGCGGTTGAATGGCGAACAGACTGACCAGAATCACTACCGCCGCCGGTAAAATGAAGGGTTTGGATTCGGGCAAGACGATGTTTAACCCCTCCAGCGCCGAAAGCACTGAAATCGCCGGGGTGATCGCGCCGTCGCCGTAAATCAGCGCCGCACCGAACAGGCCGGCAAATACCACCATAGGTCGGGCGCTCTTCTTGCTGACCAGCAGCGACATCAGCGCCATGATACCGCCCTCGCCGCGGTTATCGATCCGCATGGCGAACATGGCGTATTTGAGCGAGGTCACTATCACCAGCGTCCAGAAAATCAATGACAACAAACCGAGGATCACCGGCGCGGACGGCGCATCACCGGACAGATAAAGCACGGTTTTCAGCGTATACAGCGGGCTGGTACCGATATCGCCGAACACCACGCCCAACGCGCCACCGGCCAGCAGCGGCAGGCTCATTTTTGGCGTTTGTTCCAGCTCGTTTTCTGCAGTCATCAAACACTCCGGTTAACCCATTGCACTCTATTCAGGATAGCCAATTCAGGCAGTTAACGCGTGTCTGTTTATTGACCTGCGGCCTCGCGCAGCAACCACTGCTGCAGATTCTGCCCCTCTTGCGACAACTCGCTGTCTGCCCGCACGCACAGGTAATAATCGCGGCCATCGTCAATCGGTCGGTCAAACAACTTAACCAGTTCGCCGCTGTTAAGATAGGGCTCGATCAGCGGTTCGCGCATCAGGGCGCAGCCCAGCCCCGACTGCACCGCCGCCAGCGTCAGCAGGCCATCCTCGAACATCGGCCCGGTGCTGCGCAGCGGCCGCCTGACGCCGGCCTGCTGGAACCACTGCATCCAGGTATTGCGTTCTTCGTCGTGCAACAACGGCAGCGGCGAAAGCTGATCCGGCGTATCCAGCAGCCCATGCAGCCTGATAAAACTGCGGCTGCACACCGGCACCATTTTGCCGGACATCAGTTTTTCGCTGCGATAGCCGGTCCATTGCCCCACGCCAAAGCGAATCGAAATATCTGCGGCGTCGCTGAGATAGTTACGGTGGTTGGCATACACCACGTTGATGTCGATATCGGGATTTTCGCGCAAAAAGCCGTGCAAACGCGGAATAAACCAGCCCATGCCGAACAGCGGGATCAGGCTGATGGTCACCTGCCGGGAGGCCGATTGCTCACGCACATGCTCCGTCGCCTGGCGCAACACGTTAAACGCCGAACGGATCGAGCGGTAATACTCGCGTCCTTCGCTGCGCAGGATCAGGTTGCGGCCCTGCCGCTCGGTGAGCGGCATTTGCAGAAAAGCCTCCAGCGTTTTGAGCTGATGGCTGACCGCCGAGGGAGATATCGCCAGCTCGTTCGCCGCAGCGGTAATGCTGCCCAGGCGGGCGATAGCCTCGAACGCCCGTACGGCGCGCAGCGGCGGATCGTTCGGCAATAGGGCGTCATATTCTTCTGTTTTTTTCATATATTGACTATTTTGGCAAAAAATCGGTTGTGGGGATAAATTAATATACAAATAAATCAATAAATTAAAAACACGCATTTTTTATATAAGAAATTATTTTTCCGTATTTTACAATTTTTTTTAATTCTCTACTCTGAGCCTCCTGAATCATTATTTTCGGGACTCTCCCTATGGATACGCTGGTACAGCAGACCGTCAACGGACTGATGCTCGGCAGTATTTATGCGCTGATCGCTCTGGGTTACACCATGGTGTACGGCATTCTGCGCATTATCAATTTCGCCCACGGCGATGTGCTGATGGTCGGCGCGCTGAGCGCCCTGTCGGCTATCGGCGTGTTGCAGCATCATTTCCCTACTCTGTCGCCGTACACAGTGCTGTTGCTGGCGACGACGATCGCCATGGCGGTCTGCGCGCTGGTGTCGATGAGCATCGAACGCCTGGCCTATCGCCGCCTGCGCAATGCCCCGCGCCTGGCGCCGTTGATCAGCGGTATTGGCGTCTCGCTGCTGCTGCAAACGTTGGCGATGCTGATCTGGTCGCGCAATCCGTTGATGTTCCCGCAACTGCTGCCCATGTCCCCCATTGCCTTGACCCAGGGCAGCGCCGGGCATGCGCCGGCGGTGATCACCGGCACCGGTATCGCCACGCTGGTTGTCGCCGTACTGGTGATGGCCGGGCTGCTGTTGCTGGTCGAACACTCGCGTTTTGGCCGCGCGATGCGTGCCACGGCGGAAAACCCGCAGGTCGCCGGTCTGATGGGTATCGATCCCAACCGGGTGATCCTGTTGACCTTCGCCCTCGGCGGTGCGCTGGCGGCGGTGGCGGGCGTCATGATGGCCAGCAACTACGGCAACGCCGGCTTCTCCATGGGCTTCCTGCCGGGCATCAAGGCTTTTACCGCCGCGGTGCTGGGCGGCATTGGCAACCTGCGCGGCGCCATGCTCGGCGGACTATTGCTGGGGCTATTCGAATCGCTGGGTACCGGTTATCTCGGCGAACTGACCGGCGGCACCTTCGGCAGCAATTATCAGGACGTTTTCGCCTTCCTGATTCTGATTGCGGTGCTGGTATTACGCCCATCCGGGTTGCTGGGCGAGCGCGTCGCCACCCGCGCCTGAGGAGATAAAATGACCGTTCTGACCCCCTCCCTGCAAACCGCCACCCCAGGCCGCGCCAGGCTCGGCGTCGCGCTGTTTATGCTCGGCCTGCTGCTGGCCCCCTGGCTGGCCGGGGCCGCCGGCGGCAACTATTGGGTGCGAGTGATCGACTTCGCGCTGCTGTACCTGATGCTGGCGCTGGGGCTGAATATCGTCGTTGGCCTGACCGGCCTGCTGGACATGGGATTTATCGCCTTTTACGCAGTCGGCGCCTACCTGACCGCGCTGCTGTCCTCGCCACACCTGACCGAACAGTTTCCGTTGCTGTTGCACTGGTTCCCGGATGGCTTGCATCTGTCCATCCTGCTGTTGATACCGCTGTCCGCCGTGCTGGCGGCGCTGTGCGGCATCCTGCTCGGCGCGCCGACGCTGCGCCTGCGCGGCGACTATCTGGCGATCGTCACGCTGGGTTTCGGCGAAATCGTGCGCATTCTGATGCGCAACCTCGATCGCCCGGTCAATATCACCAACGGCCCAAAGGGCATTTCCGGCATCGACCCGGTCAGCCTGTTCGGCCTGAAGTTTTCCGGCATGCATGAGTGGTTCGGCATCCGTTTTTCCTCACTGTATTTGTATTACTACCTGTTCGCTGCCCTGCTGCTGGCGATCCTGTTTATCTGCCTGCGCCTGCAACATTCACGGGTCGGTCGCGCCTGGACCGCCATCCGCGAAGATGAGGACGCAGCGCGGGCGATGGGCATCAATACCCGTAACTTCAAACTGCTGGCGTTCGCCATCGGCGCCACGTTCGGCGGTATCGCCGGCGCGCTGTTCGCCGCGTTCCAGGGATTTGTCTCACCGGAGTCCTTCACCTTGCAAGAGTCGATAGCCGTACTGGCGATGGTGGTGCTGGGCGGTATGGGCCACATTCCCGGCGTGATCCTCGGCGCGTTGCTGCTGGCGGCGCTGCCGGAGCTGTTGCGCAGCACCATGGGGCCGCTGCAACAGGCCCTGTTCGGCCAAGTGTGGATCGATCCGGAAATTATCCGCCAACTTTTCTACGGCCTGGCGCTGATTCTGGTGATGTTGTATCGCCCTGCGGGCCTGTGGCCGGCGCGTCATCAATCGGGAGCCGCATCATGACGCCATTACTTACCCTAAACCATGTCAGTAAACGCTTTGGCGGGCTGACCGCCGTGGATGACGTCAGCATGAGTATCCGCCGGGGGGAAATCTATGGGTTGATCGGGCCGAACGGCGCCGGTAAAACCACCTGTTTCAATCTGATCACCGGCCTGTACCGCGCCGATAGCGGTGAGTTCCACCTGTTGGATCGTCGCTACAAACCGCAGGCGATCGACAAAGTCGTACAGGCAGGCATCGCCCGCACCTTCCAGAACCTGCGGCTGTTCAACGAGATGAGCGTGCTGGAAAACGTGATGGTGGGCTGCCATGTACGCACCCGCAACGGCCTGTGGGCGGCTATTTCACGCCACCGCCGTGCCCGCGAGGAAGAACAGGCGACGCGGGAGAAATCTCACGCGCTGCTGGAGTACGTCGGCATCAGTCAGTTCGCCCATTACCGCGCCGGCGATCTTTCCTACGGCCACCAGCGGCGGCTGGAAATTGCCCGCGCGTTGGCTACCGACCCGCAGTTATTGGCGCTGGATGAACCGGCCGCCGGCATGAATGCCGCAGAGAAAGTGGCGCTGCGCGAGCTGCTGCAACGCATCCGCGAAAGCGGCAAAACCCTGCTGCTGATCGAGCACGACGTCAAGCTGGTGATGGGATTGTGCGACCGTCTGACGGTGCTCGACTACGGCAAAGTCATCGCCGAAGGCGAACCCGCGCAGGTAAGGCGCGAACCGGCGGTGATCCGGGCTTATCTGGGAGGCGCTGCGCATGTCTGAACCCTTACTGTCCGTCAAACGGCTAAAAGTATCTTACGGCGGCATTCATGCGGTGAAAGGCATCGATTTTACGGTTAACCACGGCGAACAGGTGACATTGATCGGCGCCAACGGCGCGGGCAAAACCTCCAGCCTGCGCGCGTTGACCGGCTTGCAACCCTTCGAAGGAGACATCCTGTTCGACGGCCAGTCCATCCGCGGTGTTCCTCCACATCGGTTGCTGCAACAGGGGCTGGTGATGGTGCCGGAAGGCCGCGGCATTTTCGCCCGCATGACGGTGCTGGAAAATTTGCAGCTTGGCGCCTACTCCCGCCGCGATAAACCGGCGATCCAGCAGGATCTGGAGCGGGTTTGCGCCCTTTTCCCACGCCTGCGCGAGCGGTTGCGGCAACAAGCCGGGCTGCTCTCCGGCGGCGAACAACAGATGGTGGCGATGGGCCGTGCACTGCTCAGCCGGCCACGTCTGCTGGTGCTGGATGAACCCTCAATGGGCCTGGCGCCGATCGTGGTCGAGGCCATTTTTGACGTGATCAAAACCCTTGCCAGTGACGGCGTCACGCTATTGCTGGTGGAACAGAATGCCCGGCTGGCGCTGGAATCGACCGATCGCGCCTACGTGCTGGACAGCGGCAGCCTGAGCCACAGCGGCCGGTCTGCCGGTATGCTCGACGATGAAAAAATCAAACAAGCCTATCTGGGCGAATAACCGTTTTTACTTTTAACCGCACCGGGAGTTTTACATGAACAAGATAACTCGCTTTAAGCCGCTGGCCCTGGCCGCCGCCGTTCTGGCTACCCTTGGCGCTGCCGCGCCTGCGCAGGCCGCCGACACCATTCTGATCGGTCTGGCCGGCCCGCTGACCGGCCCTTCCGCCCGTATCGGCAAGGATCTGGAAAACGGCGCTCAGTTGGCGATCGCCGACGCCAACGCCCAGAAGCCGACGCTGAACGGCAAACCTGTCACCTTTAAACTGCTTTCCGAAGACGACCAGTCCGACCCGCGCACCGCCGTTGCAGTAGCACAGCGCCTGGTGGACGAAGGCGTCGCCGGCGTGGTCGGCCACTGGAATACCGGCACCAGCATCCCGGCGGCCCGCATTTATCACGATGCCGGCATTGCCCAGGTGGCACCGGTCGCCACAGGTCATGCCTATACTCAACAGGGGTTTGATACCAGTTTTCGCGTGATGGGTCATGATGACGACGGCGGTAATTACGCCGGCGAATATGCCGTCAAGGTGCTGAAAGCCAAACGCATTGCGGTCATCGACGATCGCACCGCATTCGGCCAGGGGCTGGCGGACGAGTTTATCAAGTCGCTGGCGGCGCAGGGCATACAACCGGTAGCCCGTGAATACGTCGATGACAAAACCGTCGATTTCAGCGCGGTGCTGACCACCGTTCGCAGCAAGAATGCCGATCTGATCTTCTTCGGCGGCGTGGATTCGCAGGCGGCGCCGCTGGCCCGCCGCATCAAACAGCTGGGCATGAACACTCAACTGATGGGTGCCGGCGGCTTCGTCAGCCAAACCTTCCTGACGCTGGCGCAGAAGGAAGGCGAAGGCGTGGTGGCGCTGGAACCGGGCCTGCCGCTGGAGCAGATGCCGGGTGGCAAAGCCTTTGAGCAGGCTTACCGCGACCGTTACAAGACCCACATCGAACTGCATGCGCCGTTCGCCTATGACGCCACCCGGGTATTGATTGCCGCCATTGAGCAGGCAGGATCCGCCAATCCGGCCGATTATCTGCCGAAACTGCGCGCCATTCATTATCAGGGCGTCACCGGCAACATCGCATTCGATCCGCAGGGCAACCTGCAACAGCCAAGCTTCACCCTCTACAAGGTGGTCGACGGCAAATGGCAGCCGCAGAGCGTGTTGGGCGGCGCTAAAACACAACAATAAAGCAAGGGGAGCAAGGTGATGAGCTGTGCAAAAAACGAATTGGGCATTCTGGCCCGCCGGCGTATAGAGGCCGAGATCATCAAGCCGATCTACCAGATTCTGGTGCGTGAGATCGGCAAGGAGCGCGCGCAGGCGGTGATTGGCGAAGCCATTGAAAACGCCGCCATCGATGCGGGCAAGCAGTTTGCCGCGCAGGAGCCGAATGGCGCCGATTTGCAGAGTTTCGCCGCCTTGCAGTATCTGTGGGAAAAAGACGATGCGCTGCAAGTGAAGGTGATCCATCAAGACGAGCAGCAGTTCGACTATAACGTCACCCGCTGCCGCTATGCCGAGATGTATCACGAGATGGGGTTGGGCGAGATTGGCCATCTGCTGTCCTGCGCCCGCGACAGCCAGTTTATCGTCGGTTATGCGCCGGACGTCGAGCTGCAACGCACCCAAACCATTATGTCCGGCGCGCCCTGCTGCGATTTCCGCTATGCCGTAAAACCGTCGGGAGAGAAAAAATGACCCAACAGGTTAACGGCGAACGTCTGTGGCAAAGCCTGCGCGATATGGCGCAGTTCGGCGCCATCCCGAAAGACGGCGTCACCCGGCTGGCGCTGAGCGAGGAAGATCGTCAGGCGCGCGACCAATTGCGGGCCTGGGCGCTGGAAGCGGGATGCAGCGTGCGGGTCGATCGCATGGGCAACATGTTTTTGCGCCGCGAAGGAACCCGCCCTGAACTGGCACCGGTCGTCACCGGCTCCCACGTCGATTCCCAACCCAACGGCGGGCGCTTTGACGGCATTTATGGCGTGCTGGCCGGGTTGGAAGTGATCCGCACCCTGAACGATCGTCAGATTGCCACCGAACGCGCGCTGGAGGTGGTTAACTGGACTAACGAGGAAGGTGCCCGCTTCGCCCCGGCGATGATCGCCTCCGGCGTGTTTGCCGGTGTGTTCGATGAAGAATACGGCCTGTCGCGCCGCGATGCGCAGGGCATCAGTATCGGCGAAGCGTTGAAGCAAATCGGCTATGACGGTGAAGACCCGGTCGGCGGCAGCCCCATCCACGCCGCCTTTGAGCTGCATATCGAGCAAGGCCCGATCCTCGAGGCGGAAAACGTCGAGATTAGCGTGGTGACCAGCGCACAGGGCCAACGCTGGTACGAGCTGGAGATCCTCGGTTTCAGCGCCCATGCGGGCACCACGCCGATGGAACGGCGCCGCGACGCCCTGCTCGGCTTTGCCGCTATGGTCACGGCGGTCAATCAGATCGGCCTGGATTTCATGCCGGACGCCCGCGCCACGGTCGGCATGGCGCAAATCACCCCCAACTCGCGCAATGTGGTGCCGGGCAAGGTGTTTTTCAGCGTCGAGTTCCGTCATCCGCAGGAGGCGGTGCTGGAACAGATGGAACGGCGGTTGCTGGCGGCGGTCGCGGAGGTGGATGCCGGCACGTTGAGCGCTCGCGCCGAACGCATCTTCCAGTATCAGCCGATACGCTTTGATCAAGGCTGTATCGACAGCGTGCGCCAGGCCGCGCAGGCGCTGGGGTATTCGCACCGAGATATGGTTTCCGGCGCGGGTCACGATGCCTGTTATCTGAGCCGGGTAGCGCCCACGGCGATGATTTTTATTCCCTGCGTGGACGGCATCAGCCACAACGAGCTGGAAGATATTTCGCCCGCCTGGGCCACCGCCGGCGCCAATGTGCTGCTCAACGCGCTGCTGGCGCAAACGGCTAGCTGATCTCCTCGCCCCGGTTAGCCGACCGGGGCAATAGCAAAAAATATTCAACAAACTGGTTGAATATTCATCGCGCTGTTCTATATTCAACCATATGGTTAAATTATCTTCCTCACAGCTGGACGCCATTTTCCACGCGCTTTCCGACCCGACGCGCCGCGCTATTTTGCGTGCGTTGGCCGACGGCGAGCACAGCATTGGTGAACTGGCCGCGCCGTTGCAGATGTCGTTTGCCGGCGCCTCCAAGCATATCAAAGCACTGGAGCTTGCAGGCCTGGTGCAGCGAACCGTGCAGGGAAGAAACCATATCTGCCGGCTTGAGCCCGGGCCAATGGCACAGGCCATGCAATGGCTGCAAACCTACGAGCATTTCTGGACAGAACGGCTGGACGCGCTGGAAATAGCGCTGCGGCAGCCCGAACAGTATCCTCCCAAGGAGTGAACCATGAACGACTACGGTATGATTATTGAAACCGGCACGCTGCGCATTCAGCGGCTGCTGCCCGGCCCGATCGAGCGGGTCTGGGCCTACCTGACGGAATCCGACAAGCGCGCCACCTGGCTGGCCGCCGGCGAAATGACGCTGGAAAAAGGCGCTGTGGTGGAGTTGGTATTTCGCAATTCCGATCTGACGGGCGAACACGAGCAGGCCCCGGCCAAATACAAACAAAGCGACTGCAACGGCAAACACCTCGGCCATATCACCTGCCTTTTCCCGCCGCGGCTACTGAGCTTCACCTGGGAGGAAAAGGATCAGAACCGCCCTTCCGAAGTGACCTTTGAGCTGACCGAACAGGACAACGCGGTGTTGCTGACGGTCACCCACCGCCGCCTGGCCAACCGTGACGAAATGCTCAGCGTGGCCGGCGGATGGCACACCCATCTGGATATTCTGCTCGACCGCCTGCACGATCGCCAGCCACGCCCGTTCTGGAGCACCCACGCCAAGCTGGAAGAAGAGTACCGGGCAAGACTGTAATCAGCTTTCATCCCGGCGTCTGAACGCCAGATAGCCGGTGATCAGCGTAAAACCGCCGACCAGCAACACCAGCAGAATAAAACCGTGGTGATTGCTGGCCAGCGGGATCCCTCCCACGTTCATGCCGAAGAAACCGGCGACGATGTTAATCGGCAGCGCCAGCACGGTGATCACCGTCAGGGTGTACAGCGTACGGTTGTTCTGCTCCATCTGCTTGGCGCCAATCTCCTCTTGCAGCAGGCGAATGCGCTCGGTCAGGCTGGCCAGATCGTTCAGCACCACGGTGAACTCTTCAGTGAACTGCCGCAGATCCTGCACCACGTCCCGGCTTAACCAGGCCGGTGGCCGGTTCAGCAGGCGAAACAGTGCGGCGGGTTCCGGCGCCAGCAGGCGCTGAAAGCGCAGCAACATGCGGCGCATGCGCCCCAGTTCGGTGCGGTTGCGTTTCACATGATTGCTCAGCAGGCGATCTTCAATGGTGTCGACATACTGGTTGGCCTGTCGCACCACCTGTTCCAGTACATCTTCCTGTTCTTCCAGCAAGTGCGCCAACAGCTCGGTGGACGACGCCAGTTGCAATGGCCCCAGACGCCCCAGCAGCCGTTCGATCAACCGCAGCGGCTTGTGCCGCACGGTAACCACCAGCCCGCTGCGGCAATACAGCCACAGCGTGGCGATTTCCGGGTTATTTTCTTTGGGATGGAAAATCACGTCGTTGAGCACCGCAAACAGGTCATCCCCTTGCCGTTCAATGCGCGTGGTGTGGGAGCCGTGACGGATTTCGTCGAAGAAAAAATCGGAAATCGCGAAGTGATTTTTCAGCCATTTCTCTGCCGCCGCATGGTTCAGATTAAGGTGCAACCAGATAAACCCTTCGCCCGGCGACAGAGCCTGGTAAGCCTGGCAGGCCTGCTGCGAAGAAACCCGCAGCGGCGCTTCTCCCGTGCGGAACACGTGGCCGTAAATAAGCCCGGTCACTTCATCATCAAAATCGAGTTTGTGCATTTTATCCGCAACCGTCTGAACCATAAATCTTTATCCCGAATAACCGCATTAATCAATAAACCAGACTCAGCCTTTATATCAATCTTTAAATACCAACGTTAATTATTTTCACTTTTCCAGATGATTAATATTACCGTCATAAAAAAGTCACATTAATTCCCAATACTTTCCTGGCAACGCCGTTCAACACCGTCAGTATTCTAATGAAGTTTATCGGGAAGGTCCTTTATGAGCGATAACAGCGCCGTTCAAGCGGGTGTGCCCTCTGCATCCAGCCTGCCAAAGATCTACCAAAAGAACAGTCGACTCACTGTTCTTTTTTTTGTTTTTTTATTAGTACTGGGGATCGCTTTTGCCGGAGTAAATCTATTTAACGACGTGACCGACGCCGGTGCAGTATATACCAGCTATCTCCCTTTTCTTTTATTGGGGTTAGCGCTGCTGATTGCGCTGGGCTTTGAATTCGTTAACGGTTTTCACGATACCGCCAATGCGGTGGCCACCGTTATTTACACCCATTCCCTGTCGCCGATGGTGGCGGTGGTCTGGTCGGGATTTTTCAACTTCCTCGGCGTTTTGCTCTCCAGTGGCGTGGTGGCGTTCGGCATCATTTCGCTGCTGCCGGTTGAATTGATTCTGCAAGCCGGCACCGGTAACGGCTTTGCCATGGTTTACGCCCTGCTGTTCTCGGCGATTATCTGGAACCTGGGCACCTGGTGGCTCGGGCTGCCGGCCTCCTCGTCGCATACGCTGATTGGTTCCATCATCGGCGTGGGCGTGGCTAACGCCCTGATCCACGGGCGCACCGGCACCAGCGGCGTGGACTGGGGACAGGCGATTAAAGTGGGTTATGCGTTGCTGCTTTCACCGGTGATCGGTTTTGTGTTTGCCGCCCTGCTGCTGCTGGCGTTGAAGGTGTTCGTTAAAAACCGCCAGCTGTACACCGCACCCAAAAATGATGCGCCGCCACCGCTGTGGATCCGGGGTTTGCTGATCCTCACCTGTACCGGCGTCTCCTTCGCCCACGGCTCCAACGACGGGCAAAAAGGCATGGGCCTGATCATGCTGATCCTGGTCGGCACCATGCCGATCGCCTATGCCCTGAACCGCTCAATGTCGCCGGAGCAAATCCCGCGCGTGGCGGCACTGGCGGAAGTCACCAAAAACGATCTGTTGCGCCAATTCCCGGCGGTCAGCCAGGTGCCGCCGCGCGAGGTGCTTACCGGCTATGTGCGTACCAATGAGCTGACGCCGGACGTAGTGCCCGCGCTGGCGCAGCTGACCGGCGCCATCGGCGATCAAGTCCGCCAGTACGGTTCCGTCGACAAGATCCCGGCGCAGGCGGTGTCCAACACCCGTAACGATATGTATCTGGCATCGGAAACCATCAAGCACCTGAAAGCGGAAAAACAGCTTCAGTTTTCCGCCGACTCGCAGCGCAATCTGGATGCGTTGAAAGGCGATCTGGACAGCGCCACCCGCTTTATCCCGTTCTGGGTCAAGGTGGTGGTGGCGATTGCCCTCGGCCTTGGCACCATGGTCGGCTGGCGGCGCATCGTGGTTACCGTCGGTGAGAAGATCGGTAAAAGCCACCTCACCTATGCCCAGGGTGCCAGCGCCGAACTGGTGGCGATGACCACCATAGGAGCGGCGGACGCCTTCGGCCTGCCGGTTTCGACCACCCACGTGCTGTCCTCCGGCATCGCCGGCACCATGGCGGCCAACCGCTCCGGCCTGCAAATGTCGACCCTGCGCAACCTGCTGATGGCCTGGGTTCTGACGCTGCCGGCCTCGATACTGCTTTCCGCCGGGCTGTACTGGGTTTTCACTCATTTCTAAAACCGGGTTAACACGGAGAATCAATTATGGCTATGCATGAATTTAACCGCGACGATACCTTCAACCAGCGCCTGCTGCAGGAGTTTTATGACAGCTATGACGAGGAACTGGAAATGGAGCTCGATGACCTGCGGTTTGACGACACCGAAGTGGACAGCGATCAGAAAAAAGCCTGGCGCAAACAGTATTTCCGCGAGCTGCTGCGCCTGCAAGGCGAGCTGGTGAAACTGCAAGACTGGGTAATGCGCACCGGCTACCGCGTGGTGATCTTGTTTGAAGGCCGCGACGCCGCCGGCAAAGGCGGGGTGATCAAACGCATCACCCAACGCCTGAACCCGCGCACCTGCCGCGTGGCGGCGTTGCCTGCACCGAACGACCGCGAGCGCACCCAGTGGTATTTCCAGCGCTACATCGCCCACCTGCCGGCGGCGGGTGAAATCGTGCTGTTCGACCGTAGCTGGTATAACCGCGCCGGGGTGGAAAAAGTGATGGGGTTTTGCAACGACGAGGAATACGAAGAATTTTTCCGCAGCGTGCCTGAATTTGAGAAAATGTTGACGCGCAGCGGCATCAAAATCATCAAATACTGGTTCTCGATCACCGATGACGAGCAGGAACTGCGCTTCCTCAGCCGCATTCACGATCCGCTGAAACAGTGGAAGCTCAGCCCGATGGACTTGGAGAGCCGTCGCCGCTGGGAAGACTACACCGAGGCCAAAGAAGTCATGTTAGCGCGCACTAACATTCCGGAAGCCCCCTGGTGGGTAGTTCAGGGCGTCGACAAGAAAAAGGCGCGGCTGAACTGCATCAGCCACCTGCTCCAGCAGTTGCCTTACGAAGAGACCGAAGGCAACGTGATCACTCTGCCGCCGCGCAAGCGCAGCCCGGACTATAACCGCCATCCGGTGCCTGACGATATGGTAGTCCCTGAAGTGTATTGATTTTCAATCGGGGGATGGGTTGCCATCCCCCTGTCTGACACCATGATGGATACTCTGGCCTTTTGCCTGCATATTCATCGCCTTCACCCTATTTTCTCCACATTTGCTATGCAGACTCTTACCGATATTTTTTAGTCGCTTAGAGTAAGAGCCTCGCTTGTCATGTCATTCTTGAATTGTGTTATCCCTTTTTCCCTTCGGCGTTTTCGCGCCGTTATCGCGCTCAGCCTGCTGTTTGTTATCGCTCCTGCACAGGCCGCCGCGCCGCTGGTATTGCATTCAAAAGCCGTGTTGGTCGTCAATCAGCGTACCGGCAAAACGCTGTTCCAGAAACAGGCTGATCGCGTGCTGCCCATCGCTTCGCTGACCAAGCTGATGACCGCTATGGTGGCGCTGGACAGCCGCCGTCCGCTGGGCAATAAAATGAGGGTGACCGCCGCCGATCGCGATTTATTGAAGAAAACCCACTCACGGTTGACCCTGGGGTCGTCACTCAGCCGCCGCGATATGTTGCACATTGCGCTGATGTCATCCGAGAACCGCGCGGCAGCCGCCCTAAGCCGTAATTACCCCGGCGGCCGCAAGGCGTTTGTGGCGAAAATGAATAGGAAGGCGCGCAGCATCGGCATGAAACACGCCCGTTTCTATGACCCTACCGGGCTGACGCCGCGCAATGTCGCCAGCGCCAACGATCTGCTTAAAATGGTCAATCACGCTTATCGCTATCAAACCATTCGCCGTTTCAGTACCGATAAGCAGCATGTCGTTTACCCCGGCCGTGGCCAACTGGTGTACCGCAGTTCCAACGGCCTGATCAATAACCGCAACTGGAACATTCAACTGCAAAAAACCGGCTATACCAACGAGGCCGGCCACTGTCTGGTGATGAGAACCCTGATAAAAGGGCAGCCGGTAGTGATCATCCTGCTGGGTTCCCAACAGCGCTACGGCCATTATGACGATGCGCTGCGCCTGAAAACCTGGCTGGAGTCCTGAGCGCTTGCGCAGTGCGCCTTTAACCGCCCTGCGCATAACTAAATCCGTTTTTTATCAATGGAATATCCTATCCACAATCAGTATTACGCCCTTGGCGCCCTGCATGGTATTTGTCATAAATAATTGATGATAAAGGAGCAGGAAAATGGCTTATGCCTTGAGCGTGTTGGATAAAAGTCCGATTGCCGAAGGAGAAAGCGCCGCCCAGGCGCTGGCGCGTACGCTGCATCTGGCGCAGCAGGCGGAAATCTGGGGTTACCGCCGTTTCTGGTTGGCGGAGCATCACAATACCCCGCAGCTCGCCTGCCCTTCACCCGAGGTGTTGATCGCCTATTTGCTTGGGCAAACCTCACGCATTCGCATCGGTTCCGGCGGCGTAATGCTGCAACACTACAGCGCTTATAAGGTTGCGGAAAACTTCAACCTGCTGGCGACGCTTGCACCGGGCCGGGTCGATCTGGGCGTGGGGAAAGCCCCCGGCGGGCTGCCGCTTTCTACCCAGGCGTTGCAGGCCGCGCACGACCAGCAGCATAAACCGGATTTCCCGCAACAATTGGCCCAGCTCAATGCTTATCTGAATGACGATGCACAACCTGGTCTGAGCGCCACCCCCCAACCTGAGCAATCCGCCCAACGCTTTCTGCTGGGTGCCAGTAGCGAAAGTGCCCAACTTGCCGCCGAACACGGCTGGGCGTTTGTTTATGCCGCACAGCTCAATGGCAATCCAGACGATATTCAGCGGGCGTTGGCGCACTACTCCGTGCAAAGCGGTGGCCGCAAAGCCCTGCTGGCGGTAGCGGCGATCGTCGCAGACACGGCTGCGCAGGCCAAAGAGTTGGCAGCCGGGATCCAGCAATACCGCGTGCACGTGGCCGGCGGGCAGAGCGTGACCGTTGGCAGCCTGGAGCAGGCGGAGAGTTTTGTTCAGCAGGCCGGCGCGACCGATTACCGCATCGAGCCGCGCGAAAGCCATATTCTGCTCGGCACTGCGCAGCAGGTACGCCGGCAGTTGGACCAACTGCACCAGCAATATGGCGTGGAGGAGTTTGTCATTGATACGCCGGTTAGCCAACCCACCGCCCGCCTGGCCTCTTTGCAACTGCTGGCGCAGGAGAGCCTGGCGTTGGCTTGATCGGGGAACGGGGCCATAGGCGTTAAATCGGCATTGACCATTGGCCATACCGATTTGATGCCCACATTCAGTTAACCAGGGTGCCGGCGACCATCGCCACAGCCAAATCCTGCGCCAGCCGCTCACGTTCTTCCGTAAGCAGGTTGGCCAGGCTGATGCGGACAGCCGGGCCACTTTTCAGTCGGAACGGCTCACCGCTTTGCACCAACCAGCCGCGCTGCGCCATGATTTGGCTGGCGGCGGCTTCTGAGCGCACCGGCAACCAGATATGCACGCCTTCCCCCGCAGGCAACGGCATGCCGGTCAGAGCGCCCAATTGCGCTGCCAGCGCATCGCGCCGCGTCTGATAGGTTTCCTGTGCCCGCAACAGCAAGCCATCGCCCTGCACCTGCGTCCATAATTTGACGGCAATCTGCTGCAAGATATGGCTGACCCAACGCTCGCGGATGTATTGATCGGCACGCATCGCCAGCAACAGCGACGGTTTGCCGCAGGCCAACGCAATGCGCAGGTCCGGGCTGAGGAACTTGCTCAGCGACAGCACATACAGACCGTTGCCGGCACCGCAGGGTAAATACAGCGGTTGCTGCGACAGCGGCCCCCAGAAATCATCGACAATCGCCAGGCAACCGGGCTGTTGCGCCAGGAACTCGCGCCAACACTTGGCGCGGGCGGCGCTGAGCGACATACCGGTCGGGTTCTGCGCGCGCGGCGTGAGGATCACCGCGCAACCCAAGGTTGCGACATCCTTCTCCGGCAGTTGGCACCCTTGATCATCGACCGCCAGCGGCAGCGGTTTCAGGCGAAGGTGCCGTAACAACGTCAGCAGCGGCGGCCAACAAGGATCTTCCACCCATACCGCAGCCCCCGGTGCCGCATGGCAGCGCAGCGCCTTTTCAATGGCGTCCAGCGCGCCGGAAAACACCGCCGGTTCGCCCAACGCGGCACCTTGTTCGGTGAGCCACTCGCGGCCCAGCGTGCACAATGCCGGTAAATCGCCGCTGACGTCATAGCCATTTTGCTGCGGGAAGACGTCATCCTTACCCAGCGACAGTGCCGGTAGCAGCGCCGCATCCAGATTGCCACTGGCTAAATCGCGCATGCCTTCAGGCACCTGGCGTACGCTGCGCACCGCCCTTAACGGCTGGTCAAGCACCTGGGTACCGGCGCGGCCGCGGGTGGCCACCAAACCGGCATCCCGCAGTTTGCCGTACGCACTGGCGACCGTGTTAGGGTTCACCCCCAGTTCCCCGGCCAACTGGCGCACCGGCGGCAACAGGTCACCCGGTTGCAAATCGCCCCGTTTTATCTGCGCGCCGATCTGTTCAGCAATCTGGACAGCGCTGCCGCCTTTTGCATACAATGAACCCATACATAAAACCTTTTTGTATTAGTTCAAAATAGCTTACCCGTTTCGAACGCAAAAGTTAAGGGGTCAAAATGGAAAAACATTACGTACTCGACATTCAGCACGCCGGCAAAGCCTTCGCCCGCATGCAGATGTTCACGCCCTGGGCTGCCGATCAACTGCAACAGGCCATGTCCCTGTTTCCCGCCGAGCAGGGCTACCAATTGCACATCAGCCAGGTCAAAGAGCGGCGGATCCTTTATCAGAGCGGTGCAAAAGGTATTACCGTGCTCGGCGATGCGTTGGAACTGGCGCCTTATCACCACCCGAGGGAGGTAGAGCAATGAAAAAAGTTGTCGCTATCAGGCATGTAAATTTTGAAAACCTCGGTATTCTGGGATCATTGCTTTCACTGCGTGGCTATCAGATTGATTATTACGATGCTGGCCGTGACGATATCCGCGCCATCAACAATGAAGATACCGATTTGCTGGTAGTGCTCGGCGGGCCGATCAGCGCCGCGCAGCATTTTGCCGGACAGCAACACTATCCGTTTCTTAACGACGAACTGGCGCTGGTCACCCAACGGTTACAGCAACGTCAGCCCACGCTCGGCATTTGCCTGGGCGCGCAGGTGATGGCTCAGGCTTTGGGCGCCGGTGTAGTGTCGCTGGGCGTGAAAGAGATCGGTTACGCGCCGCTGACGCTGGCGGAAAATGAAGACTCCGTACTGGCGCCGCTGGCGGCAACGCCGGTGCTGCACTGGCACGGGGATATGTTTACCCTCCCGGAGGGGGCAACCTGCATGGCCAGCACCGAGGCTTGCCGTTATCAGGCGTTTGAATATCAGGATTTCGCGCTTGGGTTGCAGTTCCACCTGGAAGCCGATCATCGAGATATTGAACGCTGGTTGGTTGGCCACGCCTGTGAGTTGGAGTTAGCCGGCATCGACCCGCAGCAATTGCGCGACCAGGCCGCACGCCATGGCGCAGAACTGGAACAGCGCGCCCGCCAGGTATTTGCGCGGTGGCTGGATAAAAACGAACAAAGGACGCGTTAGATGCAACAAGCTTCTCAATTGCAATCGCCGCTGATTGATGTGATCAGCATTCAATCGCAGGTCGTGTACGGCAGCGTCGGCAACGGTATCGCCTATCGCACCCTGCTGAAAAAGGGACTGGAAGCGCTGCAGGTGCCCAGCGTGCTGTTCGGCTGCCCGCCCTATTACGGTGCCCCCAGCGGCGGCGTGATTTCAGCCGAATGGTTCAGCGGTTTTCTGGAGGATTTGATCGCTCGCGGTGTGATGAAACGCACGCGGGCGGTGATCGTCGGCTATCTGGGTGATGTCGCCCAGTGTCATATTCTGGATGCTTGGTTGCAACGGGTTCGCGCTATCAATCCGCAGATAAAAATCTATATCGACCCGGTGATGGGCGATTACGGTGAAGGCGTGTACGTGGACCCGCGTATCGTCAGTTGTTATCGTTCGCCGTTCCTGAGCCTTGCCAACGGCCTGACGCCCAATGGGTTTGAACTGGAGCAACTTTGCGGGCACGGCCTGGCTACGCGGGAACAGACGCAACACGCTGCGCAGGCGCTGTTAAATGACACGACCGAGTGGGTGTTGGTGACCAGCGCACCGGGCATTGCGGAAAACGACGATGAGTTAGGGTTATTGCTGGTCAGCCACAATCAGGTGCAAAGCTATACCCACCCTAAAATCAAATCAAAGGTGAAAGGCACCGGTGACATGTTTACCGCGCTGCTGGTCAGCCATTTGCTGCACGGCAGAAGCCTCAACGACGCCATAGTTACCGCCGGCGGCGAGGTGTGTGACGTGTTGGCGGAAGCGGAGCATTTCGGTTGGGAAGAGATTGGCAGCCTGCGCGCCTTGAGATAGGACAGATCCATCGAGGGGCAGCCCGCTGCCCCTGTTCGTCTGATTCAGCGTTTCTTCTTTTTATTGAAATCCAATTCAAACGCAAACACCGCGCTCTGGATTTTTCTTTCCATTGCCAGGCCGAGATTGATAAAGCGGCACGACAAACGCGAGAAATGCACCGGTTTGTCATTGTCATCCAACTCCTGATCTTCGTTGATCACCATCAGTTCCATATTGACCTTGAAACTGCCGTAACTGCCAAGATCCAACAGCGCCTTTTTGAACTGGAGGCCCGGTTGAAGTTTGTCCGGCAGCGGGCCATCGAAGCGCAAGCCCACACCGCCGGCAGAGAGATCGTGGATCCTTAATTGGTACGAGGTGCCGTCGGCATATTCTCCGCTGCAGAGAAACTGACGCCAGTGTGGCGTGGTGACACGGAATTGACGGCGGCGCTGGATGTAAACCAGCTCCTTTGGCAGGCGGGTTGAACAGGCTTGAACGCCCAGATGGTCGGTAAATTCTGGTTGGCCAACGGCAAATTCGATCTTCGCATCATTGTTTTCAATCACGATGGTAAATTCGCCATCCGCCCGTGTATCCGCATCGTCGCCGCTGAAAACGATATTGTCGGGCCCTACGCTCAATAATAAACTCTGAAACTGCTGCTGCTGGTTAACGACCCGCAGCGGAGTGCGTTGTTTACAAATGTCACGCAATATCGCCAGAACCTCAAAACGCTCCCGTTTGATAAACAATCCGTTATCATTGTGCTCCACACGTCTCTCCTGACTCTTCCCAATGGCGATTACATATTCCTTACAGTTATCATCACTGGGAATATTCCTAAAGTCAAATTTGCCAGCGATGCCAGGCCTGTGGGAGCAGCCTTGCGAAGCGTTTTGCCCAGGCCCGCTGGCCAGGTTCATCGGCGATCAGATCCTGGCGGATCTCGATGCCAACGTAAGGTAACCCGCGTCGTTCCGCATGCACCGGCAGGGTGTAATCCGTCGCGTCGGTCATCGCATAAGGTTCGTTGACTCCCACCAGCAAATCCCCCTCCTCCCGCAGCAGCTCTGCCAGCAGGTGGGCAAACGCCGGTTGGCGGTTAAACAACAGCCCAACCTGCCAGGGGCGGGAATGGCCTTTGAACACCGGCGTAAAACTGTGCATCGCGATAATGGCGGTGGGTTTTTCGCGCAGTTGCCGCTCGCCCAGCGTATCGTCGATGCGGTGGTGATACGGCAGGAAAATTTCCCGCTCGCGGGCCAGCGCGTGCTCGGCATCAATGCCGATATTGCCGGGAATAGGCGTCAGCTCCGACAGATGCGGGATCGAGCTGGCGATGCCCGGAGCCCGGTTGCAGTCGATCACCAAACGTGAGTAACGCTGATGAATCAGCGTGGCATCCAGATGGCGGCTGAGGTGACGCGAAACCTCCAACGCGCCAATATCCCAACCGATATGACGATCGATTTCACCGGGCGGCAGCCCCAGATCGCCCAAGCGTTGCGGTATCGCCTGGCCGGCATGATCGCACAGCAATAAAAAGGGGGCGGTACCCTTGGGCGTTTCAACCGCAACGGCGGGAGGCTCATCGGCGGATAACAATTGCGGAACAAAGGACTGTGGCATGCAAGACTCCGGGGTGGGATAAACCCTCATCCTAGCGCTATCCCACCGCTGGCCCCAAGCCGGGGCTTAGATCAAAAACGCATGATTGCGTGACCGATCACTCTATGCAGGCTTCCTGCGGCTGATGAACCGCAATATAACGCTGGAAGCGCGACGGTTTTAGCCGGGTGAGATCAACCAACACCAATCCGTCGATGCAGTTGTTGAACGCCGGATCGGTGCCAAAATCAATAAACTGCACCCCGCCCGGCTCACACAGCTCGGTATATTGTTTATACAAGGTCGGGATCGAGCAGCCGATGTTGCTCAGCAGGCTTTTCAGCCGCACCAGATCTTCTTGATAATTATCGCCGGCAAATTGCGCCAAGACCTGCGGCAGCGAAGCCGGATAAGGCTGGCGTGACTGCGCCAACGCGCTTCCCGGAGAGAAATACAGCCGGTAGAAAGCGATCAACAGGTCACGCGCCGCCACCGGCATGCCGCCGGATATGGAGACCGGACCAAACAGATAGCGATACTGCGGGTATTTTGCCAGGTAGGCGCCAATGCCCAGCCACAGGTAATCCAGCCCACGTTTGCCCCAGTAGGCCGGTTGGATAAAGCTGCGGCCCAGTTCGATGCCCTGCGCCAGGATCGGTGCCATATCGCGGTCATAATGGAACAGGCTGTTGCTGTAGATACTTTCCAGGCCCTTGCGCTCCAACTGCTCGGCGGTGGGAATAAAACGGTAGGCGCCGACAATTTCCAGTTCGTCCGCATCCCATAACACCAGGTGATAATAGTCGTCGTCGTAGCTGTCCAGATCGCGCCGACGGCCGGAACCTTCGCCCACCGCACGGAAAGCGATCTCGCGCAGGCGACCTAGTTCACGCAGGATAGGCGTACGAGCCTCATCCTGGCGGCGATACAGGTAAATGATTTTGCCGTCCGGCGTTACGCCCAGTTGTTCGCAATTTGCCAACGCCTTCTTCAGCTCAAGCCGATCTTCAGGCAGGGCGATGGCCGATTCGCTGGCGAACAGCCCTTCCTTGCCCTGGCCCAAACGATAAACGTGACGACGAAAGCGTTCGGCCAAATCTTTGGCGCTGGTGTGGCCATCGTGCCAGTTGGCGAACGGAATGCGGCCGCCAACGCGGATTTTGATACGGCCGCCCTGCTGCTGGAACATTTCACGCACCAGCAACAAGGTGGATAACGGGCGGTAGACCAGCGAGGTGAAGTAAAACAGGTTGCTGTTACGCGCGCTGATGTGGATCGGCACAATCGGCGCCCGCGCCTTGGCCGCCAGGCGCAAGAAGCCGGTATGCCAGTGGCCGTCGCGAATGCCTTTCGGACTCATGCGCGACACTTCGCCGGCAGGGAACAAGATCAGCGCACCCTGTTTGTCCAGTTGCGCCTGCATGCCTTCAATTTGCTTGCGGCTGGTTTTATAACCCACGTTGTCCACCGGCACGAACAGGCTGCGCAGCGGTTCGATATAGGTCAGCAGTTGGCTGGCGACCACCTTCACATCCGGTCGCACCGCCGCGACCGCACGCAGCAACACCAGACCGTCCAGCGAGCCGATGGGATGATTCGCGACCAGCACCACCGGCCCCTGGCTTGGAATATTTTCCAGATCGCCATCCACCAGCTCACAGCTGAGGTTGAAGTAATCGACCACTTGCTCGATCAAATCCAGGCCCTTCAGGTGCGGATAATCGGCGGCAAACTGTTTGAATTCTTTTTCGAAGAGTAAAGTTCTGAGCAGGCTACGCTGCCAGGCAGGGGTATTGCGGTGTGGAAATGCATCTTGCAACAGAGAATCCAAGCTGAACATCGCGTTATCTCCTGGCTTAGTCGCTGCAAACTTATGCCAGCGCCATGACCCTAACATGTCAGTTACATGACAAAAAAATGAAATCCCTCGCCTATCAGGTATAGCAAATTATTGAAGAAATGGCGGCGCCGGTTTTTCCATCACCGCCGATGCCGCATTTTAAGCTACTGACACAGATGCCCAGCGGGGCTGATTGCCGGCATGCCGTTACTGCTCCTATCAACCCCCTGCGGTATTAATATGCCGCCGTACACTGCGCCAGGACAGGCTATCCCCCACCGCCGGCCCCAAACCGAAGCTTAGATGAACACGTGGTCGATCACTCTACGCAAGCCTCCTGCGGCTGATGAACCGCAATATAGCGTTGGTAGCGCGACGCTTTAATCCGGGTGAGGTCGACCAGCACCAGCCCGTCGATACAGTTACTGAACGCAGGATCGGTGCCAAAATCAATAAACTGTACCCCGTCCGGCTCGCACAGCTCGGTATACTGTTTATACAAGGTGGGGATCGAGCAACCGATATTGCTCAGCAAGCTTTTCAGCCGCACCAGATCTTCTTGATAATTATCGCCGACAAACTGTGCCAGGACCTGCGGCGACGAAACCGGGTAAGGTTGACGCGACTGCGCCCGCGCGCTCCCCCGTGAGAAATACAGCCGATAGAAAGCAATCAACAGATCATGTGCCTCTCCCGGCATCTTGCCGGAGATGGAGACCGGACCAAACAGATAGCGGAGCTGCGGATATTTGGCCAGATAGGCACCAATGCCCAACCACAGGTAATCCAGCCCACGCTTGCCCCAATAGGCCGGTTGGATAAAGCTGCGGTCCAGCTCGAGGGCCTGCGCCAGGATCGGCGCCATCTCGCGGCCAAAGTGGAACAGGCTGTTGCTGTAGATACTTTCCAGGCCCTTGCGCTCCAACTGCTCGGCGGTAGGAATAAAACGGTAGGCACCGACAATTTCCAGCTCGTCCGCATCCCACAGCACCAGGTGATAATAGTCGTCGTCATAGCTGTCCAGATCGCGCCGACGGCCGGAACCTTCGCCCACCGCGCGGAAAGCAATCTCGCGCAGGCGACCTAGTTCACGCAGGATAGGCGTACGAGCCTCATCCTGGCGGCGATACAGGTAAATGATTTTGCCGTCCGGCGTTACGCCCAGTTGTTCGCAATTTGCCAGCGCCTTCTTCAGCTCCAGCCGATCCTCAGGCAGGGCGATAGCCGATTCGCTGGCGAACAGCCCTTCCTTGCCCTGGCCCAGACGATAAACGTGACGACGGAAGCGCTCGGCCAAATCTTTGGCGTTGGTGTGGCCGTCGTGCCAATTGGCAAACGAAATGCGGCCGCCAACGCGGATTTTGATATGGCCGCCCTGCTGCTGGAACATTTCACGTACCAGCAACAAGGTGGATAACGGGCGATAAACCAGCGAGGTGAAGTAAAACAGGTTGCTGTTACGCGCACTGATGTGGATCGGCACAATCGGCGCCCGCGCCTTGGCCGCCAGGCGCAAGAAGCCGGTATGCCAGTGGCCGTCGCGAATGCCTTTCGGGCTCATGCGCGACACTTCACCGGCGGGGAACAGGATCAGCGCGCCCTGTTTATCGAGTTGCGCCTGCATGCCTTCAATTTGCTTGCGGCTGGTTTTATAGCCTACGTTGTCCACCGGCACGAACAGGCTGCGCAGCGGTTCGATATAGGTCAGCAGTTGGCTGGCAACCACTTTCACATCCGGCCGCACCGCCGCGACTGCACGCAGCAGCACCAGCCCGTCCAGGGATCCGATTGGGTGGTTTGCCACCAGCACCACCGGCCCCTGGCTTGGAATGTTTTCCAGGTCACCGTCGACCAGTTCACAGCTGAGGTTGAAATAGTCCACCACTTGCTCGATCAAATCCAGCCCCTTCAGGTGCGGGTAATCGGCGGCAAACTGTTTGAGCTCTTTTTCGAAGAGTAAGGTTCTCAGCAGGCTGCGCTGCCAGGCAGGGGTATTGCGGTGTGGAAATGCATCTTGCAACAGAGAATCCAAGCTGAACATCACGTTATCTCCTGGCTTTGCCGCTGCAAACCTATGGCAGCGCCATGGCCCTAACATGTCAGTTACATGACAAAACAATGAAGCCCAGCGACCTGTCAGGCGCATCACATTCTTGAAGATGCGGCGGCGATGTTTTTTTCCATCATCGCCGCCGCAGCATTTTTATGCGCCTGAAACGATCGCTCATAGGTACTAAATCTGCGGTAAACATGCCATCGCACACGGCTCCAGGGCGGGCCATATGCGAACATTGCGCACTATACCTGCAACCCTCACCACCCACCACAAAAACATTAATTAATCTTCACTATAATCCAGATTATGGCATTAATTCATCCTCTTCACCATTATTCAAGTCAATCAACGAATAGAATAATGGCATGCCTTAAAACGTTTTTATATATGACGATTTTTTAATTGGCCATCTTGTTTTAAATCAATGCATCCCACTTAATTTTTTGTTAATTACATATATTTTACATTTCCCATGATAGGGATTGGTGATATCCATCCCACCCATGATACTGGCGTTGCCACTACTTGATAACAACAAAATAAAACAATAAAAATAAATTAAGTAACATCAATAACTTCGTAACAAGAATAGTCAACTCTATTTATTAAATACACAAAAACGCCGGTATTCACGTTTCAATTTTCTATAAGGTAATCACCTAAAATTATTTTACCCCTATCGTCACGCCGCTAAATAAAATATCATCTGAATTAATTTCAGTCACAACCATTGATGGTGAAAATAATAACCACAAGATACAAGGAGTCGTCATCAACTATAACCAACCTTGCAATAACAGTGTGCTGACAATGAAAAACCATTAAAAATCACCAAAAAAAACATAAAATTAACTTATGAATATGCATATTCATTAATGGCATGTCTCTATCCGACACCTTCTACTCTTGCGATTAGCAAAGTTTCAGCCCCCTCCATCTTCATGTCCGAAATCCGCCATCGCACCGCCGCATTTCGTGCAATAATCTCCCCATCAAACGAGAGGAGTAATCAAAATGCAGACCTTTTTTATTGATCGTATGGCGACCCCCGTTGGCGAACTGGTGCTGATTGCCGACGAACAGGACCGCTTGCGCGCTATCGACTGGACCGAGCACGAAGTGCGTCTGATGAAACTGCTGAATACCCATTACCGCGCCGACCGTTTCCAATTGCAGGAAAAAGCTAACCCCGGCGGTCTGACCGACATCATGCAACGCTATTTTGCCGGTGAGCTGGCGGTGATTGACAGCCTGCCAGTCATGACCGCGGGCACGGAGTTCCAGCGTACCGTCTGGCAGCAACTGCGCCGGATACCCTGCGGCGAGATCATTACCTATGGCGAATTGGCGAAACGCATCGGGCGCCCGACCGCCTCCCGCGCGGTCGGTATGGCCAATGGCTCCAATCCGATCAGCATCGTGGTACCTTGTCATCGGGTGATTGGCTCGCAAGGAGCGTTGACCGGTTATGCCGGGGGTGTGCAACGTAAACAGTGGCTGTTGAAACACGAAGGCTATTTGCAGAACGATCTGCTTTAATTCGCGTCGCCAGCCACGTCGGCGCGCTTCTGCGCTGGTGCGGAAAAGGGGTCGGCCGGAACGCGTCAGGCAATATCACCAGGTTCCGGCCATAAATGCGCACCTCAGGATGGCAAACACCGATAGTGAAATAGTGCTTACCCTAAAAAACTTGCCTGATCCGGGGTTACAGACGGCTGTCGCGCGGGCAAAGCATTTGCATAAGTTATGAGAAAATCAAAAATATTCAGTCAGCTACAGGATAATCAGCGGCATAACAGAACAAAATTCGCACACAATGCCCCTGTTCATGTTAATGCTACTCTTATCACCTGCGGCAAAAGATGTTAAAATTGACGCATATCAATTATTGAATGAGCGTAATCTATGATCCCGGAAAAACGCGTGATTCGTCGTATCCAGTCTGGTGGTTGTGCGATCCATTGTCAGGACTGCAGCATCAGCCAGCTGTGCATTCCTTTTACTCTTAATGCTCATGAGCTGGACCAGCTCGACAACATTATCGAAAGGAAAAAGCCTATCCAGAAGGGGCAGACCCTGTTTAAGGCCGGCGATGAACTGAAATCCTTATACGCTATCCGCTCCGGGACCATCAAGAGCTACACCATTACCGAACAGGGTGACGAACAAATCACCGGCTTCCATCTGGCAGGCGATCTGGTCGGTTTTGACGCCATTGGCGGCCTGAAGCATCCAAGCTTCGCTCAGGCTCTGGAAACCGCAATGGTCTGCGAGATCCCGTTTGAAACCCTGGACGACCTTTCCGGTAAAATGCCTAATCTGCGCCAGCAAATTATGCGGTTGATGAGCGGCGAGATTAAAGGCGATCAGGATATGATTCTGCTGCTGTCGAAGAAAAATGCCGAAGAGCGCCTGGCGGCGTTCGTCTACAACCTGTCGCGCCGCTTTGCGGAACGGGGCTTCTCACCACGTGAGTTCCGCCTGACCATGACCCGTGGCGACATCGGCAACTATCTTGGTCTGACCGTTGAGACCATCAGCCGCCTGCTGGGCCGCTTCCAGAAAAGCGAAATCCTCAGCGTCAAAGGCAAATACATCACCATCGAAAACGTCGACGCCCTGTCGGTGTTGGCCGGCACGCCTCGCATCAACGTGACCGTAAACGCCTGATCCCATGCCGGGTCAATAATTCCGCAGAATTATTGACCCGACTCATCTCTGCCGCTGTTCTGATTTTCAATGTTGGGTTACTCTGTAAATTAACAGACTGTTGATTTTCAGCTGTAAGGAGGCCCTATGGCGAAGTATCAGAATCTTCTGGTGGCTATTGACCCCAATCAGGACGATCAACCGGCGCTGCGTCGGGCGGTTTACCTGATAAAACGGAACGGCGGGCGTATCAAAGCCTTTCTTCCTATCTATGACTTCTCTTACGAGATGACGACCCTGCTCTCCCCCGACGAACGGACGGCGATGCGGCAAGGCGTTATCAGCCAACGCGCCGCGTGGATTAACGAGCAATGCCGTTTTTACCTCGACGAAGGCGTTCCTATTGAAATCAAAGTGGTCTGGCATAACCGCCCTTTTGAGGCAATCATTCAGGAAGTGATCTCCGCCAAGCATGATTTGCTGCTGAAAATGGCACATCAGCACGACCGGCTGGAATCGGTTATTTTCACCCCGACCGACTGGCATCTGTTACGCAAATGTCCGTGCCCGGTGTGGATGGTCAAAGATCAACCCTGGCCGGAAGGCGGCAAGGCGGTGGTCGCCGTCAATCTGGCCAGCGAAGAACCCTATCACGATCCGCTGAACATCAAGCTGGTGCAGGAAACCGTCGAACTGGCGCAAAACGTCAACCAGACGGAAGTGCATCTGGTCGGAGCCTACCCTGTTACCCCTATCAATATCGCCATTGAACTGCCTGATTTTGATCCCAGCGTCTATAACGACGCCATTCGCGGGCAGCATCTGATCGCCATGAAGGCATTAAGGCAGAAGTTCTGTATTAACGAAGAGTTCACCCACGTTGAAAAAGGCCTGCCGGAAGAGGTGATCCCGGATTTGGCCGAACACTTGCAGGCGGGCGTGGTTGTATTGGGGACATTAGGCCGCACCGGTATTTCGGCGGCGTTTATCGGCAACACGGCAGAACATGTGATCGACCATCTGAAATGTGATCTTCTGGTGATTAAGCCGGAAAACTTCAACTGCCCCATCGAAGTCGATGAAGACGATGAACACGACGACGAGGACTGATTTTCGGGCATAAAAAAACACGGGCCAATTAAGGCCCGTGTTTTTTATTGGCTGCGGTTAAGCCTGCAACGCTCTCAGTATCGCTTCCACACTCTCTTTGGCATCGCCAAACAGCATCTGGGTGTTCTCTTTGAAGAACAGCGGGTTCTGCACGCCGGCGTAACCGGTGTTCATCGAACGTTTAAAAGCAATCACGTTTTGCGCTTTCCACACTTCCAGCACCGGCATGCCGGCGATCGGGCTGCGCGGATCCTCCAGCGCGGCCGGGTTCACCGTGTCGTTGGCGCCGATCACCAGCACGGTATCGGTATCCGGGAAGTCTTCGTTGATTTCGTCCATCTCCAGCACCACGTCGTACGGCACCCTGGCTTCCGCCAGCAGCACGTTCATGTGGCCCGGTAAACGCCCGGCAACCGGGTGAATGCCGAAACGCACTTTGATGCCGCGCGCGCGCAGTTTTTCGGTGATTTCCGCCACCGGATATTGTGCCTGCGCGACCGCCATGCCATAGCCTGGGGTGATGATCACCGAAGTGGAATTCTTCAGTTGCTCGGCCACCTCTTCCGCCGTGGTTTCACGATATTCGCCCATTTCTTCCGCATTGCCGGTCGAGGAGCCATCGGTACCGAAACCGCCGGCGATCACGCTGATAAACGAACGGTTCATCGCCTTACACATAATGTAAGACAGGATGGCGCCCGAGGAACCCACCAACGCGCCGGTAACGATCAGCAGATCGTTGCTCAACATAAAGCCCGCAGCGGCGGCGGCCCAGCCCGAATAGGAGTTGAGCATCGACACGACTACCGGCATGTCGGCACCGCCGATAGAGGCAACCAGATGCCAACCGAAGGCCAGCGCAATCGCGGTCATCAGCACCAACGCCACCGCCTGCCAGCCCACGCTGTCAGTACGAACGAAAACGACCAACAGCAGGAAGGAGATTACCAGCGCCGCCAGGTTCATCTTGTGGCGATTCGGCAATGCCAGCGGTTTGGATGAGATGATGCCACGCAGTTTACCGAAAGCGACAATCGAACCGGTGAAGGTGACCGCACCGATAAAGATGCCGAGGAACACTTCGGTCAGATGGATATTCTCCATCACCGGCTCCATCGGCGCGCCGTGATCCAGGTAGCTGTTCAGGCCCACCAATACCGCCGCCAGGCCAACGAAACTGTGCAACACCGCCACCAACTCCGGCATTTCGGTCATTTCGACTTTTTTCGCCAGATAGACGCCGATGGAACCACCGATAATCATCGCAATGATGATCCAACCCACGTTGCCGGAATCCGGCCCGAGGATGGTGGCAATCAACGCAATTGCCATCCCGGCGATGCCAAACAGGTTGCCCTGCTTCGACGTTTCATGGCGCGACAGACCGGCCAGGCTGCAAATAAACAAAATAGCGGCAACAATGTATGCAGCTGTAACTAATCCTCCAGACATGTGCTACCCCTTAGTTCTTGCGGAACATCTTCAGCATGCGCTGAGTGACGGTGAATCCACCAAAAATATTGATGCTGGCAATCAGCACGGCGATGAAGGAGAGGAAACTCACCCAGCCGCCGTGACCAATTTGCAATAACGCACCGACCACGATAATCCCTGAGATCGCATTAGTGACCGACATCAACGGGGTATGCAATGCATGGCTGACGTTCCAAACCACGTAGTAACCCACCACGCAGGCCAGCGCAAACACGGTAAAGTGAGACAGGAACTCTTTTGGCGCGGCGTTAGCCAACCAGCCGAACAGAATAATCGCCAGCGCGATCAGCCCGTATTTCAGCCAAGGTGAAATCGGTTTCGCCGCCGGTTTAGCGATCGGTGCCGCCGCTTGCGCCTGCTTCGGCTGTGCGGAAACCTGGATTGGCGGAGCAGGCCAGGTCACCTCGCCGCTGCGCACCACGGTGACGCCGCGGATCACGGTGTCCTCGAAATCGATATCGATTTCGCCGTTTTTCTCTTTCGTCAGCAATTTCAGCAAATTAACCAGGTTAGTGCCGTAAAGCTGTGAAGACTGGGTCGGCAAGCGGCTTGGCAGATCGGTATAGCCAATGATTTTTACGCCATTGTCAGTGACGGTCACGCGGTCGGCCACGGTCAACTCGCAGTTGCCGCCGTTTTGCGCCGCCAGATCGACGATCACGCTGCCCGGCTTCATCGAAGCCACCATCTCTTTAGTGATAAGCTTTGGCGCAGGTTTACCCGGTATCAGCGCGGTGGTGACAATAATGTCGACCTCTGCCGCCTGGGCGGCAAACAACGCCATCTCAGCCTTGATAAAGGCTTCCGACATCACTTTGGCGTAACCGTCGCCGCTGCCCGCCTCTTCCTCAAAGTCCAACTCGAGGAACTCTGCGCCCATGCTCTGCACTTGCTCTTTTACTTCCGGGCGGGTGTCGAAGGCACGTACGATCGCCCCCAAGCTACCTGCCGCGCCAATCGCCGCCAAACCCGCGACGCCAGCACCGATGATCATCACTTTCGCCGGTGGAACCTTGCCGGCTGCGGTGATCTGGCCGGTGAAGAAACGGCCAAACTCATGTGCCGCTTCAACAATCGCGCGGTAACCGGCGATATTGGCCATCGAGCTGAGCGCATCCATCGACTGCGCGCGGGAAATACGCGGCACCGAATCCATCGCTATCGCGGTGACGTTGCGCGCAGCCAGTTTTTCGATAAGCTCCGGGTTTTGCGCCGGCCAGATAAAACTGACCAACGTACTGCCCTCACGCATTAACGCGATCTCGTCCTCTTGTGGCGCGTTAACTTTCAAAATCAGATCCGATTGCCAAACGTCGGCAGTATCGGTAATCGTCGCTCCTGCGGTTTCATAAGCCGCATTGTCAAAGCTTGCCAGTTTACCCGCGTCGCTTTCGACAGCGACGGTAAAGCCCAGCTTCAGCAGTTGTTCCACCGTTTTCGGCGTTGCTGCAACCCGGGCTTCATTGGCCAACCGTTCTCTTGGTACACCAATACGCATAATGTTCCCTTCTCACCTGTCTTTGATGATGTTTATTATCTTCCTACCCATAGCAGTAGCGCCGGCTGACATCTCGCCCCGTCGTCTTTCAAGACTGTGCGTTATTGGCTGCAATTTGAAAGCCACAGAGTGACTTGTCGGCATCGAATTAAGGCACCATCTATAACCTACTGAAAATATGATCGATGATCCATAATTGCTTACGCATTCACGCCTGTTTTTACATAAAAATTCAGACAACGACATGACAAATCGCAATTTTAAGTTAAAAAGCCGTGCGCACCGCCGTTTTTGCTGCAGATTCGTGACGAACGCTTACCTGAAGATATCCGCCCCACGCGGCCAGAATGAATGAAAGTTATAAAATTGTGAATAATTAACACTTATGTCATCAAAGGCTTTATTATTGAAACTTATGGCGATTACGCAGCAAATGGCGTAAACAATCCTTCATGGGATTTGTCTCATGCGATGACATAAAATGCTGAGACACTTGTCGAGATTACATGTAATAATCGGCGGCTGAATTACCCATAAACAGTTCAGCACGTTATAAACGTTAATGCGCTTGGCGAAAGGATTTTTTATGAAGCTGAAGAACACGATCATCGCATCAGCCTTGTTATCACTCACTGCGCTGTCTGCTCATGCGGCACTTGAGTTAACTCCTGAAAAAGCAGCGGCGCTGAAGCCGTTTGATCGCATCACTATTACCGGCCGCTTTAATGCCATCAATGAAGCCGTTGAGGCCGTATCCCGCCGTGCAGACAAACTGGGCGCAGATTCCTTCTACATCCAGGACAGCAATAACAGCAACAATGGCGGCAACTGGCGCGTCACCGCAGATCTTTATCATAAAGACGCGGCAGAAGTGAGCAAAGAGCCGAAGTACCGCGTCATTAACGGCGTGACCGAATTACCGAAAGAACAGGCGTACCTGCTTGAGCCTTACGATACGGTAACCGTCAGCGGTTTCTACCGCAGCCAGCCGGACATCAACGACGCCATCACCAAAGAAGCGAAAAAGAAAGGCGCTGCCTCATTCTTTATTGTCCGTCAGGTTGATGCTAACCAGGGTGGTAACCAGTTCATCACCGCCTACATCTATAAAGCCGATGCGCCTAAGCGCGTGGTCCAGAGCCCGGATGCCATTCCTGCCGACTCTGAAGCCGGCAAAGCTGCATTGGCCGCCGGTGGCGCTGCCGCCGCCCAAGTTGAAATCCCGGGCGTGGCTTCTTCAGGTTCGCCAAGCCGTGACGTAGGCCGTTTCTTCGAAACCCAGTCTTCTACCGGCCAACGCTATACCGTCACGCTGCCGAACGGCACCAAAATCCAGGAAGTGAACAACGTCACCGCCGCGCAGATGGTGCCGTTTGATTCCGTGACCTTCACCGGTCACTTCAACAGCATGACGGATATTTCCACCGAAGTGGCGAAGCGTGCCGCTGCGAAAGGTGCCAAGTTCTACCACGTGACTCGTCAGTGGCAGAACAAGAGTGGCGGCAACCTGACCGTGAGCGCCGATCTGTTCAAATAAGTTTCACTTCGCGGTTTACTCTCGGGCAGCCATTGGGCTGCCCGTTTTTTTGCCGATTAGCCCCCCGCGCCGGTTGAATAATTTTTTGTAAATTCCGCATATTCAATCATTGCATCGGCAACGATCCATCCGTAGAATTTGCGCCTGTTTTTAGGGCTATTATCTATTTGTTCAGTAATTGTCATTACGTTGTTACTGCCAATCAGTTACCTAACAGTTGTTTATTCTGCGCTCAGGATCCGTCATTGGAAAAAAAACTAGGTCTTACCGCGTTAACCGCATTGGTGCTCAGTTCCATGCTGGGCGCCGGGGTTTTCAGCCTGCCGCAAAACATGGCGCAAGTCGCCAGCCCGGCCGCACTGCTGCTGGGTTGGGCGATCACCGGCGTCGGCATCCTGTTTCTGGCTTTTGCCATGCTGTTGCTCACCCGCCTGCGACCCGATCTGGACGGCGGGATTTTCACCTATGCGAAAGAAGGCTTTGGCGAGCTGGTGGGCTTCTGCTCCGCATGGGGATATTGGCTATGTGCGGTGATCGCCAACGTCTCCTATCTGGTAATCGTGTTTGCCGCACTGAGCTTGTTTACCGATCGCGGCGGCGATGTCATTTTGGGTGACGGCAATACCTGGCAGGCGCTATTGGCGGAATCGTTGCTGCTGTGGATCGTGCATGCGCTGGTGCTGCGTGGGGTGCAAACCGCGGCCAGTATCAACCTGGCGGCAACATTGGCCAAGCTTTTGCCGCTTGGCCTGTTTGCCGTCTTGGCGGCTATCGCGTTCAAAATGGACGTATTTACCCTGGATTTCCACGGCGTCGCGCTCGGCAAACCGGTGTGGGAACAGGTAAAAAACACCATGCTGATTACTCTGTGGGTGTTTATCGGCGTGGAAGGCGCGGTGGTGGTTTCCGCGCGAGCACGCAATAAAAAAGATGTGGGCCGCGCAACCATGTTGGCGGTGCTCTCCGCGCTGGCGGTTTACCTGATGGTGACGCTGCTGTCGCTGGGGGTGGTGCCGCGCAGTGAAGTGGCCGGGATGCGTAACCCCTCGATGGCAGTGCTGATGGTCGATCTGATTGGCCCCTGGGGGGATGTGATTATCGCCGCCGGCCTGATCGTGTCCGTATGCGGCGCTTATTTGAGCTGGACGATTATGGCCGCTGAAGTGCCGCTGCTGGCCGCCCAGCACGGCGCTTTTCCTAAAATATTCCGCAAGCAGAACAAGAATCATGCGCCTTCGGCTTCGCTATGGCTGACCAATATCGCGGTACAATTCGCGCTGGTGGTGATCTGGCTGACCGGCAGCAACTATAACTCGTTGCTGACTATCGCCTCGGAAATGATTCTGGTGCCTTACTTCCTGGTCGGTGCCTTCCTGTTCAAGGTCGCGCTGCGCCGCCAGGACAAACGGCTGATGTTCGCCGCCACCGGTGCCTGCCTGTACGGTATTTGGCTGCTGTACGCATCAGGGTTGATGCATCTGTTGATGTCGGTGTTGCTGTATGCGCCGGGGTTGCTGGTGTTTATCTATGCTCGACGCGGGCACGAGAATGTCAAATTGCTGAATCAGCTGGAGAAAAGCAGCATCTTGCTGTTGCTGGTGGCTACGGTGCCGGCGGGTTGGTTTATGCTGCAGTAGTGAAGGACGGCCGGGTGAAATCACCCGGTCAATACCTTAAGATGCGCGCAAGGTAATGGTCATGCGTTCCCCTACCTGAGAGATGATAATCCCCTCAACGCACTCTTGCTGAATGGCCGCCAACTGCTGTTGGTCCAACGCATACGGCAGTTTAATGTCGAACACTGCCAGCCCCTGCTGCTGCGCCAGATCGATCAGACGCACGATATTGGTTTCGTCGCTGACCTGGGTGGATACCACCTGCAGCGCCAGTTCCTTCAACTGCTCTTTTCGCGTTTGCGAGGCGCAAGCCTGAGATTTCAATACCATGCCGAAAAATGGCATCACACCATAGATTGCATCAACAAAGCGCCAGTGCTTCTTGCACGATGCGGACAGAAAATCCATGTAATCAAAACAGATTTTCTCACTGCGCGCGACGGATGCAAGGTGACTGCTGTTCATCCCTTCCTCCCTCTCATTGCCAGTGTATTACATCCTGAAATGGATAATCGATGCGAAGCTTTAACGAATTTCCGACGTATAATGGCATAATTCCCCTATTGTTTGCCAGTCTGTCCAGGAGCTTTAATCAATGGAACATCACAACTCCGCACCGGTGCTGATCACCGGCGGCGCACGCCGGATTGGGCTGGCGTTGGCCAGGTCATTCTTGCAGCGTGACATCCCCGTGATCATTGCCTATCGCAGTGATTACCCGGCACTGAACGAGCTGAAAAGACTGGGAGCAACGTGCATTCAGGGCGATTTCTCGACTCACGACGGTATTTACCGCTTTGCCGAGCGGGTGCGACAGGTCGCACCGAAATTGCGCGCAGTGATCCACAACGCCAGCGCTTGGTTGGCCGAATCTGCGGAGGTGCCACCGGAGCAGGTTATGGCAGCGATGCTGCAAATCCACGTTTATACCCCTTACCTGCTCAATCAGTTGCTGGAGTCCTGTCTGCTTGGCCAAGGGCAGGCAGGCGCAGATATTATCCACCTGACCGATTATGTGGTGGAGAAAGGCAGCGACAAGCATATCGCTTATGCTGCCAGTAAAGCCGCGCTGGACAACATGACACGCTCTTTCGCCCGTAAACTGGCGCCGGAGGTCAAGGTCAACGCCATCGCACCGGCGTTGATTATTTTCAATCCGGGCGATGATGAGCCTTATCGTCAGCAGGCTCTGGCAAAGTCGCTGATGAAAATCGCCCCTGGCGAAAGCGAAGTGGTCAACCTGGTCAATTATTTGCTGGACAGCCGTTATGTCACCGGCCGCACCCATGGTGTGGACGGAGGACGACCTCTGCGCTAGGCAAAGATGTGCATGGCGTATCGCTGACCCCCGCGTTATGCTGAACTCCGTTATTCTTATAAAACCGCTGAATATGCATAAAATTGTTTTTGTGGAAGACGATCCTGAAGTCGGCAAGTTGATTGCCGCCTATTTGGGCAAGCACGATATAGAAGTGTTGATTGAGCCGCGTGGCGACAGTGCGCAAGCGCGCATAGAGCAAGAACTGCCGGACCTGGTGCTGCTCGACATTATGCTGCCCGGGAAAGACGGCATGACGCTGTGCCGCGATTTGCGTCCGACCTTCCCCGGGCCGATCGTGCTGCTCACTTCGCTCGACAGCGATATGAACCATATCCTTTCATTGGAAATGGGTGCCAACGATTACATTCTGAAAACCACGCCGCCGGCGGTTTTGCTGGCACGGCTGCGTTTACACCTGCGCCAGCATGGCAATCACCCCAAGGAAGAGTCAACGCAACCGATCACCCAGCACAATGCGCTGCACTTCGGGTTGTTGTGCATCGATCCGGTTAACCGCCAGGTGACGCTGGGTGAAGAAGTGATCACCCTTTCCACCTCGGATTTCGATCTGCTGTGGGAACTGGCCACCCACGCCGGGCAGATCATGGACCGCGAGGCACTGTTGCAGAATTTGCGCGGCGTGAGCTACGACGGCCTTGATCGAAGCATCGACGTAGCGATTTCCCGTCTGCGCCGCAAGCTGTACGACAATGCGCTGGAGCCTTTTCGCGTCAAAACCGTGCGCAATAAAGGTTATCTGTTCGCACCAAATGCCTGGGAGTTCGTACAGCAATGAGAAAGCTTTTCGTGCAGTTCTTCCTGCTGCTGTTCGTCTGCTTTCTGGTGATGGCGATGTTGGTGGGCCTGGTGTACAAGGTCACAGCCGAACGCGCCGGTCGCCAGTCAATGGACGACCTGATGAAAAGCTCGCTGTACCTGATGCGCAGCGAACTGCGGGAAATTCCATTGAAAGACTGGAATAAGACCATCGCGACGCTGGACTTGAACCTGTCGTTTAAGCTGCATATCGAACCGCTCGGCAAACAGGATCTGAGTGAAGATCTGAAAAAACGTCTGCGCCTCGGTGAAATCATCGCTCTCGACGATCAATACACCTTTATGCAACGCATCCCGCGCAGCCATTACGTGTTGGTGGTCGGCCCCATTCCGTACCTGTTCTACCTGCATCAGATGCGGCTGCTGGATCTGGCGCTGCTGGTGTTTATCGGCATGTCGCTGGCGTTGCCGGTATTTTTATGGATGCGTCCGCACTGGCAAGATTTGCTCAAACTGGAGAACGCCGCCCAACGACTCGGCGCAGGCCATCTGGATGAGCGCACCCATTTTGACCCGACCTCGAGCCTGAATCGGCTCGGGGTGGCTTTCAACCAGATGGCAGACAACGTCAATACGCTGATTGCCAGTAAAAAACAGTTGATTGACGGTATCGCCCATGAATTACGTACCCCTCTGGTGCGGCTGCGCTACCGGTTAGCGATGAGCGATAACCTTTCAGATAGCGAACAACAGGCGCTCAACCGCGATATCGGTCAGTTGGAATCGCTGATAGACGAGCTGCTGACCTACGCGCGGCTGGATCGTCCACAGGTGGCGCTGAACATAGAACCGCTCGACCTGCCCAACTGGCTGGAAGACAAAGTAGAGGATATGCGCCTGATTCACCCGGAGCGCGAGATCCAGCTGGATATTCCGCATGCCGGCGATTTTGGCGGCGTCGATTTACGGCTGATGGAGCGGGTACTGGATAATCTGGTGAACAATGCCTTGCGCTACAGCGAACAACGCCTGCGCATCGGCCTGTGGTTTGACGGCGACGCAGCCTGCCTGCAGGTAGAAGACGACGGGCCAGGCATTCCACCTGAAGAACGCGAACGCGTGTTCGAACCCTTCGTGCGCCTCGATCCCAGCCGCGATCGCGCCACCGGCGGTTGCGGGCTGGGCCTGGCGATTGTTCACTCTATCGCCGTCGCCTATCAGGGCCAGGTTTACGTAGACGCCAGCTCACTCGGCGGCGCCAGCTTCCGCTTCTGCTGGCCAGTGAAGCCCACTTTCAATTTAAAAGCAGACCCGGTGTAACCCCGTCAGCGCTACAGTCTGAACGATCAGGTTATCCGGCTCACAATAATAGGGAGCCAAACAATGACATCTGCACATTCGCCTTCATCCGCCTACCGCGAACTGCGCGCCATTTTCACCCGACTATCGCGATTCGGCCACCTGTCCGCCATTGCCGGCTGGGATATGCAGACCATGATGCCGCCGGGCGGAAACAAAGCGCGCTCGGAAGCACTGGCCGAACTGAGCGTGCTGCAACACCAGATTTTGACGGCGGAAAATACCGGTCGCCTCTTTGAACGCGCGCAGCAGGAAACGCTGGATGGTTTTGACCAGGCCAATTTGCTGGAAATGCGCCGCCAATATGACAACGCCGTACTGGTGCCGGAGTCGCTGGTTGAGGCTAAATCGCTGGCTGGTGCGCGTTGTGAACACGCCTGGCGCTCCCAGCGCCCCGCCAACGATTGGGAAGGGTTTTCGGAGAACCTGCGTGAAGTGGTCAAACTGACCCGTCAGGAAGCGCAGATCCGTGCTGAAGCTGCAGGTTCAAGCCGCTATGATGCCCTGCTCAACCTGTATGAGCCAGGCATGCGCAGCAGCGATATTGACCGTATTTTTGGCGATCTCAAAACCTGGCTGCCCGATCTCCTGCAAAAAGTGGTGGCCAGACAGGCCCAAGAGCCTTGCCTCATTCCCGAGGGACCGTTCAAGGTCGATACCCAGCGTCAACTGGGCCTGAGCGTGATGAAACTGCTCGGTTTCAACTTCGACGGTGGCCGCGTGGACGTCAGCGCTCACCCCTTCTGCGGCGGTGTGCCGGAAGATGTTCGTATCACCACCCGCTACAATGAGAAAGAATTCCATACCGCATTGCTCGGCATTATCCACGAAACAGGACATGCACGTTACGAGCAGAACCTGCCGCGTGATTGGCTGGGCCAACCGGTAGCTCAGGCGCGTTCTACCGCGATCCACGAATCGCAAAGCCTGCTGTTTGAAATGCAGTTGGCGCGTGGCAGCGATTTCCTGAAAATTCTGCGCCCGTTGATTATCAAGCAGTTCGGTGAGCAACCGGCGCTGGAAGAAAGTAACTTCATCCGCCTGAATCAACGCGTTAAACCTGGCCTGATCCGCGTGGATGCGGACGAAGTGAGTTACCCGGCGCATGTGATTCTGCGTTATGAAATCGAGAAAGCCCTGGTCGAAGGCGCTATTGAAGTGGAAGACATCCCGGCGCTGTGGAACGAAAAAATGCGCGATTACCTTGGCCTGGATACGGTCGGTAACTACCGCAATGGCTGCATGCAGGATATTCATTGGACCGACGGCGCTTTCGGTTACTTCCCGACTTATACGTTGGGCGCGATGTACGCTGCGCAACTGTTCCACAGTGTCCGTGAAGCGCTGCCTTCGCTGACCAGCGACATCGCCGAAGGTAACCTGACCCCGTTATTCCAATGGCTGAAACAGAATATCTGGCGTCACGGTAGCCGTTTCTCTACTGATGAGCTGATCACCAAGGCTACCGGTGAAACGCTCAACCCGCGCTATTTCCGTCAACACCTGGAAAACCGCTATCTGTAATGCCCCCAGGCACGGGTAAAACCGTGCCTTTTCCCTCCTGCCTCGCCTACGCCCTCCCATAGAGCACTCTCCTCGCTTACGACACCTTGGCCACAGAGTGGCGGTTGGCGGCACGCTATATGTATGTTGTAACTAAAAAACGCCTGCTGGCCAGCGCATTTCTGCCGGCCAGGCTACCGCGCGGCATGTGCGCTGATCATCTCTATCAATTGCGGCCGCAATTGAGGCGGCAGATCGTGGCCCATCTTCGGGATGACCTGCAGTTGCGAATGGGCTATCGCTCTGGCGACGGCAACGCCACCGGCTTTGCGCACCAGACGATCGGCACTGCCGTGGATCACCAGCGTCGGTGCCGTGATCCGGTGGCTGTAACGACGCAAGTCACCACTGCCGAGTAACGCCGACAACTGCCGTTGCAGGCCTTCGGCATCCATCCCCCGCTTTAATAAGCGCCTGACCAGCATATCCAGTTCCACCTCCTCGAGCGGATAAGCCGGGCTACCCAACGCGCGCAATCCGTCTTTCAAAGACTGGCATCGCTGCTGCGGCGTCGCATTTGCCGGCGGGCGCCGCAGCAACAGTTTCAGTAATGAAGGCGCCGGCGGCGGCAATAACGGTTGGTTGGTGCTGGAAAACAAGATGGTCAGCGACTTTACCCGCTGCGGGTATTCCGCCGCCAGCACCTGAGCAATCATGCCGCCCATTGAGGCGCCCAGCACGTGAGCCTGCGCTATTTGCAGGTGATCCAGCAAATGCACCGCGTCTTGCGCCATGTCCTCCAACGTATACGGCACCTGGGTTTGCCAGCCCAGTTGAGCGCGCAATATCAATAGCCACAAGGGTTGCAACCTCTTGCCCTGCGTCTTGCCGGACAGGCCGACATCGCGGTTATCGAAGCGGATCACCCGAAAGCCTTTGTCCACCAACTCGCGACAGAAATCGTCCGGCCACAGCAGCATCTGCGCGCCAATGCCCATAATCAACAGCAACGGTGGATGTGCGATATTGCCCCAATCCTCATAGGCTATAGGTACTTCGCCCTGCTCTGTAAGCCCGCGACGAATCGCGATATCTTTCATTTGCCGTTCCTTTTTGCGTTATGGCACACCGCTTCAGTCTACCTCCCGCGGCTTGTACATTAGGTTACACGCCGAAACCAATCACTCACGGAAAGCATTCCGCCATTTGCCTACTATCTTAACACCGGCCCCGCAGTGGGCTTGATACATGACGAGTAATTTGAGGATTCTTTTATGAAAAAAGTATTAGCTCTGGTTGTTGCCGCTGCAATGGGTCTGTCTTCTGTTGCCTTCGCTGCTGACGCTGCCACCACCACTACCGCACCTGCGGCGACGGCGACCACCACTACTACTGCTGCACCGGCTAAAACCACTCACGTGAAAAAACATCACGCGAAGAAAGCGGCAGTTCAAAAAGCGCAGTCGGCTAAAAAGCATCACAAAGCCACCGCTAAAAAAGCCCCGGCTCAGAAAGCTCAGGCAGCAAAAAAACACCACAAAAAAACCAGCCATAAAAAAGCTGCGTAACAGCAATCTGATGTGAGGCTCCCCTCACCAGTCCAGAATTGATTTGTCCAACACCCGGTTCGCCGGGTGTTTTTTCATCGGGGGTTCTCATCAATGCTGCGCCGCTACTTATTTGAAATCATTCTGGTCGCCCTGATCCTGTGCGGGTTGGTCGCCACCTTCTTTTATTTGTAGCCGCAGATGTCCTCCGGTTATAAATTATCGAAAAATCAATCACTGCCCATCCACACAATAGCTAAATCAGTCTATAGTTAGCATTCCGTGTGTTTATGGATGATTCGTATTTGCCAGGCAAGAGATCTATGCGCATAACCGTTTTGCTGTTGCTGTGCTCATTCCCGCTCGCATTCTCCCTCTCAGCCCGGGCCGACAGCCCATCCGACGCGTCGATGGCTGAGCAAACCCGCTTATTTTTCGGTAAGGATGATCGGATAAAAGTCACAGAAACCGAGGGGTGGCCCTGGCAGGCAATTGGCCAGGTGGAAACCGCCAGCGGCAACTTGTGCACCGCCACACTGATTTCCCCCCATCTGGCGCTTACCGCCGGCCATTGCGTACTGGCGCCGCCAGGCCAATTGGATAAGGCCATCGCCCTGCGTTTTGTTGCCGGCAATAAGAGCTGGAAATACCAGACCGACAATATCGAAACGCTGGTCGACCGCAAGTTGGGGAAAAAGCTCAAGCCTGACGGCGAGGGATGGATTGTGCCGCCGGCTGCCGCAGCCTATGACTTCGCGCTGATCCGCCTGAAGGATAAAAAACCGCTGCCGATTAAACCTCTGCCCCTGTGGCAAGGCGACAGCAAAGCGCTAACTCTGGCGATGAAACAGACCAAACGACTGATTACCCAAGCGGGTTACCCGGGAGATCATCTGGACGATCTCTACAGCCACCAGAACTGTAAAGTGACGGGTTGGGCGCAACAGGGGGTGCTATCGCACCAGTGCGATACCCTTCCTGGAGACAGCGGTTCGCCCCTGCTGCTGAAAACCAACGACGGTTGGTCGTTGATCGCCATTCAAAGCTCCGCGCCGGCAGCCAAAGACCGTTACCGCGCCGATAACCGCGCGTTGGCAGTGACCGGCATACGCGATGCGCTGGACGCGCTGGCTGCAGGAAAATAACGACGGGGGTTCAGCATGCTGAACCCCTCGCTTAGTCAGGCCGAAAGCTGCTCGATAGTCTGCAAGATACGTTTGTCCGAAATCGGATAAGGCGTGCCGAGTTGCTGGGCGAACAGGCTGACGCGCAGCTCTTCGATCATCCAGCGCACTTCTTTCACCTCGTCATCCTGCCGACGTTTCGGCGGCAGCTTGTTCAGCCACTGTTGCCACGCCTGCTGCACCTGATCCACCCGCAGCATCTGCGCGCGATCGCGGTGCGGATCGATCGCCAGCTTCTCCAGCCGGCGTTCAATCGCCTGCAAATAACGCAGCGTATCCGGCAGGCGCTTCCAGCCGTTGTTGGTGACGAACCCGCGATAAATCAGGCCACCAAGCTGGGTTTTGATATCCGAGAGCGCCAGCGCCAACGACATGTCCACCCGGCCCTTCAGCCGCTTGTTGATGTTGAATACCGTGGTCAGGATCTGCTCGACCTGCTTGGCTACCCCCACCACGGTTTCATTCAGCTCGCCTCGCACCAACTCTTGCAAGCGTGCGAAGTTATCTTCCTGCCATACCGGCCCGCCATGTTCGGCGATCAGCTTGTCGATACCGCACGAGATGCAATCGTCGATCAGATCCAACACCTTGCCATAAGGGTTAAAATACAGCCCCAGCTTGGCTTTGTTGGGCAGTTTTTCATGCAGATACTTGATTGGCGATGGGATATTCAGCAACAACAGGCGGCGCGTACCCTGCCACATCGCCTGTTGCTGCTCTTGCTCGCTGTCGAACAGGCGGATCGCCACGCTGTCTTTTTCATCCACCAGCGCCGGGTAGGCTTTCATCGAGTAGCCGCCGCGTTTCTGCTCATAAAACTCGGGCAGTTTGCCGAAGCTCCAGATATGCAAATTGCTTTGTTCCAGCCCATCATCCGCCACCGCCGACAGCGTCTCCTGCACTTTGTCCTTCAATTGCAGCTTCAGCGCCGTCAGATCTTTGCCTTCGAGCAAGGTTTTGTGATTTTCACCCACCACGCGGAACGTCATTTTAAGATGATCGGGCACCTGATCCCAGTGCCAGTCGTCTCGTGACACCGTCACGCCAGTCATGCGCCGCAATTCACGCTCCAGCGCATCCAGCAGCGGCAGCTCCAGCGCGGTCACCCGCCCGAGGAACGCCTCGGCGTAGTTCGGCGCCGGCACAAAATTTCGGCGAACCGGCTTCGGTAGCGACTTGATCAGCGCAATCACCAACTCACGGCGAATCCCCGGGATCTGCCATTCGAAACCCTGATCTTCAATCTGGTTGAGAATAGGCAGAGGAATATGGACCGTGACGCCATCGGCATCGGTGCCAGGTTCAAACTGGTAAGTCAGGCGCAGTTTGAGATTGCCCTGGTGCCAGGCATTCGGGTAGTCCAGCGCGCTAACCTTGTTGGCGCCGTCCTTGATCAGCATCTCTTTTTCAAAACTGAGCAGGTCCGGCTTTTGTTTACCGGCGGTTTTCCACCAGTTGTCAAAATGACGCCCGGACACCACATCGCTCGGAATGCGCTGGTCGTAGAAACTGAACAAAGTCTCGTCATCCACCAGAATGTCACGGCGGCGCGATTTATGTTCCAGCTCTTCCACCTCGGCGCGCAGCTTCAGGTTGGCGCTGAAGAATGCATGCCGCGTCTGCCAGTCGCCTTCCACCAGTGCATGACGGATAAACAGCTCACGGCACAGCAGCGGATCAATAGTGCTGTAATTGACCGGCCGCGCGGCGACAATCGGCAGCCCAAACAGCGTCACTTTTTCGCTGGCCATCACCGCGCCCTGGGATTTGGACCAGTGAGGCTCGCTGTAACTGTGCTTCACCAGATGCTGGGCCAGCGGTTCAATCCACTCAGGCTCGATGCGCGCGGCGATGCGGCCCCACAGGCGGCTGGTTTCCACCAGTTCTGCTACCATCGTCCATTTCGGCGGCTTCTTGAACAGACCGGAGCCTGGGAAGATCGAGAAACGGGCGTTGCGGGCCCCGGTGAACTCTTGCTTGTCGGCATCCTTCTGGCCAATGTGCGACAGCAACCCGGTGAGCAACGCGGTATGCACGCTGCGGTAATCGGAAGGCTCGCTGTTAACCGGCAGCCCCAGCTCTTTCACCACCTGGCGCAGTTGGGTGTAGATATCCTGCCATTCACGCACCCGCAGGTAGTTAAGGAAATCATTGCGGCACAGCCGGCGGAACTGGCCGGAGGAGTGCTCTTTTTGCTGCTCTTTCAGGTAGTCCCACAGGTTAACGTAGGCCAGGAAGTCCGAGTCTTTATCGGCGAAGCGACGGTGTTTCTCGTCCGACGCCTGCTGCTTGTCCATCGGCCGCTCGCGCGGATCCTGGATCGACAGCGCGGCAGTGATGATCATCACCTCACGCACGCTGCCGCTCTTTTGCGCTTCCAGCACCATGCGCGCCAGGCGCGGATCGATAGGCAACTGCGCCAGTTGGCGGCCCTGCGGGGTGAGCTGATAATGGCCGTTTTCAGCCGTTTTAATCGCTCCCAACTCCTCCAAAAGGCGCACGCCATCCAGAATATTGCGCTTGTCCGGCGCTTCGACAAACGGGAATGCGGCGATATCCCCCAGCCCGAGCGACGTCATCTGCAAGATAACCGACGCCAGGTTGGTGCGCAGGATTTCCGGATCGGTAAACTCCGGCCGCGACAGGAAATCCTGTTCGGAGTACAGGCGGATACAGATACCGTCCGACACGCGGCCACAGCGGCCCTTACGCTGGTTGGCGGAAGCCTGCGACACCGGCTCGATCGGCAGGCGTTGGACCTTGGTGCGGAAACTGTAGCGGCTGATGCGTGCGGTGCCCGGATCGATGACATACTTGATGCCCGGCACCGTCAGCGAGGTTTCCGCCACGTTGGTCGCCAACACAATGCGGCGGCCATGATGCGACTGGAACACCCGGTTTTGTTCGCTGTTCGATAACCGCGCATACAGCGGCAATACTTCGGTATGCGGTAAATCAAGACGGTTCAACGCATCGGCGGTATCGCGAATTTCACGCTCGCCGCTCATAAAGATCAGGATATCCCCGGGCCCTTCGCGACCAAGTTCATCCACCGCGTCGAAAATCGCCTGCAGTTGATCGCGATCGGTATCCTCGGCGTCGTCCACCACCGGGCGATAACGCACCTCGACCGGATAAGTGCGGCCGGAAACTTCGATAATCGGCGCGTGATTGAAATGGCGCGAAAAACGCTGCGGATCGATGGTTGCCGAGGTAATGATGACTTTCAGATCCGGGCGCTTCGGCAACAGTTCGCGCAGATAACCGAGGATAAAGTCGATGTTCAGGCTGCGTTCGTGCGCTTCATCGATAATCAACGTGTCGTACTGCATCAGCAGCCTGTCCTGCTGGATTTCCGCCAGCAAAATACCGTCGGTCATCAGCTTGACCAGCGTATTTTCCCCGACCTGATCGTTAAAGCGCACCTTATAACCGACGCTGCCGCCGAGCGGCGTTTCCAGCTCATCGGCAATGCGGTTTGCTACGGTGCGCGCCGCCAGGCGCCGTGGCTGGGTATGGCCGATCAGCCCCTTCACCCCACGCCCCAGTTCCAGGCAGATCTTCGGCAACTGGGTGGTTTTCCCCGAACCGGTTTCCCCGGCGACAATCACTACCTGATGGTCACGGATCGCGTTCAGGATATCCTGCTTTTTCTGGCTGACCGGCAGGTTTTCCGGATAGGTGATTTTCGGGCAAGAGGCGGCGCGCGCCTGCACTTTCTGCAATGCAGCCGCAATGTCACTTTCTACTTCAGCGACGGTCGCCTGCTGAGCATCGGGATTTTTGATTTTTCGTGCGCCCTGCAACCGACGTTGCAGGCGTTGTTGATCACGGAGCATCAGTTCGCCCAGTTGGGCAGAGGATGCCGCGAGCGGAGATTTCACGTTCGGTATTCCTTGTCTCATCGCTGCCGTATCAAGGTTTAGCAACGGTTTAATGATGTGTAAGCACATTTTCAGCTTTAGCCGCTCAGAATATCACAAGCCGCTTTTTCCCCATAATCCATCTGCTTAAGCGGCATTGGGTCATTCAATAAAATCGAACAAAGATCTCGAAATATTGCGCTATCACTGTTGGAAGAATGTGAATAGAGTGTACTGCATGCAAGGGACGCGTTGTCCTGATGTCACTGTCATAACGTAAGGAATTACCGATGAGCAAAGTATTGGTTCTCAAATCAAGCATCCTGGCGGGTTATTCTCAGTCCAACCAACTGGCCGATTTCTTCGTGGAACAGTGGGCCAACACCCACGGCAACGACACCATTACCGTTCGCGATCTGGCCGCACAGCCAATCCCGGTGCTCGACGGCGAGCTGGTTGGCGCACTGCGTCCTTCCGATACGCCACTGACCCCACGTCAGCAAGAAGCGCTGGCGCTGTCGGACGAACTGATTGCCGAGCTGCAGGCCAATGACACCATCGTTATGGCGGCGCCGATGTATAACTTCAACATCCCGACTCAGCTGAAAAACTATTTCGACCTGATTGCCCGTGCCGGCGTGACCTTCCGTTACACCGAAAACGGCCCGGAAGGTCTGGTGAAAGGCAAACGCGCCATCATCCTGACCAGCCGCGGCGGCATTCATAAAGGCACGCCAACCGATCTGGTTGAACCTTACCTGCGTCTGTTCCTGGGCTTCATCGGCATTACCGACGTTGAGTTCGTCTTCGCCGAAGGCATCGCCTATGGCCCGGACGTTGCAACCAAAGCGCAGGCCGATGCCAAAGCCGTGCTGGCGCAAGTTGTCGCCGCCTGATGCTTTTCGCAGGGGCAATGTGCCCCTGCCGAACCCTACCGATCTGCGTTAATACCTTTCAGACCTGCACTGCCCTCATAAAAATTCCAGATTTGTATTGCCGCTGCGCGCCAAACGACGCGCTTTTTTATTTCTTCAACCACTGACCGTTAATGCCACGTACGTACTCTCCCGCGGGCGCACGCGTCACCAGCTTCTGCCCGGCCATGCGCGCCACTTCATCGATGGCGATATGGTTGCCGTCCGCCACTTCCTGATATTTTTCGGTACGTCCGGCGTTAATATTTTTCACCAGCGCCAGGGTTTCGGCGTCCTGCTTGACCGGGGCAATATAGCCGCTGAGCGTCTCGCCCACCCGGCCCTGCTGTTTGGCTTCGTCCAACGTCAGCGCCATCGCCATACTGCTGAATAACCAAGCGACCCCCACCAAGCCTAAATAACGTTTTTTCATTTTTGGTTTGGCTCCTAGAACAGACCGCTTTGGGTTTTCAGCAGATTATCGACGTCCTTATCCACCTTGATGTGTATTTCATGTTCGATCTTCACGTTCATATTGATGGTAATCGGGTCTTTGGGCGTCGCGACCTCAATGCGCGGCACGCAGCCGCTCAGCAAAGAAGTGCCCAATACGGCGACCAGCAAGGGCCCGCTGATGATTTTCATGGTTGTTCCCCGGGTTTTGAGAGGGCCTGCTCTAGCCACTCCTGTAAATTGTCGCCAAAGCGCAGACTGCGCCATAGCTGAAACACGTTTTCCTGATGGGTATAGTTCAGGATAACCTCACGTTTGGCACTTTTTTGCGGGTTAAGCCCGTCAATGTGCGCTTTTAGCGTCAGTTCGCCCAAATTGTCGAGATCGACACTGGCCCGCGAACGGTTGATCTCCATGTAGCGCAGCCAGTCTATCGCCGCCCCGGTCGCCAGATTATTGCTGCCGATAGCATCAGCCATGTCTTTGTCCAGCCGCAGCGTCAGCATGCCGGCATTGGCGATCCACCCATTGCGCACCAGCCATTTGGGGTGATTGAGGTACAGAGGCAGCTCACCGTCGACCTTGCCGGACATGGCAAGCTGTTTTGGTTTCAAGGCGGTAAACAGCGCGCTCAGATCCACTTTATCCAGCTTCAGCACCGCAGCATCATGTTGCGGCATCCGCAACGCCGACAGGCTGATATGCCCGTTCAGCACATCCAGGCCGACATTGCTCAACGTTAACGGCGCCGGCTCGCTGTAGGGATAAAAGCCCTGAAGATCGGCCGTGATATTCTGCATTTCGAACAGATTGCTGAATGACTTGATACGCAGCGTCACCGGCCCTTTGGCGCCCAACTGCCACAAATGATTTTTCAATCGGTAGGACATGACAAAATCCAGACCGCTCATCTCACCGTCTTTCAGCCACATGCCGCCATTGTTCACGACCCAGTGGCCACCGGCTTCAAAGCCCTGTACGCGGGCGGCGGAAAAGGCCGACTGAGCATAAAACTCGCCGTCGCGCAGTTTGATATTGAGATCCGGCGAGATCAACGGCTGGAATACTTTCAGCGATTGTTTCGGCCACCAGCCTTCGCCGCGCAGCCGCTCGCCGTCCCAACGGCCATGCAAGGCGATGGGCCCAATCTGTTCCGCCTGCAATTTGCCCTGCCACTGGAAGCTGTCCGGCGTCGTACCTTTAAGCTGCAACGCCAGCACCGGCGCGGGTAAGTGACCACCGTCCGTGAAACTGACCTTGCCGGCCACCAGTTGTATATCGGCATTGAACGCCGGGTTCTGCTCGCCACGCTGCCAGCGCAGTGGCTGGCCAAGGCTGAGACGCGGCCCATCCACCGTCACCAGGCCGTACTTCAGCTTGTCAAAACCGGTGGAAAGACGATCGAGAACAATCGTCGTGTCCTGCCAACTGCCGCTGCCGGCAACGTCCCAGGCCGCCTGCAACGGCGGTAACTGTCCCTTCCCCCAATAGCGCCATTGCCAATTGCCGTGGTCCGGCCAAAAATCCTGCGCTTTACCGTCCAGATGCAGTTTAAAGCGGCCCCAGTAGCTGTCGCTGGCGTTGATGATGGCCTGCAGGCGGCCGGTAATGCCGCCGGCGGTAACCTTGACGCCGGCCAGCGGCAGGCGCGCCTCTTCCAGTTTCATTTCCGGCGAGGCGTTGCCCCACAGGCGTAGCAACGACCCTGGCTGCAAAACCAGAGTGGGATTAAGGATAGTGCCACTGAGAATGCCGGGAATAGAGGCGGTCATGGAAAAATCGGCCAGATTCGCCTGGCCGGTCAGTTGGAAACGCAGATCGCTGTCGATCAATCCGACCTTGCCCGGCCCCAGCGTCAACACCGCATTGCCTTTACCATTGTGGCCGGCGGTAATCACATTCAAACGAGCGCTGATTTGGGTTTCATCAAGCCCCTTGCTCCAGTCGTGCAACGCCACATTCAGCCCGCCGTTAAGCGGCTGCTGGCTGTAGGGCCAACGCCACTCGCCTTGATTGATGCTGACCTGCTGCGGGGTGATTTCCCAGGGTAACGTCACCAGCGGCTTATCGTCGCCCTTTTCCGTCAGCGTCAACACGCCTTGCTGCTGTTGCCAACGCATATCGAGCAGCAACGGCTTTTCGAGATAACCGGTTTGCATCTCGCCCTGCAACGCGCCCTGCGCAGGCAGGCTGTCCAAATCCAGCGGAATGGCAATCTTGCCGGTCAAATGCAGGGGTTGCGGGCTGTTGGGCGGGGTAAGTGTCATGCTGTTCAGCGTCAACTGCTGATGTTTATCCAGCACGGCTTCGACGCTGAGGTTCTTCCCCTGGTACAGCAGGTGCTGGCCGCCAGCAGAAGCTTGCAATTGCAGCTTTCCGGCGTAGTGTTGCCACGGGATTACCGTGAAATCATTGATGGTGACATCCAGCAACGGCAGCTGTTTTTGCAACTTATCAAGCGCCAGAGGAGCGCTGTTGGCGTCGCCGGCAGGCAACTTTGATAAACAGGCGCTATCAATGCTGAGTTTGTCGCCGATCAGTTGCCAGCGCCCCTGCCGATAAGTCAACCGGGTCGGCCCGACGGCGGCCAGCAAACAATCCTGTGCGGTAAACCGGGCGCCATCCAGTTGCAAAGCACCCTGCTGCCACCGCGGTTTACCCTGCAAAACCAACTGACTGCCCAGCGGCAGCCAATGAGCAAGCACGCGCGGCAGCCAGCGCGGCAGGGTTTGCCACAGCGCCAGCAGCAGGATCATAATACCTGTCACAATCCCTATGAATACTTTCAATCGCTTAGTCATTAAATGATTGCTTCATTCCTGAGTTAGGCATTATCCCCCCAAACCGAACGCCGTTTAAGGGTAAGTCTATGCCTGAATTGGCAATAATGATGGCACGAATTTAACATAGGGTGAAGTCGATAGCACCGGTAACGCCTGTTCAGGCGGTTTTCCAGTCATCGATGCTACCCTTGTAGACTTTAGTTACATATTCATAATGTGAATAATATATGTTTCAGACTTTTGTTATTGTAGTTGCGGTTGTTCATTAATAGTCTTGCAAGCATTCTAACAAAAGTCAGCCGCGAGCTTACTGTACTTGAGAAGCCATTCCCCACCCCCCGTGGGGATTTTTTTACCTCGCCCCCCGCGCCCTTCCGCTACTCTTAATCCTGCCCCCAACAAAGCGTTTTACCCATACCGAACATAAGCTAACCAATTGTAGAATTTACTAAAATCTGTTAAATTCGTCACAAAATCACGCGGGAGAAACCACGATGAAATTGGCGATATACAGCACCAAACAGTACGACCGTAAATATCTCGAACTGGTGAATCAACAGTTTGGTTATGAACTGGAGTTCTTCGACTTCCTGCTCAGCAAGAAAACCGCCAAAACTGCCGCCGGTTGCAAAGCGGTGTGCATTTTCGTCAATGACGACGGCAGCCGTGAAGTGCTTGAAGAGCTGGCGGCGCTGGGGGTTGAAATCCTGGCCCTGCGTTGCGCCGGTTTCAACAATGTGGACCTGGACGCCGCCAAAGAATTGGGCATCAAAGTGGTCCGCGTACCGGCTTATTCTCCGGAGGCGGTGGCGGAGCACGCCGTGGGGATGATGATGTGTCTTAACCGACGCATTCACCGCGCCTACCAACGTACCCGCGACGCCAACTTCTCGCTCGAGGGGCTGATCGGCTTCAACATGCATAATCGCACCGCTGGGGTGATCGGCACCGGTAAAATTGGCGTGGCAGCCATGCGTATCCTGAAAGGGTTCGGCATGAAACTGTTGGCTTACGATCCCTATCCAAGCGAGCAAGCGCTGGAGTTGGGCGCAGAATATGTCGATCTGAAAACGCTGTACGCGCAATCGGACGTGATCACCCTGCACTGCCCGCTGACGCCGGAAAACCATCACCTGCTGAATACCGACGCTTTTGCGATGATGAAGGACGGTGTCATGATCATCAACACCAGCCGTGGCGGCCTGATTGACTCCTCGGCGGCAATTGACGCGCTGAAGCAACAGAAAATCGGCGCGCTGGGGATGGACGTATATGAAAATGAACGCGACTTGTTCTTCGAAGACAAATCCAATGACGTGATTCAAGATGACGTATTCCGTCGCCTGTCAGCCTGCCACAATGTGTTGTTCACCGGTCACCAGGCTTTCCTGACAGAAGAGGCGCTGACCAGCATCTCGGAAACCACGCTGAAAAACGTCAATCAGTTGGATCGCGGTGAAAATTGCCCTAATCAGCTTAACGCCTGATTTTTTAGTGAGGGAAACGCATGAAAAAGTGCCTGCCGATGGCGTTAGCAGCGCTGTTATTAACGGGGTGTGGAATGAGCCAGAGCGGTAAAACGGTCACGGAAGACGACCTGTTACATCACAATTTCGTGCTGCAAAGCGTGGACGGCGTTGCGGTGAAGCCGCAGCCCGGTAACGCCCCGAGCATTGAGTTCGGTGAAAAAATGCATGTTTCCGGCGCGATGTGTAACCACTTCTTTGGCAGCGGTCAGTTGCAAAACGGCGTGCTGACGGTGAAAAACCTGGCCTCAACGCGGATGCTGTGCACCGATGCGCAACGCAATCAGTGGGATCAGACTCTCAGCGCAGTGCTGGAAAAAGGGGCAAAAATCAGCCTCAACGCTCAGCAGTTAACGCTGAGCGGCGGCGACCATGTCCTGGTATATACCCTGCGAGACTGGGTGCAGTGATCCCTGTTCACCAGGCTGTGTGATCGGCCTGGTGTTCTTTCTTGTTAACCGGCGGTCGAGCAAGCCCCTTTACCCAGGGTCCACTCCTCACACTGCTTACCGTTCGGCATCTGGCACATTCTTACCGCTTCACCGTTTAAATTATGAGCCACGGTAGTGATGCCGCCAACGCTGGCGCAGTTGGCGCTGGTCTGTAACGTATTGATTCTTGCGCTGTTGCCCTGCTGAACTGGTTCTTCACTCTTGCTGCTACATGCGGCCAAAAGCAGTACGGCGCCGGCAAGCAGCCACGTTGATTTTTGCATTATTTCACTCCTGAACCCGGAACTGCGCTGTGTAAAATCGCCATTGCTGATAACCCGCGTCACTTTAAATGCGGACACGTTCAGTTATCTTTGATGCAAACCTGTTTAATTTAGCCTGATAAATTAATTATGGAAATATATTCCTGCAATTATTTGGCGTTTATTTGAACAAAATCGCCATTATTATCGTTACGGAATTTCTTTAGCTCCGATGCCATGCCGGCACCGAGGGTCGGTGACGTACTACGGGTTTGCAGGCAACGGCGTCGCGGTGGCGAGGCGCAGTGACAACCAAAGTTTAAAATCTTGCTGGCGAGCAAGGCGGAGGTGGGGATCTTGGGCTGCTGCGAATTTTTAGCTACCGGAGCGGGAGATATTACCGGCCTCTGCTACGGGTTAATACATCCGCGACATTCGTGCTTTAACTGCGTTGGCCTTAATTTGAAATTGGCTGGGTACAACAGCCCCTTATTTTTCGTTATTTGTTCCTGAATGATTCAGCCAGCGTCACTGAATGTCACGCTGGCTATTTTTACATTAAAATAACAATCAATGCGCCGCCGTTTTCGACAGTAAATTAATCACCAGGACGCCGGCAATAATTAATACCATGCCGATCACCGCAGGCAGATCCAGCTTTTGCTGATAGACGAATACGGCCGCTATCGACACCAGAACAATGCCCATGCCCGACCAGATAGCATAGACTATCCCCAGCGGCATGGTTTTCACCACCATTGACAACCCCCAGAACGCCACGGCGTAGCCCACGACAACCACCAGCGAGGGCCACAGTCGGGTAAAGCCTTCAGAGGCTTTCAACATGGTGGTGGCGATCACTTCCGCAACAATCGCCATGGTCAAATAGATAAATCCGCTCATCGTTTTTTCTTCTGTAAGTGAACACGTTCACCAGTATGGCGCGTCGCGAATAAATTGTCGTTAAACCACCCGGCTAATTCTCCGTTTGAAAACAATTTTTACCGAAAATATTACCTCGTGCGTGCGCTCTGTTGTTTTTTCGCCCGCCACACAAACGCGATAAAGGGCCAATATATCCCTCTGCTAGACTTTGTTAATTACTGCGAGAGGCAACTTTTGCAGCTTTTTGAGCAATGAAAGGTAAAGTCGATGATTACTACAGATGGTAATAATGCAGTCGCTTCCGTCGCCTATCGCACCAGCGAAGTGATTGCCATCTACCCGATCACCCCCAGTTCAACCATGGCGGAACAGGCGGATGCCTGGTCCGGCGACGGCCGCCCAAACATCTGGGGAGACGTGCCGCGCGTGATGGAAATGCAGTCCGAAGGCGGGGCCATCGCCACCGTGCACGGTGCGCTGCAAACCGGCGCGTTGTCGACCTCATTCACCTCATCGCAGGGCCTGCTGCTGATGATCCCGACGCTGTACAAGCTGGCCGGTGAACTGACGCCGTTTGTGTTGCACGTCGCCGCGCGTACCGTGGCGACCCATGCGCTGTCGATCTTCGGCGACCATTCCGACGTAATGGCCATACGCCAGACCGGCTGCGCCATGCTGTGCGCCAGTAGCGTCCAGGAAGCGCAAGACTTTGCGTTGATATCCCAAACGGCGTCCCTCAACAGCCGCCTGCCGTTTATTCATTTTTTCGATGGTTTCCGCACCTCGCACGAAATCAACAAAATCGTGCCGTTAAGCGACGATACCCTGCGCCAGATGCTGCCGCAGGAAGCGATTGACGCCCACCGCAGCCGTGCCTTGTCACCGGACCACCCGGTGGTGCGCGGTACTTCCGCTAACCCGGATACTTATTTCCAGTCGCGTGAAGCCACTAATCCCTGGTACGACAGCGCCTGCCAGCATGTGATTGATGCGATGGACAAATTCGCGCAGGTCACCGGGCGGGCATATCAACCCTTTGAATATTACGGCCACCCGCAGGCCGAACGCGTAGTGATCCTGATGGGTTCCGCTATCGGCACCTGCGAAGAAGCGATTGACGCCCTGTTAACGCGCGGTGAAAAGGTCGGCGTGCTGAAAGTACGGCTGTTCAGGCCCTTCTCCGCTCGGCATCTGCTCAGCGTGCTGCCGGAAAGTGCCCGGAAAATCGCCGTACTGGACCGCACCAAAGAGCCGGGCGCGCTGGCGGAACCGCTGTATCTGGATGTGATGACCGCACTGGCCGAGGCCTTCAGCCGTGGTGAACGCGCGGACATGCCAATGGTGATCGGTGGCCGTTACGGCTTGTCCTCGAAGGAGTTTGGGCCGGACTGTGCGTTGGCGGTATTCAACGAACTGCAACTTGCCAGGCCGCGCCCGCGCTTCACCGTCGGCATTTTCGACGATGTGACCGGACTTTCCCTGCCGCTCAGCGAAGAAACCCTACCGCCGCGCGCTTCGCTGGAAGCGTTGTTCTACGGTCTGGGCAGCGACGGCTCCGTATCCGCCACCAAGAACAATATCAAAATCATCGGCAACAGCACGCCGATGTACGCGCAAGGGTATTTCGTCTACGACTCGAAGAAGGCCGGCGGCCTGACGGTTTCTCACCTGCGCGTCAGCGAACAGCCCATCAATTCGGCCTATTTGGTCAGCCGCGCAGACTTCGTCGGTTGCCATCAACTGCAGTTTATCGATACCTACCAGATGGCGGAACGGCTGAAACCCGGCGGCATCTTCCTGCTCAATACGCCGTACGGGGCCGATGAGGCATGGTCACGGCTGCCGCAGGAGGTTCAGGCGGTGCTGCAACAGCGCCAGGCGCGTTTCTATATTATCAACGCGGCAAAACTGGCGCGCGAGTGCCAACTCGGCGCGCGCATCAATACCGTTATGCAGATGGCGTTTTTCCAACTGACGCAAATTCTGCCTGGCGACGTGGCGCTGCAGCAACTGCGGGACGCTATCGCCCGCAGCTACAGCAGCAAGGGCCAGGAGATCGTCGAACGCAACTGGCAGGCACTGGATGCCACGCTGGATGCGCTGATTGAGATCCCGCTGCAACCGGTCAACGCCGGCAGCCCGCTGCGCCCGCCGGTAGTCTCGGATGCCGCCCCCGATTTTGTCAAAACCGTTACCGCCGCGATGCTGGCCGGGCTGGGCGATGCGCTGCCGGTCTCGGCCTTCCCGCCGGACGGCACCTGGCCGGTCGGCACCACCCAATGGGAAAAACGCAATATCGCCGAGACGATCCCGCTCTGGCAGCCGGATCTCTGCACCCAATGCAACCACTGCGTCGCCGCTTGCCCGCACTCTGCCATCCGCGCCAAAGTGGTGCAACCGCAGGCGATGGAGCACGCCCCCGCCAGCTTGCAGTCGCTGGATGTCAAAGCGCGTGACATGCGCGGGCAGAAGTATGTGCTGCAAGTCGCGCCGGAAGATTGTACCGGCTGTAACCTGTGCGTAGAGGTGTGCCCGGCGAAAGACCGCCAGAACCCGGACATCAAGGCGATCAACATGGCTTCGCGCCTCGATAATCTTGAGGTGGAAAAGCAGCATTACGATTTCTTCCTGCAGTTGCCGGAGATTGACCCAGCGCAGATAGAACGCATCGACATCCGCACTTCGCAGTTGATCTCGCCGCTGTTCGAATACTCCGGCGCCTGTTCCGGCTGTGGCGAAACACCCTACATCAAGCTGCTGACCCAGCTCTATGGCGACCGGTTGCTGATTGCCAACGCCACCGGCTGTTCATCCATCTACGGCGGCAATCTGCCGACCACGCCTTACACCACCAACGCCGAAGGCCGCGGCCCGGCGTGGGCCAACTCGCTGTTCGAAGATAACGCCGAATTTGGCCTGGGCTTCAGGTTGACGGTCGATCAGCACCGTAGCCGCGTACTGCGGTTGCTGAATACGCTGGCGCCGCAACTGCCTGAGCCGTTGGTCAACGCGTTGCAGATGATCGACGTCGCACCGGAACCGCGCCGCCGACAGATCGCTGAATTGCGCGGCTTGTTGACGCAAATCGAGGGTAACGACGCCCGCCAGTTGGCGACCGACGCCGATTATCTGGTGGATAAATCCATCTGGCTGATTGGCGGCGACGGCTGGGCCTACGATATTGGTTTTGGCGGATTGGACCACGTCCTTAGCCTGACCGAGAACGTCAACGTGCTGGTGCTGGATACCCAGTGTTACTCCAACACCGGCGGCCAACAGTCGAAAGCCACGCCGCTCGGGGCAGTCACCAAGTTCGGCGAGCACGGCAAACGCAAGGCACGCAAGGATCTGGGTGTCAGCATGATGATGTATGGCCATGTGTATGTGGCGCAGATCTCCCTGGGTGCGCAGCTCAACCAGACGGTGAAGGCCATTCAGGAAGCGGAGGCCTATCCGGGCCCGTCACTGATTATCGCCTACAGCCCCTGCGAAGAGCACGGTTACGATCTGGCGCTTAGCCACGATCAGATGAAACAGCTGACCGCTACCGGTTTCTGGCCGCTGTACCGTTTCGATCCCCGCCGCGCCGACCAGGGTAAACCCGCGCTGGCGCTGGACTCTCGACCGCCAAACAGCGATCTGACCGAAACCCTGCTGAAAGAGCAGCGCTTTCGCCGCCTGAACTCGCAGCAACCGGAGGTCGCCAGCGCGTTGTACCAGGCCGCCGAGAAAGAACTGAAAGAGAAGTACGACTTCCTCAGTATGTTGGCCGGCAAGACGGAACAATCGTCCGCCGAGTAAGTTCCCCTTCAGGGCGCGATCGGTTCGCGCCCTGCTTCCAGCCAGCTTTGCCGCTGCGCTTCTTTTACCGCACCGCGCACATAGTTTTCTTTTCCCTGCCATTGCGCAACATCGAACCGCACCTTCTCGATCACCGGCTGGTAACGATCTGTTTTCATTAGGCTATCCGCCTGAATCAACAGCGGCACGATGCGCACCCCAACCCGATCAAGTCTTGGATAGGGCCATTTCCGCCCTGCATCAGCGTAAGGTGCCATAAAATCCAACGCCGCCAACAACGAACTGCCTTGCGTCGAGCGGTAATGCCACAAGTCAATGCCCTGGCGCTGCGCCACCCCGGCCATCAGCACCAACGCCTGCAGATTGAAATAGCTGTAATGGAACGAACGGGTGCGCAACAATTCTTGCGGCTGTGAACCGTTAACGGCGAGTTGTAAATCAAGCTTATGCTGCGTCAGCGCCGCCATCTCCCGCACCACGTCATCACGCCCGAGCCAGGCGGCAATCCCCGCCACCTGAACGGCGTACCAACTGCCGTGGTTATTCTTCGCGGCGGCTTCCTGTTTACCGGCGGGGCTGTGCAGTAGCCAATCGAGGTAGCGGCCAAACCATTGCCGCGTCCGACTTTCATCGTCCAGCGTCCAGCCTGGCGTCTGGCGCAACAGCAGCAGGCTGTCGACAATCCGGGTGGCGAAATAACGCCCGTCCAGAATTCCGTTACCGCGGCCGCTGTCGCGCCCTGGAATACCCTGTGCGTAGTTGAGGTTCGGGTTCATCCGCGTTTGCGGGTTGATAAACCAGGCGCGGATCAACGCGATCGCCCTGTCGCTATAGCGTTGTTGCCCGGAGAAATAACCTGCCAACGTCAGAATCTGTACCCGCTGAGTGAACTCCGCCAGCCGCACGCCATCACTCTGCTCGTTTTTACTGGCCGGATTCACAAGCCCATCGCGGCGCACCCAGGGCAACCCGTTCGCTTTGCCGGCATCCGGCCACCAGTAGGCACCGAGACTCAGGTAATCGTGCTTGTCGCCGCTGGGGGGAGTCAAACCTTTGTCGGTGACGCTGAGCAAGGGTTTTTGCATCGCGCTGTCGGCGTCCTGCAGCAGCCGCTTATAGTTAGCGTCACCGCTGAGATGGGTTTTTACCTGTAACAACGACGGTTGCTGCAAGAAAATGCAGCACTCTGCGGCGTGGGCCGCAAACGACGCAAAACAAAGCAATAACCCGGCCTGCAAGAATTTACGCATAATCCCCCCTGCCATATGACCCCTTACACGGACGCGCTCTTGGGATAACACCCGGCAAACCGGCAATCTGTCAGGAGTGAAGTTCGGCCACGGTCATGGTGAAGATCAATTTCCCCTCACCCTGATTTGAATAATGATGCGGCACATCGGTGCTGGCGACGGCAGAAGCACCCTCAGGAACAATCATCTCGGTACTCCCCACCTTCAGGTGGAGAACGCCCTGCTCAACATGCAACAGCTCGAAGGTACCTTGAGGGTGGCCCGAGGAGGCAAACAGCTCATCAGGAAACATCTCCCAGCGCCACAGCTCAATCATATTCGGCCCACGCGTCCCCGCCAGCAAACGGGCCGTTCCGCCCGAGTCACCCGTCCACAATGTAGGTATATCTTTTTTATCGATAAGATAAGCGGAGGGCGCATCGGTGACATTAACGATATCGGCGACAGACAGGCCCAGCGCCGCCGCTATTTTGCACAATATGGCAATGCTCGGATTCGCGGTTCCTTTCTCGATTTCCACCAGCATCCCTTTGCTGACGCCCGCCTTGCGTGATAGCTCATCAAGCGTCAATTTCTTGTCTTTGCGGTGCTGTTTGATGGTGCTTGAAACCGCTTCATTGACAGTTTGAATGTCCGCGCCGTGCTCGGTCGATATATTGACTTTATTGGTCATTAGTCATTACCATGAAATAAATTAGTCATTATAGGATTATCAGATGTTTTCAGTTCTTCCGTCAATCGATCCCAAAGTCTCCTCCGTGGCACCCGGCTTCAGAGCCTTAAGCATTGCGGTTGAAGCCGCACCCATTATCAACCCGAGGATTGCCGGCCAGGCTTTGGAACAGGCTTGTCATTCTATTTCTGCGGGTGATGCCCCCTGGGCTGAGGCTCATCTTGCCGCCTGGGGAGAGGTATTTACCCGATTCGGCGCCAAACCCAAACGCACCCCCTGCTCTGCAGAAGCATTGCGCAAACGGGTCATGCGAGACGGCTCGCTACCCAGTATCGACCCCGTAGTTGACCTCTATAATGCCATCAGCATTCGCTATGCCATTCCCGTCGGAGGGGAAAATATTGAAGCCTATGTCGGGCAACCCAGGTTGGTGGTTGCCGATGGAAGCGAACTGTTTGATACGGTGAAAGACGGTGAAGTGGCACATGAATCACCGGAACCGGGAGAAGTCGTCTGGCGCGACGATCTGGGCGTAACTTGCCGTCGCTGGAACTGGCGCCAAGGGGTAAGAACCCGGCTGAACGCAGATGCCGACAAGATGTGGTTTATTCTGGAGAGCCTGCCGGCCATGCCGTTACAGGCGTTGTTTGATGCCGGTGAAGAGTTGATCAAGGGGCTGCATCAGATGATGCCGGGCGTAAAAACCGAGCAGACACTGATTGGTTTCGATCTGGCTGAAGAACATCAAACGAAGTAAAAAGACGGCTTTTGCTCCTCATTGGGCCATCCCTGGAGCTCATACATAAAACTCGCTGGCATTCGGCGGCGTAATCCGTACCATACGCGACATACTTTTGCCTGCTGGTTGTTGTCTGCGGGCGCGAACCCATTTTTATCGCAAACCAGATGGGGCATGATATGCACATCGGGTCTTCAGGCCTCGGGTGCAAACAGGGAAGAAATGAATAATGACCCAAACCGCCTGTTGAATGTTAAACTCGCGGTCTATATGTCATGCCCCCATAGTGCCCCCAATTGAAAACGAGCACGATTTAAATGTCAGAAAAACAAACCGTTAGTCAAAAAGAGCAGTACAACCTCAACAAATTGCAAAAACGTCTGCGTCGCAACGTAGGCCAGGCGATCGCCGATTTCAACATGGTTGAAGAAGGCGACCGCATCATGGTCTGCCTGTCCGGCGGCAAAGACAGCTACACCATGCTGGAAATCCTGCGCAACCTGCAACAAAGCGCGCCAGTGAACTTCTCGCTGGTGGCGGTCAACCTCGACCAGAAACAGCCGGGCTTCCCCGAGCATATTTTGCCCGCTTATCTGGAAAGTCTGGGGGTGGAATACAAGATTGTCGAGGAAAACACCTACAGCATCGTCAAGGACAAGATCCCTGAAGGCAAAACGACCTGCTCACTGTGTTCACGCCTGCGCCGCGGTATTCTTTACCGGACCGCCACCGAGCTGGGCGCGACCAAGATTGCCCTTGGCCACCACCGTGACGACATTCTGCAAACGCTGTTCCTCAATATGTTCTACGGCGGCAAGCTGAAAGGCATGCCACCCAAGCTGATGAGCGACGATGGCAAACATGTGGTGATCCGCCCACTGGCCTATTGCCGTGAAAAGGATATCGAGCGTTTCTCTGTGGCCAAAGAATTCCCCATTATTCCGTGTAACCTGTGCGGTTCACAGCCCAACCTGCAGCGTCAGGTGATTGGCGACATGCTGCGAGATTGGGATAAACGCTATCCGGGCCGTCTGGAAACCATGTTCAGCGCAATGCAAAACGTGGTGCCTTCACACCTGAGCGATTACAACCTTTTTGATTTCAAAGGCATTCACCACGGCAGCGAAGTGGTGGGCGGTGGCGATCTGGCCTTTGATCGCGAAGATATTCCGATGCAACCGATCGGTTGGCAGCCGGAGGATGCAGACGAAACTGCACCGGCGCTGGAGCGTTTAAACGTCCTCGAAATCAAGTAAGCCCTGCCGCCGCCCGTTATCTGCGGGCGGCGTTCTTTCCTCCCGACAGTTTTCGATCCTGCTCACAATTTCAGCATAATTTATCGGACAGCGCCGCCTTTCCTCTATACTGTGTATTCATACAGTCATAAGGAGATTGCCGATGAACATTACCCCCTGCTTATCCCACGTTTCCCTGGGTACCAATCATTTCGATGCCGCCGCAGAGTTTTACGATAGTACGCTCTCCGCATTGGGCTGCCGGCGAGTGCTGGAGCACCCCGGCGCTATTGGCTATGGCCGTGATTACCCGGAGTTCTGGTTGCAGGTGCCGATCGATAACCAACCCGCCTCTACCGGTAACGGCGTGCACGTAGGCTTTTTCGCCACCAGCAAGCAGCAGGTCGATGAGTTTTACCGGCTGGCGCTGCAGGCCGGCGCGAAAGATGAAGGAGCCCCAGGATCACGACCACACTATGGCGAAGCCTATTACGGGTGCTTTGTTCGCGATCTGGACGGGCATAAAATCGAAGCCAGTTTCTGGGACGAAAGCGCGGCCTGAAGACGGTAAACTGCAGACAAAAAAATGCCGGTGGTTAGACCGGCATCGTATGAATCAATGTGCTATGCAGCAATTCTAAATAATAAGAAAGTAAGACAATTATGGAGCGCAACGCCCATCGCTTGACGTTGCATTCACCTGCGAGAGAGATCATGCCCCATTTCCGCCCGGCAAAAGTTGATATCGCTCAATGTTAACCGGGTTTTCGTGCTCTTTTGGCTACAGCCAGCGGCTGCGTTTCAACCACCAGGCCACGCCGAGCACCAACCCCGTCAGCATCAGGCAAAACGTGGCAAAACCAAAGGGATTGCCCCCGCCGGGAATGCCGCCCAGGTTAACGCCGAACAGTCCGGTCAAAAACGTGGTGGGCAAAAATACCATTGCCAGTAGCGACATGGTGTAAGTTCGGCGGTTCATGGCATCAGCCATCACGGTGGTAATTTCATCGGAAAGGATCGCGGTACGCGCAATGCTGCCATCCAGATCGTCCAGACCGCGCCCCAGCCGGTCGGCAACATCTTGCATACGGCGTCGATCGTCATCGTTCATCCAGGGCAACCGCTCGCTTGCCAGCCGGGAAAATACGTCGCGCTGCGGCGCCATGTAACGGCGCAACACAATCAGTTGTTTACGGATCAACGCCAACTGCCCGCGCTCCGGGATTTGCTGCTCCAAAAGCGCATCTTCCAGATCGATGATCTTATCGTGCAGATCCTCGATAAAATCGCTGGTGTGATCGTTCAACGCATCGGAAACCTCCACCAGCCAGTTGCCGCTGTTGGTCGGCCCGGCGCCGCTTTGCAGATCGTTCACCACCTGATCGATAGAGTACACCTTACGGTGCCGAGTGGAGACGATCAGTTTATCGGTCAAGTAAACGCGGATGGTCACCAACTGATCCGGCCGTGAGTTGGCGTTGAAATTAATACTGCGCAACGTGATCATGGTGCCATCGCCCAGACGGCTGACCCGCGGGCGTGAGCTTTCCCCTGATAACGCTTCTCTTACCGCATCCGGCAACAGCGGCGTAGTGTTCAGCCATTCGGCGCTGGCCGGGTGCGCATAATCCAGATGCAGCCAGCAAGGCTCATCGCAGGTGATTTTATCATCGTAGTCAATCGATGTTACGCCACCTTTGCCGTCTAGCTGGTAGGCATACACCGCATCAGGAACCTGTAACTCGCGCCCCTCAATGACATCCATTCCTTATCCCCTTCGCTTTTCAGTTACACCAGAGTCTAGCGTTAATGTTGTGCGACTCAAAGATAAAGCCGCTTGATGCTTACCCCTGACTCGCACCTTATGCGCTAACATGGGTGAATAACGACCAACGTTCAGCCTGGTACCCATGAAATACGCATCGACATTACTGTTGGCCTCTATTTTGACGCTTGCTCCTGCGCCATTCTATCCGCTGTTTGCCGCACAGGGCCCGCTCGAGGGTATAGCTGATGCCTATCAACTCAAGCTCAGCGACTCGGCGGGTAATTTGCCTTACTACGTCGCAAAAACCCACGGCCGAACACCGAATTCCGCTTTAATCGTGCTGCATGGCCACCCCAGAGATGCCGGGAAAACGCTGGCTGCGGCGCTAAAAGCGGCACGACTGGCAGGTAAAATCGACGATACTTTACTGGTTGCGCCGCTTTATCCGGTTCCCGCCGCTCAGGCCCGGCGCTGCCACTCACCCGGACTCCCTCCGGCGCAGCCGGGTGATGCCTTGTGGAGTTGCAGTTCCTGGATAGACGGCGGATTAAGTTTGCAGTCAAACGTCAGCTCATTTTCCGCACTTGACCAATTGATCGCCGAACTGAAAATCAAATGGCCGCAGTTGCGGCAGGTCACTGTCGCTGGGTTTTCCGCCGGCGCGCAGTTCGTGCAGCATTATGTCGGGTTTGCGGAACCGCCCACCGGCGTGAGCGTGCGCTATGTCGTTTCCGACCCCGGCAGTTGGCTTTACTTCGATCGCCTGCGCCCGCAGCCGGTTATCGACTGGCTCAGTTGCAGTCAGGAAAAAGGTTGCGACTTTACCTGGACGGAAGTTAACACCGACTCGTGCCCAATCCTAAACCACTGGAAATACGGTATGGAAGATATCCCCGCTTTTCATGACCAAACTCGCGAGACGGTGCGTCAGCGCTATGCCGCGGCGGACATCACTTATATTGAGGGAGGAAAAGATACCGGCAACGCGCCCGGCACCTTCTACAAAATACTCGACAAATCCTGCGCCGCGCAGGCTCAGGGACCCTACCGTCTGCAACGCGGCATCGCCTATGCGGCTTACGATCGGCGTTTTATCGCACCTGGCGCCAAACGTCAGTTACTGATCGTCCCCGGCTGCGCGCACGATGTGTCTTGCGTATTTCCATCCGCCATTGCGCGTAGGGCGTTGTTTGTGGCGCCATAACCGCCATAGTTCCGCCACAAAAATAAAACCCCGCCATTAGCGGGGTCTGGTGAAAATACGTAGCAAACACGGCTGATCAATGCTGCAAAATATACATTGTCTGGCTGTAGGCCACGTCCTCCGGGTTGGTGATCGGGTAGCCTTTTACCCAGGGCTTGATCAGGCGACCGTTGGTGTACTGGTAAATTGGCGCGATCGGCGCCTGTTCCGCAATGATCTGTTCCGCTTTATTGTAATCCGCCGTCAGGGCCTTTGCGTTGGTTTCCCGGCTGGCCTGTACCAGCAGGTTGTCATACCTGGCGCTCTTGAATTTGGCGATGTTGCCGCTGTGGGAAGAGCTCAGCAGCGACAGGAAGGTCGATGCCTCGTTGTAATCGCCCACCCAGGACGCGCGCACTACGTCGAAATTACCGGTGTTGCGGCTGTCGATATAGGTTTTCCATTCCTGGTTTTGCAGCTTGACGTCAATCCCGAGCGTTTTCTTCCACATCGACGCCACGGCAATCGCGATTTTCTGATGGCTTTCCGAAGTGTTGTACAACAGCGTCAGTTTCAGCGGATTATTTGGGCCGTAGCCGGCAGCCTGCATCAACGCCTTGGCCTGCGCATTCAGTTCCGCCTGCGATTGCTGCTGCATCAGGCTCACTTCCGGTTTGAACCCGGCGGTGACGTCCGGCGTGAAGTGATAGGCCGGCTTCTCACCGGTGCCCAGCACTTTTTCGGCGATAATTTTACGGTCGATCGCATACGACAGCGCTTTACGCACTCGCACATCGTTGGTCGGCGCACGTTGGGTATTGAAGGCGTAATAATAGGTACCGAGCTGATCCGGGGTATAAACCTGGTCCGGGATATCTTTCAGCAACTTCTGGTACATGTTTTTCGGGAAGGACTCAGTGATATCGATGTCGCCGGCCAGATAACGCTTGGTGGCGTTGGACTCCTGGTTGATCGGCACAAAGGTCACTTTGGTCAGCACGGTATGCGCGTGATCCCAATAGTGTTCATTTGGCGTCAGCACCAGTTTCTCATTGACCACCCGCTCTTGCAGTTTAAACGCACCGTTACCCACCAGGTTGCCGACTTTGGTCCAGTCATTGCCGAATTTCTCCACCACCGACCGGTTCACCGGGAACAGGCTGAAGTTGGCGGTCAGGCTGACAAAGTACGGTACCGGTTTGTTCAACTGCACTTTAAAGGTGTAGTCATCCAACGCCGTTACACCCAGCTTATCGGCAGGCAGCTTGCCGGCGATGATCTCGTCGGCGTTCTGAATGCCGGCCAGTTGGGCGAACCAGGCAAAGGGTGACAGGTTCTTCGGCTCAACCAGGCGTTGCCAGCTATAAACGAAATCCTTCGCCGTTACAGGGTCACCGTTTGACCAGCGCGCATCTTTGCGCAGCGTGAAGATATAAGTTTGATTATCAGTCGTCTGCCAACGGGTGGCGACGCCAGGGATCACCTTGCCGTTGGCATCCTGATTCACCAGCCCTTCGAACAGGTCACGCGCCAATTGCGCCTCCGGCAAGCCCACGGCCTTGATCGGATCCAGTGAGGCCGGCTCATCTTTAATATGGCGAACGATTTCCTGTTTTTCCGCCAGAGTGGTGCCTGGGGGAACCTGCGCAGCCATCGCGCTGCTCAATCCTGCGCCGATAGCCACTGCACACAACGCCAAACGAAAACCTTGCTGAATTTTTCTTCTCGTCATTCTGATTCATCCCCGTTAACCATCTGAATTTTTTATCATATAGCACAAGATCCCTCTCACCTATAGCCCAGGAAGGACAAGATGCAAAAACTGAGGGCCAGACAATAAAAAATGCCCGTGCGACAACGTCGACACGGGCATTTTTGTCTCAGGGAGAGTTAGTCGTAAAGGTGAATGCTGTTGATGCGATAGCTGAACTCTTCGCCCTCTTCCTCGTCGAAAATGGTGAAGAAGCTTTGTTCGGCGAGCGGTTTAGAATATATATCGGTTTTTTGCATCTGGCGCGACTCGGCATCGTCATAACCATAGTCGAGATAGAAGGTGTTTTTCTGGTAGTCGACGTGCAGAGTAAAGGGATAATTGGACTCATCGCCACGCCCGTCATCATTTTTCACCACGCCGAACCATTCCCCCTGACGGATCTGATTTTCCTCATCCACGCCGCACAGCAGCGTGATGGTATCCTTTTCATTTTCGCTATAGCTGGCAACTATTCTGGCTACTGGCATGTTAAATCCCCTGCTTGGTTATTGGGTTAGCTTTGCCGATAGTATAACAACAGCGAAATGACCGGCGCGGTTTTATTGTTGCCTGCGCCAACGCACAGCTCACATATCAGGCAAAGGTGAAACAATAGCTCTGGGAAAGATAAGCCAAAGCGTAATACACTGAATAAAATGATAATGACTCTCGACATTTAACCCAGGGACAACACCATGATCCAGCATCGACCGCGCAGTGAACGTGGCCAATTGGCCGTTGCAGGAGAGAATTACGGCAGTTCGCTGTTAGGGGCGCCGCTGCTTTATTTCCCCGCAGCCATCAGCGGGCCGGAAACCGGGCTGATCATCGCCGGTACCCACGGTGACGAGGGAGCAGCTATCGTCACCCTTTCTTGTGCGCTACGCAGCATTGCGCCAAACCGGCTGCGCCATCACGTGATACTGGCGGTCAATCCCGACGGGTGCCAACTGGGGTTGCGCGCCAACGCCAACGGCGTTGACCTGAACCGTAACTTCCCCGCCGCCAACTGGCGATCCGGCGATACGGTTTATCGTTGGAACAGCGCAGCGGAGGCGCGGGATGTGAAGCTGTCAACCGGCGGCCGCCCCGGTTCAGAACCGGAAACCCAGGCGCTGTGCCACTTGATTCACCGGTTGAAACCGCGCTGGGTGGTGTCGTTTCATGAACCCTTGGCCTGCATTGAAGATCCCGCCAGTTCCCAACTCGGTGTCTGGCTTTCACATAAGTTTGCTTTGCCGCTGGTCACCAGCGTGGGTTACGAGACGCCGGGTTCGTTCGGCAGTTGGTGCGCAGATTTGTCGCTGCCCTGCATTACCGCCGAATTCCCGCCGATCTCCGCCGATGCCGCCAGCGAGAGCTATCTCGATGCAATGGTAGAGCTGTTGACCTACCAGGGTTAATTCTGCCGTGGGGCGAGATTGATCGCCCCATAGTCAAAATCCAGCCCCGCGTCGACGTCCTTCGCCAGCCAGGTCGGGCCATCCAAATCCACAAAACGCGCCCCTGGGGCCAGGGGTAACGCCGCGTTGATCGCCCGTGAAGTACACAACATGCAGCCGAGCATAATGGCGAACCCCTGCTCGCGCGCTTGCTTAGCCAAAATCAGCGCTTCCGTCAGGCCGCCTGTTTTATCCAACTTGATATTGACCATCTGATAGCGGCCGATAAGTGCCGGTAGATCGCGGCTGGTATGGCAACTCTCATCGGCACAGATAGGCAGCGGGTGGATAAAGTTCTCCAGCGCACCGTCATCGGCGGCCGGCAGCGGTTGCTCCAACATTGCCACCCCCAGATCTGCCAACAGTTGGCAACGCGCAGCCAGGCCTTCCGCCTGCCAAGACTCGTTGGCATCGACGATCAGCGTCGCTTCCGGCACCGCTGCGCGGATGGCTACCAACCGTTCGCTGATCAGGTGATTATCCAGCTTGATTTTCAACAGCCGTGCGCCCTGCTGGTCGAGTTCGCGTGCGGCGAACGCCATTGCTTCCGGCGAGCCGATGCTGACGGTTTGCGCCATCAGGATGCGTTCCGGCGCCGTGACACCGCTGCGCTGCCAGCGGCTCTGGCCGCTGAGACGGCACTCCAGATCCCATAGCGCCGAATCCACCGCATTGCGCGCCGCGCCTGCGGGCATCAACTGCTGCAACTGCTCACGCGTCACTCCCCGTTCGATAGCCGGTGCCACCTCCGCCAATTGCGCCAGCACCGAGGCTTCGCTTTCGTCATAGCGCGCATACGGCGTGCATTCGCCGATGCCGCGCACGCCCTGCAGTTCAATCTCGACCACCACCACTTTCGCTTCGGTGCGGCTGCCGCGGGCAATGACAAAGGCGGTATGCAATGGCCAGGCTTCTGGGTAAAAACGCATGCTTCTCATAACGGCTCCTGAGCGGAAATAGCGTATAAAAACGAGCTAACGGGCGGATAATTTTTGGACACAACCTAATATATACAACTATTTAGCAAACTTTATATATCCAACCCACAATTGTTGACTTAAACTGACGCCAGGGCGTGAACCTAATGGCAAACCCAGCCATAGCGGCTATTTTATTAGGTTCATCCCCTTTGTATAAACACCTGTAAAAGGAACCAAGCCAATGACTCAGACAGTACATTTCCAAGGCAACCCGGTCAGCGTTGCAGGCCATCTGCCACAGTCAGGCGAACAAGCCAAAGCGTTCTCGCTGGTTGCCAAAGACCTGTCAGACGTAGCGCTAAGCAGCTTCGCGGGTAAACGCAAAGTCCTGAACATTTTCCCAAGTATTGATACCGGCGTTTGCGCTGCCTCGGTACGTAAATTCAACCAACTGGCCAGCGGTCTGGATAATACCGTGGTGCTGTGCATCTCCTCCGATTTGCCGTTCGCCCAGTCACGCTTCTGCGGTGCGGAAGGTCTGAGCAACGTAGTGACGCTGTCTACCCTGCGTGGTTCAGAATTCAAACAGGCTTACGGCGTCGAAATCGCAGAAGGCCCGTTGGCGGGTCTGACTGCGCGTGCGGTCGTGGTGCTGGATGGCCAGGACAATGTGCTGTACAGCGAGCTGGTGAATGAGATCACCAACGAGCCGGATTACGATGCTGCGCTGGCTGCACTGAAGTGATGTCACCAGAGCCGGCTTTCGCGGGCTCTGATAAACGAAACGGGCGCCGCGGCGCCCGTTTTTTTATTCTTCGCTTTCCCCCGCCGCCTTGCGGCTGCTGAGGCCATACTCGCGCAGCTTGTTGGCAATCGCGGTATGCGAAACCCCCAGGCGTTTCGCCAGTTTTCGCGTGCTAGGGTAAGTGCGGTATAACCGCGTCAGCACCGAACGCTCGAAGCGCTTGCTGATATCGTCCAGCGAGCCGTCCAGCACTTCGTCGCCCAGCGACATCTCGACCTCAAATTCCGGCAGCACGATATCCTGCGGGCGCAGCTCAAAGCCTTCCGTTTGCGTCAACGCACGGTAGATGGCGTTTTTCAACTGCCGCACATTGCCCGGCCAGCCATACTTGCTGAGGAAACTCCCCAGATCGTTCGCCAACTTCGGCCGTGCCACACCCTGTTCGTCGGCAAAGCGCGCCACAAACAGCTCGGTCAACGGCATGATGTCCTGCGGACGCTCGCGCAGCGGCGGAATAGTGATGGTCAGCACGTTAAGGCGATAGTAGAGATCCTCGCGGAATTCACCGCGTTGCACCAGCTCCGTCAAGTTTTTCTGGGTGGCGCAGATGACCCGCACATCCACGTGTACTTCGTGTTCTTCCCCTACGCGACGGAAAGTGCCGTCGTTAATGAAACGCAGCAGTTTGGTTTGCATGCGCGGCGACATTTCACCGATCTCATCCAGCAGCACCGAGCCGCCGTGCGCCTGTTCGAAGAAGCCTTTCTTGCCCTCCAGCGCATTGGGGTAAGCGCCGGGCGCATGGCCGAACAGCTCGCTTTCCACCACGTCATCCGGCAGTGCGGCGCAATTCAGCGCCAGGAACGGCTGTTTGCCGCGCGGGCTGCGCAGGTGGCAGGCGCGAGCCAGAATGTCTTTGCCAGTACCGGTATCGCCGACCAGCAGCAACGGCGCATCCAGCATCGCCAGTTTACGCGCCTGTTCCAGCACCTGACGCATTTTCGGGCTGACGGCCACGATATGATCGAATTCGGTGTCGTCGTTCACCGACAGGTTCTGTAGCTGGCGCCCCATGCGTGCAGTCGACTTGAGCATGACCACCGCGCCAACGGTGGCGTTCTGCTGGTTTTCGTCTTCCAGGTAGATGGGCGTGATATCCATCAGGAAATCCTGGCTGCGGATCACGACCCGTTCGGAGTGCGGCGCCGTTTGTTCGCTCTCCAGCCAGCGGCTGAAGTTATAGCCGCCAATCAGAGCCGTAGCCGTTTGATTGCGGATTTTATCTTCGCTGAAGCTGAACAGCACCTGTGCCGCCGGGTTGGCCAACTCGACCTTGCCCCGCATATCAATCGAAAATACCGGCTCCGGCATCGACTCAAGCAGCGCCCGCAACGCACGGTGTTCACGCTCGGACGGCATGAAGTTAACGGTGCGCACGTCAGTCACGCCGGCAATGCGGCGGATCTCCGCCATCAGAGCGCGGAAGGTGTCAAAATCCAGTTGAGAAAAATTGAGGTAAATGCGGCCGATGGGATCGATTTCGATACCCCGTAAATCGATGCTGCGCGATACCAAAAGATCGAGTAATTCTCGAGTCAGACCGAGCCGGTCTTCGCAAAATACTTCCAAACGCATCAGTGTTGGCCTTATCTCTGCAGGTGCGGGGATGACTGACGATGATGATACTCTCTCACCCCGAGCGGTAGAAGCAATCTGTCAGCAAAAGTTGACAGAACTCTGATTTATCGCCGTTGTTGATGATTTTAAACGCAAGTAAATAACACCATCGGCGTCATTTTAGTTCATTTGCAGAGAGTTATCATAACCGGCAATAATTTTTTAGATAAATATAATGTGATTGCAGGGGGATCGTCTTTCGTCAACCAGGGGTTACGTACTGAGTTGTGCAGTGGCTATTGATGCGGAAACAAACAACTGCGCCCAGGGCGGGCGCAGTTGGTGGAGTTACTTGGCTTTATTGTCGTTTTTTTTCATGGCGTCTTTCAGTTGACCAACCAACTGGCTGCGGAAATCTCCGAGTTTGGGCTTCTCACCGTCCAGCCACGGAAGCGGGCGGCACAGCTCCATCGCCTTGATGCCCAGCCTGGCGGTCAGCAAACCGGCGCCAATGCCTTGGGCTGCGCGGGCGGACAACCGTGCAGCCAGATCCTGTGACATCCAATCCATCCCCACCTCACGTACCAGTTCGGACGCACCGGCAAAGGCGATATTCAACAGCACCAAACGGAACAGCCGCAGACGGCTGAAATAACCCAGTTCAATGCCGTACAACGCCGCAATGCGGTTGATCAGCCGAATGTTACGCCAGGCGATAAATGCCATATCCACCAGCGCCAGCGGGCTGACGGCGATCATTAATGTAGATTCTGCCGCCGAACGGCTGATTTCACGACGCGCCTGATTATCCAATACCGGTTGCACCAGCTTGGCATAAAGCGCTACCACTTCGCGGTCATTTTGAGTTTCATGCAAGGAAGCCTGCCAGCGCTGTAACGCCGGGTGCCCCTGATCGAGGCCGGCCTGCCGCGCCAGCTTCTCGCAGAATTCGCGCCCCTTGCCCAACCCGTGGCTGTGCAACAGTTCCCGCGCTACGTCGCGCTCTTCCGCACGCTGGCGCAGACGATACAACCGGCGCCATTCGGTCACGACCGACCCCACCCCGGCAAACACGATCAAGCCGCCAGCCACGCCGCCGCCCATGGCAATCCAATCCTGCTGCACCCACGCGGTATGCACCCACTGCACGCCCTGCGCCACCACGCTGACGCCGAACAACGCCAACCCGGCAGTAACCATTTTGCGCCACAGGCTGCGTTTGGGTTTCAAGGCGGCATTGATAATGCCTTCGGCTCGCCCTTCCTCCTCTTCTTGTTCCAACTCAGGCGCGGCCGGGAAAAAACGCTCCGCCTGCTGTTCATCAAAGGCGACGTTGGCGCGCAATATCGGTTCTTGCGGCGGCTGCAACGGCTCTTCAAAATCGATACGCGGCTTTATCGGTTCGCTCATCGCAATTTATCTCCCAGTAAAAATTCCATCACCGCGTCCAGACGGATGTGCGGCAACGGGCTGTCTACGCTCATGGCGCGGGGACGAAACTCATCAAAGTGGAACCCCTGGTTTTGCCAGAAAGCCGGCCCCGGCAAACGCGCCGGTACTTCGCCGGGGAACACCGTCAACGGCGCGCCATCGACGAGGCGATTGCCCTTCAAGGCCGGGATCCTCTGCCCCTGGTGATCGACGATGCCGCTTTCGGTCGCCTGTACGGAGGCCAACCCCACGCAATCCATGCTGATGCCCTCAAACGCCGCGTTCTGCCACGCTTCCTGCACCAACTGCTGCAACAACGACACCAGATTGGCGTGCTGGTCGGCGGTAATGTGATCCGCCTTGGTGGCGGCAAACATCAACTTGTCGATGGTCGGCGAGAACAAGCGACGGAACAGCGTGCGCTTACCGTAGTGGAAACTTTGCATCAATTGGGTCAGCGCCAGGCGCATATCGTTGAACGCCTGTGGACCGCTGTTGAGCGGTTGCAGACAGTCAACCAGCACAATTTGCCGATCGAAACGGACGAAATGTTCTTTATAGAAGTTTTTGACGATTGATTGGCAGTAGTAATTGAAACGCGCCCGCAGCATACCGATGTTGGTGTGCTTGTCAGCTTGCGCCAGCTTCGATTCGCCGAGGCTGTCGACATTGGGCCACGGGAAGAACTGCAGTGCCGGCGCGCCGGCCAGATCGCCCGGCAGCACGAAGCGGCCCGGCTGGATAAAGTGCAAGCCTTCGCTTTTGCAACGCAACAGATAATCGGTGTAGGCCTGAGCAATGGCCGCCAACCTGTTTTCGTCGGCCGGCGCGAGCGGATCGCAACCTTTGCACAGTTCTAGCCAGGGTTTGGCCCACTCGGCACGATCGCCCTGCAACAGACCGGCCATCTGGCGCGACCAGGCCAGATAGTCCTGTTCCAGCATGGGCAAATCCAGCAACCATTCACCGGGATAATCGACGATTTCCAGATACAGCGTCGATGTATCTTTAAAATGCCGCAGCAACGAGTCGTTGGAACGGTAGCGCAGCGCCAAGCGAATTTCGCTGACGCCGCGCGTCGGGGTCGGCCAGCTTGGCGGGGTGCCATAAAGTTGCGCCAACCCTTCATCATAGGTAAAACGCTGAATGCCAAGATCGCGCTGCGGAATGCGTTTCACGCCCAGAAGCCGCTCTTCGCGCACTGGCGAAAACAGCGGCATGCGCGCACCGCTGTGAACGTGCAGCAACTGATTGACGAAGGCGGTGATAAAGGCGGTTTTGCCGCTGCGGCTCAGGCCGGTCACCGCCAGACGCAAATGGCGATCCATCCCGCGGTTGACCAGCGAGGTTAACTCATTTTGCAGTCGTTTCATTTTGCGTAGAGTGACTTCCTTTTGTTATATAAAACATGTATTTATATAAAATTCGTTAATCTCGGCAGCCTATGAGCATTATTATAGTCATAAGCCAGCTTATTTTATGTCATGGATAAGGTCTTTCGCGCCTGCACCGCTTGGCATACATGTTATTCGTTGTGTGGTATATAGCAGAACGACCTAATATCGCACCTCATAAAAAACCAAGATAGCATTATCTTGCTGGGAATAATCTCAATATTTCACCTTCAATCCGACAAAATTTGGCGTCGAAGATGCTTTCTCTAACATTTAATACTACCCGGAGAACTCTATGAGTGCAATTAATTTAGAACAAAACACAGCCGCAGCAAGCACTATGAATGCATTAAGAAACACCTTGCCAGAATATGATGGGCAACGTATTTTTTTAACAGAGTACTATGCGGGAAAAGGCAAAGGCGGTGGCGTATTTACAGGTTATCTTAACATTGCCAATGCAATTGATGACGGAGGATACTCCACTGTTATAGTTAATCAATCAACAGCAGTGTGGCGACGAAACGATTTAACGCAACTTTCTTTATATGATGGCGGTTGCGATCCTACCCTAAGTGATAACAGCTCATTTATTCAAAACATTTCACTGATACAAGGCGAACGCTCGGTAAAAATCCCAAGCGGTTACTGGAATATTGCAAAACCGGTCATTTTCCCAGCTAACAGAGGGATCGCGCTCTACGGCGAAAACAGTTTTAACGGGCGTGCAGTGTTAACCTACTCCGGGCCAGATCTAACTGATATTTCAGATTTTAGTGGAGTTATTACCGTTTCTGCCAACGCAGGGGAAATGACGTATAGTGGGATCAACTTCAGAAACTTTCAAATACGTGGCAATAATAAAATCATTAGTGGATTAAGCATAAAATACGCTGGTTACGTGCAAGTACAGAATGTAAGCATCCTCTATTGCAAAGGTGCAGGTCTCTATCTTGATAAAGTTCAGGATAGTTACTTTAAATTCCTTGAGGTCCAAGGTTGCGGCAGAACTTCCGGCGATTATAACAGTTATGCCGACATTACAGATTATGAGAAAATGCTACTGGCCCCCGTTCATTTAACCTCAACCATCAAGGACGATGATTGTAACATGTTGCGCTTTGAAGATTGCCAATGGGAAGCCAACCTGATCAGCCCGACTATTTACATTCATGGCGGCATTGGATTGTGGTTCACGAAATTGCATATGGAACATCGTAGCGGCCCATTGAAAACATTAATTGGAGAGAATACCAATGCCAGCCGATTATTACATATGAACTCTGGGGAAGTTTATCTTAATGAAATTCAGGCGTCGGAAGTAAATGATTTGGTTTACAGTACGGGGTATGGTGTTTTGTATGTAACCAATATTAACCGTGCGGGGAATATTACGCATGCTGCATCCGGGAAACGGTTCAATATTTTCATGAGCGGATGCTGGTTACAAGACATGAACTTTTCCTCCAGCGTAAAGGCCATGATCAGCAACAGTTGGTTAGCGAATCTGACGTGGAGCCACCCTTCTTATCCGAGTACTATTTCTGACACCTATTTCTCCGGCAACGTTGCCCTCACCGGAGATGGCGCAAATACCCGGATCGATCTGGCCGACTGTCAGTACGGCAGCGTAAGCTGTAACACCAGTAATCTGCGCTTCCTTGGCGGCCGCTGCCTGGGCGACTTTCGTTATGCCTCACTGTCTGGCGCAGGTTCGGTCATCGATGTCGATGTCGAAGGCGCGACAACTATCAGTACTAGCTATGGCAGTTCATATCAACCAGGAAAAAGCAGCTATAGCGTGGCGCGTGTCGCCGATGTTCCCAAAGAGCTAGGGAGTGTAATGCGCCCTATCGGCTCCGAATGGTTCAATACAGCGGTAACAGGGGACCAGGAAGGCGCGATTTACAGTTGGGTGAAAACCGCTACCGGCTGGCGGCCTAACAGTCGCATCAGTCGCTTTGGTACCCATTTGTCGTCAATGACGTTTTCTCAGCTTCCCGCTGCGATCTCCTGCAAAGGCACCGTTATTTTCTGTACCAATACTGCAGCCTCTCCTGCGGCTCAGGCCATTATCAGCGACGGCGCAGACTGGGTCTATCTGGCAACACCGGGGACGAAAGCGACCGCCGCCAATTAAAGTTTATGCCACCCTATCTGGGTGGCATTTTTGCACCCGCTACGTAACGCCCAAATACCTTGTTCAGGCCTTTGCGGAACAGGGGTTCCAGCACCAGCGCCAGCACAAAGCGAATCGGTTTGCGGCCAACGGTCCGCAGCAGCCAGCCCGCCGCGCCGGCAGGGCCGTAATTCAGTAACGCTATGATGATCACTTTAGACAATGTCTTCAACACTGTACCTGCTCCTTGTTTGATTCCAGCGGATTTAACGGCTTTTGCGGCATAGGTTTTATTCATTTATCAATGCCCTCCGGCACGGTTGCTTGCAACAAGATGATGGCAGGCGCAATGCCTGACCTGCGCCACGCGCAGGTCATTGCACGCGAGGCAGGGTTACAGCTTGCGGAAACGGCTCTGTACGCCGAAGGTGTCCGACGTGACATAACGTTCAACCTGACGCAGTTGCTGTTCGCCGCTGCCCAACTCATACTCCAGTTGATCGAGCAATTGGCGCGGCGTCTTGTAGTTCTCGCCTTCGAAACGGCTGGCCGGCGCTTCATCCAGCACGAAAACCAGCGCGAAATAGGCCACCAGCGTGAAGAAAAACAGGCCGAAAATCATCGACAGCACCACTATTACGCGGATCAGACGCACCGGCACGTCGAAATAATGGGCCAGCCCGGCGCAGACGCCCTTCACCATGCCTTCCTCAGGTACGCGATAAAGTTTTTTACTGCCCAGAGTATTGCTCATCAAGACTGTCTCCAGTTCGGGTGTTCCGCATCGAGGATTTCTTCCAGCGCCTGAATGCGTTCACGCATGCGCTTGGCATCGTCGGCCAACTGAGCCAGACGCTGCATTTCCTGATGGCTCAGTTGAATGCCGCTTTGTTGCCGATTGCTGTAATGCAGCCAAAGCCAAATCGGTGCGACAAACAACACGAAGATTGTCAACGGAATGGCAAGTAGTAGAGCACTCATTTCTTTTCCTTCTTATTGCGTCTTTAATAGGCGGCCACCTCGCCGTGGCCGCTGTCGCCTTACTCAGTGCGGTTCATTTTGGCTTTCAGCGCCGCCAGTTGTTCGCTGATGGCATCGTCGGCTTTCAGTTCGGCAAATTCCTGGTCCAGAGACTTCTTTTTACCGATGATGACGCTTTCCGCTTCGGCTTCCATATGATCGATTCGGCGCTCAAACTGTTCGAAACGCGCCATCGCCTCATCCAGTTTGCCGCTGTCGAGCTGGCGGCGCACGTCGCGGGAAGAGGATGCTGCCTGATGGCGCAGCGTTAACGCCTGCTGGCGCGCACGGGTTTCGGTCAGCTTGTTTTCCAGCTCGCCGATTTCGCTTTTCATCCGGGCCAATGTCTCTTCCACGGTAGACACTTCGTGGGTCAGCGTGGAGATCAGGTCAGCCACCTTCTGTTTTTCGATCAGCGCCGCACGGGCCAGGTCTTCCTTATCTTTGCGCAGCGCCAGTTCGGCCTTGTCCTGCCAATCGTTGAGCTGATTTTCACCCTGCTCAATGCGGCGCAGCAGTTGCTTTTTCTCCGCCAGCGCACGCGCCGAGGTGGAACGAACTTCAACCAGCGTGTCTTCCATCTCCTGGATCATCAGGCGCACCAGTTTTTGCGGATCTTCCGCCTTATCCAGCAGCGTATTGATGTTGGCGTTCACGATGTCGGCAAAACGAGAAAAAATACCCATAATTCACTTCCTCTTGGTTCTGATGGCGTCTGAAGCGCCGCGTTAAATAATACAGCTTGCCCAAAGACTTAATCAAAACTCGTGCCAACTTTTATTTTATTGAATAATAAGGATTATTTATTTTTGACACTCCGTCAACTTGCTGTAGAGTGATTATTTTCACCAAACATTGGCGAATTTCATCATGAGCGAACAGTTAGAAAACCTGCTGGGCGAAGCGAACGCCTTTGTCGAAGTATTGGAGCAAGTCTCGCAACTGGCAAAGTTGAACAAGCCGGTGTTGGTGATCGGCGAACGCGGCACCGGCAAAGAGCTGATCGCCCACCGTCTGCACTACCTTTCCAACCGCTGGCAAGGGCCGTTTATCTCGCTTAACTGCGCGGCTTTGAATGAAAACTTGCTGGATTCCGAGCTGTTCGGCCATGAAGCGGGAGCCTTTACCGGCGCGCAGAAACGCCACCTGGGCCGCTTTGAACGCGCCGACGGTGGCACGCTGTTTCTGGACGAACTGGCCACTGCCCCCATGCTGGTGCAGGAAAAACTGCTGCGGGTGATTGAATACGGGCATCTGGAGCGCGTAGGCGGCAGCCAACCGCTGCAGGTCGATGTGCGGTTGGTTTGCGCCACCAACGATGACTTGCCTGCGCTGGCGGCAGCGGGGAAATTCCGCGCCGATCTGTTGGACCGGCTGGCGTTCGACGTCGTTCAACTGCCGCCGCTGCGCCAGCGGCAGCAAGACATCATGTTGCTGGCTGAACACTTTGCGATTCAGATGTGCCGCGAGCTGTCGCTGCAGCTGTTCCCCGGCTTTACCGAACGCGCCAGGGATACGCTGCTCGCCTATAGCTGGCCGGGCAACGTGCGGGAATTGAAAAACGTGGTGGAACGTTCCGTATACCGGCACGGCACCAGCGCCAACGCGCTCGATGAGATCGTTATCAATCCCTTTGCCCAACGGGAAAGCCCCTTCCCGCTGCCGGAGCGCGAAACGCGCAGTGACCGACCGACACTACCGCTGGATTTAAAAACCTGGCAGTTGGAACAGGAAAAGTCGTTGATCGAAGCGGCGCTGCAACAAGGGAAATTTAACCAACGCAAGGCGGCGGACCTGCTGGGGCTGACCTATCATCAATTGCGGGGGATGCTGAAAAAACATGCTCTCCTGCAAAATGGGGGTGCGGAAGAAGACTAATGGGCAAAAAAAAGCCAGCACCCGAGCTGGCTTAAAAAACACTGGAAGCAATGTGAGCAATGTCGTGCCTTTCACAGCAGAGCCACTGAGCGTGGCCTTCCGTGAACGGCAAACAAATGATAATGGTTATCACTATCACCTGTAAAGCAATTTGTTGAGAATTTTTCTCATCACCACACTGATGTTGTGTACTTACCACTCAGGGAAGGGATCGGCCATCCTCCGCCAATAGTCCACACCGGCCACCATTTCGTCATCGGTCAGTAAGCAGGCATCCAGCAAGCGGGTAATCTCCGCCTGTCGCAGATTCTGGCCGATAAACACCAGCTCCTGACGCATATCGCCAAACGGCTCCACCCATTTCGCCTGAATCTGCGCCCGGGTTTCTTCATCTTGTGGCCAGCTCTCCTGCGACAGCGCGCGCCAGAAGGTACCCGCCAGTCCATAATGAGCGATGCCACCGGCCTGACTCCACTGCCCCGCTTGTCTCGGACGCGTAGCCAGCCAGAAGAACCCCTTTGAACGCAACAGCTTACCGCCCCCCCAGTCGCCGTTGATCATCCGATAAAATTTATCCGGCGCAAACGGCCGCCGCGCCTGATAAACAAAGCTGCTGATGCCATAGTTTTCCGTCTCCGGAACATGCTCGCCCCGCAACTCCTTCAGCCAGCCCGGTGCCTGTTGGGCCTTTTCGAAGCTGAAACTGCCGGTGTTCAATACCGCCTCCAGCGGCAATTTACCGGGGGAGATGGGGATAATATTGGCATCCGGGTTAAGGCTCGCGAGCAGCGCCATCACTTCCCCCTGCTGTTCTGGCGTCAGCAAGTCGGTTTTACTCACCAGCATCACATCGCAAAATTCGATTTGCTCGATAAGCAGGTCCGCCACGCTGCGCAGATCGTCCTCGCCCAGGCTTTGCCCGGCCTCCTGCAACGTTTGAGCCTGCTGGTATTGCTGCATAAAATTCACGCCATCCACCACAGTGACCAGCGTATCCAGCCGGGCGAACTGCGACAGGCTTTCACCCTGTTCATCTTCAAAGGTGAAGGTTTCCGCCACCGGCAGCGGTTCTGAGATCCCACTGGATTCAATCAGCAGATAATCGAAGCGACCGGCCTGCGCCAGTTCGCGCACCGAGATCAACAGATCTTCGCGCAGCGTGCAGCAGATACAGCCATTGCTCATTTCCACCAGCTTTTCCTGTCGGCGATCGAGCTGGACCTGGTTTTCGATCAGCGCAGCATCAATGTTCACTTCGCTCATGTCATTAACGATCACCGCCACGCGCATGCCCTGGCGGTTATTCAGAATATGGTTGAGCACCGTGGTTTTACCGGCGCCGAGAAAACCGGAAAGTACGGTAACGGGTAACGGATTCATCAGGTTCCTCACTTAAAACTCATTACGTAATGCCTGGTAGCCGCGAACCAGTTCGACGTTAGTGGCGGCCACTTCTTCAGAAAATTGCAGCGCGCCGCGATCAACCTGGCGATACAGCGACAGATCGCTGTCGGCGCCGACGCGCTCGGTCGATGGGATATACAGGTTCTCCGGCAGCGTGACGCCATCCACCACCGCGTTGTACCGCACCACGCAGCCGGAACGGATATGGCAGTTGAACAGCACGCTGTTGAACCCGATAAACACCCGATCCCCGATGCGGCACGGGCCGTGAACAATCGCGCGATGCGCGATGGAGCTGTAGCTGCCGATGGTGACCGCCGCGCCGCTTTTCGAGTGGATCACCACGCCGTCCTGAATATTCGAGTGAGAACCGATAACGATCGGCTCCATATCGCCGGCCGCATTCAGTTCATCGGCGCGGATCACCGCATAGGGGCCAACGTAGACAAAATCTTCGACAATCACCCGACCACAGATAATGGCGGTAGGATCGATATAGGCCTTTGGCGATACCTGCGGCAGGTGGCCACTGGGGTTTTTACGCAGCATCGCCTTCCTCCCGCCAGCTCAGTTCGGCCACCGCATTGTGGGCGTGCAGGCTTTCCTGATGCTCCACCCGCAACGAGAATCCTCGCAGGCCGCATTGGCTGCGCAGCATCCGGTACAGACGGCGAGCGGCGTCCTCGCAAAACATCAGATTTTGGCCATTAGCCAAGGCGAAGGCCTGCTCATCGCGACGCTTTACCAACGTTTGCGACGGCGTACCCAGCGCATGCTCAATGCGATCGATTAAATTGACCACCGGTAACGCCGGTTCACTGCCACCGAGCGTCAGCGTCACCCAGGCCCAACTGCGCTGGCTGTGCGGGGTCGCGGGCATTCCCTGCTCACCCAGCCAATCGATCACCTGCTGCCGATCGACCCTGTCCGGTTCCTGTTCAAAATCAAACTGAAACTGCTGTTGCGCCAGTTGACGGCTGAGCGCCGCCGAGCTGGGACAGGTGGAGGAATAGGGTACGCCGATCGTCAACGACAGCGTCAGAGCCTGGGTTAACGTGGCGTCAATGCGCAACGGGTAGGCTTTCCAGCCGCGGTGCGGCGAGAGTAGCGCCGGACGTGACACCAGCAGTTCGCCGCGGATACTCAGGCTGGCATGGTCGCTGTGTTCAGGCTGCGAAGCCAAAAAAGCATCCAGCGTTCGCCCGATGCGCTGCGGCGTCAGTTCGCCTTGCGTCAATTCATCCAGCGCGAGATACAGCCGCGACATGTGTATTCCCCGCGCGCCCTGCCGACCGGCACGCAGATTGATCCCGGCATTAACCTTCGCCATCAGCGGTTTGCCCGCAAGCTCCAGCGGCAGCGCTATCTCTTGCATCCCGACCCAATCGAGCCCGACGTCACTCATCTCACCCCGCCAGGCCTGCGCATCCGGCAACGGCTGGCGGGGTGGAAGTGCAATCTTGTTCATACGTCCCCTTGCTGTTATTGATATCGTGCCTGGGGACGGTAGCATGAAATTGTTATGTTATAACATATCATTTTAAAGATTTTTTGCCTGTGGCGGCAAAGTGTTCAATCAAGTCGCAGAAAACTCTGCCATTTTGCTCAATGGATTGGGCAGTTCGCCAGAGTGCGATACACTAACGCTATTGCTTATTAACCCATGAAGCGTCTATGCGTGGTTTACCCCTTTGGATACTGTCATTGTGCCTTACGAGTTCTGCCCTGGCCTCAACACCGCCCGCGCCTACCGCGGCGCCGCCGTTGCCGGACATCCGCCAGAGCGGCTTTGTCTATTGCGTCAGCGGCATACTGAACACCTTTAATCCGCAGATGGCCAGCAGCGGGCTGACGGTCGATACCCTGGCCGCCCAGCTGTACGATCGCCTGCTGGATGTCGACCCTTATACCTACCGACTGATCCCCGAACTGGCGCAAAGTTGGGAAGTGCTGGATAACGGCGCAACCTACCGCTTCCACCTGCGCAAGGACGTGCCGTTCCAGACCACCGCCTGGTTTACGCCAACCCGCAAATTGAACGCCGACGACGTGGTGTTCAGCTTTGAACGCATGTTTAACCAAAAGCATCCGTATCATGACGTCAACGGCGGCGAGTATCCGTACTTCGACAGTCTGCAGTTTGGCGACTCGGTGCAAAGCGTGAAGAAGCTCGACGACTACACCGTCGAGATCCGTCTGCAGGCGCCTGACGCCTCGTTTTTGTGGCATATCGCGACCCATTACGCCCCGGTGATGTCGGCAGAATATGCGGAAAACCTGACGCGTGAAGGCCATCAGGAAATGATCGATCGCGAGCCGGTCGGCACCGGGCCCTTCCTGTTGAATGAATATCGTTCGGGGCAATATATCCGTCTGGCGCGCAATGACGTTTACTGGAAAGGTCAACCGCGCATGCCACAGGTGGTGATCGATCTGGGCGCCGGCGGCACCGGCCGGCTGTCGAAGTTGTTGACCGGTGAGTGCGACGTGCTCGCTTATCCCGCGGCCAGCCAGCTCTCGATTCTGCGCGACGATCCGCGCCTGCGCCTCACGCTGCGGCCGGGCATGAACATCGCCTATCTGGCCTTTAACACCCGCAAACCGCCACTGAACAATTTAAAAGTGCGTCAGGCCATTTCGCTGGCAATCAACAACCAGCGCCTGATGCAGTCGATTTACTACGGCACGGCGGAAACCGCCGCCTCCATTCTGCCACGCGCGTCGTGGGCCTATGACAACGAAGCGCACGTTACCGAATTTGATCCCGCAAAATCGCGCGAAATGCTCAAGCAAGCGGGTATTGAATCGTTGAATCTGAAGCTGTGGGTACCAACCGCCTCGCAATCTTATAACCCCAGCCCGCTGAAGACCGCCGAACTGATCCAGGCCGATTTGGGCCAGGTTGGTATTAACGTCACTATCGTGCCGGTCGAAGGCCGCTTCCAGGAGGCGCGACTGATGGAGATGAACCACGATCTCACACTCACCGGCTGGGCCACCGACAGTAACGACCCGGACAGTTTCTTCCGGCCGCTATTGAGTTGCGCGGCAATCCGCTCGCAAACCAACTATGCTCACTGGTGTGACCCGGGGTTTGACGAGGTGCTGCAAAATGCCCTGCTGTCACAGCAGTTGGCGCAGCGCATCGAAAATTACCAGAAGGCGCAAAAAATTCTTGAGCAGCAACTGCCGGTGTTGCCGCTGGCCTCCTCATTGCGCCTGCAGGCTTACCGCTACGACATCAAAGGACTGGTATTGAGTCCGTTCGGCAACGCGTCATTTGCCGGGGTGTACCGTGAATCCGCGGAGGGGCCGAAAAAGTGATTATCTTTACCTTGCGCCGCATCTTGTTGCTGCTGATCACGCTGTTCCTCCTGACTCTGGTCAGCTTTAGTCTGAGCTATTTCACGCCGCGCGCGCCGTTGTACGGCGCCGCCCTGCTGGATGCCTACCACTTTTACTTCGTCAGCCTGCTGCACTGGGACTTTGGCGTTTCCAGCATTAACGGCCAGGCGATCAGCGAGCAACTGCGCGAAGTGTTCCCCGCCACCATGGAGCTGTGCCTCCTTGCTTTCACTCTGGCGTTGTTTATCGGCATTCCGCTGGGGATTATCGCCGGCGTGATGCGCGGCAAATGGCAAGACACCGCCATCAGCACCTTTGCCCTGATCGGATTTTCGATGCCGGTTTTCTGGTTGGCGTTGCTGTTAATGCTGTTTTTCTCGCTGCACCTTGGCTGGTTGCCGGTCTCCGGCCGTTTCGACCTGCTGTATCAGGTCAGGCCCATCACCGGTTTTGCGCTGATCGATGCCTGGCTGTCGGATTCGCCGTACCGTTCCGAGATGATCGGCAGCGCGTTGCGCCATATGATATTGCCGATTACCGCGCTGGCGGTGGCCCCCACCACCGAAGTGGTGCGCCTGATGCGGATCAGCACCGACGACGTGCTCAGCCAAAACTACATCAAAGCCGCCGCTACCCGGGGCTTGTCCCGCTTTACCATTATCCGTCGCCATGTGCTGCATAACGCGCTGCCGCCTATCGTTCCCAAGCTGGGGTTGCAGTTCTCCACCATGCTGACGCTGGCGATGATCACCGAAGTGGTCTTCAATTGGCCGGGCCTGGGGCGCTGGATGATTAACGCCATCCGCCAGCAGGATTATGCGGCAATCTCCGCCGGCGTGATGGTGGTCGGCACCTTGGTGATCGCCATTAACGTCCTGGCCGATATTTTGGGCGCAGCAACCAACCCACTGAAACATAAGGAATGGTATGCCCTTAGATAACGTATACCGCGAAAAGAAAATGCCCAGCCCGCTGCTTTATACCTGGCGGATTTTTTACGGCGATGCCCTGGCGATGATCGGCTTCTACGGCGTGATCGCGCTGCTGTTGCTGTGCGTATTCGGCAGCCTGTTGGCGCCTTATGCACTCGATCAACAGTTCCTGGGTTATCAGTTGCTGCCGCCCTCCTGGTCGCGTTACGGCAACGTATCCTTCTTTCTCGGCACTGACGATCTCGGCCGCGATATCCTGAGCCGTCTGTTGACCGGTACCGCCGCCACTTATGGTTCGGCGTTGTTGGTTACCGTCGCCGCCGCCTTTTTCGGGGTAATCCTCGGCGTGTTTGCCGGCGTGACCCACGGCCTGCGCTCGGCGGTGCTGAACCACATTCTCGACACCCTGCTCTCCATTCCCTCGCTGCTGCTGGCGATTGTAGTGGTGGCGTTCCTTGGGCCAAAGCTCGAGCACGCGATGCTGGCGGTCTGGCTGGCGTTGTTGCCGCGCATGGTGCGCACCATCTACAGCGCAGTGCACGACGAACTGGAAAAAGAGTATGTGGTGGCAGTGCGACTCGACGGTGCCTCGACGCCGCAAATCCTGTGGTATGCCGTAATGCCGAACATTGCGGCGGTGCTGGTGACCGAATTTACCCGTGCGTTGTCGATGGCGATCCTGGACATCGCCGCACTCGGTTTCCTCGACCTCGGCGCACAGTTGCCCTCTCCTGAATGGGGCGCCATGCTCGGCGATTCGCTGGAGCTGGTGTACGTCGCGCCCTGGACGGTGATGCTGCCCGGTGCGGCAATCCTGATCAGCGTGTTGCTGGTTAACCTGTTGGGCGACGGCATGCGCCGCGCAATCAACGCAGGAGTGGAATAATGCCGTTACTTGATATCCGCAACCTGACGATTGAATTTATGACCGCCGACGGGCCGGTCAAGGCAGTCGATCGCGTCAGCATGACGCTGACCGAAGGTGAAGTACGGGGTTTGGTGGGTGAATCGGGCTCGGGCAAAAGCCTGATCGCCAAAGCGATTTGCGGCGTAACCAAAGACAACTGGCGTGTCACCGCCGACCGTTTCCGCTTTGATGATATCGATCTGCTGCAATTGACGCCGCGCGAGCGACGCAAGCTGGTCGGGCATAACGTCTCGATGATTTTCCAGGAACCGCAGTCTTGCCTGGACCCTTCGGAGAGCATCGGCCGCCAACTGGCCCAGGCGATCCCCGGTTGGACCTATAAGGGCCGCTGGTGGCAACGTTTCAACTGGCGCAAACGTCGTGCCATTGAGTTGCTGCACCGCGTTGGCATCAAAGACCATGTCGACATCATGGGCAGCTTCCCCTACGAACTGACCGAAGGCGAATGCCAGAAAGTAATGATCGCCATCGCTCTGGCCAACCAGCCGCGCCTGCTGATTGCCGATGAACCGACCAACGCCATGGAGCCTACCACCCAGGCGCAAATTTTCCGCCTGTTGGCCCGGCTTAATCAAAACAACAACACCACCATTTTGTTGATCAGCCATGATTTGCAGATGATGAGCAAATGGGCCGACCGGGTGAACGTGCTGTACTGTGGCCAAACGGTAGAAAGCGCGCAGTGTGAAGATCTGCTGGCTGCTCCTCACCATCCGTACACGCAGGCGCTGATCCGCTCAATGCCGGATTTTGGTCGTTCATTGCCGCATAAAAGCCGGCTCAATACGCTGCCGGGCGCCATTCCATCGCTGGAACATCTGCCGATCGGTTGCCGGCTGGGGCCTCGCTGCCCCTACGCGCAGAAAAAGTGCATCGAGACGCCGCGCCTGCGCCCGGTGAAAAACCACTTATTCGCCTGCCACTTCCCGTTGAACATGGAGGAGCAATAACATGGAAACGCTGTTGGAAGTGCGCAACCTGACCAAAACCTACCGTTACCGCACCGGGCTGTTCCGTCGCCAGCACGTTGAGGCGGTGAAATCGGTCAGCTTTACCCTGCGTGAACGGCAGACGCTGGCGATCATCGGTGAAAACGGTTCCGGCAAATCGACGCTGGCCAAAATGCTGTCCGGCATGGTTGAACCATCATCCGGGGAACTGCTGATTGACGATCACCGGCTCGGCTACGGCGATTATCGCTACCGCAGCCAGCGTATCCGCATGATATTTCAAGATCCGAGTACGTCGCTTAACCCGCGCCAGCGCATCGGTCAACTGCTCGACGCCCCGCTGCGGCTGAATACCGATCTGGAGGGCCCAGAGCGTGAACAGCGCATCTATCAGACGCTGCGCCAGGTGGGCATGCTGCCGGACCACGCCTATTACTATCCGCATATGCTGGCCTCCGGCCAGAAACAGCGTGTGGCGCTGGCCCGTGCGCTGATCCTGCAGCCCAAGGTCATCGTCGCCGATGAGGCGCTGGCTTCGCTGGATATGTCGATGCGTTCGCAGATCATCAACCTGATGCTGGAACTCCAGGAGAAACACGGCATCTCGTACATCTATGTGACTCAGCATCTGGGCATGATGAAGCACATCAGCGATCAGGTTATGGTGATGCACGAAGGGGAAATCGTTGAGCGTGGCAGCACCGCCGAAGTGCTGGCCGCGCCATTGCACGATCTGACCAAGCGCCTGATCGCCAGCCATTTCGGTGAAGCGCTGACCGCAGACGCCTGGCGGCGCGACGGCGGCCGATTCTGACGCTGGCAGGAAACCCGCTTTCGAGCGGGTTTTTTATTGCCTAACTCTCCACTGCGCTTATCCAATATCCTCAAATACAAATTACAATTTTGTTATATATCATTATATTTTATTCCATTCAGTTATTGATTAGCACTTAACATTATTTTATCTCGCCTATCTAATCGGTGAGGATATCCCCTACGTTGAGCTTATTAAACGACAGGATATCACACTGATGAACAGCCCCCGCAATCGCCGACTCGCGCAGTTTCTGCTCGCTTTAGCCGCAGGTTTCTCTGTTTATGGTCACGCATTGTGTTGCGATGACCGCCGCTGATCCTGCCATTCCATGCCCGCTTCGGGTATGCACCTCTTGTCTTGCCGCCGCTGCCTGTCGCACCGGTGGCCGTTGCTCATGATTAAGGATTACCCCCTATGGAACTACTACGTCGACAACATAATGCCCAGTGGTATCACGAAACCCAAAGCAGCGTTCGCGGAGACCAGCCGCTTGAGCCGCAAGCGGCCACAGTCCGCGACAAATTCTTGCTGGGGCTGGGCGCATTTGCCGACGAAGCGTTGAACACCGCACTGACCGCGCGCGCCGGGGTATTTAATGCCTCGCACGCCAGCTATCACGTGCTGTTCCCGGATCATGTGACACTGACAAGAATGGTGACATTGTCACCTTACGATCGCCTTAGTACCGCACTGACCGTGGCTCAGGTGACCGGCGTTCAATCCCTTTGTAGCCATTACGCCGCTCGCCTCGCCCCGCTGCACAGCCCCGACGCCTCACGTGAAAGCAACATCCGCCTCGCCCAAATCACGCAATACGCCCGGCAACTCGCCAGCCAACCGACCCTGATTTGCAGCAAAGCGCTGCAACAGCTCAGCGATGTCGGATTAAGCCCGGCGGATATCGTGACCTTCTCGCAGATTATCGGTTTTGTCAGTTACCAGGCGCGCGTCGTCGCCGGCGTGGCGGCGCTGGCCGGGCGGCCAACGGGTGTGGTGCCCGGTTTCCCGAATATAGAGGATGCTGAAGGAGTGGAGTTCACCGACGAGGAACTGACGTGGCAATCGCGATTACCGCCGATAGCCCTGGAAGACGCTCGCGCTGAACAGCTCGACGTGCTCGACCAAAGCCACCCGGACGCTCGCAGCGAGCCTTATTATCTGCTGCTGGCCCACGATGCCCCCGCGCTGCGCGAACGCAATGGCGTCTTTAACAGCATCAACGCGGACGGTTACGGGTTGTCGGCGCGGTTGAAAGCGCTGGCGACGCTGGCCGTTTCGCGCATTAACGGCAGCCGCTATTGCGCATCGACCGTGGCCCAGGATATTCAGGACGCCGCATTGGCAGGCGCCATCTTCACCGACATTAACCGCGGGCTGGAAAGCAGCGATAATCCCGTAGTCCAGGCGGTGATCCGCGTTGCCGCAGACCTGACCCGCACGCCGGAAAAGTTCACCCCGCGCAGCGTACAGCCGCTGTTTAACAGCGGGCTGAATCAGGCTCAAGCCCTGGACGTGATCCTCACCGGTGCCCTCTACGCCTGGGAGAACCGTTTACGGCAGACCCTCGGCGATACACAGACGATCGGCGAGAGCCAACCGGCATAATTACTGCAACAGCCAACTGCTGGCGGCATCGAAAAAATGCTGGGCCAACGGCGACGCCCGTCCCGGCTCAGCTATCACCACTGCCGCATGCCGCGACATGGCGGGAATGGCGACTGGCCGCCGCTGCAAGTCCGGCGTCATGGCAGGCAGCAGGTTACCTTGCGGAAACAGGCCGCAGCCCAGGCCAACAAAAATGCCTTCCAGCAGTTGGAAAATAGACGTGGTTTCCATGCGCGCATGCAACGTCAACCCGGCTTCACGAAAGTTTTGATCGAGGTAACGACGGAAGTAACGTGTAGGTTCAGCCAGGCACAGCGGCAGCGCGGTGACCTCCGCCAAGGTCAAAGGTTTATCCCCCACCAAGTGCGGGAAGTGCTGCGGATGGAAGACCAGTTCGACGCCGGCGTCAGCCAAAGGCTGCGACTGAAAATGCAACTCTTTCAGCGTCGCCAACTCAAAGAAACCGATGCCGATATCCACGGTATGCGCCGTCAAGGCTTCCAGCAACTGATCGGCGCTCAACACCGCAACCCGATAGTCCAACTGCGGGAAACGCTCGCTGACCGCTTTAAGCATTTGCGCCAGTGAAATGCTGCACTGCGGCACGGCACCGATACGCAGGGTGCCGTTAAAGCCGTGCTTGAGCGATTCCACCTCCAGTTTCAACCCCTGATAAACCGATACAATTTCGCGCGCCCACGCCAACACACGCTCGCCTTCCGCGGTAAAACCTCCAAAGTTATTGCCGCGGTTGATCAACGAAACACCCAATTCTTTTTCCAGGTTTTTCAACCGCATGGATAACGTAGGCTGGCTAACGAAACTGGCTTCCGCCGCTCGGCCAAAGTGGCGCTCTCGTTCCAGATTGCACAGGTAAATCAGTTGTTTAATATCCATAAGACGGCTCGGGAAATAATGACAGTCCTTAGTATATCACTGCGGGGACTTTTGGGCGCTGTGCTCGATGGATCAGAGTTTCAGTTTCGCATAGTCCATCAGGCGCGAGAACATACCGCCGTTGTTTACTGGCTGCAGCGCCACCAACGGCAAAGTTTTCAACAGCTTGCCGTTATCGCTGATGCGGATCTCCCCAATCGGCTGCCCCTTTGCCAACGGGGCCTCAAGACGCGAAGGTTTTATCACATACTGGGCTTTCAACTTGTCCGCCTCGCGCTTTGGCAGGCTGAGGTATTGATCCTGTTCACTGCCCACCGGCACAAGGTGGCGATCGCCATACCACACTTTTTCCTGCCCCAGCGTTTGCCCGGCGCTAAACAGATGCACGGTGGCGAAATCTCGCAGACCCCAGGTCAGCAGTTTGCGGGCCTGATCTTCTCGCCCTTTTGCGCTTTTACCGCCCATCACGACGGCAATCAAACGCCGGTCCCCTTCGGTTGCGGAGGCAATAATGTTAAAGCCGGCCGATGCGGTATGACCCGTTTTCAGGCCGTCCACCCGCAGGTTTTTATCCCACAGCAGCCCGTTGCGGTTCTGTTGAGTGATCCCGTTCCAGGACAGCGATTTTTCGCTGTACATATGATATTCCGCCGGTTCGCTCATGATGATGGCGCGTGAAATCACCGCCAGATCGCCGGCCGTAGTGAACTGGCCCGGTGCGTCCAGCCCGTGGACGGTTTCAAAATGCGTATTTTGCAGGCCAAGCTGAGTGCTTTTTTCATTCATCAATTTGACGAATGCGGCCTGGCTACCCGCCACGTAGTCCGCCATCGCCACGCAGGCATCGTTGCCGGAGTCAATAATAATGCCGCGACTGAGATCGCGCACCGTGACCCTGTCACCGGGCTTCAGGAACATCAGCGAGGAGCCCTTGAACACCGGATTGCCCTGCGCCCAGGCGTCTTTGCCCACGGTCACCACGTCGTCCAGGCCAATTTTGTGCTGGTCGAGCGCATGATCAATCACCAATCCGGTCATCAGTTTGGTCAGGCTGGCCGGATTGCGTCGCTCGTCCGCATTGTTCTCCGCCAGTACCTGACCGGTGGTGTAATCCATCAATACGTAAGAAGCCGCGTCTATCGCCGGCGGAGTATTGAGAGGGAAACTGAGTGGCGCATCCGCCGCCTGTACCGCCAACGGCAGCAGAACTCCGGTCATCACAGACAATACTGAACGCTTCACTCACCCATCCTTAAATAAAATTCTAATATAATCCGCGGGATAGACTGCACTAAAGGCGCAGTCAGCGGAATCATTAGTCTTTTTCAGGGAATAACATAGTGAAACTATTTGTATGCCCAGCCGAGGAGCAAGACAGCGCGCGATAAATCCGCTCTATGCCGCGATTACCTAATTCTATTAGACGCCCATGCCGTACCTACCTAAACTTGCGACATAAATACCTAAAACGATTAAAAAATCGTTTACTTTTTAGCTACAACACATGCGAAAACAATCATGAAATTCAAACCGTCAATAAAGCCGTATACCGGCGCGGCAGGCGGCTGGGGTTCACTTGAAGCCACCACGCGCTACGTGCTCGACAGCAAACAGACGTTGAAAAACCTGCGCAATCTGATGCGCGTGAATAAGGTACGCGGCTTCGACTGCCCGGGCTGCGCCTGGGGCGACGACAATCACAGCACCTTCAGCTTCTGCGAAAACGGCGCCAAGGCGGTCAGTTGGGAAGCCACGCGCAATGCGGTTGAACCGGCATTTTTCGCCACCCACAGCGTCAGTACCCTGCAACAGCAAAGCGACTATTTCCTCGAGTATCAGGGCCGCATTACCCATCCGATGCGCTATAACGCAGAAACTGACCATTACCAGCCGATCAGTTGGCCGGACGCGCTGGCGCTGATCGCCCGCCACATCCAACAGATGGATAATCCGAACCAGATCGAACTTTATACCTCCGGCCGCGCCAGCAACGAAGCCTCTTATCTGTATCAGCTGTTCGGTCGCATGCTCGGTACCAGCAATTTCCCCGATTGTTCCAACATGTGCCATGAGGCCAGCGGCGTCGGATTGAAACAAAGCATCGGCGTGGGTAAAGGCACCATTCGCATGGATGACTTTGAAAAAGCCGACGCCATCTTTGTGTTTGGCCAAAATCCGGGCACCAACCATCCACGCATGCTGCACAGCCTGAAAAACGCCGCCGCTCGTGGCGCGCGCATCGTTAGCTTTAACACCCTGCGCGAACGCGGCCTGGAGCGCTTCGCCGATCCGCAAAACCCGATTCAGATGCTGACGCCAACATCGTCACCAATAAGTTCAGCTTATTTTCAGCCCAACCTCGGCGGGGATATGGCGGCGGTACGCGGCATGGTGAAAGCGCTGCTCGAGAGCCATCGCCGACGTTTGGCGGCCGGTGAGCCTGGCCTGTTCGATTTGGCGTTCATTGAGCAGCACAGCGTCGGCGTGGAGCGCTACCTGGCGCAGGTGGATGCCACCTCCTGGACTCACATCATCCAACAGTCCGGCCTCAGCGAAGCGCAACTGCGGCAGGCGGCGGCGATTTATCAGGGCGCCGAACGGGTGATTTGCACCTGGGCAATGGGCATCACTCAGCATAAGCATTCGGTGCCGACGGTGCGCGAGATAACCAACCTGCAACTGCTGTTCGGCCAGTTGGGCAAACCGGGCGCCGGCCTGTGCCCGGTGCGCGGCCACAGCAACGTACAGGGCAACCGAACCATGGGCATTGACGAGAAATCACCCAAGGCGCTGCTCGACAGTCTGGAAAAACATTTCAACTTCTCCCCAAGACGCGAGCCGGGCCATAACACGGTAGAGGCCATCGAAGCCATGCTGCGCGGTGAAGTGAAGGTGCTGTTGGCGTTGGGCGGCAATCTGGCGGCCGCCGCACCGGATACCGAACGCACCGCTCGCGCCCTGCGCTGCTGCGATCTGACGGTACATATCAGCACCAAGCTCAACCGCAGCCATCTGGTCACCGGTAAAGACGCGTTGATCCTGCCGACGCTGGGGCGTACCGAGCAGGATCTGCAGGCCAGTGGCCCGCAGTACATCACGGTGGAGGATTCATTCAGCATGGTTCACGCCTCCGAAGGCGTCGGTAAACCGCTGGCGGATACCCAAAGGTCGGAAACCGCCATTGTCTGCGGCATCGCCGATGCGGTGCTGGGCAACAAGCCATTGGATTGGCTGGCGCTGGCAGATGACTATTCGTTGATCCGTGACCATATCGCTGCCACCGTTCCCGGCTTCGAGGATTTCAACCGTCGCTGCGATCAACCCGGCGGTTTCTATCTGGGCAATGCCGCCGCCGAATTGCGTTTCGCCACGCCTAGCGGTAAAGCGGAATTCAGCGCAGCCTCGCTGCCAAAGAGCCTGCTCCCGGAGTTCGACGGCCAAAAAGCGCCGTTCACGCTGCAGACTCTGCGTTCCCACGATCAATACAACACCACCATCTACGGATTGGATGACCGCTATCGCGGCGTGTATGGCCAGCGTGAAGTGCTGTTTATCCACCCGGAAGACCTGGCGGCGTTGGGCATGCAAGACGGTGAGTTTGTGGAGATCGAAACCCTGTGGAATGACGGCGTCATTCGCAAGGTGAGCGGTTTCAAACTGGTGAGCTACGATATTCCGCGCGGCAACCTGGCGGCCTACTATCCGGAAACCAACCCGCTGGTGCCACTGGCCAGCTTTGGCGACGGTACCGGCACGCCGACCTCCAAATCCATTCCGGTGACGATCCGCCGCTGCGCGGCGCAACCGACGCGGCGTATCGCCTGACCTGATGCGCCCGGTTTACGCCGGGCGCATGACGCTCTGCGGCCACCTTGCGCACGGCGATTTTCTTTCCCGCCTTTTGATCGCCGGATATTCAGTAAAATCGCGTGCCAACACAGGAAAACCGTGACGTTAGGCTTGCCCGCAGCGGGTGATTCGCGTAAAACTGTCTGCCGCAAATCTTGCCACTCACAACCCATTCACTGGACGATATGTTTCAAGATAACCCGCTGCTGGCGCAGCTTAAACAGCAACTTCACTCTCAGACCCCGCGCGTTGAAGGCGTAGTAAAAGGGACTGAGAAAGGCTTTGGCTTTCTTGAGGTCGACGGTCAAAAGAGCTATTTCATCCCACCGCCGTACATGAAGAAAGTCATGCATGGGGATCGCGTGATCGCCACCCTGCACACCGAGAAAGAACGCGAAATCGCCGAGCCGGAGACCCTGGTCGAGCCATTCCTGTCGCGCTTTGTCGGTCGCGTGCAGAAGCGTGATGACCGCCTGTCCATCGTGCCCGATCATCCGTTGCTGAAAGACGCGATTCAGTGTCGCCCGGTGCGTGAACTGACCCATAACTTCCAGGCCGGTGACTGGGCGGTAGCGGAAATGCGCCGCCACCCGTTGAAAGGCGATCGCGGCTTCAACGCCGATCTGACCCACTTCATCACCGAAGGCGAAGATCATCTGGCCCCTTGGTGGGTCACGCTGGCTCGCCATAATCTGGAAAAAGAAGCACCGGAGATGGTGGCCATCAGCGAGCCGGACGCCGCGCTGCCGCGTGAAGATCTGACCGCGCTGAATTTTGTCACCATTGACAGCGCCAGCACCGAGGATATGGACGACGCGTTGTTCGTTCAGGACAACGGCGACGGCTCGCTGCAACTGACCATCGCCATTGCCGATCCTACCGCTTACGTAGAGCAAGGCAGCCCGTTGGATGATATCGCCCGCAAGCGCGCCTTCACTAACTACCTGCCGGGCTTCAACATTCCGATGTTGCCGCGCGATCTGTCAGATAACCTGTGCTCGCTGCGCCCGAACGAACGCCGTCCGGTACTGGCTTGCCGCGTCACCATAGGTACCGATGGCGCGTTGGCTGACGACATTCGTTTCTTCGCCGCCGAGATCGAGTCGAAAGCCAAACTGGTTTATGACGAAGTCTCCGACTGGCTGGAAGGCATTGCCGGCTGGCAGCCGCCAAGCGACGAGATTGCACAGCAAATCACCCTGTTGAAACGCGTCTGCGATGCCCGTAACGCCTGGCGCCATCAGCATGCGCTGGTGTTCAAGGATCGCCCTGATTACCGCTTTGTTCTGGGCGAAAAAGGCGAAGTGCTGGATATCATCACCGAACAACGCCGCAGCGCCAACCGTATCGTTGAAGAGTGCATGATTGCCTCTAACGTGTGCGCCGCCATCGTTCTGCGCGATCGCCTGGGCTTCGGGATTTACAACGTGCATACCGGTTTCGATCCGGCGCTGGTTGAACAGGCGGTGACCGTGCTGCAAGCCAACGGTGTGGAAGCCGATGCCGAGAAACTGCTGACGCTGGACGGGTTCTGCGAACTGCGCCGTCATCTGGACTCGCAACCTACCCAGTTCCTCGACAGCCGTATCCGCCGTTCCCAGACTTATGCCGAGATCAGCACCACGCCAGGCCCGCATTTCGGCCTGGGGCTGGAAGCCTATGCCACCTGGACCTCACCGATCCGTAAATACGGCGATATGGTCAATCACCGTCTGCTGAAAGCCATCATCGCCGAACAGCCTGCCGAAAAACCGCAGGACGACGTGACGGTCCAATTGGCGGAACGCCGTCGTCTTAACCGCATGGCGGAGCGTGACGTCGGTGACTGGCTGTATGCGCGTTACCTGCAAGACAAAGCCGGCACCGATGAACGCTTCAATGCGGAAATCATCGACGTGACCCGAGGCGGTCTGCGCGTGCGCCTGCTGGACAATGGTGCGGTCGCCTTTATCCCTGCACCGTTTATTCACTCGGTGCGTGATGAAATGGTCTGCAGCCAGGATACCGGCACGGTGCAAGTGAAAGGCGAAGTCGTCTATCGCCAAAGCGATACTCTGCAGGTCAACATCGCCGAAGTGCGTATGGAAACCCGCAGCGTGATCGCCAAACCGGCGGCATAATCTTGCGCGAGTAGCCCAGCGTCATGTAAACACCGGCAGGGAAACCTCCGGTGTTTTTTTTCGTCGGTCGACAGGCCACGCCGGTGAAAAGATCCGGATGATGCGAGGCTTCGGTATCGCCCTCTTACGTCCCTTGCAGCTCTCCGCAACAGCGACATCACATTGTTTTTACGCTATTACTCAACCAGCATCACATTTCTCATCCGACCTGCTACTTTTCGCGCGCAAAACTCCTATTTTTAATCTGTATTCATTCTCCATAAGAACATCTCTTTCTTTATCTCTGCACACCAAGGAGTTGTTGATCATGAAAAACGTCAAGTCCGGGATTATCTGGCTGGTGGTGGCGTTAGTCGGTGCATTTGCCTTCGCCATGCTGGCGCTCAGCCGCGGAGAGCATGTTAACGCGGTCTGGCTGGTGGTGGCTGCCGTCGCCTGTTACAGCATCGCTTACCGTTTCTATAGCCTGTTCATCGCCAAGAAAGTGTTTGAGCTTGACGACCGCCGCATGACGCCGGCGGAACGTCGTAACGATGGCCTGGACTATGTCCCGACCAACAAGTGGGTGCTGTTTGGTCACCACTTTGCCGCCATCGCCGGCGCCGGGCCACTGGTTGGACCGATTCTGGCCGCGCAGATGGGTTTTTTACCGGGCACCATCTGGATCCTGGTCGGCGTAATGCTGGCCGGTGCGGTGCAAGACTTCCTGATCCTGTTCATCTCTACCCGCCGCGACGGCCGCTCGCTGGGTGAAATGGCCAAACAGGAACTCGGTGCCTTCGCTGGGGTGATCACCATGCTTGGTGCTCTGGGCGTAATGATCATCATTTTGTCTGCGCTGGCTCTGGTGGTGGTAAAGGCGCTGGCCGACAGCCCCTGGGGGCTGTTCACCATCGCCGCCACCATTCCTATCGCGCTGTTTATGGGCGTGTACATGCGTTTTATCCGGCCGGGGAAAATCGCCGAAATCTCGGTGGTCGGCTTCGTGCTGATGCTGCTGGCGATCATTTACGGCGGCAATGTGGCGCAGCACCCTTACTGGGGCCCCTTCTTTACGCTGCATGGCACCACGCTGACCTGGGTGCTGGTGATCTACGGTTTCGTCGCTTCGGTGCTGCCGGTATGGCTGTTGTTGGCGCCCCGTGACTACCTTTCCACCTTTATGAAGATTGGCGTCATTATCGGGCTGGCGATAGGCATCGTCTTTGCCATGCCGGAAATGAAAATGCCCGCGGTATCGCGGTTTATCGACGGCAGTGGCCCGGTATTCGCCGGTTCACTGTTCCCGTTCCTGTTTATCACCATCGCCTGCGGCTCGATTTCCGGCTTCCATGCGCTGGTATCCAGCGGCACCACGCCGAAACTGGTGGAACGTGAAAGCCACATCCGTTTTATCGGCTATGGTGCCATGCTGATGGAGTCCTTCGTGGCCATCATGGCGCTGATTTGCGCTTCGGTGATCGACCCCGGCGTTTACTTCGCCATGAACTCTCCGGCGGCGCTGATTGGCACTACGGTGGAAAATGCTTCGCAGGTCATCAACAGTTGGGGCTTTATCATCACGCCGGAAACCCTGACGATGATCGCCAAAGACGTGGGTGAGCATTCGATCCTGTCGCGCGCCGGTGGCGCACCGACTTTTGCTGTGGGGATGGCGCACATCATCACCGAAGTGTTTAACAGCCGCGCGATGATGGCGTTCTGGTATCACTTCGCCATTCTGTTTGAGGCGCTGTTCATTTTGACCGCCGTCGATGCCGGCACCCGCGCCTGCCGTTTTATGGTGCAGGATCTGGTTGGCGTGGCGATCCCTCGACTGGCCAACAACCGCTCATGGTTCGGTAATCTGGCAGGGACGACGGTGGCCGTCGCCGGTTGGGGTTTCTTTGTTTATCAAGGCGTGGTCGATCCGCTCGGCGGCATCAACACCCTGTGGCCCCTGTTCGGCATAGGCAACCAGATGCTGGCCTCAATGGCGCTGATACTCGGTACCGTGGTGCTGTTTAAAATGAAAAAACAGCGCTACGCCTGGGTGACCATTCTGCCAACCGTCTGGTTGTTCATTACCTCGATGACCGCCGGCTGGCAAAAAATCTTCCACGAGAAACCCAGCATCGGCTTCCTGGCGCAGGCGAAGAAATTCTCCACCGGCATTGAGCAAGGCACACTGATTGCCCCGGCCAAATCGCTGAAAGATATGGAAACCATTGTCTTCAGCAACCAGATTAACGCGGCTTTGTGTGCGTTCTTTATGCTGGTGGCGGTAACCATGCTGGTTTCTGCGTTCTTTGTGATCCGCCGGGCGCTGAACGCCAACCAACCTACGGCAAATGAGTCGCCAGTCGTCTTGCGTGAAGAAACTAGTTAAGCAGGTTGGTGCCGAATGCCCCCTGCCAATCCTGCTCGAACCGTTCGACCGCCGCCTGTACCGCCGGAGCGGCAAGGAACTGTTCGGCCACATCGACAGGCAAGGTAATGGCCTGGCAACCCGCCAGCAGGCACGCCAGTGCCTGCCGCGGGGTCTTGAAACTGGCGGCCAGCACCCGGGAGCCCGGTGCATGCAACGTCAGCAATTGCTGCAGTTCATGCACCATTTCGATGCCGTCACCGCCCTGCGCGTCCAGTCGGTTAACGTAGGGGGCTACGTATTCCGCGCCGGCCAGAGCCGCCAACAACCCCTGGCCGGCACCGTAGACTGCGGTGCCCAGCGTTGGAATCGACATAGATTTCAGTTTTTTAATCGCCGCCAACCCCTCTGCGGTCGCCGGGATCTTGACCACCAACCCAGGCACTCGCTGATGAAGCAGCGCCGCCTCAGCCACCATGCGCTCGGCGTCGTTGGCCATCACTTGGGCAAACAGCTTGCCGGTCCCGCCCAGAGCATCACGCAGCGCCGGCAGCACCTCCCAAATGGGTTTCCCCTCTTTGGCGACAATGCTCGGATTGGTAGTGACGCCGTGCAGCGGCAGAATGCGTGCCAGGCGTTTTACAGCATTCACATCAGCGGTATCGAGATAAAGCTCCATTACGAACTCCTGAATCTTCTGTGGGTGAATTCAAACTCTCATCATAGTAGGACAAAAGAACTTATGATTTTTGATCGCAATCAAATCAATTTTCATTCAAAACCCCTTTAATATGAAAAATGGAGTAATTGAATGACGGGTCACTTGCGTTCCCCACTCTGCAACGCTATTCAATCCCTGCCGACCGAGCATTCGCAGCGTAGTCTGCTCGCATCGCTGGATATTCCGCTTTCTTTACCGCATCATCTTCTGACGCGCAGGATGGTATTATTGCGCGAACAGAACATACTATTTAAACAATAAATATTAGCGGCCGCACATTGGTAGCCGCACATCAGGTCGATATGAATTCAAGACAACAAACAATTCTGCAGTTGGTGAACGAACGCCGAAGGATCAGCGTCAGCGATCTGTCGCGCACCACCGGTGTTTCAGAGGTCACTATCCGTCAGGATTTGAACCTTCTGGAGAAGCGCAGCTATCTGAAACGGGTGCATGGCTCTGCGCTGGCGCTGGAAAGCGACGACGTCGATGCCCGCATGATGTCCAATTTTTCTCTCAAGCAGAAGCTGGCGCGATTTGCCGCTGCGCAGGTTAACGACGGCGAAACCATCTTTATAGAAAGTGGCAGCACCAACGCCCTGTTGGCGCGCTATATCGCCGAGCGCAAAACCATCACGCTGATCACCGTCAGCCACTATATCGCCAACCTGCTCAAAGAGAGCGATTGCGAGGTGATAGTGCTGGGCGGCATGTATCAGAAAAAGAGCGAGACCGTGGTCGGGCCGCTGACGCGCATGTGCATTCAGCAAGTGCATTTCAGCAAGGCGTTCATCGGCATTGACGGTTACCATGCGGAAACCGGCTTTACCGGCCGCGATATGATGCGCGCCGACGTAGTCAACGCCGTGCTGGCGAAGGGCGTGGAAAATATCGTGCTGACAGACTCGTCTAAATTTGGTCAGATCCAGCCCAATCCTTTGGCATTGCATGGCAAGGTTGATCGGGTGATCACCGATTCACGCCTGGAATTGGAGTATCAACATCAGTTGAAACGCCAGGGAATACGGCTGGACAAGGTCGGCGATTAATCGCCTCGAGGAACGGCGGGCATGGCTTGCCCGCCTGATGATCACTGCCCGTAATAAGCGTTTTTACCGTGCTTGCGCAGGTAGTGCTTATCCAGCAGCGTTTGCTGCATGTTCGCCAGCCCTGGCGTCAACTGGCGTGAAAAAATCCCCATATAGGCAATCTCCTCCAGCACGACGGCATTGTGCACCGCGTTCTCCGCGTCTTTGCCCCAGGTAAACGGCCCGTGCGAATGTACCAGTACCGCCGGCATGCTGGCCGGCTCCAATCGCCTTTCGCGGAAGGTTTCGACGATCACCCTGCCGGTCTCCCATTCATAACGCCCGGCGATTTCCTCATCCCGCATTGTTCGCGTACAAGGAATGTCACCGTAGAAGTAATCGGCATGCGTCGTGCCCCAGGCGGGAATATCCTGGCCGGCCTGCGCCCAGATGGTGGCATGTCGCGAATGGGTGTGCACGATGCCGCCGACCGCGTCGAACTCGAGATACAATGCCCGGTGGGTATCACTGTCTGAAGAGGGTTTTTTATTGCCCTCCACCACCTTGCCGCTTTCGAGTTCCACCACAACCATGTCATCGCGGGTCATCACCCCATACTCCACCCCCGAAGGTTTGATCACCATCAGCCCTGCCTGGCGGTCAACGGCACTGACGTTGCCCCAGGTGAAGGTCACCAGGTGATGGCGTGGCAATGCCAGATTAGCGTCCAATACCTGCTGTTTGAGATCGTTGAGCATTTGTCTTTCCCGGTTAAGCCTGTCTGCGAATATTGTCGGTAGGCCGGTGACGGGGCGGTATGGCATAAATCGCTAAAGACCGCGTAGGCTTCTGCTGGATACGGAGTTCTGTGGGGTTAGCGGCGAATCGCTCATATCAACGAAGGAGAGATATCTGGAATTTCGGACTATTTACCTGTTTATTGACCAACGGAAGCTTATAGTGAATTTGGGCAGAGAGACCGCTTTCAACTTTTTATTGTTCTGCCTTTAACAAATAATGCCATTTTTTATATCGATACTGTATGGGAGCCGATAGCAGGCCGAATTTATGGTTCACGCCTATACTTAAAGGGCACTTCCATATAGCCAATGCTAAGGAGAAGTCATTATGATGATTATCAATAAACGTTTCGCCACCGCCGCTCTGGCACTGACTCTGGCGTTTTCACTCAGCGCTTGTTCCAACATGTCCAAACGCGACCGTAACACCGCAATTGGTGCCGGCGCAGGGGCCGTAGGCGGCGCAGTGCTGACCGATGGCAGCGCATTGGGTACGCTTGGTGGGGCCGCCGTTGGGGGTATCATTGGTCATCAGGTAGGTAAATAACCTGCCCGGCCACTTCATATACCTCTGCCGACAGGCTGGCAAAAGCGTTCTCGCTTTGACGTATTAAGCATAATAAAGATTATTTCAGGTCTGTTTTACCTTCAAGCCATGGCATTTTCGCCATCGACGGGCTCCGGTCCGACAGCTCGACCTAAGCCATGCCGCAGCTATTGCACCGCGGCATGGCACTCCGCCAGCGGCAGTTAACCGCCCGCCAGCTTGACCTTCATTCCTTTGGCTTCCAGCAACTGCTTAAGCAGATCGCGCTTATCGCCCTGGATCTCGATCACCGCGTCTTTGACCGAACCGCCACAGCCACATTTCTTCTTCAGCTCTGCCGCCAACTTTTCCAGCGCCGCATCGTCCAAATCAATTCCGGTGATCAGGCAAACGCCTTTCCCCTTACGGCCGCTGGTCTGGCGCTGAATGCGCACGATGCCGTCACCCTTGGTTCGCTGCGGTTTGGCCTCTTCTTGCTTGATACGCCCGCTGTCGGTGGAGTAAACCAGCCGGCTATTGTCGTCATTCATCGCGAGCCCCCTCAGGCCAGGGAAGCGCGAATAGCGCTCAGCGTAGCGGCAGGATCGGCGGATTGGGTGATCGGACGCCCAATCACCATATAATCTACCCCGGCGGCCTGCGCCTGCACCGGCGTCATAATACGGCGCTGATCGCCGGCTGCACTGCCCTCTGGACGAATGCCTGGCGTGACCAGTTGGAACTGACGCCCGCAGACCGCTTTCAGCCGTTCAGCTTCATGCGCCGAACAGACAACGCCGTCCAGCCCGCACTCACGAGTCAAACGCGCCAGCCGCTCAGCCTGCTCAGCCGGGGAAATGTCGATGCCGATAGCTTGCAGATCCTCCGCCTCCATACTGGTAAGAACGGTAACGGCGATCAACAGTGGCGCCTCTGCGCCATAAGGCAGCAACGCTTCTTTAGCCGCGGTCATCATACGTGCGCCGCCGCTGGCATGGACGTTAACCATCCATACGCCCAGTTCGGCCGCGGCCGCTACCGCATGGGCCGTGGTATTGGGGATATCGTGGAATTTTAAATCCAGGAATACGTCGAAGCCACGATCGTGCAAATCACGCACCAATTGCGGCCCAAACAGGGTGAACATTTCTTTGCCCACTTTTAACCGGCAGTCCTGTGGATTAATGCGATCGACAAACGCCAATGCGGCGCCAATATCTGCGTAATCCAACGCAACGATGATTGGAGATGATTTTAAGTCATTGTTATTGATGTTATTTTTAGACTTCATTTCTTCTACCTTCTTTAAAATGGACATAACCAGGTAACAACCCACCAAACTGACCGCCGCATTCTACATGCCGCCCGGCAGAAATCCCAGCCGCAGCGCACCTTGCCGTTAAGTAATGTTAATCCATCGTTCGTCATCAAGCGTCAATAAAGCCTCAAAACCAATAGCGCAGGCTGCGTAAAGCGCCGTAAAGATGCGTAAATTATCAATCAGATATTTTGAATAAGATACTCAGCATTATCAGATTTTAAATCCTCATGGATGCTTTATTATTCAACTCATCGGAAGCGAACTGCTTCCAACCTAAAAAAACTGACTGGAGTCACCCATGAAAACCATCAAATATTTTGCAACTGCTGCCGCCATCGCCCTGACCTCTTTCGCTACCTTCGCCGCTGAGCCGGTTAATTTGCAGCAGGCTAACGACCTGGCCCCTGCCGGCGTAGTCTCCGCAGGCCACGCGACGACCCTGAGCGGTCTGGAAGCCAAACTGGCGGCGAAAGCAGAAGCCCAGGGCGCCAGCAGCTACCGTATTATCTCCGCCGGTGGTAACAACTTGCTGAGCGGTACTGCCATCATTTACAAGTAATTCTCTTCGCTATAGGGCCCGGCACGCCGGGCTCTGCCTATTTCCCCGCCATTACGTTCATTATTCCCGCGCACAATGTTACATAAATATTAAATTTTTATTACACCCTAGACTCTTACTCATTACTGGCTTAGCTTGAAGGTATCTTCCCGCAGAAAGGCTTCAAAATGAGCGAGATATCTACACTAACCATCAAAATCCCTCTGGAACTCAAAGAGAAAATTCGTGCTATTGCCGCTGATAACCAACTCTCTCTGAGTGCTGAGGTGTGTCAACGCCTTGAAAGCAGCTTCGAAGCGCCGGTTAAAGCGGAAAAAACCGCTAAAAAATCGGATGAGCTGCACCACGGCGAAATCGATAATCAGGGGATTGAAGAAGAAATCGAACAGCCTCTGAATCAAAAAGAATTGAAAAAGCTGCGTCAGTTGCTGAAAGGCGGCGTGAAAGCAGGCAAGAAAAAGTAATTCCGTCTACTACGAAAAACGGGGCGATCATCGCCCCGTTTTTTATTGTCCATCCAGCCCTCGAATCGGCTTAACCGATGCCCAGGCCCGGCATGACGGGCAATGCCAATAAAGTGAATGCGCGGTAAAACCGCATTTATGGCAACGATAGCGCGGCTTGGTGCGGATTTGCTCACCCACCATGTCCCGCAGCAGCAGCAGGCTCTCTTTTGCGCGCCCATCTTCGGCGTCCGCCAGGTGGTAATCCATCAGGCGATAAAACACGCGCATGGTAGGATGACGCTGTAACTGACGGTTGATATACACCTGAACTACGTCGCGCCCTTCATGCTGCTCGATGATCTCCGCCAGCATCAGTTCGGCGGTCGCGCCCGTATTTTCCTCAACGCAACGTTTGAGGAACTCCGCCCAATCCTGCTGGTTTTCCAAATGCTGATAACATTCATGCAGCATAGGCAGCGTTTCGCTTACCAGCTCTTTATCCTGATTCAGCACCCGCTGCAGAGACTCGACCGCTTTGGCGTATTCAGCCTGCGCCATGTAGATGCGGCCGACCATAATCGACACACGGGCGCACTGTTTATCCGCCGAGGCCGCACGTTTCAGCAGGCTCATCGCCTTATCGAGATCGTCACTGCCCATTGCCTGGAGCGCCAGCTCACAGTAGAAATGCGCGATCTCGATACGTTGTTTGTCTTTACCCAGCTTGACCAGTTTTTCCGCCACGTCGATCGCTTTCAGCCAGTCGCTGGTTGCCTGGTGGATCACCAGTAATTGCTGCAGCGCCGAGATACGGAAATCCTCTTCGCCGACCAACTGGCCGAACATGTCTTCCGCGCGATCGTACATGCCGGCGGCCATATAGTCGCGGCCCAGCTGTTGTACCGCCAGCAGGCGTTGTTCGAAAGTGAGAGAAGCGCTTTCCATCAGCGCCTGATGGATGCGTATTGCGCGGTCGACCTCGCCACGCGAGCGGAACAGGTTACCCAGCGTCAGGTGGGCCTCAACGGTGGTACTGTCCTCTTTCAACATATCTAGGAACAGATCGACCGCTTTATCCTGCTGATTGGAAAGCAGGAAGTTAACCCCGGCCACGTACTCACGCGACAGGCGGTTGGCTTCCTGTTGTTTATCCTGTTGAGCACTTCTGCGCCCCATGTACCAACCGTACGCGGCAGCCACGGGCAGCAACAGAAACAACAGCTCTAACATAGAAGATTATTCCTTGCTGACAACGGACTGAGCTGCCGGCTCAGCAGGTTGTTCAAGCTGCAGTTCCAGCCTCTTGACTTTGCGTTCGGCTCGCCCCAGCGCAATGCGGGTACGCAGATAAAACAGGCCGCAAATGACCCAGCCGAGAACAAAACCGGCGCCAAACAACGCAGCCAACAGGGTCGATATACGATAATCACCCTGCGCAACCAGGTAATTAAAACTCACAACCTGATCGTTATGCGCGCCCAACGTGACAGAAATCACGAAAACCACCAGAACCAACAAAAAAATCAGCAAATATTTCACATTCTTTCCCGCGATGCCGAGTTAATCGGATGAATTATACCCGATGTATTTCAAGTTGCCGCCTGGCGGCGACTTGAAAGACGAAAGGTATATGCCAATACGTGGCGTCCCTCCCATTAAGTTAGCATTTCCCATCGTGCCAGGGAAACCCTGCTGCACGATAAAACCAGATATCTGCCGGCATATTCGGCAGTAAATGGCGCTCCCGGGGAAATTAATGAGAAAGCTTCTCAAAATAATGAATTTATAAAGATATGGGGGCAATCATAGCAATTGCAATGATTGGCGAATGTAAGAGATTAATACGGCGCCTTCTCGGCGCCGCGTTAAGTGACAATGTCACCTAATGTTTCCTTCCGGACGTTCTTTCCACCACTTCCTGTTGCTCCTGAGGAGGCAGCGTCAGCGGGCCAAACCAGCGCTGCGCCAGCCAGCAGGCAATCGTCACCAGCAGCCAACTGATCAATGTCGCCATAGCCAGGTCGCGCGGCCAGTGCATGCCCAGCAGCAAACGGCTGCCCATCACGCCGCTCGCCCACAGCATCAGCAATGCGACGGTTTTGTAATGACGGCGCGGCCACAACAGCCCCACTCCCAGCAATGCCCAGGTGGCGGCGAACAGGGTATGCCCTGAAGGAAAGGCAAAGCCGGTTTCAAACTGCCAGTGCTTGCGCAGCCAGACGGGCACCAGCGGCTGATCATGCAACTGTTCCGCCACCAGCGCGCTGCGCTCTTTGCGAGGCAGCGAGTAAAAGTATTTTTCATCCACGCCGTGATTTTGCTCCAGCCAGACGACAAAAGGCCGCGGCTCCTGTACACGATCCTTGATCATTGATTTAACGCCCTGGCCGATCAATACCGCGGCAGAGAGTAAAATGACCAGACCTATGGCTGCCTTGAGGCGAAAGCGCAGACACCAAAGAAACCAGGCGGAGAGAATGATGCTGGTGATGATTCCCCACGGCGAGGTCACGGTTTCGGTGATCCAATAAAGACCTTTCAGCAAGGGGTCGTTACCGCCCGGCTGCCATTGCCAGCCTGATAACCACACGGCCAGCGGCATCAGCAACAACACTATCGCCCCCGCTGCCGTACGTTTTGCTATCTCAAACATTCCAGGTTTCCTTTGTTTAAGCCAAAGGTCAGTGTAACAATCTTGCAATATCGATAACACTCGAAAAATTAAACAGATAACAAACCTGTCGCAATAATAATGAGCTGAAAACGCCGGATGCTGGTTTGCTGAGCACCTCAGGGCAAGAAGTTATGGCAAAATAACCGATAATTAACGAAATAGAGATCGTCGTTGCGCGTTTTAATACTGGTCAGGTCACTGCGTCGGACGTAGGATGCGCAACAATGATTGAATCGGATGTGTTTGTGGAGAGCAACATGCAGCTTAAACGGGTGGCAGAGGCAAAACTGCCAACACCTTGGGGCGATTTCCTGATGGTAGGATTCGAAGAACTGGCTACCGGGCACGATCATCTGGCGCTGGTCTTCGGTGATATTACCGGCGCGACGCCGGTACTCTCACGCGTACATTCTGAATGTCTGACCGGCGATGCGTTATTCAGCCTGCGCTGCGACTGCGGTTTCCAGCTGGAAGCGGCGTTGGAGCATATCGCAGAAGAAGGCCGCGGGATCCTGCTCTACCACCGCCAGGAAGGTCGCAATATCGGGTTGCTGAACAAGATCCGCGCTTATGCCTTGCAGGACAAGGGCGCCGATACCGTAGAGGCCAACCATCAACTCGGCTTTGCCGCTGATGAACGTGATTTCACCCTGTGTGCGGACATGTTCAAATTGCTGGGCGTGGACGCGGTGCGTTTGTTGACCAACAACCCGAAAAAGGTTGAGATCCTGACCGAGGCGGGGATCAACATCACCGAGCGCGTGCCGTTGATCGTCGGCCGCAATCCAAAAAATGAACGCTACCTGGCGACCAAAGCCGCCAAAATGGGCCATTTGCTGGACCAGAAGTAATTTCCCTTCAAAAAATCAGGGCGCCATCAAAGGCGCCCTTTCTTATTACCCTACTCTTACAGCATTTTCCTGATCACATAGTGCAGGATGCCGTCGTTCTCGTAGTAGGTCAGCTCATTGCCGGTATCGATACGACAGCGGGTATTGACCACGTCCTGACGACCATCCGCATAAGTGATATGCACCGGCACCGTCTGCCCCGGCTTCAGCGTTTGCAAACCGCTTACGCTGATCTGCTCATCGCCGCTCAGCCCCAGTGTTTTGCGGTTGACGCCTGCCGGGAACTCCAGCGGCAGAATGCCCATGCCGATCAGGTTCGAACGATGGATACGCTCGAAGGACTCGGCAATCACCACCCTCACGCCCAGCAGACGCGGCCCCTTCGCCGCCCAGTCACGGCTGGAACCGGAGCCATACTCTTTCCCGGCAATGACCGCCAGCGGCACCTGCTCCTGCTGATACTGCATGGCGGCATCGTAGATCGACAGCTGATTTTGCGACGGAATATGGCGAGTGTAGCCTCCTTCAACCCCCGGCACCATTTCGTTGCGGATACGGATATTGGCAAAGGTGCCGCGCATCATCACTTCGTGGTTACCACGACGCGAACCGTATGAGTTGAAGTCCTGCGCCGCGACACCGCGATCGCTCAGGTAGCGCCCCGCAGGGCTGTCACGCTTGATATTCCCCGCCGGGGAGATGTGGTCGGTGGTCACAGAATCCGCCAGAATGGCAAGAATGCGCGCATTCTTGATATCCTGCACCGGATCCGGTTTCACCTGCATGGTGCTGAAAAACGGCGGGTGGCGGATATAAGTGGAATCAGCCTGCCATTGATAGGTGGCCGATCCGGTTACCTGAATCGCCTGCCAATTGGCGTCGCCGTCAAACACCGCGCCATATTCCTTGTGGAACATTTCGGTACGAACCTGCTCCACCGCCAGAGCAATGTCCTGGCTACTCGGCCAGATATCCTTCAGATAAACCGGCTTGCCGTCACGCCCGTCACCTAGCGGCTCTTTGGTCAGATCAATCTTCATGCTGCCTGCCAGCGCATAGGCCACCACCAGCGGCGGCGAGGCCAGCCAGTTGGTTTTCACCAGCGGGTGGATGCGTCCTTCAAAGTTGCGGTTACCCGACAGCACCGCGCCCACGGTAAGATCGCCCTCTTTGATCGCCTGCTCGATGGGCTCAGGCAATGGCCCTGAGTTGCCGATACAGGTGGTGCATCCATAACCCACCAGATTAAAACCCAGCTCTTCAAGGTATGGCGTCAGTTTGGCGCTGTCGAAATAGTCGGTGACGACCTTGGAGCCTGGCGCCAGAGAAGTCTTCACCCAAGGCTTGGTCCGCAACCCTTTGTTCACCGCATTCTTCGCCAACAGGCCGGCGGCCATCATCACGCTGGGGTTGGAGGTATTGGTGCATGAGGTGATCGCCGCGATCACGACCGCACCATTGTGCAGTTCGTGCTCCCGGCCACTGAGGGTAAAGGATTTGAATTCCGACTTGCTCTTCTGGCTGGCGATGTCCAATTCGGTTGCAGCATTAAACGCCTTCGGCACATCCGGTAGCGCCACCCGATCCTGCGGGCGTTTCGGCCCGGCGAGGCTGGCTACCACCGTCGACATATCTAAAGCCAAGGTACTGGTAAATACCGGTTCGTCGCCCGGATGGCGCCACATGCCCTGCGCTTTGGCGTAGGTTTCCACCAGCGCAATTTGCTCATCACTTCGGCCGCTCAATTTCATGTAGCCGAGTGTGACTTCATCCACCGGGAAGAAACCGCAGGTGGCGCCAAACTCCGGCGACATATTGGCGATGGTCGCCCGATCGGCCAACGGCAAGCTGGCCAGCCCATCACCGTAGAATTCAACGAATTTGCCGACCACACCGTGCTTGCGCAGCATTTGGGTCACCGTCAACACCAGGTCAGTAGCGGTGATGCCTTCGCTGAGTTTGCCCGTCAGTTTGAAACCCACCACATCTGGGATCAGCATGGATACAGGCTGGCCGAGCATCGCGGCTTCAGCCTCAATGCCGCCAACGCCCCAACCGAGAATGCCCAGGCCGTTAATCATGGTGGTGTGAGAATCGGTGCCGACCAGGGTATCCGGGTAGGCGACGTGCCTGCCGCTTTCGTCAGTGTGCCACACCGTCTGGCCAAGATATTCCAGGTTAACCTGGTGACAGATGCCGGTACCTGGCGGCACCACACGGAAGCGGTTGAAGGCTTTCTGCCCCCAACGCAGGAAAGTGTAGCGCTCGTGATTGCGCTCCATTTCGATACGCACGTTTTCTTCAAACGCATCGTCGTCACCGAACTCATCCACGGTGACCGAGTGGTCAATCACCAGGTCAACCGGCGACAGCGGGTTAACCTGGTCAACATTGCCACCCAACCGCTGCACCGCTTCGCGCATGGCGGCCAGATCCACCACCGCAGGCACGCCGGTAAAGTCCTGCATCAAGACGCGCGCCGGGCGGTAGGCAATTTCGCGATCGGCATGACCGGTTTGCAACCAATCGACGATGGCTTTCAGATCATCAACCTGCACGGTGTCGCCATCCACATGACGCAGCAGGTTTTCCAACAGCACTTTCATTGATTTTGGCAGCCGGTCGATATCACCCAACTGTTTCGCCGCCAGCGGCAGACTGTAATAGTAATACTCGCTGTTCAACGCAACCAGCTTATCCAGACTCGTTTCTCTAAGATCGGACGACATAGCTCCTCCATTTCTTATTATGACTAAAACAGGGTAATCACTGAGGTCTTGTTTAAAGATACCACATAGAGAAATTAACGTTTTGATAACAACACGTTTTGATCAGAACGATAGGCAGAAGTAATCAAGTGAGCGAAGTGACCTTGGCTCAACAAGTTAATCGCCAATGTTTATTGAACCCTGACAGAGCCCGAACAAAGTGCCTCTCCTTTCCCTCGACGCTACTCTTCACAGGCAAAGTCATGCAGCAGGTACAGCTATCTGGACACCCCACCTTGCATGTCAATTTTTCATTACATGGGAAGAAAAATATGGCCGAGACTAAAATCAATACGCTTGCAGATGTGGCCGCATTAAGGAGACCGCCGAATAAATTCGGTTTGTTTCATGTAGGCACCTCTTAAATTTGGAAAAAGAAAATCGCAACACGGAAGGAAGCACCCTGCGGGGGCTATCTCTTGTGCTGTCAAAGGATATGTTTATAACTCAGTATGGGGTGTATCGAGGACACTGCGAATTGGAAGCAACTCACTAATTTATAACACTATTATGGTATAGGTGGCAATGTCTCCAGCGACGTGGAGACCGCCGCGAACAGTTTACTCTCCAGTTCCCTGCCCCCATACAAAAACTTTTGGAGATTAGAGCACTAAAATTAGACTGAGTGACATTCGACAGTCAGACGATCAGCGTTGAGCGTGATCTGTTTAACGGCCACCTCATTACTGGAAGCATCCAGACTCGGCCCCGTAATACCAGTAGGAAAGCAGTTGAAAACGTTCCATGTGACATACAGCACCTTGCCGGATTCATCGGTCAAGCTAATGGATATGTCCTTCTTACCATCGCTGTTGTTAGCATAGTTATATAACCATTCATACAATTTGCACTCACCGGGAAAAACCGCTTGCGAGAGCGTAATGGAGGGGAGTTGTGCACGAGTCAAACCACGAAACAATCCCCCCATACCATCACGGTATTCAAAACTCTCGTATTGCTGATCTAATCCACTCACGGAACTACAGCGAATCACATCATCACCAATGGTAACCGTGAAACGAAATCCGGGAACGGGGTAAGTTGCATCAATAATATCGGTAGAATCTGCCATAGCCATTTCTCTGTATCTGCAAAATTAGTCATAATGATAATGCAGATTTTTTAAATTATTTCATTGCTAAAGTTTTTAGGAATTCCCTCACTCTATAGGCATAAGTTCGAATAAATAGAAGCCCCGTTGGGGTACAACAGTTGCAGGGCTAGAACATCTCGTACCAACTAAAACCTGAAAACAGCATAAAACCGCCCTGAGAGCGTTTAAGAAGGGTTGGCAGATGGAATATGTAGCTAGATGTGTAACGTGGTCGACAATGCGGTTAAGCGGCATTCTAACGAAAGGCGAAAACGGGAGGGTTGAATTTCCCCTCCCGTTGAGCCAAGTTCACCGCCTATTTAGATCAACAGGATACAAACAGGTGAGCGAACACCAGAGAATCGAAGCCTGCGGTAAGTCATTGGTTTACCGACTTACTTAATCGGCAGCTTGATGTCTTTGAACATCGCCTCGATCTCTTCGTTGGATCGCAGTGCTACCGCGTTGTCGACCACGTCGCGAGTCAGGTGCGGTGCAAAGCGCTGGATAAAATCGTACATGTAGCTGCGCAGGAAGGTGCTGCGACGGAAGCCGATTTTGGTGGTGCTGTAGGTGAAGATATCACGCGCATCCACGGTCACCAGATCCGGATCCTGCACCGGATCCACCGCCATGCTGGCGATCACCCCGACCCCTAATCCCAGGCGCACGTAGGTTTTGATCACATCGGCATCCGTTGCGGTGAATACGATGCGTGGCGTCAGGCCGGCGCGATTGAACGCCGTGTCCAACTCGGAGCGACCGGTAAAGCCGAAGGTATAGGTGACGATCGGGTACGCCGCCAATTCTTCAATGGTGATATGACTTTTGCCGGCCAATGGGTGATCGGGCTTCACTACCACCGCACGGTTCCAGTGGTAACAAGGCAGCATGATTAAGTCGTCGTAAAGATGCAGCGCTTCGGTGGCAATGGCAAAGTCTGCATTGCCTTTGGATACCGCTTCCGCAATTTGGGTCGGCGATCCCTGGTGCATATGCAACGAAACGCGCGGATAACGCTCGATAAAGCCTTTGATGACGTTAGGCAACGCATAACGCGCCTGGGTATGGGTAGTCGCGACGTACAGCGAACCTTTATCCGGATAGGTGTGCTCGCCGGCAACGGCTTTGATCGCATCCACTTTGGACAGAACTTCACGCGCGATGCGGATGATTTCCTGGCCTGCGGGGGTAACCTGGGTAAGGTGTTTTCCGCTGCGAGCGAAAATCTGGATACCCAACTCATCTTCCAGCATTCGCACTTGCTTGCTGATACCGGGTTGTGAAGTATAAAGCCCTTCTGCCGTCGATGAGACATTCAGGTTGTGGTTAACCACTTCCACAATGTAACGAAGCTGCTGCAATTTCATATCTTATACCATCCTAGGTTAAACACTGCGGCTTACCCGCAGCCAGGTATATCGGTGTCGCCCCGGTATGCTGAAAACTAACAAGCCTTAACACAGTGTCTCACCCAGATGCTGAAGAAAACGCCGTTATTAATAAGCTTTAATCATAAAAAAACTTTTTATATAACCACTATATCACGTAGCAGCTTCAAGTATAGATCCGCATCACACCATGATAACGATTATTTTGCATTGCTATCAACGCGAAACCCCAACCCGGTGAAGGAAAAACGGCAAAAAATAGACCCGCTATCGTTCAGGCAACAAAAAACCAGCCACAAGGGCTGGTTTTTATTATTGCATTCAGGCTGAAAACTTACTTTTTGCCTTCAACCCATTTGCCGTCAACGTAGAAAGCGGACCAACCCGTGGCCTTGCCGTCTTTCTCTGAAGAGACATACTGCTGTTTGGTTTTACGGCTGAAACGCACCATCGTTTTGTTGCCTTCGCCATCCGCTACCGGCGCATCCGCCAGGTAACGCAGTTTTTCCGGCAGACGATCCTTGAAACGGGCCAGCTCTTCTACCAGCGGCGCACGAGTCTCGCGCGATTTAGGGAAGGTGTTGGCCGCCAGGAACACGCCGGCTGCACCGTCGCGCAGAACAAAGTAAGCGTCTGACTTTTCGCACGGCAATTCCGGCAATGGAACCGGATCTTCCTTCGGCGGCGCAACATCGCCGTTACGCAGGATTTTACGGGTGTTTTTGCACGTCTCGTTGGTGCAGCCCATGTACTTACCGAAGCGCCCCATTTTCAGGTGCATTTCGGAACCACATTTGTCGCACTCAACTACCGGGCCGTCATACCCTTTCAGGCGGAATTCGCCCTCTTCGATTTCATAGCCGTCACACGCAGGGTTATTACCGCAAACGTGCAGCTTACGCTGGTTATCGATCAGGTAGCTGTCCATCGCCGTGCCGCATTTTTGGCAACGATGGCGAGCACGCAACGCGTTGGTTTCTGCATCATCCCCTTCGAGGATATTCAGCACTTCCGTTTCCGGCACCAGGTTAATGGTGGTTTTGCAGCGCTCCTTCGGCGGCAGCGCATAACCGGAACAACCGAGGAACACGCCGGTACTGGCGGTACGGATGCCCATTTTACGGCCGCAGGTCGGGCAATCGATGCTGGTCATGACCATCTGATTCGGGCGCATACCGCCGTCTTCAGGATCTTTCTCCGCCGTTTCCAACTGTTCGCTGAACTCGGCAAAAAACTCATCCAGCACCGCTTTCCACTCGGCGTGGTTATTGGCTACCTGGTCAAGGCCGTCTTCCATGCGCGCTGTAAAGTCATAGTTCATCAGCTCACGGAAGTTTTCTTCCAGACGGTCAGTAACGATCTCACCCATTTTCTCGGCGTAGAAACGGCGGCTTTCGACCCGCACATAGCCACGGTCCTGAATGGTCGAGATGATCGACGCATAGGTCGATGGGCGGCCGATGCCGCGTTTTTCCAGCTCTTTCACCAGCGAGGCTTCGCTGTAACGCGCAGGCGGCTTGGTGAAGTGCTGGCTCGGGATCAGCTTTTGCAGTTCCAGATCGCTGCCTACTTCAACATACGGCAAGGTGCGGTCTTCATCACCCTTGCGCAGAGCAGGCATCACTTTGGTCCAGCCATCGAAACGCAACGTACGGCCTTTGGCGCGCAGTTGATAATCGCCGGCCTTCACTGACAGCGTAGTAGAATCGTACTGCGCAGGCGTCATCTGACAGGCCACAAACTGGCGCCAGATCAGCTGATACAGCTTTTGCGCATCTGCTTCCATATCTTTCAACTGCTCGGCCAGCACGTTCACGTCCGACGGACGGATAGCTTCGTGCGCTTCCTGCGAGTTTTCTTTGCTGCTGTACTGGTTTGGCGCTTTCGGCAAGTACTTGTCGCCGAAATTGTCGCCGATATAGCCACGCACCATGTTGAGCGCATCCTGGCTCAGATTGGTGGAGTCAGTACGCATGTAGGTGATGTGACCGGCTTCATACAGCCGCTGAGCCATCATCATGGTTTTCTTCACGCCAAAACTCAGACGGGTGCTGGCCGCCTGTTGCAGCGTAGAGGTAATGAAAGGCGCGCCCGGCTTGCTGCTGGTAGGTTTGTCTTCGCGATCCAGCACCGTATAACGGGCTTTCTCCAGCAGTTTGAGAGCGGCGTGGGTCTGCTCACGGTTAACCGGTTTGAATGGCTTGTCGTGGGCATGCGTCACTTCCATCTGCAGCGCGGTATCATTCTTCGCCAGCAGATCGGCGTGCAGTTCCCAGTACTCTTCCGGCACGAAGGCTTTGATGTCGCGTTCGCGCTCCACCACCAACCGTACCGCAACGGATTGCACGCGCCCAGCGGACAGGCCGCGGGCAATTTTTTTCCACAGCAGCGGCGATACCATGTAACCCACCACGCGGTCCATAAAGCGACGCGCCTGCTGTGCGTTAACACGATCGATATTCAACTCGCCCGGCTGTTTAAAAGCCTGTTGGATCGCGTTCTTGGTGATTTCGTTGAACACCACGCGGCTAAAGCGTTTGTCGTCACCGCCGATTACTTCCCGCAGGTGCCAGGCAATGGCTTCCCCTTCGCGGTCAAGGTCCGTTGCGAGATAAATGTGGTCGGCGTTTTCCGCCAACGATTTTAACTCTGCGACAACTTTTTCTTTACCTGGCAGAATTTCATAATCCGCTTTCCAGCCATGGTAAGGATCGACGCCCATTCGATTTACCAGCGCCGTTTTCTCATCTTTTTTAACTTTCTTCTTGGCTTTGTCTTCGGTTGAGTCAGCGCTCTTTTTGCTGGCTGAGCCACTGGTCGGCAAATCACGGATATGACCGACGCTGGACTTCACCACGTAGTCATTACCTAAGTATTTATTAATAGTTTTGGCTTTTGCCGGGGACTCAACTATTACGAGAGCTTTACCCATATTTACCTTTACCTAAATTTGTTTCTTCTAAAAAGAAGTCTTTTATCTCGCCGTGCCGCAGCGATTCATATCTCTTTTTTATATTGCGGCAGTCTGGCAAGAGATCAACATGTTTTTTTCTTTTGGTTGCTTAACTGCTCAACCTGAACGCAAGTTGTTGATCCCGCCAGCTAATCACCCATGCCCCAGAAGTATGGCCGTGTGAGACTCATTCATGGCGTAAACAAAACCTTCCACCTGACGCCGCAAAATCCCACACTGTACCTGATAAAAAGCGTCACGCAACCTAATTAGCACGGAAACAGCGATTTCGCCAATCGACAGATACCGCTAGCCATCCAGACGGCAAATAAACCTTAGTCTGTTTGCGGATAAATGCGAACCGGCGTTAGAATACGCGCAGAATTTATGATTGGAGTGTAATAATGTGCACTAATACTACCCCCATTGGCCGTGAGGCCCTGTTGCAAGAAGCAAATAATATTATCCGACAACATGAAGATTATCTGCAGGGCATGGTGGCTGACGACGTTGAACAAAAAGGCAGCGTTTTAGTTTTCCGCGGCGAATTCTTTTTGGATCAGGATGGATTACCTACGGTAAAAACCACTGCTGTATTTAATATGTTTAAACATTTGGCCCACGTGCTTTCCGAAAAATATCATTTGGCCGATTAAGAAAAAAACGGGGGTTTTTAGCCCCCGTTATGTTTAATCAAAGCGCTTAAAGCAACGGTTTTTCACCGCGCTGCCACCAGCGCAGCAGCAAACGGTCGACGCTTTCCGCAGCGCTGCCGGTAAATCGATCCATCAGACGTTTACGACGCGTATAGCGCACCCCGACCACTTCGTGATTTTCCATTTCGGCGATCAGCAGATCGTCACTGGTGCCAATCGCATCAATCAGCCCTTTCTCTTTCGCCTGAGAGCCAAACCAGTGCTCGCCGGTCGCCACGCTGTCGATATCCAGCGAAGGTCGTTGCTGGTGTACAAATTCTTTGAACAGTTCATGGGTTTCATTCAGATCTTCGCGGAACTTCTCACGCCCCTGTTCGGTGTTTTCCCCAAACAGCGTCAGCGTCCGTTTGAACTGGCCTGCCGTATGCAACTCCACATCAATATCGTTCTTTTTCAGCAGGCGATGGAAGTTGGGAATTTGCGCCACGACGCCGATAGAGCCGATGATGGCGAAGGGGGCCGCGACGATGCGATCCGCCACGCAGGCCATCATATAGCCGCCGCTGGCCGCCACCTTGTCTACCGCTACCGTCAGGCGGATGCCGCCGGTACGCAGACGCGCCAACTGTGACGACGCCAGACCATAACCATGCACTACCCCGCCCGGGCTTTCCAGCCGTAGCAGTACTTCGTCCTGCGGCGTTGCCACTGCCAACACCGCCGAGATCTCTTCGCGCAGCGAAGTCACTTCATGGGCATCCATGCTGCCTTTGAAGTCCAGGACATACAGGCAGGGTTTGGTTGCTTCAACTGCACCGGCTTTAGCGCGTTGTTTCTTCAGTTTATCGTCGGCTTTGGTCTGTTTTTTAAACTGTTTACTCCAGGCTTTTTGTTCCGCTTCACCCATACGCGCCAGGCGCATGTCGCGTTGCATCTCGCGATATTGCTCCCCGAGATCAGTCAGCTGAAGCTCACCTTTCTGACGGGTCTTACGTTGCCCAAGGCTGACCGCCAGCAACGCCAGCGCAGCGATGGCAATCACTACCGTCGCGACTTTGGCCAGAAACAGGCCGTAAATAGATATAAACTCCACAGATTCCGCCTTTATTTACAGGTTGTTAGTATGATCTCGTTCATTCTAGCCAACCGACGCGGTGGCTGTCGCGGCTAAATAAAAATTCCTTGTGATGCCTCTTTACTATGTGGGCGCATTTTGACTTAACCAAGCCGGCGCTGTTCCATTTTTGTTACAAAAGAATGCCGATTCTGCTGCCTAATCATTGAAAATACGATCCATTTGAGGCATATAACACGGATTATTCATCAACATGATGAGCCAAATTCGCTGCGGGGCCCTGCATGCGGTCGAGCCTTTGCTCCCGCCTGGGTCTCTTAATCCACACCACTCCCCGATGCAAGCGGGAGACAGCCATCACGGCGCGAGGAATTATTGTGCATTACCAACCTAAACATGACCTGCTGGAACAAAGAATCATCCTGGTCACCGGCGCCGGTGACGGCATCGGACGCGAAGCCGCACTTACCTATGCCAAATTTGGCGCGCAACTGGTGCTGCTGGGCCGTACCGAAAGCAAGCTACGGGCGGTACAAAGCGAGATCGCCCTACTGGGCGGCGCACCAAGTTTCACCGTTACGCTGGATTTGCTGCACACTACGCAGGAACAGTGCAAACAGGTTGCGGATGATCTGGCCACCCAGATCCCGCGCCTCGACGGTGTTTTGCATAACGCCGGGCTGTTGGGGGATATCGCTCCGATGGCTGACTTGTCGATGGAGATGTGGCACGACGTCATGCAGGTCAACGTCAATGCAACCTTTATGCTCACCCAGGCGCTATTGCCGCTGCTGCTGAAATCCAACTCGGGATCGCTGGTATTTACCAGTTCCAGCGTGGGCCGTACGGGCCGCGCCAACTGGGGCGCCTACGCGGTGTCCAAATTTGCCACGGAGGGCATGATGCAGGTGTTGGCCGAAGAATACAAAAGCCGCCATCTTCGGGTAAATTGCATCAATCCTGGCGGAACGCGCACTCAAATGCGCGCATCGGCCTTCCCGAACGAAGATAAAAACAAGCTGAAAACGCCAGCGGATATTATGCCGCTTTACCTCTATTTAATGGGCGATGACAGCCGCCGAAAAACCGGCATGAGCTTCGATGCTCAACCCAATCGTAAACCCGGCGCCGCTGAATAAAGGAGGCTTTATCATGGCCGAAGACCGCCATCAACAACGTCAGCAGCGCCTGAAAGAACAGGTCGACGCTCGTATCGCCGCCGCCCAGCAAGTCCGCGGTTTAGTGCTGGTATTCACCGGTAACGGTAAAGGCAAAACTACCGCGGCGTTCGGCACAGTAACGCGCGCCGTCGGCCACGGTATGAAAGCCGCCGTTATTCAGTTCATCAAAGGCGAATGGCCGAACGGGGAGAAAAACCTGCTGCAGCAGCACGGGGTAGAATTCCAGGTAATGGCAACCGGCTTCACCTGGGAAACCCAGAATAAAGCCGGCGATACCGCAGCCTGTCAGGCGGTATGGCAGCACGGCAAACGCATGCTCGCCGACAGCAGCCTGGATCTGGTGCTGTTGGATGAGCTGACCTATATGGTCAGTTACGGCTATCTTGAGCTGGATGAACTGCTGGAAGCGTTGCGGCAGCGCCCTGCGCACCAGACGGTCATTATCACCGGGCGTGGCTGCCATCGCGATCTGCTGGAGCTGGCGGATACGGTGACGGAAATGCGGCCGGTAAAACATGCGTTCGACGCAGGTATCATGGCGCAACAGGGAATTGACTGGTAACGAAAAGAAAACGCCGCAGCCCAGATAGGGTTGCGGCGTAATGATTAGCTGCGCTTGCTTGGTTTGCCGGACTTGCTGCCTGGCGCGCTGCGGCGGCCACTGCCCGCCACCTGGGTATGGCGTTTGACCGCGCGACGGATCTGATTCGCTTTCACGCGGCGACGCTCACGCTCCACCGGCATCTTGCTGACCGTTTCGGGCTTCAGCTCAACCAATTCGCGCAGATAGTTAATCGCCGGCAGTTCCAGCTCGGTCCAACCGCCACGCGGCAGGCCTTTAGGCAGATCGATATCGCCGTAACGTACGCGGATCAGGCGGCTGACCTGCACGCCAACCGCTTCCCAAAGACGACGCACCTCACGGTTACGCCCTTCGGTCAGGGTCACGTTGTACCATTGGTTAATGCCTTCGCCGCCCTGGAAAGTGATGGTGCGGAAGGCGGCAGGGCCATCTTCCAACTGAACGCCCTTGCTCAATTGCTTCACTTTTTCATCGTCAATCTGGCCAAATACACGTACCGCGTATTCGCGCTCGACTTCACGGCTAGGGTGCATCAGGCGGTTTGCCAACTCACCGTCGGTGGTGAACAGCAGCAGGCCTGAGGTATTGACGTCCAGACGCCCCACCGCTACCCAGCGAGAGCCACGCAGCTTAGGCAGGCGATCGAACACCGTCGGACGGCCTTCAGGATCGCTACGGGTACAGAGTTCACCTTCCGGCTTGTAATAAGCCAGCACGCGGCAAACCGTTTCTTCGGATTCTTTAATTGAAAGTACGTGACCATCCAGACGAATTTTCATCGAGGCAGTCACTTCAACGCGGTCGCCCAGTTTGGCGACTTTACCGTCAACGCTGACGCGGCCGGCTTCAATTATGGTTTCGATTTCACGACGCGAGCCATGGCCGGCGCGCGCTAAAACTTTTTGTAACTTTTCGCTCATTGAGCAACCTCTAGTGTCGCCTTCACAGGCGTCGGGGGGATGACCACTGCGGCGACAGGCACCACGGTGGTAACAATACGTTTACTTGGATCGAACCGCGCATTATACAGGCTTTCTATAGTGTTGGAACCCACTTTATTAGCAGACCGATTATCGAAATCTATTAACCGCGGGCTCAGGCCCGCATCAGGTTAAGCCAGGCAAAAGGTTAATCGCCAAGAAAGTTAACCACCGCCCGATACACTTCATCCGGCCGCTCGAGGATCCCCAGGTGCGTTCGGGCATGTTCCAGCCGCAAGACCGAGAAGAAAGGATGGTCGGTCGCAAAAACCTGCTGTTGCCTCAGATAATTTTCATCGCGATCCAGCGAGTAAATATGCCTGCACGGGAGCGGCGAGCCAAGTTCGCTCAACCGGTTAAGCGGCGATTGGTATTGCCGATAAGCGTGTTCTATCGCCACGCCGGCGGCTTGCCAGAGGCGAAAGTCCTCACGGGCCATTTCAACGGTCAGATGATGCTTCACCGGCTGATGGTCAACCCCGCCTTGCCAGAAGGCAAACAGGGCATCGCGCGCCGCCAGCCATTGCTCTGGCCGTTGCATTTGCTGCACCGACTGGAAAAATGCCGGCGCGGGTTGCGTCATGATCCAATCGAGAAATACCAGGCCTTTGACCTGCTGCGGCATGAGCTCTGCCAAGGCGACGGCAATCCAACTGGCGTGTGCCACCGAAAGCGTCACAAAGCTTTCCACCTGCAGGGCAGCCAGCAACTGATGGATGTCCGCCAGCAAATCTTCGGCACCAAGCGAAAGCGCGTCATCACAGGAAGAAAGGCCGTGCCCACGCCAGTCGAAGCTAATCACCCGGTATCGCTCACTCGCCAGCGCGCTGAAGGGGGCAAATACCGTTTTTGGCTCACACCAGCCGGGCAGCAAGACCAGCGTCAACGGGCCGGAACCTGCATCATGATAATCGAGGGAGTGGGTACCAAAGTGAAACGCTGTCATTTTACCTCCTGAAGCGTCATGCCCTCAAAGCGGTTAAGAGGGCTTGTGCGCAGGAAGTAAACTGACAGCGTTTGGCGATTTAATCTATTGAAGAACGTGCTAAAAAACGGGGAGCGCACCAAATGAAAATATACGCACCAAACGAACGGATTTAGTGCCTTTCACAAGGATAAGCCGCGGTTAACGCCAGCATGATCACTGAAGGTGCAGAATAATGCAGCTGTTCCGGGTGTTCATTTAAATAATGCATTACCGCATCGGAAGCCATGCCTACGCTCATGCCGGCATCCGGGCAAATATTGCGGTTGCCCTGCATCGAATAGGTGTCAAAGACGCCAGCCACATAGCCCATGAACATGCCGCCATCGAGCGCTTCCGCAACGGTAGCAGCCCCATTTTTGTTTTTCACATAGCCGCCCGTTTCAGACAGCAAGGCGTTACCGGAATAAAAACCGGCATTGGCCACAGAGGAAAACAATAAGACCGCTAAAAGAGAACCCCGTTTAATCATCGCCATGCATCCTGCCTATTTTCAGTTTTTGATTGTGTAGAATAGCGGCTTTCACGATAAATGACGTCGTTTCAGCCACTTTTCAGAAAATGAGCAACCGCCGCGGCGATAAAATCAACGGAAAGGCGTTATGTCGCCCGCACCTTCGCGCACCACTTCCGGCGCCGACTCAGTCAGATCAATCACCGTGGTCGGCTGCTGGCCCAGGAAACCGCCGTGGATCACCAGATCCACTTGCTTGCCCAGATGATCGCTGATCTCTTCCGGATCGGACTCGGCGAAATCGTTACCCGGTAACATCAGCGTGGTCGACATCATCGGCTCGTTCAGCACTTCCAACAGCGCCAGCGCAATTGGGTTCGAGGGTACACGCAGGCCGATGGTTTTGCGTTTGTCATTCATCAGGCGGCGTGGCACTTCTTTGGTCGCTTTCAGGATGAAGGTGTAGTTGCCCGGCGTGTTGTTTTTGATCAAGCGGAATGCGGTATTGTCGACATAGGCGTAAGTCGAGAGTTCGGACAAATCACGGCACATCAGCGTAAAGTTGTGGTTACCGTCCAACTGGCGAATACGGCAAATACGTTCCATAGCCGATTTTTCTTCCAGCTTGCAGCCCAGCGCATAACCGGAATCGGTCGGGTAGACAATCACCCCACCCTTGCGCAGCACGTCCACCGCCTGGTTGATCAAACGCGGTTGAGGATTATCTGGATGAATATAAAAAAGCTGACTCATGACTTGCTCCTAAAAATGATGCACGCGGGCGCATCCGCCCCCCGTAAAATCAATATACTGCTGCCTGCTGCGGTTGCGGCCAGTCACGCCACACCGGCTCAACGCCACCGGGTAACCACAGTTTACGGCCCAGTTCGATCCACGCGCAGGGCTGATGAAAATCAGACCCCTGCGATGCCAGTAATTGATACTCTTGCGCATACTTTGCCAGTAGCGAACGCTCATGCGGTGCTTGCTGACACTGGGCCACTTCCATCGCGTCGCCGCCGTGTTCGGCAAAATGCGCAAACAGCCGCTTCAGCCATTTGGCCGTCAGATCGTAACGGCCCGGATGCGCTATCACCGCCTGCCCGCCAGATTGATGAATCACATCAATGGCTTGTTTTATTGTACACCACTGTGGCGGAACATAACCGGTTTTGCCCTTGGCCAGATATTTCTTGAACACCTGCGCCATGTTGTCGGCAATGCCGATCTGCACCAGATAGCGCGCAAAGTGCCCACGCGTCACCGCCCCGCCGTCCGCCAATTTTTGCGCGCCTTCGAAGGCGTCATCGATGCGTGCTTTTGCCAGCCGTACGCCAATCTCCTGCGCACGCAGGTTGCGACGTTCAGTCTGTTCGGCCAATAACTGCACCATCGCCGGATGGGCGATATCAATCCCCAGGCCGACGATATGAATCTCGTGGTTTTCCCACAGCGTGGAGATTTCTACCCCATTCACCAGTTGCAACGGCAGTGATAACTCGGCAATAGTCGCGGCGGCCGCAGCCAGCCCATCGGTGGTGTCGTGATCGGTGATCGCCAATACGCCAACCCGCATTTCAACCGCCCGCTGCACCAGTTGCGCCGGTGTCAGGTAGCCGTCAGAGGCGGTGGTATGGCTGTGGAGGTCGTAAAGGGTAAACGCGGAAGGCTGGGGGTTGCTGTCTGTCAAAAGAAATATCCGGCAATGGCTTGGCCTTCTATCATACCCGCGATCGTCGGCCGGACGGAAATCTATTCTGGCCCGCTCACATTCGCCCTGATGAAAATAACTCACGTTTGCCGCTAAAACATTGTGTAAAAAGAGGGTTGACTTTATTCCTGCGAACCAGTTAACTAGTACACAAGTTCAGGGGCATCCCCTGGTTGGATGATAATCGAGAGAGCAAAGATATGAACAAGCAAACTTCTCTTCTTCGTTGGTGGCGTACTTCCCTTTCGCGGGCGGTGTAATCACGCATACCTGTCATCTGACACTGCAGATTCCCTAAGCCCGCTGGTAATGCGGGCTTTTTTATGGACAAAATCTAACTGGAAACACCCATGATGAACATCAAACCACAACTCACACTGCTGAAGGCGGAAACCCACTACCGGGGCGATCCGACGACCATTTTCCATCAGTTGTGCGGCGCACGCCCGGCCACCCTGCTGCTGGAGTCTGCCGAAATAAACAGCAAGCAAAACCTGCAAAGCCTGCTGGTGATCGACAGCGCCCTGCGTATCACCGCGCTGGGCCGCAGCGTCACGCTGCAGGCGCTGACCGCCAACGGTGCAGCGATGCTGCCGCTGCTCGATGAAGCATTGCCGGCGGAAGTGCAGATTCAGGTTCGCCCAAACGGCCGCGAACTGACCTTCCCGGTCATCGATGCGGTGCAGGATGAGGATGCCCGTCTGCGCTCACTGTCAGTGTTTGACGCACTGCGCACTCTGCTGACACTGGTCGACGCCCCGGCGGACGAACGTGAAGCGGTCATGCTCGGCGGCCTGTTTGCCTATGACCTGGTTGCCGGTTTCGAAGATCTGCCGGCGCTGCGTCAGGATCAACGTTGCCCGGACTTCTGCTTCTACCTGGCGGAAACCCTGCTGGTGCTGGACCACCAGCGCGGCGTGGCTCGCCTGCAGGCCAGCGTGTTTACCGCCGATGCGGCGGAAGAACAGCGCCTGCAACAGCGTCTTGAGCAGTTGCAGACCCAGTTGAAGCAGACCCCGCAACCCATTCCTCATCAGAAGTTGGAAAACATGCAGTTGAGCTGCAACCAGACCGATGAGGAATACAGCGCCGTGGTCAGCGGACTGCAGCAGGCCATTCGCCAGGGCGAGATTTTCCAGGTAGTGCCGTCACGCCGCTTCTCGCTGCCATGCCCGGCCCCGCTGGCGGCCTACCAAACCTTGAAAGACAGCAACCCAAGCCCTTACATGTTCTTTATGCAGGACGACGAGTTCACCCTGTTCGGCGCCTCTCCGGAAAGCGCGTTGAAATACGACGCAAGCAACCGTCAGATCGAAATTTACCCTATTGCCGGTACCCGTCCGCGTGGCCGCCGCGCTGATGGCTCGCTGGATCTGGATCTCGACAGCCGCATCGAATTGGAAATGCGCACCGATCACAAAGAGCTGGCCGAGCATCTGATGCTGGTCGATCTGGCGCGCAACGATCTGGCGCGCATCTGCCAGGCCGGTAGCCGCTACGTGGCGGACCTGACCAAAGTGGACCGCTACTCTTTCGTGATGCACCTGGTTTCCCGAGTGATCGGTACCTTGCGCGCCGACCTTGACGTGCTGCACGCCTACCAGGCTTGCATGAACATGGGGACCCTGAGCGGCGCCCCCAAGGTTCGCGCCATGCAGTTGATCGCCGCCTCTGAAGGCTCCCGTCGCGGCAGCTACGGCGGTGCAGTGGGGTATTTCACCGCCACCGGCGATCTGGATACCTGTATTGTCATCCGCTCCGCATATGTTGAAGACGGTATTGCCACCGTGCAAGCCGGCGCCGGCGTGGTGCTGGATTCTGTTCCTCAGGCGGAAGCCGATGAAACCCGTAATAAGGCACGTGCCGTGCTGCGTGCCATTGCCAGCGCGCACCAAGCCAAGGAGGTGTTCTGATGGCCGATATCTTACTGCTCGACAACGTTGATTCCTTTACCTATAACCTGGTCGATCAACTGCGTGCCAGCGGCCACCAGGTGGTGATTTACCGCAACCAGATTTCTGCGGACGTAATTATCGAGCGCCTGCAACAGTTGGAGCAACCGGTGTTGATGCTGTCACCGGGCCCAGGTACGCCATCCGAAGCCGGCTGCATGCCGGAGTTGCTGCAACGCCTGCGCGGCCAGTTGCCGATTATCGGCATCTGCCTGGGGCACCAGGCGATTGTAGAGGCCTACGGTGGGCACGTCGGCCAGGCGGGCGAGATCCTGCACGGTAAAGCCTCGGCCATTAGCCACGATGGCGAAGGCATGTTTGCCGGTATGGTGAACCCACTGCCGGTGGCTCGCTACCATTCACTGGTCGGCAGCAATATCCCGGCCGAACTCACCGTTAACGCTCGCTTCGGCGACATGGTGATGGCAGTACGTAATGACCGGCACCGCGTATGTGGTTTCCAATTCCATCCGGAATCGATCCTCACCACCCACGGCGCACGTTTGCTTGAGCAAACTCTGGCCTGGGCGCTGGCGAAATAATAAGGGAAACGACGATGCAACCTATTCTTGAAAAATTGTACCGCTCAGAATCAATGAGCCAAGAGGAAAGCCAGCAGTTGTTCAGCGCCATCGTGCGAGGCGAGCTGGAACCCAGCCAACTGGCAGCGGCACTGATCAGCATGAAAATCCGCGGAGAGCGCCCGGAAGAGATTGCCGGTGCCGCCAAGGCCCTGCTGGCCGACGCCCTGCCGTTCCCACGCCCGGATTATCCGTTTGCCGATATCGTCGGCACCGGCGGCGACGGCACCAACAGCATCAATATCTCTACCGCCAGCGCCTTTGTGGCGGCGGCATGCGGTGCCAAAGTGGCAAAACACGGTAACCGCAGCGTCTCCAGCCGTTCCGGTTCTTCAGACCTGCTGGCGGCATTCGGCATCCGCCTGGATCTGCCGGCGGAAGAGTCCCGCCAGGCGCTGGATGAACTGGGCGTGTGTTTCCTGTTCGCACCGCAATATCATACCGGTTTCCGCCATGCGATGCCGGTACGCCAACAGTTGAAAACCCGCACGGTATTTAACGTGCTCGGCCCGTTGATCAACCCGGCACGTCCACCGCTGGCGCTGATCGGCGTTTACAGCCCGGAGCTGGTGCTGCCGATAGCCCAAACCCTGCGTGTGCTGGGTTATCAGCGTGCCGCCGTGGTGCACGGCGGTGGCATGGACGAAGTGGCAATTCACACCGCGACCCACGTGGCGGAGCTGAACAACGGTGAGATTGAAAGCTACCAATTAACGCCAGAGTCCTTTGGCCTGCAACGCTACCCGCTGGAAGCCCTGCAGGGTGGATCGCCGGAAGAAAATCGTGACATTCTGGCACGGTTGTTACAAGGTAAAGGCGACCCGGCGCACGCCGCAGCGGTAGCGGCTAACGTGGCGCTGTTACTGAAGTTATTCGGGCATGAAGACCTGCGCCAAAACGCGCAACAGGCACTGGACATGATTCATAGCGGGCAAGCTTACGAGCGCGTCACCGCACTGGCAGCAAGAGGATAAATGATGCAGGAAACCGTGCTCAACAAGATTGTTCGTGATAAAGCGCAATGGGTCGCAGCACGACAGCAACAACAACCACTGGCCAGCTTTCACGATGAAATCGTCCCCAGCGAACGCGGCTTTTATCATGCGCTGCAAGGGGCCAGAACGGCATTTATTCTTGAATGCAAAAAAGCGTCCCCTTCCAAAGGGTTGATCCGCGAAAACTTTGATCCGGTCGAAATCGCTTCGGTCTACAAGGATTTCGCTTCGGCCATCTCGGTACTGACCGATGAAAAGTACTTCCAGGGCAGTTTCGATTTCCTGCCGCTGGTCAGCAAAACGGTCACGCAGCCGGTGCTGTGCAAAGATTTTATTATCGACCCGTACCAGATCTACCTGGCGCGGTTCTATCAGGCCGATGCCATCCTGCTGATGCTGTCGGTGCTGGAGGACGATCAATATCGTCAGTTGGCAGCCGTGGCGCACAGCCTGAACATGGGCGTGCTGACCGAAGTGATCAGCGAAGAAGAACTGCAGCGGGCAATCGCGCTCGAGGCACGCGTAGTCGGCATTAATAACCGCGACCTGCGCGACCTTAGCATTGATCTGGACCGTACCCGCCAACTCGCACCACGCGTGCCGCATGGGGTGACGGTGATCAGCGAATCCGGCATCAACAATTACGGCCAAATCCGCGAACTGAGCCACTTCGCCAACGGGTTCCTGATCGGCAGCGCACTGATGTCGGAAACCGACCTGCGCGCCGCCGTACGCCGGGTAACGCTGGGCGACAATAAAGTCTGCGGGCTGACCCGCCCACAAGATGCCGCAGCCGCCTATCAGGCCGGCGCGATCTACGGCGGGCTGATTTTTGTCGGGCGTTCACCGCGCTATGTCGACATCAACCGCGCCCGCGAAGTGATTGCCGGCGCGCCGTTGAAATACGTCGGCGTGTTCTGCGACGCGCAGGTGGAAACCCTGGTTCAAACCGTTGAACGCCTCGGTCTGAAGGCGGTGCAGCTACACGGCGCGGAAGATCAAGCCTACATCGACGCCCTGCGCGCCAAACTGCCTGCCTCCTGCCAGATCTGGAAAGCGCTGAGCGTGAAAGACAGCTTGCCGGCACGTGATCTGCAGCACGTTGACCGCTATCTGCTGGATAACGGCGCCGGCGGCACCGGCCAGCGTTTCGACTGGTCGGTATTGCACGGCCAAAACCTGGGCAACGTGATGCTGGCGGGCGGTCTGAGCGCAGACAACTGCGTTGACGCAGCCAAACTCGGCTGTGCCGGGCTGGACTTTAACTCCGGCGTCGAGAGCGAGCCCGGGATTAAAGATCCTGCCCGCCTGGCGGCGGTATTTCAAACGCTGCGCGCCTACTGAGTCAAATATACCCAATAGATTTCAAGGCGCAGGAAGGCGGTAAGAGAGAGAATCCCCAGGAACTTACTCAGGTAAGTGACTGGGGTGAAAGAGCGCAACCAACGCACCTGCGGTTTGAAAGATGAAGGGTAGACAATTTAACGGATAATAACGGGAACTATAATGACGCTGCTTAACCCCTACTTCGGCGAATTTGGTGGCCAATATGTGCCGCAGATTCTGATGCCGGCATTAAAACAACTGGAAGAGGCCTTCGTCAGCGCGCAGCGCGACCCTGAATTCCAGGCTGAGTTTATCGATCTGCTGAAAAACTACGCCGGCCGCCCGACGGCGCTGACGCTGTGCAAAAACCTCACCGCCGGCACCAAAACCAAGCTGTACCTGAAGCGTGAAGATTTGCTGCACGGCGGCGCGCACAAAACCAACCAGGTGCTGGGGCAAGCGTTGCTGGCCAAGCGCATGGGCAAAACCGAAATCATCGCCGAAACCGGTGCCGGCCAGCATGGCGTGGCCTCTGCTCTGGCCTGTGCATTGCTCGGCCTGAAATGCCGCATCTATATGGGTGCCAAAGATATTGAACGCCAGTCGCCGAACGTGTTCCGCATGCGCCTGATGGGTGCAGAAGTGATCCCGGTGCACAGCGGCTCCTCCACGCTGAAAGATGCCTGCAACGAAGCGCTGCGCGACTGGTCCGGCAGCTATGAAACCGCCCACTATATGCTGGGTACCGCAGCCGGCCCGCACCCGTACCCGACCATCGTGCGTGAGTTCCAGCGCATGATCGGCGAAGAAACCAAAGCGCAGATGCTGGAGCGCGAAGGCCGCCTGCCGGACGCCGTATTGGCGTGCGTCGGCGGCGGTTCTAACGCCATCGGCATGTTCGCCGACTTTATCGATGACGTCAGCGTTGGGCTGATCGGTGTGGAACCTGCCGGCCTCGGTATCGAAACCGGCCAACACGGTGCACCGCTGAAGCACGGCCACGTCGGTATCTATTTCGGTATGAAAGCGCCGATGATGCAGACCTCCGAAGGCCAGATCGAGGAGTCCTATTCCATTTCCGCCGGGCTGGACTTCCCGTCCGTCGGGCCGCAGCACGCCTATCTGAACAGCATTGGCCGTGCCGAATATGTGTCGATTACCGACGACGAAGCGCTGGATGCCTTCAAGGCTTTGTCGCGCAGCGAAGGCATTATCCCGGCACTGGAGTCCTCCCACGCCCTGGCGCACGCGCTTAAAATGATCCGTGAAACGCCGCAGAAAGAACAGATCCTGGTGGTTAACCTGTCCGGCCGCGGCGACAAAGACATATTTACCGTTCACGACATACTGAAAGCTCGGGGAGAAATCTGATGGAACGTTATCAGCAACTGTTCAAACGTCTGGAAAGCAACAAGGAAGGCGCCTTCGTCCCGTTTGTCACCCTGGGCGATCCGAACCCGGCACTGTCGCTGCAGATTATCGATACTCTGGTTGAAGCCGGGGCAGATGCGCTGGAGCTGGGCATCCCATTCTCCGATCCCTTGGCCGATGGCCCGACTATTCAGAGCGCTGCGCTGCGTGCCTTCGCCTCCGGCGTGACGCCGACCCAGTGTTTTGAAATGCTGGCCGCCATTCGTCAGAAGCACCCGACCATTCCTATCGGCCTGCTGATGTACGCCAACCTGGTGTTTCATAAAGGCATCGATGCCTTTTACCAGCGTTGCGCCGAAGTCGGCGTGGATTCGGTGCTGATTGCCGACGTGCCATTTGAAGAGTCTGCGCCCTTCCGTGCCGCCGCTACCCGCCACGGCATCGCGCCTATCTTTATCTGCCCGCCGAACGCAGACGACGATTTGCTGCGTGAAATCTCTTCGCACGGACGGGGTTATACTTACCTGCTGTCCCGCGCAGGCGTTACCGGCACCGAAAGCCGCGCTCAATTGCCACTGCATCATCTGGTGAACAAACTGCGCGAATACCATGCCGCGCCACCGCTGCAGGGGTTCGGCATTTCCGAGCCTGCGCAGGTGCATGATGCGCTGCGGGCCGGTGCCGCCGGTGCGATCTCCGGTTCGGCGATCGTCAAAATTATCGAGCAAAATCAGGCGCAGCCGGCAGAAATGCTGACTCGGCTGGCGAACTTTGTTCGCGAAATGAAAGCCGCGACCCGAAGTTGATCCTCCCTGAGGCGGGCGTGATGGATCGCGCCCGCCGATAACATCTTGTTTCCTCTCAGTGTTGTTCGATTTTTTTACATCTAAAATTTGAACAAACCCGCTTATTGACTCACACTTGAAGGTGCCCGTTGCAGATTTCTGCATTTTGCGGAAATACTGAGCGTTTTCAGGTAATAACCTGAATGTAGTTTCAACAATAACATTGCATGGAGAGTAATTTATGAAGCTATTTAAAACCCTTTCGGCCTTATGCATGGCAGCCGTTGTGGCATTCGCAGTAAGCGCCTGCGCGCCGACAGCGAAATCCGAAGGGACTGGCGGTTATATTGACGATACGGTGATTACCACCAAAGTGAAATCAGCACTGCTGGCAGATAAAAACATCAAGTCGAGAGAAATCAGCGTAGAGACCTTTAAAGGCCGGGTGCAATTGAGCGGCTTTGTCACTTCCAGCGAAGATGCCAACCGTGCGGTGCAGACCACACGCGGCGTGGCGGGTGTTAAATCCGTTGAGAACGTCATGCAACTCAAATAACGATCGCAGGGAGGCATTGCGCCTCCCTGTCTCGGTCATCCTCAGAAGCGATAACCTGCCCCGAACATAAACACCCAAGGATCCAACCGCGTATCAATGCTGTGATGGTTGCCGTTGGCGTCATCAAAGCGGGTTTTGGTCTCGATATTCATCCACCACACCGACATATTCAACATCCAGTGTTCATCCAGGTTGTAATCCAGGCCCGCCTGCGCAGCGACACCCCAGGAGTCTTTCAGGCTCAGATTACTCAGCCCGGCTCCTTTGCCATTGTCATTGAATTTTTCATCAAAGAAAGTGGTGTAGTTCACGCCAAGCCCCAGATACGGACGCAGTTTGTCCTGCTTGTCGCCAAAGTAATATTGCGCCATCAGACTCGGCGGCAGATCGCGCACCGTGGCGATGTTGCCGTTCACTGCCGCGCCGTTCAACGACACCTTATGGCGGAACGGCGTCGCAGCCAGCAGTTCCACGCCAATATTGTCCGTTACCATATAGCCGAAGGTCAGGCCGAGCTGGGTATTATTATCGGCATTGAAGGATCCCTGCCCCAGTACGTCGTCCGATCCTGCATTGGGCCGAACCGTCGCCGCCCCCGCGCGGAAAAGAAAATCACCCGCCTGATGCGCGCTTGCCAACATTGGAGCCATCATAGCCGCCAATACCACCAGAGTTGTCTTTTTCATTATCCATTCCATTTGTGTGGTTACTATTCGGAAGGGAATATACCTACTTACGGGTATTTATGATCCCATCGGGATCACATCTTATGTGTAAATTTTTTTATTCCTACTAAAAACAAGGTTACCTAAGGGACTAATAAATCGAGAATTGATCTGAATCAAAAAATGCATTTTGTTGCAAATCATCTGCATGTTCAAACTTCTGTTGCTAAAAAAACAGCCACTGAGTAAGTTCATTATCCGTGTTGGTTTTGGTGAGTGCCGTCAGGAGTCGGCGCGATCAAGATGAGCGAAATTCATAATCCCTGTGTCAGTTGCGGTGCATGCTGCGGCTATTTTCGAGTGTCATTCTATTGGGCCGAAGCGGAAGATGGCGGCGGCGTGGTTCCTATCTCTCTTACCGAGCCCTTAACTCCCTTTTTGCGCTGTATGCAGGGGACTAACAGCAAGTCCCCGCGCTGTACCGCTCTCGAGGGCGAAATCGGCAAGGCCGTGTCCTGCTCCATTTATCTCAATCGCCCCAGCCCTTGTCGCGAATTCGATCAGTCCGGAGAAAACGGCCTGCGCAACGAAGCTTGCGATCGCGCTCGCGAGCGTTATGGTCTGCCGCCGTTGCCGGTTCCTTTACCCTTGTCGCTGCCAATAACGGTGATTGCCGAAGAAATAGCCGCAGTGCAACTCGCGGGGTGCCACAGCGACGCGGAACAGGGTACAATCGCCCACTGATTTTGCTATATACCTATGAATTTCAAGTTGCGGCCAACCATGGCGCAATTTGAAAGGCGATGGATATATCTTTGTTTCTCGACGCCAAGGAGTCTGCATGCCTATCACGGCCAACACGTTGTACCGTGACAGTTTTAACTTTTTCCGTAATCAACTGACCAGCATTCTGATGCTGGCGCTGTTGACCGCGTTCATTTCTGTGCTGCTCAATCAGGTTTTTAGCCCTGACGTCGAGCAGTTGAAGATCTTGTCCGCAACGGAAGGTGATTTTACGGCATCCGCCGGAATGGGGATCCAGGAAATCATTCAGCAAATGACGCCCGAGCAGCAGATGGTGTTATTGAAGGTGTCAGCTGCCGCCACTTTCTCCGCTTTGGTGGGCAACGTGTTGTTGGTTGGCGGGATGCTGACGCTGATTAGCCTGGTGTCCCAGGGGCAACGCATCAGCGCGCTGCGCGCTATTGGCGCTTCTGCGCCGGAATTGCCGCGTTTGCTGCTGCTGCTGTTTATCTGCACTCTGCTGATTCAGCTAGGCTTGACGCTGTTCGTCGTGCCGGGCGTAATCATGGCGATCGCCTTCTCGCTGGCGCCGGTGATCACCACCGCCGACAAAAAAGGCGTGTTCGCGTCGATCAAGTTGAGTTGCAAACTGGCCTTCGCCAATGCGCGCGTGATTGTGCCGGCCATGATGCTGTGGTTGGCCGCCAAGCTGCTGGTGTTGTTTATGGTGAGCCACCTTTCGGTACTGACCCCGAATGTCGCCAGCGTAGTGCTTACCGCGCTGAGCAACCTGGTTTCCGCCCTGTTGCTGATTTACCTGTTCCGTCTGTATATGCTGCTGCGCAGTTGATCTGCCTGCAGTGACTAAAAGGGCACGCCTCGGCGTGCCCTTTTTGCTTATGGAACCGCGGCCGTCTCAGCCTGTTCCTTACTCTGAATCAGCTTCAACGCCAGATACAAATCCGGCACCAGAATCAATTCCCGATCGCGTCCCAGCCGATTGATGCGGAACCAACGCGTCAGCTCGGTTCTCCTCCCTGCCAACACCAGCTTAACGTTACGCTGTAACAGATCGCGTTTCAGCTCATCTATCGCCGCCAGAACGCTGATATCCGCGTGGGTAAAGCTGGCGACAGCATCCACCACCACCCAGCGCGGCTGAAATGGTGTACTGTCCACCAAATTCAGGATCCGACGCTTGAAGTACGCCACGTTAAAATAGGTTAACGGCGAGTTGAAGCGGTACATCATCACGCCGGGTACCGCTTTAACGCCGTTGTTGTTGCCCATCGAGTGGATCATGCCCTCGTCGTTCACACCCAGCAACTGCTCCGTCGGACGAAATACCGTGCGCAGGAACTGCATCAGCCCCAGCAATACCGCCAGGCCGATACCGCTGATCACCCCCACCAGCAGCACGCACAAGAAGGTGAACATGGCCAACCTGAAGGCCTGCGCATTGCGGCGGCGCATGATCCAGATGCCCCGAAAATCCAGCAACGACCAGGCGGCATACATCAGCACTACGCCTAATCCCGCCACCGGAATAAACTGCAGCGGCGCCATCAGGAACAACAGCACGAAAGCAATCACCCCCGCTGCAATGATCGACACCAATTGACTCTTGCCGCCGTTGGCATCGTTAACCGCAGTACGGGAATCCGCCCCGCTGATGGCAAACCCCTGCGAAAGCGCCGAAACGATATTCACCAGCCCCAGCGCGCGGAACTCAGCGTCGGCGTTCACCTCATAGCCATTCTTTGCCGCAAAACTGCGCGCAGTCAGCATCATGCTGACAAAACTCACTACCGCCAGGTTGAGTGCCGGGATCACCATGTCTCGCAGCAACCCTGGCTGGAAATCCGGCCACTGGACTATCGGTAATATGTCGCTAAAACCCCCCACCGTCACTACGCCATGCCGTTGTAACCCGCCTATCCAGGTGACGAAAGCCGCCAATACGATGGCAAACAGCGGTGCCGGCCAGTTAGGACGCCATTTTTTAAACCCCAGCAGCGTGACCAGCGTCAACAGCGACACCGCCATAGTCAGCCAGTCGCTGTGCATCAGGTTGCCCGGCAGCGCGTAAATGCGCTCAATCAACTGCGCAGGGTGAACGCCAAAACCGAGGACCTTGCCGATCTGATCGACCATGATAGTGATCGCCACACCGTTCAGCAGCCCGCTGAGTATCGGCCGGGAGAGCAGATCCGCCAATGCGCCCAGTTTGAAACGGCTAGCCAACAGGCACCAGGCGCCCATCATTGCCGTCATCATAATGGTGAGTTGCCAATGCCGCTCCATATTACCCGCAGCCAGCGGCGTCACTACTGCGGCTATCACTGCACAGGTGGCTGCGTCCGGCCCGACAATAAGCTGGCGCGACGATCCGAAAAACGCGTAGGCGACCATCGGCAAAATACAGGAGTACAGCCCCACCACCGGGCTGACCCCGGCCAGCTCGGCGTAAGCGATCGCCACCGGCAATGCCACCGCAGCTACGGAGAGCCCGGCGCGTATATCCGGTTTAAGCCAACTGCGTTGATACCCTAATAAATGCGTCAAACCAGGCGTCAACGCCTGGAGAGATTTCCACTGCATAAACTGTTTTCCGTTATAAATTATCCGTCTATTATTACGCGTATCATGAGATGCCAGGGCCGCGCTGGCAATCGGCCCACCACGAAGTCGCGACCTCAATCGTAAGTTTATGCAAATTCCTGCTTTCATGGCAGAAATCCGGCCCCCAAACGCCGATAATCAGCGCTTCCCAGCGGTACACAGAGCCCGCCGAATCCGGTATAGTCGGGCGATGAACAGATGATGGATTGATTTATGAAGCAGTTTCTTGATTTCCTCCCGTTAATTGTCTTTTTTGCTTTTTATAAGCTCTACGATATCTACGTCGCCTCCGGCGCGTTGATTGTCGCTACCGCACTGGCGCTGGTGTTCACCTGGATCAAATACCGCAAGGTCGAGAAGATGACGCTGATCACCTTCCTGATGGTGCTGGTGTTCGGCACCCTGACGCTGGTATTCCATAACGATTTGTTTATCAAATGGAAAGTCACGGTCATCTATACCCTGTTTGCGTTGGCGTTGCTGATCAGCCAACTGGTGCTCAAGAAACCTCTGGTTCAGCGCATGCTGGGTAAAGAGCTGACGCTGCCGGACAAAGTGTGGAGCAACCTCAACCTGGCCTGGGCGGTATTCTTCCTGGTCTGTGGCCTGGCGAATATCTACGTCGCCTTCTGGCTGCCGCAAAGCGTTTGGGTTAACTTTAAAGTGTTCGGCCTGACGGCGCTGACGCTGGTGTTTACCCTGCTCAGCGGTATTTATATTTATCGGCACATGCCGGAAGAACAGAAAAAATAGTTACAAAATTGTTAATGCCCGTAGCGCTTGCTGCGGGCAGTATAATGAAAACCCTTCTTTGATAAGCAGACGGCTATGACTCAACAACGACCTTTACCCAGTGGCGAAATGGTGCTGCGTACTCTGGCAATGCCGGCAGATACCAATGCCAACGGTGATATTTTTGGCGGCTGGCTAATGTCGCAAATGGACATTGGCGGCGCTATTCAGGCGAAAGAAATTGCCGAAGGGCGCGTAGTGACAGTGCGTGTCGATGGTATGACCTTCCTGAAACCGGTCGCAGTGGGTGATGTGGTTTGCTGCTATGCGCAGTGTATCCGCACCGGACGCAGTTCGATCACCATCAATATAGAAGTGTGGGTAAAGAAAGTGTCCTCCGCGCCTATCGGTCAGCGCTACCGTGCAACCGAGGCGGTATTTACTTATGTGGCGGTGGACGATGAGGGCAATTCACGCGCCCTGCCCGATGGCAAAATGAACTTCCGCGTCGGCTTTGAAGAATAGCTGAAATGCAGACAGCAAAAAGGGTCGCTCCGGCGACCCTTTTCTATTGGCGCCAACGTCGATATCAGTCCATCTCCGTGGTGCCGTTTATTTTAAAGCGGATATTAACGACGCGATCTTTCGCTTCCTTGGCTTCGTAACGCCACTTGCGCAATGCCTGTTTTACCTCACGCTCGAACATATTGCGCGGTTCCGCAGACAGGATACGCACGTTGGTCACGCGGCCGTCGCTGTCGATATCAAATTGAACCCGCACACTGCCTTCAATCTGCAAGGCTCTGGCGCGCGGTGGGTAGATCGGATCTGCACGGCTGATTGGCTTCGGCCCCACATCACGCGAATTGCCCTGAACCGGCGCTGAAGGCGCTTGCTTCACCGGCGCTTTGTCGACTGGCTTGGCCGGCTCGTTATTTTCAAACGGCGATGGCTCGCGCGGCTCGGTTTTCTGCAGCTCGCGTTTGACCGTTTTTTCGACCTTCGGCTTCGGTTTCGGCTTCGGTTTGGGTTTTACCGGCTCAGGCTTCAGTATCGCCTTTGGCGGTGGCTCTGGCAGCGGTTCAGGCTCTGGTTCTGGTTCCGGTTCCGGTTCCACCTGCGGTTCTGGCTCAGCAGGCGCGGGCGGCGGCGGCTCGGCCATTGCCGCGGTATTGACCATCATGACGCTGATCGGCGCATCCTCTGGTTTCGGCAACTCCATGACTTCATTGACAGAAGCATAGAGCAAGCTCGCCACCAGGGCGCTATGTAAGCCAACGGACAGGACAATCGGCACTGATAAACGGCGATTAAGGAACATCTTTTTTAGCGGCATAATGATTCTGTTTCCTCTGGTTCGCCAAGTTTAAATGCAAATAGCAATCATATTCAATAACGAATGGCAAACTATCGCTTTAATCGTCATTATTCATCGCTAAAACCTGTAAACTCATGGGGATATTAACCTTTTATTTGCATTTTTACTGAGGATTTCACACGCTCTATTAACCTGATTTATCGCGACAAAAACAAAAAAACCCGCCGTAGCGGGTCATTCTTCACCAATGCGGCGTTATTCTTCATCACCGTAATACAGCACGCCCAGTTTGATCAGTGGCCGCCCCTGCGCTTTGCGATGCAGGTTGGTATCACGCAACGAATAGACACAGCCACAGTATTCTTGCTGGTAGAAGCGTTCGCGCTTGCTGATTTCTATCATTCGCGATGCGCCGCCTTTTTTGCGCCAATTGTAATCCCAATACTGCAGGTCAGGATATTTTTCTGCCGCGCGAATACCGCAATCGGTGATTTGCTGCATATTCTTCCAGCGGGAAATACCCAGCGAACTGGAGATGGTGTCGTAGCCGTTTTCATGTGCGTACAACGCGGTGCGCTCGAAACGCATGTCGAAACACATGGTGCAACGGATCCCACGCTCTGGTTCGTTTTCCATGCCTTTGGCGCGGGCAAACCAGTTATCGGTATCGTAATCGGCGTCAATAATGGCTATCCCATGTTGCTCGGCAAAGCGAATGTTCTCTTCCTTGCGCAGCAAATACTCTTTTTGCGGGTGAATATTCGGGTTATAGAAAAAGATAGCGTATTCGATGCCGGAGGCTTGAATGGCTTCCATCACCTCACCGGAACAAGGCGCACAGCAGGAGTGCAGCAACAGCTTGCTTTTGCCCTCAGGCAAGTCGAGTTTATCCCTAACCAGTTCCGTCATTTCCTCACCTCTCACACAGGGGTTCAATTCATCGCGCGGCCGCACTATACGAATAAAAACTAGCTGCTTCAAGGCATAAGCGCCAGCTAGAGGTAAATTCCCCCTGCCAGGCATTCCCTTGGCGCGCCTTTTGCGCTACCTTGAATCCCCCCCTTCTATACTAATGATTTTAAAGGTGAAACATGCTTTATCTGATCTACGCGCAGGACGTCCCTAACTCATTGGAAAACCGTCTGTCGGTGCGGCCGGCGCATTTGGCACGCCTGCAGGCGCTGCGGGATGAAGGCCGTCTGGTGGTTGCCGGCCCAAACCCGGCTATCGACAGCAACGATCCGGGTAGTGCGGGCTTCAGCGGCTCTACGGTGATTGCGGAATTCGCCTCGCTGGCGGATGCCCAAGCCTGGGCAGAACAGGATCCCTACGTCGCTGCCGGCGTTTATGGTGACGTGACCGTAAAACCCTTTAAACAAGTATTTTAGATAGTCATCAAGTAAACCTGTTGCTTTCCATTATAACGGGTTGCACTGCTACAATTACGGGTCACGTTAGGTGGTCCGTGACTTGTTTCTCCACCCGCCTCAGAATGAACAACACCGTAAAAAAAAAGCCAGCACGGAGTGGCTGGCTAAAGGGGTCTTCGAGGGAATATCTTATGAGATAACCCTACGCTTTCCTCTTTGGCCCCGCCAGCTATCGGTGCGATAGCTTTCCTCTTGAAGCGAAGCGTATGGCGGCGCATTCCGGCTTCTGGTATGGTTAACGGGCAGCCTATAACCATATAAATAATAATGAATTAACAGAGGGGAGTATACTTGCAGCGACAACCGGTTTCATCTTCAAGAATTATATCAATAGGCTATGATGAAACTGCTCAGGTTCTGGAAATCCAGTTTCGTGATGCAGGGATCTATCAATATATCGGGGTTCCCAATCGTATCTACCAGGACTTTGTTGTGGTGGTTTCGAAAGGCAGATTTTATGACGGCGTCATAAAGGGCAAATACCTCTGCCGTAAAACAGGGTAACCGACCAGGCCGATATCAACCCGGCCTGCGCGCCAACCCCGAACGGTATCGGGGTTAAGGTGATTTTCGCATATTACTTCAATGCCGGATCCCCTGCAGCCGTTTGGCTTTGCGCCAGAATCAGTGCCTGCATATCCGTAAACATAGCGTCCCACTCTTGCTGGTCGATATTCATCAAACCAAAAAAACGCAGCATAAATGCCCCTTCGGTGGCCAGAAAGGCCAGCCGCGCGCGCCTTCCCTGCTCAGTGGTCAAATCCAGACCGGCAATTCGGCTGCGGTACCATTCACGCGTGCTGTCCAGATGCTCCGGCGTTTGAATCAGCGTCGCCATCAACCCCGCAGCCTTGGCGCTGGACGCCTGATCGGAACTTCTGGTCGCCTGCATATGCGCCTGCACGGCGGTGGTCGCCGAGGGGTTCTCCCCGGCAATCGCGTCGAACAGGGTGTCATACGCCTTGCCCCAGCGTTCAAACATCGCATCGATCAACGCATCTTTACTGCCGAAGCAGTATTGTACTCCGCCTTTGGAGATCCCCATCGCTTTAGCGACGGAATCAATGGTCAGTCCGGCGGCGCCCTGGTTGGCGACAATCTCTTCGGCCGCATCCAGAACTTTGTCACGATCGATGCTGCGTTGACGTCCCATTGATAGACTCCTATTTTCAATACGTACGTATGGATATATATTATGACCAGTATACCACCAGTGGAGACTGGGGTTTACCTTCTGGCCGCGCATCCGCGCCGGCCGCATTTTTTGGAATAATATTATGTTCGTAAACAACCGCTGGTTGATCCTGGCCTTAATCTCCAGCGCACTATTTCTGATCGTTATCGACATGACGGTGTTATACACCGCCTTACCGCGGCTGACGCAGGCGCTGGATGCCAATGCGTCACAAAAGTTGTGGATCGTAAACGCTTACCCGTTGGTGGTTGCAGGTCTATTGCCTGGCGCAGGCATGCTGAGCGATCGCGTCGGTCATAAGCGCCTGTTTATGGCCGGATTGCCGGTTTTTGCCGCCGCCTCACTTTGCGCCGCTTTTTCGCCCACGGCAGAATGGCTGATTGCTGCGCGCGCATTCCTTGCCGTAGGTGCCGCCATGATGATGCCGGCAACCCTGTCCATCGTCCGTCATATCTTTACCGACGAGCGCGAGCGTGCTCTGGCTATTGGCATCTGGGCGGCGGTAGCCTCCAGTGCCGCCGCGCTGGGGCCCGTAGTCGGCGGGGTGCTGCTGGAATATTTCTGGTGGGGGTCGGTGTTTCTGATCAACGTGCCGGTGGTAATGTTGGTCCTGCCGCTGGCATGGCGATTGATACCGCACTGCGGCGGAGAGAATACGCGCCCTTACGACATCATAGGCTCGGTACAAATCATGATCGGCCTGGTGGGCAGCATCTATGCGCTGAAAGAATTGAGCAAAACGGCACCTTCGTTTATTGCGTTAGCGATGGCCGCGGCGCTCGGCATTGTCTCTCTTGTCTTTTTTGTGCGCCGCCAAAGGCAAACGCAATACCCGATGATCGACTTCACGCTGTTCCAAAACCGGCTGTTTGCCGGTGGCGTCGGCGTCGCCTTGCTCTCGATGATAGCGCTGATTGGCGTGGAACTGGTTCTGAGTCAACGCCTGCAACTGGTTCTCGATCTGAGCCCATTGCAAGCCGCGCTATTTATTTTGCCGATCCCGCTGGCCTCCGTGCTGGCCGGGCCGATGACTGGCTTATTTCTGCCCCGCTACGGCGAACGCCGCATGATGCTCGGCAGTTTTATGCTGACCGGTCTCGGGATCGCAGGTCTCGCCCTGTTCTATCAAAGCAGCGTTTTATTGCAATTGGTTTGCCTGTGTATCACTGGTTTTGGCGTCGGCGGCGCCATTACCGCCGCATCCACCGCCATCATGTTGAATGCGCCTGAAGAGAAGTCCGGCATGGCGGCGTCGATTGAAGACGTTTCCTATGAACTGGGCGGGGTTTTGGGTATCACCCTGCTGGGCGGGCTAATGACTGCCGTCTATAGCCACAGTTTGACGTTGCCGGGCAGTTTGCCGGTGAGCGACATCGCCTATGACAGCATTGATGAAGCTCTACGGCTGGCCGCCACTCTGGCCACCGATCAGGCTGAACAGCTAAAACAGCTGGCGCGCATGGCTTTCGACCGGGCATTTATCGCGGTACTGATAGCGGCAGCGCTGTTAATGGTGCTGGGGGCAGGCATGGCGAAATGGACTTTAGGCAAGAAGTGATAACGCTCTGAATCAGGGAGAGTTTGTCGCTGAGGAATACAAGGGCGTATCCCATAATACCCCCAGGCTTAAAGGCAACTTTTTCATCGAATTCACAGTCCCTGCCGGGACTGTTTTCGTTTTACCACTCGTAGGCGACCACAAACAGCAATGCGCGCCGGTGCTGGTCATCCAGGCGGCGTCGCACCCGAATAATGTGCCGGTTGCTGCATGACTGGCGCTCCAGCCAGCGATGCCTGCGGCGCTGACTCTGCCGCAGCATCCGCCAACGGCCCACCTCGTTTCTACTGCGTCTCATCGTTTCGTCACTCGTCCGTCAAATGCCAACGGCGGGCATTATAGCGCTTTCGCCGTGCGATCCAAGCCACAGTTCGTCGCACTTTCACGTCGCCAAGCGACGCGATGGCCGGATAAAAATGTTTTTTTCGCTTTCAGCAAGTGCCTTAAGGCAATCATATTTATGCAACATAAGCGCCGAGAAAAGGTTCCCCCTTTACCATTCTGTGCGTACACTCATTGTTGGTGGTTTGCGAACAGGATTTTTCGCCTTTATGACAACATTTTATACCGTAATCAGTTGGCTCATGGTGTTCGGTTACTGGCTGCTTATCGCCGGGGTCACGCTACGTATTCTGATGAAACGTCGCGCTGTACCTTCCGCCATGGCCTGGCTGTTGGTTATCTATATTCTGCCGTTATTCGGTATCGTGGCTTATTTATCTTTCGGCGAATTGCATTTAGGCAAACGTCGCGCCGAACGAGCCAAAGCGATGTGGCCCTCGACCGCTCGCTGGCTCAGCGAATTAAAAGAGAGCCAACGGATCTTCGCTACGGAATACAGCGAGGTTGCCAGGCCTCTGTTCCAGCTGTGCGATCGTCGCCAGGGTATTGATGGCGTTAAGGGTAATCAACTGCAATTGCTCACCACCACAGACTCGACGATGAAGGCCCTGATCCGCGATATCGAGCTGGCACGCCATAATATTGAGATGGTGTTCTATATCTGGCAACCCGGCGGGCTGGTGGATCAGGTCGCCGAATCGCTGATGGCTGCCGCGCGACGCGGCGTGCACTGCCGGGTGATGCTGGACTCTGCCGGCAGCCTGCAGTTTTTCCGCAGCCCTTATCCGGGCATGATGCGCAATGCCGGCATCGAGGTGGTAGAAGCGCTCAAGGTTAACCTGTTCCGCGTGTTCCTGCGCCGAATGGATTTACGTCAGCACCGCAAAGTCATCCTGATCGACAACTACATCGCCTATACCGGCAGTATGAATATGGTCGATCCGCGTTATTTCAAACAGGGCGCAGGCGTCGGCCAATGGATCGATCTGATGGCGCGTATGGAAGGCCCGGTCGCCAGCACCATGGGTATCGTTTATGCCTGTGACTGGGAGATTGAAACCGGCAAACGCATTCTGCCGCCGCCGCCCGATGTCAATATCATGCCGTTCGAACAAGAAAGCGGCCACACCATTCAGGTCATCGCCTCCGGCCCCGGCTTCCCGGATGAGATGATCCATCAGGCGTTGCTGACCGCCGTGTACTCTGCGCGTGAGCAATTGATCATGACGACGCCCTATTTCGTGCCGAGCGACGATCTGCTGCATGCCATTTGCACCGCCGCGCTGCGTGGCGTCGAAGTCAGCATCATAGTGCCGCGCGACAACGATTCAACGATGGTACGCTGGGCCAGCCGCTCCTTCTTCTCTGAATTACTCGAAGCCGGCGTGCGCATCTACCAGTTTGAAGGCGGCCTGCTGCATACCAAGAGCGTACTGGTCGATGGTCAACTCAGCCTGGTAGGCACGGTGAATCTGGACATGCGCAGCCTGTGGTTGAACTTTGAAATCACCCTGGTCATCGACGATGACGGCTTCGGCAGCGATCTGGCCTGCGTGCAGGATGACTATATCGCCCGCTCACAGTTGCTGAACGCCCAAGAGTGGCAGAAACGGCCGTTCTGGCACCGTATTGTCGAACGCCTGTTCTACTTTTTCAGTCCGCTGCTATAAAAGCCGCGTCGGGCATGGTTTAATAACGCCAAATCATTTTTTATCGGGATTTTTTTATGGATTTGAATAACCGCCTTACCGAAGACGAAACGCTGGAACAGGCTTATGACATCTTTCTGGAATTGGCCGGCGACAATCTGGATCCGGCGGATATTCTGCTGTTCAACCTGCAATTTGAGGAACGCGGCGGCGCCGAGCTGTATGATCCGGCGGAAGACTGGTCGGAACATGTGGATTTTGACCTGAACCCGGACTTTTTTGCCGAAGTGGTCATTGGCCTCGCGGACAGCGATGGTGAACCGATCAACGACGTGTTTGCCCGCGTATTGCTCTGCCGCGAGAAAGACCACAAGCTGTGCCACATTTTGTGGAAAGAATAAGCGCCCTGCTTGTATGAAAAAACCCGCCAACGTTGGCGGGTTTTTTGTTGGTGACGCAGCGAACCATGCTGCGGTTTGAAGACGACGGGTAAATTATAAAGGATCGACTTTCAGGCACGACACCGCATGGCGGAAACTCCCCTCCAGCAGCGGCCGGGTTTTGGCGCATTCCGGCCCGGCAATCGGGCAGCGAGTGCGGAACACGCAGCCTGAAGGCGGGTTGATCGGCGAAGGCAATTCCCCTTCCAGCAGTTGGATCTGTTTTTCCCTCTCCTTGTCCGGGTCCGGGATCGGCACCGCCGACATCAGCGCTTTGGTGTAAGGGTGCTGCGGGTTATGGTACACCTCATCGTAGGTTCCCAACTCCACCGCATGGCCCAGATACATCACCAGCACACGGTCGGAGATGTGCTTGACGACCGCCAGGTCATGGGCGATGAAGATCAACGACAGCCCCATTTCACGCTGCAGTTGCTGCAACAGGTTGACCACCTGCGCCTGAATCGACACATCCAGTGCAGAGACCGGTTCGTCACAGATCACCAACTTCGGTTCCAGGATCAATGCACGCGCAATGCCGATACGCTGACACTGACCGCCGGAGAACTCATGCGGATAGCGGTTGATCAAGTTTGGCAACAAGCCTACCTTCAGCATCATCGCCTTCACCTTGTCCTTCACTTCCTGACGCGGCATCTTCGGATAATAGGTGCGCAACGGTTCGGCGATGATTTCGCCGATGGTCATGCGCGGGTTCAGCGAGGCCAGCGGATCCTGGAAGATCATCTGGATATCGCTGCGCGTTTTGCGCCAGTCGGTATCGCTCATGCCGAGCAGATCCTTACCTAACCAGGCAACACGCCCGCTGGTGGCTTTCACCAGGCCGATAATGGCGCGGGCGAAGGTCGATTTTCCGCAACCGGACTCGCCAACCACGCCCAGCGTTTCCCCTTCGAACAACCGCAGCGTCACGCCGTCGACCGCCTTCAGGGTTTTCGCCGGCTGCCAGAACCACTGTTTGTCATCATGAATGTCGAAGTGCACTTTCAAATCGGCCACTTCGAGCAGCACTTTCTTGTCGGTTACCGCTGTCATACCAACGCCTCCACCGGTTTAAAGCAGGCGCGCAGGCGCCCTTCACCAAACTGCTCCAACGGCGGAGCGCTCGCACATTGTTCCATAGCGAACTGACAACGCGGTTGGAACGGGCAACCTTTCGGCAGACGCAGCAGATTCGGCGGGTTGCCGGGAATGGTCATCAAGGCTTCACCTTCAGCGTCCAAACGCGGTACCGCATTCAACAGACCGATGGAATAAGGGTGGCTCGGGTGATAGAACACATCACGCGCGCTGCCGTATTCCATCGTGCGCCCGGCGTACATGACCAGCACCTTATTGCAGATACCGGCCACCACGCCCAAATCGTGGGTGATCATGATAATGGCCGTGTTGAACTCGCGTTTCAGTTCATTCAACAACGTCATAATCTGCGCCTGAACCGTCACATCCAGTGCGGTGGTCGGTTCATCGGCAATCAATAGTTTGGGCCGGCACAGCAACGCCATGGCGATCATCACCCGCTGGCGCATACCGCCGGAGAACTCATGCGGATACATGCGCATGCGCTTGCGCGCTTCCGGCATTTTTACCGCATCGAGCATACGCACCGACTCTTCGAAGGCTTCGCTTTTGCTCATTTTTTTATGCAGCATCAGCACTTCCATCAGCTGCTCGCCAACGCGCATATAAGGATTAAGCGACGTCATCGGATCCTGGAAGATCATCGAAATCTCTTCCGCCCGCAGCTTGTTGAGCTGTTTTTCCGGCAGGTTGAGGATTTCGCGGCCGTTAAATTTAGCCGAGCCGCCGATGCGGCCGTTGCTGGCCAACAGCCCCATCAGCGCGAAAGCGGTCTGGGATTTGCCCGAACCGGACTCACCGACGATGCCCAGCGTTTCACCGGCTCGCAGGTCGAAGTTCAGATCGTTCACTGCCGTCACGTCACCGTCCGGGGTGCCGAAGGTCACGCGCAGGTCTTTTACATCCAGCAACAGCGGCGATTTGGCGACGGCACTGGTTTGCAACTGCGGGTTTTCAATGGTGCTCATGATGGCACTCCTTAACGATCTTTCGGGTCGAGGGCGTCACGCAGACCGTCGCCGATAAAGTTGAAACAAAACAGAGTGACTACCAGGAAACCCGCCGGGAACAGCAGCAACCACGGTGAAACTTCCATCGAGTTGGCGCCGTCGCTGAGCAATGCGCCCCAGCTGCTTAATGGCTCCTGCGTACCCAGCCCCAGGAAGCTGAGGAAGGATTCGAACAGGATCATGCTCGGCACCAGCAATGAGGCATACACCACCACCACGCCAAGCACGTTAGGTACGATATGGCGCAGTACGATATTTCGGGTTGAAACCCCGCACACCAATGCCGCTTCGATAAACTCTTTACGCTTTAAGCTCAGGGTTTGCCCACGCACAATACGCGCCATATCCAGCCACGACACCATGCCGATTGCCACAAAGATCAGCAGGATATTTTGACCGAAGAAGGTCACCAGCAGGATCACGAAGAACATGAACGGGAAGGAGTTAAGGATCTCCAGCAAACGCATCATCACCGAGTCGGTCTTGCCGCCCAGGTAACCTGACATCGCGCCGTACAGGGTACCGACAATCACCGCCACCAGTGCCGCAGCCACGCCGACCATCAGCGAGATGCGCCCGCCAATCGCCACGCGCACCAGCAAATCGCGGCCGGAGGAGTCAGTACCGAAGTAGTGCGCAGATTCAAGACTCGGCGCAGCCGACATCATCGCCCAGTCGGTATCGTCATAGGCGAACTGAGACAGCCACGGCGCTACAATCACAAACAGGGTAATCAGCCCCAGCACAAACAGGCTGCTGACCGCCGCACGGTTATGCACAAAGCGGCGACGGGCATCCTGCCACAGGCTTCGCCCTTCCACTTCCAGCTTTTCGCCGAAGTGTTCCAGAGCTTCGCTGTTCTTTTTCGTCAACATCATTTGCGTGCTCCAGCTTAATAACGAATTTTGGGATCGATAACGGCGTACAGCACGTCAACAATCGCGTTAAACAGAATAGTCAGGCCACCCACCAGAATGGTCAGGCTCAATACCAGAGAATAGTCGCGGTTCAGCGCACCGTTAACGAACAGCTGGCCGATGCCCGGCAGGCCATAAATGGTTTCGATCACCATCGAACCGGTGATGATGCCGACAAAGGCAGGCCCCATATAAGAAAGCACCGGCAATAACGCAGGTTTCAAGGCATGACGCAGAATGATGCGGCGCATTGGCAAACCCTTGGCACGGGCTGTACGGATAAAGTTTGAGTGCAGCACTTCAATCATCGATCCGCGCGTGATACGGGCGATACTGGCAATATAGGCCAGCGACAACGCCACCATCGGCAAGATGATAAATTTCGGTGCCCCGCCGTTCCAACCCCCGCCTGGCAACCATTTCAGCGTGATGGCGAAAATCAATACCAGCAACGGCGCCACCACGAAACTGGGGATAACCACCCCGGTCATGGCAAACCCCATTACCGTATAATCCCATTTGGTATTTTGATTCAATGCGGCAATGACACCGGCGCTAACCCCCAAAACCACCGCCAGCAAAAATGCGGCCAGGCCCAATTTGGCTGAAACCGGGAAAGAAGCGGCGACCAGATCGTTGACCGAATAATCTTTGTATTTGAAGGACGGGCCAAAATCACCTTGCGCAAGCTGAGCCAGATAATGGCCGTACTGTTTCCAGATAGGATCATTCAAATGGTATTTGGCTTCGATATTGGCCATCACTTCCGGCGGCAATGCACGCTCACCGGTAAAGGGGCTGCCGGGGGCCAAACGCATCATGAAGAATGAAATGGTGATAAGGATAAATAGTGTCGGGATCGCTTCTAACAAGCGACGAAATATAAATTTTAGCATTGCCCTAACCCTGTGCTGCAGCCTGATAACGGCTTATTATTCTCAACATGGGCCGGCGGTTCGCACCGCCGGCGCTTACCGTATCAATGCTTGATGATGTACAGGTTTTTGTCGTACACGTTATCAAGCGGGTCTTGGCCGGTGTAACCGCCAACATAAGGTTTCACCAGACGGGCATTCACATAGTAATAAACCGGAACGATGGCGGAGTCTTTATCCAGCTGAACTTCGGCTTTCTGATACAGTTCGGCACGTTCTTCTTTTGTTTTCGCCGTCAGCACGTTAGCCATCAGCTTGTCGAACTCGGCGCTCTTGTAGTGCGGGGTGTTACTGCTGCTGTCAGACAGCATCATGTTCAGGAACGAGCTAGGTTCGTTGTAGTCCGCACACCAGCCGGCGCGAGATACGTCATAGTTGCCCTGATGACGGGTATCCAGGAAGGTTTTCCACTCCTGGTTCACCAGCTTCACATCCACACCCAGGTTTTTCTTCCAGATGGAGGCGGCGGCAATCGCCAGCTTCTTGTGCAGATCTGAGGTGTTGTACAGCAGCGAGAAAGTCAGCGGTTTGCCTGGGCCGTAACCCGCGTCTGCCAGCAGTTTCTTCGCCACTTCGTTGCGTTTTTCCTGCGTCCAACCGAACCATTCCGGCGGAGTCAACTTGGCGCCATCGGTATAAGGCGGCGTGAAGCTGTAGGCAGGCAGGTCACCCTGGTTTTTCACTTTATTGGTGATGATGTCGCGGTCCAGGCCCAGTTTCAGCGCTTCACGTACGCGCTCATCGGTAAACGGCGCTTTCTGGTTGTTGATTTCGTAGTAATAGGTACACAGGTACGGATCAACATGAACTTCTTTCGGGATCTCTTTTTTCAGCTTCTGGAACAGCTCGATCGGCATGTTGTTGTAAGTCATGTCGATTTCACCGGTACGGTAGCGGTTAACGTCGGTCACTTCCGACGCAATTGGCAGGAACGTGACTTTATTAATGATGGTTTTTGCGTTATCCCAATATTCCGGGTTACGTTCCAGTACGATGCGTTCGTTGACTACCCAGTCTTTCAGTTTATAAGCGCCGTTGCTGACGTAGTTGGCAGGCAGAGTCCACTTCTCGCCATACTTCTCTACGGCGTCTTTAAACACCGGTTTCATCGCGTAGTGCGGCGTCATTTCAACCAGGTAAGGTACCGGCTCGGTCAAGGTAACCTGGAAGGTATGGTCGTCAATGGCTTTCACGCCCAAGGTTGATTTGTCTTTCTTGCCTGCGATGATGTCATCCACGTTTTCTACGTGGGCGTATTGCAGATAGCTGGCATAAGGGGATGCGGTTTTCGGATCCACCACGCGTTGCCAGCTATACACGAAATCTTGCGCCGTTACCGGTTTGCCGTTCGACCATTTCGCGTCTTTACGCAGGTGGAAGGTCCAGACTTTAAAATCCTTGTTATCCCAGCTTTCCGCCACACCCGGCACGACGGCCCCATCCAGGCCGTTGTTGGCCAGACCTTCCATCAGATCGCGCGTTACGTTATTTTCCGGCACACCTTCGATTTTATGCGGATCCAGCGACTGTACTTCCGAACCGTTGTTTTTAACGATCTCTTGTTTCTCTGCCAGTTGCACACCTGCGGGCACGACGGCAGCAATTGCGCTGCCGGTTGCTGTGATGCCCAGCGCGGCAATGATGCCGGCGGCAAGGAGGGTTTTTTTCGTGATGTTGGTCATTGATATACTCCAGTTTTTTATTATCACAGACTCATCGTGGAGCCTGCGTTGCCCGTGAGCGGACCTTGTTATACCGGCTGCCGATGAACGAAGGCGGCAGGCGGCCTTCCCTGTATTACTCCTCGTTGTTGGCGTGGCGTAATACCCCTTTTACTGCTTGATGATGTACAGATTTTTTACGTCGGTATAATCCAGCGGATCTTTGCCGGTAAAGCCCCCGACCGACGGCCTGATCAGGCGCGCGCTGACACGGTAATACACCGGAACCAACGCAGAATCTTTATCCAACTGCGCTTCCGCCTGTTGATAAATCACGGCGCGTGCAGCCTCATCCGGCGCCTTCAGCGTACTGGCCATCAGGGCGTCAAATGCCGGGCTCTTGTAGAAGATAGTGTTCATGCTGCTACTGGAAACCACCAGATTCAGGAAAGCGCTTGGCTCGTTATAATCGCCGCACCAGGTCGCGCGCGCCACGTCGTAGTCCCCTTGATGACGGCTTTCCAACGAGGTTTTCCACTCCTGATTGCGCAACGTGACATCCGCCCCGAGGTTTTTCTTCCACATCGACGCCGCAGCGATCGCCTGCTGTTTGTTTTGATCAGAGGTGTTATACAACAGCGTGAACTTCAAAGGTTTTGCCGCAGTGAAACCGGCTTGCGCCAACAGTTTCTTCGCTTCGGCATTACGCTGCTCCTGGCTCCAGCCCGCCCATTCCGGCGTGGTGAATCTGGCGCCATCGGTAAAGGTTGGGGTGAAGTTGTACGCCGGGATCTGGCCCTGGCCCATGATTTTGTTGGCGATGATGTCGCGATCGAGCGTTAGCTTCACCGCAGTGCGCACCCGGGCATCGGTAAAAGGTGCGCGCTGATTATTGATCTCGTAATAGAACGTGCACAGGAACGGGTTAACGTGCAGTTGCTCCGGGATTTCTTTTTTCATCTTCACGAACAGATTCGGCGGGATAGCATTGTTGGTGATATCAATCTCACCGCTGCGGAAGCGGTTGACGTCGCTGACCTCTGAAGCGATCGGCAAGAAGGTCGCCTGGTCGATGACCGTTTTTTTGTTGTTCCAGTAGCTCGGGCTGCGCTCAAGCACAATGCGCTCATTCACCACCCACTCTTTCAGGCGGTAAGCGCCGTTGCCGACATAGTTGGCGGGCAACGTCCATTTGTCGCCAAACTTTTCAACTACCGCTCGTTTTACCGGTTTCAACGAGGTATGGCTCAACATGCTGACAAAGTACGGCACCGGCTCGCTCAGTTGAACCTGCAGCGTTTTGTCATCGATAGCCTTGACGCCAAGGGTTTGCGGGCTTTTCTTGCCGGTCAGGATATCGTCGACGTTTTCAATTTTGGCGTATTGCAAATAGCTGGCGTAAGGGGAAGCGATTTTGGGGTCGGCCAGACGCTGCCAACTGTAGACAAAGTCCTGCGCGGTAACCGGGGAACCGTCGCTCCACACTGCATCCGCGCGCAGGTGGAAAGTCCAGGTTTTAAAATCCTGGTTTTCCCAGGTTGTCGCCGCCGCCGGCACCACATGCCCATTGGCGTCGGTGCTGACCAATCCTTCCAGCAGGTTAAGAATGATATTGCTTTCAGGCGTTCCTTCGACCTTGTGCGGATCCAATGAAGCGACTTCGCTGCCGTTGTTGATCACAATGCTTTGCTGTTGGGCCAATTGCACCCCTGCCGGAACATCGGCCGCCTGTACGGAATAAACGGTGCAGATACCCAGCATGCCGGCAATGAACATGGTCAACGGCGTGCGCTTCATTGTTTGCTGCATAGTCGAGGCTCCTTTTCACCGACAAGCATTGCTTATCGATATTTGTGAAGTATTTATAAGAATTCTAAATAACGGACACCAGCAAGAATCGTTCCTACTTTGACGACGCTCTGCAATTATCTAAGCGAATAAAGTTGCTCGGAAATTAGCAGAAGCCAAATTCCATAGCCAATAATTTTTACAAAAATGTTAAGCAATTCTCTTTTATTGCCCAGTGTGCGATTTGCCCCACCGCTAACCAGACAACCCAATCAATATATAACAAATTGATTTTATTGAATAAAATTAAAATCAGCCTTGTACAATTTCTGCACCACAGGCCAGGACGCACCACAAAGAAACATTCAGTTAACAAAGAGCCCATTCAAAGAACAAACACCTGCTTATACGCGGTTAATCACTAATAACACCTGGATGAAAGCGAGACAAGCCCTACAGAATGATGTGACTAAATTAACAGCAGATTTGACATTAGGCAGGCTATAACGGGCAGAAAAAGCACAAGATAAGGGTCAGAAATAGCGATTAGAGCTTTTATTGAGCAGCAAAGTGAGATTTATGCCACATTATGGTGCAAGTGAAGAAAATTTATTCACATTCCGCACTATATTAATGCGAGCCAATAATTAATTTTAACTTTTAAAATTAATTTGAGTCGCGAATTATCCTATTCGCGACCCACTGACCTGATTACAACAGCCCCGGGAATATGGCTTTAATACCGGTGACAATAAACTCGATACCTAATGCCATCAGGAGCAGACCCATGATTCGGGTAATAACGTTGATGCCGGTTTGTCCCAATAAACGCACCAGCAAGGGAGCGGCACGGAACAGCAGCCAACAGCAGAAAGCAAACAATGCAATCGCCAGGCTAAAACCCAGCAGGTTTTGCCAATTGTGATAACGGGAACTCCAGACAATAGTAGAACTGATAGCGCCCGGCCCCGCCATCAGGGGCAACGCCAACGGCACCACGCCGATGCTTTCCCGGATCGCGCTCTCTGATTTTTCCTGTTTGTTCTGTTTATCTTCACCCAGCTTGCCGCTGATCATCGACATGGCGATGCTTACCACCAGAATGCCGCCGGCAATGCGGAACGAATCAATAGAGATGCCGAACATGCGCAAAATCCCCTCCCCCAGAAACAGCGAGGTCCACAGGATAATGGCAACCGACAGGTTGGCGGTCATGTTCGTTTTATTGCGTCCGGCCGCCGCCTGGTAGCTGGTCATGCTGATGAATACCGGCAAAATGCCCACCGGGTTCACCAGCGCAAACAGGCCGACAAAAAATTTAATGTAGCCGGAAAAATCCAACAGAGATTGGCCCACAAATGACTCCGCTTAAATAGCTTTGAAAAGTGATACTGCCTACGCGCGCTAATGTAATTGAATTGCCACGGGTAATCCATTGGCCAAATGCAGCATTTTTATCCATTAATAATAAAAGTTATGAAATAATTCACTATTGTTAAAGTAATGTGTGGTTTATGATTTTTTTATGTTTAAAAAACACGTCTGCCACACAGTTATCAAGAATAATTATCAACAACTCGAGCTGAATGGTGTCAGCCTGCACTTTTCATGATTTAAATCACAAAACCGCTAATCAAGAGTAGTTAAGCTCTTAGTCGTAGTCAGGGAGTAGAACAGGTTAAGGAAAAAGAGGTATCTCTGTTCAGCCCACCGGTCTTCCCCAGAGGCAGTGGGAAAGCTCTTTAAGCAAATCAGCAGCATGCGTTGCACAGTATGGAAAGCCCTTGTTTTTAAGCAGCATTTTCCGCTTAGGTGTCTATACTAGTTGCTCGCACGGCTTATTTACTGAAAGAGTTTAACATTATCAGGAGAGCATTATGGCTGTAACGAATGTCGCTGAACTGAACGAGCTAGTCGCACGTGTCAAAAAAGCCCAGCGCGAATATGCCAACTTCACTCAAGAGCAAGTTGATAAAATCTTCCGCGCTGCTGCCCTCGCCGCTGCCGATGCCCGTATTCCCCTGGCCAAAATGGCCGTTGAAGAATCCGGTATGGGTATCGTTGAAGATAAAGTGATCAAAAACCACTTCGCTTCAGAGTATATCTACAACGCGTATAAAGATGAAAAAACCTGCGGTATCCTGTCTGAAGACGATACTTTTGGCACGATCACCATCGCCGAGCCTATTGGCTTGATTTGCGGTATCGTACCGACCACCAACCCAACCTCTACGGCTATTTTTAAAGCGCTGATCAGCCTGAAAACCCGTAACGGCATTATCTTCTCGCCACATCCGCGTGCGAAAAACGCCACCAACAAAGCGGCGGATATCGTGTTGCAGGCGGCCATCGCTGCCGGGGCACCAAAAGACATCGTCGGCTGGATTGACCAGCCTACCGTTGAACTGTCCAACCAGTTAATGCACCACCCGGACATCAACCTGATCCTCGCTACCGGCGGCCCAGGTATGGTGAAAGCCGCCTACAGCTCCGGCAAGCCTGCAATCGGTGTTGGTGCCGGTAACACTCCGGTGGTGGTTGACGAGACAGCGGACATCAAACGCGTTGTTGCCTCTATTTTGATGTCTAAAACCTTCGACAGCGGCGTGATTTGCGCCTCCGAGCAGTCTGTCATCGTCGTTGACTCCGTCTATGATGCAGTGCGTGAGCGTTTCTCTTCCCACGGCGGCTACCTGCTGCAGGGCAAAGAGCTGAAAGCGGTCCAGGACATCATTCTGAAAAACGGCGGCCTGAACGCGGCCATCGTCGGCCAATCTGCGCCGAAAATCGCTGAAATGGCCGGCATCAAAGTGCCTGCCAGCACCAAGGTACTGATCGGTGAAGTGAAATTGGTTGATGAATCCGAACCTTTCGCTCACGAAAAACTGTCTCCGACGCTGGCAATGTATCGCGCCAAAGATTTTGAAGACGCCGTCAGCAAAGCGGAAAAACTGGTCGCCATGGGCGGTATCGGCCATACGTCCTGCCTGTACACCGACCAGGATAACCAACCGGAACGCGTTGCCTTCTTCGGCGACAAGATGAAAACCGCACGTATCCTGATCAACACCCCGGCGTCTCAGGGTGGTATCGGTGACCTGTACAACTTTAAACTCGCTCCGTCACTGACGCTGGGCTGCGGTTCCTGGGGTGGTAACTCCATCTCTGAAAACGTCGGTCCAAAACACTTGATCAACAAGAAAACTGTAGCGAAGCGAGCAGAAAACATGTTGTGGCATAAACTTCCGAAATCAATCTACTTCCGCCGTGGCTCATTGCCTATCGCGCTGGAAGAAGTAGCGACCGACGGGGCAAAACGCGCCTTCATTGTGACCGACCGCTACCTGTTCAACAACGGCTACGCAGACCAGATCACCACGGTTCTGAAATCGCACGGCATTGAAACAGAAGTGTTCTTTGAGGTAGAAGCTGACCCAACGCTGTCCATCGTGCGTAAAGGCGCCGAACAGATGAACTCCTTCAAACCAGACGTGATCATCGCGCTGGGCGGCGGTTCACCGATGGATGCTGCGAAGATCATGTGGGTGTTGTACGAGCATCCGGAAACCCATTTCGAAGACCTGGCGCTGCGCTTTATGGATATCCGTAAACGTATCTACAAGTTCCCGAAAATGGGCGTCAAAGCAAAAATGATTGCCGTCACCACTACCTCAGGTACCGGTTCTGAAGTCACGCCGTTTGCGGTAGTGACCGACGATGCGACCGGCCAGAAATACCCGCTGGCTGACTACGCATTGACGCCGGATATGGCGATCGTTGACGCCAATCTGGTGATGAACATGCCGAAATCCCTCTGTGCCTTCGGCGGCCTGGATGCGGTTACCCACGCACTGGAAGCTTATGTATCGGTACTGGCGAACGAATACTCTGACGGACAGGCGCTGCAAGCCCTGAAATTGCTGAAAGAATATCTGCCAGACAGCTACAAGGAAGGCGCCAAGAACCCGGTAGCCCGTGAGCGTGTGCACAACGCCGCGACCATTGCCGGTATCGCGTTTGCCAACGCCTTCCTGGGGGTTTGCCACTCCATGGCCCACAAACTGGGCTCTGAGTTCCATATCCCGCACGGCCTGGCCAACGCCATGTTGATCTCCAACGTCATTCGCTATAACGCGAACGACAATCCGACCAAGCAGACGGCCTTCAGCCAGTACGACCGCCCACAGGCACGTCGCCGCTACGCTGAAATCGCCGACCACCTCGGCCTGAGCGCCCCGGGCGACCGTACCGCGCAAAAAATCGAGAAGCTGCTGGTATGGCTGGATGAGATCAAAACCGAGCTGGGCATCCCTGCTTCCATCCGTGAAGCCGGCGTGCAGGAAGCCGACTTCCTGGCGAAAGTCGACAAACTGTCCGAAGACGCCTTTGACGACCAATGTACCGGCGCCAACCCGCGTTATCCGCTGATTGCCGAACTGAAGCAAATCATGCTGGATACCTTCTACGGACGTAAGTTTAGCGAAGCGGACGAGGAAGAAGTTGTGGTTGCACCGGTTGCGGCCAAAGCGGAAAAAAAGTCCAAAAAATAACGGTTCATTGAGCCGACAAAAAAACCGCCGAAAGGCGGTTTTTTTATGTTGATGAATCATTCATTCGGCCTTACGGCACGGTAGCGCTAAAACGCCCCACAATGCGTGCTACGCTGCCCAGTGGCTTACTCCAGTGCGTGTATGGCTTCCTTGTAATGTTTGCGGCAAACGGACACGTAGCTCTCGTTACCGCCTATCACGACCTGTTCACCTGCATGCATTGCCTGGCCGCTTTCATCCAGCCTCAGAACCATATTCGCCTTGCGGCCGCAGTGACAGATGGTTTTTAACTCCACCAGTTTATCCGCCCAAGCCAGCAAATATTGGCTGCCGATAAACAGCTCACCCAGAAAGTCGGTGCGCAACCCATAGCACAACACCGGAATATCCAGTTGGTCGACTACGTCGCACAATTGCTCAACCTGTGCTTTCGTCAAGAATTGGCTTTCATCCAATAACACGCAGTGTACCGGCTGCTGCTGATGTTCCTGAGCAATCATGGCATAGAGCATGGAGTCATTATTATAGAGCTGCGCCTGAGACGACAATCCGATGCGCGAACTCACCTTCCCTACGCCAAAACGATGATCGATTTCGGCAGTAAACACCAACGTGCGCATACCACGTTCTTGATAATTATATGAAGATTGTAACAGCGCGGTGGATTTTCCTGCATTCATAGCAGAATAATAAAAATAAAGTTGAGCCATGGGCCCGCAACTCCAATGGTATAAGAAATATTCAGACGTTGATTCAAGCGCTAAGTGTACCATATCCCGTAGGCCTGCTCATGCTCTGGGTTCTCAATATCCTGGGAAAGGTAATAGCAGGCTTTCAAATGAAACATTTCGTTCTGATCCAGCCCCTCTTTTACATCTATTTACAGGATAATCTTTGCCTGCCATCACTATTAATTACCGCTAATGATTTGCCCTCCGCATTAATGGTTAAGCTAGTGGAGAGACTCCGTCGCACGACTGCCCCCCGGTAACAGACTCAAATCTATTAACCCCAAAAGGGAGCACCGAGAAATTTAATGACATAAAACAGACAAAGGCACAGTTCTTGACGTTATCTTTACCCGCATACCCCCATTGTTTACAATGTCTGCATACTAAAACACGTGATTAAGCCCACAGAATTCGTCGTAATATCGATATAAAACACAATTATAACTTAGCCATAAATGCCTTACAGCCCCATCAAACATAGTGCGGCTGTTGAAAATTTGACTTAAAAATGGAGGTTGTAATACTTAACATCCCTACCTATATTAGCCAAACGGATCTGATTAACCGTTTTTTTAAAGATAAATTTGAGCCCTCCTTTCAATTTGGCTATTGCAGAAAAGAAAAGAGCACTCTATTATTATCCAGACGCCCCCCACCAATATAATTTGAGACTAGGATAATGAGCGAAGCATTAAAGATTTTGAACAACATCCGTACTCTACGCGCACAGGCAAGAGAATGCAGCCTGGAAACGCTGGAAGAGATGCTTGAAAAACTGGAAGTTGTTGTGAACGAACGTCGCGAAGAAGACAGCCAGGCTCAAGCAGAAGTGGAAGAACGTACCCGTAAACTGCAGCAATATCGTGAAATGTTGATTGCTGACGGTATTGACCCAAATGAACTGCTGCAAACTATGGCTGCGACTAAAGCCGCTGGTAAAGCCAAACGTCCAGTACGTCCAGCTAAATATCAATATAAAGACGAAAACGGCGAACTGAAAACCTGGACCGGCCAGGGCCGTACCCCGGCAGTGATTAAGAAAGCTATCGAAGAGCAAGGTAAATCTCTGGACGATTTCCTGCTGTAATAGCATTTCGCTGCACGTTAAAAAGGCTCCCTATGGGAGCCTTTTTGTTATGTGTATTTTCTGCCTGCCAAGCCCACAGCTTAGCTTTGACGCAAATATCCACCCACGCCAGGCTCCCCATTCTTCTTATCGCCTGAGCTATCCCTGGCGTTTTTCAAGACATAAAAAAGGGGCCGCAGCCCCTTTATAACATTGTCTGGTTGTTCAATTACTGAACTTTATAAAATGACTTATACCACTCGACAAAGCGTTTCACGCCTTCTTCAACACCGGTTTCCGGCTTGAAGCCGATAACGCGATAAAGCTCGGCGGTATCCGCGCTGGTATCTAAAACGTCGCCAGGTTGCATCGGCAGCATATTCTTGCGCGCCTCAATCCCTAACGCCTGCTCCAGTGCGCGAATATATTCCATCAACTTCACCGGGCTGCTGTTGCCGATATTATAGACACGATAAGGCGCAGAACTGCTTGCCGGTGAACCCTGCTCGACCGTCCATGCCGCGTCAGCCTGAGGAATAACCGCCTGCAACCGCACAATAGCCTCAGCGATATCGTCAATGTAGGTAAAGTCGCGGTGCATCTCGCCGTGGTTATATACGTCGATGCTTTCGCCCGCCAATATGGCCTTGGTAAATTTAAACAACGCCATATCCGGGCGGCCCCACGGGCCATATACGGTAAAGAACCGCAGGCCGGTGGTCGGAATACCATATAAGTGGGAATAGCTGTGCGACATCAGCTCATTGGCTTTTTTGGTTGCCGCATACAATGACACCGGATGATCAACTGAGTCTTCCGTCGCAAAGGGCAGTTTACGGTTCAGACCGTATACCGAACTGGAGGAGGCATATAACAGATGCTCAACTTTATTGTGACGACACCCTTCCAGCACGTTTAAATGCCCAATGAGATTGGCATCCGCATAGGCCAGAGGATTTTCCAGCGAATAACGTACACCCGCCTGCGCACCCAGATGAATCACCCGTTGAAACTTTTGCTCTGCAAACAGCCCCGCCATACCCTCGCGATCGGCCAGATCCAGCTTAATAAACTGAAATTCAGATTTATCCGAAAGCAACTCAAGGCGGGCCATTTTCAGGCCCACATCATAATAATCATTCAGGTTGTCGATACCGACAACCTGATGCCCGGCAGCCAACAAACGCTCAGCAATATGATAACCAATAAACCCTGCAGCGCCTGTAACCAGGAATTTCATGTTCACCCCTTAAATAACCGGCTGAATGGACGCGCCACGGCCGATTGCATAATACGTGAAACCGCGACTTTCCAGACGTTCTGGATCAAACAGGTTGCGGCCATCAAAAATGACAGGCTCTTTAAGAGAACCTTTAACCACATCGAAATCTGGCGCACGGAAATTCTGCCATTCGGTACAGATAACCAGTGCGTCAGCCCCCTGCAGCGCCGCCTCTTTGGTGCCCACCAGCTTCAGGTCGTCACGCTGACCATAGATACGCTGTACCTCGTTCATGGCTTCCGGGTCGAAGGCTTGAACGATAGCACCCGCTTCCCACAGTTGCTCCATCAGTACGCGACTGGAGGCCTCGCGCATGTCGTCGGTGTTGGGTTTGAACGCCAACCCCCACAACGCAAAGGTTTTGCCTTTCAAATCTTCACCGAAGTGATGTTTGATAAATTTAGTCAGCTTATATTTTTGCTGATAGTTAACCTGCTCTACCGCCTGCAACAGTTTTGGCTGGTAACCAATATGCTCCGCAGTGCGGATCAGCGCTTGAACGTCTTTCGGGAAGCATGAGCCGCCGTAGCCACAGCCCGGATAGATGAAGTGGTAACCGATACGTGAGTCAGAACCGATCCCCTGGCGCACTTTCTCAATATCCGCACCCAACATTTCGGCCAGATTGGACATTTCGTTCATAAAGCTGATCTTGGTCGCCAGCATACAGTTGGCGGCATATTTGGTCAGCTCGGCGCTGCGGATATCCATCATGATCATGCGATCGTGATTGCGGTTGAACGGCTCGTAAAGCTCACGGATAGGTTCGATAACCTCTTTGTTATCGGTACCGATAACAATACGCTCCGGACGCATGCAGTCCGCTACCGCCGCGCCCTCTTTCAGGAACTCCGGATTGGAAACCACGTCGAATGGCACTGTGCTGCCGCGTTTTTTCAGGGTTTCTTCCATCACCTGGCGTACTTTATCCGCAGTACCGACCGGCACTGTAGATTTGTCGATCACCACCTTGCGATCGGTCATATGTTCCGCGATGGTGCGCGCTACGGCAGTCACGTATTTCAGATCGGCAGAGCCGTCTTCATCCGGTGGCGTCCCCACGGCGATGAACTGAATGGTACCGTGTGCAACACCGGCTTTAGCGTCGGTGGTGAAGTGCAGACGACCCGCTTCATAGTTTTGCTGCACCAGCGGCGTCAGACCGGGTTCAAAAATGGGGATATTCCCGTTCTTCAGGTTTTCGACTTTACGCTCGTCTACATCAATACACATAACGTCATGGCCGACTTCTGCCAATACCGCAGCCTGTACCAGGCCAACATAGCCAATACCAAAAACTGTTACTTTCATGGGAAAATCCTAGTTTTTCAAATTAAGACGAAAGATAAATAAATTATTTCTTATCAGCGGCCAACAGTTGTTGCAACCACTGAGAAAATTCTTTGCCAAGGCTGGCATGGCGTAGACCATACTCGACGAAAGCCTGCATGTAGCCCAGCTTGTTGCCGCAGTCATGGCTCACCCCTTTGAGGTGATAGGCTTCTACGGTTTCCTGCTGCATCAGCATTTCAATACTGTCGGTAAGCTGGATCTCGCCGCCGGCGCCTGGAGGCGTTTTCGCCAGCAACGGCCAGATATCGGCAGAAAGCACATAGCGGCCAACAATAGCCAGGTTTGACGGCGCTTCGTCTGGCGAAGGTTTTTCGACCACACTGACCATCGGAGCGCTTTCACCTGCTTGCAGTTCATAACCTTTGCAATCAGCCACGCCATAATTGCCGACATCTTTCTGCGGCACAGGTTCAACCATAATCTGGCTGATGCCGGTTTGTTCGAACCGCTGCAACATTTCGTGCAAATTGTCTTTTTTCAGATCGGCGCTGTACTCATCGAGGATCACGTCCGGCAAAATTACGGCAACCGGCTCATCGCCCACCAATGGATAAGCGCACATGATGGCATGCCCAAGGCCTTTCGCCACCCCTTGACGCACTTGCATCACGGTGACGCCCTTCGGGCAAATAGACTGCACTTCATCCAGTAGTTGGCGCTTAACGCGTTTTTCCAGCATCGCTTCCAGCTCAAAACTGGTATCGAAATGGTTTTCAATCGAATTCTTGGAGGAATGGGTGACCAGCACAATCTCGTTAATCCCTGCCGCAATGCATTCGTTGACCACGTACTGGATCAATGGCTTGTCAACCAGCGGCAACATTTCTTTTGGGATGGCTTTTGTCGCCGGCAACATTCGTGTTCCCAAGCCTGCAACCGGGATCACTGCCTTTCTGATTTTACGATTTACAGCAGGCATTATTTCCTCTCTCTAATAGAATTGGCGCTCATTTTGTGAGCTTCTTCTGCCATACAAAAAACCTTCGGAGTATACCAGTTTATGACTGTCTGGCATTAGTCTGAGCACAAATAGAAAAAATTTAGGACAATTACCCAATCAGATTTTCTGAGATAAAAATAAGTATGTTGAATATCTTAATTTCAAATAATATTTTTACAACTGCTTGCTATTCGGCGCTAAGCATCAGCCGCAGCCTGCCCCCAGAGCCCCAAACCTGACACTGCCAGGCGGAACAGTGCTGGCTGATTTGGTTCATGTAGGTTGCGCCCAGCATCCCCAGAGGCACGCCGTTGCTCAGTTGGATTTGATTGTCACCGGTATTCACATTGGCATGCAGGCCCGCAGAAACCAGAATCAGGTTTTTATATTCGGCGTGATAATAACCAACTAACAGAGGGAATTGCCCTTCCAGCTTGCCTTGGCGCAATAATTGATTAACTTGCTTTAACAGTGTTGTCATTTGCGGCAACCGATGACGCTGATTAACTAAATGATCCTGCAATAACCCGTTAAATAAAGCACGCAGCAACAGCGCAGCCAATACGCCATTATCACCGGCGCGGGTAACATCCAGGCAATAGAAAGCCAGATCCTTATCCGACAGTGCGGCTATATCGAGCACCAACCCCGGATTCTCGCTGGTGGTTAATTGCCGATAATTAATCCGACAATGGGCTACGGTCTGTTGCACCGGCGGCTGAAGCTGTTTGAGTAATTTTACCGCTTCGGAAGGATTTTTACTCAGCGCATTCCAATCCTTGAACAGCTCTGCTTCTTCCAGAGCCGGAGAGGTAAACATATTGGGATATAAACACCCCAATACCGCTTCACGCAGTCGGTTCAGATCGGCCACCGGTTTCAGCAACACGTCCTGCACGCCCAAACGCAGCACCTTGGCGATATCCGCCATTTTATCCGTGGCCGAAATCACCAGCACCGGGATTTGCAGGCCTTGCAGCCGCAGATGTTCGACAAACTCGATCCCGCCCATTTCCGGCATGGCGAGATCGCACAAGATTAAATCGGGATGGACATCGTCGACGGCACTCAGCGCCTGCAAACCATTGGTCGCTTCACTGGTCTCCGCTCCCAACGATTTCAAATAGCCAACAAGCACGGAACGAAACACCAGTTCGTCCTCGACGATCAAAATCCGCTTGTGAGTGAGTGGTAATGCCATCAGCCGAGCCTCTTCCCTTTTCATAGTGTAATAGTGGCTCAAAAAGGGCATTTACGCTTGCCGGAAAATGTCCCAACCGCACGTTGCCCCCCTGAAGCCGGCAGCTATTTATTTTTTATCAATGGCAACAGCATATCGAGCTGTTTTTCCACCGCCAGTTCGCCGGCTTCAATCGCCTCATTGGCGCGGTGAAAGTCCAGCGTTGAAATTTGCGGGCAGTAGGGTTGAATCAACACATCGGGCGGATCGCCGGCCATGCGGTTGCGTTTCAGGCGATTTTCCAACACCTGTATCGACGTCCCCATGATTTCCATCGCCGTTGGCGTGAAGTTAGGCTTTCTCAACGTCATCTTGCTGATTCGTTCGCGCAAACGCCCCCGCCAGTTGCGGGCTGGGAGATCGTTCGGCTCTTCCATATCATTGCGAACCGAGAACAAATCCTGCTGCATCAAATGCGCGTCATGTTGCAGGTCAACGGCGATGACGATATCGGCGCCCATCGCGCGAGTTAATGAGATGGGAACCGGGTTAACCACCGCACCATCCACCAGCCAATAACCGTCGAACCACACCGGCGCCAACAAGCCGGGCATGCTGCATGAAGCTCGTACCGCCTGATGAATATCCCCTTTCGTCAACCACAACTCCCGCCCGGTACTCAGATTAGTCGCCACGGCACCGAATTTCAGAGAGCACTCGGCAATATCATCGATCTTCAACAACTGCCCCACCGCATTGAACACCCGCTCGCCCCGCAACAGGCCGCCCCGCTGCCAGGACAAATCCATCAACCGAATCACATCCCAATAACTGAACGAACGCACCCACGTCTCCATGGCGGGCAGACGATGGCTGGCAAAAGCGGCCCCCACCAGCGCGCCAACCGAGCAACCGGCTACTATATCGACCTCAACGCCCAATTTCTTTAGCGCGTTGATGACACCGATATGCGCCCAGCCTTTGGCCGCCCCCGCCCCTAATGCCAGTCCCACTTTAATTTGTCGCATAACGCCTGCCCTTTGCCCGGTAAATTGTATCAAACCTGCTGTCAGCGTAGATTGTCACGACCGAATAATGTTAGGTAACATATGCGCTAAATTCATTTCATCATCGTTGGCCCGTTCTTTTTCGTGCCGGCCATTTTAGGAGTTACCTTGCCTGAATTATGCCCCTGTGGCGGCGGTCTGGAGTATAGCGCATGCTGCGAACCCTACATTAACGGGGTCAGATTCGCCCCCACTCCAGGCACGTTAATGCGCTCGCGCTTTAGCGCCTACGTAAAACACAATGTTGATTATCTGATCGCCACCTGGCATCCCGATTGCCATGCCAATGAATGGCGCAAGTCCATCGTCGACAGCTTCAAAGGCACCGAGTGGCTTGGTCTGACTGTAGTAGAAGAAAAAGAAGGTCATGATACCGGCGAAGGTTTTGTAGAATTCATTGCGCGCTTCGTTGACGCCGACAGCGGCGAACACAAGGCGATGCATGAGCGTTCGCGCTTCCTTCAGCTTGACCAACGCTGGTACTATATTGATGGAACCAAACCCCAGCCTGGCAGAAATGCAATTTGCCCCTGTGGTTCAGGTAAAAAATATAAAAAATGCTGCGGGCGTTAGCCGGTTGTCATTGTGTCCCATAGCGTTCAAGCCGCAGCCGACCAGGCTACCGTTTGAAGATGAAGACTATAAAAACTCTCGCCTGCACAGACAGGACGTTCAGTATCAGACAGGATCCTCATTCCCATGCCACACCAAAATGTACAAAGAAAAGTTTTGCGCACCATCTGTCCGGATGCCAAAGGCCTGATCGCCAAGATCACCAACATTTGCTACAAACATGAACTCAACATTGTTCAAAACAATGAGTTTGTTGATCACCGCACCGGGCGTTTCTTTATGCGTACCGAGCTGGAAGGTATCTTCAACGACACCACGCTGCTGGCAGATCTCGACAGCGCCCTGCCGACAGGCTCTGTTCGCGAACTGCACAACTCCGGCCGTCGCCGCATTGTGGTACTGGTGACCAAAGAAGCACATTGTCTGGGCGACTTGCTGATGAAAAGTGCTTACGGCGGTCTGGATGTAGAGATTGCTGCGGTTATCGGCAACCACGATACGCTGCAAACGCTGGTGGAACGCTTCGATATTCCGTTCCATCTGGTCAGCCATGAAGGGTTGACGCGCGACCAGCACGATCAAAAAATGGTGGCTCAGATCGATCAATATCAACCGGATTACGTGGTATTGGCCAAATATATGCGCGTGCTGACCCCGGCATTTGTTCAGCATTACCCGAACCAGGTGATCAATATCCACCATTCGTTCCTGCCGGCCTTCATTGGCGCACGGCCTTACCATCAGGCTTACGAACGCGGGGTAAAAATCATCGGCGCTACCGCGCACTACGTTAACGATAATCTGGACGAAGGCCCAATCATCATGCAGGAGGTAATTCATGTTGATCACACCTATTCTGCTGAAGATATGATGCGTGCCGGGCGTGACGTAGAGAAAAACGCGCTCAGCCGCGCGCTGTATCATGTGTTGGCCCAGCGGGTATTTGTTTACGGTAACCGCACGGTTATTCTGTAACGGCCAAATATATCCGATAAATTTCAAGTTGCCGCCAGGTGCCACTCGCTTATCCCCAGGGGCGAATATTTCTGCCCCCTGGGGTGAGCCAGCGCAGTCAAAAACGCGACAGCTTGAAAGGTTAGGGGTATAAAACGGGGCCTTTCGTTCAGGAATGCACCGCCACGGGCAAAAAATCGGCAAACGATTCATTTTCTGCATTTCAATACTTTACACGCGCGCTTCATTTGATATGATGCGCCCCGCTTACCGAGACAGACGTTTCGCAAGCAAGGCCAGTGGTGGGGTTCCCGAGCGGCCAAAGGGAGCAGACTGTAAATCTGCCGTCATAGACTTCGAAGGTTCGAATCCTTCCCCCACCACCATCTTCTCTCTGTTGATGAGAGCACAGCGAAAGCTGAGGCTACATAAAACACCGAGGAGACAACGAAACCGGCCAGGTTTCTTCCGGGCAAAACCGGAGCGACAATTTGTAAATCCATGAATATCATGGTGGGGTTCCCGAGCGGCCAAAGGGAGCAGACTGTAAATCTGCCGTCACAGACTTCGAAGGTTCGAATCCTTCCCCCACCACCATCCTTGTACTTCCCCCTTAATTTAAATCAAACTCAGCCGTAGCCTGTAATTCCCTTTCGGGGAAGGATGAGAAGCTTCGACAAGGTTCGAGTCTCACAGCGTGAGACAACGCGCTTCAGCGCGGCCCGCAGGGTGAGTCGCGCAGCGGCGAATAATCCTTCCCCCACCACCATCCTTGTACTTCCCCCTTAATTTAAATCAAACTCAGCCGTAGCCTGTCGTTCCCTTTCGGGGAAGGATGAGAAGCTTCGACAAGGTTCGAGTCTCACAGCGTGAGACAACGCGCTTCAGCGCGGCCCGCAGGGTGAGTCGCGCAGCGGCGAATAATCCTTCCCACACCACCATCCTTGGACTTCCCCCTTAATTTGAATCAAACTCAGCCGTAGCCTGTCGCATCACTAATCAAAATAGTTGCACGTCACATTTATCAGTTACCTTAACCATTGACCTCACGCTCAGCTTGAACTCCGGTCAACAATTCGCTATACCACTGACTTCTTTAATGCAGTAAGGAAAAAAGTGCATGCGTAACAATATCTGCGTTTTTTGTGGTGCCAGCGAAGGCGCTAACCCTGCTTATGCCGATAATGCCCGGCAATTGGGCCGGACGCTTGCCAGCCAGGGCAGACGTCTGATCTATGGTGGCGGTAAAAAAGGGTTAATGGGCATTGTGGCGGACGCAGTGCTTGAAGCCGGTGGTGAAGCCGTGGGTATCATTCCTGAACGGCTGGTAGAAGCAGAAACCGCGCATCGTAGTCTGACCGAACTGGAAGTCGTGCCGGACATGCACACCCGCAAAGCACGCATGGCGGCCCTGGCGGACGGTTTTATCGCCCTGCCCGGCGGTATTGGTACTCTGGAAGAACTGTTCGAGATCTGGACCTGGGGCCAGATCGGTTATCACAGCAAACCGGTTGGCCTGTTGGATGTAAACGGGTTCTATCGCCCGTTGAACAATTTCTTGCAGCATGTAGCCGATGAGGGCTTTATGCGCCATGACTACCTCGGCACCCTGCACCTCAGCGAATCACCGCATATCCTGCTGCAACAATTCGACGATTACCAGCCAAAGAATTACGATCGCTGGGCAAAATGATCCCATCCCGCTGGCGGCAAGTGCCGCCGGCCTGCGTTACATTTCCGGCCAAACTCTGCTACTATCTCAACACATTTTTCTCGCGAAAACGGCACCGCTCATGAAGTTTGTCTCTTTCAATATCAATGGACTGCGCGCGCGTCCGCATCAACTGTCCGCAATTATCGAACAGCACCAACCCGACGTGATTGGCCTGCAGGAAACCAAAGTTCACGATGACATGTTCCCGCTGGAAGAAGTCAGCCAGCATGGCTATCACGTGTTCTATCACGGCCAAAAAGGCCACTACGGCGTCGCACTGCTGACTAAAGATGAGCCGATTGCCGTACGCCGCGGGTTCCCTACCGACGATGACGACGCGCAGCGCCGCATCATCATGGCCGATCTGGCCACACCTCAAGGCACATTGACCGTAATTAACGGCTATTTCCCGCAGGGAGAAAGCCGTGACCATCCGACCAAGTTCCCGGCCAAATCACGCTTCTACCAGGATCTGCAGAACTACCTGGAGCAGCAACTTTCCGTGGAATCGCCGGTGCTGGTGATGGGCGACGTAAATATCAGCCCAAGTGATTACGATATCGGGATCGGTGAAGAAAGCCGTAAACGCTGGTTGCGCACCGGCAAGTGCTCCTTCCTGCCGGAAGAGCGCGAATGGATGGACCGCTTGCTGAACTGGGGCCTGGTAGATACCTACCGCCATGCCAACCCGGGGCGCAACGATGAATTCTCATGGTTTGACTACCGCTCACGAGGGTTCGATGAGAACCGGGGTCTGCGCATCGATCTGCTGCTGGCCAGCACGCCGCTGGCGGCGCGTTGCACCGCAACCGGCATCGATTACCAGATCCGCGGGATGGAAAAACCGTCGGATCACGCCCCGGTCTGGGCAGAATTCTCGCTGTAATTCCTCCAACCCCGGCAATTGCCGGGGTTTCACGCTGTGGTACGCATGAAAATTATCGACGTCGTCGCTGCCATCATTGAAAAAAATGGCAAAATTTTACTGGCTCAACGCGATGCAAACAGCGATCAGGCCGGCTTATGGGAGTTTCCCGGCGGTAAGGTCGAGGAAGGCGAAAGCCAGCCGCAGGCGCTGGCCCGTGAGTTGGATGAAGAGTTGGGAATTATGGCGAGCGTAGGGAATTACGTCGCCAGCAACCAGTGGCAACACAACGAACGCATTATCCGGCTGCATGCCTGGCGTATTGAAGCATTCAGCGGCGAATTGCAAAATCGCTGCCATTCTGATTTTGTCTGGCTAACACCGGAACGGGCGTTCGACTATGCCTTGGCCCCGGCGGATGTGCCGCTGTTAACGGCCTATATTGCCTCTTTGCCGCCCAAGAGCTAAACGGCAACGTTACCTCGTCACTTTTTCAAGCGGATCCAGATCAACGGATTGGTGCCAACCACGTTGGGATCGCGAGTGCATTGCAGCACTTCCCCTTCGACCTTGAGCACCGCCCCTTCAGAATAGTGTTGATCCTGATAAATGCAGCACCGGCTGCAAGGCTGTGCTGCCGGCTGGGCGACGGCGTCTTTCGCCGTGCCCCAGATTTCCGGCGCCACCGGCAACACTACATCCACATCACCACGATTGGCCGCCGCAACAGTGGAAAACAACAGCCCACCTGCGGCCAGCATCAGTAACCCATGATTCACTCGCTTTTCTCCCGCGCCTTGCCGGCGCTTTTCTTGCGTTTTTTTGCCCCGGCGGAAGGCGACGGCGGCAACCCGCGAAACGCCATACTCGCCCGGCTTTGCTTGGCCTGATAAATCAGCTCCTGCAAAGTGCCTACCAAGGGTTGCATAAAGTCCTGATAGCGGCAGGATTTTTCACTGATTTGCGTCAGCGTAGCCTCCCAGTTGGCCGTCATATCAGGGCGAGCCGCAATATCCGGCAGCGAATGGATCAACGCCCGACCGGTCTCGCTGGAATGAATATAACGCCCTTTCTTGTACAAAAACGCCCGCTTGAACAGCAACTCAATGATGCCCGCACGCGTCGCCTCGGTACCTAAACCATCGGTCGCTCGCAGGATTTTCTTTAGCGCTTTATCTTGTACGAAACGCGCTATGCCAGTCATGGCAGAAAGCAGACTGGCATCGGTGAAAGGCCGCGGAGGCTGAGTCTGGCGTTCCACTACCTCACCACGTTCGCACAATAGCGAATCATCTTTCGCCACCACCGGCAACGGAGAACCTTCGTTTTCTTCGTCGCGTTCTTTGCTGCCCAGCAGCGTCCGCCAGCCCGCTTCGGCCAGGAAACGCGCTTTGGCAACAAATTTCCCCCCGGCGATATCCAGCTCAATCACGCATTTGCGGAACATGGCATCCGGGCAAAACTGCATCAGGTACTGGCGCGCCACCAACCCGTAGACGTTCAATTCGTCCTGACTGAGGCTCACTTTGCTGGCACGGGCAGTAGGAATAATGGCATGGTGGGCATCAACTTTTTTATCGTCCCAGCAACGGTTGCGACGATCGCTGTCGATCACCGGCTGCGGGTAAAGATCCGGTTGATGAGCGCTGATCGCGTTAAGCACCGCATGACGCCCGGCAAAATGTTCTTCCGGCAGATAGCGGCAGTCGGAACGCGGATAGGTGATCAATTTATGCGTTTCATACAACCGCTGGCAGACATCCAGCACCTGCTGCGCACTCAGGTTGAAACGTTTGGAAGCCTCAATCTGCAGCGTCGAGAGCGAAAACGGCAGCGGAGCGGTATCTGATTCCCGTTTATCATTATAGGACGTGACCAGCGCAGGCTGGCCCTCGATGCGTTTAAGCACGTGCTCCGCCAGCGGCCGATGCAGCAGACGCCCTTCTTCGTCCTGATAAGGCTCGCAAGAATCACTCGGCTGCCAAAGCGCGACAAAGCGCTCTTCCTTTGGCGTCACGATGTGCGCTTTGACTTCAAAGAAGTCTTTTGGCACAAAGTTTTCAATCTCTTCATCACGCCGCACCACTAACCCCAACACCGGCGTCTGCACCCGCCCAACGGACAACACGCCGTCATAGCCGGCATTTCGCCCTAAGATGGTATAGGCTCGGGTCATGTTGATGCCATACAGCCAGTCAGCGCGGGAACGCGCCAGCGCGGAGACGCACAGCGGGATAAAGTCGCGGTTGTCACGCAGCCGTTCTATAGCGCGCTCCACCGCCTGCGGGTTGAGATCGTTAATCAGGCAACGGCGCACGCTGTGACGTTTTTCCGGCGTCAACGCCAGATAGTCCAGCACCTCATCCACCAGTAATTGTCCTTCGCGATCCGGGTCACCGGCATGCACTACCTCGTCAGCATCATGTAATAGCTTTTTAATCGCATTAAGCTGTTTACTGACCGAGGGACGCGGCTGCAGTTGCCACTTTTCGGGGATAATGGGCAGATCCGCCAGCGACCAGCGCGCATAGCGGCTATCGTAGGCATCCGGCTGCGCCTGCTCTAGTAAATGGCCCACACACCAGGTGACCACATCATTGTTGCCACAGGCAATAAACCCGTCACCGCGACGATGCGGTTTGGGAAGAACGTCGGCAATGGCGCGCGCCAAACTCGGTTTCTCGGCAATAAACAGTCGCATTATTCACCGTTATTCTGGCTGTACGTCATCAGGAATTCTCTTACTTCAGCATCATTCCCGCGGAAAGCGCTCCGTCGGGATTTCTTTTCCAATTGATAGTGATACATCGGATCATAATCGTGCCGCAACACCGGCACCAGCCACTTCTGATGCGCGTCACCCTTGCCGCCGGCATGCTGGAACTGCAACGCCCATTCAGGCCGCTGCGTCGGCAACGGGAAGCGTTCCATTAGGCGACGGCCACCATGCTGTTTTTTCAGCAATAACACAGCCAGACGATTCTCAAAATCAATCTGCGTGTTTGACACTGACAACCTCAATCAGCGGCTTGCCCGACCTCGGCGAATGCAATTCACCGATGGCGGTTAGCTGAACACCGTGGCGCTCGGCAATCGCCAGCACCTGCTGTTCTGCTGCGGGAAGCACCGCCAGCAACAGGCCACCGGAAGTTTGCGGATCGCACAACAACTGACGCTGCAGATCGGTCATGTCACCAATCAGGTGCCCGTAGCTGTCAAAGTTACGCCCAGTGCCGCCCGGCACGCAGCCTTCGGCAATATAGCGTTCGACATCCGGCAGTTTCGGCACCTGATCAAACCATAACGTCGCCTGCAAATCTGAACCCTGACAAACTTCGCTCAGGTGACCCAGCAGGCCGAAACCGGTGACGTCGGTCATCGCCGTCACGCCGGCGACCTCGGCAAAATCCGCTCCCGGTTTGTTCAGTTGACACATCACTTCCGTCGCCAAGCCTGCATGTTCAGGGCGCAGTTTGCTTTTCTTCTCCGCGGTGGTCAGCACACCAATACCCAGCGGCTTGGTAAGGAATAATTGGGTGCCGGCTTGCGCAGCGCTGTTTTTCTTTACCCGGTCGGTATTGACGATGCCGGTTACCGCCAGGCCAAAAATGGGTTCGGGGGCATCAATCGAGTGGCCACCGGCCAGTGCAATACCCGCCTGCTGGCAGGCGTAACGCCCGCCGTCAATGACCTGCTGCGCCACTTCCGGCGACAGTGTGGCGATCGGCCAGCCGAGTATGGCTATCGCCATGATCGGTTTGCCGCCCATGGCATAGACGTCGCTGATGGCGTTGGTGGCGGCGATGCGGCCGAAATCGAACGGGTTGTCGACGATCGGCATAAAGAAGTCAGTGGTACTGATGATGCCAACGCCGTTGCCGATGTCATACACCGCAGCATCGTCACGGGTCTCATTGCCAACCAACAAGCGCGGATCGACAAACTTTTCCCGTTCGCTGTGCAGAATGGTTTCGAGAACTTTCGGTGAGATTTTGCAGCCGCAGCCTGCACCATGGCTGTACTGGGTCAAACGGATCGCTGGCGATGTCATATACCACTCCCTTCGGTTAACGGCATTCAAGATATCATAGGGTAGCGCTTGCCGACGGGATTGATAAGAGCGGGCTGCCGATAACCGTACAGCCTGCTCAGAAACAACGCAGAATTGCGGGATTCGGCGCATTTTCGCGCAACCCCGCAGGGGATCAGAAGTAACTGACGAAAGGTGTGCTGTCGGGGGCGACAACTTTAGTAGCGGCTTTCAACTGTGGCGTGCCCAGATAGAGGAAACCGACGATTTCGTCTTGCTCACGGCACCCAAAAGCTTCGCGAACCAGCGGGTGTTCGGTCCAGGCACCCGTGCGCCAGATCCCGTTGAAGCCCTGCGCCAGGGCGGCCATCTGCATCGCCTGTACCGCGCAACCGGCAGAAACCACCTGCTCCCAACGCGGCACTTTGGTTTCTTCGTTGCAATGCGCCACCACCGTGATGATAAGCGGGGCGCGGAACGGTGCCTTTGTGGCCTTTTCTACCGCAGCGTCGTCCAGTTGATCCTGTTTCGCAGCAGTTTGTAACAATTGGCTGAAACGCTCCAGACCCTGATTCTCGATCATCACAAAGCGCCACGGCTGCAGCGCCCCGTGATCGGGCGCACGAAGGCCCGCATTGATGATATTCTGGCGAATATCCCCCGTTGGCGCTGGGGCCGCGAGGCGTGATGCAGAACGGCGATTCAGTAAAAGATCCAGTGCATCCATCGTAAACTCCCAATAATAATTTTCATTACGATCACGTTAACATAGCTCAACGGTGAGTTACAGCCTCGGCGATAGCTCCCGTGACTCACGATTTAAAGCTGACTTTTCTTCGGCCGCTCATTAGGATAGCGGGACATTCTCGACTCTTGTTGGAGAGCACATGCGCACATTGTGGCAAATCATTGCCGGCGTTTTCAGGTGGACATGGCGTCTGCTGAACTTTATCAGGGAACTGATCCTTAATCTGTTCTTGGTGTTGCTGATCCTGGTTGGGGTCGGTATTTATCTTTCATTCCAGAGTTCCACTACCCCTGCCGTCCCGACGAGCGGTGCGCTGCTGGTTGATTTGAGCGGCGTGGTCGTTGACCAACCGTCAATGAACAACAAAGTACGCCAGTGGGGCCGCGAACTGCTGGGCGCTTCCAGCAACCGTCTGCAGGAAAACTCGCTGTTCGACGTGGTCGACAGCATCCGCAAGGCCAAAGACGACAAAAACATTACCGGCATGGTATTGCAGTTGAATGACTTTGCCGGCGCCGATCAGCCTTCGCTGCAGTACATCGGCAAAGCACTGCGCGAATTCCGCGATAGCGGTAAACCGATCTTCGCCATCGGCGACAGCTATAACCAGACGCAATATTATCTGGCCAGCTACGCCAACAAGGTTTACCTGTCGCCGCAAGGCGCGGTCGACCTGCATGGCTTTGCCACCAACAACCTGTACTACAAATCGCTGCTGGAAAAACTCAAGGTCACTACCAATATCTTCCGCGTCGGCACCTACAAGTCAGCCGTGGAACCCCTGATCCGCGACGATATGTCACCGGCGGCGCGCGAAGCCGACAGCCGTTGGATCGGCGGGCTGTGGCAAAACTATCTCGATACCGTGGCGGCCAACCGTCAGATCACTCCGCAGCAGCTGTTCCCGGGCGCGGCAGGTGTACTGACCGGCTTGCAGGCGGCCGGCGGGGATACCGCCAAGTTTGCGCTGGACAGCAAATTGGTGGATGAGCTGGCGTCACGCACCGTTATCGAGAACCAACTGATCAAAACCTTCGGTTGGGATAAACAGGCGAATGATTTCAACGCCACCAGCATCTACGATTATCAGCCCAAACCAACGCCGGATCAGGGCGGCAAAATCGCCGTGGTGTTTGCCAATGGCGCCATCATGGATGGCCCGCAAACGCCGGGCGCCGTTGGGGGAGATACTACCGCCGCGGAACTGCGCCAGGCTCGTCTTGACCCGTCAATCAAAGCGGTGGTGTTCCGCGTGAACAGCCCAGGCGGCAGCGTCAGCGCCTCCGAAGTGATCCGTTCTGAACTGGCTGCAGTGCGTGCCGCTGGCAAACCTGTGGTGGTGTCAATGGGCGGTATGGCGGCCTCTGGTGGCTATTGGGTCTCTACGCCGGCGGACTACATCATCGCCAGCCCAAGCACCCTCACCGGGTCCATCGGCATCTTCGGGGTCATCAATACCTACGAGCAAACGCTGGACAGCATCGGCGTGCATACTGACGGCGTCGCAACTTCGCCGCTGGCGGACCTCGCCGTGACCAAGGCGCTGCCGCCGGAATTCTCGCAAATGATGCAGTTGAATATCGAGAACGGGTATAAGAACTTTATCGATCTGGTTGCCAAATCACGCAAAATGACGCCGCAACAGGTCGATCAGATCGCTCAGGGCCACGTGTGGCTTGGCAGTGACGCCAAAGCCAATGGCCTGGTCGATCAGTTGGGCGATTTCGACGATGCGGTGAAGAAAGCCGCCGAGTTGGCGAAGCTGAAACAGTGGCAGCTTAACTGGTTTGTCGATACCCCAAGCCTGACCGACATGGTGCTCAGCCAGTTTGGCGTGTCAATTCACGCCATGTTGCCGGCGGCCATTCAGTCGATGCTACCGGCTCCACTGGCATCCGTCGCCATGGCGGTGAAAGAACAACCTGGATTGTTCAATAATCTGAACGATCCGCAAAACCGCTATGCCATCTGTTTGACCTGCGGAGAGGTTCGCTAACAAAATAATCCTGAGCCCGGCACACGCCGGGCTTTTTTTCTGCCGTTATCCCCCTATAATTCAGCCCATCTTATTTTCTGTTAAAACAATTACTATGCAAAAAAAATCCATTTACGTCGCCTACACCGGCGGGACCATCGGCATGCAACGCTCTGAACAGGGCTACATTCCGGTTTCCGGCCACCTGCAACGCCAACTGGCGCTGATGCCTGAGTTTCACCGGCCGGAAATGCCGGACTTCACCATTCATGAATACGCACCGCTGATCGACTCTTCAGACATGACGCCGGAAGATTGGCAGCACATCGCCGACGACATCAAACGGAATTACGATAGCTATGACGGCTTCGTCATTCTGCACGGTACCGACACCATGGCCTTCACCGCTTCAGCGTTGTCGTTCATGCTGGAAAACCTGGCCAAACCGGTGATCGTGACAGGTTCGCAAATCCCGCTGGCAGAACTGCGCTCAGATGGCCAAACCAACCTGCTCAACTCGCTCTATCTGGCCGCCAATCATCCGGTAAACGAAGTCAGCCTGTTCTTCAACAACAAACTGTTTCGCGGTAATCGCACCACCAAAGCGCATGCAGACGGTTTCGACGCCTTTGCTTCGCCCAATCTGCCCGCGCTGCTGGAAGCCGGTATTCACATTCGCCGCCAGAACGGCATCGACAGCCCGGTTTGCAACGGCGAACTGCAGGTCCACAACATCACGCCGCAACCGATCGGCGTGGTGACGATTTATCCGGGCATTTCCGGCGCTGTGGTGCGCAACTTCCTGCTGCAACCGGTGAAAGCGCTGATTCTGCGCTCTTATGGCGTGGGCAATGCGCCGCAAAAAGCGGAGCTTGTCGACGAATTACGCGATGCGTCCGAACGCGGCATCGTAGTGGTGAACCTGACCCAATGCATCTCAGGCCGGGTGAACATGGAAGGTTATGCCACCGGTAATGCCTTGGCCCATGCAGGTGTCATCAGCGGCTTTGACATGACCGTCGAAGCGGCGTTGACTAAACTGCATTATTTGCTGAGCCAACCGCTGACGCCGGAGCAAATCCGCAGCCAGATGCAGCAAAACCTGCGCGGCGAGCTGAGCATTACAGGCTAAGTTTACCCAGATTACGGAGCCGAGATGAAAACCGCCCTGTTGTTAATCGATTTGCAAAATGATTTTTGCCCCGGTGGCGCGTTAGCGGTGACGGACGGCGATGCCACCGTTATCGCAGCCAATCAGGCGATTGCCGCCTGCGTGGCGCGCGGTGAACCGGTAGTCGCTTGCCAGGATTGGCACCCCGCCAATCATCGCAGTTTTGCGGTAAATTCAGGGACTGAGGTCAACACGCAAGGTGAATTGGCAGGATTGCCGCAGGTGTGGTGGCCGGTGCACTGCGTGCAGGAAAGCCACGGGGCGCAATTGCATCCGCAGTTGCACCGAGAGGCCATTGCCGAGGTGTTCCGTAAAGGTCAAAACCCGGATATCGATAGCTACAGCGCCTTCTTTGACAACGGTCACCGAGCACAAACCGCGCTGGACGGTTGGCTGAGGGCGCAGGGCATCACTCACCTGGCTATCATGGGGCTGGCAACCGATTACTGCGTGAAGTTTAGCGTTCTGGATGCACTGGAACTGGGATATGTGACCTCAGTGATTACCGACGGCTGCCGCGGTGTCGATTTACAACCAGGTGACAGCCCAAAAGCGTTCCAGGCAATGGAGCTGGCCGGAGCACAACTCGTTACCCTGTCACAATTCATCGCACATTGATTCCAGCGGACGCCCCAGGCGCCCGCTTCTTCTCCCTCGGTGCAAATCTCGACATCGCTCACATTCCAACCATTCTCCCGTGATTACATCTTGTTCCCAGACGTTGCTTTTGCTGTTATGACCGCTGATGCCTTCGCATCAATCGGTTATACGCATCCGGGGCCCTTTGAGCCCGGTTTTATGTTACCGCCTCAGGCGGTTTCGGTCGGCCTTGCCGACCAAAGGAGATAACATGGCATTACCCCGTAAGCTGCTGCCTTTGCTGGTAGCGGTGCAGTTAGGCATGGCCGGAGCCGGCATGGCTCACGCGGCTTCTTACCTGTCCGTCGGTTATTTTAACGGTGGCGGCGACGTCACTGCCGGCCCCGGTGGCGATATCAACAAGCTGGATGTCACCCAAATCACCCACCTCAACTACTCTTTCGGCCTGATTTACAACAATGAGAAAGAGGAAACCAATCCGGCGCTCAAAGACCCGGCTCGGCTGCATCAGATCTATTTATCGCCGAAGGTTGAGGCCGATTTGAAGCTGTTACCGGTGTTGCGCAAACAAAACCCTGAGTTGAAGGTGCTGCTTTCCGTTGGCGGTTGGGGAGCGCGCGGTTTTTCCGGCGCCGCCGCCACCCCGGAAAGTCGGGCAATATTTATCCGTTCGGTACAACAGGTAATTCAACAATTTCACCTCGACGGCATCGATCTCGATTGGGAATATCCGGTCAACGGTGCCTGGGGCCTGGTCGAAAGCCAACCGGCGGACCGCGCCAATTTCACCCTGCTGCTGGGGGAATTGCATAAAGCGCTGGATAAAGGCAAATTGCTGACCATCGCCGTCGGCGCCAACGCAAAAAGCCCACAGGAATGGGTCGATGTAAAAGGCATTGCGCCCTATCTCGATTACATCAACCTGATGACCTACGACATGGCGTATGGCACCCAGTATTTCAATTCCAACCTGTATGACTCTAAACAGTGGCCAACCGTCGCCGCCGCCGATCGTTACAGCGCCAATTTCGTGGTGGATAACTACCTGGCAGCCGGACTAAAGCCCGCACAGTTGAACCTGGGCATCGGCTTTTACGGCCGGGTGCCCAAACGGGCGACGGAGCCGGGCATCGATTGGGATAAACCGGATGCAGCCAAAAATCCGGTTACCCAGCCCTATTTCACCGCACGTGAAACCGCCGTGTTCAAGTCACTGGGGTTGGATCTGAGCAAGGACAGCTATTTTAAGTACAACGATATCGTCAGCAAACTGCTGAACGATCCACAGCGCCGCTTCAGCGCCCATTGGGACAACGACGCCAAGGTTCCCTACCTGACCCTGCAATCCGCCGAGGGCAAACCGTTGTTTGCGATTTCGTATGAGAATCCGCGTTCGGTCGCGATCAAGGCTGACTACATTAAAAGCAAGGGGCTGGGCGGCGCCATGTTCTGGGAGTATGGCGCCGACGACAACAATCGGCTGGCACACCAGTTGGCGGAATCATTGGGGATAAACGGCGGGAAACGCTAAATCGGCAGGGCGATGGTTGCATCGCCCTGCCTTCGGATTTATTGCGGCTTCAACTTAACCAGCGGTTCGGCAACGAACTGCTGTTTCAGTTCCTGCTTGCTCTTCATCACTATCTGGCCGTCGGTGCCAATAGTCATATGCTGCGGATCGGCATTGTTCAACGATTGCCACAACATCACCGCCTGCAGACTGTTTTCTTTCTGTTCCGGCGTCAGCGCAACGCCGTCTGGCCATTTACCCAGTTCTACCGCCTGTACCAGGCGCTGATAGATCTCCGGAGTCATTGCGGCAATCAGGTCTTTCACGTCCATCAGAGCATTTCCTCACTCGTGGAAGAATAATTAGCTGAATCGATTTTTCTGGCAGAATAATCCTCAGCCGGCTGTTTTTTCGCCGTTCTCGCCGTCGGTAAAACTCAACGAAGCCGAGTTAACGCAGTAGCGTTCACCGGTAGGCTGCGGGCCATCGGGGAATACGTGCCCCAGATGAGCGTCGCAGTGGCCGCAACGAATCTCGATTCGATGCATATTGTGTGAATTATCATCAATATAACGAATCGCATCGTCGGATACCGGCTCATAGAAGCTTGGCCAGCCACAGCCGGAGTCATACTTGCTGTCGGAATAGAACAGCGGATGGTTGCAACACAGGCAATGGTATACACCCTCGCGCTTATTGTGCAGCAATTTACCGGAGTACGGCGCTTCAGTGCCCCGTTCCTGGGTCACATAACGTTGGATTTCATTCAGTTCCGTGGCCGGATGGTCAGGGGTTGTGTCTTTAGCCATTTGCGTGATTCTCTGAATGTGGATAATGTCAACGAAAACAATGAGTAATAATAACAAAAAATTAACAACATTGCAGTGCTTTTTGGCCTAAACTGTAGCGCATAAAGGTCACGCCGCGGCGTTATGTGATACCGATCACATATATGAAGTAGGGTGACTTTATACTTGGCGGTTTGACCCCATATAACGGATGAGGCCGAACGCAAACGGAATGTGCAATAAGCAAGCAGATCAAGCCCCGTGATTTGATTTGCAGCAAGAATTGACACGATTCCGCTTGACGCTTGGTAAGGTTTTTGTAATTTTACAACCAACCTTTTATTCACTAACAAATAGCTGGTGGAATATATGACTATCAAAGTAGGTATCAACGGTTTTGGCCGTATCGGTCGCATTGTTTTCCGTGCTGCTCAAGAACGTTCTGACATCGAAATCGTTGCAATCAACGACCTGTTGGACGCAGAGTACATGGCATACATGTTGAAATTTGACTCTACTCACGGCCGTTTCAAAGGCACTGTAGAAGTCAAAGACGGCCATCTGGTTGTTAACGGCAAAACCATCCGTGTTACCGCAGAGAAAGACCCGGCTAACCTGAAGTGGAACGAAGTGGGTGTTGACGTTGTTGCAGAAGCGACCGGTATCTTCCTGACCGACGAAACCGCACGTAAACACATCACTGCAGGCGCTAAGAAAGTTGTTCTGACCGGCCCTTCAAAAGACGCGACCCCAATGTTCGTACGTGGCGCAAACTTTGAAAAATATGCTGGCCAGGATATCGTTTCCAACGCATCTTGCACCACCAACTGCCTGGCTCCGCTGGCTAAAGTTATCAACGACAACTTCGGCATCGTCGAAGGTCTGATGACTACCGTTCACGCGACCACCGCTACTCAAAAAACCGTTGATGGCCCGTCTCATAAAGACTGGCGCGGCGGCCGCGGCGCATCCCAGAACATCATCCCTTCTTCTACCGGCGCAGCTAAAGCAGTTGGCATCGTTCTGCCAGAACTGAAAGGCAAACTGACCGGTATGGCGTTCCGCGTTCCAACTCCAAACGTGTCTGTAGTTGACCTGACCGTTCGTCTGGAAAAAGCAGCGACCTACGAAGAAATCAAGAAAGCCATCAAAGCCGCTTCTGAAGGCTCTATGAAAGGCGTTCTGGGCTATGTTGAAGACGAAGTGGTTTCTACTGACTTCAACGGCGAAATCCTGACTTCCGTGTTTGATGCCAAAGCGGGTATCGCGCTGAACGACAACTTTGTGAAACTGGTTTCCTGGTACGACAACGAAACTGGCTACTCCCACAAGGTTCTGGATCTGATCGCTCACATCTCCAAATAATGGAATGATGGAAAGCTGATAATGAGGGGCGACATTTTTTGTCGCCCTTTTTTTTGTTTTTGCGGCGAACTAAAGGCAACTTAATGAACGAAAAAATTTTCACCCTGCCCGTTACCGAACAAATTTCACCTTACATCAGTCAACGTCAGCTCGAAGAACTGCCGGTAGTGGTCGTCTCCCACCCGAAAGTCCGCGCCGCTGTTGCGCTGCAAGGCGCACACCTGTTAGCCTGGCAACCTGCCGGTGATAAGCCGGTTATCTGGCTGAGCAACAACACCCCCTTTAAAAAAGGCAACGCCATTCGCGGCGGTGTGCCTATTTGCTGGCCCTGGTTTGGCCCGGTAGCGCAACCCTCGCACGGTTTCGCCCGCAATCAACCCTGGAACCTGACTGCGCACGATGAAGACGACAACGGTGTCATTCTGACCTTTACCCTGAAAGACAATGAGCAAACCCGCAAGCTTTGGCCGCATGCCTTTACGCTGATTGCCCGTTTCAAGCTGGGTGAAGAATGCGAGATTGAGCTGGAGTCACACGGCGACTATCAGGCTACCGCAGCGCTGCATACTTATTTCCAGATTGGGGATATTGAACAAGTAAAAGTGGCGGGCCTCGGCGAACCTTATATCGACAAAGTGGCCGGTGGAGCTGAAGCTCGTCAGACCGGAGACCTGGCATTTATTGGTCAAACCGATCGGGTCTATACCCAACCGGACGCTTTCAGCCTGATCAAAGATCCTTCTCTGCAACGCACCATTGAGGTTCATCACCATCATATGAGCGATGTGATTGCCTGGAACCCAGGCGTGGAGCTGTCCTGCAGCATGGCAGACATGGCGAATGACGGTTATAAAACCATGGTTTGCGTGGAAACCGGCCGCGTCAGTAAACCACTGGTGGCCGCAGGTGAACAACCTGCACGGCTGGCGGTCACCTTCCGCAGCCGTAAAAGCGCCTGATGCTTTCAGGGCGACAAACCGCTCGCCCTGCTTAATCCCCTCTCCAACCACTCAAACGACATATCCCACGCTACCTGCATGATGTCAGCATCATTCAATGCACTGCAGGTGTGCAAAAGGGGCGCAAGCGCCCCTTTATAATGCAACCACTGCACAATATTTGTGCAATTTGATTTTAGAAGCTGTAGCTCACACCCGTCATCAACAACCCGGTGTAAGATTTATCAACCATTGGGCTGTCTTTGACTTCATCAGACAGTTGGATGTAACGCCCGGTGAAGAAAGCATTCCAGTCCTTGTTGATCTGATAGTTGGCGCTCAGCTCAACGTAAGGCGCCCAGCTGTCGCCTGGCGTGTAGCTGTCCAGACCACTGCGGCGAGATTCGTGATCGCTGATGCCATAGTAGTATTTATTCTGGTTTTTGCTGTTCCACATCACGCCCACACCAGGAACCAGAGTCAAAGCGTCTAAATCGAATTTGTAGAGGTAGGCGACATCCCCTACCAGACCGTTGCTGTTGTCCAGCATATCACCGGTAAAGGTGGTGCGGATCGAGCCCCACTCGGCATTATGGGTATAAGCCAGGCCAGCCATCAACGTACCGCGACGTTTATCCAGGCGCTTCATGCGATCGTCGTCACTGTCACCCGGACGGTAGCCAAACGGCGAGTAATATCCCATGACGCTCAGTTGGTTTTCCTGATCTTTCCACAGGTAATACCCGGCAGTCAGCGTGCGGAAGTAGAAGTCGTCGCCTTCATAGTTAATGACTGGCACCGGGTAGACGCGAGTATCATAACCACGGTATGCGTCAGGGCTAACCAGCGCTGCAGCACCGAGCGACCAGGTTCCTGCCTGAGCACTTTGTGCGCAAACCATTGCGGAAGCGATAATTGCTAGCGTTTTGAGTTGAAATATCTTCACTGGTTCTTTTTCCATAAATAACAGGGTTAATAGCCGACTTAGTTTATGTGAAAACACCGTTACACGCCTAATCTTTACAATAAAAAACGACCAAGATCGAATAACTTAGATCGGAAATATGAATTAATCATGGCAGAACAATGACGTTTTTTGCCGCAACCCGCGCCAGACAAGGCGTTTGGCCATCCCTGTCACAACTGAGTCATTGATATGACTTAAAAAAAGCTTTTTATGGCGCAGGAAATTTTCCGGTATGCCAACTAAGCTTAATCAGAAGGTGAATTTATCCTGGGCCCAGTGGCAATACAGCGCAACTCGCGATAATAAGCGCACCAAGTTGGCATACGGGTTGCTGTACTCAGGTAATAACTTCTTCTTTCGGGAGCCAAAACACTATCACCAGCTCCCTTTAACCTGTGCTAATAACGAAAAGGACGGGCATCATGAACATATTTGACCACTATCGCCAGCGCTATGAAGCTGCCAAGGACGAAGAGTTCACACTGCAGGAATTTCTTACCATTTGCCGGCAAGATCGCAGTGCGTATGCCAATGCGGCCGAACGTCTGCTGATGGCTATCGGCGAACCCGTTATGGTCGACACCGCGCTTGAGTCACGCATGTCTCGCCTGTTCTCCAACCGGGTGATCGCACGCTATCCGGCATTCGAAGAGTTTTACGGCATGGAAGAAGCTATTGAACAGATAGTTTCTTACCTGAGACACGCCGCGCAAGGCCTCGAAGAGAAGAAACAAATCCTTTACCTGTTGGGCCCGGTGGGCGGCGGGAAATCATCGCTGGCGGAACGCCTGAAAGCGCTGATGCAACGCGTACCGATTTACACGCTGAGCGCCAACGGAGAACGCAGCCCGGTCAACGACCATCCGCTGTGCCTGTTTAATCCGCAGGAAGATGCCAATATTCTGGAAAAAGAATACAACATCCCGAACCGCTACCTCGGCACTATCATGTCGCCGTGGGCCGCAAAACGCCTGCATGAATTTGGTGGCGACATCACCAAATTCAAAGTAGTGAAAGTGCGCCCTTCCATTCTGGAACAGATAGCCATCGCCAAAACGGAACCGGGTGATGAGAATAACCAGGACATCTCTGCGTTGGTCGGTAAAGTGGACATCCGTAAACTGGAGAACCACGCCCAGAACGATCCGGATGCCTACGGTTATTCAGGCGCTCTGTGCCGTGCCAACCAAGGGATTATGGAGTTCGTAGAGATGTTCAAAGCGCCGATCAAGGTGCTGCATCCTCTGCTTACGGCTACCCAGGAAGGTAACTACAACGGTACCGAAGGTATCTCCGCCCTGCCGTTCAGCGGGATTATTCTGGCTCACTCCAACGAATCCGAATGGGTGACTTTCCGTAACAACAAAAACAACGAGGCCTTCCTCGACCGCGTTTATATCGTCAAGGTACCGTACTGCCTGCGGGTGTCGGAAGAGATGAAAATCTACGACAAGCTTCTTGATCACAGTGAACTGACCCATGCGCCTTGCGCCCCCGGTACGCTGGAGACGCTGGCACGCTTTACCGTGCTCTCTCGCCTGAAAGAGCCGGAAAACTCGAGTATTTACTCGAAGATGCGCGTCTATGACGGTGAAAGCCTGAAGGACACCGATCCAAAAGCCAAGTCGTACCAGGAATACCGCGACTACGCTGGGGTCGATGAAGGCATGAATGGCCTGTCCACCCGTTTCGCGTTCAAAATCCTGTCGCGGGTATTCAACTTCGATCACGCCGAGGTAGCCGCCAACCCGGTGCACCTGTTCTACGTACTGGAACAGCAGATCGAGCGTGAACAGTTCCCGCAGGATCAGTCGGAAAAATATCTGGAACACCTGAAAGGCTATCTGATCCCGAAATACGCCGAATTCATCGGTAAAGAGATCCAGACCGCTTATCTGGAATCCTACTCGGAATACGGTCAAAACATTTTTGACCGCTACGTGACCTATGCAGACTTCTGGATCCAGGATCAAGAGTACCGTGATCCGGATACCGGCCAGCTGTTCGATCGCGAATCCCTGAACGCTGAGCTGGAGAAAATCGAGAAACCGGCCGGCATCAGCAATCCGAAAGATTTCCGCAACGAAATAGTCAACTTCGTGCTGCGTGCCCGTGCTAATCATAGTGGCCGTAACCCTAACTGGACCAGTTATGAGAAGCTGCGTACCGTGATTGAGAAGAAAATGTTCTCGAACACCGAAGAGTTGCTGCCGGTGATTTCGTTTAACGCTAAAACCTCAACGGATGAGCAGAAGAAACATGACGACTTCGTCGACCGCATGATGGAAAAAGGCTACACCCGCAAACAGGTTCGCCTGCTGTGTGAATGGTATCTGCGGGTCAGAAAGTCTTCATAACGGCTAATGAGAATTAGCGTCATGGAGATGGCGTAGAAAGTTGGCAACGTCGTTTGGGGGAAGTATGGCGTATTTTATTGACCGACGGCTTAACGGCAAAAACAAGAGCATGGTGAACCGCCAGCGCTTCTTGCGCCGCTACAAGTCGCAAATCAAACAGTCGATTGCCGAAGCCATCAACAAGCGTTCGGTCACCGACGTGGACAGCGGGGAGTCGGTTTCAATCCCCAATGGCGATATCAACGAGCCTATGTTTCATCAAGGCCGCGGTGGCACTCGCCACCGCGTTCATCCCGGTAACGACCATTTTGTGCAGAATGACCGTGTCGAGCGCCCTCAGGGCGGCGGCAGCGGCGGGGGTGGCGGTCAGGGAAACGCCAGCCAGGATGGCGAAGGCGAGGATGAGTTCGTCTTTCAGATATCCAAAGACGAATACCTTGATCTGCTGTTTGAAGATTTGGCGCTGCCGAACCTGAAAAAAAATCAGTATAAGCAGCTTACCGAGTACAAAACTCATCGGGCCGGTTACACCGCCAACGGCGTGCCGGCCAATATCAGTGTGGTGCGTTCGCTGCAAAACTCACTGGCGCGACGTACCGCCATGACCGCCGGAAAGCGGCGTGCCCTGCATGAACTGGAAGGCGAGCTCACCCAGTTGGAAAACACCGAGCCGGTGCAATTGCTGGAAGAGGAGCGGCTGCGCAAAGAAATTGCCGAACTGCGCAAAAAAATCGAAAGCGTGCCCTTTATCGATACTTTTGATTTACGTTACAAGAACTATGAACGTCGTCCTGAACCCTCCAGCCAGGCGGTAATGTTTTGCCTGATGGACGTTTCCGGCTCCATGGATCAGGCAACCAAGGACATGGCTAAACGTTTCTATATCCTGCTCTATCTGTTCCTGAGCAGGACCTATAAAAACGTCGACGTGGTGTATATCCGCCACCACACCCAGGCGAAGGAAGTGGATGAACAGGAGTTCTTCTACTCGCAGGAAACCGGCGGCACTATCGTTTCCAGCGCGCTAAAACTGATGAATGAAGTGGTTGAAGAGCGTTACGATCCGGCTCAATGGAACATTTATGCCGCACAAGCCTCGGATGGCGATAACTGGGCCGATGACTCACCGCTTTGCCACGAACTGTTGGCAAAAAAACTGCTGCCGATGGTGCGTTATTACAGCTACATTGAAATCACCCGCCGTGCCCACCAGACGCTGTGGCGCGAATATGAAGACCTGCAGGCCAAATTCGATAACTTTGCCATGCAGCATATCCGTGAGCCGGACGATATTTATCCGGTATTCCGCGAGCTTTTCCATAAGCAAACGGCATAATATTTATTAAAACAGCCAGTTAATCTTGTTAGCTGGCTGTTCCTTTTACAGGAAAAAAGAACACCCTCTCAGGATCGTTTTCATCCAGGTTCTCAATACAACCGCTCTCAGTAAAGCCGGCTTCCAGTAACAGCCTCTTCATGGGTAAATTCGAACCGTTAGTTGAGGTAAACAGCTTGGGGCGCTCGCAAAGCGATTTTAATTGTTCGAGTAACTTTCGCCCCACGCCTCTGCGTCGGAACCGCTCATCGACCATAAGAATGTCGATAAACCCATAACCGTAAAAGTGATAGTGCAGCACGCCATAAGCCACTATTTCGCCGGCAAGCTCTGCAATATGGCAGACACCGGCCTCGCACCACTCACGGATCTCGGTGTGACGGTGCAGATCATGCGATGCATGGGTATCAAAACCGATCAACACATTAATATCCTGCATTGTTGCAAGGCGAAAAATCATTTTTCCCATCCTCATCTTTCTTGCCATTAGCACAATCAGCGCTGAGGTAATTCCTAATTACGTTTTCTTTACGCGTTGTTCATTGCTTATATTGGGAATATTCCTATTTAATGGGATGCCAAATTGCAATCTTAGGTGAGCGCTATGGAACTACTTCCAATCGCAATCATCGTCGTTTTGATGGCAGTTGTCGTATTTTCCTTTGTCCTCTATTGGCGGCAAAGAAGAACAAGTACTTTCAACACCAAGCGGAAACGACGTTAGGACGACTATCCACAAGGACGTGGTCCCACAATAACGCTGACAAGCTGCCCCATCACCGCATAAAACCCTCTTTGAGGATATTCTGATACATGTAGCGCCTTGAACCTTTCACTTGTCCATAAAGTTTCCGTGGGTTAGTGTCACCTTCTGAAGGTCCACACCACCTCATAACCAGAATAAAATCCAATAGCTAGGCTATCATCCCTTAATCCCGCCGTCGTGCGGGATCTTTTTAACGCCAGAAAAAATCACCCCTGCCAGAAATTGACAGTAGCGCCCATTAAACTTGGGATCCTGCGGTAAACCATTCCGCGGACCATTTTCATCCTCATAGGGAAATACACGCCAATGACACGTGCCATAACTCTTCTTACCGATAATTTTTCCGATTGGGAAACCGCTCTGATCAACTCCACTTGTCGAGGCTATTACGGTTTCGATACCCGTTTCGCTTCACCCAAAGCCACCCCCATCGTTTCCTCTGGAGGGATGCTCGTTACCCCGCAGCTATCCATTGAAGCCATCGAACTCGATGATGTAGACCTGTTGATCGTCTGCGGCGGTACGGCATGGCAAAGTGGACAAGCGCCAGACATCACCGCGTTGGTCGCCGAGGCTCACCGAAAAAACATCGTCGTCGCCGGTATTTGCGATGGAACTCGCGTATTGGCACAGTCGGGCGTGCTCGACAATCTCCGCCATACTTCCAATTCAGCGGAAAATCTGTCGCAACTGAACTATGCGGGAGCCGCGTACTATCAGGATGTGCCTTACGCCGTTGCCGATCAACGCGTCGTCACCGCGCCCGGCACCGCTCCCGTCAGCTTTATGGCCGCGATCCTTGGCGTGCTTGGTTTTAACGACGAGAATCTTAAAGCCTATTTGGCGATGCATGCGGCCGAACACAGCAAACCTGTTTAACCGGCCTGCGGCAAAAAAACGCTGTTGCAAGGCCTTGGTAAGGATATTTCATGAGGTGCTCGCCGCCTCATCAATCAAAGCGACCACTTCTTTTGGGTGCGAGGCAAGCGACGCATGGCTGGCATTCAACGTAATCACTTTTTTAGCGTTCAACCGGGCCGACATGCGCTGCTGATTCTCAGGCGAAATCATCCGGTCGTCGCTGGAAATTTGGTACCAGGAAGGTTTGTGCTTCCACGCAGGCTCATTGATAACGTTACCGAAGGTGCTTGCCAGCGGAGCCTTTTGCGTCACCGCCATCACCAGAGCTTCATCAGAGGAAAGATCCTGGCCGAAGCTTTCATGGAACTTGTCCGGTTTAATCCATAAATAACCGTCGCTGTCCGGCACCAGGTTAGCCATCGCCGCCGGAGGATGTTCCTGCGTGATACCGCCAGGGCTTTCCCCGGCATCCGGCGCAAAGGCGGCGATATACACCAGCCCGACCACGTTGGGTTGGTTACCCATTTCGGTAATAACCGCACCACCATACGAATGACCAACCAACAGAACCGGCCCTGCCTGCTGAGCCACCATTTTGCGCGTACGCTCGGCATCATCGGCCAACGATGTCAGCGGCATTTCTACGGCGTGTATCGAGTGATAACCTTTACGTGACAATTCGCCAATCACCTTACTCCAGTGCGCGGCCCCACCCCAAAATCCATGCACCAGGACTACTGTAGGTTTTGTATTCATACCTGATTCCTTCTTTAAGATGATGGCGTTACGCCGGCCCGCCTGTGCAAGGCCAAACGCCGTTTAGACCTATGATATATAGTTCACCCCAGCAGATTCCGGCAATAGCTACGAATAGTTAACGCGGCTGGCCGCCCCTCCTCCTGACGTTCCATTCACCCCGCGTCATTTCCCAGATGCCTGATGGCATGCCCACACAGACGCCTCCCACAACCAAACCTAAACGCAGTTGCAAATCAGCATGAAAACCACTTTAAAACTAGGATTTTTACCCATTAAGATATAAAATCCCATGTAAAAACAATGGGAAGTAAAAACACCAAACATCAAAAGGGAATTTTCACGTGAAGGAAATGATCTCCATCCTTTTCATCGTAAGTCTGTTGGCGATGCTTTTTTCATGGTTGTTTGTCTACGGCCTCAACATTTATTAGACGGCTGAACGGCGTAAAAAACCCCGGCATGCGAACGCATACCAGGGTTGAGAGTCTCGGACTACATGAACATGTCCCCCAGTGCAAAACGGCTGGGCCAGATGATGGCACCACTACTGTTTAGTCTGGATCCAGAAGGCATGAATCAATCCAGGGAAATAGCCCAACACAGTCAGGATAATGTTGAGGATAAAAGCCCCGCCGATACCTTTATCAAGCAACACACCCAGCGGCGGTAGAATAATGGTAAATACGATTCGCCAAAAACTCATACTCTCTCCTCACGTTCTCCAGGGCCTACCAACATATTATATCTGCCAAACGCTTTCAAATTATCCGATTAATTGGGCAACCGCGAGCAGTGGGGAATTATGTTCTTCCGCTTCGCCAATACGGCCGCCGAACAATTTCCCCCACCGAAGATTCCTGAGTTTCCCCCGCGGGTAAACCTATGTCCTGATTTCTCCCATTATCGCTAACAGGAACCGTCCCGTGCACGTCAGAGCCCAATAACAACATTAATAATATGGTTATAAATAATAAACTAAATAAACAACTAATAAGCATTGATTATGTGGAATTAAGCCCCTAGAATTCGCGGCTTAAAAATACAACTGGGATAGGTTTCATGTCACCGCTGTGGGTTGCGACACAATATTTCTATTTAATAGGCCTTTTAGTTTCTATGGTTTTTACCTATTTAGTCAGCCGGGATACCATCAAAATTCGTTTTATCAGCGCGTTGACGATTGGTTTGACCTGGCCGCTAAGCCTGCCGGTGGTGTTGCTTTTCTCCCTGTTCTAGCAATGTAAAACCGCCCCGTCGGCAAAGCGACGGGGCGATACGGCCCCTTTCCTCAGAAATCGTACCCCAGGGTAGCCACCACAGAACGTTCCGCCCCCCAATAGCAATAGCCGGTGCCATAACAGGCCGCGACGTATTTCCTGTCGGTCAGATTATTGACGTTCAACTGAACGTAGGCGCCTTTCATTGATGGGTTCACGCTGCCCAAATTCATCCTTATCGAGGCATCCACCAGCGTCACCGAAGGAATGCGCAGCGTATTTTCATTGTCTGCCCACTGCTTGCCGATATAGCGTACCCCAACGCCAAGATCCACGCCGAATCCGGCCGCGTATTTACCCCACAGAGAAGCCATTTGGTCGGGGGCCAGATACGGCGTATTGCCGTTGTTGCCATCGATCGCGTCTTTAAACTTCACCTTGTTGTAGCTGTAGCCGGCAATCAGATCGAAACGTTCGCTGATCTTGCTGCGCGCTTCCAGTTCAATCCCCTGCGAATGCACTTTGCCGGCCGGCAGATAATAACTTTGCTGCACCACCCGGTTGGCAACGTCTTTCTGCGTCAAATCGTACAATGCCACGCTGTAAATCGATGAACTGCCTGGCGGCTGATATTTCAACCCCACCTCATACTGCTCACTGGTGCTCGGTTTCAGCATGTGTCCGTTTTGATCGGGCAGCGCCTCAGGCGTTACCGCCGTACTGTAGCTGGCGTAAGGTGAAAGACCGTTATCAAAGTGATACAGCAAGGAGGCACGGCCACTGAAATTATCATCGCTGCGCGCATCGCTGGTACCGGTATTGAGCGTCGTATTTTTAGACTCGATACGATCGAAGCGGCCGGACAGGTTCAGATACCAGTTCTGTAAGTTGATTTCATCCTGCAGATATACGCCGCTCTGCTCGTAGTGGCGCCTGGAGTCGGTATGCGTCAGGCCGGTTAACGCCGCCCCGCCGGACACACCGGTATAAGGATTCAGCTGCGATGCACCAGCAGATTCTTCCCACAAATTATTGCGAAAGCGCTGGTAGTCCAGCCCCAGCATAACCTTATGATCCAGCGCCCCGGTGGTAAAGTCGGCTTCCAGTTGGTTATCGACGGCAAAGGCGTCCAGCGAAGTGGCAGAACCGCTGTAATAACGGTTCAGCAAACGGTGATCGTCATTCCAGCCAATCTGATACACCTGTTGCAACTCAACATTGGAATGGGTGTAACTGGCATTCTGACGGAAAGACCAGACGTCGTTAAAACTGTGAGAGAAGGCATAGCTGTAGATTTGCTCCCAGCGCTTGAACACATTCCGGCTGCTCTCACCGTCAAAGAATCCGCGCCCCAGTTTGTCGCCCGAGCTGGAATAGAGGCTGCCATCGGCCGGCACGGCACTGTGGTAACCGCCGGAAGGATCCTTCTGCAGGTAGGCTTTGAGCAACAGCGAGGTATTTTCATCCGGCTGCCACAGCAATGAGGGGGCGACGGCATAGCGTTCTTCACGCTGATGGTCGTACATGGTTTCGCTGCTGCGCGTCATGCCGGTCAGCCTGTAAGCCCACTGTTCAGACAGCGGTCCGGTCACATCGAAGGCGCCGCCCTGAGTACTGTTGTTGCCTGCCATCAGGTTAACGTGCCCTTCCGTGGCGAACTGAGGCCGCTTGGACGTCAGCGCGACCAATCCACCCGGAATGCTTTGCCCATACATCACCGAAGAGGGTCCTTTGATGACGTCGACGCGTTCCAGGAACCAGGGATCAACCTGCAAGGCATTATAGGTGCCACCGTCACTCAACAAACGCAGGCCATCAAGGAAAGTGTTATTGACGTCACCGCCATGAAAACCGCGCAATGCAATGGTGTCATAGCGGGTGGCGCCACCGGAAAAATTGGTGAAGACGCCCGGAGCATATTTCAGCGTATCGTTAACCGTCTGGGCATTCTGATCGGTCATCTGCTGCCGAGTCACTACCGAGATCGACTGGGCCGTCAGGGCTAACGGTCTGTCCGTTTTCGTCGCACCCTGGCTGGTCGTAGCCTGATAGCCCTGCGTCGCCGCCTCCGCCGTATCGGCAGATTTGGCAGTGACAACCAAAGTATCCTCAGCCAACGAGGTTAGTGGCAGGAACATGGCGAGCGCGCAGAACAGACGCGATCGTTTAACCGTAAAATGCATCGACATCTCTGTAACCCCTGGTAAATACTCAAAATCACGCCGAATAAGATTCTCTGTCAGCAGCGCTGGCTGACAACGTGCAGCGGATCTATCAGTGCACTGAATCCAATGAAAAGATAATATTAATGATAATTATTATCTTTATCGACAAAAAGTTTCAAGCATAGCGGCGCTTTTTATGAGCGGGGAAAGTGTTTCATCGTCACTGAAAAACCAAGGGTGTAAGCTGGGTTAGTAGACTGAAATAAAAGAAGTAAAAAAATGCCAGCGCGAGGCTGGCAACAAAGATTGGAAGCAATGTGAGCAATGTCGTGCCGGCTTGGGTGGCACATAAGGAGACAATCCTTCTACCCTTACCGACCATTAAATGATAACGACTATCATTATCCATTGTAAAGTGCTTTTTATCTACCTCTTTTTGTCAGCGCACAAGGGTGACTCATCGATGCTTTGTCCTGCCAAGCCAACGATATAAACCCAATATCGCAAAAAAAATGGCCGCCACCAGGGCATTGATTAAAAGCCATACCACTAATATGGGCACAAAGGTCTGATAGATCGGAATCCCGCGTGCAGCAGCGAAGGGATTGAGATGCCAGGATCTAATAAGAAAAAAGGGGTTCAAGTTAAACCATTGGCAGAACAAGGCGATGAGCGTCGGCGGCAGGAAAAAGTAAAGTCCCAACGTGGCAACCAGTAAACATACCGTAGAGTGACCGTTTTTATAATTTTTCATATCAATGTAGTGTCATTACTCTTTCGCTGAAAATACCCTGGACATTACCGTTTGAACAGACCCAGCAGGCGCTGATTAGTTCCCGTTTGGGGGTAAAATAAAGCCCGTTTGGCGTTTAATTTTCATTTAGCTCTTCGGTGTTATAACGCTATCCAGCTCAGGAGGCCCCAATGATACCGGACTATTGCCCTATCTCGCCAAACACCCAAAAACTCAAAGTCATCTATGGTTGGTATATATATGCCGTCTATACACTGTTGATCTTTAATATCTACCTGGCCGTGTATAACGTCTGCGTCAGGCATCCTATTGAATCGCCAATGATCTCATGGTTTCACAGCCTGTTCATCGCTTTTATACTCTATCAATTGCTGAAAAAACGAACGCGTTTTGCCTGGTTAATGCTGGCCTATTTTATTCTGATGCGACTCTATTACGCCAACATATTGCATATCGAATTTAATTCCTGGAGCCGGGGATTGGTATTCGTGATCCTGACAGTGATGTTCACCGGTACGGTTGCTCTGGGACAACTCGCAACGCCGCCGTTGCGTCAGGATTGGCTGGCGCGATTAGGCTGGCGGCAATGGGCTACGTTAGCCTGCCTATCCGGGATACTGACGCCATTGATCACTACCGATTATCTGGGTTGACGACGGTCATTTATTTTGGAATATGCGGCTCGGAGATATCAACCATACGGCACAACTTGGTGTAGTTACTGGATTGCTCGCACAGTTTATCGGTGACGTAAACACCAAGGTAACCCAGTACCAGCACATAGGCGGCCATGCACAGAATAAAAATCAACGTTCTCACCGATAGAACCAACCTGACAACAATACCTTGAGCATCATACCTTGATTTCCCTGCTTTAGACTATTTCAAAGTATTTCAGAAATCTGCTGGTCATGTCACGCCAACGAATGTTATGTTATTACATATCATAACTGCTTCGCACAGACACGCTAATGGAAAACCAATGCCCGCCGTTACTCACCGTAGAACAGTTGACGCTGTCGATTAACGGGGAAGTCAAAATCAGCGATCTGAACTTCACCCTACATGCCGGCGAACGGCTATGCCTGCTGGGTGCATCAGGCTCAGGCAAATCACTCACCGCCGCTGCCATTTTAGGCACGCTGCCGAACGGTGCCGAACTCAGCGGATCGATACGGCTATTGGGGCGAGAAATCAGCGGCCAACGTTTACAACAGCGCAAGTCACTCTCGCTGGCGGCCATTTTTCAAGATCCTTTTACCAGCCTCAATCCCCTGACCACCGTGGGTAAGCAATTGATCATGGCTCTGCGTGGCCGGAGCGGCATGAGCAAAGAACACGCCCAACGCTGCGCCACAGAACTCTTGGCTGCGCTGGGCCTGCCGCCGGAGAGCATCATGATGCGCTACCCCGGGCAATTGTCCGGCGGCCAATGTCAGCGGATTTGTGCGGCTCTCGCGCTGAGCGGCGAGAAAAACCTGCTGATAGCGGATGAACCTACCACCGCACTGGACATGGTCAGCCAGCATCAGTTAATCGATATCCTGAAGCGCTACACCGAGCGCCCCGCCGCGCCCGCGCTGCTGTTTATCACCCACGACCTTGCCGTCGCCGCCAGCCTGTGCCAACGGGCCATCGTGCTGGCGAATGGCACGATAGCCGAGCACGGCTCTGTCGCGCAGCTGTTGCGCCACCCTGTACATCCCTACACTCAGCGGCTGGTTGCCACGGTACTGCGCCCGGCATTCGATCATGACTCCTCTATGAGTATGGCGGGATAACCAATGAGTCACCTACCGGTCAACGCCGCATTGCCTTTTATCAGCCTGCAGAATGTCTGTCGGCGATATGCGTCGGCATCTGGTGGCCTTAGCCCTACCGATCTGAATCTGTATGCCGAAGAACGCATCGGGTTGGTTGGCTGCTCCGGCGCAGGCAAATCCACCTTGCTCAAGCTGCTGCTAGCGCTCGATGCGCCGGATTACGGCCATATCTTCTGCCAGGGTACCGCGATTCGCCCAGCGTCCGTTCGTCGGCTGCGTTGGTACCGACGTTTGGTGCAGTATGTCCCGCAAGACGCCCACGCCTCGCTCAATCCACGCCATACGGTCGCCGAACTGATTATCGCCCCGCTGCGCCAACTCGGTCTGCCGCAGGATCCGGGTATCACTGCAGAGCGTGCTCTGCGTCAGGTTGAACTGGATGAACACCTGCTGTACGCCAGGCCGGGCCAGCTTTCCGGCGGGCAGGCACAAAGGGTGGCACTGGCGCGCGCTATCGCGCTGCAACCTCGTTTTTTACTGGCCGATGAGCCGGTCAGCGGTCTGGACCAGCCCTTACGCCGGCAGATCATCAACCTGCTCGATCGTATTGCCCGTCAGCAACGGATGGGAATGCTGCTGGTCTCCCATGATATTTCATTGGTGGCCGCCTTATGCCACCGCACGCTGGTGATGGATCGCGGCGCCATCGTGGAAGATCGCCCAACCTACGATCTGTTGCAATCGCCCCGGCATGTCGCTACCCGTGCGTTGATCGCCGCAATCCCATCATTACCCCCCTTTTAGCCCTGAGATCCTGAGGTATTTTGCATGCTGAACCTGCGCTTTATTGGCCCCACCGGCTGCCTGCTTGCCGGCAGTTTGCTGCTTGGCGGTTGCTTTGAACCTGCAAAACCAAAAGAAAGTGTCGCCGAAGAAAAACGTATCCGGCTGGCCATGCTGCAGCCGCCCCGCTCCGGGTTAACGCCGTTGAGCGACGATGCGTTTAAACTCTCGCGCTGGAGCAATGCCGAAACCCTGGTGGTGCTGAACGCCAATGGCGATGCCGAGCCGGCACTGGCGACTGAATGGCAGCAAATCGATGAACGCCGCTGGCGCTTTGTGCTGCGTCAGGGTGTCAGTTTCCACGACGGCAGCGTAATGACGGCGCAAAGCGTAGTGCGTTCACTTTCAGCGGCGATAAATGCCGCGCCGAAACCACGCATTCTGGACGGCGTCGAGCTGTCGATCACCGCCGAAGGCGATAATGCCGTGCTGATCGCTACAGCCCGCCCCGATCCTTTAATTCCGCAACGGCTGTCCAGCCCACAACTGGCGATCCTCGCTGAACGAGCCTACGCCGCCAACGGCGTGGTCAATCCGCTGCAGGCCGGAACCGGCGCTTTCGTGTTAACAGAAATCAACGGCACCAGCAGCGCACGGCTAAATCGTTTTGACGGTTACTGGGGCGAGAAAGCCGCCGCACCGGGGATCGACGTCAGTTTTGTGCCGGACAGCAATGCACGTGCCGCCGCCCTGAGAACCGGCAGCGCCGATCTGGTTGAGGCTCTGCCGGTATCGCAGTTGCCGCTCATTGAAGCGGGGCTGATCCACGAAGTCCCGATGCCGCGCACCAATACGCTGTATCTGAACACTCGTGTCGGCGCTTTCCGCGATCCTGCGGTGCGCGCAGCGGCGGCGGCGGCGGTTCAACGCCAACAGTTAGTGGACAACGTCTACGAAGGCCGTGCCGATCTTGCCACCGGGTTGCTTGGCCCCGCATTACCTTGGGCCGCCTCATTACGGCAACCGCAACCGGCTATCCCGCCGGCGGCGGTGAAAGGCCAAACCATTACCCTGGCGACCTTCAGCGATCGGGCAGAGCTGCCCGAAGTCGCGGTTTATCTGGCTCAACAGCTCAGCGCAGCCGGTTTTACAGTAAAGCAGGAGGTGCGGGAATACGCCCACATTGAAGCCGACGCGTTGGCGGGCAAATTCGATGCATTCATTTTGTCGCGCGCCACAGTGTTGGATTCCGGCGATCCGGTAGCCTACATGTACAGTGATTTTGCCTGCCGGGGATCGTTCAATATCGCTCAACTCTGTGACCCCGCGGTGGACAAAGCCTTAACCCACGCGGCGACCATCCCGGCCGGCGCGCAAAGACGCCAGGCGATTATCGAGGCGGAGAGCCTCATCCTCGCCACACATGCGGCTATCCCCTTGTTGCATGAAAGAGTTATCCAGGGTGAAGCCGCCACCATGCAGCACGCAGAACGCGATCCGCGTGAACGTCGACTGGTGACACCGCGCAGCGTTATTTCCGCCGGGCAGCCCTGATCGTGATAAAGCGCTCGATAAAGACGTTGTTGCCACTCGCCTCACGCCTGCTTGCCCTGCTGGCCATGGTTTTGCTCATTGGTCTGATGCCTTGGATTTCCGGCCGCGATCCCGCGCTCAGCTTGCTGCGGGCTCGCTCAAGCGAGCAAGAAGCGACGCCGGAAGCCCTGAACGCCATTCGCCAACGATTCGGTTTGGATGACGGGCCGCTGGTGCTGCTTGGCCGGTGGTTTTCGGGGTTGTTGCGGGGGGATGCCGGTAACTCCTGGATCTCGGGTCAGCCCGTGCTGGAAGGCATGCTGCAAGCCGCCGGAGTGTCTTTGATCCTGATGGCCTGCGCGCTCACGGTGGCGCTGTCGGTAGCACTGTTGTTGGCGTTGCCAACCCTGTGGCATGGCATGCGCGGTGACAGTCATCGCCCTGCCGGCGTTCTGGCCGTAGCGCTGACCTCCCTGCCGGAATTTTTGCTGGCGGCGCTGTTGCTGATTGTCGGCGCCGTCTGGTTGCGCTGGTTCCCGCCCTACGGCTGGCAAAACCTCCAACACGCCGTTCTGCCCGCGCTGGCGCTGGGCCTGCCCGCTGGAGGATTGCTGGGTCTGTTGTTCAGCGACGGGCTGGCCGCAACCTTTTCTGAACGCTGGTTGATCACCTGGAGTCTTGCCGGTATCTCCCGGAGGCAACGTCTCTTGGCGGTATTGCGCCGCACGTTGCCCGCCCTGTTGCCACAAATTGGTCTGGTGCTGGTAGGGCTTACCGGCGGCGCCATTGCCGTCGAGAAGGTGTTTGCCATTCCCGGTCTTGGTCGGGCGACCTTAGGCGCCGCCATCGCACAGGATCTGCCTGCGCTGCAGTGCGGTATCCTGATTCTGCTGATGATCGCCTTCAGCGCCGGTTTCCTGGCGCAGGGAGCGCATTATCTGCTGCTGGGCCGCATCGCCGCGTCCCTGCCTAATGCGCCGCAACCCCAGCACAGCGCCAAAGGCAGTTATCTTGTCGCCGCAATCGCCGCGCTATTGCTGTGCCTGCTGGTGGTGAGCGGGATCATCCGCGATCCATTCGCGTCCCTGCATATGCGCCTGCAATCGCCCGGCCTGGCGTTACCCTTTGGCGCCGACGCCACCGGCAGGGATATTCTGGCGCGGGTCGCGCACGGCGCGGTGAATACCAGCCTGCTGGCGCTGGGCGTCAGCTTCGCTTCACTGATCCTGGGAATGCTATTTGGGTTGATGCCGCGCCTGATGTGCGGGGTGATTGAACTGGCCAACGCCACGCCCCCCATCATGGCAGGCCTGTTGGTCATCGCCATTACAGGTCCTTCAGCCTACGGCGCCGCGTGCGCGGTGATGTTGGTCAGTTGGGCGCCGTTGGCGGCACACTGCGCCTCGTTATTGACGGAGGCGCGTACGCAGTCCTATATCCGCATGCTTCCCGTATTGGGGATAGGCCGCCTGCGTACGCTGACGCACTACCTGCTGCCGGCGTTAGTCGGGCCGTTGCTTCGTCACGCCATGCTTCGTTTGCCGGGTATTGCTCTGGCGCTGGCCGCGCTGGGTTTCCTCGGACTGGGGCCTCAGCCGCCGGGTGCAGAATGGGGGCTGGTGCTGGCCGAAGCCATGCCTTATATCGAACGAGCGCCCTGGGGCGTTGTGACCCCGGTGGCCGCCCTGGTGTTACTGGCAGTGTTGGCGGTAACGCTGGCTAATGCCGCAGGCCAGCGCCGTGGCTGACTGCGCATCCTCGCCCGGTTTGTAGTAACATACTACGATGACTCAGCCCGCGGAGATCGCCAATGCACCATCTGATGCTAGACATTGAAACTCTGGACATAAAACCCAGCGCAGTGATCCTGGTGGTTGCCGCCGTATTTTTTGATCCCAGGACTGGCCAGCTCGGCGCGGAATTTGAAAACGCCGTCAGCAGCCAAAAAGATCAGCCTGGCAGAACCATCAGCCTGGATACCGTGGCTTGGTGGGCAAAGCAGTCTGACGAAGCACGCAAACTGGCCTTTGCCGGAACCGAAAGCCTAAAGCGCGTTCTGACCAGCCTGAGCCGTTTTATCCATATGAACAGCACAGACAGAGTGAAGGTCTGGGGAAATGGCAAGGAATTCGATTGCGCGATCCTCGAGCATGCTTTCCAGCAGTTGGAAATGCCCTGCCCATGGAAGTTTTGGGACACGCAGGATGTGCGTACGGTGATCACCCTGGCCGAACTGCACGGCTTCAACCCGAAGAAAGAACGCCCTTTCGAAGGCACACCGCATCGGGCGCTGGACGACGCCAAACACCAGGCGCGTTACGTGGCGGATACGGTTTCCGCACTTTATTATCGCCAAGCCTCTGCCGTGTAATGAGGGAGGCAAAATTAGCCTGTCGAACGCTTATGCTTTGCCTCTTTCCATTTGACGCCAGAATCTCTACTCTACCTCTCTTTGTCACTAGGACGTGCTGTTTTTGTTATGCAAAAATTTCTGTTTCTGCTTCTTAGCCTGGTGCTGCTCGGCCCGCTGGGCATCGATCTCTATCTGCCGACCATTCCCGCTATTGCACTTGGCCTTAACAGCAGTGAAGCGCTGATTCAGTCCACCATTTCACTGTTCATTCTGGTGTTGGGCCTTGGGCAGGTTATCGCCGGCCCGCTGGTGGATAACTACGGCCGCAAGCCGGTCGCATTGGCCGGCGTCGTTATCTACATGATCGGCGCGGCAATGGCGGCACTGGCGACCACGCCAACGGTGTTTGTTGCCTCACGCCTACTGCAGGGCGTTGCCGTGTGCTGTACGGCGGTAGTGGCGTTCAGCGGCGTACGTGACCGTCTGAATGGCGACGACGCTGCACGTGCCTACGGTTTTCTCAACGGCACGCTGAATATTATTCCTGCGCTGGCGCCGCTGCTCGGCGGGTTGCTGGCGGAAGCTTTCGGCTGGCGCGCCCCGTTCTGGTTCCTGGTTTGCTATGCCCTTGCGGTGCTGGTACTGATCGCCCTGCGTCTGCCGGAAACCCGGCCGGCGGATACCGTTAGAGTCAAAGGATTGCCGGTGCGGCAATATGCGCGCATCCTCAGCGATCGCAACTTCCTGTCCTTCGCCGTGGTGAACTCAGGGGCAATGGGAATGGCGTTAACCTATGTTTCCCTGGCGCCGAACGTGCTGATGGGCACCGCCAGGCTGACGCCGCTGCAGTTCTCGCTGGTATTTGGCGCCAACGGTTTTTGGATCATGCTGGTGAGTTATTTCGCCAACCGCATTATTCACAAAGTCGGCCGACCGATTTGCCTGGCGACAGGTGGGGTATTGATGGGGATCGGCTGTATTGGGCTGTTACTGGGCGTTGGCCTGCTTTCCGACGCGGCGCAACCCCACTGGCTGGCGTATATGCTGCCGGTCGCCTGCGCCTGTGCGGGTCTGGCGTTTGTAATGGGCCCGGCAACCAGCTATGCGCTGGAGCCGTACTCCAATGAAGCCGGCGTCGCTTCGGCGTTGGTGGGCTTTGTGCAAATGGCCGGCGGCGCAGCGCTGGGCCTGTTGGCAATGGCTATGCCGTTGCCACCGAAGCTGTCACTGGCGTTGGTCATGCTGGCGGGCTGCTTGCTGGCGCTGCACGCACGGCAGCGCAGCAAGCAAATTAAAAGTCAGTTGAAGAAAATTGCCTGAAGTTTACGCCTCGACGGTGACTGGCACTCTCGCGGCCAGCGCCGTCAGCAACTCATAACCCAGCGTGCCTGCCGCTGCGGCGACATCGTCAACCGGCAGGCGCCGCCCCCACAATTCCACTTCCGCACCAATGTCAGCGCCAGGACAGGGCGTCAGATCAACCGCCAGCATATCCATGGAGACCGTGCCCACCGTATGCGTCAACACGCCATCTACCCAAACCGGCGTGCCGCTCGGCGCATGACGAGGATAACCGTCCGCATAACCGCAGGCCACTACGCCGATACGCTGCGCAGCCTTGGCGCTGTAACGCCAGCCATAACCGACACGATCACCACTTTTCAGCGCCTGAACGCCAATGATTTCGCTACTTAACGTCATGGTAGCCTGCAAGCCGCTGTCGGCGATATCACGCCACTGGCCGCTTGGCGATGCGCCATACAGCACTATGCCTGGCCGCACCCAACTGCCGTGGGTTTGCGGATGCCACAACGTGGCGGCGGAGTTCGCCAGGCAGCGCGGCAAAGGGATTCCAGCCGCCGCACCCTCAATGACAGTCATTTGCTCTGCCACGCCCTGTGGGCCGTCGGCGGTGGCAAAGTGGCTCATCAGCGTCAGGCTGGCGATATTGCCCATCTCCCGCGCTTGCAACCAAACGCTGTGCAAACGATCCGGGGAAAAGCCCAGGCGATTCATCCCGCTGTTCACTTTCAGATAAACATCCAGCGGCGCGGACAATTTGGCTGCCGCTATCGCTGCCAGTTGCCAGTCGCTGTGTACCGAGGTAGTTAAACGATAGCGGTCGAGCAGGAGCAAATCTTGTGGCTTGAAAAAACCTTCCAGCAGCAGAATCGGCCCTTGCCAACCGGACTCTCGCAGTAAAATGGCCTCGGCGAGATCCAGCAAGGCGAAACCGTCGGTTTGCCCCAGGCTACGCCAGACATGTTTGATTCCGTGGCCATAAGCATTGGCTTTTACTACCGACCAAATTTTGGCGCTGGGGGCGAAACGGCGAATCACCTGCAGGTTATTTTCAAAAGCGGAAAGATGCAGCGTGGCGGTAATCGGGCGAGGCATGGATTCTCCTGCGGACTGGCGGTTGAAGTCACGGGCCAGCGCCCGTGACTTCAGCATTATAAATTAAGAGGATTAACGCGCTGGATGCACATCGTTCAAGGGTGTGGGGTGCTCGTTGCGAAAGCCGGCGCTGTATCGCGCCACCGCCAGATCGTCTGAAGGGATAGCCGGCGTGATTCCGGAAATCAGATCGGAAAGCAATTGCCCGGAGCCGCACGCCATGGTCCAGCCCAAAGTACCGTGCCCGGTATTGAGGAACAGGTTTTTCAGCGAAGTCTTGCCGACAATCGGCGTGCCGTCCGGCGTCATCGGACGTAGACCGGTCCAGAAAGTCGCCTCTTCAATCCGCCCGCCGTTAGGGTAGAGATCGCGTACCACCATTTCCAGCGTTTCACGGCGTTTCGGCTCCAACTGGGTATTAAAACCGACAATTTCCGCCATACCACCGACGCGAATGCGTTTGTCGAAACGGGTAATGGCGATCTTGTAGGTTTCATCCAGAACGGTCGAGAACGGCGCCGCAGCTTCATCCGCAATAGGAATGGTCAGTGAATAGCCTTTCAACGGATAAACCGGGATCGAGACCAGATCGCGCAACAGTGCGGTGGAGTAAGAGCCGAAAGCCACGACGTAGCTGTCAGCCTTGAACACTTCTGCGCCGCACTGCACGCCGCTGATCTGATCGCCGTCGACCAGCAGACGATCAACACTGCGGTTATACAAGAAGGTGACGCCCGCCTGCTGCGCCATCTTGGCCAGTTGCTGAGTAAACAGCTGGCAGTCACCGGTTTCATCATTGGGCAATTGCAGACCGCCGGTCAGCTTGTGCGCGACCTGCGCCAGTGCAGGTTCAACTGTCGCCAGTTGGTGAGCTTCCAGCAGTTTATAGGGCACGCCCGCCTCCTCCAGTACGGCAATGTCTTTCGCCGCACTTTCGAACTGCTGCGGGGTGCGAAACAGCTGCAGCGTACCGCCCTGACGCCCTTCATACTGGATGCCGGTTTCCTGACGCAGCGCCTTGATGCAGTCACGGCTGTATTCCGCCAGCCGCACCATGCGCCCTTTATTGGTCATGTAGTGTGAGGTATCGCAGTTTTTCAGCATTTGCCACATCCAGCTCAACTGGAAACTGCTGCCATCCAGGCGTACCGCCAACGGTGCATGGCGTTGAAACATCCATTTGATGGCTTTCAACGGCACACCCGGCGCAGCCCACGGAGCCGCATAGCCCGGCGAGATTTGGCCGGCATTCGCCGCGCTGGTTTCCATTGCCGGGCCAGGCTGGCGATCGATTACCGTCACTTCATGACCGGCCTTCGCCAAATACCAGGCGCTGGCAACGCCCACCACCCCACTACCTAAAATTACCACTCGCATCGCTGACTCCAGCTCAAGGCTTCACAAAGCATAATCTTCTGCTCACAGGAAATTAACTCAGTGGAAAAATCCGTCCAACATCTTCGTCATCAAACGTGACAACATTCACAATTAATTTATCGTTCATGGCTGCGCCTTTTGCAATACCTACCTATAAATAGCGATAAGATGTCGTCCAAGGCCAGTTTTAGAGGGCAACAGCCGCTGATATGCTATCAATGCTAGCGTTGATAGCATCAAAAAAAACCGGGATGCGCAACAAGCTTTTAACAGAATATAAAAACGAAACACGCGCATTTAAACAGAATAAAAAACCAATAAAGCATCCTTTTATCGCCATAACCTTTTACCGATGGTCGAGTCTGCCATAGCAGAAAAAACTCAGGGAAAAATCCCCCCGGCTCCCCGTTGTGGAGACGTTGCGGGCAGATCGTTGAATTTTTACGCTTTATATCATTATTCCCTATGCGCAGTTTGAGCTACGATTGATACAGGGTCTGCCGTTCGAGCAAGGTCCGTAATAAGAGGGTGCGCTGATGACTACTTCAACACATGATAAGGTCAAGGAAGATAAGCGTCTGAGCGATGGACCGGACTGGACGTTCGAGTTGCTGCAGGTGTATCTGGAGCACATCGATCGCGTAGCCAAACATTACAAGCTCGACACCTACCCGCATCAGATCGAGGTTATCACCTCAGAGCAGATGATGGACGCCTATTCGAGCGTGGGCATGCCGATTAACTATACCCATTGGTCATTCGGTAAAAAATTCATTGAAACCGAGCAGCGCTATAAGCACGGGCAGCAGGGCCTGGCGTATGAAATCGTTATCAACTCCAACCCCTGCATCGCCTATCTGATGGAAGAAAATACCATCACCATGCAGGCCCTGGTGATGGCGCATGCCTGCTATGGGCACAACTCCTTCTTCAAAAATAATTACCTGTTCCGCAGTTGGACCGACGCCAGTTCGATCGTCGACTACCTGCTGTTCGCCCGCCATTACATCAGCCAATGCGAAGAGCGTTACGGCGTTGAGGAAGTAGAAAAACTCCTCGACTCCTGCCATGCGCTGATGAACTACGGCGTGGATCGTTACAAACGGCCGCAGAAAATTTCGCTGATAGAAGAAAAAGCGCGACAGAAAAGCCGTGAGGAGTACCTGCAAAGCCAGGTAAATACGCTGTGGAAAACCCTGCCGCGTGTCGAACGCGAAGAGGCGCCTGAACAGGCCCGCCGTTATCCGAGCGAACCTCAGGAAAACATTCTCTACTTTATGGAAAAAAATGCGCCACTGCTTGAGCCTTGGCAGCGTGAGGTTCTGCGCATCGTGCGCAAAGTGAGCCAGTATTTTTATCCGCAGAAACAAACCCAGGTGATGAACGAAGGCTGGGCGACATTCTGGCACTATACCATTCTCAATCACCTGTACGACGAAGGCCGGGTCACCGAGCGTTTCATGCTGGAATTCCTGCACAGCCACACTAACGTGGTGTACCAGCCGCCGTACAACAGCCCGTACTACAACGGCATCAACCCTTATGCGCTGGGCTTTGCCATGTTCCAGGACATCAAGCGCATTTGCCAATCGCCGACGGAAGAAGATCGTTACTGGTTCCCGGATATCGCCGGTAAAGACTGGCTGGAGACCTTGCATTTCGCCATGCGCGACTTCAAGGATGAGAGCTTTATCAGCCAGTTCCTGTCACCCAAGATCATGCGTGATTTTCGGCTGTTCACCGTGCTGGATGACGACCGCAATAACTATCTGGAAATTGCGGCTATTCATAATGAAGCCGGTTACCGGGCGATTCGCCAAGAGCTGTCTGCGCAATATAACCTGAGCAACCATGAACCTAACATTCAGATTTGGAATGTGGATTTACGCGGCGATCGTTCGTTGACGCTGCGCTACATCCCGCAAGATCGCGCGCCGCTGGACAAGAGCCGTCGCGAAGTGATGAAACATCTGCATCGCCTGTGGGGCTTCGACATTATTCTGGAACAACAGAACGAAGACGGCAGCGTCGAGTTGTTGGATCGTTGCCCGCCACGCCCGACGCCACTCTAGGTTTACTTGATAACTCTGTTTCCATAATAACGAAGGGGGGCCACTTTCAAGTGGCCCCCCTTTTGCTTCATGCAGAAAACGTGAAGAATCAACGGCGAGCGTCGGTCAGGTCGCTCGGCATGGTGCCTTGCATGCTCTGCCAAATGGCACCGCTGTCTTTACCGTAGTTCCGCACGCAATCCATGACCTGATCGTAGGATTTCTCATGGCACAGAGTCGACAGCTTGCTGTAGAAGGCCAGTGCCAGCTTGCGTGATTCCGGGTTGGAAAAATAGTAACGGCCAACGCGGGTATACAAACCTTTCAGGCCGTTGAAGATCAAACCGTAGATCGGGTTGCCGGAAGCAAACGCCAGACCGCGGAAAATGTCGTAATCCAGCCAGTTGAAGGCATCCGCCTGATCTTCCACTTGGGCAGCTTTAGCCAGCACTTCCAGAGCCTGCTCTGGATGATTACGCACTGCGGCGCGAATAAAGATCGAGGCGATATTGGTGCGCACCGACAACAAATTGTCAATCAATTGCGGGACGCTTTTATGATCGAGGCGCGCCAGGGTCTCAAGAATATTGAGGCCGGATGTTTCCCAGAAATTGTTTACTTTGGTCGGTTTGCCATGCTGAATGGTCAGCCAGCCATCACGGGCCAGGCGTTGTAAAACTTCACGTAACGTGGTGCGCGTGACGCCAATCAGTTCCGAAAGCTCACGCTCCGCGGGCAAAATAGAGCCAGGGGGGAAGCGATTATTCCAGATACTCTCGATAATGTATTCTTCCGCGAAACCGGCAGGGCTCTGCGCCTTTATGACCATGTTTTTGACGTTCCGTTGCGACGATAATCAGTAATAGTAATCGGCTGATCATACCAGATCGCACCAGCATGACATAGCGTGAGCGAAAAACATTAAACGAAAGTGTGCATAAAGTGGCAAAAATTGTGCGAAAACACCGCTTCGCAGAAATTTCTCTTCGTAAAGCAAGGCCCTATTGTCTCCGCCCCTGCGACATTGTTAGGGTAATATGCAACCACTTATTTTCAGGACAAGTCACGCACAATGGAAACAACCTTACGCAGTGCTCTGGTGAAGAACTTTCTCGGGCAATCACCTGACTGGTATAAATTGACCCTCGTCATTTTCTTATTGGTCAACCCACTGGTTTTCTTCCTGGTCGATCCCTTTATCGCCGGTTGGCTGTTGGTGGTCGAGTTTATCTTCACCCTGGCTATGGCGCTGAAGTGTTACCCCCTGTTGCCGGGCGGCCTGCTGGCGATTGAAGCGGTGCTGATTGGCATGACCAGCCCCGCTCGCGTGGGCGAAGAAATTGCCCATAATCTGGACGTGGTGCTGCTGTTGATCTTTATGGTAGCCGGCATCTACTTTATGAAGCAGTTACTGCTGTTCGTGTTTACCAAGCTGCTGCTCAATATTCACTCTAAAATGCTGCTTTCGCTGGCGTTCTGCCTGGCCGCAGCGCTGCTGTCCGCCTTCCTCGATGCGCTGACGGTGGTCGCTGTGGTGATCAGCGTCGCCACCGGGTTTTACTCGATCTACCACAATGTGGCGTCTAACCGCTCAGATGGCCATACCGACGTCGGTGACGACAGTGAACTGGCGAGCGACGATCACAAGCAAACGCTGGAGCAGTTCCGCGCCTTCTTGCGCAGCTTGCTGATGCACGCCGGCGTCGGCACCGCACTGGGCGGCGTAATGACCATGGTGGGTGAGCCGCAGAACCTGATTATCGCGAAAAGCGCCGGCTGGGGGTTTGCCGAGTTCTTCTTGCGAATGGCTCCGGTTACCTTGCCGGTGATGGTTTGCGGCCTGCTGCTCTGTCTGCTGCTCGAACGCTTTGGCGTTTTCGGTTACGGCGCCAAACTGCCGGAACGGGTGCGCGAGGTGCTGAAAGAGTTTGACCGCCAGGCCACAGCAGGACGCAGCAAGCAGGAACAGGTCAAACTGGTGGTCCAGGCGCTGATCGGCATTTGGCTGGTTATAGCCTTGGCCTTTCACCTTGCGGAAGTTGGCCTGATCGGTTTGTCGGTGATCATTCTCGCTACCTCCCTGTGCGGCGTAACCGACGAGCACGCTATCGGCAAGGCTTTCCAGGAAGCGCTGCCCTTTACCGCCCTGTTGACGGTATTTTTCACCGTGGTCGCAGTGATCATCGAACAACATCTGTTCAGCCCGATCATCCAGTTTGTCCTGCAAGCGGAACCCTCTTCGCAGTTGGCGCTGTTTTATCTGTTTAACGGCCTGCTGTCGTCAGTCTCCGACAATGTCTTCGTCGGCACGGTTTACATCAATGAGGCGCGCGCCGCATTCAACAGCGGAGCAATATCCCTGAAGCAATTCGAAATGTTGGCAGTCGCCATCAATACAGGAACCAACCTGCCTTCGGTCGCCACGCCGAATGGTCAGGCGGCATTCTTGTTCCTGCTGACGTCTGCACTGGCGCCGTTGGTGCGTTTGTCCTATGGACGAATGGTGTGGATGGCTTTGCCCTATACTGTGGTATTAACCTTGGTTGGGCTGCTGTGCGTACAGTTTGCTCTGGCGCCGATGACAGAGCTGTTAACCCAGTGGCACTGGCTGACGTTGCCTTCAATCGAAACCGCTGCGCATTGAAGTGCTAACCCACTCTGCTGTCGGCGACTATTTTTGTGCTGAATCCGGCCCAGGTGGCTGGCAGCGGGGTTGAATTGGTTTACACTGCCGGTTCAATTGCTTACTGCATGGAAGAATAAATATATGTTGCAATTCTTTAACCGTTGCTCGCAGGGGCGCGGTGCTTGGCTGCTAATGGCCCTGACTGCGCTGGCGCTGGAATTAGTAGCGCTCTACTTTCAGCACGTAATGCTGCTGCAACCCTGTGTAATGTGCATCTATGAACGCTGCGCGCTGTTTGGCATTCTGGGCGCCTCGCTGGTCGGTGCTATCGCGCCGAAAACGCCGCTGCGCTATGTCGCTATCCTGCTGTGGATTTACAGTGCCTGGGAAGGCTTACAGCTGGCATGGAAGCACACCATGATCCAACTGCATCCTTCGCCGTTTAATACCTGTGATTTCTTCGTCAGCTTCCCGTCCTGGCTGCCACTGGATAAATGGCTGCCGGCGGTATTTCACGCTTCCGGCGACTGTTCAGTGCGCCAATGGCAGTTCCTGTCGCTGGAAATGCCACAGTGGCTGGTAGGTATCTTTGCGGCCTATCTGCTGATCGCCATCGTCGTGTTGATCGCTCAGTTTGTTCGCCCGCGTCGTCGTGACCTGTTCGGTCGCTAAGCGCAGCATTACGACATAATGAAAACGGCGCCTCAGGGCGCCGTTTTGCATGGGGTTGCTTGTGATTTTCAGAGATAACCCGACGTCAAGTATGCGTAAGGTAATAAACGAGCACTATCAGTACGCCAGCCACTGCAAACAGCCGTATCATTTTCATTATTGTACTCTCGAAACCAGGCGGGAGAGCGGCCAAAGTACCTAATATCATGACGATAAAGAAGCGCCCTGGCTGGATTTAGCAGGTAATTTACATAACATTAAGTTTGAACGGCATGGCACGTTAATCGCAGGGGGAATGTATTACCCGATCGTCCCTAAGGTCGAGAAGCAAAGAGCGGTGATTTTGCACTCATTAAGTTCATACAAAAAAACTCATCATAGTGATGCATTATTGCATCAATATTTTGATGAACTTCTGTCAAAAAATCCTTATAGTAACCGCAAGTTGTATCCCGATTTCCCTGGTGTTGTTGTGTGTCTTGCCCCTCTCTCTTTGCAGGGGCTTTTTTCCTTATCTTGCCCAACTCGGCTTGTTCAAAATATGGTCCTGCCAGTCCACCACTTCACTCTCGCGCACCGCAATGTGCCGTACCGTAATACGTTCACCGTGCATCGCCGCCTTGGAACCGCTTACCAGCGGGTGCCATGAAAACAGCGGTTTACCCTCGCCAATCAGGCGATACGCACAGGTCGGCGGCAGCCAATCAAACGTGGTGAGATTGTCACGCGTCAGCTTGATGCAGTCTTCTTCCAGCTCGAAGCGGCGTTCATAGTTGCGACACTGACACGACTTAATATTCAACTGGTTGCAGGCTACGTTGGTGAAATAAATCTCGTCGGTATCTTCGTCGATCAGCTTATTCAGACAGCACTGCCCACAACCGTCGCACAGCGATTCCCACTCTTGTTCTGACATTTCCGCCAGCGTTTTTTGTTGCCAAAAAGGGATTTGTGACATGTTCGCGTCCGGTATAGGTAAATGAATAGATAACCTGCGTACAGGTTTTGAGGGTGCACTATATAGATATCAGAGCCAATTGGAAAGGCCGAAAATACAATATAATCATAATGATAACCATAATGCCGCTTAAAAAAAACGCTATTTAAAACAATAACGTCCACCATTGAGCAACAAGAATATCATGGTGTTACCGGTTGTATCCGGTGAATAAAATCACACCCACTGTCCTCAATTATACGTACAAATTACAGGTCCTACACCTTTTGGCGCATCCCGTCTGACGCCATCGGCCTTCCGCTCGACAATGTTCGGATTCATCTCATTAAGCACGTTATGCCGCCTGGAACGGAATAATGCTGCTATGTTTAATGTTCGCCTTTAGAACAGAAGATAAGGAGCTAAACATGTTTGGAAAAGCAGAAGACAAGGTCAATGAAGCTGCTGGCGCTGTTCAGGAAGCCTTCGGTGAGGCAACAGATTCGCCGGAGCATCAGGTCAAAGGCGCGGCCCGCAAGTACGCCTCTCAGGCCAGCTATGCGGCTCGCGACGCGGCAGACACGGTGCGAACCCAGGTTGAGTCCAACCCGCTTGCCGGCGTAGCTATCGCCGCAGCCGTAGGTATCGTTTTCGGTTTTTTGTTGGGCCGTAAATAATCCGGTGCCAGAGCGGCAACAGACAGACAAAAGGCCCTTTCGGGCCTTTTTAATTTTGTGCCGCCGGCGATTTTAAATCACGCGGGTGCTCAGTGATTTACCGTTAAGGGTAATCTTCAACATATCGCCAGAGCTCATCGGACCGACGCCCTGTGGCGTGCCGGTAAGAATGATGTCGCCCGCGCGCAGCGTGAAGAAACGGCTCATATAGCTGATCAGCGGCAAAATCGGCGTAATCATATCGCGGGTGTTACCCTGCTGACGCAGTTGGTCATTCACCGTCAGCGACAGCTCGGCATTTTGCGGATCGCCAAACTCCGCTACCGGAATAAAACCGGAGATCGGGCATGAACCGTCAAAACCCTTGGCTTTTTCCCAGGGTTGCCCGACCTTCTTGAAACCCGCCTGCAATTCGCGCAGCGTCAGATCGAGTGCCACGCCATAACCGGCGATAGCACGCGCTACGCGATCTTCATTCGCCTGCTTTAACGGCGTACCGATAAGTACGGCCAACTCCACTTCATGGTGCACCGACCCGAACTCTTTGGGGATAGCCACCGGCTGGCGAATGTCGCACAGCGCTGTTTCAGGCTTGATAAACACTACCGGCTCTGCCGAGGCCGCACTGCCCATTTCCTTAATGTGATCGGCGTAGTTACTGCCGACGCAGACCACCTTATTAACCGGGAAATCAAGTAGTGAACCCTGCCAGTCTCTATGTTGATACATACCGCCTCTCCCTACAATCATGTAGGGGCTTAGCATGCTAAGCCCGTTATTCCACGCTCTGGTGGGGTACCGTAGCGCTAATTTATTGCCCGATACCGTCAGCCATCATACCCACAGCTATCGCAAAATAGTAAGAGCGATTCCAGTGCATGATGGTCCGGAAATTATCATAAACCAGAAACGCGCGGCCCTGCATATCATCGGGTGTGATAACCCAACTGCGCAGGGTTGAGTGCGGAAGTGCTGAACCGTCAGGCCGCCTTACACCGCGTTTTTGCCATTCGTTTACGCTGCGAGCCTGACGATCTTTCAACCCCAGGCTATCGGTGCCAAAACCCGCCGGCAGCGTCACTTCCCTGCCCCAACCAATGCCCCGTTGCCAGCCCTCACTCGCCAAATAGTTGGCGGTGGAAGCAAACACGTCGTCAGGGTTGTTCCAGATATCGATACGGCCATCGCCGTCGCCATCCGCCGCATAGCTCAGGAACGAGGTCGGCATAAACTGGCATTGGCCCATCGCGCCGGCCCAGGACCCCTTTAGCTGGGTACTGCCGACCCGGCCCTGTTCCACGATCTGCAGCGCCGCCATCACTTGTTGGGTGAAGAAGGCTTCACGCCGGCCTTCAAACGCCAAGGTGGCAAGCGCCGAAATAACATCTTCACGCCCCTGAATCTTGCCGAAGGCGCTTTCCATTCCCCACAACGCCACGATATAACGCCCCGGAACGCCATAACGCGCGGTGACGCGGGTCAGTTGCGAGCGATATTGCCGGGACAACGTCCGGCCCTGCTCGATTTTGACGGGTGGCAGTACGCGTTTGAGATAATCATCCAGCGTGATTTTCTTTTCCGGCTGATTACGATCGGCCTTGATGACACGGTCAACAAAATGCGCGTTGGCGAAGGCGTTATCGATGGTTGCCTGACTAATCCCCTGCGCCAACGCCTGGCGTTTCAGTTGCTCTACATAAGCCGGGAATTGCGCAGGATCGCGGCCAGTTTCAGCCAATGTGGCCACAGTAGCGGTCGTTGTCGGCGCAGGCGCACCCGACGGGGCTGACTCTTCCAGAGCAGCGGCCTGCGCAGCTGTCTGCTGACAGACGCCGCATCCCAGCATCAACAGAGTTAACGCCACCGTTATCGCCGACAATTTCATCACACTGTTCCTTAGTCGTTTTGGGGTACTGATTCAGCCAGGCCCCTGCGCGCCAGCAGTGATTATTTTTTGTCCTCTGACAAATGCTGGTTTAATAAATTTTCCACTGGCGGCGGGAATTGCAGATAAAACCCTTCCTCTTTCAAGGCTTCTTTCACTTTCTCAATATCCGCCGAGGCTAACTTTTCCCGTCCTTCGAGGGAAATCACCATCGCCAATTGCGGCGAACCGAAACTTTTCATCAGATCTTCCGGCACTCGGGAGAAATCGTCTTTTTTTTCGACATAAAGATAAGTTTGATCCCGTTTTGGGCTTCTATAGATCACACAAAGCATTTTTTTAACTCTATTTAATTGGGGCAGCGTCTTGCCTGGATATAACTCTGACTATAACATGCTTATAGTACTTCGGAATATCGCACCCCGATTGGTATTCCGGGGATTTAAAGTTGCTGAGACTGAGTCAGGATAGATGTCACAATCGCCAATTGAGCTAAAAGGCAGCAGTTTTACCCTATCGGTTGTTCATTTGCATAATTCGGAACCCGAGGTAATTCGTCAGGCGTTACTGGAAAAAGTGGAGCAAGCGCCCGCTTTTTTGAAAAACGCCCCTGTTGTTATCAACGTTGCAACGCTGAACGGCGATGCAAACTGGAAAGAACTTCAACAGGCTGTCACGGCTGCGGGTCTGCGCGTTGTTGGCATCAGCGGCTGCAGAGATGAGCGTCAGAAACGCGCTATAACCCGTGCCGGGCTGCCGTTACTGAACGAAGGCAAAGGCCAAAAGATGGCCGCCCCGGAGCCGGCCCCTGCGCCTGCCCCGGTGGTGGATATCAACGCCCCTGCCAAAACGCGCATCATCAGCGCCCCGGTCCGTTCCGGCCAACAAATTTATGCCCGCAACTGCGATCTGATCGTGACCAGCAGCGTCAGTGCCGGGGCCGAATTAATTGCCGATGGCAATATTCACATTTACGGCATGATGCGCGGTCGTGCGCTGGCCGGTGCCTCAGGAGATACGCAGTGCCAGATTTTTTGCACGCACCTGGGTGCTGAGCTAGTCTCTATCGCAGGGCAGTACTGGTTGAGCGACCAAATCCCGTCCGATTTTCTCGGGCAGGCAGCACGACTCAGCCTGTTGGATAACGCTTTAACCATACAACCTTTAAATTAAGCCCTTTTGACAAGGAATCCATTTCATGGCACGCATTATTGTTGTTACATCGGGTAAAGGGGGCGTTGGCAAGACCACTTCAAGCGCGGCCATCGCTACCGGCTTAGCCCAAAAAGGTAAGAAAACCGTAGTGATCGATTTCGATATCGGCCTGCGGAACCTTGACCTGATCATGGGCTGCGAACGCCGGGTGGTGTACGATTTCGTCAACGTGATTCAGGGCGATGCCACGCTGAATCAGGCGTTAATCAAAGACAAACGCACTGATAACCTTTATATCCTGCCAGCGTCGCAAACCCGCGACAAAGACGCACTGACCCGCGAAGGCGTCGAGAAAATCCTCAACGATCTGGGTGAGATGAATTTTGATTTCGTGGTCTGTGACTCACCTGCCGGCATCGAAACCGGTGCGCTGATGGCGTTGTACTTCGCCGATGAAGCCGTGATCACCACTAACCCGGAAGTCTCCTCGGTGCGTGACTCTGACCGTATTCTGGGCATCCTGTCTTCCAAATCGCGTCGCGCCGAGAAAGGCGAAGCACCCATTAAGGAACACCTGCTGCTCACCCGTTACAACCCGGGTCGCGTCAGCCGTGGCGACATGTTGAGTATGGAAGACGTACTGGAAATTCTGCGCATTCCATTGGTCGGCGTTATCCCTGAAGACCAGTCCGTGCTGCGTGCGTCTAACCAGGGCGAGCCTGTTATTCTTGATGTCGAGTCTGATGCCGGTAAGGCCTATGACGATACCGTTAGCCGCTTGTTAGGAGAAGAACGCCCCTTCCGCTTCATTGAAGAAGAGAAGAAGGGCTTCCTGAAACGCCTTTTTGGGGGATAAACCATGGCATTACTAGACTTCTTTCTGTCCCGCAAAAAACCGACAGCCAATATAGCCAAGGAACGGCTGCAAATTATCGTCGCAGAGCGTCGTCGTGGGGACAGTGAGCCCCATTATCTGCCTGATTTAAAACGCGATATTCTGGCGGTAATTTGCAAATACATTCAAATCGACCCTGAAATGCTGCACGTGCAGTTTGAGCAGAAAGGGGATGATATTTCGGTACTTGAACTCAACGTGACATTACCGGAATCGGAAGAAGCAGCTAAATGATTGCGACGCATTAATTACCCCCTGTATATTTTTTACAGGGGGTAACTGTATGCACATCCAGTTATTGAGATAAAAATCACCCATTAACCGTTTTCTCCCTTTGAGATTAATCTCAATTAATCTTGCACCGCAGCTGTTTAAAGTAAAGGATGGCGATAAAAGTATTTTCTTCGGCTATTCCTAATAAATAACCAGAGCAGCGTTTCCTTACCCTGCCCTCTGCTTTTCTACCAATCGATTAATAATTTTTCAGAATGTCCTGAAGTGGCGTCGCTAATAAATCACCGCGCCAACCGCTGACTAATTCCGGCAGGCTATCACCGCTTTTCAATTTCCAATGCCAATTCAGCAGTTGGTTAATCTGCCGACGCGATGCCAGCAATTCACTGCTCAACCCGCTTTGTTCACTGACGATAACGATCGCCGCTTTGATATCCTTGAACACTTTCTTATAGCCTGGCTGGTCGATCAGGTTGGACAACGGCTCGGGCAGTGCAGCTTCATCCAGCTCGCCGGCCTCGGCCACCAACGCCAGCAACGTCTTGCCGTGATAACGAATTTCCGGGCCGCTCAGGCCGAGCGAATCCAACTCTCCCAACGAAGTTGGCATATAGCGCGCCACCTGCCAGAGATTTTCCTCGCGTACCACAAAGTTTACCGCCAAATCACGTTCGCGTGCCTGACGCAGTCGCCATTCCGCCAGTTTCTGCAAACAGCCCAGTTGGCGCGGGCGCAGTTGCCAGGCGTTAGTGATTTCACGGTAGGCCAATTCCGGCGCCAGCGACTCGCTGCGGCGCTGACAGAGCAGCAGGCACTCATTGGCGGCGGCGGCAGTCCAACCGGCGTCTTCGGTTTCCTGCACCAGTTGCTTGGCCATCGGCAGCAGGTAGAACACGTCGGCTGCGGCGTATACGCACTGTTTTTCCGTCAGCGGACGCGCCAGCCAATCCGTACGGGATTCACTTTTATCCAGATCTACCTGCATATACTCCGTCACCAGAGTCGCAAAACCACAAGACAGCGGTCGACCGGTAAAGGCTGCCAGGATCTGAGTGTCGACCATCGGGGTCGGCAGCGTTTTGAACGCATTCAGGAATACCTCAAGGTCTTCGCTGCCGGCGTGCAGGAATTTCACAATCTGGGTATCGCTCAGCAGATCGATAAACGGCTGCCATTGCTTGATCGGCAAGGGATCGATCAGGGAGAGTTGTTCACCGTCGTATAACTGAATCAGGCCTAACTGCGGATAGTAGGTGCGCGTTCTGACAAATTCGGTGTCCAACGCAATCTGGGCATGGTTTCTTGCCTGCTCGCAGACCTGCTGCAATCCGGCATCGGTAGTGATCAACTGATAGTTCAAAACGTCATTCTCTTGGTCGCTTTCATGATTCAAACACAACAACGCCGGCATTCACCGGCGTCGTTGATCTGTAAGGCGTGGATGATAACCTAGGCGGCATCGGCCGCCCGCGTTTTTTTCTGCTCATCACGCAGTTCTCGCCGCAAAATTTTACCGACGTTAGATTTCGGCAACTCGTCGCGGAACTCAACAATTTTAGGCACTTTATACCCGGTCAGGTACCGGCGGCAATGGGTCAACAGCTCTTCTTTAGTCAGAGAGGCGTCTTTCTTCACCACGCAAATCTTGACCGTTTCACCGGACACGTCATTCGGCACACCAATCGCAGCAGACTCCAGCACCTTCGGATGCTGGCTGACCACGTCTTCGATCTCATTCGGGTAAACGTTAAAACCGGAAACCAGAATCATATCTTTCTTGCGATCGACCACGCGTACAAAGCCCGACTCGTCAACTGTAACGATATCGCCGGTTGCGAGCCAGCCCTCTTTTAACACTTCATCAGTGGCGTCCGGCCGCTGCCAGTAGCCTAACATAACTTGCGGTCCTTTGACCCACAGTTCGCCCGGCTCACCCACCGGCACATCATGGCCATCATCATCCACCAGCCGAATATCGGTGGACGAGACGGGCAGACCGATGCTGCCGCTGTAGTGCGTCAGATCGTGCGGGTTACAGGTAACCAGCGGCGCGCATTCCGTCAGGCCATAACCCTCAAGCAAATGCCTGCCGGTGACCTTCTCCCATTTGTCCGCCACGGCCTTCTGCACCGACATCCCGCCCCCGACCGAGAAACGCAAAGTCGAAAAATCCAGCTTGTGGAAATCTTCATTATTGAGCAACGCATTAAACAGCGTATTGACGCCGCTGATGGCCGTGAATGGGTATTTGGCCAGCTCTTTCACCAGCCCCGGAATATCGCGCGGGTTAGTGATCAGCAAATTGCGACCGCCCAGCTCGAGAAACAGCAGGCAATTCACCGTCAGCGCAAAAATATGGTAGAGCGGCAGCGCGGTGACTATCAGTTCCTGACCATCGCGGAACAGCGGCCCGTAGGCAGCGTTGCACTGCGCCAAATTGGCCTGCATGTTACGGTGCGTCAGCATTGCGCCCTTCGCCACACCGGTGGTACCGCCGGTATATTGCAGAAACGCCAGATCGGAATTGATGATATCGGGTTTGACATACTGCAGGCGGCGCCCGCGTTGCAAGGCGCTACGGAAAGAAATTGCGGCCGGCAGATGGTATTTCGGCACCAGTCGCTTAATGTACTTCACCACAAAGTTGACCAACGTGCCTTTGGCGGTGGAGAGCTGGTCACCCATGCGCGTCAGAATCACATGTTTTACCTGGGTATTGAACACCACTTTTTCCAACGTATGGGCAAAGTTGGAGACGATCACGATAGCGCCGGCGCCACTGTCATTCAGTTGGTGCTCCAGCTCGCGCGGTGTATACAGGGGGTTAACGTTTACCACCACCATGCCGGCGCGCAAAATGCCGAACAGCGCGATCGGATACTGCAACAGGTTTGGCATCATCAGGGCAACGCGATCCCCCTTCTTCAAGCCCAACTCATTTTGCAGGTAAGCGGCAAAGGCCCGGCTGCGTTCCTCCAGCTTACGGAAGGTCATCATCTCGCCCATGTTGATGAAAGCGGGTTGATCGGCATAGCGCTGAACCGCATTTTCAAACATTTCGACCAAAGATGAATAATGATCGGCGTCGATCTCTGCCGGAACATCTGCCGGGTAACGTTTTAACCAGACCTTATCCAAGGTATTACTCCTGAAATCATTGCTCATTATCATCGCAGCCCCTAACACGCAGCTAAATCATAACAATATTTTAACTCAGCAGACCAGTTTGGGTTTTAAACATTATTCAGGTTGCGATGTACATCACTAATTGGCGGTATTTCCCTGTGCCAAAAGGAAAAGGCGGCCGGAGCCGCCCTGGTAAAATTAGTTAACTTCAAGCACAACCCTACTCGGTAACGATGGTTTGGATCTGCGTAGGACCAGGATTGTACCAGCCATACCCTACGCCCCACCCCGGGCCCCAGGTGCCGCTGCGCCAGCCCCATGGCCCCATCGGCGCCGGTGGCATCATCACCTGCTGGGTTAAGTGCCAGCGCTTGTAACCGGTAGCGTTCATCGTTACAAACTTGTACGGCGTCATGCCGATTTTGCCTTCTTTCACGCCGGTGATTGGCCCGACAACGGTAACCAACTGCCCCTTAAAATCGACCGGCTCCAGGAAACCGTTGACCGTAGCGAGCAAACGGCCCCGCGATGGCTCGCCCAGAATCGGCCGGGCGCCAGAATCGAGCGGCACCGCCGCGATCTCGAGCACCGTGCGCCCCTGTTCGTTAGCGACGTTCACTACGGTGCCGCCAAAGCGGGCTTCAGCGCCTGCAAACAGGTTCGGCGCATTTTGCACCGAAGACAACTGCTGCACCGGCGTCGCCGTACTGCCTTTGATCGCATCCGGCACGGTTACGCAGCCTGACAACGCCAGCGCGCCACCGGCCATGGCCAGCAGCGACATTTTTTTACTTACAGTGCGGGTTAACATCGTCGCAATCTCCTGAAATGGCTGTAACTTTGACATCAAATCGCTGAGCAAGTTGCAGTTCATTCATAGCCCGGATTCAACCACAGCACAATAGGCTGCCGCTATTCGCGCCCAGGCAGCTTTTTCCAGGTGACTTCGTTGCGCAGGTAAGTCGGTTCGGCATTTTCTACCGCCACCGACAGCCCTTGTTGCCAGGCATGCAGCGCCAGCGGCAACATGTCTTGCGCTTGCGGCAGCAGCATTTGCCCGTCGCGCAGGCACAGGGAAGAGCCTGCAATCAGATCCGGATAGGTTTGCCAGCCGGTGCCCACATGCGCCCAGTTGCCTTGCAGGCCTTGCGCGCGTTCCAGCGCTTGCTGTGGCGAAAGCACCGCTTCACCTTCGCTTTCCAGCCAACTGCCGTCTTGCCGGCGCTCAAACTGCCCCCAGTAGACTTCCCCCATCCGCGCATCAATCGCCGCCAACACCCGGTCTGCACCGGTAATGCGCCAAGCGCCCTGCGCCATGGTTTGCAGCGTAGAGATGCCCAGCATTGGCAACTCGGCCCCCAACGCCAGCCCTTGCGCAATGCCGATACCGATACGTACGCCGGTAAAGCTGCCGGGCCCGCGGCCAAAAGCCAGCGCATCGAGTTGATTAAGGCTTAAACCGGATTCCGCCAGCACTTGCTGCACCATCGGTAAAATGCGTTGCGTATGCTCACGTGGGCACAGCTCAAACAGGGCGTGGATTTCGCCTTGATTCCAGATGGCGACGGAACAGGCTTCCGTCGCCGTATCGATCGCTAAAATTCGCGTGGACATACCAACCTCTGGCGGGAAAAAACAGGGCGCGCATTGTAGCACACCCCCGTGGCTGCGCCTATCCGCTAGCGCTCAGCCTGCAGGAAGGCAATCGCCTGAGCGATATCCCGGGTGCGCGGCGTCGGCGGCAGGCTATTGAGGAACACCTCGCCATAAGGCCGCATCACCAGACGGTTATCGCAGATCACCAGCACGCCGCGATCGTCAGTATCGCGGATCAGGCGTCCGACGCCCTGCTTCAGGGTAATGACCGCATCCGGCAATTGCACGTCGTTGAACGGATCGCCGCCGCGCAGCCGGCAATCTTCAATTCGCGCCTTCAACAGCGGATCGTCGGGCGAGGTAAACGGCAGCTTGTCGATGATCACGCATGACAAAGCGTCACCGCGCACGTCAACCCCTTCCCAGAAACTGCTGGTCGCCACCAACAACGCATTGCCGGCCTCGACAAACTGCGCCAACAGTTGGCCTTTACTGGTTTCCCCTTGCAACAGTACCGGCAGCGTCATGGTGGCGCGGAACTCCTCCGCCAGTTCGCGCATCATCTGGTGCGAAGTGCAAAGGAAGAAACAGCGGCCGTTATTGGCTTCAATCAGCGGCCGCAGCATGCGCGCCAACTGGCGGGCACCGCCGGGTTGATTCGGCGAAGGCAGAAAACGCGGTACGCACAGCAAGGCCTGGTTGGCGTAGTCGAACGGGCTGGCCAACAACAAGGTTTTGGCTTTGGTCAGGCCCAACCGCTCGGTAAAATGCCCCATCTGCTCGTTGACCGACAGCGTTGCCGAGGTAAAAATCCAGCTGCCCGGTTTCTCATCCAGCAGTTCACGAAAACGATCGGCCACCGTCAGCGGCGTCAGCGCCAGCACGAAATGGCGTGAATTGCATTCATACCAGTAACTGAAACCCGGCTCATTGACCTCTTTCAGTCGCTTAAGGCGTGCGCGATACAGCGTGGCACGCTCGAAGGCGGCGTCCAGCAAGGCCGAGCGCCCAAGGGACAGTTTAACCACGTCGTAGCACAGCTCCAACGCGTCATCGAGCAGCAGCAGGGCGCGCTGCACGTTCGGTTGGCCAAGCACGTCGCGCAGGTTGCCGCGAAACCCCGGCTCCCCCAACATCAAACGGAAATCCTGGGTACTCTGGCTGAGGCGATCGGCGCTTTTTTGCAACTGTGCGGCGTCGCGCACTTCGGTGCGGTAGGCAATAGTAATGTCTTTAGCGAGATCCAGCAGTTGGCGGCTGGTCAGTTGCTTGCCGAAATACTGGCTGGCGATGTCGGGGATCTGATGGGCTTCGTCGAAAATCATCACGTCAGCCTCGGGGATTAACTCGGCAAATCCGCCCTCTTTCACCACCATATCCGCCAGAAACAGATGATGGTTCACCACGATAACGTCGGCATCCATGGCACGACGGCGAGCCTTGACCACAAAGCAATCTTTATACAACGGGCAGTCGCTGCCCAGGCAGTTGTCGTTGGTGCTGGTCACCAGCGGCCAGATAAAGCTGTCTTCCGCCACGTCGCTGCAACTGCTGATGTCGCCCTCTTTGGTCAGTGATGACCATTTGCGCAAATGGACCAGATCGATCAGCGTCTGTCCTGCCAGCTCACCGCCGGCCATCGATTGTTGCTCCAGACGCTCCAGACACAGGTAGTTGGAACGCCCTTTCAACAGCGCCATCTTGCCTTTGTACTTGAGCGCTTTGGCGACGGTAGGCAGATCGCGCGCATAAAGCTGGTCCTGCAGGGCTTTTGAACCGGTGGAAATAATCACTTTGCGATCGGCACGCAGCGCCGGCACCAAATAGGCGAAGGTTTTACCGGTACCGGTGCCCGCTTCGACCACCAACTCCTGTTTGAAATTAATGGCCTCGGTGACCGCTTCCGCCATCTGCCGCTGAGCTTCACGCGGTTTGAAACCCTTGATTGCCTGCGCCAGTGCGCCGTCTGTTGCGAAATCGTCCGTCACGCTATCTCTCTGCCAGTGTAATTCAGCGGTGATTATGCCAATCCTGCCGCACGGCTACCACAGACTTTTACCCTATGGCTTGCAAGCCGCACTGCAGCTTGAAAGACGACGGATTTATCGTCACGTATTTCTGCCGACGGCTGTGTTACCCTTAAGGTGATGATGATATGGAGATAACTGAATGAACATCGAACGCATTGATCCCGACCAACGCTGGTCCGAAGCTGTGATCCACAACGACACCGTCTATTACACCAGCGTACCGGAAAATCTGGATGACGACGCCACCGCACAGACGGCAAACACCCTGGCAGCCATTGACGTGCTGCTGGCCCGCGTTGGTTCCGACAAGAGCCGGATATTGGACGCCACTATTTTCCTGGCAGACGCCGCAGATTTCGCCGCGATGAACGCCGCCTGGGATGCCTGGGTGGTTGCTGGCAGCGCACCGGTGCGCTGTACCGTGCAGGCCAAATTGATGAACCCGAAGTACAAGGTTGAAATCAAGATTATCGCCGCGCTGTAAACAAAAAACCGCAGGGAGTGACCCCTGCGGTTTTTATGTTGTCATTCTGCGCACTGAATTAAGCCAGTTTGATAATCACCATTCCCGCCAACAGCAGCGCCAGGCCGATCCAGCCCTTGGCATTCAGTCGTTGGCCGAACAGGATCCAACCGGCGGCGATGGTCGCGGCAATCCCGAACCCGCCCCAGAGCGCATAGGCCACCGACAGATCAATCCCCTTCACTGCCTGCGCCAGCGCACTGAACGCGCCCAGCACCGACAGCAGAGACAACAGACCCATCCATACTTTACGGAAGCCGTCCGACATTTTCAGAAAGATGTTGGCGACAATTTCCAGGACTATCGCCAGTGCCAGGAACCCGATGTGGTACAACTCAAGCTGTTGCATGGTTGTCACCTCGCGGGCTGACCTGTTTTCGTACTTTGCGGGTACCGGACTTCACCAGCATGATGCCGGCAATCAGCGTCACCAGACCCAACACTTTCAACGCAGAGATCGGCTCATCAAACCACAACACGCTGAACAGCGTAATAAACAAGATACCGATGCCTTCCCACAGCGCATAAGCCACGCCAAGGGCGACGCGTTTTATCGCCAGCGACAGCATTACGTAAGAAGCGGTGATCATCACATACATCACGATATGCCCGGTCATGCCGCCGCTGATACTGGCGTATTTCATTGACAGAGTACCGATAATTTCGGCCACGATAGCCAAACCTAAAAAGATCCAATAAATCATAATTTTTCTCCCAAACGGCGAATAACGCACGCTAAGGCGTATTTATCCCGATTTATCTCGTCGGACAGGCGCAATAAGGCGCTGACGACGCAGAGATCCCTGGGGATAAACTGACCCAAACGTAATAAAAATGTTTGCCCGGCTACGCGGAATGACGAAGGACTGAGCCTGTCACCAGCACCGGTTAAGGGAGAAAGACGCTATAGCTCGCTGCACCAGTGATGCTCACTGGCAAGGATGGCAGACAGGAAAAGCTGGCAAGTAGAGGTTCTGAGGGTGGTTCCGTTAAGTTTCATCATAATTATTCTCTATTCTCAGCCGCACACCGTGCGATTTGCCCAATATCCTCATAAAATTAAAATTTTCAACTGCGATATTTGTACCATAGCCAAAATAAGAAAGCAAACTGCCGTTTTCACAAAAAGCAGAAAAAAACGGGTTAAAAATAAGAAAGTTAAGCATTTTAAAAATAAAAAAAGGTTCAACGAACCGTTGAACCTTGATGATTTCAGGGGTGGGCAAACTATCGCCAAACCCAGGCTCTGCGCGGGTTACAACGCAGCGCCCTTGACGGCGCTGCGCGCCAGCTCGCTGATGCGTTCGTAGTCGCCGCTCTCCAACGCGTCGGCCGGCACCAGCCAGGATCCACCGATGCACAGCACGCTTTTCAGCGCCAGGTAATCTCGGTAGTTATTCGGGGTGATGCCACCGGTCGGACAAAAACGCACCTGCGGGAATGGGCCGCCGATAGCCTGCAACGCTTTTACGCCGCCGTTGGCTTCTGCCGGGAAGAACTTGAACTCGCGCAGGCCGTAATCCATGCCCAGCATCAGCTCTGAAACGGTACTGATGCCCGGAATTAACGGAATAGTCCCTGCGGTAGCGGCTTTCAGCAACGCCTCGGTCAGGCCTGGGCTGATAGCGAATTGCGCACCGGCCTCGGTCACTTCTTGCAACTGTTGGGGATTAATTACCGTACCTGCGCCGATAATCGCCTCCGGCACCTCTTTGGCAATGGCGCGGATCGCCTCCATGGCGCAGGCGGTACGTAACGTCACCTCCAACACGCGAACGCCACCGGCGACCAGCGCCCTGGCCAGCGGCACCGCATGTTCCAGTTTATTGATCACAATGACCGGAACCACCGGGCCCGCCGTCAGGATCTGTTCTGCGCTGGTTTTCCAGTTTTTCATTATTACGTCTCCACTACTTACGGTTTATAAATGGCACGCCCCTGCCACAGGGCTCCGCAAGTGTATGCGGACGTCCGGCCGTACCCTAAGTGAGGTTGCTATCCCGCGTTCTGCGGGCAAAAAAATGCCGGCAGATAAGCTGCCGGCGGCGTCGTTACTCGAACTCGTTCCAGGAACGGCCATCGCGGGTGATCATCGCGACCGAGGCTACCGGGCCCCAGGTGCCGGACTGGTAAGGCTTCGGCGCTTCGTTGTCCGCTTTCCATGCGTCCATGATGGAGTCTACCCATTTCCAGGCCTCTTCCACCTCGTCACGGCGCACGAACAGCGCCTGAATGCCGCGCATGGTCTCCAGCAACAAACGCTCGTAGGCGTCTGCCACGTGTTCCTGGTTAAAGGTTTCCGAGAAACTCAGATCCAGCTTGGTGGTTTGCAGGCGGTGCTTGTGATCCAACCCCGGCACCTTGTTCAGTACCTGGATCTCGATACCTTCATCCGGCTGCAGTCGAATGGTCAACTTGTTCTGCGGCAGTTGCTGGTAAGAATCGCTGAACAGGTTCAACGGCGGGTTCTTGAAGTAAACCACCACTTCAGAACATTTGGTCGGCAGGCGTTTACCGGTACGCAGGTAGAACGGCACGCCGGCCCACTGCCAGTTGTCGATATCCACGCGGATAGAAACGAAGGTTTCGGTGTTGCTGCTTTTGTTCGCCCCTTCCTCTTCCAGGTAGCCCGGCACTTTTTTGCCCTGCACAAAACCGGCGGTGTATTGGCCACGCACCGTGGTTTCACGCACGTTGGTCTGATTAATGCGGCGCAGCGAGCGCAGCACCTTCACTTTCTCGTCACGAATGCGATCGGTGGTCAGATCCGCCGGCGGCGACATGGCGATCATGGTCAGAATTTGCAGCAGGTGGTTCTGGATCATGTCGCGCATCTGGCCGGCCTGGTCAAAGTAGCCCCAGCGCCCTTCGATGCCCACCTCTTCCGCCACGGTGATTTGTACGGAATCGATAGTGCGGTTGTCCCAGTTGGAGGCAAACAACGAGTTGGCAAAACGCAGCGCCAACAGGTTCAGTACCGTCTCTTTACCGAGGTAGTGGTCAATACGGTAAACCTGGGACTCGTTGAAGTACTCCGCCACCTGATCGTTGATCACGCGGGAAGACGCCAGATCGGTGCCCAACGGTTTTTCCATTACGACACGCGCCGGGTCGTGATTCAGTTTTGCCTCGCCCAGCCCTTTGCAGATCGCGCCGAAGGTGCTTGGCGGCATGGCGAAGTAGTTGATGGTGGTGCGATGCTTCTGGTCCAGCATTTTACCCAGTTTGGTAAAGTTTTTGCTGTCGTTCACATCCAGGTTGCAGAAATCCAGGCGCGCGCTCAGCGTAGCCCAGAGTTCGTCATCCAGTTTTTCTTTCATAAAGGTGCCAAGCGCTTCCTTGACCACCTTGATATAGGCTTCTTTATCCCACTCGGCACGGCCAACGCCGATAATCCGGGTTTCCGGGTGGATATGGCCGGCTTTTTCTAACTGGTACAGGGAAGGCAGCAGCTTACGACGCGCCAAATCGCCTTTCGCGCCGAAAATAACCAGGTCACACGCCTGGGCTGTAGAGGTTACCGCCATGTTCATCTCCTCGTTGCAGGATATTTGTAATTTTCTTACATTACTAATGTACTCTCTTTGACTACGGCCAGTAAACCCGGATCAAAAGCAGAAAAAAAGCCCCAGAAACTCCAGTGTTAAGTGCGATCGGGCGTAAACGCCGCTGACGAAACTAAAAACTGTAATTTTCTGTCTTTTTTGACGCTCTTTTACCATTATGAAAGTTAGACACAGGTCATGTTCTGATGAAAAAAGTCTGCATACCCTCTGTCGAGACTGCCAACGGTTACCGGCACGTAGTATATTTTCATTAAACCGGCATTGATTTCTCCTTTGATTGAAATCGACATATCCGATGGATTCCAAGTGGCAGCTTGAAAGACTGCGGGTATAAAACCATGAGTGACTCTCGTTATATGAATACGCTGGAAAAAATCCAGAGCCATCTGGAGCTCCTGAGCAAATCTGAAAGGAAAGTCGCCGAGGTGATCCTGGCCTCCCCACAAACCGCCATTCACTCCAGTATCGCCACGCTGGCCAAGATGGCGGACGTCAGCGAACCCACCGTCAACCGTTTTTGTCGCCGTCTCGATACCAAGGGCTTCCCCGATTTTAAGCTGCATCTGGCGCAAAGCCTGGCCAACGGCACCCCGTACGTAAATCGTAACGTGGAGGAAGATGACAGTGTGGACTCCTACACCGGTAAAATATTCGAATCGGTGATGGCCTGCCTGGATACAGTAAAGGCAAATTTGGATATTGCCGCAATCAATCGTGCGGTTGACCTGCTTACGCAGGCAAAAAAGATCTCTTTCTTTGGTTTAGGCGCGTCGGCGGCAGTCGCCCACGACGCGATGAACAAATTTTTCCGTTTTAATATCCCGGTGGTCTACTTCGATGACATCGTCATGCAACGCATGGGATGCATGAACTCCAGCGAAGGCGACGTGGTGGTATTAATTTCCCATACCGGCCGCACCAAAAACCTGGTTGAAATGGCGCAACTGGCGCGCGAAAACGACGCCACGGTGATCGCCATCACCTCACGCGATACCCCCCTCGCCCATGCGGCGACGCTGTCTCTGTTGCTCGATGTGCCGGAAGACACAGACGTTTATATGCCGATGGTGTCCCGAATTGCGCAATTAACGCTCATCGACGTTCTGGCTACCGGATTTACCTTGCGCAGAGGGGCTAAATTCAGAGATAACTTGAAGCGGGTCAAGGAAGCATTGAAAGAATCGCGCTTTGATAAGGGTGCAGTTATCCCGAATAATTTCGACTCGTAACCGATGTAAAAAAACCTGCCGAAAAATTTGAACGGCAGTCTTAGAGGCAGTACCTGTAAAACGCTCATGCGGGTAACCCGGGTGAAACATCAGTGTAGTAAAATTACATTTCACTCCTGGTTTCGTTATCCGACGTTATCGCAACACCAATACTTTGCTTCACCAGTCAACGGAGTAATACATGTCCAGACGGCTCAGAAGAACCAAAATTGTTACCACCCTAGGCCCGGCTACTGACCGCGACAATAATCTTGAAAAGATCATTGCTGCCGGCGCTAACGTGGTTCGGCTCAACTTTTCCCATGGCAGCGCGGAAGATCACCAGGCTCGCGCGGATAAAGTGCGCGAAATCGCTGCCAAACTGGGGCGTCACGTCGCTATTCTGGGCGACCTGCAAGGGCCGAAAATCCGTGTTTCCACCTTTAAGGAAGGCAAAATCTTCCTCAATATCGGTGACAAATTTCTGCTCGATGCCAACATGGCAAAAGGCGAAGGCGATAAAGAAAAAGTCGGTATCGACTATAAAGGCCTGCCTGCCGACGTGGTGCCGGGCGACGTACTGCTGCTGGACGATGGCCGCGTACAGTTGAAAGTGCTCGAAGTTCAGGGCATGAAAGTGTTTACCGAAGTGACCGTTGGCGGCCCGCTGTCCAACAACAAAGGCATCAACAAACTAGGCGGTGGCCTGTCCGCAGAAGCCCTGACCGAGAAAGATAAAGCCGATATCATTACCGCGGCAAAAATCGGCGTCGACTATCTGGCGGTCTCCTTCCCGCGTACCGGCGAAGACCTGAACTACGCACGCCGTCTGGCGCGCGATGCAGGCTGCAACGCCAAGATCGTTTCTAAAGTTGAGCGTGCCGAAGCCGTATGCAGCGACGAAGCAATGGACGACATCATCCTGGCTTCCGACGTGGTCATGGTTGCCCGTGGTGACCTGGGCGTTGAAATCGGCGATCCGGAACTGGTCGGCATCCAGAAAAAACTGATCCGTCGCGCCCGCACGCTGAACCGCGCCGTCATCACCGCGACCCAGATGATGGAATCGATGATCACCAACCCGATGCCAACCCGCGCCGAAGTCATGGACGTGGCGAACGCCGTGCTGGATGGCACCGACGCCGTAATGCTGTCTGCCGAAACCGCAGCGGGCCAGTACCCGGCCGAAACCGTGGCGGCAATGGCGCGCGTTTGTCTGGGCGCTGAAAAAATCCCAAGCATCAACGTTTCCAAACACCGTTTGGACGTACAGTTCGACAACATTGAAGAAGCCATTGCCATGTCTTCAATGTACGCCGCCAACCACCTGAAAGGCGTGACCGCACTGATCGCCATGACAGAATCGGGCCGCACTGCGCTGATGATGTCACGTATCAGCTCCGGACTCCCGATCTTCGCCATGTCACGTCATGAGCACACGCTGAATCTGACGGCGCTGTATCGCGGCGTTACGCCGGTTTATTTCGACAGCCACAACGACGGCGTCATCGCGGCCAATGACGCAGTGAATCGCCTGCGCGACAAAGGCTTCCTGGTTTCCGGCGACCTGGTGATCGTGACACAGGGCGACGTGATGGAAACCGTTGGCACCACCAACACCAGCCGTATCCTGCGCGTAGAATAACCTCTCTTGCCGCCGGCCGTTAACGCGGCCGGCATTTTTTCCCGCACCGCCCTTTCCGCCTGATAAACTCGCCTCCAGTCGCCGCTAAGGCAAACGGAGAGCCAAGATGCTTCATCAACACCCACAGCAAAACAGCAGTTCGCTTGCATTGGATCTTGACGGCCAGGGGCTGGAAAGCCTGGACGATGACAGCCTGCAGGGCAGCGCATTGCTGAAAATCAGCCTGTACGATAATCGCCTCCGCCAGTTTCCGGCGCAGATCTTTCAGCATCGTGCGCTGCAGGTACTGAATATCTCCTGCAACCAACTCAGTGAACTGCCGGAAGAGCTCGGCCAATGGCAAAAACTGGCGATGCTGGATTGCGGTCACAACAAAGCCGAGCGCGTGCCTGCCAGCATCGGCCAACTCAGCGAACTGACCTATCTTTATCTGAGCGACAACGCTTTCAGCACGCTCCCCATAGAGCTGGGCCGTTTGCATAAATTGCGCTATCTAAACGTGACCGATAACCTACTGAGCGAACTGCCGGCTGCTATCGTTCAATTGAGCGGCCTGCTGGAACTGAGGCTGTATAACAACCAGATTACCGCGTTGCCGGCCGCCATCGGCCAGTTGAGCGCGCTGCGGGAACTGCACCTGATGAATAATCGTCTGGAAACGCTGCCGGAAGAGATCTCGCAATTGTCTGAACTGGCGGTGCTGGACGTGGAAAATAACGCCATCAGCAGGCTTCCTGCGGCATTCTGCCACTTAGCCAGCCTGACCGACCTCAATCTGCGCGCTAATCAGCTACGGCAGTTGCCAGGCTGTTTCGGTCAACTAACGGCGCTCACCACGCTTGACCTGCGCGCTAACCGGTTGAGTGAGCTGCCGGACAGCATGGCGGCATTGACCCGTCTGCGGCGATTAGATTTGCGCTGGAACAACTTTGCCCAAATGCCTGCGGTGCTGGAGCCATTGATGGCGCAAGGCTGTATGGTGCATATATAAGCGCAGTAAACACAAAGGGCCAGCCACCTTTCGATGGCTGGCCCTTGTGGCCGGAAGCGACTGTGCCGCTTAGCGATACAAATCGTCGCGTGAATAGGGCTCAGTTTCCCCTTCTTTACGCGTTTTCAGCAGTTTGAGGATCCAGGTGTATTGCTCTGGGTTCGGCCCCACCAAATTCTCCACTTCTTCATTCATGCGGCGCGCAATATAGGGGTCATCGGCCGTGGCCAAATCATCCATCGGCGGACGAATATGGATATCCAGCATGCTGGTTTTGCCGTCATACACCGGGAACAAAGGCACTATTGCCGCACGGCATACCTTCATCAGGCGCCCCACCGCGGGCAGCGTCGCTTTGTAGGTAGCAAAAAAGTCGACGAACTCGCTATGCTCGGCGCCATGATCCTGATCGGGCAAATAATAGCCCCAATACCCTTGACGCACCGAGCTGATAAACGGCTTGATGCCGTCATTGCGCGCATGCATTCGGCCGCCAAACTTACGGCGCACCGCATTCCACAGATAATCCACCAAAGGGTTGCTTTGGTTGTGGAACATTGCCGCCATCGGCTGACCACGTGCCGCCATCAGCATTGCGGGGACATCCACCGCCCATCCGTGCGGCACCAGGAAAATCACGTTGCGACCTTCTTCGCGGATTTTATCCAGCACCTCTTCGCCGTGCCAACGCACGCGCTTCAGCACTTTTTCCGGTTTGGTGCAGGCCAGTTCCGCCATCAGAATCATTGATTGCGGCGCGGTGGCGAACATCTCGTCAATAATGTGCTCGCGTTCGTTTTCCGACACTTCCGGCAGGCAATACAGCAGGTTGATACGCGCACGGCGGCGGGCGCTTTTTGCCACCTTGCCGACCAGTTTGCCAACTGCACCTAGCACCGGATCGCGCAAGCGCGCAGGGATCAGTGAAATGCCGGCCATCAGCCCGGTTCCCAGCCAAACGCCCCAGTAGCGTGGATGGTAAAAGGCTTTTTGAAATTGCGGGATGAACTCCAGGTTCGATTTTTTCTCGTTTTGCATGCACAAGCTCTTAACTTAGCGGTTCGGCTAATCATAATTGCAAAGACTGATTTTGCAATTAACAACGACGAAGCGCCAATATAAAACAACATCGGCCCGCAATCAGGCCGATGGAATCACTGGCGCGGCAGCGCGCCCGAACAAAAGGATTAGTCCAACTGCAGTTGAGGAACCACTTCCTTCACCTGCGCCAGATAATCGCTGCGGTCTTTACCGCTCAACCCTTCGGAACGCGGCAGTTTCGCCGTCAACGGGTTGACCGCCTGTTGGTTGGTCCACATTTCGAAATGCAGGTGCGGCCCGGTAGAACGGCCGGTGTTACCCGATAACGCGATGCGGTCGCCACGTTTGACCTTTTGCCCTGGTTTAACCAGCAGTTTTTTCAGGTGCATATAACGTGTGGTGTACTGACGGCCATGACGGATCGCCACATAGTTGCCTGCGGCACCGCTGCGTTTAGCGATCAATACTTCACCGTCACCCACCGCCAGCACCGGGGTGCCAACCGGCATAGCAAAGTCGACGCCTTTGTGCGGCGCAATGCGCCCGGTCACCGGATTCACCCGGCGCGGATTGAAGTTTGAAGAAATGCGGAACTGCTTCATGGTTGGGAAACGCATAAAGCCGCGCGCCAGGCCGGAGCCCTGACGATCGTAGAATTTGCCGTCTTCAGCGCGGATGGCGTAGTAATCTTTGCCGCCGGAACGCATGCGCACACCCAGCAACTGGCTTTGCGCGCTCTTGCCGTCAAAGTGTTCGCGTGACATCAATACCGAGAATTGATCGCCCTTGCGCAGTTTGCGGAAATCCAACTGCCACTGCAGCGCTTTGATTACCGCGTTGATTTCAGCGCGGCTCAAGCCGGCAGCACTGGCGCTGCTGACGAAGCTGCCGTTGAGGCGGCCGCTGATCACGTTATTACGCCATTCACCCTGCTGGGCTTCCTGGGTTTCTTTGAAACTATTGCCTACGCGATCGTAGGTGCGGGTTTCACGCCGGGAGACTTCCCAGGTCAAACGCTGCAGATCGCCGGCATCGTTTACCGTCCACGACAGTTGCTGACCGATCTTCAGATTACGCAGATCGCGATTTTGCGATGCCAGCATAGAGACGTCCGACATATCTATGCCGTATTGGGTCAGAATGCTGCCCAGCGTATCGCCGGTAGAAACTACATATTCATGCACGCCATCTTCGCCGGCGACCTTCTGGTCCAGTTCATCCTGTGGGATGTCATCATCGGGAGTGGCTTGGTCAAGGTCGATCGGCTCACTGGCTTCTGGCAGTAAGGACCGTAACTGGCTGGATTCTAATTCGATGTTCTTTACGATGGGGTTATGTTCTGGGTGATAAACAAAAGGCCGCCAAACGGCGACGGCCAGTGTAACCACTGTCAGCGACCCCAGCATGACGCGATGGGGCCGTGGCAGATTGTTATACGCCAGAGCGATAGTTCGGACTATCTGCTGCACTCGATATTTTCCTCATAATCTTTACTTCAGGCAGCTCACGTACTGGTTTGACAGCTGAGTCAGGAAGTTCCCGTAGCTGTCTTTCCCCAGTGCGATGCCGGTGCCCAGCGGGTCCAGCGTTCCAGAACGCACTTTGGTACCCTTGGCAACGGCATTGATTACGGCCGGCCTGAATTGTGGCTCAGCAAAAACGCAGACTGCTTTCTGCTCAACCAACTGTGTTCGAATTTGGTGTAGGCGCTGTGCTCCAGGCTGTATTTCGGGATTAACGGTAAAATGGCCCATTGGGCTCAAGCCGAAGTGTTTTTCAAAGTAGCCGTAAGCATCATGAAAAACAAAATATCCCTTGCCTTGCACAGGCCTAAGCATGTTACCAACATTTTTGTCAGTTTGCGTCAGCAGATTCTCGAACTGGCGCAGGTTTGCGTCTAATTTGTCCTTATTTTGCGGCATAAGTTCCAATAACCTGTCGTGAATCGCGATCGCGGTCACTTTTGCCACTTCCGGGGATAACCAAACGTGCATATTATATTCGCCGTGATGATGTCCATCATCTTCGCCATGATCTGCATGGTTATGCGCATCCCCGGCATGTTCATCCCCATGATCGTCGTCGTCCCCCTTCATCAACAGGGGCTTCACCCCGCTCAGTTCACTGATGGCCAACTGACGATTGGCCGATACCGGGGTGAGCGATTTGGTCAGAAAGGCTTCCATGTCCGGCCCTACCCACACCACCAGATCGGCGGCGCGCAGGCGCTGAATGTCGGAAGGCCGCAGAGCAAAATCATGCGGCGAAGCGCCATCCGGCAGCAACACCTCGGTTGACGTCACGCCGTCGGCTATCGCAGAAGCGATAAACCCCAGCGGACGAATGGAAGTCACCACCGCGGCATAAGCGCTGTTCAGCGGCCCGGCCATCATCAATGCGCTGGCCAGCAGCGTGCGTTGCAGCCATTTATTTTTCTGTGCCATTCTCAGTAATCCCGTCGTTTTCATCAGCAAGGCGTGATATTATAACATTCGGTTAGTTCTGCAAAATGTAATCACGAGATGTCTACACTGACAACGCTAAAAAATATCACCGTCTCCTTTGGTAGCCGCAAGGTTCTGTCGAATATTTCGCTCAGCCTCCAGCCGGGCCGTATTCTGACGCTGCTCGGCCCTAACGGCGCGGGTAAATCTACGCTGGTGCGGGTGGTGTTGGGGCTAATTGCGCCAACCGAAGGCACGATTGAGCGCGAACCGGGCCTGCGCATCGGTTATGTGCCGCAAAAACTGCACCTCGATGCCACCCTGCCGCTCACCGTCAGCCGTTTTATGCGCCTGAAACCCGGCGTCAAAAAGGCCGATATCCTGCCTGCGCTGAAACGCGTGCAAGCGGCCCATCTGCTCGATCAACCGATGCAAAAGCTTTCCGGCGGCGAAAACCAAAGGGTGCTGCTGGCACGAGCGCTGTTGAATAAACCTCAGTTGCTGGTGCTGGATGAACCGACGCAGGGGGTCGACGTCAATGGTCAACTGGCGTTGTACGATCTGATCGATCAACTGCGTAAAGAGCTGGGTTGCGCGGTATTGATGGTTTCCCATGACCTGCATCTGGTAATGGCGAAAACCGATGAGGTGCTGTGCCTCAACCAACACATCTGCTGTTCCGGCGCACCGGAAGTGGTGTCGATGCACCCTGAATTTATCGCCATGTTTGGTAACCGGGGAGCGGAACAGCTGGCGGTTTATCGCCACCATCATAATCACCGTCACGACCTGCAAGGACGCATTGTGTTGAAAAAAACCGGGGGCCGTGAGGCATGATCGAACTGTTATTACCCGGCTGGCTGGCCGGGGTGCTGTTGGCGGGAGCCGCAGGTCCGCTAGGCTCATTTGTTGTCTGGCGTCGAATGTCCTACTTTGGCGATACCTTGGCGCACGCCTCTCTGTTGGGTGTGGCCTTCGGCCTGCTGTTGGATGTGAATCCTTTCTATGCGGTGATTGCCGTAACGCTGGCTCTGGCTCTGGTGCTGGTGTGGCTGGAGCGTCGGCCGCAGCTTTCCGTTGATACCCTGCTCGGCATTATGGCGCACAGCGCGCTGTCGCTGGGTCTGGTGGTAGTGGCGTTAATGTCCAATGTGCGAGTCGATCTGATGGCCTATCTGTTTGGCGATCTGTTGTCTGTCACCTTTAGCGATATCTGGATGATTGGCATCGGCGTCAGCATCGTGCTGCTGATTCTGTGGTGGCAGTGGCGCAACCTGCTGTCGATGACCATCAGTCCTGAGCTGGCGCACGTAGACGGCGTTAATCTGGTGCGGGCGCGCACCGTGCTGATGCTGGTCACCGCTCTGACCATTGGTCTGGCGATGAAGTTCGTCGGCGCACTGATCATCACTTCTTTGCTGATTATACCGGCGGCCACGGCACGTCGATTCGCCCGCACGCCTGAGCAGATGGCCGGTTATGCGGTACTGGTAGGCATGCTGGCCGTCACTGGCGGGCTGGCCTTCTCGGCATTTTACGATACCCCGGCAGGCCCCTCGGTAGTGCTGAGCGCGGCGGTGTTGTTTGTGCTGAGTTTATTCAGGAAGCAGCAGGCCTGATACCGGGCTGCCGACAGACGTAACAAGGGCCGCATCCGCGGCCATTTTTAATGTTTTAATGCTTACTCTTCGCGCGCAATGCCAAAGTGTTTATAGGCATGATTGGTCGCCATTCGTCCACGCGGCGTTCGCTGGATAAAACCCTGCTGGATCAGGAAGGGTTCAATAACGTCTTCGATGGTTTCGCGCTCCTCGCCAATCGCCGCCGCCAGGTTATCCAGGCCCACCGGCCCGCCGGCGAACTTGTCGATTATCGCCAGCAACAGCTTGCGGTCCATGTAGTCGAAACCTTCGGCATCAACGTTCAGCATGTCCAGCGCCTGCATCGCAACTTCGCCATTGATCACGCCGTTGGCCCGGACCTCGGCAAAGTCGCGCACCCTGCGCAGCAAGCGGTTGGCGATACGCGGCGTTCCGCGTGCCCGACGAGCCACCTGGTGAGCGCCCTCTTCCGAGAGATCCAGCCCCAGGCAGTTGGCGCTGCGTGAAACGATATGCTGCAAATCGGCAACCTGATAGAACTCCAGGCGCTGCACAATGCCGAAGCGATCGCGCAGCGGCGAGGTCAAAGAACCGGCACGGGTGGTAGCGCCCACCAGCGTAAAGGGCGGCAGATCGAGTTTGATCGAACGCGCAGCCGGGCCTTCGCCGATCATGATATCCAGTTGGTAATCTTCCATTGCCGGATACAATACTTCTTCGACCACCGGCGACAGACGATGGATCTCATCGATAAACAAGACGTCGTGCGGCTCAAGGTTGGTCAGCATAGCCGCCAAATCGCCCGCCTTCTCCAACACCGGGCCGGAGGTAGTGCGCAGGTTAACGCCCATCTCATTGGCGACGATGTTCGCCAGCGTGGTTTTACCCAGCCCTGGCGGGCCGAAGATCAGCAAATGGTCCAGCGCATCGCCACGCTGCTTGGCCGCCTGAATAAAGATTTCCATCTGCTCACGCACGTGCGGCTGGCCGACATATTCCGTCAGCAGTTTTGGCCGAATGGCGCGATCAAGAATTTCTTCTTCGTTGATCGGCTCAGCAGAAATCAGGCGATCGGCTTCAATCATTCTCTATCCCTTATCAACCTTACAGTGCGGCGCGCAGCGCGTCGCGGATCAGGGTTTCGCAATCAGCGCCCGGCTTGGCGATTTTGCTGACCATGCGGCTGGCTTCCTGCGGTTTATAGCCCAATGCCACCAGTGCAGAAGCGGCTTCTGCTTCCGCGTCCAGCTCAGCCGCCTGCGTCGCCGAAGCGGGCAGCGTGATTTCGCTGCTGTTATTGAACAGATCGCCATTAAGCCCTTTGAAGCGGTCTTTCATTTCGACCACCAGCCGCTCGGCGGTTTTCTTGCCCACTCCCGGCAATTTCACCAATGTGGTGATCTCTTCACGTTCTACCGCGCTGACAAACTGCTGTGCGGACATCCCGGACAGGATAGCCAGCGCCAGTTTTGGGCCCACGCCGTTCACTTTAATCAACTCGCGGAACAGTGCGCGCTCTTGTTTATCGTTGAAGCCGTACAATAGCTGCGCGTCTTCGCGCACCACAAATTGGGTAAATACGATAGCTTCTTGCCCCAGGTCCGGCAGCTCATAAAAGCAGGTCATGGGCATATGCACTTCATAGCCCACGCCGTTTGCCTCCAGTAACACCAGCGGCGGCTGTTTTTCCAGAATATATCCTCTGAGACGACCTATCATTTACCCTCCTGCAGAATTCTTGAGCATGACCGACTGCCATGCCGTGCTGGTAAAGCTTATAACATAAAAAAGGCTGGATGAATATCCAGCCTGAGTTGTCACTGTTCAAGCGTTACTTTAAACGGCCACGAGCCAGGTTTAACCGCCCTTCGCTTATTCGCAGCACGTTTTGGCTGAGATGGCAGTGAGTGATGGCGATAGCCAGCGCATCGGCGGCGTCCGCCTGGGGGTTGGCCGACAGTTTAAGCAGCGAGCGCACCATGTGCTGCACCTGCGCCTTCTCTGCCGCACCGGTGCCGACCACCGTTTGCTTCACCTGACGCGCCGCATATTCAAACACTTCCAGATCCTGGTTCACGGCAGCAACGATCGCCACGCCGCGCGCCTGCCCGAGTTTGAGCGCCGAATCCGGGTTCTTCGCCATAAACACCTGTTCGATAGCGAAAAAATCAGGTTTAAACTGGGTGATGATTTCACTGACGCCTGCGTAGATCAATTTCAGCCGCGTCGGCATGTCATCCACCACGGTGCGAATGCAGCCACTGGCGATATAGCTCAGTTGGCGGCCCTGCTGGCGAATGAGACCATAACCGGTGACGCGCGATCCGGGATCGATACCCAATATGATCGTCATCCCTACACCCACCTTGCGTTAAGCATTAACATCGCCAGGCGCTGCCACAGAGCAGCGCCGTACTGCCACTCCATTACAGCGTCGCTGCAACCTCGTCGGAGATTTCGCCGTTGTGGTAAACCTCCTGCACGTCGTCACAGTCTTCCAGCATGTCGATCAAACGCAACAGCTTCGGCGCGGTTTCTTCATCCATATCGGCCTTGGTCGATGGGATCATGGAAACTTCCGCCGAGTCGGCGGTGAAACCGGCCGCAGTCAGCGCATCTTTCACCTCGCCCAGGTTTTCCCAGGCGGTGAATACGTCGATAACACCGTCGTCGTAGCTGACGATATCTTCAGCGCCGGCTTCCAGCGCCGCTTCCATCACCGCGTCTTCATCCAGGCCCGGTGCATAAGTGATTACGCCCTTCTTGGTGAACAGATAAGCCACGGAACCGTCGGTGCCGAGGTTACCGCCGCATTTGGTGAAGGCATGACGCACTTCGGCCACGGTACGGTTGCGGTTGTCGCTCAGGCATTCGATCATGACGGCAGTGCCGCCCGGACCGTAACCTTCATAAATGATGGTTTCCATGTTGGAATCATCATCGCCGCCTACGCCACGCGCGATGGCGCGGTTCAGGGTGTCGCGCGTCATGTTGTTGGACAGCGCCTTGTCGATCGCCGCACGCAGACGTGGGTTAGCCCCTGGATCTCCACCGCCCAGTTTCGCGGCGGTCACCAGCTCGCGAATAATTTTGGTGAAAATTTTACCGCGCTTGGAATCCTGCGCAGCTTTACGGTGCTTTGTGTTGGCCCACTTACTATGACCTGCCATAAAAAATCTCCGAAAAAAATTACTGGACTGAATTAATCACAAACTCTTCAATCGCCTGCTGATTGCTCCAGGACTTGGTCAACTTCACGGCTTGCGCCGCCTCAAGCCAGCGGTAAGCATGATGCTCGGTAATCACCGGATCGCGCTCTTCAGGCAACGCCAGACAGAACCAGTGCTCTTTATTACGCGTGGTTCCCGGGGCATAGCGATGTCGCAAATGGACAAAGAGTTCAAACTCCACACAACGCTGGCAATCGAACAACGGCAGATTCTCTGCTTCGATATCGATGCCGACTTCTTCCATGACCTCACGCCGTGCGGCATGCGGCGGCGACTCATTTTCCTCCAGGCTACCGGTAACCGACTGCCAGAATTCGGTATCGTCGCGCCGCTGTAACATCAGCACCCGTCCACTGGATTTGGCGTAAATCACTACCAAAATGGACTCGGGCCGCTTGTAGCTCATCACTCGTTCTCTTCCGGTAACGCGGCTTTCTTGACCACGCAAATCCCCAACTCCTGCAACGACGCCGGGTTGGCGAAGCTTGGCGCTTCGGTCATCAGACAGGCAGCCGCGGTAGTTTTCGGGAAGGCAATCACGTCACGAATGTTGTCGGTGCCGGTCAGCAGCATCACCAGTCGGTCCAGACCAAAAGCCAGGCCGGCGTGCGGTGGTGTGCCGTATTTCAATGCATCCAGCAGGAAGCCGAATTTCTCGCGCTGTTCGTGTTCGTTGATGCCCAGAATGCTGAAAACCGTCTGCTGCATTTCGCTGCGGTGAATACGCACGGAACCGCCGCCCACTTCGTAGCCGTTGATCACCATGTCATAGGCATTGGCAATGGCCGTGGTTGGCGCCGAATTCAGTTCTTCCGGGCTCATGTCGCGCGGTGCGGTGAACGGATGGTGCATCGCCGCCAGGCCACCCTCACCGTCTTCTTCGAACATTGGGAAGTCCACCACCCACAGCGGTGCCCAGCTGTCCAACTTGGTCAGTTGCAGATCACGGCCCAGTTTCAGACGCAGCGCGCCCATCGCATCGGTCACAATCTTGAAGCTGTCTGCGCCGAAGAACAGGATGTCGCCGGTCTGCGCGTTGGTGCGCGCCAGGATCGCCTCCAGCACTTCCGCGCTGAGGAATTTGGCGATCGGGCTTTGTACGCCTTCCATGCCGGCGGCACGGTCGTTGACCTTCAGCCAGGCCAGGCCTTTGGCGCCATAGATGTTAACGAAGGTGCCGTACTCATCGATCAGCTTACGGGTCAGCTGCGCGCCGCCCGGAACGCAGATAGCGGCTACGCGGCCTTTGGCGTCGTTAGCCGGGCCGGAGAACACTTTGAACTCAACGTCTTTCACCAGATCGGCAACGTCCACCAGCTCCAGCGGGTTACGCAGATCCGGTTTGTCGGAGCCATAGCGACGCATCGCTTCGGCGAAGGTCATGACCGGGAAATCGCCCAGATCCACGCCCTTCACATCCAGCCACAGGTCACGCGCCAACTTCTCCATCACTTCACGCACTTGATCGGCGGTCATGAAAGAGGTTTCAACGTCGATTTGGGTAAATTCAGGCTGACGGTCAGCGCGCAGATCTTCATCGCGGAAGCATTTGACGATTTGGTAGTAACGATCAAAACCCGACATCATCAGCAGCTGTTTGAACAGCTGTGGCGACTGCGGCAACGCATAAAACTTACCTTTGTGCACACGGCTCGGCACCAGGTAGTCACGCGCACCTTCCGGCGTGGCTTTGGTCAACATCGGGGTTTCGATGTCGAGGAAGCCGTTGCTGTCCATAAAGCGACGCACGAAGCTGGTGATTTTGGCGCGGATCTTCAGGCGATCGGCCATTTCCGGGCGACGCAGATCCAGGTAGCGGTATTTCAGGCGCGCTTCTTCAGTGTTGACCTGGTTGGAGTCCAACGGCAACGGCTCGGAGCGGTTGATGATCTCCAGAGCATGAGCGAACACTTCCACTTCCCCGGTGGACATATCTTTATTGATTTGGCTGTCCGGACGCGCACGCACGGTGCCGACAATCTGAATGCAGAACTCGTTGCGCAGGTCGTATGCCTTGTCAAACGCGGCTTTCTGGTCCGGGTCGAAGAACACCTGCACGATGCCTTCGCGGTCGCGCATATCAATAAAGATCAGGCCGCCCAGATCGCGACGACGGTTGACCCAACCACACAAAGTGACTTCCTGGCCCACGTGGGACAGATTCAATTGCCCGCAATATTCAGTACGCATACGCTATCCTTTTGGCTTAAGCCGATTCCGCGCGGGCTTTTGCGCCGGCCACGCGGCTGTTAACTGATGAACTCTATTTATTACCCGGTTTGAAGTCTGTTGCATACCAACCGGTGCCCTTTAACTGGAAACCCGTGGAAGAAATCAACTTGGTTAACGCGGGCTGCCCACACGCCGGACAGTCAGTCAGCGGCGCATCGGAAAATTTTTGCAATTTCTCTAACCGAAGGCTGCAAGCACCACATGCATATTCATAAATCGGCATAGTTCGTTGGAGTAAAGTGTGTTGAAAAAAGGCGATCATTATAAAGGAAATTCATGCTCCAGATAAGTGCGAACACAGCTTTGTTGCAGCACTAAATGGCGTGTTTTTGTCCGAAGTAACACATTGATTAACAAATTTCTCATTAACCGGTGACCCTTTTTTCACGTAGCCTGAATTCACCCTGGTTTTAGCGCGCCGTTCTGGCTGCGCATATTTTATCCACCCAGTAACGGGAGACCCCGATGTTGAAACTCGATGCTCAAACCACAGCGCTGGTGCTGATTGATTTGCAAAACGGCATTCTGCCTTACGCCGGCGGGCCGCACAGTGCCGAAAGCGTGGTAGCCCACGGCGCGCAACTGGCAGCGCGTTTTCGCTCGCTCGGCGCGCCGGTGATCCTGGTGCGCGTCGGCTGGTCCGACACATTTGCCGATGCGCTGAAACAGCCGGTGGACAGACCTACGCCATCGCCGGCGGGCGGATTACCGGCAAACTGGTGGGAATTCCCGGAATCTCTGGCGGTCAGCGACGGCGATATTCTGGTGACCAAACGTCAATGGGGCGCGTTTTACGGTACCGAACTGGATTTGCAATTACGCCGCCGCGGCATTAAAACTTTGGTGCTGGGCGGGATCGCCACCAATATCGGCGTGGAATCCACCGCCCGCGCCGGCTGGGAGCACGGTTACGAGTTAGTGATAGCCGAAGACCTGTGCAGCGCACAAAATACTGAGATGCACCGGTTTGCCTTCGACAATATCTTCCCACGCCTGGCTCGCGTGCGCAGCACCGGCGAAATCCTTGCCGCGCTCGACCAGTAACGTTAACGTGTAAGCTGATGAGATAAATTAAGGAAGATGACGCGTTGATCTACATCGGACTACCACAGTGGCAGCACACAGCCTGGAATCGCATCGGGCTGCGCGATCTGGCGGATTACAGCCGCTATTTTAACTGCGTGGAAGGTAACACGACTTTCTACGCGTTACCCAAGCTGGAGATCGTTCAGCGCTGGCGCGACATGACCACCGATGATTTTCGCTTTTGTTTCAAGTTCCCCTCAGAGATCAGTCATAAGGCCGCACTGCGTAACTGCGATGCCGAACTGCAGGCATTTTATCACTGCCTGAGCCCGGTCCATCAGCGTATCGGGCAGCTTTGGTTGCAGTTACCCTCGGCATTTGGGCCGGATGAATTGCCGCGCATGTGGCAGTTCTTTGACGGGTTGCCGAAAGAATTCACCTACGGCGTAGAAGTACGTCACCCGGCTTTCTTCGCCAAGGGCGAGGAAGAGCGCCTGTTGAATCAGGGGTTGCATCAGCGCGGGATCAATCGGGTGATCCTCGACAGCCGGCCGGTGCATCATGCCGCCCCTGACAGCGCCGCAGTGCGTGACGCCCAGCAAAAGAAACCCAAGCTGCCGGTGCATGCGCTGGTCACCGCCCACAATCCGCTGGTCCGTTTTATCGGCGGCGACGTGTTGCAAGACAATCTGCGTTGGTTTGACGCCTGGCAGCAGAAACTGCCCCTATGGCAACAGCAATCCACCCCCTTCCTGTTTATTCATACGCCGGATAATGGCGATTCACCGCAACAGGCGCAAAAAATCTGGCAGCAGCTTCATCAGGCTATTCCTAATTTGCCCCCGCCGCCGGACTGGCCGGAGCAGGATGCACTGTTTTGACCGATTAATCTGACCGATTACATCAGATTTTTCCTCGCGACAGTGATTGTAATGGCGGCTATGATGCTCGCTGCCAGTTTTGGTTAGGGAATGGAGTTAAAAATGGTAAGCGCGCTTTATGTCGTGCTCGGCGCATTGTTGTTGATCAAACTCTCTTATGACGTGGTTAAGTTAAGGATGCAGTACCGTGTCGCCTACGGAGACGGCGGCTTTTATGAGTTGCAGACCGCCATCCGCGTTCACGGCAATGCCGTAGAATATATTCCTATCGCCGCCGTACTGCTGGTGATCATGGAAATGAACGGCGCAGGAATATGGATGATCCATATTTGCGGCCTGATGCTGATGACCGGGCGCCTGGTGCACTACTACGGTTTGCGTAACCGTGAAGTCCGCTGGCGCCGTTCAGGTATGGCGGCAACCTATATTTCGTTGGTCCTGATGGTGTTGGCCAACATTTTCTATCTGCCCTGGGATCTGATTTTCAGCCTGTATTGATCTTCTGTTCGTCATCAGGCGGCCCCGCCGCCTGCTTCCGCTGCGCTTTCTTGCCGTTATCTGTTAGAATACGCGCCTTCGAATTCTGAACTGACTTCCCGCTATGCCAAACCGCGATACTCTTTTTTCTGCCCCCATCGCCAAACTGGGCGACTGGACCTTCGACGAACGCGTCGCTGAAGTGTTCCCCGACATGATCCAGCGTTCCGTTCCCGGCTATTCCAACATCATTTCGATGATTGGCATGCTGGCCGAACGCTTTGTGCAGCCAGACAGCCAGGTGTATGACCTGGGATGTTCATTAGGCGCGGCAACGCTGTCGATGCGTCGGAATATCAAGGTGGCGGGTTGCAACATCATCGCCGTCGATAACTCTCCGGCGATGGTCGAACGCTGCCGCCGCCATATTGACGCTTTTCGCGCCGATACTCCGGTAGAGGTTATCGAAGCCGATATCCTCGATATCAAGATCGAAAATGCTTCCATGGTGGTGCTGAACTTTACCCTGCAATTTCTCGAGCCGGCTGACCGTCTGCGGTTGCTGGAGCAGGTTTATCGCGGTTTGCGCCCAGGCGGTGCGCTGGTGCTGTCGGAGAAGTTCAGTTTTGAAGATGCTGACGTCGGCGAACTGCTGTTCAACATGCACCACGATTTCAAGCGTGCCAACGGCTACAGCGAGCTGGAAATCAGCCAAAAGCGCAGCATGCTGGAAAACGTCATGCTGACCGACTCGGTTGAAGCCCACAAGGCACGCCTGAAACAGGCCGGTTTTAAACATGCCGAAGTGTGGTTCCAGTGTTTTAACTTCGGTTCACTGATCGCATTGAAAGCGGGAGCTGAGCAATGATTGAGTTTGGTGATTTCTATCAGCGTATCGCTAAAGGCAACCTTAGCCACTGGCTGGATACCCTGCCCGCGCAGCTCAGCGCCTGGCAGCGCGAGTCGCTGCACGGCAAATTCAAACAGTGGTTTAACTCGGTTGAACACTTGCCGGAACTGACGCCCACCCGCCTCGATTTGCTGCACGGCGTGCGGGCCGAAATGGAAGCACCGCTGTCGCCGGGCCAGTTGGAAGGCATCGAAAAGATGCTGCGGACACTGATGCCGTGGCGTAAAGGCCCATTCTCGCTGTACGGCATCGACATTGACACCGAATGGCACTCCGACTGGAAATGGGATCGCGTTCTGCCGCACATTTCACCGCTGGCCGGCCGCACCATTCTGGACGTCGGTTGCGGTAGCGGCTATCACCTGTGGCGTATGGTGGGTGCCGGCGCACAGATGGCGGTGGGCATTGATCCGATGCAGCTGTTCTTGTGCCAATTCGAAGCGGTTCGCAAACTGCTGGGTGGCGATCAACGCGCTCATCTGCTACCGCTGGGTATTGAGCAACTGCCCGAGTTGGCCGCCTTTGATACGGTATTTTCCATGGGCGTGCTGTACCACCGCCGTTCACCCTTGGATCATCTGTATCAGTTGAAAAATCAGTTGGTTTCCGAAGGCGAGTTGGTATTGGAAACTCTGGTGGTGGAAGGCGATCGCAACCAGGTGCTGGTGCCGGGCGATCGCTATGCCCAGATGCGCAACGTCTACTTCATTCCTTCGGCCGAAGCGCTGAAGTGTTGGCTGGAGAAATGCGGCTTTGTCGACGTCAAGATCGCCGACATGTGCGTAACCAGCACCGAAGAGCAACGCCGCACCGATTGGATGACCAGCGAATCACTGGCCGAATTCCTTGATCCCAAGGACAGCAGCAAGACAATTGAAGGTTACCCGGCCCCGTTGCGTGCGGTGCTGGTGGCCAGAAAACCTTAATTCTTGCCAAAAGGGCCTGGATAACCAGGCCCCGCATTACCCCTTATCGGCATCTACTACCCGCAATTCATACACCATGGTAGCGTTCGGCGGGATTTGCGGCGCATAGCCCGCTTCACCGTAAGCCAGTTCTGGCGGCACCACCATGGTCAGCGAACCGTGATTTCTCAGGTAACCTATCGCCTCGCGGAATAACGGCGGATAGGCTGACAGCGGTTGAGAAAGCACCTTCCCGCTGCGATCCATATCCTGAATCACCCGGCCATCGGTCAACATTTCTTTCACCACGATATCCACCAAAGAGGTTTCAGCAATGGCTTCATCGCCCAGGTAATCGACCCGGTACCAGAAGCCAGCGGACGATTTCTTTACGCCTTTTTTCTTCCTGAACTCAGAAACGAAAGATTCGCCTTTGGCCTGTTGGTCTTTCGCCGCCTTGGTTCTGCCGGCATTCACCGTTTTTTCCGACTCTGCCAACGCACTCGCCAACACCGCCTCACTCAATTGATAGTGGCCATTGAAGGTGTCGATCATGCCGCCCAACAACGTCGTTTTATCGGGATCGATTCCCCACGTTTTACGCTCCGCCAGCAGGGTCTGGATATCTCGTCCCAGCGCTACACCGGCGGCATAACTCTGCTGTTCCTGAGGTTTCGTCAACGCCAGCTTGTCCGGCAACAGCGTGGCCCGTGAACGCAGATCGTCAATTTCCTTGCGCAAACGCTTCTCCACCTGATTGCCGGCAACCCGCTCTTGCTCAGCCTCGCTTGCCCGCTTGCTTACCTGCTCGAATTGCCGAGCTGATTTAGCATTTTCTTCAAGTGCAGCGGCAAGTTGCAGCCCATTATCTTCAAGCTGTTTCGCCTGCTTTCGGTTTTTATCCTGAAGCTGCGCCAACTGCACCTGAAGTTCCCCCATCGTCTTGTGCGCCTCAGCTATCAACGCCTGCGCCTGCCGTTCCGTCGGCGTCAGATTTAACGCCTGCCGTACACCACGGGCAAACTCACTCAAGGCGGTGAAATCTTGTCGTGAAGGCGCAGTGTTTGGCGCCGTCAACGTTGAAGCGACGCGCAGCGCCGTTAACTCCTGCTGCAGGGACTGAATGGCGGCCTGTTGACGCTCAAGTTGAGCTTCTTTCTCCCGCAACGTTTTGTGGACTGCCATCAATTGTTGCCGTTGATTAGTGGCAGGCTCCCGAACTTGACTCACCTTAACCGTTGGTTTTTGAACCGGTATCTGGGTTGGCTGCTGCTTGTTTGCCGGCATTTCCTGTGCCCCCTGTTGGTGATATCGTTCGGCAAACTGCAGTAAAACGGGCACGCCGTCATCCGCATTAAGCGCACCCGACGCCGCCATCAGCGGCAGCATCAGGCTAAAAAAAGTCTGTCGGGAGCAAGAGATCATTGAGTACGTTCTCCCCGCTCGGCGAGGCCGGTCATCATGGTGGTGCTGATATCGGCGCAAAGGCGGTTGGTGCGATAGCGGTAAAGCGCATCGACGGTTTCCTGAGTGTCAGTATTTACCCTTGTCCGCATCCCGGCATATTGCGCCGCGCCACTCATCAAGGTGTCAAATTCGCGTTTGAATTTTTGGTATTTCTCGGGATCCATATTGCGCATTGCCTCAAGTTCATGTTGGCATTGCTGCATGCGCTCGGCTTCGCGCTGTTTTTTATCTTGCTCCAGCACTTCTGTCGCACTCTCTTTATTCACCAGAGGCACAGGCCGTTTGACGTTTTGGCAACCGGCCAATGTCATGGTCAATAAAAGTGAAGCGGTTAGGCGGTATGCCGTTCTGGTCATTATCTTTATCTCCTTGTTAAACCTGACAAGCACTTCCGTTTATGGCCGTGACGGCCATTCGGCGGCCTGTAGCAGGCTTCCTTAGTGGTATTAAGATACTTTCTCTCTCCTATCTCCGTCGCTTCTCAGCAGCCGCGTTGCTGGCTGCGACTTGAAGACCATTGGGTATAGAGAACAGGGGGTTTGAAAATAAAATGGTTAAATTCACCGAGTGGTAAAAATATAACTCAGGTTATTTCTTAGATTAAACCTCATTCATGGCGTTTATAATAATAGTGCATGAAATTTAAATTAATGATATTAAATGACCGGCGTGAATTAAATTTATCAGCTCACATTAATAATGACAAGGGAATACCCAAGGCATCCGACAATAACGAGCCTGATGAGAAATGCCTGTCGTTTTAATCTATCTATATTGCCACTCATCGGGCTTTTTCGGGCATAAAAAAAGCCCCGACAAAACGCCGGGGCCTGGTACTCGCGTGATCACCGAGGGTTCAGTTGCACGCCAAGGGGCTTTAGCCCGGAAACCGGTAATCAGTACACGGTTAGCTGCGTGTTTATGCGCTTTGCGCCAAGGGATCAACCAAGGCCAGCGCGTTTTTCATCGCTTCCACCATTTCGCCATCCACGCAATAATGGCTAAATTCATCGAACTCATTGTCTGAACACATGGTCACGCCGGCTTTACGATAGCGCATGGTCGAAGGCACCGCGTGGCCGGAGGAACTGTGCACCTCCTGAACGCCGATATCCACAAACTTGTGCAGGTTGCTGAGCCGCACACCGGCGCCAGCCATAATCACGGGCCCCTGGCTGGCATGCACCAGATCGCGCAGCAACGGCAGCCCAAGCTCGGCGTTTTGTTGTTGACCGGAGGTCAATATCCGCGCAACCCCCAGTTGCGTCAGTTGGTCAAGTGCCACCATCGGGTTCTGGCACATGTCGAAAGCGCGATGGAAGGTAACCGCCATATTGCCGCTCAGCCGCATCACTTCACGCATGCGCGGCAGGTCGATATGCCCTTCTTCATCCAGCATACCCACCACTACGCCGGCAAAACCCATGTCGCGGATCTGCACGATGTCCTGCTTGATCACGTCGAAATCCACCGCGCCGTAGCAAAAGTCCCCGCCGCGCGGGCGTACGATCGGATGCACCGGGATGGATACCCTGTCGCGCGCCAGGCGCAGCGTACCGTAGCTGGGCGTCAAACCGCCCTCGCTCTGGCTGGCACATAATTCTATGCGATCAGCGCCTGCCTGCTCCGCCGTCAGCGCGCAATCGACGCTAAAGCAGCAAACTTCCAGTTTAATCATTGTCACCCCCAGATGACGGCCAAAATGTGACGGCAGTTTGTTAACTTCAGAATTTCTCGCGTAGGCTCATTGATAGACATGAACCTGTTCAGGGTAATAACTATGGCATTCAATTTTGATCAATGGGTAGACCGTAGTCACAGTGACAGCGTTAAGTGGGATAAATATCGCGACCGCGACATCATTCCGCTTTGGGTCGCCGACACCGACTTCCGCTCCCCGCCAGCGATCATCGACGCATTGCAGCGGCGCGTAGCGCATGGCGTGTTCGGCTACGGCCATCCATCCCCTGAACTTATTGAGGTTTTTACCCGCCGCATGGTAGAGCGCTATGGCTGGCACATCAAGCCCGAATGGCTGATTTTCCTGCCCGGTCTGGTCTGTGGGCTGAATCTGTGCGTCCGCGCCTTTACCGCCGAGGGTGAAGGCACTCTGGCGCCGTCACCCATCTACCCGCCGTTTCGCAAAGCGGCGAAATTCGCCGGACGCCCGCATCTGCCGGTGCCGCTCAAGCTGCACGACCGGCGTTGGCTGCTGGATTTCGACGCGATAGCGGGCCAGCTCGGCGGCAGCGAAAAATTGCTGTTGCTGTGCAACCCGCAAAATCCGGGCGGAACCGTCTACCGGCGGGAGGAGTTGTCGCAACAGCATGAATTCGCCCGTAGCCATGATTTGATCGTCTGTTCGGATGAAATTCATTGTGATCTGTTGCTTGAGCCGGGTTGCGAACACATCCCCTTTGCCACGCTTAATGAAGACGCAGCCCAACGCAGCATTACGTTGATGTCGCCATCGAAAACTTTCAACATTGCCGGATTAGGGGCCTCAATGGCGGTGATTCCCAACGCCGGCCTGCGCCAAAAGTTGGCCCGCGCGCGCAGCGGCATAGTTCCGGAAGTCGACGTGCTGGCGTTGGTCGCCGCACAAGCCGCCTACCAGGACGGGCAAGGCTGGTTGGACGCCCAGTTGGCGTATCTGCGCGCCAACCGCGATTTGGTGACCGAACGCATTAACGCCATGCCCGGCCTGTTGCTGCACCCGATAGAAGCCACCTATCTGGCCTGGATCGATTGCAGCCAACTGGCGACCGACAATCCACACGCTTTCTTTGAACAGGCCGGGGTGGGCTTAAGCGCGGGCCTGGATTTCGGCGACCGCAGGTTTGTACGTCTGAATTTCGGCTGCCGGCGCGAACTGCTTACGCAAGCGCTGGACCGCATGATGCTGGCCACCCAAGCGCTGATGCCCGGTTAAGCTTGCTCGCTGGCGACGATTTCCCGGATGGAATACGGGTGAAACTTAATCGTTACGCTGCCGTCGGTGATCGCCAACGTCGGATTCGGCAATCGCTCGCCCTCACCCTGCGGCGAGCTCTGTTTCAGCTTGATCCCCGGCGCCAACAGAGCCTCGTCGGGCAAATGGCTCAGCGCGCGCGCATACAGCGAGGCCGGTTCGCCGCTAAGCACCAATTCCACATGTTCCCATCCCTCGTGAGGATAACGCTTGTCCCCCGGATAAGGCAGTTCCACGCAGTCAATTAACCACGGGCCTACCTGCAACGGCTGCTGCAGATCGAACAGGCAAATCGGGCGTCCGTTGATCGTCGCTTCAGACAACAACGAGCCGCATTGCTGCAACCCCTGCCGCCAGCGTTCAGCGGTGGTGTTTTGGTGGCAACGCACCGAAATGTGGTCCGCGCTGAACTGCGACAAATCCAGATGCAGTTTTTGCGCAAACTGGCTCAACGCCTGTTCAAAACGCGGGAGATCCAGCGCCAAGTCATTAAGCTCGGCAATGGCCGGGAAGATCGTCATAGGGGCCTCGATACGAAGGAAAGCGAATTCAGGGGGGCTAATTTACACGGCTGAGACGCGGCTATCCACGTTTTGCCCAGTAAAATGTAATATTTGTGTCCGTCGCATTACCGCCGTGTAAAATATTTCGACTAACGTTGATAAAGAGCACAAAAGAACAAGCGTTAGCTCCCCTTATTAAGGGCACTGTTAAACCTCGAGTCTGATTAATTAAAGTTCGGAATTTTCGTATGCCATAGATAGATTTTTCTTATGACGGAAATATTTCAGAAATTATTAGCTTAATAAGCCGTATTGAATCCAGAAAATCACTCAACCCACTCGATAGCTCGCCATGAAAACAACAAAATCAACAATGGGAAAACGAGATGATTTCAGTAAGAATAATGACATCAACTCATTGTTTTTATTGAATTCCACCCCCGAGCACAGTGAGACTTATCTTAAATGGAGTTTTAATAATTGCTTATAAAAATCAATTAAGCTACTTTGGGGAAAATCAAAGCTTGAGATAATAACCATGTTTCTTTTAATCATATCTTTATTGTTGATCGTTATTGCCGCGTACGCAATTTACCGCCATTTCAAATCACGTAGCGTTAACACTCTGGACTCCCGTCGTCATAACAAAAAACGTTAGATCTGGTTATTTCATTTCCTTATCACCTATTCCTTTTCACTCATTTTGACCTTCTTGTACTGCACACGCCCCCCTTGAAACACACTCTCTTTGTTGGCCCGGTATTTTCAAACCTGCACTTTCGCCTTCCCCCCCGGCGCCAACTGCTGACGTAACACATCAGATCGGTTACAATTACAGGCTGTTTTGTGGTGGGCTGCCGTCTCGACGCGCAGCCAGAAAACCACCTTTGAATCCCACAGGGGCATGGCATACGGCCCCTCGTTCGTCATTAAGGTAACCCGGTGAATATTCAGGTTCTTCTTTCAGATAAGGTCAGCCAGGCGCTGATTGCCGCAGGCGCGCCAGCCGATTGCGAAGCACAGGTCCGTCAGTCAGCAAAAGCACAATTTGGCGACTATCAGGCCAACGGAGTGATGTCCGTAGCCAAGAAACTCGGCATGCCACCACGCCAGTTGGCGGAAAAAGTGGTCCAGCTGCTTGATCTCGGCGACATCGCCAGCAAAGTAGAAATCGCCGGCCCCGGCTTTATCAATATCTTCCTGAACGGCGAATGGGTTGCGCAACAGGTTGATCAGGTGCTGAATGCGCCGAAGCTTGGCATTGCACCGGTTAAACAACAAACCATCGTCATCGACTACTCCGCGCCCAACGTGGCGAAAGAGATGCACGTCGGTCACTTGCGTTCGACCATTATCGGCGACGCCGCCGCGCGCACCCAGGAATTCCTGGGCCACAAAGTGATCCGCGCCAACCACGTCGGCGATTGGGGCACCCAGTTCGGCATGCTGATTGCCTACCTGGAAAAAATGCAGAATGAAAATGCCAGCGACATGGGCCTGTCCGATCTGGAACAGTTCTATCGTGAAGCGAAGAAACACTACGACGAAGATGCGGAGTTCGCCGAACGCGCCCGCGCCTACGTGGTGAAATTGCAGGGCGGCGATCAATACTGCCTGAAGATGTGGCGTAAGCTGGTCGACATCACCATGGCGCAAAACCAGCTCACCTATAACCGCCTGAATGTCACCCTGACCGAAGACGACGTCATGGGCGAGAGCCTGTATAACGCGATGCTGCCGGAAATCGTCGCCGATCTGAAAGCCAAGGGGCTGGCGGTAGAAAGCGAAGGCGCCACCGTGGTGTTTCTCGACGAATACCAGAATAAAGACGGCGAACCTATGGGTGTCATCATCCAGAAGAAAGATGGCGGCTACCTGTACACCACCACCGATATCGCCTGCGCCAAATACCGTTACGAAACGCTGGGTGCTGACCGCGTGCTCTATTACATCGACTCCCGCCAGCACCAGCATCTAATGCAGGCATGGACCATCGTGCGTAAAGCCGGTTACATCCCGGATTCGCTCTCGCTGGAACACCATATGTTCGGCATGATGCTGGGCAAAGACGGCAAGCCGTTCAAAACCCGTGCGGGCGGTACGGTGAGGCTGTCCGATCTGCTGGATGAAGCTATCGATCGCGCCGGCAAACTGATTGCCGAGAAAAACCCGGATATGCCGGCAGAAGAAATGCAGCACCTGGCAAATGTCGTCGGTATCGGCGCGGTCAAATACGCCGATCTGTCAAAAAGCCGTACGACCGACTATATCTTTGACTGGGACAACATGCTGGCATTTGAGGGCAACACCGCTCCTTATATGCAGTATGCCTATACCCGCGTGGCCTCGGTATTCAAGCGTGCCGGTCTCGATGAGAACAGCCTGACCCTGCCGCTGGTAATGACCGAAGAGCGTGAGATTGCGCTGGCGACCCGCCTGCTGCAATTCGAAGAAGTTATCACCACGGTGGCACGCGACGGCACTCCGCACGTGATGTGTACTTACCTGTACGACCTGGCAGGCCTGTTCTCCGGCTTCTACGAACATTGCCAAATCCTGAATGCAGACAGTGAGGAAGCGCGTCAAAGCCGCCTGAAACTGGCATTGCTGACCGCCAGAACGCTGAAAACCGGTCTGGATACGCTGGGTATCGACACCGTCGAACGCATGTAAGCCAACGTCTGAATACGAAAAAGGGTCGCCGAGGCGACCCTTTTTTATGCAATGGCGACCGGGAATTCCCGTTTATGCCACCCGGCGCGCGAAGTCCCGTGGGCGGAAGCCCAATCCGGCCAACACGCCAAAATAGGCGATCACGCCGGCCACCACGACTACCGCCAGTCGCAGCAGGCGCTCCAGCATATTGCCCTGATCCCATGCCGGCATCAGCCACATTACGCCAACCAATACCACTGACATCACGATTACCGCAATCACCAGTTTGGTGAGGAACGTTGCCCAACCAGGCTGCGGGTGGAAAATCTTCTGTTTACGCAACTGCCAGTACAGCAGCGAAGCGTTAAGGCAAGCTCCCAGCCCAATCGACAGCGAAAGGCCGGCATGCTTTAGCGGGCCAATAAACATCAGATTCATCACCTGCGTCATGACCAGCGTGATAATGGCGATTTTTACCGGTGTTTTGATGTCCTGCCGCGAATAGAAGCCCGGCGCCAGTACCTTCACCACGATCAACCCCATCAAACCTATCGAGTACGCCACCAGCGCACGCTGGGTCATGGCCGCGTCGAAAGCGCTGAACTTGCCGTACTGGAACAGCGATACGGTCAGGGGTTTCGCCAATATCCCCAGCGCGATAGCGCTCGGCAGCGCCAGCAGGAAGCACAAACGCAGCCCCCAGTCCATCAGGCGCGAATACTCATCGTGGTTACCGCTGGAAAAACTCCTGGCCAGCGACGGCAGCAGAATGGTGCCCAACGCCACGCCCAGCACGCCGGAAGGAAACTCCATCAGACGATCGGCATAGTACATCCAGGATACCGAGCCCGAGACCAGGAACGAGGCGAAAATGGTATTGATAATCAGCGAGATCTGGCTTACCGAAACGCCAAAGATCGCCGGCCCCATCTGCCGCATCACACGCCATACGCCGGCATCGCCCAGCTTGAGGCGCGGCAAGACCAACATACCGATCTTTTTCAGATGCGGAAGCTGGTAGCCCAGTTGCAGTACGCCTCCCACAACCACCGCCCAGGCCAACGCCAGCACCGGTGGGTTGAAATAAGGTGCGGCAAACAGCGCAAAGCCGATCATGCTGACGTTCAACAACGTCGGCGCAAAGGCCGGGATAGAAAAACGGTTCCAGGTATTGAGGATCGATCCCACCAGCGAAGCCAGTGAAATCAGCAGGATATAAGGGAAAGTGATACGCAGCAGCGACGACGTCAGCGCGAACTTGTCCGGCGAATCAGCGAAGCCCGGCGCGGTAATGTAGATCACCCAAGGGGCAGCCAGCATCCCCAAGACGGTGACCACCGCCAGCACCAGTGTGAGCAAGCCGGAAACGTAGGCGATGAAGGTACGAGTCGCCTCCTCACCCTGCTGGGTTTTATATTCGGCCAGGATCGGCACAAAGGCCTGAGAAAATGCGCCTTCGGCAAAAATACGGCGCAGCAGGTTGGGCAGTTTGAACGCCACGAAGAAGGCATCCGTCGCCATGCCGGCACCAAACACGCGCGCCACTATGGCGTCACGGGCAAAGCCCAGCACCCGTGAAAACATCGTCATAGAGCTCACGGCGGCCAGTGATTTTAGTAGGTTCATGTGGTTGTCTGATGTGTCCCGTAAATGTCGACGCCTGCATCAGCAGGCGTCCGTAAAACTAGCGGATAAGTTTACGCATCCACAGCAGAATAGCTACCGCCATATGTTACATAGAGTTATAGGCACATCCCGCAATAGCGCATGCGCCTCACGCGGGGGCATCTCCTTACAAACCGGCATCCTGCAGCAGCCGTTCGATCACCCGTTGCGCGGCGATAGCCTGTTCCCCGGCCGTTTCCGGCACGGTCTGGTTGCTGACAGACGCGATAAAGTGCCGGATAGCGCCATCGAAACCTCGCTGCGCCAGCGTGGTCTGCCAACCCGGTGCCGGATGCTCCAGTACGCCCTGCGGATCTTCCCGCAACCATTGCCGCATATCGTTCACCTGATACACCGCCCCCTCGGCCACCGCCTGCACGCTTTCACGCTGGCTGCCGGCCCGACGATGCATACTGGTCGTCACCAGCGTTTCGCCGCAGGCAAAATGGTGTTCGGCGTACAGCAGTTCACCGGCGTCTGTGGCGCGCAGGTGGCCGCTGAGTAGGTGCCCCGCACTTCCCCCCAGCCACAGCGCGGTATCGACCACGTGCAAATAATCATCCAACAGGGTAAAGCGCAGGCCGTTTGGCCCTACGCTGTCGGCACGGTGCTTATCCATGCGAATCGACGCCGGCCGTTGCATTTCCTGTTTCAACTGAAGATACAAGGGGGAGAAACGGCGGTTAAAACCCACCATCAACGTTTTGCCCTGCTTCTCAGCCAGTGCGATCAGCCGTTCGCCCTGCTCCACGGTCTCCGCCAGCGGTTTATCGACATAAACATGCACGCCATGGCGCAACAGTTCGCTTATCACCTGAAAATGGCTGGCTGTGCTGCTGTGAACAAATACCGCGTCACACTGCTGCGCCAGGCTATCCAGGCTGGAAAAGCAGGCCATGCGATAACTGTCGCATATCGGCTGCGCTTTTTGCTGATTAGGGGAAAAACCGCCGACCAACGTCCAATCCGCTGCCTGTGAAAGGATGGGCAAGTAGGCTTTTTGCGCGATACCACCCAGCCCTACCACACCAACGCGTAACTTAGTCATGCTGCCCCCCGGCCAGTAACGTCTGCAACTGCCGTTTCAATTCTGCGACTTCGCTTTCCAGCACGCTGACGCGTTCACTCAAATCCGCATCGTCAATCTGCGCAACCTCCGCCGTCGACTCATCAATCTGGCCGCTGAACAGATGCATAAAACGGCTTTCTCGCTTGCCCGGCTCCCGCGCCAAACGCACGACAAACGGGCCATCCTCCCGGGCGCTTAATTGCTGCAGTACCTGCTCCACTTCAGAGACATCGCTGAATTCATGCATGCGATTGGTACGGGTACGCAGTTCACCGGGGGTTTGCGCCCCGCGCAGCAATAGCGTGGCTATCACCGCCAGCTCGGCGGCAGACAGCTTCAGTTGGCCGAACTCAGAATTGCAAAAGCGGTGTTCATACTTGACCACCCGGTTACCGAAACCGCTCAGAGTACGGATAAAATGTTTTTTCAGCAGCAGGTCGAGAACCTGCTGCACTTCGCTTTCCGTCAGATCCATCACAGGTTCGCGGTTGGTTTTCTGGTTGCACGCCAAGGCGATGCCGTTCAGGGAGAGAGGATACTGATCCGGAGTGGTGACCTGTTTTTCCAGCAGGCAGCCAATCACTCTGGCTTCTTTAGCGCTTAATTCGTATTTCATTATTATTTGGCCTCAGCGTGGCGGTAGCCATTCTTTATTGGTGAATGCCGTCAGGACGTGATCCTGCCACTGCCCGTCGATCAGCAGATAATCCTTGGCATAACCTTCACGTTCAAATCCCAGACGAGCGAGCAACGCGCCGCTGCGTTGATTGTGCGGCATATAGTTGGCCATAATACGGTGCATGCGCTGCTGACGCAGCATGTAGCGGAGCGCCGACTGCAGCGCTTCATACATCAGGCCCTGCCCCTGCCATTTTTCAGCCAACGAATAGCCAAGGAAACAGGCATAAAACGAACCGCGCAGCACGTTGCTGAAGTTAGCCACGCCCCGCACTTCATTTTCTTCCGGATCGAGCAGGATAAAATAGTACGCGCTGCCCTGCTTTTGCATTTCAGTGATCATCCCAAGCCGCGCCTGCCAGCCGGAAGGGTAACAATGGCTTTCATCCCGCACCGGCTCCCAGGGTTTCAGGAAAGCCCGGTTCTCGGCATAGTATTCCGCCAGACGATAGGCATCGCGTTCATGGACTAAACGCACGACCTGTCGGTCGGTGATGAGACGTACTTTTGGTGATGCAGAGCGGTAGCCAAACATCATTTCCCCCGCGGTCAGAACGGTTCGATAAGAAGTATTTATTGGGGCGCGTCCGGATAATAATCCCGTAACGATCATATCCTGAGCCATTATTTTTCAACGACCGGCGCAGAACCGCACTTACCCTCATTTAATATAACCGTAGCCTGCCCCGGAGGTAAAATCCCGACAGCTCAGTAAATAAGCGATTAGTCATTTTACGGCTATTTTCGTGCGGTTTTGTCGCGCAGGTAACGTATTGACGATAAAAAAATATTATCTACCTGGCCCCTATCGGTAGACGGAGATTGGGTACAAACTAGACGGGTCGCACTCCTCTCCCTCTTAATTGCTCGTGGTGAAGCATGTCTCTGGTATCGCAGGCTCGGAGCTTGGGTAAATATTTCCTGTTACTCGATAATCTGTTAGTGGTTTTGGGTTTCTTTGTGGTCTTCCCGCTTATTTCGATCCGCTTTGTCGATCAACTCGGTTGGGCTGCGGTAGTGGTGGGCGTCGCTCTGGGCTTACGGCAGTTGATTCAGCAGGGATTGGGGATCTTCGGCGGCGCAATCGCCGACCGGTTCGGCGCCAAACCGATGATCGTCACCGGCATGCTGATGCGCGCGGCAGGCTTCGCCACCATGGCGATGGCCGATGAACCCTGGCTGTTGTGGTTCTCTTGCGCCCTTTCCGCACTCGGCGGCACCTTGTTTGATCCACCGCGCACCGCACTGGTGATTAAGCTCACCCGCCCGCATGAGCGCGGCCGTTTTTATTCTCTGCTGATGATGCAAGACAGCGCCGGTGCGGTGATTGGCGCCCTGATCGGCAGTTGGCTGCTGCAATATGACTTCCACTTTGTCTGCTGGGTTGGCGCAGCCATTTTCGTGCTGGCGGCAGGCTGGAACGCCTGGTTGTTGCCGGCTTACCGTATTTCCACCGTTCGCGCCCCGATGAAAGAAGGCATGATGCGCGTGCTGCGCGACCGGCGTTTCCTGACTTATGTGCTGACGCTGACCGGCTACTACATGCTGTCGGTTCAGGTAATGCTGATGCTGCCTATCGTGGTCAATGAAATCGCCGGCTCGCCGGCAGCGGTAAAATGGATGTATGCCATTGAAGCCGCGCTATCGCTGTCACTGCTCTACCCGCTGGCGCGCTGGAGCGAAAAACGTTTTCGCCTGGAACAACGGCTGATGGCGGGCCTGCTGCTGATGACCCTCAGCCTGTTGCCCGTCGGCCTGGCGACCAGCCTGCAAGGCGTTTTCTCTCTGATCTGCTGTTTCTACCTAGGCTCCATCATCGCCGAACCTGCGCGGGAAACCCTCAGCGCCTCGCTGGCGGATCCGCGCGCACGCGGCAGTTACATGGGATTCAGCCGCCTGGGGCTGGCTTTGGGCGGTGCGATCGGTTACACCGGCGGCGGTTGGATGTACGACACCGGCCGGACGCTGAACATGCCCGAACTGCCGTGGATCCTGCTAGGTATCGTGGGTTTTACGACACTGTTAGCGCTGTACTGGCAGTTCAATCCGCGCACTGCCGCACCGGCGATCCTGCGCGGTGGCTGAGTTTCTTTTGTAAGTTGCCAGAAAATCAGCCGAATTTCCCAGAGCTGCTATCCTGATAGTAAAAACATAAACGGGAGAAGTTGGCGATGAATGACGAAGATAAATTACCGCAACTGTTGGAACACATGGTACTGAACCTGCGCATGATCTACGCGCGCTCAACGTTGGTAGAAAAAGCGCTGGCCCACATCATTGCTGAAAATGCGACGCTGAAGAGTGACATCATCAAACAGTTGCAAATAGTCAACGCCGCCAACGACCGCGATAAAATCGATTTGGAAGAGGCGCGTACGCACCTGATAGACGTCATCAATTCCGTGCCCGCAAAAAAATAATCTCTGCCCTGGCCCGCGTGTAATGCGCGGGCCACGCGACAATAACGCACCTTCCAACACAACTCTTCGCGACAGCCTCAGTATGCTGTGATAACTATTGCTGTTCAAACCTAAAACCGGAGCAAGCATGAAACTGTTTATCTACGATCATTGCCCATTCTGCGTTAAAGCCCGCATGATTTTCGGCCTGAAGAACCTGCCCGTCCGCCTTGTCACCTTGCTAAGCGATGATGAAGCTACGCCCATCAGCATGATTGGCAAGAAAATGGCGCCCATTCTGCAAAAAGACGATGGCAGCTACCTGCCGGAAAGCATGGATATCGTGCGCTATGTCGATAATCTCGATGGCCGGCCGCTACTGACCGGCAAGACCAACCCGGCGATCGCCGACTGGTTGCAACGGGTCGGCGGTTACTCCGCAAAATTACTGTTGCCGCGCATCGCCAACGCCGATTTCGAAGAGTTCGCCACTGACAGCGCGCGCCAATACTTTACCCACAAGAAGCAGGCTTCAATAGGTGATTTTTCCGAGCACCTGGCCAACAGCGCCGATCTCATTGCTGAGCTGGAAACCGATCTCCAGGCGCTTTCCAGCCTGATCGTCACCTCCGATGCAGTGAATGGCTCGCTGTCGGAAGATGACATTCAGCTGTTTCCGCTGCTGCGTTCTCTGTCGATCGTCGCCGGGGTTACGCTGCCGGAAAACGTGGAGGCCTACCGCAACCGTATGGCGCAACTCAGCGATGTTCCACTGCTGCTCGATATGGAACAGTGAAACCTCTCGCAATAAGGATATAGCGCGCCTATGTTAAAAATGGTGTTGGTCACCGCCCGTGATCGGGTGCGACTGAAAGAAATTTCCTCGGTGTTAATTCGCTACGGATTGCAGGATATCATTCGTCTGCTGGGCCTGGGCTCCCTGCTGAGCGGAGCCGAAAGCGGCAATGTTCAACAAGACAATCAAACCCTGCCGGAGCGTTTGCGCACCGCGCTGGAGGCGCTGGGCCCGACCTTTGTCAAATTCGGTCAAATTCTGGCTACCCGTTCGGACCTGCTTGACTCAAGTTGGACCGACGAGCTCGATCGCTTGCACAGTCAGGCGTCTACCCTGCCATGGAGCGAGCTGGCAGCGCAAATCACGGCCGATCTGGGCAGCGATCCGCACAGCCTGTTTGCCGAGTTCGACAGCACGCCGCTGGCCGCCGCCTCAATGGCGCAAATTTACCGGGCACGCCTGCATAGCGGTGAAGCGGTGGTGATCAAGGTGCTGCGACCAAGCCTTGCGAAAACCATTCACGCCGATCTGCGCCTGCTGACTTATCTGGCGGAGACCGTAGAGCAACAAAGCCCCGCGCTGGCCCGTTACCGCCCGCGCCAGATGGTGCGTGCGTTGGCGACCGCGCTCAATCACGAGCTGGACCTGACCCATGAAGGCAATAACTGCGAACGTATCGCCGAATGCTTTACCCAGCATCCTGAGGTAGTAATTCCGAAAATTTACTGGCAATGGTCGTCAAAACGGCTGTTGGTCCAGGAATTCTTGCCTGGCACCGCGCCGGAAAACCCGCAACAGTTGGCAACTGCCGGCTTTGACGGCCCGTTGCTGGCCCAGCGCGGCGCACAAGCCTTTATGAAAATGGTGCTGGAGCATCGCCTTTACCACGCCGATCCTCATCCCGGCAACGTCATGGCGTTAGCGGGTAACCGCGTCGGTTTTATCGATTTCGGTATGGTGGGGCAGCTTTCCGAACGACGTCGCAACCAACTGTTACTTCTATTGCAAGCCATCGCTGAACGCGAATCCGGCGGCATCGTCAATACCCTGATTGCCTGGTCGGACAGCGATCCGCTTGATCTGTTGGATCTGGAGTTGGCGGCGCAGAACTTCCTCGATAAGCAGGCGTCTTCCACCCTGACGTTAGGCAAGGCGTTGACCGATCTGCTGGTGATGGCACGTGAGCATCAGTTAGCGATGCCGCCGGACCTGGTGCTGCTGTTCAAGGCGCTGATTACCGCTGACGGCGTGCTGCATCGGCTCGATCCCAACTTTGATATTATCGCCACGTTGAAACCCCTGCTGCAGCAGGTGATGTTGCAGCGTTATTCCCCCGATGCGGTACATCGACGCATGCTGGCGTTAGGTGCAGAAGCGCTGGATGCCGGTGAAGAGATCCCGCAAACCCTGCGGCTGCTGATGCGCCGTTTGAAGCGCGGGCAAATCGGTGCCGACATCAACGTCAAGAATATCGATCAATTGGGCAAAGCGCTGGAGAGAGCTGCTGTCACGCTGGCCATCGCCATTGTCACCTCAGCCTTCGCGCTGGGGCTGGCGCCTTATCTGATGCACGCTTCGCCGCGGCTTTGGGGCATTCCGCTGTTTCCTGCGTTGGGTGGGCTTGCCTGCCTGGGCGGCGTGCTGTTGCTGGCGCTGCGTCTGCGGCGCTGAGCAGTTTCAGCGTTATCCGATAGGTGATGCCGTCTTTCACGCGCACTATCATTTCGTTTGCCAGCGTCAGCGATTTCCCTCACAGGCGGTGGCCGTTTATAATGACAAATCAATTATCTGCAGCATGTTGTTGGCAGTAGCTATGAGGCACAAATGAAGAAAATTCTGATGGGCGCAGCCGCCCTGCTGTTCGCCGGCGTATTGGCCGGTTGTAATCAACTCACCCAATACACGCTCAGCGAGCAAGAGGTGAACGATTACCTGCAAAAGCACAACGATTATCAGAAGCAAATCGGCGTACCGGGGCTGTTGGATGCCAATATTGTGCTGACCCAGTTAAAAAGCCAGATTGGCCGCAGTGAACCGGGTAAGGTCACCCTTTCCGGCGATGCCAAGGTGAATATCAGCTCAATCCTCGGCCCGCAGACTGCGGACCTGAAACTGACGCTGAAAGCGCAGCCGGTCTATGACCGTGAACAAGGTGCGGTATTCCTGAAAGACATGGAGTTGACCGACTACAGTGTGCAGCCGGAGAAAATGCAGACGGTGATGAAAGCCCTGACCCCTTACCTGAATCAGTCGCTGAAATCCTACTTCGATCAAAAACCGGCCTACGTGTTGAACCCGGATAACAGCAAGACAGAAGCGCTGGCGAAAAAGCTGGCAAAAGGGCTGGAAGTGAAGCCCGGCGAACTGGTTATTCCGTTCACTGACTAAGGCAACCGCTAAAACTAAAAAACCCGCTGACAAGGCGGGTTTATTATTTTTCAGGCAGGCGATACCCTGAAAGCAGTGGCGTTACTGCGGTTCGCTGTAGCTGATTTCACCCGTGTTGCAGTTAAGGGTAACGTTATAGGTTTTATCCTGCTTGGTGCCCCGTACCGTCAACGGCACCTGCCAGATCGCGTCCTTGCCGGTGATGGCTTCCGGGCTGATCCAGGCTATCGGGGTGGCTGTGCCCAGCAACTTTTTATCCGATGCCCAGCGCGTGATGCGGTTCTGCAGATAATCGCGTTTTACCTGAGCGGCAACGTCTGCAGGTTGCAGACCGGTGCATTGCGCCACTTTGGCCGCGCGTTGCTCTTGTGCCTGTACCGCCGTCGTCAAACCCGCCATGGCCAACAGCGCTACGGCCACACTCAGTCCCGTTCTTTTCATATGCCCTCCAGTTGTGATTGACACTATCCATGGGTATTTGCCCCCTGGCTCACAACAGGTCTGGCAAAGGATCAGCGTTTTACAAAGCTGATGACAAACAGCTCATCCAACCCCGGATAGATTTCCTTGATCACCTGCTTCAGCTCGCTGAGCGACATATTTTCTTGTTTGGCATGCTGTTCGGTTAGCGCATCCAGGCGAACCGGCGTGACTGACAGCACTTCAATAAAGCAGAAAAATACGTCGTCTTCATTACGGCTAACGCGCAATACCTCACCGGGCTGAAAGTGGGATTCACTGGCGTCCCGGAGAGTAATGGTTTTGAGCCCGGCCAAAATGTCTTGCTCAAAGCGACTGAAGAAAGTTATTCCACGCGTCATTCTAGATCCTTTTTCATCACATTGCCGCAACATAAGTCATTATGCTGCCTGCTTTTCTGACGCAGATCCCTCTTTTGAGGTAGCGACGGATTTTTCCGTTTTCACTTTGGTCGGTTTCTTCGGCGCTTCCGCCGGCGCGGCGCCACGCAGAATCTGCCCCAGCGCGTCTTTATGCTCCGCCAGGAAGAAGCTCAGCCCTTCACGCTGCTCGTCATCCAGGTTCAGAGGCGCCTGCTGCAGCCATTCACCCAGGCTGTCCGCCAGGTCCAGCATTTTGTCGTAAGCATCGGCTTCTTTCTTGGTTGCGAAAGTCATCTTTTCCTCACCGTTTCTCACCACCACATATTTTACTTCAACGGCCATGTGTGCATTCCTCAAAGGTTAGAATACTGTATTTTTATACAGTATAAGGTGATTTTACGCAGGGATGCAAGGCGCACCCCTGACGCGAATTATTTCAACAACCGCACCTTGCAGTTCTTGCCTTTGATTTTGCCCTGCTGAAGCTGTTGCAGCGCCTTGCGAGCACTGGCCTTGCGGATCGCCACATAGGCGTGTACCGGGAACATGTCGATTTTGCCCACTTCAGCGGCCGTCAATCCGGCGTCGCCGGTCAAGGCACCGAGAATGTCGCCAGGGCGAATTTTGGCTTTGCGCCCGCCGTCGATGCACAGGGTGACCATTTCGGCCTCCAGCGTGGTATTGGAAGCGCCGCTCAGTTCAGATACCGGCGCCCAGTTGACCGCCTTGCGCTGGTACTCTTCAATCGCATGCGCACGTTCCATCTCCTGCGGCGTACACAGGCTGATCGCCAGGCCGTTCAGGCCCGCGCGGCCGGTACGGCCAATACGGTGTACGTGTACTTCCGGATCGAACGCCAGCTCATAGTTGACGACCAGCTCCAGCTCTTTGATATCCAGCCCGCGAGCAGCAACGTCGGTCGCTACCAGCACCCGGCAACTGCGGTTGGCAAAACGCACCAGCACCTGATCGCGATCGCGCTGTTCCAGATCGCCGTGCAACGCCGATACACTGATGCCACGGGCTTCCAACGCTTCATATACGCTCTGGCAATCGCGCTTGGTGTTGCAGAACACCACGCAGGAAGAAGGTTGGTAATGGCGGATGGCGGATACCAGCACCGCCGGACGCTGATCGCGGGTGGTTTCGTAGAAGCGTTGTTCAATGGAGGTCTGATCGTCGCCATCGTCCACTTCCACATTCAAGGGATCACGCTGCACTCGGGCGCTGATGCGCTCGATGCCGCTCGGATAGGTCGCGGAGAACAACAGAGTCTGGCGCTGCGGCGGGGTGTAACTGATCACATCGTCGATGTCATCGGCAAAGCCCATGTCCAGCATGCGATCGGCTTCGTCCAGCACCAGTACTTTCAGTTCATCCAGCACCAGCGTTTTCTTGCGCAGATGCTCCTGAATACGCCCCGGCGTGCCCACCACGATATGCGGCGCATGCACCAGCGAATCGAGCTGTGGCCCCATAGGTTGGCCGCCGCACAGGGTCAGGATTTTGATGTTCTGGGTAAAGCGCGCCAGACGACGCAACTCTTTGCTTACCTGGTCAGCCAGCTCGCGCGTCGGGCACAAGATCAACGCCTGCGCCGCCACCTGGGAAACATTGATTTTATCCAGCAGGCCGATGCCGAACGCAGCCGTTTTACCGCTGCCGGTTTTTGCTTTGGCTCGTACGTCCTGCCCTTTCAGGATGGCGGGCAACGCGGCGGCCTGCACCGGCGTCATTTCGGCATACCCCAGTTCGTTGAGGTTGGCCAACTGTTCGGCTGGCAGCGGCAGGGAAGAAAAAGATACTGTGCTCACGGCGATAACTCTTATATGGCAAATGGAATGGCGGCGCGCCCACGGGCTGGCGCCGAATCAACCGCAGATGATAACAGAGATAGTAGGGATTACGGATTTCACGCATAAAAAAAGCCGCCGGATGCATTTATTTGGCAATAACATCGCCAACTCTATCCCCCGCCTGCACGCGCAAACGTTTTCGTATATACTGCACACCCGTTATCAGACCGCCTTAAATCCACAGATCCAGGTACGAGACTATGTTAACTATTGGAACCGCCCTGCGCCCGTCCGCCACTCGCGTTATGCTGCTCGGCTCCGGCGAGCTGGGTAAAGAAGTTGCCATCGAATGCCAGCGTTTAGGACTGGAAGTGATTGCCGTAGACCGCTATGCGGACGCCCCGGCCATGCACGTGGCGCACCGCAGCCACGTCATCAACATGCTGGACGGCAACGCGCTGAAAGCCCTGATTGAACAGGAACGTCCCGATTACATCGTGCCGGAGATCGAAGCCATCGCCACCAGCATGCTGGTTGAGTTGGAGCAACAAGGGCACCGCGTAGTGCCCTGTGCCGAAGCGACTCGCCTGACCATGAACCGCGAAGGCATCCGCCGCCTGGCCGCAGAAACCCTGGGCCTGCCAACCTCCAGTTACCGCTTCGCCGACGGTGAAGAAGCCTTCCGGCAGGCCGTCGCCGAAATTGGCTATCCGTGCATTATCAAACCGGTCATGAGCTCCTCCGGTAAAGGCCAGAGCCTGATCCGCAGCCCGGAACAGCTGAAAACCGCCTGGGATTACGCCCAACAGGGCGGCCGCGCCGGCGGCGGCCGAGTGATTGTCGAAGGGCTGGTGAAGTTTGATTTTGAAATTACTCTGCTGACCATCAGCGCGATCGACGGTGTCCATTTCTGCGCGCCAATAGGCCACCGTCAAGAAGACGGTGATTACCGTGAGTCGTGGCAACCGCAACGGATGAGCGAACTGGCGCTGAACCGCGCGCAGGAGATCGCGCAAAACGTGGTGCAGGCATTGGGCGGATTTGGTCTGTTCGGCGTTGAATTGTTCGTCTGCGGCGATGAGGTGATCTTCAGCGAGGTGTCACCGCGCCCGCACGATACCGGCATGGTAACGCTGATCTCGCAGGATCTGTCCGAATTCGCCCTGCACGTTCGCGCCTTCCTTGGCCTGCCCATTGGCGCCATTCGCCAGTTCGGGCCTTCGGCCTCGGCGGTGATCCTGCCGCAAATGACCAGCAGCGATCTGCGCTTCAGCGGTTTGGAACGCGCATTGAGCGGCCACAATCAGTTGCGCCTGTTCGGCAAACCGGAAATTAACGGGCAACGCAGGATGGGCGTGGCGCTGGCAACGGCGGAAAATGTGGAAGAGGCGGTGGCGTTAGCCAAGCAGGCTGCCGCTGCGGTAGTGATTGAAGGATAAAACGTTGGGGCCGGCTTGCCGGCCCCTGCAACATCAATAGTTTTCGTCTTCTTCCGAATCGTCGTCAGCCTGTTCGTCCGGCCTTTCCTGATAGTCTTCGTCTTCGTCTTCATCATCAAACAGAACGCTAACCTGGTCGCCCTGGTGTTTTTCGCGGATTTCCTGCGCGACGCGCGCGATGGCTTCACCACTGCTCATGCCTTGTTCCATCAACAGATGGATACGGTCCGCAGCGTCCTGCTGCTCTTGGTGACTCAATGACGGCATACCTGCAAGCATGTGTTTCTCTCCGGCAAAATGGAGGGGGATTATACGCCTTAAACCGGCGGATCCCAACGCCTGTTATTCGGCGGCGGGCTGCGAGCAATGATCGCAATCCCGCCACTGCTTCAGACGATGCAACCACAACGTAACGTGCCAGATCTGCTTGAGGCCGCGTGCGTTAGCCGCCATCGTTCTATCAATACCACGCTGATAAAACTCAGCGGTGATTTGGCACTGCGCCGCCGGCTCAGGCTCCCGCCGAATACTGTGGCAAATACCCAACGCCTCGCGGGCGATCTGCCAGTGAAAAGCCGGTCGAATAACCATTTTGCTGGCATAGCGTTGGTTAAGCACCACTAGCATTTCCACTATTTTCATATAGTGTCGCTGGTATTCCACGTTCGCCTTGCCGGTGCGGCGGCGATTGCTGATGGATTGATCGTGCACCCGTTGCCGGTACAACGCTTTGCTGAGGTACTTGACCCGCTGCGCATTAAACATCACCTCGGTGGTCCAGGGAATATCCTGGTGATGTAACCCCGGTTCGAAATACAACTGATGCCGCTTAATAAAATCAAGACGATACACCGCCAACCAAACCACATGAATAAATTTTCTTGTTTTCAGCGCCCGCTCTAGCCATTGTGCCCCGCTAATAACGCCGGTGTCGCCCAGTCGCTTTTGCGGAATAATCTCTTGCAGTTCGTTTTCTCGGGAAAAATAACGTTGGCCGTTACACTGCATGACATCTAATTGTTCTTGTTCGGCCAAGGCCACTAACGTTGAATACATTTCAGGCGCCAATAAATCATCCGCATCAGGAAACGCCACATATTTTCCCTGCGCAATAGCCAGCCCCGCGTTGCGTGCGCAGGAAACGCCGGAATTAGGCTGGTCGATCACGGTAATATGCGGGTATTGCCGCGCATAGCGGTGGGCGATAGCGCCAGAGCCGTCGGTGGAACCGTCATTAACGATGATCACCTCCAGCCGCCGCTCATCCTGAGCCAACAACGACGCCATGAAAGGCTCAAACAGTGCTCCCGCGTTATGCAACGGGACAATGACACTAAGGATTAAGGGCATAGGCAGCTCTTCGCAAAAAGTAACGAATAAATATTTCTATTTTCTAAAAAAACGGTGCACAGTTAAATGAAGCGACTCGAGGTTAAATAATCAAACCAGGCCCCCAAGCGCGTCTTTTTCCAACGGATTTTCTTTAATTTTCCTTCCCCCGCAGATAGCGGATAAAGGTGAAAATCGCGACAGTGCGAGACAGCAAAATTTCGGTTGTGACGGTGTTGGCAATAAGGCATGTGGTCCTCACTATTTTTGATGCCCCCCGAAACAATAACAACATAAAAACAATAAATTGTTTTATTTTCAATCAGCGCCTGCAGATTAAAATTGATTTAACCTCAGCCTGAATTATTATTTTCTAACACATAAAATTGTCGCTAATGGCGCAAAAAATGCTTCATTACAAAATCGTTTACTCACCGTTTATGTGAGGTGTGCTCTGGCGCCCAACGCCAGAACATGCACCCGCCGGTCGAATATGGCAGAATAGCGGGCAGAAACCGCCGTTCCCGTCAGTCAGGTTTATTGAGGCCCATGAGCGCAACCGCACCGAATCTTAAGTCTTTGCCTTACACCCGTACCGCCCTGCTGGAGCATTTTGCTCCGCTGGCACAGCAGCCGTGGGCGATGTTGCTGCACTCCGGCTTTGCCGAACACTCGCATAACCGTTTTGATATCCTGGTCGCAGATCCCTGCACAACTCTGAGCACACGAGGGCAAATCACCGAGGTTCGCCGCGGTGAAGATGACCGACAGTCGCAAGAAGATCCGTTTAGCCTGCTGCAAGAAGAGTTGGAAAAACAACAGTGGCATCCCGCGGCAGATCCCAACCTGCCGTTTCAAGGGGGCGCACTCGGGCTGTTCGGTTACGACCTGGGGCGCAGAGTGGAAAAGCTGCCGCAATGGGCACAGGCGGATATCGCGCTGCCGGATATGGCGATCGGCATTTATGACTGGGCGCTGATTGCCGATCACCACCGGCAGACGTTGACGTTGCTCAGCTACGGCGACACGGAACAGCGCTGGCAGTGGCTTAACGCACAACGGCCGCAACCGCAGCAGGCATTTGCCTTGACCAGCCGCTGGCAGGCCAATATGACGCGCCAACAGTACGGCGAAAAGTTCCAGCGCATTCAGCATTACCTGCGTAGCGGTGATTGCTATCAAATTAATCTGGCGCAGCGCTTTTCAGCAGATTATCAGGGCGATGAATGGCAAGCCTTTCAACAACTGAACGCCAGCAACCGCGCGCCCTTCTCCGCCTTTTTGCGTCTGCCGGACAACGCCGTACTGAGCGTTTCGCCCGAGCGTTTTCTATGGCTGGAGAACCGGCACATTCAAACCCGTCCGATCAAAGGCACCTTGCCGAGGCTGGACGATGCCGATCAGGATGCGCAGCAGGCGCAGCGATTGGCACACTCTGCGAAAGACCGCGCGGAGAATCTGATGATTGTCGACCTGCTGCGTAATGATATCGGCCGTGTTGCCGAGCCGGGCAGCGTGCGCGTCCCCGAATTGTTCGTGGTCGAACCCTTCCCCGCAGTCCATCATTTGGTCAGCACCATCACCGCTATCCTGCCGGAACGCACAGCAGCAACCGAACTGCTGCGCGCTTGCTTCCCGGGTGGCTCCATTACCGGCGCGCCAAAAGTGCGGGCGATGGAAATCATTGAGGAGCTGGAGCCGCAGCGGCGCAATGCCTACTGCGGCAGCATCGGTTATATCAGCGCCTGCGGCACCATGGACACCAATATCACCATCCGCACGTTAATCACCGAAAACGGTCGCATTTACTGTTCTGCAGGCGGCGGCATCGTGGCCGACAGCCAGGAGCAAGCGGAATATCAGGAAACCTTTGATAAGGTCGGCCGTATCTTGCCGCAATTGGGAGAGGTTACCTCGTCGTGAGCCAACCGATTTACCCGACCTCGCTTGCCGCTTTTATCAGCCGCTTCCAACTGCAGTTGCCGCAGGCGTCGCAGATTTCGCACAATACCCGCCCGGCGGCGGTGCTGATCCCTATTGTCTGCCGCCCCGAACCCACTCTGCTACTCACCCGCCGCGCCGACTCACTGCGTAAACATGCCGGCCAGGTGGCATTTCCCGGCGGCAAAACCGATGCCGAAGATGGCTCGGCGATTATCACCGCACTGCGTGAAGCGCAGGAAGAAGTGGCGATCCCGCCCCAGTCGGTGACCGTGCTTGGCCAACTGGCGCCGCTCGACAGCAGCACCGGGTTCCAGGTCACGCCGGTGGTCGGCTTGATCTCGCCCGATGTGCAATTCAGCGCCAACGAAGACGAAGTGGCCGACGTCTTTGAGATCCCGCTGCATGAAGCGTTGACGCTATCGCGCTATTATCCGCTGGATATCCACCGCGCAGGCCACTCGCACCGCATTTATCTTTCCTGGTATCAGAGTCAGTTTGTCTGGGGATTGACCGCCGCCATCATTCGCCGGCTGGCGCAGCAAGTGAATATTTAACGCCAGATACGTGACACAGATCACAAGACAAACGGTTACCTGCGCAACAGGCGCGGGTAAAGCGATCGGCATCACTTCATTCCTCTGCTTTTTCAACTACCTTTCTGGCCATGAGAGTTTTAAAAAAACTGTAAACCCTCTCTTCAACCTTACGAAATACCTGTAAAATACTGCCGTCCGGAATAAACCACTATCAATATAGGGATTAAACCGGCAGCGCCCCGCAACGGAAGCTGGCGCGATTGTCATTAACTGAGTTTGGGCAACGGAAGGTTCCACGGCTGACCGCCTGCCAGAGACAATCAATAAGTAAGCCAACACCAAGGATTATTTTATTTCATGCGAAAAAGGCAACCGAACCCGTACGGGCCTTTTACAATATCGCTGTTCCCTGCGCGGTTTTTAACCGATGCAGCCATAACAATATGCCTCTAAGGAGTTTTAGCGTGATTAGCGTTTTCGACATGTTTAAGATCGGCATCGGCCCGTCCAGCTCTCATACGGTTGGACCGATGAAAGCCGGCAAACAGTTTGTCGACGATCTGGTAAATAAAGGCCTGATGCCTTCTATCACGCGTGTAGCTGTAGACGTTTACGGCTCACTCTCATTGACCGGTAAAGGTCACCATACCGATATCGCTATCATCCTCGGCCTGGCGGGCAATATGCCGGATACCGTTGATATCGATAGCATCCCGAGTTTTATTCGCGATGTAGAACAACGTCAACGCCTGATGCTGGCCTGCGGCCTGCATGAAGTCGATTTCCCGCGCGACGGCGGCATGGTTTTCCGCAGCGACAACCTGACGCTGCACGAAAACGGCATGCAGATCCATGCCTTCGCCGGCGATAAAGAAGTTTACAGCAAGACCTACTACTCTATCGGTGGCGGTTTTATCGTCGATGAAGAGAACTTCGGCAAAGCCGACGAACATGAGCTGACCGTTCCTTACCCGTTCAATTTTGCTCGTGAAATGCTCGATCACTGCCGCGAGACCGGGCTGTCTTTATCTGGCATGGTGATGCAGAACGAACTGGCGCTGCACAGCAAGCAGGAAATCGAAACCTATTTCGGCAACATCTGGCAGACCATGCGCGCCTGTATCGATCGCGGTTTGAACACCGAGGGCGTGCTGCCTGGGCCGCTGCGTGTACCGCGTCGCGCTTCCGCGCTGCGCCGTTTGCTGGTTTCCTCCGATAAGCTGTCCAGCGACCCAATGAACGTTATTGACTGGGTCAATATGTTCGCGCTGGCGGTTAACGAAGAAAACGCCGCCGGCGGCCGCGTAGTCACAGCGCCAACCAACGGCGCTTGCGGCATCGTTCCTGCCGTACTGGCCTACTATGACCACTTTATCGAATCCGTCAGCCCGGACATTTACATCCGCTACTTTATGGCTGCGGGTGCCGTCGGCGCACTCTACAAAATGAACGCATCCATCTCTGGCGCCGAAGTAGGCTGCCAGGGGGAGGTCGGCGTCGCCTGCTCTATGGCGGCGGCAGGCCTGGCTGAATTGCTGGGTGGCAGCCCGGAGCAAGTTTGCATCGCGGCGGAAATCGGCATGGAGCACAATCTGGGTCTGACCTGCGATCCGGTTGCCGGGCAGGTTCAGGTCCCTTGCATTGAACGTAATGCGATTGCGTCCGTGAAAGCGATCAACTCGGCGCGCATGGCGTTGCGTCGCACCAGTGAACCACGCGTTTCTCTGGATAAGGTGATCGAGACCATGTACGAAACCGGCAAAGATATGAACGCCAAATACCGCGAAACCTCGCGCGGCGGCCTGGCAATAAAAGTGCAGTGCGATTGACCCCACACCCCGCCTTCACGGCGGGGTTTTTCTTTGTATAAGATCTTGATAATCAATTCCCTACTCGTCACAAGTGACGCCGTCACGAAAAAATAATTTTACAATATCTCGTCGATCCACCGGTTAACCTGCAATTTAGCCCTTTGTTTCTCCAAATTTAAATAATTTACTGGGTTACCATCACTCTTGTATAACGACAGGCTAGAATTAGCCGAGTATCATTCCATGGCAATTTGGCCTGACGAGGATTCCTGGCTAGCTTACCGAACAAGGATTTACCGATGTTGATGACCCAACTTGCCGTGACTAAATACCGCTATTACCGTTGGCTGCTGGCCGGGGCGGTTGGGTTGGCTATTCTGTTGCTCTCGCTGTATACCCGCTACTATCAGGAACTCGGCACCATTGAACAAAGCCAACGGGTACTGGCCACCCGTACTGTCGCCAAAATCAACAATCTGCTGGCGCCGGCTGAGCAGCAAGCCAAGCGCTCCATGCCCTTGCTGGAACAATCCTGTGAATCCGTCCTGCCGACACTGCGCTTCCGCGCCGCGCAAAATCAGGCGCTGCGGGCCGTGTTGTTAGTCAACGACGGGGTTATTTACTGTTCCAGCCTGTTCGGTGCTCGTAACTATGTTTTCAACGCTATCTTGCCCACCCTGGCAAGCGGTAGCACAAAGTTGACCCTGCGCCCTTCTCTTGCCGTCGCCAAAGGGGTGCCGACGCTGATCATGTGGACGCAGCAAACCGCCGATAACAACCGCAACGGCGTGCTGCATGTATTCAATATTGAGCTGTTGGCCAATTTCCTGCTGGAACCGCAAGAACCCTATGCACAACGGGTGGTGCTGAACGTCGGTGACAACAGCCTGGAATACGGGCGACGGGAGATCCTGCGCAGCGACTCCCTGACTACCGGCCTTCTCTATACCGCAAAATCAACGCAATACCCCTTCTCCATCTCGCTGTTTGGCCCGCAGGCAAGCCTGCTCGCCCTGGCTGCGCTACCGCGCCATATTCCGCTGGCATTGCTGATCAGCCTGCTGGCGGCCTATGTCGTGTACCTGCTCACCGCCAACCGCATGAGCCTGTCCTACCATATTGGCCACGCCATTACCCACCGCGAATTCCGCGTTTACTGCCAGCCGATCATCAACGCGGAAACGGGCCGCTGCATCGGGGTGGAAACCCTGCTGCGCTGGAAAAACAAACGCCAGGGCTGGATCTCGCCGGACGTATTTATTCCCCTCGCTGAGCAACATGGGCTGATCATCGCCCTGACCCGCTACCTGATGGGTACCGTGGTGGAAAACCTGCAGTTATTCCCGCCACGTCCGTCGTTTTACATCAGCATTAACGTCGCCGCAGAGCATTTCAACGCGGTCACCCTTATCGACGACATTCGGCGCATCTGGCTACCGGCCCAACCGATGCCCTCGTTGATGCTGGAGCTTACCGAACGCACCGCACTGTCTGAAATTCAGTATGAGCAAATCAAGACGCTGAAAGAAATGGGGATCATGCTGGCAATCGATGATTTCGGCACCGGGCACAGTTCGCTCAGTTACCTGAAAAAACTCAGCCCTGACGTGTTGAAAATCGATCGCGGTTTTACCGCCGCCATCGGTACCGATGCGATCAACGCCACCGTCACCGATACCATCATTACTCTGGCGCACAAGTTGAAGCTAAAGCTGGTGGCGGAAGGCGTGGAAACCGAGGAACAGGCCGATTACCTGCGTTCACACGACGTGAACGCGCTGCAAGGCTTCTATTTCGCCAAGCCGATGCCAATCAACGTATTTCCGCTGTGGTTACAGCAGTATGAATCGAAGTTGCGAGCGATGAGTGCGCGCGAGGAGCGGCAGAAAGAAAGGGAAAACAAGCCGGAGGCGTGATGCCCCCGGCTCGTCATGTTACTGCTGTTCCTCGTCGTGAGGCGTCACTTTAGTGATACGCACCAGCTCGATGCGGTACTCCGATACTTCAATAACTTCGAAACGCAGCTGGTTTAGCTCCACCACATCCCCCGCAGCCGGCATCTGGCCGTAATGAGAGAGCAGGAACCCCGCCAGTGTGGCGTAATCCGCCGTCGGACTGACCAAATCTTCGCAGTTCAGCGCCTGTTCCAGCGAGTGCAAGTCGGTGCCGCCCTTCGCCAGCCAGCTTGCGCCTTCCACCACGATATCCGGCGTCTCATCTTCGTCCGGGAATTCGCCGGCGATGGCCTCCAGCACGTCCAGCGGCGTTACCAGCCCCTGTACCACGCCAAATTCATTGGTCACCACCACCAGACGCCCCTTGGCACGACGCAATACCGCCAGCAGGTTAATCACGTCCATGGTTTCCGGCACCACTATCGGCGGCGTGCGTGCGGCAAACTCGGCGATATCGTCACCCTGTTCTACCGCCACCAGCAGATCCTTGGCGCGCACCACGCCGATAATCTCATCCAGCGAGTCACGGCAAACCGGGAACAGGCTGTGCGGCGTATCCAGCAATTGCTCGCGCACCTCTTCACGTGAGCGATCGCAATCCACCCACGAGATTTCGGTGCGCGGTGTCATTACGCTGCGCAATGAACGCGAAGCCAGCGTTAGCACGCCGCTGATCATATAGCGCTCTTCAGCGGCAAAAGTTTCGTTCACCGGCTGCGGTACGGCTTCATCCGTTTGCTGTGCGCGCTGTTGCCCCATCAGACGCATAATCGCCTCTGCGGTACGTTCGCGCATCGGGCGGTGCGCCTGGTGTTTGATAAAGTTACGGCGGGCAATCTGGTTAAACAGCTCGATCAAGATCGAGAAGCCAATCGCGGCGTACAGGTAACCTTTAGGAATATGCATGCCAAAGCCTTCGGCAATCAGGCTCAGGCCGATCATCAGCAAGAAGCTCAGGCACAGCACCACTATGGTCGGATGGGCATTCACGAAGTTGGTCAGCGGTTTTGACGCCACCAGCATCACCACCATGGCGATCACCACCGCGGTCATCATTACCGGCAGGTCGTTCACCATCCCCACGGCGGTAATCACCGCATCAAGAGAGAACACTGCGTCAAGGATCACAATCTGCACCACCACCGCCCAGAACTTGGCGTAGCCACGGTTGGCGCCATCCTGGTGCGTCTGCCCTTCCAGCCGTTCGTGCAGTTCCATAGTGGCTTTGAACAACAGGAAGACACCGCCGAACAGCAGGATCAGATCACGGCCGGAGAAGCTGAAATCCGCCACGCTAAACAGCGGCGTAGTCAGCGTAACCATCCAGGAAATGACCGACAACAGGCCCAGACGCATAAACAGCGCCAGCGACAGGCCGAGTATGCGCGCTTTATCGCGCTGCTTCGGCGGCAGTTTATCGGCCAGAATGGCGATAAACACCAGGTTGTCGATACCCAGTACAATTTCCAATACCACCAGTGTAAGTAACCCAGCCCAAATCGAGGGGTCCATTAAAAATTCCATATCAGACTCCGGAAAAAAGACAGGATTGCTGAGCGTGGCTCAGGCGTGACGATGCTGACGCAGTGAGCGCGCAGACAACAACAGCAAGATAACGGGATTGCAGTACCGGGGGATGGCCGAACGGCCGTGTGACTTGTGTTACGCCAGCAGGTGGCGGGTGGAACCTTGAAAAACAGCAACTTCGGTGACAGTCCATAGGGTGGGCTGAGGCCCTTCACTCCTAAATATGAAAGAGCAAATACTCTAGCAGGAATTTTTTTTACGGCAAAGAAGCTTTTTTACCTTCAGCATCGTCTTGTAACAGCTCTGTTGTTTAATTATGCAAATGCCGGATTAAGAGTTATCTGAGCGCTCAATAACAGAGCAATGTCACAAAATTTATTTTTTCACTCACTAAAATAAATGACGCCAATGTGAATTAACGCGCACAGGCTTTTGAAACTGCGCGAGAAATGTTAAGCCCGCGTTTCTAATTTTCTACCATAATGTATCTGAACCTGTATCTGAACCGCGGAAGTGACTGCCAGGAAGGAAATCAAGAACGACACAATCCGTGCATATACCCTATGGCTTTCAGGTTGCAGCCAACAATGCTGCGGCTGGAAAGATGACGGGTATGAAGTTTAATGAGGAGGTAGCGAGTGGCAATAGCTATTATCATCGGCACACACGGGACCGCAGCGGAACAATTGCTGAAGACGACGGAAATGCTATTGGGCGAGCAAGATAACGTCGCTTTTATAGACTTCGTCCCCGGTGAAAACGCCGAAACGTTAATCGAGAAATATAACCTGAAAATCAGCGAGCTAGACACCAGCGGTGGTGTCTTGTTTCTGGTGGACACCTGGGGCGGCAGCCCATTCAACGCGGCCAGCCGCATTGCCGTCGATAAAGAAAACCATGAGGTCGTCACCGGGGTTAACATTCCCATGCTGGTGGAAACGTTCATGGCGCGGGACGATAACCCAGGCTTCGACGAATTGGTCGCACTGGCGTTGGAAACCGGCCGTGAAGGCGTAAAAGCGCTGAAAAAACCGGAAGAAGAGAGTGTTAAGCCCGCGGCGCCACAAAGTTCCCCTGCCGCCAAACCCGCAGCACCGCAAACCCCGCTTGGCCCCAATGACCATATGAAGATCGGCCTGGCGCGCATCGATGACCGCCTGATCCACGGCCAGGTTGCCACCCGTTGGACCAAGGAAACCAACGTCAGTCGCATCATCGTTATCAGCGACGAAGTTGCCGCCGATCACGTTCGCAAAACCTTACTGACCCAAGTGGCCCCGCCGGGCGTTACCGCGCACGTGGTCGACGTGGCGAAAGCCATCCGCGTATGGAACAACCCGAAATACGCCGGTGACCGCGTGATGCTGCTGTTCACGAATCCGACCGATGTTTGGCGTCTGGTCGAGGCCGGCGTGGATATCAAATCGGTGAATATCGGCGGCATGGCGTTTCGCCAGGGGAAAACCCAGGTCAACAACGCCGTGTCGGTCGACGAAAAGGATATCGAAGCGTTTAAGAAATTAAACGATCGCGGTATCGAACTGGAAGTTCGCAAAGTCTCGTCCGACAGCCGGTTAAAAATGATGGACCTGATTAACAAACTCAATTAATGGCGCAAGCCAATAATTATTTTACTCAGAGCTCTTTGGTCATAGGAGAAGTGCAATGGAGATCACCACTCTTCAGATTGTGCTGATATTTATCGTTGCCTGTATCGCCGGGATGGGATCCGTTCTCGACGAGTTCCAGTTCCACCGTCCGCTGGTCGCCTGTACCCTGATTGGCTTTATTCTCGGTGATATGAAAACCGGCATCATCATCGGCGGTACGCTGGAGATGATCGCCCTAGGCTGGATGAATATCGGTGCCGCGGTCGCGCCAGATGCGGCGTTGGCTTCCATCATTTCCACCATTCTGGTTATTGCCGGCGGCCAGAGCGTCGGCGCCGGTATCGCGCTGGCCATACCGCTGGCGGCGGCCGGGCAAGTGCTGACCATCATAGTGCGTACGCTGACCGTGGCCTTCCAGCACGCGGCAGATAGCGCAGCGGAACGCGGCAGTTTGCGCGCCATCACCTGGATCCACATCTCCGCCCTGCTGTTGCAGGCGATGCGTATCGCCATCCCGGCGGTTATCGTGGCGATCTCGGTGGGCACCGCAGGCGTTCACGCTCTGCTTAACTCGATCCCGGAAGTCGTCACCAGCGGCCTGAACATCGCCGGCGGGATGATTGTAGTGGTCGGTTACGCCATGGTGATCAACATGATGCGCGCCGGTTACCTGATGCCCTTCTTCTACCTCGGCTTCGTTACCGCCGCCTTCACCAACTTTAACCTGGTGGCGCTCGGCGTCATCGGCGTGGTGATGGCCGTGCTTTATATCCAGCTCAGTCCGAAATACAACAAGTCCCAGGTTGTACAGGCTGGTCCGGCTAATGCCAACGATCTCGATAACGAACTCGATTAGGAATAGGTGAGAGACATGGTTGATACAACAGCTCAAAAGAAACTCACGCCGGCCGATATTCGCGGTGTGTTCCTGCGCTCGAACCTGTTCCAGGGCTCATGGAACTTCGAACGCATGCAGGCGCTGGGTTTTTGCTTCTCTATGGTGCCGGTGATCCGCCGCCTGTACCCGGAAAATAACGACGACCGCAAGCAGGCAATCAAACGTCACCTGGAATTCTTCAACACCCACCCTTACGTGGCGGCGCCGGTGCTTGGCGTTACCATGGCGATGGAAGAACAACGTGCCAACGGCGCACCGATCGACGATGCGGCCATCAACGGCATCAAGGTCGGTTTGATGGGGCCACTGGCCGGCGTGGGCGACCCGATCTTCTGGGGCACCGTACGGCCGGTATTCGCCGCGCTCGGCGCCGGTATTGCCATGAGCGGCAGCCTGCTTGGCCCTATTTTGTTCTTTGTCTTGTTCAACCTGGTGCGCCTGCTGACCCGCTATTACGGCGTGGCCTACGGTTACCGCAAAGGGGTGGATATCGTTAATGACATGGGCGGCGGCTTCCTGCAAAAACTGACGGAAGGCGCGTCCATTCTTGGCCTGTTTGTGATGGGAGCATTGGTTAACAAGTGGACGCACGTGAATATCCCGCTGGTGGTGTCGAAGATCACCGATCAGACCGGACATACCACTGTGACCACGGTGCAAACCATTCTCGATCAGTTGATGCCGGGTCTGGTGCCGCTGCTGCTGACCTTCGGCTGTATGTGGCTGTTGCGCAGAAAAGTGAATGCGCTGTGGATTATCATCGGCTTCTTCGCCATCGGCATCTTCGGTTACTGGATTGGTCTGCTGGGCCTGTAAAGCTAGTCGCAGCCGGGGGGAAACCCCCGGTTTTTTTATTTGTGGAGTTGAAAGATGTCACTGACCGATGGCGTATTACTGATTTTTACCGCGCTGATGCTGCTGTATGCAATTTACGACGAATTCGGCATGAACCTGCTGAAGGGCAAAACGCGGCTTAAAGTGCAGTTAAAACGCCGCAACCGGATCGACTGCCTGATTTTTGTCGGCCTGATTGCCATTTTGATTTACCGAAACGTCACCACCAACGGCGCAATATTGACCACTTACCTGCTTATTTCTTTAGCGCTGATCGCCATCTACATTTCTTATATTCGCTGGCCCAAGATACTGTTTAAAACCCAGGGTTTCTTTTATGCCAACACCTTCATTGAATATAACCGCATTAAAGCCATGAATTTATCTGAAGATGGCATTCTGGTCATCGACCTGGAACAGCGCCGGTTACTCATTCAGGTTACACAATTAGACGACCTGGAGAGGATTTATCATTTTTTCGTTGAAAATCAATAAATAAACAAGTCATCAAGTTTCCCCCCTACCGATAACACGCGCTGTACATGGATAATTAATCAACAACCCCAGCGCTTATCCGTTTATTATTTACGCAACATTGTTGCATCAGCCTACATTATATTCCCTCTTGCAATTCTTTAATGAAAACAATTCTCAATTCCAAAAAGAATATTCTCAAGTAATTAAGGTTGTCGTCGTCAGAAATATTATGGTATGGTTGCGCCGTCATTGGGGAGTAGCCGGTTTCTGGGCAATAAAACGCCAGAAACGCCCGTATCAACATACTCGTTTCGAACTCTGAAACGTGGTGCGGGCAGCCAGGTAAGGTTGGCGAGACCATAGACACGTAACTCCGTCGTATGGTTGGGGGTGGGTTACGTGTATATGGAGCCGCCCGGCCGAGGCTATTTAACATGAATCTTTCCGCTACACTCATTCTCGCTTTTGGCATGTCTATGGATGCGTTCGCCGCGTCGATCGGCAAAGGTGCCAGCCTGCATCAACCCCGTTTTCGTGAAGCCCTGCGCACCGGACTCATCTTCGGTGTGGTCGAAGCCATTACGCCGATCATCGGCTGGGCGATTGGCCTGTTCGCCAGCCAATACATCATGGAGTGGGATCACTGGGTAGCCTTCTCGCTGCTGTTTATTCTCGGTACTCGCATGATTGTCGAAGGCATCAGAAACCGACCGGACGAAGTGGAAAAAGTGAAGCGCCACGGCTTCTGGCTATTGGTGGCCACCGCTATCGCCACCAGCCTTGATGCCATGGCTATCGGCGTTGGCCTGGCCTTCCTGCAGGTCAATATTGTGCATACCGCCATGGCCATCGGCATGGCCACCATGATTATGGCAACGCTGGGTATGATGATTGGCCGCTTTATTGGGCCGCTGTTGGGGAAACGCGCAGAGATCATCGGCGGCGTGGTGTTGATCGGTATCGGCATCAATATTCTGCTGGAGCATTTGGGCTACCTCGCCTGATTGTCCCTGAACGCAAAAAACCTGCCAATGGCAGGTTTTTTCTTTTCTGGCATAAGCATTCACCTTAACTACCGCCCGGTCGCTTCCCGGCCTCCTGCACGCGCGGCAAACCTGATCGCCAATCCCCATAGAACAGCCGTGAGCAACGACAGGCCTATCGCGCCGCACACGGCGAACTGGATCCCCTTTTCCAGCGGATGAAATGCCGTCATTAGCGCGCCGAAAATCGCCACGCCAAACGCGGAGCCGCTTTGCCTGCCGGCATTGAACACGCCGGCGGCAATGCCCGCCCGTTCACTCGCGACCTCATTCAACAATGCCGCCGTGGCCGCAGGCGTAATGATCCCGGCCGCCAGGCCAAGCAAGGGGAAGCACAACGCAATACGCCAGTAAGGCGGGCTTTCGGCCAGCGCCAGCAAGCCACCGAAGCCCAGCGCATACAGCAGCAAACTGCAATAAACTACCCGCCCCGCACCAAACGCCTGAACCAGACGGCCGCAAAGAAAGCTGCCCAGCGTGACCATAATGGTCAGGGGAAGAAATGCCAGGCCGGACTGCAGCGGCGACCAACCACGTACCTCTTGAAAATAAAGATTCAGCAGAAAGAACGCCCCGTAAAACACCCACGCAGAAACCAGCGAAACCCATGCCAAGGCGGAAAAAACCGCGCTGCGGAAAAGCGCCGGCGGCAGCATCGGCTGCCGGCTTCGTCGCTCTATCGCAACAAACATCAGCCAGCTCAAGGCAGCCACGGCGATACCGCCCAACACCCAGCCGGAGAGCCAACCAAGCCGCGCTCCCTCAATCAACACCGCCACCGAAGTGGCTAACGCCACAATCACCGTCCCCTGCCCGGCGTAGTCCATCTGGCGCAAGGATAGTGACGGGCGAACGGCCGCAATACGCAGAGTCAGCCCGATTCCCAACGCAATCACCGGGATATTGATCCAAAACAGGCTACGCCAGCCCAGCAATTGGATCAGCACGCCGCCGGCCAGCGGCCCCGCTGCCATCGCCACGCCGCCGCATCCGGCCCATACGCCGATGGCACCCGCCCGCTGTTTCGCCTCGGGGAAGGCCGCGTTAATCAGCGTTAAGGAACTGGGCACCAGCAAAGCGGCCCCAACGCCTTGCAATATTCTGGCGGCGACCAGTACGGGCAATGCCCCCGCCAGCCCGCAAAGGGCTGAAGCGCAGGCAAAGATCGCCAACCCGGCAAGGTAGACTTGCCGTCCCCCTAACCTGTCGCCCAGCGTCCCGCCACTGAGCAACAGGCTGGCGAACGCCAACGTATAAGCGTTCACTACCCACTGCAGACCGCTAAGCCCGGTACCCAGATCGACGGCGATCGGCGGCAAGGCGACGTTAACGATCGACGTATCCAGGATGACGATGACATAGCTGAGGCTGGTCGCCATCAGTACTCGTTTTTGTTGTTTATTCAAGCTTGCCACTCGTTGCGAACCCAGGTTGATGAAACAGGCATTGACTATAAGCCGCGCTTAGCCTGGAATACTTCGAAGCATATCGAAGTGTGCCTTGAGCGATGAAAACATCGCCTGCTATCGATAAAGGAGAAACTCGTGGGCCAACATAATATTGCATCCGTTGCGCATCTGATCGCCGAACCGGTGCGGGCGGTGATGTTGATCGCGCTGGCCGACGGCAACGCGCTATCAGCCAGTGCGCTTGCAGAGGCGGCAGGCGTCACCCCGCAAACCGCCAGCTCGCATCTGGCAAAGTTGTTGGACGGCGGCTTGCTTAGCGTCGAACAGATTGGGCGCTATCGCTACTATCGTCTCTCGGGGCCGCACGTCTCGCATCTGCTGGAAAGTCTGGCGTCGATCGGGCCGGTAACGCCGGCCTGGCGCAATACGCCCAACCGTTCAGCGCGTGAGATGCGTTTCGCGCGCTGTTGTTATGATCATCTGGCCGGGAAAGTCGGCGTAGCCGTAACGCGCAGCCTGCTGAAACAAGGGCTAATCGTCGAAAATGGCGCATGCGAATATGTGCTGACGCCGGCCGGTGCCAATTGGTTACAGGCGTTGGGCACTGAGGCGGCCGCAGTAGAGCCAGAGGGGGTTGGCAAAGGCCGCCAATGTTTGGACTGGACCGAGCGGCAATATCACCTCGCCGGGCCGCTGGCGGCTTATCTGCTGGACGCGTTTTGCCATTGGGGCTGGCTGCAGCGCTTGCCGGCAACCCGGGCGCTCAAGGTTACCCCACGGGGCTGGACGGCATTGAAAACGCACCTCGCCGTTGAGCGCGCAGATCTGGAGGACGATGCAGTCAATGGCGAAGCGGCATATCCGGTGGTTTAATCGGCTTGGCGACGGTACAGGCCTATAACGAAATCCGTTTCACAGGCGAATGCTTCGCTGGCACTCAGGCGCTGTTGCACCTCTGGAGAAGCCCGCCAGGCGAAAGGCGTCATCTGCAGCAGGTTGGCCGCCTGATCGCCCGGCAGCGTCATCGGGTACGCCAGTGCCTCGAGCCGCTCGCAGTCAAAGCCCGCCAATTGCTCATCGGATTCCGCGTGCAGTTGCACCTGCTGATAAACCTGTTCTTTCAATTGATACAGATGGCGCGGGCCAGGCGATACCGTCACTACGACGCCGCCGGGTTTGACCACCCGCGCCAGCTCTTCGGCTTTGCACGGCGCGTAAATGCGCAGGATCGCGTCCAAAGAACGGTCGGCAAAGGGTAAACGGTGGCTGGACGCCACGCAGAATGACACCGCAGGGTAACGCTTGGCCGCATAGCGGATCGCCACTTTGGCAACATCCAGCCCATAAACGGTGATGTCGCGCGGCGCCAATCGTGCCGCCACTTCAGCGGTGTAATAACCTTCGCCACAGCCAATATCCAGCAGCGCCTGCGCCTCGCCACCCAGCGCCTGTTCCAGCAGTTCCGCCACCCGTTGCTGCAACGGTCGATAAAATCCGGCATCGAGAAAAGCGCGCCGCGCCTGCATCATTTCCGTGCTGTCTCCCGGCTGCTTCGAGCGTTTATGCTGCACAGGCAGCAGATTGACATAGCCTTCTTTGGCGCAGTCAAACTGATGATTGGCATCGCAACGCCATTGCAAGTGAGAAAGAAGAAGCGGCTGGTGACACAGAGGGCACTGATAAGACATGGTTGGATTCCAGAGAGATACGGCGCAGGTAGTCTAAAGAAGGCTTCTGCACGATGCAAGGCAGGCCTAGCCAACGGGTAAAAAAGCTGGCTACACTGACGATATGTTTTCTGACGCAGGCAAAGACGTTATATGACCGACTACTCCCCGCTTCTCAGCACCGTTCCGGCCATTCAGCACGGTTTCGGCCACAAAAGTGCCCTGCTGCCCGGCCATCTGCAACCCTATCGCGCCACGCTGCCGGAAAAAAAACAGGTGCACGGTACTCGCATCGTCGACATTCATCATGCGGCCCAAATTTGCGGTGAAGCCGACGGTTTCTACACCACCCAACCCGGCATTCTGCTCAGCGTATTGACGGCAGACTGTCTGCCGGTCATTTTCAGCCGCAATGACGGCTCGGCCATTGCGGCCGTGCATGCCGGTTGGCGCGGCTTGCTGGATGGCATTCTTGAGCAATTGGCGGCGCGAATCAGCCGCGATGACTCAACGGCAAACTGGGTGGCCGCCATCGGCCCGGCTGCCGGCCCGTGCTGTTATGAGGTGAACGAGGAGCTGGTTACGCGCTTTAAACAGCAGTTGCCGCTGCCTGCCGCCTTGATCAGTCCAAGCTATCGCCATCTGGATCTGGCCGCCATCGCCGAATACAAACTCAGCGAGCTGGGGTTTGCCGCCGTTGATCGCGCCGGGAGTTGCACCATCTGCACGCCGAATACCGACTCGCGGCACCCGCAGCGCTTTAAATACACCAGCTACCGCCGCAACAGCCACCGGCGTGAGCAGGATCCTGGGCACCCAGGCATTACCGGCCGCAATCAGTACGCGGGGATTATCATCGCCGGCTGAGCGCAGACACGAAAAAGCCCGCACGAAGGCGGGCTTTTTGTACAGCTGACGCTGATTAGATAGCAGTAACGTTCACTGCAGATGGGCCTTTCTGGCCATCTTGGATTTCGAACTCAACGTTCTGGCCTTCAGCCAGGGTTTTGAAGCCGTTACCCTGGATTGCAGAGAAGTGTACGAACACGTCTTTGCTGCCGTCAGCTGGGGTGATGAAACCGAAACCTTTAGACTCGTTGAACCACTTAACTTGACCTTTGATCTTTGCCATCTTGAGTATTTCCTTTGGATTGTTTAAACCGCCCGTAGGCGTTACATAGACAAACTAGAGTCGTTACTGCTTGAGGCACTAAGATAAGGATCGGCAGAGAAGCGGTATTCAACGCTAACGTCTTTACTCAGAACTTCTTTACTGAAAATGCCACACATATACAGAACTGTACCTCGTTTTACCCAGATGCGTTATCACATACTCTGTATTCGATGGCAAGCCATTTTTAATCACTGATGGACCTGTCGCACATATTTGAAACGGTCGATAGCAACATAAGCTTAAATAGGCTAAAAGATGTTGAAGCCTTAGCTATTTTCTGCTTAACGCTCACACCGCGCTACACTCCGCAGCCTGACTGAATTTTAACAATTCTTTCATCCGATCGCTCCTCTGCGTGGCGACATATAACCGCCATCGGGCGCTTAGAACGTTAAAAAATTTGAATCTTTATGGAATTTCTTATACAACATTTGAATATCGATGAACGGGTGCCTTTGACCTCAAACTCGTCAGACCACTTGGTCGCCATCTGGACGGCCCAACGCCGGTGCCGCCGCCTGTCTGATAACCTTCCCGTCTCCGGAGAAAATAATACCGATGCTAATTATTAATATTAGTTATCGCGAATACCCGCTGCACAATCGGACCCCCGGCAAAAAACAAATGGCACTGCCGCTTTAAGGTGCATAAGCATGCAACGGGGAAAATTACGCACCATCATTGTGCATAGCCGGATAAATATCCTGCTGACGGCAGGATTAAATAACGGCAATAACCCTAAAATCCATGAGAATGTATAACCGAATTAAATCTTAAAAAGACAGGGGGTATTTACTCTGCCGACAAAACCAACTCTCGGGTCTAATTATTTTGCCTTTTTGCGCACCTCGCTATTCGCCCCCACTCATCAGACCCGGCACCTGATAACGCCCTCCGCCGTTCCCCCGTACAACGGCAGCCCGCAACCGGGCGGCCTTGCAGGCGGTTCAATCCGAAAAACCGTCCCTCACGGGACGGGGTTAACCCCTAAGAGTTAGAATCAAGCGCAATGCGCTCGCCAATTTTGATTGGCAAGAACTGATGCCGCTCTATTCCGGCGGAACTCAATGCCAGATTTAATTGCTGTGGCGGTTCATCCAGCGACTCATCGGCCAATTCAAAAACACCCCAATGAATCGGAATAACCCGCGGCGAATTTAATTGCTGATACAGCGTCACCGACTGCTGCGGATCCATATGTTGTTCCTGCATGAACCAACGCGGTGCATAAGCGCCTATCGGCAACGCTGCCACGTCAAACGGCCCCAGGCGCGCGCCGATATCCGCCAGCCGTTCCGAATAACCGCTGTCGCCAGAAAAATAGAAACGCAGCGACGGATGATGAATAACCCAGCCGCACCACAAAGAGCGGTTGCGATCCCACAGGGTACGCATGCTCCAGTGACGCGCCGGCGTACAGTGGAACCTTAACTCGCCCAATGACAGGCTGTCCCACCAGTCCAATTCCTCCACACGCTTGAGGCGATAACGCCGGAACCAGCTTTTTAACCCCAGAGGCACGATAAAGGTCGCGTTGGGAAAACGTCGCGCCAATTGGCGCACGGTCCGCCGATCAAGGTGGTCATAATGGTTGTGAGAAATCAACACCACATCCACCGCCGGTAATTGTTGCACCGTCAACGGCGGCGGCGTTTTACGTTTAGGGCCGTAGAAACTCAGCGGAGATGCGCGTTGCGAAAGCACCGGGTCGATCAGGATATAGCGGCTATCCAGACGCAGCAGCATCGAAGCGTGCCCCAGCCACCAGATGCCGTCATCGCTGCCGCTGAGGTCGGCAGGCTGCCACCAGCGCTGGGTAAATTGCTGATACCCCAACTGCGGCGGTTTGGGCAACCCTTGCTGCTTGCGCTCATTTTGCCAGCGTCTCAGATCCCCTTCCTGACGCTGAGTCGGTTCCGGATTGCGAAACCCCTCCGGGGTGTGGTGAGCTTTCGCGGCATCATAGTAACGATTGATTCTCTTCAAATTGCTCTCCCGACCACTGCGGACACCCTGCACGGGCAGATTAGATAACATAACAAGATAGTCGATTGGCGTGCTTTGTGAACCGTGCTCACCTCGGGGGGGACCTTTTCGGATATTGTGTTGTCACAGTCCCTGTGAGCATGCCAGGGCCATAAAGAGCCTGTTAAGCATCTCTTAAGATCTTTATGATTTACTTATAGGACATTCAGAAAAGGAGAAGTTATGAGCCGTTCTACATCACGCAAATCACGTGTTCGTCTGGGCCGTATCCGTAGCGCGATGCGGCAACAGAGCCAGTATTGGAAAATGTACGCGGCGATGAAGCTCCGCCGGGTGAGAGTGCCGGCACCGCTGGTGCTGCTGTTTGGCGCGCTGGTGAGTTTTTTCATGTTGGGCGTGCTGATGCTTAGCGTGGTCGCTATCGATATCGTCACCACCCTGTTCCTGCTGTGCAGGAAGCTGTTGGGGCTGAGCCGCGGCAATCAGGGCACGGCCTTTATGCCACGTAGCTAAAGCCTGAACCGGAGGCGCGCAAGGCGCCTCCGTTATAGATTAACGCCGCACTTTGGCGCCTTTACGGCGCGTCAGCATAAAACCGACCCACAGCAGCAGGATCCATACCGGCATCAGCAGCACGGAGATGCGGATCCCCTCGCTGAAATACATGATCACCAGAATCAGGCTGAGAAACGCCAGGCACAGGTAGTTGCCAAACGGATACCACAACGCCTTGAAGCTCGGGATCACCCCCTGGCGGTTTTTCGCCGCACGGAACTTCAGGTGCGCCAGGCAAATCATCACCCAGTTAATCACCAGCGTAGACACCACCAGCGCCATCAACAGCTCAAACGCCTTGCCGGGCATCACGTAGTTGATCAGCACGCCGACAGAGGTCACCAGCGCCGACAGCGCAATGGACAGCACAGGTACGCCGCGCTTATTCACCCGGGTCAACGCCTTCGGCGCATTCCCCTGCGTCGCCAAGCCGAACAGCATGCGGCTGTTGGCATAGACCCCGCTGTTATACACCGACAGCGCCGCCGTCAGCACCACCACGTTAAGGAGGGTCGCCACCAGGTTGCTGTTCAGCGCGTGGAAAATCATCACAAACGGGCTGCCGCCTTCCACCACCTTGTCCCATGGGTAGAGAGAAAGCAGTACGGTCAGTGAGCCGATATAAAAAATCAGGATGCGGTACACCACCTGGTTGGTGGCTTTCGGAATGCTGCGGCGCGGATCGGCGGCTTCCGCTGCCGTGATGCCGACCATCTCCAGCCCACCGAATGAAAACATGATCACCGCCATCGCCATGACCAGCCCTTCTATGCCGTGCGGCATAAAGCCCCCCTGCTCCCACAGGTTGCCGAAGCTGGCTTGCGGGCCGCCATTTCCGCTGACCAACAGCCAGGCGCCGAAGACGATCATGCCGACAATCGCCACCACCTTGATGATGGCGAACCAGAACTCCGTTTCGCCATACAGGCGCACGTTGACCAGGTTGATCAGATTAATCAGCACAAAAAATCCCGCAGCGGAAACCCAGGTCGGGATGTCCGGCCACCAATACTGAATATAAATCCCTACGGCGGTTAACTCGGCCATGCCGACCAGAATGAACATGGCCCAATAGTTCCAGCCGGAAAGGAAACCGGCGAAATCGCCCCAGTATTTATAGGCAAAGTGGCTGAATGACCCCGCGACCGGCTCTTCAACCACCATTTCACCCAGTTGGCGCATAATCAGAAAAGCGATAACGCCACCGATTGCGTAGCCCAGCAGTACGGAAGGGCCAGCCATTTTAATGGTCTGCGCGATGCCGAGAAACAAGCCGGTACCGATGGCGCCCCCAAGGGCGATAAGTTGTATATGTCTGTTTTTTAAACCGCGTTTTAGCGGAGTATCCTGTTGCTGACCGCCCATCTTATCCTCATATGGCGTTGAATCCCGTCGCTTTCGCACAAGATTTCGCCAATCAATAAATGTATCTGCGGGCGGCTTTTTAACACTTAACCCCGGGAGCATCAAGGAGAAGCACCCCGGCCACAGGAACCAGGATGCTATTTTATGCAAAGAATGGCGCCGGAATGGCTGGGATTCAGCCTGGCAGGCCGCACAGTTTGGTCAGATTGCGTGCGCCAATCATCAGCGTCGCGACATAGGACTGGCGACGCGTGACCACTTCCACTGCCACGCGATCGTTTTGATATTTTATCAGGTAGGTCGAGGGCCAGCCCTGTCGGCGCTGCCCAAAGCTTTCGGCATGACGATCGATTGCCGCATGGGCAATCACCAGATGAGACAAGTTTTTATCACCTTTAATAATGCGCTTCATAAACAGGCTCCGCCAGAGACAGTTCTGTTGTCATAAAAAGGGAAAAATCATCAGTATTTCTGGTGGTTCAACGGGCCATCTCGGTGGTTTGCTGGCTCAGCAGGAAACAGATCATCGCGGCGCGCAATGGGCTGTTGCTGTCTGCCTGCCACTCACCGCGCTGGGTGATCATGCGGGCCTGCCACAGCGGGTTATCGCTTTGGCCGTCAGCATTCAAACTGATTTTATTGGCGCAGATAATCGGCCAGGCATCGGAGGGATTCTTGCAATAATCTTTACCTTTCACGCCGCCGTAAGGATACCATTTTTCCGGGTTTTCTCCGGTGATCAACGCAATGCTGCGGTTCACCTCGGCGTCGCTTTCTTCATACCATTTAATCATCGGCTTCATCCATCTTTCGTAAGGTTGGCGCTACATTACGATGCCAATACGACAGATTTATGACAAAGCGACGGCTTTTCATATTATCCATACTAATGTTTTTACCACTTTATATTCCCGATTAGGATGATTACACTTTTTAGCTGTTTCTTTACACGGAAATTATCGCCATGTTGAGCGGCCTCAACCACCTGACGCTCGCGGTACGCGACGTCAACCGCAGTTTCGATTTCTATACCAACCTGCTGGGATTCATTCCGCGTGCGCGCTGGCAACATGGCGCCTATCTGTCCCTTGGGGAACTGTGGCTGTGCCTGTCATGGGACAATTCTCGAGCACTGAACGCGCCAGGTGACTACACCCATTACGCCTTCAGCGTGGCGGCGGAGAATTTTTCGGCCGTGGCATTACGGCTACGCCAGGCAGGAGTAAAAGAGTGGAAAAGCAACCGCAGCGAGGGGGAATCACTGTATTTTCTCGATCCCGACGGGCATCAGTTAGAAATTCACAGCGGCGATCTGGCCAGTCGTCTGGCAGCATGCCGTGCTCAACCTTATCAGGGGATGGAGTTTTTCTGAGGAAGGCGGGTGGCACAAAGTGCGTGAAGCGCCACCCGACAGGCAGCTGATTAACGTTCGGGGATGAATCCCTTGAAATCCAGCGCCGGGCTGAGATCGTCATCGTCCGCCACGCTGTCGCCGCGGGCGCTTTGCGCCAGGCTTTTCAGTAACGCCGTTTGTTGGCGCTGCTGCTCGGCTATTTCCTGCAACAGGCGAATCTGTTCATTGGCACGCACGCTGGCGCGGTTCACCAGGAACCAGCCCCATAATCCCACCAGCAGCGCCAGCGCTGCGATGGCCAGCGAAACCAGGCTATTTGGACCAAAACCTAAATCGTACATGGACAACCCTATCTACTGCTAAAATCAGGCGGACATCTTAGCACTCCGGGTATGGGCACGAACATCTCCGCGGAAAATTGTTGCGCACCGCCGCGCACCTCACCAGGGAACAAAGCGAGTGATTGAACAAATTCCCAACGCAAACCTCTCCCCCTCATCACAATAACTGTCCAGTGCCAGCAGATAAAAAAACAGACAGGCAGCCAGAGCCGCAATTATCACGAGGATTTTTTTTCGCAACAAATTTTAGCAGCCTCATTGTTATCTTGGTAATTGGTTACTCAGCCTATCACGGCCAACTTAAACGAAGTTTAACCGGTCGTTTAGAAATCTCACCTGGGTTTATTTTTCAGAATGTTACCGTTGCGCCCTGCTCTGGCTCGTGGCTATATCGCTACGACAATCAATAACAGGAGTCACAATGGGTAAGCTGATTAAGTGGATCGCGGCGCTGGCGGTGCTGTATGGCGTATTTCTGTTTTCGGGGTACGGGGTGCTTATCGGCAGCAATCAAAACGTCGGTGGGCTGGGGTTGCAGTGTAAATACCTGACGGCGCGGAATGTGGTGATAGCGCAGTATCTGCACGGTGACAACGGCGTGATTGGCATTGCCGACTGCCCGCTGTTCAAAAAGATCGAAACGGTGGTGGATTGATCACCACCGTCCGAAACCGCCGTCAAACGGCGGTTTCCCATCAATTACGCGTGAATTTCATCTCAATCAAAGCAATCGCTTTTTCGATAGCCCGCCGCGTCACCGGATCGGCACCGGCAGGATGGGTGGAGAAATCGATGCTTTTCAACTGACTTGCCATTTTTTCCCGCACCTCGGTTGGTGCGATAACGTCAATGACATCCAGAATTTGTTTGATGACCAGTTGGCAGGCGACCAGATCGGATGCCAATTCCTGATCGTTGCTCAGCATGTCGGACATAGTGACTTTCCTTCTTAGTTCAGACGCCGCACAGAATACCATGCCGCCTGCCGCTTTTCCGCCCCCCACGCCGTTTGCCGCTGAATTTTCAGCGTTAATGCGCATTGGTCGGCAAAACGCCCTGCCGAATTGGCCTATACTTGGGGCTTGAGCCTTGCGCTTGGCGGCGCATTGCAAATCCTAACCTGACGGGAGAACGTGATGGCAAACCACAATGTGAAATCCTGGGCGACAGTGCGCGAAACTTCGGTTGAAATTGCCGAGGCGATTTTTGAGCTGGCGAAGAACGACGAGATATTGGCGCAAAAAATCTGGGAGGAAGGCAGTGACGAAGCGTTGGAAATGGCCTTCGCCAAAACCAGTGCCGATCAGCTGTACTGGGGCGAAGAAACCGTAGAGCGCAAAAACGTCTGATCGGACGTTATCAACAAAAAGCCCGGATGAACGATGCCCTGTGCATTTCAGGTTGCAGCCAAAACGCGCTGACGCGAAACACGACGGGTATGAACATCCAGGCTTTTTCGGTAGTCTGTCACATCCCACAGCGGGTTATATTGTGGCCTGATCTCACGGCTCTTCACCTCCCACACCTTCCGCATTATTCATTCTCATTACCGGTGTCACCATAAAAGCGGCAACGCCCACGATTACAACCAGAGTAATAATCACTGTCATTAACATGCGATCACCCCATCAACGCTGAGTTGTTACGGCTGACTCTGTCTAGGCGGTTTATTTCCTGCGGCCTGAACCACTTTAGTATCAGCGGTAACGGGCAATCTCAGATTAGCCGTTTTTCCTTCCGGCTGACAAGCCACCTGATGATGGTTTTTCCGAATAATTTCGCCCTGGAGCGGGTGGGCTTTTTGTCCGGGGCGGCAAGTTGTGTATACTTCACCGCTATGTAGATCTCACACAGACGCACTGATGATACAAGAACATCACCTCTCATTAGTCTGCGCCCTCAGTAAATGGGTCGAAACTCACCTAGGTAGAGTGATCCATCTCGAAGAGTTGGCCGAGTACTCCGGCTACTCCCTGTGGCACATGCAGAAGCTGTTCAAAGAAGCGACCGGGATTTCGCTGGGCAAGTATATCCGCGAGCGCCGCCTGGCCGGTGCGGTTTATCAATTGCGCAGCAGTGACGCTACCATTTTTGACATTGCACTGGATTTTGGTTTTGGCTCGCAGTCACATTTTACTTATATGTTCAGAAAACGGTTCAACATCACGCCTTATGATTTCCGCCAGGATTTAAGCGTGGATTTGCACATCGCCCCGCCGTTGCACGTCATCCATCAAAAAACCGCCTGACCGCTCTCCCGCCGTACCCACCGGCGGGCTAATGGGCCCAAATCACCACCAAAATGGCAATCAACGCAGGGAGCGCCTGAACCTTAAGAATTTTACGGCTCGCCGTCAGGCCGCCGAAGATGCCCGCCACCAGCACGCAGCCGAGGAAAAACAGTTGCACCGTCGGATCAGCACGCCAGACTCCCCATGCCAGCCCGGCAGCCAGGAAACCGTTATACAACCCCTGGTTAGCGGCCAGCACCCGCGTTGCAGCCGCAAATTCCGCCGTAGTGGCGAACACGCGTCTGCCGGTCGGCGTCTGCCAAAGGAACATTTCCAGGATCAGGATATACAGATGAATCGCGGCTATTAATATCACGATAACATTAGAAAGAATTACCATTGTATTTTCAAAGGCTAATTAAGAATCAGGTTTAATAAGTATAACCGCATTCGGAAAATTGCGAATAATCAGACATAAAAAAACCCGCCGCAGCGGGTCTATTACCTAATCACTCAGTGTTAGCTTAGCGCAACAACCAGCATAGCTGCGATAGAGATCCAAAAAGCCGCCGTTGCAATAACAACATGGGATAATCTTGCACGATAGAGTACTTGGCTCATAATGACCTCACAGGCTTCTGACTAGCGGTTAGATAACAACACTTCTTGAAAGATATCTTAATCCACTGCTCCGACCAATTATTTGCGCCAGATCACTATTTACCAGATAAATTATATTCGATCTAAAACATGGACTTTCGATCACATTAATTCAGCGTTGATAGAAAGAAATGAATAAGATCGCCTCATCGTTATAGCCAGAGAGCATCAAACCCCGTTCCAGGGCAGGCGTGGCGCGGTCATACGCGGCCCGCTATAACCACTCACATCCGGAAAACGGCTATTCCCCTGCTCCCAGTCATGCTGCGCCTGGGTAATATCTTGCTTACTGTGGCCGACAAAGTTCCACCAAATGAGAATCTCTTCGTTTAATGGCACCCCGCCGATTAATAATGCCCGACTGCCCTTCTTGGCATTTAACCCGATTTGGTTAAGATTCATGCCTAAATAGGCGAACTCATCAGGTGAAAATTTTTCATCATTAACCTCAATTGCACCAACAAGGGGCAAAAAACCTATTTCATAGTCTTCCCGCAAAGGTAAGGGTAAATAGCCGTCGCTCTGCCACGCCAAATCAATGGCGATTAATGGCGAAAATGTAAACACCGGAGAACGGTATTGCTCAAACTCGCCCACCAACAAAGTATGCCTAACCCCATTTTTTTCCCAGGACGGCAAGTCGGGATAATGATCGAAGCGCGGCGCCATATCGGCATCGTCGGCAGGGAGAGCAATCCACAGCTGTGCGGCATGTAAACGCCGCTCTTCCCCCGTTGACTGTTCTGTATGGGCGATACCGCGTCCTGCCGTCATCAGATTGACCTGGCCCGGACGAATCACCTGCTCGCTACCCAGGCTGTCGCGATGCAGCACCTCTCCTTCAATCATCCAGGTAAAGGTTTGCAAGCCAATATGCGGGTGCGGCCCCACGTCCATACCTTTAGAGGAGCCGCTGAAGACCGAAGGTCCGGCATGGTCGAGAAAGCACCAGGCGCCCACGGTACGGCGTTCGCGGGTAGGTAAGGCGCGATTGATAGGGATACCGCCGACTTCGGCATTCCGTGCGGTAATGCGTTGTATTTGACGCACACCCTCGACCACGGGACAGTCACGGGAAGAAGAAGAATGGGTTGGGCGGGAGTTGCTCATAGTAACGCCTCCAGAACGGCACACAGGTTGAATTGATGGCAAAGCCAGCTTATCACACAGCCGGCGGCCTCGATGCAACCTGGGGGCGGAGAGCGTCAGGACGTCTTGATATAACAGCCTTTTACATCAATTTCGTCACGTGCGTGCTTCAAATCGGAGAAATACGTCACACCAAAGAGTATCGATACGACCAACAACACGGAAACCAGCAAGCCGATAACAGCCAGCAGTTTGGTTTCATCGTGGAGATTATGCTCCATTTTATCTCCTGTACAGAACGACATCATGTCAGCCACAGAGTGACTGACAGCGTAAAGATGATCAGGGAGCAGGACGCGATCGCCAGCACAATGATGGCAAACTGCGCATCCCCCAGAGTTTCACGGTAGTTTTTGTCTTGTGAGGCATTACGTTGTTCTTTCACAAAATCTATCTTAACTCATCACGCGTAAACGCTACTGTTATGGGATGGTCGATAAAAACGCGCTACTGCGGTTTTCTTAGATTCTGCGTCAACGCCATTCAGACCTCAATAGTGGCAAGACGCTATCAACTTTCCTCGCCAGGGTCAACATCCCCGGGAGCAGAGGCGGCGGCGAGTATAAAACATTCACAACTTTTATTAAAATCAAAAAATAATCAGTAAAACTGATATGACCTACGATAAAAAAAGCCCGATATCACATCGGGCTCCTGGATATCTTATCTTCTTTACTGCGGGATGCGCAGAACCTGTCCTGGATAAATTTTGTCCGGGCTGGATAGCATGGGTTTGTTCGCTTCGAAGATCTTGTTGTACAGATTGGCGTTGCCGTACACTTCTTTCGACACTGCGCTCAGAGTGTCGCCCTTCTTCACGGTATAGAAACGGCTTTCGGCTTCAGATTGTGCAACAGACACCTTGTCTTCCACACCGCTGATACCCGCCACGTTACCGATCGCCACCAGGATTTTTTCTTTCAGTTCCTGGCTGACGGCGTCCCCGGTCACCACGGCTTTGCCATCCACCACCTGCACGTCGACCTTATCGGCACCCGGCAGGCCGATTTTATCCAGGTGCTCCTTCAGTTTGGCACTTTGGTCTTCGGCAGTCGCATTGCCGGTCACTGTGTCCCACAGTTTTTCGCCAGCTTCTTTGACGAAGTTAAACAATCCCATATTCACTCCTTTCGATGGTTACAATGTTGCGTTCACTTAAGGCTTGTTAAGCTTAGCACTGCAAAAGGGATATTCAATTGCTCCTGCGGCATTCAGCCGCTGGAGTAATCCGAAAGTGCACCCTTTTGTTGCCAATCCATCGCTTTGCACCGATTCTCGCACTGAAAGACACCCCGTTTTTACCTACAATAAAGGTATGGAGAGATTTGGGTAGAGGACGCAAGACGTTATGTACGCACTGGTGATGTTTGTATGTTATCTGGATGGCGGCTGCACCGATATCGTGGTTGACGTGCTGCGCAATGAACCCCAGTGCCTGGTCGTCATGAAGGAACAAAATCTGCGCCACGCCGGGTGTTTTCCGGTGGAGGATTTTATCGATGGTTTCTGGCTACCTGCCAGTGAATATGCGCCGTTGTAGAGCGGTCGTCCATTTTTCCACTATTTACCTCTGAGGAATTTCTGAATTCATCGGAAAAGAGGTGTGTCTACGATATTTTATACCGCCACTTTGCTAAATTGCCTCACCCGAACGATATGGAGACGGCATCATGCCCGTATCTGCTCTCTCAGACGAACATTATGAAACCCTGTTACGCGATGTCAGCCTGGTACTCGGTGGCGCGGTGATCCAACTGATCAATCTCAATAAGAAAGTGTCCGGCAATAATATTTTGGCCCATTTGGTCGCCGAGATTGAACATGAGAAAAATCAGCAGCGCTTTGAAACCCTGCGCTCCGCTATTGAAGTCGTGGGCCAGGCAGCCAAAGGATAGCGCCCCAAATAAAGAAGGCAGAGCTTGCGCCCTGCCTTTTGACCGTTATCCCGACACAGGATGAAGGTAATAGCGTTGAAACTTAGAAACGATAAGTCAGGTTGACCGCAACGATATCGTCTGTGCTCAGTTTCAGCTTGTTGTCGTCATTCAGCTGGTTGATTTTGTAATCGACATAGGTGTACATGTTTTTGTTGAAGTAGTAAGTCGCACCCACTTCCACGTATTTCACCAGATCGACATCGCCAAGCCCTTCAATATCCTTGCCTTTGGATTGCACGTAAGCCAGAGATGGGCGCAGACCGTTTTCGAACTGGTATTGAGCGACCACCTCGAAGTTCTGAGTTTTGTTGGCGAAGCCAGACACGCCGTTGCCGCTGATTGGCGTCATGTTGCGGGTTTCAGCATACATTGCCGCCAGGTAAACCTGATTGGCGTCGTATTTAACCGCAGTGGTCCAGGCCGTCGCGCTGTCGCCTTTGCCGTACTGCAGTTTCTTTTGATCGCTGGTGCGGTTCGAGTCAGAGAATGCCGCCGCCACGCCAACGCCTGAGCCACCGATATCCTGGTAATCCAATGACAGACCGTAGCCGTCACCGTTCTGCTTGGTCACGCTGCGACTGTCACCGTCGTTTTTACCCTGGTACTGTACTGCCAGGTTCAGGCCTTCCACCAACCCGAAGAAGTCACGGTTACGGTAAGTTGCCAAGCCGTTGGAACGCGCGGTCATGTAGTTGTCGGTGTAGCTGTAAGAATCGCCGCCGAATTCCGGCAGCATGTCGGTGTAGGCTTCCGCGTCGTACACCACGCCGTAGTTACGGCCGTAGTCGAATGAACCGTAGTTGGCGAACTTCAGACCGGCAAAGCCCAGACGGGTTTTGGTGCCTGTAGTGCCCTGCGCTTCGTCGTGGTTGGCCTGGACGTTATATTCCCACTGGCCGTAACCGGTCAGTTGGTCATTGATTTGCGTTTCGCCTTTGAAACCCAGACGGACATAAGTCTTGTCGCCATCTTCAGATTTATCATCGCTGAAAACATGTTTGGCGGAAACGCGACCGTACAGGTCAAGTTTATTGCCATCCTTATTATAAATTTCAGCCGCGTTGGCAAAGGAGGTGATTGCCGCAAGGGCAACAGCTAAGGCTAATACACTGCGATTCATCATTTATTTTCCTAGATATTATAATTAAAAACCTGCCCATCACGCCCAATTTATGATTTGGGCTGTGATCTTTATCATTTAGTATTTTATGAGCGCCCCTAATCAGGGGCCATGTGACATTAGCATCATGAATCCAAACTTCAAAAGAAAAAGTTCATAAAATACCGTGGGTAAAGCATGTTTATTTGTAACTGAATATTACAACCAAGGTTATCATCAAATCATTGATTCATATTGATATTTGACACATAACTTATAACCAAATTGGTGCATTGCACTAATTTAGGGCAAATTACTTTCTTTTTGCCTACTTTATAAACGATACGTAAATAACATGAAACTTAGCGTGGTTACTAATAACGTTACTTATTTCACATTTTTATCTGAACAAAGTCGCTGCGTTGATTTAGACCATTAACCGAGTTTTAAGCAGATCTTTTACAGGTTCTCATAGTCAATACGATTCAAACCGTCAAAATAGTAATACCGGGGGAAATTAAATTTAAGAAATGGCAACAGTGAATAGCGGATATATAAAGAGAAGGGAATGAACAAATACTACAGAATAATACACCATGCTAACTCCAGGTTGCAGCTGACAACGCTACAACCTGGCGTACACCGCAAATGAAAACCGCCAACATGGCTGACAGATTAATACAGCGTGCTGCGCGGCACCTCAGTCAGCACCATACCGGCACGCAGCCCAAGCGCAACGCCAGGATTGGGGAACAGAATCCACTCGCTGGCATGTTGAACCCGGTACTCCTCACCCGGTTGCTCGCACAATAAAGTGCCCTGCTTAAGCTCGGTAAAATTGGCGGTGTCGTCGCTAAGGTGCAGCCTGAAAGCCTCACTGCGCTTAATCAACGACTGTTCTACGCGGAATAGGCGCAGCGCCTCACCCAGCCGAGAAGGTAAAGGTTCAGCGCTCACCACCCCCTGCAACGCACGGTTAATGGCGGCAAACTGTAGCAGATCGTTGCTGCCGAAGGGTTTCGCCTTGCCCAGCTCCAACGTACAACTTGCGGCGTCGGCGTGCTCGCTGGAAAAATGACTAAAGGTGCCGCCGGGCGCGCTGTGGATCACCAGCGCGTCAAGATCGGCGGCATCCAGCACCCCCAGCATCTCCGCACTGTAAGGCCGCGTCTGGAAGGGCAGAATGCCAAAACGCGGCAGCCGCGATTCACGTATCGCCGTGTGCAGATCATAATGGAAACGCGCGGCCTCCTCCCCGTCGAAAAACGCCGTTATCACCTGCTCCAGTTGCTGCGCCCGCGCGGTTTCACCACTGTGGTTAAACTCGCGATAGCGGCCGCCGAACATGCGGTTCATGTCACTGTGCAGATAACGTTTACCTGCACGTATCGCCGCCGGGTTACCCAGCACCACCAACAGCCGCACCGCCAGCGGCCTTTCACCCGCCAGCAGTGCATTGACCAATTGGTTCAGCAGTTCAATCGGTGCCGTTTCATTACCGTGTATCCCGGCGGAAAGCACCACCGCCTGCCGGTAAGCCTGGTGCGGAGTGATTTCCAACAGGCCTTCCCCCAGCCAGCGCCAGTGCACATTCAGGTTATCACCCTGTTGGTTGGCCGGGGCTTGCCCCGCCAGCGTCAGGGCCAACAAATCAAACATGGCAGCTCCGTCTATTGTTGGAAAGGATAAACCGACCCCAGCCCGAGTATGGACGTCAACGCGTCCAGCGCATCGCGCCCCTCGCGCAGCAACTGCGGGTCGGCCAAATCGTTTTGCGTCAGCCGATCGCGATAATAGCGATCGACCCACTCATTGAGCGTAACGAACAGCGTATCGTTCATCATCGCGCGCGGATTCACCGCCCGCAGTTCCTGTTCATTCAGCGCCACACGCAGTCTCAGGCACGCCGGCCCGCCGCCGTTACGCATGCTCTCACGCAGATCGAATACCTTGATTTCATCGATCGGCCCGCCGCCGGTCACCATCTCGCTCAGATAGCGCCACACACCGCCATGCTGGCGTGACTCTTCCGGCACCACAATCATCATCTTGCCGTCAGGTTTGGTTAAAATCTGGCTGTTGAACAGATAGGTCGATACCGCATCCGCCACCGAGACCTGCGCCGTCGGCACCTCAATCGCCGTCAGTTCGCAGTCCAGCGTCGCCATCTTGCGGCGCACCTCGTCCAGCGCTTGCTGCTGCTGATGAAACGCCTGCTGATGATGGAACAGCACGTTCTGGTTACTGACCGCAATCACGTCGTTATGAAACACGCCCTGGTCGATCACCGCCGGGTTTTGCTGCACAAACACGGTGTGCTGCTCATCCAATTGATGCAGGCGAGCAATCGCCTCGCCGGCCTCACGCGTCTGGCGTGCCGGGTAGCGTGTCGGGGCCGTTTCGCCACCGAACTCCTGGCGCCCATAGACAAACATCTGCACGCTGCGTTTGCCATAGTCGCCGCCCAACCGGTTGTGGTTGGCCGCGCCTTCGTCGCCAAACAACGCCACCTGCGGCAAGGCTTCGTGGTGGGCGAAATGGCGTTCATCGTTGAAAATCGCGCGCAGCACGCCGGAGGTGGTCTCGGCCTCAATCGCACGATGGAATTTATTGTTCAGGTTGGCGGCGGTGAAATGCACCTTGCCATCTTTGCTGTCCGCCGAAGGCGAAACCGTGGCCGCATTGGCGGTCCACATGCAGGAGGCCGAACTGAGCGCCGACAACAAACGTGGCGACTGACGCATCGCCTGCGCCAACACGGCCTCATCGCTGCCGCTGAAACCCAGTTTGCGCAGCATCGGCACATGCGGCCGCTCCTGCGGTGGCAAAACCCCCTGCTGGAAGCCGAGATCGGCCAGCGCTTTCATCTTCAGCAACCCCTGTTTGGCCGCCAGTTTCGGGTTGGACACGCTGTTTTGGTGCTGCGTAGAGGCTTCATTACCAAACGATAATCCGGCGTAATGATGGGTCAGGCCCACCAGGCCATCAAAATTGACTTCATATCCTGCCATGCTGTTCTCCCGGACCGAGCAGGCTCGGCCCTATTCAAAAAACATACCCCGTGAATGTCAAGTTGGCCGATCTAGCGCGTCCATGCGCTCGCGACATTTGTACATTCCTGTACAGCACAGCCGGGTGCCCAGCTAAATAACGGCGCCTGGCTGTGGGGCGTCATACCGAGCGCCGACATTCTTGAGAGCTGGTGCACTCAACGGTCGGTTAACCTGTCATGACCCCCACCGGCCTCAAATTTAGGGTGTATCGATATTAAACGACAGCCCTGGCGACAGACTTGCTGGCAGAGTCAAGCTTTCGCTTTCCAGCGACGCCATTGGCCAAGCGCAGTAATCCGCCGCGTAATAGGCGCTTGGGCGGTGGTTGCCCGAGGCCCCCACTCCGCCGAACGGCGCGGCACTGGAGGCGCCGGTCAAGGGTTTGTTCCAGTTGACGATACCGGCACGCGCTTCCAACAGCAGTTGATCAAAGCGTTCACGCTGCGGCGACACCAGGCCGACAGACAGGCCATAACGCGTCTGGTTGGCGATGCGTAACGCCTCGTCAAAGTCGTTATAGCGAATGACGGTGGTCAGCGGGCCGAAATATTCTTCATCCGGCACGTCCCGTACGCCGGTCACATCGATAATGCCGGGGCTGAGCAGCGCACTGCCACTTTCCAGCCGTTGCATGGTCAGCAAGGCTTTGCCGCCCAAAGACAACAAATGATGCTGCGCCGCCAGCATTTTTTCCGCCGCCGCAGAGGAAATAACCCCGCCCATGAACGGCTGCGGTTCAGCGTCCCAACGGCCGACGCGCAGAGCGCCCGCCACCTGCACCAAACGTTCAATGAAGGCATCGCCCTCGCTGCCGCGTTTCACCAGAATGCGGCGCGAACAGGTGCAACGCTGGCCGGCGGAGATAAACGCCGACTGAATCGCCAGATTGACCGCCGCATCGCGATCGTCAATCTGGTCGACAATCAACGCGTTGTTGCCGCCCATTTCCAACGCCAGCATCTTTTCAGGCTGCCCCGCCAATTGGCGATGCAAGTGATAGCCGGTCCCTGCGCTGCCGGTAAACAGCAGACCGTCGATATCTGCACTGGCAGCCAGCGCTTCGCCGGTTTCGCGCCCGCCCTGCACCAGGTTGATCACCCCGTTTGGCAAGCCGGCCTGCTGCCACAGCTTCAGCGTTTCCTCGGCGGTCAGCGGCGTCAGCTCGCTGGGTTTAAAGACCACCGTATTGCCCGCCAACAGGGCCGGCACAATGTGGCCGTTCGGCAAATGGCCCGGGAAGTTATAGGGCCCGAATACCGCCAGCACGCCATGCGGCCGATGGCGCAGCACCGAAGCGCCGTCCGCCATCGCGGTTTCACTGATGCCGGTCCGCGCCTGGTAAGCCTGCAGGGAAATCGCCACTTTGCCGATCATCGCCTGCACTTCGGTCAACGTTTCCCAGCGCGGTTTGCTGGTTTCACGGCTGATCACCGCCGCCAAATCCTGTTTATGCGTTTCCAGTAGGGCAGCAAAACGCTTTACCAACTGCTCACGCTGTTCAAACGGAGTACGGGCCCAGGCCGGGAACGCGGCGCGAGCAGCCTCGCAAGCGGCGGCGACATCACTGCCATCGGCGGCATTGGCCTGCCACAGCGTCTGGTTGTCGACCGGATCGGTTTTGCCGAATTCAGCGCCCCGGCCCTGTTGCCAGGCGCCGTTAATAAACAGTGCAGGATGTGACATTAGGCTTTCTCCTTTGAAATGAGGGGGATGACCCGCACCAGGCTGCCTTGCTCAACGCCCAGCGCCGCAGCGGTTTCCGCATTGAGATGCAGACGCTCGTCATACAGATCGGCATTGACCAGCAGTGCGCGGTAGGACTGATAATGATCGTTGGCCACCAGAAGAGCCGGCGCATCGGCGCGCATCGGCGTCTCGTCCAACACCACTTTCACCGTGCGGCTCTCTTTGACAGCGCGGATCTGGTCGATTTCCGCTTCCAGCGTCGGCCCGCCGTCGAAGATATCGACATAGCCCTGATAGCGCAGGCCCTCAGACTCCAGCACCCGGCGGGCAGGAACGGTCTGTGGGTGCACTTGGCCAATCACCTTTTGCGCGTCTTCGGCCAGGAAATCGACATACAGCGGGTGTTTCGGCATCAGCTCGGCGATAAACGCCTTCTGTCCGGTACCGCTCAGGTAGTCCGCCTTGGCGAACTCGATGGAAAAGAAATGGTTTCCGACGCTCTCCCAGAACGGCGAACGGCCCTCTTCATCGGAGAAACCGCGCATTTCGGCAATCAGCCGCGCGGAAAAACGCTCACGGAAAGCGGCGATAAACAGGAAACGCACCTTCGACAACAGTTTGCCGTTTTCGCCGTGACGGTAGTCCGGATCGAGGAACAGCGTACACAGCTCGGAATGGCCGGTGTGATCGTTGCTGAGAAACAGCGTCGGCACCGATTTATAGACGTTCAACTGTTTGGACGCGTGCACCTGGGTACCGACGCGAAAGCTGTACCAGGGTTCAGTCAGCCCAACGGCCACTTCAATCGCGCAAACCCCTACCGCCTGCCGGCGCTCGCTGTCCTCCAGCACAAACAGATAGCACTGCTCGCCACGCGGAAGTTCGCCTTGCCAGGTTTTTAACGCCCGCTCAATGCGCGCCGACAACGTATCTTCATCTTGCGGCAGGGAAGTGAGACCGATGCCGGATTTACCGGCCAGCGTCAGTAAATCAGCCAAATCGCGACGCTCTATAGGGCGAATAATCATCATAATGCGAACCTCGTCAGAATCAGGCTGCGCCGGTTAAGGCGCAGCCTGTGTATTAGCTGCAAATCCGCGCCACAGCACGCGCGAATCGCGCCAGCCCCTCTTTCACATCCTGCTCTGGAATGATCAGTGAAGGGGTGAAGCGCACCACATCCGGGCCGGCGATCAGTGCAATCACGCCCTCTTCGTTGGCCAACTGGGTGATCTGTTTTGCCTTGCCGGCATAATCCTTATTCAACTGGCAGCCAATCAGCAGACCGCCACCGCGAATTTCAGAGAAAATCGGGTATTGCCGGTTAATTTCGTTCAAGCCGTCGATAAACCACTGGTGGCGCTGCTTCACGCCTTCCAGCACCTCTGGCGTGTTGATGATGGAGAACACCGCGCCCGCCACCGCCGTCGCCAGCGGGTTGCCGCCGTAGGTGGTGCCGTGGGTACCTACGCTCAGGGTTTTGGCCAATGCGTCGGTGGTCAGCATGGCGCCAATCGGGAAGCCACCGCCCAGCGCTTTAGCGGTGGTCAGCACGTCCGGCACGACACCGTATTGCATGTAAGCATACAGATGGCCGGTGCGGCCCACGCCGGTTTGCACTTCATCGAAAATCAGCAACGCATCGTGGCGATCGCACAGCTCACGCAAGCCCTGCAGGAAAGCGGCATCGGCCGGCAGCACGCCACCTTCGCCCTGAATCGGCTCCACAATCACCGCACAGGTCTGGTCGTTGATCAGCTCAGCCGCGGCAGCCAGATCGTTAAACGCCGTGTGGCTGATACCGCCCGGCAGCGGCGCAAAATCTTTTGAATACTTCGGCTGGCCGCCGGCAGACACGGTGAACAGCGTCCTGCCGTGGAAAGCGTTATTGAACGCCACAATCTGGTTCTTGCCGGCGTTGCCGTTGTCCAGCGCACGTTTACGCGCCAGCTTCAACGCCGCTTCGTTGGCTTCCGCCCCGGAGTTGCAGAAAAACACCTTCTCGGCAAAGGTGGCGTCAATCAGCTGTTTCGCCAACAGCAGCACCGGTTCGTTGGTATAGCCGTTGCCCAGATGCCACAGTTTCCCCGCCTGCTCCACCAGCGCCGCCTTCACCGCCGGATGCGCGTGCCCCAACGCATTAACCGCGATGCCGCCGGCAAAATCGATGTAAGACTTACCCTGCTGGTCCCAGACCTGTGACCCCTCTCCCCGCACCAGAATAAAATCAGCGGGGGCATAAACCGGGACCATCCAGTCGTCGAAAGACTGGCGGGTAACTGCGATTGGCTGTTCCATAATGACCTCATAACCTCAGCAAAGGCTGAATTTTGACTGTAAGGGCCGTTCCTGCCCGGATATTCCGCAACAAAACAAAAAAACCGCGCCGTTGATTCCGCTTTTCACCCGGTGATAACTCTGCCATCTACCGGCTATTCAGAAACAAATCTGTTACATAAAATCGGTTTTCCACTATTTCTGCCGCGTATCCGGTCTCTGAACGGGGAATAAATGTTAACGAGCAGTTAAAATACATGCCGTTTGATAAAGAGTGTAGAGCAGCTATCGTGCCAAAACGGGATTTTTGGCGAATATCGCGTTTTTTTTCGTTAAAACAACGGCTTACAATGCATACTTATTCAATAATTATGCATTGGTAATGAATAATTGAAAAAATAAGGCTAAAAATCATCATTGGCCGCGAAATCCTATTCAATTGCAAAAAACTTCAATATTTCTGATCGCGCTCGCAAAAATAATTTGGCCCGATTTGCGCCCGATCACACTTTCGCCCCATTTAAGTGCAGCGAATGCACCAGCGACGAGCAATCCCGCGTCAGTTAAGGCTCTGCCGGGCCATGCTCCTGTCCGCCGGCGGTTCATCCACTCGCCAGATCACCTATTTGTTAAGCAGCAACTACACTGTGATTTCGACCACCCCGCACTTGAGGAGCCATGATGTCTAAAAAAACTGTTGATCCCACCCAACCGGCAGCGCAAAAGGATATTCGCGTATTCCTGGATGCGTTAAATGCCGGCGGCGGCAAACCGATGGAACAGATGAAACCGAAAGAGGCGCGTAAAGTGCTGGAGGGGGCGCAAAGCAGCGTTGAGGTGCCGCTGTACGAAGTCGAAATCAGCGAGAAGACCATCCACGTTGAGGGGCAGGATATCCTGCTGCATCTGGTGCGGCCGGCCAGAGTAAAAGAAGCGCTGCCGGCATTCATGTTCTTCCACGGCGGCGGCTGGGTGCTGGGCGACTTCCCGACTCATGAACGGCTGGTGCGCGATTTGGTGCACAGTTCCGGTGCCGTGGCGGTGTTCGTCAATTACACCCCTTCACCGGAAGCGCATTATCCCACCGCCATCAACCAGGCCTATGCCGCCACTGAATGGGTGGCCGAATACGGCGAAAAAATCAACGTCGACGGTTCGAGGCTGGCGGTAGTCGGCAACAGCGTAGGCGGCAATATGGCGGCGGTGGTCAGCCTGATGGCCAAGGAAAAGGGCACGCCGGCGTTGCGCAGCCAGATTCTGCTGTGGCCCGTGACCCATGCCAGCTTTGATACCGACTCCTATCACCAGTACGCCGAAGGCCACTTCCTGACGCGCAACATGATGAAATGGTTCTGGGACAACTACACCACCGACAAGGCACAACGCAAAGAGATTTACGCTTCACCGCTCAATGCTACGCTGGAACAGCTGAAAGGCTTACCGCCGGCGCTGGTGCAGACTGCGGAGCTGGACGTGTTGCGCGACGAAGGCGAAGCCTATGCTCGCCTGCTTAACGCCGCCGGCGTAGAAGTCACCTCCACTCGTTATAATGGGCTGATCCACGATTATGGCTTGCTGAACCCGATAGCCCACGTCCCGGCGGTGCACTCGGCCATCCACCAGGCCGGGCGCGCGCTGAAACACTATCTGGCCTAATCGGCATAATGGCAGGCCACACGGTGCCCTGCCGCCAGGGTACGTAACGCGGGGGCCTGTTGCCGACACTGAGCGGTAGCCTGCGGGCAACGGGGATGAAAACGGCAACCGTGCGGCGGTTGAGCCGGGTTGGGCAACTCCCCCCTGGCCATCGCCTGCGGCTGCCGCAGTGGATCCAGGCTGGGCACCGCCGCCAGTAACGCCTGGGTGTAAGGATGCCGCGGTTGGCGAAACAGGCTGTCGCGATCGGCGCTCTCGACAATCTGGCCGAGATACATCACCGCCACATCCTGACACAGGTGTTCCACCACCCCAAGATCGTGCGAAATAAACAGGAAGGTTACGCCCTGCTGCTCCTGGAGATCGGAAAACAGGTTGATGATCTGCGCCTGAATCGAGACGTCGAGCGCCGAAATCGGCTCATCGGCGACGATAAACTCGGGCTGCAAGATCACCGCACGCGCAATGCCGATGCGTTGCCGCTGGCCGCCGGAGAACTCATGCGGAAAACGGCCGTAGTGCTGCGCCGACAGCCCGCAGATCTCCATAGTGTCGATCACCCGGTCGCGCAATTCACTTTTAGTCGCCAGACCGTGTTGCAGCAGGGCTTCGCCAATCGCATCGCCAACGCGCATTCTCGGATTCAGCGAGCTGTAGGGGTCCTGAAACACCAGTTGCATCTTCGGGCGCAGGGCGCGCAGTTGGCGTGGGCTGAGCGCATCCAGCGCCTGCCCGTTAAACGACACTTCACCGGCGGTTTTATCATGCAGCCCCAGCAACGTGCGGCCAACGGTGGTTTTACCGCTGCCGGATTCGCCCACCAAACCGAAAATGGTGCCCTTGCGAATGGCGAAACTGACGTCATCCACCGCCCGCAATTGCCCGGTCGTTTGGCCGAACAGGCCATCGCGCAGCGGGAAATACTTCTTCAGCCCCTTCACTTCAACCAGTAATTCAGCCGACATGAATACGCCCTCCCGCGTTCAGAAAGCAAGCGGACTGACGTTGCGCATGGCCATACAGCGGCGGAATGCCGTCACGACAGCGTGCGCTCACCTGCGAGCAACGATCGGCAAAAGCGCAATGGTCGGGCAAACGGGCCAGATCGGGCACCTGACCGGGGATCGAATACAGTCGGCGCCGCCGCTGTCCGGCCACCGGCCGCGAAGCCATCAGCCCCTGGGTGTACGGATGCTGCGGGTTAGCCAACACCTCTCGGGTGGCCCCCTGCTCGACAATGCGCCCGGCGTACATCACCACCAGCCGGTCGGCCATCTGAGCGATGACCCCAAGGTCGTGGGTGATCAGCATCATCGCCATATTGTGCCTTTGCGCCTGTTCACGCAGCAACGCCAGGATTTGCGCCTGCACGGTGACGTCGAGCGCCGTGGTCGGCTCGTCGGCAATCAGCAACGCCGGGCGGCAACTGATGGCCATGGCGATCATGATGCGTTGCAGCATGCCGCCGGAAAGCTGGTGCGGGTAGCTGGCCATCAGTTGCTCTGCACGCGCCAATCCCACCTCCGTAATCAACGCCGTCGCCTCCCGCCAGGCGGCCTTCGGCGCCGCCCCTCGGTGGCGGATAAGCGGCTCCACCAGTTGCTCACCAATGGTCAGCACCGGGTTCAGCGCGCTCATCGGTTCCTGGAAGATCATCGCCAAGCGGTTACCGCGCAAATCGGCCATCTGCTGCGGACGCAGTTTCAGCAAATCCTGGCCGTCAAAATAAATCTCGCCGCCGTCGATCTGCGCCAATGGCTGCGGCAACAACCCCATCATCGCCAGGGCGGTGACGCTTTTGCCACAGCCGGACTCGCCAACCACACCCAGCGTCTGCCCGGCGTGCAGTTCGAAACTCACCTGCTGCACCGCCCGCACCCGGCCTTGCTCGCCGTTGAAGGCCACCGACAGTTGATTAAAAGCTACCAGCGGTTGGCTCATCGTCTTACCCCGTTCATTTTCGGATCGAGCGCGTCCCGCAGGCCGTCGCCCAGAATGTTAATCGCCACTACGGTGATAAAAATCGCCAGACCCGGCGGCATCCACAGCCAGGGGCGACGCTGAAAATCGATCAGGCTGTTGGCGGCATCCATCATGTTGCCCCACGACGGCGTCGGCGGTACCACACCCAGCCCCAAATAGCTGAGCGCCGATTCGCTGAGAATGGCGTTGGCCACCCCCATGGTCGCCACCACCACCAGGATCGGGATGGTATTCGGCAGCAGGTGGCCGAAAATACGTCGCCGCGTGGACAACCCCAGCACTTCGGTCGCCAGCATGAAATCACGCTCGCGCAGCGACAGGATTTGGCCGCGCACCAGCCGCGCCAGCGAAGGCCAGCCCAACAGGCTGAGCATGATCATCACCATGTAGATACGGTAATCCGGCGAGACGTCCAGCTCGGACAACATCGCTCCCATAATGATCAGCAGCGGCAGGCTGGGGATGGTCATCAACAGATCGGCAAAACGCATGATCAGCTTATCCACGATGCCGCCCAAATAGCCGGATAACGCCCCCAACAGGTAGCCGAGCGTCACCGACAGCAGCATCGACACCAGGCCGATGGTCAGCGAGATGCGCCCCGCCAACAGCAGCCGGGTGTAAATATCGCGGCCGAGAAAATCCGTACCCAACCAGTGCGCGGCATTGGGGGCCTGGTTAATGTTCAGCGCGTCGCCGGCGTCGTCCTGCCACGGCGACAGCATCGGCCCCAAAATGCACAGCACGGCCAGGATCAGCAGCAACAACAGCGAGGCCATCGCCAGCCGGTGGCGCCGCAGCCGTTGCCAGGCCTGTGCAGCCGGCGGTGGCGACAACTGCGCCAGCGCCGGAAGTTGCGCCTGCCGCCAGCGACGACGGCGACCAAAAAACAGCGTTGCCAACATGTTTACCTCAAACGAATTCGTGGGTCGGCATAGGCGTACAGAATGTCCGCCAGCAGGTTGCCCAAAATGGTCAGCACCGCCAGAAACAGCGTAAAGCCCATCAGTACCGGATAGTCGCGCGCGGCCAGCGAGTCGATGTGAATATGCCCCGCCCCCGGCCAGTTGAAGATCTTTTCGGTGATCAGCGCGCCGGAAAACAGCGCCGGCAGCTCAAACCCCAACAGCGTGATGATCGGCAACAGCGCATTGCGCAGCGCATGTTTGACGATCACCGTTTTTTCTTTAAGTCCCTTGGCGCGCGCGGTGCGGATATAGTCCATGCGGATAACGTCCAGCATGCTGGCGCGGAAATAGCGCGTCAGGGTGCCGGCCTGCAACATCACCAGCGCAAGTACCGGCAATAGCAGGTGCGCCGCCACTTCCAATACCCACGCCAGCCCGGTCGCTTCACTGCCGGTGCGCAGCATGCCGCCCGCCGGCAACCAATGCAGGTCGACGGCGAACCATTTAATCAACAGCAGGCACAGGAAAAACGTCGGGAACGACATGGCGCCGAACACCGCCACCGTGACCAAATGATCGAACAGCGAATAGGGTTTCATCGCCGAAACCACCCCCACCGCCAGCGCGATGCCCCAGTACAGCACCAGCGCCACCGAAGCCAGCAGGAACGAGTTCCAGATGTACTGGTTCAACAGCGTGCTGACCGGGATTTGGTATTGCAGCGAAAAGCCGAGATTGCCTTGCAGCAACTGGCCGAGCCAGTGCCAATAGCGGATGAGCATCGGCTGGTCCAGCCCATACAACGCCCGCAGTTCGGCGGCGCGCTGCGGTGTCAGGTTGATGTTGCCGTCAATAAAGTCGCCGGGGGTCAGCGCGAAGATAAAGAAAATCAGCAGTGACACCAGCAGCATCATCGGAATGGTTTGCAGCAGGCGGCGCAGGATAAAATTTCTCATGGTGTTTTTCCTCGCCGCCGCGCACGATGGCGCGACGGCGTCTTGCCGTTACTGAACCAGTTTTACGTCCGGCAGGCTGCCGGTCAGGCCGTTGTAGACGTCCGGTTTAAAGCCGGTTACACGGGCGCTGCTGGCGCTGAGGATTTTGCGGTTGCCCAGCAGGATTACCGGCGGATCTTCGGCCAAGACCTGATACAACTGGTGATACAACGGTTTGCGCTGCTCGATATCCAACGTAGCGTTGGCCTGGCCGATCAGCTTGTCCACCTGCGGGTTGTTGTAGCCGGTTTCACTCACCTGGCTGATGTAATCGCGCACCCCATCATGCGGATCGTTCAGGCTGCTGGTACTGAGCGATGCCAGGTCATAATTGCCCGCCTTGCGTTGCGCCAGTAAGGCGTTGAAATCCAGCACCTGCGGCTTCAGCAGCACGCCAATCTGCCGGTAGTTGTCTTTGGCGATCGGCACCAGTGCGTCATTCAGCAGCTTTTTGGTCACCAGCAGCGTCAGCTCCAGCTTTTTGCCGTCTTTTTGGCGAATGCCGTCCGCGCCCGGTTTCCAGCCGGCCTGATCCAGCAGTTGCTTCGCTTTGTTGACGTCGTAGGCGTACGGATTAATACCCTGTGGATCGTAAGCCCAGGAAACGGGAGAGATCGGCTGATTAGCCACGGTGCCGTACCCCTGATACACCACGGTAATCAGCTTTTGGCGGTCCAGCCCGTAGATTAAGGCCTGCCGCACGCGCGCATCCTGCAACGCCGGCCGCTTAAAGTTGAAATCGATACGGCTGTAGTCGCTGGAGCTGTACAGATTGATGTTGGCAAAGCCGAGCAGCTTCAACTGCTCAATGTCATCCGGCTTGGCGGTGAAGGCGTCGTAATCGGTTTCGCCGGTCTGGAACAGTTGGAAGTTGGTGGCCGGGTTGGTCACGCGGTAAATAAAGCGCGCCACCGGCGGCGAGCCGAGGTAGAAATTCGGGTTGGCGTGGAAACGGATCTCCTGCCCCGGCACGTATTTATCGTAAATATAAGGCCCGTTGCCCAACGGCTTACCGTTCAGCGCACGCACGCTCTCCAGCTTGCCGCGCTGGTAATCCTTGCCGTAATAGGCTTTCGACAGCACCGGCCCGCCGATCAGTTGCAAGGTCGTCGCCCCAGGCTGGGTGGTGGTGATTTGAATAGTGCGATCGTCGACGACCTTCAGCCCGCTGATGCTGGGCGCAGTGCCGTTTTTATACTCCGCCCCGCCCTGGATATGCGCCGGAGCAATGTCGGTGTCGCCGTCATAAGCCGGGTCATGCAGCAACGTAAGGGTAAAGGCGATATCTTCAGCTTTTATCGGCGATCCGTCACTGTAGACCAGGTTGGGACGCAGCTTGAGGGTATACACCCGGTTGTCCGGGCTGATCTGCCAGGATTCTGCCAGCCGCGCCACCGGTTTGCCCTGGCTGTCCAGGCCAATCAAGCGGGTGAAAATCACGTCGGTAACGTTCTCGTCCCAGCCGTTGGTAAACAGATAAGGGTTAAAATTGCCCTGCGGCTCGAGAATACCGGCCACCACGGTGTCTTTACGCAACTTGGCGGCCGCCGGCACCTGGCTGGCGTCGCTGGCCGGGGTAATGCCTTCCGTCAGGAGTTCCGCCTGAGCGCTGAAGGCCAGGCCCACGGCACAGGCTATCGCCAATGGCGCCAGCCGTTTTTGCAACAGTTTGTTTATCTTGTTTTTTATTCTGCTCACCCACTGCCCCTTGTCTGCCCGTTGATTAAATGTGACAAAATTTATCGCAGAGTAATGGGCGGCCGGAGGGCTGTCTAACAACGAAACCGGCATTCCATTGCCGGATAAAGCATTATGAATTTTTCTATTGCGATGCTTACCCGCACGGTGCCACTCAGCCTGCCGGTACAAGCTGCCGGATAAGTTTGGCTAAGGTTTTAATCGCCGCCTCATGCTTGTCGCTCCAGTCAAAAGAGGCGTTCAGGCGGAAGCAGTGGTTGAAATGATTGCCAGTGGTGAACATTCTGCCCGGCGCGATGCTCACCCCCAGCGCCAGCGCACGCTGGTACAGCTCCATCGACGACAGCGCAGGATCCAGCTCCAGCCAAAGGAAGTAACCGCCGTCGGGCTGGCTGACCTTCACGGTGGGCGGAAAATGGTGGGCAATCGCCTGGCGCATCATGCTCTGGCGCTGGGCCAGCAGCCGCCGCAAACGCCGCAGGTGAGTATCGTAGCCACCGTGCAGCAGGTAGTCGGCAATCGCCATCTGGGTCGGCACGCTGGTCGATACGGTGCTCATCAGTTGCAGCCGCTGGATCTGCTGCGCGTAACGCCCCGCCGCCACCCAGCCGACGCGAAACCCCGGCGCCAGGCATTTGGAAAACGACGAGCAGTGCAGGATCTGGCCGCCGTTGTCCAGCGCCTTGGCCGGCAGCGGCCGTTCTGCACTGAAGTACAGCTCACCGTAAACATCGTCCTCAATCAACGAAATCTGCCGTTCACGCAGCAAGGACACCAGCCGCTGCTTGTTCTCCTCCGGCATGGTGGCGCCCAGCGGGTTCTGGAAGTGGGTCATCAGCCAGCAGGCCTTGATCGGATACTGTTCCAGCGCCTGCTCCAGCGCATCCAGATCGATACCGTCCTGCGGATGGGTGGCGATCGCCACCGCCTTCAGCCGCAGCCGTTCGAGCGCCTGCAACGCGCCGTAAAAGGCCGGCGATTCAATCGCCACGTAATCGCCCGGCTGGGTCACCGCCTGCAGGCTGAGGCTCAGTGACTCCATTGCCCCGGCGGTAATCACTATCTCGTCGGGTGCCACCTGCATGCCGCTCAGCGCATAACGCTGGGCGATGTTACGCCGTAGCGCGTCGTTGCCGGGCGGCAGGTTGGCCAGCGAGCTGTGCGGCGTAAACTTGCGCGCCACGCTGCTCAGCGCCCGCGCCAGCTTCGGCTGGGCAAACAGCGTAGCGTCGGGAAACGCCGAGCCGAAAGGGACGATTTCCGGATCCTTGCACGCCTGCAACACATCGAAAACAAAGGTGTTGATGTCCACCTGCTCGCTCAACAACATCTTCTCGCCACGCACCGGCTGCGGCAGCGGTTGCGGGCGCGCCGCCACGTAGTAGCCGGACTGCGGCCGGGCGACGATCCAGCCCTGGCTCTCCAGCAACTGGTACGACTGCACCACCGTCATCAGGCTGAGACCGGCCCGCTTGCCGCTCTCTCGCAGTGACGGCAGCTTGTCTCCCGCCCGCCACACCCGGTTCTGAATTTGTTCGCGAATCTGTTGCGCAAGCTGTTCGTATCTGGTCATAAGCCCTAACTGTTATATAAAAAAGTGAAATAACTGTCACTATTATAGTTACTGTACTCCGTGCTTAACTTGACGCCAAGCTTTCCACAAAAAAATTACAGCTATACTGAAGAGGTTACTTTATGTCCAACCCAAGGAGGCGCCATGCTGGGTCTTGATGCACTGGAACTTGCCAGAATACAGTTCGCCTTCACCGTGTCTTTCCATATCATTTTTCCTGCGATTACCATCGGCCTGGCCAGTTATCTGGCCGTGCTGGAAGGAATGTGGCTGAAAACACGCAATGAAGCCTATCGCGACCTGTACCATTTCTGGTCCAAAATTTTCGCCGTCAACTTCGGCATGGGCGTGGTTTCCGGTCTGGTGATGGCCTACCAGTTCGGCACCAACTGGAGTTTCTTCTCCGAGTTCGCCGGCAGCATAACCGGCCCGCTGCTGACCTACGAAGTGCTGACCGCCTTCTTCCTCGAGGCCGGTTTCCTGGGGGTAATGTTGTTCGGCTGGAACCGCGTCGGCCCTGGCCTGCACTTCTTCGCTACCTGCATGGTGGCCCTCGGCACGCTGATTTCCACCTTCTGGATCCTGGCGTCCAACAGCTGGATGCAAACCCCGCAGGGGCACGAAATCATCAACGGCCAGGTGGTGCCGGTCGACTGGCTGAAGGTGATCTTCAATCCGTCATTCCCGTACCGTTTGCTGCACATGTCGACCGCCGCTTTCCTGTCCTCTGCCTTCTTCGTCGGCGCTTCCGCCGCCTGGCACCTGCTGCGCGGGCGCGACACGCCGGCAATGCGCAAAATGCTGTCGATGGCGATGTGGATGGCGCTGATCGTCGCACCGGTGCAGGCAATAATCGGTGACGCCCACGGCCTGAATACGCTGAAACATCAGCCGGCGAAGATAGCCGCCATCGAAGGCCACTGGGAAAACCCTCCGGGCGAGGCCACACCGCTGATCCTGTTCGGTTGGCCGGATATGCAGCGCGAAGAAACGCGTTTCAAGTTGGAAGTGCCCTATCTCGGTAGCCTGATCCTGACCCACAGCCTGACCGAACAGGTGCCGGCACTGAAATCCTTCCCGCCGGAGGACCGCCCGAACTCCACCGTGGTGTTCTGGTCGTTCCGCATCATGGTGGCGCTCGGGATGCTGATGATCCTCGCCGGGGTATGGAGCCTGTGGCTGCGCTGGCGCGGCGGGCTGTATCAGTCACGGCCATTCCTCTATTTCATCCTGTGGATGGGGCCTTCCGGGCTGCTGGCACTGCTGGCAGGTTGGTTCACCACCGAAATCGGCCGGCAGCCGTGGGTGGTGTATGGTCTGTTGCGCACCAAGGACGCCGTTTCTGCGCACGGCGACCTGCACATGAGCATCAGCCTGCTGGCGTTTATCGTCGTTTACTGTTCGGTGTTCGGCGTGGGGTATTCCTACATGATGCGCTTGATCCGTAAAGGACCGCAGCAGCATGAGCATAAAGAAGATGACACCGAAGGCCGGCCGGCGCGTCCGCTGTCTGCGGTGAAAGAAACTCTGGATGACAGGAGCTGAGCATGGGCATCGATCTTCCGCTGATTTGGTTTGTGATCATCGTGTTCAGCACCATGATGTACGTGGTAATGGACGGCTTTGATTTGGGTATCGGCATCCTGTTCCCGTGGGTTAAGGACAGCGGTGACCGCGATGTGATGATGAATACCGTCGCCCCGGTCTGGGACGGCAACGAAACCTGGCTGGTGTTGGGCGGCGCGGCGCTGTTCGGTGCCTTCCCGCTGGCTTACGCGGTGATCCTCGACGCGCTGGCGATCCCCCTGACGCTGATGCTGTTCGGGCTGATCTTCCGCGGCGTGGCCTTTGAGTTCCGCTTCAAAGCCAAAGAAGAAAAGCGCCATATCTGGGACAAGGCGTTTATTTGGGGTTCGATCTTCGCCACCTTCAGCCAGGGGGTCGTGGTGGGTGCCATCATCAACGGTTTCCCGGTCAGCGGCCGCAGCTATGCAGGGGGTGCGCTCGACTGGCTGACGCCTTTCGCGCTGTTCTGCGGGCTGGGGTTGGTGGTGACCTATGCCCTGCTCGGCTGCACCTGGCTGGTGATGAAAACCGCCGGTGACCTGCAAGCGCGCATGTACCGGCTGGCGACGCCGCTGCTGGCAACCCTGCTGCTGGTGCTGGCGGTGGTCAGTATCTGGACGCCGATTGCCCACCCGGAAATCGCCGGCCGCTGGTTTACCTTGCCAAACCTGTTCGTGCTGCTGCCGGTGCCGGTACTGGTGCTGCTCAGCGCCTGGGGCATCCAGCGCGGGGTAACACGCGGCGCGCACTATTCGCCGTTTATGCTGACCCTGTTGCTGGTATTCCTCGGCCTGAGCGGATTGGGCATCAGCATCTGGCCGCTGTTGATCCCGCCGTCCATCACACTGTGGGATGCCGCTGCCCCGCCGCAAAGCCTTGGCTTTATGCTGGTTGGCGCGCTGTTTATCATCCCGATTATTTTGGTTTACACCTTCTGGAGCTACTACGTGTTCCGGGGCAAGGTCAGCCATGAACATGGCTATCACTGATGAGGGAGGAGAGCATGAACGATAAAACCGCAACCGCATCCACCCCTTGGTGGAAACGCGTCGGCTGGCTGGTGATCATCTGGAGCGCCAGCGTGCTGGGGTTATTCCTGGTCGCTTCAATATTCCGCCTGCTGATGACGGCGGCGGGCATGAAGTCGCACTGACCGATAGGGTTTATCGAGTCGCGCTGTCAGGAAAGTAAAAGGAAATCACCAGCGCGACCAAAGGCAAGGCGCCGATCTTCAACAACTCGAACACTTGCCTGATAGGCTCGCTTTGATCCCAATAAGCGTGGGCAATAAAAACGCCCACGCTTATCACAAAAATCCCGCACAACACCTGTGCGCGCCAACCGCAGGCGCTCCATTTCGTCAAACACCAACACCTGTTCCAGGTAAACTCTGCCGGCCTCATCTCGCAGATTTGTGTCTTCGACGCTCATGGGAAGATCCCCACGACTTGCCCCACGGCCTCCAACTGTTCGCCCTTCTCTCGCACGATGCCAAGGGACGTCCCATCCTGTTTCATCCAGTGCTTATCGGCAATGGCGATCAGCGCAAAAGCCATCTTGATCACCTCGGTTTTCTCCATCCCATGACGGCGGGCTATATCGTTTAGATCATCATCAATCTTATTTGATAAACGAATCGGCAAACTACGCATGCGCCACCTCCTGTGGCTGTCTGTCAGTGATATGGAGTCTACTTTACCGGCCCGCATCGTTCAATTAGTGAACTGCGTAACGTCTCGCAAATTCAGCAGGTTGCGACAGCATAATCCCTCAATCATGACTGCGGCGGTTTTCGCCCCATCTCGCTGAGAAAACGCTGCTGTAACCGCAGCAACTCCCCCAGTTCAAGCACCCGATAGTCGATACCATAGCGTGGCGCCACCTCGGCAATGATGCGGCTCAACGCGGGATAATGCCGGTGGCTCCAGTGCGGGAACAGGTGATGCGTCAGATGCAGGTTCGCCCCGCCCAGCCAATACCCCAGCCAGCGCGGCCGGGTGCGCCAGTCAAAGGTGGTGGCGAACACGTGGCGATATCTGCCGTGCGGCAACGCCCCCTGCTCCGGCGCCTGATAAAATTTCGCCTTGGCCCAGTGGGTACCGATGATCAACATCACGAACAGCAGCGAAGAGAGCATCTGGCTCAACAGATACACCAGCAGGATCTCGCCGATGCCGATCTCCGGTGGCAGCAGATAACCCGGGATCGCCAGCGCCAGAAGAAAATGCGCCGCTTTGCCGGCCAGAAAAATGCCCCAGCCGCGCGCCCCTTGCTGCGCCATCCGTGCCGCCACCCGGGTTCTTCCCGCCCGATCCAGCCAGTCGAACAGCCAGATGTAGTACGGGAAAGTCATGGCCGCCACCAACGGCCAGTAATATCGCTGTGCGCGCATAAAGGGTTTCCAGCGCTGGAACGGCGTCTGCCGCAGCACGCCGTTGGCGTCGATATCGGGATCGTAGTGTTCGATATTGTTATGCGCATGATGAAAAATAACGTGCCGCACCCGCCAGCAATCAGAGTCCAGCCCGAGCGGGATACTGACCAGGCCGTTCAACCAGCGGTTGGCCCAGGGCCGTTTGAAAAACGCGTTGTGCGAGGCATCGTGCACCACGTTTACCGTCAGAAACATGCCGATAAAGATAAAGCCGAAATAGCAGGCGAAATAGGTCCAGACGTTCCGCTGCTGCAGGCCAGCAACATAACAGAGCGCGCACAGCGCCAGCAGCACCGCCACCTTCGCCAACATGCCGACATCGGCGAAGCGGTGGTCGCGATTGCCCGCCAGATAGTCATGGGCCGCCTGCATCAATGCACGATGCAGCCCGGTATCATCGCGCCGAAAAGCCAGCGGACGCAGCGGCTTCATGGCTGCCCCATGCGGCGTAAAAACTGCTGTTGTTGCGCCAGCAGCTCGCGATAGCCGATACAGCGGTATTCCATGCCGTGCTGTGCGGCCAACTGCGCCACAATGTTGGCCAGCGCCGGATAATGGCGATGATTCCAGCCGGGGAACAGATGGTGGGTCAGGTGATAATTCAGCCCACCGGTCAAATGCTGCAGCCAGCGCGGGGACGTCAGCCAGTCGCAGGCGGTGGCGAAGTTGTGACGATACCAACCGTGCGGCATGCTCGTCCCCTCAGGCGCAGGGTAAAACTCGGCCTGCGCCCAGTGGGTGCCCAGTAACAAGAACACCACCAACAGCGAGGCGCACATCTGGCTGAGCGTGTAGGTCAGCAATATCCACGGCCAGCCAATGCCATTGTGCTGGCACAGCACCAGCGGCACGCCCAGCACCAACAACAGATGTCCAATCTTGCACAGGATAAACATCGCCCAACCGCCACGCCCCGGTAAAATGTTCTTTTCATGCAGCGGGGTTTTGCCCAGGCGATCCGACCAATCAAAAATCCAGGCGATATAAGGCAAGGAGAGCGCGGCGATCAGCGGCCAGTAAAGATGCTGATAACGCATATGCTTGCGCCAGCGCTGGAACGGCGTCTGGCGGAAGAAACCGTTCTCCTCGGTGTCCAGATCGTAATGTTCAACGTTGGCGTAAACGTGGTGATACTCCACATGGCGTACCCGCCAGTAATCCGGATCCACTCCCAATGGCAGCGTCACCAGCCGCCCCACCAGACGGTTCGCCCAGGGCGCGCGCAGAAAAGCATTGTGCGAGGCGTCGTGATTCACATTCACGTTAAGCAGCATCCCCATCATCACAAACAGGAAATAGCAGCCGAAAAACGCCCACGCCTGCAGCTGCATCAGCGCCAAGGCATAAAAACCGCCGCACAACGCCAGCAGCAGTGCCGCCAACGCCAGCCGCCCAGCGTCGGCGTAGCGATGGTCATCCGCCAGATAAGCATGCGCCGCACGCTTAAGCGCGCGATGAAACGCCTGTTCCCCGGCGGCGGGGAAACTCAGCGGCGAAAGCGTGTCAGCCATCGGGTTCTTCCTCCGGTGCAGGCGCCGCTTTCCGCCCCCAGCCCAGTGCCACGCAAAGGGCATGCAGCGCGGTAGCCGCCATGGTGATGTGCCAATAGCGTTGCGGCCAGCCAAGGTACCCCATAAACAGCAGCACAATTCCCAGCGTCACCAGCAGCCAGGCGACAATCGCCCAGCCGCGCCCTTCCGACATGCCGCCCAACGCGACCGACCCCAGCGCCAGCAACGCCAGCAGCGCCATTTGCGGCCAATGAATGTCGGCGTAGCCGTAGCCATACTGGTAGACATAGCCAATCACCAGGGTAAATAACAGCATCGCGCCGCTGAACAGGCTGAATGCCGAGCAGCGGAAACGATCGTTCGCCGTGGCCGGGCGCCGCGCAAGGCGGAAATAACGCAGGAACGGCAGGTTACTGGCCCAAAACGGGTTGGCGGAGGCTTTATCCCCACCGACACCATAGGCAAACGGCGTTTCAGGCAGGCTCGGGCAAAAAGTGCCGAACAGCTTGTCCCAGAAAATAAAACTGCCGCCGAAGTTCTTGTTCGAATAGGCCGGGTCTTTGACATGATGTACCCGGTGGTGGGCCGGAGTGACCAGAATTTTCTCCAGCACGCCAAGCCGGGGCGTCAGAGCATTGTGGTTAAACAGCTGGATGCTGTAATGCAGGATCGAGACCGTGACGAACACCGTCAGCGGCACGCCCACCAGCGCCAGCAGTAAAAAGAACGGTATCGAGGTCAGCGACGAATACCAGGAGTTACGGACCCCCAGCGACAGATTGAAATGCTCGCCCTGGTGGTGCACCACGTGTACCGCCCACAGCACCCGCAGATAATGGTGCAAGCGGTGCAGCCAGTAAAAACCGAAATCCCATGCCAGCAACGCAAACAACCCCATCAACAGCGGCGGCCAGGCATCCAGCAGGCCCAAGCTGAAATGCGCGGCCACATAGCCGTAGCAGGTGATCTCCAGCCCGCGAAACAGCCACAGCATGATATGACCGGAATTCAAATTGAACACCACGTCATGCCAGTTGACCCGCTGGCGTTGCACCCACTGCAATATCCCGGCTTCGCCGACGACGACAAACAGCATGAACACTATCGGCATGGCTAAATCGCTCATCCTGCCTCTCCTTTTACCCTATCTCGCCGGGCGCCTTTAATGTGCAGGGCCAGCCAACCGGCCAGCAACGCCAATAGCGCCCCGCTCGCCAGATCGACAAACAAATGACGGCGCAGTTGCAAAATTGAAACGGCGATCGCCGCCGCCCAAACCAGCAAAAGCACCGTCCTCACCTTACGCTGCCGGTCGCTGAGCGCCCACACCGCCAGCACCGTCAGCGCCATATGCAGCGAAGGCAGGCAATTTTGCGGTGAGTCTACCCCAATCAGGGCCGCCAGCACCTCGGAGCTTAAACCGGTGCCGTGATCCACCGGATATGCCATCGTGGTCGGCCACAGCAGGTATATGGCGCCGGCCCCCAGAGCGGTCAGTTGCATGGCCGTTGCCAGCCATTTGACCCGATGAGCCGGTGCCAGCAAATACCCCAGCGGAATGAGGATAAAGAAAGACAGATACAGCCAAACGGCAGCCGGGCTGAAAGGGATCCAGCAGTCAATCGCCGCAGGCGATATCAGGTGCCCCGCCCCTTGCCACCGATCGGCGCTGGAATAAATGACCCCAACAAATCCCCAGCCCAACAACATTTGCCATAGCCGAAACAGGATTATTTTCATGCCATCCCCGCCAACCGGATGATCCGCCGTCTTTTTCTGTCAAATTCCGGCATCACCGCCTGTACCGTTAATTGCCACTCCAGCAGGTCGGTAGCAATACCCTGTTGGCCAAGCACCTCGACCAGGTGCGCCTGACAATGCGCCAACTCAGCCTGGGTGCCATCGGCAATCAATTGCAAACGCCGTGGCGCGTGTTGAATCAGCCGATAGTCGCTGGTCAGCGGCAGCGCATTGGCGATCGCCCGGCTGCACAAGTCGGCAAAGACCACCTGGGCTTGCCGCTGCCTATCCGGCAGAATCAGTTGATCGTCCCTGCGCCCTTCAATACGGGCAAGCGCCATCGTCGGCTGCCCGCACGGGCAGGCTTCGGGCCGCCTGACCAGCACGTCATCCAGCCGATAACGCACTATCGGCTGGGTGCTGCGGGTAAAGTCGGTGATTAAGGGGGTAAAACGGTGCTCATCGATCCACTGCGGTTCAATATGCAAAAACTCTTCGTTCAGATGCAGCGTACCGTGCGCGCAGGTGGCGGCCAGGAACCCCTCGGTGGCCTGATACACTTCGCCCACCGCCGGAAAAACCTGTGCCAGCAAGCGGCGATCTTGTTCCTCCAACACCTCCGCCACCGAAATCACTTTTTTCACGTTGAGGACGATCTGTTTTTTCAGCACAGCCAGCGCCAACGCGCGCAGTACCTGAGCCGGCGCCACAATCAGAGTCGGTGCTTGCTGCTCCAGGCGCGGCAACTGCGCGGAAAACGGGGCAAACAGATCGTAGAACGCCAGGCTCAACCAGCGATTATTGACGCTCTGATAGAGGTTATTGTCCGCCCGCAGAAACAGCGCGACGCGTTCGCGGGCAAACACCCCTTCCGGCAGCATCTTCGCCAACATGCCGCCCGCCCAGACTTGCTGCTCGCGCGGGCTGACGACAAATAGACCGCGCTGCCCAGAGGTGCCGGAAGACAACCCAACGCTGTATTGACCGATTTTTGGCGTGAAATCCCGCTCCGCCTCGCTGCGCTGCGCACAGGCAAGCAACGTGTCACGCTGCAATCCGGCGGTATTCATTTGGTCGAACTGCGCCATCATCAGTGCCTTGTCCATCCGCGGCCAGGCGGCGATCGGTTGCCGGCTGAAGCGCCTGAAGTAAGGGCTTCTCGCCAGCACTCGGCGGGCGAAGACCTTAAGCCGTTTAGCCTGGTGCGCCTCCAGTGCCGCGCGATCGGCAAACATTAAGCGCCGGGCGCGGAAATAGTGCCACAGCGTCATTAACGGCATCATAGATCCCCCTCGTGGCACAGAAGAATGTTCACGTTGCCGCCCGCCCACAGTTGGTTCAGCCGTTCCAGCGTGCGGTAATAGCCTTTGGGATCGTCCATCACCAGATTGGCCAGCACTGACGGCCCTCGCAGTTGCTGATAGCTCAAGGGCGACCAGGCGGCATCGCTGGCCAACAGCGTCCAGCCGCTCTCGGTGAGAATAAATGCGCCGATATGGCCCGCCGCATGACCGGGTAACGACACCAGCAGGATCTGTCCTTTGCTGCCCGGCAGCACATATCCCCGCTCAAAAGGTGCCAGCAGCGCAGGCAGACTCACCTGCGGAAAGCCCTCGATAAAGTGCAGGCCACTCTCGAAATCGTCGGGGATCAACCCGGGGATAAAAGCGCGTTTTAACGCAGCGAAGCCACGCAGCGAGCGGGTTTTCTGCCAGCCTTCACCGGAACAGATAAACTCGAGTTGGCTAAAATCGCGCAACCCGGCAATGTGGTCGGCGTGAAAGTGCGAAACAATCAGCCCCTGAATATCGTCGGCGGCATAGCCGGCGGCGCGCAACTGTTGCGCCAGCGACTCTGCGGGATCGAAATAGACCGGCGTCATATGGCGGTAAAGGCGAAAAATGCCCGACTGCGTTTGCTGCTGGAAATAGCGCGCATAGCCGGTATCCCACAGCCAGCGGCGGTTCCCCACCTCTAGCAGGTAGGCGCGCGCCGGGAATTTACACACCCGAAATCCCGCCCCGCGCAGCGCCATACAGCCAATGTGGGTGCAGTAGCCCACTTCAAAGACCCTGACCTTAGCCATGGTTCACCCCCTGCGGGTTTTTGAGCCACTCGCCGGTCAGGCGGATCCCCTCGTCCATCGAATAGCGCGGCCGATAGCCCAGCTCTTCAACGGCGCGGGCTTGGCTCAGCGTCATATCGAAATGCACCGCCGCCACGCTGTAGCGCGTCAGCAACGGTTCTTTGCCGGTAAAGCGAGCCAACAGTTCAAGCCCGCCGGCCAAGGCATAGAGTAACGGGTACGGCACCGCTTGCAGTCGGTAATTCAGCCCCAACTGCTGGTGCAACAAGGCGTGCAGCATGTCAGCCAGCCGCTGCGGCTGGTGATTGGTGATGTTGTAAATCGCGCCGGATGCCAACCGGGGCCGGCAACTGGCCAGGTCCATCGCATGCACCACGTTCAACACAAACGTCAGATCCAGCATCGCCCGCCCACCGCCGGGCAAGCGCAACACGCCGCCATCGCGTTCGAGCTGTTGCAACAACCTCGGCACAATCACCCGGTCATGCGGCCCAAACAGGCCCCTGGGGCGCAGAATAACGTAGGTAGTTTGCGGGTAGCGCGGTACCAGCGCCTGCAACCGCTGCTCGGCGGCATACTTGCTGCCTGCGTAATGGTTAGCGAAGCGTCGGGCACGGTAACCCTCATCAACATCCTGATGCGGGTGGAAATCGAAGTAAATCGCCGGGGTGGAAATATGAATAAAACGCCGGATGCCGCACTGGCCGGCCGCCTCCGCCAGTTTTTCCGTCGCGGTAGCATTGGCCTGATAGAACTCGTTTTTGGCGCCCCAGGGTGACGATTTTGCCGCGCAGTGCCAGACCCAATCGCAGTCGGCCATCAGTTGTCGGCACTGCTCCAACGTAGCCTGCGCCAAATCCAGCGGGACAAATTCGGCGCCCATCTGACGCAATTTCTGTCCAGCCTGGCTGTCGCGACCGGTGGCGCGCACCTGATGACCCGCCTCAAGCAACCACTGCGCCGCATTGCGTCCCAGGCCGCTGGTGGCCCCGGTAACCAGCACCTTCATGGCAGCAACACCATGCCGGCCAGCGACAGCCCGGCGGCGGTGCCGATCAGCATCACCGGCTTGCCGGGGTTAAAGCGGTCTTGAGTGACGGCAGCGTGCAGCGCCGTAGGAATGGATGCCGCGACCTGATTGCCGTGGTAGGGATAAATATCCACCAACACCTCGTTGGAAACGTGCAGGCGCTTGCGCATGTGTTCGAGAGAAAGATGGCTCGCCTGATGCGGCACCACGGTGGCGATTTGCGCCAGTGTCAGCCCGCTGGCCGCCAGCAAACGGGCAAGATAGCTTTCGATCAATGCCGAAGCCTGCCTGAACAGCTGTTTGCCCTGCATATGGAACAGGAAATCGCTGGCGGTCATACCGGCACGCGGGTTGCGGCGGGTACCGCCCGCGCGGATCTCGCACAGCTCGCTGCCCTCCGGATAGGTTTCCACCAGGCTCGCCAGAATGCCGCTGGCGCCGTCGCCGCGTTCGACAATGGCGCAGGCCGCGCCGTCGCCAAAGATCAGCGAGGATTCCTCGTGCTCCCAGTCGATGCCACGCGAAGCTAAATCCGCCGACACTATGGCAATGCGCCGATAGGTGCCGGCATTCAGCAGCCCGGCGGCCACCTGCAGGGCGGAGATAAAGCTCACGCAACTGCTGTTGATGTCAAAACCTGGGGTGCCTGGCGCCAGCACGGCCACCTTGAGAATGTGCGCAGCGGTGCAAGGTAGCGCCTGGACAGAAATCGCCGAGGCGGAAATCAGCAGGTCAATCGAGTGTGCGTGAAGCGAGTGGCGGGCCAAGGCGTCATGCAATGCGGCAGCGGCCAGTTCGGCCTGGCTGGCGTCGTCGGTGGCGTGAAAACGGTGAACAATCCCCGAGCGTTTTTCAACATAGCCGGCCGGTTTGCCCAACAGGCTATCGAGCGCGGAGGACGCTATACAGTTTGGCGGCAAAGCCACGCCGGTGGCGATGACTTTGAGAGGTAACAAAGCGGGTGAACCAGAGTGTATTGTCATTATTATTAATAAGTAACCTGAATATCCATAAAGCGACCTCCCGGTGCTGTCGGCATGGCGACGGCGGCAGGTCATCCCCGGTTTTAAATTTCCCAAATGCCCCTTGTTCTGGGCTAGCGATCGTAGTTATGCGGTGCAAGCAACCGGTATCCACCGGCGCAGCCATCGTAACCATACTGAGATATTGACGTCAGGGCAAGACAGCAAAAATGCACCGATTAAGGTGCATTTGTGTTGAGGGCAAGAAGGGGATCTCGCCGTGTTGATTCTGGTGTTGCGATGCTTAGCGGCGGTTGCGCACCAGTTGGTAACGGCGAGTCAGGTATTCCACCGGCACGCTCCAGATATGCACCAGGCGGCAGAACGGGAACAGCACGAACAGCGTCATGCCCAGCACCATATGCAGTTTAAAGATCGGCGCAACGCCCGCCAGGTAGTGCGACGCTCCGGCATGGAAAGTCACCACCGCCTGCGCCCAGGCCACCAGCTTCATCATTTCGCTGCCGTCCATATGTTGGGCGGAGAACGGAATAGTCAGCAGACCGAGGCATACCTGCACCACCAGCAACGTCAGGATCATGATATCGGCAAAGCTGCTGGTGGCGCGCACCCGCGGATTGGTCAGACGGCGTTTCAGCAGCAACGCGCCGCCGATCAGCGTCATCACCCCGCAGGCACCGCCGGCGATCATCGCCAGTTTCTGCTTCACATCGATAGGCAGGAAGGCTTCATACATCCAGTGCGGCGTCAGCATGCCGAGAAAGTGCCCGACGAAGATGCCCAGGATACCGATGTGAAACAGATTGGAGGCCAGACGCACGCCTTTTTTGTCCAACATCTGGCTGGAACCGGCGCGCCAGCTGTATTGCCCGTAATCGTAGCGCAGCCAACTGCCGATCAAAAAAATCGCCCCCGCCAGATAAGGGTAAATATCGAAGAAGAACAGATTCAAAAATTGCATGGTTAGCGTCCTTTGGTTCCGGTTAGCGCCGCTGTCAGGTCCAGGTACTGTGGTGCCACGGCGCCGGCAAAGCGCCGCTGGTGCGCCGTCTGCTGTGCCGAAGCGCAGCCCTGCTCGCCCAGACTGCCCTGCGAAATAAATCGCACCTGTTCCTCTTCCCACACCGCGTCCAGCGCCTGCGGCGTATCGTCCCTGGCCTCACCCGCCACCTGGCTCTCCAGGCTGGCGCTATCGACGCCGCTGCCGGACAGCGTCAGCAACAGATCAAACAGCACCGCATACGGGCTTTCGCGCTGCTGCAACCGGGCGCCGAGCAGCGCCAGAATCGGGGCGATGTCCTGCAACCCTTCAGCGGCCTGCGCCTGGCTGCGGCTGGCGAGATACTCCAGATACAACGGCAGAAAATCCGGCAGTTCGCGGCTGTCGATCTCCAGCCCGGCGGTGCGGTATTGCGCCATCAGATCGACCATCGCCTGGCCGCGATCGCGCGATTCGCCGTGCACGTGTTCAAACAGCAGCAGCGAGGTGGCGCGGCCCCGATCGAACAGCTCGCAGTATTCGGCCTGCACGTCCAGCAGCGGACGGGCGCAGAAGCGGCGAATAAACAAAATCAGCTGCGCGCTGCGGTGCAAATCCAGCTCGTTGGCCGGCTCCAGCGCCTCGATCAGCGCCTTCTGGTGGTCAAACAAAGCCTGCTCCGGGTAATCCAGCAGGCGAGCAATCACTTTCAGGCTAATCATGAGATATCCTTCTGACGGCCGGTTTTCTGCGTCACATCGATAGCGTCGATGCGGCGGCTGTTGAACAGGTTGAATTTACCGTCGCTGCCGTGGCAACCGTCGCCAAAGCTGAAACCGCAGCCTTTGCTTTCCGGGAAGGCTTCTCGCGCCAGTTCGCGGTGGCTGGACGGGATAACGAAACGGTCCTCGTAGTTGGCGATCGCCAGATAGCGATACATTTCCTGCGCCTGCGCTTCGCTCAGCCCCACCTGCTCCAGCGCGCTGGTGTCCACCACGCCGTCCACGGTTTCCGCGCGCTTGTAGTGGCGCATCGCCAGCATGCGTTTCAGCGCCAACAGCACTGGCGCGGTATCACCGGCGGTCAGCAAATTCGCCAGATATTGCACCGGGATACGCAGGCTCTCCACGTCCGGCAGGACGCCGCTGTGCGCCAGCTCGCCGGCATCTGCGGCGGATTGAATCGGCGACAACGGCGGCACGTACCACACCATCGGCAAGGTGCGGTATTCCGGGTGCAGCGGCAGAGCCAGCTTCCAGTCCATCGCCATTTTGTATACCGGCGACTGCCGGGCGGCCTCAATCACCCCTTGCGGAACGCCATCCTTCAGCGCCTGAGCAATCACCGCCGGGTCATGCGGATCGAGGAAGATGTCCAGCTGGCTCTGGTAGAGGTCTTTCTCATGCTCAACGGCGGCCGCCTGTTCAATGCGATCGGCGTCATACAACAGGACGCCCAGATAACGGATACGGCCGACGCAGGTTTCCGAACAGACCGTCGGCTGGCCGGACTCAATACGCGGATAACAGAAGATGCACTTCTCGGACTTGCCGCTCTTCCAGTTGAAATAGATTTTCTTGTACGGGCAGCCGGTCAGGCACATGCGCCAACCGCGGCATTTATCCTGATCGATCAGCACAATGCCGTCTTCGCCGCGCTTGTAGATCGCCCCGCTCGGGCAGGTGGCGACGCAGGCCGGGTTGAGGCAGTGTTCGCACAGGCGCGGCAGATACATCATGAAGGTGTTTTCGAACTGGCCGTACATCGCCTTCTGCATGTTGTCGAAGTTTTTGTCCTGAGCGCGTTTTTCGAATTCGCCGCCGAGGATCTCCTCCCAGTTCGGGCCGTTTTCGATCTTCTTCATGCGCTGGCCGGTGATCAGCGAACGCGGCCGTGCGATCGGCTGATGCTTGCCCTGCGGCGCGGTATGCAGATTCTGGTAGTCGTAGTCGAACGGCTCGTAATAGTCGTCCAGCGCCGGCACGTCCGGGTTGGCGAAAATCTTCGACAGCAGGCCAACGCGGCTGCCCATGCGCGGTTCCAGCTTGCCGTTGATTTTACGGATCCAGCCGCCCTTCCATTTGTCCTGATCTTCCCAGGCGTGCGGATAGCCGACGCCCGGTTTGCTTTCCACGTTGTTGAACCAGGCGTATTCCATGCCCTCACGGCTGGTCCAGACGTTCTTGCAGGTCACCGAGCAGGTGTGGCAACCGATGCATTTGTCCAGGTTCAGCACCATGCCGACTTGCGAACGAATTTTCATTTTGCTTTCTCCTGCTGGCTGCCCTGCGAGTCGTCGTTGCCTTCACCGTCTAACCAGTCGATCCGGTTCATTTTGCGCACCACCACGAACTCGTCGCGGTTGGAACCGACGGTGCCGTAATAGTTAAAGCCGTAGGCCAACTGCGCATAACCGCCGATCATGTGGGTCGGTTTCGGGCAAACGCGGGTCACCGAATTGTGGATGCCGCCGCGCTGGCTGGTGATTTCCGAACCGGGAATATTCACGATGCGCTCCTGCGCGTGGTACATCATGGTCATGCCCGCCGGAATGCGCTGGCTGACCACCGCTCGTGCGGTCAGCGCGCCGTTGGCGTTAAAGGCCTCGATCCAGTCGTTGTCCTTGATGCCCAGATCCTGGGCGTCGTCTTCACTCATCCAGACAATCGGCCCGCCGCGCGACAGAGTCAGCATCAGCAGGTTGTCGCTGTAGGTGGAGTGAATGCCCCATTTCTGGTGCGGTGTCAGGAAATTCAGCGCCTTCTCTTTATTGCCGTTCGGCTTCCGGTTCAGCAGTGGCTGCGCGGCGCGGGTGTCGATCGGCGGGCGATACACCAGCAGGCTTTCGCCAAAGGCGCGCATCCATTCGTGATCCTGATACAGCTGCTGGCGACCGCTGAGGGTGCGCCAAGGGATCAGCTCATGCACGTTGGTGTAACAGGCGTTATACGACACATGCTCATCTTCCAACCCTGACCAGGTAGGGCTGGAGATGATTTTGCGCGGCTGGGCCTGGATATCGCGGAAGCGGATCTTTTCGTCTTCCTTGTTCAGCGCCAGATGGCGGTGATCGCGGCCGGTAATGTTGCCCAACGCTTCCCACGCCTTGACCGCCACCTGCCCGTTGGTTTCCGGCGCCAGCGACAAAATCACCTCTGCGGCGTCGATCGCGCTTTCAATCTTCGGCCGGCCCACCGCCGGGCCTTCGGTTTTCACGTAGTTGAGCTTTTTCAGGAAATCGACTTCGGTCTGGGTATTCCAGGTGATGCCTTTGCCGCCGTTGCCCAGCTTGTCCAGCAACGGCCCCAGCGAGGTAAAACGCTCGTAGGTGGCCGGGTAGTCACGCTCCACCACCAAGATGTGCGGCGCGGTTTTACCGGGGATCAGCTCGCATTCGCCCTTCTTCCAGTCTTTCACCCCATAAGGTTGCGCCAGTTCTGCCGGGGAGTCGTGCTGGATAGGCAGCGTCACCACGTCGGTTTCCTGCGCCAAATGCCCTACGCACACCTCGGAGAAGGCTTTGGCGATGCCCTTGTAGATCTCCCAGTCGCTCTTGGAATCCCAGGCCGGATCGACCGCCGCCGACAGCGGGTGAATGAACGGATGCATGTCCGAGGTATTCATGTCGTCTTTTTCGTACCAGGTGGCGGTCGGCAGCACGATGTCAGAGTAAAGGCAGGTGCTGGACATGCGGAAATCGAGCGTCACCACCAGATCCAGCTTGCCTTCACCGCCGTTATCCCGCCATTCCACTTCCTGCGGCTTGGCAGCGCCCTGTTGGCCCAGATCCTTGCCCTGAATGCCGTTTTCAGTGCCCAGCAGGTATTTGAGCATGTACTCATGGCCCTTGCCGGAGGAGCCCAGGAGGTTGGAACGCCAGACGAACAGGTTACGCGGGAAGTTCTGCGGGTTGTCCGGTTGTTCGGCGGCGAAGCCAAGCCGCCCCGTCTTCAGCGCGTCGACGGTGAAATCTACCGGCGTCTGCCCGGCGGCTTTCGCTTGCGCCGCCAGATGCAGCGGGTTAACGCCCAGCTGTGGCGCAGAGGGCAACCACCCCATGCGTTCGGCACGCACGTTGAGATCGATCAGGCTGCCGCCAAAGCGCGACTTGTCCGCCAGCGGCGACAACAGCTCTTCGGTTGCGACGGTTTCATAGCGCCATTGGCTGGAGTGGTTATAGAAGAACGAGGTGCTGTTCATATGGCGCGGCGGACGTTGCCAGTCGAGACCGAACGCCAGCGGCAGCCAACCGGTTTGCGGCCGCAGTTTTTCCTGGCCGACATAGTGTGCCCAGCCGCCGCCGCTTTGGCCGACGCAACCGCAGAAGATCAGCATGTTGATCAGGCCGCGGTAGGTCATGTCCATGTGGTACCAGTGGTTGACGCCGGCACCCACGATAATCATTGAGCGGCCACGGGTTTTCTCGGCGTTGTCGGCGAATTCGCGGGCGATGCGGATAATATTGTGGCGCGATACGCCGGTGATCTGCTCGGCCCAGGCCGGCGTGTAAGCTTTGACGTCGTCGTAATTCGCGGCGCAGTTGGCGTCGTCCAGGCCACGTTCCAACCCGTAGTTGGCCAGCGTCAGATCGTAGACGCTGGTGACCAAAGCTTCGCTGCCGTCCGCCAGGCGCAGACGTTTTACCGGCAGCTTGTGCAGCAGGATCTCGTCCAGCGCCACGCTGTTAAAGTGCTCGCCCTCGGTTTTTATGCCGCCAAAATACGGGAAGCCCACCTCGGCTATTTCGTCATGAACGCCCATCAGGCTGAGCTGCAGCTCCACATCCTGCTGGCCCTTGCCTTCACGTTGTTCCAGGTTCCATTTGCCCTGCTCGCCCCAACGGAAACCGATGGACCCTTGCGGCGCCACCAGTTCACCGCTGCGCTGGTCGATAGCAACGGTTTTCCACTCCGGATTGTTTTCCTGCCCCAGGCCGTCCACCAGATCGGCGGCGCGCAGCAGGCGGCCGGCGGCGTAATAACCTGCTTCACGCGGCTCCAGCACGACCAACATCGGCATATCGGTGTAGCGGCGCACATAGTCGCGGAAATAACCGACCTCGCGATCCAGGTGGAATTCTTTCAACATCACGTGGCCCATCGCCAGCGCCATAGCGCTGTCGGTCCCCTGCTTGGGGTTCAACCATTGGTCGCACAGCTTGGCCACTTCGGCGTAGTCCGGCGTCACCGCCACGGTTTTGGTGCCTTTGTAGCGCACTTCGGTGAAGAAATGGGCATCCGGGGTGCGAGTCTGCGGCACGTTAGAGCCCCAGGCGATGATATAGGAGGAATTGTACCAGTCGGCAGATTCCGGCACATCGGTCTGCTCGCCCCAGGTCATCGGCGAAGCCGGTGGCAGATCGCAATACCAATCGTAGAAGCTCAGGCAGGTACCGCCGATCAGTGACAGATAACGGGCGCCGGCGGCGTAGGACACCATGGACATCGCCGGGATCGGCGAGAAACCGATGATGCGGTCCGGGCCGAAGGTTTTGGCGGTATAAACGTTGGAGGCGGCGATCAGTTCGTTCACCTCCTGCCAGCTGGAGCGCACAAAGCCGCCGCGGCCGCGGGCTACCTTATAGCTCTTTGACTTTTCGGGGTCGGAGACGATAGAGCCCCAGGCATCGACCGGATCGCTGTGCAGTGCCTTCGCCTCACGCCACAGTGCGATCAGACGTTTACGCATCAGCGGATATTTCAGTCGGTTGGCGCTGTACAGATACCAGGAATAGCTGGCGCCGCGTGGGCAGCCGCGCGGTTCATGGTTGGGCAGATCGGGGCGGGTGCGCGGGTAATCGGTCTGCTGGGTTTCCCAGGTCACCAGGCCGTTTTTGACGTAAATCTTCCAACTGCAAGAGCCGGTGCAGTTCACTCCGTGGGTCGAGCGCACAATCTTGTCGTGCTGCCAGCGGCTGCGGTAGCCGTCTTCCCAGTCGCGGTTGGTGTTCAGCGTCTGGCCATGATCGCCAGAAAAAGGTTCCGCCAGTTGCTTAAAATAGCGGAAACGGTCTAGAAACTTGCTCATCCGGAGTTCTCCTGAAGGCTTTTAATATTTTTACCCTATGGATTTCAAGTGCGGGTAACAGCGCTGCGGCTTGAAATACGGCGGGCAAATGACATTGCTCAATCTGCCGCCAGCCTACTGAGGCGACAAAGGCGGCAAATTGATTGCGATCAAGGGAATAGAGGGAGATAAACGGGGAAGCAAGCGTGACTACCCCTAAAGTATAATCAGGAGAAGAAAGGCTAGTTTATTGAAAATAAAAGCAAAAAATGAGGGATTGCGTTTAATGGGAGGGGTAACAAAACAAGCTGGGGTATTTGGGGGTAGGATGCGGGGCGGCCCCCGCATCCGGCAACATTAACCGAGATCCATTTCGTGCCCTATCCACTCGCCGCTGTCGCGGTTGATAAAGCGCAGATACTGCTCGTACTCTTCTTCGCCGTAGAACAGGTTCAGCAATGGCGTTTTGTAGAACGACTGCCACATTTCCCCCAGCAGGATGGGGCGACGCGGGACATAAATATTCTCGATAAGGTTGTAGCCGGTGGCCATCAGCATGAAACACAAGAAGAAATAATTAAACCGGCCGCGCAGGAAAGAACCCTGGTGGGCAACGTAGTAAAACAGCAGGAACACCGACGCCACGCTCGCATAGCGGCTCGCCGCCTGCAATGAGCTGGAACACAGGAAGACAAACACCACCAGCCATGCCGCAGCGTTTTTGATATCCCCGGCCTGGTTGCGCATCGGATTGCCCAGCATATACCCGCCGAGGAACAGCGCCGGGAACAGGATAATCAGGAAATTAATCATCCCGTTGGCGTTACCGCTGGTCAGATAGTCGCTGGCATACATGCCCGAGGTATAGACGTCCGAGTAGCTATTGATGCCGGAAATCGTAATATGCGACAGGATAAACGGCAGTGCGAACTTGGCGGTCACCAGCGCAATGACGCTGAACAATACCGTCAGCGGGCGGTTCAGACGCATCAGCCTGCTGCACAGGAAAACGCCGACCAGCAGCATGCTGGAAAAGTGGGTCAGCATGGCGAACAACATCAAGCAGATGGCAAGCGTTTGATTTTTCTTATGGCAAAACAGCGTCATGGCGAGTGTCATCACGGCCATAGAGAAACCAAAGCGCAGCCCCATGGCGATGATAAAGGGGTTGATCAAAAACAGCACCGCCAGATGCAGCAGGACAAACTGCCGGGAGGAAAACGTCTTGCCGGAGTGCAACATGACAATATTCAGCGCGGTGAGATAACAGTAGACCGACAGCGCGGTGTAAAGCCCCGGAATGACGAAAAAGGGAATGCCCAGCGTTTTGAAAATGTAAAAGTTGGCATAAAGAACGATGTCCACCTTACCCTGAATCACATCTGTCAGCGTGGTGGCCGAGGTGATGGCCGCGTAATTGGCAAAGTGGCGATAGAGATCCGCCAGCGGCGGGATCTTGATGAAAAAGAAAAAAAAGCACAGCGCTATCAGCAGATAGGCCATCGAATTTTTCTTTCCTGGACGCAGCGTGGCGATACTCTGTATCAAAGCAAATAGCGGCACCGTCAACAACAGCACGCTGCCGATCACCGTAGAACGTTCAAAGCGCATAATCTTCCTCTGGATGGGTTCGCCCTTCACCGCACATCACACATGGCCCTTCAGAAGGGGACGCCACGGAAAAACAGGTTGCGGATAATATTTTTCATGTAAACCCCGGCCATCAGGCCGCTGTTTACGTAGACAATGCCCTTCAGACCGTACGCTACGCCCGCCAACCGGCTCTTGCCGTCGGTAATGATGCGCGAATCAATACAGGTGTGGCGCAGACGCATAACCTTGCGCGCCCGGGGCGATATCTGCGGCATCAGCCGCCTTTCGAACTGCATTTTGTTGCGATACCCGATAATGCCTTTCGGGCTGGAGGTAATGCGTTCGCCGTCATGGTCGTTATGTACCGCCAGGCGTTCATGCAGCGTACCGATGCGCGCCCCGGCCGCCAGCAGCCGATACAGGAAAATATGGTCCTGGTAGCGCGGGGTGTTGAAAAAGCCGCGCACCGCAATCGCCGCGCTGCGCCGCATCATGATCATCGGCGTATAGGCTACGCCGGCCAACATAAAGTCCTCCAGACCGTCGCAACGGGCGCGGTAATAATGGTCTGCGTTAATCTGGCCGTTTTTCAGAATATCCATATCGCACAGGCTGACGTCATAATCGCTCTGGCGCATAAACGCCAGTTGGTGGGCAATCTTCTGCGGATGGTAGTAATCGTCGTCATCCAGAAAAGTGATGTACTCCCCGCTTGAACGCAGGATCCCGCTGTTGCGCGCCAGCGCGCCGCCGCCGTTGTGCCGGCGCGGATAATAGATAACCTGCCCCTTATCAATATAGCCTGCCAGGCATTCGCGGGTCGCCAGGCGGTGCGCATTGCCTTGCGGGTTGTCGTCCACCACGATGATTTCCAACGCGCGGTGGGTTTGCGCCAGCACGCTGTCAATGGCGCGCGTCAGCAACTCGCTGCGGCCATAGGTGGGTATGATAACGCTGACTTTGATGTCCATGGTCTTATTCTGCCTGTAGGGGGCGAATGTATTCGCCCCGTTTAACATGGGCGCCGCATGCGGCGCCCCTACTCGATCCGGGAATGGGTGAAGACAGCGCCGCTATCCGCGCAGGCTATAAAGCCGGGCCATCAGGTAGTAGGCCAGCGGACTGCGATAGAACAACCGGTTCTTGCGGCTCAGCAGCTTGCGTTCCTCTGCGCGCAAACCGGAATAGCGGCGTTTCAGTTCGCCGGTTTCCCGCAACGCGTCGCGCAGCCCGAAAAAATCCAGCCCCACCAGCAAACGCGCCTTGAGCGTGGTGACATAAAGGATCGAATACAGCCCATTCCCCATTCCCAGGAGCCGCCCGCTGTCGGCGCCGGCGATCGCATAATCCAGGTCATCCAGATCGCGCCTCTTGGGCGCACGCGTAATGCCGTTCGGGTTGGTGCGGTATCCCACCAGCGGCGTATCGCACATCACGATGCGTTCCGCTTTCAGGTACAGCTGCGGGATGAGCTGAATATCCTCAAAATTGCGCCCCTGCGGGAAACGCATCTCGTCGAATAACGTTTTGCGGTAAATACGCGCCCAGGCAAACCACATGCTGCGATTGAAACTGTCCGCCAGCAGCGCCATATGCGCGTCACGCTCCTGCGGTGCGGCATTGCCGGGCACGATGGCCAGGGTGCAGTCCGGCTGGATTTGGCCGTTGTTCATCACGGAAAATCGCTGGGCATTGAAAGCCACGATGTCCGCCAACGGGTTATCCGCCAACAGCCTGCCCAGAATGCTGAAATACCCTTCCAGCAGCACATCGTCGGAATCCAGGAAACCGACATGTTGCCCCTCGGCATGCACAATGCCGCTGTTGCGCGCCTCGCTCAGCCCCTGGTTATGCTGCCGCAGAATGCTGACCTGCGGTTTCAGTTGCGGGTAACGGCACAACACCTCTTCGGCAATGTCGATGGAATCGTCCGGGCTGCCGTCGTCCACAATGATCACCTCCGCCCAATCAGGCAGCTGTTGCAGTACCGAGCAAAGGCACGCCTCAATGTAAGCCTCGACCTTATAGACCGGGATAATCAGGCTCAGGGTGGTTTTCATGATCGGTTATCCTTTCTTTTCTGTTTGACGTTGCACCTCTACCGCGCTGCTGCCCATCGACGACAACTGCGCGTCGATCTGCGTCTTCCCTTGCGCTCGCCAGCCCGCAGGCAGATCGAAACGCGCCGACATAGGCCGATAGTAAGGGTTGGCGATCAACACCAGACCGCGCTCGCCGTTGATAAACAGCCGCGCCGGGATGGCGGTATTGTTGCCCTGCAGCAAGACGCTTTCGCCAGACAGCAGGTAGGGGTTAAAGCTGACAATCTGCTGCGCTACGCTGGCCACGCCTCGCCAGACCGCATCGAACTCCCGCTGGCTGAAGCCGCCGCGTTGGCGCTTGTAGAACAAGTCGGTATAGGAATAAAACAAGATGCCCTTCGCACCGCCAATCAAGCCCAGCCAGGCCTGATTGCGCATCTCCGCCTCGGTGGGCTGGCGCGGTTTGCGTTTTGGCGCGTAAGCGGCGTGATCCATGATCTGCATCACCAGCCAGGCGCCCTTGACCTGGCGCGCCACCTGGCTGGTGATACGCGTGTATTCCAGGGTTCGCGTCAGATCGGCATCTCTGCCGACCGGGTAAGGATCGCTGGCCAGCACGTCCGAACTGTTGAAATAGGCGTTGAGCGTGCCGGTCTTGTCCAGCACCTGGAACGTCAGGTGATCCGGATCCAGCCGTTTCACCTGCAGGTGTTTTTCTTCAATCTGCGGCACATACTCCGGCCCCAGCTCATCGTTGATGTACCAGGCCAGCAGGTTCGGTTCATGTTTGAACTTTTCGACGTAATTCGCCGTCAGTTGCGGGTAACTCAGTTTGGTTTGCGGCGCGAATCGAGTGCCGGGATACAGGTCTTTCAGCGAGAAAATCACCTGCAAACCATACTGCTGCGTTTTGCGGAAATAACGGTTCGGATCGCCCACGGTGCCGTAGTTGTAATTAAGCAGCGTGTTGAAACCGGCATCGCGGATACGTGCCAGGTGCTCATCCGTCGCCATCTCGCCGTACATGTAAATGCCGAGCGGGAAGAAACGCTTCCCCTGTTTCAGGGTATAGCCCTGCGCATCCAGCGCCACTTTCGGTTGCGGGCGGCCGACGCTGATCGGCATCTCGCTGCGCTGGCTGCGCTGAGTCGCCACGTCCGTCACCTGCTGCTGCAGGCGGTATTCCCCGGCGGCCAGCCCGGCCGGCAGCGTAAACTCTACCTGCTGTTTCCCTTCTATGCGGTAACGGCGGCTGTCGCTTTTCACGGCGGCACTTTTTCCGTCGACCAGCGTGCTGTCCACTTGTACCTGCTGCGGATCCACGACCTCGATCAGGCTTGATGCCGCGCCGTTGCCTGCGCGCATCTGGTACAGCGCCGGCGCAACCGGCTGCCGACAGGCGTAAACGTCGTCAAACCAGGCGCTGCCGGTCGTACCGCGGCGCAGATAAACCCCCAGTACCACCTTTACCGCCCGCGCCGGCACCCTGAAATCGCCGGTGACCGGTTGCCAGCCGCTGGTGCCCAGCACGCCCTGCGGGTAGCTGCCCGCCAGGAAGCGCCCCTGATCGTCGTAGCTTTCGACAAACACCGTCGCGCCCTGGTTGTCGCCCTTGCCCTTCAGGTTCTCGCCGCGCACCCAGGCGCCGAAAGCCAGCTGTTGGCCCGCTTTGACCGACAGCGTCTGCAACATGTTGTGATAGTTGGCCGGATTGTGGTTTTGATAAAACAGGCTGGCCTGGCCGGTATGGCCGCCGGACACCACCTCTGCGGAAGCCAGCGACCAGCCCGCACCGCCTTGCTCAAAGCCGGGGTTAGCCAACAGGTTGTCGCCGCAAGGCGCGGCATGGACCTGCACGGCCAGCCCGACGCCCGCCAACAGGCAGGCGAAAGAGAGCTTGCTGATATTCATTGGCGTTTCATCACTGCGCTGTACAGGTAGGAGAAGAACAGGTAGCAGGACTTCTGGTAGGACAGCCCCAAATGGCGACGATAGATTTGCCACTGCCAGTCCGCCGCCTTGATTTTGTTGCCCGACAACGACTGGGCGGAAAGACGGTAAAAAGCCAGCGGTTCAGGAATGCAGTACGCCAGACGGTTGCGCGCTTTTTCCAGCACCGACAGCCACATCACATAATCCTCATGCCCTACCTTGCTCTGGTAGATCTTGCCCACCCGGCGCTGGTTGTACATGCCGGTCAGGTTGCCGATCCAGTTGCTTTTCAGCATGTCCTTGTAGGCGATAATCTCGCCTGCGCCACGGTAGTTTTTCACCAGCGCCGGATCATTTTCGAAGGTGTAATAATGCGAACACACCACGTCGTAGCGGTTGGTCTTCAGGACGCCGACCTGGCGCGCCAGCTTGTTTTCGCGCCAGACGTCGTCGCTGTCGCAGAAAGCGATATAGTCGCCGCGCGCCGCCTCAATGGCGATGTTGCGGGTTTCGGCCACGCCCTGGTTGGTGTTGTTGCGAATGTAGGTCAGACGATCGTGGATGAAGGGTTTAACCACGTCTGCGGTGTTGTCCGTCGAAGCATCGTCGATCACATACAAATGGTAATCCTGATAAGTCTGGTTCAACACACCCAGGATCGACTCTTTGATAAAACCGGCGGCGTTGTACGCCGGCATGATTACTGACACCTTTTCCATCTTAACCTCCAGCGATAAGCTGTTGCCATTGGGGATATATACGTTCAGGGATGTACTGTTGCGCCCGCTCCAGCGAATGCAGGGAGAAGCGCTTACGCAACTCGCCGTCAGCGATCAGCGCCAGGGTGCGTTGACTAAAGGCAGCGATATCGCCTTCCGGCACCAGATAACCGTTGCCGCCATCGTCAATCAGCTCGGCGGGGCCGGTCTGACAGTCAAACGCCACCAGCGGCAGGCCAAAGCTCATCGCTTCAATCAGCACCATCGGCAGCCCTTCATAGCGGGACGTCATCAACAACATTCCGGCATGCCGGTAGTGACTGGCGATATCCGGAGTCGCCGGCAACAACTTCACCTGTTCGCCAAGGCCGGCTGCATCGATTTGCCGCTGCAATGCGGCGCGATCCGGGCCGTCGCCGACGATATGCAACTGCCAGCCCGCCGCTTGTTGCGCCGTCCGCTGCCAGGCCGCAATCAAGCGGTCAAAGCCTTTCTGGTAACACAGCCGCCCCACCGCCAACGCCACCGGCTGCGGCTCCTGCTGCGGCGGCCGTATCGGGAACGGCGAGACGTTTTCGATCACCCGGCATTTATGCTCGGGCACCCAGCGGCTGATGGTGGCCAGATCTTTCTTGGTCAGCAGCACGGTGTGGTCGCCCAGCCGGTAGACCAACACCTTCAGCCACTTCATCGGCCAGGCATACTGATGGAAACTGACGTGTTCGCTCAGCAGCAGGCGGCTATGCGGGCACAACAACCGCAGATACGGCACCATGATCGACGAGAGCTTGCCCATAGATACGGTGACTATCACGTCATAGCGCCCACGCCGCAGAAACCGCGCCAGCCGCCAGGGCCACAGCGCTGATCTGCCGGACATGAAGCGCAACTTCACTCCGGGCTCGAGCGGGTAAAACGCCCGATCACCGCTGATCGACACCAGATCCACCTGATGGCCCAAACGCGCGGACAGCGCATTGGCCAGGCTGCTGGCTACCCGCTCGGTACCGCCTTTTTCGGCGATGTTCTCAATCACGATCGCTACTTTCCGTTGCTGCATGTCATCTCCGAAACCCCTCACGGGCTGTGCGCAACAGGCGTCCCCCTAACGGAAACAGCCCCAGTCTGGCCAGGCAGTCGCCGTACAGTTTGATCGCCTTGAACTTGCTGCTCAGAGCGTGGTGCTCCGCGCGCGATGAGTAATAGTTGAACGCCTGCAGATTCTCGCTGTACAACGAAGCCAACAGGTGTTTGCTGGCAAACCCGCTGATATAGCGGCCGCTGGCGTTCAGGTAAGCGTCAATAAACTGTTCACTGGCGTCGATGTTCATCCGGCTGCGATCCGTCGCGGTATCGCCGCAACGGATGAACACCCCCAACCCCTCGTCGAAGGCCACCCTGGCGCCCAGATTGGTGGCATTGACCAAAAACCCCCAGTCCTGGTATTTGTAAAGAAACTCGGGAAACAAAAAACGCCGGTCATCTTTTTTACGCAGGCTGATGGCGGAAGTGCGAATATCGCCCATATCGAGAAATAAAAAATCCGCCCCAGTCGCCCCCTCTTTGTAATCAAATCTATAGCTGCGGATATTCTTGTCATTCACCGTGCTGTAATTGCCGAAAACAATGTCCAGTCGGGTATCCTGGTGGCGTTTCAGCCGGCGAATAATATAATTGGTGCTGAAGAAATCCTCCGGTTCCAGAAAGAAAACCACCTCTGCACGCGCCAGGCGGAAGCCGGTATTACAGGACGCCGCCGTGTTGCTGCGCACTTTATTTTCATGCAGGCGCGCCCGACGGTTAGCGGCCAATAAACTGCGCATTTTTTCCAACTCTTCTGGTTCTGATGCATCATCAACCACAATAATTTCATAATCGAACCCGAAACAGGCGTTGGTCATACGGACTAATGTTGCGGCCAGACTGGCTGAATTATTAAAAGCGGGCATGACAATTGATAAGTCCATTTACTACCTCAACAATATATTATCATCTGGCAAAACAGTGGTAATGCCAGCGGAATAGTTTGTTATCCCAGCATATCCTTGCCCGGTTATTTCCCCCCATCCTGCAGCGATTAAAATACGCGCAGCCTACCGGTCATTTAATTAATCCTGAAAATAACTGCCCCACTCCTGTTCAATGGTTTCTGGCATCAGCCTTTGCAACCCGGCCCCCGGGGTAAACGTCAGTTCGCCAAAATAGATACGCTCTTGCACCTGATAAAAATCCACGCGCACATAAGAGAACTGCTCCGCCACCTGCCGTGCCAGGAGCAGCATTTTCTCCAGCCTGCAGGGTTTATCCATGGGCACTTCACTGTTTGGCACGCCCATGCGGATCTCGGTGCGGTTCCAGTCGGCGTCAAAAAAATCTCGCCGATGATCGATAAAGCGCTGATAATCTATCTGGATGAAAAACCGAATGTCTCCCCCCTGATTAAAGCAGTGGATCTTGATATCATTCGGCGTTTTTCCCTCTTCCAGCAGCATTCTCTCGACCATGATGCACGGCGGGATATCCTTATAATGACGTTCGCGATAAACCTGATAAAAACTCTGCCGCAGCCAGCTGTTGGTTAACACCCGTAACTCATTGAAGCTGGTTTGGCTTTTATCGAACACCAGTTTGTTATAACCGCTGCCGTGGTTTGCCTTGATCACGAAGGCGTCAGGTAATGCCTGATACATTTCCTCGGTTAATTGATTGCCGTGCGCATAAAGATCGATCAGGTATTCTTTCCCCCACAGCTTTTCAATATAGTCGCGCACCCGATATTTGTCGGACAGTTGAGTATATATCGCCAGAGGATAGACCTTTCTGCGCATTAATTTTTCGCTATACCTTTTCGGCTGAGCCAAATGCGGTATTTTCCGAAAAAACAGGGCGTATTTTAACTGATGATATAACGCGTCGGGCATATTACGGTAAAAACCCTTCACCAGATTATTTAACATAGATTTCTCGCACCTTCCCTATTAACTGAGGTAAACAACGGTAGCAGGTCAACTGCAATCTCGTAATTTGTCCTCTTCTGAAGAAGCCATTAAGTACAAAGAATGAAATAAACTCCGTTATCAGGGTTGAAACCGCCGCGCCTACTATGCCGTAACGCGGTATCAACGCCAGATTCATCAGCACGTTGGCCAACGCGGCCAGCGGCATTTTTATCGCTATAAATCGATAGCCCCCAAACAGCACTATCGCCCGATAGGACACGGTGCCCATCACCGAGAACAGCGACGTCACCGAACACAGCGCCAAGATGGTGGCGGTTTCGCGGTAGCTGTCGCCAAACATCAGCGCCACGATCGGGCCTGGGAACAACGACAGCAGCAAGATCACCGGCATGGAGAGCGACAACACCACCAGATACAGCAACCGGATACGTCCTTCCTGTTCGGCCAATGAGCGGGCATTCGCCACGCCCGGCATCATTGAGGTGATCAAGGCAATGGGGACGAATATCCATCCCTGGCTCAGGGTAATCGCCGCGCTGTACAAGCCGACGCTGTGCTCGCCCAGTACGTTGCCGATCATGATCTGATCGATACGCGTGTAGACGACGATCGACAACCCGGAGACCGCCAGCGGCAAACCTACCTTTAACAGATAACGACCATAGCGCCGCTTGTGACGCCCGCTGATCGCCCGCATACCGCCCTGCTCGCGGCGAAACAGCACCCAACGCACGGCGTACGGGATCAGGCTGCTCACAACATAGGGCACGGCAAACCATTCCAACGGCAATTTGGCATGCACCAGCGCCAACCGCAGAATGATTGACAACAACAGAGCCAGGTTGTTGATCAGCGTGTTCAGCTTCGATTTCAACAGCGCGTCGTAATAAATCTTGTAGACGTCCTGAATAGAGAAATACGCGCTGGCGAGCATCAACAACATCATGATCTGACTGGTACGATCCTGCGTCAGCACAGCCCAGGCCATCAGCGGCACGGCGATCAGCGCAAAAAGCTGGCGCCGCAAACGCATCGAGGCCATCATCAGCCGAATACCGCTGCGCCGCCGCTTGGCGACGCGGTTGAACAACACCGCATCCGCCCCCAGTTGTACCAGCGGCACGGCAATGGCGATCACCGACAGCAGATAGTTAATCAGACCGTATTGCGCCGGCCCCAGATAACGCGCTACGTACACCGAAACGAAAATCCCCGAAAGGCTCAGCGATATCCGTTCCAACATCAGCCACAGGGAGTTCATCAGCATCGCTTTCATGCGCGATTACACCTTTTCCTGATGACTGGGGTAAGCAAAGGCGTAGTAGCCGGCGTCGGTGGCGGTTTTTTTCACCATGCCGTTCAGGATCACCCCTTTAATCGCCACGCCGTTCTGCTCGAAACGACGAATGCTGGTTTCGATCTGCCGGACGGTGTCGACCTCAAAACGCACCACCATCAGCGCGGTGCCGACATGGTGACCCACGATGGCGGCGTCGGTCACCGCCAGTACCGGCGGCGTGTCGATCAGCACCAAATCGTAGTTCTGCCTCGCCCACTGCAGGAAGTCGGCGAAACGCTGATGCATCAGCAGTTCGGACGGGTTCGGCGGCACCTGGCCACGCGGCACAAAATCCAGATTGGCGATAGCGGTTTTCTTCACCGACTGATCTGGCGCAATCAACCCGGACAGCATGTCCGACAACCCGCCCCTGGCGCTGTTGTTGAACCAACGGTGCAGGAATCCCTTGCGCATGTCTGCGTCGATCAGCAGCACCCGTTGGCCCGCCTCGGCGATCACCACCGCCAGATTGGTGCTGGTGAAACTTTTCCCGCTGGCGGGGCTGGCGCCGGAGACCATCAGGATATTGTTTTTGGCCTCCATCATGGCGAAGTGCAAACTGGTGCGCAGGCTGCGGATGGCTTCGACGGACAAATCCCCCGGCTCTTCCTTGGCCAGGATCGGCAGCTTGTCACCGCCGTTTTTGACCAGTAGCTGCTGCTGGGTGCGGTTACGTTTTTGCTGCCACGGCGACAGCGGGACCGTGGCATACACATTGATACCGCGCTTTTCCAACGCCTCGGTGTCACTGACGCCCCGTTGGAGCGCCGCGCGCAATACCACGATAGAAGCCGACAGCACGCCCCCCATCAACAGCGCGAAGAGCACGATCATCGCTTTTTGCGGTTTTACCGGCCGCAGACCGCTTTCCGCCTCATCGATAATGCGGATATTGCCCACGGTGCCCGCTTTGCTGATGCTCAATTCCTGCTGCTTGTTCATCAGTTGCATGTATACCTGCTGATCCACCTGCACATCACGGGTCAGACGCAGAATTTCCTGCTGCGTTTTCGGCAACGTCTGCACCTGCTTGCCGAGCCGCGCCTTTTCCGCCTCCAGCGTGGCGCGTTTTTCCAGCAGTGCGCGATAGGCCGGATGCTCGCGGGTATAGAGCTTGGAGATTTCCGCTTCTTTGAAGGTCAGCTCATTCAACTGGGCCTCCAACTGAACCTGAGTATCCAGCACCGATTTGGCTTCCAGCGTCAGGTCCACCGAATCGTTCTGCTGACGGAACTGGTTGAGCTGATTCTCGGCGTTGTTGAGCGACGTCTGGGTGCGCGGCAGCTGTTCGTGCAGGAAAGCCAGCATGCGCTGCGCTTCCTCGGTTTTGCGATCCACATTCTGTTGCAGGTAGTTATCGGTAATGCTTTTGAGCACCGCTTCGGCGCGCTGCGGATCCTCACCGGCCAGGTTGAACGTCATAATGCCGCTTTCCTTGCCGCCAGGGGCAACGTCAAGCAGGTTGCGAAGATCGTCCACCGCCTGCTGGCGCGGCACGTTGACCACGCTAAACTCGGTGCCCGGCAATGCCTCCAGCGCAGTGACGTTCATCGCCCAAGCGCCCTGCTTCAGCGGTTGCCCCACGGTGCCGCTGAACAAGTTCTTCCCATCATGGCTCAGGCTATAACGTTGCTTATCCTGCACGGTCAGGGTCAGTTCCTGGCCCTGCATCGCCGCCGGCACCGTCATCCCTGAGATGAGCAGTACCGGTGGCAGTTCGCCGCTCAGGCGGGCCAGCCCCTTGCCGAACAGCGGAAAGTAATCCGGGCTGATGCGCACCGTCAAACCGAGATCGTCCACGGTTTTGCCAATCACGTAACGTGATTTCGCCAGCGAAACCTCATCTTGCGTCGCCGAATTCTGCCCCATCGAACCCATCGAGTTGTCCAGCGTCTCGCGCAGCAGCGAATCGCCCGAAAGCTGTTTTTCCACCTGTACCAGCGCGGTTGCCTGATAGATCGGCGTCGCCATCAAGGCATAGGCGCAGCCCAGGACACCGGCGACGCCGGTCACCAGCAAAATGCGCCAGCGATTATCCCACAGCGGGCCAATCAGCCGTTCCCAGTCCAGTTTCTCGTCCTGCTCGGCCATCACAATCGGCATTGCATTATTTTTCATCATCGGTGTTCCTTAAGTCAGCGTGGCGGGGTTACCAGTTACGCACCCGCAACGTGGCCTCGCTGAGGTCGTTAAAGCTGGAAATCGTCGGTACCAGCTGGCTTATCAAGCGGTTCCAGCGCGCAATCGGCGCTGCGGTGACGTACACCACGTCGTAAGGTTCCAACTGAAATTCTGTACCCATCGCCAATGCAGCGGCATCAGACAGGTCGAACTGGTACAAAGACGCCAGCCGCTGCGGCTGTTTGCCGCCGTTCGGGCGGATCACGAACACGCCGGTGGCATCGGCCACCGTCTGGCTGATGCCCTCTGAACTGCCCAACGCCTCCGTCAAGGTCATGCCGCTGCGGTCCATTTTCAGCGTCGCCTGTTTACCGACCTCACCCATCACAAACACCTTCAACTCGTCATTGCGCGGCACATACAGAATGTCGCCCGGCTGCAGCAGTTGGTTCTGGCCGGTATCGCCGCGCTGCATCAGCGCCTGCAGGGAGATGGGCTGTTCCTTGCCCTGGTGAGTCAGCACCACGTTGCGCCAGTCGGCGTTGTCCGTCAGGCCGCCGGCGGCGTTAATCGCATCGAGAATGGTCAGCGGCACGTTGGTCACCGCCTGCTGCCCTGAGGTTTTCACTTCGCCGGTCACATACACTTTCTGCGAGCGGAAAGCGGCAATGCTGACGTCCACCTGCGGGCTTTCCACATAGCGCGCCAGCCGGTTGGCGATCTGATTGCGTACTTCGGTGACGGTTTTTCCCACCACCTGCACCCGGCCGATATAGGGGTAGAAGATCGCCCCGTCGGCATGCACCCAGTTGCCGGTATCGCTGGCGCTGCGGTATTGGCCGGCAGGCGTGGTCAGTTCCGGATGGTCCCAAACGGTGACGTTAAGCACGTCGCCGACGCCGATGCGGTATTGGTAACTCTGCAAGCGCTGGTCCAGCGCCGGGTTTGGCCGGGCCACCGGCTCCACCCGGCGCATTTTTTCCAGCAGCATCGGCGTTACGCGGTACACCTGGACCTGCTTATCCAAATCGAAGTCTTCATCCTGCTGGGTGACTTTGGCTTTCCCTTGAGTAGGCAGGTGCGAACCTGGAAATGTCGTGCAGCCGCTAAGCAACGCGGTGGACAACACCAGCGGCATCAAATGAGGTAAGTGAAGGTTCATGACAGTACCGTGAAAAAACGGGCCGCCGTTGCGGCCCGTGGGAGGATTAACGATCGGCGGTAGGGTTATCGGTAAAAATCGGTGCCTGACGCGGTTCATGCAACATGACAAAGTAACCGAAGAAGCAAAGTACAAAGGCCACCAGCATCTGGTAGTCCGGCAGTTGCAGGACCTCGCTGCAGATACCGACGCAGGCCAGCGTCACCGCCAGCATGCAGCTCATCGCCAACGCCTGGCGCGCATTGAGACCACGCCGCATCAGGATGTGATGCAGATGGTCGCGACCGGCCTTGAACGGGCTCTGACGGCGCAGCAGTCGGCGCACCATGACCGTCACCATGTCCATCAATGGGATAGCGATCAACCACAGCGCGGTCACTGGCCGTATGACAGCGTCCTGCCCCTGGGTGGCGACGATCAGCAACCACAGCACGCTGAAACCAATCACCATGCTGCCGGCATCGCCCATGAAAATCTTGTTGCGCGGACCGAACATGCCGAGGTTAAACAACAGGTAAGCTGCCAAGGCCGCGATCAGGCTCAGGCACCACATCGCCAGTTTTTCTTGTCCCGCCAGACCAAACAGAATCGCCAGTGCGATAAAAGTGACGCAAGACAGCGCGCCAAGCTGGCCGTCGATGCCGTCAACCATGTTATAGGCGTTAATCGCCCCCCAGACCGCCAGCGGCGTGATCAGCAAGGCTATGTAACCCAGCATCAGCTCCTGATGCCCCCACAGATAGCCGAAGGAAGTAAGTTGCATCCCTGCCGCCAGCATCATCGCCAGCGCGATCCCTCCCTGCACGATGACGCGCGGCGCCACCGGCAGATCAAAACGGTCATCAAGCACACCCAACACCACTAACGCCGTGACGCATAACAGGTAGATATTGCTGTGCGGCAACCATTCCGGTTGCCAAAACGTCACCAGCATGAGGGTGAGATAAATGGCTATTCCGCCAACCAGCGGTATATGCCCCTGATGACGCTTGCGGGCATTGGGTTTATCCACTAATCCCACCGCCAGCGCAGCACGGCGTGCAATAACCACCAGCGTCAGCGCCAAAATAAATATTATGCTCAGTTGATATAACATTGTTCCTCCAGCGAATAAGCACGCTACCGCCCTTGAGTTACAGCTCCCAATGCGCTATTAACAAAAACAAAATTGACATCGCCAGGATATAAGTCAGCATAAGCTCATCCTGTTAACTACAGATTCATCCGAAAAATAAAAGGCGTTAGCGCATGAGAAATATATCTCTAGGAAAACTCATGCTTAATGGTTCTTTCGATTGCCAAATTAAGTTCAACCGGCGCCTCGAAATTGTTTTGCACATTGCTTTTAAATTGTGTTCTGGCGCAGAATTTTTGTACTCTCACGCGGCTAATAGGGAATTTACGGTGACTTATTTTACTCACCACATCCAATGCCGCAGCGCCGCAGATCCCGAATATATAAGGAATCCGAATGGTTTTATTCTCTCTGCCCAATGAAGACGAAATAACGTCGACCAGTTGGTTCATGGTGAAATCCGGTTTATCAACATAATTGCTGACCTGATAACTGGCCTGCTGATCCAGCGCATACTCCAGCCTGGCTGCAATATTCTCGACATAAGCCATGGATTTCATATTATTGCCGCTGCCAATCATTACGAAACGGCCGCTGGCGATCTGACGGAACAGGTTATAAACGTTGCCGCGATTATTTTCGCCGAATACCACGGTCGGACGGATAATGGTCAACTTATTGTCACCGTCGGCCTTGCGCCAGGCTTCGTAGACATACTCCGCTTCCAGCTTGGATTTACCGTAATGGTTAAAGGGTTCAAAACGCCCTTCTTCGCCGGTTTCCTGGGTAACGAACCCGTAGACCGCCACGGATGAGGTAAAGATAATCTGTCTGATGTTCAGCGAAGAGGCCGTCATGCAAACATTACGCGCACCCTCGACATTAACCTGATAATACAGCGAGATCGGATCGACATTATCCTGATGCTCTGCCGCAAGATTAATCACGGCATCACACCCCGCCAGTGGCTGCAGCAAGGTCTGCGGCTGGGTTACATCGCCAAACTGATAGAGCTCCGGAAAATGTTCGCTTTGTTTCTTGTCTACAATCGTCAAAATCAGATCGCTACGCGCACTCAGGCGCTTAACCAAACGCGTTCCGATAAAACCGGAACCCCCGATGATAGCTACTTTACGCTTATCCATATTTGTCACTCAGCCAAGTTTTCCATTAATTCCCACCGCAGAATTGAGGCGAGACGCTTAATACGCGTTAGTTCATGGAAACCAGACTGGACAAATCGGCCCAAGCTTTCAAATAACAAATAATGAAATAACAATATTTGCCGAATGTAAAATTATGGGGAAAAATGAAATGTCGGTGTAGACTAATTTTTAACTTCGTAAGCAACCTGATATTGAATGGTTTTATTCGGCAGAATAAGATTAATCTTACCTTTACCCTTGGCCTCTGAAATTTCGTATTTCACCGGCTGTTTAAACTTCCCCTGTTTGGGATCGATGCACTCGATGGTCGCCTGCTCCAGGCTTTCGCCCTGATAAAGGCAAAGCAGCGTTTGCGGGCCGTTAGATTGGGGATTGTTCAGCGTCAAGGTAAGCACCACGCGGGTGTTGTTTTGTATATCATTGATAATCGGTGGACGAGTTTGGTTCCCCAGCACATAGGAAAAATGTGAAATAATCAGCAGTGAGACAAACACCGACAGGTACTTCACCACTCTGACGGCAGGAACGGAGAAAAAACCCGCCGATGCAGTCATTTTATTTCTTATTGTTGTATTTTTCAGCGGTACGGATACCACAGCAACGGGTGGCCCGGAACTCGTAATCGCTTCCTCATGCGTGTCTATTTTCTCGGCGCTAATTTCATCGTCTTTATTTCCACTTTCAGATATTTCCGCTTGAAAATCTTCGTTAATATTCCCAGAAACTTTCCATATTTCATCAACACCATATTCATCCTCCTCCGATATAAAGTGAAAAGCGGCCTTGTTTTCCACCTTATAGCCCAGGCGTGGAATCGTTCTGATAAGCGTATGTTCAACATCACCTATTTTCTGACGAATTGATTTAATTGTTTGATTTATCGTCGAATCTGAACAATAAGTTCCTTTCCATATATTTTCTATAATTTCCGTACGACTAACCAGTTCAGGGGATCTGGCGACCAGAAGTGAAAGTATCTGATACTCCTTCCAACGCAGGCGGAATTTTTCCCGGGAAGGTGTCAGAACATCTAGATTCCTAATCTTTATTCTTTTATCAAGATTCACTTTTAATTTCCTTAACGTGCCTGTCCTGCACACTTTGTATAGAAATATGAAAAAATGTTCAAGAAATTAAATGTAAACTCAACAGGTTGTATTCATTGGATGTTTATTTTTATAAAAATTCGCTGATTTCATTTTTTACATCACCTCGAATACCAAAGATCCGATTCTAAGAATGTTCTCTTTTTCCCTGTTGGCAACATGGTTTCTTTTCATGTTTACCGGCAATAAAAATCAGCCAACAGACTGATTTAAAACAAAAAGCCCATATATGTTATAACTTTGTTGATTAAGTGAAATTGTGAAATTCACCCAAAAGCCTGCAAGTATCACCTGTTTTTCCACCTAATCCGATTGCCAGATAGCCTACAAAAAGCCAGCAAAAACAGAATGAGAGTTATCTGATTTAATCACTTCATGAAACAAAGCACCAAATACAAAGACATATTTTCAATTTGGCTACACAACCTTCAAATAATGAAGATCTCTGTCACTCACCATAACAGGCTATGTCACCAGCATGCTTTATTTCTGTAAAAATTTAGACAAGAAAATGAAAATCACGCTAACAATAATATTGTGGAGTATTCTTCATTGAAAAACATGAAGTGAGAGATGCGCCTATAAGAAAAGAGAAATTCAGCATGGGGAAATAAGAATATTACCTAAAGGCGGGGAATTTCACTGCGGAAAAACAAACTACGCGGAGAGTAAAAGAAACAGTCCCTCCCCTGTCGGGGAGGAACAAATCGCATCAGGCCGTTTTTTTACGACCGTACACAGCCCAGGTGATCACCACACACAACAGGTAGAACACCAGGAAAATTTTCATCGCGCCCGCCGGAGAACCGGTCAGCGCCAGGGAAGTGCCAAAGGCTTTCGGAATAAAGAAACCGCCGATGGCGCCAATCGCCGAGATAAACCCCAGAGCGGCTGCGGAATCGGTTACCGCTTCGCGCTGTGCGCTTTCGTCGCTCCCGCCTCGAGCCTTAACGCGCTCGAGGGTAATTTTACGGAAGATCACGGCGATCATCTGGAAGGTCGAGCCGCTGCCCAAACCGGCGGTAAGAAACAGCAGCATAAAGACGCCGTAAAACGCAATAAAGGACCCCGCATGCCCAGCCCCCGGTAAGGTCAGGAACAACAGTGCGGCAAACACCGCCATCAACACAAAGTTAATCAGCGTAACGCGAATACCGCCAAACCGATCGGAAAGCGCACCGCCAACCGGCCGTGCCAGGGCGCCGAGGAACGGGCCGAAGAAGGCATAATGCAGGATCACCACGTCCGGAAACTGCGTCTTCGACAACATGGCGAAACCGGCGGAAAAACCGATGAAGGATCCGAAAGTGGCAAGATACAGCAGACTCAGCATCCACAGATGGCCACGCTTGAGCACCGGCAACTGTTGTCTGAGCGAGGCCTTCGAAGCCGCCAGGTCGTTCATGCCGAACCAGGCCGCCAGCGTGGCGATCAACAGGAACGGCACCCAGATCCACGCGGCGTTCTCCAGCCACAGTTGACTGCCGTCCGGCTGAACCTGGCCCGTGCCGCCAAAAACGCCGAACATGGCGATGGAGATCGCCAACGGGGCCACCAATTGCATCACGCTGACGCCCAGATTACCCAACCCACCGTTCAAACCTAATGCGCCGCCCTGCCTGGCCTTTGGAAAGAAGAAACTGATGTTGGCCATGCTGGAGGCAAAGTTGGCGCCGGCGAAGCCGCACAGCAGAGAGATGATGACAAAAACGCCATAGGCAGTAGAGGTATCCTGAACCGCAAACCCCAGCCACAGGCAGGGGACCAGCAGTAAACAGGTGCTGATTGCCGTCCAGCGGCGGCCGCCGAACATCGGGATCACGAACGAATAAGGCACGCGCAGGATGGCGCCCGAAACGGAAGGCAGCGCGGTGAGCAAAAAAAGCTGGTCGGTAGTGAAATTAAAACCGACCTTGTTCAGATTGACCGCAACCGCGCTGAACAGCATCCAGACGCAGAAAGCCAATAGCAGGCAAGGAACGGAAATCCACAGGTTGCGACTGGCAATCGCCTGACCACGCTGTTGCCAGAACTCGGTGTCCTCAGGTTGCCAGTTCTGAATAACCGCACCTGTTTTTTTTGATGATGACATTGCAGATTGCGACATAAAAACCTCAGAGACAGGGTGATAACTCCGCACACCCTAGGTGGCGGCCCCCAGGTCAAAGTTGATGTAAATCAATCGGAGTGCAGGTAGTCATGCGCGGCAAACGAACCGACATCCCTTTGTGAGTAAGCGGCCATTATTTATAATGTTATTTAAAATCAATTATTTGTATTTTATTTTCCGCCACTGCTACCCGCCTGTAGCGGCACGCGGAAACTAAGAGGTACTTCGTTAGAGGTATGGGGTTGCCTGCAAGTATGGTGAAAAATAACGCCAAATCGTTACCGCCTTCGCTGGCACAGCCTGCTTTCGCCCTCTGGTTTCCAGCCGTCGCCACACTCTACCTCCGGGGATCCAAGCAACATGAAACGCCTGTTAGCTCCACTTTCCATCGTTAATCAGGTAGCCATGCTGATGATGCTGCTAGGCATATTGGGCATCGCCGGAATGGGCATTTCCGCCTGGATGTCGCAAAGCATTCAGGGCAACGCGCATGCCATCAATAAGGCCGGCTCGTTGCGTATGCAGAGTTATCGCCTGCTGTCGCAGGTTCCGCTGGATGCTCGCAGCGAAGCGCTGGTTCGCGAACTGGATCAGGCTCAAGACAGCCCTGATCTTCAGCGTTCGCTGGAACAAGAAGAGATGACTGAACAATTTCAGGCGCTGCATGATTATTGGCAACTAACCCTGCTGCCGCAGTTGCGTCAGGCTCGGCACCCGGCCGACGCTGCGCCGCAGGTCGCGCATTTCGTCACCCTGCTGGATAAGCTGGTGTCCGACATCGACCGCCAGACCGAACGGCGGCTGTTGATGGTGACGCTGGTACAGGCGGTATTTATCGCTCTGACGCTGTTCTTGTTGGTCGGCACTATCTGTTACCTGCGCCGTCGCCTGCTGCATCCGTGGCGGCAACTGGTGGCGATGGCGCTGTCGGCGGGCCGTGGCGATTTCAGCCGGCGTTTCGCCCAACGCGGCCACCAGGATGAAATGGCCTCGCTCGGTGGCGCGTTAAACACCATGTCCGACGAACTTTCCGCCATGTACAGCGGGCTGGAGCAACGGGTGGCGGAAAAAACCGCCGACCTGCAACAAAAAAACCAGGTGCTGAGCTTCCTTTATAAAGCCAGCCGCCAGTTGCACGGCAATGAGCCTATGTGCAGCCGCCTGACGCCGATACTCAATCAACTGCAAAGCCTGACACCACTGCGGGCCATTCAGGTTCGCCTGTACGAGAACAACAGTCAGGAACAATTCGTACAATTGAGCGGCAACCTGCCGCTACGGCCGGAATACTGCACCAACCCGGTCTGCAGCGCCTGCCTGAACGACGATGGCCAACAACATGCCCATCACCCTTTCCTGAGCTGGAGTTTAAGCGACAAACTGGGGGATTACGGGGTGATCGTCGCGCAGCACCTACCGCAACAGCCGCTAAATGACGATCATCACCAGTTGGTTAACACGTTGGTAGAACAACTGACCAGCGTGTTGGCGATTGAACGCCAGGTCGATCATCAGCAACAGCTGATGTTGATGGAAGAGCGCGCAACGATTGCGCGTGAGTTGCATGACTCCATTGCTCAGTCGCTGTCGTGCCTGAAAATGCAGACCAGTTGCCTGCAAATGCAGGGCGCGGAGCTCTCGCCCGCCAACCTGGCGCTGGTGCGACAAATGCGTGAAGAACTGAACATCGCTTACCGCCAATTGCGCGAGCTGTTGACCACGTTCCGCCTGCGCCTGACCGAACCGGGGCTGCTGGCGGCGCTGCAGTCAACGGTACAGGAATTTAGCCAGCGGCTCGGCGTTGCCATCGATCTCGATTACCAGTTGACGCCACGCACGGTGCCTTCTTATCAGGCTATTCACCTGTTGCAGATCGCCCGCGAAGCCTTAAGCAACATCAATAAACATGCCCAGGCCAGCCGGGTAAGCATTCAGGTGGTCAATCGACGAGGCGAAGTTACCCTGAGCGTCTGCGATAACGGACGCGGGCTGCCGGAAGAGACCGCCCGCCCCGATCACTATGGCCTGATAATTATGCGCGATCGCGCCAAAAGCCTGCACGGCCACTGCGAGATTTTACCCTGCAGCGGCGGCGGCACTGAAGTCCGGGTGGTATTCAAACCGGACAACCACGCCATCGATTAATGAGAGAAACCATGACGACTGAAACCGCTGCCACCATTTTACTGATTGATGACCATCCGATGCTGCGTAATGGCGTAAAGCAGCTGATCGCTATGGACCCACGCCTGCAGGTGATTGCCGAAGCCGGCAATGGCGAACAGGGCGTCGCGCTGGCCGAAGAGCACGATCCTGATCTGATCCTGCTCGACCTGAACATGCCGGGCATCAACGGCCTGGAGACGCTGGATCGCCTGCGCATGACCGCGCTATCGGGCCGCATCGTGGTGTTTAGCGTCTCAAATCACGAAGATGACGTGGTCAGTGCTCTGAAACGCGGCGCCGACGGCTACCTGCTGAAAGACATGGAGCCGGAGGATCTGCTGAAGGCCATGCATCAGGCGGCAGCCGGCCAGATGGTGTTAAGCGAAGCCCTGACACCGGTCCTGGCCGCCAGCCTGCGTGAGAACCGCCCCAGCGCCGAACGTGATATCCAGCAACTGACGCCGCGTGAGCGCGATATTCTGAAACTGATCGCCCAGGGCCTGCCGAACAAAATGATCGCCCGCAGGCTGACGATCACCGAGAGTACCGTCAAGGTGCACGTCAAACACCTGCTGAAAAAAATGAAGCTGAAATCGCGCGTCGAAGCCGCCGTCTGGGTGTTGCAGGGGAAAAACGGTTAATCCGCGCCGTTCAGTGGCCCGGTCTGTGCCGGTATCGCCGGCGTTTGCAAGGTTTTCGCCGGCGGCAACCCCTCGTCGGTGCCGGAAGACAGCGTCAGGGGCTGCGTCACTTGCAGTTGGATCCAGTTGGATGTCACTAACTGGTGTTTATCGTCTTCCAGCGTAACCGATAAAGAGTAACTGTTGCTTGCGCCCGGAGAGGCATCCCACTCAGGCACAATCAGGCTCCAGCCGTGCGGATCGTTACCGTTTTGCGGCGGCGTCAGGCTCAGAGCCTGGGTATCCCCCTGCCAACTGACGCGGGCGATTTTGTTGGCCGCTTTAATTTCAAGCACCAGCGGCAACGTTTCCCCTTCCTTCAGGCTCCACGGCGGCGTAGCCAAAAACACCTGCAGCGTTTTGCGTTGTCGGAACGCCAACACCGGGACATTTTTGCGTTCGATATTGTCATAGCGGCTACCGCGCAGCGACTTGGCCTGCGCAACGTACTCCGGCGATATCTGTTTCACCAGGGGCACACCAAGACGGTAACTCAGCGCCAGTTCGATCTGATCCTGGCTCGCCCCGCCTTCGCCCATCTTGTGCAGCGCTTTCACCGTCACCAGCGGCACCGGCGTGTAATTCACCCCAAACTGCATGGCACGCGGATCGCTTTGCTTTTTACCGCTGCCGAACAGATCGACATTCTCCCCCCAGTACTGCTCATAGCTGAGAGAACCGCCAATCTGACGGTAGAATGGCAGGTAGCCTTGAGTAGTAATGTCATAACCGTTCGCCGGTCGGCTGAGGAACACCGCGTCATTTTTCTGCTGCGCCAGCGCCGACAACGGATAGTAATAATTGGCGGAAAAACGCAGGAAATCGCCCCAGGCTTCGGCGCCCACGCTGGCACGGTTGTGCCGGCGCTCAAAATCGCTGTCGAGCACCGTGTTGTACCCCAGCAGCCAATCCCCGGCGACCCAGCGTTGCCCAATCCCCAGGTTGCCCAGCGAACCGTCGTTTTGCTGCAAAAGACCGAGCTGGCTGTAAGTCAGCAAGCCGTTGACGTCATACAGCGGGCTGAACAGTTGGCCGCTGCTGCCGGCAAAATCCCCCTGATTGGACACCGCCAGCGACAGTTTGGCGGTGCCCAGCGGCGATAACAGCTCCTGCGCTTGCTGTTGCAACACGTCGTTTGCCTGGCCCAACACATAGTTCTCGGCGCGGGTACGCACCTGCTGGCCGGAAACGTTATTCAAATTACGTTCCCCCAGCTGTTTGGCCATGGTGGCCCACTCTTTCTCACGCGCAGCGTCGTCCTGAGCATTACCGCCAAGCTCGGGCAAATCATTGCCCGACGAATGAGCGAGAGAATCGGGTGCCGGCGGGGATTCAGCCTGGGCGGGCAACGCGCCGCAAAACCAGGCAAGTGGCCACACCAGCAGCGCCGCCGGTAAACTGCCGGTCAGGCGAGGGAGAAAATGAACGGCTTTTTTCACTCTGCAGCGTGTTTTTTGTCTAACGTCAGTCATTACTCTGTCGCCATCCCCTCATCCGGAGAGCAAGGCGCATCAATCCTGTTTTTGCTGCGGCCACTCCAGGCGGCAGACAACTCAACCTTCGCACACTGGTAACACAGGGCATTTATCCCCTTTCGAGGGCCCGGCGCCACAGCGCATCATGAATACTCAAGCCTAGTGGATTTGTGATGAGAAACCATCGGATAAACCTCAGTTATTCATGTGACAACGTAACAAAATCACCACCACAGAGGCGATGGCATCAAACCATAAAATGCCCGGTTCCGAGCCGCCAAAAGGAGTGAATTCACTTTATTTCACCTGAAATTTTGCCGAAAAAAACCTCAGCCGGAAATCAACATGACCAATAACGGCTTGATTATGCGCAGCAATACGCAATTCTTTGCTATCCCTCTTTTGGCTGAACAATGCTTTGCGGCCAGGCTCGCAATGCCAATCATCGATGGCGTCATTTTTCCCAATCAACCGTATTTTGCCGCTATTTTGAACGCTGATTTCAGCTCGGTAAGGACGTTTTATGCTCGACGACGCGCAACACGATCTCTGGCATCGCTGCCTGTTTATCCCGGCACTGCTGCTTGCTGCAGCCATCGCTACGCGGTTGATTCACTGCGTATCGGCAAGCCTGTCGAGGCCCTCGCCAAAGCAAACTCGCTGGGTGATGGGAGCTGCCCTTTGCGCCGGGCTGGCGGCATTGCCTTTCGGCATGCCGCTCCTGCACCGCGTGGTGTTGCTGCCGGTGGCGGCGGTATTGATCGCGTTGGCGTTTATCGATTGGCGGCACCGCTTGTTGCCGGATCGCCTGACACTGCCGCTGCTATGGGCCGGGCTGCTGGTGAACCAGCAAGGCTATTTCACTTCGCTGGCGGAGGCGGTGTCAGGGGCCGTCGTCGGTTATCTGTCGCTGTGGCTACTCAACGCGGCCTATCGCCGCCGTCATCAACGGGATGGCATTGGGCAAGGGGATTTTAAACTGTTGGCGGCATTAGGCGCCTGGGTCGGCTGGCCCGCCCTGCCGATGTTGGTCACCGGTGCGGCGGCAACGGGATTATGCGCAGTGGCCATTGCCTGTCTGATGCGCAAACCCGGCTGGCAAGCCCCGCTGCCGTTTGGCCTGTACCTGGCGGCTGCCGCCTGGCCGTTGCTGCTATCGGCGGCCGGCGGGGAATTCCCGCCGTCAACGGGGTATAACGCTAAATTTCACCTTATTTCACTCTGGCGGTAAATGGGCACAGGGCCATTTTACCGCTGTTATAGCCTGCTGTCGGTACGGCTGTTATGGCGACGCTTCATCTGCCCCGCTATCCTTTGGCTAAGCCCAAACGGGGTTTTGCCTAAATCAATACGGGAGTTATATGATCGGTCATGGTTTATCCGCACTCGCGCTCGGCGCGGCGTTACTGACGGGGTCACTGTCATTCGCAGCACAGGCGGCCGGCACCTTTACCCTCACCTCGCCGGCGTTTCAGGATGGCGGAATGCTGGCGCAAAAATATGCCGGCGCGACGCCGGGCAATGCCAGTTGCACCGGCGATAACGTTTCACCGCCGCTGAACTGGGCCAACCCACCGGCAGGCACCCAAAGTTTCGCTCTGCTGCTGTCCGATCCCGAAGGGCGCAGCGGCCTTGGCGTCAGCCATTTGGTGGCCTATGGCATTCCCGTCTCGGCCAGCGGCTTCGCCGAGGGCGATCTCACCCTGGGCAAAGGTTTTATTGGCGGCAAAAACTCGCCGGGCACTGCGGTTTATCACGGCCCTTGCCCCCCGGCCGGATCAGGGTTACACCACTATACTTTCGTGTTGATCGCCACCGATCTCGCGCCCCATGCACTTGGCCCGGGTTTGACGCGCGAACAACTCCTGGAAAAGCTGCAAGGCCACGCCAAGGGCGGCGCGGGCATTATCGGCCGCTTTGGCCAATAGCCGTTCAGGCCGTCAACGCCTCTGCCGGGGTCTCTGGGGTCTCTGGGGTCACCGCCGCAGCGCGGTACAGGTTGACCACCTCACCGATCACCAGCAGGCTGGGCGAAACCGGCCGCTGTCGGGCCATGATCGCCGGCAGTTCGCCCAGGGTGCCGATCAATACCCGCTGCTGCGGCTGGGTACCGCGTTCAATGATCGCCAACGGCATCTCCGCCGCCATACCATGGCGCAACAACTGTGCGGCAATGGTTTCACTCAAGGCCAGCCCCATATAAAACACCAGCGTTTGCCCCGAGCTGACCAATCCAGGCCAGTCCAGATCCACATCGCCGTTACGGCTGTGGCCGGTAACAAAACGCACCGACTGCGCGTAATCCCGGTGGGTTAACGGAATGCCGCTTGCCGCCGCACAGCCACTGGCGGCGGTAATGCCCGGCACCACATGGCAGGCCACGCCATGACGCTGCAACCAGGCCATCTCCTCGCCGCCACGACCAAAAATAAAAGGGTCACCCCCCTTCAACCGCACCACCCGATTGCCGGCCTGCGCCAGCTCTACCAGCAGTTGTTCGATCTCCGATTGCGCCAACGTGTGGCAGCGCAGGGATTTACCCACGTCGATACGCAACGCCTCCACAGGCAGCAACGCCATCACCGCCGGGGAAACCAGGCGATCAAACACCACCACGTCCGCCTGCTGGAGAACCCGCAGCGCCTTCAACGTCAGCAGCTCGGCATCCCCAGGCCCGGCACCGACCAACCACACTTCACCCCGGCGCACCGGCTGGCGACGATCCCCAGCCAACATCAGCATTTCAAGTTCCTTCATTGCATCACCTCCGCTATGCCACCCGTTGGGCCGCATGCTGTTGAATCAACTTTTTCAGTTCCGGCAAACAAGAGCCGCAGTTGGTGCCGCATTGCAGACGATCGCCCAGTTCACTGGCACTGTGGCAGCCCGCCTGAATCGCCGCAATAATGCGGTTCTCGCCCACGCCGAAGCAGCTGCAAATCGTCGTCCCGCCCGCCGGCTCCCCCGCAGCCCCTCGCCCCGCTAACAACGCCAAGCGCTGCGATCCACCGACCGGCGGTTGTGCAAAAGCGCTCAGAATTGCCGGTCGATCGAGCATCGGAGCCTGTTGGCGAACATAAAACGCCAGTTGCACCTCGTTCTGACGCCAGCCAATAACGTGCAAACCGCGCTGAGCCAGCTGTGCGGTCTGCAGCGTCAGCCCCGCCAAGGGGAAGTGCCGCCGCAACCAGTCCTGCCAGTCTTCGACCGGCCGTTGCCCGGCCATGATGTAGTGGGTCAGGCCCTCCTGCGCTACCCGGCTCCAGTAAATGCCCGCCGGTGGCGCCACCTCGGCGCGCAGGAAAATCTCAGCCTGCCAGCTCGTTGGCCACAAGCTGACCCGTACCGGCGCATGTTTGCTTTCCGGTTGGCCGGAATGAGCATCGACCACCGGCGGGATCAGGCTGTCGACCCGGCCCTGAGCGGTAAACTGACCATTCCAGTGCATAGGCGCGAATACGCTGCCGCGCCGCTGCCCCGGATGGCACTGGGCTCGCGCCAGCATCCAGCCATGGGGCGAACTGAGCCGCACCAGGGCGTTATCGGCAATGCCCAACGCCGCAGCATCCTGCGGGTGCATTTCACAAAACGGCTCGCTGAGATGGCGCATCAGACGCGCCGCTTTGCCGGTGCGCGTCATTGTGTGCCACTGATCGCGGATACGGCCGGTGTTCAGCACCATCGGGTAACGCGGCGATACCGCATTTTGCGGCAGGCGCGGCGTCACCGGCAGCAGTCGCGCTTTGCCGTCCGCATGGAAAAAGCGGCCATCGCTGAACAGACGCCGGCACCCGCCAGGGTGCTGGGTATTGACCGGCCACTGCACCGGCGCCATACGCGACCACTGCTCCCGATCCCCCTGCGCCAGCAGGCTGATGTCGAACGCGCGCGTTCCGTTATTCTCAAACCCTGACAACGCGGCGTGCTCACTGAAAATCTCCGAAGGGTGCCGGTAGCCGAACGCCGCCCCATAGCCCATGCGCCGTGCCACCTGGCTGAGGATCCACCAGTCGGCCCGCGCCTCTCCCGGCTGTGGCAAAAACGCGCGCTGGCGGGATATGCAGCGTTCGGAGTTGGTGACGCTGCCCTCTTTTTCGCCCCAGGCCAGCGCTGGCAGGCGGATGTGCGCCAGTTCTGCGGTATCGGTCACCGCCATCACTTCCGACACCACCACCAGCGGGCACTGTTTCAACGCCTGTCGCACCGCGTCCGCATCCGGCAGCGACACCGCCGGGTTGGTGCCCATGATCCACACCGCCTTCACCTGCCCGGCGGCCATCGCCTGGAACAGTTCGACCGCGTTCAGGCCGGGTTGCCTGGCAATGCCCGGCGACTGCCAGAAACGCTGCACCCGGTCGGTATCCTCGTCGCTAAACCCCATATGCGCCGCCAACTGATTAGCCAGCCCGCCCACTTCACGCCCGCCCATCGCATTCGGCTGGCCGGTAATAGAAAACGGACCGCTGCCCGGCCGGCCAATGCGCCCGCCCGCCAGGTGCAGGTTGATGATTGCATTGCATTTATCCGCACCGCTTGAAGACTGGTTGATGCCCATGGAATAGAGCGTCACCCAGTCGCGCGATGTTTTCAGCAAGGCAAAAAAGGCCAGTACGGCGCTGAGCGGCAGTTCGCAAAAATCCGCTACCCGTTCCGGTGCCCAGTCGGCCACCGCCGCCAGCGTTTCCTCCACGCCGTTGGCATGCTGATGCAAAAAGGCGTTATCCAGGCCGTCGTGCTGCGCCAGCCAGCGCAGCGCTCCGGTAAACAGAGCGGCGTCGCTGCCGGGGCGCAGCGGCAGGTGCAGATCGGCAATATCGCAGGTCGCCGTCTCTCGCGGATCAATCACCACCACGCGCATCTGCGGCCGCTGCTGACGCGCCTTCACCAGCCGCTGATACACCACCGGGTGCGCCCAGGCGGTGTTGGAACCGGTCAGGATCACCAGATCCGCCTGTTCGATGTCCTCATAACAGCAAGGCACCGCATCGCCACCGAACGCCCGCTTGTAACCCACCACCGCCGATGCCATGCACAGCCGGGAGTTGGTGTCGATATTGGCCGCGCCGATAAAGCCCTTCATCAGCTTATTGGCGACGTAATAGTCCTCGGTCAGCAACTGGCCGGAAGCGTAAAATGCCACCGCCTGCGGGCCGTGTTGCTCGATCACGCGGCTAAAACGCAGCGCCACCTGCTCCAGCGCGTCGTCCCAGCCCACCGTTTGGCCGTCAACCTGCGGTTGCAGCAAGCGGCCCGCCAAATCCAGGGTTTCTCCCAACGCGCTGCCTTTCACGCACAGTCGCCCCTGATTTGCCGGGTGGGCGACATCACCGCTGACTGCCACCGCACCGTCGCTGCGCTTTTCGACGGCGACGCCGCAGCCAACGCCGCAGTAAGGACAGGTGGTGCAGTGTGCGGCTGTCATGATGCGGCACCCGTCGCTTCCGGCATGGCGGCCTGCACCGCCAGCGGCTGGCTGCACACCCAGACTCTGCCCGCCGTCACCCGTACCGGCCAGGCGGTAACACCAGATTGCGCATTATCCACACAGCTGCCGTCGCTCAGGCGGAAACGCTGCTTGTACAACGGGGAGATCACCACAGGCACACCGGCTACGTCTCCCAGCAACCCGCGCGCCAGCACGTTGGCCTCGCTGTCCGGCTCCTGATTCGCCAGCGCATAAACGCCGCTGCCCGGCAGATGGAACAGCGCAATCTGCCGCGGCCCCAGACGTGCGGCAATGCCGGCGTTGACGGGAATGTCCGCCAGCGCGCAGACATCCAGCCACTGCTCGCCTGCGGCCGGGGCCGGTTGCACGTCGATAACCTGCCCGCGTTCCTCTCCGCTGGCCGGGCGGCGCTGCCCGCGCTCCGGCTGCCAGACAATGGCTTCGTCCGGCCGATCGCTGTTCACAAAGGCGCGGAACAGCTTAAGACGATCCGGGCTGGCGAGCGTGGTCTGCCATTCGCACTGATAGCTGCCGACCACCGCCTGCATGTCGTTCTCCAGATCGGCGGCGATGCCCAGGCTATCCTCCAGCACCACCTCACGCAGGTAATCCAGCCCGCCCTCGAGGTTATCCATCCAGGTACTGGTGCGCTGCAGGCGATCGGCGGTACGGACATAAAACATCAGGAAACGATCGACCATGCGGATCAGCGTGGTGGTGTCGAGATCGCTGGCGAACAAATCCGCGTGACGGGGTTTCATGCCGCCGTTGCCGCACAGATACAGGTTCCAGCCTTTGTCGGTGGCGATCACCCCAACGTCCTTGCTTTGCGCTTCTGCGCATTCGCGCGTGCAGCCGGAAACCGCCATCTTGATTTTGTGCGGCGCTCGCAATCCCTTGTAACGGTGCTCCAGTTCAATCGCCAGCGCGGTCGAATCTTGCACGCCATAACGGCACCAGCTTGAGCCGACGCAGGATTTCACCGTACGCAGCGACTTGCCGTAGGCATGGCCGGTTTCAAACCCGGCGTCGACCAGTTGCTGCCAGATTTCCGGCAGTTGCTCCAGGCGTGCGCCAAACAGGTCGACCCGCTGGCCGCCGGTGATTTTGGTGTACAGTTGATAACGCTGGGCGATTTGGCCGATGGCGATCAGCCCTGCCGGGGTAATTTCACCGGCCGGCACGCGCGGCACCACCGAATAGGTGCCGTCTTTTTGGATATTGGCGAAGAAACGATCGTTGGTGTCTTGCAACGGCAGGTGCTGCGGCTTGAGCAGGTATTCGTTCCAGCACGACGCCAGAATCGATCCCGCCAGCGGTTTGCAAACTTCGCAGCCGTGCCCATGGCCATGTCGAGCCAGCAGATCGTCGAAGGTGCGGATATTGCCGACCCGCACCAGGTGATACAGCTCCTGGCGCGAGTAGGCGAAATGCTCGCAAACGTCCTTTTTCACCACCACGCCGCGTTGCTGCAGTTCGTGCTCCATCACCTGTTTCACCAGGGCGGCGCAACCGCCACAGCCGGTGCCGGCTTTGGTGCAGGCTTTCACCGCCGCCAAATCGCCGCAGCCCTGGTCCACCGCACAGCTGATATCGCCTTTACTGACGTTGTGACAGGAGCAAATCTGCGCCGTGGCCGGTAACGCCGATACGCCCAGCGCTTTTGGCGCGCCGCCGGCCGAGGCCGGTAGAATCAGGCTTTCCGGTGCGGCGGGCAGCGGCAGATCATTGAGCATCATTTGTTGCAGCGTACTGTATTCGCTGCTGTCCCCGACCAATACCGCCCCCAGCAGCCGTTTGCCGCCGGCATCAACCACCAGCTTTTTATACACTTCCGCCGGGCCGTCGACCCAGCTGTAGCTTTGGCTGCCGGGCGTATGGCCGTGCGCATCCCCGATCGACGCCACCTCGACACCCAGCAGTTTCAGCTTGGTGCTCATGTCTGCGCCGCAGAACGCGTTTTCCCGCCCGGCCAGCAGATCCGCCAGCGTGCGCGCCATTTGATACCCCGGTGCCACCAGCCCGAAAATTTGGCCGTTCCATAACGCGCATTCGCCGATGGCGTAAATGGCGTCATCACTGGTGCGGCACTGGCTGTCAATCACGATGCCGCCGCGGGGGCCCACCTCCAGTTCAGCGGCGCGGGCGAGCTGGTCACGCGGCCGGATACCGGCGGAAAACAGAATCAAATCAGCATCCAGGGTTTCACCGTCGGCGAAATTCATACTGTGACGGTGTAACGAACCCTCGATAATCGCCTGTGTTTGCTTGCCTGTGTGTACGCTCACGCCCAGCGCCTCAATCTTTTTGCGCAGCATCGCCGCGCCGCCGTCATCCAGTTGCACCCCCATCAGGCGCGGCGCAAACTCCACCACGTGGGTTTTCAGCCCAAGCTGCTGCAAGGCGTTGGCGGCCTCCAACCCCAACAGACCGCCGCCGACCACCACGCCCACGCTGGCGCTGGCGGCGCATTCGGCAATCGCCGCCAGATCCTCCAGCGTGCGGTAAACCAGGCAGCCGGGGCGATCGTTGCCGGGGATCGGCGGGACAAACGGATAAGAGCCGGTCGCCAGCACCAGGTGGTCGTAGGCCGTTTCGCGCCCCTCGGCGTCGATCACGCATTTGCGCCGGCGATCGATGGCGCAAACCGCCTGCCCCAGCCGCAGCTCAATCCCGGAACGTTCGAAGAAACCCGCTTCCACCATCGACAACGAGTCGGCACTGCGGCCGGAGAAAAATTCCGACAGATGGACCCGGTCATACGCCGCCACCGGCTCTTCGCCAAAGACCACGATGTGATACTGCTGATGCAGTTCGCGAGCGACCAGTTGTTCCAGGAAGTGATGACCGACCATGCCGTGTCCGGCAACCAGCAAAACGGGCTTATGCATATCCGATGTCCTCTCGTCAGACGCCTGCGGCGCCTCGGGTTCGCTACTGCCAAACAGCAGGGCTTCCGGCTGATTCACCGGCTGACCGAGCTGTTGCAGATAAAAAGGGCTGTCCTGGGCGTCGCCATACAGCAACACGCCCTGTAATCGGCCGTCGCGCACCAGCAGGCGGCGGTAATGCTGCGCCAGTGGGTCTTCGGCGTGGTGAAGCTCGGTTTGCGCGTCGGCGATCATTTCGCCGGCGCTGAACATCTCGATGCCGCTGACCTTCAGGCGGGTATGCAGCGGCGCCGGTCGGTAGCCCGGCACCTGCTCACCGCTCAACCGCCGCGCCAACAACTCCGCCTGTTGCCAGCAAGGTGCCACCAGACCGAAGGTGGTGGCGTCGAGCTGGGCGCATTCGCCGATGGCGAAGATCGCCGGATCCTCAGTCTGCATCCGATCGTCGATCAAAATGCCGCGCTCACAGCCCAGCCCGGCGGCCTGCGCCAGGCTGATTTCGGGCCGCACCCCGGCGGCAATCACCACCAGATCGCAATCGCACCGCTCGCCATTACTCAACGTGGCAGCCTTAACCTGCTCTGTGCCGTGGAACCGGCTGGCCTCACAGGCCAGCCGACATTCGATACCGCGTTGCAACAGATTGTGTTGCAGCATCCGCCCGGCGCGGGCATCCAGTTGCCGCTCCATCAGGTGTGTGCCACGGTGCACCACGGTGGCGGTCATGCCGCGCTGCGTCAGGGCGGCGGCCGCCTCGATCCCCAACACACCGCCCCCTACCACCAGCGCATGCCGCCCTGGCCGGCAGCGGCCAAGCATGGCTTCAACGTCGTCCAGCGTGCGAAAACCGTAAATGCCGTTCAGCGTCACGCCGGGCAGTTGCGGCATCAGCGGACGCGAACCGGTGGCGAACACCAGCAGGTCATAAGGCACCTCGTGCCCGGCCGTCATCACCCGCTTGTGCCGCCGATCCACCGCCAGCGCCGGTTCACCGGCCAGCAGCCGCACGTCGTGCCGGTGATACCAGTCAAGATCGTGCAACAGGGTCTCGCTGAACGCCTTTTCCCCCGCCAGCACCGGCGATAACAGAATGCGGTTGTAGTTGCCGCGCGGCTCCTCGCCAATCACCGTGATGGCATAGCGCGCGGGTGCCAGCCGGCAGAGCGTCTCCACCAGCCGCATCCCGGCCATGCCGTTGCCAATCACCACTAATTGGGTTTTGTCCATCATTCGGCTCTCATGCCGCTTTCGCGTGCTTCTCGTAGAGGAACTTCAACACCTGGCGACGGTAATGGTGATAATCCGGGTCGTCCGCCAGCGCTACCCGTGAACGCGGACGCGGCAACTTCACCTCGAGAATTTCACCGACAGTGGCCGCCGGGCCGTTGGTCATCATCATCACCCGATCGGACAGCAGCACCGCTTCATCGACGTCATGGGTGATCAGCACAATGGTGGTGTTCAGCCGTTGCTGGATTTCCATCACCGCATCCTGCAGATGGGCGCGGGTCAGCGCATCCAGCGCGCCAAAGGGCTCGTCCATCAGCAACACCTTGGGCTTCATCGCCAGCGCGCGGGCGATGCCGACGCGCTGTTTCATGCCGCCGGAGATTTCATGCGGCCGCTTGTGCAACGCGTGGCTCATATGCACCAGCTCCAGGTTGTGCTCGATCCACTCGCGCATTTCGCCGCGCGTCATTTCGCGCCGGAATACCTGATGCACCGCCAAGGCCACGTTTTCGTAGGTGGTCAGCCACGGCAGCAGCGAATGGTTCTGGAACACCACGCCGCGTTCTGGCCCTGGCCCGGTGATTTGCCGGTTATCGCACAACAGCACGCCGTCGCTGGGCAGAGTCAGCCCGGCGATCAAATTCAGCAGCGTCGACTTGCCGCAGCCGGAATGGCCGATCAGGCTAACGGTTTCCCCCGCCTGGATATCGAAACTCACCCGATCCAACGCGATAAACTCCCCCTGCGGGGTGGCAAAGCGCTGGCTGACGTTCTGGACCTGAATAATCGGTTTCATGGCGCACTCCTTAACGGTTCTGATAGCTAAAACGTTTTGCCAGTAACATCAGCCCCTGCTCGAGCAGCAGCCCCACCACGCCGATCACGATGATGGCGATGATGATGTTTTCGACGTTGAGGTTGTTCCATTCATTCCAAATCCAAAAACCGATGCCGACGCCGCCGGTCAGCATTTCCGCCGCCACGATCACCAGCCAGGCGATGCCGATGGACAGACGCACGCCGGTCAGCACATACGGCAGTACGGCCGGGAACAGGATTTTGCGCATCACCGTCCATTCGGACAGCTTCAGCACCCGCGCCACGTTGAGGTAGTCCTGCGGAATACGCGCGACGCCTTCTGCGGTGTTGAGGATCATCGGCCAGATGGAGCAGATGAAAATGGTCCAGGTTGATGCCGGCTCCGCACGCTGGAACAGCAGCAGGCCAATCGGCAGCCAGGCCAGCGGGCTGACCGGGCGCAACAGCGAAATAATCGGGTTGAGCATGTTCGCCAGAAAGGCAAAGCGCCCCAGCAGGAACCCGGCCGGAATACCGACCAACGCCGCCAGCCCAAAACCTGTGGCTACGCGCTGCAACGAGGCCAGCACGTTCCAGCCGATCCCCTGATCGTTCGGCCCGGCGGAATAAAACGGATCGGCAAACAGCGTCAGCGCCGCTTGCCAGGTCGCCACCGGCGTCGGGAAACCTTTGCTGTTGAGCGCGGCGATCTGCCAGACAACCAGGATCAACACCAGCCCCAACACCGCGGGCACCGCACGGCGAAAAGCGTTCTGTAAAGGCCAACTCCAGCGCGCTTTGGGTCGCGGCTTCGGGGGGGCCGGGATTTTCAACGGCACGACTTCCGCACGGGTCGGCGTTGGCATATCAATACGTTCAGCGAGATTTTTCATCGGTTACCTCAGCGCTTTAAAGAGAAACTGTTGGCGTATTCCGCCGGATTGCTGCCGTCCCAACGTTTACCGTCAAACAGCGTGCTGGCGCGCATGTCGCTGCCGGGAAGATTCACCCCGCCCACCGCGCTTGCCGCCTGTTTGTAGATCTCGATGCGGTTGATTTTTTGCGCGACGGCCAGGTAGTCCGGCTCGGCGTTCAACAGGCCCCAGCGGCGATGCTGGGTCAGGAACCACATGCCGTCAGACAGATACGGGTAGTTCACCTCGCCATCGTGGAAAAAGCGCATCGCATGAGCGTCCTGCCAGGATTTGCCCAGACCGTTTTGGTATTGACCCAGCATGCGGCCGGTGATCACTTCCGGTTTGGTATTGATGTAGGCGCGGCCTGCCACCACCTGGGCGGTCTCCTCGCGGTTGGCGTCGGAGCTGTCTATCCAGCGTGCGGCGTCCAGCACGGCGGCGGTCAGCGCACGGGCGCCGTTCGGGTTGGCCGCCACCCAGTTCCCCGTGGTGCCCAGCACTTTTTCCGGGTGATCGGGCCAGATTTCCTGGGTGGTGACGGCGGTAAAACCGATGTTTTCGGCGATGGCGCGCTGGTTCCACGGCTCCCCGACGCAGAAACCGCTCATGTTGCCGATCTTCATGTTCATTACCATCTGCGGCGGCGGCACCACCACGTTGCGCACGTCGTCAAACGGATGAATGCCGGCGTTCGCCAGCCAGTAATAGAGCCACATGGCGTGAGTGCCGGTCGGGAAGGTTTGGGCGAAGGTGTAAGTGCCCTTGGCGCTGGCGTCGACGTGTTTTTTCAGCGCGCCCGCATCGGTGACGCCGGCCTGCTTCAACTGGTTGGAAAGCGTGATCGCCTGACCGTTGTTGTTGAGCGTCATCAGCACCGCCATGTCGTGCTGCGGCCCGGCTACACCCAATTGCAGGCCATAAACCATGCCGTACAGCACGTGCGCCGCATCCAGTTCGCCGGACAGCAACTTGTCGCGCACCGCCGCCCAACTGGCTTCTTTGCTGGGAATGATTTTGATGCCGTATTTCTCGTCAAACTTTTTCACCGCCGCCATCACCACCGAGGCGCAGTCGGTGAGCGGAATAAAGCCCACGCGGATCTCTTTTTTCTCCGGTGCGTCAGAGCCTGCCGCCCAGGCCGTATTCATCAGGCCAGGCAGCAACATGCTGCCGCCCAGCGCCGCGCTGCCGGCCAAAAAGCGGCGGCGCGTCAACTCAAGCCCAGGGTGTTTGGTGTGCGTCATCAGCAAGTCCTTCAATCAGGCGATAAAAATAAAAAAGGCGTCCCATCAGCACATTCCACCATTGGGGTGAACATGCTGAAAGGACGCCTTTATCCAAATTCTTGTTGGCAATCCGGCCGCCATTGGCCGGGTTACGTTTTAGTTAATGCAGCTTGCGTGCCAAATCTGTCGATAATCCCAGCCGGCCCCTGCCAGACAGGCACGCTGCACTCCGCACCCGCATAATTCGGGCCGAATATATTCGTCCCCTACTGCCGATGGGCGGTACACAGGACATCGTTTGCACAACGGCAAGGCATTAACTGCACTGACTGTGTGCATATACTCCTTAAGGAGTATCTCCGGTGGCCGGTAAAATATCCGCCACCGCCAGCATGGCATTGGCGATATCAATCAGCCGCTTGTTTTGGTTCATGGCCATCCTGAGCAACAAGCGGTGGGCGTCCTCCTCGGTCAACCCGCGATGCCGGATCAGCAACCCTTTGGCGCGTTCGATTTGCTTGCGTTCATGCAGCGTCGCCCGCGCCGTCGCCAACTCCTCTGACAGCACCTGCAACCGCTGCGACTGCTGCTGAATCAACTCCATCATGGAACGGCCCAGACGCGGATTGATGCCGTCCCCCATCAGCGGCGACGCCTCCCCCAGCGGGGTGGCCACAAACACCGCGTAGCTTTCTCTCGCCTGTTGCGGCACATAATCGACATAATCCAGCGCCAGCGAGCGCTGGGCCTCGGCCAGGCTGTGGCGGCAACTGGCCATCAGCGCCTCTTCCAGCCGATCCTCTATCTGTTTCATCAGGTCGATGCGCGCACTGGTGATCTCGAACCAGCGCAGGCTGGTGTCGGCACGATCGCTCAGCTGCAATTGGGTACAGGCAATGCGACGCAGGCGTTCAAACTCGCGGTCATCCTGCTGCTGTATGCGCCGCCACTGGGCCAGCGACTGTTCGTCGGCGAACTCGCTGAAGGTTTGAAAACAGCGCTCCTGACCTTCGATCAGCATCAGTAACTGCTGATGGGAGGCGTGACTGAAATGCATGGCGGCAAAACCGGCCGAACCTATTGCCCGCTCTTGCCCGGCCAGTTCCTTGCCTTGCATAAAGCTGAACATGGCGATCAACGCACGCGTCATGGCGGGCTCAACGCAGGCATCCGCCGCCTCGAATACCAGCGCCAGCAGGCTGTGAATGATGTTATTGAAGGTATCCATGGCCGCAGGCTGCGAGACCTGCTGCTGCTGTACTTGCCGGCGCAGCGCGGGCAAAGCGGTGAGGTTGTGCAACGCACAGGCAATGCGGCTGAACAGGCGGCTGGCGCTGGCCAGAGGTGCCGTGGCGGCATCCAGCTGCGCCAGTTGCCGCTGCACCGCCAGTTCGGCCTGCTCCACGTCCTGCGTTCTGCCGGGCAGCCGTTCGCCGAACAGCGCCCCCTGCGAACACAGATAAATATTGACGGTGCCGCGCTCCCGCTGAAGCACGTGGATCAATTGGCTCACCCGGCCAACCAACTGGCCCATTTGCAGCAGCTGTTGCAGCACGGTGATTTCGCAGCGTTTGGACGCCAGCAGAAAATCGCCGGCGCTGGGCGGGAAAGCGCTATTACGGCTCATGACAGGATCCCCGTTACGGTAAATAGGCAGATCTTGCAAAAGCCGTGCCGTAGCCTTACTTACTCACGCGATCCAGATAAAGCATGCTGTTGGCGATATTCAGCGTGGCGCCCTTGATGTTGTCGCGCAGCGCCACCAGCGTTTGCCCTTGCAACGCGACGACGTACGGCGAGCTGGCCTGCACTTCATGCTGCAAGGCTGCGTAGCGCGCGGCGCGTTTTACCCCATCGCTTTCTGCCGCCGCCGCACGGGTTTCCGCACTCAGCGCCGGTATCGTCCATTGGGTGCGCCAGGCCAGGGTTTTCGGGCCGTTCGGCACGTTGTAAGCAAAGGTGCTGGCGTTGGTGTTCGGGTCCAGATAGTCGGCGCCCCAATAGGTGAAGATCGCCTGGAAATCGCGACCGCGCATCTTGCCCCACAGATCGCTTTCTACCACCGGGTGAATATCGAGTTGCAAACCGGCCTTGGCGAAGCTGGCCTGCAGCGCCTGGGCGATATCGGTATACGGCGGTTGGTTAATGACGATCAAATCGATGCGCGTGCCTTCAGCGATACCGGCGTCATGCAAAATCTGCCTGGCCTTTGCCACGTCAAGTTTGAACGGCTGGTCCGAGACGGCGCCGTCCAGGCCGACCGGCAGAAAAGCCTGATGAACGCGGTATTGCCCTTTCAGCAGATCTTTCGCGATGGATTGGTAATCGACCAGCCAGCGCGCCGCCTGCCATAGCGCCGGATTGCTCAGCGCCGGTTGCTGTTTGTTGCCGGTATTGAAACCGAGGTAATACACCTTTGCCGAATCATGCTGCTCAATACGCACGCCCTTTTCATTGCGCAACGAGTTGAACTGATCGGCCCCCAAATCATAGGCCACGTCGGCGTCGCCTTTCAGCAGCAGCAGGCGGCGGGTGCCGGCGTCGCTGACGTTCTTCAGCAACACCGTTTTCAACTGCGCTTTGGGTTGGGCGTAATCGTTACGGCTGAACAACAGCGCCTCGTGCGGCACATAGTTGCTGACCCGGTAAGGGCCGGCACCGGCGGAGTTCGAACGCAGCCAGGCATTGCCGAAATCCCCCGCCTGGCTGTGTTCGCTCAGCAGCTTCTCATCGACAATCGACGCCACCGGTGCGGTCAGCAACCGCAACGCCAGTTCGCTGCCGATATTCGCCGGCCAGCTCAGTTGCAACTGGTTGTCGTTGAGTTTTTTCAACTGGCTTTCGACGTTGTCCGGCGTCCAGCCGAATTCGCCGAGAATAAACGACGGCGCCTTGTTCAGTTTCACCGCACGCACCAGCGAGAAGATCACGTCTTCCGGCCGTACCGGATTGCCGGAGGCAAAGCGCTGGTTATCATGCAGGGTAAAAATCAGGCTGTGACCGTCCGCCCCCGCCTGCCAGCCGCTGGCCAGTTCCGGTGCCAGCTTTTCCGGCGTTTCACGATCGGGTGCCAGCAGGCGCTGGTACAGATTGACCAGGTTGGCCGAGCTGACGGTTTCAAAACTCTCGGCCGGATCGAGGCTGATGATCCCTTCGAGCGAACTGACCACGACCAGCGTATCTTGCGGAGTGGCGGCCTGCGCGCCGAGGCTTGCTGCCAGGGCGCTGAACACTAAGGTTGGGATGAGACGTTTCATTGCTGCACTCTCCATCAATCACGCGGATGCGTTATTTTTCGAGTGTAGGGGGATGAACTTATAAGAAGAACAACTAAAAATTGCTTTATTTATTACATAGATGAATATACCCGCCGGAGCCACGGCGGGTATTGCTTCAATTCACCAGCCGGCCGTGCGCCATCGCCACCGAGCGATCGCACATATGGTCGATGACGTCGGCATCGTGGCTGACCAGGATCATGGTCAGATCACCCGCCTGCTTCAGGTCGTTGAGCAGGTTGAGGATTTCAGCCTGTACCGACATGTCCAGCGCCGACGTCGGCTCGTCCAACAGCAGCAGTTTCGGTTTTAGCAGCAGCGCCCGCACTATCGCTACCCGCTGGCGCTGGCCGCCGGAAAGCTGGTGCGGATAGCGATCCAGCAAGCGAGGGTCTAACCCTACCTGCCGAAAACCGGCGCTGATTTTCTGCTCGATATCGCGCTCTTTCAGCAACTTCAACGGCTCCGCCAGCGTGCGCAACAGCCGGTGCTTGGGGTGCAACGACGCATAAGGGTCCTGAAACACCATCTGCACCTCACGCCGCAGCGTGCCGGTGAACGGCCGGCCGGGCTTCAGCTCCTGGCCCAGCAGCCGGAAACCGCCGCTCCAGTTCTCGTTCAACCCGGCCAGCACCCACAGCAACGAGGATTTACCGCAGCCCGAGGGGCCGACCAGCCCGAAGCATTCACCTTGTTCGATATGCAGATTGACGTCATGCACCACCCTGCGCAATTCATGGCCCTGACGGTGACTGACGTTGAGATTTTCCAAAGTAATCAGGCTCATTTCAGCGCCTCCAGCAGCGCGCGATCCAATACCGGCAGGGGTTTGCCGTGAGTTTCCCGGCTCGGCCGGCACGACCATAGCGTGCGGGTGTAAGGATGCGTCGCCGCGGCCAACTGGTCGGCCGGCAGTTGATCCAGCAGTTCGCCCTTGTACATCACCAGTACCCGTTCGCAGTAGTGCGCCACCTGCTGCAAATCGTGACTAATCAGAATCAGCCCCATATTGCGCTGCTCCACCAGATTTTCGATCAGTTGCAGCACCTGATCGCGCATCTGGTGATCCAGTGCGGAAGTCGGTTCATCGGCAATCAGCAACTGCGGATCGTTAATCAGCGCAATCGCCAGCATCACCCGCTGCCCCATGCCGCCGGAAAGCTGATGCGGGTAGCGCTGACGCAACGCCGTCGGGTCAGGCAAGCCTACCGCCGCCAGCATGTCCAGCACCTTTTCCCGCCGTTCGGCCCGGCCCAGGCGAGTGTGCAGCAACAGCGGTTCCTCCACCTGCTTGCCAATCGGCTGAGTGGGGTTCAGCGCATGCTTGGGATCCTGCATCACCATCGCCACTTTTGTGCCACGCAGGCGGTTCCACTGACGCTCGTTCAGTTGCGTCAGTTCATCCCCGCCTAACGTCAGGCGCTGCGCCCGCACTTGCAGAGGCGGGGGCAATAGCCCCATCAGCGCCCGGGCGGTCAAGGATTTGCCGGAACCGGATTCGCCGACCAGCGCCAGCCGCTCCTGCCCCATGCTGAAAGAAATCTCTTTTACCAGCGCAACCGGCTGTGGCGCCGGCAGCAGCACCGACAGCCGGTCGGCGATTAATAAGCGGTTATCAATGCCCATGACGAGGATCCATTTTATCGCGCAGGCCATCGCCCAGCAGGTTAAAAGCCAGGCTGGCGAACAGGATCGCCCCGCCCGGCACGGCGGCCACCCACCACTGATCGAAAATCACTTTACTGCCCTCGGCCACCATGGACCCCCATTCGGCGGTTGGCGGCGCAACGCCCATGCCGAGAAAACCCAAACCGGCGGCGGACAGGATAATCCCGCCCAGGCTCAGCGCAGCGCGAACGACCGCGCTCGGCAGACACAGCGGCAAAATATGGCCGGCCATCAGCCGCAGGCCGCCAATGCCCTGCATGCGTGCCGCCGCCAGATAGTCACTGCGACGCAACGCCAGGGTTTCCGCCCGCGCCTGACGGGCGAAAGAAGGCCAACTGGTCAACGCCAGCGCCAGCGCGCCGTTCATCAACCCGGGGCCAAGCACCGCGACAAACGCCAGCGCAATCACCAGGCTGGGCAGCGACAGAAAAATATCGGTCACGCGCATCAAAATACGCTCCGCCCAACCGCCGAGATAACCGGCGCTGATGCCCACCAGCAGGCCAATAGGAATGGTCAGCAACAGGATCAGGGACACCAGAATCAGCGTCGGGCGGGCACCGTAAATCACCCGCGACAGCAAGTCGCGGCCAAAACCGTCGGTGCCCAGCCAATGGCCGGAGGAAGGCGGCAGCAGGCGCAACTCAATGTGTTGCAGATTGGGGTCGAAGGGTGCCAGCCACGGGGCCAACAGCGCGGTCAGGATCAAGATCGCCACCAGCGTCGCGCCAATCGTCAACGTCGTCAGGCGACGGCGGGCGCGGTAGCCGGTCGCCGGTGCGCCCTGGGGCTCATGTTCGGAAAGGTATTGGCTCATCGGGTTCGCGGGTCCACTAAATAAGTCAGTGCGTCGGCCAGTGCGTTAAGCACCACGAAACAGGTGCCGATCAGCAGCGTAGCGCCAAGAATGGCCGGCGTATCGGCGGCAAACAGCGCGGTGGTCAGGTAACGTCCGACGCCCGGCCAGGCGAACACCGTTTCGGTCAGTACCGCGCCTTCGAGCAGGCTGGCGTAGGAAAGCGACAAAACGGTGATCAGCGTGCCGAGCACGTTGGGAAACACGTGACGCAACAGAATGCGCACGCGGCTGGCGCCTTTGGAACGCGCCAGAGTGACGTACTCTTTGTTGCACTCTTCCAGCATCGCCGCGCGCAGCAGCCGGGTGATGCCCGCCATCGACAACAGCGCCAACGCCACCACCGGCAGCCACAGGTGGCTGATGGCGTTGTAAAACATCTCGCGATCGCCGGACAGCCAGCTATCAATCAGCACAAATCCGCTGCGCGGCTCCATGCTGTAAAGGTAGATATCATCCAGCCGTCCCGGCCCCGCCGACCAATGCAGCGTGGCGTAAAACAGCAGCAGGCCCAGCAGGCTGAGCCAGAAGATCGGTACCGAATAGCCTATCAGCGACAGCAGCCGCGCCGCGTTATCCAGCCAACTGCCCGGTTTGAGCACCGCCAGAAACGCCAGCGTAATGCCGCCGAGGGCGCCGAGGATAATGGCGCAAGTGGCCAGTTCTACCGTGGCCGGGAAGGTGCGCAACAGATCGCTCAGCACCGGCTGCGAGGTGATGCGGGATATTCCCATGTCGCCGTGCGCCAGATGCACCAGATAGCGCCAGAACTGCACCGGCAGCGGCTGATCCAGCCCCAAATCGTGGCGCACCTGGGCGTAAGTGGCTTCGCTGGCGTGATCGCCGGCAATTTGCAACGTGGGGTCGATCGGCGCCAGGTGAGAGAGCATAAAGGTGAACAGCAACAGGCCAAGCAGCGTCAGCGCCAGGGACAGCACGCCGGTCAACAGCCTGCGGCCCCAGCGCCAGCTGTGCCGGGCGAACCCGGCAGAGGAAGAACGGGTTGTCATTACTTGCTGACCTTGCTGTAGAACACCATGTCGGGGTTGATGCCCTGCACGTAGCCTTTCAGATTGTCACGCACGGCGATCAGGCTGCGCGCCTGCAAGCCGATAACAAATGGCGAGCTTTGCTGAACGGATTTCTGCAACTGTTGGTAATCCGCCACCCGTTTGGCGGTGTCATTCTCCGCCGTGGCCGCCAGCGTCAGCTTATTCAGCGCGGGAATTTGCCAGTTGGCGCGCCAGGCCAGGGTTTTGCTGCCGTCTTCCGGGTTATAAGCGAAAGCAGCGGCGTTGGTGTTCGGGTCAAAATAATCAGGCCCCCACGAGGTCAGAACCGCGTCATAGTTCAGGGTTTTGACCTTGGTGGACACCTGAGCGCTAAGCCCCGGCACCAGATCCACTTTCACGCCACCCTGGGCGAAACTGGCCTGCAGCGCCTGGGCGATATCCAGGTACGGCGGCTGGTTGTTGACGTCCAGCTTAAAGCTGACGTTTTTCAGGCCGGCTTTCGCCAGGATTTCTTTGGCTTTTTGCGGATTAAAACTGTACGGCCGGTCCTTCAACGCCCCCAGATACCCTTCCGGCAGGAAAGCCTGATGGTTCTGGAACTGGCCTTTCAGCAGATCGTTGGCAATGCCGTTATAGTCGAACAGCCAGCGCGCCGCTTCCCAGAACGCCGGATTGCTCAGTGCCGGTGATGCCTTGGCGTTGAACTGCAGGAAGTAGAGTGACGCGTAAGGGATGGCCAGCGGTTTTACGCCCGGCTTGTCTTTCAGCGCCGCCATCTGATCTGCGCCCAGGTTGCGCGCAATATCGGCGTCGCCCTGCTCCAGCAGCAAGCGGCGCGCAGCAGGATCCGGCACGTTCTTGATCAAGACGGTTTTCAGCGTTGGCGCGCCTTCCGGTGAGGTCGGATTGGCATCCAGCACCACCACTTCATGCGGCACATAGGTGCGGATTTTATACGGGCCGCTGCCGGCGGAATGGCTGTTCAGCCACTGATGCCCCAAATCATCGCCCTGCTGGTGCGCCAGCGCTTCTTTGGCATCGACAATCGACGATACCGGCGCCGACAGCAGGCTGAGCACGAACGCCGGGCTGACGTTTTCGCTCCAGCTTATTTTCACCTTGTGGTCGTCCACCTTGCTCAGGTGCTGGTCGACGTTTTTAGCGTTCCAACCCAGTTGGGTGAGGATAAATGACGGTTCCAGGTTCAGCTTCACCACCCTTGATAGCGAGAAGATCACGTCCTCCGGGCGCAACGGGTTGCCACTGGAGAATTTGGCGTCCGGCCGCAGGCTGAAGGTTAGGCTGCGGTTATCGCTGCCCGCCTGCCATTCGCTGGCCAGCGTAGGCTGGAGGTCGATAGGGTTCTGCGGATCCGACTGGATCAAACGCTGATACAGGCTGTTGAACGATTGCACCGTGGTTAATTCAAAACCCTGGGCAGGGTCAAAGCTGACAACGTCATCGATTGACTGGGCAATCACCAACGTATTCGCCGGGGTCGCCGCCTGCGTGTTGAAACTGGCCGCTACGGCCAAAAATAGCAAAGAAGGAACGAACGCTTTCATCAGAAACTCTCCAACCGGATGGAATTTATAGTAATTTCGCGAGTGTAAGTGAGTGCATTCGGCAGGCGAAGGTACTTAAATAACTATAGATATTCTTTTTATATCTATAGATGAGGTTTTGATTATTAAGCAGGCTAAGTTCTGCGCCGTTGCCCGCAATGGCATGCGCAAATTTTGTCGCTAATGACTTCTCTTGCGTGAGGATACGCCTATGCAAAAACAACGTTTTGCGTTGCCCTTTGCCTGCGATTAGCGTGCGGCCAGTCAAGGCCGGGGATGATCAAATGGGAGAAGGTAAACGCCGTCTGGCCAGCAAGTTATTGAAAAAGCCGCTTTAGGGTCCTCTATTATCGCCGGGCAATCTGCCCGGCTTTTTATGTTCATCGCCAGGTTAAATCTGGTAATCGATCACCGCATCCAACTGTGAGGAGAATACCTTGTCCTTGATTTCGGTCAGCGACAGCGTCGGGTTGCACAGCTGGATAAATCGCCAGGCATAGTTACGTTGTAACTGGCTGCGTTTCAACCCCAGCCACACGGTATTGGGTTCGAACAGATGCTCGGCATTGAGGCTGACCAGGCCGTGGTCGCGCTCTTTCTCGTACGACATATCCGCCAATACGCCGACCCCCAGCCCCAACTCGACATAAGTTTTAATCACGTCGGAATCCTGCGCGCTCAGAGCGATATCCGGCGTCAGGCCGGCGGCCTTGAAAGCGGCGTCCAGCCTTGAGCGGCCGGTAATGCCCTGCCGGTAAGTGATCAGCGGCAACGTGCTGAGCATCTCCAGCGTGACCTGCGGCTGGCGGGTCAGTTCATGCCCTTCCGGCACCAGTATGGTGTGATGCCAGCGGTAGTAGGGAAATGCCGCCAGCGATTCGTCGCTCATCAAGCGTTCGCTGGCAATACCGATATCGGCTTCGCCGGAAGCCAGCATGGCGACAATTTCCTCCGGGCTGCCCTGGTTCAGCACCACTCTCACCCGCGGATATAACGCGCGAAACTCTTTAATCACCCCCGGCAGGCTGTAACGTGCCTGAGTATGAGTCGTAGCGATATGCAGTTGGCCGGAGTCGTTGCTGCTGAATACGTCTGCCAGGCGGCGGATATTATTGGCATCATTCAGGATACGTTCAGCCACCACCAGCAATTCTTTACCCGGTTCGGTCATGCCCAATAAACGCTTCCCGCGGCGGATAAATATCTCAATGCCCAGTTCTTCTTCCAACTCACGAATATGACGGCTAACCCCAGATTGCGAGGTAAATAACGTGTTGGCGACCTCGGTCAGGTTGTAGTTGCAACGCGCCGATTCACGAATAATTTTTAGTTGTTGAAAGTTCATCCCTTCCCCCTGTCGAGCAATAGTGTTAACGACAGTGATACTGAGTCTGGCGGGAGGGAACAAATAAGAAATAACCTTTACTTATGCATTTTAATGCTAAGTGGATTTTTCACGGCCGTGAATTAACTGTTTCTTCGAGATAAAATAACGAAAAGCTTTAAAATTAACGACATATAAAACCACTTAATTATTATGGATTAAATATTCCGGCGAAATAAAGTTATTAAATATAGGCATTGGTTATATATAAAAAGGCCCTGCACGCAGAGCCCGTTTGGAAAGGATGTTTCGGCTGAAAGAATCAGGCGGTCGCTTCACCGCCAATAGGGCCAGACGTGTTCTGCTGCAACCACTGCTGCACATAGTTGACCAAATCGCCGATGCAGTCGTCCTTCATGCCGTGGTTTTTCAGCTCGTTATCCAGTGCAAACAGGTATTGGGCATTAGTGCCCAACGGCCCGCTGGCGCTGGCTATCAGAGGCGCTATCACCTGATGGCTGGTGTCTTCTTCAAACAGCGGGTGTTGCGGATTCATCACGAATACCAGCGCGGTGACCACTTCGCCATCGGCAAGCTGGAGATCGCACCAGGTCGGCAGGTAACAGCCGGTCACCATTTCGCGTTTCCACAGCAGTTCCAGCTCTTCGCGCAGCTTCTCTTCCGGCAAGCGGAACGCCAGCCCGGTAGTATGGCCGCCCTCTTTCAGCGCCAGCATGCGCCCCGGCTGATGCAAGGTGCCGCGCCCGGCGGTTAACCGCAGGCAAAACGCACGGTGCCACCCCTGCAGCGTGGCCGGACGCACCTCTTCGGATTCGAATACCGGGTTCCACATCAGCGAGCCATAACCGAATACCCACACCGGGCTGTTATCCGGACGACGGGATAAAGTACAATTCAGCGAGGCCGCACGCTGCTCTGATGTCAGTAACAGCGACTCCTCAATTGTGCCGAATGCTGTTTTGCAATCTGCCTTTTGCAGAAAATCTCGCGTTAACACCTTAACAACCTCCTGGGAATAGGCGACTCATACTCCCTGCCACTGCGATCTCTGGAATTTTTATTTATTGGATGCGGAATTTTATTAATTCAATAGTCACTCCACGATAATAATGACCTTATTCTTTTCTCGATCCGCAATCAAGTTTCAAAACGTAGATAAAGTGAAAAAGTATTTGTACGCGAGAGCAATAATATTAATTGCATGCTTAGCTATGCAGATATTGTGATTTTCCCGGCACCCGCAGCCGGGTTTTAAGGTTACTTTTTGTGCCAACGGTCGTCGTCGCCTTTGCGGTAGGTCTGCTTCACCGCCGCCCAGGCGACTTTATGCGCCGTTTCTTCACGGCTGTCATCGCCGCGACGGTCATCAGGGTCCCGATATTGATCCCAGGCGCTATTAAACGCTTCTTTATAGATCTCTTGTGCATGATCCGGCAGCACATTTTTCACATTGTCGGGTAAGGCGCTTTTGCTGTTATAGGGCATCATTTCTCTCCCGTAACGACGTATTAATCTCTAAGCCTAGTCAATACCGCCTGCCGCCTCAACCAGCAAACGATTCTCATTATCAAATGACATGATATACTCGGCGCCAAACGAACATAAGGAGATCACCGTGAATACCGATGCCCCCCGCTCACGCGCGCCTTACCTGATTGAAGTCGCCGCTGTCCGTGACATTACGCCGCACCTGCGTCGCATCACCTTTAGCGCGCCAGACCTGCGCTATTACCCGGCGCAAGCCGCTGCCGCGCACATCAAGGTTTTCCTGCCGCTCGCAGGCCAACGGCAACCGGACCTCCCAACCTTGACCGCTAACGGCCCGGTTTGGGCAGCGGACGCGGTACGCCCGATTATTCGCACCTATTCGGTGCGCGCCGTACGCCCGGAACTGGCCGAAATCGACATCGAATTCGCCATCCACGACCATAGCGGCCCGGCGGTAAACTTTGCGCGCCAGGCTAAAGCGGGCGATAAAATTGGCATCAGCAACCCTGGCGGCCCCAAACCGATGCTGCCGCCGGCCGATTTCTACTGCCTGGCCGGCGATCCTTCATCTTTACCCGCGCTGGCGGCGTTATTGGAACAGCTGCCGGCGAGCAGCGAAGGCCATGCTTTTATCCGCGTGGATACTGCCGCCGACGTTATCAGCCTGAAAAAACCTGCCGGCGTCGAGCTGAATTGGATTATCGGCGGCACCGAAAAAACGCCGGAGCTGATAACCCAATTTTGCGCATTGCCCTTGCCGCAGGCCGCCACCCAGTTCTGGCTGGCGGGTGAAGATCGCCTGGTGGTCGAACTGCGCCGCTACCTGCGCCGCGATCGTCAATGTGACCGTAATCAGCTTTATGCCGTACCTTACTGGCGTGAAGGGTTAAATGAAGAGGGTTATCATAATAAACGGCATGAAATCATGGATAACATTGACGACTAATCGGAATTTTTCCCTTTATTAACCATACAATGCGTGTATAAATGCAATTTATGCGCCATTGATGCGAAAAATTAATCCCACTACGTAAAAGTAAGTAAATAAAACCGCATCCGATGCGGTTTTTTTGTTAACCTTGTCACACAAAGCAAGCAATTGCTTTTTCGAGTAACACAACATCACATCATTACCCGACACAAGACACCGGGTGTATCCTATTATTATTAAATATAAATATGCCCAATGGATTTCAAACTGCGGCCAACAATGCAGCAGCGCGAAAGGCGGCGGGTAAACATTCTGGATACGCGAGTTGCCGTACTGCGGCAGTCAGCGATGACGGGTCCACGCTATTTGAGAAGGAGTACCATCAAAATGAAGTCGCAACACGATCCTGGCCGATCCAAATCCCGCCACACCGAGTACTCGCTGATTTTCCCGATCGCCGCCCTGGTAGTCCTGAATCTGTGGGGCAGCACCAGCAACTTTCCCTTGATCGTCGGCATTAACATCATCGCCCTGATAGGTATTCTCAGCAGCGCCTTTAGCGTGGTGCGCCATGCGGACGTGCTGGCTCATCGTTTGGGGGAACCCTACGGCTCGCTGATCCTCAGCCTGTCGGTGGTTATTCTGGAAGTGAGCCTGATTTCAGCGCTGATGGCGACCGGCGACGCGGCCCCAGCGCTGATGCGCGATACGCTTTATTCCATCATCATGATCGTCACCGCCGGCCTGGTAGGCGTTGCGCTGCTGCTCGGCGGGCGCAAATTCGCTACCCAGTACGTTAACCTCGGCGGCATCAAACAGTATTTGATGGCGATTTTCCCGCTGGCGATCATCGTTCTGGTGTTCCCGAGTGCGCTGCCGGGGGGTAACTTCAGCACCGGTCAGGCACTGTTGGTCGCAGTGATTTCTGCCGCCATGTATGGCGTGTTCCTGGTGATCCAGACCAAAACCCACCAGAGCCTGTTCGTGTACGAGCATGAAGATGACGACGGCGACCCGCACCACGGCAAGCCTTCCTCACACAGCAGTGCCTGGCATGCGGGCTGGCTGGTCGTGCATCTGATTGCGGTGATCGCGGTGACCAAATTCAACGCCAACCCGTTGGAAGGTTTGCTGACCAAAGTGAATGCCCCGGCGCAGTTTACCGGCTTCCTGGTGGCGCTGCTGATCCTGTCGCCGGAAGGTCTGGGCGCCCTGCGCGCCGTGTTGAACAATCAGGTTCAGCGCGCCATGAACCTGTTCTTCGGCTCGGTATTGGCGACCATTTCCCTGACGGTGCCGGCGGTAACCATCATCGCCACCCTCACCGGCCAGACGCTGATCTTCGGCCTGCAGACGCCGCATATCGTGGTGATGTTGACGGTATTGCTGCTGTGCCAGCTGTCGTTCTCCACCGGGCGCACCAACGTGCTGAACGGTACCGCGCATCTGGCGCTGTTTGCCGCCTACATGATGACCATCTTTTCCTGAATGACCGAGGGGCGCACTCTGCGCCCCTCTTCTTATACCGCCTTGTACCGCCAGGATTTATACCGCGAAGAAAATGCCCGCCGCGATCCCGCCAAACAGAATCCATTTAATGATGTAATAACCGGTGCGGTTCCACGCCTTTAGCCGTTTCCCCACTTTGCGCACCGCATAAATGTACTTGAACAGCTTGTTAACGCCGCCGGTGCGATCGCCCTCTTCGTTTGGCGCAGTGGCCGCGCTCATCAGATTACGCCCCAGCCAGTGGTTGACGCTCTGCGCCCAGCGATAACGCATCGGCCGCTCAATATCGCAAAACAGAATCAACCGGTTTTGCCCGCTCTGGTTTTCGGCGTAATGCAGATAGGTTTCATCAAACATCACCCCTTCTCCGTCACGCCAGCTGTAACGTTCGCCGTCGACTTCAATAAAACAGCGATCGTCATTGGGCGTAATCAACCCCAGATGGTAACGCAGCGAACCGGCGTAGGGGTCACGGTGGCGCGGCAGGCGGCTGCCGTCCGGCAGTTCGGCAAACATCGCCGCCTTGACCGAAGGCAGGCTGCGCAGCAGCGCGGTGGTCTGTGGGCACAGGCTCATCGCCGATGGATGGTTGTCTTCATACCATTTCAAATAAAAACGCTTCCAACCGGTTTTGAAAAACGAGTTGAAGCCGGCATCGTTGAATTGATCCGAAGCTTTAATTTGCTGGATCGCCATCAACTGCTGCCCTTCGTCGCGAATGGTTTGCCAATTATCCCGCAGTACCGCCAGTTCGGGAAATTGCTCCGGTTGCAGATAAGGCGTTATCGGCGCGCGCGAGAACAAGTACATAAAAACGTTCAGTGGCGCGGTGAAAGTGGAATGATCGGAAAGCTGCCGCCAGAAGGTATAACGCACCCGGCCGCGATAATGGATATAGACCACACATAAAATAAATAAAATTAAAATAATATATTTCATGACTGAACCGCTGTGAGAAGCCCAACACCTGTGCGCCAAACCGGCGCACAACGCAACTACTTCCGTTTGCCAGGTAAAGGCTGGCGCCAATTTGGAACACCATTAATCATTAACGCTAACGCAACGAAAATCCATACAAAACCCTACAATAATTTACATACAGAATTGGCGGGCGGGGATTAGCGGCAGAAATGAAAAAAGGCCGCCGAAGCGGCCTAGCAAAGATACTTTAGTCATTTGAAATAAAAGGATTTATTTCTAAGCGTGTCCACGCATTGACCACACTTCGAAAAAAGCCCCGGATTTCCGGGGCTTCTGCGATTTAACTACATCAACATACTTTGCTGGCCGTAGTGATTTGGATGCGGCATTACCGGCACCACATGGCCGGGCTTCATAATTGTGCGTTCAATGGTTTCCATGGTGACGAATGTATGACTGCAATTGATGTTCTGGCACTGGTGGTAACGTTCCTTGGTATTCTCGCTGAGATAACGGCTTGAACGAGCATGTGCAGCAGTTCCGCAGATATTGCAATGAAACATAATTTATCACCTCCACCATTCAATATTGATAAAGTGATTTTAGACTTTTTTCCTTTAATATCAATTAATTATTACCAATTCATTCCTGCGCAATTTCCTCCTCGTACTCTACATTGGAAAGCTTCACCTCAAGCTCTAGCGTCGTCGTGTAGCCGCCATCACTGAGCAAATGGGTCACCTTAGTGATTGTCCATTCCTGCTCGTCTATGACGCGCTTAAACCCTTTCACCTTAACCGGCGTTTCCGGGTATAAATCCGCGCGCCCCATCGCGAGGGTGATTGAAAACTCAGCAACACCGCGTTGCAACTTATCCCACTTCGCCAGCGCAGCACGCATCGCCTGTGCCCTACTGGCGTAAATCGTGGTGATAGCAAACACATTATCAGCCTCGCCGGTCATGTATTCCCCTTCGCGTTCCTCTTTCGGCTTGGCTGCGGCTTCCTTGACAGCAACCGGCTTAGCCTTTGGATGTTGCAGCGCACGCAGATGCTGCGGCTTCGGTTTACGCTTGAGTTTTACCTGCTGTTTTTGCGGCTTCGGGTCTTTGGTATGCAGCCATTTCGCCGTAACGCCGGTATATGCTGCCCGGTCTGCAATGGCAAACTGATGCCGGTCACCGTCACGCCGCTCAATGGTCATCTGTGGGATAGGCTTGCCGCTGGCGGTCACACCATTCCCGGCCCTGATAAATAACAACCGTCCGGCTTTTATCGATACTTCCGCCCCGTTACGTGTGGCGAGGCGTGTCAGGAACTTGACGTCAGACTCCTGCGACTGGTCAATATGCGGGACTTTAATCTCCGCCAGCCCTTTCGCTACGCTGGCGGTCAGTTTGTTCCTCTCGGCAATTTTGCCAATCACAGCGCCGAGCATGGTGTCATGATAAGACTCTTCACGTCGGGAATTGAGCGACCCTCGAAAATCAGCGGAGCGGGCGCGAATGGTCAGCATGTCCGGCGCGCCCCGGTGCTCAATCTCATCAACAGTAAAACTGCCCTTGTTGAACAATGGCGCACCCTGCCAGCCAAGGTGGAGCGTCAGCACTGCGCCCCGATTTGGCATCATGACCTGACCGTCGGCGTCATCAAGCTCAATATCCAACTGGTCAGCTTCAAATCCGCGGTTGTCCGACAGCGTCAGGGAGTGCAGGCGGTCACTGATGTTGTGAGTGATATCCTTATCACCCATTTTGAGCATAAACGCCGGGGCGATGGTTGCCCCGGCATCCAATGTCATCCCGGTAATCATTGGAACAGTCCTCCCACGGCGTTCCCGGCCTTGGCCGATAGCTCGCTCATCTGACCGAGCATCCCCTCAGCCTGTGCCTGCAAATCGCCATACATCGCAGTAAATGACTCATCCACGCGGGTAAGCGTGAGCGTGAACTCTATGCGCCTGGCGCTACCAGTGGAGAAAAATTCCGTGCGGGTTTCACTGACGCTGTTCACGACAAACATCCCGTAAATGGTGCCAGTGCCTTCCAGCAACGGCCACGCTTTACCCTCGGCGGCCATCGCATCAAGCAGTTGCATCGAGATTTTACCGCCGGTAATTTCAGGCAGCAGGACGCCGGATAGCGTTATTTTCTCCTCATTGACGCCGAGAAATTGCAGGGCCGGCCGCTGGCCGACGCGGCTGTTTGACGGCCAGCGATAATCCACCGAGCGTGCCAGTGTTTGATACGGCACGGTCTGCAACTGGAACACAAACAGCCCAAGAATTAGCATCATCAGCACACCCTCCTTTAATCCGTCGCCATATTTGAGCGCTGCGCTGCACGGCGTTTACGCTCCCGTTCTTCCACCACTTCCAGCAACATCCGCTTGGTTTCTGCCCCGCTGACACCGCCGGGATGGTTACTGCCGACGTGGAAATTGTTGACGCTGTTATCAACATAGGACTTGCCACCCCCGGCCGTAACCGGGGCATAACCACCTGTCAGCAAACCACCGGAGGGGGAATAACCGCGCCCGTTCGCGCCGTTGGCATAGTCATTGGCCTTCTGCACTTTTTTGTCGAGGTCGCTGGATTCGGAATTGATGACGCCAAGCTTTTCCAGCACCCAATCAATGCCCTGTCGCAGTTTATTGAATGCTTTTAGTGGTAGACCGAGCACATCAGCCAACCCCCGGCCAAAAGCCAGCCCCGCGTTTTTGCAGCTATCGAGGGTCTCTTTGGTGGACTCCACTGGCTGGATTAAATCCTTAAACCACTGCCAGACGGCCTTTAGCTTATCGCCGAGCCAGTCGAAAACAGGTTTCAACGGCTTAAACAGCTCACCAACCGGCGCGAACGCCTCCATAACCCCCTGAATCACCCCACTGAAAAAGGCGCTAATAGGTTGCCAGTATTTGCGAATCAACAGCACCCCGGCCACAACGGCCAAGCCAATCGCCACAATCGGCCACGTTAGCGCGCCTAACGCCGTCATGATGGCACCGCCCGCTACACTGAAAGCGGTACCCATAAAACCGGCTACCGCAATGATTCCGTTAATCCCCATGATGACCGGCCACGACGCCAAGCCAATCGCCCCCAAAATGCCGACAACGGCAAGGCCACCGAGGGCAATCTTCCCCAGAGTCCCAGCCAGCTCTTTGTTGTCCTTGATCCAAAGGTCAATTTTCAGCAGGAACTTTGTTGCGCGGTTTGTCAGCTCACGGAAAGGCGTTTCAAGTTGGTCATACAGGTCGATACCGATGGCCTCATATGCTGACTGAAGCTCTTTCAAGTCCCCGCCGAGGTTGTCCTGCATGATTTTGACCAGCGCCTCGGTCTTACCGTCAGACTCTTGGAGCAACGTGGTCAAGCGGTCAAGCTTGCCGGAAGCTGCATCGCCCATCAGCACAGCAGCGGCCGACGAAGCCTCTTCCCCGAAGATAACTTTCATGTATTCCGCGCGCTGAGCGGTGCCGAGCTTGTTTTTATCGAAGCTCTTTTGCATTTCCTTCAGGATGGTAAATAACGGCCGCATATTGCCTTTACGGTCAGATGTTCTGACGCCCAACTCCCCGAGCGCATCCTTGGCTTGCCCCATCGGAGCTTGCAGCCGGGTTATCACCGCACGGCTCCCCGTACCGGCCATAGAGCCGGTGATTTTGGCATCGGCCAACGCACCGGCAATTGCTGCCGTCTGTTCAACACTGATACCGGCATTTTTCGCCACTGGTGCGGCATAGGTCAGGGTGTCGCTGAGGCCCTCAAAGTCAGCCGCGCTCTTGTTCATGGTCTGGGAAATCACGTCACCAATGTGCGCAACCTTGTCGTTTGTCAGACCGAAAGCCGACTTTACCCCCATCAGCAGGGTGGCGTTTTCCTCCATTGTTTTACGGTTCGCCAGCGCCATATTGAGCGTGACCGGCGTCGCTGCGGTGATTGCGTCTTTGTCGCCGCCTGCTTTGGCAATGATGATTTGCGCCCCGGCTGCGTCATCGGCTGACGCGGCCGTGTTATCACCAAGCTGTCGCGCCTGCGTGCGAAGCGCCACCATATCGGCGGAGTCTTTTGCCACACCGAGCACGGCCTGCAACTCAGAGTTTTTTTGCGCAAAATCATACCCCGGCGTAAGGAGTTTACTTGCAGCAAAACCCCCGACTGTCGCCGCACCAACGCCAGCAGCACCGGCCCCGGCCACACTGCCCGCCAATTGCTTCCCGGCCTGATGACGCTGGGACACGGCGCTGAGTTTGGCCTGCTGCTGGCTGACGCGCGATAACGCCTCCCGCTGCCGGTTGAGCTGCGCGGTAGTGTCACTGAGGGAGGATTTCAGGCGGCGCTCGTCGGCGGCCAGGGTACGCGTGTTAATCCCGGCCTGCGCCAGCTCTTGGCGCTGACGCTGCACCGACTGACGCAGCCCGTTATATTTGAGTTGCAGCTCAGCCGCTGAGCGTTTGGCTGCATCCATCAATTGCGCCTGTGCGCGGGTCGGCTTCTCGGTATTTTTAAACTGCACCGCCAACGCGGCGGCTTCCTGCTTAGCTTTTGCCAGCGCCTGACCGGTGACAGCAAGCTGCGCGCTCGATTTGCGGAACCCCTCAACGCGCCCGGCCTGCGCATTCAATTCTTTCAGGTTCTGCCGGGTGTCGCGGATTTCCGCAGACAGCGATTTACTCGCTGTCTGGATGCTTTTAAACGGGCGTGTCGCTTGGTCAACGGCTTTGAGTAGCACCTGCAACTTGACGTTGTTACTCATTCGTTTGTCCGCTTCGTTGGAGCGCTTTGTCGCGCCAGTTGAGGAGTTCTTGCGGTGTCATCGGGTAAAGCTCTGACGGCGGCCAATGGAAAATCGTCGCGATATCCGCCATCAGGTCATCAACCGACAAGCCTGCCGGGAAATCTACAGTGCCGAACTCGGTGCCAAAAAACCGATAACCTTCCCGGCCAGTGCCACAAGGTCAGGCAAGTCCAGCGCTGTAACTTCGCTCTCGGTCAGCGATGGGTACGTCATGCGCGGCAGCACCTTAATCAACGCATCAACTTCGGAGTTCGCCAACGAAGCTAGCCCTACGCCGCGCAACGTGCCCGCATTGGGCTTAATCAGCGTGACCATATCGATAAAGGTCTCACCGCGCTTGACGGGGGTATCCAATTTCACAAAGTTCGGGTTTTCGGTGGCGGTGTTTTTGTTTTTCATGGTGTTCTCTCAATTCAGTATGGGGAATGGCGGCCAGCGTCGCTGACCGCCCGGTGATTACAGGCCGATGTTGCGGCGGTGCTGTTCCAGCATGTCGACGCCGTTCACGCGCTCAATCATGTTGACGGTGTCGACCTCGATGCGCTCTTTGCCGTCGACTGTCAGCTTGAAATAGGTGCATTGGGTCGAGATTTTTGTCTCGGTGTCCTCGCCCTGTTTCTGGTCGCCGAAATCAAATTCCTTGTGACGGCCACGCAGCACAATCTCCACCGCCGTAATGTCGCCGGTGTCATCGCGCTGATAAGAACCGCAAAAACGCAGCGGCACGGCCGTCGAGCTTGAGGCGGCGTATTGTGCCCAGAGCTGGTCATCTGGCAGACCGCCGATAGTCCACTCGACGCTCAACGCGTCATCGTCCAGCCCCATATCCACCGGGGCAGCGCCGTTCATACCGCCGCCGCGATAGTTCTCCAGCTTGCGGGTCAGTTTCGGCAGAGTCACTGAGCTGACCACGCCCATATAGCTCAGGCCGTCGTTAAACAGGTTGAGGTACTTCAGTTTGCGCGGGAGTGCCATGGTTTAACGTGTCCTTTTAGCTGTTGACGCCAGCGGCCAGATTCACCAGATATTTATCGGTGATACGCTGGCGCAGGGTCAGGTCTTCCAGTGGGGGAACCGGGGTGTAGTCGTAATCGATATACAGTTTCCCGGCCTTCAGGGTCTCTTTGTCGTTGGCCGATTCGTCGTACCAGCAATCGGCGTCGATGATGTAGCCATTAGATTTCAGCTCACGGAATTTGGCTTTAATGCCTTCGACAATGTCGCGGATAAGCGTGGCGGTGACCGGCTTATCCACCGCCCACATGTGCGCTTCGGCCATGGTGTCAGCCAATACCTGCGCGGTGCGGGTGTAGTTCTCAAACAAGAACAGCGGGTCATCAGAACAGGAGCGGTTGCCCCAGAAGCGGAAACCATCTTTGCGCACCAGCGTCGTGACCCCGGCCTCATTGAGCAAGTCGGCATCGGTGCCGGGTGCCTGTAAATCCCAGAACACGCTGGCGGAAATGCCGGTCACGCCGTTGACGCCGACGTTAGACAGGGTCTTATGCCAGCCGGTTTCCGTGTCGATTTTTGCGCGCAGGCCCAGCGCGCGGGCCGTGGCATAAGCAGTGGCACTGACGTTGCCGGTGGTATCCCACGCGAGGAAATCCGGCCAGATGAGCATCAGCTCGCGCTGACTGAAATTGTCGCGGTAGGCGATGGCCTCGGAAATGGTTTTGCAGCCATACGCACTGATATAACCAAAGGCGCGCAACTGCTGACAGATACCGGCCAGCGCCGTCGCCACCTCCAGCGTATCCAGTCCCGGCACGCCCAGAATGCGCGGTTTTACACCGGTGACGGCCTGCGCAGTAAGCAGGGCTTTCATGCCGGTATAGCGGCCGTTTTCATCCGCGCCGCCGATGATATTGGACGTTGTTGCCGCTGCGTCTTTGCCCTCTTCGACGCGCACAACCACCGTTACAGGCTTGCACTGGTCGCCGATGGCCGCCAAGGCATTCGCCAGCGTGCCGGACTTTCCGGCCTTACCGGCAGCGGCAATCACATCGGTAATCAATACCGGGGTATTGAGCGGGAAAACTTTGGGGTCGGCATCTTTGCCGGTGCAGACCATGCCGACGACAGCCGTCGATACGGTAGAAATGACGCGCGTACCGTCGTTAATTTCGACGACGCGCACGCCGTGGTGATAATCACCCATATTGTGACTCCGGTTGTTGGTGGTGTGCCTAGCTTGCCGCCGGGCTTGCGCAGGCGCACGCGATGGCCGGTGGATGGCCTACCAGACAACGGAGTAAAAAGACGGGAGGGAGAGAAAAAACAAGACGATCGATTTGGCCGATCAATATCGACGCATTGATCTATGTAATCGATTGGACGGAATTTAGCCGGAGCGGTTAGGGTGGCGTTATCTATCCGGCAACATCAGGGAAATGCCGCAGGTAGACAACGGCCCGCACATGCGGGCCATTTTTTTATGCGATGCGGTGCCAACACATTTGCAGTACGTGGCTCTCGACAATGCTGACAGCCTGCCCACTCCCTAGCGCATCAGTTTCCCCCGTAACATTATGGCCATGTGGACCGAGATCCATTTCGTGGTCATGTTCACCAGCCTCATCCGTATCACCTTCAGCATACGGGTCAAAGAAGACACGGTTATTCCCGCCCAGCTCATAATTGCTATTACGCTGTGGCGTGCCATGGTGAACGTGCGCCCCGGCCGCCTTGGTTCTCTTGGTGCCGAGGTCGGTATCGTGGGCCGTGCCATTTACGCTAATTTTTTCTGCGGGCAAATTTGCGCGGCTGATTGTCGTGGTATCACTGCCGCCGGTTTGCCCCACATTGGAGCCGTCCCGCTTGGCAATGCGCACCGTCCTCCCCTCGCCGGTATACTCCCACTTTGACCACGGCCAGCGGGCGTTAGGGTCGACGTTGGCAAAAAAGAAATGACTGATGCCAACGGGGTTAGATAATTCCCAGCTCTCGCGTACAGCGGCCGCAATGGCCTTTTTAATCGCTGCCGGAGTGGCGGCCAGCGCCTCGCTATCGCTATCCGTTGCACTGCTAAGCTGCGTAAACCCCTTTTCTTTCAGCGTAGCATCAGGATGATTGCGCGACCTTTCATGCTGACCAAGTTGCTCATCTGAATAGTCTTTTGCTGCATCTTCTGCCGCTTTGACAGCTTCGCTTGTTGCCAGCACCACCGATGGATCAGCAAGCATTTCTACTAATGCCGCATTGCTGACTTGCAACTGCATCCTAATAACTTGATAACGTCCAGAACCTTCAGAAAGTAAAGGTTTATACGTATCAGGCATATTACCAACCGCAATGCACCCACCGTCTGCATCATAGAGTGCGACCTCACGCAACCAAAATCCGCCAATCTGTGGAGGCATAATCATTTCAGCCTCAATGACCTCAGCACTCTGGTCAGAAATTGAAAGGCGATTTAATTCGGCACGATACCGCTCGTTTATCAGTCCGGTTTGCTCTGGTGCAGGCTGTGGTAACTGCCCATTTCCATCCCCCACCGCCATCATTTCTATATTCAACGGTACGCCGGATACAGCAGCGGCGGCTAGCTTGCTGTTACCCAGATGTGTCGTTAAAACAATAAATTTTTTGCTACCCACGCCCGCACCTCTTCATGCTGTTTGTATTATTTTTAACCGGGTCATTTACGACAAGATTACCCCAGCCCCCGGACCCCATTTCAGGCGTAAATAGTCCGTATTCTGTTTTATTTCGTCGTCAGAGAGTGTTTTTAAAAATACAGCAACAAGAGAAACACGGCGCAGCCCAGTAAGAATTCCAGTGCGGTAATGACCGCCAATTTTCAACGTGCGAGCAGGAGAGGCGACACGCTGTCTTTCAGACATATCGACGGCAATCGAAGTTATCTGACCCGTAACCGCATTAATTTTTTTGTATGTCGGATGGTCATTAAATACCCCCGCATAAACCTGAAATTGCGTCTCAGCCGGATATGACGTATTTACCGACTTAATCGAAAGATTTTCCCCACTTTTGACGTTTGCATACAATGTTATGTTCGTACCGTTGTTATTTGCCCCAAGGCTATCACCGGACAATATGTCCCCATCGGCTCCATAGTTGGAAAGATCAAGGCCGCCGTCGGCAGTCTTATTGTTGCCGATGGATGAAATAACAATTGCCGTCCAGTCTTTTGGGAGAATAATTCCGGTATCGTAATGGTTTGCCAGATTCACCCATGAAAAATTATCAGCAGCATTAGGGCTACCGAACATTGTCAACGGCTTGGTTTCATCCGCATAGTTTTTTAATTTGTTAGGGCCATCGTGAAGATAATAAAGCCCTGCCAATTCATCCACAATTGGAAGCTCTGGTGTTTGGTCGATAAAGCTGCCAAATTTCGGGAAACCATATTGCACCTGAGAAGGCCCGACGAGTTTAAGCGTAGAAAACATCTATTGCCCCCTTAGAGCAGTTTGTCTTTAACAATGTTAAATAAGAATTGCGCCCCGGCATTACTCATGTGTAATGAGTCCTCCCACATGCCAAGGCCTCGACCAACAGACCATTTAGGCATCATCGCGTGCAGGTCAATAAATTCGACACCAGCTTGTACTGCAAACTTGCGCGCAGCCGCGATAAAGTCCGACAACGGAGCGTTTACCGAATAACCGTCCGTGTCTGCCGGCGCAACCAGAATGATACCGACATCTGAATGAGCTGCCCTGTAAGCTGCGATGATTGAAGCTATTCCGTCGATATAGTTCGCCGTGTTGCTGTTTGCGTGCCTGTAATCATTCGTGCCCAAAATGATGACAACTACGTCCGGATCAATGTCGGTTGCATAAGGCTTAATGTATGGACTGACTTGGTACATGTAATGCAACCCGCGTGCGCCAGCGTGCCCAACCTTCAATACTTCAATTCCTTTTTTCCCCGGACTGTGGGGACGAAATGCATAGATAGCCACTTCGGAGGTATTGCCCGCCGTATCAATATCGACGGAGTGCACCCCATCAGAAAGGCCGGTAATTGACGTTTTAACTGTCTTGCTGGTTTCACTTGTCGTTACGATATTCCATGCGCCACCATCAACGCGATACCGGAATGTTCCCGAGTCGCGGTGGTAGATATCAATTTGTGTACCTTCAGCGCCGCTCAAGGTGGCAGAGCAGCTTGATAGGCTGGTGTGCATACAATAACCGTCAGGGCCGCCACCAAACTGAGGAGGAGTGGTTTCTGGACTACCAATACTCCAGTTCACCCAGCCTGCACTGCGTGTTAACCCCATATCGTTCATGTACATTTTCCGCTGCGCATTGTTACCCGCGACACTGGCCCAGCCATCAGAGGATTTTCCATATTTTGCATATAATGCATTGGCAAATTGTTGGGGTATGGTGCTGAAATCCGTCCAGCTATCACCGGTAAATGCTATTTTCGCCGTCACATTTCCGCCATTTTCCAACGTTGCGCATTTAGCCTTCCAGCGAAAGAGTGATTCGCCACTGCTGTAAGTTGGCAAAAACCTTTTCGTTGTCTGCGGGCTTAATGCGTCAGGGCCTTCTAGTTGCAAGTCCATTGTACAAAAACGCCCATTTTCCAACCATGCCACAACCTCATCGCCAATTTGGATTAAAGGTATTCGTCCATTATCGGCAAGGTTAACGTCCTCATTAATTATTAATGTACGCGGCCCAAGGCTACTAATTAAATTATCACCGAGGAACAATGACTCCAGTCTGCCATCAACAAGCCACAACACCACCTCATCATTTATTGCAATTAAAGGGATTCGACCAACAAGTTTTGCATCTACTTTTGGAATTCTTTTTTCAACGTCTTCCACATAGGCCATATTAGGCATTCGTTCCCCTGTTGCCGTCGCCACTCCGTTTATATTTTCAAAGCGCTCGGCCCACGTCATACCAACACCTTTAACCGGGAAGTACCTTCTTTTCTCCGCACCGTCATTAATGGCGCTTTGTGCTTTTTCTTTTGAATCATAAACACGCATTTCAGCCATCACCATTGACTGAGTTACATCGACCTCCTGCCGTAGAAATGAAGTGCGATTTGCGAGCTGCAACGGCTGAATATTAGCAACGCCGTCACGCCCGCCTGTTAACTCATCTTCTCGCTTGATTTGATAAATATCCTCTTCCCAGCGAGCATACTCACTAATTCTTGTCATATCATTCCCCGGAATAGCGATACCAGCCGCCATAATTCGGCAAACCGTTGTATCTTGTTTTCAACTGTGGCTCATAGCCTGATGGATAAATCGTTACGATATCGCCATCAAATGCGGATGCGACGGAATATATATTTCCGCTGGTTTGTGTAGAAATAGACAGATGAGCCATATGGCGGCTTACCGCCTTGGCCTCACCAATTAACCGCTCAAGTTCATTAACAAGCTCTTCAGTGATGCCAAAATCATTCACATCAATAGTCAGGCGAAACGTCCCGGCAGGGTCGGCCACCTCCCACCATTCCGCGATGCTCATGCTATAGCCGATGTTTTCGATCACACGCCGAATAGCTGAAACGGTGCCCTTGCGGCGGTGAATGTAAAACGCATCATTGACAGCACGGCGCTTTTCCGCCTCCGGCCAATCCTCATCCCACCTGTCGACAGAAAACGCCCATGCCAGATAGGGCAAGAATTTGACCGGGCATTTCTCCGGGTTCCACAGGTCGCGCAGGGGCACATTTAAATCCATACCCACCGCACAAGCTTCAGCCGCCCGACGTTCCAGCGCAGATGACCCCGGCGGGAGCACGCTACTCATCAGAGCCGCCGATAATAATTTGATAGTCGGTGCAATTGGCGGCCTGCGTCTTGTCCAGCACAACATCAGATTGCGGGGCCGCCAGCTCGACGCGCTGCACGCCGCTCACATGCAGCGCGGCATAGATGGCCGAGCGGCGAATGTCACGGCCAAGGCGTCGCTGCGCGTTGATATAGGCTTTTAGACGCTGTTCAGCGGCGGCGCGAATAGGCTCAACGGCCGGGTCAGGCAAGACGAACAGCGTGGCGTTAATCTGGTAATCAACAATCCTCGCCGATGCCACTGTCACCCGGTCAGCCACCGGGCGCACGCTCTCGTCATTCAGGGCCTTGGCAACCACTGCGAGCAGCTCATCGGGCGCGGTGCCGTCGCCATCGCGCGCCAGCACGCTGACCGATACCTCCGCCGGGGCCGGGCTAAACACTGAGGCATCAGCGACACGGCCGTCAGCGCTAAGGGCGTGAAACTCATACGCTCCCACCGGCCCCGCGACTGACATACCCTCAAAGGCCGCAGGGATGCGAGGCCGAAAATCCTCGTCTGATTCCATAACGGCGGCGACAGGCGGGATAGCAGTATCATCAGCCGGGGCAATGGTCAGTCGCGGGGTATTGTTGTTCGCCCCGAGCTGGTCGAGGTCAGCGCCGCCCGCATAGGCCACCATTACCGCCTGCGCCGCCTCATTGACGCGCTGGCGCAAGATAACCTCACGATAGGCGTTCTCCTGCAAGAGCTTGACGATAGGCTCGGACTCCAGCGACAACGTGCGGGCAATGGCCTCCTGCTGGTCTGCCGGATACAAAGAAATCAGCGTCGCCTTGCGCTCGGCAAGCAGGGTTTCATAATCCAGCGGTTCAACGACATTTGGCGCGGGTAGCTGGCTTAAATCGATAGTTGCCATGGTGTCAGCTCAGTGGAACGGTTAACGAAAATGTGCCGCCGGTGGTGTCTTGGCGCACGCCGGTAATATCAACGAACATCTGACCGTTAAAGGTTTTCTCAAAGGTGATGGACGTCAGCCTGACACGCGGCTCCCATTTGAGGATTGCCATGTAGCAGGCGGCCATCACCTGCCCGTTAACGGCTGGACTTTGCGGCTGGTCAATCAAGGCCGACAACAGCGAGCCATACTCCCGGCGCATCAGCCTTGAACCGACGGGCGTGATAAGGATATCGCGCACACTCTGGCTGATATGCTCGCTGTCCGTCAGGGTCTGGCCGGTTTCCCGGTTCATGCCGGTGTATCTCACGGTCATCGGGTTCCCTCCGTCCAGTCTCCGCCACGTTGCACACCACCGTGGCCGTGTTTATCCACCTGTACGCCGTTGGATTTAAAAGTACCCCCGCCGTGATCGATATTCCCCGACATTTTCCCGCCCTTTTTCAGCTCCAGCGTGTCGGCGGTCAGCTTGTTGGTGCAGACCACCTCCGGTGTATCAAGCGTGATTTTTTGACTGGCGATAATCGTCACCTTCGGCGCAGAAACGTCGACGGCCACTTGCGCACTGATATTGGCCGTTTTTATGCCGGTAACGCTCAGCGTGCCGGTTTTGGGCTCATATTCGATGACCGCACCATCGGGAAAACTAGTGTGATATGCCTCCGGCGACACTGACGGAGCCGGAAAATCGTCGGAGTTGATAGCAGGCAGCACAAAGGCGGTATCCAGCTCGCCACCCAGCGCCAGTACCACCACCTGCTCACCGATGGAGGGTGCCCACCATGTGCGCGCACCTCCGGCGCGGCAGGCCAGCCACTGCAACCAGTCCGTCGTATTGCCACCCAATTGAACGCGGCAGCGCGGCGGAGTGTACTGAACGTCTACGATGACGCCTATGCGAATGAGGTCGCGCACAGCGCGAGCGAGTTCTGAAATCGATTCGAGTGTGTTCATAGGGAAAGGATGCCGCTGAAGAGATCCAGCGGCAATATGAAGGCATTCGTTAGGCTATTACACAACGAGCATGTGAATAATTAGAATTAATGTAATTTTTTCATGCCGTCATCATCTTTAGGCAGTATGATATATTCAAAGAATTTACCATCTGGTTTCGCGTACTTAACTATTTTATCTTTAGATATATGTATTTTTTTATCCGTTGAGAAATGAATTAAAACTGATTTCAGCTTCATTCCCCGCTGTACAACTTCAACCTTCTCCGCTCTATCAATACTAGACTGAGGACGCCCCATCCTCCTCAGAATCTCTCGCATGTTAATATTTTGCCAGCCACTACCAAGGAGAAACATCTGAGAACCATAAAGGTCAACTGTCGAGGTAATTGAACCATTTGAGGTTATGAGTTCTTTATCATAATTCACTCGCGAAACAATCATTACTTTTTTACTCTCGACATCATACTCCAAGGTATTTTTTTCTGGAGCAATAGAGCTCACACACCAGTCATAGGTACTAAAATCTCCTGAAACCATATAAAATGACTCAGGAGGAATTGATTTTAGTTTTAAACAAACTCCTAACGAGTAACCAAGCAAAAGAGAGTTAAGCACAGGGAATTTTTTATGTGGTATATAGGAACTACCTAGTTCAACATAATAATTCAATGGTTTCCCATCAATTCCGGAGGCGCTGGAGTGAATATCTGCTTTTTTTACCATATAGAGCGCCCCTCTAGCCCCTTTGGTTTTGTTTATATAATTTTCAATCACTCTTTTAAACTCAATAACCTCAGGTTCAGAATCTGGCAACTCAGACCAATACATCAAACTGACATTTTCAATAGGGTGTTTCATCCTAAGAACTTCACCAAGCAATTTTTTATTATACTTATCGCTCTCTTCCTTTGTTTTGTTAGAACCTACCTTTTCCATGTATCCGATATACAACCCACCAAAAGTAGACACAACAATCATCCCTATAGCCAATTTCCCCCAGTGGGTTAACTTACCATTGGTGGTTTTGAATACATTCATCACACCCAACACCCCAAGGATACCAGCCAAAACAGCTAGAAAAGATTTCACTCCTCCTAGCAATGCATCATTGTCCATTAACCATCACCTTTATATTACTTTAAATTTATATATTATCTCTGAATACAAGAGATGACTATAGACTCAACGTACTGGATATCCTTTAATGAAAAACCTAATAACGGCCGCGCGTCATATTGAACGTCCCTGCTATGGCGGCTCGGGCGGTCACGCAAGCCCTCTTGGTGCACCCGCGCGATACGCTGCACGCGCCCGGCAAACTCGACCAGCGCCTCATCAGCCGTGCCTTTGGCTTTCATGTAGCGATTAGTGCGCAGCTTGGCGAACATCTCACGCTTAACCCGTCCTTTCTTGCTGCGAATCGGCTGGCGCTTGCGGTCAGCATAGGGCGCGCCGTCCGGTGCCTGCTGGCGCTTAATCCGGCTTTGCTGACTGGCACGCAGGCGCTTCGCAATCTCGGCGGCCATCTGCCGACGGCTGGAGGCGGACAACCCCGCAATCAGCCCGGCGAGCTTGTCATCAAACGGCGTTAACTCACTCATGCCAGTGACTCACCAACTCGCCATTAGCATAAAGGTGCGTCGGGCTTTCCACCGGCATCGGTAAGGGCGGCTCCGGCGCGTGGGAAACATGTAGCGCCCGGTCAACCTCTTTCACCAGCGTGCGCTCGGTCAGTTTCAGGTAGATACTGACATCAATGCTGTCGTCGTTGTTGATGTCGACCTCGTAGGTGAAACCCTTTTTCTTGCCCTCGTCCGTGGTCATGATATCGGGCTGATTTTCCCGCAACCATGCTCCAATTGGCACCAGCAGCAAATCAATATCATCCGGGTAGTCGGTGACTGTCACGTTGAGGGTGTAGCGATTTTCAAAGGACAGGGACGCGGCCAGCGTTGCGCCGATGACACCGCTATCGATAAAAATACGCAGCATATCCGGGTTCGCCTTGAGTTTCGGCACTGCATCATAGAGCGCCTTGCGCAAACTTTTCGGTTTTAACATCGTGTTCCTCCTGACATTTTTTCACGGTCTCAACCTGTAGCGCGCAGCTCACCAGCGCACGCTCAAGATTGAAAATATCCGCGCTTAAATCACCGTTGGTTGTCGGGTTGCTGCCGGGCAGCGGGCAACTGCTGACCCTCGGACAACCAGCGTAAATAATCATCGGGGGTGGCAAAGTCGGGGCGGGTGTGCAGCCGGATAACGTCATCAGGCAAAGCAGACTGATACCAGCGGCGCAGAACTTCATTTTCATTGAGCAGCCTCGTAATGGTGTTATTTCGGCGGTTCGCCAACAGGTCAGCGGCGGTAATGCGCTGGCGCAAAATGACCTGTTCTCGCTCATTGCGCCGGGCGGTGGTCTGCAATGCACTCAGCGCCTGATACACGGCCGAGAGTTCATTCTTTTGCTGGCTAACAGTCCGAGTGGACTCGGAAAGGGCACGGGTCAACCGGAGGTTGTCCCATTTCACCCAACCCGCCACGACCAGCGCCAGCACAAGGAAAGCGACTAATGTTTTCATTGCGCCCCCGTCATGCATAACGCCACTTCCCGCCCCCGGCGATTCTCCAGCCCGGCAGACCTGACTCCTTTGACAAACACCCAGCGGGGAAGCTGATTACATGCGGCCGGCCACTGCTTTTTATTGATGAAATACGCCAGTGTCGACGAGCACGCCGCGCCCGTGCCCACGTTAAACGCAAAGCTGACCACGGCGTCATAGACCGGCTGCGGCATGGTCACCGGCATGCACTGCGCGAGCCGCTTCTCGACCTGCATGACGTCGGCCACAAGATTGACCGCAGCCTCACGCTCGGTAATGGCTCGCCCTGGGTTAACCCCGGCCGTGTGACCAATGCCACTTGTCCAGACGCCCGCGCTGCACTGGTACGGACTCAGGCGGCATCCTTCCAGATTGGCAATAAGCTCAAGGCCCGCCATCGACGAATGCAGCCGGGCAAAGTCCGGCAGCAGAGCCGCCAGCGCCAGCACGACGGCGACGCTGCAACGTTTAACGATTGATTTCATCGAAAACCTCCCGAGGGATACCGACATTTTTCAGCAGCAGATAGCTTTTGCGGCGGTAATACCAGTTGGTGACAAATGTGCCAACGCCGACCACCGCGCCGACAATCAGCGCGATATCCTGCGCGGAATACTTCCCGGCCCACGCCAGCAGCACCGCAACGACGTAGGCAATAAACGAGGTGACTTTCTCCATGGTTAATCCCATAGCTGAACGGTTTCGGATGCCGGGGCGGTATCAATCACTGGAAGCGTGACCACCGTGCCATGCGGCAAGATGACCCCCAATTCAGCAAGCCCCGGATTAGCCAGCAGCACCGCCTCGACCACACCCTCGGTGCGGCCGTAGGCGCGATAACACAGCGCGTCGAGCGTGTCCCCCTGAAGCGCGATGACATTCATCAGATTTGCCCGACAATGCTGCGCGGCTTACCCTGCAACCGGGCGATTGACCAGCGCATATCCCGCCAATGCTCATCAATGGACACCTCGACGCTGTCGGCTTTTTTGTCCCCCTTCGCGCTGGCATCCACGCCCCGATAACGCTCGTACAGCGTCGCGGTAGTCATTGCGCAAACCGCACTCAGGTAGTGAAAACACTTCTCGCTTTCGCCGTCGATTTCATCGGCAGGAACCTCAGTCAGCGTTTTGAACCCGGCGGCGATTTGCTTCTCGCGGTAGAGATACAGCTCCGCATTCGTCTCCGAAATGCCGCTGCGAATGGCAAAACGTAGGCGTTCCGGTGTGACCGTGTACTCCAGCCGCATCAGTTCACGAATGCGCTTCGGGTCAACGTCCGGGAAAAAGAAGGTGTTTTTAATCACCGGCTCCGGCTCATCCGGCTGCGGGATAATGGCCGTCGGCTCGTCCTTCGGCTCAACCGGGTTACGCATAATCACTGTCGTCATGACAACCTCAAAATAGGTGGGCGGTGGACGATGGCGTTGATAAGTCAAAAGACACTCGCGGCCATCGTGCCGCCCGGCACGGGGGTGCGTTCTGTTAACCGGCGGTTTTTACCGCCTTGCGTGGTCGCCCGCGTTTGGCCGGAGTAGCGGCGGCCTTACGCGTGCGCGTGGTTGTTCTTTTGGCGGCGGGCGCGGGCTTCGGCTTGAGTGCGCTCTCGCATTTTTGGATCTCTTTTCTCACCCCGGCATTGCTGTCGAGCTGCGTCGCGCGCGCGAGGTACTCCAGCGCCTGCGCAGGGTCACCGCTGTCACTCAACATGAGACCGGCAACCTTGTAGAGCTTGGCCTTGACCATGTCGGGCATATCCTCGGCGGCGGTCATTTCAATGGCGGTGCGCAGGTCATCAATGCTGGCCGGGTTGCCTGCCTTGCGGCTGCGTTCTGCCGACAACGCCAACTCTTCGGCAAACAAATACGCGACCGGGCGCTTGTTATTCGGCACTTTGAGGCGGTATTTCAGGGCATAGGGTGCAATTTCCAGTGCGCCGGGAATGTCATCGGCGTCGAGCTTCCACTGCATGACCGTCATCAGAATGTCATCCTGTGCGCCCCGGCCTTCTGCTAAGATACCCGCTACCCATGGCGCGTATAACGGCAGCATGGCGCGTTTGTGCTCAGCCTTTCTCTCAACGGAATGGATAAGTTTTAGCTTGGTGCGGTCTGCGGCCAGCTTGACGAGCATTTGCTCGTAGGCGGTGGCATGACGCAGCGGATTATCCACCCGCTGCGCAGCCTCCACGGCCGAGACCCGCATCATGTGACGCTGTGCGGGACTCGTCATGGTTTACTCGCCGCCTTCTGTCTGGGTTTCTGTCGTGGTTTCCGGGGTTGCTGCCGGTTGAGCCACTGCGCCTTTAACAGCCAGCACAATCGCGTCAGCCAGTGCGCCAATGTCGGCACCGGATGACTGCTGGATCACGTTGGATACCAGAGCAGCCGATTTTTCTGTCGACGCTGGCAGCAGCTCGATGTTCTCAATCAGGCAACCGGCCGCATAGTCTTCGACCACATAGTCAATTTTCATCGACTCGTAGTTCTCGACTCGGTCACGCTTGGCGTTCTCTTCAATGTGCCGACGGTGGCTGTCATCCATGATGTAGATCGACAGATTGGCGAGCGTGGTGATAAAGATGGCGTTCGCCGGGAAGAATGGCACGCGCACCGCAGGCAGATTACCGATGCGCTTCTGGCTGACAATCACGTCGGCGGCCAGTGCCTCGGTATTGGGCTGCACTTGGTTGACCAGCGGGAAATATTTATCGGCCAGCAGCTTACGGCCGCAAATCACCACAAGGTCAGGCGATTCCTGATGCCATGGCGCAATCAGGTTGTTGGTCGCGTCCATCACCACCGCGTCGAGGTTGGCATAATCGCCGTCCTTCCCAATGCGAATCACCGGCGAAATCACTGCGCCATCCTCGCCCGTGATGTTGCTCATCACGCGTGATGCGGCTTCTTTACGGTATTTTTCCAGCCAGCCCTCGGCGACATCCTGCAACATCGGGTTTTTGGCACGGTCAGAAGTCGCCGCGCGATGGGTGCCATTGAACCCGGCCATGATGAAATCCAGCGCCTGACGCTTGGCGATGGCGTTGCGGATACGCAACTGGAAATCCTGATAACGCGCCCACAGGTCGAGCTGGTTATAGCGCAGATGAAAATCAAAGTTCACCTGCTGGCATTCGTATTTATTGGACTCCAGCGAGGTGAAGTCGGCGGTCTGGCGCTCTTTGCCGCCGTCAGTGTCAGCGGTGCTGGCAATCGAGCCGTTGACGCCCACGCCCACCTTTTCACCCTTCAGCTCGACAACCGGGGTCATGTTGATGCGGGTCAGGAACTCGGAGGACTCCTGCACGACGTTCATCAGCGATTGCGTCACTGACGGCTCTACGCTGAATTTTTTAGAGATATCGCTAACGTCCGTGATGCCGTTTAGCTTGGCAACCTGTTGCAAATAGGCATTAAATTGAAAGCGGGTCTTTGTCTTCATTACATTATCCTGATTCTATTAATTCGGGTTACTTCACAGCGGCGCGCAACGCGCCCCGCTAGAGCTGCTATCAGCAGTTGGTCAACAGGCTGTCTTCACCGTTGCCGCCGGGCGCTTTCGGGCGGCGCTGCTGGCTCAAGTTCTCGGTGGTGTCGAGCGTGGCCTGAAGCGCGGAAAACTGCTCCTGACCGGCCGTTACTTCACCTTTCAACCCGGCAATTTCCTGCTCAAGCTGTGCAAAGCGTGTTTCGGTGCTGGCGCCGTTGGTTTGCACCTGCTCGGCAATAACAGTGACCGCGTCATGCACATCGCTGAATCGCGCGTCATCGCTGACCTGTTTGCGGCTGAACATGCCTTTTACACGGTCGGTCAGATTGGTTAGCAGGCTGTCAGGCAGCTCCTCAAACTCCAGCAGCACCTCTGTCGCCACCGAGAACAAATCGCCCGGCTCGGCTTTTTTACCGGCCAGCGGGTTTGTCTTGGCGCGTGCGCAGAATTCGAGGTATTCGGTGCCGAGGCTGGCCGGGTCATCAGTGACCGCCAGACCGACGAGGTAGCATTTGCCGGTGTTGGCAAAGTTCGGGCGGACTTCCATGGAGGTGTAAACCTTCTGGCTCGCCGCCACCATGGCGACCAGTTCGTCGGTCGGGGTCATTTTGGCAAACAGCGCCCACTTGCCGTTAAGGATGGAGTCGTCATCAATCTTCTCGGCTTTCAGCTCGACCACGTCGCCGAGGCGTTTAAAGTCGCCGTTGGGAAACAGCCCTTTGATGTGCTCCAGATTGATACGGCAGCCATAAACACGCGGGTCAAAACCGGCCGCCATTTCCTGAATATCGTTACCGTCAATTACGCGGCCGTCACAAGTGTCACCCTCGACACCGATGCGGAACCATTTAGATACTTTCTTTGCCATGAGCCATTGTCCTGAGTGGTTAAGGTCGGGGCTAGTTTCCCGACTGACCACGCTCACGGCCAGCGACTGCCGACGGACTATCCCCCAGACAACAGCACCTTAGCGCGCGGCCGTCGTGGCTTGCGTAGCCTTGCCCTCGTCATCCACATGAGGGCATATCATGCAAATCCAGACCGACACCTCGTTACTCAGCGACCCGCGCCGACAGGCTGCGTTGCTGTACTGGCAAGGTTTCTCCGTGAAGCAAATCGCGGAGATGTTGAAGCAGAAAGCGCCCACGGTGCAGAGCTGGAAACAGCGGGAAAAATGGGACGATATCGCGCCGATTTCCCGCGTTGAATCCAGCATCGAGGCGCGAATGGTGCAGCTCGTTCTCAAGACAAAAAAAGAGGGCAGCGACTACAAAGAAATTGACCTGTTAGGCCGCCAGATTGAGCGCCTTGCGCGCGTCAGCCGCTACATGAATTCCGGCAACGAAGCCGACCTCAATCCCAACGTTGCCAACCGCAACAAAGGCGAGCGCAAAAAGCCGACAAAGAACTATTTCAGTGATGAAGCTATTGCGAAGCTGGAAGAGATTTTTTATGACGAGTCTTTCGATTATCAGCTCGGCTGGCACAAGGCCGGACTGGCCCACCGCATCCGCGATATTTTGAAATCGCGCCAGATTGGGGCGACCTTCTATTTTTCCCGCGAGTCACTGCTGCACGCGCTTAAAACCGGCCACAACCAGATATTTTTATCCGCGAGCAAAACGCAGGCGTATGTCTTCCGCGAGTACATAATTCAGTTCGCCCGGCTGGTTGATGTTGAGCTGACCGGTGACCCGATTGTGCTCGGCAACAACGGTGCAAAGCTGATTTTTCTCGGCACCAATTCCAACACCGCACAGAGCCATAACGGTGACCTGCTGGTCGATGAAATCTTTTGGATCCCCAACTTCCAGAAGCTGCGCAAAGTCGCCTCCGGCATGGCCTCGCAGAAGCACCTCCGTTCAACCTACTTTTCTACCCCGTCAACACTGGGGCATGGCGCGTTTCCGTTCTGGTCTGGGGAACTGTTCAATAAGGGACGCAAAAACCCCAGCGAGCACGTCGAGATCGATATCAGCCACAGCGCATTAGCAGCCGGGAAGCTGTGCGATGACGGCCAGTGGCGGCAAATCGTCACAATTGAGGACGCCCTGCGCGGCGGCTGCAACCTGTTCGACCTCGATGTGCTAAAGCGTGAGAACAGCGCCGAGGATTTCCGCAACCTGTTCATGTGCGAGTTTGTCGACGATAGCGCGTCAGTGTTCCCGTTTGAGGAGTTGCAAGGCTGCATGGTCGACAGTCTGGTCGAGTGGACTGACGTTAACCCCTACGCAGACCGGCCATTCGGTGACCGTCCGGTCTGGGTCGGCTATGACCCGGCACACTCCGGCGACAGCGCCGGGTGCGTGGTGCTGGCTCCACCAATGGTGACGGGTGGCAAATTCCGCATACTGGAGCGCCACCAGTGGAAAGGCATGGACTTTGCCACGCAGGCCGAATCCATCCGCAAGCTGACCGGAAAATATAACGTGGAATATATCGGCATCGATGCCACCGGCATCGGGCAAGGCGTTTTCCAGTTGGTGCGCGCCTTCTACCCGGCCGCCCGCGAAATCCGCTACAGCGCCGAGGTGAAGACCGCCATGGTACTGAAGGCAAAAGACACTATCGGTAGTGGCCGGCTGGAATACGACACCGCGTACACCGATATCACAAAATCGTTTATGGCCATTCGCAAAACCATGACCGCCAGCGGCCGAGGCATGACCTACGAGGCGAGCCGCAGCGAGGAAGCCAGTCACGCCGACGTCGCGTGGGCGACCATGCACGCCCTGCTTAATGAACCCCTGACCGCCGCCAACGGCCAGCCGTCTAAATCTATTCTGGATATCAACCGATGAGCAAACGCAACCGCCGCAAGGCAAAAGAGAATCTGGCTGTCACTGAGCCAGACCAGAAAATGCAGGCGTTTACCTTTGGCGAACCATCGGCCGTACTCGATCGCCGCGATATTCTGGATTACACGGAATGCGTCGGTAACGGCAAATGGATTGAGCCGCCTATCAGCTTCTCCGGGCTGGCAAAAAGCCTGCGCGCCGCCGTACACCACAGCTCGCCGATTTATGTGAAGCGCAACATTTTGGCAAGCACCTACATCCCGCACCCGCTGTTATCACAGCAGGATTTCAGCCGGTTTGTGTTGGATTATCTGGTGTTCGGTAACGCCTTTTTAGAAAAGCGTTTTAGCGTTACCGGCAAGCTGTTGAAGCTGGAAACCTCCCCGGCCAAATACACCCGGCGCGGCGTTGAACCCGGCGTCTACTGGTTTGTGCAATCGTTCGTGGAGCCGCACCCGTTCGCGCCTGACAGCGTGTTTCATCTGCTGGAGCCGGATATCAATCAAGAGCTGTATGGGATGCCAGAATATCTGTCGGCGCTTAATTCAGCCTGGCTGAATGAGTCCGCCACGCTGTTCCGCCGCAAGTATTACCAGAACGGCGCACACGCAGGCTACATCATGTATGTGACCGACGCCGCGCAGAACAATACCGATGTTGAAGCGCTGCGCGATGCGATGAGCGACTCGAAAGGCATGGGGAATTTTAAAAATCTGTTCTTCTACGCGCCGAACGGAAAGCCCGACGGTATCAAGATTGTGCCGCTCAGCGAAGTGGCAACGAAGGATGATTTCTTTAACATCAAAAAGGTCAGCGCCGCCGACCTGCTGGACGCCCACCGAATCCCCTATCAACTGATGGGGGGAAAGCCGGAGAATGTCGGGTCAGTGGGCGACGTGGAGAAGGCCGCGCGGGTATTTGTTCGCAATGAACTGACACCGCTACAGCAGCGTATCAAAGAGGTTAATGATTGGGTCGGCGTGGAGGTCATCAGGTTTAAAAAGTACAGCCTCGAAAACGATGATGAATGATAATTCGGCCGCCTGATTGGCGGCCTTTTCATACCCATCCGCAAACGCCCTCAGATGCCCACCACGGCACGCGCCACCGCACGCACCCGCGAATCAAATCAAAGACCCGCAACGCCATCACGACGCGCTGACGCCGTCAATTCTGATAATTAAATACGTGCCTGCGCGCAATGCTATCCCCGCCACGCCTGCCCACTTCATGGGTCGGTTTTAATGCAACTGCATTTTGATTTTATAACTAGGCGGGCCTTGCTTTGAAAGCTACACGAAGGCTACAAGATCTACATGCATACCGATGCAAAATCATGCATTATAAAGAAAACTCTTTTGTTGCAACTATTCGGGATTTTTATGCCTGCTACAACTAATCATCCATGTTTCAAACAGCCACAGAGTTTAGAGACCAAACTCTGGAGGTATATGGACTTTACTAAATTTGTATCTTTAATTTCGTCCAAAGAGCTATTTCTTTGTCGTTCTGATTTATTTAAAGACCCATACGAAGGCTCACTTACCAAAGCAAATAAAACCCAAACAGATTTAGTCCCTCCATTCATTCATGAAAGCTATCGAAACAAGTTTATTATGGATCACTTTGACTTAGCAAATTGGTCAAGGAAATGGACTTATATAAGCTGTTGGCATGCGAATGAATTCGAATCAGCCGCAATGTGGGACTTATATGCAAAAACAGATGAAGCGATTGCGATAGAAACCACTTACGAAAAGCTAAAAAATGTTTTAACAAATAAATTCTTCCTTGGTCTTGTGGAATACATAGACTATGATAGTCAAGCCATCCCACTAAACAACTCTTTCTATCCTTTCGTTTTTAAGAGAAAGTCATTCGAACATGAAAAAGAGGTTAGAGTTGTATACCAAGACACACCAGTGGCTACTGATAGTGATGGTAAAAACCCTCATTTAGATCGAGGTAAAGTTAACACAAATACAGGTGTAAACACCCCTGTTGAGTTAAATAAATTAATAAATAGAATTTTTGTTTCCCCTACGGCCTCAGACTGGCTTACAAAATTAGTTTCCGATGTAGCTAGAAAATATGACATCGATGCTGAAGTTATCAAATCAGATCTATACTCAGGCCCTGTAACATAAATTACCTCGTCACTTTTAAAGCAGCCTTTCAATATTTAAGGTGGTTAATGTTAACCACCTTAAATATAATACACCTGTATTATAGCTTCTTTTTTTTGCTCTCACCGGCCTCCCTTAATATTTTTTTAAAAAACTCGCCCTTACGTTCCATGCAATAGCTTTCTATTTCCTTAATATCATCGTCAACAGCAGGTAACATCGCGGATACTTTGAACCCTGAACCAAGTACCCACTCGTCATCTTTATTCGTATCAAATGTCATTACTTTTTTTGAAGAGTTATAATCAGTTAATTTCAATTTTGCAAGATACTCATGTCGCCCATCATGAAGAAAGCTAACATAAAAATATCTACTTGAGAATAAATCAAGCCAACTAGGCGCAGGGCTTTCTAAATAGAAAGAGTCCGTCAATGGGTTAAAATCGCAAAGACTTTTCTTATAAATAACCCCAGACATAGAACCATCATCATTTGTTTTAATCATCATTACAACTTTAGAACCATCTCCATAATCCAATCCTAGCTCAACACCATCCGCAATATATTCTGAATTATTGGACCATGTGGAATCATAAATTTCAGGCGTATACAAATACTGAGTTTTAAACTTATTATACGCTGGCCCAAGCTCTATCAGATTTGTTAACGTACTTGAAGAGCTGCTTAGGAACCAACCAATTGCCGCTCCAGCCAAATACTTCCACTTATCTTTCATACCCATCCAAATTTAATTGTAATTTCTTCACCCGTAAAATTAACTCAATGAGCAATTATCTATACAGAATACACCAATCATAGAAAACACTCATTACGAAAAGAAACCTTATCACCTACGCAGAGCCGAAACTCTGCGGGTTATTATCGCATCATTAGCTCATTCTTCGATAATCCTTACCACATTACCAGTTTTAATATCAACACGTGCAGTCACAGTTTGTGTCACAATACCACCATATGCGTTCGTTCCCTTAAATCTGGTTTTAACCACTGCGTGAGGGTCTTTCCCTAGGACAAGATGTGACATCGTTTCGACATGTTTGTACGATGAATCATCATTCATACTTTGCTTAATCAGCTTCTCAAGCGGGCGGTACGAGCCATCCCAGCCGCTGAAATTCGCCTGAAACGCGTCAAGGTTGGTATATTCCGCCATCGATTTCGGGTCTTTTTGATAACCGGCATCACACCATCCAAGGACTTCACCGAGAGGTAACTCTTCAGACTTAGTGATGCTGTACTGACTTAAGCACGCGTAGAATCCATCGCCATCACTCGCCGGTATCCCTTTAAACTTAACGTAATCGCTGACGATTTCGTGACGATCCGCCTGCGGCTTCCGACGGTACTCAACCAGCTTTAAACCCGCCTGTTCAAATACTGCCGGGGCTTTCGGAGCCTCGACTTTAGGCTCATTCTCAGCTACTGAGCTTTTTTTCTCTGTCGGATATAAAGCCGCCCCTAACATTGAAGCGCAAATAAAAATGATGCCATAAATAACACTAGACCCCATCCTGCTTGGCATGCGTACCCATTGAGGCTTTATCAAACCAATGAAAAAAGCCACAGCAGAAGCAAGGGCGACAAATACAATTAATCCTTCCAAAATAATCCCTCTAATAAATTATTTATCATGCATTTAACGTGTGTAATCGTCATACGCATGATAGCAAAGCATTCATTAGCTGATGATGATTATTGACTGAATCCCGGCCATTCATCCCGATGTTGATACGAGAACGTCAGGTCACCAAATGTTACCTTTGCCCCTCGCGCCAGCGCTTTCAATTCCCACCGCTCCGGGGTGATGCCCTTCTGTGACAGCTCTAGCCGTATTTGCGGAATTCTTGCCCGTTCCGCCGGTGTCAGACGTGCCGAAGGCGCATCATTTCTGGATTTGTTCCGATTCTTGGTGATTTCTTGGCGATTACTCTTTGGTGACTGCTGCCGTATAGCGTCTCCAATCGTCTTGGCGACGTCGGCGTCATCCCAGCTAACATCCCCGCTCTCAATCAAATCCATCACCGCCGTGACATACTCAGGCGTTGCTACCTGCATATCTGGGTCAGGTTCTCGCTGAACCTCCCCACAGTTATTGACAGGACTCCGAGGCGCGCCAGAGGCGCTTTTTAAAGTCAAAGGATTAACATCAACGTCAACGGCCTTGCGGACAATGCGCCATTCTGTTGTCCGGGTTTCGTGGATATGGCCCGCGCCAAGGTGCGGCGCAAAAATGCCGACAACCTTTTGCACCTCTTCGTCATAAGCGTTCGGCTCATCAGCCACCTTGCGGGCCACACGAACGGTCTGCACATCACGCGGGACATTTGCGCCACCCTGCCCGACCATGTAGGCGGCAAAGTTTCCGGCGCTGGCCGCTTCACGCACGGCTTCGACTCGTTCATCAAATGAATCAGCCAGACTGATGTGACGAAGGCAGGCGGCGCGGCATTCACGGTAAGCGCCCATGGTGGGAATTCCGATAGGCTTAAACTGAGGGATTCGCCATGTTGACGCCCAGGAGGTCACCGCCGCAGCCATATCGCGTAACGGCTTGCCGGTATCGTGGTCAATCTGGCCGTCGAGCGCATAACCGTCGATATTTTTAGCGATGTATTTAGCGATATACCCCGCCGCACCGCCCTTGTTCATGTGCTTGGCTTCAAACCGGTTCTTTGCTGCACCGCGCTCGTCACCGTCTTCCTTCAGCGCATAGCGGCGCATGATGTCGATTATCTGCTGGCGCTGCTTACGCTCGCAGAACAGCATCATATGCCAGTGCGGCGTTCCGTCATGGTGTGGCTCAACGACGCGCATACCGTAAACACTCAGGCGATTATCTTTAAACGCGGTGCGCATTTTTTGCCAGATGCTAACAAGATAGCGCTGGCCGTCTTTCGGCGAAAAAGCCTCTAAATCCCAGTTGTGGTTAAACTGGACTTTTTCGGCCCCTTCTTTGCCAACAACACGGGTCGGGTGGTATTTCGACGGGGTGGTGATGGTGATAAACATGCCGACATGCTTCTCGCTGGCGGCATACTTCTCTATCCCCGCGATGGTGCTCATCAGCTCCATGCGGCGGATTTCCGGGTTAGAAATGCTCGCCATCACTTTATCAATCAGGTCGACGCGTTCGCCGGTGGCAACGTTCTCCAGTTCACACCCTTTCAGGTAATCCATATTGGCAAGCCGTCGGGCCTGCACTTCACGGATAGCCTGTTTACTCGCATAGGGGTATTTTTTCAGGTTCACTTCACCGGCCGCAATCAGCAACGCTTCACACCAGCGGGTTCGCTGTGCCTTCAATTGGCGTTCCCACCACTCGGAGTTAACCAGCCGTTGCAGACTGCGAATCGCTGATGTCGCGTCCAGCTTGTCTTTGAGATACTTGCGCCAGTGCATCGGAGTGACGTTAAACGCCCGCGCCATATGCGCGATACGGCCATAGAATTCAGCCTGTACACTGTCGCTAATGAGCTGTGAATTATCCCCGTTATTTTCAGCGATAAATTCCTCACAATAGCGGTCATAATTTTGCAGCAACTGCCCGGCGATGCGGTCAGCAAAGCGCCGCAGCCCCTTGTCATCCATACCCGGCAGGCTCGCATAGTTGTCTACCTCCGCCATAAAGCACGGCGACGAGCAAAGTCTCATCGCATTTTTATCGTTAACGATTTCGATGCGCGGCCAGATACGACGCTGGAACTGGAGCACCAGCCATTTATTGGCGGCGTGGATCCCCTGCTCTTTCAGCAGATAGGTATGACGGCCCAGAAAAATAAGGCTGAGGAAATGCGGCAAGGATTGGATATTACGCAAAACAGCTTGCCCCTGAGCGTGTTGCTCACGGGTAAGCGGTCTTTCTTTGCCAATGGCAGACTTTGGAGCGTTCCATGCATGAACGCCGACGAACGGTTCACGGGAATCGGTAGAGAATGGCGGGGGTGGTGAGGGGGCTACACGCCCCCGGACTAATGCAGTCATTTAACCAGTTTCGCTACGACCTGCACTATCACCGCAATCACGAATAACGCGGCACCGATTAAAAGGATGGCAGCAGGCACAGCCCATAATGGTGCGGTTACCGCCCACCAAGACCACGCAGCAAGAAACCCCGTCAACTTCAACGTGATGAAAATTAGCGCCAATACACAGGTGAAAAAATTTAACGGATTGAATTTCATTATTTGCCCTCTTTGTTTATTGCGGAAAATGCCCCTTGGCAAAGCTTGCCGATGCGCTCAATCTCAGCGGCCAAACCGGCGATGCTGGTGACGGTTGAGTCGCGAACGTGGTGATGCGCCAGCCCGGAAACCAACTGCGAGACAGTCGGGTAATAGCCAACAGCGTCGAGCCATACCTCACCCGCCTTGCCGCCGGTTTTAACTAGCTTCTTTTGGTTCAAAATGAACTGATGGGCGTCACTGGTGATAACCCAGTCCTTACCGACAGGAATGCGCAGCATAATTACCCCCTGAAATGCTTGGTTTGTTGTTCGTGGATGGTCTGGCAGGACACGCAACGGGTCACACCGGGAGAAGCTGCACGACGCGCGGCCGGGATAGCTTGGTCACACTCCTCACAAATTGACGCCGATACTCCGCCCTTAATACGCGCCGCATTAATTTGGTCGGCGAGTGTTTCCTGCTGGCGCTGCTGCACCAAATCCATTAAATCCGGCATCGTTATTGCTCCGACATGCTGTTTAGTTGATTGAGCACCTGCTGAGCTAATTCCGCGATGCGATGCGACTCCTTCATCAGCTCGCTAATACTGGTGATTGTTTTAAGAAAAACACCGCGCTTTACCGACAGATTAATAAGGTCAGCAACCAGCTTTAACTCATTCGAGTAGATAGCTCGGGTCGGGTAATATTTTTCGTTTGTCTCTTTATCTATTTTCACTTCTGCCAAAATGAAATCGCCCTCATCCATTTTGACGATGGCGAATACGTTATTAATTTCTACATATTGACGCTCAGCCATGGCTCAAACCCTGCTTATGCGCCCGGCCTTCATGGTCAAACTTCTCTGATTCCTGTCGCAGTAGTTCGATAATCTCAACGCTGGACAGGTGATTGACGGCGGCATGCGTCGCAATGCGGTCAAGGCGAGATGAAAAGCTAACAGCCGCGTCGGCCTTTGCTTCATTGCGCGCATTGTTCAACATTAAGTTACGCGATGCCGCATCTGCCTTATTTCGCATATCTTGGCCGACGGTTTTATACATGTGCATAGAGAACTCCAGATAAAAGAATGCCCGACGCAATCAAGCGCCTTTAAATTTAAAGCAAGTTAATTAATGGAAATACGCTTCGGGTTTAACCGAGGTTAATATAGTGGGTGCATATTCGAATAAATTAAACAGCTCGCGCAATGCTCTAAATAAAGCCTCGCGCCATGCGCACACTTCATCATCAATACGCCAATAGGGCTGATTAAACTCAGCATCAGTTAACCCGGCATGCAGAAATAAAGTGCGCCGCTGACTTATTGTCAAACGACCAATAAAACCAGATTTGCTAATACCATGTTTGCGGTAGGTAGCGAAGGCGCTGCGAAGCTCATCAATGGCGCAAACAAGTCGCTCACGTTCGCTGTCATTCATTTCTTCCAGCTTCAACACTATATGGCGCTGTTTCAACTGCGCATGGAAACAGATGGTCTGGCGTTCGCGTTCCATCATCTGGTTGTAGAAATCGCAGGTGCTTTTCCAGCGAGGGGCGGCGAGGCGTTCCCCAACCAAAGCACGCAGCCCGGCGGGCTGATTACGAACAATACCGGCGGTGATAGCTGTCATTGCGAAAAACCCCGCATTGCTGATTTGATGGAGGAGATCCAACGACTGGCCCGGCGGGTACGAATGACAATACCTTTCCGACCTTTGCCGTGGGTGATTGTGATATCAAGCTTACGCCCGGTCTGGTGGTTCCAGAGCAACGGGGCGACTGAGATAGGTTGTTGCATGTTCTTACTCCTGTTCTACTGGAATCAAGACAATGGCTCACCGAGTCCTAGCCACAGAAGCCACCCGTCACGAATCTCTTTCGGTCTACGCTCATAGGCTAATTTCATTCCCGCATTCCACGCAGGAAGGTAAACCCAATGCTCTGCGCGCGCCGTTGGCGTCTCAGGATTACGCATCTCAACCGTTGGCAACTTGCCCTTATCAATCATCCCTTTCACGGCTTCCGGGGTTTTGCCGATCACTTTGGCAAATTCTTGATACGGCAATGCATCAGAAAGCCTTACTACTTGCTTTTCCATCTGGTAACCTCTCCGATTGTAGTAATCAGTTGCTTATAGGGACTTATAGTCACTTACAGAGCCTTTATTACTACGATAAACGCCTTGTTACTACGATTTGCAAATAATCACGCAAAGGGAGTCCCATGTCAATAGACATAGCAGAGAAGTTAAAGTTGATTAGAGAGTCAGAAAGACTGAATAGGAAGGAATTCAGTGAGTTAACTGGCGTTCCATACAGTTCACTATCTAGTTATGAAACAAGATCTAAAGGGATGGGATTAGATGCCGCGATGAAAATTCTAAGTCACCCACGGTTCGAAAAATACACATTGTGGTTTATGAGTGATCGAATATCCCCAGAATCCGGGCAAATAGCACCGGCACTCGCACACTTTGGGCAAGATGCAACAACCTCGCAGCACTCAGACCAAAAGATTGGTTAAGCATTCACCTAAGTTATTTATTTAACACTTTTAGGGTAAGGGCTTGCTGCATACCTGAAAGTAGAATCTTCCTTGGAGGGCTTCGCGATGGCGATTAAGAAGCTCGAAGATGGTCGATATGAAGTGGACATTAGGCCGAACGGGCGCAACGGAAAGCGCATCCGTCGGAAATTTGATAGGAAACATGAAGCACAAGCTTTTGAGAAGTACATAACTGTCAGCTATCACGACAAAGAATGGCTCTCAAAGCCTACGGATAAAAGGTCATTATCTGAGCTGGTTAAATTGTGGTGGAACTACCATGGCAAGAACAATGACCACGGGCAGTCCTACCTAAGAAAACTGGAGCGCATTACGCGAATGATGGACAACCCAGCCGCATTTCAGATTGATAAATCTCGCATTACAGCTTATCGATCGGCGCGGTTAGCCGAAGGCATTAAAGCATCCAGCATTAATCGCGAAATGACAGCGATAAGCGGGATGTTTACCGACCTTGTCGACTCGGGGCTTTACTGTGGTGAGCATCCGATTCGCGGCAGCGGCAAGCTCAAAGAAGCCAATACGGAAATGACTTATCTTGCCCGCGATGAGATAAGCGCATTGCTACTGGCGTTAGATGGCGATAACCGCCGGGTGGCCGTTTTGTGTCTTAGCACTGGCGCACGTTGGGGAGAGGCCATCAAACTCAAAGCTGAGCATGTCATTCACAACCGTGTGACCTTTGTGCAGACGAAAAACGGGAAACGGCGCAGCGTCCCTATTTCTCAGGAAGTCTCTGACGAGATCGTATCCCAAAAATCTGGGTTATTGTTTCCACAAGCCTCTTACAGCAATTTCCGAGAGATTCTTAAGGCAACCAAACCCAACCTACCCCACGGGCAAGCATCCCATTCGTTACGTCATACATTCGCCACTCATTTCATGATGAACGGGGGCAATATCATCACGCTCCAGCGAATACTTGGCCATGCGCGGATTGAGCAAACAATGAACTACGCTCACTTTGCACCTGATTTTCTTCAGGATGCAATTTCCTATAATCCGCTGGGAGGAAAAATCCATGTTTAGCGTCCACATCGCGTCCACACATAGATAGTTTTCTGGTGGTTGTAGTTGTCTGTAGTGCAACTTAACCACCTGTTTTATATAGACAGCACTGTTATTCAAGGCAAGAAAAAGGCCGCCGAAGCGGCCTCGTCATAGCAGGCAGGTTAACTGTAGGCGTTGAGCGTGCGCTGGCACAAGGCGGAGCGGACGCAGTCTTGTTTATCAAAGCGGATGATGCCGATCATTTCATCCTCTTCGAAGCGCTCCATCGCATCGCTGAGGCCGGACTTCACGCCGCGCGGTAAATCGCACTGGGTTACGTCACCATTGACGATTACCGTTACGTTCTCACCCAAACGGGTCAGGAACATCTTCATCTGGCTGGCGGTGACGTTCTGGGCTTCATCCAGGATAACGACCGCATTTTCGAAGGTACGCCCGCGCATGTAGGCGAAAGGCGCGATCTCTACCTTGCCGATTTCCGGGCGCAGGCAGTATTGCATAAAGGACGATCCCAAGCGGCGCACCAGAATGTCATACACCGGGCGGAAATAAGGGGCGAACTTCTCAGAAATATCCCCGGGCAAGAAACCGAGGTCTTCATCCGCCTGTAAAACCGGACGCGTAACAATAATCCGATCCACTTCTTTATGTATAAGGGCTTCTGCCGCCTTCGCGGCGCTGATGAATGTTTTGCCGCAACCGGCTTCGCCGGTGGCAAATATCAACTGCTTTTTATCTATGGCGATTAAGTAATGACCCTGAGCTTCGGTTCTAGCCTCGATGGGAGAGCTATCGCGCTTGTCTCGCGCCATGCCGATAGACTCAACTCCACCCATTTGTACCAGCGAGGTTACGGACTCTTCTTCCAGCTGGCGATGACTACGAGCGTCACGACGAATAACGCGTTTCGCTTCACGACGTGCTTTGATCACTGCTTTTTGTCTCATAGTGGCACCTTACAGTTTGTTTCACCTACCGCAGCGGCCTGGCCGCGCGATTATGTTTCACACACGGATTAGGTTTTGGCTTCCTTCAGAGCCAATAAAAGCCAATAGACGAAGTGAATACGCGGGCGTTGTAGCGCACCGTTTTTTCACGGGAGAACGCGGTTGCGTAATTAATTGTGGAGTAAAAAGTGACAAGAATTTGTCATGCCAAGAATGCGGAGTTGCCGGGAAAAGAGAGTCGGAGAGAGAACCCTCGTTACAACGAGAAATCAGAGAAGGTGTATTGTTTTTTCTTTCCAGCCCAACCAAGGACTTTACCATTAGCGATCCCCGCAGTGTTATTTACAGCTTCCGCTGTGCACCTTGTGAAAACTACCGCCAGATGATTACAGTATAATGACATTCAAACCCAGCGCGTTACTAAAATGTAAAAAATTTTAATCTTTTTTGTTTTCAGATAGCGCCAGAACACTATATCACGCTGTTTACGCCATTCCAGAGAAATTTTATCACCCAGTCAGATCAAATAGTTATGATTAAAAGTGCCGGATGACATTTTGGTTTCCTGATTAAATTTCGCACAAACAAAAACGCGGTTTTATCCGCAATGTCAGCGGCACGCCTTCCCCCTGGCGCCGTACTTCATTAATAAAAAAGGCGGGAAATCTCCCGCCCTGAAGTACCAGGTATACGCGCCCAAGGTGGGCCGAAAGTGCTTTTACTCGAAGGAGTAAGAGACGCTCACGCCGCCACCCCAGTTCCTGCCCGGCGCCGGTTCGTAATAACGGCCGTTGCCTTCATTGACGATGACCGAGCCAACATATTGGCGGTCAAACAGGTTGTCCACGCGACCGAAAACGTTAAGCATCCAGTTCCCCACCGGATAGCGGTAGCCGGTATTCAACCCCACGGTGGTATAGGACGGTGCCTGTTCGGTGTTTTCATCATTCACCTGGATGTCGCTCATGTAGCGCACCTCCGCACCGGCATACCAGCCTTCCGGCGGGGCCCAGGCGAAGGAAGCGAACCCCATATTGCGTGCGATGCCCGGCATGCGGTTGCCGCTTGGCACTTTATTGGCCTCCGTACACTGGCTGTCGCCGCACACGTCATCCCGGTAGCGCGCATCCAGCAGCGTCCAGGCCAATTGCAGCCGCCAATCGTAGGCAAACTGCTGGTCCAGCGCCAACTCCAGCCCGCGCCGACGGGTTTGCCCGGCGTTTTTGTAGCTGGTGCGCCCGTTGCTGCTCTCATCGACGACAATTTCATTCTTGGTGTCGGTCTGGAAAACGGCGGCGGTCAACAACCCGTTGCCGATACGCGTTTTGCTGCCAAACTCCACCGTATCGCTGGTTGCCGGTTTCAGGCCGAAATTGAGCCCGCTTTGGTCGCCGGGGCGATAGGACAACTCGTTGATGGTCGGGGTTTCGAAACCGCGACCGGCGGAAAGATACAGGTTCCAGCCGCGGCTGACGGCATAATTGAGTGAGCCGGCCGGCAACCACTGATGGTAGCTGGCGCTGCCGCTGTCATCGCCATTGCTGCCGGTGACGTAGTGATCGTTGGAATCAAAATTGACGGTGCTGTAACGCGCACCGGCATCCAGCGTCAGTTGCGGGGTCAGTTTCCATGAAGTTTGCAGATAAGGGTCCACATTCCACATCAGGTTGCGTTCGTTGCGGCGCAGCGCGCCCTGGGTGCCCAATTCGGTCACGCCGTTGGACTGGGTAAAGTTTTCATACCCTTTACGCTGTTCGGTCATGGTTGCATAGTCCAGACCGCCGGTCAGAGTGTAAGGCACCGCCACCAGTTCGCCACGGTGGGTCCAGCGCGTATCAATCCCCTGATAATGACGCGTCAGGTCAATCACCCCGCCCGGGTGCTGTGCGCTGCGCTGCTGTACCGCGACCGGGATCGACTGGTACTGAGTGGTTTCGCGTTCGCCGGCGTACATCATCACGCTCAGGTCATCATTGACGCCCATCTGGCGTTCATAGTGCAATCCGGCCTGGGTCTGCGAGGTGGTTTTGCGCGTATTGTATTGATCGGCTCGCGGTGCCTGCCGTGGGTTGTCGTGCCATTCGGCAGACGTCAGGCCGCCGGGATCGTTGGCGTTGATATCCACGCTGTTGAACAGCAGCGTAAGCGTGCTGACATCGTCGATACGCACGCCCAGCTTGGCGTTGCCGAGGTTCTTTTGCGCACCGCTGTGGTCGCGGAATCCTTGAGTGGTAAACCGCGTGCCGGAAATGCTGTAGTTAACGTCGCCGGCATGGCTGCCATCCCCGGTTGCCCCGGAGGCTTTGACGCCATTGCGCCAGGTGCCGTAGCTGCCAAAATAACTGCCCGCCTCAATGCGGTTGGGCTGTTGGCCGGTTTCGGTTTCCACATTCACCATGCCACCGGAGGAGTTGCCGTAAAGCGCGGAAAACGGCCCTCGCAGCACTTCCACCTTGTCGACCGAGTTCAGGTCGATATTCGAGGTTTGCCCCTGCCCATCCGGCATGGTGGCCGGAATGCCGTCCACATAGATCCGCACGCCGCGCACGCCATACATAGAACGTGCGCCAAAACCCCGCACCGATAACTGCAAATCTTGCGCATAGTTCTGGCGGTTTTGAATTTGCAGGCCAGGCACGCTGCCCAGGCTTTCAGACAGGTTGATCTGAGGCTTGGCGTCACGGATTTGATCGCCATTCACCACGCTGACGGCGGCGGGCGTCGAGAGTTCGGAAAGGCCGCTGCGTTTGGCGGTCACCACCATGGTCTGTTCACTCTCGCTGTCTTGCGCATAGCACAATGAAAGGGGCAGTAAGGCGGGAATGACGATGGCGGACGCCAGCGTATTTTTACGGGTGTTTTTCATCAAGAGAATGCCGTTAAAGGGATCGGGAAATCTGAACCGTCTGGAACAAAATGGCTGGCATGTTAATACTTTTAACAAACAAATGAAAACAGTTAGCCATAATTAAAAACCCGGATTCCCGGTTGCGCAAGGCCATGGAATATTTAAATAAGATCGGTTCGCTGCGGAGGGCCGATGAAAAAAGGCGGGATGAACCCGCCAGATTGAATATGACTAGGCTTTCAGCAAACCGCTGCCAAGGTAATCATTGCCGTCTTTCACCCCCGGCAGCGCAAAGAAGTACCCGCCGCCAATCGGCTTCACGTACTCTTCCAACGCCTCGCCGTTCAGGCGTTTTTGCACCGTCAGGAAGCCTTTCTCCAGATCGGCCTGATAGCAGACGAACAGCAGCCCCATTTCCAGTTGGCCGGAATTGGACACGCCGATCGAATAGCTGTAACCGCGGCGCAGTAACAGATTGCTCTGGGTTTGCGGTGTGCGCGGGTTCGCCAGGCGGATATGCGCATCCATCGGAATGGTTTTACCCTCGGGATCTTTCGCGTAGTCCGGCTCGTCGTGCTCATGCTTCATGCCGAGCGGCGCGCCGCTGTGCTTTTCACGGCCGAAGATGGTCTGCTGCTCCTGCAACGGCGTGCGGTCCCAGAACTCGACGTGGAAACGGATAATCCGCAGCGCCTGATAGCTGCCTCCTACCGCCCAGGCCGGCTCCCCGGCGTTGTCCGCCACCCACACCACCTGATCCATCAACGGCTTGTCGCCGGTTTTCGGGTTGGCGGTGCCGTCTTTAAAGCCCAGCAGGTTGATCGGCGTTTCTTTGCCTTTGCTGCGCGCGGCGTGAGCGGAAATAAAGCCTTCCCGCTTCCAGCGCACGCTGAGCAAGTCCGGGGAATGCTTGATGATATCGCGCAGCGCGTGGATAACCGTTTCATTGGTGTTGGCGCAAATTTGCAACACCAGATCGCCATGACACAGGCTGGCGTCCAGCGAGTCGTTGGGGAAACGCGTCATCTTTTGCAGCCGCAGCGGTTTTTGCCCCTGCAGGCCAAAACGTTCGTCAAACAGCGAAGTCCCCACCGACACGGTGATGGTCAGGTTGTCCGGATAGATCTCCGGCCCCATGATGCCCGAGTCGAGCGGCGGCAACTTGGGATCAACCTCCGGCGCCTTGCCGCCGCTGGTCAGAAACGCAATGCGGGCAGTCAGCAACCGGAACAGACGCTCCAGATCCTGCTTGTTGCTTGCCAGCACGTCAAAGGCCACCAACATCATTGCGGCCTGCTGCGCGGTGAGGATCCCGCCCTGATGCGCGCCATAGAACGGCTGTTTCTGCCAGCGCTCGTCCTGCGATGCCGCCAGCGGTTCGGCGCCCTTCTCTGCGGCCTGCGTCAAACGGCTGCCGCCCAGCGCCAGAACACCCAGCCCCAGCCCCTGCAGCAAACGACGGCGTGACGGTGACGCCGCGCCTGTTGATTGCGGATGCGGCCCGTTGCCCGGGCCGATCTTGTTACTCATAGTGCTTGCCTCAATCCAGACCCAGTACGCCACGCAGTTGTGACAGGTCTTCCGCCAGGGTAGTGATCGGCCCTTTCATTGCGTTACGATCGGCGTCGGTCAGCTTCTCGTAAGACTCATAGCCGTCTTTGGTTTTGTATTTTGACAAAATGCCATCAACGGTTTTGAAGTTGGCGTCAATCTTGTCAAGCAAGGGTTTGTTGGCCTTAACCAGCAGCGGACGCAGCAGGTTAACGATTTTTTGCGCACCGTCGACGTTGGCCTGGAAATCCCACAGGTCGGTACGGCTGTAACGGTCTTCTTCACCGCTGATCTTGCTCGCCGCCACTTCCTCGATCAGGCCGGCCGCACCACCCACCACCTTGCTTGGCGGGAAGGTCAAATCGCTCACGCGCTTTTGCAATTCAACAGTGTCGTTGTACAGGCGATCGGCATATTTGCTCATGTCCTTGGTGGTGTTGTCGGCAAACAGCGCTTTCTCCAGACGGTGGAAACCGGTGAAATTCGGATCTTCGGCTTTCTTCTCGTAGTCGTCTTCGCGGGCGTCAATGCTGCCGTCCAGATCGGAGAACAGCTCTGCGATCGGCTCGATACGCTCGTAGTGCTGGCGGGTCGGCGCATACAGTTTGCGCGCTTGCGCGACATTGCCGGCTTTTATCGCGTCGGTGAACAGCTTGGTCTGCTTGACCAGCCCTTCCACTTCTTTAGTGACGTAAACCTTGTACTCGGCAATCGGCCCAACCAGATCCAGAGCGTTAGGTTTGCCGTCGGTAGCCGCACCCGCCGTAACGATCAGTTTGCCTTTCGGGTTGCTGAGCAGCCCGCAGGTCATATCGTATTCGCCCGCTTCCAGATTGGCGGTCATCTTCTGGGTGAAACCCGGCGCAATGTTTTCGCGCTCTTCCACCACCATCACCCCTTTCAGGATTTCCCATTCCACGTTTTTCTGGCTGGTGTTGTGCACCACAAACTGGGTTTTTCCGGCCGGCACGGTCAGTTGCATCGGCTCGCACTGCTTGTCGTTAACGGTAATCTTCACCTGCGGCACGTCCGCCGCCAGGGCATCGATGCTCAGCGCGAACGCCGGGATAGCCAGTAATGCTGCGTGCAACGCCTTGCGGCGGAATAACGGAGTAGACATACAAGATTCCCTATTAAAATTAATGATTGATTTTACGTTGCGCCGAAACCGCTGCCGGCTCCACACGCTGCGGCAGGAAAAAGAAAATCAGCGCCGGGATCAGATACAGGAAATAGACCGCCACTTCGCTCACCGTCGGCGCTTCCTGGTAACCGAAGATGCCTTCAAGCAGGGTGCCAAACAGCGAATGGGTGGACAGATGGTTGCTGAGATCAAACGCGATATCCTGGAAATGGTTCCACAGCCCGGCTTCGTGGAAAGCGCGGATCGCCCCGGCGGCCAGGCCGGCGGCAACGAACAGGATAAACAGGCTGGTCCATTTGAAGAATTTGGCCAGGTGCAGCTTCACGCCGCCCCAATAGAGAGCCATGCCGAGCACGATGGCGGCGACCAGGCCGAGCACCGCGCCAATCGGCGCTTCGATGCCGACGTCCTGCTGGAAGGCCGCCAGCAGGAAAAATACCGACTCCAGCCCTTCGCGGGCCACGGCGAAGAATACCATCGCCACCAGCGCCCAGCCCTGGCCTTTGCCGGAATTGAGCGCGCTGTCGATGGCGCCTTCCAGATGCACCTTGACCGATTTGGAGACCTTACGCATCCAAAACACCATATAGGTGAGGATCAACACCGCAATCACCGCGACGATGCCTTCGAACAGCTCCTGCTGTTTCTGCGGGAATTCGCCGGTGGTTTCATTAATGAAAATGCCGAGCGCCAGGCACAGGGCAGCGGCGACAATCACCCCTATCCACACCACGCCTAGCCATTGACCGCGCTGGGTGCGTTTCAGGTAGCTGGCGATCAGGCTGACGATCAGCGCAGCCTCCAGCCCCTCACGGAACATGATAAGGAAGGGAACAAACATAAGTAATAACCCCTAAAAAGGCTTCTGCCGCGAAGCGTCCGCACGCCAGGAATGGCCGCAGCGCTAATGTAAAGAAAAGTAAAACACAACGATAGTGATTATCATTCTGCCAAGAAGAAATACAAGGGGAGCAAGGGTGATTTTTTCTAATCAAATGTCGCGAGGTGTTTCCGGCGGAGGACAGAAACGACGAAGTGAAAATGACAAAGGGCGCATTAAGCGCCCTTCGATACCCGTACTGCGAGAGGGTTAAACCGTTTTGAACTCAGCTTCCGCCTTGTCGAAACGTTCGGTCATGGTGGCCGAAGGCTGGCGGCCCATCAGGCTCACCACCACAATGGCGATGCAGCCGAACAGGAAGCCCGGGATGATTTCATACAGATCCAGCCAGGCGAAGTGTTTCCAGACAATCACCGTCGCGGCACCCACCAGCATGCCGGCCAATGCGCCGTTGCGGGTCATGCGTGACCACATCACCGAGATCAAGACTACCGGACCAAAGGCGGCGCCGAAGCCGGCCCAGGCATAGCTTACCAGGCCCAGCACGCGGTTTTCCGGGTTGGCGGCCAACGCGATCGCCACCAGCGCCACGACCAGCACCATGATGCGGCCGACCCATACCAGCTCACGTTGGCTGGCACCTTTACGCAGGAAGGCCTTGTACAGGTCTTCGGTAATCGCGCTTGAACACACCAGTAACTGGCAGCTCAGGGTACTCATCACCGCCGCCAGGATCGCCGACAGCAGAATGCCCGCCACCCACGGGTTGAACAAAATCATCGCCAGCTCGATAAACACGCGCTCGCCGTTTTGCGACACGTTGCCCGCCTGATCCGGGTTGTTGGCGAAGTAGGCAATACCGAAGAAACCGACGGCAATGGTGCCCGCCAGGCACAGGATCATCCAGGTCATACTGATGCGACGTGCGCTGCGGATGGTGCGGTGGGAATCCGCCGCCATGAAGCGCGCCAGGATGTGCGGCTGGCCGAAGTAACCCAATCCCCAACCCAGCAGCGAAAGGATAGCCACAAAGTTCAGGCCTTTCAGCATGTCGATGTTGGCCGGGCTCTTCGCTTCAATCACCAGCATTGAAGTATCGATACCGCCTACCGCCAGGATCACGAATACCGGTGTCAGGATCAGCGCGAAAATCATCAGGCTGGCCTGCACGGTATCGGTCCAGCTCACCGCCAGGAATCCGCCGATAAAGGTATAAATGATCGTGGCTGCCGCACCGGCCCACAGCGCCGTGCCGTAACTCATGCCAAAGGTGCTTTCAAACAAGCGCGCGCCGGCCACGATGCCGGATGCACAGTAGATGGTGAAGAACACCAGGATAACAATGGCGGAGATCACCCGCAGCAACTTGCTCTTGTCTTCAAAGCGGCTGGTGAAATAATCCGGCAGCGTCAGGGCGTTATTGTTGGCTTCGGTATGCACGCGCAGCCGCCCCGCCACCAGTTTCCAGTTGAGGTAAGCGCCAATCGTCAGGCCAATGGCAATCCAGCTTTCCGAGATGCCGGACAGGAAGATGGCGCCCGGCAGGCCCATCAGCAACCAACCGCTCATATCCGATGCGCCGGCGGAGAGCGCGGTCACTACGCTGCCCAGGCTGCGGCCACCCAGAATATAGTCGTCGAAGTTATTGGTTGCCCGGTAGGCAAGTAAGCCGATTAACACCATCCCGAAGATATACACCAGGAAGGTCACCAGCATAGGTGTGCTCATTGTCATGAAATTCTCCACTCTCATTATTATTTCGCGCTGTATTGCGATATTTGCTACTTGCCGATCCGCCGGAACGAGGCGAAATGGCGAACAGGCTGCGAGTGAAAATAGTTTCCTCCCGCAATTGTCTGACCGCCGGCTATCCTAGATGACCTGTTCGTTATCCAACAAGACATTTAACAACAAAGTTACACAAAGTTTACCCTGCGTCACATTTAACCGTTTTTACGGTTGCACCATTCACCCTCAAATCAAGTTGCACCTCCAGCAACCCTGCACTTACCCCTTGTATTGCTGGGGACAATGAACTCAAACAGCCAACTGCAGCCTCTATGGCAGAGAACCCAGCAAGAATCGTGCCGGTTGCCGATGTTAAAAAATCGATGAAACTCACACTTCGTTCATCGTCCTGATTTAACACGGTTGCACAAAGTTGCAACATGCTGGATATTGTCTGCATTATTCGCACCGCATAACGTACGAACCTATCCCAACAGCCTATGTGGCCCGTAGTTTGTATAGCCTGATGGGATAGGTTCTTTAACACAGGAGTTGGATTGGCATGGGCACTACCACAATGGGCGTGAAGCTCGACGAAGCAACACGCGACCGGATTAAAGACGCGGCACAGCGTATCGACCGCACGCCGCACTGGCTCATCAAGCAGGCCATTTTCAATTACCTCGAGCGTCTCGAGAACGGTTCCGATATTCCTGAAATTCCAGCACTTGCCGCCGCGGCCCAGGCCGAAGCGGACGACATTATGCCGCAAGCGCTGGAAGAGTCCCACCAGCCATTCCTTGAATTTGCAGAACAAATTTTGCCGCAGTCGGTCAACCGGGCCGCCATTACCGCCGCTTATCGCCGCCCGGAGACCGAAGCGGTGCCGATGTTGCTCGAACAGGCGCGATTACCTGCCGATCTTGCCAAAGCTACCCATAAGATGGCTTACGACATCGCCGAGAAGCTGCGTAACCAAAAGAGTGCAAACGGCCGCGCCGGCATGGTGCAAGGTCTGCTGCAAGAGTTCTCGCTTTCCTCGCAGGAAGGCGTGGCGCTGATGTGCCTGGCGGAAGCCCTGTTGCGCATTCCGGACAAGCCAACTCGCGATGCGCTGATCCGCGACAAAATCAGCAACGGCAACTGGCATTCCCACCTCGGCCGCAGCCCGTCGCTGTTCGTTAACGCCGCCACCTGGGGCCTGCTGTTCACCGGCAAGCTGGTCTCGACCCATAACGAAGCCAATCTGTCCCTTTCGCTGAACCGCATCATCGGCAAAAGCGGCGAACCGCTGATTCGCAAAGGCGTGGATATGGCGATGCGCCTGATGGGCGAGCAGTTCGTGACCGGCGAAACCATCGCCGAAGCGCTGGCCAACGCACGCAAACTCGAAGACAAAGGCTTCCGCTATTCCTACGACATGTTGGGTGAAGCCGCGCTGACCGAAACCGACGCGCAGGCCTATCTGGTATCCTACCAGCAGGCTATCCACGCTATCGGCAAAGCCTCTAACGGCCGCGGTATCTATGAAGGCCCGGGCATTTCGATCAAACTCTCCGCCCTGCACCCGCGTTACAGCCGCGCGCAGTACGAGCGCGTAATGGAAGAGCTTTACCCGCGCCTGCTGTCGCTGACCTTGCAGGCCCGGCAGTATGACATCGGCATTAACATCGACGCCGAAGAAGCTGACCGTCTGGAGATCTCGCTCGATCTGCTGGAGAAGCTGTGCTTTGAACCGCAACTGGCCGGTTGGAATGGCATTGGCTTCGTGATCCAGGCATATCAAAAACGCTGCCCGTTCGCCATCGACGCGGTTATCGACATGGCGCAACGCAGCCGCCGCCGCCTGATGATCCGCCTGGTGAAAGGCGCCTATTGGGACAGCGAGATCAAACGCGCCCAAATGGACGGGCTGGAAGGCTATCCGGTATACACCCGCAAGGTCTACACCGACGTGTCTTACCTGGCCTGCGCCCGCAAACTGCTGGCGGTGCCAAACCTGATTTACCCGCAGTTCGCCACCCATAACGCCCACACATTGAGCGCGATTTATCATCTGGCGGGCAACAACTATTATCCGGGTCAGTATGAGTTCCAATGCCTGCACGGCATGGGCGAACCGCTGTATGAGCAAGTGGTGGGCAAAGTGGCCGACGGCAAACTGAACCGCCCTTGCCGCATCTATGCGCCGGTCGGCACCCATGAAACGCTGCTGGCGTATCTGGTGCGCCGCCTGCTGGAAAACGGCGCCAACACCTCGTTCGTTAACCGCATTGCCGACGCCACGTTGCCGCTCGACGAACTGGTCGCCGATCCGGTCACCGCAGTCGAGGCCCTGGCCGCAAGCGAAGGCCAGATTGGCCTGCCGCACCCGCGCATTCCGCTGCCGCGTGAGCTGTATGGCGATAAGCGCACCAACTCCAGCGGCCTGGATCTGTCCAACGAACAGCGTCTGGCCTCGCTGTCCAGCGCACTGTTGACCAGCGCCACCCAGCCATGGCGTGCAGAACCCATTATCGACGCCGAGCTGGATCAGGGCGTGGAACAGCCGGTGATTAACCCGGCCGAGCCGGGCGATGTGGTCGGTTACGTGCGTGAAGCCACCGAAGCGGAAGTCAGCCGGGCGCTCGACGCCGCCGCCGCCGCCGGCCCAATCTGGTTCGCTACCCCGCCTTCCGAACGCGCCGCCATTCTTGAGCGCGCCGCAGAACTGATGGAAGGCCAGTTGCAAAGCCTGCTGGGCATCCTGGTGCGCGAAGCGGGTAAAACCTTTAACAACGCCATCGCCGAAGTGCGCGAAGCGGTCGATTTCCTGCATTACTACGCCGGCCAGGTGCGCGACGACTTCGCCAACGACAGCCATCGCCCGCTGGGCCCAGTGGTCTGTATCAGCCCGTGGAACTTCCCGCTGGCGATCTTCACCGGCCAGATTGCCGCGGCATTGGCGGCAGGCAACAGCGTGCTGGCCAAACCGGCCGAGCAAACTCCGCTGATTGCCGCACAGGCGGTGCGTATTCTGCTGGAAGCCGGTATTCCCCAAGGCGTGCTGCAACTGCTGCCGGGCCAGGGTGAGAGCGTCGGTTCGGTGCTGGTCAACGACGCCCGCGTGCGCGGCGTGATGTTTACCGGATCCACCGACGTCGCAGGCATCCTGCAACGCAGCATCGCCGGTCGCCTGGATCCGCAGGGCCGCCCAACGCCATTGATCGCCGAAACCGGTGGCCTGAACGCCATGATCGTCGACTCTTCCGCTCTGACCGAACAGGTGGTGACGGACGTGGTCGCCTCGGCCTTCGACAGCGCCGGTCAGCGCTGTTCCGCACTGCGTATCCTGTGCATTCAGGAAGACGTGGCGGAACATACGCTGCAAATGCTGCGCGGCGCGATGGCCGAATGCCGCATGGGTAACCCGGAACGCCTGTCTACCGACATCGGCCCGGTGATCGACGCCGAAGCCAAAACCGGCATCGAACGTCATATCCAGGCGATGCGCGCCAAGGGCCGCAAGGTCTATCAGGCGGCGAAAGGCAATGCGCAGGATGAAAAAGAGTGGTCACGCGGCACCTTTATCAAGCCGACGCTGATCGAACTGGACAGCTTCGACGAGTTGCAAAAAGAGATCTTCGGCCCGGTGCTGCATGTGGTCCGCTTCCAGCGTACCAATCTGGAGTCGCTGGTCGATCAGATCAACGCCGCCGGCTATGGCCTGACGCTGGGCATTCACACCCGCATCGATGAAACCATCGCCCGCGTCACCGAACGCGCCAAAGTGGGTAACCTGTACGTTAACCGCAACATGGTTGGCGCGGTCGTCGGCGTGCAACCCTTCGGTGGCGAAGGCCTGTCCGGCACCGGCCCGAAAGCCGGTGGCCCGCTGTATCTCTACCGCCTGCTGGCCAACCGGCCGGACAACGCCGTTCAGCGCACCCTGAACCGCCAGGACGACGAGCGCCCGCTGGAAGCCACCGCGCGGCCGCAGCTGCTCAATGCCCACCAGGCGCTCGAGCAGTGGGCGATTGCCGAAAAACAAAGCGATCTGGTGCAGTTGGCGCAACGTTACGCCGAGCTGGGCCAGGGCGGCACCGTTCGACCGCTGCCGGGCCCGACCGGCGAACGCAACACCTACGCCCTGCTGCCGCGTGAGCGCGTGCTGTGCCTGGCGGACAACGAGGCCGATGCGCTGACCCAACTGGCTGCAGTGCTGGCAGTTGGCAGCAGCGTACTGTGGCCGGAAGCCGAATTGCAGCGCACGCTATACCGCCGCCTGCCGACGGCTGTTCAGGCACAAATCAGCTTCAGCAAGGACTGGCAGCAAGATAAGGTGGAATTCGACGCCGCCATTTACCACGGCGACGCCGATCAGCTGCGCACCCTGTGTGAACAGATCGCCCAACGCAGCGGCGCGATCGTCTCGGTACAGGGCTTTGCGCACGGTGAAACCAACATCCTGCTGGAACGCCTGCTGATCGAACGCTCGCTCAGCGTCAACACCGCCGCCGCCGGCGGTAATGCCAGCCTGATGACCATCGGTTAACCTTTAAAGAGGGATTACAGCCGTTTGTAATCCACTCTGCTATCTCCCTCGCAAACCCTGCATCCGTGCAGGGTTTTTTGTTGTCTGCACAAAAGCGGCACGCTCGCGTAGTCATCTCGTTGCCATTCAGTGTGTATGGTGTGTATAGCAAAGGGATGATAAATGCGTGAAAAGTGCAGAACCGATCAGGCTGTTAGAACGGGAAGGTTGGGGTTTTAGAGCGGATAAAGGGAAGCCACCATCAGTTCAAACACCCGAGTTCCCGTCTGGTGATCACCGTTCCACACCCGCGTAAAGATCTGAAGCCGGGAACGCTGCGCCAAATCATGAAAGATGCCGGGCTGTGCTGACCCGGCGCCATGAGTTAACAGGAGAAATTATGTTCTACCCTGTTTATGTACATTCAGACTACGACGGCAGCGCCAGCGGTTTCTTCCCCGATGTGCCGGGCTGTTATTTTGCCGGCGACACCCTAGATAAAGCCTTTGAAGATGCCAAAGGCGCGCTGGACGCGCATTTCGAACTTCTGAGCGAAGACAACCAGGCCATCCCGCGCCCACAGGCCGTTTCCTTCCATCTGGCACAGGAAAACGACGCCCTGAACGGCGGACAGTGGCTGCTGGTCGATATCAATATGGATAAGTTCGATGGGCGGGCGGAACGGATAAATATCACCCTGCCGCACCGCTTGCTGAACCGCATCGATTCACTGGTGCAGCAGCATCCCGGCTATGGGAGCCGCAGCGCCTTTTTGGCCGCAGCCGCCCGTAATGAATTGTTGAAAATCGATTAGTCGAGAGTCGGGGGGCGAAACGCCCCCCTTTCTCATTGATTCAGAAACTTGTCGAGGAATTGCTGGGTGCGCTGGTGTTGCGGGTTGGCGAACAGTTCTTTGGCCGGGCCCTGTTCAACGATGCGCCCGTGGTCCATAAAAATGGCGCGGTCGGCAACGTCGCGGGCAAAGCTCATTTCATGCGTCACGATCACCATGGTGCGCTTCTCTTCTGCCAACGAGCGAATGGTGTTGAGCACCTCGCCCACCAGCTCGGGATCGAGCGCGGAAGTGGGTTCATCAAACAGGATCACTTCCGGCTGCATCGCCAGAGCGCGGGCAATGGCCACGCGTTGCTGCTGGCCGCCGGAAAGCCGGCGCGGATAAGCGGACTCTTTGCCACTCAGCCCGACTTTGGCCAGCAAAGCACGGGCGCGCTGTTCGGCGCCGGCTTTGCTCTCGCCCTTAACGATGACCGGGCCTTCAATAATGTTCTCCAGCACCGAACGGTGCGGGAACAAGTTGAAGTTTTGGAACACGAAGCCCACCTGCTGGCGCAATGCCCGCACCTGTTTTTTCTGTTTGCTCAGCGGCTTTGAACCGTCGATCTGAATATCGCCGACGCGAATGGTGCCGGAATCCGGAACCTCCAGCAGATTGATGCTGCGCAGCAAGGTGGTTTTCCCCGAGCCGCTCGGCCCGATAATCGCCACCACTTCACCGGCGTTAACCTCCAGATCGATCCCGTGCAGCACCGTTTGGCCGTTGAACTGCTTGACCAGTTTTTTCACTTCGATGGCACTCATGCGTTACTCCTGATCCTGGCGGTTAACGTGGGCTTCCAGACGATTTTGCAGTGCCGAAAGCAGGGTCGCCATCACCCAGTAAATCAACGATGCCGCCAGATACAGGGTAAACACTTCCAGCGTACGCGAGGTGATCAACTGCGCCTGACGGAACAACTCAGGCACCTGAATGGTCGCCGCCAACGAGGTGTCTTTCACCAGGCCGATGAAACTGTTGCCCAGCGGCGGCAAGGCGGTGCGCGCCGCCTGCGGCAGGATCACCCGGCGCATGGTTTGCCAGCGCGTCATGCCAATGCTGGCTGCGGCTTCCCACTGCCCTTTTTCAATCGACGAAATCGCCGCGCGCAGGGTTTCCGAGGTATAGGCTGCGGTGTTAAGCGACAAGCCAATCAGCGCCGCCGGGAAGGGATCAAACTCGATGCCGAACTGCGGCAGACCGTAATAAATCATGAACAACTGAGCGATCAATGGCGTGCCGCGAAACAGCGACACATAAATACGCGACAGCCACGACAGCGGCCATAATGGCGAAAGGCGCATCAGCGCCAACAGAAAACCAAGCAATAAACCGAGCGCCATGCCCCCCAGACTAAGCTGGAGGGTCAGTATCGCGCCCTTCAATAAAAATGGCGCTGAATCCAGCGCCAGTTGAATACTTTCGTGCATTATTTAGTTACGTCCGCGCCAAACCATTTCTCGGAGATCTTCGCCAGCGTGCCGTCTTTTTGCATCTCGGCAATCGCCTGGTCAATCGCTGCCAACAGTTCCGGGTTGTTTTTACGCACCGCGACGCCGGACTCCTGACGAGAGAACGCCGGGCCGGCGACCGCCAGCGTATCGCCGGTTTTCTTCACCAGATCCAACGCCGCCAAACGGTCAACCAGAATGGCGTTGATACGGCCAATGCGCAGGTCCTGGTATTTGGTCGGGTCGTCATCATAGGTACGTACGTCAACGCCCTGCACGTTTTCACGCAGCCATTGCTCGTAGTTGGTACCCAGGCCAACGCCGACCTTTTTACCCTTCAGATCTTCCGGCTTGGCAATGGTGCCTTCGTTGCCCTTCTTCACCAACGCCTGAATACCGGACACGGTATAAGGCGTTGAGAAATCATATTTCTTCTTGCGCTCATCGGAGATCGTCACCTGATTGATCACCACGTCGATGCGTTTCGACTCCAGCGATGCCAGCATACCGTCCCATTTGGTCGGGTTCAGCTTGGCCTTCACGCCGATGTGCTGTGCCAGCGCATTGGCGAAATCCACTTCGAAACCGGTCAGGTTACCGTCTTCACCCTGGAAGCTGAATGGCGGATAGGTGCCTTCCAGCCCGACAATCAGAGTGCCGCGCTGCTTGACCTGCTGGAGCAGATTGTCGGCGGCATAGGTTTGTGCGCTTAAACCGGCGGTCAGCGCAACGGTCATCACGCCCAACAGCAATTGACGACGAACTTTGGAAAAGATCATAAACACCCCATCTGTTGTTTATCTTTTTGATATCAGCACTTTACCAGTGCGTTTGGTCGCACAAAGGAATATAACATTATAAATATAGTTCAAAATGGAATAACAAGCCGCCGTCACACCTGCGGATGGTAGGCAAACAGCGCCGGCGCACCGCCGGTGTGAATGAACAGTATCGGGCCATCGTCGCAAAAACGCTGCTGGGCAATGCCGTCGATCAGGCCGGCCATCGCTTTGCCGGTATAGACCGGATCCAGCAACACGCCTTCCTGCTGCGCCAGCAACTGCACCGCCGCCGTGCCCTCTTCGTTGGGCATGCCATACTGCGGCGCAAAATACTCGTCCCACAGCTTGATCGGCGCCAGAGTGTCGATGCCTAACGAGCAGGCCAGCGCTTTTTGAATCAGCTCAACCTTGGGTAATTGGTCGATCACTTTACGCGAAACCGTAACGCCAATCAGTTCAGTCTCCGGCAGCAGTTGCTGAAGGCCGACCGCCAGCCCGGCATGCGTACCGGCACTGCCGGAAGCCACCAGCACCGAACTGAAAGCAACGCCGCTACGCCGGCTCTGCTCGGCGATTTCCAGCGCGCACTGCACGTAACCCAACGCGCCCAATGCGTTGGAGCCGCCCACCGGCACCACATAAGGCCGGAAACCCTGCCCTTCGAGACGCGTCGCCAGGTCGGCCAATTGCTGCTGCGGATCGTGCAACGCTTCGCACATCACCACTTCGGCGTTGAACAGCCCGAGCAGCAGACGGTTACCGTTGGTGAGGTAGTTTTCCGCTTGGGTGTCGATCGGATTTTCCAGCAACGCCACGCAGTGCAGGCCGAGTTTTGCCGCTACCGCCGCAGTTTGGCGTACGTGATTGGATTGGATGGCACCGGCGGTCACCAGCGTGTCCGCGCCCTGTCTCAGGGCCTCGGCAGCAAGATACTCCAGTTTTCTCAGTTTGTTGCCGCCCATCGCCATCGGCGTGACGTCGTCACGTTTGATGTAAATTTCACGGCCAAGGTAGTCTGAAAGGCGAGACAGTTTTTCGAGCGGTGTGGCAGAGCCGACTAAATCCAGGCGCGGGAATTGCGCCAATTGCTGTTGCAGATTCACAACGTCCCCCAGGGAACAGGTATCAACATCCAAAGCATAGATTTATCAGATGTGGGCCGAATAATCACTCTTTTTGATGAGACGCAAAGCGGTGAACCCCCGGCCGGCGCGCCGGGGAGACGGGATCAGTAACTTTTCTGCCAGGCGATATATTGGTCGTATTTACGCAGAGCGATGCGGTAATTATTGTGTGCGGCGCTGGGCAAGTCTTCGATAATGCGCTGATGGTTATTGCTGCTGGCGAACTTGTCCGCCGGATAGTTGCGCGCCACCAGCATTTCGTCCAGCCGACGCAGACGCACCACGTATTCGCGGATAGTGCTGTGGCTCATCTCGGTCTGCTCAAACAGATACTGTTTGAACGCCATGATATCGAAATAGCTCGGATGGCTGTTGCAGGAAATCTCACTGCAAAAACGGCATAGCGCGGTCAGCTCATTTTGCACATTCAGCCAGACGTTATCGTCAATCGGCTGGTCCATGCGCGCAATGGCATCTTTGTTAATGATCTTGCCTCGGAACACCAACGCCATGCGATCCAATAACTTACCGCACTGGGAGCAATGGGTTTGGCTGTGTTTGTAATCTTTCAAATAACGGCTCAGCGGCCGTTTTTTCAATAATATTCCTGGCATAAGGCAGTCCGGTTATCGCAACGGTAATCAGGTTGAAGGGTAAGCGTTGATTCGCCTCAATTTTCGGCCGCCAGGCGGGCGCGCAGCCGCTTGATCGCCTGACTGTGCAGTTGGCTGACGCGCGATTCCCCCACGTCCAGCACGGCACCGATCTCTTTCAGGTTCAACTCTTCCTGGTAATACAGCGTCAGCACCATTTTTTCGCGCTCCGGCAACGCGTCGATAGCGTCGATCACCCGCTGGCGGAGGTTGCCCTCCAGCAGATGATGCAGCGGGTTGGCTTCTTCGTGCCCTTCCAGCAGCGGCTCTGCGCTTTCGCCATGCTCTTCACGCCATTCGTCGTAGGAAAAAAGCTGGCTGTTATTGGTGTCCAACAGTATTTGACGGTACTCATCCAGCGGGATATTCAGCGTCTGCGCGACCTCCACTTCACTGGCCGGGCGGCCGAGCCGCTGTTCCAGTTGCCGCATCACCTGTGCCACTTCACGCGCATGCCGACGCACGCTGCGCGGCACCCAGTCGCGGCTGCGCAGCTCATCGAGCATTGCGCCGCGAATGCGCTGCACCGCATACGTGGTAAAGGCGGTTCCCTGCAGGGCGTCATAACGCTCAACGGCGTTCAACAACCCGATTCCCCCGGCCTGCAGCAGATCGTCGAGCTCCACGCTGGCGGGCAGCCTGACTTGCAGGCGCAACGCCTCGTGGCGCACTAACGGAACATAGCGCAGCCAGAGAGAATTTTTGTCCATCACGCCTTCGGCGGTATACAGATCGCTCACTATGTCTAAAACCTGCGGATAAGAGAGTCAGCGCTATTATCCGTAGGGGGCAAAATGCCAATCGGCTGAACAGTCGCACAAAATAGGCTTTATTTGCGCCATGCATTAACTTCTGGGCGCGCACCATAAAAAAACCCTGCCGAAGCAGGGTTCTTTACGACAGGTTAATCGCGGAGATCGATTAACGCAGCAGGGTCAACACGTTCTGGGTAGACTGGTTAGCCTGTGCCAGAACGGAGGTGCCTGCCTGTTGCAGGATGTTGGCACGGCTCATGTTGGACACTTCGGTCGCGTAGTCGGCATCCTGAATACGGGACTGAGAAGCGGACAGGTTGTTCACGGTGCTGTTCAGGTTGTTGATAACAGAATCGAAACGGTTCTGTACCGCACCCAGAGAAGAACGCAGTGAGTCAACCTGTGACAGCGCTTTGTCCAATACAGACAGCGGATCCTCAGTGGTCGGCGTGGTGCTCATTTCTGCGCCTTTGCTGACTTTACCCGCAGAGTCTACGTTAGCTTTGAAGTATTTGGCATTTGCGCCAGTGCCTTCCTGGATAACGTAAGATTTGCCGCTGTCATAAGACTTCAGGTTAGCGGCGTCAGCGCCGGTTGCAGTCACTTCCTGCTTAACGGTAGTGGTAGCGCTGGTGCTGGCCAGGCCGGTGGTGTCAGTCGCTGCGATCGCAGTGATGTCACCTGAGGTTTTGTCAACGGTGGCCAGGTAGTTCTTACCATCGGTACCTACCGCGTAAACATCGCCGGTCGCGTCATCTTTGATAAAGCTGGCTGGTGCTGCACCGTTAGCCTGCTTGTTGGTGGTGTTGGTGATGGCGATATCTTTGCCGTTTGGTACAGTCGTCGCCGCGCCACCCACTTTGGTAGGATCGATGGAGGTCGCAACGCTGAACTTGTCCAGGCCCAGAGTAGAAGAGTTGATGTTTTTCAGGTCGATATCGATAGTTTCGTTATCGTTGGCACCCACCTGAATGGTCAGCTTTTGGTCGCCGCTCAGCACTTTCACGCCGTTGAAATCGGTTTGCGCAGAGATACGGTTGATCTCGGACATACGCTGGGTGATTTCGTCCTGGATTGACTGCAGGTCGCTGGAAGAGTTGGAACCGTTCTGGGACTGTACGGTCAGACGACGGATGTTTTGCAGGTTGTCGTTGACTTCGTTCAGTGCGCCTTCGGTGGTCTGCGCCAAAGAGATACCGTCGTTAGCGTTACGGGAAGCCTGAGTCAGGCCTTTGATGTTAGCGGTGAAACGGTTAGAGATCGCCTGACCCGCAGCATCGTCCTTCGCGCTGTTGATACGCAGACCGGAAGACAAACGCTCGATCGCAGTGCCCAGAGTGGATTGGGATTTGTTCAGGTTGTTCTGCGCCATCAGCGACAGGCTGTTGGTGTTAATTACTTGTGCCATTGTATGCTTTCCTTACGAATCAGTTGCGATATTCGCATCACGGTTAAAAGGTTCGGGCTTCGTTGCCCACGGCGTCAACCACCGTCCCATCAGGTATCGGCCCTCCCCCTGCAACCTTTAGAAATTTTTTATTTTTTTTTCGCTTTCGGGCAATGGCATAAATAACGCTGTTTTTCCTTCCTCTATTGCGCCATCGGTTTTTTATTTTTTCAGTAAACTTTTTCTCCACTGGGCCGATAAACGCGTAAAGCGAATAAAGTCATTATTAAGGAGAATTACGAATGGCATCGATCAGTTCATTAGGCATCGGCTCAGGACTCGACCTCAACGGCTTGCTGGACAAGCTGACCAAAGCGGAGCAGCAACGTCTGACGCCCTACACCACCCAGCAGACCAGCTACAACGCAAAACTGACCGCTTACGGCACCCTGAAAGGCTCGCTGGAGAAGTTTGATACCCTAAGCAAAGATCTGGCCAAACCTGATTTCTTTAATAACACCACCGCCAGCACCCACGATCAGTTCACCATCACCACCAATGCCAAAGCGGTACCGGGCAACTATGTGGTCGAAGTTGAACAGTTGGCGCAGTCCCAGACCCTGACGACTCAGGCGGCCATTAGCGATCAGGCCGCCGAACTCGGTACCTCCGGCGCCAGCGGCCGCACCATCAGCATCACCCAGGGTAACCCGGCCAAAACCGTTAATATTCCTTTGAATGACGATCAAACCTCGCTGCTGGAAATGCGCGATGCGATCAACGGCGCGAAAGCGGGCGTCAACGCCAGCATCATGCGCGTTGGCGATAACAAGTATCAGTTGGCGTTAAGCTCCTCGGCCACCGGCGAAAGCAACAAGATGTCGATCAAGGTCAATAATGACGATGCGCTGAACGACATTCTGAGCTACGACTCCAGCATCCCCAGCGGTGCCATGAAGCAGACGGTTCCTGCGCAGGATGCCAAAATCAAGGTTAACGGCACGGAGATCCAACGCAGCACCAACACCATTGCCGATGCCCTGCAAGGCGTGACCCTCGATCTGAAAACCAAGACCAAGGTCGATGAACCGCAAAACCTGGTGATCAGCAACGATAAAACCGGCTCCGCCGATAAAATCAAAAGCTGGGTCGACAGCTACAACTCTCTGTTGGACACCTTTAATTCGCTGTCCAAGTTTACCCCAGTGAAAAGCGGCGAAGAGCAGTCGGCGAAAAACGGCGCACTGCTGGGCGACAACACCCTGCGCGGTATTCAATCCTCAATCAAAAGCGCGCTCAGCGCGGCGCAGGATAACCCGGAGCTGAAGGGGCTGGGCAATCTGGGGATCACCACCAATGTTAAAACCGGCAAACTCGAGCTCGATAACGAGAAACTGAAGAAAGCCATCGACGAGAAACCCGCCCAGGTGGCGAATTTCTTTGCCGGCAATGGCACGGATACCGGCATGGCGACCGAAATCCACAATGAAATTCAAAATTATATTAAAGCCGGCGGTGTGCTCGAGAATGCAACCAAGAGTATCAACACCAATCTCGATCGCCTGAATACGCAAATTACCCGCGTGACAGAAAGCATTCAGAGCACCATCGACCGCTATAAACAACAGTTTGTTCAACTCGATACCATGATGTCCAAACTTAATGGCACCAGTAATTATTTAAACCAGCAGTTCTCATCCAAATAAGAACTTTTTAACCAGGTAATAAATCGCATGTATAACCGTAGCGGAACTAAGGCCTACGCCCAGGTCAGTTTGGAAAGTGGCGTAATGAGTGCCAGCCCGCACCAGTTAATCGTGATGCTTTTCGATGGGGCGCTCAGCGCCCTGTTACGCGCACGCATTCTGATGAATCAGGGTGATATCGCCGGCAAAGGGCTGGCCATATCAAAAGCCATCAACATTATTGATAACGGCCTGAAAAACGGCCTCGACCACGATCAAGGTGGCGAGATGGCCGATAATCTGGCTGCGCTGTATGACTATATGAAACGGCGCCTGATGCAGGCCAATCTGCATAACGACGAAGCGGCGATCGCCGAAGTGGTCAAGCTGCTGGAAAATATTGCTGACGCCTGGCGCCAGATTGGTCCCAATTATCACCCTTCTCAGGACGCCGTATAATGGAACGTCAACAGCAACTGCTAGCCGCGTATCAGCAAATTTATGCCCTGAGCAGCCAAATGCTCGCGCTGGCGCAAACGGAAAGATGGGAAGACCTGGTCGAGCTGGAGCTGGCCTACGTTCAGGCGGTAGAGAAAACCGCCGATTTTACCGGCAAAGCGGGACCATCAATGGCGTTGCAGGAATTGTTGCGCAATAAGCTGCAGCAGATCCTGGACAACGAAAACGAGCTGAAACGCCTGTTGCAACGCCGCATGGACCAGTTGAAAGAATTGATTGGCCAATCGACGCGTCAAAGCGTGGTCAACAGCACCTACGGTCAGTTTCACGATCGCGCCCTGCTATTAGGGGAACCGCAAATCCGGTGAGCCAGTTATAATAACGACATTTTATGGATAAATAGCACCATACGCTATTTACACCCGATTAATTCAGGATATTAATCCATGATATTTGAATTACTCATGCCCATCATATTTATCACCCAGGCTCCATAGGGGCGAATATAATCGCCCCGGCTAACGCGGCGCAGCATGCGGCGCCCCTAGGATACGGATAAATATCACTCCGACACGGACGTTTTCTGTTCAGCAGGAAATTGATTTTTGATAGATAAAACACGTCGTTGTGCTTCACAACGCATGGAAAAATGTTGCTCCGACGCCCATCAAAGCGTAAAGATATTCCCAGATAATGGCTGCGAAATGAATATCGATGGAACGTACAATTAATCTTTGTCCTGGGATTGGTGCCTCTGCGCACATCATTCAGCATACTGAATTATTATTCCCTTCAGTTTATTTTGAGCAACCTCATCTGTATCTGGTACAGCAAGGCCACAAACGCGTGCGCTGGCAACAGCATGAAGTGGTGGCTCATGCGGGAGAACTGTTGATTATCGGCGGGGGGCAAACCGTGGATATTATTAATGGCCTTTCCGATGAGGGCATATTCAGTTGTCAGTTGCTTACCTGCGATCCTCTGTTGTTCCACGCACAGCAAACTCCTGCTGAAACCGCCCCTCACCCCCCGTTCGACGCGGTGTTGGCCTTACGCAACCTGCCCAGCGCGCTGATGCACAGTTTTGAGACCACCAGTCTGGCGATGGCGTTTAAACACCGTTTCCCGCCGATCATCATCCGCCACAAGATGCTGGAAATCCTGCTCTGGCTAAAGCAATTCGACATCAGCTTTATGCATAACGAGGCGCGCGACTTAACGCAACGGGTACGCCGCTGCCTGGCGACCGATCCGCATAACATCTGGACGGCGGCCAAAGTGGCGGAAAGTCTGTCAATGAGCGAAGTCATGCTGAGACGCAAACTTTCTTTAGAAAACACCGCGTTGCGCAATTTAATGATCGACGTGCGCATGAGCAGCGCGCTGGCGCTGCTGCAATCTACCGATTGGCCAATATCCGCCATCTCCCAGCACGTCGGTTATGAAAGTTCTTCGCGGTTTGCCGAGCGTTTCCGCAAACGTTTCGGTTTTGCGCCAACGGCCATTCGCGGGCACCAGCGGATCATGGAGCCCGGCGCGATCCAGCCCTATCGCCTCAGCCTGATGGAGGACCCGGAGTGATGTCCATCCTGCAAATTAAATCATTGCACAATGAACTCACCGTTTATGCACCCGGCGTTAGCGGAAAATGGTCAGGTGCGATAGCATCGGCAAACCTTAATACCGCCAGAGGTGAATCAACGGTGCTCAACGAAAAATGGCTGCTTTCCCTTGCCGTGTTGCTTGTCGGCCTGTGGCTTATGGGTCTGCTGTACGAAGAAGACGCTATGCGGATGCTGGCGGGGAAATAAATCAGCAGGGCCACGCGCAGTGGCCAATGATTATTTAACTTTGTTTAATTAATACAGTGATCAATCCAACTAAAACGATCAATATTAACACACTGAAAAATCGCCATCTGCTTTCGCTTTTGCTGCTCATTTTTATTACCTGATAATTAAAATGCCTTAAACTCGCACGATTATAATCCAGCAATAAGTTCAGCAATTTGAGACAAAGCATGTTTTTTATGCGTTTACTCAGGCGATTGATTTCAAAGACCTCAACCCATCACACCGCCATATTCATCACTTCCTGATAAGCGGAAACCAGCTTATTGCGCACTTGCACGCCCATTTGCAGTGAGATGGACGATTTTTGCAGATCGACCATCACGTCGTTCAGGCTGACGCCCGGTGCGCCCAGTTCGAAGTCTTGCGCCTGTTTGCGCGCAGCCTGCTGGGTATCGCTGATCTTGCCGATAGCCGCTTTCAACTCGCCGGCAAAGCTGACGCCCTGCACCGCTGAACCCTGGTCAATCTGCCCCGCCTGAATCGCCGTGGCCTGCAATTGCTGCAATACCCCTTCAATCCCCTGAATTGCCATTGTGACCTCAATAAAGACTCTGTTGCCGGATGAGTTTTCATCAGGCACTACTTTGATGCTGAGGAGCCTACCACAGCATTTTTATCCTAAAGCGGCTAATTAACTGCAAAAAACCCGGCTTATCGACCCATCGAAATCGCCCTTAAGGGCAAATAATGGCACGCCCAGAAATGGGAGCGCCGCTATTTAGAAGATATGTGTATCAGGGAGTCTGTTTTGTCACCACACAACGCTAACCACACCGTTCATCAGCCTGGCAGGGAGCTACGCCGTGGCTTGCACCGGATACTGAGCGACATTGAAGGACACGGGATAAAATGAGTGCTTCAATAACCGCCGCCGAAAGCCGCGAAAATGGCCTGCAAGCCCTGTGGGACCGTCTGCGCGCCAACCCGAAAATCCCACTGCTGATCGCCGCTTCTGCGGCAATCGCCATTGTGGTCGCGTTGCTGTTATGGGCGAAAAGCCCGGATTACCGCGTGCTGTACAGCAATCTTAACGATCGCGACGGCGGTGCCATCGTTACCCAATTGACGCAGATGAATATCCCTTATCGGTTTGCCGAAAACGGTGCTGCGTTGATGATACCGGCCGATAAGGTCCATGAAACCCGCCTGCGTCTGGCGCAGCAGGGATTGCCGAAAGGCGGTGCGGTGGGCTTCGAATTGCTGGATCAGGAAAAATTCGGCATCAGCCAGTTTAGCGAGCAGATCAACTATCAGCGTGCGCTGGAAGGCGAACTGTCCCGCACCATCGAGTCGCTGGGGCCGGTACAAAATGCCCGTGTGCATCTGGCGCTGCCCAAGCCTTCGCTGTTTGTCCGCGAACAGAAATCCCCTTCCGCCTCCGTCACCCTGACGCTGCAACCCGGCCGAGCGCTGGATGACGGCCAGATCAACGCTATCGTTTATATGGTCTCGAGCAGCGTGGCCGGATTGCCGCCGGGCAACGTCACGGTAGTCGATCAGGCCGGTCGCTTGCTGACCCAGTCTGACGGCGCCGGTCGCGATCTGAACGCGGCCCAGTTGAAATACGCCAACGAAGTGGAAAACCGCTACCAACGCCGCATCGAAGCGATTCTGGCGCCAATGGTCGGCAATGCCAACGTGCACGCCCAGGTCACCGCGCAGATCGATTTCGCCACCCGCGAGCAAACCGACGAAGAATACCAACCGAACCAACTGCCGAATCAGGCCGCCGTGCGTTCTCAGCAAATGAGCCAGAGCGAACAGCTTGGCGGGCCGCAGGTCGGCGGCGTACCGGGTGCGCTCTCCAATCAACCCAGCGCGCCGGCGACTGCGCCGATAGAAACCGCCAAAGCCAACGCTGCTGCCGGCAATAACGCCAACGGCGCCAAACCTAACGCCGCCGCAACCCGCAGCACTGCAGCCAACGGCAGCGGACCACAGAATACCCGTCGCGATGAAACCACCAACTATGAGGTCGATCGCACCATCCGCCACACTCAGCAGAAAGCCGGGACGGTACAGCGGCTGTCGGTGGCGGTAGTGGTCAACTATCGCGGCGTCGATAAAGACGGCAAACCCTTGCCGATGAGCAAAGAGCAACTGGCGCAGATCGAATCGCTGGTGCGTGAATCCATGGGCTTCTCCAGCAGCCGCGGCGATACCCTGAACGTGGTCAATACGCCGTTTACCGATACCGAAGTCACCGGTGGCGAACTGCCGTTCTGGCAAACCCAGAACTTTATCGATCGTCTGTTCGATGCCGGTCGCTATCTGCTGGTCTTGCTGGCGGCCTGGCTGCTGTGGCGCAAGCTGGTGCGCCCGCAACTGCAAAACCGTCAGGCGGTGCAACAGGCCGCGCTCGCCGCCGCCAATGCACCAATGGCCAAACCGGCCGACAACAATAAACCGAGCAATGAGGAGCTGGCGCAGCATAGAAAATCGCAGCAGCGCGTCAGTGCAGAAGTCCAGAGCCAGCGGATCCGCGATCTGGCTGATAAAGACCCGCGCGTGGTCGCTCTGGTAATCCGCCAATGGATGAGTAACGAATTATGAGTCTGACCGGAACCGAAAAAAGCGCCATCCTGCTGATGACCTTGGGTGAAGACCGCGCCGCCGAGGTGTTCAAACACCTCTCCTCGCGTGAAGTGCAGCAGCTCAGCGGCACCATGGCCAGCATGAGCCAGGTCTCGCACAAACAGCTGGGCGAAGTCCTGCGCGAGTTCGAAGACGATGCCGAACAGTACGCGGCGCTGAGCGTCAATGCCAGCGACTACCTGCGCTCGGTGCTGGTCAAAGCCCTGGGTGAAGAGCGTGCCTCCAGCCTGTTGGAGGACATTCTCGAATCGCGCGAGACCACCACCGGCATGGAAACCCTCAACTTTATGGAGCCGATGAGCGCCGCCGATCTGATCCGCGACGAACATCCGCAAATCATCGCTACCATTCTGGTCCATCTGAAGCGCGGCCAGGCGGCGGATATTCTGGCGCTGTTCGACGAACGCCTGCGCAACGACGTGATGCTGCGCATCGCCACCTTCGGCGGTGTGCAACCGGCGGCGTTGGCGGAACTGACCGAGGTGCTGAACAACCTGCTCGACGGCCAGAACCTCAAGCGCAGCAAGATGGGCGGCGTACGCACCGCAGCCGAGATTATCAACCTGATGAAAACCCAGCAGGAAGAAGCCGTTATCGACGCCATGCGCGAATACGACGGCGAGCTGGCCCAGAAGATCATCGACGAGATGTTCCTGTTCGAAAATCTGGTGGAAGTCGACGACCGCAGCATCCAGCGCCTGTTGCAGGAAGTGGAAGGCGAATCGCTGCTGGTTGCGCTCAAAGGCGCGGAACAGCCGTTGCGCGAGAAGTTCCTCAGAAACATGTCGCAACGCGCCGCCGACATTCTGCGCGACGATCTGGCCAACCGTGGCCCGATGCGCATGTCGCAGGTGGAGAACGAACAGAAAGCCATCCTGCTGGTTGTGCGCCGATTGGCGGAGAGCGGCGAAATGATTATCGGCGGTGGCGAGGACACCTATGTCTGATCGCATTAACACCCTGCCCTGGCAGCCCTGGTCGCTCAACGATCTGCTGGAACCCAAACCGCCGATCGAGCCTTTGCTGCCCATTGAAACGGACACCCTGTCGCCAGACGACAGCGCCGATCGGCAACAGCAGTTGCTCCAGTTGCGCCTGCAAGCGGAGCAGCAAGGCCAACAGTTGGGTTATGCCGACGGCCAGCAAAAGGGCTATGAAGCGGGTCTCCAGGCCGGTATGGAAGAGGGGCGCCGGCAGGGTTTGCTGGAGGCGCAGCAGCAACAACAGCCGCTGACCGCACACTGGCAGCAACTGATCACCGAGTTTCAGCACACGCTCGATGCGCTCGACAGCGTGATCGCTTCGCGTTTGATGCAGTTGGCGCTGACCGCCGCCAAACAGGTGCTCGGTCAACCGCCGATATGCGACGGTACCGCCCTGCTGGCGCAGATCCAGCAGTTGATCCAGCAAGAGCCGATGTTCAGCGGCAAGCCGCAGTTGCGCGTGCACCCGGACGACTATCAGCGTATCGAACAGCAACTGGGGGCCACGCTCAGCCTGCACGGCTGGCGGCTGTTGGCGGACGGTCAACTGCACCCCGGCGGCTGCAAGGTCAGCGCCGAAGAAGGCGATCTCGATGCCAGCCTGGCGACGCGCTGGCACGAACTCTGCCGCCTGGCTGCACCGGGAGACGTGTAATGACCGCTCGCCTCGGCCGCTGGCTGTCCTCGCTGGATACGCTGGAAAAACGCATCGCTTGCACGCCTACGGTTCGCCGCTACGGCCGCCTGACACGCGCCACCGGGTTGGTACTGGAAGCCACCGGCTTGCAATTGCCGATCGGCGCCACCTGCCTGATCGAACGTCACAACGGCGGTGAGGTGCAGGAAGTGGAAAGCGAAGTGGTCGGTTTTAACGGCCAGCGGCTGTTCCTGATGCCGCTGGAAGAAGTGGAAGGCATCGTGCCCGGCGCACGGGTTTACGCCCGCGTTGCGCCGGAAGGGCAAAGCGCCGGCAAGCAACTGCCGCTCGGCCCGGCGCTGCTGGGCCGGGTGCTGGACGGCAGCGCCAAACCGCTCGACGGCCTGCCCGCGCCGGAAACCGGCTATCGCGCGCCGTTGATCACCGCCCCGTTCAACCCGCTGCAACGCACGCCGATCGAACAGGTGCTGGACGTCGGCGTGCGCACCATCAACGGCTTGCTGACCGTCGGGCGCGGCCAGCGCATGGGGCTGTTTGCCGGCTCCGGCGTCGGTAAAAGCGTCTTGTTAGGCATGATGGCGCGTTATACCCAGGCCGACGTGATTGTCGTCGGCCTGATCGGCGAACGCGGCCGCGAAGTCAAAGATTTTATCGAGAATATCCTCGGCACCGAAGGCCGCGCGCGCTCGGTGGTGATCGCCGCCCCGGCGGACGTCTCGCCGCTGTTGCGTATGCAGGGTGCCGCTTACGCCACACGCATCGCCGAGGACTTCCGCGATCGCGGTCAGCACGTGCTGTTGATTATGGACTCGCTCACCCGCTACGCCATGGCGCAACGTGAAATCGCGCTGGCTATCGGCGAGCCGCCGGCCACCAAAGGGTATCCGCCCTCCGTGTTCGCCAAACTGCCGGCGCTGGTGGAGCGTGCAGGCAACGGCATCAGCGGCGGTGGGTCGATCACCGCGTTTTATACCGTACTGACCGAAGGCGATGACCAGCAAGATCCGATAGCCGACTCGGCGCGCGCCATCCTCGATGGCCACGTGGTGCTGTCGCGTCGGCTGGCGGAGGCAGGCCATTACCCGGCGATCGACATCGAAGCCTCTATCAGCCGCGCCATGACCTCGCTTATCGACGAAGAACACTACCGCCGGGTGCGCAATTTCAAACAGATGCTGGCCAGTTACCAGCGTAACCGCGATCTGATCAGCGTCGGTGCCTACGTAGCGGGCAGCGATCCGCTGCTGGATAAGGCCATGACGCTGTACCCGCTGATGGAAGCCTATCTGCAGCAGGGCATTTTTGAACGCAGCGGTTACGACGACGCCTGCCAACAGTTACAGCAGTTGATCGTTTAACGTCACAAAAGGCTGAACCCGATGAAACCACAGTCACCTCTGATTACCCTGCGCGATCTGGCTCAGGATGCGGTGGAACAGGCTACGCAACAGTTGGGCCAGGTGCGCAAAGCGCAACAGGCGGCCGAACAACAGCTTTCCATGTTGCTCAATTATCAAGACGAGTACCGCCAGAAGCTGAATCACCAGTTGAGTGACGGAATGGACTCTTCGCACTGGCAAAACTACCAGCAGTTTATCGGCACGCTGGAGCAGGCCATCGATCAGCATCGCCGGCAACTGATGCAGTGGGGCCAGAAGGTAGACCACGCAATGAAACAGTGGCAGGACAAACAGCAGCGGCTGAACGCCTTCGACACTCTGCATACCCGCGCCCAAAGTGCGGAACGGCAGGTGGAGAACAAACGGGATCAAAAACTGATGGACGAGTTCGCTCAACGCAGTTCACAAAGGAATCTACACCCATGAACCTGAATGCCTTGCCGGGCAGCATAGCGCCTGGCGATGCCGGCGTGCTGCCGGACGCGCAGTTGCCGATGGATGACTCGCAGCTGTCTTCGGCTTTTGCCCTGCTGCTCGGCGCACGTACACTGCCAGCCGACAAAGATGAGGGCAAGCTGCCGCCGGCGCTACTGAGTGCAGAAGATGACAACACGCCGGCGCTGAGCCGCAACCCGCTAAACCCACTGCTCGCCGCCTTCAGTGAACGCGATGGGCTGTTGGCGCCCACCTTGTTAAGCGACACCCAGTCGCCAGTCGCGGCGGGCGGCGATGACAAGACACAAGATAAAAAAACGGATGCCGTCTTGCGCCCCGCAGGTGAAATAGACGCCGCCACGCTGCAGGCACTGTTCGCCATGCTGCCGCTGGCCGTTACCCCTGCCGCGCCGATCGCGTCCGCAACGGGGCTAAACCTTGAAAGCGAACAGGACCCGGCACACCCCGCCGCCCTGCTGAGCGTCGCGCTGAATCAACAGCCCAATGCCGCAGGCATCCCGATGACGCCGCCCCCAAAAGCCACGTCGCCAGTGACCGAAAAACCGCTGAACCTTGACGCGCACACCGACGGCCCGCAGCCAATCGCGGCCCCCCATGACCAACCGGATGCAGCGCCGCTAAAATTCAGCGCCGATACCCAGCCTCAGGCACCGGTCAATCACCTGATGGTACCGCCGGTCGTCAGCCCGGTCGTGGCGACAACGTCGAGCGCTGCCCTGGTCACCGCCCCGCCGACGCCGCAATTGAACGCCCAACTTGGCAGCCCGGAGTGGCAACAGGCGCTGAACCAGCAGGTACTGATGTTCCATCGCAACGGTCAGCAAAGCGCCGAACTGCGCCTGCACCCGCAGGAACTGGGTGCGCTGCAAATCACCCTCAAACTGGACGATAGCCAGGCGCAGTTGCACATCGCTTCAGCGCACGGCCAGGTGCGCGCCGCGGTGGAAGCCGCAATGCCGCAACTGCGCCATGCCCTGGCGGAAAGCGGCATCAATCTGGGGCAAAGCAGCGTTGGCGGCGAGCCCACGCCGCAGTGGCAACAGCCACAGCAGCAGACGGCGGACGATCGGGGCCGACCGGCCTACCGCGATAGCCACGGCGAGAGCGATCTGGCCGCCGAAACCCTCATCGCCCCGACGCAATTGCAGGCGATGGCCCGCGCCGTCAGCGGCGTTGATATTTTCGCCTGAGCGGCGGCAAACGTTCAAGCTGGCACGTTTTTCCCCGCCTATTCTGGCTATTGCACACCGGAATAGGCGCGATAATACCTTTACATGTCATGCGTGAGGCTTTTGCGCGCGCTATGCCCGGCAGCGGTTCGTAGACTCTCGGGTGTCACTACAGGAATTTGATTTAGCTATGTCTCAAAACACCCTACCGGCAGCACCGAAACGCCCCCTCCTGGTCATCCTGCTGGTGTTGATTACCGTCCTCGCCTGCGGCGCGGCAGGCTACAGCTGGTGGCAACTGAAACAACACAAAGACGGCGCTCAACCCGCCGCCAAAGCACTGCCGCCGGCAGCGCCGGTGTTTATGCCGTTGGATACTTTTACCGTCAATCTGGTTACGCCGGATAACAACCCCGATCGCGTGTTGTATATCGGCCTGACGTTGCGCTTACCGGACGAAAACACCCGCCGCCAGTTGAACGATTTTCTACCGGAAGTACGCAGCCGCCTGTTGATGCTGCTCTCCCGTCAGGAAGTGGGCCAACTGAGCAGTGAACAAGGGAAACAGCAACTGGTGGCGCAGATTAAGGACGTGCTTAGCCCGCCGCTGGTTAAGGGACAACCGAAGCAGGTGGTCAGCGACGTGCTGTTCACCGCCTTCATATTGCGGTAATCACTATGGGCGACAGCATTCTTTCACAGGCAGAGATCGACGCCTTGCTCAACGGCGACAGCGCGGGGGATGAACCCGAAGCGGTGGTCAGCAACGAGAGCGAGGTCAAGCCTTACGATCCGACCACCCAGCGCCGAGTGGTGCGCGAACGGCTGCACGCGCTGGAAATCATCAATGAACGTTTTGCCCGGCAGTTCCGTATGGGGTTGTTCAACCTGCTGCGACGCAGCCCGGACATCACCGTCGGCCCGATCAGGATCCAGCCGTATCACGAATTCGCCCGCAACCTGCCGGTGCCCACCAACCTCAACCTGGTGCACCTGAACCCGTTGCGCGGCACCGCGCTGTTCGTGTTCGCGCCGAGCCTGGTGTTTATCGCCGTCGATAACCTGTTCGGCGGCGACGGCCGTTTTCCGACCAAAGTGGAAGGCCGCGAGTTCACGCCAACCGAACAGCGGGTGATCAAACGCATGCTGCGCCTGGCGCTGGATGCCTATGGCGACGCCTGGAGCGCGATTTACAAGATCAATGTGGAATACGTGCGCGCCGAAATGCAGGTGAAATTCACCAATATCACCACCTCGCCGAACGACATCGTGGTCACCACCCCGTTCCAGGTGGAAATCGGTGCGCTGAGCGGTGAATTCAACATCTGCATTCCGTTCGCGATGATCGAACCGCTGCGCGAACTGCTGACCAACCCGCCGCTGGAAAACTCGCGGCAGGAAGACAGCCAGTGGCGTGAAACGCTGGTGAAGCAGGTGCAACATTCCGAGCTGGAGCTGATTGCCAACTTCGTCGATATCCCGATGCGGCTGTCAAAAATCCTGAAGCTGCAGCCGGGTGACGTATTACCGATCGATAAACCGGAACGCCTGATCGCCCACGTGGACGGCGTACCGGTTCTGACCAGCCAATATGGCACGTTAAACGGGCAGTACGCCCTGCGTGTTGAACATTTGATTAACCCTATTTTGAATGCTCTGAGTGAGGAACAGCCCAAATGAGTGATCCTAAGCAACCGTCTGGCGAAGGAAAGGAATCCGTGGACGATCTGTGGGCTGATGCGTTTAACGAACAGCAAGCGACCGAAAAAACGTCCGCAACCGACGCGGTATTCAAGTCGCTGGAGGCGCAGGATGCCGTCGGCAGCCTGCAGGATATCGATCTGATCCTGGATATCCCGGTCAAGCTGACCGTGGAATTGGGCCGCACCAAAATGACCATCAAAGAGCTGCTGCGCCTGTCGCAGGGATCGGTGGTGGCGTTGGACGGGCTGGCGGGTGAACCGCTGGACATTCTGATCAACGGCTACCTGATCGCCCAGGGCGAAGTGGTGGTGGTGGCCGACAAGTTCGGCGTACGCATCACCGACATCATCACTCCCTCCGAACGTATGCGCCGCCTGAGCCGCTGATGAACCCAGGTACCGCCGTGCCCGGCCAGGGCACACTGCAACCCGCTGCACCGGCACTGCCGGCCGGCTCGGTGCTGACGCAAGTCAGCACTGCGCTGGGCGGCATTCTGCTGTTGATCCTGCTGGCCGGCTGGCTGTTCCGCCGCCTGGGGTTTGCCCCTCAGGCGCGCAACAGCAAACTGCTCAACCTGCGCGCCAGTTGCCAGGTCGGGCAGCGTGAGCGGGTGGTGGTGATTGAAGTGGATAACACCCTGCTGGTGCTGGGCGTGACCGCGCAACAAATCACCCCGTTGCATACGCTGCCGGCTCCAGCGCAGGATAGCGAAGCAGTTGACGCCGCGCCGGCTGACTTTCGCCAACTGATGCAAAAAGTTCTGAAACGTCCGGAAAAATCGGCATGAAACCCCTCGCTCATTGTGTCGCTTCGCTTTATCGAAGCGGGAAGAATATGCCCTGGCTGGCTGCCACCCTGCTGCTTGTCAGCCCGGCGGCGTTGGCACAGTTGCCCGGCCTGATCAGCCAACCGCTCGCCGACGGCGGCCAAAGCTGGTCGCTGCCGGTACAGACGCTGGTGCTGCTGACGTCTCTCAGCTTCCTGCCCGCCATGCTGCTGATGATGACCAGTTTCACCCGCATCATCATCGTGCTCGGGTTGCTGCGCAACGCGCTCGGCACCCCCTCGGCGCCGCCGAATCAGGTGATGCTCGGGCTGGCGCTGTTCCTGACCTTTTTCATCATGTCGCCGGTCTTCGACAAGGTCTATCAGGACGCCTATCTGCCGTTCAGCCAGGACAAAATCAGCCTGGACGCGGCACTGGATAAAGGTTCCCAACCGCTGCGCGAGTTTATGCTGCGCCAGACGCGTGAAACCGATCTGGCGCTGTACGCCAGGCTCGCCAACCAGCCGCCGCTGGCCGGGCCGGAAGCGGTGCCGATGCGCATTCTGCTGCCGGCTTACGTCACCAGCGAACTGAAAACCGCGTTCCAAATCGGCTTCACGGTATTTATTCCGTTTCTGATTATCGATCTGGTGGTCGCCAGCGTGTTGATGGCGCTGGGGATGATGATGGTGCCGCCCGCCACCATTTCACTGCCGTTCAAACTGATGCTGTTTGTGTTGGTGGACGGCTGGCAATTGCTGCTCGGCTCGCTGGCGCAGAGTTTTTATTCGTAAATTTATTCAGGTGGCCGCTACGCAGCCACTGAGGAACTCACAATGACACCCGAATCGGTCATGGCGCTGGGCACCGAGGCGATGAAAGTGGCGCTGGCGCTGTCCGCCCCGCTGCTGCTCGCCGCGCTGGTCAGCGGCCTGGTGGTCAGCCTGCTGCAGGCCGCCACCCAGATCAACGAAATGACGTTGTCGTTCATTCCCAAAATTCTGGCGGTGGTCGCCACTATCGTGGTTGCCGGGCCGTGGATGCTGAACCTGCTGCTGGATTATATGCGCACGCTGTTCAGCAACCTGCCGAATCTGATTGGTTAGCCATGCTCACCGTTGACAGCGCACAGTTCGGCGTCTGGCTTAGCCACTATTTCTGGCCGCTGCTGCGCATTCTGGCGCTGATCAGCACCGCGCCGGTGTTCAGCGAAAAACAAATCGGCAAAAAGGTGAAAATCGGCCTCGGCGGGCTGATTGTCATCCTGATCGCCCCCGGGCTACCCACCAGCGCCGTTCCCATTTTCTCCGCCGCAGGTTTGTGGCTGGCGGCCCAGCAAATCCTGATTGGCGTGGCGCTCGGGCTGACCATGCAGTTCGCCTTTGCGGCGATACGCCTGGCCGGCGAAGTGATCGGCATGCAGATGGGCCTGTCCTTCGCCACCTTCTTCGATCCCAGCGGCGGACCGAACACGCCGGTGCTGGCGCGGCTGCTCAATCTGCTGGCGATGTTGCTGTTTTTGAGCTTTGACGGCCACCTGTGGCTGATTTCCCTGCTGGCCGACAGCTTCCACACCCTACCGATCCAGCCCGCCCCGCTGAACGGCAACGGTTTTCTGGCATTGACCCAGGTAGGCTCGCTGATTTTTATCAACGGCATGATGCTGGCGCTGCCGCTGATCTGCCTGCTGCTGACGCTGAACATGGCGCTCGGCCTGCTCAACCGCATGACGCCGCAGCTGTCGGTGTTCGTCATTGGCTTCCCGGTCACCATGACCATCGGCATTATGACCATCGGCATGATGATGCCGATGCTGGCGCCGTTCTGCGAGCATCTGTTCGGCGAATTCTTCGACCAGTTGGCAGGCGTTATCGGCGGCATGGCTTTCTGAATCCCCACCGGCTACTCACAACGCCCCCGCCCGCCACAAGACAAAATGGCAATAAACCGGCTTTACCGGGACAAAAGCGTGATAAAGCCCTTTTGTCCAGATTAAGGTCCAAATGTCCGTCACGGCTTGAATAAAAAAATACCCGACCTAGAATAGACCCATCGACAAAATATAATCGACCATTAACTTTTGGAGAAAAGGGCATAAAAATCCAATAGGCGAATTATTAAACCACTGAATGATTAACCCACGTATTTATTAATTACGTGCAGGACCCTGTACATCATAAAAAACATGCGCCCGGCCTGGCAGCTGGCTGCAGGGCGAAGCGTTGACCTCTGATAACAACAGGAGTGATATCATGATTAAATCGAAAAGCAACCGCAAGGCACGCCGATTATTCGGTTTGACCCACTGGAAAAGCAACAAGTTTAGAGTTTCCTTCACCGAGACCAGCGATGGCGAGAAATGGAAAGTGGTGAAGAAAAAGAAATAATCGCGCAGGACCTATAGCAAAAATTCCGGGTTGCGCCCCTATCCGGCTTCTGCAACGTCATTCGACGCTGCGCCGCATCGGCAGCCCGGGACCCACACTCATCACTCGCCGGCAAACTGTGCCGGTGTACTTTATTCTTAGGAAGGGAATAACGCGCCACATCACTCTGGCTGCTGCGTTAAATTTAAAAATAATACATTAACGATTTAATTTACTCACACCTCTTATTTATTCACTGACAAGAAAAATCGATTTCCCACCTTATTTCCCCAGTGTTATATTAAAAACAACCTTGCAGCCAGCACGCTGCAAGCCTCACTAAAATATAATCGGTGTAAATATGAAGATAAAATTTCAGCTGAGTGATTTATTCATCAGCGGCATCGCCCTTTTGATCATGAGCACTATTTTAAACACGCTGGGTTTTTCCTGGGGTTTATTTGCTCTGCCGCCTGGCGTCGATAGTTTTGTCATCATCCCGTTTACCTTATTTGGCTCATTGAAGTTGGCCGAGTGCCTCTATAAGCCAATACGGTGGCTGCTAAATGAGAGCCGCAAACCCCAAATCGAAAATAACAACCCTAAAAATAACGCTAAGTCGCGTTAACAGGAGATCGACCTATGCTGAGAGAACTGACCAGAGAAGAAATGCAACGGATTGGCGGCGCCGGTGACGGCAATAACGGCGGCGACCGGGATCGCGACTATGGCCCAAGCTCCTACGGCGCGCAGGCGAACGGCTTCCAGCCTAATTGGGCGGCGAAAGACTATGGGCTATTTCAGGATCCTTGTACCGGCGCGGTGGTGACCGGCGCCATTGCCATGGCCGGCGCCCTGGCCAGCCGTAACGGCAGTGCGATTGGCACTGCAGCGGCCTCAGCCTTTGTCAATATAGGCGGTCAATGCAATAAAGACGCCAGCCGCGATCGCGGTGTGCCCTTCCGCTAACGATTAGCGTAAATAGAAAGAGAATGGCGGAGAAAAAAAAGGCACGTCACTCAAGCCTATTGTGGGAGAAAGAGTGACGTGCCCAACAGTGCGCCCGGTTTCAAGAAGCCTCCCTCCCCGCGGGGAGGAGAGGGCATTTTCTAAGCGCACTAAAGGGAAACCCGTCGCGGTCAGGCAACGGGGTAGTGCTCTTAACGATTCATTTGGAACAGCGACATCCCCTGCATATCACCAAAGGTCTTGTACGATGCCTGCAAAGCCGCCTGCTGCATGAAGTAGCTGGAAATCGACTCGGTCAGATCGGCATCCACCAACGCACTCATTTGCGTTTGGTTGATCATGTCGCGATCCTTGCCAATACTGTCCAGCGTATCCATTTCCTGCAGTTGGTTGCCCAACTCGGCACGTACGCTGAGCACCTTGTTATAGGAGTTGTCCAACCCGCGATTGGCCTTGGCCATCGCGTCGTTCACTTGCTGTTTGGTGGCGTCGTCCGCCCCGTCAAGCGGGGTTTTCAACGCTTTCAGCGCGATATCGATGCTTTCGAACACGTTGGACACCGATGCGCTGCCATCCGGCTCCGGCTTGGGGTTGCTGGTCAACGACATGAATACCGTATCGCCGGTATGGCCGACCGTCATGATGCGATTGGCATCCACTTTCTGCTCGACCGGCGTATTGCCACCCACATAGCTGACCGAGCCGCCGTTGTTCGCAAACGGCGGCTTGTCATTCTCAAAACCGCCGAACATAAAGCGGCCATTGCCGTCGGTACTGTTGGCCTGGTTAAGCAATTGGTCTTTCAGCCCCTGTAACTGGGTAGCCAGCGAATCGCGATCGTTGTCGCTTTTGGTGCCGCCTGCATTGACGATCAGCGCTTTCATGTCCGAAATGGTGCTGGTCGCTCCGGCCAGCACCGTCTCTTCCATCGACACGCTCTGGCGGGCAAAGGTGCGCGCCAGCGCATATTGGGTGTTTTCCGACTGGGACTGGGCCAGCATCACCGCCTGCGACGCCGCCAGCGGATCGTCGGACGGGTTGCTGACTTTTTTGCCGGTGGAAAGCTGTTCTGCCGCCTTCATAAACAACGACTGATTACCGGTAATGCCGGTCATGTTCTGCTGGTACATCATGCTGGTGCTCATGCGCATGGTGCGGGTTCCTCAAAATCAGCGGCCGGAGCCGCCGGGGCTCCGGTTAAAATGAAAATCAACGGATATTCAGCAACGTATCGAACAGCGTGCTGGCGGTCTGAATCACCTTCGAGTTCGCCATATAATATTGCTGGAAGCGCAGCAGCTCGCCGTATTCTTCGTCCAGGTTGACGCCCGAAATCGACTGCTGTTGGTTTTCCAACTGCTTGACGATGTTGCCCTGCGAGGTGGCGGTCACCTTGGCGGATGCGGTCTGATTGCCGACGCTGCTGACCAGGCTGGCGTAAGCGCCGCTGAAGGTGGCCTTGCCGTCCACCAATTTTTGGGTTTGCAGATCAAGCAGCTTCTTGGCGTTTTCATTGTCGCCTCGGCCGCTGTCATCTTTGCCTGCGGCAGCGATGTTGGCGGAATCGGTGATGGCGACCTTCAGGCTGCCCGCCACGTCGCTGACCGGCTTGACGGTGAAGCTGTCATTCTTTTGCGCAGTGCCGTCAATGCCGACTTTCAGGCCATCAAAACTCAACGTCGGGTTGCCGGCGGCGTCAGTACCCGCCGTGGCATTAACCTTGACGTTATCCGGCAGGCGGCTCACCTGCCAGTTGCTGCCGTCAAATTCTACCCGGTAATCATTGGCCTTCACCTTGCTGGTATCGGTGTAGGACACCGACAGCGCGGCATCGCCGGTATTGCGGTTGTTGTCCACTGCGCGGGCGCCGCCAAATCTGAAGAAATCCGTGCCGGCATCGCCGTTTAGGTCGAACCCGGCGCGGTGCTGTTGGTTAAAGCTGTCAGCCATCGCCAACGCGAGTTGCCCCAGTTGATTTCGGGCGCTGTCCAGCGATTCGCTGCGGAATTTCAACACCCCGCTGACGCTGCCGCCGGTGATTTGGCCTTCCGGTATTTCGCTGGCGCCGTTACCGCGGTCATACCCCATCGTCAGACGGGAAGGATCGCCGCTGGTGGGCACCGCCGCGACCTGGTAAGCATTGTTGCCCTGCACCAGCGTCAGGCCGTTGGCGAAAGAGACGGTGTAGGCATCGCCGTCTTGCTGAGTCACCTGGACGCCAACCACTTTGTTCAGGTCGGTAACCAGCTGATCGCGCTGGTCCAGCAGCGCATTGGGCTCGCCGCCGCTGCCGCGCAGACGGGTGATCTCTTCGTTCAGTTTGGCGATCTGCTGGCTGTAGCTGTTGATCTGCTGCGCACTGTCGCTGAGCTGCTGATTCACGCCGCTGTCCATGTCGCGCAGGTACTTGTCGGTATTGTTGAACTGATTGACCAGGCCATTGGCCTTGCCCAGCACCGTCTGGCGCGCGGCGTCATCACCGGCGTTGCTGACCAGATTTTGCAGGTTGCTGAAGAAGTCCTGCATGTTGGTCGACAAGGTGTTGGTCTTGCTGGCCAACAGGTTATCAATCTGCGAGATTTTTTCGAAATAGGCGTTCTGCGCCCCGGCCTGGCTCTGCGCACCGCGCAACTGGCTGGTGATGAACTGGTTATATTCCCGGTTGACGCTGGTGACGGTGACGCCGTTGCCAATAAAGCCGCTCATAGTGCTCATGCCGCCGTTTTGCGCCAGGATCGCCGTCTGACGGTTGTAGCCCGCCACGTTGTAGTTGGATATGTTGTTACTGACGGTGCTGAGCGCCACCTGCGCCGCATTCAGCCCGCTCATGGCAGTATTGATTAAGCTATTGGACATAGAAGTTCCTTTTACTGCGGCGCCGGTGGCCCACAGGAGTCAATGAATCTGCCGAGCCATTCGCCCAGCCTGTCTGTGTTATCGGCAAAAACGGAGGAAACTTGAGAGGAAAAACCGGGTTCAGCATGCTGAATTCCTACGTTTTAATACTGCTTATCGCGTAGGGGCGTTACATGCCGCACCCGAAAACTAGAACAGATCCTTCAGGTCATGGGTATAGGCCTTTACCACCTGCTCGCCGGCGTTTTTCATCTGCTGGATCACGCTGACCAGCTTGTTGGCGTATTGCGGGTCGGTGGCGTATCCGGCCTGTTGCAGCGCATGCGCCGCCTGCTCCGGGCTGCGAGCGGCGGCCACGTCGGCGTAGCGCGGGTTATTGGTCAGCAACTTGACGTAGTCGGCAATCGCCTCGACGTAAGAACCATAAACCCGGAACCGCGCCTTGATCTTCTTCGCCGCCCCCTGCTCAAACTCGGTGGTGGTGATCTCGGTCACCGGGCCGTCCCAGCTGCCGCCCGCCTTGATGCCGAACAGGTTGTAACTCGGCGAGCCGTCGGCGGTCGGGATCTCGCGTTGGCCCCAGCCGGATTCCAGTGCCGCCTGAGCCACAATCAGCTGATGCGGAATGCCGCTCTGCTGGCTGGCGACGCGTGCCGGGATCGACAAACGGGCGACAAAGTTGCCGCTGTTGAGCGACAGCGGCGCGGCCGTCGGCGCTTTCGGCACCGCACGGCGAATCATCTGTTCCAGCGCCTGATTTGGCAGCGTTTGCAGCACTTCGTTATCTAACGCCATCGGCGACATCCCCGCCGTTTCGCTCGGAACGGCGTTGGCATTGGCCATCTGTTTCACCATCATATCGGCCAGCCCCAGCCCCTTCTGCGACATCTGCTGGGCGATCTGCTGGTCATACATCGAGGTGTAGAGCCGCGACTGATCGCTGCTCAGCACCCCATCCTGCGGCAGCGCGGCGCGCATGCTTTTCAGCATCATCTGCACGAACATGCCTTCAACCTGCTGCGCCACCTGCTTCAGGTTGCCCTGCGGATCGGCCGCTGCGTCGCGTTTCAGGCCGTTCAGCGCCTGGGCGTCATAGGCGGCGCCCGACATCGCCATCAGATCGCCGGCCATCAGATGATTTCCAGCTTGGCGCGCAGGCAGCCGGCGCTTTGCATCGCCTGCAGGATCGACATCAGATCGATCGGCGTAGCGCCCAGCGCATTGAGCGCACGGATCACATTGTTCAGATTGGCGCTGGCGTTCACCTTCTGCAACGAACCGCCCTGCTGCTGCACCGAAATCTGGGTATTTGGCGTCACCACGGTTTGCCCGCCGCCAAACGGCGTGTTCGGCTGGCTGACGGTATTTTGCCGATCCACCACTACCGACAGGTTGCCCTGCGCCACCGCACAGGAGTCCAGGATCACGTCGCGGTTCATCACCACCGATCCGGTGCGTGAATTGATGATCACCTTGGCGTCAATCGCCCCGACGCTGACGTTGATGTTCTGAATTTCCGCCAGGAAACGCACCTGCGAGCTGTTGCCCTGTGGCACCAATACCTGAATGGTGCGGGCATCCAGCGGTGAGGCGGTGCCGCCGCCGCGCTGGCGGTTGATGGCGTCGCTGATCTGCTGCGCCAGCGTGAAGTCTTCGTTATTCAGTTGCAGGTTAATCACCCCGCCGTTGCCGAAAGTGGTCGGCAATTCACGCTCGATAGTCGCACCGTTGCTGATGCGTCCCCCCGCCAGCTGATTGACCTGCACGCTGCTGCCGCCGGACGCCGCACCGGCGCCGCCCACCAGCACGTTGCCCTGCGCCAGCGCGTAAACCTGGTTATCCACGCCTTTCAGCGGCGTCATCAGCAAGGTACCGCCACGCAGACTTTTGGCGTTGCCCATCGAGGAGACCACCACATCAATGTTCTGCCCGGTGCGCGAGAACGGCGGCAGCTTGGCGGTGACCATGACCGCCGCCACGTTTTTCAACTGCATATTGGTGCCCGGCGGCACGGTAATGCCCAATTGCGACAGCATATTGCTCAGGCTTTGGGTGGTGAACGGCGTCTGCATGGTCTGATCGCCGGAACCGTCCAGCCCCACCACCAACCCGTAACCGATCAGAGCGTTGTCACGCACGCCCTGTACCGTCACCAGATCGCGGATGCGTTCCGCCGTCGCCGGCAGGCTCAGCGCACAAATCACCAGCGCCATTAGAAATTTCTTTAACATTGGAACCTCATTCGCCTTACCCACAAGGCGTTATTGTCGCAGGCAGTTTGGGGGCGGACAGCGCACAGGCGGCGGAGCGTACACGCAGTACGTGACGGCACCGAGCACTGCCCAACCGCAAAATGACAAGTAAAATAGCCTGTACTCAAAACGGGGAGACATTTAAGAAGAAGCGTTGTAACCACCCCATGGTCTGCGCTTCGTTGATATAGCCGTTGCCGACGTATTCAATGCGCGCATCCGCCACCTGGGTGGAGGTGACCGAGTTACTGCCGCTGATGGTGCGCGGGTTAACCACCCCAGAGAAACGGATAAATTCGGTGCCTTGGTTGATGGCGATCTGTTTTTCACCCACCACGTGCAGGTTGCCGTTGACCAGTACCTGATTGACCGTGACGGTAATGGTACCGCTGAAGGTATTGTTGGCGTTGGCCCCGCCCTTGCCGCCAAAGGTGCTGTCGCCGGAGATATCCATATCGGCGCGCGCGTTGCCCAGCAGGCCGTCGAGATAACGCGGCGACGTGGCGACGCCGAACTTGCTCGCCCCATTGCGGCTGGCGTTGGCGGAGGAACTTTTGCTGGCGCTGACGTTTTCCTGCAGCACGATGGTCAGGGTATCGCCGATATTGCGCGGGCGGCGGTCTTCAAACAGCGGCTGATAGCCGTAGTTCATCGGCTGCACCGTCTGGAAAATCGATCCGTTCGGTACCGGAGCGCCCGCCGGCGCCGGCTGCGCCGTGGTAGCGCCATCAACCAGGGGTTTATGCGGAATATAGGCGCAGCCGCTCAGCGTCAGCATCGCCATCGCCGCCAGCCAGCGCTTTCCTTGCTGCGGCGCGTTTGCCATCAGATATGTGGTTACCACGGGTCTCGCCTTTGTTTCACGAAATAGGGTGACGGGCGCACCGGCGGCGCCCGTCAATTACAGTTGCGTCAGTTTTTGCAGCATCTGATCGGACGTTGATACCGCTTTGCTGTTGATCTCGTAGGCGCGCTGGGTCTGGATCATGTTGACCAGCTCTTCAGCCACGTTGACGTTCGAGGTTTCCACGTAGCCCTGATAAAGCAGGCCCGCGCCGTTCAGCCCTGGCGTGCTTTCGTTCGGCGCGCCGGAACTTTCGGTTTCCTGGTACAGATTCTCGCCCACGCTTTCCAGGCCGCTGTCATTGATAAAGGTGGTCAGGGTCAATTGGCCCACCTGTTGGGCGGCGGTCTGCCCCTGCTGAGTGACGCTGACGATGCCGTCACGGCCGACGGTAATGCTCAGGGCGTTGGCCGGAATGGTGATCGCCGGCTGTACCTGAAAACCGCTGGCGGTCACCAGTTGGCCGTTTTGGTCGATCTGGAAAGAGCCGTCGCGTGTGTAGGCCTGGCTGCCGTCCGGCAACATCACCTGGAAGAAGCCCTGGCCTTTAATCGCCACGTCTTTGCTGTTGTTGGTCTGCGACAGGTTGCCCTGGCTGTGCAGACGCTCGGTCGCCACCGGGCGCACGCCGGTACCGATCTGCAGGCCCGACGGCAAGGTAGTCTGCTCGGATGACTGCGCGCCCGGCTGACGCATGGTCTGGTACAGCAGATCTTCAAATACCGCACGCTGGCGTTTGAAGCCGTTGGTGCTGACGTTCGCCAGGTTGTTGGCGATTACGTCCATATTGGTCTGCTGCGCATCCAGACCGGTTTTGGCAATCCATAAAGATGGGATCATGGGTTATTTCCTTGCTGCTTAACTCAGTGATAACAACGAGTTGGCGCGCTGTTCATTTTCATCCACGCTGTGGATGACCTTCATCTGCATTTCAAAGCGACGGGCGTTGGCGATCATGTCGACCATGGTTTCCATCGGCTTGACGTTGCTGCCCTCCAGCACACCCGGCATCACCCGCACCAGCGGATCGTTCTGCAACTGATTGCCGCGTTGCTGCTGGGTTTCCGGCGTCAGGCGAAACAGCCCGTCGTCGCCGCGCATCACTTCACGCGCATTGGCCTTCACCAGCTTCAACCGCCCTATCTGGGCGATGGTGTTCGGCGGATCGCCGGCGTTCAGCGCCGAGATGGTGCCGTCGGCCGCGATGGTGATCTCTGCCGACGGCGGCACTTCAATCGGCCCGCCATCGCCCATCAGCGGCCTACCCTGCACCGTCAACTGCCCGGCGGACGAGATCTGGATGTTACCGTTGCGGGTGTAGGCTTCGCCGCCGTCCGGCAGGCTTACCGCCAGAAAACCGTCCTGCTGCAACGCAACGTCCAACGGGCGCGCGGTGTAGTTCAGCGCCCCCTGGCTCATGTCGGCACCCGGCGTCGACGCGGTGACCAACGTACGCGTCGGCAGGCTGGGCCCGTCCACCGGCACGGCACGCAGCGCCGAAAGTTGAGCACGAAAGCCCGGCGTCGATGCGTTGGCCAGGTTGTTGGCGGTAACGGACTGCTGTTCCAGCGTCTGTCGCGCTGCGCCCATCGCGGTATAAATCGCGTGATCCATAAATCAATCCTATTAGCGCAGGCTGACCAGCGTTTGCAGGATGGAGTCCTGCGTTTTGATGGTCTGGGCGTTCGACTGGTAGTTACGCTGTGCGACGATCATGTTCACCAGTTCCTGGCTCAGATCGACGTTGGAGGCTTCCAGCGCACCGCTGGTCAGCTTGCCGAAACCGCCGCTGCCCGCCAGCCCTACACGCGGTTGGCCAGACGCGCCGGTTTCCTGCCACACGTTATCGCCCTGTGAGGACAAGCCTTCCGGGTTGGAGAAGTTGGTCAATACGATTTGGCCCAGCAATTGGGTTTGCTGGTTGGAATAGATCCCCACGACGCTACCGTCATTATTGATCTGGAAGTTGGTGTACTCACCGGCGGTATACCCGTCCTGCGACACCTTGCTGACCGAGTCGCTGCTGACGCTCTGCTGCATGCTCTTGGCAAAGCTCAGGCTGAAGTTCTGCGCCGGGGCGCCGTTGGTGGCGGACATCGGGATCAGCATGCTGAATTCGCCGGTGGTGCCCTGCTTGCTGGTGGTGCTGACCAGGTTGCCGCTGGTATCGAACGCCATCGTACCGGCATCCGTCACCGGGGAGCCGGGGATGTTGCCTTCCTGGGTATACACCTGCCAGTTGTTGTCGGAGGTCTTCACAAAGTAGGCATTGATATTGTGCACATTGCCCAGCGAGTCATAGGCGGTAATCGAGTTGACGTAGTTGTAGGAATCCTGCTTGGCGGGATCGAACGTCTTGTTATCCGGCACCTTATGGGTCGATTTCAGGTTGGCGACCATGGTGCCCGAGGTGGTGGACTTGGCGGTCATCATCCCTTCCGGAATGCTCAACGGCACCGGGTTGGCGCCCTGCTGAATGGTCGGCGGTGAACCTGCTGCCGGGAAACCGGTCAATTGCAGGCCCTGCATATTGGTCAGGTTGCGGTTTTCATCCAGCTTGAACTGGCCGTTGCGGCTGTAGAAAATACCGCCGTCCTTGTCCTGCAGGCGGAAGAAACCGTTGTCGGAAATGGCGACGTCCAGCGCGCGGCTGGTGCCGGTCGTGGTGCCGCCCTTGAAGTTCTGAGTGATCCCCGCCACCTTGACGCCCAAGCCGACCTGCGAGCCGGCGAACATATCGGCAAAGGAAACGGTGCCTGATTTGAAACCGGAAGTGGCGGAGTTCGCGATATTGTTACCGATCACGTCCAGGTTGGTTGCTGCTGCGTTCAAGCCGCTTACTGCCTGAGAAAAGGCCATGTCATTCTCCGAATAATGTGCAGGCTATCGTCCGATAACGCCTGAGAAACAAGTGATAGAGTTATAAAATCTGCCGAACGTCTTCCAGCGTCGCGCTGCCCGCCAGGCCCAGATCCAGCTTCGTGCCGTCTGAACCGCGGATAACGCCATTGACCATGCCAAAATGCAGGCTGCGCGCCACCAGCTGTTCGCCATTGCCCTTGGCGTTGATCGCCACGGTGTAGGCACCGTCGGGGGCGGTGGTGCCGTCAGTCAGTGAACCGTCCCAGGTAAATGAGTGCACGCCGGCGGTCAGGCCGCCGATATCAATGGTGCGCACCGCTTTGCCGGTGGCGTCGGTGATGGTGGCGGTTACCGTGTCGGCGGCGCGCTCCAGTTCGAGGCCAAACGGCGTGGTGCTGACCTTGCCGTCTTTGCTGCCGACCAGAATGTTGCTGCCGGGCACCATCACGCCGTGACCGATCAGCGCGGTTGCCTGCAATGACTGATTGCTGTTGATCTGGCCGGAGATCGACCCCAGCGTGGTATTGAGTTTTTCGATGCCCTGAACGGTGTTGATCTGCGCCAGCTGCGTGGTCAGCTCATTGTTCTGCATCGGGTTGGTCGGATCCTGGTTTTTCAACTGCGCCACCAACAGCGTCAGGAAGTTGTTCTGCAGATCCTGGCCGGTGTTGCTTTTGGCGTTGACGCCGGTGACGGTGTTATCCAGCGATTCATTGGTGGTTGCGGCAATGGCCATGCATAGCTCCGGTTACTGACCCAGCGTCAGGGTTTTCATCATCATCGACTTGGTGGTGTTGAGCACCTCGACGTTGGCCTGGTAGCTGCGCGAGGCGGAAATGGTATTGACCATCTCGCTCACCACATCCACGTTCGGCATGCGCACATACCCTTTGCCGTCCGCCAGCGGATTACCCGGTTGATACACCAGACGTTCCGGCGCCGGGTCGTCGACCACCTGAGATACGCGCACCCCACCGGTGGGTTGCCCGGCGGCTGCGGCCACCTCAAACACGACCTGTTTGGCGCGGTAGGGTTCGCCGTCCGGGCCGGTGACGCTGTCGGCGTTGGCCATGTTGCTGGCGCTGACGTTCATGCGTTGCGACTGGGCGGAGAGCGCCGAACCGGAGATATCGAAAATATTCAGTAGCGACATGCGCCTTATCCTTGTTGTAACACTGACATCATCCCTTTGATCTGACCGTTGATCAGCGTCAGGTCGGTCTGATACTTCAGGCTGTTATCGGCGAAGTTGGTGCGTTCGCGATCCATGTCCACCGTATTGCCGTCCATCGCCGGCTGATCCGGCACGCGAAACAGTAAATCGAGCTGCGGCGGCTGCATGTTTTGCGCCGGGATATGGCGTGCAGACGTCATATTCAGCGCGATGCCGCTGCCGCTGACGCGGCCCTGTGCCAGCACCTTGTTCAACTGGCCGGCGAAATCGATATCCCGCGCCTGATAGCCCGGTGTGTCTGCGTTGGCGATGTTAGCGGCCAAAATCTCTTGCCGCTGGGCGCGCAGATTCAGCGCCTCTTGACCAAAGCGCAGAGCAGCGTCCAGTTTGTCGATCATGCTCCCTCCGCGAGGTTAAAATTTGGAGCCGACAGCATAAACGCCCCTTCCGCCAGCCTATCGTGGGAATAAGGGCAAAATGCGTCGCTATTTGTCTGCTTAGCCTGCGCGCAGTCCGGGTAAACTTACCCGCACCCGATGGCGCTTGAGGAAGCGAAGATGAAAGGTAAAATACTGTTGTTCGCCGCCCTGCTGTGCAGTCTGAACGCACAGGCCGACGATCTGGCGGCACAGATCGATCGCTTCATCAGCGGCCAGTTCAGCGGCAACCCGGTACAGGTTAAGGTGCTGGTGCGCACGCCGGCGGCACAGTGGCCGCAGTGTGAGTTTCCGCAGTTGTCGCTTGCGCCGAACGCCCGCCTCTGGGGCAATATCAGTATTTCGGCGCGTTGCGGCCAGGAACGGCGTTTTATACAAACGCAGGTGCAGGTGATCGGCAACTACCTGGTGTCGGCACGTAACATCAGCGCCGGCAGCCGGTTGACGGCCGCAGACGTGAAGCTGAAAAGTGGTCGGCTCGATACCCTGGCACCACGCACCCTGACCAATGCGGACAAGGCGATCGGTGCGGTCAGCCTGCGAAATATCAGCCCCGGCCAACCGCTGACCTTCGCCATGCTGCGCCGCGCCTGGGTGATCAAGGCCGGTCAGCCGGTGCAGGTAACGGCGCAAGGCACCGGGTTTAACATCAGCGGCGCAGGCAAAGCCATGAACAACGCCGCCGCCGAGGACAGCGTCCGCGTACGCATGGCCTCCGGGCAAATCGTCAGCGGTATTGCCGATGATGACGGTACGATTCGCATCGCTTTATAAAAAGGTAAAGGTTTATAAAAACCTGCCGATAAGAACAATATAAGCAGAGGTTGATGACAAAGTTGTCTTTGAGTCCGAAATACCCGGGCCTGGCGCACTGAGGGGCACTCTGGCGGCAAGCCGCTACGACCCCTTCAGCACGCTCTCCCTGATAATGGGCTTTGTCAGCTGTCTGAAGCAGTAATTACCTGGCCGCCAGGGCCGCAAAAAATATCAGCCATTGCCCGTCGGGCCGCGGCATTGATGGAGATTGACCATGAGTATCGATCGCACCCAGCGGCTGCAGCCCGTGACAACGGTGCAGCCGCGTGAAACACCGGCAGACAATCAGCTTCAGCCGCGCAAGGCTGTTCAGACGGAAAGCACCGTCAGCGGCACCCAGGTAAAATTGAGCGACGCACAGGCGCGCCTGATGCAACCGGGCACTCAGGATATTGATATGAACCGGGTGGACGCTATCAAGCAGGCGATCCGCCGCGGCGAATTGAAAATGGATGCCGGCAAAATTGCCGATGCGCTGCTGCAAGACGCGCAGAGCGATGTCCAATGGATGTCAAACGGCAGTCGGCCGCCGAAGGCATAATCGGGTGATGCAACCTGGCCTGCATTGCCCGCAGGGCTGCGGCGTGAAAGATTAAGGGACACTCTGAAAGGTGATGAATCGCAATGGAAAATCTGCCACAGCTGCTTGATAATTTGCTGGAAACCCTGAATGCACTCGATACGGTGCTGACGGAAGAACATCATTTGCTCTGCTCCGGCCAACTGCCGGGCGTAGCGTTGCAGCGCGTTACCGACGTCAAGAGCCAGCTGTTGGCTACGGTGAACTACCTGGAACAGCAACGGCTGGAGCTGGAGCGCGCGCAAAGGCAACAGGCGCCCTATGCCGCTCACCCGCGTCTGGCCGACGCCTGGCAGCAAGTACAGTTGCTCAGCCAAAAGTTGCGCGAGAAAAATCAGCATAACGGCCTGTTGCTCAATCAGCAGATTGATCATAACGCCCAGGCGCTGGCGATCCTCGGCAAAAACAACAAATCGCTTTATGGCCCGGATGGCCAGTCGCGCAGCGGCAGTCTGCTGGGGCGAAAAATCGGCGTTTAGGGTCTTTTGACGAAGGGGGCGGACAGGCCCCCTTCGTTTTGCCATCTTCCTCTCAACTTCGGTTCATCCTGCTAAACATCTAAAATCTTCACGCGAAGTCCTTCGCATTCCGGTGAATCAGACTTTTTCGCCTATTTAAATGTCGATTATGAAATCGTGGAAGCAGGGAAGCGTGGCGAAGCGCGGCCTGATTCCGCCGCGATGAAACTGCTTTCGCTGGTCGATCGCAATGGGCTGGCGATCCTCGGTTAAACCGTTATTGGTAATTCACAATCACCTGATTGCCAATCACCCGCAGCGGCGGATTCAATCCGCCGCGCGCCTGCACGTAATAGACAAAGCGCAATTCGGCATTAGCCGGTTCCCCGTTCAATCCGTTGCTGCTGCCACTGCCGCCGCCCAACGCAATGCAACGGGTCAGCGTACAGAGCTGTACCTGCAAGCCGGCAGGTTCGGCGGCCAACAGCCGATAACGCCAACTGACGCTGGTGATGCGTGCATTCGGATCCGGCAATGCGTAAGGCGTGCGCAGACCAGGCGATTCGCCGCGAACGCCGCCATATTCCAGCGTAGCACCGACGCTGTCGGCCACCCAGGATCCCGACACCGCCTGCGCGCCAAGCGGCGCCAGCAGGCAGAGCAACGGCAAACAGTGTTTCATTATGCGGCTCCAATGGTCGACGTCATGCGGATTTGGCGATCGTCGTTGATTTCCAGATTAGACAGCACCACCATCTGCGGCAGGCTGCGGCGCAGGAAGCGCGCCAACAACGCCCGCAGCGCGTGGTTTACCAGCAGCACCGGTGGCGCGCTGAGCATTTCTTGCCGCTGTAACGCCTGTTTGGCCTGCTCCAGCAGGCGGTCCGCCAGCCCCGGCTCCAATCCGCCACCGCCCTGCAACGCCTGTAACAACAAGCGCTCGAGCTGGGTGTCCAGACCAATGACCTGAATTTCGCCGTTGCCCGGGAACCATTGCTGGGTGATCGCCCGCCCCAGCGCAACCCGCACCACGGTGGTCAACTCATAAGGGTCGGTTTGCGACGGCGCATGTTCCGCCAGCGTTTCAATAATGGTGCGCATATCGCGGATCGAGACCCTTTCCGCCAGCAGGTTCTGCAATACCTTATGCAGCGTGGTCAGGGACACCACGCCAGGCACGAAATCTTCGGTCAATTTCGGTATATCCTGCGCTACGCGATCCAGCAACTGCTGGGTTTCCTGCCGGCCAAACAGTTCGCTGGCGAACTGGCCAATCAAATGATTGAGATGGGTCGCCACCACGGTGCTGGCCTCCACCACGGTAAAACCCTGGATCTGCGCCTGTTCGCGCAACGCACTGTCAATCCATACCGCTTCCAGCCCAAAGGCCGGATCGACGGTTTTATCTCCCGCCAGTTCACCCACCGCATTGCCCGGGTTAATCGCCAGCCAACGCCCCGGTTGCGCTTCGCCGCTGCCGATTTCTACGCCCTTCATCAGGATCCGGTAGCTGGCGGGCGGCAACTCGAGGTTATCGCGGATATGCACCACCGGCGGCAGGTAGCCCATCTCTTGGGCGAATTTTTTACGGATGCTGCGGATTCGTCCGAGCAGTTCGCCGTTTTGCTGGAAATCCACCATCGGGATCAGCCGGTAGCCCACCTCCATGCCCAACGGATCTTCCAGTTGTACGTCCGACCAACTGGCTTCTACCGCCTGTGGATTATCCTGTGCCAGCGGTATCTCCTGTACCTTCGGCGCTTGTTGATCGCGCCCCCGCAGCCACCAGGCCAACCCCAACAAGGCCGCAGTGAACAGCAGGAACACCAGGTTCGGCATCCCCGGCACCAGGCCCAGCAGGCCAAGCACTGCGGCACTGAGCAACATCACGCGCGGGTTGTTGAACAGTTGGCCGACCATCTGTTCGCCCACGTCCTGATCGGTCGCCACGCGAGTCACGATGACACCGGCGGCAGTCGAAATGACCAGCGCCGGGATCTGCGCCACCAGGCCGTCACCGATAGTCAGCAGGGTGTAGGTTTCCGCCGCCGTACCCAGCTCCATACCGTGCTGGATCACACCGACAAGCAGACCGCCGACCACGTTCAATATCATGATCATCAGCCCGGCGACCGCATCGCCGCGCACGAACTTGCTGGCGCCGTCCATCGAGCCGTAGAAATCGGCTTCCTGCGTTACCTCGGAACGGCGTTTTTTCGCCTCTTCCTCACCGACCAGACCGGCGTTGAGATCGGCGTCGATCGCCATCTGCTTGCCGGGCATGCCGTCCAGTACGAAGCGCGCCCCCACTTCGGCGATACGCCCGGCGCCCTTGGTGATGACCATAAAGTTGATCAGCACCAAAATGATAAACACCACGATGCCGATGGCGAAATTGCCCCCCACCAGGAAGTGGCCAAAGGCCTCCACCACGCGGCCGGCGGCGGCGGAACCGGTATGCCCTTCCATCAAGATGATGCGCGTCGATGCCACGTTGAGCGACAGGCGCAGCAGGGTCGAGAACAGCAATATGGTGGGGAATGCAGCGAATTCCAGCGTGCGCTGGGTAAACATCGCTACCAGCAATACCATGATCGACAAGGCAATATTGAAGGTGAACAACAGATCGAGGATAAATGCCGGTAACGGCAGCACCATCATCGACAGGATCATCAGGATCAGGATCGGGCCGGCCAGTACCTGCCACTGCGTATCTTTAAAACTGCCCGGCAAACGAAGCAAGGCGGCCAAATTAGCCATTAGAGTTACTCTCTCCAGCAAAATCCAGTGCTTCCGGCACCGGTAAACGTTCAGGTTTCTTCGGGATCAGACCGCCCTCGCGCCGCCAACGTCGCAGTTGGTAAACCCAGGCCAGAACTTCGGCCACGGCGGCATACAGGGTGGCCGGGATGTGTTGTCCAATCTCACTGTGCCGATACAGCGCTCGCGCCAGCGGCGGCGCCTCCAGCATCGGAATGCGGTGTTCCGTGCCCAGTTCACGGATGCGCAGCGCAATTTCGCCGGCGCCTTTGGCCAGCACTTTCGGCGCACTCATTTTTTGATCGTTGTACTGCAACGCCACGGCGTAATGGGTCGGGTTGGTGACTATCACGTCGGCCTTCGGCACGTCGGCCATCATGCGGCGTCGGGCGATAGCGCGCTGCTGCTGACGGATACGGCCTTTAACGTGCGGATCGCCCTCCTGATCCTTGAACTCGTCGCGAATGTCCTGCTTGGTCATTTTCAGCTTTTTAAAATGGCTCCACAGCTGGTAGAACACGTCAAACGCCACCATCGGCGTCAACCCGAGCACCACCAGCAGACCGCAGAAAATGATCATGCGCAGCGCATTGCCGAGCGCATCGAGCGGCTGTTGCGTCACCAGATGCAGCATCTCCGCCCAGTGGTGCCACAGGTACAAACCGGTGATCCATCCCACCAGCGTCGCCTTCAAAAGGCCCTTCAGCAGCTCTGCCAGCACCTGACTGGAAAACATGCGTTTCAGCCCCGACAGCGGGTTCATCCGTTTTACATCGAACTTGAGCGATTTGCCGCTTAACAACAGGCCGCCCAGCAGCATCGGCGCGGTGATAGCCACCAATACCAGACCCGCCATGATTGGCAGCAGCGCCCACACCGCCTGCCGCAACAGCATGCCCAGTTGGCGCAGCATCTGTTTGTCGTTGCTGACCATCGTATGATCGAAATTCAGCCCCTGGGTCAGCATCGCAGCCAGTTGCTGCGCCATGCCGCCACCGGCAACCCAGATGATCGACAGCCCCGCGACCAGCATCAACACCGACGTCAGCTCGCGCGAACGCGGGATCTGGCCATCCTCGCGCGCCTTTTCCACCCGGTGGGCCGTGGGGGCTTCACTTTTTTCCAGATCGCTGTCTTCAGCCACGGGCGCGCATCCTGTGCCAGGGGGGAATAAAATTGCGGCCAGCATGCCAAAAAAACGCTGACTTCATTGATGGAACAACGGGGGAAAAGGCGGGTTATTTGGGGGATGAGGAGGAAGCGCAGGCATTACGCCCACATGCGGCATCTGGGGCGCAATAATGTGCGCCCCAGAAAACGTCAGAAACCGAGGCTGTCGAGCAGGTCATCCACCTGCGCCTGATTGGCGATAACGCCGGCGCCGTTTTGATCGAGCTGCGGACCGTTGAGCAAGCTGTCGTTCGGTTTTTTCTCCTTCGCCGGCTGCTCTGGAATATTTTCCATCAACACCATCAGCAGCTGCTTTTCGATCTCCTGCACCACGTCCATCATGCGTTTGATCACCTGCCCTGTCAGGTCCTGGAAATCCTGCGCCATCATGATTTCCAGCAACTGAGCGTTGGTGAACGACGTATGTTCCGGCACCTGTTCCAGATACTGGCGGGTATCGGTGACCAGCGCGCGCGCGTCGGCCAGTTCGATCGGGTCGGCAAACCAGTCGTCCCAGCGCCCTTTCAGCGCTTTGGCCTCTGACTCCAGCTCCGCCTGGCGCGGCTGCGCCGCTTCCACGCAGTTCAACGCCCGTTCCGCCGCCTGCGCCGTCATGGTGACCACGTAATCAAGCCGATCGCGCGCATCCGGGATTGCCTCTGCCGCCTGGGCGATTGCCTGATCTAGCCCCAGTTCACGCATGCTGTCGCGCAACATGCGCGTCAGTTGACCAATGCGGGAAATTATCTCTCCCGCAGTCGCCGCATCGCTGGCAGGCATTGGAATGTCTCTCATCGCCCTCTCCTTACATGCCCAGTTTTTCAAAGATCTTATTGAGCTTTTCTTCCAGCGTCGCCGCCGTAAAAGGTTTCACCACGTAACCGCTGGCACCGGCCTGCGCCGCCGCGATAATGTTTTCTTTCTTGGCTTCCGCCGTCACCATCAGTACCGGCATCGCCGCCAGCGCGCCGTCGGCGCGAATGGTTTGCAACAGTTCGAGGCCGTCCATATTCGGCATGTTCCAGTCTGATACCACAAAATCGAAACCGCCGGCGCGCAGCTTGTTCAGCGCATCCGCGCCGTCCTCAGCCTCTTCAACATTGTTAAAGCCCAACTCTTTCAGCAAATTTCTGACGATGCGACGCATAGTGGAGAAATCGTCCACCACCAGAAATCTGAGATTTTTATCTGCCATGTTCACTCCCAAGGTGTTAACCGTTCAATTGTGCAAAACCACCACCGCCGTAAGGCGGAAATATAAAATCAAATACGCAGCGCCTGCCCACCGGCAATTTGCGCCAGCATGCGTTGGCTCATGCGATCCAGATCCACCACTTCGTTCACCCCGCCGGTGGCGATAGCCTCGCGCGGCATGCCGAATACCACGCAGCTTGCCTCGTTCTGCGCCAGGGTATAGGCGCCGGCGCGGTGCATTTCCAGCATGCCCGCTGCGCCGTCGTTGCCCATGCCGGTCAGGATCACGCCAACCGCATTGCGCCCGGCGAACTGCGCGACAGAACGGAACAGCACGTCCACCGAAGGCCGGTGACGGTTAACCGGCGGGCCGTCATTCAACTTCACCTGATAGTTGGCGCCGCTGCGCGACAATTCCAGATGGCGATCGCCCGGCGCGATATAAGCATGGCCCGGCAACACCCGCTCACCGTCCTCTGCCTCTTTCACCGTGATCTGGCATAGCTTGTTCAGCCGTTCGGCAAACGATCGGGTGAAACCCGGCGGCATATGCTGGGTGATCAACAGCGCCGGGCTGGTGGCCGGCAACGGTTGCAGCACCTGACGGATCGCTTCGGTGCCGCCGGTGGAGGCGCCGATGGCAATCAACTTCTCGCTGCTCAGCAACGGCGCATGGCTAAGGATCGCCGGCGCCGGGCTGTTGGAGCGCTGCGGTAACCGCGCCTTGGCCGCCGTACGGATTTTCTCGGCAATCAGTTCGCTGTAAGCCAGCATGCCTTCGCGGATGCCAAGCTGCGGTTTGGTGACGAAATCCACCGCCCCCAGCTCCAGCGCGCGCAGGGTGATTTCCGATCCTTTGCCGGTCAATGACGACACCATCACCACCGGCATCGGCCGCAAACGCATCAGCTTTTCCAGGAAATCCAGGCCGTCCATGCGCGGCATTTCGACGTCCAGCGTCAGCACCTGCGGATTAAACTTTTTGATCATGTCGCGCGCCACCAGCGGATCCGGCGCGGTCGCTACCATCTCCATATCGGGATGGCTGTTCACAATTTCGGTCATCAACTGCCGCATCAGGGCCGAATCGTCTACGCTCAATACTCTGATTTTACTCATTACCTCTCCTTGGTCAGGCCATACACGGTCTGCCCACGCAAGTAGAAATCCCGGCTGATCTGGCTGAAATTCTCGGAGTGGCCGGCAAACATCAGGCCCCCCGGTTTAAGCAAGGGCACGAAGCGGCGCAGGATGCGCTCCTGCGTCGCCTTATCGAAATAGATCATCACGTTGCGGCAAAAAATGGCGTCAAACTGCCCCGGCAGCGCCCATTCCGGCGCCAGCAGGTTGAGCGACTGGAAATTCACCCGCGCCGCCAACTCCGGCCGCACCCGCACCAGCCCCTGATGCGGACCTGTGCCGCGCAGAAAATAGCGCTGCATCTGCGCCGGCGTCAGAGTGCGCAGATCCTCGTGGCGGTAAACGCCCGCTTCGGCCTTTTCCAGCACCTGGGTATCGATATCGCTGGCCCATACCTGACAGCCGCTGGCGCGTTGCCCCAGCGCTTCGTTCAGGGTGATGGCGATCGAATACGGCTCTTCCCCGGTCGATGCCGCCGTACTCCACACGCAATAGCCGTTGGGCCGCTGGCGCGCATGCTCCGCCAGGATCGGGAAGTGGTGCGCCTCGCGGAAAAATGCCGTCAGGTTGGTGGTCAGCGCATTGATAAACGCCTGCCATTCGGCGCTGTTCGGATCGCTTTCCAGCAGCGCCAGGTAATCGCCGAAATCGTTCAACCCCAGCAACCGCAGCCGGCGTACCAGGCGGTTGTAAACCATCTCGCGCTTGTGTTCCGCCAGCACAATGCCGGCGCGCTGGTAAATCAGTTGGCTGATACGCCGAAAATGCACGTCCAACAGCGGCAGGCGCTGCACCATCTGTGTCAGTAAGGACCCAGGATCCCGGTTAGGGGTCGACGGCGCCTGTTTCATACCCTATCACTCATAAAAAACGTGCTGCTTATGCGGTTTGACAATCTGAGGCTTCCTTTACCACGGGTGAAACTGCGTCTTGATTGTTGCCCGGCGCGGCGAAGTTATCGTCTGCCAGACGGAATACCGACACCGCGTCGGCCAGGGTTATCGCCTGCTCTTCCAGCGCGGAGGCCGCCGAGGCGGCTTCCTCCACCAGCGCGGCGTTCTGCTGGGTTACCTGATCCATTTGGGTCACCGCCTGCGTGACCTGCTCGATGCCGCGGCTCTGTTCATCGGACGCCGAAGCGATTTCGCCCATGATGTCGGTAACCCGGGTGACCGAGCGCACGATGTCCTGCATGGTCGCGCCGGAGTTTTCCACCAGCACCGAACCCTGTTTCACGCGGCTGACCGATTCGTCGATCAACCCTTTGATTTCTTTCGCCGCCTGCGCGCTACGGCTGGCTAAATTGCGCACTTCTCCGGCCACCACCGCAAAACCGCGCCCCTGCTCACCGGCACGCGCCGCCTCTACCGCCGCGTTCAGCGCCAGAATGTTGGTCTGGAAGGCAATGCCATCGATCACGCTGGTAATGGCGCCAATTTTCTGCGAACTGTTGGCGATATCCTGCATGGTGGTCACCACGTCGCCGGCCATTTCGCCGCCCTTGGCTGCCGTGGCGGAGGCATCACGCGCCAGTTGCGAGGCCTGGCGCGCGTTGTCGGCATTCTGCTTCACCGTGGCGGTCAACTGTTCCATGCTGGCGGCGGTCTCCTCCAACGAGGCGGCCTGTTGCTCGGTGCGCGAAGAGAGATCGTTGTTGCCCTCGGAGATTTCCTGCAGGCCAATCAGGATGGATTCTGCGCCATCGCGCACTGCGCCGACGGTGCCAATCAGCGAACGCTGCATGCGCTGCAGACTGGCGAACAGCTGGCTGATTTCATTGCGGCCATAAACCTGGATCGGCGTCGCCAGATCGCCGGCGGCGATGCGGTCAAAATGGCTGCGCATGATATTCAGCGGTTGCACCAGCATATTGCGCAACCACCACAGGGCGCTGCCGGTCACCAGGATAAGCATCAGCACCGCACCGCCCACCAGCCAGCCGGACAAGGTGAAAGATTGCTGATTGGCAGCATTGGCCGCATCGACATTGGCGTTCACCAGTTGCAGATACTGGACAAAATCGGCCTCGAACAGGTCCTGGGTTTTCTGCGTCGGCTGGTCCATAAACGCCTGCAGGTTGTTGTTCTCCAGGAAGCCAATCAGCTCACGCAGCGCGCTGCGCAGTCGGTTATAGCTGGCTTGGGTGGTTTCGGTCAGTTGCTGTTCCTGTTCGCTGTGACGCGGTACCGCCAGGAACTGGTTGAAATAGAGATCGGCTTTCTGCAGTGAGCTGCGCGCATTGCCCATCAGCGCATTCACCTGCTCTTGCGGCAGCTTAAGCGCCGAACGGGTGCCGGCGCGGTTCAGCGTATTGCGGGCCTGTAGCAGCGATACCCAGCTCAGGCTTAGGGCATCGCGCTGCTGGCTGCCGAGCGTGATCAGGTTCAGGTTGTGGTGATCGGAACGGAAAGCGGTGTACGACAAGCCGCTGGTGGCCAACTGCATAACACAAAAAGTCATCAACAACAGAAACAGACTGGTAGAGACGCGGATTCGGTTAAACACTGTGAACCTCCTTGCAGCCGGCCGACGGCCAGCTTACGACGGGGAATAAGCCTCCCACAGAACTGCGAGGAGGCCCAATGTCGGTCAGAACGTTTCCCAGTTATCCTGCAGATCGCTGGCGTTCGTTTTTTTATGATTGAGTACCGGGAGAACGGTGGCTTTGCCGGCAGGCATTTTGAATTCGTCCTGGCCTTCCGCTTTCAGGCGGAACACCGCCACCGACTGCGTCAGCATGCTGGCTTGCTCTTCCAGAGCCGCCGCCGCAGAGGCGGACTCTTCTACCAGCGAGGCGTTTTGCTGGGTGACGCGGTCCATTTCCGCCACCGCCTGGCCGACCTGATCGATACCGCGGCTCTGTTCGTCGGAGGCCGAGGCGATTTCACCCATGATGTCAGTGACGCGGGTAACCGCGTTTACGATGTCGCCCATGGTCTCGCCGGCGCTTTCCACCAGCACCGAGCCCATATCGACACGGCTGACGGAATCTTCGATCAGGCCCTTGATCTCTTTCGCTGCCTGCGCGCTGCGCTGGGCCAGGTTACGCACTTCCCCCGCCACCACCGCAAAGCCACGGCCCTGTTCGCCGGCGCGTGCCGCTTCTACCGCCGCATTCAGCGCCAGGATGTTGGTCTGGAAAGCAATGCCGTCGATCACGCCGGTAATGTCGGCAATTTTCTGCGAACTGCCGGCAATGTCGTGCATGGTCTGCACCACGTTGGCCACCACTTTGCCGCCCTTCTGCGCGGTTTCTGAGGCGCTCAGCGCCAGTTGGCTGGCCTGACGGGCGTTTTCGGCGTTCTGTTTCACCGTGGCGGTCAACTGCTCCATGCTGGCGGCGGTTTCCTCCAGCGAGGCGGCCTGCTGTTCGGTACGGGAAGAAAGATCGTTATTGCCGGCGGCAATTTCGGATGCGCCGCTGTAGATGGCGTCGGCCCCCTGACGCACGCCGCTGACGGTCTCGATCAGTTCGCTCTGCATGTGTTTGAGGCTGGCGGCCAGCACGCCCATTTCATTGCGGCTGGTCACGGCAATCTGTTGGGTCAGATCGCCGGCGGCGATCATTTTGATATGATCGATCATGCGGTTGAGCGGACGCACCAGAATGTGGTGGATACCGCTCCACACCAATACGATCACCGCCAGCACCACGACCAACACCACGACCAGTGTCCAGATGGCGAAGCTGAAGGAGCTGTTGCTGTCTTCCACCGCGCTTTGGTAGAGCTTGTCGTTTTGTGCCAGGTAGGTGTTGTAGATGTCTTCAAAGCCGTTCTGATAGCTTTGCGTCGGTTGGTCGAAGAAGGCGTTGATCTTGCCTTCGCCCAGCAGTTGAACCAACTCGGACAACGCACCGTGCAAAATACCGTATTGCTGTTTGAGCTTTTCGGCAGACTGCGCGTCCTGACGAGGACTTAGAGGAATTTTGTCATAGGCGGCATAATGTTGTTCCGCCACCAGCAGGTTTTTTTTGGCCCCAGCCAGCAGGTCCGTAACGCTGGCGCCGCTGCCAATCTTATTGGCATCCATCATGTAACGGATCCCGGCGCGGTTCAGCGTATTGCGAGCCTGCAGCAGGTTAACCCAGCTTTCGTTCAAATCGGACTGCTGCTGGCGAATGGTCTGCAAAACGGTGAAGTTTTCTTTGTCATTCTTTAGTGAGGAGAAAAAGAGCCCGCCCGAAACCAGCTGCAAGGCGCCAAATAACACCAGTACCAGCAACAGGCTGGTGACCACCTTCATACGATTAAACATGTTTTCCCTTGTTGAAAGCCCGCGCGGACAGGCCCGAAGTCTGTTGATTGACAGAGTTATCGGCGCTGCGGGGCAGAACTTTATGCGAGGAGGTAACTATTTTTGGTTGGGGGTTTGGGCGCACCGTACGGCGTCCCTGCGGTGCAGACAATGGCGGCATATTGTTTTGCCATATGCAGGGTTCAGTACGCCGCCCCCGTATCGCCACAGGGCTTGGCGCGTACGCCCGCCAGGCGTAACATCCTGCCATCATCGGAAAGCATTTGTGAGGACGAGATGGAGAATCGACGAATCAAACGGGCGGCGTGGGTATTTGCAGGATTCTTGGCCGCCAACCTGCTGAGCGGCCTGTTGAGCTCAACGACGCAGGTCAACCTGTTGCGCAGCGCCACGGTTGCGGCGCTGTTCGCTGCCGGTTACCTGCTGGTGACCAGCCGTGTCTGGAAAAGATACGTGCTGCGCTTGAAGGATATCGATTAGTCGGGCAATGCATCATCAGGCGCTACCCGTTTTTGGGGCGCAACATGCGGCGGAGATCCCTTGCCGCATGATGAACCCGTCTCATCGCCAATCAGGCGCTTTTCGCCACGCTGTCGACCAGCGACATCTCTTCGCTGCTCAGCAGCTTTTCGATATCCACCAGAATCAGCATGCGATCGCCCAGCGACCCCAGGCCGGTCAGGTATTCGGTCGCCAGCGTCACGGCGAACTCCGGCGCCGGGCGGATCTGCTCGGTGGTCAGCGACAGCACGTCGGATACGCCGTCAACCACAATACCCACCACCCGCAGGCCAAAGTTCAGCACAATCACCACGGTGTTTTCATCGTAGGACACGTCCTGCTGGGCAAATTTCACCCGCAGATCGATAATCGGCACAATCACGCCACGCAGGTTGGTGACACCCTTGATAAAGGCCGGCGTATTGGCGATGCGCGTAACCTGATCGTATCCGCGGATCTCCTGCACCTTGAGGATATCGATGCCATATTCCTCGTTGCCCAAGGTAAAAATCAGGAACTCCTGCCCTACCGTTTCGCCAGCCAATTTGCTGACGGTTGCCAGTCCTGCCATATCATTCACCTCTACACCAATCGATTAGTTATTATCAGACGGCTGCCAAAGTCCGTTATTAGGGAGAGCGTGCCGAAGGGGTCGTAACGGCTTGTGCCGTCGACCAATTTGCTGGGAGCAAATTGGAACGACTTCCAGTCGGCCCGAAGGGTGGGACACAGGGATGTGTCCCATAATAGCCCCTCGGTGCGCTAGGCCCGGGTATCTCGAACTCAAAGACAACGCGGCCATCAACCTCATTATTATTATGCAGCCGCGTCCGTCAGACGTTGTTCGCGGTTCAGCGTTTGCAGCGCCGACACATCGACAATCAGCGCCACGCTGCCGTCGCCCAGAATGGTCGCGGCGGAAATCCCCGGCACTTTGCGATAGTTGCTTTCCAGATTCTTCACCACCACCTGATGCTGGCCGATCAACTGATCCACCAGCAGCGCATAGCGGCGGCCGGCGCTTTGCAGGATCACCACAATGCCCTGAGTGGCATCGGTTTTGGCGCCTGCCACCTCGAACACCCGGAACAGTTCCACCAGCGGCAAATATTCGCCGCGCACCTGCAACACCCGCTCGCCACCGGCCAACGGGTGCAGGTCTTCGGCCTGCGGTTGCAACGATTCCATCACCGCATTGAGCGGCAAGATAAACACTTCGTCGTTTACCTTGACCGACATACCGTCGAGGATCGCCAGCGTCAACGGCAGCAAAATGCGAATCGCCGTGCCCTTGCCTGCCTGCGAGTGGATTTCTACATGCCCACCCATTTCCTGAATATTTCGCTTCACCACGTCCATGCCGACGCCGCGGCCCGACACATCGGTCACCTGCTCTGCGGTGGAAAAACCCGGCGCAAAGATCAGCATGCCGACCTCTTCATCGCTCATGCTGTCGCTGACCGGCAGCCCCTGCGACGCCGCCTTGGCGAGAATTTTTGCCCGGTTCAGCCCGGCGCCGTCGTCGGTCACCTCAATGCAGATATTGCCGCCCTGATGCTCCGCCGACAGAACCAGATTACCCACAGCCGATTTACCGGCAGCAACGCGCGTGGCCGGGTCTTCGATGCCGTGATCCAGGCTGTTGCGCACCAAGTGCGTCAGGGGATCGATAATGCGTTCGATCAGACTCTTGTCCAACTCGGTAGAACTGCCCTGCAACTGCAGCTCCACCTGCTTGTTCAGCTTGCCGGCCAGATCGCGCACCAGACGCGGGAAGCGGCTGAACACGTACTCCATCGGCATCATGCGGATCGACATCACCGACTCTTGCAGATCGCGCGCGTTACGCTCCAGTTGGCTCATGCTGTTGAGCAGATCGCCGTGGTTGACCGGGTCCAGGCTGCCGGAACGCTGCGCCAGCATCGACTGGGTGATCACCAGTTCCCCGACCAGGTTGATCAACTGGTCAACTTTTTCCACCGCCACGCGGATGCTGGTCGACTCGCTGGCCTTGGCGCGCGGTTTCGGCGCTTCGGTAACCGCAGGCGCCGGTATGGCTACCCTCGGCTCTGTAGCCTTAACGGCTGGCTGTGTCGGCACCGGCGGCAACTCGGCCTGCGGCGGCTTGGCAAAGCTGATTTGCTCCGGCTCCAGCACGAAACACAGCACTGCGCTGATGTCATCTTCGCCGGCAGAGGTCAGCAGCGTCACTTCCAGGCTGCTTTCGGTCTGCTGCGGATTTTTCACCTCACCCAGGTTGCCCAACTCTTCCAGCATCAGCGGGATTTCATTCGGCTTCAGGCCACTGAGGCAAACCCGCATCCCGCCCTCTGTCGCCGAAGGTGCGGCGACGGCAGTTTCCGTCAACGCAAGCGCAGCGGGAGCATCCTGCTGCTGTGCGTCCAGCGCAAGCTGCCGCAACGCCTGACAGATGTATTCAAAGCTGTCGGCGTCTGGCTTTTGCGACGTTTTATAGGCGTCCAGTTGCTCCTGCATAATGTCTTTGGTTTCCAGAAACAGGTTGATAATTTCAGTGCTCAGGCTCATCTCCTGACGCCGCGCACCGTCCAGCAGGTTCTCCAGCAAATGGGTCGTTTCCTGCAGCACCGAGAAGCCGAAGGTCGCCGCACCGCCCTTGATCGAGTGCGCTGCGCGGAAAATGGCGTTCAGCGGTTCAATGTCCGGGGCCAGCGGATCCAGCTCCAGCAGGTGTTGCTCCATATCGGCCAGCAACTCATCTGCTTCATCAAAAAAGGTCTGATAAAAAGCGCTAATATCCATGCTCACGGGGTCACCTCTGCTGTGAGTCGCTGTTAGTCGGTGAAGGGACAGCCGCCGGCTGCTCCGGGGCGATAAGGGTCGCCGGTGCCGTTGCCGACGGCGCCAGAGGCTTCAGATCAACCGGCCTGGCGATGCCCATCGCGTTGCTTTCGCCATTTTCGTGTTCAATGCCCTGTTGGGTTTGCTTGTTCAGCACCAGCACGGTGATGCGGCGGTTGATAGCATCATCGGCTCCGTGCTGTTTCAGGCTCATGGTGGCGGCCATGCCCACCACCCGCAGCACCTTGCCCTCCGACAACCCGCCGGCGATCAGCTCGCGCCGCGAGGCATTGGCGCGATCGGCCGAAAGCTCCCAGTTGCTGTAGCCACGCTCACCGGTGGCGTAGGGAATATCGTCGGTATGACCGGACAGGCTGATTTTATTCGGCAGGTCATTCAGGATCGGCGCAATGGCCCGCAAGATATCGCGCATGTAGCTTTCTACCTGTGCGCTGCCGGTTTTGAACATAGGCCGGTTCTGGCTATCGATGATCTGAATGCGTAATCCTTCATCCATCATGTTGATCAGCAGATGCGGACGCAGCGCTTTCAGGCGCGGATCGGATTCAATCAGCTCATCCAGCTTTTCCCGCAGCTTGTTGAGCCGCAGTTCCTCGTCACGCTTCTCCAGCGTATCGATCTGTTTTTTCACCAACCCATCCTTCTGAGTGGGGTCATCCCCACCCCCCGGGATCGGGCTGCTTTCCGAACTGCTTTTGTCGCCGGTGGTCAGCGCCACCTTCAAGGGCGTGCGGAAATACTCGGCGATTTGCGTCAGTTCCTGGGGGCTGGCGATCGCCAGCAACCACATCACCAGGAAGAACGCCATCATGGCGGTCATAAAGTCAGCATAGGCAATCTTCCAGGAGCCACCGTGATGCCCCGCCTGATGCGATTTGCGTTTTCTGACCAGAACGACCGGGTGATTCTGTTTCATGCCTGCTCTTCTTCCGTCGCCTGCTGCGCCGGCGCCTTAACGCGGCGCACGTGTTCTTCCAGCTCAACGAAGGATGGCCGCTCGGTGGTGTACAGTGTTTTACGGCCAAATTCGACCGCAATCTGCGGCGCATAGCCGTTCAGGCTCGACAGCAGCGTGACCTTGATGCATTGCATCATTTTGACGTTTTCCGCGCTTTTCTGCCGCAGCAGGGTCGCCAGCGGCGAGATAAAACCGTAGGCCAGCAAAATGCCGAGGAAGGTACCGACCATCGCGTTGGCGATAAGCGCCCCCAACTCGGCCGCCGGGCGATCGGCCGAGGCCAGCGCATGCACCACGCCCATCACCGCCGCCACAATGCCGAAGGCCGGCAACGAGTCGCCGACCATCGCCAGGCTACCGGCCGGCACTTCGCTTTCCTGTTCGAAGGTTTCGATCTCTTCGTCCATCAGCGCTTCAATCTCAAACGCATTCATGTTGCCGCTCACCATCAGCCGTAAGTAATCGGTAATAAATTCCACCAGGGTGTTATCGGCAAGGATGCGGGGATAATTAGAAAAAATTTCACTTTCCTGCGGGTTATCGATATCGAACTCGAGGGACAACATGCCCTGTTGACGGGATTTGGCCAGCAGGCGATACAGCAACGCCATCAGATCCATGTACAGATCCTTGCTGTATTTCGAACGGCGCATCAGTTTGGGGATAGCGCGCAGGGTGGATTTTATCGCCTTACCGTTGTTGCCTACGATAAAAGCGCCGATGCCCGCACCGCCGATGATCAAGAACTCCGACGGTTGATAAAGCGCACCGAGGTGGCCCCCCACCATCATGTACCCCCCAAAAACCGCCCCCAATACCACGAGATAACCCAAAATAACTAACACACGCATTCCTTAAATTAACAATGTGGATGGAAGGTGGGATAAGCGCGCTTTTGAGCCGCAACGGCGCAGCAGTCCAGGCTGCGCCGACGGGTTCGGTATACCGAACCCTGCGTTTCACAAGTCGATTTAGGTCTGGACGAACCGGCGTTGCCGCCGGCTCAAATTGCGCGTTTAACCTGCTCGTCCGGCTGTTGAGGAATAATATCGGCCAGTTGCGGCGAAAGTTTACGTCTTTTTACTGCGCGGGAAGGGGGTTGGCATAAACTGCAAACAAAACTGTTCAAGGGTTGGTGCGCGTGGGTGATAAAAGTGCCGCCACAACAGTTGCAGGCGGAGAGCTGCAACATGCCGCTATCGACGAAACGCACCAGCGTCCAGGCGCGGGTCAGCGCCAGCAACGGCGTCTCCCCCGCCGGGTGCGGGCACTGTTCCAGATACAGACGATAGGCTTTGATCACCGCCTCGACACCGGTGCAATACCCGCTCTTCATCAGGAAACTGTAGGCGTTGTAAAACATGGATGAATGGATGTTCTGTTCCCAGGTCATAAACCAGTCGGTAGAGAACGGCAACATTCCTTTCGGCGGCGGACTGCCGCGCAATTCCTTATAGAGTTTGATCAAACGCCCGCGGCTGAGCTGAGTTTCACTTTCCAGCATCTGCAAACGCGCACCCAGCGTAATCAATTCCATCGCCAGCTGGATGTCCTTGGCTTCCTGAACAATACTTTTCTCTACCATCATCAGGCTCTTTTCTTCGTCGCACTACCGTCTTTAGCCGATAGTTCTTGCAGTAAATGGCTTGATAGCAAAATGCCCGTATGGATTTGCTGCAGATCGTCCACACGTGACTCTTTCGTCAGGCGTTCGATAGTATGGCTTTCGTTAAAACGGAAGTGACAGACCAACTGGTTAGTCTCAGCCAGTTTGACCATTTGCGGTAACGTGAGTTGAGCGAGCGCATCGGCCATGGCTTCGTCGATACCCAGACGGAACATCGCCGATGCTTTTTCATCATTAATCAGACGCTGTGCTAAAAGTAAATATGACAAATTTATGTCATAAATATGCTTAAGTAATTCAGACGTACCCATATTCCCCATCCCGACAGACTATGTTTAAAAACATACGCTGGGTGATAATTTTTATCGCCCGTGACCTGGGTTTGTTCCCGAAGTTGGCAAATGAATCCCTGAATAACGGCCGTTATAAATTTTTCAACATCTCTAAATTCGGACCATCATTCAGTATTTGATACGTGCGCAAACCAATGTGTATGGATGTACAGCATTTTGCTTCGATAGTGTGTAGTCACCATGAAACTATTTTTACAAAATTAATAAGATTATTCCTAAAGCAGCGCAACTCTACCCCCGAACCATTAGCACACACAACGTAAGTAGGCGGCAATTTTAAATACAATGTGACATAGATCACAAAAATAAAAAATAATTAAGCCAAATACCCCCTTATACGTCCATTTTTTAACCGTGTTTTTGCTTAAAAATCAGCCATAAGTAAAAAAACGTCTTAAAAACAATGCATATGAGCCAAAAAAATATCATTTTTAGATCAATTCGAACAAAAGTATTACCAAACCAAAATAACAGAACAAAAATCTGTTCATAGCCGGTAAACGCAGTATAAATAACCATTTAGTTAACAATAAACTATCAACACTCCAAAAATAACTCATGGAAACTATAAGGGAATTAAGTTTCAGATTTGACTTAAAGAACGGCTCATCGCCTGTTTTAATTTTAAGCGAAAGTGCATATTAGGTTAACAATGGGTTGCTTGGGTTATGAACAAGAAAACAGACGTAACGATATGTTTCTCGATTTGCAGAGTTAAGGCGGCGGATTTAGGCTTATGTCTCCCCGTAACGTTTTATCGGCAGAGATAATTAAAACTTTAATCATTTTTTCATTGTAAAAAATTTAAATATCTCTGGGCGATTATTTTTCGATAAAATTTACCCGTGCATTTTTACCGCCATATAAAATAAAACGTAGTTTTATTTTACTTTTTTCTCCGGGCGAGCTATTTCATTATTCGCTGCGGCCAGAGAACCAACCATATAACGTCGGTTATGTTGTCAGCGGCTGCCATAAGAGAATTGAAGACGCCCTACTGTGGGTTTCAGGTGAATGCGCTCGACCGTCGGAGAACTTCAACGCGAGGAAAACAATCCCCTCAGGAGGATGCTGCTCAGCGTTTACCGCCTCGGCTTGCCCCCGACTCGTTGCCCTTACCGGCCCGCCGCCCTCCTCCAGCGACCTGAGACTTTCCCTATTTCGCGTATTTACCGACAGGATGACATTGCCGATACCGCGTGGGCATATTATTATTCTTCACGCAAAGGCGCTGGTAGCGCAGCCGATTATTACCCTATTGCAATTTATTCATTTGAAATTGATTTTTCAGGTCGAACATCACTCTTTTGACGCCGTTCTGGGTGACCGCGTGATGTTTCTTCGTCCGGCCACTACTCTTAACAGGCTATATTTTAATCATGAATGATACCTTCGATTACCTGATGACGTTCCGCAAATGCTCCAGTCTGGACAGCGTGGAAAAAGTGTACGACAAGCTTAACTATTCCATTGATAACGATATTGAAATGAGCAATATGTACCGTGCGGCCGATCACCGTCGTGCCGAGCTGGTTGCCGGTAAATTGTTCGATTTGGGCAAGGTACCAAAAACGCTGTGGGCGCAGGTGCTTTAATTTTCTTTCATTACGCGCGAAAGCCCCTTTATCTTTTATTGCTAAATAGCGGCAATAATCTCCGATTTATTGTCGCGCGTGATACAAAACACATTTATCAAACGCACCAGGCTCTACTCTTTATCTTAAGCATGAGAAACGGGGGTGGAAGATGGGATATCAAAACGTTCTGGTTACTGTTGCCGTAGCGGCTGACAGCCACCGCCTGGTTGAAAAAGCCGTCTCCATCGTGCGCCCCTCTAATGGCAAAATCACCCTGCTGAGCACGATCGCCAACCCGGAAATGTACAATAACTTCGCCGGGCCGATGCTGGGCGATTTGCGGGCACTGATGGAAGAAGAGACGCTGCTGTTTATGGAGGAACTGCGGTTGCGGGCCGATTACCCAATAACCGATACGCTGATCGTTCATGGCGAACTGAGCGATAGCCTGAGCTACGCCCGCCAGCGCCAGCCGTTTGATCTGCTGATCTGCGGCAACCACTGCGACAGCCTGATGAACAAGATCTCCTGTTCTGCTGCGCGTTTTATCAATACCAGCCATATCGACGTGCTGATCGTCCCGCTTTGATATCCGGCGGTTTGCCGCAAAGCCGCCACTTTTGCCCTCGCCGTCTTCATGACGCACTTTCAGCTCTGTGATAGCCCTGCCGATTTAAGGGGGCAGCGCCGAAGCACATTAGGCCATTCCCCCTCACTGCGGATTGACTAGACTTAGGGTTCTGTCCGCATAAGGAGTTCCTGATGTCTCAATCTGAACAACAAAACCGCCGCATCCTGCTGGCCTCACGCCCGCACGGTGAACCCACCGCTGACAATTTCCGCCTGGAAACGGGGGCGATACCGCAACCCGCCGCCGGCCAGGTACTTTTACGCACCGTCTATCTGTCGCTTGATCCCTACATGCGCGGCCGTATGAGCGATGCGCCTTCTTACGCGCCGCCGGTAGAGATAGGCCAGGTCATGGTCGGCGGCACGGTGTCGCGCGTTGTCACGTCGCAACACCCTGATTTCAAACCCGGCGATTGGGTGCTGGGCTACGACGGCTGGCAGGATTATGCGCTGTCTGACGGCAGCGGCTTGCGTAACCTTGGCCCGCAACAGACACACCCTTCCCGCCTGCTCGGGGTCTTGGGCATGCCGGGCTTTACTGCTTATATGGGCCTGCTGGATATCGGCCGGCCGCAACCCGGTGAAACCCTGGTGGTCGCCGCAGCCAGCGGCGCCGTCGGTTCGGTCGTTGGCCAAATAGCCAAACTGAAAGGTTGTCGCGTGGTCGGCGTGGCGGGCGGCGCGGAAAAATGCCGCTATGTGGTGGAAGAACTGGGCTTCGATGCCTGTGTCGATCACCGGGCTGCCGACTTTGCCGAACAGCTGGCCGCAGCTTGCCCGCAGGGGATCGACATTTATTACGAGAACGTCGGTGGTGCGGTGTTTGATGCGGTAATGCCGCTGCTGAACGCCAAGGCGCGTATTCCGGTCTGCGGCATTATTGCCCACTATAATGCCACCGGTTTGCCCGACGGCCCGGATCGGCTGTCGATGCTGCAGGGGCTGATTTTACGTAAGCGCATCCGCATGCAGGGTTTTATTATTTTCGATGACTATGGCTCAGAGTACGGTGACTTCCTGCAGCAAATGGGCGAATGGGTCGGGCAGGGAAAAATCAAGTTCCGCGAAGATGTGGTCGACGGGCTGGAAAATGCGCCGCAGGCGTTTATCGGCCTGTTACAAGGGAAAAACTTCGGCAAACTGGTGATCCGCGTCGCCGACGAGTAACCGAAAGCCAGGGCGCAGCGGTCCGCTACGCCCTGGCATGACTTCAATCCAACAACCTCAGTGCAGCGCGCCGCCGGCGATCGTCAAGTCCTCGTCAACCGTCAACGTGGTATGCGCGATGCTGCGCACCGCGTCGATCATGGTCGCCAGCGCCATGCTCGGTTTGCCCGGATGATTGACCGCCAGCTCATGGCTATACGGAATGTGAATAAACCCGCCTTTTATCGCCAGATGATGGCTGGCAATGTGGTGGCTCAGCCCGTAAAAAAGCTGGTTGCAGTTATAGGTACCGGCAGTATGAGACACCGCCGCCGGAATACCCTGCCGGCGCAAGTTCTGCACAATCGCCTTCACCGGCAGCGTAGAGAAATAACCGACCGGCCCACCATCTACCACCGGCACGTCTATCGGCTGTTTACCGGCATTATCGGGAATGCGGGCGTCGATCAGATTGACGGCCACCCGCTCAACGGAAATCTCCCCGCGCCCGCCGGCCAACCCCAGGCAGATAACGGCAACGGGATGCAGCTCTTCGATCGCCGCAATCAGCTGTTGGTTGGACAGCCCCAGCACACAGGCAAGCTCGCGCACCACGATTTCCGCACCGGCGATATGTTCCCCTGCCAAAGCCTGCGCAACCTGCCATGACGGGTTTACGTCGTCGCCATCAAACGGCTCGATGCCGGTCACCAATACCCTCTCCATCGCTACACCTTATGCTGTGCTTAAATTCCTAGGGTATCAGCCTAAACGCGACAATATGATTATGGAAATATGTTATCCGCATATACCGGTGCGCCAGGGCCTGTGGCTATATTTTCTTCACCGATTGATAAATATCGAGATCGAAATAGCCGTCTGCTTCACAGTCGTTGAGATAGTGCTCAATGGTCTACGGGCAAGACCCCTGCATGCTAGGCACCAATTTCGGTGCGCACGTCCAGCAGTTCCGGGAAGAAGGTCAGATCCAGCGCCTTTTTCAGGAAGCTGACGCCGCTGGAGCCACCGGTACCCGATTTGAAGCCGATAATGCGCTCTACCGTCTTCATATGACGGAAACGCCACAGGTGGAAGCTTTCTTCTATATCCACCAGCTTCTCGGCCATTTCATAGGCTTCCCAATACTTTTGCGGGTGGTCGTAGATCTCTTTGAACGCCGGCAACAGATTCGGGTTGCGTTGGTATGGCTGCGTCCAGTCGCGGTCGATACATTCCTGCGGGATCGGCAGGCCGTGGCGGGACAGGTAGAGCAGGTATTCGTCGTACAGGCTTGGCGCCTCGAGGATCGCTTTCAGCGCCGCGTGTTTTTCCGCATCATTACTGAACACCGCCAGCATGGCCGCATTCTTGTTACCCAGTAAAAACTCGATGGAGCGATATTGATGGGACTGGAAGCCCGAGGAGTTGCCCAGCACGTCACGGAATTCAACATACTCTGACGGCGTCAGGGTTTCCAGCACCGCCCATTGTTCAAACAGCAGCCGCTGAATCTGTTTGACCCTGGCCAGGATCTTGAAACAGTGGCTGAGCTTGTCTTGTTGCACCAACGCCCGTGCCGCCTGCAGTTCATGCAGCATCAGCTTCATCCACAGCTCAGAGGTTTGGTGCTGCACCACGAACAGCATTTCATCATGATGCTGCGGGTTGGACAGCGGATGCTGGCAATCCAGCAACTGGTCCAGGCACAGGTAATCGCCGTAGCTCATGCGTTTGGAAAAATCGGTGACAATCGCGCTTTCTAATTCTCGTTTGTTCATCTGTACTCTCCGCGGTACCACGGCCGGAAGCGGCGTGGAACGTGCTGCAAAGAGAAAACAATAGTACAGAACCCTCACGCCCGGCGGACTATAAACGAGAGTTGCCTCGCAGATCTCGGTCATGATGAGGCCAGGGGTAATCTCGTATCGGTAAAGGTGCGGGAGGAGTATCATTCCCGGCGCGGAATACCTGGCGCGAGAATCTGAAAATATCGAAAAAATAACAAACCAGACGGGGATATTACAGTGAATTAATATCGATTAGCCTTATTCGCATTATTTAATACACCAACTTACCGCAACCGATAACATATTTACCCTTCCGTTTTATTTTCTAAAAAAACACTTGATATGATAATTGCCATGCGCTAATAATTAATCACCTTACAGAGGTCGGCATTACAATAACTCATATATTCAAAAGGAGTTGGTTATGGAAATAGTTGATGCGGTTTGGTTCGACTCTATCGCCGGCGGTCGCGGCAATAATGGTGGCGATCGTACCGATAATGGCGGAAGAAATAAGGGTGGAAGTCAATCCGGTAACAACCGTGGTTCAGGTAATTACTACGCCAACAATACCTCGGAAGACTGTATCAATGGGATGGGCGTTGGTGCGGCATTGGGCGCATTTGGTGGGTTACCCGGTATAGCCGCTGGCTTGATTGGCGGCGCAATTACCGGGAAATGTTTCCAAGACACCAGTAAAGGCGGCGGCAACGTAGGAATGGGTAAAGGCGGCAACAAGTGCGGGTCAAGCGCAGGTGGCAGTTGTTCCTGGTAAGCGTTCACACTAAAAAATGATTTCTATATTTTGTTGTCAGGTTCACTTTCGGCAAGTCTCCTGTAGATAATTAGCCTGCCCATTTTGAATTATAACAACGCAACCACCTGGGAATTCATTAATTAAAGGCGGCAGTTAACACCTGCCGTCTTATAGATTAACAAAGAGTTATAAATGGATAAAATCATCAGACCCATAATTATATTTTTCGCCATACTTTCCATCTCCCCTTTCCTTAGTGGGGCCGGAGTGTTAACACCGGGTTCCGTGTTCTCTGCACCCGCGGGCATATCCAAATTTATGATTACCCTCGCCACCGGCTATTTTTTTGTTTCTTTATCCTTAAAGCTCTATGATTTCTTGCGAAAAAGTAAATGAATATCACAGCAAACCACTACCATCAGGCAGCCATACTCAATCCCCTTTGCGAGGCTGGCTCGGACTCAGCCAACCCTAACCTTGATAATATCGCTAAATTTAGTGGTATAACCCGGTGACAGCATTTCGCGTTTCATTTGCCACGGCTTGACGATGCCTTGCCCGGCAAACCAGATGCGGCCGCGCCCTTCCCGGTTGAGCTTGTCCAGCGTCGCCATCAGTTGGCCGCTGTTGCGCCGCGGTGGGCAGTCGTCGAACAGGTCAATTTGCGCCATGGTACCGGCACTGAAATCCCCCAGTATCACGCCGCCTTTCAGGTAACGGCAGCCCTCCCGCCAGATGCTTTCCAGCGCACGCACTGCCATGGCAATAATATCGCGGCTGTCGTTGCTCGGCGTTTGCAGCCGGGCGGTGCCCAGGTTGCTGTAGTAACCCTCACCTGCGGAATGTGGGCTGGTTTTGATAAAGACCGACACGCTGCGGCAATAGCGTTCGTCTTGCCGCAGTTTTTCCGCCGCGCGCTCCGCATAGCTGCAAATCGCCTCCCGCATATGCGGGTAATGGGTCAACCGCTGGCCGAACGAACGTGAGCAGATAATCTGCTCTCTGGCCGCGGCCTCATCCTCCAGTTGCAGGCAGGATTCCCCGCGCAGCTCGCGCACCGTGCGTTCCAGCACCACGCTGAACGTTTTGCGCACCAGCCGGGTGTCGCAATCCGCCAGTTGCAATGCGTTTTCAATCCCCATCGCCCGCAGTTGCCGGGTCAGTCGGCGGCCGACGCCCCACACTTCCTCTACCGGTATCAACGCCAATAGTTTACGCTGACGGACAGGATCCGAAAGATCCACCACGCCCCGGGTACCTGGCCAACGCTTGGCGGCGTAATTGGCCAACTTGGCCAGCGTCTTGCTGGGCGCAATGCCCACGCCGACGGCCAAATGCGTCTCCTGCAAAATCCTTTGTTGCACCTGGCGGCCAAACTGCGCCAGATCGGCACAGCGGCTAACGCCATCCAACCGCAGAAAGGCTTCGTCCAGCGAATAGATTTCCACCGCCGGCGCCATCTCGTCCAGAATGCTCATCACCCGGTGGGACATATCGGCATACAGCGCGTAATTGGAAGAGAACACCGCCACGTTGCGGCGGCGCATCTCCTCCTTGATCTTGAAATACGGCGCCCCCATCGGCACGCCCAACTCCTTGGCCTCGGCGCTACGGGCGATCACGCACCCGTCGTTATTGGACAGGACTATCACCGGCCGCCCCTTTAAATCCGGCCGGAAAACCGTCTCGCAGGAGGCATAAAAGCTGTTCACGTCCATCAGAGCAAACATCGTCAGGCCACTCCATAGCAAGGGTTCGGCATGATCGCATCGGGTTTTGGGCAACAGGGTTGACGTGTCTTCATAATGCATAACTTAACTGTATATATATACAGCTAATGATAAACAAAAATTACCACCCTGCAAGCAACTTTGCCGGCAGGATGCGGTGTGAATCGCTAAGGCAATCATTTTCTGTGAAATTTGGTTGCCTGGCAGCCGTGAGCCGAAACCGCATTCCGCCCAACATAAATGCCCGGTTGGTATGCAGGCTTCGCTACAGACTCCCCCCAAACATGCGGTTCATCATAAAGGCATGCATAACGTCACGGCGTCATCATTAGCTATTCCCTTCCCCTATTTAGGAATATTTATACTTAAACTATCGATTATATTAATTAATGCCGCACTAAGGTTGCTCATCTGCACTATACCCGTGCGAAATATCATTTATCAATTCCACCAAAATTTAATTTAAACGTATCTTTAATTACAGAAAACAAAATACATCAGATTGTTAAATAACAACTTTATTATTTATTTTTTATTCTGGCACGCTTAATGCTCATTCATCTGCATCGGCAGACACAACACTTATACCTTGGGAGATTTAAATGACCCTAGTCAGCGAGTCAGTAATAGAAAAAAGTAATCAGCGGTGGATACAACTCCTTTTGGGATTGATCTGTATGGCGGCGATTTCCAGCCCACAATATGTTTGGACATTATTGACCAAATCGCTGTCGGCCAAACTGGGCGTTGATCTGCCCGCGTTGCAGGTCACCTTTTCGCTGCTCATCATATTGCAAACCTTCTTTTCGCCCTTCCAGGGCAAACTTATCGATCGCTTTGGGCCACGGATATTAATCTCCATCGGCACGCTGTTGTCGGGATTTAGCTGGATTATTTCATCCCAGGTCAGCAGCCTGACTGAGCTCTATCTGGTGTATGGCTGTCTCGGTGGGCTGGGGACCGGCATTGTGTATATCGGCGTCGTTGGGCTGATGGTCAAGTGGTTTCCGCAACAGCGCGGTTTTGCCGCCGGTGCCGTGGCTGCCGGATATGGCATGGGGGCGATTTTAACCACCTTTCCCATCAGCATTTCTCTGGGCAGCTACGGGCTGGATCAGACCATGATGGTCTTCGGCGGCCTCTTTGCCCTTGTGGGCTTTCTGGCCAGCCAAGGGTTGAAAGTACCGGTCAATGTTGACTTACAGCCGACCAGCACCAAGCTGGAGCAGAACAAACGTCAGTTCACATCAAAAGAAATGCTGCGTCAGCCCCTGTTCTGGCTGATGTTTGTCATGATGGCAATGATGTCCACCTCTGGGTTGATGGTGACGTCACAGATGGCTATTTTCGCGGAAGATTTTGGCATCAGTCAGGCGGTGGTTTTTGGCCTGGCGGCGCTGCCCCTGGCGTTAACCCTCGATCGCTTCACCAATGGGCTGACTCGCCCGCTGTTCGGTTTTATTTCCGACCGCTATGGCCGGGAAAAAACCATGTTTATCGCCTTTGCGCTCGAAGGTGTCGCAATGACGCTGTGGCTGATGTGCCGTGAGGACCCACTGTTATTCGTTTTACTTTCCGGCGTGGTGTTTTTTGGTTGGGGGGAGATATTTTCTTTGTTCCCTGCAACATTAACCGATACCTTCGGCAGCCAAAACGCCACCGCCAACTATGGCTGGCTGTACATGTCGCAAGGGATCGGCTCTATTTTTGGCGGCCCGTTGGCGGCACTGCTTTATCAGCACACGCAAGGATGGCACGTTGTTTTTGGCATGGCGATTTCCTTTGATTTTATCACCGCCGCACTGGCCCTTTGGGTGCTGAAACCCTGGCGCTCACGCTTTATGCGCCAACATAGCTGATAATATGCAGGGTGATCTGAGCTGCGGTCACCCTGCAAACGGCATACGAGCTATTTACAAGCCACAAGATTGGCCATTTGCTCTTTATCCGGCAGACCGGCGATCTGTTGAAGCACGTTGGCATGGTTCAGATAATAAATCGCCGGTGTGCCGTTGGCGCCCAGATCGTCCATCAATTTCTGGTTGTACTGGATCTGGGAAAAAATCGGTTGCGGCGTTTTTTCCAGGAGTGCCGGCTTGCTTTTACCGCCAGACAGTTCGAAATCCTGCCACACCTTCGCGGGGTTATCAGCAGACAATATCGCCGCCGCGTAACGGCCGCTGTCGGGCTGCATGACAGCGACCAACTGCGTTTTCATGGCGATTTTATTGTCGTTGATATAGGGCTGCACTTCCTGTCTGAACTTTTTACAATATGGGCAGAAAGGATCGGCAAACACGACAATCTGGCAATTTGCCTTATCGCTGCCTTCCATGATGCCTGGCGCCTTTAAGAGCGTTTGCCACATCTCCCGGCCAGCAGGAATGTAAATCTCCTCTTGTATGACTTTTTCGCTCAGGTTACTGCCGTTCTCATCGTACATATAACCTGATATGGCATGTTTTTTATCGGGGGTCAGATAAATTGTCACCCCCGTTCCCTGATATTTTCCCAACCAACCCTGAACCCCACCGGGAGCCGTGAAGGGTTTGATGATTTCAATACCTTGTTTTTCCAGCTGTTTGACCGGTGCGGGAAGCTCAGCAGGCGTTGCAGCCTGAACCTGCGTGCCGATAAGCGCAGCAGATAACGCGAGGAGGTATTTGTTCACTCTTATCTCCATATAATAGGTACTCGTTACGGGCCTTTATATCACAAACCACCGGATCTCTCGGTCATGCCAGAAATAATTGCAAAAAAGATCCCATTGGCCTTTATCATTGCCCGAGTTATGTGATGCCGAGTGCCAGTTAATACCTAAGGAGAATACATGCAAGATTTCAAAGCACTGCTTGATGCCGCATCGGGTTACAGCGAATTTGTTGCCGGCGGAACAGAAGAAGACAGCAAGGCATTGCGGCATTTTGAGGCGCTTGCCAAAGGGGCATTGCCTGACGATATCATCGGTAAGCTGTCGCGCCTGCCGGGTTCGTACAGCATTCTGGTTGCAGCCGAAATGTGGTGCCCCGACTGCCATAAAAACTTGCCCGTTATCCATGCCGTTGCCGCGTCAGCACCGGCTATTCGTTTGGGCATCGTCACGCGCGATAAGGCGGAAGCCGTCTTTAAAGCACACTTTGGTGTCGATAAAGTCAAAATTCCGTTTGCGGTGGTACTGGATGAGAACGCGATTCCGCTGGGGCAGTTTATTGAACGGCCTAAAACAGCCATCGGCAAGAATGGAGAAGTGACCGAGAGTTACAAAAACGGCGAACTTCTGGCCGATACCGCCCGTGAAGTGGCTTCAATTTTCCCTCAGGGCTGAGGATCGTCAGAAAACCCGATCAAAATAGTGAATACCTGGTGCTGGGCAGCATCGGGGACTAATAAAAAACGAGTAATATCAATAAGAGTCTTAGCCCTGCTTATTTGCAGGGCTTTTTTGAATAGACGATTTATACCCCTGGCATTGGCGTGGCTCTGAATGCATTTACAGCCTTGTCCATAACAACCTGGGCGTTACTTCCCGAATCAAGAACCGTGTTTTTAACCGATTCGTTTTCTATCAGTACGGTAGTCACGTCAAGCTCCTGCAATTGATCGGTAGCCAGCAAAGCGCCCACTTGCGTAGCGAAACAAGAACCCGTTGCTATAGCCTGCACCTCCGACGCTTCGGTAGTGGCAACAATATGATTGCCAGAAATATAATTTCCCTGCCCCGAGGCGATACGTATTATTACGGGTGTTGCACCTGGGGGCGTGACATACTGAGTACCTATCGTTTCAGAAATATGATTGGCAATCACAGAGTTATTGTCACCACTGATATAGAGAATGCCATACAAATCATCCAAGCCATTGTTGTATGCCTGCATAGGAGGCCAAGGTTCACGGTCACGTAAAAAGTGATTTGAAGAAACCAAATTTTCCGAGCAGTTTCCCTGGAGCACCACCATTCCCGGGTAAAATGAATGAAATCTATTGCTGGAGATAGCTGAGCGCACGACACCAGAAAAATGGACGCTGCTTTTACCCCGTGGGAAAATATTGTTGGCCGTAATTAATAGCCCACCAAAATTCTCAGCATAAATTGAGTAGCCTTTATAACCAGCGCCTAGTAAATTATCGGTCACTTTTGACGCCTGCCCCGAACCCCGTAGCTCTATACAGTTGCCGCATTCAGCGATGAAATTATCATGAACATCCAGCGCATCTGCATTATAAATAGTCACCCCATGCTCCAAATACACCATCCCCATACCGGTAACTCGGAATGAGTCTTGAGCACTGGCAATATAAATACCTGTTTTCCCGTTTGTGTAGCTATTTTCTGGATCATTGTTTCCTGAGCCATCATCCAAAAAATGTAAACCATCAATACAAAAGTCAGCAAACTCTACCGAGCTAATTCGGGGTGCGCCATCACGCTGAACATAAAATGCGGCTCCTGCATACTCCTCATCGCCAGCCGCCGACGATATGCCCACCTGTATTCTGCTGCCCCCCGGCCACACTTCGTGCCAGTTTGCCAGCTCACTCTCCGGAGTATTAAAACGAATGCTGGAAGAAGTGAAACCATGACCAGAACCCACAATTTTCAAATAGCTGATGTCAATAACCACCTGCGTAGTAAGATGATAGTCACCTGGCGGAATATAGATAACGGCGCCTGGCTTACCACCTTCATTCATATCAACGTTCGTTTGCCGGCTTTTAACATCCGCGATAATGCTATTAATTACCTCGCCAATATCCTCATACGGATTACCCACATGCCATTCTGTTACATCGTAGTAATTTTCACTCGCCATTAATTAAACCTCTTCTAAGATGACATTAAAGGACAGGAACGTCTTTATATTCCAGTGATTGACCCCGGCCGTTCTCCAGTTCACGCTTTGCAAGATCGACTTTGATTTTTTCGAGGAGCGCATTATTCAGCTTGAAGTAGCGCACCATAAACGCGCTGATGAAATAACTCACCATGGGCAGTAACGAGAACATCATGATAATGCCCTGAATCGTCTCCGTATTCTGTGCCGGTTTATTGGCAATATACCCGGTAAACGACAGTATCCAGGCAACGATCGCGCCGGCCACCGCCAGCCCCATTTTCAACATAAACAGGTTGCCGGCGAAGGAGATACCGGTCAGGCGTTTACCGAATTTCCAGTCGCCGTAGTCGTCAACGTCGGACATCATTGCCCACAGAATGGGGCCCGACTGGATTAAATGCAGAATATTGATGACGATAAACAGCGTTAACAGCGGGGTCAGCGATTTCGGGTCGACAAACCATAACGCAAAGGACAGGATGCCGAGAATGATGTTGATAATGCGGAACAATTTTATTTTATCGAAGCGATCGGTGAGCGGCTTGGCAATCACGCTACCCAGCATATTGCTGGCGACGCCGAGCGCCATAAAAAAGGTGATAAATCCTACCGAGGCCTGCATTACGTAGGTGGCGTAATAGATAGTGACCGCACCGCGAATAAAAGCCGGGAAGACGTTCAGGAAGGTAATCGAAATCATCAGTAGCCATTGGTCATTTTTGGCGATGTCTTTCAGATCCCGCATTAAGCTGTCGTTGGCTTTAATCGAAACGACGCGTTCCTTGATACTGGAGAAGCAGAACAGGAACATTAAGGTCGCAGCGCCGCCCATGATCATCATCGTCATCTGGAAACCGGAAGCCCGGTCGCCATTACCCAGCCAATCGGTCAGGGGCAGGATGGAAGAAGAGACGATAAGCGTCGCCAGGCCGTTCAGGAAGAAACGCCATGACAGACAACCCATGCGTTCTTTCTGGTTCAATGTAATGACGCCCGCTACCGAGCAGTAGGGAATATTGATCGCCGTATAGATCAACGACATCACCAGATAAGTTACCCATGCATAAATGATTTTTCCGTTCATGCTCAGGTCTGGTGTGGTAAACATCACAACGGCACCCAGACCAAACGGCAGCGCCATCCACAACAGCCAGGGCCGAAATTTACCCCAGCGGCTTTTGGTGCGGTCGCAAATAGCGCCCATGACCGGATCGCTAAAGGCGTCAAAAATGCGGATGACCAGAAATAATGTGCCCACAATCCCGGGATCCAAGCCATACACATCGGTATAAAACCATGTCAGGTACAGCGCCAGCACGCTCCAAATCATGCAGGATCCGGCATCCCCCATACCGTACCCCACCTTTTCTTTCAGGCTCAGCTTTTCGTAAGCGCTTTGCTTTTCTATTGCGGTAGCAGACATAAACCCACCTCTTTATTGCGCAGTCATGAATACAAAGCACGGGCCGTGTTCCAGCCATCAACGCCAGCGCTTTCATCGTTTTTTGTTAAAAGGAATCCCTGGCGCAAACAGTTGCACCTTGGCTAAACCTGAATCGAATTACAGGGTAGTGATGTGAATATTAACGCTGCTCTCTCGTATAATTAATCGTGAGACAATTTCATGCATTTCGATACTTTCCTGCCTAACTTGATTTTTCACCATTTGAAAGGCCAGGTGAGCAATTTCGCTTATCGGTTGTGCCATGCTGGTGATCTTTTTTGTTTGCGCCAATAAGGTGTTGTCGAAGCTGGCGATGGCAATATTCTGGGGTACCGCAACGCCTTTTTCTTTTAACCCATCAATAATATAACTGGCGGCGACATCGTTATAAACCAAAAGACAGGAACAGGTTTTATGCTGCTTCGTTAATTTTTCGATGATGACATCAAGTATATTTATATGGCCTGATATTTTTTCTCCCACACCTTTGGTTATCCAGAACTGGTTCTCTTTGGCTAGAGCCAGACCATGGCTGCTGATTTTTTTACTGTAGGAAGACACTTTTCGATTATCGACACCTTCCTGAGCAACAAAACCCAATGAGGTATGCCCCGTTTGCATGAAATGTTCCGCAATGCTTTCCGCGCCTTTACCTTGGTTAATTGATACGGAGTTAAAAAAACGGGAAACCTGCGTTACGACTGCCACCGGAATGTTGGTGATCGTTAACCACTCAGAGAGTTCAGCCTCCACTTCTGTCGGTACCCACAGCAGGCTGTCGATCCCCATGCCGACCAAGGTATGGATAATTTGCTTATCCTGCTGCGGTTGATTCTGATGCGTTTTAACGATAACCGACTTACCAATGTATCTGGCCTCTTCTTCAAATGTCGCCAGCAGCTCACAGAAGTGAGGGTTAACCAGATTAGGCAATACCACGCCAATCAACCCGGAACATTTGCCGCTAAGTTGGAAAGCACTCTTGCTTGGCACATAACAAAGATAATCCATCGCATCACGCACCGCCTTGCGTGTTTCCGCCACTACGCTGGGGTGGTTATTTAAAACCCGCGATACGGTGGCGGTAGAGACCCCGGCTTTTTTTGCTACGTCTTTAATGGATGCCATGATGATTAATGCGTCTCCCTTACAATGGAACTCACTATAAAGTGTGACGGGAGTTGAAAATGCAAGCCAGTTCACATGTCGTTGTGTTACATCAAACCACGGCTTGCGCTCTCAATTTTATCTATCGCGGGGTTTTGTTGAGTAAATAGAACGTTGGGCCGCCAGCAGGTTCGGAACGCTGTCCTTCTGGTTTGATACGCAGGTCGTCCAGGCCCGGGGTTTTAATTTCCCGCTCACAGCGCAGCATAAACAATAAAAGTAACCACGCCGAAGATCTCCAGCGCGTCTTCGTCACCGAAGACGATCGGCGAATAGGCCGGGTTCATCGGCAGCAGCCGCAGATCGGGGTGGCGCTGCAACTTCTTCACCGTGAACTCGCCGTCGATGGCGGCGATGACAATGTTGCCGTGCTCCGCCCGCAGTGAACTGTCGACGATCAGCAGATCGCCATCCTTGATGTTGCCTTCGACCATCGAATCGCCGCTGGCGCGCACAAAGTAAGTGGCGTTGGGGTGCCGCACCAGCAGTTTGCCGATATCCAGCCGGGCCTCCACATAATCCTGCGCCGGAGAAGGGAAACCGCAAGCCACGGGATCGGCAAACAGCGGCAGTGCCGGCGTGGTTTTATTGTCTTCGGCAGGGGAAATAAACATCATAATGAACGACCTTACATAACTGTGTTTTTATACAGTATCGCATGAGATTTATAGCGTTCAAGTTGTTTCCCTGAGGGGCCCGGGAACCGATTGATGCCGTGGGAAATTTAGCTGTTCTGGCTAGCCGACAGCTTATCTGCATTTTCACCCTCAGCTATAAGCAAACACCTTTACGGCAAGAACATGCTATAGCTATAATGACATGATTTTTCACATAAAAATGGTCATTTTATTCTCAATTGGCTTATCATTTCGGCCGGTCTGCTGACCGATGAGCAGACCTTCGCACTGATATGATCGCTCTGTGTTCATCGTCTAAACTACAAGTCTTTATCTTTTTCATTGAGGTGTAACCCCAGCCTGAATGGCCTGCGGCGCAGAGCAGCCTGATTATCCCCCGCCATGTCTTCATTTTGACATCCGGATCGGGTTAATTAGGGGGGTAGCATGAGCGCATTTGCCGGCCGAAGAACGGGCGGACTGCGTGGGATTCCCTTGGGTACATGCCCGGTTTCAGGGCGTAATTGCAGAGGCAAGCTATGGAACATGTCGTTTATGTCGTCGATGATGACCATTCGGTCAGGCAATCTATTGTCAGGCTGTTAAACTCTGCCGGCTACAATGCCGTTGATTTTGACTGCGCAGAGGCCTTTCTTACACATGCCTTTCCCGCCATACCCGGCTGTATCATTCTGGATATGCGCATGCCGAGCGGAGATGGTTTCGCGGTAACCGATGCGCTGAAAGCAAGCGGCCGGGAAATGCCGGTGATCTTCCTTACCGGCTACGGCACCATCCCGCTGTCGGTGCAGGCGATGAAAGCCGGTGCACATGAGTTTTTGACCAAACCCGTCGCTTCCGACGATCTGCTCAAGGCGGTTCAGGAAGCCCTCAATCTGGCCGCGGAAAATTCAGATCAGTTGCGCGAGCATTACGAACTGAAACAGCGGCACCTCACGCTGACGCCGCGCGAACAAGAAGTGCTGGAGCTGACGATTAAAGGCTTGATGAATAAACAGATTGCCGCAGAGCTGGGCGTCAGTGAAATTACGGTCAAGGTACATCGTCGCCGGGTGATGGATAAAATGCAGGTGCGTTCTCTCGCGGATTTGGTGCGTAATGCCGAGCGGTTAAATCTCAGTAAATCCAAAGTATCCTGACAAATCGGCTCATGTGCAGGCATACAGGGAACCCCGCACATGAGCCATTTTGCTTAACGAGCTTGCAAGAACGCCAGCAGATCGTCGTTTAACCGGTCCTGATGCGTTACGGCAAAGCCGTGAGGCGCATTGTCATACACCTTCAGTTCAGCGCCAGGGATCGTTTCGGCGGCCACTTTACCGGTGACATCAATAGGAACGATTTGATCGTTGCTGCCGTGGATCACCAGCGTAGGCACATCAATCTTCAGCATATCGTCACGGAAGTCGGTTTCCGAGAACGCGGTCACGCACTCGATGGTCCCCTTCAGCGATGCCAGCAAAGCAATGTTCAGGGTCTGGGTCAATACGCCTTCAGAGATCGTCTGGCCGGCATTGATGCCGTAAAAGGGCACGTTGAAATCGCTGATGAACTGGGCGCGATCTTTACGCAACCCACTGCGGATCCCTTCGAAAACGGACAAGTCCACGCCTTGCGGATGCGTTGCGCTTTTGCCAAACATCGGCGTAACCGCGCCTAACAGCACCAGGCCAGCCACACGCGCGCTGCCGTAGCGGCCGATGTAGCGAGCTACGTCGCCACCGCCCATGGAAAAGCCCACCAGCGTGACGTCCTGCAGATCAAGCTGCGTGATCAGTTCATTGATGTCCGACGCGAAAGTGTCGTAGTCATAACCGGTCCAGGGCTGATCTGAACGGCCAAAACCGCGACGGTCGAACGCAATGGCACGATAGCCGCGTTCAGCCAGAAAGTTTAGCTGGCTGTCCCACATATCCGCGTCCAATGGCCAGCCGTGGCTGAACAGCACCGGCTTCCCCTTTCCCCAGTCTTTGTAGTAAATCTGCGTACCGTCGTTCGTTTTAATCGTGCTCATAACAGACCTCTTGGCAGTGGGTTTAATAAACTCAGAGACTGACGGACCCGGTTAAACCGGCGCCACCAGGTAACGGATCAGCGGCAGTGTTTCGCCCTGATGAAAGGCACAAATACGGTTTTGTATTTTCTGGTCATTGACGGTGTAACGCTCCTGCTGGCGCAGGTACTCCATCCAGGAACCGACCACAAACGTCTCGACAAAAACGCCGGGCTGAAGAATGTCCTCATACACAGACCAGTTGATGGCGCCGCCGCGCCGCCTGACGCGTCGCATATCCTGCATGCATACCGTGAAGGCGCGCGCATCCTCTGCCGTAACCAAATATTCATAGCTCACCATCACCGGCCCACGGTCATGGCGCACATCCAGCTCAGGCGTGGCTCCCTGCTCCGTACTGATGTCCAGATTCAGGTCGGGATCCTGGTCCAAACGCCAGCGGTAAACCGTGGTACTGGCCAACACCATGCCCAACGCGGCCACGCACAGCGAAACGGGAATGCCGAAATGCGAGGCCAACTGCCCCCAAATGGCGCTGCCGGCGGTCATGGAGCCGAAGAAGACGGTCAGATACACCGCCAACGCGCGTGCTTTCACCCATTTCGCCGCGCTGCGCTGTGCGCCGAGGTTCAGCGTAGACAGCACCGCTATCCAGGAAAAGCCGGTGAAAAATTCAAACGCGTTGAGCAGCCAGACGTTACGGACAAACGCCAGCGCCAGCATCGTGACGGCAAACAGCAGGCTTGCCAGCACCATCAGCCGATCCGGGTTGAAGGACTTACGCAAGCGAGGCAGCAACACGGCACCGAAAATCGCCCCTACGCCGATAAAGGCCAGCATGATCCCGTAACCGCCCGGGCCAAGCCCAAGTTCACGCCGCGCTACCAGCGGCAGCAAAGCCCAGCCCGCACTGCCGAACGTGAAAAAAGCTACCGTACGAACCAGCACATTGCGTAAAACCGGTGCGGCATGCACATAGCGAAACCCGGCGCGCACGGCGGAGAAAAAGTGCTCGGGCGGCAGGCGCTGAACGCTCGGTTCCGCCTTCCAGCGGTAGAGCACCCAGGCCACGCCCAGCACCGAGATGGCGTTGAGCAAAAACACCATCCAGGGGCCGGCGAAGGAAAGAATCAGCCCGCCCAACGCCGGGCCGATGGCGCGGCTGATGTTGATGCCCAATGAATTGAGCGCAATGGCCGGCCCCATCTCATTTTTGCTGACCAAATCAGGCACGATGGCCTGGAACGGCGGCGAGCTCATGGCCGCGCCGGCGCTCAGCAGGAAGGCCGCAACCAACAACACCCCGGGGGTGACGTGGCCCGTCACCGACAAGAGGGTCAGCCCGGCCGCGGCGATAAACACCCAGACCTGCGAAAACAGCAGGTATTTACGGCGATCGACAATATCCGCCATCACCCCGGAAGGCAGCGCAAACAGAAACATCGGCAAGCTGCTGGCCACCTGGACCATGGCGACGGACAACGGATCGGCACTGAGCGTCAGCATGGTCCAGTTCACCCCGATATCGTTCATCCATGAACCGATATTGGAAACGACGGTGGCTATCCACAGCATGCGGAACACGCGTTGGCGCAGCGGTTGCCACGGCGATGCGTTCGCCGCCGGCACCTCTTTCAGCGCTTCAGCTGTGATGCTGTGAATATCATTAATCTGCGTCATAACGCCTCTCCAGCGGCCTGTCTGCACCGATACGCCATTTACCCGGCCCGGTTATCGCCAGCGTGGTAAAGATGATCAGCAGCAGCCAGCCGAACTGCCCTTCGGCGATGGACCAGCCAGGGTGCACGAACAGCATCGCCACCAGCAGCACGCCGATAATGGGCAGACAGGCGATACGCGTACCGAACCCCAGAATAATGAACACCGGGCAGACCACTTCAGCCAAAATGGCGGGCAACAGGCTCATGTAAGGCCCGAAACCAAAAGGATCTTCGATGCGTGTCAGTTCTTCGCTGAAATTAAACACCTTCGGCAAACCGTGCACATGCAATAAGAGCAGGCTGCCGGTCAGGCGCAGGAAGAACAGCCCCAGATCGATCCGGGGCGCGATGAAAAATGCAGATGACGTTTTCATAGGATTAAAACGCAAAGCAGCTGCAGCCGAGCGTGCCCCAGAATGCATTGTCATCTGCAACGGGTACGCTGGAGCCGCGGGCAATATCATGATTGTGGGTATGCACCCCACAAGGGCCGCTGCAGTGATGCGCCTGTGACATCATGCCGACGCGCGCGTTCGCTACCGGCGGTGCGCTGCGGTAGTGACCCGGCACCTTCACCACCGGCGACCAGTCCGGCAACACCGGAATGGACGGCGGTGCCAACGGCCCGAACGTGCCGGCGGCATAAACGATGTCGCCACCGACCACCGTCAGCACGGATTCGATGCCCTTGATCTCTTCTTCAGGCACGCAGAAGTAATCCTTGCTGAGCACGGCCATGTCCGCCAGTTGGCCCGCTTTGATCTGCCCTTTTTTGCCCTGCTCGCTGGAGAACCAGGCGCTGCCCTGCGTCCACAGCATCAGCGCGGTATCGCGATCCAGACGCGCATTGGCGTCATACATCTGCATGCCGCCCACCGTGCGGCCGGAAACCAGCCAGTAAAGCGCCGTCCACGGGTTGTAGCTGGCCACGCGGGTTGCATCCGTTCCCAGCCCCACCGGCACGCCGGTTTCCAACATGCGGGCCACCGGTGGCGTGTGGCGGGTAGCCTCAATGCCGTAACGCTCGGCGAAGTATTCGCCCTGGAAGGCCATGCGGTGCTGCACGGCAATGCCGCCGCCAAGCTCCTTGATGCGATCGATGTTTTTCTGGGTCACGGTTTCTGCATGGTCAAAGAACCAGTGCAGGCCATTGAACGGGATCTCGCGGTTGACTTTTTCAAACACGTCCAGCATGCGGCTGATGGATTCGTTGTAGGTCGCATGCAGGCGGAATGGCCAACGATGCTCGACCAGGTGGCGTACGACACGCTCCAGCTCGTCTTCCATGCCCGGCGCCAGATCCGGGCGCGGTTCCAGGAAGTCTTCGAAGTCCGCGGCGGAAAACACCAGCATTTCGCCTGCGCCATTATGGCGGAAGAAGTCGCTGCCTTGGCCCGGCGTCAGCATGTCGGTCCATTTTTCGAAATCTTCCAGTTCATGCCCCGGCCGCTGGGTAAAGAGGTTGTAAGCGATGCGCAGCGTCATCTGCTTCTTCTCGTGCAGCTCGGCGATCACTTGATAGTCTTCCGGGTAGTTTTGGAAGCCGCCGCCCGCATCGATGGCGCTGGTCAGGCCCAGACGGTTCAGTTCACGCATGAACTGACGGGTCGAATTCACCTGCTGTTCCAGCGGCAACTTCGGTCCTTTGGCCAGTGTGGCATAGAGGATCATGGCGTTAGGGCGCGCAATCAGCATGCCGGTCGGGTTGCCGTTGCCGTCGCGCTGAATTTCGCCGCCTGGCGGATTGGGGGTGTCTTTGGTATAGCCCACCACTCTCAGTGCGGCGCGATTGAGCAGCGCGCGATCGTAAAGATGAAGAATAAACACCGGCGTGTCCGGCGCGGCTTCGTTGATCTCATCCAGCGTCGGCATGCGGCGTTCGGCAAACTGAAACTCCGTCCAACCGCCCACCACGCGCACCCATTGTGGCGATGGCGTGCGCAGCGCCTGATCTTTCAACATCCGCAAGGCATCCGCCAGTGACGGCACGCCTTCCCAGCGCAATTCGAGGTTGTAGTTCAGGCCACCGCGGATCAGGTGGAGGTGTGAGTCATTAAGCCCCGGCACCGCGGTGTGTCCCTTCAGATCCACCACTTTCGTGCCTTCGCAGTGGTGCTGCATCACTTCGGCGACGGTACCGACCTCGAGGAATTTGCCCTCGCGGATCGCCACGGCTTCCGCCAGTGGATTCTCGCGATCGACAGTATGAAACTGCCCGTTAACCAGTATCAAATCAGCTTTGCCCAGCGAAACCATAGATCCTCCTGTCTGTGACGTCCGGTTCAGGCAGAAGGCCGCCGGACACAACGTACGCGGCCCTTCAGAGCGACGCGAATTGAAAGGATTATGGAATAGGAATGAGAAAAGACCAGTTATACAAAGGGATAGATATACCAAAGTATAGGTATACGAAAGGTTAGTTATACCAACAGATAATAGTTTTGCCCCCGCCTCCCGCCTAACATTCAATCCGTTGATAGCGTTTACCACCCGGTAGCTTTCGGCTCTGTCGCTGCGCCAACGGCGTGACGACCTTGTTACTTTTAACCTCATCCCAAGGGTATTTTTATGACAACCTCTAAGCTCGAAGTCCTTACGCCTGCCAACTGCCAGATGATTTTTATCGACCACCAACCTCAGATGGCTTTTGGCGTGCAGTCGATTGACCGCCAGGTGCTGAAAAACAACACCGTTGCCCTGGCGAAAGCCGCAAAGGTATTCAACATTCCAACCCTCATCACAACCGTTGAAACCGAGAGTTTCTCTGGCAACACTTATCCGGAACTGCTGGACGTGTTCCCCGGCAAGGACATCCTCGAGCGGACCTCAATGAACTCGTGGGACGATCAGAAAGTGCGTGACGCGCTGGCCGCCAACGGCAAGAAAAAAGTGGTGGTTGCCGGTCTGTGGACCGAAGTCTGCAACAACAGCTTTGCTCTGTGCGCCATGCTGGAAGGCAACTATGAAATCTATATGGTGGCCGACGCATCGGGCGGCACCTCTAAAGAAGCGCACGATTATGCCATGCAGCGCATGATTCAGGCAGGCGTGATCCCGGTAACCTGGCAGCAGGTGATGCTGGAATGGCAGCGTGACTGGGCGCACAAAGAGACCTATAACGCGGTGATGGATATCGTGAAAGAGCATTCGGGCGCTTACGGCATGGGCGTGGATTATGCCTATACCATGGTGCACAAAGCGCCTTCTCGTCAGAAGAGCGAGCACCGCACTCTGGCACCGGTCGCCGCCCGCTAACCGCGGGAAGCCGGCCGGCGCAAAGCCCGGCTGGCTTCTTCACTGGAGATAATGATGAGCGCAGGATTGATTTCCCTTTCCGCCGGCGTGCTTATTGGCCTGATCTATGGGCTGCTTAAGGCCCGATCGCCGGCTCCCCCGGCACTGGCGCTGGTGGGGCTGCTGGGAATGCTGGCTGGAGAAAGTTTGATGGGACAGGTGCTGCAACCTGAACAGACCGCCAACGCTCAGCGTTGTCAGACGGAGCCCGGTGCGGCGGCCTCTTCCCCTGTAACCTGCTCTGCGAAAGGGGACTGATGAAATGAAAGCATGGTTTGTTTCGCTGGCAATCGGTCTTCTGGCCGGTATTATCTATGCTGCGTTGGATATTCATTCACCGGCTCCGCCGGTTATTGCCCTGCTGGGCCTGTTGGGGATGCTGATCGGCGAACAGATCATCCCGGTCACCCGGCGGCTTATAAACCGACAGCCGCTGACGCTGACGTGGTTTCGCCATGAATGCGTCCCCAAAATATGCGGAACTCCACCGGCCAAGGCTCAGACGACAACAGAGGACCCTCCGCTTTAGTAATGATTTGTCAGAGGAATTTCAGCATGATGCTGCCGCAGCGCATTGCCATTGTCGATGATGAACGTTCTGTCCGCAGCGGGTTGATCAACCTGCTGCAGTCGGACGGTTACACGACATGCGCCTTTGAATCCGCAGAGGCGTTTTTAAACGAAAAAACCGCGCTGTCAGACGCTTCGTTGGTCATTATCGACATCAAGCTAAAAGGAATGGGTGGATTCGAGCTTTATGAAAAAATAAAGACTTACGCAACGCCGCCGCCGGTGATATTTATATCCGGCCACGGTGATGAGAATATGCAACGGTTTGCCCTTAAACTCGGCGCCGTTGCTTTTTTGCGTAAGCCTATCGACATCGATACGCTCCTGGGCCTGATACAACACGCATTGAGAGGCGATAAAAACGCCTGATGACAAGACCGCTTCCTGCGAGAGACCCGAATGAATGACCCGCTGATACCGCCAGACCGGGCTGCCCTTCCTGATTTTCAGGATGGGCAGTTTTTTGCATTTAAGGATGATGTCATTTTTACTCCCTTGGTTCAGGAGGGTTGCATCGTCTGGATGAACGGGCGGCACCCATTTTCGAACGGGGCTTTCATCCTCGCCACGGCGGTCAGCGATGAGGCGGAAGCGGACGCGACCCGGCTGCTGAAAAATGAATTCATCCTGCGCCCCTATCTGTCCGACGCCTGGGCGGTGAAACCCGCCGCCTGCACGCAGTATCGTGGCCGGTACGCGCTGGTTTATCCGTCTTTTGCCTTTGACTCCCTGGCCCGCATCACGGGGCAGCCGATGGCCTGCATTGCCAGCTTTCTGGAGCTTGCCATCCGGATATGTGCCCCACTGCGCCAGATGCACAGGCACAACCTGATCCACGGCGATATCAAGCCGGGCAATATCTTTATCCAGGAAGATGCCTCATGCCGCCTTGCCGGGTTTGGTCTGACGACGGGCACTGCGGAAGAGTTAAAACAGACCCGCCTGCCGTTTTTTGGCGGCACGCTCGCCTATATGTCACCCGAACATACCTCGCGCACGCAAAGATCGGTGGACAGCCGCAGCGATCTCTACAGCCTTGGCATCGTCTTTTATGAGCTGCTGACCGGCTCTTTGCCCTTCGACCTCAGCGAAGGCGGCCTGGAAGAGTGGACGCATCACCATATCGCTTCGGAGCCACGTCCGCCTCATCTGCTGCGCGAACAGGTACCGGCCATGCTTTCAACCCTGGTCCTGCGGCTGTTGGCCAAGTCGCCCGATAACCGTTACCAGACGGTCGACGGGCTGGTCGCAGACCTGCGTCGCTGTCAGGCCACTTTGACCAGTGACAATGACATCATGCCCTTTCCTCCCGGATTGCAGGATCGCGCACCTGAGTTTCATCTCGCCGATACGTTGTACACCCCACATCCACAGGGCCGCGAGCTTATCGCCGCGTTCGACAAGGTTAATCAGAGCGGAACCCACGCGCTTGCGGTCATCAGCGGGCCTTCTGGCATCGGTAAATCTTCGCTGATCGCCTCAGCGTTAAAAGAGCTGAAAAACCGGCGCACGCTGCTGGCCGTGGGTAAAGTCGACCAGTTTTCGTCGTCGCTGCCTTATGGCGTGCTGACCTCCGCCTTCCGGACGCTGACTCTGAAACTGCTGGGATTGCCGGCAGAAGATGTCGCGCTATGGAAAGCCCGCCTGGCGCGCACGCTGGACGGTTACGAGGGGTTGGCCATTAACCTGGTACCGGAACTGGGCCTGTTGCTGGAGAGAAAATCCCGGCAGGCTCCCGACTCGCTGTCGACCGATGCCCGGGCCCGTTTTAATCTTATGATAGTCAGCCTGGTCAATACCTTTGCCACCCCCGGCTGTCCGCTGGTGTTGCTGATTGACGATATCCACTGGATCGATGCCGCCAGCTTGCAGGTGCTGGAGTATCTGCTTAAAAACAGCGATGCCCTGCCGTTGCTGTTGGTGGTGGCCCTGCGCGATCCCTCTTCAACGGACAACCTTTCGGTGTCTGAGGCGCTGGGCCGTCTTCGTGATGCGGCTCAACGTAAAATCGACATCATACCGGCGCCGCTCTCGGTTAAAGCCGTCGCTCGTTGGCTGGCCGACGTCTTCCAGCGGCGCTCAACCGACACCCTCGACCTCGCTCGTCTGATACATGAAAAAACCGGCGGCAACCCGCTGTTCGTGCATGAGTTTTTCAAACGCATCGTCGATGACGGCCTGGTGACGCACAACAAGTATCAAGGCAAGTGGTATTACGACGTGCCGACCATTCAGGCACGTCATTACACCGAAAATGTCGTCGGCCTGGTATTGCAGCAACTGGAGAAAATGCCCGAAGAAACCCGCAAGCTATTGGGCAGCCTGGCCTGCCTGGGTAGCAGCGGTGAGCTTGGCACCATCAGCCGCGTCCTGAACCTCTCAGATACGGATATCCGCTATCAACTGCACCCTGCGGTTATCGCCCAGTTGATTACCCTGTCCGCCGACACCTACACCTTCCCCCACGATCGCGTGCAGGAAGCGGCCTTCGCCCTGCTGGATGCCGGCGAACGGGGGCACTTGCACCTCACGACGGCAAGTCTGCTGGCCGAAGCTTCACGCCAGGCGGCGGGCAATGAGATGCTGTTCCGCGCCATTCACCATGTGTCCGCAGCCATTGACTGCGTACAGCCGCCGCCACAGCGCAAAATGTTCCGTGAATTGAGCATGCTGGCGGCCCAGCGCGCGAAGCGTTCCGGTGACTACCTCTCTGCACAGCGATACCTACAGACCGCCCGAGCACTCGGCGGCCCCGCGTCTGATAACGCGTCCGATTTCGCGCTGGAGCTGGAAGAGGCCGAATGCGCGTTTTTACTGGGTAACCTGGTCGCGGCGCGGCATTTGAGCGACCGGTTGCTGGGTTCGCCTGGCGGGTTGGCGGAAAAAATCTCCGCGGCCAATTTGCTGGCGGAAGTGCATATGCGCCAATCGGATAACCCACTGGCGCTGGAGACCGCATTATGCTGGCTGACGGTATCCGGCATTACGCTTAACCGACACCCCGACGATGCGGAATGCGAGACAGCCTGGAAAATGCTCCACGCCCGTATCGGTGATAGCCCGGCCGCGATTTTCAATCAATTGCCGCTCATGGCTAATCCTGAAACAGAAGCCGCGATGAGTTTGCTGGCCCGTGCCGGTCTGTCCGCCAGCTTCATCAGCCCACGCCTGCACTTCATGTTGCTGTGCCAGATGCTGCATCTGACGCTGGAACACGGCATTACCGGCGCCTCAACGTCGGCGATGGGCTGGTTTGGCGTGCTGATCGGCCACCGCTATGCCGAATATCGGTTGGGCTTCAAATACGCGGTGCTGGCCCGTGAACTCGTGACGCGCCACGGTTACAGCGTTTACGAAGCGAAAACGCTGCTGCCGCTCGATCAGTTGAGCGTCTGGACCCAGCCGCTCTCCTACACCACCGAATGCGCCAAAGCCTGCTTCACGGCGGCGGTGACGCACGGCGATCTGACCGTCGCCTCTTTTGCCGCCTGCCATCAGATCATTAACTTTTTAAGCCGCGGCGATCATCTCGATAACGTGCTGACCAGCATCGAACGGGGGCTGGCTTTCGTGCGGAAATCCCATTTCCCTGACGTTGAACGCATTATGTTGATCCAGCGGCATTATGTAGAGAATTTACGCACCGTATCCCCCGGATATTGGGGCGGCATAGATGCGTTGCCCGACTCGCTGCTGCCAACCGCGCCGGAACAGGCGCCGCAGCAAATGTCCACCATGATGTTCTGGTTCTGGCTGTATCGGGGCATGACGCATTTTGTCGCCGGCGAATATCCGCAGGCGGAAGAGTCGCTGGCGCAGGCCGAATTCTTTGCCTGGTCTGCGCCGGGGCATATCCACCTGCTGGATTTGCATCTGTACAGCGCGCTGACGTTAAGCGCTCAACTGACACCGGATACCTTCTCCGTTGAACACCGGCGAAAACTGCAAAAGCACCATGACAAAATCGCGCTCTGGGCGCGCATTAATCCGGGCACATTCGCCGACAAAGAAGCGCTGGTGTATGCGGAGATTGTCCGCCTTGACGGCATGAACAGCATTGCACTCGAGCAGTATGAAAAAGCGGTGAGGCTCTCGCGGGACTCGGGGTTCAATCCCAGCAATGGGCTGGCTCACGAACTCGCGGGGCGCTTCGCGCTCAGTTGCGGCTATCATACGGCCGCAGATGCCCACTTTAGGGGCGCAATGGCGGCATGGGGGCGCGCAGGTGCGCAGGCCAAGGTAAATCAGCTGAAACAAGCTTATCCCCATCTGGTGTCTCCCGGCCAGGCAACGCCTTACGACACCATCGCCTTTGCCCAGAATGAAGAAATCCGCGATCTGCAAAGTGTCATCAAGGCATCGCGTGCCCTGTCTGAAGAGATCAATCTGGAACGGCTTATTCAGATATTGATGACGATGCTGCTGGAACGTGCCGGCGCCCAACGCGGCCTGTTGATCCGCGTATTGGACAACAACATTCCTGAAATCGAGGCAAGTGCCTATACCGGCAGCGACGGCGTCAGGGTACGGATTATAAAAGATGTGCCGATGGCCACCGACATGCCGCTGTCGGTACTGTCGGCCGTGATCCGTACCGGGCAAGAGATACGCACCGGAAAACCGGAAGAGTTCAGCCCTTTCTCGCAGGATCCTTACCTCGTGACTTCCGGCGCTGCCGTATTGTGCGTGCCGATGTTCAAGCAGGCGCGGCTGGTCGGCGTGTTGTATCTCGAAAACCGTTTAATGCCTGAAATCTTCACCGCCGAGCATTCGAAAGTGGTTAACCTGCTCGGCGCGCATGCCGCAGTATCGCTCGAAACCGCAAGGCTGTATGCCGAATTGCTGGAGGAGAACATTCAGCGCCGGCGGGTGGAGAAAGAGCTCAGATCAAGCCAGACCTCGCTGATGCTGGGCGAGCAGATCAGCCATACCGGCAGTTGGCGTTGGGAGCTGGAGCAGGATCTGATGTTCATGTCCGAAGAATATGCCCGTATTCTCGGCCTGCCCGAGAAGCAGAAAATGATATCTATGGCCGAGTTTCTTACCTTCGTCCATCCGGACGACTATGCGCGAGTCAGCACCGTCGTCACCGACGGGGTGAGAGACGGGCTGCCCCTGCGGGCCGAGTTTCGCATCATGAGCGCGGATGGCGTTTGCCGCTACATATTGGGCATCGGTAACCCTGTCGGCGTGGGTACCGAGGTCTACGAATACTACGGCACCATCACCGACATCACCGCCCAGCGGCAGACGGAGGACGCCGTCAGGGTTGCCCAGGCCGAGCTGGCCCGCGTTTCCCGCGCGACCACCGTCGGCCAGTTGACCTCGTCCATTGCGCACGAGATCAATCAACCGCTGATGTCGATTGTCTCGAACGCCGGAGCAAGCCTGCGCTGGCTGAACCACGACCCTGTCCGACATGACAATATTCGTACCGGGCTGGAGGAGATCATTGCAGAAGGCCAGCGCGCAGGTGAAATCATTCGCAGCCTGCAAACCCTGACGCGCAAGCAGGAACCGGTCTTTTCCCGTATCGATCTGCACTATCTTGTCCGCCATATCATGACCCTGTCACGCAGCGAAATCGAGCAACGCCGCGTGGTGGTGGATTATGAACTGAAGGCCGCCGACAGCTTCATCTTTGGCGATAGCGTTCAGATTCAACAGGTATTGATTAACCTGGTGATGAACGCGATAGAAGCCTTGTCGGAAGTGAGCGATCGTGCGCGCACGCTTAGGATAACCACGTTGAACCCAGATGACGGCAGGGTTGAGCTACGCATAATGGACAACGGCGTCGGGCTGGATCCTGACGTAATGGAACGGGTTTTCGATTCTTTCTACACCACAAAAGCGCAGGGAATGGGCATGGGGTTGACCATCAGCCACGCCATTATTGAACGCCATCGGGGCGTGTTGAAAGCACAGGCGGCGGAACCCTGCGGCAGTTGCTTCAGTTTTGTGGTGCCAACCGCCGGCAATGAAAGCGCCATTAAGCCGCAATGAGCACAGGAATTTGCGCGATCATCGGGTGAAATCCCGGCGGCCCGTCTCAGCCAAACTGCCCCGAATGAGGCGAGCCGCCGGGTTAGCGGCTACAGCAGCAGCGCCAGTTCCATCGCCGCGCGTTGCAACTGTGGCAGCACCCGCTCACGCAGCTCCGCCGAGGAAATTTGCGAAGCATTGACCCCCACGTTCATTGCCGCCACCACGCCGCCGCCCTTGCGCGAATGCATCGGCACCGCGATCGAACGCAGGCCAATCTCCAACTGCTGATCGTTGATGGCATACCCCTGCCTGCGCACTTTAGCCAACTGTTCACGCAACTGTTCCGCGCTGGTCACGGTATGTTCGGTCAGCGGTTCGAAGGTCACCCGCGACAGATAATCCTCCAACTGTTCCTCATTCAGCGCACTGAGCAAAACCAGCCCCATTGACGTGGCATAGGCCGGCAAACGGCTGCCGCGCCCCAGATCAATCGTCATGATGCGCTTCACCGAGGCGCGAGCGATATACAAAATGTTGTCGCCGTCGAGCGTTGCCACCGAGCAGGACTCGTTGAGCAGCTTGCTAAGGTAATCCAGCGAATTCTGCGCCGCCTTCGCCAGTTCGGAAGAGGAAAGATAGGCGTGACCGATGGTCAGCACCCGAGGCAGCAACCGATAATGTCGTCCGTCGGGGCAATGCACAAAACCCAGCGCCCGCAGAGTGTACAGGCAACGGCGCACCGCAGCGCGCGGAATACCGGTAATCTGGCTGATTTCGGAAACCGACATCTGCGAATACTGCGGCTGGAAGGCCTGCAACACCTCTAACCCCCGGGCCAGCGAAGCCATAAAGTTGGGATCGCCCTTGTACCTCTCGTTGCTTAAATCGCCGATCTCCTGCAGCCGGCGCAGCTCCCCGCCGCCAAATTCCGAAACATCACCCATCCTGATCCTCCCTTCTTTCGATGACGCCTGGGCTGATACGCCCGAAGTGCCAAAAACAGTGCCGAAACAACGCCAAATATCGATTTAGTTACCTGCATCACAAAATGAGCAGCTTAACCACCAATGTTTCGATAATCGCACAATACGCTGATATTCGCACTTGTCGCTGTATTTTTCATCATTTAATTTAGAGCCAGAACCACCAGTGTGACGCTGAATTAACCGTAGCCTACTCAGGAGAGCTGATGATCGATAAAAACGTGGCATCCGCAGACGCCGCCGTCGCCGATATACCGGATGGCGCCACCCTTATGGTCGGTGGTTTTGGCCCTGCCGGCCAACCCTGCGCCCTGCTGGATGCGCTGATCCGCCACCGCCCGCGCGAGCTGACGCTGATCAGCAATAACGCCGGTAACGGGGATTTCGGCCTGGCCGCGCTGCTGAAGGCCGGCTGTGTGCGCAAAGTGGTGTGCTCTTTCCCGCGCCAGTCCGACTCCTGGGTATTTGACGATCTGTACCGCCGCGGCGAACTGGAACTGGAGCTGATCCCGCAGGGCAATCTGGCCGCCCGCATTCAGGCCGGCGGTGCCGGCCTCGGCGGCTTCTACACGCCAACCGGTTACGGCACCAAACTGGCGGAAGGCAAGGAAACCCGTGAGATAGACGGCCGCCAGTACGTGTTTGAGCTGCCGCTAAAGGCCGATTTTGCTCTGATCAAGGCTGAAAAAGGCGACCGCTGGGGCAACCTGCTATATTCCAAAACCGGCCGCAACTTCGGGCCGATCATGGCGATGGCCGCCCATTGCACCATCGCTGAAATCAATCAGCTGGTGCCCCTGGGCCAGTTGGACCCTGAAACCATCATCACGCCGGGGATCTTCGTGCAACGCCTGGTAACTTCCCCGGCAAGCGCAGCGCAACTGTCGGCTTAAGGAACGGACTTATGTCAAAACTCACTCACCAGCAGTTGGCAGAACGCATTGCGCGCGACATCCCGGAAGGCGCCTATGTGAATCTGGGCATCGGCATCCCGACGCAGATCGCCAACTACCTGCCGACGGACAAAGAAATTTTTCTGCACAGCGAAAACGGCATCCTCGGCATGGGTCCTGCACCGGCAGAGGGACTGGAGGATCCTGATCTGATCAACGCCGGCAAACAGCCGGTCACGCTGCTGAAAGGCGGTTGCTTTTTCCATCACGGCGACTCTTTCGCCATGATGCGCGGCGGCCACCTGGATATCTGCGTACTGGGTGCTTATCAGGTCTCCGAACAGGGCGATCTCGCCAACTGGAGCACCGGCGCACTGGGGGCCATTCCGGCAGTCGGCGGCGCGATGGATTTGGCGATTGGCGCACGCCAGGTCTTTGTGATGACCGAACATCTGACCAAAAAAGGCGAATGCAAGATTGTCCGCCACTGTACCTATCCTCTGACCGGCGTCGGCTGCATTGACCGCATCTACAGCGATCTGGCGGTGATGGACGTTACGCCTCAGGGCCTGGTGGTACGCGAAATATTCGGCGGGCTGACCCCGCAGCAATTACAGGAAGTCACCCCGGTCGAATTGACCTTTGCCCTTCAGCACGGAGAACCAACGCATGAATCCAGCCTATCTGTGTGACGCCGTTCGTACACCTTTTGGCCGTCTGAACGGCAGTCTCGCCACTGTCCGCGCCGACGATCTGGCCGCCCTGCCGCTGAAAGCGCTACAGGAGCGCCACCCGCAGCTTGACTGGAGCGCGGTAGACGACGTGTTGCTCGGCTGCGCCAACCAGGCGGGAGAAGATAACCGCAACGTGGCGCGCATGGCGCTGCTGCTGGCCGGCCTGCCGGTGCAGATCCCCGGTTGCACCCTCAATCGTCTGTGCGGCTCCAGCCTGGATGCGGTGGCGATGGCGGCCCGCGCCATCAAGACCGGTGAAAGTGAGCTGATGATTGCCGGTGGCGTGGAAAGCATGTCGCGGGCGCCGTTTGTGATGGGCAAAGCGGAGAGCGCCTTTAGCCGGGCGATGAAAATAGAAGACACCACCATGGGCTGGCGGTTTATCAATCCGCAAATGCAGGCGCAATACGGCGTGGACTCTATGCCGCAGACCGCTGAAAACGTAGCCCTGAAGTTTGGCATTAGCCGCCAGGATCAGGACGCTTTCGCCCTGCGCAGCCAGCAACGCACCGCAGCGGCCCAGGAAAGCGGTTTCTTTGCCGAGCAACTGATTGAAGTCAGTCTGGCGCAGAAAAAAGGCGACCCACTGCTGTTCCGTCAGGATGAACATCCGCGTGCCACTACGCTCGAGGCACTGGCGAAGTTGAAACCGGTAGTTAATCCGCAGGGTACCGTCACCGCCGGTAATGCCTCCGGACTGAACGACGGTGCCTGCGCACTGTTGCTGGCCGGAGAACGCGGCGTAGCCCGCCACGGCTTGCAGCCAATGGCGCGCATTGTCGCCAGCGCCGTGACCGGCATTGAACCTTCGATTATGGGCTTTGCGCCGACAGAGGCGGTGCGCAAAGTGCTGAAAATCGCCGGTCTGACGCTCGATCAAATGGACGTTATCGAACTTAACGAAGCCTTTGCCGCGCAGGCGCTGGCGGTGACTCGTGAGCTGGGACTGAGTGACGACGCCGCACAGGTGAACCCGAACGGCGGCGCGATTGCGCTGGGCCATCCGCTGGGCGCTTCCGGTGGCAGGCTGGTGATGAACGCCGCCTGGCAATTGCAGAAAACTCGGGGACGCTACGGGTTATGCACCATGTGCATCGGCGTTGGCCAAGGTATTGCGTTGATCATCGAGCGGGTATGAATATGGCCATCGACTATCGCCTCGATGGCCGCGCCGGTGCGCCGCTGTTGGTGCTGTCCAACTCGCTCGGCACCACCTTCGACATGTGGCAGGCGCAGTTGCCGGCATGGTGCGAACACTTTCGCGTGTTGCGCTACAACCAACGCGGCCACGGCGCAACCCCCTTGCCGGCGACCCCGCTGCGGCTGGAAACGCTGGGCAATGACGTTGTCGCCCTGCTCGACCGGCTGGGTGCGCCAAGCGCCCACTTTTGCGGCATTTCTATGGGTGGGCTGACCGGGCTGTGGCTCAACCGCTACCACCCGCAACGCATCGATCGCTTGGTGGTGGCGAATACCGCCGCGCGCATCGGCAGCGCTGAAGGCTGGCAACTGCGTGCGCAACAAGTGCGCTGCGAGGGATTGGCGGCGGTGGCCGCCGCATCCCCTTCACGCTGGTTCACCGAAGCCTTTTTGCAGCGCTCGCCGCAGCAGGTTGCTGCGCTGGTTGACGGGCTGGCAGCAGGTGACGCCGCCGGTTACGCAGCCTGCTGCGATGCGCTGGCACAGGCCGATCTTCGTGACCAGACCCGCCAGATGGCACGGCCGATGTTGGTCATTGCGGGGGAGCATGATCCGGTCACCACCGTGGCGGACGCCGAATTTTTGGTTGCCAACGCGCCACATGCCCGGTTAAACGTCTTGCCAGCCTCGCATATTTCCAACGTGGCCTGCGCGGAAGCGTTCGGCCAAAGCGTTATAGAGTTCCTCACCGAGAAGGATTGACGGGCCGGCGGGCCTGTCATTTTCCCGTGATTCGTTGCCCCTGCGCATCAATCACCGGCTCGCCGTCTTCTTTGCTGAACGGACCCTGCTGGGGATCCGGCAGGATATCCAGCACCGCCTCCGACGGACGGCACAGCCGCGTGCCCAAGGGTGTCACCACTATCGGCCGGTTAATCAAAATCGGCTGCTGCAACATAAAGTCGATCAGTTGAGCATCGCTCCACTGTGCGTCCGCCAGCCCCAGTTGTTGGTAAGGTTCGACGTTTTTGCGCAGCAACTCACGCACGGAAATGCCCATATCGGCAATCAGTTTGACCAATTGGTCACGGCTGGGCGGCGTCTCCAGATACAGGATCACCGCAGGCTCCACGCCGCTGTTACGGATCAATGCCAGCGTATTGCGCGAGGTGCCGCAGGCCGGGTTATGGTAAATGGTTATCTGGCTCATGGGGTTCTCTCTTGTTAACACTAAAGCGACAGGCGCAGGGCCAGAGCGGCCAACGCGACAAACAACACCGGAAGTGTCATCACTATCCCCACCCGGAAGTAATATCCCCAGGTGATGACGATATTTTTCTGCGACAGCACATGCAGCCACAGCAGCGTAGCCAGGCTGCCGATAGGGGTAATTTTCGGCCCCAGATCGCTGCCTATTACGTTGGCGTAAATCATCGCCTGCTTGATCACGCCGTCCGCGTTGCTGCCGTCGATCGACAGCGCGCCCACCAGCACCGTCGGCATGTTATTCATGATCGAAGACAAGAACGCCGTCAGAAAACCGGTCCCCATCGTGGTCACCCACAGCCCCCGCTCGGCCAGGCTATCCAGCATACCGGACAGCAGATCGGTTAATCCTGCGTTGCGCAAACCGTAGACCACCAGGTACATGCCCAACGAGAACACTACGATCTGCCAGGGCGCACCACGCAACACTTTACCGGTGTCAATCGCATGCCCTCTTTTCGCCACTGCCAGCAGGATCAACGCCCCTACGGCGGCGACCAGGCTGACCGGTACGCCAAGCGGCTCCAGGCCAAAGAAACCCACCAGCAGCATGGCCAATACGCCCCAACCGGCTTTAAAGGTCGGCAAATCGCGGATCGCCTCGCGCGGCGGCCGCAGCAGCGCCAGGTCATAGCTCACCGGAATATCCTTGCGAAAATACAGGTGCAGCATCACCAACGTTGCGACAATGGCGGCAATGTCCACCGGCACCATCACGGCGGCATACTGAGTAAAGCCCAGCTTGAAAAAATCTGCCGAGACGATGTTCACCAGATTAGAGACCACCAGCGGCAGGCTGGCTGTGTCGGCAATAAATCCCGCCGCCATCACGAACGCCAGCGTGGCGCCCGAGCTGAACCCCAGCGCCAGCAGCATCGCAATCACAATCGGCGTAAGGATCAGTGCCGCGCCGTCGTTGGCGAACAGCGCCGCCACGCTAGCCCCCAGCAACACAATATAGGTAAACAACCACCGCCCTTTGCCCTTGCCCCAGCGCGCAACGTGCAGCGCCGCCCACTCAAAGAAGCCGGACTCATCCAGCAACAGGCTGATGACTATCACCGCGATAAAGGTCGCCGTGGCGTTCCAGACAATGTGCCAAACCAGCGGAATATCAGCGGGATGCACCACGCCTGTCAGCAGCGCCAGCACCGCCCCGAGCGAGGCGCTCCAGCCAATGCCCAACCCTTTTGGCTGCCAGATCACCAAAATGAGTGTCAGAATAAAAATTGCCCCAGCCAGTACCATCATCGCTCCCTGGCGCATCACGCCATAAATACATATGATTTTTCGAATATATAAAAACAAATTTTTTACGTTACCGGCAGAGCACCCGGCCACCCGCTGCAGCTTGCTGCGCCAGTTCGGTAAACCGTTGCTGCTGGCTGAGCCAGGCTTGCTCGATAATCGCCGCAGCCCAGGCCGGCATATGCGGTGACAACCGGTAAAAGATCCACTTACCTTCACGGCGATCGAGCAACAGGCCGCTTTCACGCAGCATAGCTAGATGACGGGAAATTTTGGGCTGTGACTCGTCTAACGCACCGGACAGCTCGCATACGCACAGCTCCCCCGCCTGGCGCAACAACAACACCAGGTTCAACCGAGTGTCGTCCGACAAATTCTTAAACAGTTTCAGCGGCGTCAGTGATGGCATAGATTTCTCTCCGAATGATAACCGTCATCATAATTCGCAGTTGGGTGATGTCAACAACACATATGAATAATCAAATATAACAACCCTTTTACAAGGCATCCGCGAACGTCAATGCCCTACTGACGCACTATACTGAGTACACCGCCGCAGTTCTGGAGATGTGTGATGTCGCTACCCTTCAAATGTTCGGAAAGGCTTACCCTTGGTACGGAGATAGAACTGCAACTGGTGGATAATGACAGCTACGATCTGTCGCACAAGGCCGACCGGGTGGTGGAAGACGTCGACGACAAAAAACGCGTCAAGCACGAGCTGACTAAATCGATGGTGGAGTTAAACAGTTCGGTGCATACCGATATCGGCGAACTGTTGGCAGAGCTGAACGAGCTGACCGGGAAGATACGCGCAAGCGCACAGCGCATTGATTGCGACGTTTGCGGTGGAGGCCGCCATCTGAGCAACGACTGGCGTCAACAGGTCATTACCGACTCCGAACGCTACACATTGCTGGCCAGCCGCTTTGGCTACCTTTCCAAGCTGGCCTGCGTGTTCGGCCAACATATCCATATCGGCGTCAACGACGGTGACGAGGCTATGTATCTGTGCCATGCCATGACGCCCTATTTGCCGCATCTGATTGCCTTGAGCGCCTCTTCGCCGCTCTACCAGGGCGTCGATACCCTGTTTGCCAGTTCCCGTTTCAGCGCGCAAAACTCTTTCCCCAACTACGGCTGCCTTGAGCAAATCTATAATTGGGATGAATTCACTGTGTATTATGAAAGGCTTACCAGCGCCGGGGTGATTGAAGGCATCAAAGACATTTATTGGGACGTACGTCCAAAACCGGAGTTAGGTACGGTGGAAGTCAGGGTCTGCGATACGCCGTTGCATATTCACCATGCGGCCACATTAGCCGGTTACTGCCGGCTGCTGGCCAGATACCTGTTGGATAACAGACAAAGGGTTATTGCGGAATATGTCGCCTTTACCAACTACAACAAGATCAATGCCTGCCGCCACGGCTTTGGCGCCGACTATGTGGATCCCGCCACGCTGCGCCGCTGCAGCCTGACATCGCATATGCTGGCCACACTCGCCGCTCTGAGGCCTGGCGTGCAAAACAGCGAAGAAAACGCGCTGCTCGATGGTGTTGAGCATTACGTCAAGATCGCGCTGAACGATGCGGACCGCATACGCCGCCTGCGGCATAACGGTCTGCAGCAAAAGGAAGTGATCAAACAACTCTGCCATGAGCTGTTGCAGCCGCCGCATTAAACGGCTGACCGAAAATGGCTGCCCACGGCGAAGGAACCACACAGGTTTCAGCTATCGATTCCATACGCCAAAGCGACTGTTCATTACGTGCTATTCCCCTACAATCAACCTTAACAAGACACCATTTATTCTCACCGGGGGCACGATGTACAATTTCTCACGCTATCAGGCAAAAGAACTGGCGCTGGCTTATATGAGCGGCAAAAAACACGATCTGTCGCCGCAAGAATTTCTGCAGCAGTTGAAAAGCAGCGAAAGATCTTTTGAATACTTGCTGAAGCACGGCGCCGAGCAACCGCGCGAAGTGTTGGTAAAAAGCTTTTAAACCCCACCTCAGCCTTCGCCGGTGGCATGCCAAACAGGCGTGCGTATTCCCGGCTGAATGACAATGCGCTTTCATGTCTGACGTTGAACGTCCCAATAAGGCCGTTCCCCACCCAAGTGCGCCAGCAGGAAATCGACAAAGGCCATGACTTTCGCCGGCACGTGTTTGCGTTCCGGGTACACGGCATAAATCGCGTGTTCCGGCAGCTTGTGATCCGGCAACAGTTCGATCAGCCGCCCCTGCGCAAGATCGTCACCGACGATAAAGGTCGGCATCTGACAAACACCCAGGCCGGCGAGCAACGCTTCACGTAGCGCCTCACTGTTATTCACCTGGTAATTCCCCCTCGGCTGAAAACGTACCGCCCCTTCAGGCCCCTGAAACTGCCATTCGCTGCCGGCACGGTAGTAGCTGTAAAACAGGCAGTTATGCTGCGCCAACTGCGCCAGATCCTTTGGCGTGCCGCAGCGCGTCAGATAAGCCGGCGCAGCGCACAATACGCTGTAACAAGGCGCGATACGCCGGGCAATCAGGCTCGAATCGGCAAGCCGGCCAATGCGGATCGCCAGGTCATAACCCCCCTCCACCAGATCGACCAGCTTATCGTCCATCATCATATTGATTTCCACCTCCGGGCAGGCGGCCAAAAAAACCGGAATCAACGGCGCAACGTGCAAACGGCCGAACACCATCGGCACGCTGAGCCGCAAAATGCCCTGCGGCTGCCCCTGCAATCGCGTGATGGCGTCTTCCCCTTCCTGCGCCACCGCGCAGGCGTTCCGCGCATAACCAAAATACTCCTCGCCCGCTTCGGTCAGGCTCAGGCTGCGGGTGGTGCGATGCAGCAACTGCACGCCCAACGAGCCTTCCAGTTGGGTAATGCGTTTACTTACCGCAGACTTGGTAATGCCCAGCCGCTGGCCGGCCGCTGAAAAACTGCCACATTCCACTACCGCTACAAACAACGGGATCGCCGCAAAATTATCGGTCATTTATCGTCAACTTTTACTCAACAATGAGTTTCCATTGTAGTGGATTATGACGATAACAAAAACAATGTACGCTGTTCGCCACTGTAAAAATGGAACCTGACATGATGATACGCGGACGTTTCTCCGATCCTTTGCTGGCGTTAACCGCCGGTGCTTTGCTGGCCCTGATGATCAGCGTCAACAGCGGACTGGCGAGCTATAACAGCCCGCTATTCGCTTCCTGGGTGGCTCATGGCGTTGGCGCAATCGCCGCCTGGTTGTTGCTGCTGTTGCTGCTGCGCCGCCGTACGCCCCTCTCTCCTGCGACGGCGCCCCCCCGCTGGGCCTATTTGGGCGGTATTCCGGGTGCCCTGACCGTGGTAGTGGCCGCCATCACCGTCAATAGCCCGCTGGCGCTTGCCGGTAGCCTGGCGCTCATGCTTACCGGTCAGGTGTTGTTCGGCATGCTCTCCGACAGCCGCGGCTGGTTTGGCGTCATTCAACGCCGCCTGCGCACCAACGACATTATCGCCACGCTGCTGATCCTCGCCGGCTGCGCCCTGCTTATTTTTCTGAGATAACCGCCATGCTAACCTTGGTACTCCTCGCGCTGTTCAATGGCGTCTGCATCAGCATCAGCCGCGCGGTCAACGGCCGCCTGGCGTTGAGTCGCGGCGCTTTCCAGGCCTCGCTCTGCAATCACATCGTCGGTTTTTTGTTCCTCAGTCTGCTGCTGGCGACGGGGGGCGGGTTCAATGGCCTCCCGCTTGGTCATGCCCCGTGGGGGGCCTACCTCGGCGGGGTCATCGGTGCGCTGTTCGTGGCGCTGAACAGTTACGTGCTGCCGCGCCTTGGCACTCTGCGCGCCGCACTGCTGATTATCAGCGGCCAAATGCTGGCGGGCGTCATCATCGATCGCCTGCGTGACAGCGGCGCTCCGGTCGGTGCGCAGATCTTGGGGGTCGGGCTGATCCTGCTCGGCGTCGCTCTGGCGCGGAGGGAAAAACCCCTTATTGCGCTGATCCATAACGTTCTTAAATTGCGCGAATAATTCGCCTTTAGAAGCGAATAAACGCTAAATTCGCATTCAGATACGAATAATTGACATATTCGTATTTAGGTGCGAATTTTAACGGTAAATTATCGCTTCAGAGCAGAAAAAAGCATGCAAACGCAACTCAGCGTAATCACCGGCGATCTGGTCAACTCCCGGCAATTCGACACCGCAAATTACATTACCGGGCTAAACGCCCTGCTCAACCGGCTGCAACAGGCCAAGCTTATACAGCGGTTCGAGATTTTCCGCGGCGATGGCTTCCAGGCGGTGGCCGAATCGCAATCCGGCCTGCTGCTGGCGGCATATATCCGTATCGCACTCAAAGCAATGGACGCCGGCCAGTGGGACGCCCGCATCGCGGTGGGTCTGGGAGATGGCCAGGAGCGAGCGGCCGGTTATGCCAGCGCCTTTGTGAATTCCGGCCACGCGCTGGACAGCCTGGATAAAAATTGCAGGCTGGCTCTGAAAAATGACAATGCCGAGACGAATGCCATTGTCAGCGATCTGTTGCCAATGTTAGATCATGTCATTGGCCGTCTGTCGCAGACCGAGGCGCAGATAGTGCAGACGCGGATGTTTGCCGCCACCAACCTGGAGGTGGCCGAGAAACTGCATAAAGCCGCGTCCACGGTCTCCGCAACGCTAAAACGCGCAGCCTATGAGGAGATCATGCGATTTATTCACGCGATTAACAGGATCACCTGAAGATGGATTTAACCTACGCGCCGTTGCTGACCTGGTTGCTGATTGCACACTTGCTGGCCGATTTCCCGCTGCAACCGCTCAGTTGGGTGGAGGATAAAATTCGCCGTCGCGCGCGTTCGCGTTTCCTGCTGTTGCATGCCTTGCTGCACGGTATATTGGCCGCCTGTGCGGTGGCGAGTTTCGGTCTGCTGCATGGCGGGCTCTCCGCCGCCGCGGCGCTGGCTACTTTGCTGATTATCGCTATCAGCCACTATTTTATCGACCTGCTGAAAGTCACCCTCCTGGCCCACCTCAGCCGGGCCGGCGGCTTTCTTCTCGATCAATGCCTGCATCTGACGGTGATTGTTCTGCTGTGGCTGTGCCTGGTGCCAGAACCCCGCAACCTGATAGCCACGCTTGGCGCCGCCGCTACCGGCGGGCAGTTTGGGCTAGTGTTACTGGCGTATTTAGTGATTTACATGCCGATGGGCGTACTGATTGGGCAATTGCTGGCGCACTGGACGCCGCAAATGCCGCCCTCGGCCAAAGCCGACAACGATTCGCTGTTACGCGCAGGCAAGCAGATTGGTTACCTGGAAAGAACGCTGATACTGACGTTTGTGCTGATCGGCCAAATTCCGGCGATCGGCTTTTTGCTGGCCGCAAAGTCTATTTTTCGCTTTGGCGACCTGCGACAGAGCGATGACAAAATGCGTACCGAGTATGTGCTGCTCGGCACGCTGTTTTCCTTTACGCTGACCATCTTGCTCGGCCTGCTGGTAAAAAAATTATTATAACCGCCAGGCATTGCGCCCGGCGGTCAGGGTAATTACAGCCACTCACCGAAGCGGCGAATATAAAAACGCTTCATCATCTGCGCTACTACGCAGTAGCTGACCAGCGTGCCGGCCAGCCACGGGAAGTATTCCCACGGCAAGGGCTGCAAACCGACCCAGGCACCCAGCGGCGAGAACGGCAGATAAATGCCCAACGCCATTACCAGCGCCGTAGTCAGCAGAACCGGCAATGCGGCGGTGCTTTGGATGAACGGGATCTTCTGGGTACGCAACATATGCACCACCAGCGTTTGCGACAACAACCCTTCAATAAACCAGCCAGACTGGAACAATGCCTGATGCTCGACGCTGTTGGCGGCAAAGACGAACCACATCAGCGCATAGGTGGTGATATCAAAAATGGATGAGGTTGGCCCAATCCACAGCATAAAGCGACCGATGTTCTTCGCATCCCACTTGCGCGGCTTACGCAGGAACTCTTTGTCCATCTTGTCCCACGGCAGCGACAGCTGGGAAATATCGTACATCAGGTTCTGAATCAACAGGTGGATCGCCAGCATCGGCAAAAACGGGATGAACGCACTGGCCACCAGCACCGAAAATACGTTGCCGAAGTTGGAGCTGGCCGTCATGTTCAGGTATTTGATGATATTGCCGAAGGTTTCACGGCCTTTGATGACCCCTTCTTCCAGCACCATCAGATTTTTTTCCAGCAGAATGATGTCTGCCGACTCCTTGGCGATGTCGGTGCCGGTATCCACCGAGATGCCGACGTCCGCATCGCGCAACGCCGGAGCATCGTTAATACCGTCGCCGAGGAACCCGACGGTATGGCCATTCGCCTGCAACATCTTCAACACCCGCGATTTCTGTAGCGGTGTCAGTTTGCTAAAGACCGTGCGTTGCTCCACTTCACGCGCCAGCGTTTCATCGTCCATCTGTTCGATTTGCGGGCCGGAGAGCGGCTCGCCCGGCTCCAGCCCGACATCGCGACAAATCTTGCAGGTGATCACCGGGTTATCGCCGGTCAATACCTTCACCGCCACGCCGTTTTCCTGTAGTGCGGCTATGGCTTCCTGCGCGCTCTCCTTTGGCGGATCGAGGAAGGTCAGGACGCCCTGGATCACCATATCGCGCTCATCGGCCACGCTCAGCGGCAAGGGACCTTTCTGCTCATCCAACTCCCGCGTCGCCAGCACCAGCACGCGGAATCCATCCTCATTATACTGGGCGGCAAGCGCCTGCAGCGCCGCACGCCGCGCCTCATCCAGTACCAGCGTCTGCTGCCCCTCACGCACGTGGGTGGCGATATCCAGCATCTCCTCCACCGCCCCTTTGCAAATCAACCGCTGTTGGCCATTTTCATCCGCCACCACGATCGACAGACGACGGCGCACAAAATCGAACGGCAGCTCATCTACCTTGCTAAACCGCCCCAGCGCCTCGATGCCCGGCTTGCCGCGCCCGAAGCGGATCACCGCCTGATCCATCAGATTTTTCATGCCGCTTTGGTGGGCGCTGTTCAACCACGCCAGGTGCAACACCTCATTATCTTTGGCGCCGCCGGCGTCCAGATGATGCTCGAGGATAATGCGATCCTGAGTCAGGGTGCCGGTTTTATCCGTACAGAGCACGTCCATAGCACCGAAGTTCTGGATGGCATTGAGGCGCTTGACCACCACTTTGCGCCGTGACATGGCAATCGCGCCCTTCGCCAGGTTGGAACTGACGATCATCGGCAGCATCTCCGGCGTCAATCCCACCGCCACCGCCAAAGCAAACAGCGCCGCTTCGCTCCAGTCGCCCTTGGTAAAGCCGTTGATCAGCAACACAATCGGCACCATCACCAGCATAAAGCGGATCAACAGCCAACTGACGCTGTTCACCCCACGATCGAAGGCCGTTTGCGAACGGGAGCCGACGATCGACTTGGCCAGCGAGCCAAAATAGGTGCGCCCGCCGGTCGCCACCACGACCGCCGTGGCGGTGCCGCTGGCGACGTTGGTGCCCATCAGGCAGATATTCGGCAGTTCCAACAGCGCATGCTCGCTGGAGACTTCCTCCTCGCTCGATTTTTGGCTGACGTTACCCATTGCATCGTATTTCTCGATCGGGATTGCCTCCCCAGTCAGGATCGCCTGGCTGATGAACAGATCGCGTGAAGCAAGCAGGCGCACGTCCGCCGGCACCATGTCCCCGGCGGAAAGCTGGATGATATCTCCCGGCACCAGTTCGCGAATTGCCACTTCCAACGTCAAGGGCTGCGCGCTGTAGCTGCTGCGACGTAATACCGTTGCGGTAGTGCGCACCATCGATTTCAGCGTTTCCGCTGCCTTGTTGGTCCGGTATTCCTGCCAGAAACGCAGCAGCCCGCTGAGTGAAACCATCACCAGTATGATGATCACGCCAATGAGATCGGTTTCTTCACCGCGCCGGAGAGGCAACCAGTAATCGGTAAAGAAACTGATCGCAGCCAGCACCATAAGAACAAAGATAAATGGGTTATTAAATGCGCCAATCAGCTGCACCAGCGCGTGCGGCGCTTTCTCATGGGCAACCTGATTAACGCCAAATTGCTCCAGGCGTTCATCGGCGTCGTCCTGGGTCAGGCCATTACGGTTGCATTTTAAATTTGCCAGCGTCTGGGCGACGCTGTTTTTCGCTTCTTGCGCGATGGCGTAAGGCGCCTCTTTTTTATCGCGACGGCGTAGGTTGTCATTAATATAGGTCATAACGCTATTCTCTTATCTTATTCTGCGCACAGGGTTACCCCGCCTGATCAACAGGTGAATAAGCGCAGAGTGGAATTTTATTTAATCAGTGTAATTGCCGGGATTTATAATCGCAGGCAATCACGTCGAACAATCAATATTATGGGATCATCGTCCATGACGCCTCCTTACCACCAAATGAAGTGAATATTAATGAAGAATTAAACGGGTAATTCAGAAGCTACTCGCCAGCGTACGGCGCTCACGCTTTTTTCCAGGCTGACGCGGCAGACAATACCCTCGATTTCTTTTTGCGCTGCGGGATTGGCCGTTATCTCGGCACAAACCTCAAGCTGGCCGGGAATGGATATATCGGCGCTGCGCAAAGATTGCAATCTTAGTGCCACGCCATTCAGCGCCTGCAATATCAGCGTGCGTACCAGTATTTCATCTTGTTCGCCGCAGGTAACCTGAATGCGATAACACAGTTCCAGGTCGGTCGCCTGCTGCTGAGGTTGCAGATTGATGCGCTGCGCCGCTTCGCGCAGCAGAATATTCGCGCACAGGATCACCAGTGTCGCCAGTACCGCATTCCAGTATTGCCCCAGGCCACACAGCACGCCAATCGCCGCCGAGCACCACAGCGTGGCGGCAGTATTCAGGCCACGGATATTCAGCCCTTCACGCATGATCACCCCGGCGCCCAGAAAGCCGATGCCGGAAACAATCTGCGCGGCAACTCGCCCGGCGCTGGAAGGATCGGTGGACATGGAGCTGAGGATAAACACCGCCGCACCGGTGGCCACCAGCGCATTGGTGCGCAGGCCGGCCATACGCTGACGCCACTGCCGCTCAGCGCCAATAACCGCGCCCAGGCTCATCGCCAGTAATAGATTTAAAACAAAAGGAGTCATAGCCATGACTGTCCCCTTAATAAACTGCAGGAGATAAAATCATGTGCTTTTTAGCACACGCGAAATTACGCCAATAATATATTAGCGAACGAACGCGTCAGTGCCTGGAGGGAAAAGGCTGTGGCTGCAAATCACCATAATAACGTCCAAATCAATTCGCCTGATGCCATTGGGCCTCAGGTACAACAATGAGATTCGGGTTTGCACAGCTCGGAATAAAAAGAGAGGGGTGCTGCCCGCCGTTTTCGGCAAGCAACAAATCAGAAGAGGATTGGTCAGCTTGCCTTATTTATATCGCTACAACTAAAACTGTCCAATTGTGTTTCCTCACTGAAATTTTGGCTGAGTATAGTGACGCAGAGTAATGATGTAAAGGCGAATTTATTAAACGGAAATTAAACTGCATAACGCCATTTATTTGACGCGCAACGCAATCTGCCGCATTGGCTTTGGGTGATGTGCTTATTATCTATAGACTAGCGTCTCAACAGGACATTAATCCCCGAAGGACAGCCAATCCGATGAACATGCTTCGCCTTTCCATCAGTTTCGCCCTGTTTGCCGCCGTCCCCGCCGACGCCCTGTTACTGCAACAGGGAGCGGCCCGTTTTGATATCGACCCGGCCACGCTGCAAATCACAGCAGGCAAAACCATCGTCAACCAGGCTCAGGCCGCGCAAGCCGTGGCCGATCTGCAAAGCACACCAACGCAGGCCCGTTGGCAATGGCCGGACAGCGCCATGCAGGTGTCCGCAAGGCTTGAGGACGGCGATCTGCGTCTTGGCTTCAACACCCACCGGGCGCAGACGTTGAATTGGTTCACCCTGCCACAGCAGGCCGACACCCTGTTGTTGCCAATAGGTGAAGGCAGCCGTATCCCGCTGGATAATGCCGTCTGGCAGCAGTATCTGGTTAAGGAAATGACGCCGCTGGATACCAACTGGGATCTGAAGTTGCCATTGTGGAGCCTGGAGCAGCAAGGCAAGGTGTATAGCTGGCTGCTGCTTACGCCGTTCAGCAATCAGGTCAACTTTGCCAACGCAAAGAGCGTATTCAGCATGCTTAGTAGCCACCAGTTCAACCGTTTTAATCAGCAACAGACTTTCGACGTGTTGCTGCATGTGGGTGAAACGCCATTATCCGGCGCGCGTCGTTATCGCCAGTATTTGCAGCAAAGCGGCCAGTTCAGCAGTCTTCGCGATAAAATCCGCTCGGCCCCGGAGGGCGAAAAACTGATTGGCGCCACGCATATCTATCTGTGGGGCGATAAACTGCTGGCACCCGCTGACGTGAAAAACTGGCCGGGCTTGCTGTCCTGGCTTACCTCCCCACCTGGCGAAGCGCTGCGGCAAAAAATGGATGCCGAAAACCAGCAAACACTACGCCAACTGGCGGGAAAAACGCCGGAAAGCTGGCAACAACTGACGCTGATCGACGCCCTGAACCAGGCGCTGGTCGCGCTGACGCCGCTCAACGCTACGCCGGATGATCCTGACTTCCTGGAAGCGCAACATCGGCAGGCCGCCAGCCTGCGTGAACTGGCGCAGCGGCAGCTTGGCGCCTATCTGGCACCGGCAGATAGCTGGGGCCAGGGGTTGGCAAAACCACTGATCGAGGCGCTGCATCAGGCCGGGTTGCCGCGCCTGTGGTTGGGCACCGATAATTGGACCGCCGAGTTTCTGCATCCGCAGGCGGTGGAGAGCGCCAAGACATTGGGCTATCTCATCGCCAGTTACGACTCTTACGACACGGCGATTCCCCGCGGAGTCAACGACAGCTGGCTGACGGCCCAGTTGCCGGCAGCGCTGCGTGAAGACTGCGCCATCGTACGCGCCGACGGCACTAAAAAACCCGGTTTCGGCAAGCAAGGCTACTACCTGAATCCCGGTTGCGTACTGCCCTATTCCCAACAGCGCATGCGCAGCCTGGTACAACTGGCCGGGCTGAACAGCCTGTTCCTTGACGTTGACGGCACAGGAATGGTGTCTGATGACTATCAGCCCAATCACCCTACCGGCGCTGCGCAAATGGCGCAGGCACGCAACGCGCGGCTGGCCTGGTTCAGCGACACGCTAAAACTGCCGCTTGGTTCTGAGGATGGCAATGCGGTGACCGCCCGCCACATCATGTTTGCCCACGGCATGGAAACCTGGGGCTTCGGCTGGGGTGATAAGCAAATGAATCAGGATAAATCCTCGCCCTACTATCTGGGTGCCTGGTGGCCAAACGCGCAACCGGCCTTTTTCTTCAGCCCGGCCAAGGTAAAAGAACCCTACCGAACGGTGGAGTTTGACCCGCGCTATCGCCTGCCGCTTTATCAGGCGGTATTTCACGATGCGATTATCAGCAGCCACCACTGGAATTACGACAACCTGAAGTTCAGCGATGTCAAAACCCTTCGCAGCCTGCTCAGCCAGTTGTACAACACCGCGCCGATGTTCCACCTCAGCCGTGCCACCCTGCAGGCACGTCTGCCGGAGATCAAACGGAGCGATGCGGCGTTCCGCCCGCTGCATCAGGCGTTGTGGGATAAGGCGCTGACGGACTTCCGCTGGCTGGATACGGCGGGTTGGGTACAGCAAACCACCTTCAGCGACGGCTCAACGTTGACCGCCAACTTTGGCAACCAGCCGTTCGAGGGCATTGCCGCCCATAGCCTGCGTGCCAAACTGGCGGACGGTCGCACCCTGAACATCACGCAATAGCAACTCCGGCCGGGGTGAACTACGCTAGGCTCAGTCCCCCGATCGGCAACGATGGAGTTTACTGATGCCTACCCTTACCCAAAAGCTGCTCGAAGAAATCTGGCAAAGCCTGAGCCACACCCCTCCTCCTGTGAGCCAATTGGCGGTCAGCGGCGAAGGCGAACTGGCCAGCGCATTCCCGGTGACCGAACTGGCTACGGCCTGTTGGGGCGCCGCCGGCCTGGCCTGCGCCGGGCTGTTGCAACAAAGCAAAGGCGGTATGCAGCAGGCATTGGTCGATCGTCGGCTGGCTTCGCTGTGGTTCGGTTGGACCTTACGGCCGTTGGGGTGGCAACTGCCTGCCGCCTGGGATGCGCTGGCGGGCGATTATGCCACTCGCGACGGCTGGATCCGTCTGCATACCAATGCGCCGCATCACCGCAAAGCGGTAGAGCAGGTGCTGGGGCCGCATCAGGATAAAGGCACGCTGGCGCAACGGGTGCTGGAGTGGCAAAAAAGCGAATTGGAACAGGCGGTGATAGAGGCCGGTGGCTGTGCGGCGGAAATGCGTTCTGTCGAGGCGTGGCGGCAGCATATTCAGGGCAAAAGCGTCGCACAAGAGCCGTTAATCCATCAAACGCGGCAACCTGAAGCCCCGCCCCCTGCCTGGACGTTGCCGGCCGCCAGACCGCTGCACGGCGTGCGGGTGTTGGATCTGACGCGGATTATCGCCGGACCGATCGCCACCCGCTTTCTGGCCGGGTTGGGTGCAGACGTATTGCGTATCGATCCCTACGGTTGGGATGAACCCGGAGTCGAGCATGAAGTGCTCCTCGGCAAACGCTGCGCGCGCCTGAATCTGAATAACGCCCACGATCGCCACACCTTTGAGCATCTACTGCAAAACGCCGATGTCATCGTTCATGGCTACCGCGCCGGCGCGCTGGAAAAATTGGGCTATGGCGCGGAACAACGGCGTACGTTGTCACCGGGGTTGATCGACGTCTGTCTGAACGCTTACGGCTGGAGCGGCCCGTGGCGTGGGCGGCGCGGTTTCGATAGCCTGGTGCAAATGAGTTGCGGGTTGGCGGCATCAGGTATGACGTGGAAAAACGCCGCCATGCCGGTGCCATTGCCGGTACAGGCACTGGACCACGCTACCGGTTACCTGATGGCGACGGCGGTGCTGCATGGCATGCGCGAGCGGCTGGCGCGCGGCACCGGTTACAGTGCACGGCTTTCCCTGGCCCGCACCGCACAGATGCTGTTCGATAATCCTTATCCACTGGAGCACCTGTCAAAGCCGCTGGCACCGGTCACCGAGGCCGATGAAAACCCGGAAACCGAGTTGACCCATTGGGGTGCTGCGCTGCGCCTTTGCGCCCCGCTGCATCTGAACGGGACTGCGCTGCAATGGGCCCTGCCCGCTACCGCTCTGGGCACTTCTCAGCCGGAGTGGCTGCGTCGCTGATTCAGGTCAGTTGGCGTTGTAACCAGTGTAATAACTCTTCGACCGCCGGCGTCAATCCTGCGGTCTGTGGCCAAACCAGGTAAAAATCGCCATTATCCAGATGCCTGGCCTCGGCCAGCGCCACCAGCCGCCCCTCCGCCAGGGCATCACTGACCAGCAGCCTTTTCACCAGCGCAATGCCGAATCCCTGCTCGGCCGCACGGATCAGCAAACCGGCGTCATTGAACAACGCCATTTGCTGGCCGCACTCCCCCCGTTGGTGCGCCGCGAACCACCTGCGCCACGGCGTAACATCATGCTCCAGCAGCGGCGTGCGCGGTGACCCCTTGTCGAATGCCGCCTGCCACTGTCGCGCCAACTCAGGGGTGGCCACCGGTACCACCTCTCCGGAAGCGATACGCTGTGCCTGCAAGTTCGGCCATTGGCCCTCCCCAATACGGATAGCCGCATCAAACCCCTTACGCGACAGATCCTGCACCGCCAGAGAAGCGTCGATATCCAGCGCAATGCCGGCGCAGGCCTCGCGGAAAGCGGGCAGTCGCGGCATTAACCAATAGTGTGCGAAGGAAGGCAGTACGCTGATGTGCAGCCTGTGGCTTTGCGCAATACGCCTGACGCGGCCAATCCCCTGTTGCAGCGCCTGTAGCGCCGGTTCCGCCACCGCCAACAGTTCGAGGCCGGCGGCGTTCAAACGCAACCCGCGCCCGTGTCGTTCAAACAACGGGCAGCCGATCGCCTGTTCGAGCTGCTGGATCTGTTGACTAACCGCTCCGTGGGTCAGATGTACCTGCTGCGCGGTGGCGCGCAAATTCTCCAGTTTGGCGGCAATCACAAAAGTCGGCAGGGTATGCAAAGGAACACGCTCATTAAGCATTGGTTAGTCCAGCTATCCAAAAGGGTCATTTTTCATCGATTTTCGCACTAAAGCAAATGGTCTAAGGTATCACCCTTATCCTCTTCTCTCCGGAGCCATAGATGCACCCTCGCTTACAACAGGATCTTGACCAATTTCCACAGATACTCGACCGGACCCGCCAGTTGGCAGAGGGGTTTCTTGCCGGGTTGAAACAGCGCCCGGTTTACCCTCCTCTTGAGGCCCAACAGCTGCAGTTGGGCGACGACCAACTGGCGGACAGTGGCAACGGCGCTTTGGCGACGCTGGAGGATTTCTGGTTACGCTATGCCGAGGGCCTCTCAGGCAGCGCCGGGCCGCGTTATTTTGGCTTTGTCACCGGCGGCGCTACTCCGGCCGCGCTGGCGGCGGATTGGCTGGTTAGTGCCATAGACCAAAACAGCCTACTGAGCCACGACACCGTGGCCGCAGCGATTGAGCTGGCCACTATTGAGCAATTGAAGTCGTTGCTCGGTTTACCGAAAGCATTTAGCGGCAGCTTTGTCAGCGGGGCGACCATGGCCAACTTTGTCGGCATCGCTATTGGCCGCCAGTGGCTGGGGCAACAACGAGGAATTGATGTCGCCGAACAGGGATTGGCGGCATTAGGCCCAATACAGGTGCTGTCGGCGAATGCCCATTCCAGCAGCGTGAAGGCACTCAGCATGCTCGGGATCGGCCGCGATGCGCTGAAAATCGTCGATTGCCTGCCGGATTCCGAAGCCATGGACACCGCAGCGCTGGAACGGCACCTGGCCGCCAGCAATGGCGCGCCTGTCATCGTGCTGGCCAGCGCCGGCACGGTCAACACAGTGATCTTCGACGATTTGCCGCGCCTGCTGGCACTGCGCGAGCGCTACCCGTTCTGGTTGCACGTTGATGCCGCGTTTGGCGGTGTCGCCGCCTGTTCACCGCACTACTCCCCGCTGTTGACCGGCTGGGAGCAAGCGGATTCAATCACCGTTGACGCACATAAATGGTTGAATGTGCCCTATGACAGCGCCATTCAATTCACCCGTCATTTAGAACTGCAGATGCAGGTTTTCCAAAACCATTCGGTCTATATGGAAGCGCCGACGTTGCGCCCGGACGACTACCTGCACCTGACGCCGGAAAACTCACGGCGTTTCCGCGCCCTGCCGTTATGGATGGCGCTTAAGGCCTATGGCCGCAGCGGCATGCAAGACATGGTTGAGCGTAATATCCAGTTGGCGCGCCGGTTGGGCGCAGGGTTGGATGCCAGCGAGGGTTTTCATCTGCTGGCGCCGGTCAATTTGAACGTGGTGTGTTTCGCTCTCAGTAACGTTGAAGGGGATGCCGCGGCCGCACGGGATCGCTTTATCGCCCGGCTCGATCGACATGGCATAGTGCGCTGCACCCCCACGCATTATAACGGACAACCCGGGATCCGCGCCGCATTGGTCAATTGGATGACGGAAGAAGAAGATATCCTCCTGGCGCTGGAATCGATGCGGCACTGCCTGCCTGAAGCGCTTTAATCACAGAGTTTAAGGGCGCCCCTTGCGGCGTCCTGCTTTTATTGTTATTGCTACCAACAGACGGCAAGCAGCAGGCCCGGCGCATTGTCCCCTAATCGCCCCTCTTCGGCACCATACTAGCCACAATGGACAAAACAGTTCAGAGAAACCAATTAATCACTCTCTGACATTTCTCACATTTTGTGGAATAGCACATATAGCTACATCAACTCGTTGTTATAACGCCTGTTTCCTTAACAAAGAACCGGTTCCATGTTAACTCAATGTGACTATCGGATATCGCAACTGATAAAAAAAGAAAAAATTCTTATTATCAAACATGAAAATAAGATAAATAAGCAATTGATATATAACAATAAAATTACACAAGCAAAGATTTGACAGCCCTCGATGCGTTGAAAAATTAGACTGAAAAATGTTAAAAAAACAACACATGAATTTTTTTTAAGAATTTTCCTAGCAATTTAAAATTTCATTTCGTGACATGATGCGCAGATTCAATCATAACGATGCCCACAGGCACGCAGCTCAAGCATAAGTTAGCGTTCTAGACTGGCTATTTGTCGGTTAGCAGATTATTCTGACTTAAGCTAAACTTATAGGTTCATGCAATTAATTAGTTTAGAAAGAAAATATCGTTGAGTGCCGCCGTGTTTATTGATAGAACACTGGCTATACGTGAAATTTTGTTCCATTTTTTGCCTTTAGGCTTCAGGCTTTTTCTCTTTGTTACCGCGGTAAAACGGATTTAAGTGGGGGTGCGATATGCCAACGATCATTATGGATTCATGCAGCTATACCAGATTGGGTTTAACAGACTACCTGACAACACATGGAGTAAAAAAACGCCAAATTAATGCCATCAACGATATCGACGATCTGCATGAAAAATGCAGCAAGTTGAAACCCAGCCTGGTGTTTATTAACGAAGATTGCTTTATACACGAAGCCGACGCGACGGAACGTATAAAGCGGGTGATTTCACTGCACCCGGACACCTTATTCTTCATCTTTATGGCTATCACCAACGTACATTTTGACGATTATTTATATGTTCGTAAAAATGTCATCATCTCGTCAAAATCCATCAAGCCAGAGACTATGAATCAGCTACTTAGTCACTATCTTGAGAAAAAAGCCACTCGTACGGAAAAGACCTCATTTGACCAAACGCCCGTTACGCTGAGTCAAACAGAATCAAACATGTTGCGCATGTGGATGTCGGGTCAGGGAACCATCCAGATATCCGACCAGATGCAAATTAAAGCCAAGACCGTCTCTTCCCACAAGGGAAATATCAAAAGAAAAATTAAAACGCACAACAAGCAAATTATTTATCATGTTGTCCGTTTAACCGACACCTTAACCAGTGGGATATTTGTCAATAGCCGCTAGGTAAAGAGATTTACCGTGTATTCTGCTCAGCCTTGGTTTTAAATGTCTTACAACCAGTCATCCTGGATATAAAACATTTAAATAACCTCATACCTGCTCGCGACGACATTTTCGGCCGCGGCGGGTATTCCCGCAGCAAAAATAGCCCCTACCCTCCGAAATAGTAACCTTGCGAAAAACTTGCTGATTAAATTAATCCGTTGGAGAGATATTGGCTCTTTGCCGAGCGGCCTACCGGGTTCCGCCCTGTCTCAGCTCGACGAAGGTGCCGTCCCGGCTGTCAATCTCGTTGAAAAACCAGACGCCGGCAGGATAGTCATCCAACGCGACCAGGTACATTATCCCTTCATTGAATTCTTCTACCGCCAGTATCACCCCTTCACGCCTCAGTTCACCGTCAGTTTTAACCGTTACCAGATCGTTAACTTTCATACTGTGCCCCATCATTTATCATTGATGTCAGTGTATTACAGAATAAGGTGCGAAAAACACTGTGCAGTGCCGGTAAACCCGCAGCTCGCCCGTTTTAGTGCTTTTCTAAAGCGTAGCAGGCCACCGCACCAACCTGTTTTTTCACTTTCTTAACGTTTTGACCGCAGAATCTTAAGACCGTAAAGGATAGGCTGTTCACAGGTGCTTCCCCCCAGAGAGGTGCCTGCAAATGAAGAAGTAACAAGGAACTTTTGCCCGCAGACTTGCGGGCTTTTTTTTGCCTTCGGCAAATTGCAGGCACAAAAAAACCCGCCTTGGCGGGTTTTTGTTAATCAGCAGAAGCCGATTAGATAGCGGTAACGTTAGCCGCTGACGGACCTTTAGCACCGTTCTCGATAGAGAACTGTACGTTCTGGCCTTCAGCCAGGGTCTTGAAGCCTTGATCCTGGATAGCAGAGAAGTGTACGAACACATCTTTGCTGCCGTCTGCTGGAGTGATGAAACCAAAACCTTTAGACTCGTTGAACCACTTCACTTGACCTTTGATCATGTTAGACATGTCTAATTCCTTCAATATTAAATGTAAGCCACCATGGGCATATGATATAGCCGGTCATCAGTTACTTATGGAGGCACTAGAAAGGAAATTCGTCAGAGAAGAGCTATCTAGGATAACGCTTTAAATTTGAACTACTTTACTCAAAATGTCGTGCATAAATAGGTCTGTACCACAGGCCGAGAAGCATTAACTCATGACAGGACTTTAATAGCAACTCTTTTTATCAGCCCCTCTGTAGAAACGGGGTTAAACGCACAGAATTTAACCCAATTTGTTTAATTTATCAGCGTTATCTGCCGTATTTGCCCGATAATGACGGCCAGGCACAGCCAAAAATTTTTTTTAATTTCGCCCAGGCCAAGTAGCCACCTTGTTGAGATTGAACACAATTTCGCCTTTCAGGCCGTCAACGAACCTGGTCCGATGCCTGATAAAGAGAAATTGTTTATGGCGCAGCCTCAAAAGAAGGCATCCGTCCCCATAAATGATAGTCATTCTCGTTGAGCTGTTTTATAGTTGCGCCGCGTAATTATGAAGGGAGATCGACCATGCTTAGAAAGCGTACGCTGGCAGCATCCTGCTGCACTGCCCTGTTGATGCTGAGCACCTACTCAGCCCAGGCGCTCGATTTATCTTATGCCGCGCCGGAGCCGAGCCCCACTCCTGCGCCCGTGCCGCAGAGCGCGCTTGGCCCGGCAGCTAAAACGGCCAAGCCACCGGTATCCTGGTCTGAGTCCGAAGACAAAACCGGTTTTCGCGTTCAAATAGAATGCGATCACCCCGGTTGCAGCCGTCCGCTTACCAAACCCTATTCGGCACTTAGCGGCCCGGTGAAAAAAACCGATCGCCTCCGCCAGTCCGATCCTTACTCCACCAATCAGGATCCCGATTACAGCCTGAATATGGGCTATCAGTGGTAGCTGAGCTTTAAGAGTTATCCCTATATCTGCCGCTGCGGGGAGTTCATACAATGGCGCCGTGTTCACCACTCCTCCTGGTGCTGGGCATGACAAGCTGTGTTGTAAATTTTTATGCGCCTTCCTATAGGCGCTTTTTTTATGTCTAAATATCAACACCCTGCTGCGTTACAGAATGGTCTCATTGCGCGATAACGTGATAACTGTCACAAATAGCGGCTCCTTAGCCACTCTTTATCGGAGGTTAGTCTCATGGCGACAGAATATATGTCTTTACTGGCGGTTTTGGCCGGCATTGCAGGATATGCGCTGTACAAACACTTTAAATCACAGAAGAAAAGCATGCTGATTCGTCCGCACGATCGTTGACAGAACAGAGGGGAGCATAACCGCCGTGTTATGCTCCAGGCCACACAACCGTTCACTGTCATGCTTCCATCACAAAATTGTCACAATTCAGCCATATGATGGTCCACGATTATCCGCACTGGCTTACACCAAGGATTTCGTTATGACCACCATTAAAGCAACAAACCACCAGGAAGCAGAAAAGCTGATCCGTTATGGAACAGCCAAGAAAATCGAACTGGCCTATGACATCGACAGCGACGACTTTTTCCAGCTCGCCAGTCTGTGGTGTGATAAAGGCGCCAAGATCTCCAAAGGGAAAGAGCACTTCATCGTCTCACTCAAAGGTTTCCGCATTCCACCAAACGACTGATACCATGCCGCCCCTGCGGCGGCTCCCCTCTTCTGCCCCCCTAAAAACCGCCCTATGATCCACATTCTCCCGTCGGTATTTCTGTAAGATAAAATATGAATTACAGCAGGTGCTTATCTACACTGTTCACTGTGCCTGAACGCCAATCGGAGGAGAATGACCATGTCAGCAAACCCGCCACTGCCCAACACCATGAAAGCGATCGAAATCAGCCAGCCGGGCGAACCGGAGGTGCTGGTTGTCGCCGAGCGGCCATTGCCGACGCTGCAACAAGGTGAGATTTTGGTGAAGGTCGCCGCCGCCGGGGTTAACCGGCCCGACGTTATGCAACGCCGTGGCCAATACGCGCCGCCACCCGGTGCATCGGATATTCCCGGCCTCGAAATAGCCGGTGAAGTGGTTGCCATCGGCGTTGGGGTGAAAAATTACGCCATCGGCGATCGCGTGTGCGCCCTGATTGCCGGCGGCGGCTACGCCGAATACTGCAAAGTGCATGAAAGCAATGCACTGCCGGTGCCTCAGGGCATGAGCCTGACGGAGGCGGCAGCCATCCCTGAGACCTTCTTTACCGTCTGGGTCAACGTGTTCCAGCGCGGGCATCTAAAGGCCGGTGAAACCGTGCTGATCCACGGCGGCACGTCAGGTATCGGTACCGTCGCCACCCTGCTGGCGAAAGCGTTCTGCGCCCGCGTGATCACCACCGTCGGCTCCGAGGAAAAACGTCAGGCCAGCCTGGCGCTGGGCGCCGACGTAGCGATTAACTACCGTAACGAAGACTTCGTCGAGCAGACCAAACACGCGACCAACGGCAAGGGCGCAGACGTGATTGTCGATCTGATCGCCGGGGATTACGTGGCGAAGAACTACCAGGCGGCGGCGATGGATGGACGCATTGTGCAAATCGGCACCCAGAACGGCGTGGTCAAGGAATTGAACCTGATGCCGCTGCTGCTCAAACGTCTGACTCACACAGGTTCCACGCTGCGCGCGCGCAGCGTGGAAGATAAAGCGCTAATTGCCGCCGATTTGCAGCAAAAAGTGTGGCCTCTGCTGGAGCGCGGCGCGTTAAAACCGCAGATATTCAAAACGTTCCCGCTGGAACAAGCGGCCGCAGCGCATGCGTTGATGGAGTCCAGCATGCATATCGGCAAGATTATGCTGACCCTCTAAAGAGACACCCCGCAGCCTATGCCGCGGGGTGATGTTTCAAGCGCCCGGCGTATGCACGTCCTCTGGCGAAGAACCGGTGTTGGCCAGTTTTTCTTGCGCCAACGCCTCATCTTCGCCGTCTTTCTCCAGGCTTTCCTGTTCAGCCCCCTGCTTGGGCGCGTACACCAGTTCCACCAGAATCGGGAAGTGATCCGAACCGACGTGGGTTAAACGACGCAGCGAGCCGAGCACAAAATCATCGCTGTGGAACACATGATCCAGCGGCCAGCGCAGGAACGGATAGCCGGCATGAAAGGTGCTGAACATGCCGCGACCGCGGCGCGGATCCAACAGACCGCTGACTTTAAGGAACAAGCGGGTCGTGGTCGACCAAGCCACATCGTTCAGATCGCCGGTCACAATCACCGGGAACGCCGATTTGGCAACGCTTTTTCCCACCATGACCAACTCGGCGTCACGATCTTCCGACTCGTCATTCTCGGTGGGGCTTGGCGGCATCGGATGCACGCAGTGCAAGCGCACCTGCTGCCCTTGCGGCAAATGCACCATCATGTGCATCGACGGAATCTCTTTATCCACCAGGTACTGAATTTCCGCATCGCTGAGTTTCAGCCGCGAATAAACATGCATGCCGTAAAGATTATCCTGCGGGCATTTCAAACTGTGAGGATAATCCTGTTCCAGCGGCGCCAGCCGCTGCTCCCACCAACTGTCGGTTTCCACCACCACCAGCACGTCCGGCCGTTCGGTCGCCACCAACGCCAGCAGTTTATCCGCCTGCCGATTGGGGGTTAACACATTGCACACCAGAAGGCGCAAACGCGGCTTGTGCTGGTAACCGGTAAAGTCCACTACCTGGGGTTTGCTCAGTCGGGTATAAGGGAAGATCCATGCCCCCTGATACGCTACACAGGCCAGATTCATCGCTATCATGCCCCACACCAGCGGCGAGGACAGAGGCAGAAAAAGCAGGTTAAGCAATAGCACCGATAATGACAGCGCCAGTATTTGCAGGCGTGGAAAATCCCACACCCGAATCCACCAGGCTGCATGCTTTGAGAGTGGCGCAATGGTCACCAGCGCCAGCAAAAGCGTCAGTATGGCGGTAATCCCTGTCACGTTTATTTCCTCATCATCCCCCGGGCCGATCGGGCTGACGGCCTCTCTGGCCGCCCGACCGGGCGGCAGCCAAAGAGTGCCATAAAAAGCGCCCGCCCCGCCAGCAGACGCTAGGGAATAATCCTTCTCCGCCGGAACTCGTCAAACAGCGTGAAGAACATCACCTCGGTTTCGACGAATTGGGTGAAACCAAAACGCCTCGCCTTGCTGCCGTCGGCAAACATGTCGTAATCCCACGAGAAGACAAAATCGGCAAAGCGCCAGCCGGTCACCGCATGGTAATCAGTCACCGCCAAATCATGCTGCTGCGCGAGGGCCTGCCACAACGCGGTTTTATCCGCCATCATCTGTTCCAGCGGCATCGGCAGCGGCGGCGCCGTCTCCAGGCCAAAATAATCGGCAATTTTCGGCCACATCTCGCTCCAACGGAACAGATCGCCATTATTGATGTTAAACGCCTGATTGGCCGCTGCAGGCTCGGTCGCCGCCCACAGCGTAGCCCGCGCCAGCAGGCCGGCATCGGTCATTTCCAACAGGCTGTGGTAAGCCCCCGGTTTGCCGGGAAAACGCAGCGGCAGCCCCAGTGCCTTGCTGATTGAGGCATAAACAGCAACGGTCAGCGCCAGGTTCATTGGATTGCCGAGCGAAAACCCGCCGACCACGCTGGGGCGAATCGCGCTCCAGCGCCAACGTTTGCCCTGCTGTCGCCGCTCAAGGTAGTGTTGCTGATCCACGTTGAACTCCGGTGGCATATGCCCGGCGTCACTTTCACGAGCCGGGGTTTTAAATGGCCCCAGATGCGCGCCATAAACCTTGTAGCCCTGCATCAGGCTGATGTGCTCCAGCCCTTGCGCTACCGGCTCCATCGCGTCCACCACGTTCGTCAACATCGCCAGATTCGGTACCACTAGCCCCGCCCAGTCCGGCGCGTCCTGATAAGCGGCATAGAAAATGTGGCTGACCTGCGTTAGAGGTTGCAGCGCCTCGCGCGTCGCCTGCGCATCCAGCAGATCAACCGCCAGATAACGCACTTGCGGCCGGTCCACGCCCCCGCGCCGCGACAGGCCGACCACTTGCCACCCCTGCACGACCAGTTCCTCAATCAGTTTATGGCCGATGACACCATTAGCGCCGACCACCAGCGCCAGTTTGCCGCTTTGCATGTTATCTCTCCTGCCAGGTATGGATGCACCTACTGTGATCGATTAGCAAAACTTGCGGTAGACGCCATTTTTAACTAACACTTATAAGCAAAACCTATAAATGGATCATCGATGGACAAGCTGAGCGCCATGAAGACTTTCGTCCGCGTAGCGGAGCTGGGCAGCCTCTCGGCGGCGGCCCGCGATCTTGGGCTCACGCAACCGGCGGTCAGTCAGCAGATCGCCGGGCTGGAGCAGCAATTGGGCACGCAGTTGCTGTTTCGCAGCACCCGCGCCGTCTCCCTGACCGATGCCGGCGGTGGTTATTACCGGCAAATCAAACCGATTTTAGCGGCGGTAGACGAAGCGGAAGAGGCGCTGCACGGTCTGAACCGGCGGTTGCAAGGAAACTTACGCATTCATGCACCAACGGGGTTCGGCCAACAACATCTGACGCCGCTGGCGATCGCCTTTCAACAGCGCCATCCGGAGCTGAATATTGAGTTACTGCTGGACGATCGTCGGGCAGATGTCATCGGCGAAGGCATTGACGTAGCGATTCGCTTTGGCGAACTGAGCGCGCCGGGCACAGTGGCGCGGCGATTGGGGGAATTGCAGCGTATTCTCGTGGCTTCGCCGGCTTATCTGGCGGCGCATGGCATGCCGCAAACGCCGGCCGCATTGACGGCCCATGCACATATTCGTTACAGCGGCCTTAGCGATGGCGATACGCTGACGTTAATCGGCCCTCAGGGCGCCGAGATGGTGAACGTACGGCCGGTATTCCGCGCCAACAACACCTTCTCGCTGCTGGCCGCCATCGAGTCTGGTTTGGGTATCGGCGGTGCGCAACGGCCGCTGATTGGCCGGCAGTTGGCGGCCGGTACGCTGGTACAGGTATTGCCTGCCTGGCACTATCCGCCGATGGCGCTGCATGCCGTTTACCCCGCCGCGCGATTTATTCCCGGCAAAGTGCGAGCATGGGTAGATTATTTGCTGGGAGCGTTGGAGGGCATTGAAGGCATTAGAGTAAACAAGGCCCCCGACCAGGCGCCAGGGGCCTAAACGTTATTTGAACAACTTACCGACCATATCGCCCAGCTCGTTGCTGTCCTGCTGCACTTCGCCATTTGGCGATGCGGCGTCAGTCACCGACGGCAGGAACTGCGCGATGGCGCTGGAAGCCTCAGCAGGATCGACCCCCAGTTTTTCGGCCAACTGGTTGATGGCATCGCTGCCCAGCGCCTGCTGAACGTGATCGCCGCTGATCGGCTGGTTTTCACCGTTGCCCAGCCACGAACCGACCACATCGCCGAATTGCCCCTGGCGGAACTTGTCCAAAATCGCCTGCAGGCCGCCTTGTTGCTCGACCCATTGCAGGATCGCGACGTAATCCAGGCCTTTGCCGCCGTTAGCGCCGCCACCCAGAATACTGCCCAATACGTTATCAAACAGACCCATGCTCATCCCCTTCTGGCCGCCGGCCCAGGCCGCGCGACCGCTATGATTTAACGAAAAAGGGTCGCCTCAGCGACCCTGTTGATCAGTATCTGATTAGCTTCTGATCTTTCTGTAGACAAAAAGTACCACCAGGGCACCGATTATTGCGACAACGAAGCTGCCCAGGTTAAAGCCATCTACGCGACCCATACCGAAGAAGGTACTGATATAGCCGCCAACTACCGCACCGATGACCCCGAGGATAACAGTCACGATAAAGCCACCGCCGTCCTTGCCCGGCATGATCCATTTAGCCAGGATACCGGCGATTAAACCAAAAATGATCCAGGAAATGATGCCCATTTTTACTCTCCCTATTTACTTTTTGCCTAAAAGAAAACCTACCACCAGGCCCACAACGGCACCGGCGCCAACCCCAGCCCAGGGGTTGTTCTTAATGTAAGAACAGGAGTGACCGGCAACGTCTTTCAAACCGGCCCGCACTTCGCATGCAGCGGATTTTGCACTGCCGCACAGCTGTTCCACATTGTCTTTAACGTCATTTTTAACTGACATTTCACATCCTTAAGTTAACATAGCCGAAAAGTTCACACCTATGTTTCCCTATGCTTGCCGTCACCGGCAGCGCGATACAGGGTGATTCGCGACAAACACGCAGCTTCACACTGTTACTATAGTCAAATATCAGCAGTTTACACATTTCCGTCTGTCTGAATTTGGCTGTACAAAAAACGATCTAATTCATCTGACTGTCATTTCCGCGGGCTATACTTGAAGTGAATATTTCCGCTGGAGATAGGCAATGAACAATATGCCATTCATGCTGATACTGGCCGTCATCTATACCTTTGCCGCCGTCTGGGATGGGTCTGCCGCGCAGTTGTTGATGTAATCTCGCGCCCCGCTCAGCTTTCGCAAAACGGTTTGATTAAACGGCCGAACCACTCGGCAAACGCCGTGAAACGCGCCGAACGCTGTCGCCGGTGGGGATAAAGCAGCGCAATGCTCATCGCCGATGGCCGGGCCTGCGGCAGTATCTCTCGCAGGCTGCCATCATCCAGATGATGCTGGAGATCGAACCGCGGGTTCTGAATCATTCCCAGCCCTGCCAGGCAGCAGCCGATATAATTCTCCGCATTGTTGACCGTCACCCGGCTACGCAGCGTTTTTTCAACCGATTGCCCTTCCTGCTCCCACTGCCAGGTCTCCGCGCCCGCCAGATTAGGCTGCGCGTACCCCACCACCCAGTGCTCGTCCAGTTGATCGGTATGCTCCGGCGTCCCGTAGCGCCGCAAATAATCCGGGCTGGCGCAATTGACCATGCTCAAACGGCCAAGCGGCTGGCTGACCAGGCTACTGTCGCTGAGGCTGCCGACACGCACCACGCAGTCTATCCCCTCCTGAATCAAATCGATCGAGCGGTCGCTGGCGCTAAGGAAGAGTTGAATATCGGGGTATTGCAGGAAAAAATCAGGCAGCGCCGGCACGATGATTCGCCGGGCAATGCGGCTTGGCACATCGACCGTCAAGCGACCGCCTATCGGCCCGTTTTTCTGCTGAAACAGCGTGTCCAGCACATTCACGTCGAACAGCAGGCTGCGCGCTTTGTCGAGCAGCAGCTCGCCGTCGCTGGTCAACTGTACCTTGCGGGTAGTGCGATGAAACAGGCGCGCGCCCATTTCATGTTCCAACTGTTGGATCGCCGCCGACACCGTGGTTTTTGGCATCAACAGGATGTGTGAAGCGCGGATAAAACTGCCCACCTCGGCAACCTGGATAAAAACCCGTAATCTCCCTATCTTGTCCACCGGCTGTGCATCCTGAAAAAAGCTGCGGCGCTTTGCCGCAGCAAATTGATATTAACGGGTAGTATAGCCACCGTTGGCGAACAACGTCTGCCCGGTGATCCACCAGCCGTCGGTGACCAAAAACTTGACGATAGGCGCGATGTCCTCAATATCCGTCAGACCGGTTTTCGAGAACTTGCTCAACGCGGCGGCACTGCTATGGTATTCCACCGCCTCCTTGCTTTCCTGCCCATAGAAGAACGGGGTATCCATCGGGCCGGGGCCGATGGCGTTCACGCTGATGCCACGCTCGCCAAACTCCTTGGAAGCCGCGCGGGTAAAGTGTTCCACCGGTGCCTTGCTACCGGGGTACACCGCATAAAACGGCGTATAGGCCGCCAGCAGCGAACTGACGATGGTCACGATACGGCCATTGTCCGCCAGGTGTTTGCCTGCTTGCTGAATGAAAAAGAATGCCGCTTTGGCATTGACGTCAAAACTGGTGTCGTAATCCGCCTCAGTCACATCGGCGATCGGCTTTTTGATCACCAGACCGGCGGTATTGATCGCAATATCCACCTTACCGAACGCCTTAATCCCTTCCTCAAACAGATGCGCCACGTTGGCCGGCCGGGTCAGATCGCCCTGCACCGCTATCGCCTGCGCCCCCGCCGCTTTCACCGCGGCCAGGGTTTCTTCCGCCGCCGCACGGGTCGCGTCGCTGTTGTAATGCACCACTATGGCCGCCGCGCCGTTGGCCGCCAAATCGCGTGCTACCAGGCCGCCCAGGTTCTTCGCGCCGCCGGCGATCAACACCACTTTTCCATTCAAAGATTGCTTACTCATGACCATGACTCCGTTAGTGAAAGTTGCAATGAGTATAGGAACCCTGACCGCTCAGATAATCTGTCCAAATTGGGATGAACCATCCCACTTTTTCGCTCAATTCGTTTGGCCGCGTACCAAAGCGCCAGAGCGTGATCGTCCACCGGGCACTCACCGCGAATCGCACTACACTTGTAAGTCACCTGCGGCAATAGTTGCCCAGAGAAATTATTTATCCCCGCCCTCGGGCCGGTTTACAGCCTGACGGGCCATAACCGAGGTCAATGTCATGTTGATTCAACCTTATTTATTTTTTAACGGTAATTGCGAGCAAGCGGTGAATTTCTACGCGCAGCAACTGGGCGGTAAAATTGAAGTCATCATGCGTTACAAGGAAATGCCCGAGGAAGCAAAACAAGGTGGCCCGCAGGATGCCGATCCGGAATCCATCATGCATGCAAGATTGCTGATTGGTGAAAGCGCGCTGATGGCTTCCGACAGTTGCCCGCAGGATGGCGCCGACGCGTCACATAAAGGGTTTTCCCTGTCGCTCAACCCAAAAGACGTGGAACAAGGGCGTGAACTGTTTGAAAAGCTGTCGCAGGGCGGACAGGTAACCCTGCCTTATGGGCCCACTTTTTGGGCCAAAGGGTTTGGCATGCTGACCGACCAATTTGGCGTCAATTGGATGATTAACGTTGAATAATGCCACCTTATCGCGGTGCCCACGGCCTCTGACGGACACCGCGCCTTCGGCAATCAGCTATAGTGATGCCAGTCGTAGGCTGCCATGGCGAACAGTGCAAACAGCCCCGCCAGCAGCACCAACCCCAAGCGCCAGTAAGGCGATTTACGTCGCCGCCAGGCAAAAAACATCATCACCGCCAGCACGCCCAACGTGACCGGGTAATACACCGCCAGCGTCAGTAAAGTAATAATGATGGTGTCAGACACACTCGCGATCCTCTGGTTTTCGGGCGGCTTTGAACGAATCGTAACATCTGCCGAGGGTAACTTGTTTAAGGAAGTAGTGGTCAGCAGAATTAACGAATAAGATGTAAGATAGTTCTTAACTATATTTAAAAATCACACAGTAAAAAGGGTTACATGACACAGCAGCAACCGCAGGATGCCGATCTGCCGCGCAACGGTAAAAATTCCCCGTTATTATTTCAGGCTGGCGTGTTTGTCATCATCGTTGCCGCCACGCTGATTCTGTTTAACGTTTGGCAAATTTGGAATGCACATCAGCGCGATCTGAAAAGCGCCGAATATGAATCCGCCAATCTGGCACGCTCGCTGGCGCAACATGCCGATGACACTTTCTTGCAAGTGGACAGTACGCTGTCCGATCTGACCGAACGCATTCAAACCGACGGTCTGGGCCAACCGCAGCAATTGCGGCTGCAAAAGTTGATGCAAGGACAGGTCGGCAATCTGCCTCAATTACATGGCCTGTTTATTTATGATTCGCACGGCAGTTGGATAGTCACCTCTTCAGGCAGGTTCGTGCAGGGCGCCAACAATGCCGATCGCGAGTATTTTAAATACCACCTCGAGCACAACAGCAACGCGATTTATATCGGCAAGGTGGTGCGCAGCCGTTCAACCGGCGATTTGATCATCCCGGTGTCACGCCGTTTAAATCACCCGGACGGAAGCTTTGCCGGCGTGGTGCTGGCGACGCTGTACGTCGATTATTTCCGCCAATTTTACGATACCTTTGCGCTTAACAGCGACGCCGCGCTCAGCCTGCTGCTGGCGGATGGCACCATTCTCTACCGCCGCCCTTATTCCGCCGCGTCGATCGGCAAAAATATCTCTCAGGGTGTGCTGTTCCGCGAAATCCTGCCGCATTCCGAATTCGGTAATGCCACCATCACCTCGCTGTACGACAAGGTGGAAAGGATTTATGGCTATTCAAGGGTCAGCCGCTATCCGTTGGTGATCACCGCCGGGCTGTCGAAGGAAGACGCGCTGGCCGACTGGCGCAACGATTCCGGCCTGTTTGTAGCCGGAGGCGCCACGCTGCTGGCCATTCTGTTGGCGTTGGGGCTGGTGTTGATGCGGCAGATAAACCACAGCGTGCGCACCGAAGCCGAACTGATGCGCACCCGCGATCAGCTCACCAGCATCAACCTGCGGCTTGAAGAGCTGGCGTTGCTGGACGGCCTGACCGGGCTGGCCAATCGCCGCCAGTTTGATATCGCCTTAAAGAACGAACTGGCGCGCGCGGCACGAAACTACCGCAGCGTGGCGCTGCTGATGCTGGATATCGACTATTTCAAGCAGTACAACGATATCTACGGCCACGTCGCCGGCGACCAATGCTTGCAGCAGATCGGACAAATGCTCAAGGGGCTGGCCAGCCGCAGCAATGACATCATGGCCCGCTATGGCGGCGAAGAAATGAGCATCATTCTGCCGGACACCGACGCCCAGGGGGCGCTGATTTTCGCCGACCGCGTGATGCAGGCGGTGCGCGAACTGAAGATACCGCATCAGGGGAATCCGCACGGCGTTATCACTCTCAGCATTGGCATCTGCGCCAAAGTGCCGCATATGTACAACGACACGCCAATTGGTTTTATCAATATGGCGGACAGCGCGCTGTATCAGGCCAAAAAAGAGGGTAAAAACCGCATCGTCTGCAACAACGCGGCGGTTTAGCCCAGCCCCATAGTGATACATGACCGGCAACCTGTTGCCGGTCAGCTTACCGCCCCAACGTCGCCTTCCTGACGCGCCACCAGCGTCAAAATGCTGTACAGCGCCACCGCCTGCTGATGCTGATTCAACACCTGAACATCCCACACCACGACCCCATGCGGGCGATCCTCTGCGGTTTTCTGCGGCTTGCGGATTTTCTTTTTGCAGGTCAGGCGCACCTGGAGCGTATCGCCGATTTTCACCGGTTCGATAAAGCGCAGGTTTTCCATGCCATAGTTGGCGATCACCGGCCCCACGCCAGGGTCGACAAATAGCCCGGCGGCGGCTGAAACCACAAAATAGCCGTGCGCCACCCGCTCGCCAAACAGCGACTCGGCGGCGCCGATCTTGTCCATGTGGGCGTAGAAATGATCGCCGCTCAGGCAGGCAAAATTCACGATATCGGCTTCGGTCACGGTGCGGCGGGCGGTCAGCAGGCTTTCGCCCAGTTGCAGCTGTTCAAAGTATTTGCGGAACGGATGAACCGGCTCTTCTATCACCGGCGCTCCGCGCACCCACTCACGGCCAATCGCCGCCAGCATCGCCGGGCTGCCCTGGAGGGCGGTGCGTTGCATATAGTGTTTCACCGCACGCAACCCGCCCAACTCCTCGCCCCCACCGGCACGCCCCGGCCCGCCGTGCATCAGCATCGGCAACGGTGAGCCGTGGCCGGTGGATTCCACGGCCGCGTGGCGATCCAGGATCAGCATACGGCCGTGGGCACAGGCGGTGGCACGGATAAAGCGCGTTGCCAACGCCTCATCGGCAGTCACCAATGATCCCACCAGGCTACCCTGGCCAAGCAACGCCAGCTCAATCGCCTGCTCGGTCTGTTGATACGGCATCAACGTCGCCACCGGCCCGAAAGCTTCGGTGCCATGTACCGCCTGGTGCGAAAACGGATCGGGGCAATACAACAGAGTGGCCGGATAAAACGCGCCGTTCTGCACGCCCTCACCGACCAAATCCAGTTTATCGAGCGCCGCACCGCACAGCGGTTCGCAGCCGTGGTGCAGCAGGAATTCCACCTTTTGCTGCACATCATCGCGCTGCTCGCGGCTGACCAGCGCCCCCATTCGCACCTGTTCCTGCTTGGGATCGCCCACCGTTACCCCGGCCAGCCGTTGCAGTAGCGCCTGTTGCACCTCAACCACCCGCTTCGCCGGCACGATAATCCGCCGGATGGCGGTGCATTTCTGCCCGGCCTTGGCGGTCATTTCACGGCATACTTCTTTGATGAACAGCGCGAACTCCGGCATTTGCGGCGTGACGTCCTCCCCCAGCACGCAGCAGTTGAGCGAATCGGCCTCCATCGTGAAAGCGATAGATTTTGCCAGCAGGCGCGGGTGCGCGCGCAGGTGTTGGCCGGTCTGCGCCGAGCCGGTGAAGGTCACCGCGTCCTGATAATCCAGGTGATCGAACATGTCGCCGATGCCGCCGCACACCAACTGCAAAGCCCCCTCCGGCACCAGCCCGCTGTCGATAATCAACCTGACCATCGCCTGCGTCAGTTGCGCGGTGGCCGTCGCCGGTTTAATGATGGCCGGCATGCCCGCCAGCCAGGTCGGCGCCAGTTTTTCCAGCATCCCCCAGCAGGGGAAGTTAAAGGCGTTGATATGCAGCGCCACGCCCGGCCGCGAGGTCAACACGTGGCGAGCGGCAAACTGCGCCTGTTTGGATAACGAAATCGGCTCGTCCTCCGGCCACAGGGTATCGTCCGGCAGTTCACGCCCCGCCAGGCCGGCATAAGCGAACAGCGTCGCGATGCCGCCTTCGATGTCCACCCAACCGTCGCTGCGCGTGGCGCCGGTCTGGTATGAAATCTCATACAACGCCTCTTTGTGCGCCAGCAGGTGTTTGGCCACGGCCTTCATCATTTGCGCGCGCTGCTGGAATGTCATCTGCGCCAGCGCTCTGCCGCCTTTATGGCGCGCATAGTCCAGGCTGGCGGCCAGCGGCAGGCCGTCGGAGCAAACCTGATACAGCGGTTCGCCGGTAATGGCGTGATGGATCTCGCGGGCTTGCCCCTGGCCGAACACCCAGCCGCCAGAAAGGTAACTGTGTAACTGCTGCATGTGCATCTCCGGAATTCATAAATTTACACTAGATAGCTTAATTACGTATCACATATTGTCCAGTTTATGTCCGGTCAAAATTTAACAAAAACCAAACAACGTTACCGCGCCACGAACTAAATACATCAAAAACACGCCAAAATTGATTTTATAAAAAACCTATAAAACAATTAATTAACAAAATCCATTGTGAGTAGCATCGCAAAATCACATACAGGTCCTTTGATCTTTTTGTTATCAGTTTGTAGCCTTAAGGTGAACAAAAGTGATTCACATTTTTGTATTCAATGTGAAAAATACGAATCACCAAGAGGCAAGCATGACAACTGACGCGCAACATCAGCAGCACTTCGACGCCAAGATTGCGGCGGATACCGCCATCGAAGCCAAAGACTGGATGCCGGACGCCTATCGCCAAAATCTGATCCGCCAGATTGGCCAACACGCCCATTCCGAAGTGGTCGGCATGCTGCCGGAAGCCAACTGGCTGATGCGAGCACCGACCCTGCGCCGCAAGGCGGTGCTGCTGGCCAAGGTGCAGGACGAAGCCGGACACGGTCTGTACCTGTACAGCGCCGCCGAAACCCTGGGCTGCTCGCGCCAGGAGATCTACCGAAAAATGCTCGACGGCAAGATGAAGTATTCCTCCATCTTCAACTACCCGACGCTCAACTGGGCGGATATCGGGGTGATTGGCTGGCTGGTCGACGGCGCAGCCATCGTCAATCAGGTGGCGCTGTGTCGTGCCTCTTACGGCCCCTATGCGCGGGCGATGGTGAAAATCTGCAAAGAAGAAAGTTTCCACCAGCGCCAGGGTTACGAAGCGGCGATGGCGATGGCTAACGGCAGCGAGCAGCAAAAAGCCATGCTGCAGGACGCCATTAACCGCTTTTGGTGGCCGGTGCTGATGATGTTCGGCCCGAGCGACACCGACTCACCGCACAGCGCGCAAAGCATGGCGTGGAAGATCAAACGCCACAGCAATGACGAGCTGCGGCAGAAATTTGTCGACAACACCGTGCCGCAGTTGGAAGCGCTGGGCATGACCGCCCCCGATGCCGATTTGGCCTGGGATGAGGCCGCCGGTCACTACCGTTTCGGCGCTATCGACTGGAGCGAGTTGCATGAGGTGATCAAGGGGCGCGGGCAATGCAACCACGAACGCCTGCAGGCCAAGCGCCGCGCCTGGGACGACGGCGCCTGGGTGCGTGAAGGCGCGCTGGCCCACGCGACGAAAAACGCCGCCACCGCCGCATAGATGAAGGAATCGAAAATGACTCACGCTGAATGGCCGCTGTATGAAGTGTTTATTCGCAGCAAACAAGGGTTGGCGCACCGCCATGTCGGCAGCCTGCACGCCGCCGATGACCAAATGGCGCTGGAGAATGCCCGCGATGCCTATACCCGGCGCAGCGAAGGCTGCTCAATCTGGGTGGTGCAATCGAGCCATCTGATCGCTTCGCAGCCGGAAGATCGCGGGGCGTTCTTCGATCCGTCCGATGACAAGATCTACCGTCATCCGACGTTCTACACCATTCCCGACGGCATCAAGAACATGTAGAGGCGGCCATGACCTTTAACGATCCGCGAATCACCTATGTACTGCGTCAGAGCGATACGCCGCTGATCCTCGCCCAGCGACTGTGTGCCTGGTGCGGCCACGCGCCGGAGCTGGAAATCGATCTGGCGCTGGCGAATATCGGCCTGGATCTGCTCGGACAGGCGCGTCACTTTCTCGGTTATGCCGCCGAACTGGCCGGGCCGCAATACGGCGAAGATCGCCTGGCCTTTAGCCGCGACGAGCGTGAATTCCACAACCTGCTGCTGGCGGAACAGCCGAACGGCGGTTTCAACGACACCCTGGTGCGGCAGTTTTTGCTCGACGCCTACCACGTACAGTTGCACCAGGCGCTGAGCCGCAGCCGTGACCCGCAGCTGGCCGCCATCGCCGCCAAATCGCTGAAGGAGGCGGATTATCACCTGCGCTTCAGCCGCGGCTGGATGATTCGCCTGGGCGATGGCAACGCGGTCAGCCATCAAAAAATTCAGCAGGCGCTGGATAACCTGTGGCGCTTTACCGCCGAACTGTTCCACGCCGATGACCTTGAGCTGGCGTTGGCGGAACAGGGCATCGCCGCCGATCCGCGGCAGCTTGAGGCACCCTGGCGGGCGCTGGTGGACGACACCCTGCGCCTGGCTACCCTGACATTGCCGGAGGAACAGGCGTTCCGTCACGGCGGCAAACAGGGGCGGCACAGCGAACATCTCGGCCCGCTGCTGGCAGAAATGCAGTTTCTGCAGCGCGCCTATCCCAACAGCACCTGGTAAAGAGGCCGCCATGAACATCACCCGGCTGCAGGCCGCCGAGATCCCGCAAATCTGGCACTGTCTGCAACAGATCAGCGATCCGGAACTGCCGGTACTGTCGATCACCGATCTGGGTATGGTGCGCGACGTAGAGCCGGACGGCGCAGGCTGGCGCATTACCTTTACGCCGACCTACTCCGGCTGCCCCGCCACCGAATTTCTGCTCAACGCCATCGAGCAGCGGCTGGCCGAAGCCGGTTTCAGCCCGGTGAAAGTGGCAATCCGCCTCAGCCCGGCCTGGACCACCGACTGGATGAATGCGGCTGCGCGTGCGCGGTTGCGGGACTACGGCGTCGCGCCGCCGCAGGGCCACACCTGCGATAAACCCGAAGCCCACGGCCCGGTGCCCTGCCCGCGCTGCGGCAGCACCCACAGCGAGAAAATCAGCGAATTCGGCTCCACCGCCTGCAAAGCGCTGTATCGCTGCTGCGATTGCCGCGAACCCTTCGACTATTTCAAATGCATATAGGCTGCGTCCTGCAAGAGTTCGCGAGCGCCCCAAATATTACAGGGCACAGCCCAGGAGAACACCATGACGCTCTTCCATCGCCTTAACGTCGCCGCCATCGAGCGCGAAACGCCGGACGCCGTGGCCATTACGCTGCGCGTGCCCGATGAGCTGAAAAGCCATTATCGCTACACCCCCGGCCAGCATCTGACGTTAAAGGCGTGGGTCAACGGCGAAGAGCTGCGCCGCTGCTATTCCATTTGCAGCGCCCCGCAGGAAGGGGTGCTGCAGATCGGCGTCAAAGCGATTCATCAGGGGCGTTTCTCCTCGTTCGTCAATCAAATGCTACAGGTCGGCGACGCGCTGGAGGTGATGGTGCCGCAGGGGCGTTTCGGCTATCAGCCGCAGGCGGAAAACTGCGGCAACTATCTGGCGATTGCCGCCGGTTCCGGCATCACGCCGATGCTGTCGATCATCAAAGCCACGCTGCAGCTGGAAGCCAACAGCCGCTTCACGCTGATCTACGGCAACCGCAGCAGCCGTTCGGTGATGTTCAAAGAGGCCTTGTGTGACCTGAAAAACCGCTATCCGCAGCGCTTTCAGCCGCTGTACCTGTTCAGCCAGGAGAGCCTCGACAGCCCGCTGCTCAGCGGCCGCATCGATCGCGAACGCCTGACGGCTATCGGGGGTGCGCTGCTGGATTACCGCGACTACGACCACGCCTTTATCTGCGGGCCGGAGGCGATGATGGACGACGCGCAAACCGTGCTTGAACAAGCCGGCGTACCGGCTGCCCATATCCACAGCGAACGTTTTAACACCAGCGGCATTGCCGCCCGCCCGCTCAACGACGGCAGCCGCAACGCCACCCAGGTAGAGATCCTGCTCGATGGCCGCCGCTTGAATATCGAGGTTGGCGCACAAGACGACAGCATTCTGGACGCGGCGCTGCGCCAGGGCGCGGACCTGCCCTACGCCTGCAAAGGCGGGGTATGCGCTACCTGTAAATGCCGGCTGAAGGCCGGCCAGGTGGAGATGGCCGTCAACTATAGCCTGGAGCCGGATCAACTGGCTGCCGGCTACGTATTGAGTTGCCAGTCGTGGCCGCGCGGCGACGGCGTGGTGTTGGACTTTGACGTCTAGGAGACGGTAATGGAAACCCCTTTGATCTTGCAACAACAGCAGCAACGCGTGGTCACCCTGACGCTGCATCGCCCGGAGGCGCGTAACGCTCTGAGCACTCCGTGCCTGGAACAGTTGGTGTATCGGCTGGAACAAGCCGATGCCGACGCAGGCGTGGGCGCGGTGGTGATAGCCGGTGCCGCGCGCTTCTTTGCTGCGGGTGCCGATCTGCGGGAGCTGCAACAGCAGGACCTGCCCGCGGCACTGGCGGATCGTCGACCGTTGCTGTGGCAGCGGCTGGCGCAGTTCAGTAAACCGCTGCTGGCGGCGGTAAACGGCTACGCGCTCGGTGCCGGCTGCGAGCTGGCGCTGGCCTGCGACCTCATTATCTGCGGCGAAAGCGCCCGCTTTGGCCTGCCGGAAATCGCCCTTGGCCTGATACCGGGAGCGGGTGGCACCCAGCGTTTAATTCGCTGCGTCGGGAAATCCCTGGCCGGCCAGATGGTGTTGACCGGTGAAACTATCAACGCCACTCGCGCGCTGCAAGCCGGGCTGGTCAGTGAAGTGTGCGTCGACGCGCTGACGCTGGAACGCGCTCAGCAGATCGCCGAGCGCATCAGCTTACAGGCCCCGCTGGCGCTGCGTGCCGCCAAGCAGGCGCTGAAACAGGCGGAAGAAGTCGGCCTCAGCCAGGGGCTGGCCTTCGAGCGCCAGCAGTTTGTCGCGCTGGCCGCCACCGACGATCGCCGTGAAGGCATCGCCGCCTTCTTCGAAAAACGTACGCCAAACTATCAGGGGCGCTGATTTATGGATAACGCATTGATTCTCACCCACCTCGACGCCGGGGTTCTGACCCTGACCCTCAACCGGCCGGACCGGCTGAACAGCTTTAACGACGAGATGCACCACCAGCTCAGCGAGGCGCTGACCCGCGCCGAACGTGACGACCAGGTGCGCTGCTTGCTGATCACCGGGGCAGGACGCGGTTTTTGCGCCGGGCAAGACCTGAACGATCGTAACGTCAGCGTTGAGCAACAGGCGCCGGATCTCGGCCTGTCGGTCGAACGTTTCTATAACCCGCTGATCCGCCGCCTGACCGCCTTGCCCAAGCCTGTGGTGTGCGCCGTCAACGGCGTGGCGGCGGGTGCCGGTGCCGCGTTGGCATTGGCCTGCGATATCGTGATCGCCGCCGACAACGCCAGCTTTATCCAGTCGTTCTGCCGCCTGGGGCTGGTGCCGGACTCCGGAGGCAGCTGGTTCTTGCCGCGTCTGGCGGGCCATGCCCGCGCCATGGGCATGGCGCTGCTCGGCGACAAAGTCAGCGCACAGCAGGCGTTGGAATGGGGCATGATCTGGCAGGTAGTGGCCGCAGGCGAATTGACCGACCACACCCAAACGCTGGCGCGGCATCTGGCTACCCAGCCGACCTACGGGCTGGGGCTGATAAAAAAAGCCCTCTACAGTTCGGCGACCAACAGCCTCGATCAACAGCTTGAGCTGGAGCGGGATCTTCAGCGCCTCGGCGGCCGCAGCGACGATTATCGCGAAGGCGTCAGCGCCTTCTTCGCCAAACGCACACCCAATTTCAGCGGGAAATAACCATGAGCCTGCCGAACTTCAACGGAACCGTGGCGGTGATTGGCGCGGGCACCATGGGCATCGGCATTGCCCAGGTGGCGGCCCATGCCGGGCATCGGGTGAAACTGTTTGATATCGCCGCAACCGCTGCCCAAAACGCGCTGGGTGCCTTAAGCCTGCGATTGCGCCGGCGTGTGGCGGCCGGCAAGGCCGATGCGAAAACCACCGAGGCATTGCTGGCGCGTATCCAGCCGGTGGATACGCTTGAACAACTGGCCGACAGCGCACTGATCATAGAGGCGGTAGCCGAAAAACTGGCGATCAAACAAAGCCTGTTTCGCGAGCTGGAAACCCTGTGTTCACCCGCCACGCTGTTTGCCAGCAACACCTCGTCGCTGTCGATTACCGCCATCGGGGGGGCGCTGCGGCATCCGCAACGCCTGGCCGGACTGCACTTCTTTAACCCGGCACCGCGAATGAAACTGGTGGAGATCGTCAGTGGGCTGGACACCGGCGCCGATACCGTCGCCACCCTGCAAACGCTGGCCCGGCAATGGGGCAAACAGAGCGTGCTGTGCCGTTCTACACCGGGGTTTATCGTCAACCGCGTGGCGCGGCCTTTTTACGCCGAAACCCTGCGCGCGCTGGAAGAACGGGTGGCCGATGTCGCCACGCTCGATGCGGTGATGCGCGATGCCGGCGGTTTCGCCATGGGGCCGCTGCAACTGACCGATCTGATTGGCCAGGATATTAACTATGCCGTCACCGAGTCGGTGTTCCAGGCCTTTTTCCAGGACCCGCGCTTTACGCCGTCGCTGATGCAGCAAGAATTGGTGGCCGCCGGGCGGCTGGGCCGCAAAAGCGGCTGCGGTTTTTATCGTTATGACGGCGAACAAACGTCGTCGACCGCCATCTGCCTGCCCCTCTCGCAGGCGGAGCCGCCACGCAGCGTCCAACTGCACGGCGACGAAGCGGGCGTGGCGTTTTTGGCCGGATTGCTGACGGGAAATGCGGAGGCGATCATACAACCTGGCCAGACCAGCGCCTTTGCCCGGATCGACGAAGTTACATTTATGTTAACCAATGGTAAAACAGCCAGCCAGATTGCCGAGGAAACCGGAACCCCCGTGGTGCTGTTTGATCTGTCCGCCAACTATTCGCAAGCCCCCTGCGTCGCCATCAGCTGCGCAAAGCAAAACGATGCACGGCACAACGACAAGGTAGTGCGCCTGCTGCAATCGTTCGGTAAGCAGGTGATTTTGCTGCCGGACTACCCTGGCCTGTTGGTGATGCGAACCCTCGCCATGCTGAGCAACGAGGCGCTGGACGCGGTAAATAAAGGCGTCGCCAGCGCCGAAGATATCGATAGCGCCCTGCGTTGCGGCGTCAACTACCCGCGCGGCCCGCTGGAATGGGGGGCTGCGCTCGGCTGGCGGCAAATCCTCGCTACGCTGGAAAACCTGTATCGCTACTACGGCGAACCGCGCTATCGGCCAATGCCGTTGCTGCGCCACTACGCTTTCCTCTCTTCAGGAGCCGAATGATGAACGCCAATACACCCCATGCGCTGGCACAGCGCTGCGCCGAACGGATGTTTCAGCAAGATACCTGCGCGCAGGCGATGGGTATGCAGGTAGAAGATGTCGACGCCGGTTTCGCCAGGGTCAGCATGACCGTTGGCCCGCAGATGCTCAACGGTCACCGGACCTGCCACGGCGGCCAGCTGTTCAGCCTGGCCGATACCGCCTTCGCCTATGCCTGCAACAGCCAGGGGTTGGCTGCGGTGGCGTCCGGTTGCAGCATCGATTTTATCCGCCCGGCGCGGGCGGGCGATCGCCTCACCGCCAGCGCCGAGCTGCGTCATCAGGGCAAAACCACCGGGCTGTATGACGTAGAGATAGTCAACCAGCAGGGCAAAACCGTCGCCTGGTTCCGCGGCCGCGCACACCGCCTCGGCTACCCTGTGTTAGGGGAGCAGCCATGAGTCAGGCATTTATTTGCGACGGCGTCCGCACGCCGATGAGCCGCGACGCGCTCTACCCCCAGCGTATCGACGCCGGTCAGGGTATTGCTATGATCATTGAACGGGCATGACACTCCGAGGCTAACTATGACAACCCTTCCACGGCCACTCGACACCATTGAGTTCGCCTCGCGCGATGAAATAGAAACGCTGCAGCTGGAACGCCTGAAATGGACGCTGCATCACGCCTACAACAACGTGCCGATGTATAAACGCAAGTTCGATCAGGCAGGCGTACATCCTGACGACCTCAGGCAACTTAGCGATATAAGCCGCTTCCCCTATACCACCAAGCAGGATCTGCGCGACAACTACCCGTTTGACACCTTCGCCGTTCCGATGGAACAGGTGGTGCGCATTCACGCCTCGTCGGGCACCACCGGGCGACCGACGGTGGTCGGCTATACCCAACGGGATATCGATAACTGGGCCGATATCGTCGCCCGCAGCCTGCGCGCCGCGGGCGCCACCGCCAAAGACAAGGTGCATGTGGCCTACGGCTATGGCCTGTTCACCGGCGGCCTGGGCGCCCATTACGGCGCGGAGCGGCTCGGGGCGACGGTGATCCCGGTGTCCGGCGGGCAAACCGAAAGGCAGGCGCAGTTGATCCTCGACTTCAAACCCGATGTCATCATGGTGACGCCGTCTTATTGCCTGACGCTGATCGACGAACTGGAACGCAAAATGGGCGGCGATGCCCGCAGCTGTTCGCTGCGCCTCGGGGTGTTTGGCGCCGAACCCTGGACCGAGGCATTGCGCCACGAGATTGAGTCCCGTCTGGGCATCAGGGCGCTGGATATTTACGGCCTGTCCGAAGTGATGGGGCCGGGCGTTGCGATGGAGTGCGCCGAAAGCGGCGGCGGTTCGACCATCTGGGAAGACCACTTCCTGCCGGAGATCATCTGCCCGGAGAGCGGCGAAGTCCTGCCGGACGGCCAGCACGGCGAACTGGTGTTCACCACCCTGACCAAAGAGGCGCTGCCGGTGATCCGCTACCGCACCCGCGACCTCACCCGCCTGCTGCCGGGCGATGCGCGCCAGATGCGGCGCATGGGGAAAATCACCGGCCGTTCGGACGACATGCTGATCATTCGCGGCGTCAACGTGTTCCCATCGCAGGTGGAAGAGCAAATTATGCAGTTCGAACAGCTGTCGCCGCACTACCAGTTGCAGGTCAGCCGCAGCGGGCATCTGGATACCCTGGCGGTACGCGTTGAGCTGAAAGAGTCGGCGCTCAGTCTCAGCCACCAGCAGCGCTGCGAGATCTGCCACCAGTTGCGTCACCATATCAAATCGATTATCGGCGTCAGCACCGACGTCAGCATCGCCAACTGCGGCGATATCCCGCGTTCGGAAGGCAAGGCCCAGCGCGTGGTCGATCTGCGACCGCGCTAATTCAGCCGGCGTCACGGATGACGCCTCAATGAATTGTGTTAATGTTGTGTCTCATCGACGGCTAACCCATGGAAAAATATGGAACATAAACTGGATGAGTTTATCCGCCATGCTGTAGACGCCCAGCCGATCAGCGGCACTTCACTGATTATCTCCCTGTATGGCGATGCGCTCAGCCATCGCGGCGGCGAGGTATGGCTCGGCAGTCTGAGCGCGCTGCTGGAGGCGCTGGGTTTCGGCGATCGCTTCGTGCGCACCTCGGTGTTCCGTCTGCAAAAAGAGGGTTGGTTGGCGGTGGAGAAAATAGGCCGACGCAGTTTTTATCGGGTGACCGATCAGGGCATGCGCCAGTTCCGCCATGCCGAGTCGAAAATCTACCTCAGCGAACCACCGGCCTGGGACGGCAAATGGGATTTATTGCTGCTGGAAAGCGCGGAAAAAAGCGAGCGGGCGCGGCTGAAAAAAGAGCTGGGCTGGCTGGGTTTCGGCCAGATCGCCAATAACCTGATGGCGGCGCCCACCCACGCGCAAACCGACGTGACGGCACTGCTCGGCGAGCTTAACGCCAGCGAGCAGGTGATCTATTTCCGCGCCGACTACCCGTACAACCGCTCCGAACCTATCCTGCAACAGTTGGTGGCCACCTGCTGGTCTCTGGCAGACGTGGCGGCCGGTTATCACGAGTTTATCGTCTCCTTCCGCCCGCTGATGCAACTGCTGCGCGAAGCCGACGACGCCCTGCTGACGCCCCAGCGGTGCTTCCAGATTAAGCTATTATTGATCCACTTCTTTCGCCGCGTGGCGCTGAAAGATCCGTTGCTGCCGGATGCCCTGTTACCGGCGCAGTGGGAGGGGCAAATCGCCCGCAATTTGTGCATCAACATTTATCAGCGGGTAGACCGCGCCGCGACCGACTATGTCAGCACGCTGGCGGAAACCACTATCGGTTCCCTGCCCGCCCCGGCAGCCAGTTATTACCGGCGCTTTGGCGGCCTGCCACGCGATACTCTCAAGGAGATTTAACTATGCCCGTGTATCAGATTGACGGCCTGACGCCGGTGGTAGATCCGAGCAGCTATGTGCATCCGACGGCGGTGCTGATTGGCGACGTGATTATCGGCAAGCAGGTCTATATTGGCCCGAACGCCAGCCTGCGCGGCGACTTTGGCCGGCTGGTTATCTGCGACGGCGCCAACATTCAGGACAATTGCGTGATGCACGGCTTTCCGCAGCAAGACACCGTAGTCGAGGAAGACGGCCACATCGGCCACGGCGCAATCCTGCACGGTTGCCGCATCCGCCGTAACGCCATGGTCGGCATGAACGCGGTGATCATGGACGGCGCAGAGATTGGCGAGAACAGCATCGTCGGCGCAATGGCTTTCGTGAAAGCGGCGGCGGTGATTGAGGCCAATAAACTGGTGGTCGGCAGCCCGGCGCGGGTACTGCGCGACCTGACCGAACAGGAGCTGGCGTGGAAAGTGACCGGCACGCGTGAATATCACGATCTGGTGCTGCGCTGCAAATCCACGCTGAACGAGGTCGAACCGCTGGCCGAAGTGGAGCCCGGCCGCCAGCGCCTGAGCTTTGGCGATCACCTGCTCCCCAAAAGCCGACTTTAAGCGGGACGGGCTACCGCATTCCGATCAAAAGTGGTTTACAGTTAATACCCTATATCGCCACTGACTTCTGGACCGGAATCCATGCCAAGAACCGCCAAAACCGTTGAAATCCCCGCCATCGGCGAACTTGACCGAAACGCGGGGCAGCTCAGCCGCCAACTTTCCCAGGCGTTGCGGGCCGCCATTCATAAAGGCGAGTTGAAAGCAGGCGATCTGCTGCCCTCGACGCGGGTGCTGTCGGGCGCCTTGCAGCTCGCCAGAGGAACGGTGCTGGCCGCCTTTGAGCAGCTAACCGCCGAAGGGTTTCTGGAAGCGTTACCCGGTTCGGGTACCCGAGTGGCCCTGTCGCTCAATCGCAAAACCCCGCCACCGGCCAAAAAAACGCAGACCTGCGACATTCCCCTGACCGCCCAGGCGCAGGCGCTGGCACAATTCTCCGCCCAACGGGCGCCCTTGCCACCGGTCCCTTTCACCGTTTCGGTACCGATCAATGATACTGCCCCCGATGACGTCTGGCGCCGGATCGGCAACCGGATCCGCGCCCGGGGGCCTGGCGCCCCATCAGGCTACGGTGATCCTCTTGGCGAGTTGCCGCTGCGCAAAGCGATTTGCGAATACGTGCGAAAATCACGTTCGGTGCTCTGTACGCCAGAACAGGTGATCATCACCTCAGGCACCCAGCAAGGGCTTTATCTCGCCACGCAAATCCTGCTGGAGGCCGGCGACGCCGCCTGGGTTGAGAACCCCGCCTATCGCGGTATCACCGCTATCTTTGACAGTTTGCTCAGGGACCGGCACATGGCGCGGGTGCCGGTCGATGACCAAGGCATCGACGTGGCGGCGGGCCGAAGAATAGCGCCACGGGCCAGGGCCGCTTTTGTCACCCCGTCTCACCAGTATCCGCTGTGCATGCCGATGAGCATGTCGCGCCGGCTTGAGCTGCTGGCCTGGGCGAAAGAGCAAAAAGCCTGGATTGTCGAAGACGATTACGACAGTGAAATGCGCTACGCCGGTCACCCTTTTCCCTCTCTGCAAGGGTTGGATCCCGCCAGAGTCGTCTACCTCGGCACCTTCAGCAAGATCCTGTTCCCGTCATTGCGGCTGGGTTACGCCATCGTCCCGGAACCGCTGCTGGCCGCCTTCTGCGGTGCGCGTGTGCTGATGGACCGCCACCCACCCACCGCCGACCAGCACGTACTGGCCAGCTTTATGGCGCAAGGGCATCTGGATCGTCATATCCGCAGAATGCGCGGCGTCTATGCGGAAAAGCGGCGCGTGCTGACCGACGCCGTCAACGCACATATTTCGCCGCATCTGGCTACCTTGCTCCCCAGTGACCAGGGGATGCACCGGGTATTGTGGTTGAAAGCGGGACTGGATGACCGGCAAGTGACCGCCGGCGCCGCCGAGGCCGGAGTGGCGGTCAGTGCGCTGTCGCCAATGTACGCCCCCGGTCACGGAAAAAGCGGGTTGATCCTGGGGCTGGGAGGTTACGACGACGAGGCTATTCACCGCGCCGCCCAAAAACTGAATCAGGTCATCTTGTCGCTGATAGGCTGACACCGCCGGATTTAACGCGAAAAACGCTTGGCGCCGAACACGCAAACCACGACGCCGGCCATCACCGCGATCATCGAAGGCTGGACGGTTTCATGCAGCACCAGCCCCGCCAGCGCCAGGCCAAAGAAGGGTTGCAGCAATTGCAGTTGCCCCACCGCGGCAATACCGCCCTGCGCCAGGCCGCGATACCAGAAAATAAAACCTATCCACATGCTGAACAGCGAAATATAACCCAGCGCGAACCAGGCCCCGGCGCTCACCCCTGTCCAGGCTGCGGGTGCCGTCCAGGCCGCGACCGCCGCCGCCAGCGGCAACGCGATCACCAGCGCCCAGGAGATCACCTGCCAGCCGCCAAGCCGGCGCGACAGCACCGCCCCTTCGGCATAGCCCAATCCGCAAAGCAGCACCGCGACCACCATCAGCGCATCACCAGCCCAGGAACCGCCAGAACCCTGGCTCAGTGCGAAAGCGCCAACCAGCAGGCCGCCTACCAGCGAAAAGCCCCAGAAGGCCGCCCTCGGGCGCTCCCCGCCGCGCAAAACGCCGAAGCAGGCCGTCGCCAGCGGCAGCAGGCCGATGTAAACCATTGAATGCGCCGAGGTGGTGTGTTGCAAGGCTAATGCCGTCAGCAGCGGAAAACCGATCACCACCCCGACGGCGACAAAAATCAGCGGCGCAATATCAGCGCGCCGAGGCCAACGCTGGCGCATCAACAACAGCGCGCTCAGGGCCAGCAGCGCGGCAATCGTAGCCCTCATCGCCGTCAGGAATACCGGATCAAACTCCAGCACCGCCACCCGGGTGGCAGGCAAGGAGCCGCTGAAAATCAACATCCCCAAAAAACCGTTGACCCAACCCTGCGCCGAACGCGTGGCGCCAGCATGCACTCCACCAACCTTAACCCCGGTTTTTGCTGTCTGACTTGTCATTCCAATAAGGCTCCACACGCTTCAAAGAGGGGTCATTCTCCGGATAAAGTGGTTTATTGCCAGAGCCACATAGACACATTTTCAGCAGACCGGTTTACTCCGCGCCCGTCGTTTCCACCCGGCCCGGCACGGGCTGGTGACGGCTATAGAAGAAATAGACCGCCGCCAGCAGCAGGGTGAACGGAATGCCAAACCACAGCGTCATTTTGAAAAACTCGGTGAACGCCGTCGAGATCAGCAACGCGGCCATCAACCCGGCCCCTGCCAGCGTAGTGTACGGGAAGCCCCACATGCGGAATTTCAGGTGGGTTTTGCGGTGCTGACGGCGGAAAAACAGATGAGTGACAAAGATCATCAACCAGGTGAAGCAGGCGCCATACACCGAGATCGACATCATGGCGGCGAACGATTTTTCCGGATAAACCAGGCTCAGCACGATCGACACCACAATGCCGATACAGGACATTGCCAGCGCGCTCACCGGTATGCCACGTTGGCTGACGCGGCCCAGCGCAGCGGGAGCCTGCCCGGCACGGGAAAGTGAAAACATCATTCGGGTGGTGATGTACAGTTGGCTGTTCATCGCCGACAGCGCGGCCACCAGAACGATGAAGTTGAAAATGCCGGCAGCGGCGGGCAGATGGATCACGTTCATCGCCACCAGGAACGGGCTTTCGCCGGTACCGGACTGCCGCCAGGGTACGATCGCCAGCATCAGCGCAATCGACAGCATGTAAAAGATGAACAGCCGCAAAATGGTACCCTTGAAGGCGGTTTTGACCGCAATCACCGGGTTTTTGGCTTCCCCGGCGGCCACCGCAATCATCTCAATGCTCAGGTAACTGAAAATGGAGACGATCACCGCGAACCACATGCCTTTGACGCCAAACGGGAAGAAGCCGCCGTTGTCGGTAAAGTTTTTAAAGCCAAAGGCCGGGTTGGCGGAAAAGGCCAAGATGCCGATGCCAATGGCGATAAAGGCTGCAATCGCCACCACCTTGATGGTCGACAGCGCATACTCCACCTGGCCGAACGACTTGACGCCAATCACATTGATGGCGATCACCGCCGCAGAAAACAGCAGCACCCAGGGCCAGATTGGCGTGCCGGGGAACCAGAACTGCATGTACATACCGATGGCAGTCACTTCGGTGCCTACCGCCAGCACCACGCAAGACCAATAGGAATAGCGCACCAAAAAACCGAACAGCGGGCTGATATAAAACTCGGCGTAGTCGCAAAAAGAACCGGGCGTCGGGTGTTCGGAGGTCATCTCCGCCAGGCATCCCATCAGCAATAAAGCCACCACGCCGCCGATAAAATAGCTCAGCAACACGCTGGGGCCGGCCATTTGTATGGCGTAGGCGCTGCCGAGAAACAGCCCGGTGCCGATCGCGCCTCCTATCGCCAGCATCGACATCTGTCCGGCGGTGAGCTGCTTTTTCAACCCGCCCTGCCGCCGGGCTATTTCGTCAAAACCTTTCATCTCTTTCATGGCAATGTCCTACCTTGTTCACACAGCGCGGGTGACGTCCAGAATGGCGGCAGTAACGTAATCGACATTATTTTGGTTCAGGCCAGGCAGGCACATGCGGCCGGGCGCGACCAGATAAATGGCATACTCTTGCCGCAGCCGGGCAAGTTGCTGTTGGTTCAGCCCGGTATAGCTGAACATGCCTTTCTGATCGCGGATGCGACGGTGATCCAGCCGTGAACCGCCCTGCTCCAGCCCTGCGGCCAGAATTTGGCGCATCTGCTTAATGCGCTGGCGCATACCGGCCAGTTCACTCTCCCACTGATGCCGCAGCGCCGCGTCCGCCAACAGGGTCTCCACAATCCGGCTGCCGTGGGTCGGCGGGCAAGAGTAGCTGCGACGGATCAGCGTTTTCAGAGCGCCCTTCACGTTCACCGCGCTTTGCGGGCTGCCACAGCGCACCGACAAGCCCCCCAGCCGCTGGCCGTACAGCGCGACATTTTTAGAAAACGAGTTGGCGACCAAAAATTCCAGATCGGTTTTCAGCGCCTCATGCAACGCAAAACCATCTTCTGCCAGGGCGTCGCCAAACCCCTGATAAGCGATATCGAAGAACGGCAGCAACCGGCGGCGTTGCAGTACTTCGATCGTGGCGCGCCACTGCGCCTGAGTGAGATCGGTGCCGGTCGGGTTGTGGCAACAAGGGTGCAGCAGCACCACGCTGCCTTCCGGCAGGCTGGCGAGCGTATCGAGCATGGCGTCAAAACGCAGGCCGCCGTTGGCCTCATCAAAGTACGGATAGGTGTGAACCTTCAGCCCGGCCCCCTCGAAGATGGCCCAATGGTTGGCCCAGGTCGGGTCAGACACCCAGATATCGCGGCGGGACAAATAGTGGTGGATAAAGTCCGCCGCCAGCTTCAAGGCACCGGAGCCGCCGAGGGTCTGTACCGTGGCGATGGCGGAGGTATCCTGTTCGCCAAACAGCAAACTTTGCACCTGTTGGGTAAACAGCGGCGAACCTTCTATCGGCGGGTAACCGTGGGGAGTGCGCTGTTCAAGCAAGCGCCGCTCGGCCACTTCAACCGCCTGCATCAACGGGATCCTGCCCTGCTGATCATAATAAAGACCAATACCCAGATTCACTTTCTGCGTATTTTCATCCTGTAAATAAGCTTCCATCAACGACATAATAGGATCGGGCGCAGACGCGCCGATATGATTAAACATAGCGATTCCTTAATTCATTATTTAATGAATTTACTGGTGAAGGTGATAATTAAATGCGACTCAGGCCGTGGCGCTGACGGTTATTTCTATTTTCATTCCCGGCACTACCAATTTATCGACAATCACGGTTGAGCGATTGGGGTAAGGATAATTAAAGTATTTCTTATAAATCTCATCGAGCAATTTAACGTCATTCACATCGGTGAGATAAACAATCACCTGCAATACGTTATCGCTGTGGCTATTGGCCGCTTTCAACGTTTGCGCCAGATTATCGAACGTCAGGGTAATCTGGCTTTCCGGCGCACCGGTTTCAATACTGCCGTCTGGCCTGACCGGGCCGTGGGCAGTGAACAACATGCCCCCGCCTTTGGTGGCCCAGGAAAAGGGTTGCCCAATCTCCGGCAGGCCGGTATCAACGATGCTGCGCATGGTTTATTTCCCCGTGGTGATTAACTGCCGGATCAGCGCCCCGTCAGCGGCGAACAGCTGATCCAGTACGTTGTAATGATTGGCTCCCGCTACGGCAACCAGCTCAGCCGGCAGGTTTTTCTCCCGCAGCGCAGCGTAATAATGAAGCGACTGCCCTATCAGCTCCGGCAGCTCGGCTGCGCCGTAAAACAGCGTCATGGGTTTTAGCTGTTCAGGAATATGGCGCGCCGGACTCAGCTGCGTGATTTGCCGCCGGGTCAGTTGCAATTGCCGATTTACATAAGTGCTTAACAGCGGTTCCAGTTCAAAAATGCCGCTGATGGGCAATACCGCGTCAACAACCGCATGCTGTTGCCAATAACTGGCCAAATGCCCGCCTGCGGAATGGCCGCACAAATAGACCGGCGCGTTTTTTTGCGCTGCCAGCCGCAGTTCAATGGTATCCAGCGCCGTGCCGATTTGCCGGCAAATATCGTCCAGTGTCGCCACCGGCGCCAACGTATACTCCAGCAACACCACATCAAAGCCCAGCGCCAATGGCACCTCGGCAATAAAAGCGAAGTCGTCTTTACGGCAAAACTGCCAATAACCGCCGTGAATAAATATTAATGTTCCTTTAGAGGGCGCATCGGAATATAACCAATCAAAAACTTCCCGTTCCGAATAACCATAGGCAATATTAAATTCGCTGCGTACTTGCTGATAAACGGTCTGACTGCGAGTTTGAAATGAGTTCAGGATCTCATCTTCATTGTCTACCGTCGAACCGTTATCGTAACTTCCCGGGACAAGTTTCATATATTAAACTTCGTTTATTATTTAAGATATGCGTTAACTATTAGCACCGGCCAAAATATTGTCAAGAAGGGAACCGCAGCAATGCGTGCGCGGTAAAATAAATCTTATTTTTGCGCCAAATAAGTTTAACCAGTGAAACTTATCGGTATTGATTCGCCGGTTTATACCGGCTGAATTTGTGCCAACCGGCTTAATTCTTGCCAGGCGTAGTCCCAGAAGGTACGCACCTTCAACGGCATGCGCTGAACGTTCTGCGCCACCAGTTGCACCGGCATCGGCAAGGGTTCATACGCCGGCAGCAAACGCACCAGCGTGCCCGCCGCCAAATCGTCCGCCACCTGATACGACAATAATCGGGCGATGCCCTTGCCCGCCCGCACCGCCAGCAGTTGGGTTTCCACCTCGTTGATCAGCAGCCTGGGCGTCAGCCGTACCCGCTCGCCATTTTCCTGCGGGCCAAAACGCCATTCGCGCAGCGACGCACGTTGGGTACCGACAATGGTATCGTGATCGGTCAACTGCGCCGGGTGTTGCGGTTCACCGCGCCGCGCCAGATAAGCCGGGCTGGCGACCGTGACCCGCGACACCTGCCCCAACCGGCGCGCCACCCGGGAAGAATCCTGCTGATGACCAATGCGCACCGCCACATCCAGCCCTTCGTCGATCAAATCCAGGTTGCGATCGTTGAGCACCATTTCAATCTGCATCTGCGGATAACGATCAAGAAACGCCATCACCAGCGGCGCCACGTGTTTGCGCCCGAACTGCACCGGCGAGGTGACGCGCAACATGCCGGAGAGCTGGCTGTCCGCCGTGTCCAGCACCGCCGAGTCATAGTCATGCAGCAGCAGGCGCGCACGCTCCGCCAGCCGCAAACCCGCCTCGGTCGGTGCCAACCGCCGGGTGGTGCGCTCCACCAAGCGGGTGCCAAAACGCTGCTCCAGCGAGGCAATCGCACGGGTGATCGCCGGCGCGGAACGCCGCAGCTTGCGTCCGGCCGCAGCCAGGCTGCCGTGCTGAATCACCGCCACAAAGATAGCCAGTTCGTCCAACCTATCCATAGATTCTTCCAAAATGTGAAATTATCAATTTCTACATTGCCGGATTCCGCTCGCTGCCCGCAAGAGTATGCTGATAAAAATTATTCAGGAGCCTCATTATGCAAACCCTCAAATTGTACGGTACCCCGCTTTCCGGCCACGTTCATCGCGTGGCGTTGCTGCTGCGCATGCTTGATCTGCCCTACGAATTTATCGAGGCTCCCGCCGGCGTGCGCCAGAGCGAGGCTTTCCGCCGCCTCAATCCATTTGGCCAAATCCCGGTGCTGGTGGACGGCGACTTGACGCTCGCCGACAGCAACGCCATTTTGGTGTATCTGGTCAAACGCTACGCGCCGGGCAGCCACTGGCTACCGGAAACGCCGCAGGCTTCGGCGCAGGTGCAAGTATGGTTGTCCAAAGCTGCCGGAGAGGTCCGCTACGGCCCGGCTTCCAGCAGGCTGATCGCCCAATTTTCCGCTCCGGAGGATTATCAGGCTGCGCTGGCGATAGCGGCGCGCTTCCTGTCGCAGATGGAACAGCATCTGGCGGAACGTGATTTCTTGGCGACGGAACACGCCACCATCGGTGATTTGGCCTGCTACAGTTACGTGGCAGTAGCGCCGGAAGGCGGCATCTCGCTGGCGCCCTATCCGGCGATCCGCCGTTGGGTCGCGCGCATCGCCGCTCTGCCTGGTTTCTTCGCCATGCCGGCGCTGCCGGAACCCACCGCGAGGTAACGCTGATGATACAGCCGCTGTTCCACCCCGATGAAGTGCGCGCCCAGGCATTGGCCGGTTTTGACCGCGTGGGCGCAGGTATTTATGCCGCCATGCCCGACCAGCACCGCGAGTTTTTCGCCGCGCTGCCCTACCTGTTCGTCGCCACGCTGGACGATCAGGGCTGGCCGGTCGCTACGCTGTTCAGCGGCCCGCCCGGTTTTCTGCGCACGCCGGATGACACCCACCTGCGGATCAGCGCGCCGCGCCGCAACGACGATCCGGCACAGGCCGCATTGCAAAGCGGCAAACTGGTTGGCGCATTAGGGCTGGATTTCAGCAACCGCAGGCGCAACCGCGCCAACGGCGTGATTGGCCGCACCGACAAGAACCGCATTGAAATCGAGGTCCGGCAAAGTTTTGGCAACTGCCCGCAATATATCCAGCGGCGCGAGCTTTACCCGGTGGCCGCTGAGCCTGCGCCGATTGAATATCTTCCTGTGCTGGATGCTGGTGCGCAGGCGCTGATCCGGCGAGCGGACACCTTTTTCGTCGCCAGTTGCGCTCACACCGGGCTGGCGCAGGGCGGCATGGATATGTCGCACCGTGGCGGCAAGCCGGGGTTTATCCATCTGGCGGACAACCGCCTGTGGATCCCGGACTTTCGCGGCAACCGCTATATGAACACCCTCGGTAATCTGCTGGCCCAACCCCGGGCGGCGCTGTTGTTTGTCGATTTCGACAATGGCGATATTTTGCATCTGCAAGGGGAAACGCAGATCCTCTGGCAAACGGATATCGACCACGGGGTGGAGGGGGCGGAACGTTACTGGCGGTTTGATATGCACAGTGCGTGGCGCTTCCCGCAGGCTTTGCCCTGGCGCGGCCGCAATCTGGAATACTCTCCGGCCACGCTGAACACCGGGGTGTGGCAGGTGTAAATGGCCATAAAAAACCCCGCGTTGGCGGGGTCGGGTTCAATGAGGATTTATAGGCTGTGTTCCGCCATCGAGGTGGCCTGATAAAGCTGGCGAAAATAGCTCAGACGCTCGAAAAACAAACGACTTTGCGATTCCGACATATTGCCGGCCACCTTGCCGGCGTCGATTTCGCGTCCCTGCCACTCCATCAGCGCAATGCTGGAAGCGAGAAAATCCATGTTGCTGCTGTAAGCCGCAAGGTGCCGATTCACTGAATTTACCATTCTGCACACTCCTTTTTGTTATCTCGAAAAGGGTCATATGCTCACTGAGTTCAGTATCGTCCCGGCGGCGACTGTTTTTTGTACAGAAGATGCGCATGGCAGCAAATGGATGCGAAAAAGTTTGCTAGGGTAAAGAGGACTATTTGGGACAGGCCATACTGTTTGTAATTCTGAAAAAGGAAGATAACCGATGAGCACGACCTTCTCCGCCACCCTCAAAGATCCCGCGCTATTTCGCGAAGCAAACTACATCGATGGACAATGGCTGCAGGCCAAAGACGGGCAAACCATCAAGATCCATAACCCGGCCACCGGCGAGTTGGTCGGCCAGGTGCCGGCCTTTGGCGCCGAAGAAACCTCACAGGCGATAGCCGCCGCCAAAAAAGCCCAGCCGGCCTGGCGCGCGCTGACCGCCAAAGAGCGTGCAGGCAAGCTGCGCCGCCTGTTCGAACTGATGATGGAACACCAGGACGATCTGGCGCGCATCATGACCGCAGAACAGGGCAAACCTCTGGCCGAAAGCCGCGGTGAGATTGCCTATGCGGCTTCGTTTATCGAGTGGTTCGCCGAAGAGGGAAAACGCGTTTACGGTGACACCATTCCGCAAAACCTGCCCGGCCGGCGCATTATCGTGCAAAAAGAACCCATCGGGGTATTTGCCGCCATTACGCCGTGGAATTTCCCGGCGGCGATGATCACCCGCAAAGCCGGCCCCGGCTGGGCCGCGGGATGCACCGGGGTGATCCGCCCCGCCAGCCAGACCCCGTTCTCGGCGCTGGCGATTGCAGTGCTGGCCGAACGCGCCGGTTTACCGGCGGGCGTCTGCAACGTGATTACCGGGCCCAGCAAAGCGATCGGCGGCGAACTGACCGCGAACCCGGACGTACGCAAGCTCTCCTTTACCGGCAGCACAGAGGTAGGCGCGCAGTTGCTGGCGCAGTGTGCGCCCACCATCAAAAAGACCAGCATGGAACTGGGTGGCAACGCACCTTTTATCGTGTTTGACGATGCCGATCTGGACGCCGCCGTCGCCGGGGCGGTAGCCTCCAAATACCGTAATGCCGGCCAGACCTGCGTGTGCACCAATCGCTTTCTGGTGCAGGACGGCGTCTACGACGCTTTTGCGGAAAAGCTGAAAACCGCGGTGGCGAAGCTGAAAGTGGGCAATGGCATGGACGAGGGCGTCACTATCGGCCCATTGATTAACCGGGAGGCGGTGGAAAAAGTCAGCGAGCATATCGCCGATGCCGTGAAACGCGGTGCTTCGGTGCTGCTGGGTGGCCAACCCAATGCACTGGGCAATAACTTCTATACGCCGACCATCCTGACCGACGTACCGAGGCAGGCCAAAATTTTCCATGAGGAAACCTTTGGCCCGGTGGCGCCCTTGATCCGTTTTGAGCACGAAGCCGAAGCCATCGAACTGGCGAACGACACGCCGTTCGGCCTGGCCTCGTACTTCTACAGCCGCGACATCGGCCGGGTGATGCGCGTGGCCGAAGCGCTGGAATACGGCATTGTCGGCATCAATGAAGGGCTGATCTCTACCGAGGTCGCCCCCTTTGGCGGGGTTAAAAACTCCGGCCTGGGGCGCGAAGGATCGAAGTACGGCATCGAAGATTATCTCGAGATCAAATATCTGTGCCTTGGCGGGCTGGGTATCTGAATCTGTCGCCGGCCCCCGCAAGGGGGCTGAGCGCTGGCTAATCCGCTGCCATTTCTGCTAATTTTGCTTGCCCTTCAGGGGGCTTACAAGGACTCTCACATGGAACTCTCCGCCGCCATTCCCATTATCCGTATCTTCTCGGTCGAAAAAGCCAAAGAATTTTATCTGGATTTTCTCGGCTTCAAGCTGGATTGGGAGCACCGCTTTAGCGAAGACCTGCCGCTTTATGCCCAGATATCGCGCTCAGGTCTGACCCTGCATCTCAGCGAGCATTACGGCGACAGTACGCCCGGCTCAGCGGTGTTTATTCCGACCCGCGCTATCGATGCCCTGCAGCAGGAGTTAATGGCGAAACAGTACCGTTACGCCCGTCCGGGGGTTGAAACCCTTGACTGGGGAAGACAGTTGAACCTCACCGATCCCTTCGGCAATTGCCTGCGCTTTTGCGAGCAAGCCGACAATGCGTAACCGCCGTTAAACAGGCGTTTATCGCTTCAGCACGCGGGCAATTCGCCGGTAATACCGCCGCTCTTATTGCCGGTATTGCTCGTCGCTAACCTTCTCCATCCAGTCAACCGGGCTGCCGTTGAGGGACTCGGCAATGGCGATATGGGTCATGGCCGTTTCCGGGGTAGCGCCGTGCCAATGCTTGACCCCTTCGGGGATCCAAACGATATCGCCCTGATTCATCTCCTGGATTGAGTCGCCCCACACCTGGATCCAGCCGCGTCCCTGGGTGACGATCAACGTCTGCCCCAGCGGATGGGTATGCCAGGCGGTGCGGGCACCGGGTTCGAAGGTCACGGTGGCGCCGCCCACGCGGGCCGGTTCAGTACCGGCAAAAGGCGCATCAATCCGCACTTGGCCGGTAAAGTAATCCTCGGGACCCGGCCGGGATGGCAGGGAACCGCTGCGTTGAATTTTCAATTTTTCCTCCGTTTCGGCAATGGCTGCCGGTGCTGACATGGACAAGATAAGGGTAGACGCTGCGAGTAATTTCACTGACTGCTCCCGTTAAGATAGCGCGAAAGAGAAAGATAACGCCGCACCGCTATCGGGACTAGATAGCAAAATACGCAAGGACCTATGAGTTGAATTCATGAGTGATCGGGTGTGATGCCCCCCGGCAAGCGTATAGAATGCCGCTATCGATCTCGCCGGAGTGCCGGAATTAAGGTGCCGCATGTTAAAAGAAAACTTTAACGATTTGATTTCGTTCCTTGTCGTGGCGCGTGAACGCAGCTTTACCAAAGCGGCGGCCAAGCTCGGCGTTTCCCAATCGGCATTAAGCCATGCCATTAGGGGCCTGGAAGAACGGCTAGAGCTGCGGCTATTGACCCGCACCACGCGCAGCGTTGCCCCGACCGAAGCCGGCGAAAGGTTGCTCAACAGCATCGGCCCGCGTTTTGCGGAAATAGAAAGCGAACTGGATGCCTTAAGCGAGATGCGTGAACGACCGGCAGGCAACATTCGCATCACCGCCGGGGAACATGCCGTCGACTCGGTACTCTGGCCGATGCTGAAGTCATTTCTGGCCGACTATCCGGACATTAATGTCGAAATCACGGTCGATAACACCTTGACCGACATTGTCGCCGGTCGCTTTGATGCCGGGATCCGTTTGGGCGAACAGGTTGCCAAAGACATGATCGCCGTGCGGATAGCGCCTGATATGCGCATGGTGCCTGTCGCTTCACCCGCTTATTTCGAGCGATACGGCATCCCGAACACGCCGCAGGCGTTGCAAAACCACCGCTGCATCAATATGCGCTTACCCACTATGGGCGGGATCTATGCCTGGGAGTTTGCAAAAGACGGGCGTGAGATAAAAGTGCGCGTAGAGGGCCAGTTGATCTTTAACAGCCTGCGCCAACGCATTGACGCGGCGCTACTCGGCTTCGGCATCGCCTTTGTGCCGGAAGATACCGTCACCGACGAGCTGGCCGGCGGCCGTTTAGCGAGAGTTCTCGATGAATGGTGCCCGCTTTTTCCCGGCTATTACCTCTATTACCCCAGCCGCAGGCAGCACACCACCGCCTTCGCCCTGTTTGTCGAAGCGTTGCGCTATCAGCGCTAATCGTTGGTAACCCGCCGCCGACAAGCTTGGCAGGCGGGATGTGATCAACGCCCGACGTTTTTTTGCAGATGCGCCGGATAACGCGCGCCCTGCACTTCAATGGCGGCAAGCGCCTCTTCGATACTGCTCCGTTCACCCGTAGCCAGCACGACCTCCGACGCACCGAGGTTCTCGGTAAGGCGATGGTGTTTGGTGGTGCCCGGGATCGGCACAATCCAGGGTTTCTGCGCCAACAGCCAGGCCAGTGCAATCTGCGCCGGAGTCACGCCTTTTTGCCGGGCTATCTGCCCCAGCACGTCCACCAGCCTTTGGTTGGCTTTGCGCGCCTGGGCGCTGAAGCGCGGCACGATGTTACGAAAATCGCTGCTGTCGAAGGTGGTGTTTTCATTGATGGCCCCGGTGAGGAAGCCTTTCCCCAGCGGGCTGAACGGCACAAAGCCGATGCCCAGTTCTTCCAGCGTCGGTAAAATGTCCTGCTCTGGCTCGCGCCACCACAGCGAATACTCGCTCTGCAACGCCGCAACCGGCTGCACCGCATGGGCGCGACGGACAGTTTCCGCCCCAGCCTCCGACAGCCCGAAATGTTTTACCTTCCCTTCCCGAATCAGCGCCTTTACCGTGCCGGCGACGTCCTCAATCGGCACGTTGGGATCAACCCGGTGCTGATAAAGCAGATCGATGGTCTCGATATTGAGGCGTTTGAGCGATCCTTCCACCGCCTGGCGGATATGTTCAGGCCGGCTATTAAGCACCTGCTTACCCTCCGGCTGCGGCAGTGCAAAACCAAATTTGGTGGCGATCACCACATGATCGCGCACCGGTGCCAGGGCTTCTCCCACCAGCGCCTCATTGGTAAACGGGCCATAGATCTCAGCCGTATCGAAAAAGGTCACGCCCTGCTCCACGGCCGAACGAATCAGGGCAATCGCCTGTTGCTTGTCGGTCGCCGGGCCGTAACCAAAACTCAGGCCCATACAACCCAGCCCTAACGCCGAGACTTCCAGGCCGCCGTTGCCCAATTTGCGTGTTTGCATTTCATTCCTCCGGGTGAATCGCACAGACCCCCGACGTGCTTGCCGGGGCCGATTATCGTGTGATGACTGTAGAAGAGCGGGGTGGCGGTGACTATGGAGCAAATCCGCTTGAGTTTATGAATTTAACTCATGAATCAAACGACGGTGCCCATCGTTGTCCTCATTCGCCTCATTGTCCGACGTCAAGCTCCGCCTTTACATCGGAGCATTGACACCCGCTGGAAGCATCCGGATACTCTCGCACCGTTACCGGTAACAATGATCGGTTGACCAATGATAAAACCAAGACCGGGCGGCAACCAAGGCTATCACCTGTGGCAGCGCCCCTTTTGGAGAAGGCAAAGTGCCCCGAGGCAAAAACGCGGGACAGGGTTTGCGTCACCCTGGTTTTTTAAGGAGAAACCGCGTGTTTTTTTTGATTTAGCTTAATCTCTAAATCGGGGACTTTTCATTTTTGGTAAGGATAATACTATGCAAAATAAAGCGTCATTGTCGCCGCTCGTCATCATAACGGCGCTGTTCGCCGTGTTGAGCGGGCTCTATCTGCTGGCCGGGGGCATCTGGTTGGCTAAGCTCGGCGGTTCGTTGTACTACATCATCGCCGGGGTAGTATTGCTGGTCACGGCCTGGCTGCTGTTCCGCCGCCGCGCCACCGCGCTGTTGTTGTACGCCCTCTTCCTGCTCGGTACCACGGTCTGGGCGCTGTGGGAAGTCGGCCCGGATTTCTGGGCACTGACGCCGCGTCTGGACGTCACCTTCTTCTTCGGCCTGTGGCTGGTGTTGCCCTTTATCTATCGTCGGCTTATCGCCAACGGCAAACTGGCGTACGGTGCTTTGAGCATCGCGCTGGTGATCACCGTGGGCGTTCTGGCCTACGCGGTGTTTAACGATCCGCAAGAGATCCATGGCACCCTGGAACCGGCGCAGGCCAAAGCCGAAACGGATGCGTCTGCCGCCGACTGGCCGGCTTATGGCCGCACGCAGGAAGGCACGCGCTATTCCCCGTTGAGCCAGATCAACGACAAAAACGTGGGCCAACTCAAGGAAGCCTGGACCTTCCAGACCGGCGACCTGAAGACCGCCAACGATCCGGGTGAAATCACCAACGAAGTCACTCCGATTAAAATCCGCGACACGCTTTATCTGTGTACGCCTCACCAGAAGCTGTTCGCGCTGGATGCCGCCACCGGTAAAGAGAAGTGGAAGTTCGACCCTCAGTTGAAATTCAACCCGACCTTCCAGCACATCACCTGCCGCGGCGTGTCTTACCATGAAACCACAGCAGCGGCCGGCGCAACGGCAGAAACCCCTCCTGCACAGTGCGCACGCCGCATTATCCTGCCGGTGAATGACGGCCGTCTGTTCGCTCTGGATGCGGAAACCGGTAAGCCTTGCGCCGATTTCGCCAATAACGGCGAGTTGAATCTGCAAAGCAATATGCCGTATGCGACTCCAGGCCACTATGAGCCGACGTCGCCGCCGGTGATCACCGATAAGGTGATTGTCGTTGCCGGTGCGGTTACCGATAACTATTCCAACCGCGAGCCTTCGGGTGTGATCCGCGGGTTTGACGTCAACAGCGGCAAGCTGCTGTGGGCCTTTGATCCGGGCGCCAAAGATCCGAACGCCATCCCGGCGGACGAACATCATTTCACGCCGAACTCGCCGAACTCCTGGGCGCCTGCCGCCTATGACGCCAAACTGGACATTGTCTATCTGCCGATGGGCGTCACCACCCCGGATATTTGGGGCGGCGACCGTACGCCGGAAATGGAGCGTTATGCCAGCGGCCTGCTGGCGCTGAATGCCTCCACCGGCAAGCTGGCCTGGTTCTATCAGACCGTGCACCATGACCTGTGGGATATGGACGTGCCGGCTCAGCCAACTCTGGCGGATATCACCGACAAGAGCGGCAACAAGGTGCCGGTGATTTACGTACCGACCAAAACCGGCAATATCTTCGTGCTGAACCGCACCAACGGAGAGTTGGTGGTGCCGGCGCCAGAAAAACCGGTCCCGCAAGGCCCGGCCAAGGGCGACCGCTTGTCACCGACCCAACCGTTCTCCGAGCTGACTTTCCGTCCGGAGAAAAAACTGACCGGCGCGGATATGTGGGGCGCGACCATCTATGACCAACTGGTCTGCCGGGTGATGTTCCACAGCCTGCGTTACGAAGGCACCTTCACCCCGCCTTCCGAACAGGGCACGCTGGTGTTCCCGGGCAACCTCGGCATGTTCGAATGGGGCGGCCTGTCTGTCGATACCGACCGTCAAATCGCCATCGCCAACCCAATCGCCCTGCCGTTCGTTTCCAAACTGATCCCGCGCGGCCCAGGCAACCCGATTGAACCGCCAGCCGGCGACAAAGGCGGCAGCGGCACCGAAGCCGGCGTGCAGCCACAGTATGGCGTGCCGTTCGGCGTGACCCTGAACCCGTTCCTGTCGCCGTTTGGTCTGCCATGCAAACAGCCGGCATGGGGTTATATTTCCGCTGTAGACCTGAAAACCAACGACATCGTGTGGAAAAAACGCATCGGTACCGTGCGCGACAGCTCTCCGTTGCCGCTGCCGTTCAAGATGGGCATGCCAATGTTGGGCGGACCGGTCTCTACCGCCGGTAATGTGTTCTTCATTGGCGCAACCGCAGACAACTACCTGCGCGCCTTCAGCGTCACCAACGGTGACAAACTGTGGGAAGCACGTCTGCCGGCCGGTGGCCAGGCAACGCCAATGACTTATGAGGTTAACGGCAAGCAGTACGTGGTGATTTCCGCAGGCGGACATGGCTCCTTCGGCACCAAGCTGGGCGACTACATCGTCGCTTACGCTTTGCCGGACGAGAAATAATCGCTAAGAGAGCCCTACCCTGGAGCACGCCATCCGGCGTGCTCTATCCCCCACCCGCAGCGCCCCGAACCTCAATACGCAATAAACTCATCCCGCAGACAGCAAACGGATGAACATCCGGTGCGCCAGGCCGCGCAAACCGCTGCCGACACATCGGCACTGTGCCATAATGCGCCGCCGAAGGGAGGGCGATAAATGGACATCATTCTACTGCGTCACGGTCAGCCGAACATCGATACCGACAAGCTGCAGCGCACCCACGAGATGCGCGCCTGGATCGATCAATACAATCTTGCGGGCATCGCCGATACGCCGCCCGAAAACGCCAGGTCGCTCGCTTCGCAACCCCGGTATGTTGTCGCCAGCACCCTGCCAAGAGCCTTGGCTTCCCTGGCTTTGCTGGGCCTGCACCCCCACGAGAGCGACGCCCTGTTCTGCGAAGCCGAGCTGCCGGTTTTCTCTGTACCGCTGTTACGTTTACGCCCCTTGCATTGGGTGGTGATTTTTCGCCTTCTGTGGCTATGCGGCTACGCGAAAAATGTCGAATCCTTGTCATCAGCCAAAAAACGCGCCGCGGCCGCCAGCGGCAAACTGGCCGATCTCGCGGCGGCTCAGGGGGCAGTACTGCTGTTGGGACACGGCGTAATGAACAGCCTGATTGCCAATAAATTGAAGAAGGCCGGCTGGAAGCTGCACAGCCAGTCAGGCAACAGCTACTGGAACGCCAAGGTGTATCGGCTTGCCGACCCCTTAACGACATCTGCCTGAATGACTGCCAACAAATACATAGCCCCTTCAGCCACAGCAGCTTGGGGGGCCACAGGCACAACACCTGATGCAGTTTTCGCTATCTCACCGCCAGCGGCAGTGTGCCTTCCCCCTTCAATACCCGCGCCTTGCCGGTCAAGGCAAAGGCCGAGATCAGGGTAAACAGCAACGCGATGCAGCCAAGGATCAGGTAAGAGGTTTTGAAGCCGTAATTGACGTACATCATCCCCGCCGCATAGGACATGCCGATGGCCGACAGTTGTTTGAAGAAGCAAAAGCCCCACAGGTAGATCGACGCGGAAAGGTTAACGTTAAATTGGGTGGTGATGTATTTGAAGATGCCCACCAGCAGGAACGGCACCTCAAACATATGCAGGGTCTTGAGGACAATCACCGCCGTCACCGAGTCCGCCTGCGACGAACCTATGATCCGCACCGACATAATCACCCCGGCAATCAGCAGCGCATTCTTGCCGCCGATGCGGTTGATGATCAACGGCGCAAAGAACATGATGAAAGCGTTAAGAAACTCGCCCAGCGTGGTGACATAGCCAAATGCCTGGGTACCGGCATGCCGATCGCGGAAAAACGAAGTGAAGAAATTGGCGAACTGCTGGTCGAATACGTCGTACACGCAGGCCACCCCGACGATATACATCACCAGACACCAGAATTTGCGCATTTTCAACAGCCCCAGCGCCGCTTTCAACTTGATCGGTTTGTGGTTCAGCGCCAGGCCGTCCGCCACCGCCAGCGTGTTGTTCTCTTCCGGCTTGAACAGATAAAGCAAACCTGCCAGCACCAGCGCGAAGCTGGAGGCCAGCCAAAACGCGAATTGATTGTTAATGGTAAACATGTAGCCGACGATCGAGGCGCAGATCGCCCAGCCGATACAGCCAAACAGCCGGGCGCGGCCATACTCGAACTGGCTGCGGCGGCTCACCTTCTCGATATAGGCTTCAATCGCCGGCGAACCGCCGCTGCACACCAAACCGAGATACATGCCGCACAGCAGCGCGCCCAGCAAAAAGTTACTTTGCAGCAGCGGCGAGAACACATAGATAAACAGCGGTGCCAGAAACAGCAGCAGGAAGATGATCATCCACAGCAGGTGTTTCTTCAGGCCAAACTTGTCGGTGACGAAGCCAAAAATCGGCTGGAACACCAGGGCAAACAGCGCCATGCCGGCGAACACCAGCCCGGTTTGTCGCTGATCGAGATGATTGACGTCATGCAGCCAGATCGGAAAGAACGGCAGCACCGCGCCCATGATAAAGAAATAGAAAAAACAGAAGGCACCGAAGATCCAAAAGTTCTTGTTTTTCAAATAAAACATGGCTCACCATCCCATTTTTAACGGCGCGGGAAGCCCCGCGCCTTGTGCGTTTTGAGGAGGTACCGGGGTAATGCGGCGATTAATGGTAGGCGGGAAGCCAGTTGCCGTGCGCTTCAATCAGTTCGTCGCACAGCTTGCGGATATCATCGATAGAAAGCTCGGCTGAAGTGTGCGGATCCAGCAACGCCGCATGGTAGATCGCTTCGCGTTTGTGCGTGACCGCCGCTTCGATGGTCAACAGTTGGGTGTTGATATTGGTGCGGTTCAGCGCCGCCAGTTGCTCCGGCAAGTTGCCGACATAGCAAGGCGTGATCCCCTGCCCATCCACCAGACAAGGCACTTCGACGCAGGCCTCCGCGGGCAGGTTGGTGATCAACCCAGTGTTGAGCACGTTGCCGCCAATCTTGTATGGCCGATCGGTCTCCATCGCTTCGATGATGTAAGAAGCATATTCGTGGGTACGGCTGTGGGTGAGGCTGGCGTCATGGGTCAGCGCCACTTTCTGTTGCTGCCATTGTTCAATCTGCTCAATACACCGGCGCGGGTATTCATCCAGCGGAATATTGAAGCGCTCAATCAGTTCCGGGTAATTGCGTTTGATCCAGTAAGGCATGTATTCGGCATTGTGTTCTGAAGATTCGGTCACGTAATAGCCGAAGGTTTTCATGATTTCATGACGCACCATGTCATCATGCTTGCCCTGCAAGGCATTGGCGCGGCGCTTGATTTCCGGGTACAGGTCTTCGCCGTGGCGGCGAACGTCCAGCAGCCAGGCCATATGGTTGATGCCCGCGATGTGGAATTGCACGTCGTCGGTCGGCATATCCACGCTTTTCAGCAGCGTCTCGGCGCAAACCTGAACGCTGTGGCACAACCCCACGGTTTTCACTTCGGTATGGCGCAGCATGGCACCGGTTATTGCCGCCATCGGGTTGGTATAGTTCAGCAGCCAGGCGTCCGGGCAGACCGCTTCGATATCCCGGGCGAAATCAAACAGCACCGGAATGGTGCGCAGCGCGCGAAAGATACCGCCAATGCCCAGGGTATCGGCAATGGTCTGCTGCAGGCCGTATTTTCTGGCAATGGTGAAATCGGTAATGGTGCAAGGATCGTAGCCGCCAACCTGGATGGCATTCACCACGTAATTGGCGTTTTTCAATGCCGCACGGCGGTTTTCTACGCCGAGGTAAGGGGTAATCTTCGCCCTGCCCGCATTGGTATTGCGGTTGATATTGCTCAGCATGGCTAAGGATTCGTTGAGACGGGCGCTGTCAATGTCGTACAGCGCAATATCCACCTCTTTCAATGCCGGCGTTGCCATGATGTCGCCGAGTACGTTCTTGGCGAAGATGGTGCTGCCCGCGCCCATAAATGTCACTTTAATCATCGTATTTCTCCGCTGCTGCCGTTGTCGATAAGCTGAAATTACCCTGCAACGCCGGCACGTGATATGGATGAATGTGACCTTGTTATGGCGAAAAATGACGCACCGCAAAAAGTGTGAGCCAGGTCGAGATCTGGTCATGTCCCGGCGACTCCGCCGTAACTCCACTGATAAAGTGGAGATAAAACGGAGGCCATGACTGATGCACAAGAGTTTCACCCTCAATCGCACCGACAATATTGAGCTGAACCTGTACCAGTATGGGGAGGAGAATTGTGATAAAGGCCACAGTTTTGGCCCCGCCGTGCGCCAGCACTATCTATTCCATTATGTGATAAGCGGGACCGGCGTGCTGCACAGCGAATACGGCTCGTTTCCCGTCGTGGCAGGAGAAGGTTTTCTGATCCACCCGCACGACGTAACCACCTACTGCGCCGACAAAAAGGATCCCTGGCATTATATGTGGCTGGAGGTCGACGGGCTTATCGCCGGCAAGATTTTCGAAGAATGCCATCTGAGCCGTCAATTCCCAATTTATCGGCCCAACCTACAGGACGATAACGCCGACGCCCTGGGCTACCTGCGACAGATCGTTGCCCAGGGCGATGAGCATCGGCTGAAGGTGCTCGGGCTGAGCTACCTGTTTTTTTCCGCATTAATCGGCAATAGGCTGCAGGGCACGGCTGCACATCCCGATGACAAGGCGCAGCATCTGCGTAAAGCGGTCAAACAAATTGAAAACCGCTACCATGAACATTTGACGATTGAGAGCCTGGCCGCCTACTGCAATATCAACCGCAGTTACCTGTGCCGGCTGTTCAAAAACGCCTACGGCATCGGTCCCAAGGAATATTTGCTTAATTTTCGCATGAGTATCGCCGTCAGCCTGCTGAGCAATGGCCCTACGGCGATCAAAGTGGTGGGTATTTCGGTCGGCTATGAAAACCAATTGCACTTTTCCAAAGCCTTCAAGCAGGTGCACGGCGTATCGCCGGCCAGATGGCGGCAGGAAAACCTTCAGGCACCGCAGCCTGGCAGGTGACGTTCAGCCCCCCGTTCGTCTGGCGTAGGGGATTGCCTGTTCCGCAACCTCTTCTTGTTTTATACGCGGGTATTTCCACAACCAACGCCCGCTGACCATGCGCCAGTAGAAGAGCGCACCACGCACCGCCCAATCCATAAACATGCCGAGCCAAACGCCGACCACGCCCATGCCCAACACAATACCCAGCGTGTAACCCGCCACCACCCGGCAGCCCCACATGCCCAACATCGACACCCACATGGCAAAGCGGGCGTCGCGCGCACCTTTCAACCCGGCGGGCAGCACCCAGGAGGCGGCCCAGATCGGCATAAAGGCGGCGTTGAGCCAGATAAGCACTTTCACCACCTCTTTAACATCGTCCTGCCGGCTATAAAACGAAGCGAACACCCCGGCCAGCGGCACCGTTCCCCAGGCGATCACCGTCAGCCCAATCGTCGCCAGCCAGAAAATGTGGCGCAGTTGCCGCTCCGCCTGGGCTATCTGCCCTTTCCCCAAGCGTTTTCCCACGATAATGGTCGACGCCGATCCCAGGGCGTTGCCCGGCAGGTTAATCAACGAGGCGATGGAAAAGGCGATGAAATTACCGGCAATGACGTTGGTCCCCATGCCGGCGACAAACATCTGGGTCAGCAATTTGCCGCCGTTGAACAACACCGATTCGATGCTGGCGGGGATGCCGATCCCCAGCACTTCCCAAAGGATGTTCAGTTTTAACGGCGTAAAGTAGCTTTTCAGCGTGATGTGCAGCGCCGGGTTAAACCCAATCATCAGCACGTAAATAATGGCGATGGCACCGATATAGCGGGAAATGGTCAGCCCCAGCCCGGCGCCGACAAAGCCCAGCCCATGCCAGCCCAGCATGCCGTAAATCAGAATGCTGCTGATGATGATGTTCAGGATATTCATGCCGCCGTTGATCAGCAGCGGGATCTTGGTATTGCCCGCCCCGCGCAGCGCGCCGCTGCCGATCAGCGCAATGGCGGCGGCCGGGTAGCTCCACACCGTAGTTTGCAGATAAGAAAGCGCCAACGCCTTGACCTCCGGGGTGGCGGCACCGGCGATCACGTCAATAATCTGCTCGCCCGCCAGATGGATGCCCACCGCCAACACCAGGGCGACCAGAGTCATCAACACCAACGACTGGCGCGCCGCCGACCGCGCTCTTTTGCGGTCCCGCTTGCCGAGGCTGAAGGCCACCACCACCGTGGTGCCCAGATCCACCGCGGCAAAAAAGGCGATAATCACCATATTGAAGCTGTCCGCCAGCCCCACGCCGGCCATGGCTTCCTTACCGATCCAGCTCACCAGGAAGGTGCTTAGCACCCCCATCAGCAAGACGCAGGCGTTCTCCATAAAGATCGGCACCGCCAGCGGCGTGATCTCACGCCAGAACAGCACACGGTAGCTTTTTCGTTTGGCATACCAGGGCGTTTTTTCCACGCGCTGACGCAGGGCGGCAAGTAAATTCAAGATGAACTCGGATAAAAGTGAAACAACATTTCAAAGGATGAATGACAGATCGTTATCCTGCAAAGAATTTTTTGCAAGAGAGGATTTCCGCCAGGCGGTCCAGTCCATGTCATCTTCCTGATCCGCCAGCGATACCGTGATATGGAAGGTCCTGCAATGAGAAGGAAGGTTAAATTGATCTTAGGGGCAAGTAATAGAACGGCAGCCAATAAAGTAGCAATCAACCACTGGCGTTTTTGACAGCAATAATAATCATTTTCGGTAATAGAAATAACAATCATTTCCGGTAAAGATGAAGACGGAATTTTTACCTTTTACGGAAATGATAATGAAGCTAAAGACATGGACTGTCTTGCTGATGTCAACATGCCTGACAACATGCACCTCACCTAAAATAGATAAATACCCGACCATTATGGACGGTGTCACAACGGAAAAAGTTAACTCGATTATCCGGACGGTAGTCATCCCTTCAGCAGGGGAAAATCATGGGGAAGTCATCAGCCGCGTGTCATCTGCTTTTCTCGGAACACCTTATCAGGCAGATACGCTTATCGGTGGACCTGACACCTCCGAAGCTCTTGTCGCGAATTTTAACGGAGTGGATTGCTTTACCCTGGTAGATTACGTCGAAGCCCTGACCCGGAGCCGTGACCAGAAAACATTTCTGCATAATCTTGCCAGAACCCGCTATACCGGAGGCAACGTTGGCTACCTCAGCCGCCGGCACTTTTTCTCTGAATGGTTCACCACCGCGCCGCGTAATGCCCGGGACGTCACGCCGGATATCAGCCCTGATTATGTCATTGCTGACAAGCAGCTGAACCGTAAACCGGATGGCGGCGAGTACATTCCTGGCCTGGGCATTAATCCGCGTAAAATAAATTACATTCCCGGTAAGGCTATCAACGAACAGGTCCTGAGCCGTCTGAAAACCGGCGATTATGTCGGCGTTTACTCCCCACTCAACGGGTTGGATGTTTCGCATGTGGGTATCGTGATCCGCTACGGCGAACAGGTGTGGTTCAGAAATGCCTCCTCACTGGCCGCTAACAGAAAAGTGGTGGACTCACTCTTTATGGAATACATGCAGCCAAAACCGGGCATCGTTGTGTTGCGGGCTGAGTGACAAGGTCATTATCGGGGATCTCATATGAAAAAAATCCAGCCGCCTGAAAGAATAAAGCCTCTTTTCCTGATTGTTCCGCTGCTGTTATCGGCGTGCCACACCGCGCCACTCAGACCGGAAGTCAACGACACGGCTTCTCCCGGTTATGCCGCAACGGACTATATCGACCCGACCAAAACGATCTTTCCACTGGGGAATTATTCGCAGTCTGTCGATAAATGGATCCCCCCCGGCCCGGATAGGTATGTCCCCATTATCGATGCCGCCACGCAGCAAAGGTTTTTTTCTGTCCTAAAATCTCGCTATTTTGGTATGGGGCAAGACGAACAGTCGCCCTGGAACCCTTATTACATCGCATCCATCCTGAACAAGGGAGCTGGAAGCGCTCGTGATGCCAGCACTAAGAAGTACCTTGGGAATAACAGTGTTTCCTGGGGAGAAAACTTCAGGACTCATTCTGCCGGCTGGAAGCAAGAGGTAAGACATAATGCGGATACCGACATTGACGATGTTTATCACCCCTCCGGTCGAGGCATTGCCGTCAGGGAAACGCTGGTCAGGGCTATCCCGACAGCGGACCCGGCTTATGACGATCCCCGGCAGGCCGGACAAGGATACCCCTTTGACAATTTGCAGGATTCCTCCATCCATCCCGGCACTCCTGTATACGTACTTGCAAACAGTCGCGACAAACGTTGGAAGTACCTGGTCTCCCCCACAGTAACCGGGTGGGTTCACAGCGAAGATATCGCGGGAGTGGATCAGCAATTTGTGACCGAATGGCTGGCGCTGACCAGAAACAACCTGGGCGCGTTTATTAAAGAGTCGGTCTCCGTGCATGAAGACGAGCAGTATTATTTTACCGCTCGCCCCGGAACCATTCTGCCATTCCAGCATAAACAGCACAGCCTTTTTCTGGCCGCAGCGCCTGTACGTAACGATGACGGCCGCGCACAAATTCGCTGGGTCAACCTGAAGGCGAAGGAGTTCACCGCCATGCCATGGGAAATGACGCCCGATAATATGGCGACACTGATGAAATCGATGAACGGCAGACCCTATGGCTGGGGAAATTATAACTTTTATAATGACTGTTCTGCCGAAATGCTAAGCCTGCTGATGCCCTTTGGTATATTTCTTCCCAGAAATTCTGCGGCTCAGATACAGGCAGCAACCAGGGTTGTTGACCTCAGCCATGAGAATACGAGCGCGCGAATACGTTACCTCGCGGAACACGGCAGATCCTTCACCACACTGGTCTACATTCCGGGACATATTATGCTGTACATCGGTAATACAGAAATTAACGGGAAAAGTGTCCCGATGACATACCAGAATATATGGGGACTGCGGCCGGCAGATTCGAAAAGTCGGAGTATTATTGGCGGTTCCGTTTTTTTCCCTTTGCTGACCTCTTACCCGGAAAACCCCAAACTGATGTCGCTGGCAGGCAAGGCACAGTTTAAGCTGGGGTTTATTGAGTAATTAGCAAGAGTCACTATGCATTTTTAGCCATCTTAAAAAATCGATATTATTATGGATATTCAACTTTCGCATTGCAGAGCGCTTATGAATACTGACGGTTTTTGGGCTGATGCCAAGTAGCATCGCCATTTGATTTTGCGAGTAACCGCACTTGATCAGACGACAAACCTTGCCTTCACTGAAGGTCAACTGAGTGCGGCAACGTGGGCAATGATCTGAAGTAAACGGAGCTTTGCCCCTATAACATGCCATTACCTTGGCAATGACTTTTTCTACCCCCTCTGTGCGCGTGATGCTCCCCGCCTCTAAATTGCAATGAACCTTCGGCATAATGGCATTATGTTCCAATATCGAAAAATAGAGTGGGATAGAATAAAACTCTCCCTGTAGCAATTGTGCATGGCAAAAATTTATAGACACCCGGTCATCAGGCGCTCTGAAGATCACATTAGCATTTTTTTCTCCGGTAAATTCAACCCGAACCCCATGCTCAGAAAAACCCTGTTTCATTGCAAGGCTCAGACCCAATTTAAAGAATTGATTCCGATCGACTATAGCAATACTTACCTGTTCCATTTGAATATTCTCCTTCATTAACCGGAATTTCTATACTTTTTCCCAAGCGGGATCCTTACGGTTGTTGTGAGAAAAAATAATGCAGGCATTGATGCTTGCATAAAAGGTTCAGATAAAATACATCAAATATGTTTTTAGACTCTAAAGATATAAATCAGATATCTTTATGAGTATATTTTAGCGTAGTGATAGCGTAAAAAAACCGCCGCGTTCAACACGGAAAGTCAACCTCAGATCAAAATCTATCTTCGCGAATTAAAGTAATCCCAAAAAACCTCCAGGAAAATTATCTGTAGGATTATAGTTTACCTCAAGAACTCAGCATATCCAGATAAATACATAAATAAAATACAATATAAATCATTAAATTGACAAAAATATCTTTTTAAGCATAACCATCCAGACATTGGTATTTTCCTTAGGTGGCGTCCAACACCCTTAATTTCCTTATCCAACCTAATAAATAATAAAATATAATATATCATTATAAAATATCACCAAAAACCACACACTGCGTTATTTAGGCGAAAGTGAGACAGGTCCTGATGCAAAGGCATAATCTTTAACTATAGCGCGGCGGTAATTTTTGAAATAGGCAATAAGATCGGGAAGGTGACAAGGGTGCATGAGATAAATGGTACGCCATGATCGTCTCAGCGATAAAGACGAGAGGATAAGCAATCTAAATGCGAGTGAACAAACAGGGTTATTTGAGCCGCACTATTTTTCTCTCGACAATTGAAACCAAACTGACATGTTCCTTCTTCATCTGTGAACGCTGCCCACTGGCAGTTCCTCGTCTCAACCACGATTTTCCGCCAGTTCGTCATAACTCAAGGGCCTTTGCGAGACCGTAAAACCCCTCATGACACAGCCTCCCTGGCTGAGATTATAGAAATAAATGAAAAAATAAAATTCTATTTAAAAAACCAATAAAATCTCGACTACGCCAGACAATAATAAACAAGGTGGTTGGTGATAACTATAACAGTACGAAGTTAAAAAAACCAATATTAGCATATAATTAATGATGTTTCTTGCGCGTTAAACCACCCTGATAATATTATAAAAACCCGTCCAAACCTTATTGGCAATATATCGTGATTTGCAATAATCAAATGGCCTGCAGTTAAGGGCTAACTGAAAAAGGAGTTTCAAATTATGAAAGTATTATCTCCAAGTGAAATTGAGCAAGTAAGCGGCGCCGCTTTCTTTGGCGATGTCGGTACACTTATTTGCAGCGCTATTGGAACCGGTATTGATACTATATAAGCCATTGCCGGTGTTGATCCTGATGCCAAAACAGTAGTCGGTACTTTGGGTAAAGGCATCGACCTGGCTGTCGACTCGGTCATTTCCACTGGCTTGCAGTTCCTCTCAAAACTGTAATATAGAATAGCCCCCCCTTTAATTCCCTTTTATGTATATTGTTTCATTTACCAGTGTCCCTGCGGACACTGGTTTTTTTTGCAGACTAAAAATTAAAAATAAATAAGCGCCAGAAGGATACAAACCCAAAAGAACAAACTGGAACATACCGCGAGTAAAAAACCCGTCAGTGGGTTAGCATTTCTTAACATCCAGTTATATATCATTGCATACCTCCCTGTTTATAATGCCAGGGAACAAATTCATCCCCCGGCATTCTTAATGATTAAAGCACATAGCCTCCACGTTACAGTTTGGGTACCTTCGTGAAAAAGTTTGCCATTTCATTTGGAAAACCTTTAGCAATCGTTGGGCGAAGGTCGTCCATTGGCACGTTAAAGTCTTTCGGCTGTTCGGACGTTTGCATTTTTTGGTGCGCCGTCACATTTGCTTGCAGCCCGTTAAAAATGCCTTTCATATTACCAAACATATCGTCACAGGATTTTGTCACGTTGCTCATCACGGACTTCGCCGCATCAGGGCCCGACATCTGAATATTACTCACCCCTTGCATAAAAGGTTGGCTAAGGGAAGATTGAGAATTCTGTCCCAGGCTGCCGCCCGCCTGCATGGTTTCAAAGATTTTTGCTGGATCTAACATAGTAATTACCTCTTCTCGGTTGTGTTTACATCGCTTTTGGGCAGGAGAATCCTCTCAACGCCCGTGACCAGAGTGGGAAATCCTTCATGGTGGAACGCAATTCCAGTTTCAGAACGCCAACGACGGAAGACATTGACATCGTTAACTCACGTCTATCGCTGGCGAGAGGAACTGGGTTACTGGCATCAAACATGCGGAACAAGGCCCAGGGGCCGTCAAAACTGGAAACCTGAATCTGGCCGGTACCCGTTCTGAAGGTCAGGCGAACATAGCTGCCGCCTTTGGGGCCGGGCCAATCAATGCGGGTTGGCTGACTGTAACCGTGGCTGTAGGTAATCACCTGGCCATCAATATCCAAAGTGGCTTCGGTAATGGTAGGGGTCAGTGATAATGGCCTGATAAACATTGAGAAAGAGAGCTTCTCGCCCGAGGTGAAAAAAGTGTCGCGAATCAATCGGGCATTTTCGAAAGCACCCAGGGTACTCGCATTGACAATACCTTCGGATCCCGGCTTGGCATTCCATTTTTTGGCGTTCACATCCACGTAGGGGGCCAGGTTTTCGTCAAAGAACTGCTGCATGGCACCATCGCGGCCGAACATACGTGAGAAATCTTCGATCCCGACCTCTGCCCTGGCGTTGCGGGCAAACGGATAACGCCCGCTGATGCTCCCCTTGCACAATCCTGAGGCCAGCGACGAAGCTCCTTTGCTCAGATTTTTTTGGCTCTGCTGTACCGTCTGGCTATCCCCAACCTGCAGGAGATCCATCATGACGCTGTACACCGGCTCCGGCTGCCGCGCAGCATCCAATTGCAAGCGCTTCAAGGTGCCGCCGGCCGGTACCACTTGCCCGCCGCGCAGCGAGGTAGACAACGTGGTCAACTGGCTATAGAGCGCCTCAAAACTGCGGCTCAAGGGATCATTGCTGGCATTGGTGGTTTGCAGTAGCTGGTAACCCAGGCGACGAAGCAGCTCAAAGCGATCTTCAACCGCCCGTTCCGGCGTCAGACGAAAGCGCGCACGCTCGCCGGAGATTTCGCCGAGAATATCGCGCCGTTGCTGCTCAATTCGGTTACGCTGACGATCGAACCAGCTGGCCGCATCCCCTTGATTGGTACCCGTCATGCTGGTTTCCCGAGCGGCAAATCGCACCAGGTTAGCCAATGGCGAAGACGGATCCGACAGTTGACGCGCCAAAATCGCCGCATCCTCAAGCCCGTTAACCGGCCGGGCCCGAACGTCGCGAACAAAGGCATCCCACTTGTCCGCATACTCAATCAGATAGAGTTTCCTCGCCTCATCGGCCAGCTTCTGCGCGGAAGCCAGTGTGGTGACTTTCGAGCCATCCTCTTTGCTGTCGCGCAACACCCAAGACTCCTCTTCAATCATGTCCTTGGCGGCGTCGTCCAACTGCGGCAGGAACACATCCCGATAACTGGCTCGGGTATAGAACCCCGGCACGGCGCTATCGGTAACCGTTGCCTGACTCTTGCGCCGCAACATCAAAGAGACATTTGGCCCCGCAGCATCGGCCAAAGAAATGTCGCCGATGGCGGCCGGCAAGGGTTTTTCTTCGATGCGGCGCACAACCCTGAGCTGCATCGGAATATTCATCGCCTTCACCCGTGCCAAGCGCAACAGATCGCCGTCCATTTTCATCACCGGCGCATCGGGCAACGAGAACATTTCGCGCAAGTGGTAAGCGAAAATATCCTTGTTCATATCGGTGTAGCCTTGCGGCATAAAGTTTTCCCACCGCGCCATAAACCAATCGATCAGCGCCTGTGCGGAACGATGCGAAGGTTGCCCCATCATCAGATAAACCTTCAGGGTGCTATACACATCTTTATTGGAGGCCGATACGTCGTTCTTCAGCTCACTGGCTATGTAGTTTTCTACCGCCGGCCAGAAAATCTGCAGCAAATGGCGCTGGTAGGTTTTTTGCGCCGCGTTGTTGATCAGCTTGTGTTCGAAGTAGGGATTCGGCAAAGGTGACACTTCGCCTCCCAGTTGGGCGTTCATATAGCCCATTTGTTCATACGCAGAAATAACGTCATCGCTGATGCGATTAGTGACAGGTATCTCACGCACGATGCGTTTTGTTTCATCGAAGCGTGCCGCAATATAGGAAATATAATCGCTCTCCCACAGGTAACGCATCGCCAACAGGTTGAAAGACACCGCCAATAGGATCAACACCAGGGTATAGCGCCCAATCATGCCCATTCTGTTGCCCAACGGCAGCCCATGCGACGACTGCTGCAATACCCCGCGCTCCTGTCTGGCGTAGCTCAGTTCAGGGTGATATATGCGCCCGGTTGGACGGGCTTCATACATGTCCGCCGCCTGCGCGTTATAAATAGCGCCCTGCGGCGGCAGCGCGACGGTGCTGCCCAACCAAACCTGCTGCAGATGGCAGGAATAGCCCACCGGGGTCTGCGGGAAGATCTGCTCCAACAGCGAATAAAGCGGATTGCCCAGCGAGCCGAGCGCCTCCGTGAAAAACAGCAGCTGCTGACGATTTTGGCCGTCCGGCACATCGTGCAACAGTTCAAGAACATGATGGCTGACTCGCGCCACCATTTCACGGTAAAGGGTTTCGTACTGTTCGAAAGGGGTTTCCCCCTGTTTGGCGCGATTGAGACTAAAACCCATGCCTTTTTGCAACAGATCGTCGCCCAGCATCGACAGGAAGGTGGCTCCGCCGACAATCTGATCGATATGACTAATGGTGAAGTACACCGCCAGATCGATGCGAAACCAGGCGGCGAGTTCCAACAAGCGCACCCGCAACGCATCGGCCACGGATTTTCTTTCCGTCAACGACGCATGCAGCAGCCAACGTGCATCCAGGCATAATATGATGCCGTCGACTCCCGGATGGCGGCGATGGCGCTTAATCAGTTTGAACAGGGTGTCGCGCGCTTTGCTGCCTTCTTCGCCCAAGCCGTTCAACTGCAACCATTCGCCAGAGGTGTCTATATACACCGAGTTTTCCGCCAGCCACCAGTTACAGTCCTGCGTCGGCCCGATATCCACCGTCTGCTGCAGGCCATAATGCTCCGCCATCAGAAAACGTTCCCCGCTTTCTCCGATTAGCGATGTTTTCCCGCTGTTCGGCGGCCCAATAACCAGGAACCAGGGTTTTTCACCGATGTGACGGCGGTTAAAGCGGTATTTAAAGCGCTGCCAATGGGTGCGCTGCTTCGCTAATCCCACGTACTGCAATGTGCGCATAGCATCGTAAAAACGCGAGGTCACGCGATCGCGCTGGGCCGACTTTTTCTTGACCGGTGCAGGCGCTCGGGCGTGGCGGAATACCCAAGACAAAAATGTCGCGACGAATGGCCACAGCGCCCAGCACAGAATCAGAGCGATGATGATGCCGCGCACCCACACGGCGAACAAAGGCCTGTAAGTGCCGATGGCAATCAGCGGCCCAATCCACCACACCACCGCACAAAGCAATAGGGCCAGCACTAAGACGAATGATCTACGTATCATATAACTTCCTTATTCCGACGCAGGTGAGTTCCTTCAGTTTTCCCCAGGGGCAGCCGCAACATCTGCTTTGTTTAAATCCGCTGGCGGATCGGATATCTCTCGTTCACCAATTTTCCAAAGAATGTCTACCCGGCGGTTACGACGGCGCCCTTCTTCGGTCGCATTGTCATCCAGCGGTTCTGCATCCCCTTTGCCGACCGACGTCACTGTTCGGTTGTATTTGCTATTGACCAGCGACTCTCGCAGCTTTTCCGCCACCGTCTGCGCACGCGCTTCGGAAAGCTTCAGGTTGGAGTTGTTAGACGTTTTGCGATACTGAGTGTTGTCCGTATGGCCGATCACTTCCAAGTCACCCGGCCACGGGGCCAAGGCTTCCCCCAGGCGCTCAATATTGCGTTTCTGTTTAAACTCCTCCGACAGTGTCGACTTGCCGTTGGCGAATGCGCCGTCGGAAGTAAAGATTAACAACCAGCCACGCGGATCCGCCCTGACCTCAAGCCAACCTTCGCTAAGTATTTGAGGCAGCGGCTGCGGAAGGGTTTCCATTATATTGATTTTTCTAGGTATTGGTGGCGTCCATGCCAAGATGGCATTACGCAACGCCCGTGATTGTTCGTGTAGATACCAAGCAGCTGACCCATATGTCAGCAATGCCAGCAACATGCCGTAGCCCAATAACTTTATAGGGGTGACTCGGCTCACTCTATGCGTCACCCTCTCCGGTTTGGCATCGGCCAGCGTTTGCGTCGGATCCTGGCTATATAAGTAACTATCAAGATGATTGCGTACGTCAGCCAACAATACTGCCCCACGCTCCATCACATGGAATTTCCCCTCAAACCCCAGTGACAGGACAAGATCGTAGAAAGCCAGGATATCCTTATCCCGCGGAGTGGCGGCCAGATAGCCCTGCAGATGGTCAAAGCATTTTTCGCCGCCCCAGGCGTCGCGATAAAACTCGACCAGCAGGCTGAGATTTAGCGTGCCCGCTTCCAGAGTGCTCATGCAGCATTCGTCAACATAAGAGCAAAGCAGGTACGCCAGCTTGTCCACATCATCCGGCGTAATATGTTCCTTCAGTAAGCTCTGCTGAAACTGCTGTATCTCCCGGACCATTTGGGCGCGCACCGCCGCCGGATTCAGCTGCCCCTGATCGCGCACCCGCTCCACCTGCAGTAAAACCGGTATCGCCGCAGCAATCAGCGCATTATCCCAATGCCCCATCATCACGCCGGGCCTGCTCAACGCCGCCCGTCCAAATAGGCCATTGACGCTACCTGAAGCTGCCTCGCCAGCCTGTGCTACCGCGTGAGGTTCACCGGTTGCCGCTGTGACAAATTCAGACTCACCCGCTGCTGGCTCGGCATGCGCGGCTCCCGCCGGATTTCCCTGACTGCCAGGACGCATTTTCGCGGCCAATGCGCGAGCGCCCAGGGAAAGCCCGGCAATTTCCGCTGCAGTTTTCCCCGCCTCCGCAGAGGGAAGCTGTGGATAAGCTTTGTTGCGTGTGGCCGCCATCGCCTCGCGCATTTTTCTCTCGAACTCGTTCATCCTACTCTTCCTTGCCTTAGCCCCCAGACGTCAAAACGCAAATCCGGGAAGTCGCCAACGATACTGAGCGCCAGCGCCGATCCAGCCATCATTTCCTTATAAATAGGGTCTGAGTGATCGACCTCGAAATAAATGCTGTTCGGGTAATAAGGGATATGCCGCGGCGGTGATGCCATAGGGAGCAGTCGCGCTCCCGGCAATTGCAAATCGATCAGTTGAATGATTTTCTCCACCGACCCCAACTTGACCTGAGCGGGGAAGTACGAGCGCAAATGCTCGATGGATAAACCACAACTGACGGCAAACACCAGTTTTTCCAACCGCAGTTGGGTATCGTTTTGACACAGATAAATACCGTCCCCCCGATCAATAAACGATAGTGCTACTGCAGGCGCTTCGATAACCAATGACAGTGCTCGGCGAATCGAGGCGAACAGCTGAAAATAGCTGTTGTGCGGCTCGTTGTGCAGATACACCAGATCCGCACGATCCCACAGGCGTTCTCCGCCGGGGATTATGCTCAACCGCCCCAACAGGCTCAGCAAGGTTTCGAACAGCTTTTCCGGATGCACCTGCGGGCACGCCAACAGTTGGCTGATGCGCAAGTTAAACTCGCTCAACGTCTGCAACAGCAGCAATTCCAACAGTTCAGAAAGCCCGCCAATGGTCATATGCACATCGGGCCGGAATACCGACTCCAGGCGCTGACTGATCAGGCCGAGCAGTTCGCTGGTGAAGCCGGGCAACCAGCCGATGGCACGGAAATCGAGCATCGGCGGCAATGCACGTTCATCCAACATAATTCGGCGATCGCTGGTTATTTCGCGAATAAAGCCAACCGGCAAGGCGCTTTCCGCACTGCTGACGGTTTCCTCCAGGCTCAGCCGGGTAACCAAGCTCCCTAACTGCATGGTGCATACGCGCGGCGTGCCTTCCAGGCTAACGCCATGGTTGCGATCCGGCACCTCGGCATCCACAGTGCGAAACCGGCTGTTCTTGCGATCATCCTGAACCAGGTCAATCTGCGCGTTGCCCGTAATATCCATCAGCACCGACAGGCAAACCACCTTCCCTTGACAATCCTCGCCCATCACCAACGGCAAAGGCAGCGGCACATCTTCCGGCATGCTGAAAGGCGTGCCGTCCGGAAAGACTCCTTTGGCTTTTTTCAGCGCGAATTTGCCCTGTTCCAATAGCCCGCGATCGATCTCCAGCGTGATAAAACCCCAGGTAAAGGTCTCGACGCTGCGCAGCCTCGTATCAATCAAGTGTTCGAAAAACCGTTCCTGTTGCTGGAAGTGCTGCGGCTCCATCAACATGCCTTCTACCCAGGCGACGCGTTGTTTAGGTAACATGTCATTCATCCATTTTGTCGTTAGCCACTACTGAGAGTGACGTCATTCCCACCATTACCTTTATTTGCGAATAAGCCAGCGCTGGTGATTTTTGTTCGGCTAAAGGCAATACCCCACTGATTTGCTGAAACTCCGCGCCGATAACGATCCACCGTTCCTGTCCGACGGGAACCTCAAAGCGATAACGCCGCGTCTCTTTCGGTTGCAGAATGCTCTGATTGCGGCTCAATACCCCCTCAGTCAAAGGCGCATCGCGACAAGGCGCGCCATCGCTAACCCCTTCCGGTATCCAGCCGGGCCGGGTGGTTTCGATCACGCACACCTTGACAGGCTGCGCCTGACCGGCGGCATTGGGATTCGCATCGGCACCGGCGGTAACATCAACGTCAATCGAACGCATTCGGTTGGTCATCTCCTGTGACGAATCCTGTGACGGATCCTGAGAGAACCAGCTGCACCCGCTCAGTAACCCTGCCGCCAGAACGCCCGATGCGGCATACCCCCGGAGCATCCTCACCATGGTGACTCCTATGCGTTGATAAAATATTTGGTCTGACTTGGCGCAATTTGATTCGCGACCATGTTGTTGTTATTGGTCATGCTCATATCCCCCAAACGCGTTGCCGGCATGCCCTGGATAAAATATTTCCCCGAGCCCTGCATCGGTTGCATTTGGGCTGAATGGGTACCTGAGGCGGCACCGATAACGCCCCCGGAATCGATAGTCGTCACCCGGATAGTGGCTATATTCTGTTCATTGCCACCGCAACAGAAATAGTTGGCGACGTTCGGTATGCCGGTATTGTTCGGCGCGGTATTCGGGCCCGGCGCCGGTATCATCGGATCACAGCCGGCAAAGCTGATCCCCCCCATGTTGGTATTGGCCGCTGTCATTTCGATTACCCCACGTGTACCTGGCCGCCATCGATCTTCAGCACCGCCGAAGACTTCAAAGAACCAATTTCGCTTTTCATGACAAAGCTTTGATCGGCATCCTGCACAATGTGCTTTGCCTGAACTTCGTCGGTTTGATCCACCTTGCGGCTGGCATATCCGCTGCGGACGAACAAGCGCTGGGAAATCTGATGCAGGGTGTCAGCAATCCAGCGGCTGCTGCGCGTCAGCAGCGTGAAATCCGGGCTATGCAGCATCAGTCGCTTAGCGCCATGCAGTTCAATTTCCGGCGCCACAATGCGCAAACTGGCGCATCGGCTATCGAGCGTCATCAGGGTGTTTTCCTGGCGGCGCGACAAAATCTCGGTAATGACCAATTTTGTTCCGTCAACAATGACGCAAACGCGATCGCCCTCCAAAGGCCGCACCAGGCAACTGGTGGCCACCGCCAGGCAATAAGCGCGCATGCCATCGACATACAGCCCCCCATTGGCGTCAGCCTCCAGCGTCACCACCTTGCGGCTGCCCTGTTCTGCCCGTGGGGCTCGGCTCACCAATCGCAACGGGGCAACACTGGTGTTGGCCCCCCCTTTCTGATGCTGTTCTCTTCTGGATTTATACATATCTGCTCGCTCCTGTAGGTCGCGGATAGGTTGGTTGTCGTGGTCCCGGTTGTTGATGTGCGTACCATTCATCAATGGCAATTAAAAAAGGGTCGGCGTTGAGGGGGGCAGTCTCAGTACGGCAACGTTTTGCGCCGTGCAACCGGGCCGTTTGCTGCTGTGCGGTGGACAAAGGTTGTTCCAGCAAATTCATCTCCCGCAAATCGGCCTGATTGAGGTTGGCCTGCGCCAGCTCGCACCGGTGGAACTCCGCCCGCGGCAGCACTGCCTTCTCCCAATTGGCGCCGTTCATTGCGCACTCGCTGAAACGCGCATCCTGACCTTGCGCCATCAGCAAAACCGCCTGGTTAAAATCGCAGCGCAGCAGCCTTGCTTCGGTAAAAATCGCCAGCGACAGATCGCTGCCGGCGAAGGAACACGCCTCCAGCTCAGAGCGGTGAAAGCTGGCCCCCAAAAGCGGCAGCTCAGCCAAAATACACTTCGTCAGCCGGCTGGCGAACCAGATGCGACCTAGCCCTGTGATGGCCTGCCAGCTGCAGTTCTCGATCTGGCAACTCCCCGCCACCTGCCGTTCCAAAGACAAAGCTTGCCAGACGCAACCCTTGATTTGGCAGGCATACCAATTGACGTCATGCAACAATCCCTGATGCATCATCACGTTCTCCACCACGCAGGCCTGTGCGGCAAAATGGCTTAAGCGGCTGTGTTCAACCTCCGCGCCCCGCACTTTACTGCGGTTCAGGCTGAGATCGTCAAACAGGCAATTAACGACAAAACACCCCTGTAAGTCGCCTTCGTTGTATGCCAAATTCCAAACGCTGACCCCATTCAGACTCAGGTTGTCTTGCCGGCATTCGCTAAATGTCAGACGCGCCAGCCGGCCGCCGACAATACCGATATCTTTCATCGTGCAGCGCTCGAAATGCAGTTGGCGAAGATCGCAGTCTTTAAAGACCACCCGTTCAAAGCGGCAGTCGATGAAAAAGCAGTCGCTCAGCGCCAGCGTCTGCAGTTCACGATCGTGAAAGTACCGTTTTTTGAACACCCGGGATTTAGGTGATACCTGAGCCAGCGCCCCCTCGACCTCTTGTTTGATCGCCTCGGCGTCAGGCAATGCCTGTTGAATAACGCGGCTGTCAGTTGTCATGCGGATATCCTCCATGCAGGGCTCTGCGAGGCATCCAGCACGCGCGTTCAAACAGGCAGCCGCTAAATCGGGTAGCCGCATCCTGCCAGGACATCGCCAGGTTTGCCGATGCCAGATTGCACTGGTCAAACCCCGCATCACGTAAATCGGCGTTATACAACATGCCTTGCTGCAGGCTGGTGTTTTGCCAACGCGAATGAGCCAGTACGCTATCTTTGAAACGCGCCCCCGCCATATCGCAGGCGGCGATTGACGAAGAGGTCAAATCCGCCTGATCGAAGTTACTTTCGATGAAAGAGCAGTGCAGTAAGCGGCACCCCGCCAGGTCGGCCTGTTTCAATCCGACTTTGGTGAAACTGCAATCACTGAACGTCGCGCAGGCAAAATCCACCTGCATCCCCGCCGTCATGCTTTCAATGCTGCTGCGCTCAAAGCGGGCTTTTCGCCAGACACCGCCAAGCAGGGAGTTCTTGGTCATCACCATGTCCAAGCTCACCGTCTCCTCGGCCAAACAGCGATTGAATATGCAGGCGTCCAATTGGCCCTGCAGAAAGCGAACGCCGCTCAGCACTGTCCCATTGAACATGCCATTGCCGATCGTGCAGGCGTCGAAGCAGCTCGCGCTCAACGTCCCTTGATTAAATACGCAGTAGTTCAGCGTTGACTTCCCAACCTGCAAGCGCTGGCCTTGCGGCGCCTCCAGCGTCACGCTGTCGAACGTCACCTCGCTCAGATGGCTTTCCGTCAGCACCGCGTCTTGTAACGAGCAGTGGCTCATTCGAACGTTGCGCAAGGTCGTCCGGGTGAGATCCGCAGCGACAAAAACGCATTTTTCGAACGCGCAGTTTTCCAGCGTCGCTTGCGAAAAATCACACGCTACAAAGCGGCAGCGGAGGAAGGTTTTACCCGTCAGGTGGCCGCTAAAACGCACCCCGCTGAAGTTTTTTTCCTCCAATGTCGTGACGTCCTGATAGAGCAGATCGGCCTCGTTATCATCAGGTACCTTCGGCAACGCTCCCGACTCCGCCGGCTCAGCCTGTTGCTGCCGGTGTGCTGCAATGGCCTCGCGGATGCGCTGATAAAAAGCGGCCGACGTCCCTGCGGCGGTGGGCGTAGGGTCGTAACGCAGCGAACTGGGGTGATCTGCGGCGGACTCGATGATGTTCAGCCCCATATCCGCCGGCATCAGGTCCGGGTCGAACAAAAACTCAAAGGGAGAGGCACCGTCATCGCTGCGCTTATGCAGCACCTGCTGGAAATGGTCGAGGGAACGGGGAGCATCACAACGATCCAGCGCCACCATCATCAACTCGATAGACTCATCCAAAAGATGCTCGACCGGCACGCTGCCGGTAAAGATCATCAGAGCGATATCGCTATCCGGCAGGAACCACAGCGTCTTGCGCTGCAAAGCGACGGTTTCCAATTGGCCGCTCCCATGACGGCGAACAAATGCCTGGCCGCGCACCGCAGGCAAGACGCCGTGAATCGCCTCGCCTTGCGCATGAAATCCCTGCAGTCCAAACGGCACCTGATCCGGCCACTCCGCCTCCGACAGCCACTGCGCGGGCGGCGCCATCTGGAAATAGCGTCTATCGATCGCGGCCGGCAACCCCGGGAAGACAGTTTCCAGGTATTCCTTGCCCGACATCTGGCTCGCCACCTTGTCGATATGCGCTTTACGCAGCAGGAACTCGTGCGGCACCGGGGTTGGCGCCGCCAATGGCGAGCGCTCCTGTGCGGAACCGTCGGCGGCCAGGCTCATCAGCAAAGGCCGCAGGCCATCGTCGCTGCCGCGCCCCAACGGGTTTTCCTTGACCTCTGTTCCCCCCCAGGCGGAAGGATGATCCATCGGCATTCTGAGAAAAGGCTCTACGCCAAGGGTACCGCGCCGCCCTTCCCCCTCAATGCGCCAGCGGCGCGAGAGGCTGCCGATATCCGCGCTGACGTTCAACGTTTTAACCGGCCGACCAATACCGGCATGCCCGGCGATCAGATACTCGGCAAACGGCTTGGGTTCCGCAGCGTCCAATGCAGGAAAACTGACAGGCGCGCTTCTCCACGCCTCCCAAATCTGGGCCTCGCTCACGAAGTGTGCCGGCTGGGTCAGATAACAACCGGCAATGACGCTGACGCCAAGCCTGCTTTCTCGTCCGAGCTGATAGCCCCCTTTGATAACAACCAACTGCTGCGGTCGTATGATTCTCATTGCGGTCCCTCGTTAGTTCTTGCTTTGCATCCCAACCGTTTTCAGGTCAACGCCGGTTTCAGACAGTGACGCGCCGGTGTAACTGATGGAAACCCCCGTAGTACTGTTGCTGCTGCCGGTGCTGCTGACGCTGCTGCCGGTCGTGCTGATGCTGCTACCGGTCGTGCTGATGCTGCTGCCGGTGGTGTCGATGCTGCTGCCGACAGTGCTGATACTGCTGCCGGTAGTGCTGGACGAGGCGCCGGTGGTGCTCAGGCTAACGCCTGTCGTGCTGGTTGAAGAGCCTACGGTACTCACGCTGACGCCGGTAAAGCTGGTGCTCGAACCGGTCTGGCTGGTGCTGACCGTGGTAAAGCTGTTGCTTTCACCCACCATGTTGTTGCTGATGCTGGTAAAAGAGTTGCTTTCGCCCGTCATGGAATTGGACACGCCGGTGTGACTGGTGCTCTGCCCGGTGTATGAGTTGCTCAACCCGGTAAATGACGTGCCGACGCCGGTGAACGAGGTGCTGACACCGGTGAACGAGGTGCTGACGCCGGTGAACGAGGTGCTGACGCCGGTAGCGCTGATGCTGACCCCCGTCAATGATGCATTGACCCCCGTTATAGATGCGGAAAAGCCGGTAATGCTGAAGATGTAATCCTTATAAGAAACGTGATTGCTGAACCAGTCGGTAAAGGTGCGGCGGATAATGTCGAACTTGTCCATGCCCACATCGGTGGCCTGGTTGCGTTCCACAGTGGTCTGCAGATCGCGCTCGGCATGCAGCATGACGCGTTCATTATCACGATTGTCATCGAAGGTCAGCTGGCTGGCGTGCTGCGGTTTGCCAAAGCGCAGCGAGCGCGATACCAGGCCGGTATAGTTAATGTACTCCGGCAATTGATAAGGCGGCGGGTTGTCGCCGTTATAGACAATGCCGGTGACCATAGGACGATCCAAATCGCCATCAACATAGGTGATCAGCACTTCCTGCCCAACGCGCGGCATGGCCAGCACGCCCCAGCCTTTCCCTGCCCAGGCTTGCACGACGCGGATCCAACAGGAACTGTCTTCCTCGGTAGTTTTGTAGCGATCCCAATGGAAATGGACGCGAATACGCGCAAATTTGTCGGTGTGAACTTCGGAGTTGGGCGCCCCCACCACGGTCGCACTTTGAATGCCCGGCATCTGCGGCCTGGGGGTCAGCCGCAATGGGCGAAACGCCACGTCATCATTCAGGGCGCTGAATTGGCATGTGACATTGCGCCCCTCACTGCTGCTGTCAGGGCCATCCTGCACGAAAATATAGTCACAGCGAATCAATTTAAAACGGCGGTTACGGTTGCCGTCCGGATGCAGCGTCAGGGTAAAATCTTTACCGGCCATCAGCCCCACGGCGTTGCTTTCGCCGAACAGCAAATGGCCGTCGCTCTGCATTTCTTCCAGACGCAGCCGTGCCAAATACTCACCGCGCTCGGTATCAACATAGCCCGCCGCGTAGTCATACCATTCCAGCGGGGTATTCTGCAGGCCGAGGCTGCTTTCCTCGACCTTGGTTTGCAGATTTTTTCGCGGGTTCAGGTAATCGAAATCACGCAGCACAATCTCGTTCGGGCGCACCTTACGCGAGCGCTGAATACGCTGGATCCCCTCGCGGATTGCCCGGTTCTCTTCGCTGTCCGGCATAAATGGCAGCACCGCATAGCCCAGGTCCAAATCATCGAAGTTCTGACGATCCGTGATAACCAGCGTATGCTTATCCGACTCATGATCGAAGTAATACCAAATGCCTTCGTCTTCAAGCAGTCGGCTAATAAACGCAAAATCCGTTTCTGCAAACTGCACGCAGTATTCCCGCGGCGGATAGGTTCCCTGAATATCCAGGCGATAATCGGCAAAGCTATAGCGAGCAAATATTTGCTCGATAATATCGAGTATGTTCAGATCCTGAAAAATACGGCAGTTGCGGTTTTGCATCAAAAACCATAACCAGGTGCTCAGTTCGAGCTTATAAACAAATTTATCTTGATGCTGCCCCGTATCAGAGGCGCCAATAACGTAGGCATAGAATGGACGCGAACCAAAGTCCGGCCTTTCGATACGAATATTCACCCCCTCGCCCAGCAGGGTTTCATAATCGACGTCGGCCTGTTCGCACTCAAATTCGAGCGTATATTGAGAATTACTCGACAGCCCTTCCTTCGTGGTGAAGCTGAGCGGAAATGCGTTCAAACCTGATAAAACAGGGTTATCAATTTCGATTAAAGGCATAGCAACCTCTCTGACACCGGATTTCCCCACAAGGCCGCTAGCGGCCAACGGGAAAAATTAAAAATCAGTCGAAATAAACACTCAAACTTTCGTTCTCGACCATGAGTTGGATGTTTTTCAGTTCCTGTCCCGTACGTTTGCGCTGCAGCACTTCATTACTGATCGGCGGTAAAATAGCCTGTTGCAATAGCGACTCAACCGCTCTGCCGCGCGATGGGTGCGTGCTGACGCGCTGGGCTATCCAACCGGAAATATCGCCTTCCAGCACCAAAGAAACGCCCACTTCTTTTTGCAAACGCTGTTGTAAACGGGAAATCTGTTTCGCGGCGATATGGGTAATCGCTTCGATGGAAAGCGGCACATAAGGGATCATATTCATGCGCGCCAGCAGAGCCGGCGGGAAAACACGCGCCAAAGCGTCATGTAACATCGGGCGTAATGCTTCGGTTTTAAGATCCGGCGTTTCTGACAGCGTGGCTTCTATTTCGGCGGCGCCGACATTGCACGTCATCAAAATAAAGCACTGACGGAAGCTGATCATGCGGCCTTCGCCGTCCTCCATCACGCCCTTGTCGAAGACCTGATAAAACACTTCGTGTATATCGGGGTGCGCCTTGTCGAACTCGTCGAGCAACACGATAGAGTAGGGTTTTCGCCGCACCGCCTCCGTCAACTTGCCGCCTTTGCCGTAGCCGACATAACCGGGCGGCGCGCCCTTCAAGGTGGAAACGGTATGAGATTCCTGAAACTCGCTCATATTGAACACGATCAGGTTATGCGCCCCGCCATACATCGCTTCAGCCAAAGCGAAAGCCGTTTCGGTCTTGCCGACGCCGCTCGGACCGGACAACATGAAAACGCCCAGTGGCCGATCGTGCGCCTGAATGCCGACGCGAGAAATGCGCACCGCCTGCGCGATCTCATTGATCGCCGTCGTCTGGCCGAATATCTGTCGCTCAAGCAATCGGTTAAGATTGAGCGCGTTGTCCAGGTCGTTTTGCAACATGCGCCCCGTGGGAATGCCGGTCCAGTCCGAAAGCACCTCCGCCACGACGCGATCGTCCACCCAGGGGTAAACCAATGGCAGATCGCCCGCCTGCAGTTCCCCCAATTGCTCCGCCAACAGCGGCAACCGGTCAGGTTGCTGCTGCTCCGCCTCCCGCAGTTGCGTCACCGCCAGCCGTTCCTGTTCCTGCCGCCGACGTAACCCGGCCAGAAGCTGCTCCTTGGCGAAAATCGCATTCTGCAACTCACTCATGCGGTTAGGCGCCTGGCCAGCAAACCTGACCTCATCTTGCAGGCTGTTCACCTCGGTTTGCATGGCCGCCAGGCCGGCTTCCAGAGACTCAATCTTTTCCGGCTGGGCGTGCTGGCTCAGTGCCACGCGTGCGCAGGCGGTATCCAACAGGCTGATGGCTTTATCCGGCAACTGGCGCGACGGTAAGTGACGCAGCGACAGATGCACCGCAGCCTGCAACGCCGATTCGCGAATAATGACGTTATGGTGCCGTGCAAAATGCGGTGAAATGGCACGCATCATGTTGACCGCGTTTTCTTCGTCAGGCTCGGAAACCAGCACATATTGGAAACGACGCGTGAGAGCGGCATCGGGTTCAATGAATTGTTTGTATTCCGACCAGGTTGTCGCCGCCACCATACGCAGCGTTCCCCTCGCCAACATCGGCTTAAGCAGGTTGACGGCATCGCCCGTACCGGTTTGGCCGCCTGCGCCCACCAGTGTATGTGCCTCATCACAGAACAGGATCACCGGCACGCCGGAACGGGTAATCGCATCAATCAGCGCTTTGAGACGCGATTCAAATTCGCCTCTCATGCTGGCACCAGCCTGCATTCGCCCCAGATCCAGTGACAGCAAACGCGCGCCTTGCAACAAGGGCGGTACCTGACCCGCGGCGATCTTGCAGGCCAGCGCCTCGGCTACGGCGGTTTTCCCCACCCCCGCTTCCCCGACCAAAATAGGGTTGTTTTGCCTACGACGGAGCAAGATATCAATCACCTGGCGCAGCTCCGCTTCGCGGCCGATAACCGGATCGATCTCGCGGGCGCGCGCTTGGCGAGTCAGGTCGGCGCACCATTGATCGAGAATGTCTTCACCGTCTGCGGAACCTGAAGCATCGCCGCGATATTCCCCCTCGGCGATCTCTTCTATCTCTTCATGCTCGACTGAATTGGCCAACAGAGACGGGTAATCATCAAAAACCTGCGGAATGGGGATCTTTTTAAATTCATAGCTCAACCGGTATAACCCGCGCTGCAGCGTGGCGTCCTGCAGAATGCCGACCAGGATATGGATAGTGCGCACCCCGCCGCCCGGAAACTCGGCAAGTTGGCTCATTAACAGCCCCCTTTCCACTACCGTTTCTAACTGCGCGGACAGGTCCACTACCGCATTGGTGCGGTTAGGCAGGGTATGGAGGATACGATCCAGCGCATCGCTGATGCGCTGAATATTGACCTCGTAATGCGCCAATATCAGCGGAAGATCGCCGCGTTCCTTATCCACCAGCACCTTCAGCCAATGTTCGAGCTCCACATACTCATGCCGAAAAGTACGGCACAGTTTGGTTGCCTCAACAAAAGACTGATAAGCAAAATGCCCTAATCGCGAGAAAAGACGTTCACGTTGATACACCTTAATCATCCTTATATTAAGTTGGTGATTGGTAGACCAGTTGCCTAAACGTCCCTGCTTTAGGTTTCAACCAGCCATCTTTGCTCAGAGATTTGCCGCCCAACTGCGCCGCCATTCCCGGTTCAGTGATAATGAGCAGACTGATATCGAGCATCAGCTGATGGCTCATAAAGTCATGGCAAATGCTCACTAGCGCCTGAAGCCGCCGGCTGCCGCGCTGATACTGCTGATATTGCGGTGCCGCCAACGGGCCAATCTGGATATGCGCGCCATATTGCGCATCAAAAAAACGGCTGCCGACGCGCGTTTCCCCCAGGCACCCCATCTTCTGGCTGTCGGCCTTTTTACCGTCGTCAATCCATTTGGCGTAGCGCGGCGTGACCTCGATCGGCACGGAAAAATAGGCCGCCAACATCTGGTTAAGCTGCTTCAGAGAACGACGCCCCGGCAGATAAGCGCCAGGATAAGCCTCGCGCAGCCGTTGAATATGCGTATTCACCGCCAGGCCCGGGTTCACCCCGCAGGTTTGCCGCAAATGAAGCAAGAACGGATTTTGGTGATCGGCATGGTCATGGCCGATCATCGCGTTCAACTGCGACCAGGCGCGATAGTGCAGCACGGCGAAACGCTGGCTCATAATGCCGACGAACTGTTGGAATGCCTGATTTCGCCTGGCGATGACTTCGGTGCGCGCATGTTCCGTCATATGGATAGGCAAAGGCCCATAAGGTGCAAACATGCCGAAGTGTCGGGCTTTGATCAGTACTTGCGGCGGACGCTGCTCAATATCGACTATCTCGCGCGAAGCGAAGGCCATATCGGCGGGCTGCGTGATACTCAGGCGTTCGCGGCTGCGATCGTTAGTCATACCCAGGCGTGGCGCATCCTGTTGCGCGCGCTCTATCCGCCGCAATAACTCGAAGAAATCCTGCCGCTTGGACAGCCCCTTGATTTCCGCGGCCCCCACCTTTTCGCGCAGGTGATTCGGCGGCGACTGCTGTGCCGAAGTCAGCACCGTTTTTTGCGCCAGCGGCATGTCAGCCATGATAGATAGCCCCCCAGTTGGCGTGAGTTTCCCCATCAAGCATCAGCGTCATGCTTAACGTTTGATTCAAATCGCCATAGTGGCTCAGCGCATGGTGCAGTACCTTACCGAACAGATAAGCGCCGTGGTCGGCGTGGTGGTTGACGCTCAGGTTGACGCTGATTTCAGCGCCGCGGATCCATGCCAACGGCCCTCGCCCCTGGTAGCGTTCAAAATGGTGATCTACCGAAGCGTTCTTGATACTGGCGATGCGCCTGCGCTGGCTGACGTCGTCCTGGTGGCAAAACAGCGATAGCCAGTCGCGCAACAGCGTCGAACAGTCCTGCACTTCGGGGCGCGCATAGCGCAAGGGGTTCATCGCCAGCATCTGAACGGCCTGCCATGCCTGGCTTATGTTCGGCACCGCGATGGGATTGGTCGGATGGCGCACAATCTCAACCTGGTGCACGGGCATCGCTGTTTCCAGCATAAAATGCGGCTGTTGAAGATGGGCCGGTATAAGGTGGCGCTCGCACACCAGCGCCTCAACGCTCAGCGAGCTCAGAGCGTCGATATCAATACCGCTTTTGCCTGGCGAGATGGAGATGAACGTATCCTCGTTGGGCAAATGCAGATTGTTATATTTGGATGGCGAAGGCTCACGCCGGCGACGCAGCTGGTATCCGGCAGGCTCGCGTTCACAGTCAAAATACGTATCTGCCTGCAACGATGAAAAAATCACCGGATTGCCGTCCGGCATCATCCCCTTGACTTGCTTGACGCTATGGATCTCGTACAAGGAGGTATTCAGGCGATCGACGACCAGCTGATGTTCCGTTTTCTCCCCCGTCAGTTGCAGCGGCGAGCAGTAACGACGGTAAAGGTTGATGACCGGGGTCGCAAAAAGGTGAAAATCCCTGGCGTGGACGCGACCAATCAAAGGGAGCGGGCGCTGCTCAAGCACGAACAACACCTCAAACTCATGTACTCGTTCGCATTGCAGCAGGAAATCCCGAACGCCGCACAGCTCCAGACTGAAGAAACGGCTTGGGGCAGCGAAATATTCACGCATCAACCGGCTACCCGGCAGCTCCCCCACCGCCACCGGCAGCAGCGCTTCATCGTCGCTTACGCCGCCCAGGCGCAAACTCGCCGGTGAAAGCACGCTAATCACCGGTTGATCATCCGTTTTCGCCCATAAAACTATACGTAAAGTATGGTTAAGCAACGTTGCCATAAGCTGATTCACTCGCACCGTTTCTTCCGCCAACGTCAGGTGCAACGGCTCGAGGTCGAGCGCAGAGAGGGAAAGTACGCCGTGAGTCGTCAGGCGCAGCCGCACATGTGCAGAACCGTCTTTCAAATGCCGAGCCACGCCGGCTGGCAAATGATGCGGCGGTAAAACTTCGCATTCGGCCAACGCAATCTCAACCGGCTGTACTTTGATGTGGCGCGCAGTGGTAAACGTGGCCGGCTTATTGTTCAGCGACGCATCGTTAAGCGTGAGCTTGCTTCCCCGCGGCAATTCAACCTGACTGTGCCACTGAGGGAAAGACAGATCGGGTTTGATGGCGATGGTCGCAATAGAGGGAACCGGCGTATACCAGAGAGGCGCCAAGCGAGAAAGCATCTGCAATGCAAACTCAGGCTGCTCATTGTTCAGCTTTTCCTGAACCCGCGTGCAGAGAAAAGCCGAGCCTTCCAGCAGGCGTTCGACGAAGGGATCAAGCACACCGTCGATATGCATTCCCAGATGCTGGGCTACCTGCGGATGAGACAGCGCAAATTGACGCCCGGCCTCGCGAAAGTAACGCAGTTCATCATTATATAATTGAAGAAAGCGCTCACTGAACATAATTCCCCCTACTAATCAAACACACGAACAGCACCACATGAATAATCAAGCGCAATGCGCAAGTTCACTAACATCTCATCGCCCGGTAATGAGCAGGTACCGTATATGTCGAATAAAATGGCCAGAACATAAGATTGACGTTCATTAACCACCGGCACGACACGAATCGTTTTCGGATCCAAACGAGGTTCAAAAGAGGTAATGATTCTTTGTATATGTTTCGCTAAGGTTAAAGGATCGGTGCTAATAGGTATCCGTTGGCTCAGCGAAGGCAAACCATAATTGAGCACTGAGTTTTCACAGTGCCTGTAATCATGAAGTTTCAGATCGGCGCTGCGCGACGCATCATTGAGCAAAAACTCTATATCGCGCACTATAACCTTCCGCCATTTATCCGAACCCGTGCTCTGAGTTTTCGTGCTGAGTTTATCGAATAACATTGGCAATGACGCTTTCATCTGCCGCCTCATTATATTTGGCTATGTCTGCCCGCAATAATGCGGGCAGACACCCTGCAATTAATGTTATTTCATCGATAATTAGATACGGGCATTAAGCTTGAGGTCATAACCCGTCTTGATTACCGCCCCCATGGAGCCATCATTATTCTGCTCTTTATACTCAACTTCGATACGGGCAAAGTTGAGTTTGATAACGTCTGTCGGAAGCACGGTATCAATTTCGGCGCCAACCGTAGAGTTCAGCGGCATATTGCCAACGGTTTTGAAAGACGAAACCAGGCAGTTGCTGAAGGTGACGGCCATAAAGTCCTGCTGCCCCTGACCTGATTTACGGCAGACCAATTTCGCCTGAGGAATATGCTCACCCGTAGCACACATGAGGAAAAGCTTCGGCGAGGCCTTGTTGCTAACCATGCGAAACTCAAAGTCTTTCATCTCCACTTTGCCAGAACCGCCACCGCTGCCATATCCCCAGCGCCCAGCATTTTCTTCAGCCCATTGCCAGGCCTGCAGCTGAATCCATCCTGGATAGGTTTGATCAGGTGATTCACCATCAACACCTTCAATCTTCAAAAAATAGTCTACTAAAGCTTTAGTACTCATTTTTGTCTCCTTGACTGATAGGTCTAACTCATTAAGTTAAAAGTTGATTCAGATAAGTTCGGACATCGCCTCCGCTATCATCACAATAGCAAGGTTAACGTTTATTTAAATATTAAGGTAAAGATGCTCGCAGCAAATAAATTCACCACTCCCACAAATCTTAATATGATATTAAAACATACTAGCCGCCGTAATAATTGGCGTTGGCAATATCCTAATCAATGACCAGCCGTAACTTATCTGCTCCCATCCTTTTTAGCTGACGGAAGTTTGGACACCAGTCGCAAGGATACGGTCATGCCTTCCAACTGGTAATGAGGGCGTAAATAGAAATGTGCTCGATAATATCCAGGATCGTCTTCGACATCCTCGACGCGAACTTCCGCTGCAGCTAATGGACGGCGCGCTTTTGTTGCCTCTGTGGATACCGAAGGATCTCCATCGACATAATTCATCAACCAGTCATTCAGCCAAAGCTGCATGTCGTCTCGGGAACGAAACGAACCGATTTTATCTCGCACGATACATTTTAAATAATGCGCGAAGCGACACGTAGCAAAAATATAAGGCAATCTAGATGAAAGTTTAGCGTTAGCCGTTGCATCGGGATCCTCATATTTCGCAGGGGCATGCATCGTGCATGAGCCGATAAAAGCCGCAAAGTCTGAATGTTTACGATACACCAGGGGTAAAAAGCCCGCGTCGGACAGCTCCTGTTCCCTTCGGTCGGAAATCGCCACCTCAGTCGGACAAGTGAGCTCATAACCGCCTTCGTCAGAAGGAAACGCATAGGCAGGCAATTCCTCAACCGAACCGCCGGACTCGATCCCCCTGATTTTGGAACACCAACCATACTCGTGAAAAGCGCGGTTGATATTCAACCCCATGGCATACGCCGAATTCGCCCAGGAAAAATCGTCATCCACGCCAGGCCGGACAGACTCTTCAAAAGCAAACTCCTCCACCGGGTTGGTTTTAGCCCCGTAGGGTAAACGCGAAAGGAAACGCGGCATGGTCAAAACCAAATAACGCGAGTCATTACTTTCCCGCAGACGCCGCCATGAGGCGTATTCCGGCGTCGTGAAGATTTTGCCAATATCACGCGGATTCCCCAGTTCGTTCCACTTGCTCATTTGCAATAGCGACGGCGACGCAGCGGAAATGAATGGGCAATGCGATGCGGCGGAGATTTTCGCCAACTCCGTCAGCAAGGTTACGCTCATCGGGCTGTGGTCGAACTCGAAGTCGCCGATTATGCAGCCGAAGGGCTCACCGCCGAACTGACCATATTCTTGCTCATAAATCTGCTTGAAGATTGGGCTTTGATCCCATGCCGCACCACGGTAACGGCGCAAATTGCGCGTCAACTCATCCTGGCTGATGTTAAGCACGCGAATTTTAAGCGTCTCGCTAACGTTGGTATTGTCCACCAGATAACTCAGGCCCTGCCATGCAGATTCCAGCTTCTGGAATTCCGGATGATGCAAAATATTGTTCATCTGCTCTGAAAGCTGTTCGTCGATCTGGGCAATCAGCGACTCGATGGTCAATACCACATCGTGGCTCACCTTTACCTTGCCGCGATTGGCGTATTCCGACAGCGTGCCGATGGCCCGGCGCACCGCCTCCGAAGCTTCATTGGTTCTCGGGCGAAAAGAGCGTTTAAGCAAGCCGTCCAGCTCATTTTCCACCTCGCTCTTTTCTATCTCGGCAACAGCGGTAGCCTGCTGCTTTGCCGTATAGCGTCGTTGCCTCGCTCCCATTATGCCTCTCCTTTATTGCCGGTGTCCTGTGCATCCTGCTCTGCGTCTGCCACCGTTTTGCGTGCATCCATCACCAGGCGATGCAGGAAATCCGGCTTCTCAAGCAGGTTTTTCACCACTTCTTCCGCGCTTGATTTCCCGTCCATATAAGTAATTAATTCAGTAAGGTGCTCTCTGGCCTCCAGAAGTCGCTGCATTTGAGGAACCCTTTTGGCAATCGCCCCCGGAGAAAAATCATCCATGGACTCGAACTCCAGCTCAACATCCAGCAATGAATCATCTTCACTTAAGGTATTCTCAACGTAAAACTGCAGGTGAGGTCTAATTGCTCGCATGCGATCGTTGAAGTTATCCTGATCGAAAGTCAGAAATTTCCGTTCCTCAATGGGCGCCAAAGGTTTTTTCCGATGTCCGGAGAGGTCGGACATAACCCCAGTCACAAAAGGCAACTCAACCTTCTTTTGTGAACCATAAAGTTCAACGTCATATTCAATTTGCACACGGGGCGCATTATTCTTGCCAATAAACTTTTGAGAGCTTGAGTCCTTAGCCATTGGAAAACTCCTCTGTAAAAAATCACTTCCCAGCCAATTGGTTTAACGATGCCAGAGATTCAGGCAAGAGTTCCTCAACTATCGTCGCGAAATCCATGCCAATCATTTTTTGCGAGCGTCTGATAAGAATAGGAGCGGGATGGCTTGGCTCATAATTCTGGAAGTAATCCAGCACCTGGTCCAACAATAAAATGACATCCTGCCTGGTACGAATATATTTATTCCCGTTAGCTATATTTACTTCTTCACCCGCTATATCGGACGACAGTTCCTCGTCAGCAAGCGGTAATTCCTGTTGTTCAAGAGAGCTCAGCAAACGGATAAGCGTCTGAAAATAATCCCGGACCTGGCGACAATCCAATCGATAGTCTTCCGCTTGCAAATTGGCGTAATTTTCCACCCGCTCCAAAGCCTCCAACTGCAACGTCAATTGTTGCTGCAACGAGGGTATACTACGTGAGGAAAAGTAGGCATTGGCCTGGCCAATCAATTTAACTGTTTCAGAGAAATGCTGATATTTTCCCTCTTGATCAACAAGGCGAAAATTGAGAAATTCATCTATTGTTAGCGAGTTATCGGGATAAATGCGGCTATTTTTTATCTCGTGCAGACAGGAGGAAGTGGCGAGCCAACCTAATGCGGCGGCATGATTGCTGTCCGCGGATTGGTCGATATCGGCCTGCGGGAAAATAGTTACTCCTTCATCAGAATATTGCTTATCGATTTGCGCAATTCCCAGATAAAAGGCCGAAAAACCATCGATATGAAGATTTGCACGCATAAGCCAAAGTACGACACGCAAATCAAAACACTGCTCAAGCAGCGCTACTGCCTGCTCGCGAATAGCATGCCAATTAACATCACGGGTGCTATCCAAAGCATTCAACGGATCGGTTTCACTATCATATTCTGACAGGGTAAACTCAATCTCACTATATCCAGGGTCAAATTCGACGCCATTTATCTCAGTATCAGTAAATGTGACTTCATTCATTGCCTGACATCCTTTTCATTCAATCAGTTGTTGCAACTGTACGAAGTGAACCTGTTACGTTCACTAATCCTTCCTAGATTCACTTCAGAGTAATTGTTAACCACCCCGCTAACAAATTGTTTAGACATATTAATTATTAATAAATCAATAGACATTACCTATCAAGTATTTGAAAGTGATCGATTTTAACGATAAAGATGTGGATTTTTTTATTTTTTACTAAAAAAATCAATAAAATAAAAAAAATCAATGCCAAATTGAAAATCAGGGGTGTGCCTATAAAATCGACAAATAAATAACTCCTCATTCCCATTAGGATTAGTATTGTAAAAGCAATCTATTACAATAATTAATCAAAAAAATAATAACAATATGAAACAGATAAAAAAAGCTGTACAGTTTTCCATGTGTTTTTGAGCACAAGCAAAAGAGGACGCCACCAACGATGGAACTGCTCACCCGGTATTATCTAAATAACCAGCACCTTTTTAACTGCAGGTTCTGGTGCGAAAAATATAAGATGGGGAAGCTTTAATTATTTATTTTAAGATAACTAGAATTTGATGAATGCGGCAAATGCGGCAAATGCGGCAAATGCGGCAAATGCGGCAAGTTACCTTGACCAGACTTATAGCGGCATTGATTAATAAATTTATTTTCACCTCCTCATAAGAAGATAAAAAACCATCAGTTAATAATTTAATACAGCGACTGACCAGAGAATTGAAACCCGCGACCCCGCTGGCAAATGGATTTCACTTAACCAGTATGCATCCGACGTTACATGTCGGTACAATCCAAATATTGCAAAAATAAAAATCATAACTTTAATACCAATTAATAAAAAACCAATTTAATTAACACTCTTATATTAGCCAACTTAGGTTGGAAAGGTTACCCTATGAAAACCCTAAAAATAAAATGAAATAACAGTGTCGCGCAAACAAGAAATGTGATAAAAACCCTTTTAAAACGACACAATAAAACCCTAATGAATACAATATTAAAATCAAACCATCATTAATCGACAACGTTTATCGCACCAAACAATCAAGACTATTCCTAACCAAAATTTAGAGGGTATTTTTAAATTTAATCCTAAAGAATATAATAATACGCACTTTAAAATACATATGAGAATATCGCCTTTTATCGACACACATATTTATTTCTCAGTGCATATTGTCGGCGACCGATACCAAACGACCGAAACGGTCTAACCCCGGAGATATCGATAGTTCTCGCTATATCCCGGCGGAACCAACATGGCTCAAACCCAAAGTACCCCAGACAAGCCAGGGAGGCACAAACACATTAAGCAGGGGAATGAATCCTGTACGAACCCAAGGCTTGCTCTTGATAGGGATGAAGGTTTTCCCTGCAGGCTAGGGGGCGAGGATAGGTTATCTGTGACGGGGATCGTTGAAAGAATTTAACGTAAATGATTGAATAATGGCGGAGAGAGGGGGATTTGAACCCCCGGTAGAGTTGCCCCTACTCCAGTTTTCGAGACTGGTCCGTTCAGCCGCTCCGGCATCTCTCCTGATAGTGCTTGTCATCATGCCCCTTTTTGCGGCATTTTTACAGAGTTAGCCTCCAGCCGAATGTTCAAGTGACTACTTTACGAGCAACGCGATGATTAAATGGCCGTGGAAAACGCATCAACCGCAGGCGGAAACGCTTGCTCAGTGGCAGGACGCGCTGGCGATCCCCCTGCTCTCTCCGCTGGACGAGCAGGAACAACAACGCCTGATCGTCGTTGCCGGGCAGATTTTGCAGCAAAAACGCATCGTGCCGCTGCAGGGGCTTGAGCTGACGTCGCAAATGCAGGCGCGCATCGCCCTGCTGTTCGCCCTACCGGTGCTGGAACTGGGGGCGGAATACCTGGACGGCTTCAATGAGATCCTGCTCTACCCTTCGCCGTTCGTGGTGGAGGATGAATGGCAGGACGACATCGGCCTGGTCCACTCCGGGCCGGTGGTGCAGTCCGGCCAGAGCTGGGAACAAGGGCCGATCGTGCTCAACTGGCAGGACGTGCAGGACTCTTTCGATCTCTCCGGCTTTAACCTGGTGATCCACGAGGCGGTACACAAGCTGGATATGCGCAATGGCGGCAGCGCCACCGGGATACCGTCGATCCCGCTGCGCGATATTGCCGCCTGGGAGCATGATCTGCACGCCGCGATGGAAAACCTGCAAGACGAGATCGACATGGTCGGCGAAGAGGCCGCCAGCATGGACGCCTACGCCGCCACCGATCCGGCCGAGTGCTTTGCCGTGCTGTCGGAGTACTTTTTCAGCGCCCCCGAACTGCTGGCCCAGCGTTTTCCGCTGTTGTATCAGCATTTTTGCCGTTTCTATAAACAAGATACCTTGGCGCGCTTGCAGCGTTGGCAAGCCGAAAGCGGCGCAGAAACGCCATAAGCGACCGCGCATTGCTCGCATACTGAGCAGTCGCGCCGAATCGGCGAATTTAGCGTTGACACACTCTGGGTGGCTGGATATGATGCGCCCCGTTCACACGATTCCTCTGTAGTTCAGTCGGTAGAACGGCGGACTGTTAATCCGTATGTCACTGGTTCGAGTCCAGTCAGAGGAGCCATATTAGAAAAGCCCGCTTAAGGAAACTTAAGCGGGCTTTTTGCTGTTGTGGCGCCAATCGCTCAGTCTGGGTGCATGAGGTACCGCACGCAAGAACATCGCCCAGGGCATTGCCAAGTTCTTAACGCTTATGTCCCACCACAGACCGGCACCCTGGTTGCTAACTGAAAAGGATTACTCCTGCATCTTGACGACAACTTTTCCCTTCGCATGCCCTTGGTCAAGGTAGGCAAGCGCATCCTTTGTGTCTACAAAGGAGAAAACCTTGTCGATCACGGGTGTGATTTGTTCAGTTTCCAGCAGTTTGCCGATTTGGCTGAGTTGCTCGCCCTCAGGGCGGACAAACAGAAATGAATAGGTGATACCTCTCTTTTTCGAAAGACGCATAATCTTGCGGCTCATCAACCCAAAGACAAAAGTCAGAAAGAAGTTTAACCGTCGAACCCGTGCAAATGCGGCATCTAACGGCCCGATGAGAGAAACGATCGTTCCCCCGGGCTTAAGAATTTTGGTGGATTTCTCAATCGCATCGCCTCTGATAGTGCCGAGTACGATATCGTAGCCACTCAGCACGTTGTCGAATTCCTGCTTTTTATAGTCAACCACTTCGTCGGCGCCAAGGCGACTGACCCACTCGACGTTGCCCGTACTCGTGGTCGTTCCTACCGTTGCGCCAAGGTACTTCGCCAGTTGAATCGCAAACGAGCCAATCCCCCCCGATCCTGCGGGGATGAAAACCTTCTGGCCAGGCCGAAGCCCGGCACGCTCTTTCAGCGCTTGCCAGGACGTGAGGCTCACCATCGGCAGAGACGCCGCCTGCACGAAATCCAGGTTCGCGGGTTTCATCGCAGCAGCGTTCTCAGGCACCACGGCAAATTCGGCAAGCGATCCCCTGCCCATATCGAAAATGCTGGCAAAGATGGCATCGCCGGGCTTGAAACCTGTCACGCGACTTCCCACCGCGGTGACTACGCCGGACAGGTCGCTGCCAAGGGTGGCAGGTAACTGAAAATTGAGAACCGGCTTAAATATTCCCGTTGGGATCATATTGTCGATAGGGTTCAGACCCACAGCGTAAACCTTTACAAGGATTTCATTAGCGTTGAGTGTAGGAAAATCCACGTCATCGAAACCTAAGTCAGGCGACTTGCCATAGCGTTTGAAAGTGAAGGCTTTCATCGTCTTATTGTTCATTTGTTGTTTACCCTATCGTGTTTGTCGATAAAACGTTCATTTAGCCGCCCTATTGGCCCGTAAAAAAGCCACGCCCAGGAGACCCTTGATAGATACGGCAAACAGGATCTGCCCGTTAAAAAACAAAGTAGACGTCAGAATCGCCAATCGAGAAAATTTCATTGTTTTTATTCTTTGGTATCAAGCTGAAGATTGTTGCGTACCACCTTATCCAGGAGTTTTGCCGGCGCAAATCTGAGCAAAAAATTCAATCTGCCTGCCAATTTTCCCGCCGTGTAACGCAACTTTGGCTGCAAAGTCTGAGCCGCTTTAACGACCACATCCGCCACCACCTCCGGGCTTTCCGCTTCAGCCATCGCCTTGCTGACCACTTTCGTCAGCTTGGCCCGAATAATTTCATACTCTTCCAGCTTGGCATCCGGCTCTATATTATTGGCTTCAAACTGCGTTTTTGTGTAGGCAGGTTCGATAACGGAGACTCTTATGCCCTGCGTGCGCAGTTCATGATCCAGCGCTCCCGAATACCCTTCAATCGCATGCTTACTGGCGGCATAAAGAGCCACGTACGGCAACGGAACGATGCCCAGTATCGAACCGATGTTGATGATACGACCGCTGCCCTGACGGCGCATGTGAGGCACTACCGCCCGGGTTAACCGGACCACCCCGAGAAAATTCGTGTCGAAAATGTCCTTGGCCTGTTTGATGGAGCTCTCTTCCGCTGCCGCCGGAGCAACGCCAAAGCCGGCATTATTCACCAGGATATCGATCCGCCCCTCCAACCTCAGCAATTCATCAATGGCGGCCTGAACAGAAGCGTCGTCCGTTACGTCAAGCGCCAACAAAGGAAAGGGATGTTTACCCGCCAGGGAACCACGGCGGCTTGTGCCGTAGACCCTAAATCCTGCGGCCAACAGTTTGTTGGCCGATGCCTCGCCAATACCTGATGAGGCACCCGTCACGAGCGCTACACGTTTATTTGTCATGCTGAAATAAGACCTTCATAAGCGGTTTGGGGTTTATCATCAGTGGTGCGATGACAAGCGATACGGAATATATTTGGCTTTAACGCTCTGCAGGAGGGTTCGAAAGATCGTTATCCGTGTCCTGCAGAGTGTCACTCATCGATTAAACGTTTTTATATCGCTCTGCGGCTTCGGCTTGTTTAATGTCCGAAAGCAGAGCCTGCCGCGCGGTATCCAGGGCGTCCCAGCGTGCCGCATTATGCAGAGGTGGAATGGTGACGAGTTCACGGCGATCAAAGCCAACCAGAGCCGCATCAACCAGTTCGCCCACTTCCATCATTTTGGACGAGTTGCTGATGTCGATACCTGCGCGCTCCCAAATTTCCGTGTAAGTTCCGGCAGGAAGTACCGCCTGGACGTAAACGCCCTTGGGCGACAGCTCCAAACTCATTCCCTGAGACAGGAAAAGGACAAAGGCTTTGGTTGCGCCATAAACCGACATTACAAATTCAGGGGCCAGGCCAACGATAGAGCTGATGTTGACGATCGATCCTTCACCCGCTTGTACGAATCGGGGGGTCACCGCACTGGCAAGGCGCGTCAGGGCAGTGACGTTAAGCGCAATGAGTCGCTCAATCGAATCAGGCGTCTGCTCAACGAAGCTGCCCGACTGCGCGATCCCCGCGTTATTAATAAGAACGCCTATCCGCAAGTCGTCGCGAAGACGAGCTTCGACGGTAGCCAAATCACTCGATTGCGTGAGATCCGCCGGCAGAACATCGACAGAAACAGCATTTTCTTGTCGCAGACGTTCTGCCAGGAGATCAAGTTTTGTCTTGTCGCGAGCGACCAGCACAAGGTCGTGGCCCCGGCGCGCGAACCGCTCGGCGTAAACCGCGCCAATACCCGTAGAAGCGCCTGTAATGAGGACTGAAGATTTGGTCATGGGTTGATTGCCTTTATTAATGAGTCAATAAAATCCGCAATGTGCGATGTATAGAGAAGCGAGCCACCCGCAGAGCTACTTGCCGCTCGCGGAAAGCGGCGGGTAATCGGTGTACCCTTCTGCGCCGCCGCCATAAAGCGTTTCGGGAACCAGCGTGGCCAGCGGCGCTTGCGTTTTCAGTCTTTCGACCAGATCGGGGTTGGCGATGAACGGACGTCCGAAAGCGAACAGGTCCGCTTTACCTTCAGCAAGCTGGCTGGAGGCTAACGCCAGGTCATAGCCGTTGTTGCCAATATAGGTATTTTTAAAGCGCCGGCGCAGAGAGCCATAATCGAACGGCGATACGTCACGGGGGCCCCCCGTAGCGCCTTCCACAACATGGAGGTAGACGATGCCTAATGCGTCGAGTTGTTCAACGAGATAGTCATATTGCGGCTGTGGATCACTGATCGAAATCGCATTAGCGGGAGACACCGGTGAAATGCGGACGCCAGTGCGCTCAGCCCCGATCTCATCTTTAACGGCAGCCACGACCTCTAACAGCAGCCGTGCGCGATTCTCGATAGAACCACCGTATTCGTCGGTACGTTGATTGGCGCCATCTTTGAGGAACTGTTCCAGCAGATAGCCATTCGCGCCATGAATCTCAACACCATCAAATCCAGCGGCAATGGCGTTGGCGGATGCCTTTCTGAAATCCTCGATAATGTCCTTTATTTCGTCCAGCTCTAGCGCACGAGGCTCAGAGACGTCAGCAAAACCGTTGTTCACAAAGGTTTTCGTCTCGGCACGGATGGCCGAAGGGGCAACGGGCGCTGCGCCACCAGGCTGCAAGTCGACGTGGGATATGCGTCCTACATGCCACAACTGCACAAAGATATGCCCGCCTTTTGCATGCACTGCGTCAGTCACTTTACGCCAGCCGTCAATCTGCGCTGGAGTATAGATCCCCGGGGTATCCTGGTAGCCCTGTGCTTGCGCCGAGATCTGCGTGGCTTCGGTAATCAACAGCCCCGCAGTGGCACGCTGCGCGTAATAGGTCGCCGCCAGTTCACTGGGTACCAGACCCGCTCCGGCGCGATTACGCGTTAACGGCGCCATCACAATATGGTTGGTGAGCGAAATTGGCCCAAGATTATAGGGTTGAAATAAAGGTTGGTTCGCCATGTTTGTACCCCTGTTAAGTGATGTGTGAAGCGACGAGCACAATGATGATGACCATAATCTAAAAAGTCAAACGGTTTGATTATGATCATCATCAATGTATACTTGCGGCATGCATTTTTAAGAGAGGGCCCGGAAACGATGAAAGTTTCAAAAGAGCAGGTTCGCGAAAATCGCATGCGCATTGTCGAAACTGCCTCAGTGTTGTTTCGTGAACGGGGCTATGACGGCGTGGGGATAGCTGAGCTCATGTCAGCCGCAGGGTTAACGCATGGCGGGTTTTACAAGCACTTCGGTTCCAAGGCGGATTTGATGTCGGAGGCGATGAGCTGCGGTTTTTCGCACTCTGTAGAGAGTACCGTGGGTATGGATATGGCTGGTTTTGTAGAGCAATATCTCTCACGCAAGCACCGTAATGCCAGGGGAAATGGCTGCGTGATGTCGGCACTGGGTGTCGATGCCGCGCGCCAGTCGGCGTCAATCAAAGAAAGCTTTGCGGCCGGCATTGAACGTCAGTTGGCCACATTAGAGCATGAGAATGGATCGGGAGATGAAGCACGCGCCGAAAGAATCAGCACCATTGCGCATCTTGTCGGCGCCCTGGTGCTGTCGCGTGCCTGTCCAGATGACTCTGCCCTTGCCGATGAGATTCTGGAGGTTTGCCGCTCCCGTATTCTCGGTCAGGAAGTCCATGAGAATTGAATGCCCGGGTACAATCGCAATAGGATGGCGGCGGTAACCTTTCTGCAAACATGCCCGTTTTAACTGACCGCGTTTTCGGGGCAGGCCTGAGCAACCCCATGTTCCGGGGAGGATGCCCATTCGATTCGGTTCCTGCCCCAAGACTTTGCCTGATAGAGCGCGATGTCCACACGCTTGAGCAAGCTTTCCTGGCTTTCATTTTCTCTTTTATTTCCGGCACCAATGCTGACAGTGAGGCGAACCTCATCATTAACCATCAATTCTCTGGCGCGGGTTAATATTTTCTCTGCCGTTGACTGTGCCTCTTCAAATACCGACGTTTGCACTATTACGGCAAACTCTTCGCCACCGATTCTGGCGGCAATGACATTATTTTCATACAGCTCGCCCAGCATCTGCCCAAAAGCTCTGAGGACTTCATCGCCAATATCGTGCCCGTATTTGTCATTTATCTTCTTGAACAAATCGATATCAATAAAAAACACATAATGATTCACATTCTGCAAATCCAGCAGCACGCGTCGAAAATAACGCCGATTGGGTAAATTCGTCAGTTCGTCGCGATAAGAGTCGATGCTGGCATCGGCATATTTATCATTAACATAGTGCACGATTAAATACACGCCAACGGCGACGCAGAGCATCCCTATGAGCCTGGTGAGGTCCTCGATGTAATAGCCTAACCACTGGGGCTGGCGGATGATTTCGTCCATAAAATCACACGCCGCGGAGAGGATCCAGACAAGCAGGCCGACGTTAATCCACCGGCGCTGGCTGGCTTTTACCGTTAGCCGGTTAAAACTCCATAAGATAAAATTAAGTATTAACAACTGGAATAAATCAAATAACCAGCCTGAATTTTGTATCCAGGAATGCCCGATTTTTTTTGCCGGGAAGTACGCCAGGTGAATGATCATCACCAAAATACACAGCGCCCCGGATAATACCAGCGGCATATACAGGGTTTTTCGCGATTCGTTTTTGGTAAAAAGTCCGTTCTCATTTTTCACGAATGGCATAGTAGCCCCCTGGTACAAACTGAAATAAAAATCATTCTCATGTAGATTTATTGGTCTACCCCTCTCTTAATTTACACGCCTGTGGCGGTGCCGGAAAGAAATCGAATGCGTCTGGCTGAAAACGTCATTTCGGGTGGATGCCACGCTGCGGGCATGGCTGGAGAAAGTCCGCACGGCGTTTGTGATGGCGCAGATTCGTGGGCTGACTTACGCGGAGATCGCTACCTGACTATGAGCATGAGCAAACCGAAGACGATGTGTTGGGATGAATCGGCGACCCCGCTGGCGGATGCTCGCCGCCATTCACAAGCCGGCAATGCAGGCGTCCCCCCCAGGAGCCTGCATTGCCGGACGAAACAACCGCATCACGCCGACCAGCGCCTGATGCTGTGGGGAGGATTCGCGGCCTCAGAATCTGCCGTTCATCCCCAATATCGGCCCCTGCTGCACCACGTCATACACAAAGCCGTTATGCCGATAATCGACCCCCATGGCCCGGTATCCCGCCACGGCAGAGAAACCGGGGGTAAACTCCCAACTCAGCAGCGCCGCCGCATCCCAGTCCAACCGGGATTGCCCGCCACCGGCCAATCCCCAGGCCGAAAGCCTGACGGTTGGCGTCAGAGCATACTGGCCGCGCAGCCCCGCAACGCCATCCACCCAGGTGGCGCGGTCGCTGCCCGACGCCCCATCGATGATCCCTCCCTGAAAATGCAAGCTGGTGCTGCTGTACCACACCCGAACGCCACCGGTGGCATCAAGGCGAGCGCCGCCCTCCTCCAGCAAGGTATATCCGCCACCGAGGAACCCGGACACCGTCCGGCTATCCACTTTCAGGCGTGATGCTGGTGCCCCATCCGGCAAACCGTTCCGCGTCGTGGTGTCGATGAACATCAGGTCCATCAGCAGGCTGTAAGGTCCTTTACGGGCCTCCCCCATCCCCATCACCGCCACATCGAGATCACGGGCAATGGCGGAAAAATCCGTTTTCATAAATTGCGTGCCCGTTGACCGATGGCCGACATCTCCGCGAATGCCTGCCGCCCAGAGATAAGGAGAAAGAGTGAACTGCCACTCCTCCGCCGGCTGATAGGCCGGTGACACCACTTGAGCCGCCTCTGCCGGGAGACTCAAAACGCCGGACGCGAAAAGCGCCGCAGGCAGAGTCCGCCAGGCGAGTCTGTTTTGCAGATTGTCACAATTCATCATGGCCATGCTCTTCTCAGTGCATACTCAGGGAGAGAGCAACACGTTCAGCCGCGCAGTCCTCGGTGGGTTTCAGGTTCGCTTTGGTGGCGTCTTGCACTTCGCGCTTGGCGGCGGCCAAATCAGCCAGGAAAGCCGGGTTGTCATGCAGCACGGCTACCGTGGCGGCCCCCATGATGCGCCCTGCATCCACGTCGCTTTGCCAATGCGCATTGCAGACGACCCGGCTCTGACCAAACGCCAGACCTCGAGCCAGCAGCTCGGTCGCCCGTGCCGGCTGCACTTCGGCCAACACCAAGCCCCAGGCCCAGCCAGCCGCCGAGTGGCCGGACGGCCAGGAACCGTCGGTACGCAGCACTGGCTCCATGTCTTTGCGACAGGTTCCCTCGTCATGCTGCACAAACGGGCGAGTACGGTTATACGCGTTCTTTCCTGCGTAGGTTGAGCCCCCCGCATCCGTCAATACGTGCTGCATCATGGCGTAAAGGTGCGGCGTCTTTTTCTCGTTGATATCGGTGCCCAGCGCGCACGAGAACGATTTTGCCGGCGCAGGAAAGGTCAACTCGGCGTCCGTTGCGGCCAGTTTTTCACGGGCAGACCCACGTAACGCCAATGCCGCCCGCCGTGCCTCTTCATCGCGGGCGAATGCCGCAGAATCCGGTTTTGGCGGCCCTCCGAGCAGGGCTAAGCGCACCGGCAGGCTGGCCGGTTCAAGGTAACCCGGCGCCAGCTTAAAATGCGGATCCGTTACCGTCGGCCCGGTATCGCTCGCCGCCGCCAGGCCGGAACACAACAGGCCGGCCAACGGCGCTATCAGGTACAAAGGAACGCATGACTTTTTCATTTATGATGATCTCCAGAGTCGGTCGCTGCCGCAGAGGGCAGCGCTATCAAGGCACTCAGAATTGGTACACCGCATTCAGGTAGAAGCCCGCCCCCACCGTCTTATCCGTCAGCGGGCTGCGACGCGCATCCGCCGTCAAGGCGTACAGCTTCATCCCGCCCTGCAGGGCAATATGAGGCTGTAACTGGACGGTCAGGCCGGTTTTTAACGTCACATTCCGCATACCGCCGCCGGCATGATATTCGCTGAAGCCGCTACGATCGGCCTGCTCTCCCGTCACCCCGAAACGCGCCATCATGTCGTCTCTGTCGCTCCAGGTCCCGTACAGCGCGGAATCCAGCGTCAGTGAGGAAGACAGCGGCAGCGAGAAGTCGGCACCGGCTTCAAGGTATGCGGTGTGCCCCAGATCCTCGCCGCCGTATTCGCGGCTGCGGGTAGCCTGCCAGCCACGAACGAACAGCCGGCCGGCCGGCAGACGCCAATAGGCTTCCGCACCGAGCATCGCGCTGCCGTCCAGATCGCCCATCCCCTTCAGATGATTATTGCTGCCTCCCAGGGTACGAATTTTTTCCTTGCGGCCCATGTCATATCCGGCCAGCAGCGCCAACCCCACGGAAGAAGCCCCCGGCAAGTCCCAGCGCAAACCGTCAGGAAAACCTGCCGTGAAGGTTCCCCAGTTCTGCGTCGGCATCACCGCCTTCGCCACCAGAGAAGGAAAGGCTTCATAACGCGAGGAGCCTTCATACAACGGGCTCACCGCCACCCCGCCGCCCAGCGTTATACTCTGGTCCCCATCGGAAGCGGCCTGTACGGACAACGGCAGCGCCGCCATCAGCGCAAAGGCAGGAAGCCCGAACGATTTATAAATCCCGTTTTTCTTGCTTGTCATATCCTTGTTCCTTTCTCTATTTTCTTTTCGTTTTTATTCTGATTCATCGGCATGTTTAACCTCTATCCGGGATATATTCCCGTCATCCATTCCCTTGACCGGAAATAGGTTTTGGCTAATTACTTTTTATTTTTTCAGTCATGGCATAGCCAACACTATGCCTGCGGATAACCCTCCTGCCCGGAAAAGGGCGCAAAAAACCCCGGTGCGCGAGGGGCTGCTTAAAAGCGCCTGCACAGCTGGAAAAAGCATTATGTCTTCGCACCGCTTACCGAAAAGTGCAATTCGACAGGCTAAAAGGGGTGATTGAAACAAAGAGAGAGTGAAAACACGCTCTCACTTCCCGCGCCCATCATTAGCGAACGTCATGTCCAAAGACGGCGTTATCCCTGTCGTCCATCCCTGTTTCTCCCTGACATATTTTTAATACAGATTTTTCTTATTCCTAATTGTGTCAAACGGCACAATTAAGGGAGAAAAAGTAAAAAAACAGGTTCAGGAAAATACCGGGCGGATCACTGCGGCTCCGGGAAATGCCATTGACCATTCAGGATTTCGTCCTCAGGCTGATAAAGCCTGACCGTGTAGTTCCAACCAGGCATGGTCGGCAGACAATTCGCAATTTTGCCGTCGCAACCACCAAATTGGATCACAATCGAACCATCATCGCTTTTTTGGGCGGTGAGGTTATTTAGCGAATAGGCGTCATACGGGTTTTTCTCGAAATAACCCTTGGCGTTATAAACGCTCACGGACCAAAAACTCTTCACCGGTACATGCCCGACCTTGAGCCGATAAACGGTTTTCCCGTCATTCTTCGGCATCACGCCGCCGAGATAAATCGCATCCTTGCTCGGATTGCCTCCCCATCCGGACGCCGTCGCGATCAAATGCTGAATAGGATCGACCGTGCTCTTGGTGCCAAATGCCTGGTTGTAGTTGGGGAGCGTATCCCCGAGAACCAGCAAGGCATCGCGCATCTTTTTCTGACTCGCCGGATCCCATTTCGGTACCACGAACTCCCCTATCTGAGCCTGGCTAACCTTGATGGCATCTTGTAGTGCATGCACCTGCTCAACGTCTTGGCGATCGGCAGGATCGACCAGCGTACGGATAGCGACGAAAACATAACGAGTGCCGACCTCCTCCTTCGTCAACGTATGGCGGCCGGCGCCATAAAAGACGGCGGGAACGTAGTGGTCTTCGTTGACCACCAGCATCGACATGAATCGCTTACCGGCCTCCGGCAAGGTGATCGTGACCGGGCCGGCATCGAGATCGAACACCGCACTCGAGTAGAGCGTGTCCCGATTCATGCGGATGACGCTCTGCGCGTCAATGGAAATCGGTTCGCGGCTATGCACAAAGCGCCCCAATCCGCCGTCCGCCACCATATTGCCCATATAAAGATCGGACTCGGCACGGATAAAATTATCGACACCAACCGATACCGTCTCACCAGAAACGGATTGAGCGTTTGCGATCCCGAATGTTGCCAACGTGAACGCAACGATGCCGGCCGTGGATAGATATGACATGTAAACCCCCCGATGATATGAAAATTGATGCAAGTTCTCAGTTTCAAACTTTTCTTTCTCGTGGATCGCTGGCAGCACCGCGAGCTGAGCTTGAAATCGCCCCCTCAGACAATATAAGAAACTTCCTATTGAGACTTGCCATTTCACGCCAAAGATGACGTTCTCCCAGCGCTATTCCTCCTGTTAACAAGCTTTGTGAAGAGGAGGAAGGTTGTGCGGCGTCACTCAGGGAAACCGAATTGCGGTGATACGGCCGTTTGGCGTCTCGCGATAATTAGGAAAAAACTCAAGCAGGGAGCCGTACATACGAGCAAAATATCGGGATCTCATGCCACTTGTCTCTTCGCGCAGACAGGTAGAAGTGGCACCACGTTGAAGGAGGGAGGATGACTCCAGGTGCGCCAGGACGCCAACCCCAGAGTTCATCGTTTGATGGAGCGACAGTGACGCTGATGGTCACCCTTTTTTAAGGGCAGAACGATAAAGCGACGGGGTTTCCCCCGTCCAACGTTTAAACGCTCGGGTAAAATGCGCTGGATCGCTATAACCCACCATATAGGCAATTTCGGTCGCGGTATATCTGCCACTGGCAATCAGCTGGAGTGCTTCGCCGCGGCGCGTCTCGTCACGCAAAGCCTCAAATTCGACACCGCAATATTTAAGGCGTCGCTGCAGAGTGCGTGTGGACAACCCAACGCTTTTTGAAATCATTTCAAGTTTGGCCTGCTCCAGATCCGATATCCGCTGGTGAAGCACCGATGCCGTGTCAATGGTCGATTTCAGGGCCTCGGTGGTTTTCCAGGCGTCATCCCGAATATGTTTCAGGGGGATCTCGAGCAAATCACGATCGAACTCGATCATGTTGTACTCAGCGTTCATGACGAGATTCGGGCCTAAACATTCTTCCAGCGCGTCGTCCCCCCTTTCTCTTGAGGTTTTAACATGTACGCGAATAGAGGCGGGCTCACCGGACATGAGAGGCACCTTTCTAAGCACCGCGAGGCTGCCAAGAATAAATTGCCTCGGATCAGCTTCATATTGCCCTGTGAATTGGTGGATCATTTTTGTTGTACGGCCTTCGGTGATGATTTTTACTTCACCTCCCTGATGCAGTAAGGCCGCATGGGTCGCCGCCATTGCGCAGGCCTGAGCAATGTTCGTTGACCCCAATATCATGTCGCCCCAGGCCCCGAGCGCACGTATTTCGGTCAGATGTCCCACATAGGCGCCGCCGAATGGATCACCCGCGACGGATGCCATTTCATTGGCGATACGAAAACAGGCTGCTCGCGGTATCCATATATCAGGGTTTTGGAAAATATTGGGGGAAATACCAAGGCGCTGAAAGAACTCCAACGCAGACACTCCACGCATGGCCAGATAAGGGGCCATCTGGAGAAAGCTTCTAAGCTTGATGGAGGGTGTAGCATTCACCATAGGCGTTCGCACCTCTGTTGCCCGATGTAGGCCCCTGCCGCCAGCGTTATGTACGACGGACAGCCCGTTTTTTGGGAGTATACCTGAGCTTGGAAAAAATATATCTGCACGTAACATAAGGGAATAGCGTCGTCGATCCTTCCGCAGAGCGACAATTTGCCGGGCAGAGCCCGGCGGGCTGACCGGCTTTCCATTGCCCCTGCATTTATTGACGACCATTAATGACCGAAGCAGAATATTACCTGGGTGCCCGTTGGCCCCGCCCATTGAGGTGGCTATCAATGACAAGGATGAAATTTCTATGTTGAAACTACGAAATTTATTATTTCTTATCCCCTTTTCTTCCGGTGTTTTCCTTTCCATACCGCAATCAAGTGAGGCCAGAACCTCGGTCGCCATTCAGCTCTCCGCCTGCGAAAGCCAAAACGGCCAAAACGGGCAAGACAACTCCCCTAACGGTCAGAACGGTAAAAACGGCGTCCCTGGCTCGGGCTGTCAGGATGGTGGGAAAGGAGGCGACGGAGCCCCCGGCAACGGCATGGGTGGCGGCATGGGTGGTATGGGCGGCAACGGCGGCAACGGCGGCAATGGCGGCAACGGCGGCAACGGCGGCAATGGCGGCAATGGCGGTAACGGAGGAGATGGCGGCAACGGTGCTGGAGCGGTTCCCGGCTCGCATCACAAACATCACAAACACATGAACACCGGCACCGACGGGGATAAGAGGCTTCACCAGGTATAAGCGCCCTGTTACACCCGTATCTGTTACAGGTGTCTCATCATACGCCTGTAACGGGTAACGCCGTTAACAGAAACAAGACAACTCGCTGAAATAACAACACTTTTCCCTGAATCGTCACATTGGCACGTTTTTCGCTATCTCCTGCGTTGAGTCTCTGTCCCGGCCACCGACGTATCGGCCGCCGAGGCAGGTTTACGGTTAATTTCAAGGGGAAGATGATGAAAGCAGCTCGTTGGTATCAGGCGCGCGACATCCGTATTGATGATATTGAAGAACCTCAGGTTTCCGCCGGTAAGGTGAAAATCAAGGTAGCCTGGACCGGAATTTGCGGCAGCGACCTGCACGAATACCTCGCCGGACCGATTTTTGCCCCGGTAGGCAAACCTCACAAGCTAAGCCATGACATCGCGCCTATCGTCATGGGCCATGAGTTTTCCGGTGAAGTGGTGGACGTGGGTCGCGGCGTGACGAAATTCAAAGCCGGCGACCGCGTGGTCGTAGAGCCGATCCTGGCTTGTCGGCAGTGCGAAGCCTGCCGCGAAGGCAAATATAACCTGTGCGCCGATCTGGGTTTCCACGGTCTGTCCGGCGGTGGCGGCGGCTTCTCCTCCTTTACCATGGTAGACGAGCATATGGTACACCGCATGCCCGATGCGCTCAGCTATGAGCAAGGTGCGTTGGTAGAGCCTGCGGCGGTAGCCCTTCATGCGGTGCGGATGAGCAAATTGAAAGCCGGGGATAAAGCGGCCGTCTTCGGTGCCGGCCCCATCGGCCTGCTGGTGATTGAAGCATTGCGCGCGGCCGGTGCGGCAGAAATTTATGTGGTCGAGCTGTCACCTCAGCGGGCAGAAAAAGCGCGCGAACTGGGGGCGAAAGTGGTGATCGACCCCAGCAAAGACGATGCCGTCGCCACAATACGCGAGCTGAGCGCGGGTGGCGTTGACGTGGCGTTTGAAGTGACCGGCGTGCCGGTGGTGCTAAAACAGTGCATCGACAGCACTCGCTACGAAGGCGAGACGATTATCGTCTCCATCTGGGAAGGGGAAGCGGCATTCCATCCGAACAAAGTGGTGCTCAGCGAACGTTCAGTCAAAGGGATTATCGCTTATCGCCATATTTTCCCGGCGGTGATGGATCTGATGACCCAGGGCTACTTCCAGGCCGACAAGCTGGTGACCAAGCGTATCGAACTGGCTGATTTGGTGGAGCAGGGTTTTGAAGCGCTGGTGAAAGAAAAACAACAGGTTAAAATCCTGGTGCGTCCACCGCAGTAAAAGGTATCGCAGGTATGACGAGATGGCGGCCCCTCGGTCCGCCATCTAAGCTCAAGACGCAATTCCGAGCGCCCCGCAAGGTTACAACGGTGCCGGGGAACGCAGGATCGCCGCCCCTAGCGCATCGACTATCTCGTCGCGGAGATCGTGGGTAACGTCCGGCGCCATTTGCGCCACGCTAACGGTTTTCTCCGCTTGATAATACCGCCCACTGCCCAATGCCGCCTCAAACTGATTGGCATAACGGTGTGCCGCCGCCAAATCACAATCCACCAACAGCGCCGCATGGGCCAGCACCACGTGCCGCCGCGCCTCGTCGGCAGGTTGACTCGCCACCGGCCGCCAATATTGGGCGGTACCGGCGATTTTACGCGCCGCCGCCCCGTCGCCGCAGGCAAGATTGAAGCGCCCGTCGCAGAAGGATCCTTCCACCGCCTGCCAGTGGGCCACTACGCCCCGGGCGGCCAGCGCACTGCGAAGAATGGCGCACAAATGCTCATACACCTCTTCTGCCGCTTCACCCAGAGTGCGCGCTATCGGGTATGCCAGGCTGACGTTCACGATGCCGGGCCCCTGCGGCACCAGCCCGCCGCCGGACTTACGCAAAAACACCGGACACCCGTCTGCGGCAAACTGTTGGCGCGCCGATTCCAGCGCGGCAAAACGCTTATAGCTGCCCGGAACCACCAGCGACAGCGGCGAGTGCCACAGCTGTGCCACCGCCTCTCCGGCGGCAGCGCGGGCAAACAGGCCGGCTTCGGCCTGCGTAGGGTCCGGAAAAAACATCAGCCGCGATGGCTGCAGTGAAAACCGGCCGCCGTTAACGGCGGCAGCCTGAGAAACATCCTTCATCATCTCCCCTTGTCCACCACTCATATAAGGCGGGGTTAGTCATGCACCGGCGACTGAATGCCGAAGCGCTGCATGCGGCGATAGAGCGTCATTCGGCTGATGCCCATTTGCCGTGCGACGGCGCTGTGGTTCCAGCGGGCGGCACGCAGATATTGGATCAACAACTGTGCCTCTGGCGGCAGTGCCGCATCGGCTTCGGCGTTAACCATCGGCAGCGGGCTGGCGGGGATCGCCGCCGTCAACCCTTCCGGCAGATCGGTGGCCTCGATGCGGCCCCCATCGCAGAGTGCGGCGGCGTAATCCAGCGCATTGCTCAGTTCACGCAGGTTGCCCGGCCAACGGTGCTGATGCAGGCGGCGACGCGCGGCGGCGGAGAGCTGCGCCTTACCGGCCAGCAGTTTATCCACCAGCCAGTCGAGGTCGCTGCGCTGGCGTAACGCAGGCAGCGAGATACGCGCCCCCTGCAAACGGTAGAACAGATCGGCACGAAAACGCCCTTCCTGCACCAGTTGATCCAACGCGTGGTGCGACGCGGAGATCACGCGGATATCCACCGATACCGGACGCGAGGCCCCCACCGGCAACACCTCCTGCTCCGCCAACACCCGCAGCAACCGGGTTTGCATCTCCAGCGGCATATCGCCTATCTCATCAAGGAACAACGTGCCGCCGTCGGCTTCCTGGATCAGCCCGCGCCGCCCTTTACTGCCTGCGCCGGAGAAACTGCCGGGCAGATGGCCGAACAGTTCGCTCTCAATCAGCGCCGCCGGGATCGCGGCGCAGTTCACCGCCACAAACGCCCGATGGCGGCGGTTGCTTGCCTGGTGAAAGGCTTTGGCAAAAAACTCTTTCCCGCAGCCGGTTTCACCGTGAACCATCAGGTGCAGCGGCGCCTCCAGCAGCCGGGCGGCACGCTGGAGCTGGAGCTGCAACGCCGCGTCGCCGCCGTTCAGCGCGGCCAGCGCCGGAGGTAACGCGCCCTGGCTGGCTGCGGCCTTACGTGGCGCACGCCGAACGGGCTGCACGGCGGTAACGTAGAGTTTCTCCCCGCTGCGGGCGCGTTCGAGCGTACCCTGCTGCCCGCTGGCGCTGGCCAGCCAATCGGGAAGACTGTCGATGGACGTATTAAACAGTTGTTCAATCGGCCGGCCGAGCAGCGTGCTGCGGCAGTGTACCGGCGGCGCGGCGATGCCCAGCTCGTTTTCCAGCATGCGCTGGGCGCGGTGGTTATGCCCCACCACTTTGCCGGCGGCATCAAAGGCGATCAGGAAATCCGGGCTGACCTCAACAAACGACGATGCCGGGCTGAGTTTCAGCACCCAATCGCCGCGATGCCGGTGCTCAAACCAGGCATTTTCAATCTGATGCGCATAAATTTTAGCGAGCTGTAGCGCCAACTGCTGGCTGGATTTTGGTTGCGGTGAGCTGAGCGCGGAAATATCAAGAATGGCGTTTAACTGCCCCTGCGGATCGAACAGGGGAACGGCGGTGCAGGTCAGCGGGATATGGGTGGCGTCGAAATGATCGGCCTGATGCACCGTTAGCGCCTTGCCGGTGGCCAGCGCGGTGCCCACGGCGCAGGTGCCTGCGCAGGCTTCCGTCCACTGCGCCCCGAGGAACAGCCCGGCACGACGCAGGCTGATTTCCGCATTGGCGTCCCCCAGGTAATCCACGGTGATACCGCGCGCATCGGTCAACAGCACCACGTAGCCGGCGGCGGCAATCTGCTGATACAACACCGTCAGGCCGTGGTGGGCAATGTGACGAAACTCTTCCATTTCCTGGCGGTGTTCCCGCAGCTCATGCCACGGCAAGATGCGCGCTTCCTGCATGCGGCGGGGATCAAGGCCATGATGTTCCACGCAGCGCTGCCAGGAGTCGCGAATAGTCTGTTCATGGAAACGCGGGGCCAGCAAATGCGCCTTGTTGCTGAGGCTGGCCATTACCGTAGCAATGTGTTCGCGCTGGCTCTGATTCACGAGTCGTTCTCCTGTGGCGGCACGGTGGGAATAACCGTTGCTGATGCGGGCCCTCATCATACACTGGGTTGAGCGCCCGGTGCAGGGGCATGGCCGGCAGGTATCAGCGCACCGGTTATCAACGGTTGGTTATCTCAGACTAAATACCGGGGAGAACTTTTCACCGCGTCCGGGCGCAATTTGTGATCGGCCACACGGCGCGGCCGCATTATTTGCCGAAAAAGAAACGTGCGCGGAGAGCAGGCTGAACCGCCCCGCTCTCAGCCGCCGCGAATGGTGCTGCGCCAAATGAAGTCGGCATGGTACATCCGCGTTTCGCCCGGCATTTCCTGCCCCAACGCCGGTGCCATGTTCTCTTCGTTCTCCTCTTCCGCCACCAACCATGCCACCGCCTCCCGAGCGAACTGCTCCACCGGTTGGGTAAAGGTGGTGAGGTTGTAGGATGACCAGCCCGCCTGCGGGATATCATCGAACCCGGCCACGCAAAGATCTTCCGGAATGCGCAACGCAAAGCGATGGCGCGCCTCATCCATAAAACCGCAGGCCAGCAGATCGGTGACGCAGAACACCGCATCAGGCCGCTCCCGACGGGTTAACAGCCGGTGCGCCAGAATTTGCCCGCTCTCGTACGACGTGGTGCCAAAGCGCTCGACGCTCACCGCCAGCCCCGCCGCTTCCGCCGCCTGGAGAAAACCGCGTTCGCGGGCCATCAGGCTTGGCGTGCCCGCCAGCGAGTTGGCAAAGGCGATCCGCCGGCAACCGGCGCGGACAAACGCCATCATCACCGCGCCGGCCGCTTCTTCGTTATCCAGGTTGATGCTGAGCGAACCCGGTAGCGCATCATTGCGGTTAATCAGCACCAGCCGCTGGCCGTGCCGGTGGCACAGGCGGGCGATGGCGCTGTCCGGCATGCCGGAGAGGACAAAAGACGCATCGGCGCGGAAGTTAATCGCCTGCTGCAACGCCTGGGACACGCTGTCGTCGGAACGATCGGTGTTAATCAACATGGCGATCTTTCCCGCCGCCTGCAAATGCTGGGTCAGCAATCGCACCAGGCTGGCCCGGTAAGGGGTCGCCAGTTCGGACACGATCAGGCAGACAATGCCGCTGCGATTGCGCACCAATCCCCGCGCCAAATGATTAACGTGGTAGCCCAGTTGCTCCGCCGCCCACATCACCCTTTCGCGGGTTGCCGCCGAGACGCTGGCGCCGGGCGTATAGGTGCGCGACACCGCCGATCGGGACACGCCGGCCAGCTCCGCTACGTCTTTGGCACTGATCATTGCCTTGTCTACCGCCATGGTTACATCCATCCGTTACGCGTTCCGATAAAGTTTGCCGCACTTTGCAAAGCTGTGCAAATTTATTGCAGAAATTTTGTTTCATTTTTGTGACGAATAGGTTGAATTGTTCTATATCGCAATTGACAGCACAATTTTTATCCTCTAGTTATTTGCACACACGTGCAAAAAAATGGCGACAACGTATCGCCACCCTACACAAACCAGGAGAACACCATGCATCGAGTCACCCTGATGGCGGTCATCGCCGCCGGCTCCGCGCTCTCGGCCCTGCCGGCTCACGCCGCCGGAAAACTGAATATGATCTGCTCCGCCGATGTCGTGGTCTGCGAGCAAATGACCACGCTCTTCGAGAAACAGCACCCGGATGTCAACGTCAGCATGGTGCGCCTGTCCGCCGGAGAAGCCTATGCACGCATCCGAACCGAAGCGCGTAACCCGCGCACCGATATTTGGTGGGCAGGCACCGGCGATCCCCATATGCAGGCCGCCAACGAAGGCTTAACCCAGCCCTATAAATCGCCGCTGCTTGACCAACAACACGACTGGGCGCGCAAGCAGGCGGAGAGTGCCGACTACCGCACCGTGGGCGTTTACGCCGGTGCGCTGGGCTGGGGCTACAACACCAAGCTGCTGGCAGAGAAAAAACTCAAAGTCCCGGCCTGCTGGGCCGATCTGCTGGATCCGGCCTACAAGGGCGAGATCCAGATGGCCAACCCGAACTCCTCCGGCACCGCCTACAACACCCTCGCCACGCTGGTGCAGATCATGGGCGAAGACAAGGCTTTCGATTACCTGAAAAAACTCAACGCCAATATTTCGCAGTACACCAAATCGGGTTCCGCACCGGTTAAAGCGGCGGCCCGCGGCGAAACGACGGTAGGCATCGTCTTTATGCACGATGCGGTGGCGATGCAGGTCGATGGTTTCCCGGTGAGGGCCATCGCGCCCTGCGAGGGGACCGGGTTTGAAATTGGCTCCATGTCGATTGTCAAAGGCGCGCGCAACCTTGCCAATGCCAAGCTGTGGTACGACTGGGCGCTCGGTGCCGAAGCACAATCGCACATGAAAGACGCCAAATCCTTCCAATTGCCGTCAAACCGCGAAGCGGCGATCTCGGAATATGCGCCGCGCTTCGAGAACATCAAACTGATCGACTACGACTTTAAAACCTACGGCGCCACGGAAAAACGCAAAGAGCTGCTCAGCCGCTGGGATAAAGAGATCGGCTCCGGCGCGCAGTAATTCCCGTCCATTCCCTCTCGCACTTTCTGCCGTTGCCGATGAACCGGGCGTGGCACGCCGCGCCCGCACGGCTCGCAGAAAAGGAATAATGAACGATCGAGGTTACGATGAATGCTCAAAACCGCCGCTTAGACGTGGCTCTTGTGCTGGGCGCGCTCGCATTGCTGCTGCTGCCCTGGTACAGCCAGGAAGCCGGATTCTTCGACTTCAGCTGGTTGAATACGCTGTGGCAGGATCGGGAAAGCGCTCCTGCGCTGTGGCAAATCCTGGCTTTTCAACGCCCGTGGCTGGCTATTGCGCTGCTGTTGCTGCTGGTTTGCTCGCTGGGCCGCCTGCTGCAGGTGGGCCGGTTGCGCTCGCAGTTACTGATGTCTGCCGCCGCCGCCGGCATCCTCTTCCTGCTGTTTGAAGGCCACGCCATAGGTTACAGCGGCTGGAACTGGCAATGGAGCGAGCGGCTGTTTGGTGCGCTCGGCGACGGCCAACCCGCCTTTGGCGCCGGCGCTATTGCGTTGCTCACCGCGTTTTTGCTGCTGTTCTCTTTTGGGTTGGCCGAGCGTGGCGTGCTGAAGGGAGATGCCTTTGTGGTGTCCTCGATCGTGCTGCTGGTCGCGTTGGTCAGCACCTTCGTGCTTTATCCGGTACTGAGCATGTTTGTCGCCTCGGTGCAGGACGCTGACGGCGCGTTTAAACCGGACGGCCTGATCGCCAATATGCAGGATCCGGCGATCTGGAGCCTCGGTTGCCTGAAAGGCGGCAGTTGCGGCACCGCCTGGCGCACCCTGTGGCTGGCGCTGATGACCGCCGGCGGATCGACGCTGCTCGGCCTGGCCTTTGCGCTGGCCGCCACCCGCACGCCGCTGCCGTTCAAGAAAGGGCTGCGCCTGCTCAGCGTGCTGCCGATCATCACGCCGCCGTTCGTCATTGGCCTGGCGCTGATGCTGCTGTTTGGCCGTTCCGGCATCGTCACCGAGCTGCTTTCCACCCTGTTCGGCATCGAGCCGGGGCGTTGGCTGTACGGCCTGACCGGGATCTGGATTGCCCAGGTGCTTTCTTTCACTCCGATCGCCTTTTTGGTGCTGATTGGCGTGGTGGAAGGCGTCAGCCCTTCGCTGGAAGAAGCCTCGCAAACGCTGCGCGCCAACCGCTGGCGCACCTTCCGTTACGTTTCGCTGCCGCTGATGGCGCCCGGCCTGGCCAATGCTTTCCTGATCAGTTTTATCGAAAGCATGGCGGATTTCGGTAACCCTATGGTGCTCGGCGGCAGCCACGGCGTGCTCTCGACCGAGATCTTCTTCTCGGTGGTAGGGGCGCAAAACGATCCGAGCCGCGCGGCGGTGCTGGCGATCATCCTGCTGTGCTTTACCCTCAGCGCCTTTGTGTTGCAACGCCTGTGGCTGGCGGGAAAAAGCTTCGCCACCGTGACCGGCAAAGGCGATTCCGGCATGCACTGCGGCCTGCCGCGCGGGCTGCGCTATGGCGTTTACGGGCTGGTGATCCCCTGGGGCCTGTTCACGCTGGTGGTGTACGGCATGATTTTAATCGGCGGTTTTGTTCAGTCGTGGGGGCTGGACAACAGCCTGACCCTGGCGCATTACACCCGCGCATTCGGCTTCCAGTGGAGCGGCGGCCAGATCCTCTGGACCGGCGTCGCCTGGAACTCGTTCTGGACCACCCTGGAAATCGCGCTGATCGCCGCGCCGCTCACGGCCATCGTCGGCCTGCTCACCGCCTGGCTTATCGTGCGGCAGAAGTTTGCCGGCCGCCAGACCTTCGAGTTTATGTTGATGCTCAGCTTTGCCATCCCCGGCACGGTGATCGGCGTCAGTTACATCATGGCGTATAACCTGCCGCCGCTGGAAATCACCGGCACCGCCCTGATCCTGGTCGCCTGCTTTGTGTTCCGCAACATGCCGGTGGGCGTGCGCGGCGGCATCGCGGCCATGAGCCAATTGGACCGCAGCCTGGATGAAGCGTCGCTGACGCTGCGCGCCGGCAGCTTCCGCACCCTGCGCAAAGTGATTTTACCGCTGTTGAAACCCGCCATCAGCGCAGCCCTGGTCTATGCCTTCGTGCGGGCGATTACCTCCATCAGCGCGGTGATTTTTCTGGTCAGCGCCCAGTACAACATGGCCACCTCCTACATCGTCGGGCTGGTCGAAAACGGGGAATACGGCGTGGCTATCGCCTACTCCTCCGTGCTTATCGTGGTGATGCTGGCGGTGATCCTCACTTTCCAGCTGCTGGTCGGCGAACGTCGCCTGCGCCGCGTATCCCGTATCGCCACACCGCCGGTGGCATCGCCGCCGGCCTTACAACAGGAGACTGCCGTATGACCGCCATTCGTTCCGGCTCGGTGGTGTTTGAAAACGTCACCAAACAGTTTGCCGATTTCACCGCCCTGCCCGGCCTCTCGCTTACCGTCGAACCAGGCACGCTGGTGACGCTGCTCGGCCCCTCGGGCTGCGGCAAAACCACCACCCTGCGCCTGCTGGCCGGCCTGGAGCACCCGACCGCCGGGCGCATCCTGATCGGCGGCAAAGAGGTGACCCATCTGCCCGCCAACGAGCGCGACGTGGCGATGGTGTTTCAATCCTACGCGCTGTTCCCGCATATGAACGCGCTGGACAACGTCATGTACGGCCTGCTCGCCAGCAAGCTGCCGCGCAAAGAAGCGCTGGATCGGGCGCACGAAGGGCTGAAGCTGGTCGGGCTGGAAAACATGGGCAAGCGCCTGCCCGCCGAACTGTCCGGCGGCCAGCAGCAACGCATCGCCGTGGCGCGCGCGTTGGTGCTGGAGCCGCAGGTACTGCTGCTCGATGAGCCCTTATCCAATCTTGACGAGCGGCTGCGGCGCCGCGTACGTACCGAGATCCGCGATTTGCAACAGCGCCTCGGGTTCACTGCGGTGTACGTGACCCACGATCAGGAAGAAGCGCTGGCGGTGTCCGATAAGATTATCGTCATGAAAGAAGGGCATATTGCCCAGCAGGGTGCGCCGCAGGAGCTTTATCACTCGCCCGCGTCGGTGTTTATCGCCGATTTCATGGGTGAGGCCAATATCCTGCCCTGTGACGTTGAACGGGTGGACGGTGGCGAAGCGCTCATCAGCCTGGGTAGCCGTCAGTATCGGGTGCCGGGTGCCAAAGCGCGCCCCGGCGCCGCGCAACTGTCCGTGCGGCCGCAGTTTATTACTCTGCATGCGGAACAGTCCGGCGCATTGAACGGCGAGGTGACCCACAGCACCTGGCTCGGAGACCATATCGAGTATGAAGTGAAGACCGACCTCGGCGCTCTGTTTATCGTCGATGTGCAGATGGAACTCCAACTGGCGCCGGCCACGCGCGTGGCCATTGATTTCAAACCTCAGGGGCTGGCACTGATTGCCCAGTGACGGCCCGCAACTTTAAGGATCTGCTATGAACGAACAAATCTCCCGGCGTCTGGCGCTGGCCGAACGGGTGGCGCGCGAGGCGGGAGCCAAGGCGCTGGACTATTTCAACCGTCGCGAAAGCCTGGTGATCGAAACCAAACGCGATGCGCAGGACGTGGTATCGATTGCCGATCGCGAGGTCGAGCTGCTGATCCGCGGACAGATCGCCCAGGCGTTTCCGGACGACGGTTTTCTCGGTGAAGAGTTCGGCCTGCAACCCGGTGGCTCGGGCTATCACTGGGTGGTCGATCCGATTGACGGCACCAGCCCCTTCGTCAACGGCATGCCGAACTGGTGCGTGTCCATTGCCGTCATTTATCAGGGCGAGCCGGTGATCGGCGTGATCATGGCACCCTGCCAACAGGAATGCTTCGTCGCGGCGCAAGGCGCGGGTGCCACGCTCAATGGCAAACCGCTGCATGTGGATCCGGCGCGCACCTTGCAAAACCACATCACCGGGTTTGGTGCCAACAGCTATGTGGCGCCTGAACGCGTCGGTGAAATCGCCGCCGAGATCACGGCGGTCGGCGGCAATTTCTTCCGCAACGGTTCCGGCGCCATGATGCTGGCATGGGTCGCCGCCGGGCGGCTGGTCGGTTATTACGAACCTTATATGCACGCCTGGGACTGTCTGGCGGGTTATTGCCTGGTGAACGAAGCCGGCGGCTGGACGCATCCGTTTAACGCTCAAGGGGAACAGCTGTTGCGCGGCGCGCCGGTGCTGGCGGTGGCCCCTGGGGCCAAAGACGAGTTAATGCGTATCGCGCGGTTATGATACTGCGCTGAAAAAAATCGTCCCCTGAGGGGACGATTTTCTGGCGTCTGACATGGCGGGCGCAGCATACTGCGCCCCTGCTCGGGTAACCGACTACAACCCGCGTTTTTCCATCAGCAACGCGAGATCGACCAGGCGGTTGGAGAAACCCCATTCGTTGTCGTACCAGGCCAGGATCTTGACCAGCTTGCCGCCGATAACCAAGGTAGACAGCCCGTCGATAATGGACGAACGCGGATCGCCTTTATAATCGCTCGACACCAAAGGTTCGTCGCTGTAGCCAAGGATCCCCTTGAGCGGCCCCGACTCCGCCGCCTGGCGGAAGGCGGCGTTGATTTCTTCGCTCGTCGCTTCGCGTTTCAAGGTCACCGTTAAATCAACGATAGACACCACCGGGACCGGCACCCGCAGCGAGTAGCCGGTCAGGCGGCCATCCAGCTCCGGGATCACCTTGCCGAGCGCTTTGGCCGCGCCGCTGGAGTAAGGCACAATCGACTGAGCGGCAGCGCGCGCGCCACGTAAATCTTTTTCCGGCTGATCGTGCAGCGCCTGGCTATTGGTGTAGGCGTGGGTGGTGTTCATCAGGCCGTATTCAATGCCGAAGGTCTGATGCAGCACCTGCGCAGCAGGCGCCAGCCCGTTGGTGGTGCAACTGCCGTTACTGACCACCCGATGCCTGGCCGGATCGTAATCCTGATGGTTAACGCCCATCACTATGGTGATGTCGTCGTTCTTGGCCGGCGCCGAGATGATAACGCGCTTGGCGCCACCTTTCGTGATGTGCACCTCGGCCTGGCTTTTGTCGGTAAAAAAGCCCGTCGCTTCGATCACGATGTCGACGCCGACGCTGTTCCACGGGATTGCGCCAGGATCTCTTTCAGAGAAAACATGAATCGGTCGGCCATCCAGCAGCAGCTGGTTTTCACCGGCCTCGACGCTGGCGGCCAAGGTGCCTGACAGCGAGTCGTATTTCAGCAGATGCGCCAGAGTTTTGCTGTCGGTCAAATCGTTGATCGCGACAACCTGAAAGTCACTGCGCCCTAATGCCGCACGTAAAACATTGCGCCCGATTCTGCCGAAACCGTTAATGCCTACTTTGACCATGATCTACCCCTTCGTTATTGTCTCTGCCTGCCAATCTAGCCGGGAGAGACGCATGGCGTAAATGACGTTTATAGATCAATTTACGCCAAATTGCGCGAGTGGAAACGATCGCGGTACTCGGTAGGCGTCAGTTGCAGGTTTCTTTCGAACACGCGCCGCAGGTTGAGGCCATTGCCGAAGCCGGTGGTCACGGCGATATGCTCGATGCCTTCCGCACTCTGCTCCAGGCGCTGCCGGGCGGTATGCAAGCGCCCTTCTTCGACGAATTTGGCGGGGGAGATGCCGGTCTCGCGGGTGAAGACGCGCGTAAAGTTTCGCGGGCTCATGGCGACCCTTTCGGCCAGTTTCTCAACGGAAAGATCGCCGTCCAGGTTTTCCAGGATCCAGGACTGGAGATCGCGGATCGGGCCAGGCGTTTTGGCCTGATTCAACGGATAGCGGCTGAACTGCAACTGCCCGCCGGGGCGACGAAGAAACATCACCAGATCTTGCGCCACTTCGCGTGCCTGAATAAAACCGTAATCGTCTTCCACCAGCGCCAGAGTGAGATCGAAACCGGAGCTGACGCCGCCGGAGGTCCAGACGGGCCCGTCCTGAACGTAGATCGGCCCGTTTTCGACCTTCACCTTCGGGAAACGAGATTGCAGGGTATCCAGCAAGCGCCAGTGCGTCGTCGCCCGGCGCCCTTCGAGCAAACCGGCCTCGGCAAGCAACAAGGCCCCGCCGCAAACGGAAGCGATACGGCGTGCGTTGGGGGCGGCGCGACGCAGCCAGTCTGCGACAAACGCGCCTTCTTCCTCGGTCGCCCCCTTTCCGGTGACAATGACAGTGTCACGTTCCTGTTCAGGGTCGAGATCGGCAAGGCGGTGATCGGCCAGCAAATTCAATCCTGATGACCCATGCACCACCCGATGAGATTGCGTGGTGGCAACCTCAATCCGATAGAGCGGAGCGTCGTTGGGCCTCAAGCGGTTGGCTTGCATCAGGATGTCGGCGATACCCGCCGACTCAAACAGCATGCCCCCTTCGGGGACGATAATCAGGAATGTATGCATGGCTTTAAAATACAATTTGAGCAAAATAAGTCAATAACGCGCATTTCATGCCACCCTGGCGCCACCGATTTTCCGCTCAGGATATCGCCAGCGCAACGCCGGTAACGCGTTCGAGTTCCGCCAACAGCGCATCCTGAAAAGCCGGATCGCGCGCGGCGGCATGCGGCTCCAGACGGCGCTGGTGATGCCAATAACCGCCGGAAACGCCGGCCTGCGCATCTTCGCTGGTGACCAGCCACTCTTGCGTCAGGTGCCCCAGGCGCAGATCGTCGGGCGCATTTTCGCCGCCCATCTTGGTCGGCACCCAGCCGGGATCGACCGCGCTACTGACCACGCCCGGCCAACGCCGGGCTACGGCGGCGGCGAGCGCCGTCACCCACAGTTTGCTGTCCGAATAGGAGACGGCTGCGTGCCCGCGCCAGTCCACCTTTTCCAACGCGGCGCGGCCGTCAAAATGCATGCTGCTGCTCAAATACACCAAACGCGACGGGCGAGCGATAAGCGCCGTCAGCAGATAAGGCGCAATCACGTTGACCGCCAGCACCTGCGGCCCGGTGAAGACACCGGCATTGTGAATGACCGCATCCGGACGCCCGATGCGGTTCACCTGTTCGGCCACCTCTCGAGTCTGCTGCAGATCAGACAAATCGCCGGTGACCGCCAGCGCGCCGCGGTCCAGCAAATCGCGCACGCCGTGAAGCCGGCCTGGCTCGCGCGCGTGAACGATCACCTGATGCCCTTCGCCCAGCAAGGTTTCCGCTGCCGCGCGCCCCAGCCCGTCCGCCGAGCCGGTAATGAAAATACGAGACATGGCCAGCTTCCTTTATTGTTGAGACATCAACGCCAGCCCAGCGCCGGAGCGACATGGGTGAGGATCGATTCAATCACGTGCGCGTTGTAATCGACGCCCAACTGGTTAGGCACGGTTAACAGCAAGGTGTCCGCCTCGGCAATGGCTTCGTCCTGCGCCAGCTGTTTGATCAGTTCTTCCGGTTCGGCGGCGTAGCTGCGGCCAAAAATCGCCCGGGTTTGCTGGTCGATATACCCGACCTGATCGCCTTCCTTGCCGCTGCCGCCGAAGTAGCTGCGGTCCTGCTGGTTCATCAGCGCAAAGATGCTGCGGCTTACCGACACGCGCGGTTCACGCGGGTGGCCCGCCTCTTTCCAGGCGGCGCGGTAAGCGCGGATCTGCTTGGCCTGCTGAATGTGGAAGGGCTCGCCGGTTTCGTCGTTTTTCAGCGTCGAGCTTTGCAGGTTCATCCCCAGTTTTGCCGCCCACACCGCCGTGGCGTTGGAGCTGGCCCCCCACCAGATGCGATCGCGCAGGCCGGCGGAAAAAGGTTCGATGCGCAGCAGCCCCGGCGGATTGGGGAACATCGGCTGCGGGTTCGGCTCGGCAAAGCCCTCACCGCGCAGCGCATCGAGCAGCACCTCGGTGTGGCGACGGGCCATATCGGCCTCGGTCTCGCCTTCTGCGGGCGTATAGCCAAAATAGCGCCAGCCTTCGATAACCTGCTCGGGCGAACCGCGGCTGATGCCGAGTTGCAGCCGTCCGCCTGAAATCAGATCGGCGGCTCCGGCGTCTTCCACCATATAAAGCGGGTTTTCATAGCGCATATCGATCACGCCGGTGCCGATCTCAATGCGCTGAGTTTTGGCGCCGACGGCGGCCAGCAGCGGGAACGGGGAACTGAGCTGGCGGGCGAAGTGATGCACGCGGAAATAGGCGCCATCCGCCCCGAGCTCCTCTGCGGCGACCGCAAGATCGATGGATTGCAGCAGCGCATCCGCCGCCGAACGGGTGCCGGACTGTGCCGAAGGCGTCCAGTGACCAAAAGAGAGAAAGCCGATCTTCTTCATGGGAGTGTTCCTCAGAGTCAACATTACCGGATTACAGTGCAAAAATGCCGCCGCCGGTGCCAGAGAAATCGTCGCGAACCGCACTAAACGAACCGATTGCCGCTCCCGTCGTTCCCCCTCGTCCGAGCATTGTAATCAAAAAGCAAATATCGTATAACAGGCTCCTCCGAGGGGTGTCCTGTTACGGGCTGAGATGGCGCAAGCCGAACCCTTTGAACCTGATCTGGGTCATGCCAGCGAAGGGACGGGTCGGCAATCACTCTCTCGGTCATTGCCTGTTCATACCTCAGCGCGCCCGGATCTCCACTCACTTTTGGAGGTCCCATGTTTACTCCCCTTTTCGATAACGGTCTTTACGGCCGGCTGCGCCAACAGGCAGACGCGGACTGGCAGGACTACGTTGCTCATCCTTTTATTCGGCAACTGGCCGCCGGCACGCTGCCTGAATCCGCGTTCCGCCGCTATCTGACCCAGGATTATCTGTTCCTGATCCACTTCGCCCGCGCCTACGCCCTGCTGGTGAGCAAGCTGCGCACGCTGCCGGAGATGCGCGCGGCCACCGCTTCGCTCAATGCCATCGTCGCCGAACTGCCTTTGCATCTGGCTTACTGCGCCGGTTGGGGGCTGGGCGAATCCGAGATTGCCGCCGAACCCGAGGCGGCGGAAACCCTGAACTACACCCGCTATGTGCTCGATATCGGCCACTCCGGCGATGCGCTGGATCTGCTGGCGGCGCTGATGCCCTGCGTCGCAGGTTATGCCGAGATTGGCCTGCGCCTGCTTGACGACCCGGCGACGGTGATGGAGGGCAATCCTTACGCCTCGTGGATCCGCAACTATGGCGATAAAAACTACCTGGCCGGCGTGCAGGCGGCCCTCGACCTGCTGGAGAGCGTGGGCCGGCAGCGTGGCGCAGAAAGCCGCTTTGCAGAGCTTGCGGGGATTTTCACCACCGCCACCCGGCTGGAGTCCGCCTTCTGGCAGATGGGGTTGAACGCCTCATGAGTGACCGCATCGCGCCGCCCGGCATTCAGGTGCGGGATCTCAGCCTGCGTTTTGGCCGGCAGGTGATTTTCGATCGGCTGAGTTTCGATATTGCCGGCGGCAGCGTTGTCGCCCTGCTCGGCGCCAGCGGCGCGGGCAAAACCAGCCTGCTGAAGATTATCGCCGGGCTGATGCGGCCCACCGACGGTGAGGTGACCGGCAGCGATGGCCTGCCGATAGCCGGCCGCATCGCCTATATGGGGCAAAAGGACCTGCTCTATCCGTGGCTGACCGTCGCCGAAAACATCAGCCTCGGTGCGCGGCTACGCGGTGAAAAAGCTGACCGGGAATGGGCCGGGCATCTGCTCGAGCGCGTAGGGCTGAGCGGTTACGCCAAAGCCCTGCCCTCGGCGTTGTCCGGCGGCATGCGCCAGCGCGCCGCCATCGCGCGCACGCTGTATGAACGCCAGCCGATTGTGCTGATGGACGAACCCTTTTCGGCGCTGGACGCCATCACCCGCGCCATGATCCAAACCCTGGCGGCCGAGCTGTTGGCGCAGCATACCGTGCTGCTGATTACCCATGATCCGATGGAGGCCTGCCGCCTGAGCCATCGCCTGCTGGTGATCTCCCGCTACCCTGCCGGCATTGACGATACGCACGTCATCAGCGGCCTGCCGCCGCGCGCGCCGGACGATCCCCATCTGCTGAAAAGCCAGGGCGAGCTATTGCAGCAACTGATGAGGGCCGCCGAATGAAGCTACGGGTTGAAAACCGCCTGTCGCGGGTGCGCCGCAGCCTGACGGTGTTCGCCGGTTTACTGCTGCTGTGGTGGCTCATCACGTTGGGCGATATTCCCGCCTTTTTGCTGCCTTCCCCCTCTGCGGTGGCGCAGGCGCTGTGGAGCGGGCGCGCCTATCTTGCTTATCACACGCTGATCACCGCCTCGGAAATTGCCTGCGGGCTGGGGATTGGGGTATTGCTCGGCGCCGCGCTGGCGCTATGCATGATCTATTCGCCCCGTCTGCAACGCTGGCTGATGCCGCTGGTGCTGACCAGCCAGGCGATACCGGTGTTTGCGCTGGCGCCGCTGCTGGTGCTGTGGTTCGGCTTTGGCATGAGCGCCAAAGTGGCGATGGCGGTACTGGTGATCTTCTTCCCGGTCACCTCCGCGTTCTTCGATGGGCTGCGCCGGGTCAATAACGATTATCTCGATCTGGCCCGCACCATGGGCGCTTCCCCCTGGGCACAACTGCGCCATGTGCGGCTGATGGCGGCGCTGCCGGCCTTTGGTTCCGGGTTGCGCATGGCCGCCGCCGTCGCGCCCATCGGCGCGATTATCGGCGAATGGGTCGGCTCGGCGGAAGGGTTGGGCTACGTGATGCTGAACGCCAACGCGCGCATGCAGACCGACGTCTGCTTTGCCGCGCTGTTTATTCTGGTGCTGATGACCGTCTTGCTGTGGATGACGGTGGATGCGCTGCTGCTGCGCCTTATCGACTGGGCGCCGGAAAACGACTGATAACTTTTTAACGACTGGGGTAAGAAATGATCAAGCAAACCTTCTGCGGGCTGATGCTCAGCGCCGCTCTGGCCGGCAATGCTGCCGCCGCCGAAAAACTGACGCTGGTGCTCGACTGGTATATCAATCCCGACCACGCACCCATCATGGTGGCCGAGCAAATTGGCGCCTTCAAGGCCGAAGGCCTCGAGGTCAAGATTGTGCCCCCTTCCGATCCGGCGCTGCCGCCGCGCCTGGTGGCGGCAAAACAGGCCGATCTCGCCATCACCTATCAGCCGCAATTGCACTTCTTCGCCGATCAGGGCCTGCCGTTGGTGCGCGTGGGCACCCTGATTAACTCACCGCTCAATACCCTGATGACACTGGATAAAAGCATCACCTCGCCGGCGGATCTCAAAGGCAAAAAAATCGGCTATTCCGTCAGCGGCATCGAGCAGGCCACGCTGGCCACCATGGCCAAACATGCGCATATCGACCCGAACGACATGAAGCTGATTAACGTCAATTTCCAACTGACCAGCGCTCTGTTGGCGGGCCAGGTCGATGCGGTGATCGGCGGCTATCGCAACATTGAAGCGCTGGAGCTGAAACTGCAGGGGAAAAATCCGGTGGTGTTCAACGTCGAAGACTACGGCGTGCCGGCCTATGACGAACTGATCATCGTCGCCAACCGCGACGCGGTAGCCGAGCCGAAGATCAGGAAATTCCTCGCCGCGCTGAAAAAAGGCAACGATTACCTGCAGGCTCACCCACAGGAAACCTGGCTGGCCTTCGCCAAAACCCATCCGGAGCTGAACACCGAACTGAACAAGCAGGCGTGGCAGGCGAGCTTGCCGCTGTTCGCCACCGATCCGGCCAAACTGGACACCGCGCGCTACCAGGCTTACGAACAATTCCTGTTCGACAACAAACTGATCAAGAAAATCACCCCGGTGGAACAATACGCCGTGGAACTGCATTAAAGGTTATTCGCGGGGGCGCTGTATGCAGCGCCCCTACCCTTGAACAACAAAAACCCGTTGCCAGCCGCCTCACGCCGCAGGCGCCACCGTCACCTCGCCCTGCCCGCTGCGCTTCAGCGCCTGCTGCACCAACCCGCTGGCCTTGCATCTTTCCACAAAACAGCGCACATAGGCTGCCCCCTGCTCTTTACCGCGCGGCACCGCCATCGCCTGGTGAATCGCGGTAAAATGCCCGTCCAGCACCCGGTATCCCGGGTTCGCCGCAGCGGCGGCAAGCAGCGGTTGACGCACGCCCGCAGCGGCGTCCAACGCTTGCTCGAAGAATAAGGTGATCGCTGCGGGAGAAGTCTCTGCCCGCACCAGCTGCGCCTGCTTTAAAGTACGCGACAGATACAGGTCATAGGCCGCGCCCTGGCCCACCGCAATGCGTATGCCAGGCCTGTCGAGCTCGGCAACCTGCCTATAAGGCGCCTCCTGCGCCACCAGATAGGTGCCCTCAATAATGACGTAAGGCGCACTGAAGGCGATTTGCTCCGCCCGCACCGGTTCGATGGCCATAAAGGCGACATCCCAGGCGGCGGTTTCCAGCGCGGCGAAAACCTTGCCCGCCGCATCATAGGTCACCAGCTCCAGCGCTACGCCCAGCTCATGCGCCAGTGCGCCGGCCAGCGTGACCGACACGCCTTGCGGCTCCCCATCCGGCCCCCATTGCGCCAGCACCGGATTGCCTAAATTGATCGCCGCGCGCAGCACGCCCTGCGGTGCCAAATCATCCAATACGGCGGTGGAAATGCTCTGCATGTTTTCTCCTGAACAGGTTAATGCGCCTCGCCGGTCTGCAATCAGCGCCATTCATTAATGGTAGAGCCAAATGCCCGGTGAGCAATATTTCAGCGACCCACGCCTCTCAGCAGTGACCAGGGTCACAATATTGTCACAAAATTGTTCATTCGCGTCTGGCGGCCACCCCGCTGTGCAAACGCGCATTGACCCTGGCGCGTTCAATGCGCTATACCCTTCCTCTTTCGCGCTGCGACAGGGCCAGCAGCCTTTGCCAGGGCAGTTAAGATTTTCTTTTTAACCAGACAGGGTACGGTGGATGGTTTCAGCATTAGTCTCGTTCGCACTTTTTTTAGCCTCAATCTTGATCTACCGGAACAAGGCCGCCGCCAACCGCTGGTGGCTTTCCATTTTGCTGATCCTGCTGGGCAGCTATCTGATCCTCAACGTTATCCTGATCGCCAGTAACTATTTTACCGGCGACGGCATCACCGATGCGGTGATCTACACCCTCACCAGCAGCCTGAAAGGGGCCGGCGTCAGCAAGTACGTGCTGCCGTTTATCGGCCTGCTGGCGGTGCTGGCGTTGATTTTCGCCGTGTTGGCCTGGAGCCTGGTGCGCCACAAAGCAAAAGGCAGCAGCGTGGTTTACAGCGTGCTCGCCGTACTGCTGGCGCTGTTCTCCGTCGGCACCACCCCGGCTTTTCAGGATATTTCGCTGCTGCTCAGAAGCCAGATTACCGGCGACACCGCCGATTTTTACACCTACTACAAAGCGCCGAAAAAGAGCCTGCAGGGCAAAGCGCCGAACCTGGTGTACATCTATGCCGAAAGCCTTGAACGCACCTATTTCGACCCGGAAGTCTTCCCCGATCTCGCCGACGAGCTGAATCGGCACCGTGAAAACGGCATCGATTTCAGCAATACCCAGCAGTTGCCGGGCACCGGCTATACCATTGCCGGCATGGTGGCTTCGCAGTGCGGCATTCCGCTGTTCGCCCCGTTCGACGGCAACGCCTCCAGCGCCGTTTCCACCTTCTACCCGGAAAACGTCTGCCTGGGCGACGTGCTGAAAGCCGCCGGCTACGACAATTATTTCTATCAGGGCGCCGAACTGGCCTTCGCCGGCAAAGACACTTTCCTGAAATCGCACGGCTTTGACCACGCCTACGGCTACAAGGAGTTGCGCGAACAGGTCCGCGATCCGGGCTACAAGAATGACTGGGGCTGGTACGACGATACCGTGCTGGACGTGGTTTTCGACAAGTTCGTCGAGCTGTCGCAGCAGAACAAGAAGTTCTCGCTGTTTGCGCTGACCGTGGACACCCACCACCCGGACGGGTTTATCTCCGCGAGCTGCAGTAAAAAATCTTATAGCCGGCAGAACAAAGAGAACCGTTCTCTGAGCGCAGTGGCCTGTAGCCAGCAGCATATCGCGGCCCTGATCGACAAAATCAAAGGGTCGGAATACTTCAAAAACACCGTGATCGTGGTGTCTTCCGATCATCTGGCGATGAACAACACCGCCTACGACATTCTGACCAAACAAAAGCGCCGCAACCTGTTCTTTATTATCGACGGCAGGCAGCCGCAAAGCGCGCAGCATAACGAAAAGCGCAGCACGCTGGACAACGGCGCCACTGTGCTGGACGTGATGGGCGGCGACAACTATATCGGCCTCGGCCGCAGCAGCCTGTCCAGCCCCACGCTGGCTACCGTCTTCTTGAATATCGAAGAAAAAATCAACGGTTGGAAACCGGCGGTGGTGAAGCAATGGGGCTTCCCGAACAGCATTTCCGACTACCAGTTGGATACCCAGCGCAACAGCTTCACTTTCTCCGGCATCAGCTTTAAGGTGCCGTTTATCCTCAAGGTGACGGACAATAAAATCGAACCCATGTTTAACGTCTATCTTTCCACGCCGCTGAAAAAGCAGCTCGCCGGCCTGGGGGCGGGTGAAAAGTTTGTCTGGGTAGATAAATGCTATGAGATTGGCCGGGTGTGGGCGCCCGAACTGGCGCTGAGCACCGACACCTGCGTGGCCTCCGGCAATCTGGCCGCTCCGCCGCATATCGTGCAGGCCAAGGGCGGCAACTACCGCGGCAAAGTCAGCTTTACCGAGCCTGCAGCGGACAGCGTTGCCGCTTACCAGAACGCCGTCGACAAGCTCAAGGTGGACGACGCCGCCGTTAAATATCAGGCGGACGCCATCGCCTTTATGCTGCCGGGCATGCCGCAACAGGTGAAGGCAATCACCGGCGTATCCAGCGTCGAGGACTGGGGCCGCTGGTCGGACGCCAACCTCGCGCCGGCAGTGAACATCGACTATGTCGCCCCGCTGCCGCCGACCTTCGATCTGGTGCTGCGCGCCCGTGCCTACGGCAAAAACGTCGGTGCGCCGATCTCGGTGCGCGTAGGCGACGAAGAGCAGTTCGTGTCGCTCGGCGAGCAGGACACCACCGTCACGTTGCGCTTCAACAACCCCGCCGGCGCGCAAAACATCAGCATTACGCCACCGGCCCCGACCGAACCGCAGGAAGGCGCCAGCGGCGGCTTTACCCCGAAAAAACGCGGCATCGGCCTGGTTTCGCTGAAGGTGGAACAGGCAGAGCCGGCCTCCTGATCTCAACGCCGCAGCGGCAGCCCTGCCGCTGCGCTTTACTTTTTCTCCGGTTCCATTTCGGCAAAGCTTTTGCGCCCAGCTTCAGCTAACCTGTTGTGATAAATTGCTATAACCAAATTAGTTGGCGTTACCTCAAGGCAGTAAGAGCCTGACTCCCCAAGGGCTGACTCACGTCAGTGACGGGGGTGAATGCTCGCCGCAAACGCAGAGGTAACGTCAAATATGAAGGGTATATCGGCATGCCTCCCGCCGCAGGGACGGGAGAACCAAGGAGAGAGAATGAGTAGTCACCAATCCGGCACCGGCCTCACCCCCGCTCAGGCGATCGACCAGTTGGAAGCGCTGTATGACGCCTCTGTTACCGCGCTGCGCCAGGCGGTGGGCGATTTTATCAGCCACGGCAGCGTGCCCGACATACAAACCCGCGCCGCAGGGCTGTTCGTCTACCCCGAGCTGCGCGTAAGTTGGGACGGCCAGAAAACCGGCCAGAGCAAAACCCGCGCTTTCGGCCGTTTTACCCATACCGGCCGCTACACCACCACCATTACCCGTCCGCAACTGTTTCGCAGCTATTTGACCGAGCAACTGGCAATGCTGGCGCACGACTACGACGCCCATATCGAAGTGGCGCCTTCACAGCAGGAGATCCCTTTTCCTTATGTGATTGACGGCTCGAACCTGATGCTGGATCGCTCGATGAGCGCCAGCCTCGCGCAGCATTTCCCCACCACCGAGCTGGCGCAAATCGGCGATGAAACCGCCGACGGTCTGTTCAACGCCACCAGCACTTTCCCGCTGTCGCACTTCGACGCGCTGCGGGCCGATTTCTCGCTGGCGCGGCTGCGGCACTATACCGGCACCCCGGTGGAGCATTTCCAGCCCTTCGTGCTGTTCACCAACTACACCCGCTATGTGGATGAATTTGTCCGCTGGGCCTGCGCCGAGATAGCCAACCCGGACAGCCCTTATATTGCGCTGTCCAGCGCCGGCGGCATTTACATCACGCCGGAAACCACCGCGCCGGAACAGGCGGTGTCCGATCTGGCCTGGAAAAACCACCAGATGCCGGCCTACCACCTGATTTCGCGCAACGGCCAGGGCATTACGCTGATCAACATCGGCGTCGGCCCGTCCAACGCCAAAACCATTTGCGACCATCTGGCGGTGCTGCGCCCCAGCGCCTGGCTGATGATTGGCCACTGCGGCGGGCTGCGCGAAAGCCAGTCGATCGGCGACTACGTGCTGGCACACGCCTACCTGCGTGACGATCACGTGCTGGACGCGGTGCTGCCGCCGGATATCCCGATCCCGAGCATCGCCGAAGTGCAGCGCGCGTTGTATGACGCCACCAAAATGGTCAGCGGCATGCCGGGCGAAGAGGTGAAACAGCGCCTGCGTACCGGCACCGTGGTGACCACGGACGATCGCAACTGGGAGCTGCGTTACTCCGCCTCGGCGCTGCGCTTTAACCTCAGCCGCGCGGTGGCGGTGGATATGGAAAGCGCCACCATCGCGGCGCAGGGTTACCGCTTCCGGGTGCCTTACGGCACGCTGCTGTGCGTTTCCGACAAGCCACTGCACGGCGAAATCAAGCTGCCGGGCCAGGCCAACCGCTTCTATGAGGGGGCGATCTCGGAACACCTGCAGATAGGCATTTGCGCCATCGATCTGTTGCGCGCCGAAGGCGACAAGCTGCATTCGCGCAAGCTGCGCACCTTCAACGAGCCGCCGTTCCGCTAACCGGCCCTTCAGGCCCACCCCACGTGGGCCTTTTTAAATCCCTATTGCACCAGCGCCAGCGTGCGTTTTTCCTGGCTGCGGCCAGCGGCAATCGACAGCAAAATATCCTTCACCACCAACGCCGGTGCGGAAAGCGATTGCTGGCTGGAAATGCACAGTGAAAGCGGCACGCTCAGCGCCGGAGCGGCGATACGCGCCATCCACGCCTTGGCCGGGCCAATCATCGCCCGCGCAACGGATTCCGGCAGAATGGTCGCCCCCAGGCCGCTGGCGATGGCCGCGCTCAGCGTACTGGGGGATTCGATTTCGCCAATCACGTTGGCGGCCAGCAAGCGCTGCGCCATCGCTTCATCGACCTGCGTGCGCACCACATCGCCCTCGCGCGGCAGGAACAGATTCAGCCGCGCCACGTCCAACAGATCGACGCTGCTACCGGGGCTTGGCACCGCACGCGTCGCCACCAGATACAGATCTTCCTTCATCAACGCCGTGGCCTGCAGGCCGTCGGGCATTTTAGCGCCGTAGATCACCGCCATATCCAGGCTCTGGCTGGCTACCTGCCCGGCCAGCATCGAACCTATGTTCTCGTTCAGGCTGAGTAAAATCCCGGGATGGCGGTCACGCACCGCCTGCAACAGCGGCAGCGCAAGTTGCGCAGCCATGCTGCCCGGCGCCAGCCCGACGGAAACCTGCCCGCTCACCGCCTGGCCTGCGCCTATGACCGCGCTCTGCGCCTGTTCGCACTGGCGCAGAATGGTTTGGGCGTGGGCATAGAGAATGTTGCCGGCTTCGGTGGGCTGCACGCCGCGCTTGGTGCGGATCAGCAATTGTTGCTTCAGCTCCCCTTCCAGCGTCGCCAACTGTTGGCTGAGTGCGGGCTGCGCGATATGCAGCACCTCCGCCGCCTGGGTCAGGCTGCCGATATCGACGATTTTCACGAAATATTTTAGACGTCTGAGATTCATATTGCCTCCGTCGAGCCGCTGAACTGCGTATGGCAAAGCCATGTTGACAACAGAACTGCAAAATCCGGGCCAGCGTAACGGAATAAGAGAAAGCGCTAACTAATCGACGGAAAAATAAGAAAAAATGATATTTGCGCGACCAGACGCCGACATGCAACCGGCGGCAAGTGAAGCAGGCTTGCACCACCACAAGGCATCTCGCGGCCCACCGTGGGCCGTTGTGCAGCGCTGCACCAATAAAAGCGATAAAAAGCAGCAGGTTGAATAATCTTGCAGCAAACGGAACGGCGAGACGTTTTCACGCTTTACAAGCCCGGGCCACGCCGCTATTATTCGCCCCGTTCACACGATTCCTCTGTAGTTCAGTCGGTAGAACGGCGGACTGTTAATCCGTATGTCACTGGTTCGAGTCCAGTCAGAGGAGCCATATTAGAGAAGCCCGCTCAGGGAAACCTGAGCGGGCTTTTTGCTTTTTGGCGTTTTTGACCGGCGGTTATGAGCGAGGAGCGGACCTTAAAAGGTTGAAATACGCTAGGCAAAGTCGCTACTTTTAGACGCATCAATAATTCAGGATTTCCTTTTGCCCTATCCCTGACATCTGAACTTAGCCTTGCACCAGAACCCAGTAATTAGCCCAGCGCACTCATACTGGTCAAACGCGCCTCATGGCTTCATAACGATGCGGCCAAGCGGTTTCGCTGTCTCGGCAAATTCGTGGGCCGCGGCAGCGTTGGCCAGGGAGAAGATGCGGTCAATGACAACCCTGATGCGCCCTGCCGCCACAGCCTGCAACATGTCGTCCACACTTGCCCGAACTCCGGGCCTTTCAAAAAGGGGCCCCATAAATACCCCCATGAGTGTTTGGTTAGACTGCATTGGCGGCCACAAGTCGACAGTCAGGCTACCACCGCCCGCATTACCGACGAAGACGAGACGTCCTTCCGGAGCGAGTGCAGAAAGCGAAGCAGGCAACGTCGTTCCCACCGGATCAATGACGAGGTCAACACCGGTGCCATCGGTGTACTGTCGGACACTGTCCACGACGTTATTCTCTGCACGATCCACGACATGATCGGCACCCAGTTCAAGCAACCGGCCTCTTCGCTGCGTTCCGCTTGCCACGGCGATGACCGTCGCGCCTGCTTGTGAGGCAAGCTGAACGGCTGCGAGCCCCACACCACCCGCTGCTGCCTGAATAAGGACGGTTTCTCCCTGCCGGAGCATGCCTCGTGTGAAAAGACAATGATGCGCGGTTCCAAAAGAAATCGGCAACACAGCCGCTTCTGCCATATCCACCCCATCGGGTATAAGCCAGGTTCGTTCCGCGGGCACAGCCCAACGTTCCGCATGTGATCCCTGCATGTTAAAAGCGGCGACTCTGTCCCCAACCGCACGGCTACGGACTTTCGATCCGACCGCAATAACTGTGCCCGCAGCCGCATAGCCGACGATCCATGAAGGAAGAGGCGGCGGAGTTGAACGGCGGTTGATCAGATCTCCACCCTCAATCGAGATAGCCTCGACAGAAATCAGGATGTCGTCAGGCCCTGTGACCGGATCTGGGATATCGACATATTTCAGGACGCCGGGAGCGCCTTCCACGTCATAAACCGCTGCTTTCATAAATTTTCCTTTGTCTCATCAGTAAATCCGGCCCCGTCTGGCAAACCATCCCGATCCGGCATATAGCACGTCAGAAATCTCTCTGTTGCCTCTACAGGCAGCGCGGGCTGCCCTGTTGAATTTTCGACGGACGGAAAGACCCGTAACGCTTAGGGCAGCCTGGCAATCACCTTAATCTCAAACTTGAATCCGTAAAGCCACGTCACGCCGATCCCGGTCAACGTAGGGTAAGGCGCTTCCCCCCAATATTCTGGCAGGATACTCCAGATAGCATCGAGGTTTGACTCGGGATCGACGACAAAGAGGGTAACGTCAACCACGTCACCGAACGTGCAGCCCGCAGCCGTGAGAACAGCATTAAGATTGTTGAATGCCAGCCTGACCTGCGCTTTTAGATCGTGCTCAGGCGAACCATCCTCGCGGCTACCAACCTGCCCCGAAACGAACAAGAAACCGTTGGATTTGATGGCCGGTGAATAGCGATTGCGCTCATAGAGCGCCTGCCGACCGATAGGAAAAACTGCTTCGCGTGCTGTCATGTTTGTACCTTTGCAATGGGGCGAAATCTACCCGGTGAACATCAAGACACTTTACAGGTGCCAGATCGGGTGGATAAACAAGCGACTTTGTTCATCATTGTTTGTAAAATCCAAACAATCGGTGAAATAGAGAGGATAAGGAATGGATCGTTTCGATGCGATGCGCGCCTTTGCTCGCGTGGTGGAGGCCGGTAGCTTCACAAAGGCTGCCCAAACGCTTCATATAAGCAAAACTACGGTGACGCAACTCATTCAGCAATTGGAAGCGCGCCTGCGTGTCAAGTTGCTCCATCGCACCACCCGCAAGCTTGGTGTCACTCCCGATGGCGCGGTCTACTACGAACGCGTCATCCGCCTGCTGGCGGACATGGAGGATGCTGAAAACAGCCTGTCCAGTGCGGCGATTACGCCCAGGGGACGGCTACGGGTGGATGTGCCCAGTCCGCTGGCCCGCCTCATCCTGGTGCCGGCGCTACCGGCTTTCCACGCACGCTACCCTGATATCCAGTTCGACATGGGCGTGAGTGACCGGGTGGTGGATCTGATCGGCGACAACGTGGATTGCGTCCTGCGCGGTGGCGAAATCAACGACCTGTCCCTAATCGCACGCCATGTCGGCGATTTGCAAATCGGCGTCTACGTCGCCCCCAGTTATGTGGAACGCCTTGGAGCCCCTACACACCCGCGCGAGCTGGAAAACACTGACCATCGCATAGTGGGATTCATGTCCTCACGCACCGGTAAGATTGATCCTCTGGTACTGCGCAGAGAGAGTGAACATATTGAAATCACGGGCAACTATGTACTTGCCGTGGATGATGGCAATGCTTACCTCGAAGCTGGGTTAGCCGGGTTAGGCGTGATTGCGCTGCCAGTCTATATGGCGACAGCACATCAGGCTTGTGGCTCCTTGATTCCGCTATTTGAACATTGGCGTATTAATCCAATGCCCCTGTACCTGGCATTTCCGCCGAACCGCCATGTCAACGCCAAACTGCGAGTTTTTATTGATTGGATCGTTGAATTGATGCAGCAGCATGTCCCCCATTCCAACAATAAGTAACGACGTCCCGGCCATTCGCTCATCAGCGTCGATTGGTGGTCATTCTGGTGGTCTTGACAGCAAGGGAATTCAGATTCAGCTTACTTATTCGCCAGTTACTGGCAAAGGCGATCCCAGTCAGAGGAGCCATATTAGAGAAGCCCGCTCAGGGAAACCTGAGCGGGCTTTTTGGCGTTTTTGACCGACGGTTATGAGCTGTGAGTTCAACGGGTCGATGCAACGCTATCCTTTATCTTGGAGGGCGCAAGCCTATCATTCGCTACCAGCATGAGCCGATTAAGATACTTGTCTATACAGTCGGGATGGTGCCGCCATCTATCACATATTCAGTGCCGGTGATGGCGGCAGCATAAGATGACGCCAGGAAGGCAATGAGATTAGCCACCTCAATGGGTTTTGAAGGACGCCCCAGCGGAATACCCCCGAGTGCCTTCATGATGATCTGCTTACCGCCTTCGTAATCCGTTCCAGCCTGCTGCGCCAGTCGTTCCGCCAATGCCACCGAAGCTTCGGTTTCGACCCAGCCGGGCGCGACGCGAATCACCCGAACGCCCTTCGGCGATACTTCTTTCGACAGGCTTTTGCTGTACGCCGAGAGCGCCGCTTTCGCTGCCGCATAGCCGGTGGTTGATTCCGGTAACGGCAGTTCACGCTGGATAGAAGTGACGTGAATGATCACCCCGCCACCCTGGGCCAACATCCCTGGCAACAGCGCACGATCCAAACGTACCGCGGGCAACAGATTGAGATTGAGTTCTTGCTGCCACTCCTCTTCGCCCAACGCCGCAAAGCCACCGCCGGGTGCGGTAGAACCGCCCGCCACATGAACGATGACGTCGACCCCGCCCAGGTGTGTCTGAACGGCTTCCGCCACTGAGGCACAGCCTTTGACCGTAGTCAGGTCCGCCGCCACGAAGGCGTCTGCGATACATTCCGTGGGCGCGTGGCGCGCAGTGGTTAACACTCTGGCGCCCTGCTGTTTTAACAGCCCGACGACCGCCTTACCGACACCTTTGGTGCCCGCGGTAACCAGCACGCGTTTACCCTGGAAATCAAGATCCAACGACATCATAGAATCTCCAGGGTGTTGATCTTGTCGCCGACCAGGCCGAAAGCATGTTTAAGCACTACCGGGCTGCCGGGAAAGTTACCGACGACGTTCGAAGTGACCGTCACCCGGTCGCCTTCGGCAAGAACCTGAATCGGCTCAACGCTGTAGTCGAACGCAGCCTGCGCGGCACGTTGCCATGCCTCGATCGCTGCGTGCCCCTGATGGGTTTTACCTTCGTCGATCACGACGGCATCGGCGGTAAAACACTGCTTAATGCCGGCGATATCGGCACCATTGCTGATCGAGAAATAGGTAGAGATAGCCGGCGGTAGTGATAATGACATGGCTCTGTACTCCCGTTATTTACAGTACGGATATCTTCAACATAGACTGTGAAATTGACAAGTACGCACGAAAAAGTGAGTGACTGAATGGTGAGTAAGTTATATAGCCCGGAATCGGCCGCAAGCGGCGTGGAGCAGGTCCTGCGGCTGCTGGAAGGCCGCTGGAAATTAATCATTCTTTTTCATCTGTTCGACGGGAAAGTACAGCGCTATTCCGATTTTGAAAAACTGATCCCCAGCATTTCGCAAAAAATGCTGGCGCAGCAACTGCGACAGTTGGAAGCCGACGGGATCGTGTCGCGGACGGTGTATCCCCAGGTGCCGCCGAAAGTGGAATATCGGCTCACTGAGTGGGGGCAAGCGTTGTGCCCTGCTCTCGATGCAATGCTGAAATGGGCGGAAAAACGCGAGGTTTAACCGGCCCAAAAGCTTAGTCGATTGAGACGTTACCTGATTGCGTTGATTCTCGGGACACAGAAATTGCCGAAGTAGCAAGAGTGGCCGGTTCCGGTTTACTGCTGCACCATAGACCTTATCGACGTCCGCTCCCGGCACCAAGCCGTTGGCCGGACCTATACCGGCCGGCTCTGAGTGAGGAGCCGACTGAGGGGGCATAGGGTAAATAGCCCAGTGAACGGCAAAAGGTGGAATAATAAATTTAATGCCAGAGGGTTCACCTAAAACGCTCGGCAAGACAGGCATAGCACCCCTGTTTTGCATTATGTATCTGGATATAACTGATCGCCGGGTCGTTGAAAAAACGGCCTATCAGATTTTCTGCAGACTTTCCTTCACAGAGATCCGCTTGTCTTAGAAAATGGTTTTCGTCGTAAGCTCGCAATGAAAGGATCCGACTTGTCATAACTTCAGGTAACTCATTGATGTAGATACCCTGCTCAGTACATCCCTCCCAGATGTATATTGCATGAGAGCCGAAATAAGGGGTATCGGCCGGTTGGTATATATGGTTAATCAGAAGCGCGTTTTCTCCAGCAGGAATATCACGCAACGAAATTCTGTCAGGGTAGCCAGGATAGCTATCCACTGTATTTCTTACTGCACCCTGTCTTTTTAGATAGGACTCGCTCTGCCCGAAAAGATGGGTAAACTGCCCGGCTTGCAGGCCTGAAATTTTGTATCCCATAACTTTCTCCCGTTGTTGTCATAAATACAGTAGCTTTCATTCTCGGGAGGTGCTCGCTGTTTTAGGACATGTAAACAGCGGTGATGCAGCTGTATAAAAGCGGACTCTATACAATTGAAAGTGATGCTTTTAAGAGGCGCTCCCCTCCTACTTACCCTAATGAAAGATACTGTAAGCTGTGCAGGGCGTACGCGAATATAGTGCATGTTCGACTGCCCATTTTGATGAGCCCCAAAGCCAGCTGTTCAAAAAACCGGGTATCGAAGACCAGGTAAAAGAGAAGGCGCACATGATTGAACGCCCTCCGATGGCATCCGAGGTGGCGAAAGGGAAATATGCGGTAGGTTTCCAGCAAGTGAGTGAACTGCTACGTAGTCACAATCTTGATTCAGTTGCTCACGCGGGTACGTTTCTGTTGACTTGTTATGTAGCGATCACTAAAAATAAAGAATGCATTACTTAGTGAATGATACAAAACATTCTGAAGCTGTAATTTATCTGAAGAGAGAATCATGGAAAGCACTGTCGCATCGCTGGTTATACAGCGTGATATTGAAGAAGTCTGGGCCATCATTGAAAAGTTTCACGCACTTTCAACGTGGCATCCCGCCGTAGTAAGCAGTGAGTTTGAAGAAGGCTATACCGAAGATGTTGTAGGGGCGGTGCGCCGGGTTATCCTTGGAAGTGGAGCCTGTGGAACGGAAAAATTAATCCGTAAAGACAGTGAAGCATATGTTTTGACCTATTCCTTTGAAACAGCACCTCTGCCTGTTGAAAATTATCTTTCTACCATACAGCTGTTACCGACCCGTAATCCGGGGAACACGCATGTTGTCTGGTCCGCCTCTTTTGACTGCAAACCTGATTTGTGCAGTGAGATGCGCAGGGTGCTGGAGAATGATGTTTATTTGGCTGGAATTAAAGCCTTGCAGACAGCGACCGTCTGACGACGATAGGCTGAAGTCGTTTATTTCCAGAGCTGAAGTGGCAGCCAGCCTGCTGCCACTGTTGATTTACCAGTTCTGTTTCGTAGGGGATACGATAAGATCGTTGACCGTCACGTTCTTAGGCTGGTTGAGAGCGTAGACCACCGCATTTGCCACATCCTGCGGGCTGATAGCAATTTTTGTCAGCTCCTGCGCCACCTTACGTCCTTCCGGATCACTCACCTTGTCAGCCCATCCCGTGTTAATCACGCCCGGGCTGATGGTATTGACCCTGATGCCCTTATTCACACCCAGATCCTTACGCATAGATTCCGTCATTGCGTGTACAAAGAATTTGGTCGCACTGTACACACCCGCGCCGGCATCAACCTGGTGCCCAGCGACAGAGGCCATGTTCAGGATCTGTCCGTCATTTTTGCTGAGCATGACCGGGAGTACGGACGCAATGGCATTCAGATACCCCTTGATGTTGACGTCGACCATCTTGTTCCAGTCGTCCCACGCGATGTCACTCCAGGCTGAAAATAGCATCAGTCCGGCGTTGTTAATCAGGATATCAACAGAACCGTAGGTGTCAGTAGCATGCTTTACCAGCGCCTGTGTGTCTTCAAGACGAGTCACATCAGTCACAAGACCGGTAGCATGGCCGCCGGCTGACTCAATATCCTTTACCAGCCTATCAAGGCCGGTCTGATCCAGTGCTGCGGCTACGATATTCACGCCATGACGTGCAAGTTCCAACGCGGTTGCGGCGCCAATGCCCGACGACGCGCCAGTAATAACAGCGGTTTTATTCTGCAGGTGATTCATATTCTTATCCTTCTTTATGAGGTACAGCCGGCGGGAAGATCCCGCCAGTTTTATTTATCAGTAATTCCCTTCGGGCCAGTCGGTGTAACCTTTCGCACCACCGCCGTAGTAGGCTTCTTTCGGCGCGATGGTCAGCTCGGCACCATAACGCAAACGCTTAACCAGATCCGGGTTGGAAATAAACAGGCGGCCGAGGGCGACGGCGTCGATTATCCCGGCATCACGGCGACTGATGGCCATCTCAAGGTCGTAGTTGTTGTTACCGATAAACGGACCGCTGAACTGCGCGCTCAACGCATCCATATCCACGTCAGCAGGCACGTTACGCGACGTTGCCGTTGCCCCTTCGACGAAGTGCAGGTACGCCAGATTAAAGCGGTTAAGTTGCTGGATCAGATAGCCATACATCGCCATCACGTTGCTGTCCGGCGCCGTGTTGCCGGCGTCAGGGGTAACCGGTGACAGGCGGATGCCTACGCGGTCATTGCCCCATATGTTGACGATCGCTTCAGTGACTTCCAGCGTCAGGCGCGCGCGGTTTTCAATAGAGCCGCCGTAGGCGTCGGTGCGTTGATTGGTTGAATCGCGCAAGAACTGATCGAGCAGGTAGCTGTTTGCAGAGTGCACTTCTACGCCGTCAAAACCTGCGCGCAGGGCATTTTCAGCGGCACGTTTATACTGCTCAATAATGCCCGGAATTTCATCGGTTTCGAGCGCACGCGGCATCGAGACCGGCACGAAACCATTAATGGTATAGGTCTGGCCTTCGGCCTTGATAGCGGAAGGGGCGACAGGACGCTCGCCGTTGGGCTGCAGTTCAACGCTTGAAAAACGGCCTACATGCCAGAGCTGACAGACGATTTTTCCGCCTTCAGCATGCACTGCATCGGTGACCCTTTTCCAGCCGGCGACCTGTTCGTCATTCCAGATACCCGGCGTTGCCGCATACCCGCGGCCCTGAGCTGAGATGTTTGTGGCTTCTGAAATAATCAGGCCGGCGCTGGCGCGCTGAGCGTAGTAAGTCGCATGTAACTCATCCGGTACGCCGTCTTCACCATAGCGGCTGCGGGTTACAGGCGCCATAACAATACGGTTAGCCAGCTGAAGTTTCCCCATTGTCACAGGGGAAAAGAGATCGGTACGGGTGCTGTTATCAGTCATGGTTACTCCAAAATAGTTGACCGGTCGTCTAGTAAATTAGTAAAAAAAACGCGGCTACGCGAGCAGCCGCTTTGTTGCACTCATTGCTTTGTCGAACGCCTGTTCAGGCGTATGAATTTTTGCCATCAGGGATGCGCCCAGCCACAGCTGGTAAAGCTCTTCTGCAAGAGCCTCTGCATCCACACCCGATGGCAGGGAGCCATCCTCCTGCCCCTGATGTATGCACGCCGTGATCTTCTGAATAATTTCACGGGTTCCGTTTGCCAGGACGCTTCGCATGCTGTCGTATTGGTCGCAAACTTCTGCCCCAAGTTTGACGACCAGACACTTGCTTTCCGGCAGATCGGCTCCCTGCGTGGCTCTCCAGAATGCAAAGTAGCGCAGAAGGCGCTCTCTGGCCGGCTCGCTGCCGCACAGCTGCTCTTCAACCTGAATGAGATAATGGCTGAAGTAATGTTCCAGCAGGGCTTCGGCAAACTCTTCCTTGGACTGGAAGTAGTAATAGAACGATCCTTTAGGAACGCCGGCGGCTTTGACAATCTCAGCCAGGCCGACGGCGCTGTAGCCTTTATGTGTGACAAGCGTCCGGGCAACATCAATGATGTGCTGACGCATGTTAGCCGTTTGTTTTTTCATAGTCCGCATAGCATAGTGAAAAAACTGACCGGTCGTCTAGCTTTGCGGTTCGCATTTTGTGCGGTCATTTTTTTCCGCCCGGGAGCAGATGTGAAGCATACCGCCCGGTTATCCTCAGGCTTTCAAGTGTGGCCCCGTCTTTAGCCTCGATCGACATACCCTCCAGGAGCGTATTCAGAACCGTGGCCAATGCAGCGGTACTGGTATTCACCGGCAGTTGCTCTTCACGAACTGCCCTGCTCAGCCGTTTTTCAAACAGATCTTTTCCTTCCTGCCTCAGTTTGCTTACTGCCTCCACAACGTCAGCGGACTCCTGGGAGACGTTGATAGCTGCAAGTACCACCATGCAGCCGCATGGTGCGGAAGGCGAAAGCAGAATATCAGCCGCTTCGCTGAAGAATTTTTCAATCGCCTGCGTGATATCAGGCTCCTTTTCAAGCCGCTCCCAGGTTGCCTTCCAGTAAACCCTTTCGTAATAGCTCACGGCCTCCAGAAAAAGTTTCGCCTTGTTACCGAAGGCGGAATAAAGGCTGGGCGGATTGATTTCCATCGCAGCGCAGAGCTCGGCTACCGAGGCTGGCTCAAACCCTTTACGCCAGAAAATGTCCAGCGCTCTGAGCAGGGCCCAGTCACGATCAAAGCTGCGCGGCCGGCCTTTTGGCTTCTCGCCAGTGGCACCTGCGTTTTTCGTCTTCATGTCGGGCATACAATCATTCTCTTGACACATTACATAGCAATCACTATACAATAATAACATTACTTAGCGATTACTACACAATGCATGAGACTCCCTATGTCAGAACTCGCGTTCTCCTTCAGCCATTATCTGCAGTCCTCCGGAGAGGCAGGGGTTGTGTTGTATTTCGTTATTTTTGTCACTGCGACGCTGATGTTTTTCCCGGCTTCTCTGCTGACCGCGCTGTCCGGGTGGCTGTTCGGCGCTACGGGAGGAACCGTGCTGGCTCTGCTAGCGGGCACCACCTCCGCTCTGGTCGCGTTTTGCCTCAGTAAAAGTCAGTTATTTCCGACAGCATCGCGCGCTGCAGGCCGGAACCGCTATCTGAAAACTCTGCTTTCACTGTCGCATAACAATGCCCTCCTGCTGATCTTGTTGCTACGCCTGAGCTCGGTCCTGCCGTTCACGCCGCTAAATTACGTGCTTGGGATCAGCGGTGTATCGCTAAGAAAGTACACGGCAGCGACGGTGTTTGGCCTGATCCCCGGCACGTATGTGTATGCCGCTGCCGGGAGTGTTATTTCTGACGTCCAGGTGCTTCTGCGCGGCGGGGTCAGCGCCGGGGATGTTTTACAGCGAGCGGATGTGTTAACCGGCATGGCAGTTGCTATGGCGGGTCTGATGCTACTGTTCGTCATAAAAAAGATTTTCAACCGCATAGCGGGCATCCATGCGGATACCCGTAACAACACAATCGGAGACAGATGATATGACCGACTTAACTTATGTGCAGGAATATAACGCCATCGTGGAAGTACTCAGCAAATATAACGAAGGCGGAAAGCAGGCAAAGAGTGAGGTAATGAAGCCCGCTTTCAGCGACCAGGCAACGATTTTTGGTGTTGACGCTGATGCAAATCTCACGGGCGGTCCGATCCAGGGCCTCTTCGACACCATTGACACCGCGTTCCGGCCTTCACCGGAGGCGAAGGCCGCCATCGTATACGTCGACATCGTGGGCACCGCGGCAAGCGCACGTATCGATACCGACGATATTTCAGGCTTCCGTTTCACGGACTTTTTCAACCTGCTGAAGGTCAACGGACACTGGACCGTGGTGAGCAAAATTTACCATACCCACATAGCTTCCTGACATCAGCCATAGCCCCACATCCGCCGTGTCTGGCTGTCCGACAGACGCGGTGGAACCAGCCGAGGAAAAAACATGAGCGAAAATATCAAAATCGTCCCCACCTCTGCCTATGAGGCCGTACTCGACACCGCGCGTCGTTACGTTGATGGTCTGAGAAAAGGCTGTGCAGAAACGGTGGCAGAAGCGTTTCATAAGCATGCCGTCATGTACGGATTTACAGACGGTGAACTGCTGGGAGGATCTGTCGACAACCTCTATAAATTCGTTCGCGAAAACGGCAGCGCGCCGGAGATCGTAACGCATCTGGATGTGCTGGCCATCACCCCGACCACGGCGGTGGTGCGTGTGGACATGGAAAAGGATGCTATCGGTGCCGACTACAACGACTACCTGACCCTTATCCTAATCGACGGCCGCTGGCAGGTCATTGCGAAAGTCTATCACCAGTTTAAGAGCTGACTGCCGGCGATTTTCTGCAGAAAACAGGTAACGCAAAGGAGTTATCCATGAGTGCAGTTTTCATTATCGGAGGTGCAGGCAAGGTGGGCCTACGCCTGTCTAAAATTCTTGCTGACAAAGGACAGGCTGTTCATGCGCTTCACCGTTTGCCGGAGCAGGCCCAGTTTATCCGCCTGCAAGGAGCGAAGCCCGTCAGTGGGAGCCTGACGGAGCTTGATGCCGAAGCCCTTGCGACGGTCATGAAAGGCTGTGATGTGGTGGTATTTTCGGCCGGTGCCGGAGGCAAAGGCGGTCCGGAAATGACAAATGCCGTTGACGGCGAAGGTCTGAAGACCGCAGCAGAGGCGGCAGCGCTGGCCGGAATTTCGCGCTTTCTGCTGGTTTCGGCATTTCCGGAGGCCTCGAGGGGTGAAACCACCTCTGCATCTTTTGAAAACTACATGCGGGTTAAAAAGCAGGCCGAGGTAGTGCTGGCCGAAAGCGCTTTGGACTGGGTCATTCTGCGGCCCGGCCTGTTGCGGGACGACAAAGGATCGGGATTTGTCCGTACGGGGCTGGCCATTCCTTACGGTGAGGTTACCCGGGATAACGTGGCGGCCGCGCTGGCTGAAATTATCGGGCAGCCCCGGGTCAGCCGCCTCATCATTGAGCTGACCGACGGTGAGGTACCGGTCCGGGAAGCGATACAGCAAATGGCAGGACGCTGAAATGGAAAAGTCGCCGGTTTCAGGTCCGGAAATGCGGCTGCTGTTGCTCGGCGCAACCGGCCTCGTGGGCAGTCATGCCCTGCATCAGGCTATGGCCAGCCCGCATATCGGTACCGTGATTGCGCCCACGAGAAAACCACTCGGGTGTGGCCTGGCCGGGCGAACACGGCTCATAAATCCCCTGATCGACTTCGATGCGCCAGACGCTGACGCCCCGGAATGGCGCGTTGACGCGGTTATTTGCGCGCTCGGAACCACCATCGGCAAGGCCGGCAGCCGCGAGGCATTCCGGCGGGTTGATTACGACTATCCGCTGACGTTTGCCCGGCTGGCGCGTAATGGCGGCGCCTCAGCGTTCGCGCTGACGTCGGCGACCGGTGCGAATACGGCCTCCCGCTTTTTTTATAACCGGGTGAAGGGTGAACTTGAAGAAGCGCTGATGCGCGAACAGTTCACCTCACTGACGCTCGTCCGTCCCGGGGTTATTGCCGGTGCCCGGACTGAAACCCGCCCGGGAGAAACGGCGCTGAAGCTCGCGCTCACGCTTTTCTCGCCGCTTCTGCCAGGTAGCTGGCGGCTTAGCCCGGCTGGAGACATAGCCAGCCACCTGCTCAGGGCCGTTATCACTCCCCGACAGGGCATCAGCATTGTTTCTGCGGGTGAAATAAGCCTTAAAAAATGATTTTCATAAGATGAATGATAAGAAGGAACCATTATGTCAGTAGTTAACTTTAATGCCGCGGTTAAAACCGATGCTGGCCGCGTCTGGCAAACACTCAGCAAGTTTGGCCGTATCAGCGACTGGCACCCGGCCATCCACAGCAGCGAAATCGAAGACAATCAGCCCGACGGTCGTCCGGGCTGCAGGCGCCGACTGGTACTTGAAAACGGCGATGTCCTGCGCGAACAACTGCTCATGCTGGATGAAGATAAGCGTGCCTTCTCATATCGCTTTATTGAAGCCCCGCTGGCCGTAGATGGCTATGTGGCAACGGTCAGCCTCATTCCTCTGAGCGATAGCGACGAAACGGTCATTGCCTGGCAGGCGAGTTTTGAAGCCCGGTCCCGCAACGAGGTACAGGCGATGGAGGCGAGCGTTCTGGAGCTGATAGCGTCAGGCCACCGCAGCCTCGCTGCCTACCTTGAAAACCTGTAACGTCTTAACGGAGCCCGGAAATGCTTGACCACATTGTGCCCGTAGAGCCAGCAAAGGCCTACAGGCTGATAAATCATGGACCGGCAACGCTGGTCTCTGCGCGCCATAACGGAGCGGACAACGTCATGGCGGCGTCATGGGTCTGCGCCCTGGATTACGAACCGGCGCGGCTGACCGTCGTGCTGGACAAGACTGCATTCACCCGCGGGTTGATTGAAAAAAGCCGTTCCTTTGTTATTCAGGTCCCGGTGGCAGCCCAGGCGTCGCTCGTGCACTACCTCGGTTCACATTCACTGTCCTGTGAAGCGGATAAACTCGCGCAGTCCGGGGTGTCGCTGTTTGAACTGTCAGGCGTGGATGTGCCACTGGTTTCAGGATGTGCCGCGTGGCTGTATTGCGAACTCATCCCTGAAGCACATAACCAGCAGGCCTATGATTTATTCATCGGAGAAATAAAAGCGGCCTGGGCTGACAGTCGCGCTTTTAAGGACGGACACTGGCAATTTGAACGGGGAGCGGCGGACTGGCGAAGTCTGCACTATATCGCGGGCGGCCACTTTTACACTACCGGCGATCCGCTGGACGTGCCGGACGCGCCGCTGCAAATGCCCGGAGAGCCGCAGGGCTGAGTCTCACGCTGTTGCCGGTCGGGTTTACCGCCCCGCCTGCAGGATAATCTGCTCGGAGATCCGCCTGACGTTATCGTCAAGGTTTTCAAGCGGGCGATGAATAAGCCCAACGTCCCGGTAAAAAACCTTCTCATTCAGACCGATGGCCCTGACGGAGGCCGGCCAGCGCCGCCAGTTGGCTGTCCGGGGCAGCAGAGCAACCCCCATGCCATTACTGACGAGCTTGAGGATGGCCTCCAGCTCGTCCACCTCGCAGATTTCGTTGACCGAGAGGTTCATTTCGCGAAGAAAGCGATCAACCTGGCGTCCACCGAAGGACGAACGATCGTAGCGGATAAAAGGCTGGTCGCTCAGCAGAGCGGCAATATCGTTACCTGCCACATTTTTCGGCACGATGAGGTGAAAAGGTTCATGTGCCAGCGCACTCCACTGCAGCCCTGTCGGCAGCGCAAACGGGGGTTTCAGCACCGCGGCCATATCTATTTCACCGGCGTCCACAAGGTTAATCAGTTCCATCGACAGGCCCGGTATAACGCGGATACGGCAGCCGGCGCTGTGTCTGCAAAACGCCGTCAGCGCATCCGGAAGCAGCGTACGCTGTATAGAGGCAATTGCGCCTATCGTGATGGTCTTACCGGGGGTAGCCAAATTCAGTCGCTCACCCAGCCCGTCATACAGAGAGAGGAGTTCCTGAGCCTGGGAAATCAGTTGCAGCCCTTTCTGGTTCAGACGTGCGTTTCTCCCCGACCGGTCAAACAACGGGAAGTTTAAGTCGGCCTCCAGCCTCTGCATCTGAGCGCTGACGGCCGCCTGCGTCAGACCAATTTTATTGCCAGCCGCCGCAAAGGTCCCTTCCTTTGCCACCATCAGAAACGTTTTCAGTTCACGGATCATCGCGCTCACGATACACAAATATTATTTGTTATATATAAAGATAAAAATTGATTTTAATCAAATTAAATTATCCATAAGCTCATTTGTGACGGTAATGTTAATGCGGGAAAGTACTGAAACCCGGCTGTGCATTGAACATTACACCTCCCCTAAATTATCGATCTTGCCGCAAGCAGGCGGATCTTCTTACTGAGGATGCATAAATGAGCCTTTCCCCCTTCCATCTGGCGATCCCTGTCTATGATCTGAAAGCAACACGTCGTTTTTACGGCGAGACCTTCGGCCTGAGTGAAGGCCGTTCGAGCGAACAGTGGGTTGACTTTGACTTTTACGGTCATCAGCTGGTCATTCACGAACATCCTAAAACCGCATCGCAGGAGAGCGTGCATTCCAATTCCGTCGACGGTCATGACGTACCCGTCCCGCACTTTGGCATCATCCTGAAGTGGGAGGAATGGGAGGCACTTGCAGAACGCCTCAGATCATTTAACACCAAATTTGTCATCGAACCTTACATCCGCTTTAAGGGACAGGTCGGAGAGCAGGCCACCATGTTTTTATTCGATCCCTGTGGCAACGCGCTTGAGTTCAAAGCGTTCAAGGATATGAGTCAGCTTTTCGCAAAATGATTACCCGGCACGGCCTCAGGCCGTGCCATACATCTCCTTCACCCGAATTTTTTAAGCGTGGCTTCTGCCTTTTTCGGGCAGAAGTTGCCCCTGTTTAAACTGAGGGCGTAATGAAAAAAATAACACTGGTCTGGCAGATAGTTATTGGACTTGTACTTGGAATAATTGTGGGATGGTATTTTAATACGCACCCTGAGTATCAGCAGTGGGTCAGCCACGAAATCCTTAAACCGCTGGGCGATATTTTCATCAAAATGATGAAAATGGTCGTGGTGCCTATTGTCTTCTGTTGCATGATCCTGGGCATAACCGGAAGCGGTGACAACAAGTCGTTCGGACGAATGGGCGCGAAAGCGCTCGGTTACTTCTTTATCGTCACGGGGCTGGCCACCATCTTTGGACTGGTGCTGGCTAACCTTATTTCCCCAGGCGAAGGCACCAGTATTCAGGGAATGGTGCACGGCGACGGACACATGAAAATGGAACCGGCGCGGGGCGCACTGATTATTCTTCAGAATATCGTTCCTGATAACCTGTTTGTTGCGCTCTCCGAGGGCAAACTGCTGTCAGTTTTGTTCTTTGCCGTGCTGTTTGGCCTGGCGCTCAATGGCCTTCCCAGGGATAAAACGGCCCCGATCCTCAGCGTTCTCCAAAGCGTATCAGATGGCATGTTCAGGGTGGTGTCCATTGTCATGGCCTACGCGCCGGTTGGCGTCTTCGGCATGATTGGTGCCACCGTGTCCACTTTTGGTTTCGCTTCCCTTCTGCCGCTGCTCAAGCTTGTAGGCACCGTTTATCTGGGTCTGGTTTTATTCGCCCTGATCGTGCTGGGCGGTATCTGCGCGCTGATCGGGGAAAACGTCTTTAAGCTGATAAAACATTTTCGTCAGGAACTGGTGCTGGCATTCTCAAGCGCTGCTTCTGCAGCGGTGATGCCACAGCTGATGTACAAGCTTGAACGCTATGGCGTACCGGGGCGGATCGTCAGCTTTGTGGTGCCCGTGGGATATGCTTTTAATCTTGACGGTGCGTCGATATTTCTCGGTGTGGCGACCATATTTGTGGCTCAGCTTTACGGTATTGACCTGACGCTGATGCAGCAGGTCATTTTAGTTGTCACAATGGTGCTAACGTCGAAAGGAGCAGCCGGTGTGCCGGGGTTCGCCATTCTGATCCTCTCCGCCACTCTGGCGTCTGCGGGATTACCGCTTGACGCCGTTGCCCTGATAGCCGGGATATTCCGTATTATCGACAGCGGTACGACGACCCTCAACGTGCTGGGAAACGTTGTTGCTCCACTGGTCATTAACCGGTGGGAAAAAGAACCCGCATCGTTCGAGGGCTCTCAGCCGGGCCTGAATAAACGCTGATATGAAATTAAAAGGGAACGATGCCTGTTCCCTGCATCATTCCGGTAATTTGTGAAAATCGCAGAATTGAAAATTGGTTCGGGTTTTACACATCGTGTTTGAGTAGCGTCCATCGGTTGAACTCACTGCGAAAAGCGGAAAAATATTAGAAGCGTGACAGACTGCAGCCCCTGTGCTCCGACAGAATAATGGGGTCGAAACTCATAATCAGGGCAGCCGGGAAACTATTACTTTGTTATACGGGATTGAGCTCAGCTAGCTCGCTATCGCTTATAAATCCCTTTGCGTCCTGTGCTGGGTCGCATTTTCAATAGCTTCAGTCATGTGTCCTGAAGATGCTGCTATTGGTGGTCTTGACCGGAAGAGAGTTCAGGTTCGGTTTGTTTATCAGCAGTTACAGGCAAAGGCGTTCCCAGTCAAAGGAGCCAAATTAGAAAAGCCCGCTCAGGTTTGCCTGAGCGGGCTTTTTGCTTTTCCGTTTGGGGGAAAAGTGACATGTTTTTCAGCTTAGCGTTTCGGCTCGAAAGCCTGATGGCAGGCTCCCCATCGTCACTTTCACGTTGTTCGTTCTACGCGTGACAGGGCACGCTTGTCGTCTTGCTCATTCCTTACCGGCGGGAAACATGCATCCGCCATTGCGAACCAGCGCCTTCACCTCTTCGCTCACTTCCACGGGGTTTCGGCTTAGTCGATCAACCCACTCCTTGCGGTGCAGCACGTACGACTTCGAATCGTGCTTCGCGCTCCAAAGGACGATGTTAAGCATGACAGGAATGAGGTCGAGGCCTTTCTCGGTCAGAGTGTATAAATCCTTGCGCCCGTCGTCGGGGCTGGGTGCCCTTGCAAGAATCCCCTGCTGCTCAAGAAAGGCAAGCCGGGAAGCCAGGACATTGGTCGCAATGCCCTCTTCCGATTTCATAAACTCGCCATAGGTCTTCTTACCGGTAAAAACGATGTCGCGAATGATCAAGAGCGACCACCGGTCGCCGAAGATCTCCACGCCGTAATTTACCGCGCAATGGGACCGAATTTCTTTATTCGTCGTTTTCATGGCGAGATCTTACATCGCTTGTCTATCGCAAGCAAACCCCTCTCCTTTTCTTACTTGTTTTTTACAAGTAATTTTACTTGTTTATTGAAAGTGACAAGACTAGCATGACCTGTACGTTGAGTCCGGTTGTGGGATCGCCCCTGCAATCCATGAATGATTAACCCCCTATCCGTAAGGAAATTGCACATGAGCACTATCAGCATCATCGGCTCCGGCGGCATGGCGGCAGCGATCGGCGGTCTTGCCGCCAGGGCCGGGCACCTCGTCGAGGTAATGAGTCGCGATGCGGCCAAGGCGCGGGCACTGGCCGAAAAGATCGGAACCGGTGCAACGACAGGAACCTTCGGCGCCACCCCGGCCGGGGACATCGTCATCCTGGCGGTTCCCTACTCCGCCGTTCTCGACGTGCTGAAGCAGTACGGCGAAAAGCTGGCGGGCAAGCTTCTTATCGACATCACCAACCCCATCAAACCCGACTTCTCGGGCTTCCTGACACCTGAAGACAGTTTCGGCGCGCTGGAGATCGCCAAGGCCGCCCCTGCCGATGCGGATATCGTCAAGGCATTCAACACCCAGTTTTCCCACGTGCTGGCCGTGGGTTCAGTCAAAGGTCAGTTGCTGGACGTGTTCATCGCCGGGGATAACGCGCAGGCGAAGGCACACGTCTCGGCGTTCATCGAAAGCCTCGGGCTGCGCCCGCTGGATACCGGGCCACTGTTCATGGCGCGGACGCTGGAGCACGCCTGCATGCTGTGTCTGGGCCTCATGACCCACTCCGTCAGGCACACCAACTTCTCGATCGGCGTCAGCCTTCTCGGTTGAGCGCACGACACCACCACTCATATCGCACCTAAAAGGAAAATATCATGCACGTTTTAGTCACTGGCGGGACCGGCCATATCGGCTCGTACATCATCCCCGAGCTTATCGCCGCCGGCCACGAGGTCACCGGCCTGGCCAGGTCGGATAAGTCCGCCGCTGCGGTGTCCGCACTCGGCGCCAAAGTGCGTCGCGGGGATATTTCCGATCTGGATGGGCTCAAGGCGGCTGCGGCGGCGTCCGATGGCGTCATTCACGTCGCGCACAGGCAAGACCTGCTTCCCGTCGGCGGTATTGACGCCGTGGCCGCAGCGGAACTCCAGATCATGCTCGCGTACGGCGAGGCATTGGCCGGAACCGGAAAACCGCTGGTCGTTTCGGGGAGCATTGGCTCGCCCACGAACCTGGGCTGGGCGGCGCCCGGCGCCAGCTTCCTCGACCGACCGGCGACCGAAGAAGACCCGGCCCTCCCCGGCGGCGATGCGTACAAGGGCTCCCTGCGGGTTCGTAACGTCGTGGAACTCGCGGTAATCGGCCTTGCGGAGCGCGGCGTGCGATCCTCGATCGTGCGGATCCCGACTATCGCGCACAGCATGACCGACAATACCGGGTTCCTCCCGCTGCTGATTGGCCTCGCCAAGGAGAAGGGGGTCATCGGCTACCCTGGAGACGGCGCAAACCTGTGGCCGGCGGTGCATGCCCGCGACCTCGCCGCGCTGTTCCGCCTGGCGCTGGAGAAGGGGCCGGCCGGCAAAACCTGGCATGGGATCGAGAGCGAGGGCATCCCGTTCCGCGAGATCGCCGAGGCCATTGGCAGCCGTCTGGGCCTGCCTGCGGTGAGCATTCCCACCGACGAACTAATGCTACCGGGATACTTTGGGTTCCTCGCGAATCTGGTCACGCTGAACCTCCCGGCGTCCAACCTCATCACCCGCCAGACGCTCGGCTGGGAAACCGCCCAACCCGGGCTGCTCGCCGATTTGGATAACGGCCATTACTTCCCTGCCAATTGAGCTGGAACAGGGATTCGGGTCGCAACGAACCTGGCAAACGACAATGCCGCAATACCCTGCCCCGGCCGGGCAAAGACTTTGTCGACCCGACGATGGCATCAGGGATGACGCGAGAGGCTCGACGCACACGAAATATCAACCGGGAATGCCCGTTTAGCGATTGCGGGCAATACCCCAACTCACGAGGAATCTGCATATGAGCACTATCAGCATCATAGGATCAGGCGGCATGGCCACGGCTATCGCCAAGCGTACCGCCAAGGCTGGACATACCCTTGAGGTGATCGGCCGCGACACTGCCAAGGCCCAGGCGCTGGCCGACCAGCTGGCAGCCGGCGTGACCCTAGGGACGTACGGCGCCAAGCCGGCGGGCGACATCGTCATTCTCGCCGTGCCGTACAGCAGCGTTGCGGCGGTGGTGGCCGACTTTGGCGAAGCGCTCAACAACAAGGTGATCATCGACATCACGAACTCGGTTGCCCCCGGCCTCTCGGGCCTCATCACTCCTCACGGCAGTTCCGGTGCGTAGGAGACCGCCAAGCTCCTCCCCGCCGGTGCGCATGTCGTGAAGGCGTTCAATACCCTCTTCGGCCACGTACTGGCCAAGGGCGGACGCCTAGACACATTCATCGCAGCCGACGATGCGCAGGCGAAGGCACGCGTCTCGACCTTTCTCGAAAGCCTCGGGTTGCGTCCGTTCGATGTCGGCGGCCTGCAAATGGCCCAGACGCTAGAGTCGCTCGGCCTGATGATGATCGGCCTGGCCAAGAATGGCGCCGGTAGCTGGGACATCGCCATGAAAGTCGATATCGGCTGAATCAGACACCACAGCTTCACCGGCAGCACCGGCACCGGCGCTAGCCGCCGAGAAAGCCGCAAGCGCCAGTCCAAGCGGAGCCTAACGCCGATGCAGAACCAATGGCGGCCATTTGGGTGATCTTGACAGGCGGGATGTTTTTATTAGTTATCAGACAATTAGTGACAATAGTGTTCCCAGTCAGAGGAGCCCTATTAGATAAGCCCGCTTAGGGAAACTTAAGTGGGCTTTTTGGTTAGTGAGCTAATAAAGTAGCTCCTGCCCTACTTATTTTCTGTGAAATATCTGGCGGATAAAAAATAGCCTACCTGCTGTCTTGTGAAATAAAAGCTTTCAACCATACTTCACTGAACAATATCGTCTAATAGGAGTAAGGGAATGAATACTTTCCTTTATGGTGCTTTTGGTTCATTGCTTCCAAGCATACTTATTGCTTTAAGCAAAAACTTTAGCGCTCCGCTTCTAATATTTAATAGCTGGCAGCATTGTGTTGGTCTTATTATCTGGGCGGTAGTTGGAGGTATTATTGCCCGAATTTATCCCTGGCGTATGACGTCAGATCCGCGCTGGAACGCCGTCGTCGTTGGTGTCATTCTCCCGACAATTATTTCAGGCTTGCTTTCCGTGGGCGACAGAGCGTCGCACCCACAGGATGCACCTTTAGCGCCGCGAGGACCTGTGCCGGAGGACTCATCCGCCCCGCCGACTCGTCAGCAAGGTACTCTGCTAGATCTGCTAACACTTTATTAATCCAGGCAGGTGAAAAAATGAAATGGCGTAACGCTTTTTTTTTCATTATCTTCGTCTTTAATCATACCGCAGCGGCAGCAGAAAATAACATTCGCTGCGCAACTAATTCGTTGCTTATTGAATTACAACAAACACTGCCTGCCATTACCAGTGAGAACAAAGATGAGGCACTGTTAAAAAAAACACGCGCTATCGACCAGAAAATATTAAATAGTGTGAATCCGGCAACGCTGAGCGCCTGTGATATTACGCTGTTATTAACCATAGCAGAACAAAGAATTATTTATGCCTACGCACCGGCTGCCGACATATACGATGTATTCAAAATTTCACCCCCCATCTCAACCAAGGATCCACGCGTAGCGCAGTGGCTTGATATTATTACGCAGACTTGGCAGCAAGTTCTCAATGGCGCCGATGAGGCCGGATGGCCCGTGGTGCAGAAAACGATCGCAATGGAAGAAACGCTCAGCCAGTTGGCGCTTTCCGGCCAACGAGAAAATGACACGCAACTGCTTGCCAAGCTCGCTCTTATTCATGTCGATAACGACAAAGCACGAGCCATCACGTTTATCGATAGGATCCCCAATATCTCCATTCCAGAAAAACTCCCGACACCACTGCGCACGTTGCTGGCACAAGCCTACTTATCGCTGTCACTCTTCGAGCAAGCAGAAAGCATGCTCCCCCGTGAGAACGACAATACCCCAGAGTACAAGCGCATTGCAGACGGCATCGCTCTGGCCCGCCAGGCCAGCAATACTTTATTTTCTTGCGTTGGTGATCCATGGCGGTTATCGGCACAAAACCCCCCTCTGCAACAGGGGTTGCTCTGGCTACTGATCACTTCGCCAACCCGAGGCGAATCACCTTTTTTAGCCCCCTCTTCCACTGATGCTGAGGGTAGCCTGCAAACAACTATCGGCACACGGTGTCCAGAGCCGCCCGCAACAACAGCGGTTCCCCCACTGACACAGATATTTGACGCCTCACCCACGCCAATACCCGGACTGGACGAGACAGGTCTCCGTAGCCCAGTCGCGGCGCAAGCATTACCGCTCTTGTCGCTCCCGGCAGAGATGCAATCGACGCTGAAAAGTCTAATGAGTAAAACGATTACGCCGGCCGGCGAATCACAGATTGCCGAACAAATCCTCGACAAGCGCTTTTACTCGCACCTTATCAGCGCCGCGCACGCGGCCTTTCCTGACCCGGATGCAGAAAATAGCAAAGCAGAACCCGAGGATATCGACGCATTAGAGATCTTCCAAACCCCGAACGCGCTAATCCTGCATATCGGCAATTTCTCTACCGCTGAGCAACTTCTGCTGTTGATTGATAACCAGCAGCAGGCGCGCATTTTTCTGACTCAGGGTCATAGCGCCAGCATCTCTTTTGCCGACGCGACCGGCGATGGGGAACCCGATTTGATTGTTGCCGGTTATACCACATCATCGAAATACCTGACCGCCAGCGTTGTCGATCTTAAACAGCAGCACTATTACGCCTTCAATAGTGGCGAAACTCTTTATCAGGGCAATCTGCAAGCGTTGGATATCAATGGGGATAAGATTGCGGAAATCACGCTGTCGGCCATGGATCATGAGCGCCTGCTTAGCCAATGCAACCAATGCCCAGGGCAGCGCAGCTTTTACCTTTATCGCTTATCTCCCGAACACCATGGTTTCGTGCTCATAACCCGTTATTCAGATCCTGCCGAAACAGCCAATGACGCCACTTCCGACATGTTCGGCATTAATCAAGCCGCAGCATTGGCATTCTCCCGTGGCAACAGCGAAAAATTATTGCGTGATTTTGAAGACGGCACACTCCCCATGGATAATGAAGCGAATGCAGAAGCAGCAACAGCCGAAGTCAGCGCACTGATGGAAGAGTATTATCAGGTCAGCGACTATCTGAGTGGTGAACGGGTCAATAAACGCATCAGCCGCCGCCTGGATACCCTGCCCGAAACAAGCTGGAAGCCACTTCTGCTGGCAAAATATCGCGCTACACTCGCCGATACCTTGCTCAACGCAGGATTCGACAGGGAGGCGCTGGTAACCATCGATGACCCGAACGTCACGATAATGGTGGAACAGCAAAAAATTCCTGCTGGGTTGGTCAATGCTGTCATTGCCAGAGCGGCCTTTGGTGTGGGTGATTTAACCCGGGCCTGGCAAGCCAACCGCAGAGTGGTGGCCACGAAGGAACCCTTTGAAGGTAAAGAGGAGTACGCCCAGTTTTTACTCGATATCGGTGAGAAACAGCAAGCTCGCGAATTGATTGAGTCAGACATCAGGAGCTCGGCACTGGTATTACAAGCCTCGCTGACAAACGAACCAGCGCTGAAAATGTCGTTACTGCAACGGGCACTGATTCTTGCCCGTGACCAAATGAGCCAAGATGACGTGAATGATATCTTTTTCCTGGCCGGAAAGTGGGCGAGAGATGACGGCGATATTGCGCTATCAACACGATTTTTCACGCCACTCCTATTTCAGTCCTCTCCCCGCTGGTGGCACAGAAACGGGGCAAACTTGCTGCTGGCTCTTGGCAATAATGCAGCCGCCGCAGGTGACGACGAAACGGCACTGCAAATCTGGAAGACCGCAGAGTTAACTGGCGAGGCCACGGATGCGGCTGCCCGTGTGTCCGCCCTGCAAAATATTGCTAACCATGAAACCGGAGACTTGCGTTTCGCCACTATCGAAAAGGCGTACGATGCGGCAACCCGCCATCGCAGCCACCTGCCCGGTGAAGACCGTAAAATCAACTTTGTCGCTCTCACAGATACCATTGCCGAAGCCTATTTCCAGCAAGCGCTAACGAGAAACATGACCACAGACGAGTTGCTGGCCAAAATGGAACAATGGCGCTTTCAGGTTTTTAGCCAGTTGTATATGAGCGCCGAACATCAGGCGCAGGCAGCATCCAGTGGTGAAAGCCTGCGGCAGAAATTACAGACCGGCGACACACTCGTAGTGTTTTACGTCAGCAAGGCGGCCTCCTTCGCGACGGTGAGTACCCGCGAGGCTTCGCGAACCATACATCTGCCGCTAGCGCCAGACGTGTTGGCTCACGATATCGACCGATTACAGGTATTGATCACGCCAGCCGACGCAAGCAGCAAATTGATGATCAAAAGCGACAGGATAAGCCCAGAGTTGAAAGAGAACCTGGAACATCTTTACCAGACACTTATTGCTCCACTCTCTATCCCGGAGCAAACTCAACGTCTGATTATTGTTCCCGATAAAGTCTTGCAAGGTATCCCTTGGGAAGCGTTGTCTCAACCCACCACCACGCTGTGGGAACGAATGAAACTTGAGATGGGCTATGCAGATCTGAGCCCGCTTATCGAAAAGTACGCGATCACGGTGCTGCCTTCCGCATCATTGATGCAGCAAGCAGGCAGTAGCCATATCACGTCGGCGGTACTGATTGCCTCTTCCGTCGGGCTCCACGATGCCAGCAAAATTGCTCAACTGCCGGAAGCATACCGTCAGGTGCTGGGAAAAGGCGTTGATGCACTGCAAGCGACGAATGCAGAACTGGATAGCCTGCAGACGGTATTGCAACTTCCAGCAACACAGGTCAAGTCATGGTATTTCCCCGCGCGCGCCGATAAGCCGCAACCGACCCCGACAGCACTGCGCGATGTGCTGGATTCGCTGCCAGGGAAATCGCTGATACATCTCGCCGCACACGGCTTTTTTATACCAACTCAGCCTATGGCCTCGTTTATTTTTTTGAACGACCAACCGGGGATCCTTCTGCTCCAAGCTGCCGATCTGATGCAAACTAACCTGCATCAGGCGGAACTGGTGATGCTAAGCGCCTGCTCTTCCGGTAATGTGACCATTCCCGTCGGGCAGGAGGTTATGGGGTTCTGGCGCGCGCTGTTTGCCAGCGGTGCGCGGCGAGTACTCCTCACTCGCTGGCAGATTGATGACGCCACCACCCGTCTTTATAGCGAGCAGTTGTACAAGGCCATTCAGCAGGGCCACTCTATTGCACAATCCAGTCGTCAGGCCATACTGGCAGTGCGCAAAGAACATGCGCACCCCTGGTTCTGGTCAGGCTATATGCTTTCGGAACGGCGTGATTAAAAGCACTTGAACACTGATATGACTAACTTCAAGCAGGCAATAAGATGAATAACATTCTGTGCGAAAGACTGAGCATCAATCACCCCATTATTCAAGCCCCCATGGCGGGCGTTTCCACTGCTGAAATGGCTGCAACAGTCAGCAATGCCGGTGCGCTTGACTCGATCAGTGTGGGGGCGTCAACGCCATTGCAAGCTGAAAGTTTGATAAAAAAACACAGGCTCTGACGAAAAAACCATTTAACGTAAACGTTTTCTGCCATGCCCATGCACAGCGTAACGAGAAGCTGGAAAAAGCCTGGATTGAACGCTTTCGCGAGGTGTTCGCGCGTTACGATGCCGACCTCCCTGCTGAGCTGGCAGAGATTTATCTGTCTTTTCATGACAATGAGAACATGGCGGACGTCATCATGGAAAACGCGCCTCGACGGGCTGAGCGCGCGTTGCTGGTTTATTACCGCACCTTGCGGGGATGTCACGGTTTCGCCTTCGCGATATAAGCCCGTAAACCCTCTGCAAGAATATCGAATACCGTTTTACAGGCCTTGCTGTGGCGAAGGTCTTCATGCATTACCAGCCAGGTGTCGAGATGAAATGCAAAGAAATCAGGCATCAATCTTTGTAACGGAACAGGAGAATTGGCCAGTTGAACCTGGCACATACCTATGCCAGCACCTGCGCGAATAAGGTTCAGTTGTGCCACATCACTGTCAGTGCGCAGGGTAAATAGTTCACGATGCAGCTGAGGATAGTGTTTCAGTGCCTGTAAAATAAATGGCGTCATTTTATCAAAGCCCACAAGCGTATGCGTGAACAACTCCTCCATACTTTCCGGTGCGGCACGCCGTGCCAGATAGGAAGATGAAGCATGCAGACCAATTTCAATACTGCCTATCCGACGTGCAATCAGTTGCTCCTGCACCGGCGCGGTCATGCGTACTGCAATATCCGCTTCCCGGTTCAATAAATCCTGAATGCGGTTAGACAAAACCAGTTCAATTGTAACCTGCGGGTAATCTTTTTTAATTTGCGCAATGAGGGGCGGCAGAACTTCTGTGCCGATAATTTCGCTCGCAGAAACACGCACCACGCCACGCAGTCCGGCGGTGCGGGTGCTAAAGCTGGCAGCCGAACGTTCAATCATACTGGCCGTGTTTTCCATCGCTTGCGCGTGGCCTTGCAGCGCGACGGCTGCATCCGTGGGCTGTAGGCCAATCTGAGAGCGTGTAAACAAAACCAGACCAAGTGCTGATTCCAGGGCCGCCACGTGGCGGCCCGCTGTAGGCTGGGTAATGGCAAGCATACGTGCAGCCCCCGACAGGGAACCTTCTTTCATCACCGCAAGGAAGGTGCGATACCATTCCCATGGAATATTTAGCTTCATACAAAAATGCATACCTGCTGTTTGATGCCATGCAATTACATTTAGCTCGCGCAGGCACTACGATGTCAAGCAGACATCCGACAAAGGTAAAAACAATGAAAAGCCAAAACAAGGTACTCATACTGGGCGCAACAGGCGGGATCGGTGGCGAAATCGCCCGTAAGCTCGTCCGAGATAAATGGGACGTTCATGCATTGCGCCGCAGTATCCCGAAAAGTGAAGAGCACGAAACGGTGACATGGACAGCCGGTGATGCGCTGAATGCAGAGCAGGTCGCGTCTGCCGCGTCAGAGTGTAGTGTGATTGTCCATGCGGTTAATCCGCCGGGGTATCGAAACTGGGAACAACTGGTTTTGCCTATGTTACATAACACTATCAATGCGGCGGAGAGAAATGGCGCATTAATCGTTCTCCCGGGCACCGTCTACAACTACGGTCCGGATGCCTTTCCACGCTTACGTGAGGACTCTCCCCAAACCCCTGTCACCAGGAAAGGGGCCATACGGGTGCAAATGGAGAAGGCTCTGTTAGCCTACACGCAACGTGGCGGAAAGGTGTTGATTCTGAGGGCCGGTGACTTCTTTGGTCCTGACGCAGGCAACAACTGGTTTTCACAGGGATGGGTTAAACCGGGTCAACTCCCACGGATAATTAGAAACCCCGGTAAAGCCGGAACAGGCCATCAGTGGGCCTATCTGCCGGACGTCGCCGAAACCCTTGCCGCACTGTTGGCGCGTCGGGACCAACTCGCCCCCTTTGCCTGTTTTCACATGCGTGGGCACTGGGATCACGATGGCACGACGATGGCCGCAGCCATACAGCGTGTCGCGCAACTTGCTGGCGTTAAAGCGAAGGTAAAATCGTTTCCCTGGTGGCTCATCTTTGCGATGTCACCTTTCAATACCACGCTGCATGAAATGCTGGAGATGCGGTATTTGTGGGAACAGCCAATACAGATGGACAATTCGAAACTGATCGATTTTCTGGGCCACGAACCTCATACTCCCCTTATTGAGGCCGTGCACAAGACTTTAATCGGCCAGGGCTGTCTTAATCATGCGTCAGAAACGCGTTCGTAAGCAGGTCAGAGGATTATTTTGAGTGCGCTCCTGGCACAGGGCTACTGTAGCAGCCCTGACAGGCTCAAACCTCCATCGACTCAGAGATCGCCAACGCATCAACCTCAAGCCCAGATCACGCGTTTACCTTCCAGTTGAAGTCTGATCCGCCTCCCCCAGAGATAAGATATCTGAAGCGGACGTCATCCTCATAGGGCACTGGACAGCTCTTCAAGGGAGCCCTCTTTGGGCATTAGTTGAGTCTGTCTAATGCCAGTATTCCAGCTGTGCGCCCAGCCTCAACTGAGGGGATGATTATCCGCCGTAAGGCTGTTGGCGCGCTTTCTCAAGCTCAAGCTTTACTGCCTTCAATGTCCTTTTCCGAATCCAGCCGCTTCCCACTCGGATTGCCAGCCAGTATCCGGCCATTTTCAGCTGTGTCGCTCTGTCCGGGCAATGTATGAAGGTTTCTGTACAGAGTGCATATTCGTCGGCGGTGAGTTGTCGTACCTGATATCTCAGCAGCAGCTTTGCGTTGCCTGGCCGTAGCGCGGCGCAATAAGCGCTGATATCGGGCACCTCCTCAAGGCCAAAATCGGTTCGCCAGAACTGCCCTCTCAAGCCATAGCAAAGTTCGGTGGGTGAGTTTTCTAACAACGTGAAACTCTGTAGCCCAAACTGATCAATGGCACTTTCAGATTGATGGCGTCGTAATTTTTGCGGCAGTTTCCGCACCGCCATTAACGTTTTAATCACGATATCCTGCTGGATATCATAACCCGCAATTGCCGGTAAGATTTTTTCGGGGTAAGCCGTGGTTATGGTGGTGCTGTGCCGCTCATGGAACTGAAAGTTCGGCAGATACAGAGGGACGTTTTGCCAGTCAGCCAGCGCGTTCTTCGTAACAAATCCGAGTGCCATCCCGTTATTACTCCCTCAAGAACCCTAATCCTGCCGCGATTGCCGCAACGTATTCAAGTTGTTAAAACATAAAGACGCGCTGCCGCGATTGTGAAACAAGGCTAAGGTTTTATCAATTTTTGCCTCTGGAGCGCCACCTGTTTTATAAACACTTTCGGCAAAAAATGGCCCATACAGTCAGTCATGAGCGAAAAGCAGGCACCTGCCGCATTTTGCAGGCGGACATTATCCAGCCATGTTACTGGGCGGGATATCTCGCTCAAACCTGCGGCGATTCAGGGGGCCATTGTCTTGTAAACTCCCCGGCAGTTAACGGTGTCAACCCGGTCCCTCACTCCCTGCCGCCAGCAGCGGCACCAGCACGTCGCTGATCGGCGTCGGAATCCCCTGCAAGCGACCATAACGCTGTACCACGCCGTTGCGGATATCCCACTCCAGTGGGCGGTTGGCCTGGCGGTCGGCGAGAATGGAGGTCCCCAAATCCGCAGGGGCATGATGAAAACCCTCGACGATCTCCTGCGGAACCTTATCGTTCAGTACGGCACCTTGCGCACGCGCCACCGTCAAACACTCGCGCAAATACGCCAGAGCCAGTTCAGTGATATCCCCGCGTGAGAACATTCCGGCACGACGATTGGCGAGAACCATCAGACCCGCGGCCGCATTCTGCAGCAGTTTGCGCCAGGCTATGGAGAGAAAATCGGATGACAACTCAACCGCGCAGTCTGTGCCGCTGAGCACATCGGCGACCCGTTTCGCCTGCGGCACATCCGGCAGCGTAAGGCGCGGTTTGGCACGCAGCCAGACGGAGGCATCCGGCTCGCGCTGGGCCGGGAACCACACGACCGAAGGCAGCACCTTTGCGCCGTTGACGTAGGGTTTCAACTGGGTTTCCTGCTCGACGCCATTTTGCAGGGCACATACCAGGGTGTTTTCATCGCACAATGCGTCCAGCCAGTTGGCGCTGTCAGCGATCTGGGTGGTTTTCACCGCGACAAACACCAGGTCGAACGGATGGCTGATAGCCGCCGGATTGATCAATACCGGCCCCGGCACCATAACTTCGCCGCCATCGTGCCGCAGAATTAACTGCGGATACGCGGTACGCCCGCACAGGACTGGCGTTCGGCCAACGTCATGCAGGACAGCGGCGATGGTGGTACCGATAGCACCCGGACCAATAAGAGCAATTGTGGGATAGTCAGACATCTTGCGTTCTCCTGATTCGATTAGCCCATCATCAGCGTGCCGGCGGCAATCGCCGCACACGACGGCATTTTATCAGTGTTAACCTCTCGCCAAGGAAAAGATAACCCAGTGCTGATGCTAACCAGCACATGCCCGAATGGAAAGTGAAGCCTCGTCATCCATGGATAAGCAAATGCCCATACATTGAAAGCGCCCCCCCACACACACCTTTTAGCCTTGCCATAAAGCGGTTCAATCAGCCACTTCTGGCCCGGGAAGCCCTGCTGTAAATCTGGTGTGCCAGGGTTTCTGCAACACCACCAGCCCCAGCCGTATTCCTGATCATGAAGATGACTCATGTTGTAATGAAATTAAGTCGCTTTCACTCATCCCATGGCTCTGGCATAAAAGATGCATTGTTAACTTATTGACAACATGAAGACTGGCGAAAGAACAAACCAGTGATTGCTGGGAAATCAAGAAATAAATTCAGTTTTCATGTCAGAACTTAGGATGCAGAACACTATGAATAAAAATTTTACATTTACGCTTAAGAGCAGCGTTTTCGATGAAAACTATAACCCTTCCGAAAATACGCGTATCACGACCAACTTTGCCAATTTGGCCAGAGGAAAGAACCGCCAGGAGAACCTGCACAACACGTTAGTGATGATTGACAATCGTTTCAATACACTGGCGCATTGGGACAACCCCAAAGGCGATCGTTATTCTGTCGAACTTGAAATCATTTCTGTTGAGATGAGTATTGAAGGCAATGGCAATACCTTCCCGGTGATTGAAATATTAAAAACGAACATTGTTGATAAAAAAACCAATGAACGTATCGAAGGTATTGTAGGGAACAACTTCTCTTCTTACGTGCGGGATTATGACTTTAGCGTATTGCTGTCGGCGCACAACAAGAATCAACCTCAATTCAGCATTCCGGCTAATTTTGGTGATTTACACGGCAACATATTTAAATATTTCATCAATTCAGAGGCGTACAGAGATAACTTTAATAAAAACCCGGTTATATGCCTAAGTGTTTCAAGCAAAAATACCTATTATCGCACGGGTAATGAGCACCCTGTATTGGGCGTGGAATATCAGCAAGACGAGCCTTCATTGACCGATGCATATTTCAACAAAATGGGGTTACAGGCTCGCTACTTTATGCCTAAAAATAGCGTTGCGCCTTTGGCTTTTTATTTTAGTGGCGACTTGCTCAGCGATTACACTGATCTTGAGCTTATTAGCACCATCAGTACGATGGAGACTTTCCAAAAAATTTATCGGCCTGAGATTTACAACGCTAATTCTGCAGCAGGGCAATACTATCAGCCAAGCTTGAGCCAACAGGATTATTCTTTAACTCGAATCGTTTATGACCGAGAAGAACGTAGCCAGTTGGCTATTGAGCAGGGAAAGTTTACTGAAGAGAACTTTATTAAACCATACAAAACTATTCTTGAACAATGGTCTGCTAACTACGCTGCTTGATTAACCAAAAAACAGGGTCATCTATTATGAAAAAGTTATTACCGACGTCAACTGCCGGCAGTTTGCCTAAGCCCTCTTGGCTGGCACAACCTGAGACACTTTGGTCACCTTGGAAATTGCAAGACCAGGAATTAATCGACGGCAAACAAGATGCTCTGCGTTTGTGCCTGGAAGATCAACAGCAGGCAGGTATCGATATTGTCAGCGACGGCGAGCAAACGCGCCAACATTTCGTCACTACCTTTATTGAGCACCTCAACGGCGTTGATTTTGAGAAACGCGAGATCGTTAAAATCCGTAATCGCTATGAGGCGAGCGTACCGACAGTCGTGGGCCCGGTGAGTCGCCAAAAATCTGTTTTTGTCGAAGATGCCAAGTTTTTACGCCAGCAAACCGACCAACCCATTAAATGGGCCCTGCCAGGTCCCATGACCATGATAGATACGCTGTACGATAACCACTATAAAAGCCGCGAAAAGCTAGCCTGGGAATTCGCTAAAATTCTCAATGAAGAAGCCAAAGAATTAGAAGCTGCCGGTGTCGATATCATCCAATTTGATGAGCCCGCCTTTAATGTCTTCTTTGATGAGGTGAACGATTGGGGCATTGCCACGTTAGAAAGAGCCATTGAAGGGCTTAAATGCGAAACGGCTGTACACATTTGCTACGGTTATGGCATCAAAGCCAATACCGATTGGAAAAAGACGCTGGGAACAGAGTGGCGGCAATATGAAGAGATTTTTCCAAAACTGCAAAAATCCAATATCGATATCATCTCACTGGAATGTCAGAACTCCCATGTTCCCATGGAGCTGATGGAGCTCATTCGAGGTAAAAAGGTGATGGTGGGGGCCATTGACGTGGCGAGCAATACCATTGAGACGCCAGAGGAAGTCGCCGCTACGCTTCGCAAAGCGCTTCAGTTTGTAGACGCCGACAAGCTCTATCCTTGCACCAACTGCGGCATGATCCCCCTCCCTCGCGGAGTAGCAAGAGGCAAGCTGGATGCGTTAAGTGCAGGCGCAGAAATCGTCCGCAAAGAACTCTTGGCCAAATAACCTCGCCAAATAGTAGATCATTTGAAGGAAACTCAGTCCGGGGTTAGCGCTCTGACCAATCGCTAACCATTCCCAGCCACCAACCGGACTGAGCGATGCCGATCATACCGCGATTCTTACGCAGTACTTTCAGCACAGGGTGGCAATCAAACTGGATAGCAAGAAGTGACCCACCCGAAGTTATTCCAGACGGGGCATCCGCTAAATGGCGCAGGAAGAAGCGAAGGGATTATTAGATTATGGATAAAAGAACCCGCCAAACGGGTTCTCTTTCAGCATAAAGAAAAAATCTTGGATATCAGAGGGTAAAAACAGTGCGGCAACGGCTGTCATCTTCATTCCAGGCGTCGTTCACTTCACTTAACGGGCGAAGACGGAAGGGAACGGAGAAATCGCTCAGTACTGCCGCTTGCAAGAGTTCACCAACCGAAGCGACCAACTCTCCATTGGATACGCTGCCCAGACCACTGCCCATCAGGGTCAGTCCCGATGAGCGCAGCAATTTGCTGTGCAATGATATTTCTTGCCCGCTCAATGAGCCGATCTGTACAAAACGCACTACCCTGGCGCCCCCCGCAACGGCAGACTTCATGATATCAAGCGCACTCTCCCCCCAAAGATAGTCCAGAACAACATCGATCCCCTCTTCCATCAGCGTGGGGAGTTCAAGCGGCAATTCATCCAGCGCAAGCGTGATATCCGCCCCCTGAGTACGAAGTTTTTCCAGCACTTCAGTATTGCGGCCGGTTGCAATGATTTTCCCCGCGCCCAGGTGACGAGCGATACGCACGGCCAGACCGCCGGAGGTGCCGGTCGCGCCATTGATGAGAACAGTTTCCCCTTTTCGCAACTGTGCCCTGCGCGTTAATGCCGTCCAGGATGACATTCCGGGATTACCAATGGCGGCGGCCATTGAGAGATCGAGTGTTCCTGGCAGCGGCACGATGCTTTTAGGCGTAACCAGACTCATCTCAGCCATACTGCCAAAAGGGGAACTCAATGCGAAAAAAAAGACCGGCTCGCCGTTAGCAAGGTAACCGGTACCATCGATGCCGGGTATAAACGGGTATTGAATCGCCGAACTATAATGAGTCCCCGCAGCCCGTGACTTGGCCAATTGACTCATCGCGGCCGCTTTCACATTGACTACTCTGTGCCGCTCATCGGCCTTAGGCTCCCGGAAATCCCCGTAAACCGGTGTTTCGCCTTTCCCACTGACAATTGCTGCTTTCATTGATATCCCCTTCTGCCGATAAATAATACGTGTATAATGCACACATTATTTTTATTCCCGGAGACCGTCAATGAAAAGAGTGCAAAATACACATAAATTAACAAAGTTTGACGATTTGCATGACACGTTGCTGGCTATCGTCGGCGCTTTTAACCGCCCGCAACGTGATGAAATTATGATAAAAAATTCCGGAATAAATCTTGATCGCGCTTTATTTCCGCTGCTGGTGCTGATAGGCCGCTTTGGCCCAATGGGGGTTGGAGAACTCGCTGACCGTGTCGGCCGCGATTACACTACGGTGAGCCGTCAAGTCGCCAAGCTCGAGCAAATCGGTCTGGCTCGACGACAGAAGAATGTTAAAGACAAGCGAATTAATGAAGCGGTCATTACGTCTGAAGGCAAAACGATGACCGATAAAATCGATCAAGCGCGCGCCTTCATTTATGACGGCATCTTCCAGAATTGGCCCAATGATGAGAGCGCCGAACTGGAAAGATTATTGAAAAAGTTTTTGACCGATTTTACGACTCTGGAACAAAACAAAAAAACCGGCTAACCCGAGAGACTGGCCCGAAGAAAGAGATACGCGGGCAATCAAACGATTTAGCCGCCATCCATGGCAGAAACAACGATAGAAACGGCCCTAATGGCTCATTCTACCGCTTCGCGCTGCCACCCTCCCCCCAAGGCCTTGTACAGGGTGATTAGGCTGTTTTGTTGCGAAAGTCTGCTCTGAATCAACGATTGTTGCGCTGCGAATAACGTCCGTTGGGCATCCAGCACGTTCAAATAGTCCGTCGCACCGTTGGCGTACTGGACCTGAACAAAATCCAATGCCGCCTGAGCGGCTTGGACATTTTTTTGCTGTGCCTCAGTTTCCTCATCCACCACACTCCGCTCTGCCAGCGCATCCGAGACCTCACGGAACGCGGTTTGAATGGTTTTCTCGTATTCAGCCACTGCGATATCCCGTTCGACTCGGGATGTTTCTAATTGAGCCATAAGCCGGCCACCGCTGAAAATGGGCAAATTAACCTGGGGGGCAAAGCTCCAGCTACGCCCTCCTGCGTCAAAGAGCTCCCCTAAAGCGTTACTCGCTCGTCCGGCCGAGGTTGTCAGGCTGATACTGGGGAAGAACGCCGCACGTGCTGCCCCGATGTCAGCATTGGCCCCCAGTAAACTGTGTTCCGATGCGACGATATCAGGGCGTTGTTGCAACAAATCGGAAGGGAGGCCCGCAGATAACGGCTTATTGCTGATCATGTGCGCTAAAGAGTCTGTTGAGGGTAATAAACTCGCGGGTAAAGGTTTGCCCACCAGTAAAGCCAGCGCATTACGGTCTGACATAACTTGCTTATCGGCAAGGAGTGCCTGATAACGGGCGCTCTCCAGCTCGCTTTCCGCCTGATGCAGCGGCAACCGAGAGGATTTACCCACGTTGGTCAGGCTCTGCTGCAGGTCATATGCCTCCTGGCGACTGTGCAGCGTCTCCTGTGCCAGACGCCGTAGATCCTGGTCGGTCGCCAGCGACATATAACTTCCCGCCACTTCGGCGATCAGGCTTATTTGCGTGGCCTGCCGTGACCAGGCGGTCGACAGGTAAGCCTGCTGTGCCTCTTCCTTAAGACTACGGATGCGGCCGAAAAGATCGAGCTCATAGGCACTGATACCGACATCCAGACTGTAACCTCGAGTCACGCCCCCAATGCCCGTGTAAGAGACGGACGCCGGCGTGCGCTGGGCTTGCTCCGCCCCCGTTATTCCTATCTGAGGCATAAGCTCCGAGCGCTGTATCCGGTACTGTGCTCGTGCCTTCTCTATATTCAAAATCGCAATCCTCAAATCACGATTGTTGTCCAGGGCCAACTGAACGACCTGCCGTAATTTGGGATCGCCGAATAATGCCTGCCAGGTTATCGCCGCAACGGGGGTTTCCGGCAAGTCAGCATTAGCCTTTATGGGCCATGCAGACGGCACGGGCGCTTCGGGGCGATGATACTCGGGCGCTAAAGTGCAACCTGTAAAAAAGGTGGCAAACACTAACGCCGCTACCGGCGTCAGGGCGCGGCGGGATAGGTGTAAAGTTCGGTACAAAGTAAAATAACTCATGCCATTGCTACCTGACTGAGAGTAAAGGGATGGCTCTCGCTCAAGCCGGCATAAATCGTCGAATGTGTCATTCTGCCGTCTCCTCTTGAGGGATCTTGAACCACGTGACGTAGAGCGCGGGAAGGAATAACAGCGTCAGGAGGGTACCGATAATGATGCCGCCCATCATGGCGTACGCCATCGGCCCCCAGAAGATTTCTCGTGCGATGGGGATCAGCGCAAGCGTAGCGGCCGCCGCCGTTAACATGATGGGCCGCATACGATGTTCGGTTGCCTGTACGACGGCCTGCCAGGGGGATATTCCCTCGGCACGCAATGTGTCGATATGCACCACCAGGATCACGGAATTGCGGATCAAAATGCCTACCAGCGCCAACACCCCCAGAATGGCCACGAATCCCAGCGGCGCGTTGCTGAGCAACAGTGCCGCCACTACACCGATTAACGCCAGCGGTGCGACGGAAAAGACCAAAAACAGACGATGGAAACTTTGTAACTGGATCATCAAAATGGTCGCAATGACAAACAGCATGACGGGTACCACCTTCACTATCGGTGCCTGCGCCTTGGCACTCTCCTCAACCGCCCCGCCCGTTTCGACAGAGTATCCCTGAGGCAGGCCCTGCCGGAATGCCTCCACTTTGGGCTCAAGGCGTTGCACTATGGTTGCCGGTTGAATGTCACCGGTAATACCCGCTTTCAGCGTAATGGTGGCCGCGCGGTCACGCCGCCAGATGGTCGGTTGTTCAAGCTGATAGCTGAAGGTGGCGACGGAGGATAAGGGTATCTGCTGACCGTTGGCGCCATCGAGCTGCAGATCCAGCAACGCGTCTACTGAGCCGCGATCTTTCGCCTGCCCCCGCCACACTACATTTATTAGATAGATATCATCGCGGACCTGGGTGATCGTTTCCCCGCCTGCCAAGACGTTCATGGCCTGAGCGATAGCCTGCGATGAGACGCCCATCTGGCGTGCCTTATCCTGCATGACGTTCACCTTGACCACACGGGCAGGCTCATTCCAGTCGAAAGCAAGGTTGTTAAGCGCAGGGTCCTGGCCCAGGATCGCGGCCAGTTTATGGGCTTCGCTGCGTACCTGTTGGATATCCGGCCCTGCCACCCTGTATTGCACGGGTTTACCTACCGGCGGGCCGATATCCAGCAACTTGACGTAAGCGTCGGTACCTGGAAACGCGTGGGCCAGGTAAGATTTGAACTTTAGTTGCAAACGGTCCCGCGCTTTGATGTCTTTCGCCACAATCACCGTCTGGCCGAATGATAGCGATGAAGGTTGCACGTCGAACGATAAAATAAACCGTGGGGCGCCGGTACCGATATAGCTCGACCAGTGATCCACGTCAGGGCTGTTTTGAAGCGCCTCCCGTTCAAATTGCACCATTTGCCGGCTTGTTTCTTCGATTGAACTGTTCTGCGGCAGATTCCAGTCTACGATCAGTTCGGGGCGGTCAGAGCTGGGGAAGAACTGATGCTGGACCAGCGACATCCCAAGAACAGAGATAATAAAAGCCGCACAGGCGCTGCCAATCGTCAGCCACCGGTGGCGCAGACACCAGTGCAACATGCGGGAAAAGGCTTTGTCGGTCCGGCTCTTGTGTTCGGCTTTCTTTTCTATCGTCTTTGGCAGCAACGCCACGCCTAATAGCGGAGCGATCAATACCGCGACAACCCATGAGACAATCAGTGAAACGGCGATCACTACAAACAGCGTAAAGAGAAACTCACCTGCATTGCTGGCGTTAAATCCCACCGGAATAAAACTGGCCACGGTAACCAGCGTTCCCGTCAACATCGGAAACGCGGTTGAGGTATACACGTGCGTGGCCGCTTTTCTGAGGCTGTCGCCCATTTCCAGGCGAGCCACCATCATTTCCGTGGCGATCATCGCATCGTCGACTAACAGCCCTAACGCAATGATCAATGCGCCCAACGAGATGCGTTGCAACGAAATACCGGCGTAATACATCACCAGGAAAGTAATGGCCAGTACCAGCGGAATGGAAATGGCGACCACCAGGCCGGCCCGAACGCCCAGGCTGATAAAACTGATCGCCAGCACAATGACGACGGCCTCAAATAATGCACGGGTAAATCCGGAGACGGCGTCATCCACAATCGCGGGTTGATCGGAGACTTTTGATATCGACACCCCGGCAGGCAGATCATGCATGATATTGCCGACCATCTGGTCCAGCGCATGGCCGAACACCAACAAATTACTGCCTGATTTGATGCCCACCGCCAGCGCGATGGCAGGTTTACCCTGGTAGCGAAACAGCGAGGTCGGCGGATCAACATAACCCCGTGTAATGTTGACCACATCAGTGAGAGGGAAGAACCGGTTATTAACGCGCAGGTTGATTTGCCGCAGGCTCTGCTCAGACGCGAAACCGCCATCGACCCTCAGCGCGATCCGATCCGAGCCGGCTTCGATAAAGCCGGATGCGGTGACGGCGTTCTGCGCCTGCAACGCGGCAATAACCTCACTGCGGCTCACGCCCAGTTCGGCGCTTTTCCGGGGATTGAACTCCAGATAGATCACTTCATCCTGGGCGCCCAGGATCTCAACTTTGCCGACATTGGGGATAGTCAGCACTTTCTTTTGCGCCTCGTTGACATAATCGCGCAACTGACGCTGGCTGATGCCCTCGCTGGTAAAGGCATAAATATTGCCAAACACGTCATCGAAACGATCGTTTAAAAAAGGCCCCTGTATGCCTGCCGGAAAATCGGCCTGAATATCCGCCATCATATTGCGAACCCGTTGCCAGACGGCGCGAACGTCCTTGGACGGCGTATCTTCCTTCAGATCCACGAAGATAATGGTTTGCCCCGCCGTTGTCTGGCTGCGGGTGTGATCTAAGGTATCAATCTCCTGCAGCTTCTTCTCAATACGGTCGGTCACCTGGTTTGTCATTTCTTCCGCTGTCGCCCCTGGCCACTGCGCCTGTATCACCATCGTTTTGATCGTAAAGGCCGGGTCTTCTTCTCTTCCCAATTCCTGATAGGAAAAGAAACCGATCACCGCAGAAATAATGATGAAATACCAGACCAGAGAGCGATGCTCGAGCGCCCAGTCCGAAAGGTTAAATTTGTTCACAGCGTAGACGCCCTCTCAATGCGGATTTTTTGCCCCGGTTGTAAACTGTTCACACCGGCCGTAACGATCTGCTCCCCCTCCCGCAGCCCACTCAATACATGAACCGAGTCCGCCTGCGGCGAAGGCATTAACCGGATCTTTCTCAGGTTGACGGTCAGAGAGGATGGGTCAATCACCCAGACAAAGTGCACCTGCTGACGTTCAAGGACGGCGCTCGCAGGAATGACTACCTGTGTGTCCTCATGTTTTGTCATCAGGGGAAATGCCGTCACCACAGTGCCTAACCGAAATGCCGGCGGAGCATCATTTATGGCTATCTTGATCCGCAGAAGACGCGTAGCCGCATCTGCCGCCGGAGCAATTTCTCTCAGCTCGCCCGTCCATTTAATGGCGGGATCCATTTGCAACGCGATCTCGAATCTATGCCCCAAGGCTACATTTTTTAACTGCGCCTCCGGCACATCAACCACCGCATCCCGGTCCCCCAGACTGGCGAGCTGCAATACCGTCTGTCCTGCGGCCAGGGTCTGTCCGGCCTCAACGGACACCGAGGTGATAACGCCGTTAAAGTTCGCTTTCAATTGCGCATAACTCCGCTGTTCAACGGCTTTACGGACTCTGGCCTGAGCTTCTCCAACCGCCGCCTGAGCTGCCGTCAGATTTTGTTCTGCCTCGTCCAGCGCCTCAATACTCGTGACCCTTGCGGCGGCCAGGCTGCGTTGTCTTTTAGCCGTAATGAAGGCGTTTTGAAGTTTTGCCTGTGCATCCTGCAAACTGGCTTGCGCGCTTTGTACGGAAAACTCCAGCGCCAGGGGATCGAGCTCGGCAAGTACCTCACCGGCATTAACCTCGTCGCCTACCACCACATGGCGTGACACGACACGGCCCGGAGTCTGGAAGGAAAGTGGCGACGTGGCACGAGGTTGCACCGTACCGGCCAGGCTCATGCCGCCGGCCGACTCTGCGAGCGCGGTGGCGGAGAGTACGTAGCGCGGTGCCGGCATGACGGTAGTGTGCTCATCACATCCCGCGACCATCGTCAGTAGCAGAACCAGTGGACACATAAAGAACCATGGATGTCTGTTCATTTACTTTTGCTCCCGAGAAACGCGCTGACCTGCTATCAGAAACTTTCCGCCTTCAGTCACCACCCAGGATCCTGGCGTCAGGCCTGCCGTCACCACCACGTCGTGGGAGCGGAAGCGCGAAACCTTAATGGCCCGAAGAGAAACGACATCTTTTTCTTTGTCTATCACCCAGACGGCGGGTTTACCCTGGATTGAGGTCAGCGCGCCGGGCGGCAGTAAAATGCCCTGCGCTTCTTTCGCCACGAAGCCACCGACGATAGGTGCGCCAAGCGGCCACTGCGCCGTCGCGGGTAACGTGGCTTTCACCCTGACTGTGCCGCGAGTCTCATCCAGCAACGGTGCAACTTCCCGCACCCTGGCGGTTAAGGGGGAAGACGCCATCGAAAGCAAACCAACGTCAATGTTCTCTCCCGCCTGCTCGTTGAGTACCAGGGCTTCCGGCACCTGGAACACGGCATCGCGCAAACCGTCATGAGCGAGAGTGAAAACGGTTTGGGCTGAAGCTACTACCTGGCCAACTTCCAGTTGGCGCGACACGATCACCCCATCAGCATCCGCTTTGAGTTCGGTATAGGTCAGCGCATCCTTTGCCGTATTCAGTGAGGACTGCGCACTGGCTAATCCCGCCTGGGCACTGCTGAAGTCTTCCCGCGCCTGGTCCCATTCGGCCTGTGAAATGGCCCGGGTCGCGAGCAACTTCTGATCGCGACTGAAGGTATTTTGTTTTAACTGAAGCGTTGCGCGGGCTGAGCGGAGTGTCGCCAGTGCCATATCCACATCCGCTTTTTTTTCAACGTCGTCTAGCCGGGCCAGCACTTGCCCTTTTTGTACCCGGCTCCCGACATCAACCAGCCGCGCACTCACCCGCCCTTCTGTGCGAAATGCCAGATCCGCCTGGAACCTTGCAGCCACCTCGCCCGATATGTGTGCCACATTTTGATAGCGAACCCACTGCGCCTGTATGGCGTGCACCGGTTGTGGCGGTGCAGACGCCTGCTTTTGTCCGTCACACCCTGTCAGTGCTATACAGACCAAACTGAATACAACTAACGAAACCCGTTGCATGGGATCCCCATCATTGAAACCACTGAAAATAGACGCTACATTTACCACTGACTAACCAGTCAGTCAATTTATTGGTGAGTAACGTTGTGGGTCGTCCGCACTGCTGCAGAACGCTTTCAATGGCTTCGATTTCAGTGCCAGGCCCCTAATGGTATTTGCGATGATGCGGAACTGTGACATGATCCGGGCAGGATAAAATCGAGGCCCAGCCACGGCCAATCTAGGGAGTTCTTCCAAATGTTAAATAAGATGACGCGGGCTCAACAAAAAGCGCAGCGCCCTCAAGAAATTATGGAGGCCGCTTTCGAAGAGTTCGCCATTAAGGGCTATGCCGCCACCAGGCTTGATGATATTGCCAAGCGTCTTGGCATCAGTAAGGGCACTATCTACCTTTATTTTCCCACCAAAGAAGCGCTCTTCGAAGCGATAGCTCACCATCATTCCCAGCCATACCGTGATGTGTTAAGCATGTCAGAATCATTTAAAGGCACCTGCGCTGAACGCCTGCGTCAACTGCTTCTCTCTGCCTTTGAAAAAATATCCAAGGACAACAAAATCCAGCAAATGCTGCGCTTGTCTTTGACTGAGGGTATACGTCTTCCAGAGATCGTTGACCGCCATTATGACGAATTCGTAGAACCCCTGGCTGGAGCAATAGGTAAATTATTGAAAGAAGGGGTCGAAGCCGGCGAGTTTCGCGATGGGCCTGCGTCTGGTACTCCTGAGGTCATTATGAGTTCTATTTTAAATCTGATGATATTGCATATAAATGTCACCGGCCGTCGTCACCTGAAGAAGGAAATATTAATAGAGGCACATCTGGATCTCATGTTTAATGGGCTGGTCAGTCGCACTCTGTAACGTCCTCATCTCATTGAAAGATATCCTGTCCATAATTTTAACGACCGCATCATTAACCCGCTGGATATTGGTTTCGGCCTCTCCATCCGCTTTGGTCCGGTGAAAGACACACAGGATCTCATTGCCCGTAGGCAGGAAGCTCGCCAGCTTTTACTCACCGGCGAGCATCGCGCGTCTGAAGTTGCCTTTATTGTCGAATATGAAAGTGCATCACTGTTTAACCGCGAATATTTGCGACAGTTCGGGGCACCTCCCGCACGCGACATGCAACAGATACGAGAGGCGATTGATATATCGACAAGAACAAACCGTCACGATTAATTGGAGCGCTCACGAGTCGGGCGTAGCATGTTCAAATATCCGCTTACCGCTGTGAGTTCAACCGCCCCAACACATCCAGTCAGAATGACAGCTTAAGGAAGTAATTTGACCGGATGAGTAAATCTCAGGATGTACAATGGTCGTATAATCGTGTTTTCCGCCATTGATAAGGCAATAACATGAAATTATACAGCCACAGTTTTAAAGACGGTGAGGCCATCCCAGGCAAGAACAGCTTTGCCGTTTATGATCCAGAAAACCGCATTCGTTTATCTGACAACCTCAACCCACATCTTGCCTGGGAAGATGTGCCGGCAGGCACACAGGCTCTGGTGCTTCTTTGCCACGATCCTGATGTTCCAACCAGCGCAGAAGATGTTAATCAACCGGGAAAAACCGTTCCGGCGTCTCTGCCCCGTGCAGATTTCTATCACTGGTCGCTGTTGAACATTCCGGCGGATCAGGGCGAAATTATTGAAGGCACTCAGTCCAGCGGCATTTCTGCCAGAGGCAAGCAGGGCCCTTCCGCACCGGACGGTCTTATCCATGGCATCAATGATTACACCGCGTGGTTTGCCGGTGATGAGTCAATGGCCGGAACATATTATGGCTATGATGGTCCCTGCCCGCCGTGGAATGATGAATTGGTTCATCATTACATATTCACGTTATATGCTATTCCGATGCCGACATTAAACGTAGAGGGAGAGTTGACTGGCGCTAACGTTCGTCGTGCACTGGAAAACAGCAACGTACTGGCAACGGCCACGCTGACAGGGATCTATACCCTGAATCCGGACGTGAAGGTTTAACTCACCACGAGCCATCAACAGGTAAATAATGACCAGAGAAAGTCGGTTAGTTGTCCCGGATGAACAAGACGCCATGAGCAATGAATCTCTTTTCTGGTCAGACTATGATGGCAGCAGTCTCAGCCGCGATAATCTGGTTTCGGTGGCTTACCCGCAGCTCAAAGTGAGACAAAGCACCCCCGCATTTTGCTTCTTCGAACCGACGGTGCTCATCGTACTGGCGGGGCGAATTGAATTTCTGACCTCGGGAGAAAGTCATACCCTGGCTGATACGGCCGCCGTGGGCTTTATAGATCAGGGAGTCATTGCTGATTATACCAAGTTTCCCCCGGATAACGGTTCCCCGTTCCGATCGCTGTTCCTGACTTTCAGCGCCGATGTGCTGGAATCTTTTTATCAGTTCTCGCAAAGCCATTTATCTCTCTCAGGTGACAGAAAGAAGCCGAAATTTACCGCGACGGCGCTTAACGGCGCGCTGCGAGAGTCGTTGCAAACGCTGCTGAAAAACCTGGCGCAACCGAATCTCAGTGATGCAAGAATACGTTTGAGAATATTCGACTTGCTGCTGGTCCTGGCAGAACAAAATATTCATTTTGCTCTGCCCCGGCGGCAGGGTGTTTTACCGCGCTTAAGCCATCTGCTGCGTGCTTCACCAGAAACCGACTGGACCGCGCGCTCTGCCGGCGAAGCGCTGGCGATGAGTGAATCCACCCTGCGCAGACGCTTACGCGAGGAAGGGGGCAGCTTTGAGAAGCTGCTCGTGGATATACGCATGCACCACGGCCTGATGCTGATACAAACTACCCGCTGGAACATGGCGCAGGTGGCTGACGCCTGCGGCTACAAATCGGTTTCGCGTTTTGCCGAGCGATTCACTCAGCGCTTTGGCCTGCCTCCTTCACGGCTGCGCTAGCCTTTTCATCAGGGCCCGGTTTGCGATCAGCGCAAGCTTTATTGTGGCCGATTAAGGGGTTGCGGCAGACTCGTTGTGGTTGTCAGATCAAAAGCGAGCCAAACACCACGTCACAAAAACCCCGTAGCGGACGGCCATCTTTTTTTGCGTAAGAAAGAAGCTCAATTCCGGGGAAATCGGCGAAAAACCCAAATGCCCCCTTTTGCCCCCCGCTCGGCATTTTTCTGCCCCTTCGCCTTGTATGAAGCCTGTCACAAAACGCGCATGAAGTTTTTAGCCTGTAATGAGCAAGGCTGCACGGGGCAAACTTGTTAATGGCCCGTTGCAGCTTATCGCGGCCAATTGTTAACAATAATTCATGCGTCAAACGCATCAGTCCATGAGTTTATTGCGCTTATTTACTTTATTTTCATGGTCCAGTCTGCAGAAACAGGCGCGGCAAAAGCGCTAAAGCAAACTGGAGATAAAGATGCATTCACCTAACGCACCAATGACGACTCGGGCAAGGATCAGCGCGATACTGCGCGTGACCTCTGGCAACTTTCTGGAGCAGTTTGATTTTTTCCTGTTCGGGTTTTATGCCACCTACATCGCCCATACCTTTTTCCCGGCCAGCAGTGAATTCGCCTCGTTGATGATGACCTTCGCGGTCTTTGGCGCGGGCTTCCTGATGCGCCCTATCGGCGCAATCGTGCTGGGCGCGTACATCGATAAAGTCGGCAGACGCAAGGGGCTGATCGTTACCCTGTCGATCATGGCCGCCGGGACCTTCCTGATCGTGCTTATCCCGTCCTATCAGACGATCGGGCTCTGGGCGCCGCTGCTGGTGCTGGTTGGCCGTTTATTGCAAGGCTTCTCAGCGGGTGCTGAGCTGGGCGGCGTATCCGTTTATTTGGCCGAGATTGCCACGCCAGGCCGCAAAGGCTTTTACACCAGTTGGCAGTCCGGCAGCCAGCAAGTGGCCATTATGGTGGCCGCGGCGATGGGCTTCGCACTGAATGCCTTCATGGAAGAAAGCGCCATTCGCGAATGGGGCTGGCGTCTGCCTTTCCTGTTCGGCTGCCTGATTGTGCCTTTCATCTTCTTCCTGCGCCGCAAACTGGAAGAGACCCAGGAGTTCGCCGCCCGCCGCAACCACCTGGCGATGCGCGACGTGTTTAAAACCCTGTTGGCGAACTGGCAGGTGGTTATCGCCGGCATGCTGATGGTCGCCATGACCACCACCGCGTTTTATCTGATCACCGTCTATGCGCCGACCTTCGGTAAAAAAGTGCTGATGCTCAGCGCCTCCGACAGCCTGTTGGTGACCTTGCTGGTCGCGATCTCCAACTTCCTTTGGCTGCCGGTCGGCGGTGCCCTGTCGGACCGTTTTGGCCGCAAGCCGGTTTTGGTGACCATGGCGCTGCTGGCGCTGATCACTGCCTATCCGGCACTTAGCCTGCTTGCCGAAGCCCCCAGCTTTTCGATGATGCTGACGGTACTGTTGTGGTTGTCCTTCCTCTACGGCCTCTACAACGGCGCCATGATCCCGGCGTTAACGGAGATCATGCCGACGGAGGTCCGGGTTGCCGGTTTCTCGCTGGCCTACAGCCTGGCGACCGCGATCTTTGGCGGATTTACGCCGGTTATTTCTACCGCACTGATTGAGTACACCGGCGATAAGGCCTCACCCGGCTACTGGATGAGTTTTGCTGCCGTATGCGCATTGCTGGCGACGCTTTATCTGTACCGTCGCAGCGCGTTAACACTACACACCGCACGTTAAACCAGGGATTACGTCATGCAAAAAATTTATCGTTCACTCCTCGCCACGCTGGTGCTTTCCTCTGTCAGCACGGGTGTTCTGGCCAAAGACGTGACCGTCATGATCTCAGGCGGGTTTAAAGCCGCACTGGAAAAACTGGCCCCGCAATATGAAGCCAAGAGCGGCGACCACATCATTTTGGTGTCCGGCCCTTCTATGGGTAAAACGCCCCAGGCGATCCCCGCGCGCCTGGCTCGCGGAGAAAAGGCCGATGTGGTGATTATGGTGGGTGATGCGCTGAAAAATCTGGAAAAGGATAACTGGATCCAGCCGGGTTCGCGCGTGGAGCTGGCCGACTCGCCGATTGGCATGGTGGTCAAACAAGGCGACCCTAAACCCACTATCCAAAAGGATGCCGATCTGCGCACTACCCTGCTGCATGCCCAATCCATTGCCTATTCGGACAGTGCCAGCGGCCGCTATGTCAGCAGCCAGCTGTTCAAAAAACTGGGGATCGAAGACCAGGTGAAAGAGAAAGCGCACATGATCGAGCGCATTCCGGTGGCATCCGAGGTGGCGAAAGGGAAATATGCGATAGGTTTCCAGCAAGTGAGTGAACTGCTGCCGGTGCCGGGCGTCACCTTTATCGGCGAACTGCCTGAGGATGTGCAGTACATTACCCGCTTTGCCGGCGCGGTCACCGCCAAAGCGGAACACCGCCAGGAAGGCAAAGCGCTGCTGGATTTCCTGTCTTCCGCCGAGGCGCAAAACACCATTCGCGCCACCGGGATGAGAACCGTGAAAGCTGAACAGCCGGTTAAACAGCCTGATACTGTTCAGTAATCAACTTTTCCAGCTCGGCGGCAACGTAGGACTGCATGCGCCCGCTGCGCCGGATCAGGCCAACCGTGCGCTTCACCACCGGGTCGGTCAGCGGCAGGTGTGTCAGCACCGAATGCTCTGACGCCGGCATCGACATCGCGGGTACGGCGGCAATGCCGACACCCGCTTCAACCATACCCAGCATGGTCGTCACATGGCGGGTTTCGCAGATGCTGGGGCGCTCAGGGATGATGTGCTCCAGCCTCTGATCGAGCAGATTGCGGTTACCGGACGTCTTATCCAGCCCCACATAATCCTGCTGATAAAACTCGCGCCAGGTCAGGCTTTTTTTACTGGCGATGGGATGATCGCGCCGGCAGGCAGCCACGTAGACATCCCCCACCAGCGGCAAAAATTCGATATTGGGTTGCAGGTTTGTCGCGAAACAGATGCCGAAATCCGCCTGGCCGCTGGCGACCGCTTCGATGACGTTACCTGCACTGCTATCGATAAGCTTGACGCGTACTCGTGGGTAGCGGGCCTGGAAACGGCGGATCACGTCGGGCATGAAATAGTAGGCCGCCGAAGGCACCGTGGCGACGGTGACCAGCCCCACGCGATCCTGGCTGACCTTATTGATATCCGCCAATACCGACTCGACATTCGCCAGTAGCAGGTCTGAACGTTCGGCAAAGGTCTGCCCATACAGCGTCAGGGTGACGCGCCGGGTGGTTCTGTCGAACAACTTGATGCCCAACGCGGATTCCAGCTTCTCTATTCTGCGGCTCAATGCGGACTGCGAAAGGCAGATGGACTCTGCGGCAAGGCGAAAATTACCGTATTCAACCAGCGCTCGGAAGGCATAAAGATCGTTGAGATCAAAATTCACGGGCATAGCGGCAGACAATCCTTTCAGAGGCGGCAAGGGCGTAAAGAAGAGATGATAGCCGCTTATTGGGCAACGGCAACCTTTTAGACACGGATCGGCAGCCTCCTCTGACCTTATGCTCTGATTGCATTTGAAGGCTAAGACGCTGACAAACATGCCGTTCAAAATGCCGTTCGTCGGCAATAAAGCCCCCACCGCTTGAATGCACGCGTTTAAAGGGGGCCAATAGTGAAATCCGCTATTTAAAGCGGATTAAAGTTGATGACAAAGTTGTCTTTGAGTCCAAGATACCCGGGCCTAGCGCACCGAGGGGCGCTCCGACGGCCAAGGCCGTTACGACCCCTTCGGCACGCTCTCCCTAATAACGGGCTTTGTCAGCAGTCTGAATCCACTATTTAAAGCGGATTGAAATTCACTTCCATGCAGAAATAGCGAATGTCCCTTCGGGTTTCACCGGCAGATACTTAGCATAGTAATCCAGGTAATTTTTTACCGGATCCACATCTTTAAACTGCTCTGGGTAAAGTGATTTGGCGATAAACTGAATCATGGCGAAATCGGAAAGCGTTCTGGATGCGCCTTGGTATACGCCGAAGAGCTGTTTGTTTTTGATCGCCGGCAGCGAGGCCCAGCCATTACGCGCAGAAAAACCGATAAGCTGCTGAGTGGCCATGCTTTTATCAACGCCAACCCCCATGGACAGTGCCGACGAAACCTTGTTGTTTTCTCTTCCCGAGATAAAAATCGCATCTGGCATCGCAACCAGAACCTGCTCTGGATTAATGACACCCCACCACTCAAAAAGTGATGCAGCTATATTATCCGCGCCGGCGAGTTTCAGCATCGCGCCCCACATGTTCTCGCCATAGGTAAATGAATATTCACCAGGCCCTTTGTTCCCAAACTCAATATAAACCTTGGGTTTTTTCAGGCCCGAACTGTTTACTCTGCGTTGCACATCTGCAATGTTATTGGCGTAAAGATCCGAGAGTTCCTGGGCCCGTTTTTCTTGCCCCGTCAGTATTCCAAATATTTTGGTAGAGCTAACATGTTTTTCTACCGTTTGAGCATTGTAGTCGATCACAACAACCGGGATTTTCAACGCTTCAAGGCGAGACACTTCATATTTTAAAGCGACATACTGCCACTGAGCCAAAATAACCACGTCAGGTTTTAACGAGATGATATTTTCAAGCGAGATATTATGGAGATCGACCTCGCCAATATCGGCGATGCGGGCAAGGGACGGCATTTGTTTAACGTACATATTCCAATTGGCGGGTACTTTTCCTCGCCATGCTTCACGCGAAATGCCTATGACGTGATCGAATGCGGCTTCCCCACCCACAGCCATGTAATCTTCGAAGTTAAATCCTAAGATAGCCCGCTTTACCGGCGTATCAACAGTAACCTGCCGCCCCATAACATCTGTTAAGGTCGTGGTGGCAGCATTAGCTATGCTGGCCCCAGTCAAAAAAACAATGAACATCAAAAAGGTGATTAAATTACGAACGCCCATAAAATGAAAATCCTCGGGATTTGGGTTCAATCTTAGAATAATTTATTCTATTTTCTTGAAATCAAGATGCAAATGATAATAATTTCTATTAAAATTAACGGCAACTCTAATCGTTTCACCCTTTGAATTTTGTATAAAAAAACCAGTCACAGCATAAAACCCAGCATCAACAACCATTCATAAAAACAAAGCCAGCACAGAAAACCGCAGTAAAAAAAAACCGAGATACCCATTTAGCATCGGCAAGGGATCGCATTTACGCCGTTACATTGTTTTTAAATGGCCATGGCGAAAATATCACCATGGCCAGATACTGCCTCGCCTGGTTAACTGAGCGTTTTCTTTTCAGCCATTCGCGCAATGGCAGAATGCCCCTGATAACCTTTCAATCGACGCGGGCCTTAGGCCGGCACGGGGTCGAGAAACACGTAAAGTTTGGTGATCTTGCCGTCGAGGATCTCGACAATATCGAGCCCGGTTAACGCCGGTGGCCCTTCTTGCGGCCCGAAATGCCAGCGCAGGCGGCCGACACCGTGATGCCCGACCGCCGGCCCGAAGGTGCCGAACACAAAGCCCGGAGGTGCCTGCGATAACACCTCGTTGACGACCTGTTCGATACCTTCATACCCGCTCGCTTCGACGCCAGGTTCGTAAACCTGGACGTTTTCGGCATAGATCTCTCGGATCGCCGCACGGCGCTTCTGCGTATCTGGCTCGGCGAACACGCGATGGATAGGCGCCTGCATCACGGCGTCGTAATCGATATACGTTTCCCTGGATATGCTCATGATTTACCTTTTGGTTAAGTGAGTACTGCGCTTGAAAGTTCAGGGTTAGGGTCGATTCAGTTCGGCTTGATGCGCGCCCCGGGCGGCATACGCGTTGGGGTGGGTCTTCACGCTCATGAGGACCAGGGCCGGACGGGTTAAATGCTTTGGCTACAATGACTGCCTCTTTGCGTTTAACGTTAAGGTTCTTCAGAACCGGCCCTGCATCTGCTCCGAATGGCCAGGGGCCAGCCCTTCTGGCTCCCGGAGAGGTGACTATGCGTCATTCTATTTTTGTCATAAAGTATGCCAATCGAAACCCACAGTTATCGCGAAACGACACAATGCAAGATCTCGACTCTTTGGCCATTTTTGTACGTATCGCGGAAATGGCGAGCTTCACCCATGCGGCGGAAAGCCTCGGCATTCAAAAAGGCCGGGCCTCGAACGTGGTGCGCCGCATCGAAGCGGCTATGGGCGTGCGGCTGCTGCACCGCTCGACGCGTACCGTGCAATTGACCGAAGATGGGCGCGCTTTTTACAACCGCGCACGCGCGTTGCTGGCGGATGCCGAAGAATTAAATAGCATGTTCGCAGGCAGCAAAGCGCCGCTGCGCGGGCGGCTGCGCATCGATCTGCCCACCGAACTGGCCCGTACCCCGATCGTGCCCGCGCTCCCTTCGTTTATGGCCACCTACCCAGAAATTCAGTTAGAGATATCCAGTACCGACCGGCGCGTGGATCTGATTCAGGAAGGCATAGATTGCGCGCTGCGCATCGGAGAGATTGTCGACGAAACGCTCGTCGCGCAGAAGATGGGCGCTTTAAGCATGGTGAACGTGGCAAGCCCCGCTTACCTGAAAAACCACGGCATGCCCCATACGCTTGAGGATTTATTGGCGCAGGGACACCGCATGATCCACTACGCGCCAATCTTGGGGAGCCGGCCGTTTGGATGGGAATACCCAAAGGGTGACGGCTACGCCACGCTGACGCTGGCAGGCTCTATCAGCGTCAATAGCGTGCAGACTTACCATGCCGCAGGGCTGGCCGGTTTGGGGCTGATCCAGGCGGGACGCTCAAGCCTGATCGAATACATTGAGAACGGCGAGCTCGTAGAGATACTGCCGGATTTGCGCCCCGAGCCCTTGACCGTGTCATTCGTCGTCGCGCACCGGCAAAACTTGTCGCGCCGCGTACGCAGTTTTATGGCGTGGTCGCAGCAGGTATTGGCGCCGTATTTGGATACGTAGAGGATCGAGGGCAAGCACCTTGCTTAAAGCAGCCATGCGCAGATGTCCGAGCATACCTCTGTAATGACGTACAATATTAAAGATGGAATCGGTCTTAGGTATGGTAAGAGAGAACTCCATTGAGCTAAGGCCATTATCGATAGCGAATGATTTTAACTGGCCAATAGTCCAGTATCCTCTAAAATCGTTGTTGCGACTAACAAAGCTCTCATTAAGAGTATTAGCTATACCCCGAAGCTCAATTCGGCGTGCCATTGTTATTCCCCGAGTGCTTGCCAATGTTTTTGCCGTTCCGGTCAGTCCGTTTTTAAAAGCATGAGTGAGGAATGATTCAACTGTAATAGGCTGGAGCAAGCCTGTTTTTTTTCCATTCTTCAGGGTCATGACCGGGTATTAATACCGCATTATATCGCTCGGTAAGCTGACGCAGCTTTCGGACAGACTGAGCGACATCAGTGGCTGACGTCATCAGGCCAGGGAGCGCCTTCTCATGGTAATGATCTAAGGTATAAGCTGCATCAATCGCTAGCGTAAAATTTGTACCACTGGGTAATCTGATAAGAAAAGATTGATGTCCCGGTGAATGCCCTGGCGTGAAAATACACTGTAACGTGCCGTCACCGTAAAGGTCATAGTTATCATCCGACAACCCGTTTAGAAAAAGCCAGTTAAGTTCTGGACGATCGTAATCGTGTCGGCAATAGGCTCCAGATGTAAACCAGTCAGGGGCAAAGGCATATTCATACTCGCGCCTCTGTACCACATGAGTGGCATGTGGGAAGCGACCAATAGCTCCAGTGTGATCAGAGTGCAAATGGGACAGGACCACATAGCGGATATCCTCAGGGGCAATGCCAATCCTTTTAAGTTGTTCTAAGCAGCCCTGTTGTTCTGACATCACCGGTTTAAACTGCTCTATAGCACTTCCCCAATAGGCACCGGGGTCTTTCAATCCTTCTACAGCCAGACCACCGTCAATCAGAGTAAAACCATCCGGATGTGTCAGCAGGAACCAGGGGACAGGGATTTCATAACTCTCTCCCACGCCCTGATTCATCCGAATATGCTGATATTTACAATGCTGCGTTCCTGACTGGAACATGAAAAGTTTGATATCTGACATAATTGTTTTCCACCAATAAATCAATGAAATAGATTAACATTTAGCTTAACTCATACTTGAGTCTTTAGTTTTCATCATTTCGCGGAAGAACAGTAGATGCCCGTATCCACTTACATTTATCGGTAAAACCAATATAATCGGCAAATGGATCTCTTCTCAGCAATGCGCATATTCATCAGGGTGGTTGAGCGGGGCAGCATGTCGGCTGCAGCCCGCGATCTCGGCATTGGCCAACCCGCCGTCAGTGAAAGAATAGAAAAACTGGAAGCACATCTTGGTACGCGTTTGCTAAGGCGCAACACGCGTAACATGTCTCTGACGCATAGCGGTAACTTGTTTTATGAGCGAAGTAAAACGGCAATTCAGGCGGCAGAGCACGCTCTTTCTGTGAATGAAGAAAATCAGGGTCTGCAAGGCAAAATCCGTATTGCCGCGCCCTATTCTGCCGGGGAAAGCTTGCTGATGCCTGCATTGTTGCAGCTTCAGAACGAACATCCGGGGCTGCAGGTCGATGTCATTTTTAACGACCGAGTCATCGACCCTGTCACTGAGGGTGTGGATTTATCATTGAGGCTAGGAGATGTTTCAGAAGGCTTTTTTGTCGCACGTCCGCTTGGCACCGTGCGCAGAGTGTTACTGGCCTCTCCTGCTTTGCTGGCTAAAATGGGTTATCCACCCTCTCCGGATGCGCTGGCTGATTATCCATTTGCTGCTGTTTCTGGCGTATTTGCCAGTAATCGCATTCAATTGATCACCTCTGAAGACCAACTCATTAATGTTCCCGTCAATGTTAAATTTCAGTCCACGCACTGGCGGAGTATCCTCACCTATTTATTAGCTGGGCATGCCATTGGTGTTTTGCAATTTCCGGCTTGCAGAAACGAAATTGAAAAGGGAGTGCTAATACCCCTTTTAAGCCACTACCAGATCCCGCCTTTTAGTGCCTATTTGCTCCATCCACCGGCAGGCATGATGTCATATGAAACGCGAATGTGTGCATCTCTGCTGGAGGGTTATCTCAGAGATTCGCTGCTTGAGTTGATGTGATACTACTAACTTTCGCTTATGGCACAGAGCTGCCCACAAGAGGGACTCGTACGGCAGCTAAGAGGGAAGCGGACGTTCACCTATAGGTGTAATACTAACATTGCCACGTGGGGGATCTGCGAGAGGTAGGTCAATTGACCAACTATCGACTGATCTTCAATTTCACTTTTACAGTTTAATTGAATACTTTTCTCCTTAGCCCCCGCGTCAAATTTCGATTTCTGGTGGTTCTTCACCGAATATTTCAATCCATTCTGACTGCCAGGTGCTGCTCAGTGAAAACTTCCTGAACTTAGGATGCAAATCCGTCCTGATCAGCAACCATTTCTGTTTGATTAGAGAGTTAGAACGCAGCGCACGTGAAACATTATTTGTATATTTTTTATTATCATCATTTACTATATAATCGTTAATTGTTTCTGTAATCTGAGTACCGATACTGGCCTCAAAACCAAGATAGGATCGTATCACCAGAGCGACAAAAATGAGAGGGATATACTCACTTCCACAGGACATGGCATTTTCAAGAGATAATGGCTTGAATGAAGTTGGGATGTCTCTCTCTTCACCGGATGTGCTGTTTTTTTCAATTCCATCATCGAAATCGAAAGATAAATTACCGTGATCGTTTTTCTCACGGTTAGTGGTAAACTCGTCGTTGTTACCTATATTACGACTGAACGATGCTACAAGTCGGTTTATGCTTTTTTCCGTTAAGAGCACGTCTGTTTGAGTTCTCAGTAATGATAAAGTCAGCTTTTCTCTTAAATACTCTGATGACAGATATCTTGATATTATAATTGGCATCTGACTTTCTTCGACCAGATCAATAATCTCATGATTGGTGTTAATACTCTTATCATTATAAATTGCATTGATCAGTCTGGTGAGTTCTTGTTTTGCTTCGTTATAGGGCATTTTTTCATGGAAAGGCAAATAAAGAGATGTTAAAGACAGGTAAATGGATGTGTGGCAGATATCGAGTATCAAACAGGTGCCTAAAGGCGATATACGAAATGTATGGGCTGAGCTAACAGTGTATTCTATGTTGAAATCGCTGTCAGAGGGTAGTTCAATACATTCAATAATTCTTTCTTTAACCGAGCTTTCAATTGCTTTGCTAATCCAATCTTTTTTATAACCGTAAAGTGATGCGAAACGGATTATCCTTTCAAGGCTGATTCCTTTTGCAATTTCACCGGGGGAGACGGCGTCATTCAAAAAATAGAGTATCCTTAACTTCAGGAAATAGCACTGATTTATGTTCTGATAGGGCAGGTAAACATTCGGTATATATGCTTTTTCCGTATGATCGGGATGGTATGTGAGCGTAGAGATAACATCCTTTTTACGCCACGCTGTCTCATTTCCCAATTGGTAGTGTACGTGTTTAATCATTTGATAAAAATTTCTGATATTATGCCACGACACAGAAGATAATATTTCCAGAATGGGCATGCTTTCGCTCGACAGTTGAAGATTTTTTCTCAGCACATCAGCGTAGAAATTCATTTTGCCTAAGAAATCTTGAAGCTGATATTTTTTTCTCCAGTCTTTAATCCTAAAGTCCTCACTCAGATATTCTTTAATGTACTTTATCCTGGTAGAAATCAGCTTGTTAAAGTCTGGTGATTTGAGATGAATGATCTTGTCTTCTGGCCTAACGTCTAGAAAGCCTTTATCTTTATTCTTAAAGAAGGTGAACTCCCTGAGTGTGATGATGACTGTTGCACCCGACGCTTGGGTTATTAAATGAGATAAAGCATAAATTTCCTCTTGAAACGATTCAGAAGCACGGTCGACATTATCAATCACAATAATAACGGATTTGTTTTCCTTGACACGCTTTTTGAAAATTTTTAATACTAGACCCTGCCGGTTGATTATTTCCTTCTCCAGTAGTTCAGCTTCTTTGACCATAAACATTTCTGGGTTCTTGGAGAATATATCCTTGTAAGGGCCGTTTTTTAATACTTTAATTTCATGCGCAAATGTGATGCGTAGCTCATCTAATGAAAACTCACTTTCATACTCGTTTTTTATCTTGTCATGCAGATAAGTGAATACGACGTTTTTCACATCAATGCTATTTTTTGAAACGTCATTTATTAAATCTATGATGATTGGGGTTGCATATATGTTCTTTTGCTGCCTGGCTTCTACTAAACATTTAGTCACCAGAGTAGTCTTTCCACATCCAACGGCACCAGTAATGATGATAACTTTACCAGTATTATGCTCTAAGATGAATTCTTTACCTTCAGAAGGTGAGAGGTCTAACGCATCATTCGGAAGAAAGCTGGGTTTTGAATCTTTTAACGCTCTTTTTATTTCTCCTTTAAACTGATCCAACTTAGAGTCACTGACAAAGCAGTGTTCCAGCATTTTTCGCTGATTGTTCTCTGTTATCTGGGAGAAAAAATTTTCATAAAAATCATCGATCCATTGATTGTCTTTGTTACTATCCCAAATGAAATCATGAACATGATCTTTTAGCATGTAACACACTTCTGACGGTACATGATTCAGTTCAGAGAGATAGCTATCCAGATTATTCTTTTCTGTGCTGTCCCTAGAGATTAGGTTGTACATGAGATCAAACGAAAACTCATCTCCAAAGATGTTCCCAAAATAAACGCCTTTCATCGAGTCAGTTGTTTTACCGGCTTTTGGCAGCATCGGGCAAACAAACCACTCTGCACCATTTGTGATTAATGCATATTGAACCGCTTTTTCGACACAGTATCTTTGTGCCTGATCGATAACCTCAGAAATTTTCTTATTGAATGCTTTTTTGAGATAGGCGACAGAGTATTCGTTCAAGGTTAAGGTGTTTTTTGGAAGTCCGAAGGTCGCGCCGATTTTTTTGGCTTCAACAACAAGGCGTGGCGTTCTTTCCATACTCAGTACATAATCGGCATACCCCGCTGTTCTGCAATATGCTTCCGGCGTAAATTCTTCTTTATTCCAACCCAGTATGTTTAGGATCTCATCTATCACCAGTAAGCGGCTTTCAGCTTCATTTGCTTCAAAAAGAGTATCCTTTCTAGCGATATACCGTTTCTGAACTTCCTTAAATTTTTCGAAAGCCTTTTCTCTGCTCATACTTAGCCCCAATAAGAGTATTGAAAATTTCTGATCTGTGGCGCTTGCCCCAACGATCATGCTTTGCTGTTTGTTTTATAACCTGTTATCGCACCTTTCTGAGACAACTGAAATAGGGATGACGTCATTTTTTAATGGGTAAGCCTGCTTTCATGGCAAATCAGAACTGACATACTTCCCTGTGGTTAGTACAGACTGTTTTGGAACTTCCGCTTTTGGCACTAAGCGGACATGTATCCTCAGTCGCGAAGATTAACCATATAGTTGCTACGACCGTTATGTAACACTCTTCCTGCATCCTCACTATTACTCCAGCAGCACCAATTGATGTCTGGTAAATGAGCGATACATCATGCTTACCAAGCCAAGCATTACAGAGTTATCTACACCTGCCTTTAACGGATAATGTTTCTGTAAATAAACCCATTTTAGAAAGCTCATAGTCTCAGTCCAATATAACTAGCCCTGAGTCACGAACAGTTCGCGCAGTAATGCGGTAGGATCTGTCTACCTCAGCACCGGACTGAATAATATACGCAGTCAGATCCAACCGTGTAAGTTCATGACGCGTGCGTAACCCCATCATGTCGCGCCAGGTAAGCACTCCGGATGTGTTCAGTTCGTTTTCTATCAACATCCGTTTAGCCGCAGGAATGACGTGTTCTTCCAGTTGCCGTAACGTATGTCGGTCGCTGACAACCAGCCATCCCCACCCCCTTGCGTGTGCCCATGCCCGACCCGCATTGGCTTTTGCACGGTTGACGCTTAAGGACATGCTGTCTGTAGGCTTAACTTCAACAAGGAGGCACCGGCCATCAACGGTCGCAACGAGCAGGTCCGGATAGTACTTTCGGAGTTTGTCTTTAAAACTGTACGGTATAGCAACGGGTTGTTCCTGATAAAAGGAAATCTGATCGCTACGCTCCAACTGCGTCATGATATTGAGTTCAAGTCCGGACTCGTACTGGACGGTGCGTGCGAGTTTCTGTGAGTAAAAATGACCGGCGATATCCGAATCATTGACTATTCGCTGCGAAGAGAGCTGTACTGCTAACGGTGGCGGAGCGATGACTTTGGGCCAGTCTGTATGGCTTAACCAGCCGCTGAGCTCAGATTCAACTCTCTCTTTCGCAGCCCGACTCCGATCCAGCTCGCGTAACTTTGCCAACTTTGCCTTTTGTAGCAGTGAAATATCGGAGAAGAATCCCACAATTTCCTCTCTCTTAGCCTTCTGAATACCCGCAGTGCAGAGAATAAACTTCGCTGCTAGTCCGGACGACGTCATAAAATCACGGTGAGCGATACGATGCACCCATATAGCTATTTCATACGAGGAATTGCTGACTGCGTTAATGAGCTTTTTAAGGGCAGCACCGGGGGTTCCCTCATAGCGAGACTTACCCGCTAGCCGCCTGAAGGCTCGTTCCTGAATTTGTCTCACTCTTTCACGAGAAACGCCGCATTTGGCAGCGATCTCAGCGAGTGTATGAGGATGTTCATCCGTGCCGAGACGCATGAGAAGAATATCCCGATCGCGTTCCTTAGATAAACTATCCAAAGCAGCACTGATCAACATGATGACATCGAACTCACTGGCTACATAATCCAGAAATTCCGTACTGGGGACGAAACCTGTTATTTGCTTTTCATCTGGTATTTTACCGCTCGCTCCCGGCTCTGTGGCACATGACGAAGCGGCTTGCTTGCTCGCCCCTGTTTCCTGTTTTTTCTCCGTTTTCTTTTCAGTGACAGCAGACGGGCACAGGGCATTGATAAGATATTCCCGTTCGTGACTTCGTGATTCGTTGAAATAGCGCGCCAGATCACTCACTGAACCAACATTGTTGTTCTGGCAAAACTCAGAGGGGAGCAAACGCTTAATCGCGCCGAGTATGCCTCCAGACGTACGCTGATGACGCTCGACAAGCTCGTTTAACGTGAGGCCCTGCTCTATTGCCAGGATCAGTTGCTGAAACTCTTCTTTACTCCACGGGGCTCCGTGGCGCGCAGGAAAGTTTTTGGTGGAGGTTTCAGACATAGCTTTAGCGTTGTACTCCCTATTTTTCGTTACGAACTGCCTCACTATGAGCGCATGACGTCCATTATGGTGACTATGGTAGCAATTTCAGTCTGTGGCAGAAAACAGCCGCACCGACATTAGCGCCCTAAATGCGATCCCCGTAGCATTAGCCTAATTCTTGGATCTCTGTCCCTTTCCATCTCCCAATAACAACATCATTGCTCCCGCAGTACCCGTTTTATTCATAAGTAATTCTTTCGGCTGACATTCCAGAGTAAATACCGTCCTGATAGCTAGTGGATTAATGGCTCTTCATCCTTTACCTAGTAGTGAGGCACAGAAGTCCACTTTGAGCGAAAGGCGGAAGCTCTCAATCATTTTGCTTAAAGATAAACATTACTAATATTGATCGTACCCGCGTAATGTAGACACAGTTCTAAGCGAGGCTCTGGTTTTCAAATTGTTCTGGGCTGAAGCCGCCACAGGCACTAACCAGACAGTCAACACCTGTCCCGCCGAGCTAGTTACCCTACCCAGCAACATCCCCCTGCAAGCCAACTAACAAACGCCCCCCTACTTCCGCCCCGCCCCTTTAAGCCCGCGATTTAAGTCCTGAATGCGCTTCATGGTTTTCATCGTACGTGCAGAGGTGGCCGAGGCGACGGAAAGAATCAGCATTTCCAGGCATACCAATACGGTGCCGTGCAGCGGTAAGCGGCCATTCTCGCCGCCGCGGGGAACGTTGATCACGACATGCGCTTCCCCGGCAAAAAATGAGTCGCTGGCGTTGGTCAGCAAAATAATCGGGATGCCGAGGCGCTTCGCTTCGCGAAGGGTGGTCCTCCCTTCCCTGTGCGCCGATTTCTGCGCCATCATAATCAACACGTCGCCGCGCTGGAGGCTGATCAACTGTTCGGCTAGGGCAATACCGGAGCGATTCAGCGATACCGCAGGAATGCCAATGCGGTTAAACAGTCGGGCGCTGTAGTCGGCCAAAATCCCGGAGGCATTAATGCCGAATAGCGCCACCTGGCGTGCCTCAATCAGCAAGCTCACCGCTTGCGAGATGGCCTGGCGGTTTTGCGGTTCAGATAACACGTCGCAGGCGCGCTTGTGCCCACCCAACACGAAATCAATGCCGGAATTGATGTCGCAAGCCAGATCGCTCACGGTAGCGTTCATCTTTACTTCAGAGTTAATCGCGGTGCCGAACCAGGCTTCCAGCGTGCTTTTCATGTCGCGCAAGCCGGCAAAACCCAATGCCTGCACCGCCCGCACCACGGTGGCATCCGAGGTACCCGTCGCTGCGGCAATCTCCATGGCGCTCGCTTCCATTACGGATTCGCGATGCTCATGGATGTAGCGCACCACCGCCTGTAATCGTGGAGAAAGGCCCGCCGCACGCGCGCGGTAACGTTCGCCAAAAACATCGACACGTTTTTTTATTTCATTTCCCGTCATAATCTTTGCTCAATCCGTTTGTTTTTCATCGGTTTATTGACCAAGGCCATCCTGCAAAGGCCGCCTCGTTCGCGCTAAATGTAGTAGCCGTCAGGCTGTGAAAATAATCACATCGCGGCTGAGCTACGGGAAACCGTCGCAAACCCGCAACCAAAAATTCAACAAAATCACTTTAAATACATATCACTACACAAAAATAATCACCCACATAAAACGAGGCATTTTTTTGCGCATCGCTGTAGTGGCGGGTTGAATTTTCATATTTACTACTACATTGCCCTATGATTGAATGATTATCAATTACATTGAAGCAAGCGCATCCCTTACCCTGGCGGTTTCACTTAAAAGCAGCCGGGTTTTTATTGGCAAAAAGAAAATAACAACATCATTAACACCGGGTTTAATTAGATGAATAACAACACATTGTTTTATTTTAAACGCAGCTGCCATCCGGCCATTCTGGCCGCAATCTATGGCGCCGCGTTTTTCACCTCAGGCGCCAGCTATGCTGCATGGAACGACAATACCCTCACCGTTACCGGGCAAGCGGCAGACGAACAGGGTTACAGCGCCAGCAACAGCTCCGTTGCCGGCAAAACGCCAACCTCCAGGCTGAATGAAGCGCAGTCCGTCAGCGTAGTCACCCAACAACAGTTAGAAGATTATCAGGCAGAAAGCCTGGCCGATGCGATGCGTTTTGTCAGCGGTGTAGCCGAAGGCAACACGCTGGCGGGCACCGAAGATGGCTTTGTGCGCCGCGGTTTTGGTTCCAACTCGGACGGCTCCATTTACCGCGACGGCGTGCGCAGCAGCCAGGGGCTGAATTTCGATGCCACCACTGAGCGCGTTGAAGTGCTGAAAGGCTCGGCTTCGCTGCTGTACGGCATCCAAAATCCGGGCGGCGTGATCAATGTCGTCAGCAAAAAACCGCAATACGACTGGCACACACGCGTCAGCGGCCGCTACGCCAGCGAAGGCGGCGGTACAGGCACGGTAGACGTCACCGGCCCGCTCGGCAACGGTTTTGCATTCCGGTTGATTGCCGAGAAGCAAAATCAGGACTATTGGCGCAATTATGGCAGTGACAAACACACGCTGATCGCCCCGTCGCTGCAATGGTTCGGCGAAAAAGCCAGCTTCCTGATCAGCTACTCAGAATATCGCTACGACATTCCTTACGATCGCGGCACCGCCTTTATTGACGGCAAACCAGTCGACATCGGCTATAAAAACCGCCTGGACGACAAGGCCAACCATGCCTGGGGCCACAACAAAACGCTGAATGCCCAGTATGGCTGGCAGTTCAACGAAGACTGGAGCACCCGCCTGACGCTGGGCTGGAACCAGCGCCGCTACGACAACAACGAAGTTCGGGTGACCGGCGTCAACGCCACCACCGGCGCCGTCACGCGTCGCGCCGATGCCAACCGCGGCTTCAACCATAAAACCAAATACGTCTCCTGGGACCTGCTCGGTTCGCAGAACATCTTCGGCATGACGCACGATATCGTTCTGGGTACAGATTATGAGATGAACCAGACCTACCGTGCGCATCAATACCAGGGCAAAGCCAACAGCAGCTTTAACTTCAACGATCCGCAATACGACATCCTGTCGCCCGTGACGGACAGCAGCACGGAAAATGTCGCCAACAGCAATAACCTGAACCGCATTCACAGCCGTTCGGTGTACGCCAAAGACAGCATTTCGCTGACGCCGGACTGGATCGCCGTATTGGGCGGGCGCTATCAGCATTACGAACAGCGCGCCTCCAAAGGCTTCAACCCGGTGGTGGAAACGCTGGATGATGAAGGCAACAAGTTCCTGCCGCAGGCTGGGCTGATTTATAAACTGACGCCGGATGTCTCGCTTTACGGCAGCGTCAGCAAATCCTTTACGCCGTCCACCAACGTCGACGATGACGGTGACGTCGGCAAGCCGGAACAGGGCACCACCTGGGAGATGGGCAGCAAGTGGCAGGTTTCGCCGCGCCTGTTCGCCAGCGTGGCATTGTTCAATATTGACGAGCGCGACATGTCGCTCAGCATCAACGGCGCAACGCGCGCTATCAATAAAGCGCGTTCTCGCGGTGCGGAACTCGAGCTGAATGGCGAGATCTTGCCGGACTGGGAGCTGAGCGCCAATTACAGCTACACCAACGCCAAGATCATTGACGACGGCGTGAACGCCGCGAATAACGGCAACCGTCTGCAGAATGCGCCACGCCATTCAGGCGCGCTCTATCTGAGCCATAATCTGGTGATCGGCGGCATTCCGGGCGACTTCCGCGTCGGTGGCGGCGCGCGCTACGTCGGCACGCGGGCGGGCGATCCGGAGAACAGCTTCACCCTGCCGAATTATGTGGTGGCCGACAGTTTCATCGCGTGGAACAACCGCCTGTTCGGCGAGAAAACGCAGTTGAAGCTGAACCTGAACAACCTGTTTAATGAGCACTACTACACCTCCAGCGGCGGCAATCTGCGCGTGCGCGAAGGGGAAACCCGTAATCTGATGGTACAGGCGAGCGTGGAGTTCTAAACAGTTCCGCCCTCTTTAGCCAGATCGAAAAGAAAGCCCGCTCGGGGCAAACCTGAGCGGGCTTTTTGTCGGGCCGTTGCCTGTGCTTGCGGCAATGCGTTACGGCGTGGCGGTGTTAGCCTCCGCCGGTGCACGCAGGCCGCGCCCCGTCAGCGTGAAATAGGAAATGACGGTAAAGGTGGTGGTGATCAGGCCGAGGATCAGATAGGCCTGATGGAACCCCACAGAGTCATACATTCTGCCCACCCAGGCGGAAAGCACCACGCCCGAAAGCTGTTTGGACAAATTAAAGCCGATCAGGAACAAGGTTGCCGACACCCGGGGATCAAACACTGAGGAGATATATTTAAAGGTGCCCACCAGCAGGAACGGCAGCTCAAACATATGCAGCGTTTTCAGTAAAATCACTTCAATGCCGCTGCTGGCGAAGGACGAACCGATAATCCTCACCGACATGATGGCGCCGGCCACCAGCAGCGCATTTTTGGCGCCGATGCGGTTAATGATAAACGGGGCGCAAAACATAATGCAGGCATTCAATAACTCCCCGCCGGTGGTGACGAAACCGAAGATCTCGGTGCCCCTTTGGGGCGATGAAAAGAAGCCTTTGAAAAAGTTGGCGAATTGCTGATCGAACACGTCGTAAATACTGGCGACGCCAATCACGTATAACAAGAAGGCCCAAAAGCGCGGCATTTTCAACAGTTCCAACGCCATAGCCAGCGAGAACTCGCGCTGGTTCGCCCCCAGCTTGCCCATTACCTGCGCCGTCTGGTTCGGTTGCGGGCGGGATACAATCAACAAGACGGCCAGCACCACCCCGAACCCGGAGGCGATCCAGAAGGTAATGTTAGGGTTAATGCTGAACAGCAACCCGGTTATCGACGCGCAAATAGCCCAGCCCACGCAGCCGGAAACGCGAACCTTGCCGTATTCGAAACGGTTGGTGCGGCTGACGCGCTCAATATAGGCCTCCACGGCGCCCGCGCCGCCGGAGAATACAAACCCCAGGTAAAGGCCCCCCGCCAACGCGCCGGCATAAATATTGTATTGCAGCAAAGGCGCCAGCACGTAAATAAAGAACGGCGCGAATAAAATCAAAAGAATGACAATCGCCCAGATCAGGTGTTTGCGCAGGCCCAGCTTGTCGGAAATCAAACCGAAAGCCACCTGGAAAATAATGGCGAACAAGGCAATAAAAGAAAAAACCATCCCGGTTTCAGTTTTGGTGAGGTGATTGACATCCGAAAGCCATATCGGGAAAAAAGGGAAATACGCCGACATGATGAAATAGTAGAAAAAGAAGAAAAGCATAAAATAAATAAAGTTATGCCGTTCCTGTGCCGAGAGCTGAGTCAATTTCATAGTGTCACCTGGATTATTATTTTGTAATGGGGGAAATATACCCAAAATAATTGGAGTTGCGTCAAGGCGGCAAGGGAGCGCATCCCGATGAGCTTACTGTAGTAAGTGATTCGGGTAAGTGAGCGCAGCCAACACAGAGGCAGCTTCAAGTATGACGGGTATACCCCCCTCCACGCTTACTGATGCTTAACACTGACCTGATAACGCCACTGCGTTTCCTTTAACAACCACTCTTCATGCACGCTCGGCGTCCAGGAGTCATCGCCCCCCACGCCCATGTGCTGCGCGTCCAGGGTGATCCAGATACCGGGTTCGGCGCGCAACAGATGCCAATGGTCGACGTCCATCAACTGTTTGCTGCCGTAAGGCATGATGGAGAAATGGAATAATCCGTCGACGCGCCAGCCTCCCCAATTGAGCTCCTGGGTGTTGCAACGCAAGCCATTCTCCGTGGGGAATACGTACGGGGTGACCATCTCGCTCAACGGCAAGCGCCAGCGTGAGAAACAAGCACTTGTTTGGCGGTCAGGGTAGTTCTCATGCGGCCCCAACCCTAACCACTCCACGTCTGCCGCCGCCGGTGTGGCCTGGAAAACCATGCCGATGCGCGCCAGCGGCGGCAAATGGCCGGCGCGCTCCCCTTCGACGTTAATCTTCAGCGCGCCGTGGCCATCAATCATCATCTGCCAGTGGCTGACGATCAGCACCTCATCGCCATAGCGGTAATGGAAGGTGCTGCGGATCTCCACCCGGTCTTCGTCAGCCGCCGCCGTGCACTGGGTGCAGGTTCTCTGCATGGCATAAAGCCCGGCTTTTTTCCAGCGTTCCACCCAGGCGTTAGGGTCGATTCGTTCGACTTCACTGACCCCAATGTCGTTATCCAGCGGCGCACGAACAAACTGGTCGGTGAACGGGCTCATCAGCTTGTCTTCACCCGCCACCGTCCACTGCGTCAACAAACCGCTCTTGCGGTCGATAAACCATTGCTGTTCGCCATGCCGCACCCGATAACCCTCTTCATCAATCTGCAATTCAGGGCGAACGCCGGGTGTTGGCGCATCCGGCAACGCCAGCGCCGTCGGCAGCCGGAATTGTTGCCATGCGACGCGATGCCCGGCCGATGACCAGGCGGTGGCCTCCGGCTGGATAACTTCAAGGATCAGGGTGACATTGCGGGCATTCGCCGGCAAATCGATACGTTCCGCCAGGGTGACGACGGCATTGCCCTGCGGCGGGAGGTCCAACTCCACCTCACCCGACCGCCATTCGCGCCCATCCTGTTCAATGCGCCAGTGCAGCCTTTCATTGTCGGTACGGCGGAACAGGTATTCACTGCCGACGGCCACCTCGAGCGGCGCATGGCCCACCAACGAAAACTGGAAGAACTGCTGCGCCTGTTTGGCTTCATGGAGCGAAGGGTGTGGCGTGCGGTCGGCAAACACCAGGCCGTTCAGGCAGAACTGCCGGTCATTGGGCGTGTCGTTGAAGTCGCCGCCATAGGCCGGAGCAAGCAAGCCATTCCCATCGTCTTTAAGCAGCGATTGGTCGGCCCAGTCCCAGACAAACCCGCCCTGTAGCCGCGGATACTGACGAAACGCCCGCCAGTACTTATCAAAATCCCCCAGGCTGTTGCCCATCGCGTGGGCGTATTCGCACAGTATCAGCGGGCGGTTTTCGCCCGGCATGCCGACCCATTTTTTTATCGACCATTTTGGCACCCCAGGGATGAGTTGATCTTCATCCACCCGGGCATACATCGGGCAAAGGATATCCGTGGCCGCGCTGTTGGCCCCGCCGCCTTCGTACTGAACCGGCCGTGTGGGATCGCTGCTTTTGATCCAGCGATAAAGCGCATCATGCAAACTGCCATGCCCGGACTCATTGCCCAACGACCAGATGATGATGGAAGGATGGTTGCGGTTGCACTGCACCATGCGGGTCACGCGGGCGCTGTAAGCCGGGAACCAGCTCGGATCGTCACTCAGCCGCGCCATCGGCACCATACCGTGAGTTTCGATATTGGCCTCATCCACCACGTAAAGACCGTAGCGGTCACAGAGCTCGTACCAACGGGGATTGTTGGGGTAATGCGAACAGCGCACGGCATTAAAGTTGTTCTGCTTCATCAGCAGAATATCCTGAATCATGTCCTCTTCATTGATCGCCTGGCCGCGTTGCGGGTGGTGCTCATGCCGGTTGACGCCACGGATCAGCAGCGGCTTGCCGTTCACTTTCAGCAGCCCGTCCGTTATCTCTACGCGGCGAAAACCGGTGTCCGCCGCCTCGGCCTCAATCAGCTCCCCATCGGCGCCATAAAGCGCAATGACGGCGCGATAACAATGGGGTAACTCGGCACTCCATAAATCCGGCGCCTGCACCGGCAACGCAAAGGTCACCCGATCGGCATAAGCCCCCCGCTCGTCAATCGCCTCGGTGCCCAGCGGCTTGCGTTGGCCGGCGATTTTTTCGTCGCCTCGCCACAGGGATAACTCCACCTGCAGCCCCGCCGGCTGGGCTTTCCCCGCCGCGACATGCACCGAGGCCTGCAAGGTGCCGTGCCGATACTCCGTATCCAGCCCGGCGGCCAGTTGAAAATCGGTAAGATGGGTGTCCGGCTTGTGCAGCAATGACACCGAGCGGTAAATGCCGCTCATGCGCCACATGTCCTGATCCTCAAGCCAGGTCCCCGAACTCCAGCGCATCACCATCGCGCAGATACGGTTCCCACCGGCATGCAGCGCGTCGGTTAAATCGAACTCGGCCGGTAAACGGCTGTCCTGCGAATAGCCAATCCACACCCCATTGCAAAAAAGGTGGAACGCCGAGTTTACCCCGTTGAAGATGATTCGGGTTTTGCCAGCCTTCAGCCAGGCTTCAGGGATGTCAATTTCGCGCGAATAGCACCCCGTCGGGTTCTCCTGCGGCACAAAAGGCGGCTCGGTCGAGATCGGGTAGCGAACGTTGGTGTAGATAGGCGCATCATAGCCGTCCATCTGCCAGTTAGAAGGCACTGTTACGGCCCGGCTATCCGGGCCATCCGCCACTAACCAGCGCGGGTCCGCCGCCTCGGGGCGGTTCAGATAAACAAACTGCCATTCGCCATCCAGCGAAATGCGCCGATCGGAACGCCGGTTATCCCTGGCCTCTTCAAGCGCGCGCCAACTGCGAAATTGCGGGTGGGCGGGCAATCTGTTGAGGTGGGTGACGGCCGGGTTCTGCCAGTCCTGCCGGGCCAGCACCTGAGGGAGAACGCTGTCCGGCGGGTTATCGTTTACCGAATAAAGAGGCTGCTTCATAACAATCCTTACCTGCTGTCATAGGGATGTATAGCGCTATACATTTTAAAGCGAGTAAATACGATACACGCCCTGGCGGGCAATAAATTTGGTGGGTATATTTGAGGTCAATCACGCTATTTGTCGATTGTTTCCTATAATGTATTGCGCATGACATGAAATGTTTTTTTAATACATTTTCAGACAAAAGGGCACATTGCGGGCTAAATAACTGCGTTTAATACCGCGACACCCAAACTTGAGACGGGTGGGAGCATGCAGGTTAGCCGACCGTTGGCGCATGGACGCGCGATACGAGCCTCGATGGGCGGATTCACGGCGTGTCGGCGCTCTGCATGTTCCTCACCGGTAGCACTATTTAACGCCGCGCGTTATTGCGAGATTGAATTGATGAATAAACGGCAGGCAACGTTGGAAGACGTGGCAAAAGAGGCGGGAGTTTCCCAGCAAACCGTGTCGCGGGTGTTGAACAACCCGGATATCGTCTCCGAGCGCACGCGCAATAAGGTGCTGGGCGCGATGAATACGCTCAATTATGTGCCCAACCGCTCCGCACAGATCCTGGCCGGCAAAACCTTGCCGACATTTGGCTTGATCACCACCTCCCTTGCGCTGCACGCCCCTTCGCAAATCGCTTCATCGTTCAAGCACCATGCGGAATTGGTGGGGTATCAGGTGGCGATATCGATGTTGAAAACCGGGCAGTTGAACGTCCTGCAATCGGCGCTGAATGAATTTCGGGCGCAGAAGATCAACAGCGTGGTCATGAGCCTGCCGCTGGAAAAAGCGGATGCGGAAACCCTGGCGCGGGATAACCCGGACATACAGCAACTGTTTCTGGACGTGCCGCCCGCCGCAGAGGTCTGCCACCTTGGCTTTCTTCACAGCGACGGCACCGCCAGCAGCGTCGACCTGCTTCTGGAACTGGGGCACCGGAAATTCGGTTTGCTGGCCGGGCCGGAAAGCTCCATTTCGGCACGGCTGCGCCTGGCCTGTTGGCGCGACACCCTGTATCAGGCGGGCATTGCGGAGACGGATACCGAGTACGGCGACTGGAGCGCCAACAGCGGCTGGGTAAAAACCATGGAATTATTCGGCAGGCACCCGGATATCACGGCGATGCTGGTCGCCAGCGATCAGATGGCGTTAGGGGTCATCAGCGCGTTGCGGCAACTCAACAAGCGCATACCGCAGGACGTGTCCGTGATTGGCTATGATGATACCCCCGACAGCCAGTATTTCCACCCGGCCCTGACCACGGTGAGGCAGGACTTTGATCTAATAGGTAAACGTGCGGTCACCCATTTGTTGAGCATGGCGAATCAGCCGCAAGAGGCGTTTAACGATCTGTTGCCGACCACCCTGGTTATCCGGCAGTCCACCGGCAAACCCGAGGCTGCGGGTTCGGAAAACGCGCTTATCAGGCAACTGAAAGCACTGGTGCAACAACTTTAACAAAAGAACAAAAACCGGATGCAGGTTTTTTTGCATTGCATCACGGTCCCCCGTGCGGATACCTTTGTTTATAAATTGTGATATTATTATAAATATTTCGTTAGCTTTCAGGGGATATTATGACAACTAAAAAACAAATAATAATGAATGTCGCGGCGGAGTTATTTAATAAAGAAGGTTATCAAGCGGTGGGTATTGACAAGATCATTACCGAGGCGGGTATTTCCAAGCTGACGCTGTACCGCAACTTCGCTTCAAAAGATCAGTTAATCATTGAGGTATTAACCCAGCGTAAAGACGATTTCATAAAAAATATCACGGAGGTGATTGAAAACAATCTCACGCCGAAAGATAAACTCTTTTCATTATTCAATTTTTATCACACCTGGTTTAAAGACAAAAGCTTTCGCGGTTGTATGTTTACCAACTCATTGCTTGAGTTTGGCAACAAATCAAAAGAAATTTCCAGTATCAATAAAGAGATGAAAGACGCCCTGGTGGCGTTAATCACCGGCATTCTGTTTTCGCTGGTTAAAAAAGAACGAGCGCAACGCATCGCTTTCACCTTTGTCATACTGCTGGACGGCGCAATCATCTCGGAACTGACCTACGCCGACCGCAGTGAATACTCGCCGGCACTGATCGCCTGGGCAACGGCCAAAACCATCCTCGAAGCCGAAAACATCGTACTTTAACCTCCGCAACCTCCGCGCCCCCAATTTCGCACCTATGCCGCAGCAATGCGGCATTTTTATTGCCGGCCAATCCTACCGCCCCATTAATAAATTAATAATAATTAATGTGTACCGATCTGTTTCATTTTACAGAAAATGTGATTTAAATCACACGAAAAAACAAAGAAAGAAAAATAAAATTATATATTAATCAATGCAGTAAACAAAAATGAAACATTTTTGAAATATTAAATTTGAAAAACCAACCTGTTTACATTAGCTTTTATATCAGCAAATTTTATGGGGGTAAATGATGGATAGTTTAGATTTGGTAACTACTGAATTGACGCAAAGCCAACTGCTGTCCACCAGCCTGGATGAGTTCGTGGCAAGTCTGTTGCGAATGGAGGATTTGGATGCATTTTTTTGCCGTCATCCCACCCTGCCGGCAATACTCCTGGCCACCACAGAGACTGAACTGATCTCGGCCTATCACAGCACGGACATTGAGCACAGCCGCAAAGCCGTGCAAAAAACCTTATTTTGGTTGTACCAGACATTTTTAGCCGACCCGTTAAGCGCAGAAAGCAAAAACCAACACCACCCTGTGATGGTCACTATCAAACGAATGATAGAAAAAAAATGGTTGGCGCATGAGACGGAGCATTTCGCCGCATTGCCCAGCGCGACGAGCCCGCAACTGTTTACGGAAAGCCTGCGGAAACTCTGGTCACACCATCGCTCAGCGACGCACCCGCTCTACGAATTTTTGCAGCATGACGCGTCAAAAGCGCAAATGAACGCATTCTTCAAAAGCGACAGCGCATTGAATTTGCTGTTTTTTGATTTAATCGCCATGGCGATGGTGGGCGCACGTCTCGAGGTCCGAGGTGAGCTCAGTCGCAATATGTGGGATGAGTGCGGCGAAGGCAGCGACCACCATACTCATGTCAATTTGTACAAAGATTTGCTGATGCGCAATCACCTTGAGTTGCCGGAAGACAATTTTGCCGACACCCTGGACTGGCAAGGATTGAGCGGTTACAACCTGTTTATGTTGGGGGGCACCAACCGAGAACATTATTTCAAGCTGATCGGTGCCCTGGCCATTACGGAATTGCTGGATCCCAGCCAATACGAAAAACTGGTTTTGGGCAGTAAACGCCTTGGTTTTACCGAGCGGGATCTGCGCTACTACACCGAGCATATCGGGATTGATGTGATCCATGCGGAAGGCTGGTTGCAGCAAGTGATCACGCCAATTGTAGAGAAATCGCCGGCGGCAATGGCGGAAATATGGATTGGCGCGAATATGCGTCTTAACACGGTGGATAATTATTATAATCACCTGTTAAACAGCCTCGTTAATTTAAAGTAAGTCATTACAAAACAATAAAACGGACTCGCCTTCCTCAGTACAAAGGCAAAAATGATTACTCAGCGATTGCAGGTGCCTTTAACTATTCTCGTCATCCTTCACTATGACAAGCGCAGTCATTGGGTCTTATGCTTGCTTTGATTATTCTGATTAGTACCTGACACTTTCACTATGAAGAGCCATTGAACCATCACTGTATATCAATGTTAATTGAGGTAATGCTATGAGAAAAACATCGGCTTTAAAGAATATACTGCAAAAGAAAGAACTCTCTTTCCTGATGGAGGCCCATAATGCCATGAGCGCTAAAATAGCCGAAGAAAGCGGCTTTGAGGCATTATGGGCTTCCGGGCTATCTATTTCCGCCTCTATGGGGCTTAGCGACAGAAATGAAGCGTCCTGGACTCAGGTGATGGACGTTGTCGATTTTATGGTAGATAACACCGCCATCCCTATTTTATTAGATGGGGACACTGGCTTTGGCAACTTTAATAATGTCCGCCGCTTGGTTAAAAAACTGTCTCAGCGAGGCGTCGCCGGCGTGTGTCTGGAAGACAAATTATTCCCTAAAATAAACTCTTTTATTGGCGCAGGGCAGGATCTGGCTTCCATCAGTGAATTTTGCGGCAAAATACAAGCGGCGAAAGACAGCCAGTTGGACAGCGATTTTTGCGTGGTTGCCCGTGTGGAAGCGCTTATCAGCGGCTGCCCCATGGAAGAAGCGTTGAAACGCGCCGACGCCTACGCCAGTGCGGGAGCCGATGCGGTATTAATTCACTCCAAACAATCTGACGGTGCGGAGATCATGGACTTTTGCCGCCAATGGCAAAATGATTGCCCGATCGTTATCGTACCGACGAAATACTATAACACCGCTACCGATGCGTTCCGTGAAGTCGGTGTATCCACGGTTATCTGGGCTAATCATAGCCTGCGTGCTTCCATCGCCGCTATGCGCGCTATTACCCGAAATATTCGCCAACATAATAGCGTTGCACAGATTGAACGTGAAATTGCCTCTTTGGACGATGTGTTCAAACTCACCAACGAATATGAAGTACAACTGGCCGAACAAAAATACTTAACCCTTTAACGCGACAGTCAGCCGGTTTTTCTATTCATTCGTGAGGAAATGGTTAGATGATTAACGTCCGCGATTTTGTTAATGCATTGATTGAGCAAGGTACACACTATTTTACCGGTGTCCCCTGCTCTTATTTAACCCCGCTGATCAATGAAGTTATTGCTCGCGATGAAACCCACTACGTACTGGCCTCAAACGAGGGTGAGGCGCTGTCTCTGGCCTCCGGACTTTGGCTTGCCAATAAAACGGCCGTTGTCCTGTGTCAGAATTCCGGGTTGGGTAATCTGATAAACCCACTGACATCGCTTAACGAGCCTTTCTCGATTCCGGTCTTGTTGTTGGTGACCTGGCGTGGCCAGCCCGGTACCAAAGATGAACCGCAACACAGGTTGATGGGCGAGATCACGCCCGAATTGCTAAGCCTGGCGGGGGTCGAGTGGGCCGTGCTGCCCGACGACGAAACCGGAGCCTTGGCCAGCCTGCAGCACGCCTGCAATTATATTCAGGCAGAGCAGCGCCCTTATGCATTGGTTCTGACCGGCAATCAGTTTTGCGCCGCGCAATCTCCAATGCCTGAGCCGCAAACGGCGTATCCGCGCCGTGAAGAGGCGTTGGCAACGTTGCTGGCTCACGCTAATCCCGATGGCGTGATCATCGCTACGACCGGCAAAACCGGCCGAGAACTGTTTACGTTATCTGACCGCCCTGAACATTTTTATTGCGTCGGGTCGATGGGCTACGCCAGCGCAATCGCTCACGGCATTGCCTTGGGCTGCGCCAGCTTGCCGGTCTACGTGATCGACGGGGATGGCGCTGCGCTGATGCATCTGGGAAATTTTGCCGGCATCGGCGCCAGCAAGCCCGACAACCTGATACATATTATTTTGGATAACGGCAGCTACGACTCGACGGGAGCCCAACCCACCGCGTCCCCTGGCGTGGATTTTGTCGCCATGGCCTATGCGGCCGGCTATGCCCACGCACAGCATTGCAACGATTCCGACAGCTTCGCCAAAGCACTGCGTCAAACGGATATTGCCGGCCCCCGGCTGTTGCATGTTCCGATCGGCATCGGGTCGATGGCGCAGTTGGGCCGCCCGACGCTGTCGCCTTATAACGTCGCGCGCCGTCTGCAATCCCATCTGAAAACGATAGACCCCGCTTCACCGTTCGAAAAAACCATGGCAAATACCGTGCAGCTTCCCGAGGGGGGCCGCATTTCTCACTCAATCCCTACAACCGAGAACGGACTCATGAACATTCATGATACTACCCAACCGAACGCCCTCAATGCTGTTCTGACGGGCATGGATATTTATGCCTCAAAAGCCATTTCGCTGAAAGCGAAGGCCGATCCCTCCATTGCAAACCTGAGTTTTGGCGAGCCGGTTTTCGGTCCTCCAGAGCATCTGCTGAAGGCGATAGAACAGGAGGATTTGTCATTGTCGGCGTTTATGGACGCCTCAAAACGCTACGAGGATCCCCGAGGGAGCCTGGCTCTGCGTCAGGCAATTGCCGCCTGGTATCGCGATCGCTACGGCCTGCATTTCGATCCTGAGCGTGAAATCATGGTGACGCACGGTGGCGTGGAAGCCATCACGCTGGCTCTGCTTGTCACGACGTCGGCACAGGATAAAGTCGCCATCAGCGATCCCTCCTATATGCTCTATGCCCGCACGCTGAAGACGCTGGAACGCACTCCGCTGCGGATAACGCGCCCTGCCGGCAACCATGAGTATGCGGAAATGCTGGCGCAGGACGGCGCGCTGGAAGGGGTGAAGGCGATGATTGTCAACTCCCCGGAAAACCCGACCGGCTATGTCGCCAGCCCACAGGATTGGGCGGTGATTGGGGCACGTGCCGAGCGCAGCGGTTGCTGGATCATTCATGACGAAGTGTACGATGCCATGCACTTTGAACGCCCGCACCAACCGGCGCGCGCCATCGCCTCCCTGGCCAACAACTCCATTATTATCAACAGTTTTTCAAAAAAATTCGGTCTGCCTGGCCTGCGTATCGGCTGGATGATAGCCCCGCCGCAGGTTATCGAACAGGCTGCCAAAGCGCATGATTACCTCTATCTGGGCGTCAATATCCAATACGAGCGCATCGCACAGCGTTTGCTTAACGATGACGGCAAATTTGCCTGGCTGGAGGAAATGTCCTCCAACATCGCTCAGCGCTGTCATACCGCGCTGAATACTCTGACGGAAGAACGCGGGTATCGCTGGCCACGTAAACCGCTCGGTGCCATGTTCCTGTTCCCGGAAGTGAGCGGCGTCTACCAACGGATGCCTGAAAAATACCGACAACCGGGCCAGCATATCGGCGACGCCGTAGCGAATTACCTTTTGGAAGAACGCGGCGTTGCCGTTGTCCCCGGCTCGGTCTATGGCCCGCAGGGCAATAACCACATCCGGCTGGTGCTCTGCATGCCGGACGACGTTTTTAACCTGGCCATGAAACGCATGGTGTAACCCTGGATACACGGCGGCCGCCGCTGAGTGGCCGCCAAACGGATAAGGAGAAAGTGATGAACGCCTCACGTAACCATTTTCAACAGCAGGGTTTTGTCCATCTGGAAAAATCGCGGGCCAACCTCGATCTGAGCCGTATCGAATCCGCGCTGGCCGAAATCAGCCAACGCGCGCTATCGGCTTCAACCGACAACGTGCCGGGCCTGGTGGTGGTCACCGAAGCCGGCAATGCCGAACAACTGTGCCGTATCGAGTACCTTGCCGGCAGTTCGCCTTATTACGCGCAAGAACTGGTGCCCTGTCTGGCGCAATTGATAGAGCAGCACCTTGGCCAACCCGTCAACCTGTTCAAAGACAAATGCAATTTTAAACATCCCGGCGGTGGCGCGTTCACGCCCCATCAGGATATTACGGCCTATCGTCATTTCGCCTCAAATTACCAGGTGACCGCTGCCGTGCTGCTCGATGCCGCCGTGGAAGAAAACGGAGCGTTGGAAATCGCCACCCACTGGGACCTGACGCCAAAAGGCGCGCAACTGGTGAATACACCCCGAGGGATCCTGCCCCAGTTACCCAGCTATCAGGGGGGGCCGCGCAACGGGGATATCGACGACAGTCTCTGCGCAACCATGCGCTGGCAAAGGATCGATGCCGCCCCCGGCGACGTGATCTTGTTCGACTCTTATATTCCCCATCGCTCCAGCGAAAACCGCTCGTCCTCGACCCGGCGCATCCTGTTCTTTACTTTCAATCTGGCTAGCGAGGGGGATTTTTACCACCACTACTACCGGAGTAAATGGGCCACGCCGGACAATCCCATCTTTCACGTTTCCACCCCGACCTTGCATAGCGCCCGGCAAACCAACGCCGGCACAGTGCCTCAATCCCGTTGAACGGTGACAACGATGCAATCACAGGAATTTCGTTTATTCACTCCCGGCCCGCTGAATACCTCGGCGCAAGTGCGCCAGGCCGCCGGCAGAGATTTAGGGTCGCGCAGCCCGGTCGCCATCCACTTGAGCGCCCGGTTGCGTGAAGACATCGTGGATATCGCGGGATGCGACGCGAGTTGGAGCGCAGTACCCTTATCAGGCAGCGGCACTTTTGCCGTCGAAGCGATGCTTTGTTCTCTGCCGGCGGCAGATGACCACTTGCTGATTATCGAAAATGGCGTCTACAGCGCCCGTATGGTGGACATTTGCCGCATCCACGCGATCCCGCATTCGGTGCTGACGTTGCCGCCACATCAGGGTTTTGACCTGGCGCAGGTTGAACTGGCCCTGAAGCAAACGCCTTTGGTTACCCACATCGCCGCCGTTCATTTCGAAACGGCGCTCGGCGTGATCAATGATATTGATGGCCTGACGCAGTTGGCGAACAGGTACGGCTGCCAGTTGCTGATCGACGCCATCAGTACCTTTGGCGTACTGCCGTTGGACTACAGCGCGCCATCGCTTTCCGCCGTCGCGCTTTCGGCCAATAAGTGCCTGCATGGGCTACCCGGCATCGCCTTCGTTTTAGTGCGAAAGGCCGTGCTGGCAACCCACGTAGCCCCACGCACGCTGAGCCTGGATCTCAGGGCGCAGGCCAACGCGTTGGATGGCAATGGGCAGTGGCGTTTCACGCCGCCGCTGCAAATTATGCTGGCCCTGAAACAAGCTATTGACGAGTACCGTCAACAGGGCGGCAGGCGCGCGCGTCACCGTGCGTATTCTCAACGTATGGCGCATCTGCTCGACGGTATGGCACGTTTGGGTTTCACCCCGATAATTCAACCGCAGTTCTGCGCCCCGTTGATTGTCACGCTGGCGCCGAACCCGGGAATCCAGTGCGAAATCGACAAGCTGAACGACTTTTTATTCCAGCGCGGATTGGTGATTTACCCCACCAAACACTGGGCGGTAAATTCATTCCGCATTGGGGTTATGGGGGAACTCGACATCCAGGATATCGATGATTTGCTGACGGCGTTCGCTGAATTTACCGCACAGGCCGCCCCCGGAACCCTGCAACCGAATCCACTTTCGCTAAGGCCCGCACTATGAGTTATCACCTGTCTTGCCATCATCAATTCGCGGAAATCAACGCCCAGGCCTATGCCGACTTGTGGATGGACTGCGGGCAACCGGCCTTTTATCACCCTGATCTGCTGACGGCGGCAGAACGTCACCCCATGTTGCCGACGCTAGCCACGCATTACCTGGCGGCATGGCGAGGAGAGCGGCTTGACGCGTTGTTGGTGGTCTACCAGCAATCGCAACCCGATCCCTTCGGTACGTTGGCAAAAAGTACCGGTTTTCATTTTGCCGCCCCCGTCGGCGGGCTCTTGGGGCATATAGCCCATTGCTACGACACGCAAATCCTGCATCGGCCAGGTTCGGAAGACGCGGCGCAACGCTTGATGACCGAGCTCATTGCGCTAGCCGACCGGCAGGGCATTCCGGGCTGCGGCCTGCTCAATCTCAGCGCAGGGCCTTCATTGAGCGCCGCAGAGCGGGCGGGTTATCGCTGCAATTTCATGCATGACCGTTTCTTTATCGATCTGATGCCCTTTGGCCAATTCGACGATTATCTGGCAGCCCTCCCGCGCGATGGCCGACAGGAGATGAAGCGCCAGTTGCGGAAATTCGACAGCGATCGCGGCAGCTACCGCGTGCTTTCGGGCCGAGACGCCGATCTTGCCGCCGCGGTCAAACTTTGCCACGCCACCAGCTCCCGAAACGGTACGCCGCACTATTATCCGATAACGACGTTTCTCCATTTTCTGGAAACTTGCGGCGAGCTGATTACCGTGGTCCAGGTTGAACATGAAGGCCAGTTGGTGGCCGCCGTCATCTGCCTGAACGACCCGCAATGCCTGCACCTTTGGGCCGGGGGCGTCGACTATCGGCTTTCGAGCTTCAGCCCTTACACCGTCATGATCGCGGCCAGCGTGCAGTATGCGTTCTCGCAAGGTATCCGCCGGATTGAGGCGGGCAGGACCAATGCCCGGATTAAAGCGCGTTTGGGTTGCCAATCTCAGCCGCTGTATTCGGCCCTCTACCCATTGGAGGTGGCCTGACATGCCTGTGACCTCGGCCTCCCCGCCCCATCAGAAACCCTCGGTGCAGCTGGTGCACGGGCAATTGCTGACCTTGCTGTATATTGCCCTCACGTCCGCCTCACAGGTATTTTTAAGTCATGTCGGCGGCGGCATACCGATCGAGATCAGCCTGTTCTATATGGCTCTGGCGGCCTGCGTGGTGTTTAACCTGTGGGAGTTCCGTCGCCTGCGGCACAATCACCGCGCGCTGCGCCGCCATTGGCGCATGTGGCTCATGCTTTCCGTCGCCTTTGTGCTGAACTGGATATTTTCTTATTACAGCGTGACGCACGCCTCAGCCGATTTTTTCATCGGCGTATTTTTCCTTTCTTCGGCACTGTGCAGTTGCCTGCGAGAAAAGCGCTGGCTGAAGTCACTGTTCATCCTGATGGCAATCCTGTGCATTCATGCTCTCTCGGCCTTCCCGTTGCAGGTGCTTTGCACCTCAATGTTAGCGGGGGCCATGATGTATCTTTACTACGTCAGCTCGCTGCGTTTCAGCCGGCAGAGCGGGCTTGGCCCGGTCTCGGTCGTTTCTTTGCGCTGCTATATGCTGCTGGCCTGCAGCGCCGCTTACCTGTTCGCGCATCACGAGTTCGGCGCGTTGTGGGTAGCCCCGGAAACCTTGCGCAACCTGTTGATCCTTATCGTCGCCAATATGGTTTTACCTTCTTTTTTGTCGCAGACCTGCCTGCAGTGGGTCGGCGTCACCCTGTTTACCTTTATGAATTCGTTGATACCGGTGCTGGCCTTCGTGATGCAGTCGCTGGTCAGCGGCCAATGGCAAACCGGTATGTTGATCGCCGTAACCCTCACTACGCTGATGCTCAATTACGATCGTTTGATTTTGCTGGCGCGTAGCCTTATCGCAGTAAACCCTCAGTCAATGGATCAGGAATAAGAGGAATACCATGCCTGCCATCAATGCGTATTTGGAACACCTGAACCCGCTCTCATCAAAGACGGTCTCTCAACGGGCGAAAGCAAACCCTGCGATCCTCAATCTCAGTATGGGAGAACCCGATTTTGGTCCGCCCGCCGCGTTGGTTGACGTGATCTGCCGAGAAGATCTCAACAAAGAACGGTTTCTGGATGCGGTCAAGCGCTATGAACACTCACGCGGCTCGCTGTCGCTGCGCAGAGCGATAGCGGCGTGGTATCGGCGTCGTTACGCTATCGATATCGATCCCGAAAGCGAAATAATGGTGACTCATGGGGGGATCGAAGCACTCAATCTGGCGTTGCAGGCGTTGACCAATCCTGGCGACGGCATCCTGCTGGCGGCACCGGCCTACACCCTTTATCAACGAGCCATTCACTTGTTGAACCGTAAAAGCCATCCGCTGCCCCGCCCTGAAGGCGAAAACGAATATGCGGCGGCGCTGGCGGCCAATACCCACGCCTCGGCGCGTGCCGTGCTGATCAACTCCCCGGAGAACCCTACCGGCTACGTCATGAGTGACGCGGATTGGCAAGCGCTCGCCGATGACTCTCACAAAGGCGATCGCTGGGTCATCCATGATGAAGTCTACGACACCCTGGCTTTCACCCGCCCTCACCTTAACGCCTGGTGCATTCCGGCCCTTCGCGAACGTAGCGTGCTGATTAACAGTTGCTCAAAAAAGTTTGGCATTCCCGGCTTGCGCACAGGTTGGCTGATTGGGCCGGCCAAGGTGATTGAAGCCGCCAGCAGGGTCCACGAAAGCCTGTGTCTGGGCGTGAGTATTCTTGGCGAACCTATCGCCGAACGGCTGCTGAGCACCCCCGAGGTAGACGACTGGATGCAACAGCAGCAGGACATTCTGGCGGCCCGCAACCGTTACGCGCTTTCGGCGTTGGGCGAGACGCAGGGCTTCCGTTGGTCACGCCGCCCCATGGGGGGAATGTTCCTGTTCCCTGAGGTTTCCGCACTCTATCCGGCCTTACCCACCCGCTGGCGCGATTTTTCGCCTGATGCCGGCAGCGCAGTCGCGGAATATCTTCTGGTGGAACGGCAAGTCGCCACGGTGCCGGGAATCGTTTACGGCGCTGAAAGCCGGCAACACTTGCGATTGACCAATTGCGCCAGCGAGCAGGTTTTCAATCAGGCCATCGCGCGTCTTTCATCATTGGAACTGGGAGGTAAGGGTGATTAAAAATACGCTTGATCAACAGGTTATGGACTTCTACTCCATGCAGGGCAGCGCCGAGTCCGCTGACGCCTTTTCCCAGGCATTGCTCAAGGTACACCCCGGCGACTGGCGCGCCACCTTTCCGCCTGCGGTGTTCCCGCCCGGCCATCTGACAAGCATCGGTGCCGACGCCGCGCGGCTGCTGGCCATCGTTTTCAGCCTGCCGGAGCGCCTGTTCGGCGGGGATTATTCGCGCTTTCTGGCCGCGCAGTGCCTCACGCCGCAACAGCATGAAGACATACTGGCCTTCTGCACGCCGCACGTATTAGCGCGCGCACGGCTGTTTGCCAGGCCGGACGCACTGCTGACCCACGAAGGCTTCAAACTGGTTGAAATGAACGTGACGCCTTCACTCGGCGGGCTGGGCATCTGCGATCGTTATGTCACGACCTTGCAGGAACATGCGCTTAGCCATCGGCTGCAGGCAGCGGGAATTACCCTCCATGCGCCGGACATGGGGCGCCTCTGGGCCGAAACATTGCACCGCCACCGCACGCCGCTGGCGGACGAACGCACCCCGGTTATGTTGGAATTGCTGGACGATCCGGACGAGATCCCGGAGGACAATTTTGGCTGGCCCGACTTTGGCCATATCGCCCGCCGCGGCGGTTTTCGACTCTTGACCGGCAAACCGGCGGACGTCCGTTTCACCCCAACGGGCGTCTATGCTTTCGGCGTAAAAATCGACATCGTTTTTACCGATTTGGTGTACGCCGAACAGCTGCAATACAACATCGACAACGCGTTTATTGCAGCGCTGGTCGCGGCGGAAAATCAGGGCCAGATAGACCTGTTCAGCGTACCGGCCAGCTGTGCGGTTTACGACAACAAAGCAAACCTGGCCCTTCTCACCGATCCCGATTATGCCCACCTGTTCACTGAGCAAGAGCGCGCACTGATCGATGCCCACATTCCCCCCACCTTTATTTTAACGCCGGGCAATTTGGCCAGAGCGATACGCGAACAGAGCAATCTGGTTTTAAAACCGGGGCTGGGCCTGTGCGGTTACCAGGTGATGTTTGGCAGACAGATGTCGGCTCCGCAATGGCGTGCGCAGTTGGAACGGCAACTGACGGAAGGCGGTTCTTTTGTCCTGCAGGACATTGTTGATGACATATGGACGTACACCCTGCCGCATCAACAGAACAATCCAAGAATGGTATGCATTGGCCCGATCGTCATCGATGGTCGTTACACCGGCACCTTCTCGCGCGATGAGGCTTATCACGGTAAAGCGATCGTTGTTAACCATGCGCAAGGCGCAAGCTGGTCAACCGGTCTGGAACGCGCCGAGTAACCCCCGGCCTGCCACGCGGCGGCTGTTTTACACAAGGAGATTGAAAATGCGTCTTGCATGTTTAATGGCAGGTTCCAGCAGCAGACTACTGCCACTGACCACATCCCGGCATAAAGCCAGCCTGATGCTTGGAAAACGACGAATGGTGGATTACCAACTCGAATCCTTCGACCGCGCCGGCATCGGGCATAAAACCTTTGTTCTGGGGCACGGTGCCACGGAGGTCGCGCAGATTTTGTTTGAATCATTGGGGGGCAGCCATTTTATTGTCTCGCACAATCCACAGTTCAAATCCCGCAATCTGGACTGGAGCGCCTGGCTGGCCCTCAGTCAACACCCTGGGCCGGTGATTTACTATGAAGGCGACCTGCTTATCCCGCCGTCGTTGCTCAAGCAGGTAATAGATAACCCGGCCGAAATTTGCATTGCGGTGGATTCCGACAGCAAAAATCCCAGCATCGATACGCTGGTTATCGCCCCCAATGGCAAGGTTGAACATTTGTTGTTTATTGAGCATGGGACGGCAAAAAGCCAACCGGGTGATGGTGCCATCGGCGAATTTATCTGCTTCGTCAAATTGGGCGAAGCGGCACGGCAGTTTATCGTCGATGCGCTGAGTACCTTGCCGTTTGAAGGGGAAATGCAGCTTTACAAAATTTTCGAACAGGCATTCTCCCGTTTTCCGACGGCCTACGTCGACGCCGGCGGCCGCCCCTGGATTGAAGTGGACAATCACAACGACCTGCAACGGGCTACCCATCTGGCCGAGGAGATCTTAACCTCATGAAAGAGCCTAACGCATTGGATCAAGTGAAGCCGGCGCTGCTGAACAGCACGTTGTCCGACATCGGGGTTTACGTATCAAAAGCCATCTCGCAGGCCGCTCGTGACAATCCGGATATTATGAACATGAGCATCGGTGAACCGGCATTTGGCCCACCCGCGCATTTGCTGGCAGAGATTGCCCAGACTGATCTGACCCAGGAGGCGTTTCTTTCCTCGGCGAAACGTTATGGGCACTCGTTGGGATCCCTGGCGCTGCGTCAGGCGATCGCTGACTGGTATCTGCGCCGTTATAACCTCAAGATTAATCCTGAAACCGAGGTTTTAATCACCCACGGAGGCGTTGAAGCCGTCGCACTGGCGATTCTGTGCTGCTCGAATCCTGGGGATACGCTGGCGATCACCGATCCTTCCTATATGCTGTATGAACGCGCCCTGCTGGCTCTCGGCCGCCAGCCTCGGCGCTTTTCGCGCCCGGTCGGCGATGCCGAATTCACCGATTTGATCGACAGCGACCCGTCATTCCGAAGCCAACTCGGCGGGGCAAAAGCGGTGATTGTCAATTCCCCGGAAAACCCATCGGGGTATGTGCTGTCGGCCGAGGAATGGCAACAGCTCATGCGCTGCGCAGAACGCAGCGGCGCCTGGATTATTCACGATGAAGTCTATGACAGCATGGCATTTAACCGCCCGCATTACCCTGCACGCAGCTTTGACCCCTTGGCGAGCAGGACGGTTCTGGCCAACAGTTTTTCCAAAAAATTCGGCATTCCCGGCCTGCGCATTGGCTGGTTGGTCGGAAGCGCCGAATTTATCGCCACGGCCAGCAAAACCCACGACTACCTGGTGCTTGGCGTTAACCGCCAATATGAACAGATTGCCCTGCGCATACTCCAGGACGCACAGACCGACGATTGGCTGGCGGACAAGCAAAAAATGCTTCACTCGCGAATACGCCTGGCAAAACAGCGGTTAACGCCAACGCTGGGGTTCAGTTGGCCACGTTCGCCGATGGGGGGAATGTTTTTGTTTCCCTGCGTTAGAGGGCTCTATCAACGTTTGCCGCCGGCACAACGGCAACGCTTCGCCACCGTGGGCGAGAGCGTCGCGGATTACTTATTGCAGGTTGCACGCGTCGCCACGGTCCCCGGCATTATTTACGGGCAAAGCTGCGCCGACCATATCAGGATCGTCTTGTGCTGTGATGAACCGACGTTCCACACCGCGCTTGAGCGATTGGCTAATTGCCACCACGCCACGCTCGCTCAAAAACTGGAACTGCCATGATGTCAAAACGACGCTACTGGCTGATGCCCGGTAAATATATAGATGGCGCGAATCTGGTAACCGCGACCAATGTTCTTGCGGGGATCGTAGCGCTGATGCTGGTTTTAGCCCACCGCGCGGAGTGGGCGATCCTGTTGGTGTTTATCGCTATTTTGCTCGATCATCTTGATGGATATCTGGCCCGGCGTTTTTATGCTCATCAGCAAGAGAAGCGGGCATTTGGCAAACAGTTCGATACATTGGCCGATATGCTGAATTTCAATGTGGTTACCGCCGTATTGCTGTTCCAGCAGTTTGCCTATACCCCCCTTCTGACCGGCGTTATTTCGGCCTCTATCGTCCTGTTTGGCTGCGTGCGCCTGTCGCACTTCACCCTGCAGACAGGATCGGGGGATGAGAGCGCTTATGGCCTGCAAACGCCTTATGCCGCTTTTATTATCATCAATATGCTGTTGCTGAACACGGCCGGTTATTTGCCCGGCGGCCTGGTGCTGCTCATTACGGCCATCATTTCCATTTTGCAAATAACCTGCGTTCCCATTCGTATGCCCAACGCCACTTTCTGCGTCACGGCTCTCAGCGTGCTGTTCTTTATCAATCTGTTGCTCTGTGGTTTCCCAAATTAGTTCCTATTTTATTCCAAGGAGAAATGCTTATGGCTCACGTTATTTTTATCGACAGCACCCCGACCGGTCTGAACGCCTTTCGCAGCGCTCAGCGGCTCGGCCACCAGGTCACCTTTATTCATCCGACCAAGTCTTCGAGTTTCGTCAGCATCATGTCGAAAGACCCGGCGAAACTGGCTAACCAGTTAGGCCATGTCGATCGTTATATCGAGGTAGATACATTGGAAAACGAGCATCTTTTCCCCGTACTCGAGGCCTTGGTGAAAGAGAATCCGTTCGACACGGTAATCAGCTCGGCCGAGACCGGCATCATGGCGGCCGCCTGTGCGGCTGAAAAATGGGGAACGCGCTATCCCAGCCCGCAAGATCTGGGCAATGCGATATTTAAAAATCGCTTGCGCACCACCCTGAAGAACAACGGTATCCGCTCACCGGATTTTGAGGTGTTAAATGAAGAGGAACTGTTGCAAGGGCCAAAAAAAATCAAGCTGCCGTTTGTGGTAAAACCCATTCGCGGCTTTGCCAAACAATTTTCCGCTATTTGCCACACGCAGAGCGATTTCGATAATTATATCGATAACCTGAAGATCGACCGGGCCAACAGCGCCTTGATTGACAGCGTGGTGTCGCATGAATATATCATCGAAGAATACGTCACCGGCACCCTGCACTCCGCTGAGGTGATCGTGCGTGAAGGCGAGGTCATGTTTTACGCCACCACCACCCGTTACCGCGCGCATTATTACGATCTGCTGGAACTGGCGGCGGTCATGCCCTCCGGTTTACCGAAACAAGCGCGTGAAGAGATGAAAACCTATCTGCAAGCGGTGTTTACCGCCCTGAACATTCAGATTGGCCTGTATCACGTAGAATTGCTGTTAACCGACAGCGGCCCGGTGCTGGTGGAAATCAATGCCCGAATGATGGGCAGCGTGTCTCCGATCATGTATCAGATTCAGACAGGCCACGATCCTTTCGAGTATTTGATCCGTCTGCATCTGGGGGAGCCGGTCACTGTCAGCGACGATGAGTTTACCAATGCGGGGATTACTCTCGCGGTGGCGGCCAGACATGGAGGCACCATCTCCTCATCCTTCCGACCGGAACAGCTCGATGAACTGCTGGCTCGCTACGAGATCCCGCACAATACGCTGAATATCTTTGCCGGTAAGGAGATTGGGCGCTACGGGGGCAATTTCAGCATTATGGGGCACGTCATTATTCTGGCCGAAACCCCGCAGGAAGTGGCTGAAAAAGGGCATCGCTTCCTGAACGAAATAGATGCGCTGATTGGATTGGAAACGGCAAAATACTTTGCGTAAGGTTTACTGCATGCACACTGGCGAGCTAAGGAAGCAGTTCAAATGACGACACGGGATTCGATTTTTCATTATCCGGCCTTCGTACGATTCTGTATGGGAGATATTGCCACTCAGCTTGGCACGGCGATAGTGATTATCGTTATCCCGCTCATCGCCATAACCTTTCTTGATGCGACACCCTTTGAGATAGGCCTTCTCGCCGCCAGCGAACGTTTGCCCTTTATCATCTTCAGCCTGATCGCCGGCGTGTCCGCTGATAAGTGGGAGCGTCGGTCGATTCTGTTTTGCGCCAATTTTCTGCGTGTCGTTTTGTTGCTGATAATCATGTTTATCGTTTGGACCGGCGCATTGTCGGTGATGACTCTGGCGGCGATGGTCTTTATCGTCGGCGCCGCCAATGTCTATTTTGAAGTGGCTTACTGGACTTATATCCCTGCGCTGGTTCCCGGACGGCTGATTGCCAAAGGCAACGGCGCTCTGGCGGCCATTGCCGGTGCGGCAGAGTTGGTCGGGCCTGCCGTGGGCGGCATGCTGTTAAAAATTGCCGGCATTCCAGGGGCCTTGTTATTGAACAGCCTGCTGTTTCTGATGGGCAGCAGCATGATCCTGACCGTGCCCAAGAATAAGCCTGCGCCTCCCGAGGGCGCCCGTCCGTCAAGCCTCAGTCAAATCAAGCTGGGCATTCACACCCTTTTCCATTCACCGCCGTTACGCCGTCTGGTGATTATCGGCGCGGTGTGGAACATCTTCGCCTGTGCGGCGACCCCGCAAATCATGGTTTATCTCACCCGCACGCTGGGCCTTGCCACCACGCAAGTCGGCTTGATTCTGGGGCTGCAGGGGCTGGGGGGATTGATCGGCGCACTCTGCGCCGGCAAGGCCAGCGAACGGCTGGGGCACGGGCGCAGCATCATGGTGGGCGGAGTGATCTACAGCCTTTTCACTTTGGCTATTTGCACCGTGACGCAAGCAGCACCGCAAGATCAGCTGCTACTCGGCGTCTTCCTGTTTTGCGCAGGCTGGGGTTCGTCCATTGGAGTGGTCAATATTATCAGCCTCCGGCAGTTGGTTAGCCCCGAATACCTTCTGGGTCGGATCAACGCCAGCTTTCGCTTCATCACCTGGGGGATCATGCCGCCGGCTGCCTTGTTGGGGGGGGCGCTTTCGCAGTTGATCAACAGCCGGTTTGTCATTGTTTCCGCTTGTCTGCTCGGGCTCGCCTTTATCTTGTGCTCATACCGTAAAAGCACGGCCATACTCGGCATAGACGCACCGCCCGACCGCCTTAGTGAAAACGGCTAACCTGTAGGCCCGCGCCGATGCCGACAAGCCCGCCAGGGGAAAAACCGGCGGGCTTTTTCTCTTCAAAAACTTCTTCTGGCCACCAAAAAAGCGCCCACCACCAACAAAACGGCACCGAACAGCGCAGGCAGGTTGTCGCGCAGCGCCGCCGGCCCGGCCTTGTAAATATCCACCGCCAATCCCGCCACCAGTTGGCTGGCGATCAGCACCGAAATGGTGGTCGCTGCCCCCAGCTTTTGGTAACCCAAAATGCCGGAAAAGACGAAGAACGAGCCCAGCAAGCCGGGCAACAGCATCCAACCCCTGAAATTGCCGGTCACCTCCGCCAGGGCGCCGGCGCCGTTTTTGGCGAACAGCAGCGCCATCAACAGCAGCAGGCCGACGCTGGAGTTGATCACCAGAGCGATCAGGATCGTCGATGCGCTTTCGCTGATGCGCACCATCAGCAGGTTCTGGGCAACCAGGCTGACACCCGCCGCCACCAGCAGCAATAGCATGATATTCATAGGATTAGCGGGCCGGCGGCGATTTTTCGTGATCAAGTTGCAACTGCAAAAAGGTCAAATCCAGCCATTTGCCGAATTTGGCGCCCACTTCGCTCATCCGCCCCACGTTCTGGAACCCCAGATTAAGGTGCAGCTGTATCGACGCGGCATTGCCGGATTCGATGCCCGCCACCATCACATGTTTACCTATCGCTCTCGCCTGTTCAATCAGGGCTGTCAGCAGGGTTTTCCCCACCCCGCCGCCGCGGCTGTCGCGCCGCACATACACCGAGTGCTCCACGGTGTGACGATAGCCGTCCCACGCCCGCCAGTCGCCGAACGAGGCATAGCCAATCACCTCGCCCGCCTCGTTGCTGGCCACCAGCACCGGATACCCCACCGCCTGGCGTTCCGCCATCCATGCCGCACGGTTCGCCGCATCGACGGTGAGTTCATTCCAGATCGCCGTGGTGTTAAGCACGGCGTCGTTATAGATAGCGGCAATGCCTTCGCTATCGGTTATAGTCGCGTTACGGATAAGCATGTTGACCCCCTGGTTGACTGTCCACTATCATACTACGATATGAACAATAAATTAGACAACCTAAATCAGCGCATCGGCGCACGCATCCGCATCGAACGCGAAGCCCGCCATTGGTCCTTGTCCGATCTGGCCGAGCGGGCCGGCGTTTCGCGGGCCATGGTGCATAAAATTGAACGCGGCGACAGCAGCCCCACCGCCATGCTGCTGGCCAGGCTCTCCGGCGCCTTCGGCCTGAGCATGTCCAAACTGATCGCGCGTGCGGAAACGCAGGAAGGCCGGCTGCTGCGCCGGGAGGATCAACCGGTCTGGGTCGATCCCGAGAGCGGTTACGTCCGCCGTCATGTGTCCCCGCGCTCAGACATTCCGCTCGATCTGGTGCGCGTTGAGCTGCCCGCCGGGGCGGAGATCCCGATGCCAGCCTCCGTCTACGCGTTCAAACGCCAATTAATCTGGTTACTGTCCGGCGAGCTGGTGTTCCTGGAAGGGGAAAATCGCCATGAAATGGCCGCAGGGGATTGCCTTGAACTTGGCCCACCGGCGGACTGCGTGTTCAAAAACGAGAGCGACGAGCCCTGCATTTATCTGGTTGTGGTGATGAGCAAGGCCTGAAGAAAGCAAAAAGCCCGCAAAGTTATCCTCTGCGGGCTTTTTCACGTCAGGCGAAACGATTACAGGGTGAAGTTCAGCCCTTCGACCACCGTCTGCTCCAGCGGCAACCGCCCTGAAGGGATCTCCTTTTGCTGCAGGAACTCCGGCAACTGGGATTTATCACCCGCTTTGCCGATCGCCACCATGCCGTGCACCACATAGTTATCCGGCAGGTTCAGCGCCGCCTTGATTTTGTCGTGGTGGACGCCGCCCATGCAGTGGGTCAGCCAGCCTTTCAAGTGCGCCTGCAACGCCAGGTTCGCCCAGGCGGCGCCGGCATCAAACGCATGACTTGGGTTAGCGACTTCCTTATCGCCATTCAGGCTGGTGGTTTTGGAGATGACCACCACCAGCGCCGAGGCGTGTTGCGCCCAACCGCGGTTGAACTCAATCAGGAAATCCAGGTAGCTGTCCCAACTGGCCGAGCCGTGCTTGCTGTAAGCAAAACGCCAGGGCTGGATGTTATAGGCCGAAGGTGACCAGCGCGCCGCTTCAAAGAAGCTCAACAGGGTTTCGTCGTCGATAGGATCATTGGCCAGCGCACGCGGCGACCAGCGTTCAATAAACTGTGCATCAATCGGGTAATCAGAAGTTCTTGGCTGGCTCATGGACATCTCTCTCATGGGAATGGAATACCGAATTTACCCAATATTCCCATGCTCCACATCAGAAAAGTTTTTATTTTGTGCTGTATTCAATACCGCAATTCCTGCTGCAACCAGCCCAGAAACGCCCGCACCGGCGGGTGTCGTTCGCGCCCAGGCACGCAAAGCGCGGTATAAGCGGCGCCCGGTACGCCAATTTCCGGTCGGTAAGCCACCAGCAGGCCGTTACGCACCAGATCGGACACCATCACCGAACTGGCCAGCACCAGCCCCTGCCCGGCCACCGCCGCCTGCAAGGCATAATGCTCCTCATCGTAGGCACGCAGCGACCTGTGCCGCTGCCACCAGTCGACCCCGGCAGCCAGGCACCAGTCGCGCCAGCCGTTTTCATACAGCGTTGAATCGCGCCAGCGAACGGTGATCAGCGCAGGCGTTTGCAACTGTGTGGCAGACAGCCCCGGCGCGCCGTAAACGCCAAAACGTTCTTCCAACCGTGCGGCCTGATGCAATCGAGGATAATTGGCGCTGCTGTAGCGTATGGCAATGTCCACGCTGGCGTCCTGCTGCAGGTCGATCACCTCAGCGCAAGCCTCCAGACGAACCAGATAGTGCGGATAAGCCTGATAAAAACGCCCCAGGCGCGGCACCAGCCACAGGGCGGCGAAAGAATGGGTCACGGAAACGCACAGCGCGCCGGCGCTGGGCACCGGCCGCAGCGCATCCAGCGTGTTTGCCACATCGAGCAGCGCGGTATGTACCCCTGCGAACAAACGCTCCCCTTTCTCCGTCAGCCGCACGCCGCGCGGCACCCTGTCGAACAGGGCAAAACCCAGTTGCCGCTCCAGCGCCTTGATCTGGTGCGAAACTGCGGTCGGCGTAACCGCCAGCTCCAGCGCCGCCTGTTTAAAACTGCGCAGGCGGGCGGCGGATTCAAAGGTGCGCAGTGCGGTAACCGGAAGCGTGGCGAACATAGTGGACAATCCATAGGGATGAATTGAATTCATCCTGGCAGAGAAAGCGTCATTTGTCGCCTGCCCCTTGCTCCCAATAGAGTGGCAATGACAATTTCACGCTCGGTAAACGGAGAATCACATGAATTCAACTCATCAACCCAAACGCCTTATCGTGCTGGTCGGCAGCCCGCGCCGCGACGGCAACAGCGCCGCTTTGGCGCAAGCCGTCATGGCGGGTGCCGCCGAGGCGGGAACCGGGGCCAGCCTGCATTTTCTGGATGATTATATCAGCGGATTTCTGACGGATGAGCGCCACAGCCCACCGCCGACCGACCGCTATGGCGAGCTGTTCCTGGAGCATTTTCTGCCGGCCGATGCGGCGGTGTTTTGCACCCCCATTTACTGGTACGGCATGTCGGCGCAGACCAAAGCCTTTTTCGACCGCGCTTTCAGCTATTACGCCGACGCCTATCCGGATGCGAAGCAGGTGCATCAGCGCATGAGCGGCAAACGCATCGGGCTGGCGGTCGCCTCGGAAGAAACCTACCCCGGCGCGGCAATGGGCATCGCGCATCAAATCCAGGAGTTCAGCCGCTACTCGCACTCCGAGTTTGTCGGGGTAGTGCATGGCGCAGGCAACAGCCGGGGCGAAATCGGCCGCGATCCGCGTAACCCGCTGTTGGCCGCCCGCGATCTGGGGCGCGAGATCTTCACGCGGCCCTATTCGGATTACCGGATGGATACGCCGCGCAGTTCGCAGGTTTGGCCAAATTGATGCAACACAGGGGCAGCCCGCTGCCCTTTATTAAGGTTACGCAAACATATGTAGCAATATATTGCCGCCCATTGGCCCGTTGAGGTAAACATCATATGATGCACCTGTCCGAGCGGCGCGCCAATCAACTCAAAGTGAATCAAGATGTCGAAACAGTGGAAAATAACGGCGGCCAACGCTGGCCTGCAACTTTACACCCGGCTGGGAGGGCATTTCAAAGACAAGGCCACTTTTAAGCCGGACCTGGTTTTCGACAGTATCGTTATTTTTTCCACCACCGCCCTCGGCGATCTGATGTTCAATACGCCGGCCATTCGCGCGCTGCGCGAACGTTATCCGGCGGCCGGCATCACTCTCGTTTCCAGCCACAAAAACAAACAACTGGTCGCGACCAGCCGTTACTTTGACCATGTCATCTATTGGGATCATAAAGCGAAAGACATGCTTGGCGTAATTTGCCAACTGCGAAAACGCCGGCCCCAGTTGGCCATCATCCTGCACTCAAAATCCCCTTATGACGTGATCACCGCGATTACCGCCGGCTGCCACTATGTGTTCAAAGACGCCTACGGCAATAAAGCCACCGGCATGGAGCGCTGGCTGAGTGGCGTAAGCCGCAGCACCGGCGGGCATTTAATTCAGCGCAAGCTGGATCTGGTGGCCCAATTGGGTTGCGAGACTCAAAACACCGAAATGTTTATTCCCATCGCCTTCCCGCCGAGAGACAAGGCCGTGGGGAAAACCGTTATCGGCTTTCAGATGGGCGCGTCTGAACCGTTGCGCTGCTGGCCCGTCGGCCAGTTTATCCGTCTGGCAAAGCTCTTGCTGGCGCAGTCGGCGCATAACCAAATTGAATTAATCGGCGCCCCTAAAGAGCGGGATATCGAGCAGGCGTTTATGGCGGGATTGACGGCAGCCGAACGGCAACGGGTGGTCAGCCATATCGGCAAAACCACGCTGCCGCAGTTGCTGGCGGTCATGGAAAACATGCAGGTTCTGGTGACCGGCGACACCGGCCCGTTACACCTGGCCATCGCCCTGAAAACGCCGACCGTCAGCCTGTTTGTCACGGCAAATCCGCAGCACACCGGCCCCTATCAAAATAGCGAACTGCATCAGGTGATGTACGTGCCGGTCGATGCCGAAAAACTTAGCCTAGCGCAACGCCGTCAACCGCTAAGCATCATCACCGAGAACCAGGTGTTTGAAAAAGTGGCGAATGCCTTGGCGCTCGCCCCCCTTCACGGCTGATCAATTTTCGGCAGGCGGCGGCGACGTCAATACCATCGCCACCGGGAACCAGAACAGATACCAAAACTCGGCCGGGTTGGCGATGACAAACATGCCCTGCGAGCAATAGAAGATCAGCATAAACAGGTATAAGGCGGCCTCCAGGCGGCGGCCGGCCCTGAGATGGCTCAGCGCAAGCCGTGCTCCAAACCCCAGCAACGCGGCGAATAAACAGAACCCGACCAATCCTCCCTTGAGCAACGCGCCCAGATACAGGCTGTGGGTCGTATGAATAAACTCACCGGTATAGTTGGTAAAGGTCAGTTCTTTATCAAAGCCATAGCCAAAAAACGGCGCCTGACCTATCAGCGACAGGCTGTGTCGCCAAATGCTCATGCGCACAAAACTCTGTTGGTACAGCTCTTCAAAGCGCGTAATCAGCATCTCGCCAATGTCAGAAAACAAAACGACGACGACGGCAAGTATCATCGTGGCCGCAATGCCCATAGCCGTTTTTTTATTGAGCGTAACGAATGAGGTCGTCAATGCCAGCGCTGCCAATAACGCAATCAACGGGCCACGGCTTTGCGTCAGCACCATAAAGGCAAACAGCGGCGGGATCGCCAGCAGCACTTTCTTTTGCCGGGTATCGCGCAATACCATCAGGCTTAAAATAATGCCCACGGCGGCATAGCCGGCGAGATCGATCACATTACGCGGGCCCGGATTGAGGGCCGAGGTCTCCCTGAGGGTATAAATGGCCTGATAATCGCTTATAGCCAGATACGCGCACAGCAGCACAATGCCGGCAATCACCGCGCAGAGTAAGAAATTACGCCTGGACCCAGCCAGCAAGGTGACCAGCAGGGCAAGGTAGATCAGAATATAAGCGCTGTGGGTAAAGGCCGACCCCGTATCGTCCGGCGTTCCCCCCCAAAGATTGCTGGCGGAGTAATAGGCCAAAAAACACGCCGCCAACGCCAGCCCCTGTACCGCCTTGCGCTGCTTTAGCCATGCCGAACGGAGCTCCGGGCGGGTGACCAATGCGATAAGGTAAAAAAAAGCGGCAATATGGAATAAATTATTGACCCGGGTATACCCGCAAAACACGGCGCTGAAAAATGAAAAGGCCAGGAATGGGTAAACATAGAAAGCCGTAGTGACATCAGCCTTTTTTGAAAAAATCATTATAATCAACCTTTTCAAAAACATTACTGTCAATGGCGCTGCTCAACGAAAAATTCTTGATGGCAATACTGTTGTTTTTCATTCTTTCACCGGCGTGGCTAAAGGCAGGCATGATGATATCGTCAATTTTTTCAGGCAAAAAAGTGGGCAGTTTATTTTCCTTCGTTTCATAAAAGCGCGGCAAATGGAAATTATTCATATCCAATCCGGCAATAAACAGCTGTTTGAACCCCAGAAATGAAATGATCTGGAAAGCCCAATAAACCACCGTGCCGGCATCGAAAATCCCGCGCCGGATATCGTGGGTGAAGGCAATGGTTTTATTGGCCGATGAAAAAGAGACGCTGCGGTCGTTTCGGTAATGCTCCCACAGGTCTGAGGGGGTTATTTTGGGGCTGTAGATTTTAAATGCCGCGTCTTCTACCACGGCAAACCGGCACTTCACGCCCGCCAGCGTAAAGCGGTCGATTATTTTGGCAATGCCGTGTACCGTGGTAAAAAGAATTAAATCCGGCTTCAGGATAATGTTTTCTATAATATCCGGCCGTTGATCAATAAACCCCATGTCGACGATAACGTAAAAGTGAAAATCGACCCGCGGGTGCAGCGAATAAGCACCATTAACCCCCATTGTCGGCATGGCGGGAATATGGTTAAAACAAATGTCGTTAACCGAAGGCCCGGTTGCGGTAAGCAGCAGCGGCCCCTGGCAACTGTCTTTCAACGCGGACAGCGCTACCAGTGGAACCGGCTTTTTTTTATAATGCAATACGGCAATTTCGCCGCTTTGGGCCCGCTCAATCCTCACATAGGGCCAGAGATTTTCATTGTGCCGATAAGGGCGAGAATGAGAATACCGATATACCTGCTTAAAAAAACTGCCCATCTGGCCCATTTCCCCTGGTAAATGCACTGGCATCTGAGCTGATTGCTCTTATTTTAATTACGCCAACTCTAAACCCGAGTATCTGAGCATTTATTACGGCGGGCAATTTTATCAATTTGAATTATTCGTCACGATATAGATAAGAGATGTGTACGTTTGTAACCCACGTTAAAAAAATGCAGGGAAACGTAATTATTCTCTTTTTGAAAGATAAAACTGCGGCAGAAAGCGCTGCCGCAGAATGAGATTGGGTGCTTCACCCTGAGGGAGTTGGGGTATTGCGCACACTGCCATCACGCCGCCTTGATCCTCAGGCTGGCCGTTTGTCGCCGCCGATGGTTTCCCCGAACGGGCCGGTATTCACCGTGCGCGCCGTCGGGTTCAACGGCTGCGCCAGCGGCAGCAGCGGCATCACCAGTTCGGCGAAGCGATGGGCCTCTTCGAGGTGCGGGTAGCCGGAAAGGATAAAGTTGTCGATACCAAGCTGCCGATACTCGAGAATGCGCTCCGCCACCTGCTGCGGATTACCCACCAGCGCGGTGCCGGCGCCGCCGCGTACCAGGCCGACGCCGGCCCACAGGTTAGGGCCGATGCGCAGATCGTCCCGCGAGCCGCCGTGCAGTGCGCTCATGCGTTTTTGCCCGGTGGAATCCATGCGCGCAAAAATTTTCTGCGCGGCGGCAATGGTGCCTTCGTCCAGATGGCTTATCAACCGATCGGCGGCGGCCCAGGCCTCCTCTTCCGTCTCGCGCACGATGACGTGCAGGCGAATGCCGTAGTTGAGCTTGCGCCCCTGTTGTTCGGCGCGTTGGCGCACCACCGCCAGTTTCTCCGCCACCTGCTCCAGCGGCTCGCCCCAGGTGAGATAGGTGTCTATCTGGTTGGCGGCGATGCCGATAGCCTCTTCGGAGGAACCGCCGAAATAGAGCGGCGGGCCGTTTTCCTGCACCGGCGGGAACAACAGTTCCGCGCCTTCGACACGAATGTGCTTGCCTGCAAAATCAACCTTTTCGCCCTTCATTAAGCGCTGGTAGACCTCGAGAAACTCCTGCGTCACCTCATAGCGCTCAGCGTGGTTAAGGAAAATGCCGTCTCCCTTGTTCTCTACCGGGTCGCCGCCGGTCACCACGTTGATCAGCAGCCGCCCCTCGGACAGCCGGTCCAGCGTCGCCGCCATGCGCGCAGCCAGGCTCGGCGGCTGCAAACCCGGCCTTACCGCCACCAGATAGCGCAGACGGCGGGTGATCGGCGCCAGTGCCGCCGCCACCAGCCAGGAATCTTCGCAGCTCTTGCCGGTGGGGATCAGCACGCCGTAATACCCCAGATTGTCGGCGGCCAGCGCCACTTGTTGCAGGTAGGGTAAATCCACCGGCCGCCCGCCTTGAGCGGTGCCGAGGTAACGGCCGTCGCCGTGGGTCGGCAGGAACCAGAAAACGTTAATATTCTCTTTCACGGACTCAGTCATTATGCCTTTCCCATATAACCATTCCTGGTTTTTATCGATAGAAAATTACCCTTTGGTTATAAATCTGTTAGCAGGATGCATGCCAGCGTCGTGGAATTTTTTAGTTGTTTAAAATCATCCGGTTGTAGATTTACAGCGCGGGCAAAACTGCTGCATTGGCAACAACCGTTGCTGATGAACTGCTGCTTTTGCAGCACCTCGCACTTTTGCTCCCCTCGCCGTTGGCGCCCTGCTGGGATAAGATTTTTTCTCCGTTAGCCTCGCCAAGCCTGGAGCCGCCCAATGCATAACCCACAACCCTATGCGCCAGACAAGCCGGTGCTGATCGACCCGGCGTCGATCGCCTTTCAAAGCGTGCTGGACCGGCTGGCGCCGACCGAAGCCACGGTGCTGATCGTCGGTGAAACCGGCACCGGCAAGGAGGTGGTGGCGCGCTATCTGCACCACAACAGCCTGCGCCGTCATCAGCCGTTTTTGGCGGTGAACTGCGGCGCGCTGACCGAAAGCCTCGCCGAGGCCGAGCTGTTCGGCCATGAGAAAGGCGCCTTTACCGGTGCCACCAGCACCCATCAGGGGTGGTTCGAGGCGGCGGAAGGCGGCACCCTGCTGCTGGATGAAATAGGCGAGCTGAGCCTGCCATTACAGGTAAAGCTGTTGCGGGTATTGCAGGAACGGGAGATCACCCGCGTCGGTTCGCGCAAGGCGTTGAAGGTGAATGTCCGGGTGATTGCCGCCACCCATGTGGATTTGGCCAACGCGATCCGCGAGCGCTTGTTTCGCGAAGACCTCTATTATCGGCTCAACGTAGCCGCAGTTACGCTGCCGCCGCTGCGCCAACGGCCGGACGACATTCCGGTGCTGGCCCAGCATTTTCTTATGCTGTACGGCCACCGGTTGGGGCGGCCACGGCTGCGGTTGGCACCGGAAACCCTGCAGGCGCTGCTGGATTACCACTGGCCGGGCAACGTGCGTGAACTGGAAAATACCCTGCACAACGCCGTGCTGCTGAGCAAAGATGCGCTGATCGCCCCCCACCAGTTGCGGCTGAATCAAAACCTGCAAGATGCCGGCATCGCCGGTGATGACGCAATCGGGCACTTTATGCGCCGCCAGTTGCAAGGGGACACCACGCAGCTCTATCAACGGGTGCTGAACTCGCTGGTGCGCAGCGCCTTCGAGGCCAGCGACGGCAACCAGTTGCAAACCGCCATGCTGCTTGGCATCAGCCGCAACACGCTGCGCACCCACCTGGCGCATCTCGGGTTGATCAAGCCGCGCCGCCGCGCCACCTCTACTGCCGTTTCGCCTGCCGCCACCTGGCCGCAGCAGGAACAACAGTTGCGTATCGGCTATCAGAAATTCGGCAATCTCGGGGTGCTCAAAGCGCGGCAAAGTCTGGAGCAGCGCTTCGCCGACCGGCACATCAGCATCCTGTGGAGCGAGTTCCCCGCCGGACCGCAGTTGTTGCATGCGCTGAACAACGATGAGATCGATTTCGGCACCACCGGCGAGGTGCCGCCGATTTTCGCCCAGGCTCAAGGGCATGGCATGGTCTATGTGGCCTATGAACCGCCGGCGCCGCAAAGCGTGGCGATGGTAGTCCCGAACGACAGCCCGATCCGCAGCGCCGCCGATCTGCGCGGCAAGCGCATCGCGGTCAACAAAGGCTCCAACGTCCACTATTTACTGGTGCAGATGCTCGACGAGCAAGGGCTGGCGCTAAGCGACGTGCGCATAGTCTACACACCGCCGAAGTATCCGCTGTCGGCGACCGACTATCAGGCGGTAGACGCCTGGATGATGTGGGATCCGTTGCTCAGCGACGCGCAGCGTTCAGGGGAATTGCGGGTGATCGCCGACGGCACGCAGCGGGTGCTGAATCAGCAGTTCTATCTGGCGAGACGTCGCTTTGCCGAGCAGTCGGGCGATCTGCTCCAGCAGATGATGCTGGCGCTGCAAAATACCGGCCGCTACATTGCCGAGCAGCCGGTTGAAGCGGCGCGTTATCTCTCCAGCGAACTGGGATTGCCACCGGCCTCGCTCGAGCTGGCGTTGTCGCGCCGCAGCCATGAAACCCGCGCCATGAATGTCCAGGTTATCCGCGAACAACAAAGCATTGCCGACCGGTTTTACGCCCTGGGCCTGCTGCCCAGAGCGATCACCGTACGCGATGCAGTGTGGCCGATGTAAAGCGACCGTCCGCCTTAGTCGTCGAAGGGTTCACCGAGGGTTAGCATCAGCCGGTTAGCCCAGGCAAAGAACGCCGTTGATTGCACCAGATCCAACAGCGCCAGTTCGTCCAGCCCCTGCTCGCGCAGCGCTGCCAGATGCCGGGCGTCAGCCTGCGGCGGCGTGGCGGACAGCGCGGCGGCAAAATCAATCTGCGCCCGCCAGCGATCCCCTTGCCCCTCACTCAGTACGCCGCCCGGCGCTACGTCCAGCAGACGCTGCACCTCTTCCGTTTGTTTCGACAGTTGCGCCGCCTTGCGCGCATGTACCGAAGCGCAATAGATGCAACCGTTGACCTTGCTGGCCACCGTCGCCGCCAGTTCGCGATCTTTGCGCTCCAGCCCGCCAGGGGTGTAGAAAATCGCCCTGTCCGCCAGCGTGCGCTGTTCCAGCACCGGATGATTGCGCGCCAGCAGGCGGAAGTAATCCGAATCGCTATGGCCGAAACGCGTCAACAACGCCTGTCCCGGCTCATCGAACTCCGCCAGCGGCTTGGCGGCGATCCAGGGTTCCCACCCCAGTTCCTGGCGGGTAAACACCGGCGGCGCATGGCGGCCGCTCAACGTGACGGGGTCGGTACGCCAACCGCCGGCCCTGACCGGGGTGCCGGTCACCTCAACCGGTTTGTCGCCCAGCAGCCGGTAACCGGTCAGCAGGCGGCTTTGGAAGCTGACAAACGCGATCAGTTGCGACAGCGTGACGATATCGTCCAGCGACCAACCGGCCTGTTGCAACCCCTGCAAATGCTGCGCGTCGGCGCTGGCGGGTTTGAACGCCAGCCGTTCGGCATGAGCCAGCGCCGCCTGCCAACGCGGGCCGGCCGGCGCGCCGCCCTGCTGTTCCAGCAACGCCGCGTAGTGTGCGGCCAATGGCTGGTCGGCCTGCCATTCGCTGATGCGCTGCGCGATCAGCAGCCGCTGCGCCGGCGGAAAATCCCCGGCGTCGGCGGGAGCAAACAGCGCCTGATAGCTGGCCTGAATGGCGTCTGTCGCCGCCTGACGCGTCGCTCTGGCCTGCGCCAATGCCGAACCGGGCGCGATCTCCGCCAGCGTCGCCAGCAGATCCTCAGTGTTCAACGTGGTTGTCATACCTTTTCCTCAGCGGGATATTCGTGGGAGACGGAAGCGGGATTGCGGCGTTGCCAGCCCAGCTCCGGAGCAACATGGCGGGCGATCAGCTCGATCGAACGCAGCACATGGGCGTGCGGCGGGTCGATCGAATGCACCTGAAACGCCAGATCGGTCACCCGTGCCAACGCGCTGTCTTTTTGCAGCGAGGCAATAACCTGATCCGGCGTGCCCAGGTGCACGTCAAAGGCGCGAATCAATCCGTCGAGCGATTCATCGGACGGCCGGTGGCCGCTGGCGCGCAAGCGTTCCAGCCCCCGCCCAAGCCCCTGCGCGGCGAAGTCCCGCGCCTGTTGGCTATGGTCGGTGACAAACGCCGTGCGCGAGCCCATGATGCGCGGCGCTATGCCGGGCGGCAGCGCCGCCAGATAAGCGTCGATAATCGGGTTTTGCAACGCGTCCAGCGGCAAATCCGGCGCATCCGCCGGGCGGGGTTGAGTGCGCGACAGCATCAGGCCATCACCGGCCCGCCCTGCGCGCTCGCCGCCTTCCACCGAGAAAGTGGCTTGCCAGACGCGCTGCGCCAACTGCGGCGCTGCCGGATACAAGCGGTTATCCTCGCCGCCCAACGCCTCGCCGCGCCAGGCCCGCAGCAGGGTATCGAAGTTATCGGCAAACACCGCGTTGCGCTGTTGGGCATCGAACCCGAAGGCGCTGAACGAGGACGGGGTGCCGCCGGCGGCAATGCCAACCTCCAGCCGGCCGTCGGACAGCAGATCCAGCACCGCAGTGTCTTCCGCCACGCGAATTGCCGATTCCATTGGCAGCGTGATTACCCCGGTGCCCAACCGAATATGGCGGGTACGCGCCGCCACCTGCGCCAGAAACACCAGCGGCGAAGGCAGGCCGCCTTCATCCTCATGGAAATGGTGCTGCGCCACCCAGGCGGTATCAAACCCGGCCCGTTCGGCATGCACAATCTGTTCGGTCGCCAGCCGGTAACGCTGTTGCGCGCTGCCCTGATCCAACAACCGGGTGAAAAAACCAAGTCTCTTACTGCTCATGGAACGCGTCCTCACTCTTTGGCTGTGCGGCATGCCAGTGGCGGCCGGGAATGGCCTCAATCAGCTGACGGGTGTAATCGCTGCCCGGCATGGCGAACAGGTCACGGGTCGCGCCACCGTCCACCTGCTGCCCACGGTGCAACACCGATACGCTGTGCGAAATCTGCCGCACCGTCGCCAGGTCATGCGAGATAAACAAATAGGTCAGCCCCAACGCTTGCTGCAAATCCTGCAGCAAGCGCAGGATCTGCGCCTGCACCGTCACGTCCAGCGCCGAAGTGGCTTCGTCCAGCACCAGGACCCTTGGCTGCAACACCAGTGCGCGGGCGATAGCCACCCGCTGGCGTTGGCCGCCGGACAACTCGCGCGGCTTGCGGCCAAGCAGATCGTCCGGCAGCGCCACCCGTTCAAACAGCTCGCGCACCCGGCGATAGCGCTCGGCTTTACCCAAGGGTTCGAAGTTCAGCAACGGCTCTTCAATGACCTGATACAGCGTCTGCGAAGGATCGAGCGAACCGAAAGGATTTTGGTACACCAACTGAATGCGGCGGCGGAACTGGCGCAGCGCTTCCCCCTTCAGCCGGGTGAAATCGGTGCCGTCGATAATGATTTGCCCGGCGTCCGGCCGCTGAAAACCGAGCAGGCAGCGCGCCAGCGTGGTCTTGCCGGAGCCGGATTCCCCCACCAGCGCATGAGTCGTGCCGCTCTGCACGCTGAAAGAAACCTGATCCAGCGCGCGGTAGCTTTTGCCGCCGGAACCGGCCAGACGAAAATCTTTCACCAACCCGTTAACCTGGATCGCCGGCTCTTGCGTGCCAAGGTTTAGCTGCGGCGCGGCGCCGCCGGCCAACGAAGGCACATCGGCAAACAACCGGCGGGTATAGTCGCTGGCGGGAGCACGCAGCACCTCGGCGGTTACGCCCTGCTCCTGCACCCGGCCGTGGCGGAACACCAGCAGCCTATCGGCGCGCTCCGCCGCCACCGCCAGATCGTGGGTCACCAGTAATACCGCGGTGCCGAATTCCTGCCGCAGCTCGTCGATCAGATCAAGAATGCGTTTCTGCACCGTGACGTCCAGCGCGCTGGTGGGCTCATCGGCGATGATCAGCGCCGGCTGCAACGCAATGGCGATAGCGATCAATACCCGCTGTTTCATGCCGCCGGAAAGCTCGTGCGGATACTGTCGCACCCGCAGCTCCGGGTGCGTCAGGCCAACCCGGGTCAACAGTTCCACCACCCGCTGCTGCACCTGCTTGCGCGGCAAGCGGCGGTGAATATTGACGATCTCCGCCACCTGCTCGCCGATGGTTTTTACCGGGTTAAGCGAGCTGGAAGGGTCCTGCGGGATCAGGCTGATTTGCGCGCCGCGCACCGCATCCAGTCGGCGTGACGACCAGTGGGCAATGTCGGTGCCGTTGAGGCGGATTGCCCCCTGCTCCAGACGGCCGTTTTCCGTCAGCAAGCCAATGATCGCCTGCGCGGTGGTGGTTTTGCCCGAACCGGACTCGCCGACCAGCGCCACCACTTCACCCGGTTGGATCGAGAAAGAGACGTCGTGCACTACCCGGCGGCTGCCGGCCGCCTCCTGATAGGCGATGGAAACCTTGTCCAGCTCCAGCACCGGCGTGGCGGCGGCCCGTTGCAATGCGGTTTGAATGCTCATCAATGCGTCCTCGCCAGCGCGCGGCTGATGCGGTTAGCCGCCAGCACCACCGCCACCACCGCCAAACCGGGGAAAGTGGTCAGCCACCAGGCGGTGGAAATGTAGTTGCGCCCTTCGGCGATCAACAGCCCCCATTCCGGCGTTGGCGGCGGCGTGCCGTAACCGAGGAAGCTCAGGGTGGCGATCGCCAGAATGGCGCTGCCGAATTGCAGCGCCGAGAAGGCAATCACCGAGGTCAGCGAGTTCGGCAGAATGTGCCGCCACAGCACCGCCCAAAAGGTGCCGCCGCTGCCATAGGCCGCCTCGACGTAATCGCTGTGCCGCACCCGCACCACTTCCGCACGCGCCAGGCGGGCGAAATTGGCGACCGAGGTGATGCCGACGGCGATGGCGGCGTTCACCGTGCCAAACCCCAGCAGGATAATGATGCTTAGCGACAGCAGCAGGCCGGGAATAGACAGCAGCACATCGACCAGGCGCATAACCGCATCGTCCGCCACACCGCCCACCGCACCGGCAATCAGCCCGAGCGCGGTGCCCAGCAGCAAGCCCAGCGCCACCGCCACCAGCGCAGCGGACAGCGTTTGCGAAGCGCCATAAACAATGCGCGCGTAAAGATCGCGCCCCAGTTGATCGGTGCCCAGCCAGTGCGCCCCGCCCGGCGCCAGCCGCTGCGCGCCGGCAATGCCCTCGGTGCCGCTGTAGGCGGTAAACAGCTGCGGCGCCAACGCCCACAGCACCGCAATGGCGATCACCGCCCAGGCCAGCAGCAGCGTCACCGGCACGCGCCTGCGGCGGCGCGGGCGGCTGGCCGGCAAGGTGCCTTCGCTTTCCAGCCCGGCCAGATCGCGTTCCGGCACGGTCGCTTTTTCAAAGGAGATACTGCTCATACGGCGGCTCCTGTTTGCGTTTTCAATCGGGGATCCAGCAGCGGGAACAGCAGATCCACCAGCAGGTTGATGGTGACGAAGGCGGCGGCGGAAATCACCACAATCGCCTGCAACACCGCCACGTCTTGATTAAGCACCGCCTGCAGGGTCAGTTGCCCCAGCCCGCTGCGGCCAAACACGGTTTCGGTGATCAGCGCCCCGGCGATCAGCTCGCCGAACAAAATGCCGGCGATGGTCAGCGCGGGCAGCATGGCGTTGCGCGCCACATGCCGCCACAACACCCCGCTGCGGCTGGCACCTTTGGCGCGCGCCACGGCGACAAACGGCTGCGTCTGGACCTGATCGATGCTGCGGATCAATATCTGCGCCAGCGGGGCGGAGATGGGTACCGCCAGCGTCACGATCGGCAGAATCAACCCTTCCCACTCGCCCGGGTTGATCACCGGGATCAACTTGAGCTGGAATGAAAAGACCTGGATCAGCACGATGCCCAGCCAGAAGGTAGGCACCGAGACAAACAACGAGGGCAGCGATTGCAACGCCGATCTCAGCCCGCCGAAACCGCTCAAATTGGAGAGAAAGGCAATCGCCAGCGCCAGGATCAACGCCAGCGAGAAGCCCAGTACCGCCAGTTGCAGCGTGGCGGGCAGGTTGGTGGCCAGCAGATCGGTGACCGGCACGCCGGCCTGCATCGAGTAACCCAGATCGCCACGCAGCACGTTGCCCAGCGTGTGCAAATACTGCTGCCACAGCGAGACGTTGGCCCCATAAGCGGCGCGCATATCGGCGATTTGCGCCGGGCTTAGCCCCATGTCCGGGTTCTGGAACTTGATCAGAATCGCATCGCCGGGCAGCACCTGCAGCAGGATAAACGACAGGGTGAAGGTCGCCCACAGCACCAGCGCCGCCTGCCCAATGCGCCTCGCCAGATATCGGGTCATCGTGGCCTCCTTAATGTTTCTCTAACCAGGCGCCATAGAAACTCGGGCGGCCGACCGCTTCAAAACTGACGCCCTTCAGATAAGGCGCACCGGCAAACACCTGCGGCTCCTCAAAGAACGGGATCACATAGGCCTGATCGAGCAGGTAGTTTTGCGCCTCGCCGGCGATTTGCAGGCGTTTTTGCGCATCGACTTCGGAAGCGATGCCCAGCAGCAGCGCGTTCAGCTTGTCATCGCTGAATTGGCTGTTCTTGCCGCTGCCGCCTTTTTGCAACAACGCATCGCGGTTGGTCGGGTAGAACTGGCTCTTAATCACGTCGGGATCGGCACGGCCCACTTCCACCACCGTCGCCGGGGTTTTCTGCGGATCGAGGTTATCCGCCACCCGACTGCCGGCGTCGCCGGCCAGGATGTTCAGCCGTGCCCCCACCTTGCCCCACTGCTGCGAAACCAGCTGCAACACCGCCTTGTTCTGTGGCTGCGGCAGAGATTCATACACATTCAGCAGCAGTTTTTTACCCTCTTTCTCGCGCAGGCCGTCGCTGCCCTTTTTCCAGCCGGCTTCATCCAGCAGGCGGTTGGCTAATTGCGGATCGAACTTCAGCTTGTCGGACAAGTCGACAAACCCGGCGGCGGACGAGGCGATGACCGATTTGGCCTGCGGGTAATTGGCGGAGAACAGCGTCTCGACGATTTGCTTGCTGTCGGTGGCATGCAGCAGCGCCTGGCGCACCCGCAGGTCGCTCACCAGCGGGTTGTCCGGCCGGAAGGCGACGCTGTCGTTAACGCCTCGCGTCGGAGCAGCGTAAATCGTGAACCCCTGATCCTGCGTCTGCTTCTCGTCATAAGCCTGAATTTGGCGAATAAAGTCCGCCTGGCCGGCCTGCAACGCGCCAATGCGCACGCTGTCTTCGCCGGTGACGATCACCTTGATGCCGTCGAGATTGGCGCGCCCCTGCTGCGCCAGTTTGGCCGGCCCCCAGGCGTAATCCTTGCGTACGCCGAGATCCACTTCGCGCCCCAGCGTTTCGCCGCTGACCACGAACGGGCCGGAGCCGATGATATGGCGTGCGTCGCCGAGTTCGTCGTAACTGCGGTTCAGGGTGCTGAGGGACACCAGCCCCGAACCTATGGTGGCGGTGCCCTGCAGGAAGCCCGGCGATGAACGTTTGAAGTAAAATTTGACGGTCAGCGGGTCGATCACTTCGCTGCGGTCATAGTTGTTGATCACCTCCGACACCGGCAGGCGTTTGTCTTTATTGCCCAGGCCGTAGGTATCAAAATTCTTCGCCACCGCGTTGGCATCCAGCGGCGTGCCATCGGAGAAGGTGACGCCCGGGCGCAGCTTGAAGGTGTATTCGGTTTTATCGGCGTTGCTGCTCCAGGATTCGGCGATCCACGGCTCAATCTCCAGCGTTTTCGGGTTCTGATAGGTCAGTTTGTCGGTGATCTGGTTGAGGATGCCGCCGTTGGGGTAGAAACCGCCGGAAGGCGGGTAGAGGTTGGTGTGCGCCTGCTGTTCCAGGTAGACCAGCGTGCCGCCCTGCACCGCCGCCAGCGCCGGATGAACGCTCGCCGCCAGCCCCAATGCCACTGCTATCCCGCCGGTTAATGTGTTGAAAGAGAACTTAAACATAGATTTGCCACGCCTTCTTTATTTCGGAACGTTATGGGTGAGATAACAAACCAAATCGGCGGGGAGTTGAACGAACTAATTTCGCTAACCAAGGGTGGAAAACGCACAAGGCGCTCTGGCTTGGCAGAATCGAGGTAATGTTATAGTGTATCAAAAACCAAAATCAGGAGAGCCAGGATGAAAATTCAACTCTCGCTGCTGTTCCTTGGCCTGCTGGCCGGGCGGGCTGCCGCGTTTCAGTCGAAGGTGCCGGAACCACAGCCAGAACAGGCGCGTGCGGCGGAAACTACCCTCGAGACTATGTTCTATGGTTTTCACGCGATGGATGCGCAGGCGGTCAACATCGGCACCTGCGCAGCATTGCCGCAGGCCGGATGCCAATGCGCTTTCTGCACCCAGCTGCGACAGGCCGGGCCGACGAAATGACCGCCCGGCCTGACCTTATCGGCAGGCCGCGGCGTCAGGCGCGCCAATCCGCGGCGCCGGGTTGGAGAAACGGGTCAGCGCCGTCAGCGCCACCGCGATTATCAGCGACGTGCCCATAAAGACGTAAGACGCCTGCGGCCCCTGCGTAATGCCATTGAGATAGCCGACAATCCAGGCGCCAACAAATGATCCCAATGCGCCGAAACTCACGATGAATGCCATCGCCCCCGCCATCACGTTCCGCGGCAGCAACTCCGGGATCGCCGCAAAAAACGGGCCATACGGCGTATACATCGCCCCGCCGGCTATCACCAGCAGCACATAAGACAGCCAGAAATGATGGGCACCGAGCGTGAAGGACGCGCAAAAACATACCGCGCCCAATCCCAGGAACAACAGCACTACCGGTTTGCGTTGCTGATATTTATCAGAGAAGTAGGATGCACTGAGCATGAGCGGCACCGCCAGCAGATAGGGCGCGGCGGACAACCAGCCGGTAGCGACGATGCCCATGCCGGAGGCCGTTTTCAACATCGACGGCAACCACATGATGAAACCGTACATGCCGATATTCCAGAAGAAATGAATAAACGACAGCGCCAAAACCTTGCGGGAACGGAATGCCTCACCGTAATTTTTAATCGGTTGCATGCCAGTCTGTTCAGCGGCCAGCGCAGCCTCGAGGTCGGCTTTTTCCTGCTTGCTGAGCCAAGTGGCATCTTTTGGCCGATCGACAAATATTACCCACCAGATTGCCGCCCAGATAATCGCCGGCACCCCTTCAATGATGAACATGCCGCGCCAGCCGAAGGCATCGACCAAATAACCGGACAGGATCGACATCCACAGCACGGTGATTGGATTCCCCAGGAACAGGAAGGTATTGGCTTTCGACCTCTCCTGCTTGGTGAACCAATGGCTGAGGAATACCAACATCGCCGGCATCACGACACTCTCCGCCACCCCGAGCAGGAAGCGGATAACGGCCAAGGTCGCCACATTGCTGACCAAGCCGGTGGCCGTGGCCAAAATCCCCCACAGCACCAGGCTCCAAAAAATCAGCGCCTTAGCGCTGCGTTTCTCGGCGTAAATGCCGCCGGGCACCTGGAAAAAGAAATAACCGAGGAAGAACAAGGCTCCCAGCAGTGACGATATGCCGGGCGTAATATTGAGATCCTGTGCCAGCCCTGCCGCTGCGCCAAAACCGTAGTTGGCGCGATCGAGGTAGGCCAGGCTATAGGTGATAAAAGCCAGTGGGATAAGCTTTCGCCAGCGGATTGGCGCCAGTTTGGCGGGTAAATTGATGTTCATGTGAGTTTTCCCAAGGGAGGTTTAATGAATACCGGTCCATACGGCAGACAGGGTTTTTCTGTTTATCATTTTAAAAAACCACATGTCATACCATTACTTGTATGACATCCCTCAAGATCAAAAATGAATCACTGTTGCGCCGCAATCAATCGCCAGTGCTGTAAATTGAAATGGCGATCACAAAATAAATTTATGACGCCTTGGCGGGGTCCAGCCACGCAAAAATGCGGTGAAAAACTTCACACCTGTAGCGCGGCGTGCTATACCACAGGCATGTTGTAGGACAACTTATGCGACGGATATCATGAGTCTTCAATCAATCCAAAAACACAACGTGGTCAACGCGGTTTACGAACAAATTAAAGAAAAACTGTTGGACGGCAGTTGGCCGCCGGGGAGCAAACTGCCTTCAGAAGCCGAGCTGACCGCCTCTTTCAACGTCAGCCGGGTCAGCATTCGCAGCGCGGTGCAGCGGCTGCGCGATTTGGGCATTGTGGTGACCCATCAGGGCAAAGGCAGCTTCGTCGCCAAACACCTCAATCCGCAAAACCTGTTCAACGAACAGCAACCCATCATGCACCTCAGCCGTGAAGAGTTTCACGACATGATGGTGTTCCGCCAAACGGTGGAGTTCAAATGCATGGAGCTGGCGGTATTAAACGCCACACCGGAAGACATCACCGCGCTGGAACAGGCGCTGAGCCGCATGCTGGTCAACAAGGACGATTACAAGAAGTACTCCCAGGCCGATTTCGAGTTTCATCTCGCGATCGCCAAAGCGTCGCAGAACAAAGTGTTCTACAACGTGATGCACTCGATCAAAGACACCTATTACTACTATCTGGAAGAACTGAACCGGGCACTGGGCATCTCGCTGGAAAGCGTCGAGGCGCATATCAAGGTGTTTATGGCGATTAAAAACCGCGACTCTTCTACCGCCGTTGCGGTACTTAATGAAGCGATGGCGGAGAACGTCATCGCCATCGAAAAACTCAAGAAGACAGCATCGGGCAACGAGTGATTCGCTTGCAAAGGGCGCAATAAATGCGCCCTCAAGCGATGTTAAGGCCGGGATGCCGTGCCGTCCGGCGTGCGCGCCAGCGTCCAGGACGGGATCCCGCCGATGCACGGATACTGCGCCGCTTTTTTCTCATCGATATCGATGCCCAACCCTGGGCGATCGCTCAGGTAAGCGTAACCCCGCTCAATGTCCGGGCAACCGGTGAACACCTCGCGCAGCGCGTCATTCATCGGCGTGTACTCTTGAATACCGAAATTGGTGAGGCTCATGTCCAGGTGCAGGTTAGCCGCTACGCCGACCGGCGAAATATCCCCCGGCCCGTGCCATGCGGTGCGTACCCCGTGGATTTCACTCAGCGTCGCCAGTTTTTTCGCCGGGGTTATGCCGCCGATGGTGCTGACGTGACAGCGGATGTAATCGATCAGATTGTGGGTAATCAGCGTTCTCCAGTCATTGACGTTGGTAAACAACTCCCCCATTGAGATCGGCGTAGAGGACTGTTGACGCAGCATTTTCAACCAATCGATATTTTCCGGCGCCACCGGATCTTCCAGATAAAACAGCTGGTACTGTTCCAGCGTTTTAGCCAATTGAATGGCCGCGATCGGCGTCACCCGCTCATGCACATCGTGGATAAACTCGATGCCGAACCCCAGCTTGTCGCGCAAATGTTCAAACAGACGCGGCACACTTCGCACGTAGGCGTCCGGATCAAAATAAATGCCCGGCGTGCTGCTGCGCGGCGAACGTTTGGGTTGAATGTTTTTTGCCCGCGCCAACTGAGTGGCGATCAGCTTCAGGTCATCCGTCCCCGCCCCGCCGTACATCCCCATCTGGCAACGCACGTATTGGTAACCCTCTTCCATACGTGCACGAATGTTGTCCTCCACCTCGAACTCATCGCTGCCGTCGGTGTGGCAATACAGCGGGATGCCATCGCGGCATTGGCCGCCCAACAATTCATACACCGGTAAACCGGCGACCTTGCCTTTGATATCCCACAGCGCCATGTCGACGCCGGACAGCGCATTATTCATGATCGGCCCGCTGCGCCAGTAGCCGCTTACGCAGGCGGACTGCCAGATATCCTCGATCCGCGCCGGATCCTTACCGATTAAAAACGGCGCCATGTAGTCGTCAATTGCCGTTTTCACCGCATGTATGCGTTGAGTGAAGGTCGCGCACCCCAGCCCATACAGCCCAGGTTGGTTGGTCTCTACCTTCACTACCGCCAGATCGATGCCGCCCGGGGCGGTGAGAATGGTTTTCACGCCGGTGATTTTTAGATTGCCCACTGGAAACTCCTTTGATCGCAAACTTATAAGTTGTCCTACAAGATAAAGAAACTTATATCACCGATGACGCAAGCCCTAAAGCGCCAATTAAAAATTATGTGCGCTGCGTCATACTGTAAAACACAGACAAAATAACTAACTGTTTTATATGCAATTTTAAATCATACCTTCCCACAATGAAATTTTCTTTTGTGATCGAAGTTTCAAAAACCGTTTAACCGCATTGATTTCCATCAAGGCTTACCGCAATTTTAATATGAATGATGTCATACAAGCTGTTGGCGCAACATTTCGCATAATGCCCCAACGGCCCGGCAGGCATCAGGATCATTTAACCAACCATAAGGGGTTGATATGTCTGCTCTGTTTGATTTAACGGGGAAAACGGCGCTGGTGACCGGTTCCACCCGCGGATTAGGTTTTTCCTACGCTGAGGGGCTGGCGGCAGCCGGTGCCGCCGTTATCCTTAACGGCACCCAACCCGCGACGGTACAGGCAGCGGTCGAACGCTTGCAATCGCAAGGCCACCGGGCACGCGGTTTTGCTTTTGACGTGACCGATGAACAAGCCATTGAAGCGGTATTCAGCCAGCTCGATCGGGAGCACGTCGAAGTCGACATCGTGATCAACAACGCCGGCATTCAATATCGCAAACCGCTGGTCGATCTGGAGTTGGCGCAGTGGCAACGCGTGCTCGATACCAACCTGACCAGCGCCTTTATCGTTGCCCGTGCCGCCGCAAAGCGGATGATCGCCCGCGGCAAGGGCGGAAAAATCATCAATATCGGCTCGCTGACCAGCCAGGCGGCCCGCGCGACGGTAGCGCCTTATACCGCCGCCAAGGGCGGCATCAAGATGCTGACCTGCTCAATGGCGGCCGAATGGGCCGAATTTAACATTCAGTCCAATGCCATTGGCCCAGGTTATATTCTGACCGATATGAATGCCGCGCTGGTTGACAACCCAGCCTTCGACAACTGGGTGAAAGCCAGCAATCCCTCAAAGCGCTGGGGCAAACCGGAGGAGTTGATCGGCACCGCCGTCTATCTGGCTTCCGACGCGTCCAATTACGTTAACGGGCAAATCATTTACGTCGATGGCGGTTGGCTTGCCGTGTTGTAATTTTCCCACAGCCTCCGAATGCGTATTTGCCCACGGCGGGCATACCGCCCCTGTACCCAAAAAACCTATAAAAACAAGTCACTCACCAGGACAAAAAAATGAAAGCAACAAAGTCGCGATTCTTTATTCTGTCGCTGTTGTTTATCGTCACGGCAATAAATTATATGGACCGGGCCAACCTGTCCGTCGCCGGCAGCAAGATTCAGTCCGAATTCGATCTCAGCGCCACCCAGTTGGGATTGCTGTTTTCCATGTTTACCTGGTTTTACGCCGCCAGCCAGATCCCGGTCGGTTACGTGCTGGATCGCATCGGCTCGCGCATTCTGTACGGCAGCGCCATTATTTTATGGAGCCTGTTTACCTTCATGATGGGGTTTGCCTCGCACCATTTATTCGCCACCGCGACCGCGTCATTCCTGATGCTGCTGGCCTGCCGGGCGCTGATTGGCGTTGCCGAAGCCCCTTCCTTCCCGTCCAACACCAAGATCATCGCCAGTTGGTTTCCCGACCATGAGCGTGCGCGCGCCACGGCCATTTACTCCAGTGCGCAGTATATCGGTCTGGCGCTGTTAACCCCGGCGCTCTCCTACATAGTGGCGGAATACGGTTGGGAGATGTCGTTCTATCTGTCTGGCGGCGTCGGCATTCTGTTCGGCATCTATTGGTTGATCGCCTACCGCGATCCGCAGCACAGCCGCAAAACCAATCAGCGGGAGCTGGATTATATTCGCGAAGGTGGCGGTTACGGCTCCAAAAACCAGGCTAACGTCAGCGAAAAAGTGCGCTGGAGCGATATCGCCTTTTTCCTCAGACAGCGCACCGTTTGGGGATTGTTCATCGCCCAGTTCGCCTGTTCCTCCACGCTCTATTTCTTCCTGACCTGGTTTATCGTTTACCTGGAAAAAGGGTTGCACCTGCCGATAGCCAAAGCCGGGCTGGGCGCGTCCTTCCCCTACCTGATGGCGATGGCCGGCGTGCTGTGCGGCGGCACGCTGAGCGATATGCTGCTGAAAAAGGGCAAGTCCCGCACCTTGGCCCGCAAACTGCCGGTCATGTCGGGCCTGTTCCTGACCATGATTATCTGCCTGGTCAACTTTTTCGAGGACCAACCGGTGATCGCCATCGCCATTTTGTCCATCGCCTTCTTCGCCAACGCCTTCTCCAATTTGGGCTGGGTGGTCTGGAGCGATGTGATCCCGCGCAATTTCATCGGCACCATGGGCGGCTGCCTGAACATCTGCGGCAACCTTTCCGGCATCGTCAGCCCGATCGTCATTGGCGTCATTTTGCAACGCACCAATAACTTCCACTATGCGATGTGGTATATCGCCGCCGTCGCGCTAATGGGCCTGCTGGCGTATACCTTCCTGGTCGGCAAGATTGAGGTGCTCGTTCCCCCGAAACCGGAGAAACCTTTACCGCCGCACTCCAACGCGGACCTCCACAACATTGAGGCAAAATAATGAGCAAAAAAACCCTAAGCTGCAAAGCCTGCTTCGCCTACGGTGAAAAAGACGTGCGCGTTGAGCTGCGCGAGCTGGAATACGATGAGAATGACGTGTTGGTGAAGGTGGAACGCGGCGGCATCTGCGGCTCCGATATCCATTATTACCAGCACGGCCGCGCCGGCATGTCGGTCCTCAAACACCCGATGGTGGTCGGACATGAATTCGTCGGTACCGTCAGCCAGGCCCCCGCCGGATCGGCACTGCGGGTGGGGCAGCGGGTGGCGGTCAACCCATCGCAACCCTGCAATCATTGCCAATACTGTCTGGCGGGCAAGCAAAACCTGTGCGCCACCATGCGCTTTATGGGCAGTGCGCAGTTTAATCCGCACGTTAACGGCGGTTTTTCCGAATACGTGGTGGCAACGGAACAACAATGCATTCCTTACCGCGATAACGTCGCGCCACAGGTGATGGCCTTTGCCGAACCGCTGGCGGTTGCCATTCATGCAGTCAACGTTGCCGGTACGCTGGTGGGGAAACGCGTACTGGTGATAGGCGCAGGCCCCATCGGCTGCCTGATCCTGGCCGCTGCACGCAGTGCCGGCGCGTCCGAACTGGTCGCCTCCGATGTCAGTGACCGTTGCCTGACGCTGGCCCGGCAAATGGGCGCCACCGCGACCTTCAACCCGCTGAATGAGGGCAGTGCTGCGCCTTATCAGGAAAACAAAGGCTATTTCGACGTGGTGTTTGAAGCCTCCGGCAGCCCGGCGGCCATAGCCTCAACCGTGGCCCTGGCCCGCCCCGCCGGCACCGTGGTGCAAGTGGGCATGGGCGCCAACAGCGTCGATTATCCGGTCATGCCCATGCTGGTGAAGGAAATCCGTTGGATCGGTTCGTTCCGCTTTGTCGACGAATTTGCTACCGCCGTTAAATGGTTGCAGGACGGCCGCATCGACCCGTTGCCTCTGCTCAGTGGCGAATACCCGCCGGAAGCGATTGAAAATGCGCTGATCGCCGCCGCCGACAAAAACCTGTCTTCCAAGGTGCAAATTCGATTCTGACCGACTTATCGCCAGGGCTGAGCCTGCTCAGCCCATTTCATACTGCACAATCAACTGCCCTTTTTTCATCTTCACCGCCGTGATGGTCACCGCGCCCAGCTCGCTCAGCGAGGCCACGTGGGTGCCGCCGCAGCCGTAAACGGGCAGATCGCCGAAACCTACCTGACGCACGCCATCGACGTCCAACTGCCTGCGTGGCAAATTGGCCGCGATCAGCCGTTGCAGTTCCGCCTGCAGGGCACCTTGCTCCAGCGTTTGCGGGTCTGCGCCCGGCGCAAAGGTGATGCGCCCTTCACCTGGCCAATGATGCGCCTTCACCGGTTGCCAGCCGTGGTTTTCCCCTACCCAGCCAATCAGGTGGCCAGCGGAATGCCAGCGGGCATGCAACCGGCGCCGCTCGCCATCCACCTGTTGGTTCACCGGCCCGGCGCTCACGGGTTCGGCGGTGAAATGCAGCACCTTATCGCCCTGCTGCGCCACGCGCAGTACCGGGATGGCGCCGAGAGTGCCGGTATCGGCCTGTTGCCCGCCGCCCTGCGGGTGGAACAGCGTCGCGCTCAGCTCCACGGCATATCCGCCGTCTTCGACCGGGGTGCAGGCCAACACCTGCGCTTCACCCTGTAGCTCGTCGCTGTAATAATAAAGTCGTTCGGTCATGGCTTTCTCCTGGTTACGGAACTCTGCCTAGTATATTCATGCCATAATCAAAGGATAATCCGTCTTCTTTACAATGGACCTTTGCGCCGTGAGCACAAATCTATCCCATTCTCTGCTGGCCGAAATGGCCGTTTTCGTTCAGGTGGTGGAAAGCGGCAGCTTCTCCGCCGCCGCCCGCCTGCTGGGCACCTCGCCCTCTGCCACCAGCCGCAGCGTGGCGAAACTCGAACAGGCACTGGCGCTGCAACTGCTGCATCGCACTACCCGCAAGCTGCGCCTGAGCGAACAGGGCGAAGAGGCCTTCCTGCGCTGCCGCAGCATGCTGGAGGCCGCGCATTCGGTGATGGAAATCAGCGGCCAGGGCGCCGTAGAACCTGAAGGCTTGATCAGCGTCAGCGTCCCCAAAGCGGTAGGCCGCTTCGTGCTGCACCCGCATATCCCGGCATTTTTGCGCCGCTACCCCAAGGTGGACGTGCGTCTGCGGCTGGAAGACCGCTATATGGACCTGATTGACGATCGGGTCGATCTGGCGTTACGCATTACCGATCGCCCATCGCCCGGGCTGATCGGCCGCCAACTGATGACGATAGAACACCTGTTGTGCGCCACGCCGGAGTATCTGGCGCAGCACGGCACGCCACAACAGCCGCAGGATTTGGCACAGCACAGCTGCATTTATCTGGGGGAAACGCCCAACGACGCCCGCTGGAAATTCCGTCGCGCCGGCAAAACGATCGCGGTGAACGTGCGCGGCCGCTATGCCGCCAACCATACCGGCGTGCGGCTGGATGCGGTGAAACAGCACCTCGGCATCGGCAGCCTGCCCTATTTTACCGCCCGACAGGCGCTGGACAGCGGTGAAGTGGTGCAGGTGCTGCCGGAGTGGGATTTCCTCAGCAGCTACCACGGCGGCCTGTGGCTGCTGTATGCACCCAACCAGCATCTGCCGCCCAAACTGCGGGTGTTTATCGATTATCTGGTCGCCTGCCTGGCCAAAGAGCCGCAGCTAAAGCGCCTTGCGTAAGGTGATGTTGATCCTGTGCGGCCCCACCAGCGAATGGTAGCCCTCTTTGATCGGCATAATGCCGTGAAAACACAGCCGCGACGGGCCGCCCCACACGACGACGTCGCCGTGCGCCAGTGGAATGCGCTGGGCCCGGTCACTGCGCTGCATGCCGCCGAACTGGAATACCGCCGGTAATCCCAGTGACACCGACACTATCGGTGAGCCAAAATCGTGTTCGTCTTTATCCTGATGCAGCGACAGCTTGCTGCCGGGATCGTAGCGGTTAATCAGGCACGAATCCGGCACGAACGGCGCAAAACCCGCCTGCTGCGCCGCTTCGTCCGCCAGCGCCATAAAAATAGCCGGGATGGGCGGCCAACGTTTGCCGCTGCGCGAATCGCGCTCGGAGTAACGGTAGCCGCGGCTGTCGCTGCTCCAACCATTGCCGCACCAGCTCATCGCCACCGACATCACATGGCCGCCCGGCGTGGTCATGTGGCGCCACGGCACCTGCGCGATCACCCCCTTCACCGCCGCCAACAGTTCCGGCCCGTGATCGCGCACAAAACCGTGCATCACCACCGCGCCCGGAGCAATCTGCTCGCGCCACGGCGGCGGCACGGCGTCTTCGAAAAGATCGAGAGTCATTGCTTAATGCCTGTATGAATACCCAGTATTTATTTTAACTCGCCACCGAGGATTGTCCAGTGTGATGCGCGCCATTGTTGTCCGCGCCAAACTTCTCTAGAGTACCTGCAATAAAATCAATAACCTTTCAGGATCGCACGTGATTAAAGGGATCGTTCTTTCGGTTGTCGCCTCGGTATTGTTCGCCGTGATGTATTACTACACCTCCACGCTGGCCCCGCTCGACGGCGAACAGGTCTTCGGCTGGCGCACCCTGCTGACGGTGCCGTTCCTGACGCTGTTTATGATTTTTTCCGCCGACTGGCGCCGGGTCAGCGAGACGCTGCGCTGGATCAAACAGCGGCCGCGCCGCCTGCTGTTTCTGCCGCTCAGTTCCGCGCTGTTGGGGGTTCAACTGTGGTTGTTCCTGTGGGCGCCGCTGCACGGCAAGGCGCTGGAGGTGTCGCTCGGTTATTTCCTGCTGCCGCTGACCATGGTGCTGGCAGGGCGAGTGATTTTCCGCGATCGTCTTTCACTGCTGCAAAAGCTGGCGGTGGGTTGCGCCATTATCGGCGTCGGCAACGAGCTGTATCAGGTCGGCGGCGTCTCCTGGGCGACGCTGGTGGTGGCGTTGGGTTATCCGGTTTACTTTATTCTGCGTCGGCATTTCGGCACCGATAACCTCGGCGGGCTATGGTGCGAACTGGCGCTGATGCTGCCGGTCGCCGGCTGGTTCGCCTTTGGCGGAAACGGGCCGCAGGCCGCATTGGCCACTCATCCGCTGCTGTATGTGCAGATCCCGCTGTTGGGTATTCTCAGTGCCTCGGCGCTGGTGTGTTATATCCTGGCCAGCCGCCTGCTGCCCTTCAGCCTGTTTGGTCTGCTGAGCTACGTGGAGCCGGTGCTGTTGGTGGTGGTGGCGCTGTTGTTGGGCGAGAGTATCGGCCGCGACGAATGGCTGACCTATATTCCGATCTGGCTGGCGGTGCTGTTGTTGGTGGCGGAAGGTACGCGTCATCTGTTGCGCCGCCGACAGATAAAGTGACGGCGTCACGTGAATTATTTAATTGATTTATAAATAGATAAACGTGGTTACATCGTCACTTTCATGCCAGTAACGCCCACTAAAACGGCGGCCGGCGTGGCAATGCGCCGTGAGTGGCTTAAGCAGCTCCAGTTCAAAGGTCCGCTGTCGCGTATCTATCGCCACCATACGCGCATCGAGAAAATCAAAGTAGCAACCCACCTGCGGGTAAAGGGTTTTGAACAGGCTCTCTTTGGCGGAGAACGCCAGCGTCAGCAATTGGTTAAACGCCTGCGGGCGCCGGCGCAGCGTTGCGCACTCTTCTTCGCCGACGATGGCGGTCCACAGTTCTTCGGCTCGTTCAGCCGGGATCAGCGTTTCAACGTCCAGCCCCACGCCACCCAGCCCGCTTTCCCGATGCACCGCGCACAGCGCGGTATCCGAATTATGGCTGAGCGCACCGGCAATTCCCTGCGGCCACTGCGGCGCGCGGTCCTCTCCCCGCGACAGGGTAAAATCCGCAAACCCCAACGGCGCCAGCAATGCCCGCGCCAGATAACGCCCGGCCAGATACTCCGCCCGCCGCTTCGGCACCGCACGCGCCAGATGATCGGGGATCGCCATACCGACGTCGCCGAAACAGCGGTCCTGATAGGCCGCCAGGGAAAAACGGCAACGGGCAACCTGCCCCGGATAACCGTCCAGGTTCAGCCATTCGATGGTGGGGATAAAAGAAGAGAACACTTGTCGTCCAGGGTGAGTGTACAGGCCGCTAATTTTAGACGCCAGATGGACCGGCAACAACGATTATTCCTCTCCCCCCAACCGGAGGGAGAGGAACGGAAGGGTTACAGAATACCTTTCATGGTTTTTTCGAAATCGCTCCAGGCACAGAAACCCTGTTTATCCACCGGGCAACCTTCCAGCGCCAGCGTCACGCGCTGCGGCGGCGTTTTCAGCGTCAGCGGGTTGGCATTGCGCAGTTGGTCCGCGGACTGGTAGACGTACTCAATCTTCAGCAGGTCGCGATCGTTTTTCTTATCGTGCCAGCGCTGGAACACCAGTTTGCCGCCAATCGGCGTTTTCTCATACTGGTGCGGCAGTTGATAAGGCTTGAAGCGCATCGCCGACAGCAGCGAAGCGATATTGGAGTCATGGCCCACCAGCACCGTCACCTTAGGCGCATCCGGTTTGCGTTCGCCAATCAAGGCGCCGTTGATGTAGGTCAGCAGCGGTTTGGCGACGTTTTGCGCCACCACCGGCGAGGTGAACAGCGAATCCTGGTAACCGTCTTTCAACTGTGCCAGCTGTTTCCACTGCTGCGGCGTGGTTATCTTGCCCCAGGCCACGTCCTTCATCGGGAAGCCTTCGTAATATTGCAGCATGAAGGCGTCCACCAGCGAGTTCCCCACCCGCAGCGGGCCGGCGACGCCCGGCTCTTTGCCCGGCACCGCGCTCATCTTGCTGGCTTCTTTGGTCAGATCGCAGTGCTTGTCGGTTTTACAGGCGCTGGACGCTTTGTAATCGATGATTTTCGCCAGTTGCTTGTAGGCGGCATCCAGCTTCAGCGAGGCCAACTCGGTGTTCATCGCCCCCAGCGCCTGTTGATTGAAGGCTTCGCTGTTGTCGGTGATGATCGGGTTGAAGGTAGGATCCATCTCCCCCATTTTTTCCTGGTGGTGCACGCTGATGTCGCAGCCGGGGAACGCGCCGTTGGTAAAGAACTGCGCGGTCGCGACCGTGCGTTGCAGGCTGTTGGCGTAAACGTAAACGCTGCCGGCGGTCGGGCAGCCTTCCTGCGGCAATACGCCGGTCTGCTTGAGCCACTCGTTGAAATAGTGGCCCATATACACTTCCAGTACCCCGCCCTTGGTGGTCAACAAGCCACCCGGCGTATCCCAGGCCGGCCAGGCTTTGGGGGTAGATTGCGCCAGCACGCTGCCGTTATTGGCCAGCGGCGCACGCAGGTTGTGGCGGCTCATCAACAGCACCTGTTCCAGTTGATAGTCGTTGGTGTCCGCCAGGGCATTCCCGGTCAATAATAAGGGCAAGCACAGCAATAACGTTTTTCTTCTCATCCGCAGAGGCTCCAGGAAAGTGATTATTTTGAATATGTTAGCTTTCGCCTCGCTATGATGGAGAGGTTATCCGGTGAAGTGTGTGACGAGTATCACGGGGAGAGGATCCGGCAAGCGGCCATCGAGAGATGGCCGCAGGCAACTCAATACCACAAACGCAGGATAGGCCAGCCGATCAACAGCAGCGCGGCGATATACACCACGCCGAGAATGCCGCCCATCCGCCAGTAATCTTTCGATTTCACGTAGCCGCAGCCGTAGATAATCACCCCCGGCCCGGTGGCGTACGGCGTCAGTACGCCCATGATGCCGATCGACAACACCAGCAGCATCGAAAGTTGCTCTAACGGCACGCCAGGCAGCCCTTTGCCGACCGCCAGGATCACCGGCAGCAGGGTGGCGGTATGCGCCGACAGGCTGGCGAACAGGTAGTGGGCGAAGTAGAACACCAGCACCAGCGCCACCACCGTCATGTTCGGCGAAAAGCCGTTCAGGTGGGTGCTCATGGTCTGGGCGAACCAGTCGATAAAGCCGGAGCGCGTCAGGCCGTTGGCCATCACCACCAACGTCGCCAGGTTAACCAGCGTGTTCCAGGCGCTGGAGTATTTGGTGATATCCTTCCACGACACCACGTGCAGCGCCAGCATCAGCGAAACCGCCAGCAGGCAGACCGTGGTGGCGTCCAGCCACTTGCCGCCGAACACCCACAGGCTCAGGCTGAACAGCACCAGGCCAATCAGGGTGCGCTCTTTGCGTGTCAGTTGGCCCATTTCACCCAGCGCGGTGTTGGCCCAGGCAGCCACTTCGCTGCTGTGGGTCACGCCCGGTTTGTACAGGTAATAGGAAATCAACGGCGCGACAATCAGCAGCAACAGCCCGACCGGCAGGAAGGCCAGGAACCACTGCATCCAACTGATGTGCACCCCGGCGATTTTGCCGACAAACTCAATCCCCAACACGTTGGGTGCCGCGCCGGTGACGAACATCGACGAACTGATGCTGGTGCCGACCACCATCATCCACATCAGGTAGCCGCCAATACGCCGCGACGAAGGGTCGTTGGGGAAGGAGTCAAACAGCGGCGGCAGGTTTTTCACCACCGGAAACACCGTGCCGCCGGTGCGTGCGGTGTTGGACGGGGTAAACGGCGCCAGCAGGATATCGATGATCACCACCGCGTAGCCGAGCGTCAGGGTACGCTTGCCCATAAACTTCACCAGGAACAACGCGATACGCCGCCCAAGCCCGGTGGCCTCGTAGCCCAGCGCAAAGATGAACGCGCCGAATACCAGCCAGACGGTGGTGCTGGAGAAGCCCGCCAGCCCCCATTTCAACGCCTCTTTACCGGCCTTGAAACCCGGTTCCGCCAGTTCCTGCGCACCAAACAGCACCCAGTTGGCGCTGAGCACGCTGAGAGTCACGGCGATAAAGCTGATGGCGGTAGCCGGGATCGGCTCCAGGATCATGCCGACAATCATCGCCACAAAGATGGCGAAATAGCGCCAGGCCTGCGGCGGCATGCCGTCGGGCGTGGGTATCAACAGCAGGATCGCGAGCACCAGCAACGGCACTATCGCTTTCCAGATTTTTTCCTGGGTTTGAGACATAAGACTCTCCTGATGAAGGGTTATTGTTTTTAGTTCGGTAATTGCGCCAGCAGCCAGGTGACGATCAACAGATCGGCGCTGCCGCCAGGGCTGAGGTGGCGAAGGATGCAGTCGGCGTCGAACTGCCGCAGGCGTTGCCTGCCCCGTGCGCCCTGCGCCCCGCCCTGCGCCAACAGCCCATCGGCACGCCGCTGCAACCAGCGCAACCCGGCCAGGCCGCCGCGCGAGGCGACGTTGGTGTCCTGGTTGTGGGCCATCAGCCACAGCAGGCTGTCCATCAGCGCCGTCTGCTCATCGCAGCCCGCCTTCAGCCGTTGTCGGTAGAACGGCAGCGCGCCGTTGATCACTCGCTCAAAGCCGGACTCCGCCTCGCCGCGTGCGCCGCTCAGGCCATGTTCGGCAAACAACCGCTGGCCGGCGGTCTGCAATGCGTTGCGGGTTTGCAGCTCGCGGGCCACCAGCCCACGACACATGGCCGCCACCTCGGCGCACAGCGTTGCGGCATCGATCTTCTTTTGCTGCTGATAACGGCGGCCAAAAGCGGCGCACAGCAGGCCGAGGGAAAACACGCTGCCTTTATGGGTGTTGACGCCGCCGGTGGCCCGGAACATATGGTTTTCGCAGGCCAGGCCCAGCGGGCGCAGCCGCAACAGCTGTTCGTCGGCCGGGCGCGCCGCATCGTCGCAACCCTGTTGGATAAAACGCGGCAGCCAGATGCCGATGGCGCGGGCGCTGCGATAAAAGTGACCGAGGTTCATATCGCGGTGAGCGCCGTTGTTATGGCGATCCACCAGCCCCGGTTTGGGCGTGAGGTTCACTTCCACCAGCAGTGCGCGGTAGGCGGTCCGGGCGAAATCCTGTACCGCCGTTTGCGGCGCACGCCTGGCAAGGTTAACGGGCTGAGAGCGCATCGTTGAGCATCCTTTCCATTTGCTGCAGCAGCTGTTCGCTGCCGTGTCGCCGTTGGCGGGCGCACACTTTGGCCGGCTGGCCGCACAACAGGCAGCGACGTTCCGCCAGCCCCAGATCGCGCCGCGACAAAATACGCCCCTGGGTGTCCAGCACGTCGATATCCCACAGCCGGCCAATCGGCTGTTGCACCTCTAACTGCATGGCGCAGTCCTTCACCCGCCGGGCATCGGCCTGCAACGCCAGAAAGCCTTCGCAGCCGGTGGCGAGCGCCAGCGTTTCGGCCTGCAGACAGCGCCAACCTTGCTCGCGCCATAGCTGTTGCAGCGCCTGCCAGCCGAGGTTGAAGATGTTGCGCGTCAACGCGCTGTCTTTTCGCGCACCGGGCACCACCAGCGTCAACACCAACAGCGTGGATTGATGGCGCGCCAGCCATGCCTGTTGGCGCGCCTGACGGCAATCGCGACTGGTGAGCAGTTCCGGCAGGCTTACGGCGCGGTTGGCGGCCAGTTCGGGGGCAACGTAAGCCATAGGGTTACTCCGCCACCTGATGCACCACGTCGATCACCGAACCGTCGCGGTAACGCACCACCGCCACCACCTTATCGGTAAAGGCGATCGGCTCAGGCTCGCCGGTCAGCAGCAAAGCGCGGCGGCGCAGCCAGTCGATACCGACCACCGGCAAACCGGCCTCCTGCAACCGCTGCGCCAGCTCCGGGCGTGTCGGGTTGACGGCAATACCGTGATCGGTAACCAAAATGTCGATGCTGAAACCCGGGGTCACGCAGGTAGTTACCTGCTCCACCAACGTCGGAATGCGCCCGCGCACCAGCGGCGCCACGATGATCGCCAGCCGCGCCGCCGCCGCGGTGTCGCAGTGGCCGCCGGAAGCGCCGCGCAGCACGCCATCGGAGCCGGTCAGTACGTTGACGTTAAAATCGGTGTCGATTTCCAGCGCGCTCAGCACCACCACGTCGAGCCTGTCGACCGTGGCCCCCTTCGAGCTGAAGTTGGCGTACTGGTTGGCGCTGATCTCAATGTGGTGGGGATTGCGCGCCAAAGACATCGCCGCCACGCGGTCAAAGCTCTGCACGTCCATCAGCCGGCCGATCAGCCCTTTTTCATGCAGATCCACCATGGTCGAGGTGATGCCGCCGAGGGCGAAACCGGCGCGAATGCCGCGTGCCCGCATTTTGTCTTCCAGAAAACGCGTCACCGCCAACGAAGCGCCGCCGGTGCCGGTTTGCAGCGAGAAACCGTCGGTAAAATAGCCGGACCCGGCAATCACCTCGGCGGCGCGGCGGGCAATCAGCAGCTCACGCGGGTTGGAGGTCATGCGCGTGGCGTCGGCGCCAATCTTGTCGGCGTCCCCCACCCGCGGCAGTTGTACGATCAGATCCACCCGATCCTGCGCCAGGCTGGCCGGATGGTGCGGATAAGGCACTATCGATTCGGTTAACAACACCACGGTGCCCGCTGCGTCGGCATCCACTTTGGCATAGCCGAGCGAGCCGCAGCAGGCTTCGCCGCTGTAACCGTTGGCATTGCCGAAATCATCGCAGGCCGGTACGCCGAGGAAGGCAACGTCAATCTTCAACTCGCCGGACTCGATCAGGTTGACCCGGCCACCGTGGGAATGGATTTGTACCGGTTCGGCCAGCAGGCCGCGCGAGATCGCTTCCGCCAACGGACCGCGCAGGCCCGAAGTGTAGAGGCGGCTCACGACCCCGTGACGAATGTGGTCGACCAGCGGCGCATGGCATTCGCTTAGCGAGCTTGAAGCCAGCGTCAGGTTGCGGAACCCCATCGCCGCCAGCGTCTCCATGACCTGATTCAGCGCCAGGTCACCGCCGCGAAACGCATGGTGGAAGGAGATGGTCATGCCGTCCTGTAACCCACTGCGGTGCACCGCCTGTTCCAGCGAGTCACAGCGTTTAGCATCACGCGATTTGCGGGCCTGTTGATTGGCCTTGGAGGCATCCTGATAGCAACGCAGGTCCGCCAGGATGTTCAAGGGCATCAGTCGTTGTTGACGTTTCATTATGCTTCTTCTCCCTGCTGAACCGGCTCTTCGCGGATGCCGGAAAGCGCTGCGCGTTGCAAGACCAGCCGGGCGCGTTCAATCACCGGGCTGTCGACCATTTTGCCGTTGAGCGACACCACCCCGCGCCCTTCCTGCTCTGCCGCTGCGGCGGCGTCCACCACGCGCTGGGCATGGGCCACCTCTTTGGCGGTCGGCGCATACAGGTTGTGCAGCAGTTCGATCTGCCGGGGATTGATCAGGGATTTGCCGTCGAAACCGAGCTGTTTGATCAGCGCCGCTTCCTGGAGGAATCCGGCTTCGTTGTTGGCGTCGGAATACACGGTATCGAACGCCTGAATGCCGGCGGCCCGCGCCGCCTGCAACAGCGAGCAGCGTGCAAACAGCAGTTCGATGCCCTCCGGCGAACGCTCGGTGCGCAGGTTGCGCACGTAGTCCTCCGCGCCCAGAGCAATGCCGATCAGGCGAGGCGAGGCATGGGCAATCGCCACCGCGTGGGTGATGCCCGCCGCCGATTCAATCGCCGCCAGCAGGCCGGTGCTGCCGACCGGGCGGCCGCAGTCGGCTTCGATGGCGGCTATCTCGCGTTCCATATCCACCACGTCCTGCGCGCTGTCGGTTTTCGGCAGGCGCACGATATCCGCCCCGCCGCGCACCACCGCCTGGAGATCCGCCAGCCCGTAGGCGGAATCCAGCGCGTTGACCCGCACTATGGTTTCCACTTCCCGGTACAAAGGATGTTGCAGCGCGTGGTACACCAACCGCCGCGCCGCGTCTTTTTCACGCAGGATCACCGAGTCTTCCAGATCGAACATCAGTGCATCGGCCTGATAGATAAAGGCGTTGCTCACCATGGCCGCATTGGCACCGGGAACGAACAGCATGCTGCGGCGCACGCGGTGTTTATTCAGCGTTTTCATCGCAGGCCCCCCACGGCAACTGGCCATTGTCGCTGGCGCGCATCAGTGCGGTTTCCAGCCGGGCGCGCAGCACGCAGTCGAGCGCGCCTTTGTCGTCCACCATCACCTGCACCGGCTCCACTTGATAACGCTGCAGCACCTCGAGCAGCGTGTGGCGGATGGCTTGGCCGAACTGTTTTTCCACGCTGCTGGCGATCAGTAGATCGTGCTCCGGCCCCTCGGCGGGTGCGATGCGCACCATGACATCGCTGGATTCCAGCGTGCCGGCCATTGCTTCTCGGATAATTTTCATCGTTCACCTGATTGTGCGGATACAAAGGGTTTGGCCGCCGGTTTGGCCCGGCGCTGCGTTTGCAAATCTTGCAGGTAATAAAGGGTGTCTGGCGGTACCAACGGCGCGGCGGCGTGGAAATCACCCGCCGCCAGCAGCTTGCGCACCCAGGAGGCGGAGATCGCCGTGCCCTGATATTGCAAACGCTCAATTTCCACCAGGGCGATCGGCGGGCTGGGCAGCTCCGGCGTTTCCAGCCAATAGCGCATATCGCGGTTGTACTTGGCCGTGACCGCGCAGAACGGCTCGTTGCCGACAAAACGGTGGGTAATGCCCAGCGCGGGCGCCAGATACTGCCGAAAGATCTTCAGATCGATCTCGGTGTAACAGTCATCGGCAATACCCTGATCTTTAATGAAATAACAAGGGAAGGTGGCGCGGGATATGACGTATTGCGATCCTTCGTGCACCTTCAGGTTGGCGATATCGGCAGTGCCCGCCAGCACCAGCCGCCGCCGGTCTTCATAGCTGAAACGCGAGGTGTCTTCTTTCACCAGAAACAGGTGCAGCCAGTCGCATTTCGCCGCCGCCTGGCGCACCAGATATTGATGGCCGCGGGTAAAAGGATTGGCATTCATCACGATACTGCCGATGCGCTTGCCTGGCCGCCGCTGGCCCGCCAACTGGGCCGCGTAGCGTTTCAGGCGGCATGGGCTGTTTTCCATCAGCACCACGATGCCCGGCACGCGGGCTATCGGATAGAAACCACACTGGCGGAACAACGGCTCATTTTGCAGTTTGGTGTAGATAAACAGTTGGGTGTAATGACGTTCATAGGCCAGGTTCACCAGTTCGGTCGCCAGCGTAAGCGCCAACCCTTCGCCACGCATTTGCGGGCTGATGGCGACGCATTTGATAATATTCTCTGCGATGCCGCCGCAGGCGACCAACTTATCGTCCTGGGTCACGGTAATAAAAACCTCTACCGTAGTATCAATATTCAGATCGTTGCTGCGCAGAAAAGCATTAATCTGCGCAATGTCTTTATGATCTGATCTTTTCACCCGATTAAATACGGCGCCGCCCAACATAATTGTCTCTCTGGAATAACCAATAAATAACAAAAAACCATTTTAATTAACATTAACAAGCGGAGATAAAACCTTTAAAACCATAAAGTTGAAATTAAAAATGGCGATAAATTCATTTAATGAAGCTATGGTAAACAGAAAAAAAACGCGAATTATTGACCTATTTCACAAACACTCATCCGGGAATAAGTTATTTAATGTTTTTTATTTACTTAATTATTTTTATGGTGTTTATTCATAAGGCGACGTTTATTTTAAGTCACGATTAACTTACATTGATTTTGCATCTTTATTGCAAGTATGGGTTTAATTATGGAATGGCTAAATATTCTTATCGTCGAAGATGAAACGCCGCTGGCGGAGATGCATGCGGAGTTCATCAAGCAGAACGGTGGCGGCCGGCAAATCTGGTTGGCCGGCACGCTGGGGCAGGCGCGCATGATGGTGGAGCGGTTCAGACCGGATCTGATCCTGCTGGACAACTTCCTGCCCGACGGCCAGGGCATTGAACTGTTGCGCGAGTTGACCCTGAGCGGCTACACGGGCGGTATCGTGTTTATCACCGCCGCCAGCGATAGGGATACGGTAGCCGAAGCGCTACGTTGCGGGGTGTTCGATTACCTGATCAAACCCCTGGCCTACGATAGGTTGGCCGCTACCCTGCAGCGCTTCAGCCAGCGGCGCCAGGCGCTGAAAGATAACGCGCGCCTTAACCAGCGCCGTATTGACGAGATGTTCAATACCTATTCGCGCGGTGAACGACAGGCGGCCTTGCCGGCGGGTATCGATGAGCTCACGCTGGAAAAAGTACACGCCCTGTTCGCCCAACCTTTGGCCAGCCACACCGCCGAAAGCGTGGCGAAAATCATGGGGTTAAGCCGCACCACCGCGCGCCGTTATCTGGAGTTTTCCACCGCCGCCCGGCAGCTCCGCGCCGAGATCCTTTACGGCAAGGTTGGCCGCCCACAGCGGGTTTACCGCGCCAAAACCGAGGATTAAGCGGTTATTCGGCTCATCGTGCAAGATTGAAGGCAACCCATTCATTTCTCTGCACCCGCCATCGATTTGGGGCATGAACGCAGAGGCAGCCTGAGGTATGACCGGATAAATCTGCCAAAAGCTCAACGGGTTGCGCATTCTGTAAGCAAACAGTCACAGAATGTGTAATCCGCCTTTGACATGCCGCCGACACCCCGTTAAGATTGCGGCCGTTCACACAATTCCTCTGTAGTTCAGTCGGTAGAACGGCGGACTGTTAATCCGTATGTCACTGGTTCGAGTCCAGTCAGAGGAGCCAAATTAGAAAAGCCCGCTCAGGGAAACCTGAGCGGGCTTTTTGCTTTTCAGCTCTATTTATCCTTTCGCAAAGTTCGCCTGAATGCGCTGTTGCAGATAGTCTTCGGCGCTGATGGCCGGATATTTCGCCTGCGGCCCCAGAATTTCGACGTCTTTGTTAGCCTGGCAGAAAAATGCCAGGCTGTAGCGCGCTCCCTGATATTCGCCGGGCAGAGGGCTTCTGACACGATGGAAATTTGACGGCAGCCGATCGTCGCTCCAGCGCATCAGCATGTCGCCGATATTGCAGGTGATCACGTCTTCACGCGGTTCGATGCTGGTCCACTGCTGGCTTTCGCGATCCTTACCCGGACAAACCTGCAATCCGCCCTGGCCTGGACGCTGGAAAAGCAGCGTCAGGCAGTCGAAATCCGTATGCGCACCCGCGCGCCACATCCCCTGCGCCGACTGTTCAGTGGCATAGTAGTGCAGCATGCGCAGCGTACTCTGGTAGGTTTGCTGGTCCGGATTATGTGCCTGTTCGAAAAAGTGCTCAGGGAAGCCCAGTTTGAGCGCAAAACAGGAAAGCAATTTCATGCCCAACTGCCAGCACTGGGATTCAAAGCCCAGCATGGTCTGTTTAAACGCCGGCAGTTCCTGTTCACTCGGCCACAGCGACTGCATCAGCGGACGGGTGATCTGGTAAGACTCTTTCTGGTCCGGCGTTCTGGTTGACGGACGCACCTGAGACTTATTCTCCCAGCCGGCGTTACGAGCCAGCGGATATTGCGCTTTTACCTCGTCGGGCAGCGAGAAGAAATCTTCTGTCATGCTGAAGGCCTGGCGGATATCGTTTAGCGCAATGCCGTGATTGCTGACCTGGAAGAAGCCAATTTCCACGGCTGCACTCCAGAGCTCGTCGGCAATCTCACTTTTACGGTTTTCGAAATCTGACAAGTCTATGCAACGAACTTCACGGGCAAACGTCTCTTCACCCATTGCGCCCATTTCCGCTTCTTTTTCCAGCTCCTGCAATGCATAGCCTTCTGTTTGTGTAGATTGAGTCATTTTTCTTATCCTTCTTAACCCATAGGGTTAGCGCGCAGCTCGTTGTTGCAGGGTACGGACGGCGGACATCGCCTCATGGCGCATGGTGTCAAGGTCGAGACCGGGGATGACATCGTTTTCGACGATAACGCGCCCCTTGACCATCAGCGCCTTCAGCGACGCGCGCCCCCCGCAGGCCACCGGGCCGATCGCCATGTCATGCAGACCGAAGTAGCGCGGGTCATCCAGCCGGTAAATGGCGATATCTGCCAGCATGCCCACCTGCACGGTGCCGCTTTGTTGCAGTCCGAGGATCTGCGCCCCGCCTGCGCTGCCCCAACGCACCACGTCTTCGATGGATGCTGCATCGCCGCCGCCTTCAAAAGTGCCGCCGTCATAGTGCGGTTTCGCCAGCATGCCTTTTCGGGCGCGCTGCAAAAGCCATGCGGCATGCGCTTCACTTTGCATATCAGCGGCTTCGTTCGATGCCGCACCGTCTACGCCCAGTGAAACCGGCACACCCGCCTGTTCCAGCGCCAGCAAGTCGGCGATACCGCTGCCCAGACGCCCGTTACTTTGCGGACAGTGCGCAATGCCGGTGCGGGTTTGGCCCAGCATCGCGATTTCCTGCGGCAGCAGTTTCACCAGATGCGCAAACCATACGTCGTCCCCCAACCAGTCGTGTTCCGCGCAAAACTGCACCGGCGTCATGTCAAATTTGGCGCGGGCCGCATCGAGATAATCCACCGTTTCCGACAGATGGCTGTGCAGCCGGATGCCCAAACTGCGCGCCAGTTTCGCCATTTCGCGCAACTGCGCACCGGGCGCAGAATGCAGCAAGGTGGTCGGTGCCATTACCACGCGGCGCAGCGACGTCGGTTTCGGATCGTGATAACGGCCAACCAACCGCTCCATATCCGCCATGTAATCATCGTAGTTTTCCGGGCGCAGTGCCTGCGGCACATCTTTCTCAATCGTCCGCCCCTGCGTTGCACCGCCCCGGCACAGCACAATGCGCATTCCCAGCGCTTCCCCTTCGCTGAAAAGGATTTCCGAGGTATCGAACGGCATATCCGGCCAGTAAAGGTAGTTGTGATCCGCCACCGTAGCGCAGCCGGAACGCAGCAGTTCGGTCAGACCGATACGCACCGCGAGGCGAAAGGTGGATGCATCGAACGTGGCGCGAAAGCGATAAGGCGTGGCACTTAACCACGCGGTCAGGCTTTTGTTCAGCCCCTGAGGTTCACCTTTTAACAATGACTGAAACAGATGATGGTGCGTATTAACCCAGGCGGGATAGACCACGCAATCGCGGGCATCGATCAGCCGCTCGTCGGGTCTTGCCGTCAGGGAACCTATCGCCTCAATGACCCCCTCACGCACACGAATGTCCGGCCCGGCGTGGCGCGCCGCGTCTCCCGGCAAGCCGGTCAGGATCGCGTGCGCATTTTTAATCAGTAAAGAGTCAGATGACATCGCACACTCCTCAGGGTTTAACCTGCATTTGGTCGACAAATTCGGTGGTATACGCCTGCTTCCAGTCGGTATCCGCGTTCAGCAGTTTGGCATTCACCATGAAATCACGGGTTTTCTGCCAGCGGGCTTCCGTCATGGTGCCCCAACCCTTCGTCGCCGCATCGCCGCCGTCGATCAGGTGATGCTCTTTGATTTGCTGAACGCCCCAGGCCAACAGGTCGTCCGTCATTTTCGGATTGTCCTTTTTGATCAGCACGTTGCCTGCCGCCGGATTTTGCAGATAACTCACCCAGCCTTCCATCGACGCCTGTACAAACTTAGCCATCGCCTCGTTCCGGCTGCTGATAAGGTCCGGACGGGTGATCAGAATTCCGCCGTAAGGGGGATAGCCGTGCTCCGAAAAGAGGAAGAAATTCGATTTCACCCCGGCCTTTTGCGCCTGAAAAACTTCAGAACTGACATAGGCTTGCTGCGCCACATTGTCGTCAGCCACAAAGGGCTGGATGTTGAAGGTGTAAGGACGAACCTGCGAATCGCTGAGCTGATAGCGTGCCTTCAGCCACGGCCACCAGGTCGATTGCCCGGAGCTGGAGACTAAAATGGTTTTGTTTTTCAGACCGTCGAGGGAAGTGACTGAATCATGCGTCAGCAAACCCTGAGGATCAAACTGGAAAGGGGCTGCGATGGCTTTGGCCTGAAAACCGCGTTGCACTGATTCGAGTAGCTGGAGATCATAACCGATAATCACGTCGGCGCGCTTTGCCAGCAGCAACTGCATGCCATTGACCTGCGGGCCGCCGGATTGAATGCTGACATCCAGCCCATAACGTTTGTAAATGCCTGTCGCCAGCGCCTGATAATATCCGCCCTGCTCCGCCTGCGCGTACCAGGATGTCAACAATGCAATTTTCTCATCAGCATGTACTGCCAGTGAAAAGGCTGCTGGAATCAGCGCGCTCAGCACGCAGCAAGACAGGGGAATGCGGGAAATAGACTTCATTGCTCCTCTCCTAATCATCGCCGGAGGGAGGATGAGCGAATGCGGCTCAGCCCCCTGACCGGCTCAAAATGAACCGCGAAATGGTTGCTGAGCAATGTCCCGCGCAGCTGCCTGCACTGACCGCTTCTACTCACTCTTGGCTATACAAGAAAGATGCCAACTTCACGGATGCGCTTTCCATGCGCTTTATCGGGGAATTTATCGCCTCACGCTCTGCAACCTTTGATTCATGACAGAGCATTAAGCACCAGAAGAGTGCAAATCAGTGCCGGTCATGCCCCGGCGTCTGGATCTGGCTGAACAACATCTCCAGCTGTTTGAGCATCATCGAGGCGGCCAGTGAAAGCTGTCTTGCAGGGGCGACGCACAACGAGAGCGTGAAGGTTTTTAACTGCGGATCGGTCAGCGGAATAAATTGCAGCTCATCGCTTTCCACCTCATCCATGATGTCGAGCCAGCATAGAATACCGATGCCCATTTTCTCTTTTATCAGCGAGCGGATCATGTGGATGTTATTGGATACCGCAACCTCGTTAATCATGTCGCCGTTGATATTCATCAGCGCCTGGACGGGTTCGGCCAGCATCAGCGGCGCAGCGGGCAGGATAAACGGATATTCCATGCACTGGTTAAAACGCACGCCGCTTCTGCCGCCGAGCGGATGCCCTTTCGGCACCACAATCCCCAGCTCGATTTCTGCAAAAGCGCGCACCTGCAACTCACGCGAACTTTGCGGATTCAGCATCAGCCCGAAATCGGCATCGCCGGACATTAGCGCCTGCTGAATATCCACGTTGTTCATGGTGGTCAACGTGAAGGAGATATTCGGGTAGTCGGCATGCACCTTCCTGAGCATCGCCGAGAAAAACTGCCGGTTGATGGCGTCGATGGTGGCAATCCGCACGTGCCCGCGCCGCAAACCGCGCAGGTCGTCGAGCTGCTCGCAGACGCGGGAGAAATCCTTTTTCCAGTTGTTGGCCGAGTGCAATAACAGTTCGCCCGCTGCGGTCAGCCGCAGCCCGGTGGGGTGCCGTTCAAACAGCGGCATCGCCAGTTCTTTTTCCACCCGCAGGATCTGCCGGTCAATCGACGAAGCGGCGACATGCAGGGTTTCGGACGCCTTGCGAAACGAACCCTGGCGGGCAACCTCAGTGAAGTACAGCAGAAACCGGGAAAATGCGAACATGATGGAGTGCTCTCTTTTATGCAACGGGATGTGCGAATCAAAGCGCTGGACGCAACAGTTTTATAACAATAACGTAGCTTTCATTGCAACGGGAACAATCGTTTCATCGCTCCTAAAGCCCGCCCAGCGCTGTTTCAGGCCGGATGACAACGGGTTATGCGGTGAATAGATGCCCCTTTTTATGAATGACTCATCAAAATGAATACGGTAAATGACGATGAAAGATGCCGGATTAATTCCTGTCACGATCAAGGCGATCGGTGAAAATGGTAAAGGGAATATTTCACTGCAACTTATTGCGCAGCAAGGCGGATTATTACCTGCCTATTTACCCGGTGCGCACATTGACGTTTTCATTCCAGAACTGGGCCCCCGCCAATATTCTCTCTGCACCGAAAATAACGGCGGGGAATATTATGAGATCTGCGTAAAACTGGCGGAAAACTCCAGTGGCGGATCGCACTTTATTCATCATCGTTTCAGCGTTGGCGACACGCTAAGCATCTCGATGCCACGTAATCATTTTCCGCTGCCATTTGCCGGTCGTTATCTGCTGTTTGCCGGAGGGATTGGCATCACGCCTCTGCTGGCTATGGCGGAACAAATGGCGCAGCAAGAAATTGATTTTGAACTGCATTACTACATTGCAGACCTGGATAAAGCGGCGTTTACATCGCGTCTGAATGCGCCCGCGCTGGCAAAACACGTCTTTTTGCATGACAGCGGCGCAAACGACTCCCTGCGACACAATACGCCGCTGAGTTTGCGTCAGCCGGATGAAAATACACGGGTGATGGCCTGTGGTCCGGATGGATTTATTCAGCGCCTTGAAGACATTATGCAAACGCACCACTGGCAGAAAAATCAATTATCTTTTGAGCGATTCAGCAATGAAAATATAAACAATAACACCGACGAACAGGAATTTCATATTCAGCTGAACTCCAGCGGAAAATGTTATTTAGTCGGCCCGAACCAGAGCATTGCAGAAGTCTTATTAAGCGCCAAAGTCGATATTATGCTGTCGTGCGAACAGGGTATTTGCGGCTCGTGTATTACTGATGTCATCGACGGTATTCCCGACCACCGGGACTGTGTGCTGACAGAAGAAGAGAAAGCGGAGAACACGCAGATTACGCTGTGCTGTTCGCGCTCCAAAAGTCCCGTTCTGGTCCTCGACCTGTAATGCCAACGCGGAGCCTCAAGATGAACTTTCCCCCCCCCGCCTCACCGCTTAGCGGCATTGCCAACGTTCGCCTCCCCGCGTGGCTGCTTCCTGCCGGGTGGCCTGTGCATACAGACGAACCGGTGACGGCGGATCTGCGCTTTGATGCAGGCAAAATTGCCTCGGTGACGCCTTGTCAGCCAGGACAAGATGATTTGTGGGACGCACAGGGCGCGCTGGCGCTGCCGGGTCTGGCCGAACCTCATGCGCATCTCGATAAAACCTTCACCATCGGCCGCAGCCGTCCGTCAAAGCCCGGTCTGCTGGCCGCTATCGAAACAATGCATCAGGATCGCCGGCACTGGACCACGGCAGATCTTCATCAGCGTGCCAGACAGGGAATGGCATGGGCCGCCGCCAATGGCGTGACCCGTTTGCGCACCCATATTGACTGGTTCGATGTCACCCCGCCGCTGGCCTGGACGGAGCTGGCCAATATCACGCAACCGGGCGTCGCGCTGGAGCGGGTCGCACTGGCCCCGCTAAGCTTCTTCGCGGATGCCGAAGCGGCTGACCGCATCGCCCGGACGGTTGCGCTAAGCGGAAACCACTGCCTGCTGGGCGGATTTATCCACTCGTCAAACTGGGATCCGGCAGCGATGACCAACCTGATGCGCAGCGCCTCGCGCTGGCAACTGAATCTGGATTTGCATATCGACGAGGAGCTTTCGCCGGTGGCACAGGGTCTGAGCTGGCTGGCGCATTACCTTTCAGAAAATAAATTCAGCGGCCACATCTGTTGCAGCCACGGCTGCGCGCTGGCCTCCGGCAGTGAACAACAGGCGCAGGAGGTGCTGGGTTTGCTGGCGGCACAGCGCGTCACGCTGATTGCGCTGCCGATGACCAACCTGCTGTTGCAGGACGCTGTCACCCACCGCACGCCACGCCGGCGGGGGATCACCCTGCTGAAAGAGGCGCAGACGGCGGGCATTCCGGTGCTGCTCGGCTGCGACAACGTGCAGGACGCTTTTTGTCCGGCTGGAAGTTATGACCCGCTGGATACGTTGGCCTGCGCCCTGTTCGCACTTCAGCTGGATAACGTTTTTGATCGGCAGTCGCGACTCATCTGCGATGTCGCCGCGCTGACCGGTGAGGCGCAGTCCGGCCTGCCGCTCGCCCCCGGCAACGATGCCAGTCTGATTCTCTTTCCGGGCAGCGACAGCCTGACCTGGCCTTTAAACAGCGCAGCCCGCCTGGTTTTCCACCACGGCAGGCTGACCCACCAACGCACCTGGAATCGGGAGTTATCCCATGAGTCTTGAAGCCGGAGCGGGTAAACCGCTCGCCAAATATGCCCCCTGGCGTCGTGCCGGTGATTTCGTTTTTCTCTCCGGCATTATTCCCGTCAATCCGCAGAGCGCGACAATTGTGCGCGGTTTTCAGGATATCCCCGCCGAAGCACGTCTGCTGCTGGGCGAAACCGGCGAATTCTCCACCGACGCCAAACAGGGGCCGATCCTCGCCCAAAGCTGGTATGTGCTCGAAAGTATCCGCCACACCATCGAAGAAGCCGGCGGGCAGATGAGCGATGTGATCAAGCTGGTGCAGTACTTTCGCAATCTCGATCACTTCCCGTATTACAGCCGGGTCAGAAAGCTTTTTTATGCCGGGCAACCGCCGGTTTCTACCGTGGTTCAGGTCAGTGAAATGTTGCCCTGCGCCGAGGTGCTGATTGAAGTGGAAGCTACCGCCTGGTTACCGCAATCCCGCTTAACCCAATAATGTCCGACCACGAGGCACAGCATGATTAACGGCTATATTCCCGCAGAACGTTTTCTTCCTTTCCTTAGCTGGACGGCCATCGCTGCCCTGCCCGACAAGGCCAACACCGTGATCGTATTGCCGACCGGCGCGATTGAGCAACACGGCCCGCATCTGCCGTGTTCGGTGGACAGCGTGATCTCCTCCGGCGTGGCGGGTCACGCACTGGCGCGGCTTTCAAAAGACATTCCTGCCTACGGTATTCCCCCTATCACTTACGGCAAATCTGACGAGCATCTGAATTTCCCCGGCACGCTGACCTTAACCGGCGACACGCTGCTGCAAACTGTTTTGGAAATTGCCGAATCCCTGTACCGCGCCGGGTTCCGCAAGCTGCTGATGATCAACGGGCACGGCGGACAACCGCAGGTGCTGCAAATGGCATCGCGGGAAATGCGTCTGCGTCACGGCGACATGATCATGATCCCGCACGACGTGTTCCGCGTGCCTAATGTCGAAAACCAGTTCCTGAGCGCGCAAGAACAAAAAATGGCGATGCACGCCGGTCACAGCGAAACGGCGGTGATGCTGGCACTGGCACCGGAATGCGTTCACATCGAGCACGCAGTCGCCAACTACCCGCCGGAATTCCCATGCCCGACACTGTCATCAAGCCGCCCTGCCGCTGCCTGGGCTTCCTATGATTTTGGTCCGAGTGGCGTCATCGGCGATCCGACCGGCGCGACCGCCGAACAGGGCCACGCGATCCTCGATTCGCTGGCGGCAAGCTGGGCGCAGGCCATCACTGAAATTCACCTCATGGAATGGAAAGTCCGCAGCGAACCGACCTGGGGCAAACACCACTGGAACGGTTTTGTACAAACCAGCTTCACTCCTCCTTCGTCTTCTTTTGTCTCTAAATAAAGGAGTTTTTACGATGAAAATACGGCGTTTACCGACTTACACCCTGCCGGCCCTGCTGCTGGCCGGGGTTTCCACCACCAGCATGGCGCAAGAGAAATTTACCTTCCTGACCAACTGGTACGCGCAGGCGGAGCATGGCGGATTTTACGAAGCACAGGCCAAAGGGTTGTACAAAAACGCCGGTCTGGATGTCAGCATCAAAATGGGCGGCCCGCAGGTTAACGTGATGCAACTGATGGCCGCCGGTCAGGCTGACTGTACGCTCGGCGACAACGGTCAGGCGCTGGAAACCTGGCAGGCTGGCGTGCATGCGGTGACCGTGGCGACGGTGTTCCAGCATTCGCCGACGGTGTTTATCAGCCATGACAAAGTGGAGAAAGGACAGGAGCTGAAAGACAAAACCTTCCTGCTGGCGACCGAGGCTTACACCTCTTTCTGGCCGTGGGCGAAGAGTGAACTGGGGCTGGCGGGCGCCAAAATCCGTCCGTACACCTTCAGCGTGCAGCCGTTCCTCGTGGACAATAATCTGGTGCAGCAGGGTTATGTGACTTCCGAGCCTTTCTCAATCGAAAAAGGCGGCAAACCGTTCTACGTCTACATGCTCAGCGACTGGGGTTACCCGCCGTACGGCAACTCGATTATCTGCATGGCCGACACCGTCAAAAAACGCCCGGTGGCGGTGACGGCGTTCGTGAAAGCGTCCATGCAGGGCTGGAAAGAATATTTGCAAGATCCGACCGCAGGCAATGCGCTGATCACCAAAGACAATCCGCGTATGGGCGCCGACCAGATTGCCTTCGGCATCGCGCAGATGAAGAAGTATGAACTGGTGACCGGCGGCGACGCGCAAACAGGGGGTATCGGCATCATCACTGAACCGCGACTGAAAAAGACCTGGGACATGCTGGTGAAAAACAAACTGATCGACGCGGAGAAAGTGCCGTTTGAGCAGACGTATACCCTCGATATGATCAAAGACGCGAAGGTCATGCCATGAATTCAGCCCCGAAACTGACCGTGATGAGCGAGGTCCGCTCAGCCAATCCTCCGCCGGTTCCGGCTATCGAAGTGTTGTCGGCGGAGAAAATTTACAGCAACGGCACCCGCGCCCTTCTGCCGGTCAATCTGACCATCAATCAGGGTGAGTTCGTCACCCTGCTCGGCCCGTCGGGCTGTGGCAAAAGTACGCTGTTAAAAATGGTCGCCGGTCTGGTGGAACCCAGCGACGGCAAGCTGGTGCTGTGGCGGCGCGACCGTCGCGAAAAGGCGCAGGTGCCGCTGTCTTTTGTGTTTCAGGAGGCCACGCTGATGCCGTGGAGCAATGTGCAAAATAACGTCCGTCTGCCGCTGGATCTGGCGGGCGTACCGCGTGCCGAAGCCAATACCCGCGTCAGTGAGGCGCTGGAACTGGTGGGGCTTGGCAAATTTGCCAACGTCCTGCCGCGCGAACTGTCAGGCGGCATGCAGATGCGCGTTTCTATTGCCCGCGGGCTGGTGACGCGCCCGAAGCTGTTGCTGATGGATGAACCTTTCGGCGCGCTCGACGAAATCACCCGCAACAAACTCGACAGCGATCTGCTGCGCCTGTGGCGGGAACAGGGGCTGACGGTGGTGTTCGTCACCCACTCGATCCACGAAGCGGTATTTCTGTCGCAGCGGGTGATCATGATGGCCGCACGTCCGGGGCGGGTGGTGGAAGATATCGCCATCACCGAACCCTTCCCGCGCAGCGAAGATTTCCGCGTCAGTCCGGCATTTTCACGCTATGCGAAGCAGTTGCAGGACAGCCTGCTGCAAGCCAGCCAATCGGGTATGGAGTAACGGTATGCAAACTCAAAAAGCTTCTCCGTGGATCAATAACCCCACGTTTCGCAAAGTGCTTTATCCGGCCGTGGTCGCGGTGGTGGTGATCCTGCTCTGGCAGGGATCGGTGAGCTATTTCAACATCCCCCAGTTTCTGGTGCCGTCGCCGGTGGTGATGCTGCAAAGTCTGTGGACCCATTTCGGTTCGCTGACGATGTCGCTGCTGTTCACGCTGAAAATCACTCTGATCTCATTTTTACTGTCGATTGTCATCGGTGCAGCCGTGGCGTTCGTGCTGGTGCAGAATCGCTTTGTTGAAACCGCGCTGTTCCCGTACATCGTGTTCCTGCAAGTGACGCCGATTGTAGCCATCGCGCCGCTGATCATCATCTGGGTCAAAGACACCACGCTGTCGCTGGTGGTCTGTTCTACGCTGATGGCGGTGTTCCCGATTATTTCCAATACCACGCAGGGGCTTCGCAGCGTGTCGCCGGGCCTGCTGAGCTATTTTCAACTGAACCACGCCAGCCGCCTGCAGATTCTCATCCGCCTGCGTATTCCTTCTGCCCTGCCGTATTTTTTCGGCGCGCTGCGCATTTCCAGCGGCCTGTCGCTGATAGGTGCCGTGGTCGCTGAATTTGTTGCCGGTACCGGCGGCAATAATACCGGTCTGGCCTACCAGATATTGCAGGCAGGATACCAGTTGGACATCCCTCTGATGTTTGCCGCTCTGCTGCTCATTTCACTCACCGGTATTGCGCTGTTTGGCGTGATGTCGTGGATGTCGAGACGCGTCCTGAGCGCCTGGCATGAAAGCGAAGCCGCGCCATCTCATTAACTTCAACTTCATTGATCTTTAGGCAGGAAGAATATGGACAGTGAACAACGTCAGCACGCGCTTGCCCTGATACAGCAGGCGCTTCCCGACCTCGACTGGACCTTGCAGGCAACCAAGGTCAAACGCCTTTCACGCGATTTTCACTGGTTCAGTCCGGTGCTCAAACAGCAGTTGGAAGATAAACAGGCTGATGCCGTGGTCAGGCCGCGCAACGAAGAAGAGCTGAGTCTGGTGGTTAAAGCCTGCGTTCGGCACCAGTTACCGCTGATCCTGCGCGGCGGCGCGACCGGCAACTACGGCCAGTTGGTGCCGCTGGAAGGCGGAATTCTGGTCGATATGACCGGATTCAATCAGGTATGTGAACTGGGTAACGGCGTGGTACGAGCGCAGGCGGGGATCCGGCTGGCCGAAATTGAAACGCTAACCCGACCCACAGGATGGGAACTGCGCTGCATGCCTTCCACCTACCGGCTCGCCAGTCTGGGCGGCCTTTACGGCGGCGGCTTTGGTGGCATTGGTTCCATCAACTACGGTCCTCTGGGCGCGCCGGGCAATGTGCTCAGCGTCAAAGTCATGACCATGGAGGCCGAACCGCGCATTTTGCAGGTTCCTGCCCCGCAGGCATTGCTGCTGCATCACGCCTACGGCAGCAACGGCATTGTGCTCGAGGTTGAGCTGGCGCTGGCACCGGTTCATCAGTGGATTGAACGGCTGGACGTGTTCGATGATTTCGCCGACGCGCTGGATTACGCCAACGCCTTTGCCCGTTCGCCAGGGCTGGTAAAACGCCAGCTGGCGCTGTTCGCCGCGCCGATCCCATCCTGGTTCAGCCATCTGAACGGGCATTATCAGGCCAGCCAGCACGCGGTGATAAGCGTGATTGCGCAGGAAAGCGAAGGGTTTTGTCCCCATCTGCTGGAAAAATATCGCGGGCACAGCGCCATACGTCAACCGGCCGACGAAGCACGCGCGGCCAATGCGTCACTGATGGAATATTGCTGGAATCACACCACGCTGCATGCGCTGAAAATCGACAGCTCCCTGACTTATTTACAGACGGCGTTTAATTATACGAGTTATCGTCAGCAGATTATCGACATGGCAAATTTATTCGGCGACGAAGTTATTTCGCATATTGAATTCCTGCGTGACAATGACGGAAACATCACCGCCAGCGGTTTACAATTAGTCCGTTACTCCACCGAAGAAAGATTGAAAGAAATAATGGCCACCTTCAATGATAATGACGTAAAAATAAATAACCCTCATGTCTTTCAGATTGAAGATGGCAAACAAGGGGAAATTAAGCCTGACGTGGTTTCCGTTAAAAAACACCTTGATCCCCATGGGTTACTGAACCCCGGCAAGCTACGCGGCTGGGAAGTACGCGACACACTGGTCTTGGATAACGATCCTCTTTTATTGACTGACAAATAAAAATAATCATTATCCGCCTCGCTTCTTAGCGACAGAAAAAAAGCGAGGCGGCAACCCTTTACGTGTGCCCTCATAAAAACAATTACCGGCAGTTTTACCGCCGGGCAGAATTTATTACATTTTAACAGGATGGTATTAATGAAAAATAATACATTCAGCTTTGCGCTGAAGTTGAGCGCTATTGTCGTTTCACACACATTATTAATCAACCACGCACAGGCGGCCACTCCGGGGGCGAGCGGTTGCTCCGCCGACGTGGCAGATTCTCTCACCGAAATGTTCACCTGCGGGTCGGTCAGCGGCAGCCTGCGCACCCTGTATTATTCCACCCATAATGCGTATTTCGTGCCGGGCTATTCTCAGGACACGGTCAGTTATGGCGGTAGCGTGAAATATGCCACGGCAGAATATTACGGCCTGAGCCTGGGCGTCAGCGGCATTCTCCAGCGCGGTATTTCACACAACGACGACCACCTGATTACCGAGCTGGGCCCGAACGAGACCGGCGTGGGCGAAGCCTATGCAAGCTGGCATTATCAGGACTTCCGCATCACTGCCGGCGATCAGCGCATTAATATTCCGTTCATCGGCGACTATGACTGGCGCATCACGCCCATTCTGTTCCGTGGTATCGACACGAACTATGGCGACGGCGATAACTTCCTGCACGCCACCAAAATCACGCGTTACAAACCATGGGGCGACGACCGGTTCCTCAACACCACGGCCTATACCGACGCCGACGGCACGACCAACGGCATGTGGAGTGCCGGTGGCGGGCGCGCCATCAAGCTGGATAATAAAAAATTGAACGGCCAGCTGTGGTATGAGGATTACGACAACTACACCAAGATGGTGTACGCCGACAGTTTCCTGTCGTGGACAGACAGCCCTTCCCAGCCGAAGATCGGCATTCAGTTTATTCGCGGTGTGAGCGAAGGCAAAGCGCTGGCGGGCAATGTGAACAGCACCAGTTACGGCGCGCAGTTTGCGATGAACTTCACACAGGCATTGAAATGGTCGCTCAATTACAACCATATCGCCGCCAACGGTGATGCTTACGGCAACGGCGCGCTGGTGACGCCTTACGCGCACAACACCTCCTCCGGCCCGTACTTTGCCCAGCCGTTCTTCACCAGTACGCAGGATCTGGGCAGCGGCAACGCCTACTCCACCGATCTGAACTGGAACGCGACCGAAAGCATCTCACTGGGCAGCCGTTACTCGTTTATGGATTTAACGCCGAGCAAAGGTGCATCCAGCAGCAACCAATCTGAATATCTGGTGTACGGCACCTACAACTTTGGCGGCGTACTCAAAGGCCTGAGCATCACCGACTTTGCCGGCGTGCAGACCACCTCGACGTCCGACAAAAGCTTCTGGCAGAACCGTCTGGCACTGGAATATGATTTCTAAATAAACATCAGCTTTCGCATAAAGAAAAGCCCGTCTGAGTTTCCTCAAGCGGGCTTTTTGCTTTCAAACCGTCAGTTCAGATCAGCGTTCGACTCTGTCCAGATTCATCGTCTTGGTCCACGCCGCCACGGACGGTATTTAGGCTTCACACATCCAACCGCCCTCCCAGACAACTCAGATGCCAGCGTTTTCCGTTACTGCGCAGCGTCGTTACGCTTAACGGCAGGATATCGATCAGTTGAAAGGCGCTAACGGGCGCATCGAGCAGTTGAATCACTATCGCCCGAATAACTGCAGAGGAAACAATTGCGCACTGACATTCCCGATCCGCCGCTCGCTGCGGCAACCATGTTCCCGTGCGCGCCATAACGTGCGCCATGCTTTCGCCTCCCGGCGGGGCCTCACCCGAAAGCCAGCGCTGAAATGCCCCCTCATCCTGCTCAATAACCGTTTTAATCGGGATGCCCGCCCAACGGCCGTATCCGGGTTCGGCAAGTTCCCGAACGGGCTCGCCGCGCAGGCCCAATTCAAGTTGCGTCTGCCGTGCTGCCAACGCCGGGGCGGTCCAGATTTTATTGAATGGCCCAACGCATTCCTTTAGCTGATGGGCCTGCTTCAGGGAAGTTTCGGTCAGGGGATCGTCAGAGGGGAACCGCGACTGTCTGTTTGCCAGGGTTTCCCCCTGGCAAATCAGTTGCATGATGGCGGTCATGCCTTCAGCATCCTTCCGCCCGGTAGCTGTGCACCGGCTTTCGCAGCGTTCTTTCCGCAAATGCCCCAAACAGCAGCCCCGTTGCGCACCACATTGTCAGTTGAGTGCCGAAAGCGCTCAGGCGAAAACGCCACAGAACATCGGCAGAAAATCCGTCCGGGATCTCATTCACTTCGGGCATCAGCGTGCAGACGGCAATCAACATCGCCAACCCCGCCACCCCGCCCCACAGCGCAGCATTCCAGCCGCCCAGTCTCGGTCTGAGTTGATGAGCGCTCCAGGCGGCGGTCACCACAATCACCGCTGAAACCAACAACATCGCGAAGTAGAGCGCAGTCCGGTAGCCTATCGTCGAAGGATCGCCCACCGCCGGCGGATTAGGAGGATATTTAAGCGCCGGCATCATGCTCATTATCAAGAATCCGCCCAGCGACAGTGCCAACGCCAGCGCTCTGGCGCCGCCCGGCCCGGTGCGTTGCCAGCACAGCGACCAGACCAGCGCCAAAGCGCCGCCCATGGCCGCACTGAACAGGATCATTCCGCTCAGCAGGCCTGCGCCGGACTGCGTCTTCCGGCTAAACACTTCGCCATCGGCCTCATGATCGTGATGATGAGCGCCCTCTTCACTCACCTGCTTTTGGGAAAGGATTTCTTCAAATGAAATCGCACGCTCGACCTGCGGCTCACCGAAAACGTGGGCAAAGCCGAAGGCGATAATGCCCGCGAGGATCCCGGCTATCATCCCCTGTAACAGAAGTTTTCCCGTCATGGCGCTGTCCTCAGTGGCAGGGGAAGCCCAGCAGATGCCGGGCATCATGGAAATATTCGTGTACCTGGCTGCCGGAAAAAACGGCGGTTGCCCCCTGCTCTGCCCCGATAAAATAGACGGACAGCATCACCATCAGCGTGACGAATGCAAGCCATGGCAATACGGCATTAAGCGGGATAGGCGCCTGTGCGACTTCAACTTCATTAACGGTATGGTCCATTTTTCTTCCTCATCTCTGGCTGCGGATACTATTCAGGGTTTCAGGCTGGCGGATGCCGGGCTGACCGCCACGGGGACACGAAGCGCCGGGTGGTGGTGATCATGTGCCGGTGGGCAGATCGCGCTGGCCAGCACAACCGGCATCCCATGTGGGGTATTCAGATAAGCCTGCCGCCATTCATCGGTACGGCGAGCAATATCCGGCTCCCCGGTCAGTTCCAGCGAGAGGAGCATTTTTTCTGCGGCGGATACCCACTGCCGGTAATAGGCATCGTTGATGCTTTCATGCTCCTGCATCGGGCTGGCTTTGATTTCATCGCTGAAAACATCAACCCACGCCTTCCAAGTGAACTGCCCGGCCTGATGCAGGTAAACGATCAGCGAAAAAACCTGTGCCTGCCACGGATGTTCAAAGGGGGCGTTGTCCGCTGCGGGAGCATCGGGGGTTATGCGGATTTCTGTACTCATAGCGCCTCCAGATAGTCATCCCACAGATCGATGCGCACCGTATCTTTAGGCGGTGCTTTATCGCCCCATAGCTCAGTCGCGGCAAAGCTGACGCTGTAAACATGCTGAGGATGTTCGCCCTGATCATGAGCAGCCGTATCCGGGGTGATGAATACCCCATGATCAATCACAATCGTGCCGATCTTCCCGCGGGCATAGCGCGGCAGGCGAGTATGTCCCAGTGGGTTGATATTTTTTGCTCGGACGCGGTCTCCAGGCCGGAAGCTGGCCGGGACATCGCTAGCCACTCGTGCAGATCCCCCCGTACTGACGACCGCCTGCACCATCTCCTGCCGCAGCACCGGCGTTTCCGGCGAGGCCGGCGCCGGTTTGACCGCACCGGAAAGCTCATCGGCGGTAATAACCCCCCTCTCAAGCAGAAGCGTCTCGAAAGCATGCATCCAGTGTTCGTAGTAGCTTTCTTCAAGGTAATTCGCCGGCTTCATGCGCTCGATGGCATGCCGGAACATATCGACATTGAAGTGACCGCCGACAAACAGAGAGGCAAAAAGCGGGAATGTGCGCCGCTCCCATTCATGATGAAAAGGCGGTTCGTTTTCTTCAGTAATGACGGCCCCCATACCCTGCATGCCGCCCAGATCGTGTATCCCGTTCATTGGATTCTCCCAAAAAAGTTGAATGAAATACCGGTTGTCAGTTACCGCCCGGCTGAAGTGCCACGCCGGTGCCAATCATGGCATCGCGGGTTACCAGCGCGACCAGTTGCTCTTCACTCCAGCCCTCGGTCCCGGTGGGTCTTTCCGGCAGAACCAGATAACGCAACTCGGCGCTGCTGTCCCACACCCGAATTTCCCGCTCCTCACCGATGTTCAGACCAAACTCGGCCAGCACGCTGCGGGGCTCGATAACGATGCGCGATCGGTAGGGCGCCGATTTATACCAGGCCGGCGGAAGGCCGAGCGTGGGCCAGGGATAGCAGGAGCACAGCGTACAGACCGTCACGTTGTGAACCTCGGGGGTATTTTCGACCACCATCATGTCTTCCCCCTGCACGCCAGAAAAACCCAGTTCGGCAATCGCCTCGGTGCCATGCGCCAGAAGACGGGCCTTGTAATCAGGGTCGCTCCAGGCTTTCGCCACGACAAGGGCACCATTACGAGGGCCAATGCGGTGTTCATAGGTGTCGATAAGTTCATCCAGCGCAGCGGGGTCTACCAGGCCTTTTTCCGTCAGCAGAGACTCCAGCGCTTTCACGCGCAGCGCGATCTCCTCAGGCGGTTCGGTATGGTCATGGTGGTGTTCGTGGTCGTGAGCCATGGTATTTCTCCGAAAGATTTCATGTCATTGCCGGTTTTTTCGTCCGGCGGTATCGCCCTGAACGACGGGCAGCTAACGGTTACATCTGCTCCCAGTTTCCGCTCGCTTCAAACGCGGCGGCGGCCTGATAAATCGTGCTTTCGGCGTAGTGGCGCCCTATCAGCATCATGCCGACCGGCAGCCCGTCAACCAGCCCGCAGGGTACGGACATGGCTGGATGGCCGGTCACGTCCAGCGCTGCCGTGTTGCCAATCATCTCGAATGCCCGGGAGATAAACTCGGTGATCGAACAACCGGGTTGCGGCAGCGGCTGAGCGGTCATGGGAACGGTTGGCATCACCAGCAGATCAAAATCGCCGAAGGCGCGGTCATAGTCTGCCCGAGCGCGGCGGGCCAGATTCTGCGCCTTGGCGTAATAACGACCGTTGTAGCGCGTCAGGCCATACTGGCCGATGAGCATGCAGATTTTCAGCGAGGGGGAAAGCGTGTCCGCGCTGTCACGCCAGGCCGCATGTTTGTCCAACAAGGCGACGTCGTAGAGCCCTTCCCAGTTAAACCCCATACCGTTGCCATGCATCATCTGCATGGTGAGGCCTTCACAACCGATGGGCGACCACAACGCGGCGGCAAGCTGATGACCGGGAACTGAGACTTCGCCGACGAGTGCGCCAAGACTTTCCAGCCGGGCAACGGCGCTACGGACCTTTTCGGCCAGCAAAGGCTGGAGATTGGGCAACTGGAATCCTTCCGTTACCACCCCGATTCTCAGGCCCCTGACCCCTTTATCGAGCGCAGAGGTATAGTTTCCGCCACGGGAGGCGTACTGCCGCGGGTCAAGCCCGTCCGGCCCGGCCAACACCTCCAGCATCAGGGCGTTGTCCTTCACGTTCGCGGTAATGGGCCCGGTGTGATCGAGGGTCGCTTCAATCGGCATAATGCCGGTATAGGGAACGAGTCCGTGGGTGGGTTTCATGCCGTACGCGCCGCAAAAAGCGGCCGGAATGCGGATGGAACCGCCCTGGTCACAGCCTAGCGCCATATCCGCTTCCCCGGCAGCAACCAGCGCTGCACTGCCCGATGAAGAACCGCCGGCGCTGTAACCCTGACGCCAGGGGTTATGTACCGGAGCCGGGTCTGAGGTATGGCTGCCTCCCGAGAGGCAGAAATGCTCGCAGGTCGCTTTACCCAGAATGGTGGCACCGGCATCAAGGAGGCGCGTTACCACGGTGGCGTCAAATGCCGGCACATGCCCTTCCAGCGAAGCCGCACCGTTCATCATCGGAACGCCGGCCAGAGCAATATTGTCCTTAAGCACCACGGTTTTCCCTGCGAGTTTGCCCTTTGCCGCCCCTTGCACCCGGCTTTTGTAATACCAGGCATTCAATGCATTCTCTTCGTTCCCGGGGCGGTATCCTTTTTCACGCGGATATTTAATCTGTGGGATTTCATCCGGTAACCCGTCAATCAGATCGTAGGCGTCAAGGTTTGGCTGCATAAGGGCAAGATATTCTGCCGCTTCACTCTCAGAAATCTGCAGGTGAAGCTGGCGGGCAAGTTGCTGGAGTTGACCGGCATCGGGGCGTTCAATAGCCATAATTATTCCTTCATCTGAAAAACGATTGATTACATCCTGACCTGAACATAACGCGACTGCGCAACGATGACCTGGCTTAGCCGGACAGTTATTTGGTCAGGAAAGACAGCGTCAGAAAACGCGTGCATAACGGAGATTCAACCGGAAATTCTCTTCGGCGCCGTTTTCAACGCGCAGATCCCTGCCCAGCTGTATCTGAAACTGATCGCGGGGTGTCACAAATTGGGTTGCGGTAATACGAACGTTGGTGGTCTGTGTCTGGTTATCCTGCTTTACGCCGTCAACGGTGGTTTCACCGCCCCAGCTCTGACCGAAACCCAGCCCGAGCGCCAGGGTAGGATCGGGCATGTAACGTCCCATAATCTGGGCCGTCCATGCGTTATCCTGCTGAAGGCGGGATGACGTGGTGCCATAATCGTTGTTTTCACCGTACCAGATGGCATCGCCGACCACGTCCAGCGCCCACTTTTCGGTAAAATACTTAACCCAGGCGGCCTGCAGGTCGACCTTCCAGCGGTTCTCCCCCAGATTCAGCGCATCGTTGTGGTCATAGTTGCCGCTAGGCACGTAGAGATAAGGCGCGAAGCCAAAAATGTCGCCGCCGCTGTTGAGCTTCACTTTTAAAGGCACGGTCAGGATCAAGTCGCCGGTACCGCTGGCCGAGCCGAGTCCGGAGGCGTCGCCGCCGCCAGATACCCGCCCGAAAGGCAACAGAAACTGCGGGTCCAGCGTTGCTGACTCAGAAATCTGTACGGTATGCAGCAGACGCAACATACCGATATCGGAAGTCAGGTTGTAATCAGAGCTGACTTTGTCACCGCGGGAGTACGCTGAGCCGGTTGAGGCATGCTGATAATAAAGCAGCCCCACAGTGGTGCCGTCAGGAAATTGGCTATAGTCGCCGGGTGCAACCTCGACGGCGAGTGCCGGCACAGAGCAAAGCAGCATGGCGGGCAGAAAAAAGCGTAATGCGTGCATAATGTAATCCCCGGAGAAATGATGAATGGATAAGTTATCGTCGTTTCGTTCAGCGCCGAGCGTCACGCAGCATCCCGGTCATGGGATGGCAGTTGATGTACTCAAAGGTTTGAAAGCGGGCGTCCGAGACGGAAACTTCGTGGTAGAGCCGCAGTTTCTGCAGACCGGTCACCACCCGGAAAAACGTGGTGAATATGCGAAGGTGTGTGGGGTGTGATTCCGCCCAGCGCTCCAGTTTGTCAAGCGAGCGCCAGAAGCCGATATCGTAGGCAATATCCAGCAGATTTCCGTTGATATCCACGTTGCGGACAAAGCGGTTGCTGTAGCAGCCGAGCGCCTGCCCTTCATCCCGAAGAAAATCCATACCGGCCTGCAAAGGGGGGAGCATTTCCGTGAAGTAAAGCTGACGCTCTTGCTCTTCCGCCTCCATCCAGTCCTGCCCGGAGCGGATAAGCGCGATGTTGTCATGGCCCTGCACCACCACTCTGCCCCCGGCATCAGGATCGCCTGAAATAATGCGCAGTTCATCGTCAGGCTGCAGCCAGTCATTCTGAGAAGCGGGAATACGGTCGCGCACGGATCCCCAGTAGCCATGCTCCTGGATCTCGCCGCTGATATTGTCCATCACCGCTCCGACGCCCGGCAGGTCTTCTTTAAAGGCATACAGCGTCTCGAACTGTTCGGCGCGCGGGGCGATAATTTCGCGAAAATAACCGATGCCCTCCTGCAGACGCTCATCGGAAGACCACCAATCGTCGATCTCTGGCTGACGGAGCCAATGGCAGTAAGCAGCCGGATCCCGCCAGTAGCCCACCACAATAAAGTTACCGTAGCCCTGGTTGTCGGTATGGAAAGAGATGTCATGATTGCCCGGCCCGTTGCTCAGGCTGAAGGTCGACACAATGTGCTGCATTGCCCGGACGGCGTCCTCACGGTGTTCTTCATGAAACTGAACGCCCAGATAAGCCATAACGACCTGGGTCAGATCATCACTGGCCCGTCCGGCAAACATCGGGAACGGTGGCTGATAGTCGTCGTGAACCCGCCGGGAAAGCGTGCGGGGGCATTTCAGATGTTTATCGATTGCAGATTCCATAAGGACTCCCAGGTTTATAGTTTTCAGCGATGGGTTAACTCACCACTGATACTAAGGAGAAATCTGCCGAATACCTGGCTCAGTCGGACAATCGTCTGGTTGGAAAGGACACCCCCGATATCGGCAAATCAGAGAGTGAAATGATGAAATCGCACAGTGCAGCACTGCCCTGCAATAGTGCGTATCTTCTCGCTTAACGCCGCTAAAAACTCAAAATATCCAGGAAATCCCTCGCAATACGGTCATGGCGCAAATATTGCTTTCGGTTTGAAACAATCCATCCTGAATTGCAGTTACTGCTATGAGGTGTCGCTGTGAACAGTCATTCAACTCCACGGGAGATCCGTTATTCCACCGAACATGTTTCAGCGTCTCACCGTTTCGAATACTGGAATGATGTCATTCTTCGCCACTGCATTCCTTCGGATGGCAAACCGCTTGCCGACGGCGGGTTCGACGGAGAACTTGCCGTGCGCGAAGTGGGGCTGTTGGATGTGTGCACTCTCACGTCAACGCTTCACCACTGGGAGCGAAAATCACGACATCTGAGAACGGGGCCGGACGACGATTTGTGGCTCGGTTATATGCAGGGTGGATACGGACAGTTGGAACAGGGGGGACGGAAGGCCTGTCTGTCATCCAATAATCTGGTGCTTTACGATGCCGCGCAGACTTTTCGCTTCAGCATCGGTGGCAGCAATAACCACCTCATTCGCATTCCCCGGCATCTGCTCACCGGAAAAGTGCCGGCCAGTGACGTTCTGACCGCCACCGTCCTTGACGATGCTCGCCCAGGCGTTATTCCGCTGCGTGAGATGATTTGCCAGGCGGTTCAGACGCCCGTGCTGGTCAGCAATCCGGATGTAGCCAGCCGCTTTTCACAAACGATGCTGGATCTGCTGATGCTGAGTCTGGAGCTTCAGGAACACAATACCGCGGCTTCAGAACGCGATTTATATGCGAGGATGAGAAACTACATCAGTAGAAATCTTACCAATCCTGAACTGAGCGTAGAGAGTATCGCTTTGGCTCATCACGTCTCAGTACGCACCGTGACCCGGACTTTTGCCCGCAATCAGAAAACGCCGGCAGCCGTTATCTGGCAAGAACGGCTTCAGGCCAGCCGCGACGCACTTGAACAAGGGCGTGTGTGCAGCGTATCCGAGGCTGCACTTGACTATGGGTTTTCTGATTTCACTCACTTCAGCCATGCATTCCGTAAAGCCTTTGGCGTCACGCCAAGCTCGGTCATGAAGCAGCAACGTCAGTTTTTCATACAACCCTGACGTTTAAGGATATTGTCGGCATATCCGTCGCCCTGATAACGGTCAGGCATGCTGATATGAAGGGGTTTTATTTCTATTTAAAATAATTGAAAAAACCTGCCTTTAGTTAAAGGCGGTCATGACATGGCCCCTCGGCGAACAACACCTAATGGAATCGCCGCGCTTGAGCCAACGCTTTGTTCAATGGGCTTATCCCGCCCGGTAAACGACCGTGTTGAAAAAGTGAATAAAACATATTTCATGGGGAAGATTAATAATAGAATAAAACTCTACCTACTCCCTAACTCTTTGACGTGAAACAAAACGGTTATCACTGGCATTGAGAAAAGCCAGGCTTTGAGATACAAAACTGTGTTGTCCTTTTTAAGCTAATTATTCATTGTGACGGAATAGGTTGCCGTAATTACTGGCGGCATGCGGCGGAAGCTCTGCCCGCAAAACCGATGCCTGTGGGGCATCCAAGCACTCTGTAGATCTCAGCAATCACCTGCATCGTTGCGTCTTCGAGAGTTCCTTCATTACGGCATAAAACCCAGCCGTGATTTGCAATTTCTCGCTCGAATGCCTTGGTACAAGCAACATGCTCTTCCAGTTTATAAATCACCGTGCTACTTAGCCCACGCGGTCGGGCCGCGGCTCTCGCCCATGAAGTCTCAGGCGCAGTAACAACCCCGACATGCAGGTCTGGCGTTCGCACGTTTCGTTCAATATTAAGCTGTAAAATCTCTGCAAATGGAACCATCCGGCGAAACGCGGCATCCGACGGGTACCAGCGATCCATCAAGATAATGCTGTCCGGTGGCTGTTTAGTCAGCACGTGCCGGGAAATCCAGGCACGGCTATCAGCAAAGCGCTCACACACTTCCAATTCCAAAGCCTGGGAGGGATTTCTGGCGAGCTTGTTAACGAGAGCCATTGTTTCCCCCCTGTAGGGATCGCTTTTTTTCTCGCAAAGCCGGACCACCTTCTTGTTGTCTGCCCTTAGTACTTTTGTAATGACCTCCAACAGTGTGGTTTTACCGGCTCCCTTGGGCCCATCCAGAGAAACAAACAGTTGACGACTCATTCTTGAAATGACGATTGATATACGGTTTTTGTAAAGCTCAAATCTGGCAAAAGCATCTTACTTCCTTCGTATGAATAGCTCCCCCCTCTTCGCTCGTCGGTGCCGCTCAGCACGTCAGCGCGAACCAAATGGAAGGCTCTTATAAACAGACACTGATGAACATTCTGGCAATGGTTCTAACTCACGGGTCTAAAAGACCAGGATTACAGCCGCTTATGGTCATTGCTCATATGCTGTGACCTGCGCGGTGTAGTTTAAGGGATCCGCTTAGAAAACGGAAAACATCCCACACCAAGCCTATTTTTTAAGCAGATAGGCGTTGGCGGGCAGCTTTGAGCGAGGAGCGGACGTTGCAACTATTCTCCCCATAACGTAAATAGTGATGTATTAAACATCGGGGCGTAAGTCACCGATATATGAGCTCGTATTTTTCTAATAGAAGGGGTGGACAGTTTGTCGTAGCTATTGCTGCTGCAACAATGCTCTCATTTCTGGAAAAAGGATCGAAACGAACGCATCATACTGTCGATCAAATTCTGTACCTTCATCAAGATAAGACATGAACCGAATAACGGTCTCAGCCTGCTTGTCTGTTGTTGGCGGTTGAAAACTTCTCCAACCCAACAAGAATAAACGCCTTAAAGGGTGTTTTCCATTTTTACCTCTGTTTAGGGCGGCAGCAAGAACATCATAAGCTGAAGGTAATTTGCTACCTACAGTACGAGCATGTTTGAAAGACAACAAGACGGGAAGAATTCCCTTTTTATTCCAAAAACCCCAACCTAAACACGGAGCAAAAGTCTCATCCCAGTAGGGGTAACGAGTTAAGGAAAAAAAGGTCGCAAATACAATTTCATGCATTTGTTCTGGAGAATCTTCATCGTAATATTTCAAGGCGACATCAAGAAAATTATCCAGAGCATCACCCCAGCTAAGCTCGTAATTAAAAGCTCTTTTTCCAAGCTCTGCCTGCTTTATACGCTCCCATACTCCATGAGCACGCAATTGTACTTCAACCAACCTCTGCTCTGTTTGAGTATAATAACCTCCTCTAACTTTACTGATACCGTGTTTAAGCATAAGTATAACAGTGGCTTCACTCTCTATTATTTCTGCTTCACGGGTATTTTTCGTTCCTGTATCGGTCACATACATCAGTCGAAGAGGAGTATTTAGTCGGGTCCACTCTGCACCTTTGCCATTAAAGTGCTCATCTATTCTCTTTTTTATATCTGCGGTCAACCCAACATAGTAACATCCATTCGACAACTCAAGGACATACAGGTAGATATCAACTGGCATCTGGGCATTAAACCAGTGCCCAGTTTTATATTTATAATAAGCTTCAGTACTAACATTGCCATCACTTAACCGAATAAATTCTTCCGCTGCTTCATCAGGAATTACCTTACCAATTATCCGCTGCTTCCATCCGCGAGTGGGCGGCCATTCTTCACCCAACAACTCAATCTGCCGCCGTTTATGTGAGCCTCTTTGAGTTGCCCCTGCCATCAATAATTCCATAGTGATAATCATCAGCGTCCTCATGATGATGAATGTTTTAGCCAACTTAGATAATTGTTGTATAGAGGTCAACTGTACCCATCACTATTTGGCGAAATTCGAGATATCTATAATGTCCGCTCTTGGCTGAGCAGACCTTCGTAGGAATGCTATATACGAAGAAAACTACAACATTTATGGTGTGTGTAAGGTCCAGCGGCAGCTAAAGCGTGAAGGCGTCTGTGTTGCCCGGTGCACCATTGAGCGCCTGATGAAAGTCCTACAGATGCGAGGGGTGACACGCGGCAAAGGTATCAGGAGCACCTGCAGCAGTAAAACCGAAACACCGCGGGATCGGGTAAACCGTCAGTTCGTGGCTGAACGGCCCAATCTCCTTTGGGTGGCCGATTTTACCCGAAATTCATCGAAACAGGAGGGTGTTGCGTACAAAAAAAATGTCAGAGACAATGGAGGAAATGAATGGATTGCGCAGTTAAGTGAAACTTTGATGAATGAAGTCAGCTCTGTCCAAGTTAACTTCCTTGGTAAACTTTTTAGAAAACCCTCAGTCAATGCGACTTCAGAGACGTTGTGGTTGTCCCTTCAGGGTAAAGAAGTGGCCCATTACCCTCTCAAGGCAATGCGCACGTTTGCACATGTTGATGAGTCGGTGCTGGGAAGTCAGTTGCGATTCAGTTCCGATGGCACTGAGATTAAAACCGGATTTTTGCAAAAAAAGGTAACAGCAAATTTTCTAAGGTTTATCAACCAATCTGTATCAGAACATATTCAGGATTACCTGAGGGCATGTTTTTCTGAATTTGATGTTTTAGCGATCAACCATTACCCCCGCGACACCTGGTCAGAGCAGATTGAAAGCATGCTGTCAGAACTGCACCAACATTACGTGGTGCAACCTGAAATCTGGAAGAAGTATTTACCCGCCTCAGTTATTGAGAGGATCGAGGTAATGTTAAAATTCTATCCATTAGATATGGCATCCCTGCGTGAATATCATGAGAGCTACCAACTTTATAAACGTGAAGCGTTCTTTGATGTTGTGGAAGCGAATCCTCTCACAACTGAGCAACGATTAGGCGTTTTAAGGTCTAATGACCGCAATATGGTTTTAGCAGCTGCGGGCACGGGGAAAACATCCGTTATGGTTGCTAAAGCTCTAGACCTGATCGACAGAAAACTCGCTGAATCTTCTGAAATTCTTGTTCTTGCTTATAACAAGGCTGCAGCAAATGAACTGAAAGAACGTCTGGAAAGCAAAGCGATTAATGGAAATGTAACTCTGGCCACCAAACCCTATATTTCCACTTTTCATGCATTAGGCAGACAGATACTCAGAGATGCAAGAATTCCCACTCAGATAAGTGTGTTTGCTGAGGACAGTTATAAACTTAAACAGTGGGTTACAAAATGGATTTATGAATATATCAGCGCCGACCCAGCGCGCGTTTTTGATTTGATTGAGCTGACGATCCCGCCCGTTGATGCTATGCAGTTCAATACAAAATTGGAGTATGAAAAATATTTACGTGATAATGATTTCAGAACGCTGGGTGGCGAAAAGGTGAGAGGTTACCAGGAGCTTTTGCTGGCTAACTTCATGCATGTTAATAAAATAGAATATGAGTATGAATCACCGTATGTAACGAAACGACGACTGGAACTGGGGTTCGACTATCGTCCCGACTTTCACATTAAAAATACAGATATTTATATTGAACACTATGGTACTGACCGGAACGGGAAAACTCGACCAGACATTGATGCCAGCCAGTACAGTGAAATTACAAATAAAAAGCGCGCGCTCCATGCGGAGTATGGAACTACGTTAATCGAAACATTTCATTTTGAATGGCAGGAGAAAAATTTACTGCCAGCGTTTAAGACTAAACTAGCTGCGGCAGGGATCAGTTTTGACCCTATGAGTCCACATGAAATTTTTGAAAAATTGAACCAACAGCAGGAGTTAGGAAGTTGGGCTGAATTGATGATGAAAGCTCTCAAGTCAATTCGCGTCGAAAGGTTAGATAAAAAAGGAATATTAGAGCGTTTAATCTCGGCAAAAATTTTCAATGCAGAAAAATACTCCGAAATATTGGATGAGTTGCATAGTGGTTATATCGATGAGCTCAAGCATCAGAATGCAATTGATTTTGATGACATGATCATCCGAGCGATAGAGGTTATTGACACTGGGGCATATGTTCCGCAATGGAAATATGTTCTGCTTGATGAATTTCAGGATATTTCTGCTGCCAGAATGGAATTCATTCAGTGCATTTTAGCAAAAGGGCCTACACCGTCTATGACGGTTGTCGGGGATGACTGGCAATCCATTTATCGGTTTTCCGGCGGTAAACTGGAGCTGACGACTCGCTTTGGGGATCTTGTTGGTCATTGCACGTTAACCAAGCTTCAGAAAACGTTCAGGTACAACAATAGCATTGCCAAAATTGCCGGGACTTTCATTATGCAAAACCCCGAGCAGTATAAAAAGGAGATTAACACTCATCACAAAGTTGAGGAGCCTCAGATTTATCTTCTTGATGATAAAGTCGGCGTTCAGAGGAGTTTGTACGACAAGGCGCTGGAGGTAGTTAAGAAAATAAGGTGGCACGAGCCCACCGCATCGATAGCTATTATCGCTCGCTATAATTACCTGTTAGCAGAAGCCAAACAGTCTGTATGGGGCGCAGAATTTAAAGAAAACATATTTTTCTGGAGTTTTCATAAGTCGAAGGGACTTGAAGCGGACTATTGTATTTTGATTGGCTTTTCTCAGGGGAAGACAGGATTTCCTAACGAAAACAGAGATGATGCTGTCATCGAAGCGCTGTTACCCTCTATGGACACCTTCCCACATTCTGAAGAGCGGCGACTCCTGTACGTGGGTATCACGCGTGCAAGGCACAAGTGCTACATCATTGCCGATCCAACTGCACCATCTGACTTTATTACCGAGCTTATTACGCCAAAATACGATTTGCAAATCGTCTCTGATACCTTCAAAGAGCGGTATCGCAAAATGTTTAAGTGCCCTTACTGCGAGTCAGGCTACCTTCGATTGGTAAAGGGCAAGTTTGGAGATTTTTACAGTTGTAGTACTGGACTGGGTTGTAAAGTAGGGAAGACAAGGGTATGTGAAAAATGCGCTGCACCTTCATTTGATATGCGAAGTCACAGCCAATGCAATAATCTTGCATGTGATAACAAAATGAAAATATGTGAAAAATGTGGCAGGCCTATGAAATTAAGGCAGGGTGAGTTTGGCGAGTTCTGGGGGTGCAGCGGCTATGGGATTAAAGACGACCAATGTACTCATACGTCAAAATGAGACCTGACTTGAGCATGCGAACTAAATATGATTTGGTTAGCTAAGCTCAGGGCTTCGGCAATACACATAGGGGTAAGACTGCCCTCTAATGAGAGTCACTAACGTCCTCCCCTGGCACAAAACCGACCGTCAGAGTAACAAAGCCCCACTACCGTATCGCCATAATTGGGTTGGGTAGTCATTCCGGTTACCAAGGCAGATTAATATTATTTATATTGTTATTTATCATAAAGTTAATATTAAATAAAATCCCTGTCAGAAACCCAATCAAGAAAATCCCGCTCAGGAAACCGGGCGGGATTTTTGCTTTGGCGTCATTAGATTGCCTACCCTCCTCCGCCAAAACTGCACGAAATAAATCGCCACTGCGGTAGGCACCTGAAATGCCCTTCAGGAGGGCTTAAAAGAGCGGCACCGGTTAGCGATAAACCAGCCCGCCGTCGGTCAAAATCGACTGACCGGTGATATAGGCGGCGTCGTCGCTGGAAAGAAAAGCGACAAGTGCCGCGACGTCAGCCGGGGTTTGTGCGCGCCCCAAGGCAATGCCATCAACGTACTTCTTATAGGTTTCGCCTTTCGGCGCACCGGTAATCTCCGAGAAACGCTGATCTATTTCCACCCACATATCGGTGCCGACCACCCCAGGGCAATAGGCGTTGACGGTAATGTTGTCGCTGGCGTATTCCTTTGCCGCAACCTGGGTCAATGCGCGTACGGCGAATTTGGTGGCGGAGTACACGCCCAGCAATGCAAACCCCTCATGGCCGGCGATGGAACAAGCATTGATGATCTTGCCGTTTTTGTTGAGCTGTTTAAATTTCGCCGCGGCGGCCTGGATCCCCCAGGTCACCCCCCCGATATTGATGTTCAAGATCTTCTCAAGATCTTCCGGCACCACGTCTGCTATGGGTTTTACCTGCGAAATACCGGCGTTATTAATCATCACATCCAAGGTACCCAGCGTACTCACAACGTGCTCGATGGCCGCATACACCTCCTCGCGCTTGCTGATATCGGCAACGTAGGTTGTCGCTTTTACCCCGAAAGACTCCACCTCTTTCCTGACTATACCAAGCTGATCTGCGGATAAATCCAAGAGCGCTAGGTTTACCCCCTCTTGTGCCAGGCGCAGTGCGATCCCCCGGCCAATGCCACGCGCTGCGCCAGTGATAATGGCTACCTTTCCGTTCAAACCTGTCGACATGATTATTCCTGTTTCGTTTTGTACTACGTCTAATGGAGAGTTTTTTGTTGGTTTCCGCTACCGAAAACGCAATCGGATCAGGCTGTTATCCTTTCCCGTATTGTCCTACTGATGCAGCGGTCGGCCAGCGGCCGCGAGGATCGATTCATGCATGGCTTCGGAAAGCGTCGGATGCGCAAAAATGACCGACAGCAGGCTCTCGTCCGTGGCCTCCAGATGATGGGCGATACCGAAGCCCTGGATCTGTTCGGTGACCTGTGCGCCAACCATGTGCGCCCCCAGCAGCTCGCCGGTTTCGGCATCGAAAATCGTCTTGACGAAGCCCTCCGCCTCACCGGCGGCCAGCGCCTTGCCATTGCCCTGATAGGCGAACTTACCGATCTTGAGTGGCCGTCCACCGGCACGCGCCGCCGCCTCGGTCAGGCCCAGGCTGGCAACCTGCGGCCGGGCATAGGTACAACCGGGCACATAACTACGGTCAAGCTTGTGCACGCCTTCGACGCCGGCCAGCGTCTCGACGCAGATCGTTCCTTCGTGGCTGGCCTTGTGCGCCAGGCACGGCGGGCCGGCGACGTCGCCGATTGCGTAAAGGCCGAAGACGTTGGTGCGGCAGGCGTCATCCGTCTTGATAAAACCGCGATCCAGCTCGACGCCCAGCGCCTCCAGCCCGAGGCCTTCGACATTAGGCTGGACGCCGGCCGCCAACAGCACATGTTCGACCTCCAGCACCCGTTCGGCACTGGCGTTTTTCAACGTGCAACGCCCTCCCGCCTCCGTGAGCTGCACCTGCGTTACCTGCGTCTGGGTATGCACCTGAATGCCGCGCCTCTCGAATGACTTGCGCACCGCCGCCGAGACTTCTGCGTCTTCAACCGGCAGTATCTGTGCCGCCACCTCCACCAGCGTCACTTCGCTGCCAAGATCGTTGTAGAGGCTGGCAAACTCGACGCCGATGGCGCCGGAGCCGATGATCAACAAGGATTTCGGCAATTTTTTGGGTTGCAGCGCCTCGAAGTAGGTCCAGATCCGCTCGCCATCCGGCACGATCCCCGGCAACGCACGCGGGCGGGCGCCGGTAGCCAGGATCACGTGGTCGGCCCGGTAGTCGCGCTCGCCCCCCTTGGCATCGACCACCGTCACCTGCCCCTTGCCACGCAGGCGGGCGGTGCCGTCGAACACCGTTACGCCATTCTTCTTCAACAGGTACTCGACCCCACCGGTCAACTGTTGCGACACCGAGCGGCTAAACTGCACCAGTTTCTGGAGATCGAAACTCACCTCGCCGACACTGAAACCCAGTTGGTCGGCATGGGCGATGCTGTGCGCCACCTCGGCACCGTGCAGCAGCGCCTTGGTTGGGATGCACCCCCAGTTCAGACAGATGCCCCCCAGATGCTGTTTTTCCACCAGCGCCGTACGCAGCCCGAGCTGGCCGGCGCGGATGGCGGCAACATAGCCTCCCGGCCCGCCGCCGATCACCAGTACATCGTATTTGTCGTGCATAGCTCGTCTCCTAGACAAACATCAGGGTCGGTGTTTCAACCAGTCGCTTGAGTTCCTGGAGAAAAGCCGCGCCCAGCGCCCCATCGATGACCCGGTGGTCGCAGGACAGCGACACCGTCAGTTGATGGCGCGCTACGATCTGCCCATCGCGAGCCACCGCCCGCACCTCGCCGGCACCGATCGCGAGGATCGCGCCCTGGGGCGGGTTAATGATGGCGTCAAACTGACGCACGCCGAGCATGCCCAGGTTCGACAAGCTAAAAGTGCCGCCCTGGAACTCTTCGGGCTTGAGCGTGCCGGCTTTCGCCCGGGTCACCAGGGAATGAATGTCGTGCGAGATCTCGCTGACCGACTTACGGTTGGCGGCGCGCACTATGGGGGTAATCAGCCCGGCCGGCAGCGCAACGGCCACCGAGATGTCGGCATCGGCAAAGCGGCGGATGCTCTGGCTGGCTTCGTCGAACTGTACGTTGACATCCGGCACCGCCACCAGCGCTTGAGCGCAGGCCTTAACCAGCAGGTCGTTAACCGAAATCTTGACGCCGGGCGCGCCGAGGTTGATTTCCTTGCGCAACGCCAACAGGCGCTCCAGATCGAGCTCGGCGATCAAGCGGAAGTGCGGCGAATGTTGCTTGGAAGCCTGCAAGCGGGTGGCGATCGCCCTGCGCATGCCCGACAGGGGCAAGTTCTCAAAGGCCGCCGGCGCCGCATTCGGTGCAGTCGCTGTCTGCGGCTGCCCGTCGAGCAGCAGAGCCGCCGCCTGCACATCCTCGCGGCTGACCCGCCCGTGTGAACCGCTGCTGCGGCAGTCGTGCAGGTTGATCCCCAGTTTGCCGGCCAGACGGCGCGCCAGCGGGGTTGCCGGTATCTGACTGTCGTCGGCGTGCGAACGTGGCGCTTTGCCTGAACGCGATGGCAACGTCGGCGATGCGATACGGCCTCCTGCGGCAAGGATAGCGCTCTCGAGATCGGCCACCGAGATACGTGCTTCACGTCCGCTGCCGCGCACCTTGCTCAGGTCGGCCCCCAGCCTGGCGGCCAGGCGCAACGCGTGAGGCGTGGCATTGACCTGTGCGGCATCGGTGCTTCCCTGCAGGCCGAGCGGTACCTCGGTCTGCCCACTGGCGGACACCGGTTGGGTGGATGGGGCCGATGCCGTGGGAAGTGCGTTGTCGAGTGTCGGAGCCGCCGCAGGGCGTGCGGGAGGCGGTGCGACAGACGCTGCCGGCCCCGCCGCGGCCAGACTGGCCGTGAAGGCGTCCAGTTCGGCATCGCTGATCGAAGCCTCAGCCACCAGCGCCAGCGCCGCCCCCACCTTAAGGGTATCGCCCTGCCGGGCGAGTATCCGCCGCAGGGTCCCGGCGAAGGGGGCCTCAAGCACGTTGACGATTTTGCTGGTCTCGATCTCGCAGATTTCCTGCCCCTTGGTGAAGCTGTCGCCTTCCCGGATAGACCACTGCGCGAGCAACCCTTCCTCCATCGAAAGGCCCCACTTGGGCATTTCAAGCGTTTTGATATCACTCATGGCTCAATCCTCCAGCACTTGGCGGACGGCGGCCTCGATCCGCTCGACGCTGGGGATCCAAAGCTTTTCGAGGGCGGGAGAAAACGGCACCGGGGTGTGCGGCGGTGTGACCAGCACAATCGGCGCTTTGAGGAAATGGAATGCCTGGGAAGCGATCAGTGCCGCGACATCATGGGCAAAGCCGAAACGCGCCGCCGACTCGTCGACGATCACCACACGGCCCGTCGACGCCACCGACTCCAGAATGCCTTCCTCGTCCAGCGGAGAAATCGTACGCGGATCGACCACCTCCACCGAGATGCCCTCTTTGGCCAGTTTGTCGGCCACCTCGTTGGCTTTATGCACCATCGCCGACAGCGCGATGATGGTGACGTCCTCCCCTTCGCGGGTGTAGTTGGCCACGCCCAGCGGAATGGTATAAATGCCTTCCGGCACTTCCCCCTTGAGGTCGTAAAGCATTTTATGTTCGCAGAACACCACCGGATCGTCGTCGCGGATCGACTGGATCAGCAGGCCCTTGACGTCATAAGGCGTGGAAGGCACTACCACCTTCAGGCCCGGCGTGGTGGCGAAGATATTGTAGGGCGACTGCGAATGCTGGGCCGCCGCAGAGAAGCCGGCGCCGATCATGCCGCGCATCACTAACGGCGCCTTGGCCTTGCCGCCAAACATGTAGCGGAACTTGGCGGCCTGGTTGTACAGCGCATCGTGGCAGACGCCGAAAAAGTCCATGAACATCAGCTCGGCCACCGGCCGCAGACCGGTCGCCGCAGCACCGGCTGCCATGCCGATGATCGCCGATTCGGTAATCGGCGTGTCGATCACGCGGTCAGTGCCGAACTGCGTCCACAACCCTTTGGTCACGCCGAGCACGCCGCCAAAGGCCTCTATCCTCGCCTCCTCCGGCGCGTTGCCGCCATGGCCGCCACGCAAGTCTTCACCGATCAGCACCACGCGCTCGTCACGCTCCATTTCCTGGGCCAGCGCTTCCTTGACCGCTTCACGATAGGTTTTTATAGCCATTGTTATCACCCTCAATAGGAAACGTAGACGTCGGTCAGCAGGTCTTCCGGAGCCGGATAGGCGGCTGCGCGGGCTTTCGTTACGGCATCCCCGACCAGCGTTTCCACTTCCGCGTCGATCGCCGCCAGCTCCTCCCGGGTGACCTGTTTTTGGATCTTGTCGGTAAAGATCTTCAGCGGATCGTGCTGTTCACGCAGGCGCTGGACCTCACCCTCGGCGCGGTACAATGCCGGATCGCCCTCGAAGTGGCCGTGCCAGCGGAAGGCCTTGGCTTCAATCACGCTGGGGCCGCCCCCCTCGCGAGCGCGCTTGACCGCCTCTGCGGCGGCTTCGTAGACGGCAAAGAAATCGGTGCCGTCGACCGTCACCGCCGGGAGGCCGAAGCCGGCGGCGCGTTTGGCGATATCGCGGCCGCCGACGGCGTAGTCATGGCCGGTCCCTTCGCCATAGCCGTTGTTCTCGAAAATGAAGACGGCCGGTAATTGCAGCACCACGGCCATGTTCATGGCTTCAAATACCAGGCCCTGGTTGGAGCCGCCATCGCCGGTGAAAGACACGCCGACGTTGCCGGTCTTCAGGGTTTTGGCCGTCAGCGCAGCGCCAATGGCCAACGGGGGGGCTCCGCCCACGATAGCGTTCGCGCCCAGCATGCCTTTTGACAGATCGGCGATGTGCATAGAGCCGCCTTTGCCGCGACACAAACCGCTGTCCTTACCGAAAATCTCGGCCATCATGCCGTGAATATCACAACCTTTGGCAATGCAGTGACCGTGCCCACGGTGCGTAGAACCAATGAAATCGGCGTCGGTCAAATTTTCGCAGACCCCCACCGCAATAGCCTCCTCACCGGTATAAAGGTGAATGAAGCCCGGAATGTCACCGCTGGTATTTTCCTGATGCAGGCGCTCCTCGAATGTCCTGATCTCGCGCATCTTTCGGTAAGCCTGCAGCAAAGCCTGTTTGCTCAGCGTCATCTAATTCTCCTCAGTAAGGGTCGGACAGGCGGGGCTATTTGACAGGGTGAAAACACCCTAACCACACCAATACAAAAAATGTACGGGTGTTTCAGGAAGCTGCGAAGCCACCTGAATGGGGGGGTAAGTGGGGGTTTTCATGCTCGAGGTCAAACTTTATGAATTTTGTTTATCTATCCGGAAGTACGGCCCCGCTTCACCCCGGGCTCTGGCGTACAATTGAAAAAACAAAATACGGGCAGGCAACCACGGATGAAGCAATCGGATTTTGCAGGTTCCCAATCTACATCGTTGGTCTCGGGGCCTTTGCGGCTGACGAGAGGCTTGCCGCTCATCCTGACCAAATTCGTCCCGCCCCGCTCTTCTATCCTGCTGCTACAGCGCCCGCGCCTGCTCAAACGCCTCGATCAAGCGCACCTGCGCCGTCTGGCCGTCGTTTGTGCAGGCGCGGGATTCGGCAAAACCACGCTGTTGGCGCAATGGCACCAGCAGTTGATCGGCCAGGGTGAACGCGTTGCCTGGCTCAGTCTTGATGAGGACGACGATGACGTCTGGCAGTTCATCCCTTATCTGCTGCATGCTTTGCGCCCGCTCTATGCCGACTGGGACGCCGATTTTTGGCAGAACATGGAAGAGCAAGCGCCCTCGAGCTCGCTGCAGTTGCTGGCTGGGCTGATTAACCAATTGCATTATTGTCCGCACGACCTGTATCTGATCATCGACGACTTCCATATGATCAATGACGCCGGCGTACATGAAGCCCTGAGCTATCTGCTCAGGCATGCGCCTGCGGCGCTGCATCTGATCATCGGCAGCCGGTTCCACCCGAGCCTGTCGTTGAGCCGCCTGCAGGCCCAGGATCAGTTGGTGGAAATCTATGATCAGGACCTGCAGTTCACGCTCGAAGAAACCCGGAACTATTTCAGCCAAACGGTCGCCGTGCCGCTCAGCAATCAGGATGCCCTTCGGCTGCGGTCCGCGACGGAGGGCTGGATCGCGGGCATGAAGATCGCCTCATTGTCCCCCGAATTGCGTGAAGATCCCGGGCACCTGATCCACAATCTGCGCGGGGGAACTCGGTCCATCGCCCGTTATCTGAAAGAAGTGGTGCTTGATCCGTTGCCGGCGGAAGTGCTCGACTTCCTGATGCAAACGGCGTTTCTCAATCGTTTAAATGCCGGGCTGTGCAACGCCGTCACCGGGCGTGACGACAGCGAGGCGATGCTGGAATGGATTGAACGGCACAACCTGTTCTTGTCGGCCCTTGACGAACAAGGTTATTGGTTCCGCTATCATCCTCTCTTGCAGGAAACCCTGAGCGCGGCATTGCGCCATCGCACCGATATCAACCTCAAACAGTTGCACGAACGCGCCAGTCATTGGTTCGCCGAACAGCTGTTGTGGGCTGAGGCGGTACGCCATGCGCTGGCCGCCGGCAAGCCGGTTCATAGCCCCGGCCAGGATGGCGCGAGCGCGCAATCCCTGGCTGAAGAGGGAGATATCGATACTCTGGTTTCCTGGATGCGTCACTTGCCGGCGAGCGTCGATCCGTCACGCATTGACCTTCAAATCAATTTGGCCTGGGCGCTGGCGCACTATTTCCGCTTCGATGAATCGCGACAGTTGCTCGACAGTCTCGACCAAATGGTGGCGGATCACCGTGACGGGATGGCCCGCAGCGCCTGGATCAAGTTGCGGGTAGTGCGCGCCATCTGCGAAGCCTTTGCCGAAAACATCCCCGAGAGCCTGGCGATTGTCGAGCCTCTGCTGGCCGAAGTGCCTTGCGGCGATACCTGGGTCGATGGCCTGATCTGCAATATTCTCAGCTACTGCCACGTGGTTAACCAGCGCTATGCCGAGGCCCTGGCGGTCCAACGCCATATGCCCAGCCCGGACAGCCCGCTGGACAATCTGTTCGTCTCGGTTTATCGCGCTTTCATCATCGCCCAATGCCATCTTTGCCAAGGCGATTTGGAGAACGCCGAGCGGTATGCCGGCAATGCCTTGCGCCAGGCCGAGCGTTATACCGGCCCCCAGTCGACCAGCGGAGCGACGCTCGCGCCGCTGCTGGCGGAAATCGCCTACGAGCGCAGGCCCCTTGAGTCGCTCGCTCCTCTGCTGGCGGATAGGCTCGAACTCATCGACCGTTTCAGCCCACCCGACGCGCTGAGCCGTTGCTACGCCTACCTTGCGCGGCAGGCCCTGCATGACGGCATGCCGCAGGAGGCAGAACGGCTGCTGGAACATGCGCAGCAGTTGGCGGTGTCTCGCGGGTGGCGCCGGTTGCAGGCTCTGTTGTTGGCCGAGCAAGTTAGAGTGCGTCTGCAACGTGCGGATCGCCCCGGTGCGGAGCAGTTGCAACGGCAGTTGGAACAGCTGGCGCGCCATGCCAGGATTGATGCCGAACATCCTTGTCAACGTGCGATCGCACAGCATGCGGCACTCAGCCGCAGCCGCCTGTTGCTGGCCGCCGGCCAGATGCCGCAAGCCTGCAAACTGCTGGCCGAGCTGGTTACCGAACAGGAAAACCGACGCGACTGGCTCACCGCTGCGCGCCTGCGTGCGCTCTGGTCATTAGCCTTGTGGAAAGCCGGTAAAAACGCGGCTGCCTGCACTGCGCTGCAACCGGTTCTGCCACTGGCCGAACACCCGCATCTCATGCGCAGCTTTCTTGATGCCGGCGACACCTTGCAACCTTTGCTTCTCCATATGCACGAAGGCCCTGCTGCCTGCAACGAGCAAGGTGCGCAGCTTCGCCTGGCAGATAAGGGCGCACTGACCGGGGAAAGACTACTTCAGAGCAGCCATGACGTTTATTGGGGGCTCAGTGAACGCGAACTTCAGGTATTACGCCTGATCGCCGAGGGCCAGACGAACAAAGACATCGCTCGTTCCCTGGCTATTTCTGCACAGACCGTGAAATGGCACCTCAAGAACACTTACGCCAAGCTCAACGTCAATAGCCGGACCCAAGCCATGAGCCGTGCACTTGAAATGAAATTGCTGGATTAACAGGACGTTAAAGAATTGCCCAGGGCAAGACCCCGGCATGAGAACGATAATCAACGAGAAGGAAAAGCCCTGTACATTCAGGGCTTTTATGCTTAACGCGTTGACTTAACGGAACGGTGAGCTGAGAGGAACTTCCGCATCCGGCTGGTGCGTTATTCTGTTGCGCAGGTCACGCCGAACAAGTTCGATCGCCCAGAACCAGAATGCATGCCCCAGTATTTCTGAAACATACTCCTCGACGGGCAGCATGGATAAAGGCGGCGTTAAGCCAAGCAGCGGGAAACTGATGCCGTGAACGCACACCGTGGCAATTAAGCCGGCGAGCACGCCCTGCCAGAGTTTTACTTTCGGGAAGACTTCGGCAACCACGCAGTAACCGATGGCAAACACCAACGAGAAAATAATGTGCGTCACCATAACCGGATTGATCACATGCTCCGAAAAGGTGTAAACCGTTGCCGTCGGATCTATGCCCAAATAATCTCTCAGGAAAAGATAGGGTGGATTAAACTCCGCGCGCCCATCCAGGATTGTCCTTGGCGGAAGCGGAACTTCTGCGCCCCACTTAACGAAGGCAGACAGCAGCCCGGCGATAACGCCGACAAAAAGCGCGACGCCATAACGGCGTCTTTCCAGCGGCGTTTGCACAAAAAAATCCCTGATTTTCATATCCATCCCCTAAAAGCCATTAGTATTTATCGTTCAGCAAACAGGTTATATCCTCGCCAAAGTGTGATATTGATCACGATCATTTTTTGTTACCTTTGGTCGTAAATTCTCAAAAGAAGGGAAACATGTTTAGATAATCAGTAGCGGAAACCTGAGCGCTTTTTGCTTTTGGTTGCCATGGTCTTCCCGGCAATGCCTATCAATCAACGCAAACCCAATAGCCTGTAACTATTACAGAATTCAACCATTCCTATTTTATCTCTCGCCCAGCACTGTCTAAGCTTACTACTGAGTTTCCTTCTACCCGCCGTTGGCTCAGGCTCAGGTGACGAAACCCAATAACGATCAGATTGACTCAGGGGTTCCCCCCATTAGCGCAACATCCGACACAAGCAGAGAGCGCATCATGACAACTGAAAGCAAATGCCCATTTTCGGGTGGCAACAACAAGACCCTTCCCCAGCGTGGTAATTCGAACCAGGACTGGTGGCCAAACCAACTTAGTCTGGAACACCTGCACCAACACTCCTCCCTGTCCAACCCGATGGACAAAGATTTCAACTACGCCGACGCTTTCAACAGCCTGGATCTGGCGGCGGTCAAACAAGATTTGCATGCCCTGATGACCGACTCTCAGGAATGGTGGCCGGCGGACTTCGGTCACTACGGCGGCCTGTTCATCCGCATGGCCTGGCACAGCGCCGGCACCTACCGCATCGGCGACGGCCGCGGCGGCGCAGGCTCCGGCCAGCAGCGTTTTGCCCCGCTCAACAGCTGGCCAGACAACGTGAGCCTCGACAAGGCGCGCCGGTTGCTGTGGCCTATCAAACAGAAGTACGGCCGCAAAATTTCCTGGGCCGACCTGTTGATCCTGACCGGCAATGTGGCGCTGGAATCGATGGGCTTCAAAACCTTTGGTTACGCGGGCGGCCGCGCCGACGTTTGGGAGCCGGACGACGTTTACTGGGGCGCGGAAAAGATTTGGCTGGAACCGAGCGGCGGCGAGAACAGCCGTTATTCAGGCGACCGTAATCTCGAGAACCCTTTAGCGGCGGTGCAAATGGGGTTGATCTACGTGAACCCGGAAGGCCCGGACGGCAACCCCGATCCGATCGCCGCAGCGCGCGACATTCGCGAGACCTTCGCCAGAATGGCGATGAATGACGAAGAAACCGTCGCGCTGATCGCCGGCGGCCATACCTTCGGCAAAACCCACGGCGCAGGCCCCGCTTCGCACGTCGGCGCCGATCCGGAAAGTGCAGGTTTGGAACAGCAGGGCCTCGGCTGGCAAAGCACCTTCGGTACCGGCAAAGGTAAAGATGCAATCACCAGTGGCCTTGAGGTCACCTGGACCACCACCCCGACCCAGTGGAACCATGACTTCTTCCGGCACCTGTTCGAATACGAGTGGGAGCTGTCGCAAAGCCCGGCCGGCGCGCACCAGTGGGTAGCCAAGGACGTCGGCGAAACCATTCCCGACGCGTTCGATCCGGCGAAGAAACATCGCCCTACCATGCTGACCACCGACCTGTCGCTGCGCTTCGATCCGGCGTACGAGCAGATTTCGCGCCGCTTCTTCCAGAATCCGGATGAGTTCGCCGACGCCTTCGCCCGCGCCTGGTTCAAACTGACCCATCGCGATATGGGCCCACGCGCACGTTATCTCGGCCCGGAAGTCCCGGCTGAAGAGCTGATTTGGCAGGATCCGATCCCGGCGGTGAATCATAAATTGATCAATCAGCAGGATATCGCCGATCTCAAAGGCAAAATCCTGGCCTCCGGCCTGCCGATTTCACAGCTGGTCTCCACCGCCTGGGCTTCGGCCTCCACCTTCCGCGGTTCCGACAAACGCGGCGGTGCCAACGGCGCCCGCATCCGCCTGGCACCGCAGAAAGACTGGGCAGTGAATCAGCCCGCTCAGCTAGCGCAAACGCTGGCCACGCTGGAAGGTATTCAGCGCACCTTCAACGATGCGCAGACCGACGGCAAAAAAGTCTCGCTGGCGGATCTGATCGTGTTGGCAGGCTGTGCGGGCGTTGAGCAGGCGGCGAGCAATGCCGGCCACCCGGTGGCCGTTCCTTTCACGCCGGGGCGCATGGACGCTTCGCAAGAGCAAACCGATATCGAATCGTTCGCGGCCATGGAGCCGGTGGGCGACGGTTTCCGCAACTACCTTGATACCCGTTACCGCATTTCCCCCGAGGCATTGCTGGTGGACAAGGCGCAGTTGCTTACCCTGAGCGCGCCGGAAATGTCGGTGCTGTTGGGCGGGTTGCGGGTGTTGAACGCCAACGTCGGCCAAAGCCGGCACGGCGTGTTGACTCAGCGGCCTGAAACCCTCACCAACGATTTCTTCGTTAACCTGCTGGATATGGGCACAACCTGGAAAAAGGCGGATGAGGACGGCGTGTTTGAAGGCCAGGATCGCCAGACCGGTGCGCTGAAATGGACGGCAACCCGCGCCGATCTGATCTTCGGTTCACACTCGCAATTGCGTGCGCTGGCTGAAGTTTATGGCAGTGCGGATGCCCAGGAGAGTTTTGTTCGGGACTTTGTCGCCGCCTGGAACAAGGTCATGAACCTCGATCGTTTCGATATCGCTTAAGCATCGTCAAAACGGCCCGCTTGAGAGCACTCAGGCGGGCCGTTTTGCATGTAGATTACGCTCAGCCGGCCGCGCGTATCCGTTTGATATCGCGTAAAGGAGGCGCGCCAAACAGGCGGGTATATTCCCGGCTGAACTGCGAGGCGCTCTCATAGCCTACCCGCACCGCCGCGCTGCCGGCGTCCAGCCCCTCATTCATCATCACCTGCCGAGCCTCCTGCAAACGCAGGCTCTTCAAATATTGCAGAGGGCTCATGCCGGTCAGAGCGCGGAAGTGCTGCCTGAATGTCGATGGACTCATGCAGGCTTTGGCAGCCAAGGCTTCCATCGACAAATCCTGCGCAAAGTTGAGTTTGAGCCACGACAACACCCGGGCGATTTGCTGGCTTGGCGATCCCTGCGCGACCAAATTCCGTAATGTCGGCCCATATTGCCCGTTCAGCAACCGAATGGTGATCTCCTGCAAGATCAGCGGGTAAATCGACGCCATCAACGCCGGTTCATCCAACAGGCTAACCAAGCGGCTCACCGCTTCCAGCAAGCCATCTTCCAGTTCGACTACCGATACCGCCCTGCCGCCGGACGCTTTCGCTCCGGCGACGACATCCGGATCGGCCGCCAGCTGCGAGATAAGCCGGGCGTCCAGTTCCAGGCGCAGCCCAAGATAGGGCTCGGCAACGCTGGCCTGGGTAACATAAGACACCACCGGCAGATCAACCGAGGTTATCAGCGACTGGCCAGGCCCGTAGTCGAAGATCTCATTGCCGAGCGTGACCCGCTTTCCCCCCTGAACGGTTAGCCCCAACCCCAGCCCGTAAATACAGGGCATCGGCGCCGTGACAGCATTTCTGCGGTAAATCGTCAGTGCAGGTATGGCGGTAGGGTAATCGCCATCGGCAGCGGCAATCTTCGCCACCAGACTGGCCAGCGCCGCGTTGTTTGCTCTGGTGTGGGTCAGCATTGGGTTCGTTCTCGTAATAAGCAGGGTCAGCAAAAAGTCTATCATCTCGCTGCCCTCTTATTGCAGGTATCAATGCCAATCCGTTGAATCAGGCAAGAATTGAATCGAATCCGGCAAGCGCTCCGCACCTTGTTCCGGCGATACTGTTCGCCATTGAGACATCGTCTTGGCCCTTCCCATCACACAGGTTCAATTATGAAAAACGTTCTGATAATCAACACGCACCAGTTATACGAAGGCATCTCGTCAGGCGGTTTAAATGCGACCCTGCTCGGCGTGATCCGCGACGAGATGGAAACGCGCGGCCATAAAGTGCAGCAGACCGCTATCGAGCAAGGTTACGATATTGCCGAAGAGGTGAGAAAACACCTTTGGGCCGACATCATTATCCTGCAATCGCCGGTCTACTGGTTCGGCACGCCCTGGATCTACAAAAAATATGTCGACGAGGTCTTTACCGCCGGGTTGATGCAACAGAGCATGCTGGTTGATGACGGCAGAACCCGCCAGGACCCGAACCGGCAATACGGCAGCGGCGGAAAAATGCAGGGCAAAAAATACATGCTGTCGTTAACCTGGAACGCCCCGCAGCAGGCATTCGACGATAATAATCAGCAGCTCTTCGCCGGCAAATCCGTCGATGACATCTTCGTCAGCAATACCGCCAATTATAAATTCTGCGGCGTCGATATCGTTCCCGCCTTCTCGTGTTTCGACGTGATCAAATCACCGGACATCAGCAATGACATAGAACGGCTGAAACAGCACCTGGCGAACGCATTCGGCTAAGCAGCGCAACATTTCCCGCTTCATCATTTTCGACCGCCGGCGATACCTGCCGCAATCCCCGCTTAAGGCAACTTAAGCGGGCTTTTTATTGCTCGACACCACTCACTGCAATAAAACTTTCGAAGAAATTATTTCAGTAGCTATTATTCAACTGAATTTATAGCAAGTGTGTAGTTTTCTCAATTTAACGAGGCTACAGAATGTAGTCATAAACGATTTCCAATCTCTTTACCTACTGAATAATAAAACAAGAATCATTATAAAAATAAATTTAAAAAATTATTATGTTACGCTAACAACCATCACCCTCATCAATTAACAATAAAATAATTAGCTACGATTAGTTTTTTATTACCATAAGAATCCAAAACAAAGAATTATCCAACGAAAAACACTGAAATATAAAAATAACAAATTGAATTAAGTAACAACAAATAAACAACATTGAAATAATAAGTTAAAAGTGATAATTTTAAATTCCATCGAGAAAATAAAATTTTTAATTATAACTATTTTGCATGACACCCAGGGGAAACGTCAGGGTCAGGAAAGTGAGGTTATACAAGAGCAAATTGATTTGAAGAGGATAATTTGACCAAGATTGCATCGAATTTAGAGTTAATGAGAAAAGAATGGTACAACGCATTTTTTTCTCTAAATATTGATATGCTCGACTATCTTGAAGCTGAATGGTTTTTTTCGACTAACGGCGAAATGTTGGTTTATAAAAAGCACCAACTCAGAAAACTATCTCTTTTAAAGTCAAAAGATCCAAGATCGATGGGTGGTATCAAGCGAAAGGAAATTGATGTTCATATCATCACCTTTGATGGGCTAGCATCTATAACTGGATCAGCTGAAATAACAGAAAGAAATGGTGATATTCGGAAAATAAACTTCATTGAAAGTTGGATGAAAATTAACGACTGCTGGAAACTTCAATTCCAAACTTTTGAAGATAGAAAATAACTAAGTCATCGCCCCTTTTTAGGGGCGTTATTTTAAAGTAAAAGCAAGATAAAGTTGCCTGAGTTGACTACTGATAATATCCCCATAGCAAGTATCTGTGTTGTACGACGACATCATAGATACATCACCCACATCATTGGTTATAAGCTTGCCATATCCTATCGATAATGTTGCGGGTGCTGCGGTAAAAAACGCACTACCAATCGGTGTTTATGCTATTGGGCCGCTTGCATGCGCATGACGGTGCGGTACAAGAAAAGTAAACGCCAACCGTCAGGCCCGATGCTGCAACAGACGCTCGCTGCGATAAAAGCTAAGCAGGCACCAGCCCAGAGCAATCAGCGCCAGCGGCGCGCCGACAAAGCCGATATTGCCCATGCCCAGGTGCAGGCTGACCTGATTGCCCAGCAGCGCACCCGCGCCGATACCGAAATTGTACAACCCGGAGTAGATTGACATCGCGACGTCGGTGGCATCCGGCGCCAGGTTCAACACCTTGGCCTGCATCGACAGGCCAATCGCCATGATCGCCACGCCCCATACCGCAAACAACAGCGTCAGGTGGGTCTCATCGCCGGAGGCCGGCAGCAGCAGTAACAGGCTCAACATCAACAATGCGATGGCGCCGATGAAAAAGCCCGACGGGAAACGTTCGCTGAAGCGGCTGAACAACAGGCTGCCGAAAATGCCGGCGGCACCGAACAACAACAGCATCAGGGTAGTAAAGTTTTCCGACAGCCCGGCCACGGTCTGGATAAAGGGTTCGATATAGCTGTAGGCGGTAAAATGCGCCGTCACCACGATAATGGTCAGCATGTACAGGCGGACCAGCGCGGGGCGCTTAAACAGCACCGGCACGCTGGCCAGGGAGCCGGAATGCTCGCTTTTCAGTACCGGCAGCAGACGCCACAGCAGCGCCAGCGCGAAAGTGGCGCAGACCGCGATGCCGATAAAGGTCATGCGCCACCCCAGCAGTTGGCCGACGATGCGCCCCAACGGCAGGCCAAGCACCATCGCCAGCGCGGTGCCGCCCGCCAGCATGCTCAACGCGTGCGCTTTCTTGCCTGCAGGGGCCACGCGAATCGCCAGCGAGGCGGTGATCGACCAGAATACCGAGTGGGCCAGTGCGACCCCGGCGCGGGAAATCACCAGCGTGGTGAAGTTCCACGCCACGGCGGTCAACACATGGCTGGCGATAAACAGAACAAATACCCCGATCAGCAGTTTACGGCGCTCAATCTTGCTGGTCAGCAGCATGCACACCAGTGAGGCGGCGGCGACGATCCAGGCGTAAATCGTGATGATCAACCCGACCTGCTCGGTTTGCATCGAGAAGCTTTGGGCGATATCGCTCAATAACCCGACCGGAATAAACTCGGTGGTATTGAAGATAAAGGCCGAGATGGCGAGGACAACCACGCGCAACCAGGCGGTTGAGCGCGAGACGTGGGTGTGTTCCATATTTAACGGGGTCCGGACAGATGCGAGCAGTAGCGATATTTTAACCAACTGCGGTTTAAAATGCGATATTCGTCACATTTTTATTGTGCTGTATTTTTCGAAAACCTGCTCAGGCCGACACCTGACTCGCTGCCGAACAGGCCCCCGTTGCCGGTAGATCTGCCTGGCCGCTCCCCCGCTTCCCCCCTCCTGTCTCAGCACAGGCCGTTACCACTCCCGCATGGCGAAATGCTGTGCTAATCTGTTGAACCCATACCTTTTTTTCTCACAGTATTTGATCACCCGGCAGTCGCACCTTATTAACGAGGAAACCATGTCATTTATCTATGATTGGGCAGTGCTGCGGTTACGCGGTATTTACGATCGCCGCATCTCCGGCGCGCCGGTACTCGACAGCGATCGCCTGTTCCCCGACGCACAGCGTTTTACAGCCGCCTGGCCGCAGATACGTGACGAGGCGCTGAGCGTTGCCCAGGATCTGCGCAATATCCCGCGTTTTCACGAGATCATGAGCGAACAGGCGTCGATCTCCGCCAATGACGCGCGCGACTGGCGGATGTTTATCATGCAGGCCTATGGCCAGCCGATAACCCGCAATCTTGAACGCTGCCCGACGCTTGCCGAATTGATCGCCACCTCGCCGGATGTGCTTTCCGCTTCGCTGTCTTTCCTGGCACCCGGCAAACAGGTGCCGGCGCACCGTGGCCCGTTTCGCGGCATTCTGCGCGGTTATCTGGTGCTGTCGATGCCCAAACGGGCCGACGGCGTTCCCGCTGCGGTGTTGAAAGTCGATGGACGCGAATACCGGTTGAACGAGGGAGAATTTATGCTGTGGGACGATACCTTCGAACACGAAGTGTGGAACGACAGCGAGGAAGTGCGTACCGTGCTGCTGCTGGATATTCGCCGCCGCGATTTGCCCGCCGGCCTGCGTTTGTTGTCCAACGGCATCATCGCGCTGGTGCGGCTGAACGTACGCTGGATCCAACGCCAGTTCTGAATCGATGGCCGGGAGCCTCCTGGCCCCCGGCATGAGGGTTCAAATCCCGCCCAGATAGGCTTTCCTCACCTCCTGATTGCTCAACAACTCCGCACCGCTGCCGGTCAGACGAATTTGGCCGTTGACCATCACATAGCCGCGATCGGACAATTTCAGCGCATGGTTGGCATTTTGTTCCACCAGAAACAGCGTCATGCCGCCACGGGTCAGCTCGCGCAGAATACTGAAGATCTGTTTGACGATAATCGGCGCCAGGCCCAGGCTCGGCTCGTCCAACAGCAGCAGCTTCGGCCGGCTCATCAGCGCACGGGCAATGGCCAACATTTGCTGCTCGCCGCCGGACATGGTCATCGCGCGCTGGTTGCGCCGCTCCTTCAGTCGCGGGAACAGATCGAACATGCGTTGCAAATCTTCATCCACATAACGGTTGCCGACAGTAATAGTGCCCATCAGCAGGTTTTCCTCCACGCTCATATCCGGGAAAATACGCCGACCCTCGGGTGCCTGGGCGATGCCGCTGCTGGCAACGTAGTGGGTGGAACGCTGGCTGATATCCTCGCCGCAAAACAGGATCTGCCCGCCGCTGATACGCGGCTGGCCGAAAATTGACATCAGCAGCGTGGATTTCCCCGCGCCGTTGGCACCGATCAGCGCTACCGTTTCCCCTTCGTTCACCTGCAGCGACACTTGCTGCAACGCCTGGATCGGGCCATAAAACACGTCTACGTCGCGAAACTCCAACATCGCATTGCTCATCCCGCCAGCTCCTCTTCATCTGCGCCAAGGTAAGCGGCGATCACCGTGTCGTTATGCTGAATTTCTTTCGGCGTACCCTCGGCGATGACGTCGCCGTGATCGAGCACTATCACCCGATCGGAGATCTCCATCACCATGCCCATATCGTGTTCGATCAACAGCACCGTAATGCCGTGATGCTGGCGCAGAAAACGGATAATGCGGCTCAGCGTCGCCGTCTCCACCGGGTTCAGCCCGGCGGCCGGTTCGTCGAGACAAATCATCTCCGGCGTGGTGCACATGGCGCGGGCGATCTCCAGCCGCCGCTGCTGGCCGTAGGACATCTCCCCCGCCAGCCGGTTGGCGCAGTCCGTCAGCTCCACCACCTCCAGCCAGTAGAAAGCGCGATTCAGCGCATCGTTTTCCGCCCGGCGATAACCGGGCGTATTGAGCACGCCGGCGATCAAATTGCGGTTGCTCAGCATGTGCTGGGCCACCAGCAGATTCTCCACCACCGACATCTCGCGGAACAGCCGGATATTCTGGAAGGTGCGCGCCAGCCCGGCGCGATTGACCAGATGGGTGCCGCCGAACATTTTATAGTAGACGCGCGACCCGAGCCGCTTTGGGTTAACCCAGTCGCCGGCGCGGAACTTCTGCCCCAACACCTGGATAACGTCGGTCGGCCGCTTATGGGTGTTGAGCAGGATCGCGCCGCCGGTGGCGCGGTAGAAACCGGTCAGGCAGTTGAACACCGTGGTTTTTCCTGCACCGTTAGGGCCAATCAATGCGGTGATGGAGCCGCGTTCAACCGACAGATTCACGTCGTTCAGCGCCTTGATGCCGCCAAAATGCATCATCAGGTGCTCAACCCGCAAGATAGCGTCGCTCATGGCACCACCCCCTTGCGCGGCGCAAAGCTGGTGCGGCTGATACGGACCAGCCCGCGCGGCCGCCAGATCATCATCGCCACCATCAGCACGCCGAACAGCAGCACCCGGTATTCGGCAAAGCTGCGCAGCAGTTCCGGCGCCACCGTGAGCACAAACGCCGCCAGCACCACGCCGATGGTCGACCCCATGCCGCCCAGCACCACGATCGCCAGGATTAACGCCGACTCAAAGAAGGTGAACGACGTGGGATTGACGAACCCCTGGTAGGTGGCGAAAAACACCCCGGCCAGACCGGCGGTTGACGCGCCCATCATAAAGGCCGACAGCTTCACCAGCACGTGGTTCAGGCCAAGCGAACGGCAGGCGATTTCATCCTCGCGCAACGCCTCCCAGGCGCGGCCAATCGGCATGCGCGTCAGCCGGTGTTTGATGTACAGCACCAGCAGCACCACCAGGAACAGCACCGCATAGATAAAAATAAACTTCAGGTTGGGATTGTAGGCAATACCGAGGAATTCGTGGATCGGCACGCCGCCGTCCTTCGCCCGCCGGCCAAACTCCAGGCCGAAGAGCGTCGGGGCCGGCACCGAAATGCCGTTTGGCCCGCCGGTCAGCGACATCCAGTTATTCAGCACCAGCCGGATGATTTCACCGAACCCCAGCGTGACGATCGCCAGATAGTCGCCGTGCATGCGCAACACCGGGAACCCCAGCAGCGCCCCCGCCAGCGCCGCCATCAGCGCCCCCAGCGGCAGCATCGCCCAGAACCCCAGCCCGAGATACTGGTAGCCCAGCGCCAGCCCGTAGGCGCCGATGGCGTAAAACGCCACGTAGCCCAGATCCAGCAACCCGGCCAGCCCAACCACGATGTTCAGCCCCAGCCCAAGCAACACGTAAATCAGCCCCAGTATCGCCACCGTCAACAGATATTTGGTGGCGACGAACGGGAACAACAGCGCAATCACCGCCATCAGCGGGATTATCCAGCGCAGGCTGGTCTTGGCCCCTATCGGCCGGACATACACCCCGTCATTGCCGCCGTCGAACCGCGCCAGTACCTTGCGCCCCGGCGCAGTTTGCAGGAACAGGCTCAGTAGCAGCCGCCCGGCCATCACCGCGGCAATAATCCACACCAACCGGCGCGGCTCAAAGTTAAAACTGTAGCCGTTCAGCACGATGCCAACGATCGGCCCGAACACGATCAGGGCGATCAGCCCCGCCAGCACGGCGTCCAGCAGGCTGCGTTTCACGTTCAGCCCTTGGTGAACCACTGTTTGCGACATAGTTTCCCCCTCAAACCTTAGCGACCATTGGCCGTCCGAGCAGGCCCTGAGGGCGGAAAATCAGGATCACTACCAGCAGCCCGAAGGAGAAAACGTCTTTGTAATCCGAGTTCACCATACCGGCGAACTGCGCCTCCGCCACGCCCAGCAGCAGGCCGCCCAGCATTGCGCCGGGCAACGAGCCGATGCCGCCCAGCACCGCAGCGGTAAAGGCTTTGATGCCGATGATAAAGCCGACGTAGAAATCGAAGGTGCCGTAGTTCATGGTAATCAACACTCCCGCCAGCCCGGCCATCGCAGCGCCAATCACGAACACCAGGGAAATCACCCGGTCAGTGTTGATGCCGAGAATCGACGCCATCTTGCGGTCTTGCTGAGTGGCGCGGCAGATACGCCCCAGCCGGGTGTGCTGGATCACGTAGGTAAGAATGGCCATCCCCAGCAAGGACGCGACCAGAATAAACACCTTGGTGTAGGTAATCTGGATCACCCCGCCGTCAAAACCGATGCGGAACACGCCATCCAGCAGCGTTGGGATCCCCTGCTGCCGCGGCCCCTGGCTGATTTGCGCGTAGTTTTGCAGGATCAGTGACATGCCGATGGCGGAGATCAAGGGTGCCAGGCGGGTGGAATTGCGCAGCGGTTTGTAGGCGATGCGTTCGATCACCCAGCCGTACACGCCGGTGATCACGATAGTAAACACCAGCGTGCCGAGGATCAGCAGCGGGAACGAGTGCAAACCGAAGAATGACAGCAGCGCCAGCCCGATGGCGCACAGATAGGCGGAGATCATATACACCTCGCCGTGGGCGAAGTTGATCATGCCGATGATGCCGTAAACCATGGTGTAGCCGATGGCGATCAGGCCATAAACCGCACCGAGCGTCAGGCCGTTAATCAGCTGTTGCAGGAAGAAAACATCCATAATTTGCAGTCTCGCCTGGAGGGGCCGCAAACGAAGTCCGACGCGGCCCAAGGAAGTATCGGAACGGATCCGCCCAATGCGCAGATCCGTAACCAGTATTTCTCCAATGGATTTCAAGTTGCAGCTAGGCGGCAAACACGTGAGTCCCCAGGAACTTAGACCCACTAAGTGACTGGGGTGAACGTGTGCAGCCAACAACGCTGCCGCTTGAAAGACGCAGGAGAAAATTAGAGTTGGTGGTATTTACCCTTGTCGTCCCACTGATAGACCACGTAGTCCGATACTTTCAGGTCGCCCTTTTTATCCCAGGCCTTTTTGCCCATCACGGTATCCACGTCATGCGATTTCAGCCATTCGCTGGCCTTGGCGCTGTCTTTGCCGCCGGTCGCGTTGAAGGCGGCGGCAATCGCCTGGATGGAAGCGTAGGAATAGAGGGTGTAACCTTCCGGCTCAAAACCGCTGGCGCGGAACTTGGCGATGACCGCCTTGCCTTCCGGGATTTGGCGCGGATCGTTGCCGAAGGTCATCAGCACGCCGTTGGTGTACTGCGGCCCGCCGGCAGCGGTCACCAGCTCTTCGGTCACCACGCAGTCACCGGAGAAGAACTTGGCGGTCACGCCCTGCTCGCGCATCTGGCGCACCAGCGGCCCGGCTTCCGGATGGCAGCCGCCGAAGTAGACCACGTCCGGTTTGACCGAAGCGATTTTGGTCACCAGCGCGTTAAAGTCTTTTTCGCCGCGCGACAGCCCTTCATACAGCACCTCTTTCACGCCGCGTTTGTTCATCTCCGCCCTGGCGGCATCCGCCAGCCCCTGGCCGTAGGTGTCTTTGTCGTGGATCACCGCAATGCGTTTGGCCTTCAGGGTGTTCAGCATGTAGTTGGTGGCGATAACCCCCTGCTGATCGTCACGGCCGCACATGCGGAACATGTTGGTCATGCCGCGCTCGGTAATTTGCGGGTTGGTGGAACCGGGGGTGATGGCGATGATGCCAGCCTCGTCATACACCTCGGAGGCAGGCATGGTGGAGGATGAGCAGAAGTGGCCGACTACCGCCGAAACCTTGTCCTGATCGACCAGACGGTTGGCGACCGCCACCGCCTGTTTCGGTTCGCAGGCGTCGTCGCCCTGCACCAGTTTGATTTTTTCCCCTTTAATCCCACCGGCAGCGTTAATATCCGCCGCCGCCTGCGAAGCACCGCGCCAGTACTGATCGCCATAGGTCGCATTCGGCCCGGAGAAGGGCCCGGCAACGCCGATAACGATATCGGCCTGAGCGTAAAAAGCAGAACCTAAACAACCGATAAGCAGAGCAGCGAGCGGACTTTTAATGAATTTCGATGACATTGTTGTTTTCCTCAGCACTGTTTTAGCAAAACGCCCAAAGGCGCGGAGCAATCACTTTATGTGTAGACGGGGAAAATAATTTGCGCGAGAGCGCAGTCGCATTACCCGCATTTAGGTAAGCAAAAATCCAGCCATTGTGACGGCCAATACATATTTTCTGATTATTCATCCTACATATCAGTGAGCAAATGGGGACGATCGCTGCCCTCAGGAGGCTGAACGGGGACCTGCGCGCTAACCGCGCAGAGGAATTTTTTTGGCACTCTGGCCGGTCGGGAATGCCCTTTCACCCACTCGCACCATAAGCGTGCAATCGCCGGTGCAAGGACAATGGCAGGAGTTTTCTGATGGCAAACCCCGCAAATGGACGGGATGAGTGCTGAAAAACGACGCAACATGCTCATTCTGACAGCAAACGCGCTTTTTCCTCACTTTAGTGCTTTGACAAACCCACGGCACCCCGCTATTATTCGCCCCGTTCACACGATTCCTCTGTAGTTCAGTCGGTAGAACGGCGGACTGTTAATCCGTATGTCACTGGTTCGAGTCCAGTCAGAGGAGCCATATTAGAGAAGCCCGCTCAGGGAAACCTGAGCGGGCTTTTTGCTATTCTGCGATCTTATCGCACCTCGTTCACATGTAATCTCATCCTGGTACATCTTCAGTTTTCCCTCCGCATCGGAAGGAATTGGTCGTCTGATATGAGGTCATTTAAGTTTGATTATGGAGTAACTATCAAATGTCTCTTAACGACTCAAAAAGCCACAGTCCCCAAGCCTTCTGAAAGCCCTTCAAAATCTGGCCATCGCTCAAAATCAATTCAGCAAAAAACCAGAGCCCTTCGTCTTTTCTGAGCACCATTCAAGGGCAGGAACCCGTGGATATTCAGATATCTGCTGTTAAATGATTCACTAAACGGTTTTACAGGGCATTCCAGCAGATGGTCACCGGGAGTTTACAAAAACTAAGATGTATCTACCGAGGGTAATGATTCTAATGTTACCAGGGCACTCAAATGTGCCTCCTTTACACAATCAATTTTCTATTCTTATCATCTATCACTATTAAAGAGGTGATATAAAAATGGAAATAGGCATTTTCACGTTCGCAGACGTCGGTTTCGGCGAAGATAAAGTCGCTGCTGCACAACGAATTCCCGAAATTATCGAAGAGATAGTCTTGGCTGATCAGGTCGGATTGTCCGTATTTGGTTTAGGTGAACACCACAGAAAGGAATTCAGTGTGCCCGCACCGGCGGTGATTCTGGCTGCAGCCGCAGCTCGCACACACAAAATTCGCCTGAGCAGCGCAGTCACGGTACTCAGTTCCGACGATCCAGTGCGGGTTTTCGAACAATTCACCGCCCTTGATCTGGTCTCGCAAGGTCGAGCTGAGATCATGGCTGGACGAGGGGCGTTCCTGGAGTCTTTCCAATTGTTCGGTCATAGCATAAACGACTATACAGCCCTGTTTGAAGAGAAGCTCGAACTACTATTGGCCTTGCGCAAAGATGAACCCGTGACGTGGTCGGGACGTTTTCGCAGCCCGTTGCACAACGTGATCGTCCATCCAAGGCCAGTGCAAAAACTGTTGCCGATCTGGCGGGCAGTCGGCGGTAACCCTGAGTCCGTCGTGCAGGCGGGGCGGGATGGCCTTCCAATGGCCCTGGCTATGCTGGGGGGCAAGTTATCTCAGTTCGCCCCACTTTTCGATCTCTATCGTCATTCGTTAACCCAACATGGTCATCAGCCACAGCCGACAGCCATCAGTGTGCATGGCTTTGTCGCACCTACGACACGTGAAGCCGCCGATAAGTATTTTCCTGGTGATTCAGCGATTATGAATAGCATTGGCGCTGAACGCGGAATACCTCCAATGACCAGGGCATCCTTCGACCAAAAAATCCTTTCGGATGGTGCTTATTTAGTCGGGTCGCCGGAGGAAGTTGCTAATAAAATCGTGCGCATGCACCAGTTATTTGGCCACCAACGTACATTGATCCAGCTTGCTGTGGGGTCCATGTCTCATCGCGACATCATGCAGGCAATTGAATTGCTTGGTAGTCGTGTACTGCCTTTGGTTCGCCAGAAGATCTCCCTTGCAAGCGTCTAAGGAGCTGTGACGGAGGGCAAAAACATTTGTCCAGTGTATCAACGCTGATTTTGATCCCCGTTGCGCCGGCGAAGATAACTATCGCCGGCGCCGTATAGAGCATCTTCCAGTCCCCTCCTCGTGCCCCCTGGACCAAATCCGGCAGCCTCATATCCCCATCATCCCTGCATGTTATTGTTTGCCGCCACCACGAACCGTAGCGGCGACATCTGGATTCACTTACTGTGTAAGACCGAGTTGCTTCATAAACGCGGCGTTGTCATAGATCAGATACTCAGCATCCATCACACCGTCCTTCCAATGGCTTAAAGTGGTCATTGTGACCTTGAATTGCTTACCCGTAGGGGGAATCGGGGCTCCACCGGCCGGATTTCGCATCTTGCCGGTGAAAGTGCCCTCCATGACGCCTACAAGTGCTGTCCATTCGCCAGTACCAAATCGAACCGGATGTTGGCGGATAATGAGGTTTGGTGCAAAGGCGAACAATTCCTTAATATCTTGTGTATGAGGTTCCAGACCATGAGTCACATGTCCATCGGGCCACATAACCAGGATATCTTTACTGTGGGTCTCTGGCAGACGAGTCAGATGCGGAAGACCAAAGACGTCGAAATCCATTTCGTCGAGTGCAAAGAGGCGTTTTTGGATAACATAATCCAGGTGAGCTTGGCCAACTGGCGGGAACAGGCTCTTGGTATCTTTCGGGCCGTAATCCTGGCCAATCGCCGCTGGCGCAACACCGATCTGCTGCGAAACGGCAGCGTTGTCGAAGAACACATATTGCTGATCGATAACGCCGTCCTTCCAATGGGAAATGGTGACGATGTTAATTTTGAAAGGCTTGTTCGTAGGTTTAATCGGTGCGCCTGCAGAATTCTGCAGCGGCTGGCTGAAAGTTCCTTCCGAGACTGCCATCAATGCGGTCCAGTCCCCGCTCGCAAACTTGATCGGGTGCCCTGTCACGCGAACATTCGGCGCGAAAGTAAAGCGCGTCTTCAAATCGGCGAGATAAGCGTCAACGCCCTTGGTCGAATGCCCGTCCGTATACGTAACGACAAGATTTTTGTCATAGGACTTGCGCAGTGTGTCCCAGTTTTTGTTGTTATAGGCGGTGAAGTCGATCGCTTCAAGCGTCGCGAGGTTCTTGGCTTCGCTTGCGGTCGGCACCGCCTGCTGGCCAGGAAGCGGCTTGTTGAAGGCGTTTTGACTCAGCGGATATTTGTCTTCAGCATGGCTGGTGTTGGCAAAGCCGGCGGAGGCAAGACTGCTGATGAGGAAGACCGCAAGACGGGTTTTGCTCACACGTTTTGTGGATGGTCGCATATTTGAGAGATCAGACATAAGATAACTCCATGATTCATATTAGAGGTTGCCTCGTTGTAATAAGCGCTAAGGAACGCTTTCAGGGCGAAGCGATGTTGCAAACTTGGGTTAGACTGCCGTCGCCCAATTAACACTAATTTATGTTTCGCTTGTTACAAGCTGGATAGGGACGATGCATTACAGACAAGTTCCGCAACAAGCTTAACGAGTTTAGTTTCCAGGTTGAGTTCTGAAACTTAATTTATAGTACTTGCTTAACCATGCCGTATAATCAGACGAGAAAAAGAAGCCACCCCATAGCATAGCCAGCCAATCCTGCGATGATTAGTAAACAGATTGCATAAAAAAAATTTGAACTCAAAATAGTAAACTTTTAAAAAACCGCAAAAAATTCTGCAGGCAAGTGGATAAAGTAGTTGGTAACCCAACCGTAATACTGACAACAAAATACATCACCATTATTTTATTTAAGATAGCCAAGTCACAACTTAACAGCAAGAGTAATTCCCCACCCCCATTGCATATAGGAATATTCGTAACTTTCTTCATTTTTTTCCAGCGACGGGATTTTTTTGATGAAATGCGTCTGAAGTGCCAACGCCTATCACTCCAGTTGAAATATAATATAGCTTGTTCCCCTACGACCAGCGCTTGATAAGAACGCAGTATTAACAATACCAAATACCTGACCGACGCAGTAAACCATTAATCAAAAACCTTGAAAAACATACCTTATCCAAAGAGAAACACGCTGAGGCGCGAACCCTCATCAGGTAATTCCTGAGATGAATGGTATACACCCCCCCCCCAACCATCAGCACCTTCTATACGCCAGGCATGGGTGAAAATCGCCTGACTCTCGATGGATAAGACCGCGAACAGGGCAATTTTCTAAGCTGGATTCAATCTGCGATAAAGGTTTTTAAAAAATGAATATTCTTTTTTTCAAGGAGTGTATTCAGCAACTTAGTCTAAAAATAATGTCCAATAGGACTCGAACGGTCCTTGGTATCATTTATGTGCCTTCTTGTATGCCTGTAAATATGATTTTAGTATTCATTTTAAACCTGTCCCTTGTAAGGAACCACACGTGAAATTGCTCCACCTTGACTCTAGTATTCTTGGCCATAACTCAGTCAGCCGTCAGTTATCTGCTGATATTGTTAGTAAAGTTAAGATAAAGAACCCTGCGATATCTGTCTCTTACCATGATCTCGTAGGCAATCCGATCCCTCATCTCTCTGGTGCCTATCTTGCTGCCGCCCAGGATCTTACCGGAGAAAACGACACGACTCTGCATGTGCTGGATGAATTCCTGGCCGCTGATATCGTTGTTATTGGCACTGCGCTATACAACCTTGGCATATCTAGTCAACTCAAGGCTTGGGTCGACCGGATTACTGTTAACGGTAAGACATTCCGCTACACAGATAAAGGGCTGCAAGGTTTGGCCGGTAGCAAAAAGGTTGTGCTTGCCGTCGCACGTGGTGGCTACTACGGTCCAGAGTCTCCAGCAGCGGCTATGGAACATGCAGAAGCCTATATGCGTGCAATATTTAGTTTTATCGGAGTGACCGACATTCAGGTTGTTATCGCTGAAGGGTTGAATCTTGGTCCCGAAAAACGTGAACAGGCACTGACTTCTGCTGCACGGCAGATCAACGAACTTAATGTATAAAACCAGCGACATCGAGAGTTTATACATAACTAAAACAGCTTAAAGTTTAGCATCATTAACTCAATGATATAAAATTTAATTTTTTATATGCACATGAAATAGAAAAAAAACGCCCTATTTCTTTTATAAGGAATAGGACGTCAGATGTCATTAAAAACCACCTATATCGTACAGGACTTGACCTTGGAAATTTGAATGGCATGCAATGCAATAGCTCACATCATTAATTTTTAATAGTTCAACTTCCTGTTTCTTGGCGGATAATTGAAAACACACATAATTTCTGATGATACTTTTTTTGCCTTGGGCTGTGAGAGGATTTTTCATGTTAATGCCTATTCTATAAACATAATAATGGCAAATCAATCATGTTCCATTGAGATATCTGAAAAGATAGGGAGCGATGATATTGTATTGGTGGCCATGGGCTCACACCTTAGAACGCAAAAAGTTCTCGAGCGACTCTCATGTATTGGTGCGGAAGCAATCTTGTTCATCGACATGCCAAAAAAAACAGTGAGAGAGCTAACCTGGATATATGGTTTTATGTCTAAAAAAATGCCAATTGAACAGCTAATCCCCAGTTTCAACAGTATAAGTCGACAGCCAGGGAATAAAGCAAAGCTATTATCAAAACGAGAAAAACAAGTGATGGACGAACTTTTGAAAGGGATTTCTTTTAAAGACATATCAGAGTCAATGAAAATATCATTAAAAACAGTTTATGCACACCGCCGTAACGCTTTAAAGAAAATAGGGTTAAGGCACGCTAATTCTTTTTCTTACGTTGGCTATCAAAACTACATTGCCAATAGCAGCATCAAACTAATCAGTTATTAAAAACGTGCAATAGCGCGACTTTTAATAACCAAATAAATCTAAACCCCTTTGCCATGGCAACGGGGTTCGGGTACGGGTGAGCTTCGAACTCGCGCGTTCATTGACATACATTGATATCAATATCTTTTTAAGGAAGTAACCTATATGGCCAGTTTAATTTATCAACAAGAAGCTGTTGCGCTTGCTTATGCTGTTTTAGGGCGTAATCTGGATGAAACTAGCTATGAGTATTTTGGCAAGCAGCTTGAAAACGGCTCTCGTACCGCCGATTCCTTTGTCACCGCGTTATTCAGCGGCAGCGAAGGGGCTGGGAAATATGCTGGAAAAACAGATACCGCTATCTTAAACCAGGTTTACAGCAATATTTATAAAACAACAGCAGACGCCAGTTATATCCAGTCGTTGTTGAGTTCAGGCGCAAGCGTTAACAGCATCGTGGCTAAAATGGTCACCGACGTGTTGTATTACAGCGGGTTCGATAGCGCCACGCTCACGGCACAGCAGACGTTTGAAACACAAATCGATACCGCATTGTATTCTGCTGCGTCATCAACGGCAAAAGCGAACGCTGCGGATGTGGAAGCCTTATTCTACGTGGTGGGTGCAACTCAGGTGGCTGCAAGCATCAACACCTACGGGACGCAACTCGCTAACGGGACCAAGACTCTTGTACAGTTGGCTACCTCTTTCGTCAACGCGAAGGCGCCAGCCTCCCTGTACAACGATCAACAGTTTGTCTCTCTCCTGTATAACAACGCTTACCTGCGCGCTCCTTCGGCGGTAGAAACCAGCTACTATGTCAACAAATTGGCTGCCGGCACATCAACCCGCGCCGATGTTGTGCTGGAAATCATCAGCACGCTGCGTGGTGTCGTTACTGCGACCGATGCGGCTGCACAGACGCAGTTTATTAATGCGACCCATGTTTACAATGCCGGTGAATTACCTGCGTTGTCCTATCAGGAACAGGTCGCTGCCCTGTATCTGGGGGTGCCGGATCGTGGCGTTGATGCTCAGGGGCTGGACACCTGGAGCAAACAGTTAGCCTATGGCGTCACCTATAATGCGTTGACCACTAAACTGATCAATTCAACCGAGTTCCAGGCCAAGGGTGCCAACCTGACAGGCAGCGCCTTTGTTCAACACGTTTTCACCGCCGTTCACGGCGTAGCGGCAACGGCAGCGCAGTTGGCTACCTACACCGCACTGGGGACAGATAAAACGGCAGTGACCCTGGCCATCATCAACGATCTGCGCAATTCCACCGCAACGGACAACGCTACCGTTTCGCAACAGCATGCCTTTGAGGCAGATATCGGTAGCAGCCTGCTGTATAAAACCGCAGCGACGCT